>NZ_CP084758.1:2555000-5159983 GCF_020535565.1 Shinella sp. XGS7 | reverse complement strand
AGCTGTCCTACTTTGAGAGCGTTGATGCCAAGGCGGCACTGCTGGACAAGTTGGCCTTGATGGTCCATGCCAGCGGCGAGGAGCAGGACCGGGTCGCACTATCGGCTTGGCTTGAGGCTTGGCTTGCAGAGCCCCTGTTAGCGTTGAACGGCGCTACGCCGGCCCGCTGCTTGGCAGCGAGGAGGGCCGATGCCAGGTGGGGACTCTTCTTGAGCGAATGCGTGGAGGGCTGCCGGGCTGACGTGATGTCAGGGAGCCAACTGATTCTGAGCCATGTGCTTGAACGCACGGCTCGGAATACGAACCTGGGTGGCAGCTCTTCCGCCGTTATTCAACGAAACGAGCATGACACCACCCCATCGAGTTCCTGGCCGCGATGCTCAACTCGCAGCCGCTGGGCTTCTACAGCCCCAGCCGGCTGGTGCAGGACGCCAAGCGCAACGGCGTGGTCGTGCTGCCGCCGGACGTGATGGCCAGCGACTGGGACTGCTTGCTGGAGCCGCATGGCCAGGGCCTGGTGGTGCGGCTGGGTCTGCGGCTCATCAAGGGGCTGCAGGAGGACTCGGCGCGAGCCATCGCCTGTGCTCGTGGGCAGGCGCCGTTCGACAGTGCCGAGACCTGTCGCGGCGCGCCGGGCTGAACCAGCAGCAGATGACGGCGCTGGCTTCAGGGGACGCGCTGATGAGCCTGAGCGGGCATCGCCGGCAGCAGGTGTGGGGCGCCGCTGCGTTGCGCTCGACGCCAGCGCTGCTCAGGGCGGCTCCGGTGGCTGAGGACTACCTGGAGTTGCCCGCGGCGCCTGAAGGAGAAGAGGTGGTCTTCGACTATGCGGCGCTGGGCCTGACGCTGCGGCGGCACCCGCTCGCGATCCTGAGGCCGCTGCTGGCCCGCAAGGGAGTCATGACGGCGGCCGATCTGCGCGAGGCACGGGACCGGCGCGCGGTGAAGACCTGCGGCATCGTGACCACGCGGCAGCAGCCAGAGACGGCCAAGGGCACGACCTTCATCTCGCTGGAAGACGAGACCGGCGATGTGCAGGTGATCGTGCATCGGGCGATCTGGGAGCGCCAGCGCCAGGTGATGCTCAACGCGCGGCTGCTGGGAGTGAAGGGCACTTGGCAGCGCGACGGCGAGGTGATGAACCTGATCGCCGGGTTCTTGGTCGACCTGACGCCGATGCTGGGCAGGCTCAGGACGGGGAGCCGGGATTTCAGGTGAAGGTGGCGGCTCGCGTCATGCCGCGGCGCGGGACGCGTCGCGCGTCCTCGGGCCGAAGGCAGCCAGGGTCCGCACGGTGCGACGGATGCGGTTGGAGAGCAGGCGTCCCCGCACAGCACGCTTCGGCTTGGCCTGGAAGGCGATCTCTTTGCCACGGACATGGAAATAGACGCGCTGGCCCAGGCGGAAGGTGGACAGGTCCGGCGGCAGGGCGACACAGCCGCCGCGTTGGACTAAGGCCGAATAGGTGCGGGGTGTGATGCGGTGGCGGGGGGATTTCATGGGCGAGCTCCTGTGGGACGGACCATCGCGTTCAGAAGAGGAAATGTCAACCCGGTGGACCGCGGCGCAGCGGGGGCTGGCGGGATAGGTCACCCTTTATGGGGGGACGTTCCACCCCTCGGCAGGATGGATGCAGCGGGAGCCATCGCCGATAGTTCTTCCAAGCCAAGGAGATCACCATGCAGCAAGCCCAGGCCATCCCCGCCGTGCGCCACCTGAACCCCGTACTGGAGCGCCTGCTCAGCACCACCCACATGCTGTTTCGTCGTCGCATCTCGGACGAGCCGGTGCCGCCGGGAGTGGAGTCGGCGTTGCCGGGGTTGGAGGTGCGCGACTCGACCTGGGAGGCGTGGGAGGCTGCTGAGGCCGCGGTGCGGAGCTGATCCAATTCGAGCGGATGGCGTTGGAATGCCGGCGTGGTGGCGGGTAGCAGCGCCAAGCGGAGGGGAAGCCTGTGAGCCGCGATGAATATGCCGCGCCAGAGAGCGCAGAATCACAGGCATGACCCAAAAGCCCGAGCCAGATCCCCCAAGCTCTAGTGGCCGGACCCTCGGCTTTCTCAAGGACAAGCTGGAGGTCCCGCAAGACTTCGATGCGCCGCTGCCTGCGGATGTGCAAGCCTCCTTTGAGGCGAGGCGGAGGGCGAGAGCTCGTCAGCGCGGCCGGACAGCCAAGAAGGCGGGGCAACCTCGCCCTCAAGGAGCACTTGGAACTACCGTGTGATGTCCTTCAGGCATGGCGAAGATGCCTAGTGTGCGATCCACGAGGTGTACTACGAAAACGGCGTACCCACCGCGTACACCACTACGCCGGCTGTGGTGATGTGGGATCCTGAGGAAGGAGACGGAGCGGGAAACCGGGTCCTGGACCGCATGCGGGAGGCGCTGGGCAAGCCAGTGCTGATGGAGGAGGATTTCAGGCGCGAGAAATGAACGGACAGCGTTTGCCAACGCATGGCAACTTCAGGCTGTCAGCTGTCAGCCGCCAGTGACCGCTTTGCGACACCTCCGTGTCTGACTGCGAGTTCAACGCCTGCTCATCGACGAGCGAGTTGCTGGCGGAGCCAACGGGCCGCGGAGATATTGGAGGCTTCTGCTGCGCGATCAAATCAGGTACTGGCCTGCGGCTTCGTTGCCTTCAGTGGCAACGGCGAGAGCACCTCATGCGTCGACTTGGCCGCGGGCGTCGGCGTCGCTGCGATACCCACCTCCTTGAATCCTCTTGCCAGCAACTGGGGTCGAAGTTCTTTCAAAGAGTTGTGCGGCACGGCCACCCAGAGCAGGTTACGGGTCCGCGTCGCCGCGACGTAGCCAATGCGGCCCAGCTCGGTGGCGACGCCCCCCAGTAGTGCCTGCGCGTGCTCCTTGGTGGTCACGTACAGGACGGCGTCTAGGCTTTCTCCCTTGGCCTTGTGCACGGTGTCGATTCGCAGAGCCGTGGCGTCGCCATCAGCCAGGTCCGCAGCGCTGGTAAGTGGCGTGCTCGGCAACGCCTTCTTGGAAAGCTTGTTGCCGAGGTTCGCGACCTGCTTGAGGCCGAATTTCGTATCCAGATTGACCAGCAAGACCTTGATGCGTGCCCGCAGTTGGGCGTGCCATTGCGTATCGGCCACTAGGGACGCCGACGGCAGGCCGTTGGCCGGGTCACGCGTGAAGGCCCAGATAACTTTGCGCAGTTCCCGGTCATCCGGCTTGTTTGACGGTTGGGTGATCTGACTCACCAGGCCGTGGGGTGCGTTGTCCAACAGCGCGACCACCGCGACAGCGACGCGTTGGAACGCCTTCAGGTAATCCTTGCGCCGGTCACGCAGCACTGCAGCGGCGGCGAACAACTTGACTAGGCCTTGGCCGGCCGGCGCTTCGTCACCACGAAGCGTTCCGGCCAACTTCTTGGCACGGCACAAGACGGCGGATCGCTTGATGTCTGCGCCGGCGGCTGACATGGCGCCCTGGAATGAAGAGATGAGCTGGGGGTGCTGGTCGCCCTTGTAGCCGGTGAAGAAGGCGCCATGCGGCGTGGCGGGCGCGGTCCGCTCAGCGACGTCGTCGCGGCCGCAAAGGCCATTGGCCAGGTCCACGATACTGGGCGCAGACCGGAAGTTCTTCTTCAGCGAGTGCTGCTGGACGCCGGCGCGCTGGTGGTATTCGACGAGAAACTTGCCGTCGGCGCCCGCGAACTCGTAGATGCCCTGGTTGGGGTCGCCGATCAACGTCACGCACGAGCCGGCGCCAATCAGCAGCTCAAGAACGGCTTGATGGACCGACCCGATGTCCTGCGCCTCGTCGATCACGATGTGCGGGTAGCGGCGCGACAGTGCCGCGAGCAGTTTCGGCTGCTCCTTCAGCGTCCTGTACGCCCAGTAGCGCCCGAGGTCGTGGGTATACGCACCTGTGCGGCCCAGCTTCGCGATGAGGTTGCGGGCGATGGATGCGTCGACAATGTCGACCTGGTCGTTGAACATGTAGAAGAAGACCTCTTTTCCGTTCAAGAACGCTAGGTTCAGCGCCTTGATCGACTGAGGAAATGACGACGTCGGGAACTTGAAGCCTTCAAGGAAGGCTTCATCGCCAGTCACGAGGAACGCCGCCCGCGGGGACTTCATGGTCCGGTGGCCGTGCGGACGGATGACGTTCGTGGTGATGAAGCCGTCCAGCGTGTCGATGTCGACCCGCGATCGGCCGGCGCTGGGCGGCAGACTGCTCGCCAGATCGTCATAGGCCTTGCGGAAGGTGTCGACAGCCACATTGGAAAACGACAGCAGCGCCACGCGGCCACGTGCTTCGCCAAGGTTGCGCCGCATCCGCACAACTCGATGAACGGCGGTCTTGGTCTTGCCGCTACCGGCGCAAGCGATGACGCACAGCGGCACCATCGGCGCATCGACGACGTCCTGCTGTTCAGGTGTGAGGCCGCTCATGGCGCCGGTGCCGCCACTTTGCAAACATGCTTGATGGCAGCCTGGATGTAGGCCGGCACCTTGAAGGGCACAGTCTTGTCTGAAATGACCTGCGCCAGCGACTGGGCGAAGCTGCCTTTCTGGACGTTGCTCTGCTTGCGCTCGAACATGCCGCAGAACAACGCCTTGGCCTGGGCCGCATCACCGACCTCGGCAGCGACCGTGGTTGTCAGGGATTTGGCGATCCTCGGCCGCAGTTCCCCTAGTGCCTTGAGCATGGCGGTGCGGTTCTCGGGTTCCAGCGCCAAGTCGTACTCGAAGGTCTTGAGGCCATGGAACACCTTGACGTGGTCATCCTCGCGGGTCTTCATCTTGGCGGTATTGGCCGAGACGATGATGGTGTCTCCAGGCGCGGGATAGACTGGCACGGCGTCCTCGTCGTCTTCGTCTTCAGGGTCGATAGCCGCGGCTGGTGGCGTTGCTAGCGGAATGGCCGAAGCGATTGGCGCTGCGGTTGCTGGTGCTGAGGGAGCTTTGGGTGCCACAGGGTCGGCATCGGTCAGGACCGCTACCGGGATCTTCAGCGCGTTGTCCCCGAAGAGGGGCAGGAATGAATCGAAGTTCAGTCCCTCGACGCTGATCAGGCTCACGCCATGCTGGCGCAGGTTGCAGTCCATGCGCTTGGCCAGAGCGTCAACCATCATGAGTTCGGCAGCGCCCTCGACGAAGATGACCCGGCGGGCGAAGAATAGTTCGGCCCGCGTGACGTCAAGGTAGCGTTCCAGCTTCTCGCGCTTACCTTTGTCGAAAGTAATGCTGCGGGGAAAGAAGGTCTCGACCGCGGTGCCGGTGTCGACGAGGCACACCAGGCTATCCAGGTCGGCAATGCTCGCGAAGTTCGGCGAGTGGCTGGTGACGAAGAGCTGGACGGGGTTCTCGCCGTCGACGGCCTGGATGGACTGCAGGTACTGCAGCAGCACGGCTTGAAGCTGCGGATGCAGATGCGCCTCCGGCTCTTCAACGATCAGCCCCCGGTAGCAGGAGTCCGGGTTCTTGGTCAGCTCACTCAGCACAACGGCCATATAAATCAGGTTGTTGAAGCCCAACCCGTTCTGCTCGATCTCGAAGTCGTCCACTACCAACGACAACCGGGACTTCAAGCTCTTGAAGTCGCTGGCGCTCAGACCGACTTCCAGCAGCTGCGCGAGCTGCGTGCCCAGCATCATCTTGTGCCGAGTGTCGATGGCTTTCTGTGTGTTGACGATGGGCAGGTGCGTCTTCAGCTCTTTGTCGAGATCCTGCAGCGCTTTGTCGATGCCTTTGACGCCGTCTTCCTCCGCGAGCAGTTGCAGGAGTCGCGCAAGCTGGCTGGTCCTGCCGGGCCTGAGACCTTGCGACGCATCGCGCAGCGGCGGCAAGTACACGCCCCTCAAGTTTTCCATCATGTCCGCTGTCAGGCCGACGTCCTCGTGCTCGCCGCACCAGCGCTTGGCGCGCAGGCGGCCGCCCTTGTCAGGGTCCGAGTAACGGATCTTGATGTGCGCGTCGAGCTTGCCCGCCGGGTCAGGCACGAGGGCGGCCAGGAAGTCAGCTTCATCGTCGGCGTCGAGGCCGCTGAACACGTACTCGAAGACGATGTCGCCAGTCGGCGTGCCGCTCTTGGGACGATGCACGTCCTCTTCGCCGAGGCGCGGGTAAGGCTCGTCATGACCAGCCAGCAGCGCGCGCAGGGCATCGACTACGGCCGTCTTGCCGACGTTGTTGCCGCCGACCAGGACGTTAAGACCGGCTTGAAATGACAGCTCCGCATGCGCAAGCTTGCGAAAGTTCTTGATGACCAGCTTGGCCAGGTACATTGCTCTCTCCCTGCCTGAAGGATCTCTGCCTTGCAGTGCATCTCATGTCGAACGCGGCTTGCGGCCGCCTGGCTCAACTGCGTTTGGCAGGCGCGGGCGCTTGAGTAGGTGCCGGTGTTGGCGCGGGCGCTTGAGAGACGGGGGCCTGCGCGGGTCGCATGCTCCCCGCGCCGGTGAAGTTCTTCTGCAACAGTCCGGTTTGCTGAGTGGTCTTGGTTGCCATGGCTACCTTTTCTTGGGTTGGCCAACCTTTGTTTTGGTTGGATTGAGGTCTCCCGCACCGTCGAAGCAGGAGGTGGCCTTGTCGGCCGTGACGTGCCGGCCGGCTTTCTTGGCCGGAGCAGCGCGTTTCGCCGGCTTCGAGGTTAGGCTCGGCGTCGATCCCGCGCGCCTGGAATCGCTTTTGGGCGGTACCTTTTTGCTCATGCTTATTTCCCGAACAGGATGAATGCCAGGCCAGCGGCAAGAAGGAAGACGATGCCCAGGAAGAAGCAGATAAGACTGGCCAGATGCATGCGCTGGACCAGGCCATTGGCCGCCTCATGGTCTTCTTCGCAGATCAACTTCAGCGCCAACTTGCCATTGGCGTTAAAGACCCAGATGCAGGCGGCGGTAGCCAGTCCGAACAAGATGGCGGAAGCGAGAAGCCAGCCGGGGATCCAGGTACGAACCTCTTTATTCGCGCCAAACAGCAGTGTCAGTGCCAAGCCAACACCGGCGCTGGCCAGCGTGAAGACCGACTTGGTTTGCTCCAGAGCGGTGGCGAACCAGCCCTGATGCAGCGCCTCGACATAGGCGGTCTGCCTGATGACGAGCTTCTCCTGGCCACTCAAAGCTGGCGGCGGCGGGACAACAGGTGCAGTCGGCACTGCGGGCCGCCGAAACTTTGGCCTTATCTTTGCTCTCATGGCACGATGTTCAGCGCTCCTCCGTACATCAAATGTTAGCTGACTGACGCGAAGGAGTCGTACATGCTGTTCGAGTCGCCGTCTAACGGCGCAGCCGACCGAAATCGCTGAACGGCCGCTTTAGGGCACCGAGTTCAGCGCGTCGAAAGACCGCTCCCGCTGCAAAGCGGGCCCCCTTTCTAGTGGCGCACTAGGTGTTTCGCCCATTCAAGAGTCCGCTGCTCCACGATCAAACGAACCTGCCGCATGCTAGTCAGCGATCGCCATGGCAGCGATAGTTCATCCACCGTCGGCAGAAGCTCCCTGGCAACGCCCCACTGTGTCGCGAGATCGGCCACAACAAGGTCCGCCACCACGCGCAGATCCTCCGCGCCAGGCTGAGGAACGTACACGATCCTCAGGCGTGACTTTAGAGCGGCAGGCACTGTGGAAAGCTGGTTGGCCGTCAGAATCCAGACCAGGTGCGAGAAGTCGCATTCCGTCTTGAGGAAAACATCCAGGTACCGCGCTGCGGTCTCGCGCTCGATCAACCCCAGCAGGTAGCTTGAGATGGCTGCTTCTCCCCGGCTCGTCGTCGTCTTGTCGAGTTCGTCCAGAATGACAGTCGCCGAAGCGTGCTGCCGGCTCGCCATCAAGGTCGCGATGTCGCTTGGCCGCCCCGTCGCCCATCCTCGGGACGTGCCCGCGAGGACTTTGATGTCAGAAGCGCCTCCGAGCTGGACGTTGAGGATGGGTTGAGCCAGTTCCTCGGCAATCCTTCGAGCCAGGCGCGACTTCCCGCAGCCCGGTAATCCCACCAGCAGCGTCGGCGGCATCGCGAGCGCTCGAAGGCCCAGCGAGCACCGGCCCCGCAGGTCCGACAGGATCGGGGTCAACGCCGCCTCAGCCCACGGAAACTCCCCGGTGAGGCGCTCGCTGATGGTGTCGATGACCTCCATCGAAGGCATGGGCGTGATCGGCAGCGGCTTTTGAAGAGCCAGATGCCGTTCAATCTCCGCTCGATCCTGCTTGTCAGAACTGGGCATGATGGGTGACTTGCAAACGACATGCAGCAGCCCCTCGGGGACAAGCTGTTCCACCGAAACCGCTGGACTTGCGTGATTCACACCTCGGTCGGACTGGCGTGGGGCCATCAACAGCAGCCGAATCTTTGCCTGGGCATCTTCATTCCACCCTAACGAGAGGGTGTCGCTCCGTGCTCCGCGCTTCATGGCCTCAGCGAGCAGGAGGTTCCAAAGAGGACACCCTAGTTCTTCAAAGTCGTCAGCAAGGCAGCTCACCTGGTACCCATCGCGACCCAGGCCCCCACCGAGCTCGCAGTACAGCAGCCGAAGGCAAAGCAGTGCGTCATCCAGATCCTCCAGACTCCACGCCACGGGCTGAAGCTCCGGCGGCCGAGCCCAGGCTTCCAGCGTCTGCATGCAGACATGCCGGACGTGCTTGCTCACCTGCTCCCGGATCGTGAGCGACTGCAGGCGCGGGGTGGGCTCCGTTCTGATCCGCCGCAGTTCGTCCCCGGACCCCAGGTAGGTCTTGATCAGCGCCAGTTGGGCGTCAAGGCGCGGATCCAAGTCAACGGCGGCTTCTTGCAAGGCAGCTTCAAGCGCGAAGCCGACAGGCGCCGCGAACAACTGATGCTTGTGCAGTTCGACCGCGGCCTGCAGATATGCGCGGGCCCGCACTTCAAATGACCAATCGGCACGCGATGCATTGAACAGGCTCCTGCGCAGAGCGCCCCACCCTTGGGGCGGTGCCTTGCTGAGCAACAGGATCTGAAGGACATTGATCGCCAACTCGCTCTCGGCGCTCGCGTCCAGGTATTGCCGAATCTCACTCAGCAGCATCGTCACCCTGGAGCTCTGGCCTGTATCGATCGCGTGGGTCTGCTCCAGCGCACCGCCGTTCTTTCGATCGCGCTCTTCACTCCGCTGACTGGTCTGAGTCATCACCGCACCCCGCTAGGTTTGCAGCAGACCCCCATCGGATCTGCCATGTAGCGATAGTGATGGCTTGGTGGCTCACCAAGTGAGCTACCGGAAATCGTTTTCCGACCTGAATCCGTAGCCTCTGGGAACACGCCCCTCAAGCCTCCCCTTCAATGGGTGTCTCCAAGCGGACCACAGGCACGCCACCTTAGCGATGTCGACGCAAACTGGCACAATTCAGTCCAGCCCGCTGCTGAGCACTTTGGGTGCCAATCTGAGCCCAACAGGTATTGGATGTTTAGGCGAAGGACCAGACGAGTCCGAGGGTAAAGGGGGGGAGGGTGTTCGAAATACGGCCTACGAACTGGCGAGTTACCGCAGAACAGTTGTGGTACACCGGTACGCTGCAACGAAGCTTGTTCTATGCGAGCCTGGGTATCGGGCTTGTCGTGTCGGGCACAGCGATTTGGAAGCTCAATTCGCTCGCGAACAGCTTGCAGGCACTTGATGCGGAGCTTTCGGCGCTCAAAGTGAGTTCTTCCGCCGGCGGTGATGTCCGTGCAGTTGCCAGACCAAGCGCTGACTTCGTCGCGACTCTCCAGTCAATGCCCGATCAGCCCAAGTTGCTGGCCGAGCTTCAGGACCTTCAACGCGATTTGGGTCTGAAGGTCGAGACGCTTGCCTTGCGGGAGCGTCAGCCGAGTGCGGAGCAACTCGGTCGGTTGGAGTTGCAGCTTGCGGTTCAAGGTAGCTACCGCGCCTCGGTCTTGTTTGCTAAGTCATTGCTTGAGCGGCATCCCGGAGCGGGGCTGCAGAGCTATCAAGCGCGTAGAGTCCCCAACTCGGCGGAAGTCGAAGGGACGCTTGTTGTTGTTTTCTGGTCGCCACCACGGGGTTTGTTGCCCACACTGCATAAGCCATGAAAGTGCGGCGCCCCCTCTTGGCTATTTTTGCCGTCACGGTGCTTGCTAGCGCGGTTTCCTTGTGGCGTCCGTCTGGGCCTCCTTCAGCACTGATAGTCGATGCAACGGCCAGAAACGATGTCGCGCGCGCTCCCGCGATGCAGGCGGTGGACGGTCGTTCGCCCACGGCGCGATTGCCGGAACGGCTGCATGAGTTGGAGTTTGAGGTTGGGCGGCGCGAGCTCTTCAATCCAATCGAACCAAAGCACGCCTCGACGCCTGCCCCCGTATCGGTTCAACCGCCGCCCCCCGCCCAAGCCGCCGAGCTCGTGCCCGTGCCTGCGCTGGGCTATCGGTTCTGGGGGCGAATGCAGGCTCCAGACGGTGCCCACCTTACTCTTTTGGCTCGTGGCGACAAAGTTGTAGCTGTCACGGTCGGTCAAGAACTCGAGGATGGGTTCAAGGTCTTGGCAGTGGAGCCGCAGTCTGTTCGGTTCTCGCATGTGCGCCTCGATTCACCTCTCGAGCTTCCTATCCCTTCGCCTACTGGTCCCTAATGCATCAGCGTTTTGGTTCCCTCCGCCCAGTTCGTTCGAAACCTCTGCGACATCTTCGCTATGGGTTTGCCGCCCCTCTGCTAGTTGGGCTTTTGGTGATGTTCGCCGGCTGTGCTCAGCAGCGTTTGCGAGACGAGTCCTTGTTGCAGCTGCGCAGCGGCGCCTATGAAGAGGCGGTTGATGTCCTGGAGCGAGGGCTCAAGGAGCATCCGGAAAGTGCCTTGTTGCGGAGCGGTCTGCTTAACGCAAGGAATGAAGCCCTAGCCAAGCTTCTGACTGAGGCCGCAGCTGCACGAGCTAGTGGTCAATTGGATGAGGCGCAATCCCTGCTGGCGAGAGCGGAACGGTTCGATAGCGGGGGCAAGCGAGTCTCTGTTCTTCAGCTCGAGCTGGCTGCTGAACGTCGCCAGCGGCAGGCCCTGACCGAAGCTCTGAGTGCTCAGGAGGCCGGTCAGTCAGTCAAAGCTCGGAACATTGTGAGGGAGGCGCTCAAAGACAATCCCCGTCATCCCGAGCTCCAGGCTTTGCAGCAAAAACTTGAAGCAATCGCCCGTCATGCACAGGTCCGCGCTGCGCAGAAAGGCTTGTCGGAAAGTCGGCCAATCTCGCTGGACTTTCGCGATGCAAACCTGCGCACTGTGCTTGACCTGGTGACCCGCCATAGCGGCATCAACTTCGTCATGGACAAGGATGTTCGCGCTGATGTGCGGGTCACCGTGCTATTGAAGTCGGCTCGAGTTGAAGACGCGATCGACCTCATTACAAGCACCCATGGCCTCACCAAGAAGGTACTGGACGGCAACACCATTCTCATCTACCCAAACACGCCTGAGAAACAGCGTGAGTACCAAGAGCAAGTGATCAGGGTCTTCCACCTGGCCAGTGGAGAAGCCAAAAGTGCGGCAGCCTTTTTGAAGTCGATGATGCGGATCCGTGATCCGCATGTGGATGATCGCTCGAACATGTTGGCCATTCGTGAGTCGCCTGAGAACATCGAGTTGGCCGAGAGGCTGCTTGCGCTGTACGACACGCAAGAACCAGAGGTGCTGTTGGAGCTGGAGGTCATTGAGGTCCGTAGTAGCCGCCTGCTGGATTTGGGCCTGTTGCCACCAAGTAGCCTGTCGCTCACGGTTTTGAACCCCACCGGTGGCAAGGACGGTCTAACCTGGGACAGCTTGCGCAACGTTCCGGGAAGCCGCATCGGTGTGGGCATTGGTGGCGTGCTCGTGAACTTCAAGCGAGAGATCGGCGATTTCAACACCTTGGCCAATCCGCGCATTCGCGCGAAGAACAAGGAGAAGGCAAAAGTTCTGATCGGAGACAAAGTGCCCGTCATCACGGCGACCACGGGGCAGGGGGGCTTCGTCTCTGATAGCGTGAGCTATCTCGACGTCGGGCTTAAGCTCGACGTAGAACCTACGGTGTACGCGGACGACGAGGTCACTATCAAGGTGGGGTTGGAGGTGAGCTCTCTCGCCCGGGAAGTCAGGACGGCATCGGGATCCCTGGCTTATCAGATCGGTACTCGTAATGCGAGTACGGTCTTGCGCCTGAGAGACGGTGAGACTCAACTACTGGCGGGGCTGATCAATCGGGAAGATCGAAGCAGCACGACCGGTTTGCCCGGCCTGGCTGATTTGCCCGTGGCAGGCCGCTTGTTTTCGTCCACTCGCGACGAGGGGCAGCGCACCGAGCTCGTACTGGCGATCACGCCGCGGGTGCTTCGCAATATCCGTCGACCTGCTGCGGCTGAGGCTGAAATCTGGGTAGGCACAGAGGCTCAGCCCCGGCTGCGGGCATACGGCGGGCGCGTAGCACCGCCTGATGATGTGCCTTCTAGTACGGTGGTGAACCCCAGCACGGGTGGAGTCTTGGTACCCCCCCCGTGACAGGGGCCGGTGGCGCGGCAACTGGTGGACTGCCGCAGATGCCAGTGCCTGTACCGTCATCCGGCGTGGGCGGAGCCAGCGCAGCGCAGGGCGAGGTCGGGTTGCAGTGGCTAGGCCCCCAGGAAGTGAAGAGGGGTGAGGAGTTCACGATTACCTTAGAAGTGAACAGTCTTGTGCCTTTGCGTGCTGCACCTTTGCAACTCAGCTTTGACCGATCACGGCTGGCTGTCGTCAACGTGGAGGAAATGGATTTCTTGCGGCACGGCGGGATGGCTACCAACTTCACCAAGAGTGTGCTTGCCGATGAGGGACGAGTGAATGCAGGAGTCATGCGTACGCAGACTGCCGGACGAGTTGGGCGTGGTGGCTTGCTCCAAGTCAAGCTCAAGGCGATCAGCCCGGGGCCTGCGCAGATCGCACTGACGATGTTCGAGCCAGTGGTGAATGGAGAGTCCAGTCCGAAGGTCGGACTTCCATTGATCCATAAGCTGGAAGTGCGGTGAGCATGGGGTGTGAGATCGTTCTGAATGAGGGCACAAGGCGTGCTGCGTGTCTGCGTCTGCAGCGTGGGTTCTCCTTGATTGAACTGGTTGTGGTTCTCGGTCTGCTGGGCGTCTTGGCCATGGCAGTAATTCCGTTAGCCGAGATTCAGAGTCAGCGCGACAAGGAGCGTGAGCTACAGCGTGGACTCTGGGAAATCCGCGATGCTATCGACGACTACAAGCGTGCTGTTGACGCTGGAGATGTAGCGCCTGGTCCGACAGGGTCGCGTTACCCCTCGAGTCTCGAGCAACTGGTCGCAGGGGTGCCCGACCTCAAACAGAATGGGCAGCCACGCTTCTTCCTGCGCAGGGTGCCGAGGGACCCTTTCGCGCCGCAGGATTTGCCGCCGGAGAAGAGCTGGGGGCTTCGGAGCTACCTCAGTCCTGCGGCTAGTCCCCAACCGGGGGGCGATGTTTATGACGTCTACTCCCGCTCGGACCGTGTGGGGCTAAATGGGCAGCCGCTGCGGCTGTGGTGAGGCGCAATCATGCTTGCAAAGCAGCAACGGGCATTCACGCTGATTGAGTTGATGGTGGTTATGGCGGCCATCGGGCTGCTGCTTTCGTTGGCAGCCCCTCGCTACATCGAGCATGTCGATCGGAGTCGTGAGAGTGTCCTGAAACACAATCTCAAAACTGTCCGCGAAGCCATAGATCGCTTCCATGCAGACAAGGATAGATACCCGAAAGATTTGCAGGAGCTTGTGTCTCAGCGTTATCTCCGTGAACTACCTTTGGATCCGATGACGGACAGGTTCGATGCATGGATACTCAGTTCGCCACCAGGCGGCGCCGCCGGGGCAGGTGTCTATGACATCCGAAGCAGCGCACGGGGAAACGGTCTAGATGGGCGGCCTTATGCGAGTTGGTAGGGCGGCCGATCAAACGGGCTTCACTTACATTTGGGCCCTGGCTGCGCTCACGGTATTTGCCCTTGGGTTGGCTGCACTCGGACCACAATTCTCACTTGAGGCACAACGTGAACGCGAGCGAGAGCTGCTGCGTATTGGCCAGCTGTACGCTGAGGCTCTTGCGTCCTACTACCGAGCCTCGCCAGGCAGCCTAAAGCGATACCCCAACCAGCTTGAGTTGCTGCTTGAGGATCCTCGCTTTGTCGGGACGGTGCGCCATCTGAGGCAACTCTATCCGGATCCTTTGCAGCCCCAGCGGCCCTGGGGATTGCTTCGTGATGCCGACGGAGGCATCCGCGGGGTCTACAGCACCGATGTACGTCAACCCCTGCGCAGTGCCCCGCTTCAGCTTGGCTCTGTCGTTCTTCCGCCGGCTCGCCACTACTTCGAGTGGCAGTTTGTATCAAGCAATGTGAGTGCGCCATGAATTCGCTATCTTCACGATGGAATTGCGTTAAAGGTCAGAGTGGCTTCACTCTGCTGGAACTGCTGGTCGTGATTCTTATCATCGGGCTGCTCACGGGAATCGTCGGCCCCCGCTTCTTCGGTCAAATATCGAAGTCGGAGGTCACGACGGCGAGAGCACAAATGGACGCCCTGGACAAGGCAATTCAAGGCTACCGGATGGACACGGGCCGTTACCCGACGACGGCACAAGGCCTCAAGGCGCTTGTGGAAGCGCCAGGCGACGAGCCTCGGTGGAGAGGGCCCTATCTGCAAGCGGCCGTGCCCTTGGACCCTTGGGGGATGCCGTATCAATATCGCTCGCCGGGCAGCAATGGCAAAGAGTACGAGCTGCTAAGTCTCGGTCGTGATCGGACGCCGGGGGGCTCCGGCGATGATGCCGATATCTACAAGTAAGCCGTAGTAGCCCATCCGTGACGGATTTTTCTGTTCGCTATCTGGAGCCAGGAGGCTCGGCCATTGTGGATGTCACGATGCGCGCCCGCGACGCCGCCGGTCTGCGGGCTGCCTTGGAGGCCCAGGGGTATGTGGTCATCGCGATTAGTCCTCGGGTGCAAGCTTCCGAGGCCGCAAGCCTGGACGTGGCGTGGTGGTGCCGGGAGCTGGGCACCCTGTTGAGAGCAGGAATGACCGTGGTGGAGGCGATTGAGACGCTAGCATCAGCCCACAGAGGGCAGCACGAGGTAAGCGCTCGTTTGCTGCAGGCGCTAGGTCAGGGGCAGTCCTTGTCCTCCGCTATGCGGACGACCGGTGCGTTCCCAGAAGTGTTACTCGCGAGCGTTACGGCAAGCGAAAGGACCAGTACCCTTCCCAGAGCCCTGGACGACTACCTGCGCTATGACGAAATGCTCGGAGCCATGCGCAGACGCCTTGTCAGTGCGGCAATCTATCCCAGTGTCGTGGTGGGGCTGGGAATATTGATCACCGTGTTCCTGCTGGTTTTCGTGATCCCCCGGTTCTCCACCATGTATACAAGTGCACCGAAGGCCTTGAGTGGTGCAACCCAAGCTGTTCTCTGGGTCAGTGGAGTGATGCGGGAGCACCTGCCGCTGATGACGTCCTTGTTGGGGGCCTTCCTGGTGCTACTGGCTTGGGCCTTCAGCACCGGGCGCCTCAGCCGTATGTTGCTCGCTTTGGTTGATGCAATTGAGCCTCTGCGAATCCAATGGACTCATTTTCGATTGGCGAAACTGTTCCAATCCCTGGCGCTGATGTATCGGGGAGGGTACACGATCGACGAAGCTCTGGAGGTGGCCCTGGGGCTGAGTCTGGGGCCAAGGCTGGGGCAGGGGCTGATTCGTGCGCGGGAAGAGATCGCCCAGGGCAAGTCAGCGTCGACAGCGCTGGAGTCCGCCGGACTCCTCGATTCGGTCGGTCTCCGTCTCGTCGTAGTTGGTGAACGTGTCGGGAGTTTTGATACGGTGCTGCAGACCATTGCGGATCGTCACGCTCAGGCGTTCTCCACATTCGTGGAACGCGCAACGCGCTTGGTCGAGCCGATACTGATGTTGCTGGTGGCCTTGGTGGTCGGTGGGATCGTGGTCATGATGTACATGCCGATCTTTGATATGGCCAACGGTTTGGGGGGGCCACGTTGACGACCGAGAGCAAGAATTTTCGAGCGGCACTGGCATCTGCTCGCCAGCAGCACCAGGCGGGCGGCGGTGCCGTGTTGGATATTCTTTTGCGTACTGTCGGCGACCGCAGCGCATTGCAAGCTTGGCTGGCGGAGCATGCTGGGGTCCAGGTGATCGAGGCCAAAGGGCCCTGGCAGCCCGACTTCGAACGATGGCCTCTTGCAAAGGCTCGTCAGCACCGCTGCGTACTGCTGCATGTCATCGAGGGCAAGCGAATTCTGGCTTGCGAGGACCCTTGGAACTTGTCCTTGCTCCAGCGCGTCAACAACGGCCTGGTACCGGCGGCAGCGCCTGTGGCCGTCCGACGCGAGGACCTGGATCAATGGCTGGGCGATGAATCAACGACCCCCAGCGGGATGGAGGGCAAGCAGAGTGCTGCGCTTAGAGCTGAGGGCCCAATCGTCCAGTTCGTGGATCAGGCTTTGCAGGCGGGTTTCAACGGAGGGGCAAGCGACGTTCATTTTGAGTGCGACCGTGAGGGTGTGACCGTCAAGCATCGCCTCGACGGTGTGATGGTCCAGTTTGCCCGCATGTCCGGTGCTCAGTCGGCACAAGAGGTCATTTCTCGGATCAAGGTCTTGGCCTTGCTCGACATCACTGAGCGCCGGTTGCCGCAAGATGGGCGGTTTCGGTTGGAGCTCGGGCGCGGAGACGCGGCCAGCATTGACTTGCGCGTTTCCATCATGCCCAGCGTGCATGGTGAAGACGCCGTACTCCGTCTTCTGGACAAGGCGCAGCTGCGTGGACAGGAAGAGTCTGTCAGCTTGGCCCATCTAGGATTCGGCTCTGCCGATGCCCAAGTGCTGCGTGATCTGGCTGAGATGCCTAGCGGCTTGCTGCTGGTTACCGGGCCTACCGGCAGCGGCAAGACCACGACCGTTTACGCCATGCTCTCAGAGATCAACAGCGGACGGGAAAAGATCATCACGATCGAAGACCCTGTTGAGTACGAGCTGACTGGCGTGCTCCAGATCCCTGTGAACGAGCGCAAGGGCCTTACCTTTGCAAAAGGGCTTCGCTCAATTCTCCGCCATGATCCGGATCGCATCCTTGTAGGCGAGATTCGGGATGCGGAAACCGCCGAGATCGCTGTCCAATCGGCCTTGACTGGACACCTCGTCTTCACCACCGTGCATGCCAACAGCGTGGCTGATGTGGTTGGCCGGTTCCGCCACTTTGGGCTTGACATGTTTGGTTTCGTCTCGTCCCTGAATGGGGTCGTGGTGCAGCGCCTCCTACGGCGACTGTGTCCTCACTGCATGACCTGGAGCGAGCCTTCGGCCCAGGATGCTGTCCGGCTGGACAAGTTGCGTCACTATGGCAGCCTTGACCGTTTGCCTCAGCCGGGCGGATGCCCAGAATGCCACGGTACCGGATACAAGGGCCGCTTCGTGATTGCCGAGCTTCACCAGGTTGACGATGAGCTGCGTGATCTCATTACCGAGCAAGCCCCTCTTTCCAGCATCAAGGCTGTAGCTCAGCGCCGCGGCTTGGTGAGTTTGCTCGAGCAATCGCTGCACCACATAAGGACCGGCTCAACCAGCCTTGATGAGGTCCGCCGGATCGTGGGCGGAGTCTGAGTGAGGCCGAAAGAGTGAAACCGCATACCCTGTTGTTGCAGAAATCACGGGCCACACTGCTGGGCACCGATGGAGAGCTTGCTCAGAGCTTTGACGGTCCGCCCGCGGACACCATCCCTCTCGCTCTCGGCTTGATAAGGCAATCTCTACCGGCTTGGCGTAGCGCTGATGTGCTGGTGCGGCTTTCAACTGGCCTGGCAAGTCCATTCTCCGTAGGCCCCTTTGTAGGCCTACGCCGCTGGTCGGAGGCGGTGACGCTGGCCCAGGCCGCTGCGCCTCCCTTGTTCGGTGCACTGCCTCAGCCTTGCGTCACCCTTTTGCAATGGCCCGTAGGTGCGCCAGCGCTCGCGCTTTCCGTGCCCAAAGATGTGCAGGAGGAGCTGAGTCGGAGTGCAAAGCAACATCGCATCCGGCTACTGTCGCTAAGCCCCTGGTGGGCCACGTCAAGATGCTGGCTGGACTGTGTCAACGGGGCGCTTGGTTCCCAGCAAATGTTGGCTTTCAGTGATCAGGATGGCACCGTCATTGTTTGCTGGGCTCAAGGTCGGCCTCGCTATGTGGAGCGCTACCAGCCGGCGCTGGATTCAGAGGCGCTTCGCAGCACCTTGGACCGGATTGGGATTGCCGAGGGCTACGGGGCCGAAGAAGTTGGCGTCCTGCACATTGACAACTTTCTCCAAGAGGGCATTGAAGCCAAATCCTCGGCGCCGCAGATCCGTCACCTACTCCGTGCTCATGGCGCGCCCTCGCTAGAGTTGTTGCGTTGGCAAATGCCTACGGGGCGTCTCCCAAGGCTGGGTTTGCTGGTCTGCCTTTTGCTGACGCTCGGCTCTGCGGCCACGGTCTTGACTCGTTACTGGGAGTATGCGGAGCGGGCCACCATGCTTGCCGCGGAGCGTCAGGCGCGAGAGTTAAGCATTCAGGCCCAGCCTGCAGCTTCCCCGCTTGTCGAGCCTCCACCTCCGTACGCGGAAAGTGCACAAGAGCTGTTGAAGCTCTACCAATTCAACTGGCAAGCAAGTCTGCGCAGTTTGGAAGCCGTTGAACTTCAGGGTGTGACACCGACGTCATTGGAAATAAATGCTATCGAGCGGCAGGCGCGCTTGAGCTTGGCTGTAACTGACCCGAATGCCTTACCGGACTACCTCTCGCAACTGAATGTAGGCGGGGATTATCCAGAAATCGGTCAGTGGCAGTGGCGGCTCACGCAGATTCAGCGCAGCACAGGGCAGGTGATGGGGGTTAACTTGGTCGGGAGTCCGACTTTACTAAGTAAATAGAGTTGAATTCAGGCGCCTGGAGAATTTGTGGTCTTGGTAAAGATGCTCGGAGAGCTGCCGCTCTGACCATCCTGCAACTAGTCGCCACCCACGAGCAGCTGCTACAGGATGTATAGGGCCTCGTGCTTTGTGTCGGGAGTGATGAATTGACATGTGAAATCGCGGGGCGCTTTTCTGTCTTCAGAAATTAATTATATTCACGCTTTCGCCGTCGTCCCAGCGTTCACAAGCATTGGTTCCGATGACATGGATTGGCGTATTTTGGGTGCGTGCAGCTAACAGCATGGCAATCTGCCGTTTGCCAGCGTCTGATTTCTCGTCGCGAATGATCCAATACGTTTGATTTGCTGCGCAGGGCGGGCGTGCGCTAGGTGTACCTTCCAGGTGGAAATATACGAGCCCATCTGATGCTCGAAATATCAGATTGGTGACGCGCCCTTGCTGTGAGCCAGCCGCCGCATGGTCGCCGAGGAGAGCCAATGCCAACAGCGCAATGCAGGTTGCAGTGGCTTTCTGATAGTGGGGAATCGCTCGCCTACGAGTGCGATGGGGCGCGGTCGAGTGTGGCGCCATTGTCTCTTTGGCTGCTATTGCTGGGGGAAAATTCGAACAGCAGTGGCTCCGTGATATCCCCAGACGCTGCAGCCGGCATCGCTGTACCAGAATGATATTTTTTGGCCAGTGGCGGCGGCCGTTAGTATGGTGGCCCAGATTCTGTTTTTTCGCGATTCACCGTTTGCGACTACGTTCCAGTTGTTGGTTTCGCAGTTTTTTACATATTGTCGACCGCCCTCGGTATAGACAATCAAGTAGTCGGAATCCTCTACAAAGGCGCTGACAATTTTGAGAGGTTCCGTCCAGCCGTTAGCGGCTTGGCAGCACAGCGAGGTGATTGCCAAGGCAAGGCCTGTCGTGATATTTCGATAATTTTGCGTTCGCATTTTGGAAAAATATCCTTCACGGTTCATTGGCGGCGCTCATCGTGAGATGAATCGACTCAGGCCGGGCTCTCCTGCCGTGTACTCGCTCAGCCTCGTTCTTCGTCGCGCGCGATTGTGCGGCCTCTGCCTGTCCTGGGGGCGGAAATCCCTCTTTGGTGGGCAGTGCTAGCCCTAGTGTGGTGATCTGCCCCATCTTTGATACTCAGAGGTGCTCTCAAGTCGAGTCGACGCGCCCGGGCTTTTCGATCCGGGCAACGCAGCTTCACAAGGACCCGCGCAGTCAGAAAAAGCGGGCGCAGCTACATCTTGTAGGGGGGATCCAGATGCATGACTTGGTTATTCGTGGGCGACGTCCCTGCTGTCCTTCGGGCGAGCGTTCTTGCGGAGCGCTGACGCCCTCTGTCGGGGAGGTGCGGCTTGCCGCACGGTCAATCGGTCGTGAAGGCGCAGTACCGAGTCAATGCGCCCCTTGAGGCGAACCGCCAGCGCCTCCAGGAGCTCTGAAACGAGCTGCCTGACACCCAATACCAATTGGTTGAAAGCATGAAAAAGTACAGACAAGGTTCTAGTCGGGCCCTCCTTGCCCTTGGACGCTGCGTGGCTGGGGCAACGCTTGTTTGTTTGATCCCGTCGGCCCATTCGATCAGTGTCGGTGAATCGCCCCGGATTCAGTAGACACCTCTGAGCCTCAAACCTGAGGCCCAATAGGAGGTGCCATGAGTAAGCAGCGATACCCCGAAGAATTCAAGATCGAAGCGATCAAGCAGATCACCGAGCGCGGGCACAAGGTGGCCGACGTGTCGGCAAGGCTCGGCGTGAGCCAGCACAGCCTGTATGAGTGGATCAAGGCGCGCCGCATGCCCGCCGGCGAGCGTCAGGTCCAGCTGTCGCAAGCCGACGAGTTGCGTCGTCTGAAGGCTGAGCTCAAGCGCGTGACCGAGGAGCGTGACATCCTAAAAAAGGCCGCAGCGTACTTTGCCAAGCAGTCCGGGTGAAGTACGCGTTCATCGAGCTCCATGAGCGGGAGCACAGCGTGCGGCGCCTGTGTCAGGTCATGAAGGTGCACCCCAGCGGCTACTACGCCTGGAAGGCCGCGCCTGCGAGCCCTCGGGCCAAGGACGATCAGCGGCTGCTGGGCCTGCTCAAGCATGCATGGCTGGAGAGCGGCGGCGTGTACGGCTACCGCAAGCTCACGCTGGATATGCGCGATCTGGGCGAGCGCTGCGGTAAGCATCGCGTGGCCCGATTACTCCGGCTTGAAGGGCTGCGCTCGCAGACCGGCTATCGACGCCGCCCTGGCATGCGCGGCGGCCAACCTGCTGTCGTAGCCCCCAACCATCTGCAGCGCCAGTTCGCGGTGGCCGAGCCCAATCAGTCCTGGGTGACCGACATCACGTACATCCGCACCCATGAGGGCTGGCTCTATCTGGCCGTGGTGGTCGATCTGTTCTCGCGCCAGGTGGTAGGCTGGTCAATGGGCAGTCGCATTGACACAGTCCTTGTGCTTGACGCACTGATGATGGCCTTGTGGCGTCGCCAGCCCAGGCAGCCGGTCACGGTGCATTCGGACCAGGGCAGCCAGTTCACAGGCCACGACTGGCAGGACTTCCTGCGCGACCACAACCTGGTCAGCAGCATGAGCCGTCGAGGCAACTGCCACGACAACGCCGTGGCCGAGAGCTTCTTCCAACTGCTCAAGCGCGAGCGCGTTCGCCGCCAGACCTACCTGACCCGCGATGACGCAAGAGCGGACGTCTTCAACTACATCGAGATGTTCTACAACCCCAAGCGCCGTCACGGCAGTGCCGGAGATACTTCACCGGCAGAGTTCGAGCGCCGCCATTCCCAACGGCTCAAAGGTGTCTAGGGAATCCGGGGCGATTCACGGTGATGGTGGTCAGGCGGCCTTCAGTTATCCCATTGCTGTGCCTCCTGGCGCTGGCGGTATGACTCCGCAGCTCGCACTGCTTTACGCCGGCGGGGGCATCAACGGCCCTCTGGGGGCTGGCTGGTCGGTGCAAGGCATCTCGACGATTACGCGCTGCCCAGGCTCGAAATATCTGGATGGGCGAGCAACGCCGGTTGAGTTTCGCGCCAATGACAAGCTTTGCCTGGACGGTCAACGCCTCATACAAGTCGACCCATCGTCTGAGCAGGCGCTTGCGTTGCAGCAGGGCGACGCGGCTGGCATGGGCAGCGGATTCAGGGAGTACCGCACAGAGAAAGATAGCTTTGTGCGGGTGCGCGCTTACGGCGCCGCCGCTTCCGGCGCGTCTGACAGTGGCCCCGCCTACTTCAAGGTGTGGACCAAGGCCGGGCAGATCTATGAGTACGGCAGCGTAGCTGATGCGCCGAACGCTGCGGCCCTTGTCATGGCGCAAGGCAAGAATGTTGCGATGACGTGGGCAGTCGCCCGCATCAGCGACGTTCTGGGCAACCGGATCGACTTCCGCTACGAGCAGCGCGAGGTGGCTTGGGGAAGCGGCTCCAAGGCTGGCAAGGAGTGGAATCTCTCAGAGGTTTTCTATAGCGGCAACAAGATTGTCCTTCGCTACGAAGATCGACCCCAGACCAGTCCGCGCGATGCAGCCGAGACGTATCACCAGGGCGCCAAGAACGTCAATGTTCGCCGTCTCCGCAGCGTGACAAGCTATGTCGGTGCCCCGGCTGCAGTGGGTGACTTGAATGGCGCAATCCCGGTCAAGACGCTCAAGCTGAGTTATGAGCAGGGGCCCACCACTCAGCATTCCCGCATCGCACGCCTGCAGGACTGCGCCGGTGATCAGAGCAGCACCAACTGCCTGCCCGCCCTCAGCTTCTCGTACACGCCGGGATCGGGGTATCAACGCGTGCTGTCTGGGAGCTTTAACCTGGGGCGCGAGCGCTTGATGTCCATGGACGGGCGCTACGGCCTGCTCAGTGCTGACTTCAACGGCGACGGCAAGACCGATTTGCTGCGCTGGTCGGAGTCGGCCTCGGAAAACAAACTCTGGATCAGTCGCGGCGACGGCGGATTTGACCTGGCTGGAAGCTTCAGTATTCCCTCTGCCTATGCGCAGCTTTTCACGGCCAATGGATGTGTCAGCTCCATGGCCTTGGATGTGAACGGCGATGGGATTACCGACATCGTTCGCATCACCAGCGCTCAGGACAACAACGGCAACGCCTGCGGCACTGGCTCAGGCGCAGTTTTCCTGATCAACGACGGCAATGGGGCATTCACCGCCCGCGCCCTTCAGACCTCTGCTGGTCAAGCCATTCAGTTGAACCGTCAATCGTCTGGGCAGACCACGCGTCGTTTTTGCGGATACATCGCCGCAGCGGCAGGCTTGTACGCCATGGCGCCTAGCGATCAACGCACTGACGGACCAAGCATGCTGCTTGCAGTCAATGGGCGTTGCGATGACGAGCGCACTGGCTACGGTTGGACGGCGGGAGCGTCCTTCTATTTGATTGACCTCGACGGGGACGGACGCTTGGACATTGTTTCAACTGCCCTGCCCGCCCGCCAAGCGCAGGACCCTTGGGGTGGCGACGCACTGCCCGAGGCAGTGAGCTGCAGCGCCTGCACGCAGGTCTATTTGCAGCAGGCTGACGGAAGTTTTGTCCACAAGGCCGACTCAAACGTCTCAAACTTCGCGCTGTACTACGACCCCGGTCGCGGCGCCCGCAACCCTGCCTTGTCTCGAGCCCGCGATGTCGATGGAGACGGCTTGGCGGATCTGATGTCGGTTGGCGCTCCCAGCATAGGCGGTACCTGGCGATCCAACGGGGATGGAAATTTTTCTCGATCGACCGATACGAGCAACGGCTGCTCAGAGCCGATGGACTTCAACGGAGACGGTCGGACGGACTGCCTGGCCCCTCAAGCTTCGGTAGCCTATGGGGGCACGCTGTATGTCTCTGATGGCACCGGTGGCCTCACACTTTTGGGAGGAATCGCCCCTGCTGAACTCAGCTCGGGGATGCTCAATATCGTGAGTCAGAACTATGGAGTTCTGGTCGGGGATCTCAATGGTGATGGGCGAGATGACCTGATTCGCTGGCATGACAACCCCGCGCTCAATCGGATCTACCTCTCTAACGGTGACGGTAGCTTCACGCAGCAATCCGATCTGGGTGGCATGGCTGGATTTCAGCTGGAGCACAGTGATGGCAGCTACACCATGGTGGCGGGAGATTTCCGCGGGCTGGGTGTCCGCGAGTTTCTGCGGGTCTCCAAGTACGCACCAGATCTTTCAGCCCCGGAAACCGCCAATGCTTTGCTGGTCAGCAATGAGTCCAGGCCTGCTGACTTGATGCTGGAGTCCGTTGCGGGAACTGGGGCCCGCAGTTCGGTGACCTACACGCCGCTGACGGCCCAGGACGGGCGCTACAAGAGTGACCGCGGTACGCCCAAGCAGGCCGCCCACCCCCTGGTCGATCTCAGCCCCGCGAGCTGGGTGATCACCACCCATGCCGTGGATGCCGCGGTGGGCCAGGAGCGCGAGTATGTGGAGTACGCCTATGCCGGCATGAAAGCCGACGTTCGCGGCCACGGCTTGCTGGGCTTTCGGGAGGTACGCAAGTCCAGCCAGGGCGCCAATGGCGGTTGGACTACGAGCGTCACCGAGTATGTGCAGAACTATCCCTACACCGGTGTTGCGGCCCTTGCCGAGACGCGCCTTGGTCGCTGGAATGAGTCGGGCCTGTGGTTGAGCCGCGTTGCAAACACCTACTGCGATATGAGCGCCAGCACGGCAGAGCGAGAGCAGGCCGCCGCCAGTGGGCAGCACTGCAGCTTCCGCTATCGCGACGGTAGCAACCGCATTCAGCTGAGCCGACCATTCCTGCTGAGCAGCACCGAAACCGCGCAAGATCCAGCCGGCTACACCCAGCCAACTGTCTATGCCCTGCCAACTGTCGTGACAAGCAATACCTACAACAGCGCCTTTGACCTGACCCAGATTGACACCGTCACCCGGGGGAGCATGAGTTCTGCTGGCCTGGCGCAAGAGTTCCGCAAGACCGTGAAGAACAGCTATGACTACAAGCCTTCCTACACGGCCTGCACCAGTGACACCCAGTGCAACTGGATTCTCGGGCGTTTGAGTCGCACCGAAGTCCGAAGCACGGTTCCCAACAGCCTGGCCGCCCTGGCGACGTCGCCGGGTAATGCGCCCAACGCGGCCGCGACAGCGGGCACACGGCCAAGCGGCCTGCCCATAGACCCCGCAGCCTTGGCTGCCATTCTCCAACTGCTTCTTGAGGACTGAATCGTGACCTGCTCCCCCGACCCGTGCCGCGCTCATGCCGGTTTCGGTGCTCTGTTTTTGCTGTTTAGTCTCGCGGGCGGCCTTGCGCACGCGGCGCAGCCCTATGACGCGACGAGCGGACCGCGCGCCCTCAAGGAAATCAACTTCCAGATGACGCCAGAGCGGGATGGTGGCGCCTTCTACCTGGTGGCCGAAGGGGGTTGGCAGGCTACAGGCTGCCCCACGGCGCGGTATGCCTATGTGCCCGAGAGCTGGAGCGGCGCCAAGTCAACGCTGGCCATGGCTTTGGCCGCAAAAGCAGCAGGTCGAATGGTGCGCGTGGCTGGCTATTGCGGCGATTCCAGCGGTGACCAAGCCTATCTGCGGCTTTACTACCTGACCGTTGAGTGACACCCGACTTGCCTCGGAGGAGCGCCCCAATGAGAACTTTCAAGCCTTCAAGACATCTGGTGGTCGTGGCCGCCGCACTGCTGGGCCTATTTCCCCTGCTCGCACGCGCGGAGTACCAGTGTCGTGTCAACGTACAGGCCGTCTTGGTTTATGCCAACGGCACGGTCAACGTGCTGCACACGGGGCGTGGGGACTACACCCATGTCTGCAATATGGACCAGTCCCGCGGCTGGGCGAGCCCCGCTACCTGTGCCATGTGGGCGGGACTTCTGCTACAGGCCAAGCGCCACAACACCAAGGTCGACTTCTACTTCTCTGGGGACGGCTCATGCCAGACGCTACCGGTATACGGCAACAGCCCGACGCCCGTCTATATCGGTCCGGCCGGAGACTGATCATGCTGGCGGCTCCGATATTGGCTTCACTTCCAGCGCCCGTCCGGCGCTGTGCGGCTACGTCTTTGCACGGCGCGCCCGAAGTCTGGCGGAGCACTCCGCGGCAGGCGCGCACCAAGCGATCGGGCGCCTGTGCCATGAGCCTCGCTGCAGCGTTTCTGCCGCTAAGTTGCTGGGCCGCCGGTCCGGGGTGGACGGGTAACGCCACCGTGGAGAAGCTGGTCGTCACGGCCGACGGCGGCATGAACATCCTGTTGGCGCCTCGCCTTGCAGCTTGTGTGCCGCTCAGTGGCTACGGCCCGGAGTTTGCCTGGGTGGCACCGAGTCACCCTGGTTTCAAGAGCATCAAGGCGGACCTCATGCTGGCCTATGCCATGGGCAAGCCGGTGGCGCTCTACCTCATTAACGACAAGTGTCAGGTCGTGGAGACCATGCTGGGAGGTTGGTGATGACGCATGGCGAGCTGTTGAGGCCGATCGCGCCGACTGGCTTGCTCATCTTGCCAACACGAGCCCGTGCCGCAGCCCTTTCGCCTTGGCTGGCGGCACAAGCACGGCTTGGCCACCCATGCTGACACCAGACCGTACCTGCAATTCATAGCGCCTTAGCCGAGTACAAGAACCATGAAGCACGACCAGGGGATGGAGCGAGTTGTTGTCAAAACGGCACCCGGGCACGGCCGCTGGCCGGCAGCGCAGCCCACTCGCTGGGCGCGGCGCATGGGTCTGAGTTCTCTGCTTCGGCGTGCTGCTTTGCTGTGCGGCCTGGGCCTTGGCACCCTTGCGGCTCAAGCGCAGTCGCCGGCCAACGTCTACGACTACAGCCGTGTCAGCGCCTTCACCTACCACCCCAACGGACTGCTGCAAAGCGAGGTGGTGGAGCCGGATAACGCGCAGTCCTGCGTCATCACCAGCTACGCCTACGACGCCTACGGCAACAAGCAAACGGTCAGCACCGCCAACTGCGCGGGTGCCACGGGTCGTGCGGTGTTCAGCGCGCGCAGCAGTGGCAGCACTTACGGCGCCAGCAGCGCCAGCATCGCGGGCCGTAGCATTGCCGTGCCCGCAGGCATCTACCCCACCAGCAGCAGCAATGCCCTGGGCCACAGCGAACAGCGCGAGTACGACCCGCGCTTTGGCAGCGTCACCAAGCTCACCGGCCCCAACGGCCTGGTGACGCGCTGGGAGTACGACGACTTCGGGCGCAAAGTCAAAGAGCTGCGTGCCGACGGCACCAGCACCGTGATGTATTACTGTGTGCTCGGTCCCGCGGGCGCCGACACCAGCAGCAACTCCCCCGGCTGCGCCTCCCTGGGCTTGGCTGAGAAGCCCGAGCAGGCGCGCGGCCTGGTCCACAGCGAGCCACGCGACGTCAACGGCAACAAGAACGGCCCCTTCGCCCGCGTGTACAGCGACGCGCTGGGGCGCGAAGTGCGCAGCGCCACCGAAGCCTTCGACGGCGCCAACCAGCCCGGCGATGCGCGCGGCGTGATCGTCAAGGACACCGTCTACAGCGTCTACGGCGACAAGGAAATCGAAACCCAGCCCTACTTCTGGGCCAAAGGCTCCTCGCTGGCCCAGGGCGGCGGGGCCGACCGCGGGCTCACGCGCACCGAATACGACGTGCTCGGGCGGCCGGTGGCGGTTTACACCAGCGACGCGCAAGGCCAGTTCGGCCCCGCCAACTTCGGGCCCTTCGGCGGCGCCCAGGCAGCGGTGCAGCGCTATGAATATCGAGGCCTGGACGTCACCCTGGTGAATGACAAGGGCCAGCGCCGCACCGAAGAGAAGAACATCAACGGCCAGGTGGTCCGTGTGACGGACGCCGCTGGCGCCACCCTGGCGCATCAGCACGACGCCTTTGGCAACCTCATCGAAACCAAGGACGCGCTGCAGAACCGCATCACCCTGGCCTACGACATCCGGGGACGCAAGCTCGCGCTCAACGACCCCGACGCCGGGCTGAACCAGTACGACTACGACGCCCTGGGCCAACTCGTCTGGCAGCAAAACGCCAACCAGCGCCAGGCCGGCAGCGCCACCACCCTGGCCTACGACCCCCTGGGACGGCTGACCCAGCGCGTGGCTCCCGAATACACCAGCAACTGGTACTACGACCGAACCGCGGCCCAAAGCGCTTGCGGCGCGGGGCGGCTCTGCGAAGTGCGCACCAGCCACGGCATCACCCGGCTCTACGCCTACGACGCCTTGGGTCGCCTCAAGAGCACCCGCAGCAGCGTGAGCAACGGCCCCAGCCTGGCCAGCGCCACCAGCTACGACGCCGTGAGCGGCCGCCCGCTCAGCCAGACCTACCCCACGGGCGTGCGGGTGAGCTATGCCTACACCGCCCTGGGCTTCATGCACCAGCTCAAGCTGGACACGGCGGCCCAACTGCCCGGCGCCACGCTGCCCGCTGGCACCGTGCTCTGGCAGGCCCAGGCCCTCAACGCCTGGGGGCGCATTGAATCGGAAAGCTTGCAGAACGGGCTCAGCAAGAGCGCCGGCTACGAAGCCGGCACGGGCCGGCTTCGCACCCTGCGCGTGGGCGCGGGCGGCGGCGCGGGCGTGGTGGACCAGATCTACCAATGGGACTCGCTGGGCAATCTGCGCAAGCGCACCGACCTGGTGGGTGACGCCGTTGCCGGCGCCGTGGTGGAAGACTTCGAGTACGGCGACCCCTGAACCGCCTCACGGCCTACACCGTGAGCGCGCCGGCCGTGCCCGGCGGCCAGCGCCGCGTGACCCTGCAGTACAACGCCCTGGGCATGATGCTCTCCAAGAGCGATGTGGGCGCCTATGTCTACGGCGCCCAAGGCCCCGGGGCCGTGCGCCCGCACGCCCTGCTGCAAGTGCTGGGCTCGGGCACCAGCAACTACGCTTACGACGCCAACGGCAACCTGGTCAGCGCCAGTGGCGCCGGCACCAAGTACCGCAGCATCAGCTACACCAGCTTTAACCTGCCCGACAGCCAGGGCGGGCTGCAAGGCGCGGGCGGGCGCTACACCTGGCAGTACGACGAAAACCAGGCCCGTATCCGGGAAACCCGGGCCAACGGCAGCGGCACCCGCAACACCTGGTACCTGCACCCCGACAACCAGGGCGGCCTGGGCTTCGAGCGCGAGGAGGCCAGCAACGGCACGGCCTACAACCGCCACTACCTCAGCGCCGGCGGCCAGGCGATTGCCGTGCTGGTGAGCAGCGGCGCCCTGGCCGCGCCGGCCGGCCACGACGCCAACGAGCCCGCCTACACCGCCGCCGTGGTGGCGATCAAGCTGGAGTACTGGCACAAAGACCACCTGGGCAGCACCATCGCCACCAGCAACCACCAGGGCGTGGTCACGGCGCGCTTTGCCTACGACCCCTTCGGCAAGCGCCGCCAGGTCAACGGGCGCTACGACGACTGGGGCAATATCGTCATTGACTGGGACGGTGCCAACCCCGGCAACGACCGCGGCTACACCGGCCACGAGCACCTGGACGATATGGGCCTGATTCATATGAATGGCCGCCTCTTCGACCCCAGGCTGGGTGTGTTCCTGCAGGCCGACCCGTTCATCCAGGACATGCTGGGGCTGCAGAACTACAACCGCTATGCCTACTGCCACAACAGCCCTTTGATCTGCACCGATCCGAGTGGGTACTTTTTCAAGAGCCTCTTCAAGAGCGTCAGCAAGGCCTTCGGGAAAGTCGTCAATGCAGTGGTGCGGCTGGGCTACGAAGTAAGTGGCGCCAAGTTCATAGGTATCAGCTACAAGAACTACCGCGTCGTAACCGCCATCGCTGCGGCTGTAGTCATGGGGCCGGGTGGCGGGGCAGCCGCCTTGGGGTTTGAAGGCCCGATGATGCAGGCCGCTGTGGCTGGCTTCACGAGCGGCGCCGTAGGCTCAGGCAGCTTGAAGGGTGCCCTACAAGGCGCCTTCAGCGCCGCCGTGTTTGCAGGCGTGGGCAATGTTGTGCAGGGCGGCGACTTCTTCGCGGGCGGCAAGGGTGCGGCGCTTGGTAAATTCCAGGCTGTGATGCTGCATGGTGTGGCCGGCTGCGTCACCAGTGCGGTGGGGGGCGGCAGTTGCGGCGATGGTGCCATCTCGGCCGCCATCTCTAAAGCCGCGCTCGTGAACGGCGTGATACCGGAGGATGCCATTGCGGGGACCATTGCCAGCGCGGTCGTCGGCGGAACGGCTTCGGCCCTCTCGGGTGGCTCCTTCAGCAATGGTGCGATGACGGGGGCGTTTAGCTACATCTTCAACCATTGCGGGTCAGGGCATGGCAATGGCTGCTTTAAAAGCCTTAGGGAATGGCTGCAGGATAGCCCGATCGGGTCGCTGTGGAATGAATCTACAGCTCGTCTCCGCGATTCGCCCAGGCCGCCGACAGGGGGGCTTACGTTCCTAGGCACTGCAGGTGGATATGCCTTGTCCCTCTCTATGAGCAGTGAATATGAGTTTTACGGTGGTCTGAATAAGGGGTTTGCCTTTGATTGGGCTCCAAGTGCGACGCTGCAATACCAGTTTCTGCCGGGGGCAACGCCCGGTCAATTGAATAGTTTCTTCGGTGGGGCTAGCTGGGGTGGATCGTTGACAGCAGGTCCAGTTACTATTGGTCGTTCCTTCTCTTATGACTATGAAAATAGAAATTGGCTGGCTTCATGGGATGTTGGGATTTCTTTTGTGCCAACGCGACAAGGCCCGCGCTTCAGCGCCGGGAAGTCTGCCGGAGGCGGCTATGGATACTCCTGTTCGTTTACGCCGGATGTGAAATGTTAGGTCCTGGGAAAATTCCCGGCTGGCCGGGATGGTTGCTTATAGGTTTGGTGCTTCTGGTTGCTAGTGTTTTGCACTGGCGAGGAGAAAGTCAAAGGCCTGTGGGAACAAAGGCCTTCACGCAGCAAGGGGCAAGGGCCTTAGATGGATTGGATGTTTTTAGTGTGAGCGTGCTGCATGACAAGTGTCTGGAGTTTCTGGTTGAAAAAATAATTGAGTGCCGTTTTGGCGGTATCAAGTCGGCCCAATATGGTTTGGATCTAAATGAGAGACTTCGTGCTGCCGGTTGGGTGGAGCAGTCTTCTGGTGGGATGGAATTTGTTGCAATCGGGGGGCGTCGTCTTGCACATCTTCGGAAGTTGGATGTGGAGTTGGGGATTATTTATCAGGAAAAGCGCCAAGAACTCGTAATTGTATTGGGTGGTTTTGAGAGGTCGAGATAACGGGGCGTCTGGCTCATGCGAACACAGGCTAGCCGTGCTGACCCGCTGAGGGCATGGGTTTATAGGTGGGCTTGAACTGGGGGCGAAGGCGCTCCCGGCGTACGTGTGCAGTCTGTGGGCACTGTGCTGCGTGCCACCTTTGTGGACTGGGGCGAAGACACCAGCTGCCGCATGAACGGGAGCACGATGCCGGCGCGCTGGCTTGAAGACCTGCAGCTGATGAACTGAATTAGCATGCGCCTCGTTTGAATTTGAAGGATTCGGTTGGGATGAACTTCTTGAACGCACGAAAGATCAACGGCGGTGTGGCGCGGGGCCTGCTGCTGCTGGCAGCGTTCTGCCTGTCCGCACAGACCGCGCAGGCCGCGCCCGGCCAATGGCTGCCCAGCCCGCAGAAGATCCAGAACATCGTGGTGGAAGACTACGGCGACACCGGGCAGGGCACCTTGATCATGCAAGGCGGCCTGCCTGCGGACTATGTGCCCGAGGGCTGCCGTGGCATGGGTCTTGTGACCCTGGATCTGGCCAGTGCCAAAGGGCGCGCCCAACTGGCCACGGCGCTGCTGGCGCAGGCTTCGGACCGCCCCATCAACCTCGCCTTCAGCAAATGCCGAGACGGGCGACCGGTGGCCTCGCATCTGATGCTCTAGAGAGAGGGAGAGAGCGAGCGAGAAAGAAAAGAGGTCGCAAGCAGCGCTAGACTCCGCGACCTTTGCTCTTGCGTACGGTAGCAAGAAGCGTTTGCCTGGGAGGGCGTGTTGATGATGTCGCGATTCAATTTGTACCGGGCGCCATGCCTGTCCGTGCCGCGCTTCGCGGCAAGATTCACTGGCTTGGTCTTGGGCCTTTTTTGTTGGCTCGGGTGTGCGGGGCCTGTCCAGGCGAACTCGCCGTTCTCCCGCTTCACGATTTCGGCCCTGGTGGTGCATGACGACGGCAATCACATCCTGCTGGTCGCGGCCAATGGTGCCATTGCCAATCAGGAGGGTTGTCCCGAAAACAGTCAGTTGGCCTTGCGCCGGCAGCACCCAGCTTTCAAGGAAATGTATGCCGCCCTGCTGCTGGCCTACCAAACCTCGAATCCCGTGGTGGGTTGGGTCAATGGCTGTAGCGCGTTTGGCACCCCCCTGCTGACTCGTGTGGACTTGTGGAAGTGACTGCTGCACTCAGCAGGGCGAGGCGAGAGCCAGCGTGGCTTGTCATGCGCCCAGTGGCAGGCCCGCGCTGACCGCCTAGAGCTTGCATTTTTTTTGGAGGGGGGATGGCAATGTTTGGATATGCCAAAACCAAGGCCTTGATATTGGTCGCAACCCTGATGCTGCCCTTCAGCACTCGGGCGGAGCTATGGTGCGAGGGCCGGGTTTCGCGCGTCATGACCTACGCCATGGGTGATCTGATGATCCACGCGGACTATCGTGGCGATTGGACCGCCATCTGCAATATCGAAACGCCACGCGGCGGTGTTCCGCCCGGTGTTTGCAAGAACTGGTTTGCCCAGCTCAGCATGGCCGTCGCGCTGGACAAGGCGGTGGTAGTGCACTACTACGACCCTTCCTTGCAAAGCTGCAACACCATTCCGGCCTATCACGCGGCGCCAGCGCCCAATTATGTGCATTTGGTGAAGTAGCCCGGCGCCTTGGTTTGCTTGCTGACGCGTGCGAGCAGCCCGGATCTGCGGCGGCAACACCGTTCTCAAGCATCTCTCCTTGCGGTGACTCATGTTCCTTCTTCGATCAGTGAAAACGCTTGCCTGCCTTGCCCCGCTCGCGCTGACGGCGCTCAGTGGCTACGCGGAGCCCACATCCGGCCCGGTCACCATCTCGCAGATCCGGCCTTATATTGGCAGCACGACGGTCTATGTCTACACCAATGATCTGGGGCCCTGTGGTCAGCAGGTCGGTTCGCGTGCCATTTATTCCATTGACCTGGCCTCACCCGCGGGCAAGGCCGCTTATGCCGCCGCGCTTGCTGCAACGGCCGCTGGCAAGCTGGTATTGCTCGAGGTGATTGCCGGGGCCTGCGGCGGGGAGTATCCGGGGCTGCAGAGCATTTATTTCAGGCCTTGAGCCCCAGCGCTGTCCGCCATTGAAGGCCGCTGTGTCGGCTGAGCCCGTGGGGTGCAGCCATGAATGAGTGGCGGTGCGCGGTCGAGCAAAGCGCGCCTTAGGGGCTTCTGCCAGGCCCTTGGGGAGCTCTGCTACAGTCGCGCGGCGCGAAACGCGAAGCTGTCGCATATAGACAGTTATCAAAACAAGAGAGTTTGCTCCTGGGAGGGGGCGCCTGGACGGCTGGTCCGGGCGGTCGGTCGTGCTGCTTTGCTTGCCGTCCACCTTTCCGAGGTGCGCCTGATGCGAGAGAGAAGCAGCATGTGGTCTTCACGATATCGGTGTGTCCTGGCCTTGACCGGCCTGCTCGGCGTAGGTGCTGCGCGAGCTGACATGACCACCCATCATGAGTTCGCTGTCAACGGATCCGGTTCGGCGACGGTCTCTGTCCCAATCAAGGTCGCCCCCGGCATTGCTGGCATGGAGCCTCAGCTCAGCCTGAGCTACAGCAGCGATGGCGGCAACGGCTTGCTGGGCATTGGTTGGGTTTTGTCGGGCATGTCCGTGGTCACCCGTTGCGGCCAGAACTACGTTCACGACGGGCAGCGCAGCGCGGTGACCTTTGGCCGAGGCGACCGCTTCTGTCTGGATGGGCAGCGCCTCTTGCTGGTCAGCCCCGCGGGCAACCCAGACGATGTTCAGGGAACCGCCGGCAGCGAATACCGCACCGAAATCGAGTCTCACGCCCGCATCACCGCACTGGACACCCTGCCGGGTGGCGCCAACACGCCCATGGGCTGGCGGGTTGAGAACAAGGCGGGCCTGACGCTTTACTTCGGTGGCAGCGAGAACGCACTCGTGCGCACCAACATCCCAGAGCGGTCCGCCTCAGCCCAGCTCATCAATCGTTGGCTGCTGCGCAAGATCGAGGACCGCAACGGCAACTCCGTCGATTTCGTCTACTGCGCCGGCGACGTGCTGGATGATGGCGCCCGCTGCACCGAGGGGCAGTCTGCGGCATGGTCGGGCTCCAAGCTTCCGCACTACATCCGGTACACCGGGCGTGCTGATCGGCCTGGCAGCACTGGGGTGCTCTTTGCCTACGAAAACCGTCCCGACAAGCAGCTGAGCTTTCATGCGGGTTCGTCGTCCGAGCAGCGACAGCGGCTCAAAAGCATTCGCACCTTCACGAGCTTCTCCGGGCCATCAGCCGCAGAGCGCGGACAGTTGGTTCGCCGTTATGAGCTGAGTTATGAGGCCTTGACCGACGCCAGCACTGGCGCGGCCTTGCGAGCGACCCGCTCGAGCCGACTGGCCACCATCCAGGAGAGCGGTCGTGACGGCACGGCTCTGCCGCCCTTGTCATTCAGCTACACCCCCGATCTGCTTTGGGGCCGCGGTATCGCCCACAACGACAGCGGCGGCCTTGTTCGCCCGCCGATTGACATGAACGACTGCGGCTTGAAGCCGGATCCGCGCTATCCGCGGCAGCAGCTCTGCCCCTGATAGCCAAACACCTCGCGACGCCGGTTCAATTTCTGTCCATCCGAATGCTCAGCAAGATCTTCTCCAATCTGGTCGCCGCCGCCTTGTTGTGCGGTGCTGCGATGGCGGCCCAGGCCAGCAGCTTCACGCTTCCTTCCCTGAACGGCCCCGAGGGGCCGAATGACGGGCGTTTTTGGGTTGATATCAACAACGACGGCAAGGACGACTATTGCCTCTTGCTGGACCCGAACGGCAACAGCCAGATCGCGTGCTACCTCTCGAATGGTCAGGGCCTCGACAACGCACCAAAGTACTACGGCCAGATCGGCGCCACGGTCGCCGAGGGGCTGCGCTGGATCGACCAGAACGGCGACGGGCAGGTGGACCTGTGCAAGGTGTCGGAGCGCGACGGGGGCTTCTTTGTGGAGTGTCGGCGCGGCCCCTTCTTCCAGCCTGAGGTGGACTCTCCGGTTGGCCCCGTTCACGGTAAGTACATAGCAATATTTGGGCTCAGGCGAACCGGTGTTGAAAAGCGCTCCGACTTCGTGTTCGCCGACCTGAACAATGACGGGATCACCGAGTATTGCGCCCTGCTCAAGGGCAGCAGGGAGCCGAATCGCATCGAGTGCACGCTCGCCGGTACCGGCAGCTTTGCACCCATGCCCGCTTGGGTTGTCGCAGTTCCAGACTCAGACATCGAAGATCTCCGCCGCGGCGGTTTCTACGACGTGAACGGAGACGGGAACCAGGATTTCTGCTTTGTGGCGAACAATGTGATTCGCTGCCTGCTCGGCTCGGCCTCGGGCCCGTTCACGGGCGGCGAGTGGCGCTCCACGGACCTGGGCTCCGGGAACCAGCACCAAGGTGCAGCCTTCATCGACATCAACAACGATGGCAAGACAGACTATTGCCGCGTCACCGAGAACAACTATGGCCGGCGGCTGATGTGCCGCCTCTCCACGGGCGCGGGCTGGTCCGCCTTCGACACGGGCACCACCGATACCGATGTGGGGTGGTGGGAGGCGCGCTGGTGGGTGGACATCAATGGCGACGGCCTGCCTGACTACTGCCGTGCGATTGACGGCGGTCATCCCGCCCAGGGCCAGGACTACAACGCGATCAACCGACTGAGCTGCCGCCTGGCCTCGGGGGACTCCAGCCTGTTCGTTGACCGTGACATCGTGCTGGACAACGTCAACTTCGGCACGGCCACCAGCGCCCGCGGCTTTTGTGACGTCTTCGGCGCCGGCGTGAGCACCCTGTGTCGCGCCACCGTGCAGCAGGAGATCGATCAAGGCAGCCAGATCTGCCAGGAGCGTCCGAACGGCGGCACGCATTGCTACTCGCCGATGCGCACGGTACACGGCTTGATGGTCGGCATTGAGGGCCAGCCCCTGCCGCAGCCGCCCCTGCTCACGCGCTTCAGCGACGGCGTGGGCGCCGAGACCCGCATTGGTTATGTTCCGGGCAGCAGCACCCGGGTCTACTACCGCAGCGGCTTTGGCGAGCCCAACAAGTATCTTGAGCGCAATGGCTCCCGCATCGCCCTGCCCATCAAGCCACTGGTGTTCGAGACACGCGCCTGGCGCGAGGGTACGGATCAGAAGCTCACCGGCAATGCTCGCTACTACTACAAGGACCTGCGCTACAGCCCCAAGCTTGGCGCTCAGGGCTTTGCCGAGCGTTGGATGCTGACCGAGGGCAGCAATGCGATCGAGCACCACGCCTACTACCAAGGCCTGGGCAATTTCGAGAGCTCCATCAAGGGCGACTACCGCGAAATGGGGCAGCTGCGCTACCAGCAGCGCTTCGCCATGATCGGCGTCCTGCCGTCCCAGGTGCCCGGCAGTGAGATGGGCACGGCTCAGGGCCGCATCCTCGGCAATATCGCCGCCGCCCCCAATCTTGATGCCCTGGGCTCCGGCTACGCCTTGACCCAGCGCACAACCTACACCTTGGGTGACACCAGTCCCGCGGTCAATCCACGCGTCCGGGTGCCGGTCAAGACCGTGACCGAACGCTGGGACATCGGTAGTGCGGGCGAGCGCATCCCCCTGCCGCGGCAAGAAATCAAGACCAGCATCGACTTCTATGGCAATGTGACCCGGCTTGAGGAAGAGACGCGTGACGAGAGCACTGGGCTGGTCTATCGCAAGGTGACCGACAACGTCTATGGCCAGGACAACCTGGCCACCTGGACCCTGGGGCGTCTGACCCGCAGCACGGTCACCAGCACGGCGCCTTCGGCCGCGCAGCAGCTGGCCGCGGTGCCCGGCACCAACGCCGGCACCTCGCCGCGCGCCAGCCTGGTGTCGTCGCCCCTGCCACCCGTGGGGCAGAAGCCCTCGCCTAACCAGATCTCGCCCGCTGCGCTGGCCGCGATTCTGCAGCTGCTGCTGGAGGACTGAGGGTGATGCGCCAGCACGAAAACACGAACAAAGCGCTGTCTAGTATGACCAGCTCAAATCTCAGCAAGAGCCTTGCTGCCTCGGGCTCCCGAGCGGGCGGTTGGGCGCCGTTCAAGCGCCTGATGGCGCTGATGGCCCTGACGACCTTGGGCACCCTGTCCTGGGCCCAGACCGTGGTCACCCGCACCGTGGAGTACGAGTACGACGCGGTGACCGGCCAGGTCAAGCTGGAGCGGGTGGAGCCGGGCTCGGCCGACTGCGTGCTGAACCAGCACCGCTACGACGCCTATGGCAACCGTGACCTGACGACCACCAGCTCCTGCAACCCGGCGGGCGCCAGCTTTGCGCCCAGGGCCAGCTACCAGGAGTTTGCGGCGCAGCCTGGCCATCCGGCCGGCGCCTTCCAGACCGGTGCGCGCGCCGGCAAGCCCGGGCTGGACGCCAACCCAGCGCTGGCCCTCAGCCGCAGCAGTGCCTCCTACGATCCCGGCACAGGGCTGCCCCTGCGCAAGGTGGTGGACGCCGCGGTGGCCACACATCACCTGGTGACATCGCTGCAGTACGACGGCCTGGGGCGCCTGGTGCGCGAGTCGGCCCCCCTGCGCAAAGATGGCGCCGGCAATCAGGTCGATGGCTTCGTGCAGACCAAGCGGGTTTACTGCCTGGGTGCGCTCAAGGCGCAGGGCGGCGATCTGGAAGCCTGCCTCAACATCGACACGCTCTCCACGCTGAGCATTGACTACCGCTCCCAACTAAACCGTGACGCATCGGGGCAGGTCAGCAGCCAGGTCAGGCCCAGAATCATCTCGGCCTACTACATCGAGCAGCAGTCCTTTGGGCCCGGTGGTGAAGCCATGGGGCCGCCGGGGCGCACGCACTACGACAGCCTGCACCGCGTGGTCGCCAAGGAGTCGCGTGACTACAGCGGGCGCTGGGTCATGGAGCTCAGCGCCTACGACGAGCTGGGCCTCAAGGTGGCCGGCTGGAGCGGCATCTTCGGGCGCGATGCTTCGGGCCGTGTCACCGTGGGCGGCGGCAATATCGATGAAAACCGCCAATGGGTGGCCAGCTTCGACTGGCTGCACCGGCCCACGCAGCAGCAAAGCTACTGGCGCAACACCATCGACGGCACCTTGCAGCTGCGCAGCCAGGAGCTCCGCTACGCGGGCCTGCGCACGGAATCAGTGCTGCCGGCTTTTGCCAGCCCCGACGGCCAGGAGCGCCGCTCGGCCAGCTACCGCGACCCCCAGGGCCGCGTGCTGCAGACCGTGGACGTTTACGGCGCCACGCTGACCAAGGCCTATGACGCCATTGGCAACCTGATCCAGACTGTGGATGCGCTGGGCAACCAGACCACGCTCAGCTACTCGCCCGGCCATGCCCGCTTCAAGCTCAGCATGCGCGACCCGAGCACCGGCACCTGGAGCTACGGCTACGACGGCCTGGGGCAACTCACCAGCCAGGTGGACGCCAAGGGCAATCGCACCACCATGGCCTACGACGAGCTCGGGCGCGTGCTCAGCAAGCGCAACCCCGACCTCAACAGCAACTGGTACTACGACCGCGACGCTAGCGGCCAGCCCTGCGCGGGCGGCCTGAACCGCCTGTGCGAGGTGATCTCGGGCGCCGACCCGGCCAACCCGGCCGTGCCACGCGTCTCGCAGATGCGCTATGCCTACGACAGCCTGGGCCGCAGCACGCAGCACACCCTGAGCTCGAGCGACCGCAGCTTCAGCACCGGCGTCGAGTTCGATGACTATGGCCGCGCCAGCGCCCAGCGCTACCCCACGGGGCTCACGGTGCGCTACAGCTATGCGGGCGCGCAAGACCCCGTGCCCGGCACCTTGCTGGCCGTGTCCGACGCCGCCAACGCCGGCCGCGTCTTCTGGCGCATTGACACCCTCCCGCGCGACGCGGTGTTCAATGCCCGAGGCCAGCTGCTCAAGGCGCAACTGGGCAACGGCGTCATCACCGACCGCCGCTTCGACCCCATCTCCGGCAAGGCCTTTGCCCTGAAGGCGGGCACAGGCGGCGGCGCGGAAGTGCTGGACCACCGCTACGAATACGACCTGGCCGGCAACATCCTGCGCCGCCAGGAGTCGCTGATGGGCGTGGTGGACCAGTTCGAGTACGACCGCCTGGACCGACTGGTCACGCACCGCCTGCTGTCCTCCAGCGATGCCGGCGGCGCCAACCGCGAGGTGCGCCTGGCCTACAACGCCCTGGGCAGCATCCTGGAAAAAACCGATGTGGGCGGCTATGCCTACCCCGCCTCGGGCAGCGCCCAGCCCTTTGCCGTGCGCGCCGTGGGCGGCAGCAACTACGAGTACGACGCCAACGGCCAGCTCCTGCGCGTGAGCGGCGCCCAGGAGCGCAAGAACGACTGGACCGCCTTCAACCATCCCGCACGGATGAGCTACGGCAGCAACAGCGTGGCCTTTGTCTACGACGCCGGCTACAAACGCCTGCGCGAAGACTTCTTCTCCGCCGGCGTGCTGCAGCGCCGCGTCTTCCTGCTGCACCCCGACAACGCGGGCGGCCTGGGCTACGAGCGCGAGGAAGTGTTGGCCGGCAGCAACCGCCGCATCGAGCACCGCCACTTCATCAGCGTGGGCGGCGACACCATCGCCGTGGTCAAGACCCTGGGCGAGGGCATGCCCGCCGGCATGGTGCAGGCCGACCCCGCCCTGACCAACTACTGGCACAAGGACGCCCTGGGCTCCATCGTGGCCGTGAGCAACGCCAGCGGCCAGGTGCTGGAGCGCGCGCTGTTCGACCCCTGGGGCCGGCGCCAGAGCGCCGCCGGCGCGGCGCTGGACCTCACGGCCGGCCCCGCCCATGGCGACCGCGGCTTCACCGGTCACGAGCACCTGGACGAGCTGGGCCTGGTGCACATGAACGGCCGCCTGTACGACCCGCTGCTGGCCCGCTTCGTGAGCGCCGACCCGCACATCCAGGACCCGGACCGGCTGCAGGGCTACAACCGCTACAGCTATGTCTGGAACAACCCGCTGATCTACACCGACCCCACCGGCGAGCTGGTATGGTGGGCGATCCCGGCCTTTGTCTCGGGCTTGGTGATGGCCCACGAGGGCAACAAGTACTGGCGCCTGGTCGGCAACATCATGATGATGGCAGCCCTCTCCGGCCCGGCCCCCGGCCAGGGTGTGGGTCTGGTCGAGGCCGGCCTCAACATCACGAACAAGACGGCAATCGTGGCCATTGCGGCGGGCACCGCCACGGCCGTCTCGCCGGGCGCGTCGTTCGAGTCGGTCCTGCAGTCCATGGTGTTTGCGGCGGCCTTCCAGCAGGTTGGGGCCAGTGGCTTGAAATCGGGTGGGCTTCTCGCCGCCCATGCGCTGATCGGTTGCATTCAAGGGGCGGTGAGCGGTGGACGCTGTGGCCCCAGCGCCATGGCGGCATTTGCTGGCAAGGCGTTTACTGAATCCGGCATCGGTCAAGGGATCGACAACCCGGTGGCGAAAGGCATGATTGCAGCCATTGCCGGGGGGACGGCGTCCGTCATCGGCGGTGGTAAGTTCGCCAACGGGGCGGTTCAGGCGGGGTTTGGGTATCTATTTAACTCCCTTACACGCCCTGCAAACACCTACGAGGCGGGTGTCAGGCAAGCGATCCTTCGCGGTGATGTCACTGAACTCCAGACCCTCCTTGGGAATGGGACGCTTTCCGCTCAGGATGCATTAATCGCGCAACGTGCGTTGGCTGCAATGCAGAGTGTCGGTACAGAAAACAGTGCATTGTTAGCTGGACGATACGGAGTGGATTGGGTCAATAAGGTTGGGCACATCTTCGAGGGCGTGCATCAAGGTCCCATCGGCAATGCGCTGCTTAGTAAGTTCGGCTCGCCAATAGAAGCAATGGCACAAGTGCAACGTGCTTTGGAAGTCGCGAAGCCATCTACCGGGATGTTCAGTAATACGTTCACTACTACCGTTAATGTGCAAGGCATTGCAGTGCAAGTGCGAGGTGCACTGGTCGATGGTGCTTACAAGATCGGGACCATTCTAAAATGGTAAGTACTGCGACCATTGCTCAACTAACTCCGCTGGAGCGAGAAGCGCTTCAGCGTGCGATTGGTTCAATCACGCACGAGCCATGGAGGGCCGCTCTACTCCGACAGGTCGGTGCACTAAGCGTGACACAAAGAACTGATAAATTCGTCGGCTACTATTTGGACTTTGCAGTGCCAATGGAGCTTCGGGTTGAGAATCTTCCCGTCGATTTCAATAGAACCCCTCCGCAAGCCGAGGCTCGCCATCCTGATGGTGTGAATGCACTGTTCTTCATTGCATATGTCGAGGATGGATTTCTCTCCTTTATGGAGCTTGCCTCGACATCTGACTGGCCCGATGATGAAGGTCGTATTGTGTTTGCATGAAAATGCGTTCGCTGACGACGGTTGGCCCGATACCGCTTGGCGGATGGCTCGATTTGAGTGTTTAGATCGAATGGTGCGCTTAAGAGCTTGTATTGATGTTGATTGTGTAATGCCGTTAAGGTCCGATTTGGAGGTTTTGTGCACCGTCTTGTATTTGTCGTTTACATGCTGGCTAGCACAAACGCCTTTGCCGGTAGTGTTTCCTTGTCGCAGGTGACCAATGTTCGGGTTGATCGGGACGGCCGTGCGATGGTGATGTTTGAGCGGAATATTTCCAACAGCCCGGGCTGTATCAACGCATCGGCCTATCCGAACGCACTGGCCATTGACACGAATACGGCCGGTGGCAAAGCCGCTTTGGCCATGGTGCTCGCCGCCAGAGGCGCGGGCAAGCGAGTGGGAGCTTTTGGTACCGGCGGGTGCGCCATCTACGGCGGCGCGCATGTGGAAGACTGGGACTATGGCGTCAGCGAGTAGTGCAGGGTCAGAGGGCACATGCTACAGACATGGTTCCGGCTTCCCTTTTTGACGCGGCGCTGCTCTGTCTTGCCATGCCCCCTCGTGAGTTAGGGCATTGAATTCTTCGGTTTAAACCAAGCGCCGAAGCCATACGTCCACGCCACCAATTTGGCCGGAGCATGGGCGCATCGGATGATTGATGTCGCGCCGGGCTATAACGACGGCATTCGCCTTTGCAGGGGACGGCGTTGTTGGACGATGTCCGATTTGACTGGGCACGGGAGCACGGTTTAGGGGCTGGCGATTGTCTGGCCTAGTTTTTGGGGGAGGGATGCGTATGCTCGATAAAAAACTGCTTGCAACAATTTTTGCCGTACTTTCTGTGCCCGTCGCCTTCGGCGCGGTCAACTGCGAGCTCAGTCAGTACACCGTCGAAGCCTATGACCATGGCGGTGTCTACGTGCATGGTTCAGTCGGCGGGAATTGGGTGAACTTCGTTGCGATCTGTGGTGGCTCAAGCTGGTCGCAAACCGAGGGTATGGACTGCACAAGCCCGGCCACCAAAAACCGGCTCGCCCTCGCCGTGGCGGGTCAACTCGCCTCAAGAAACCTGGAGCTGTTTTTCGGCAATCTGAATAGTTGCACAGAAGTCAAGGGCTATATGCGACCGCAAGGTGTCCGCCTCAAGTGATTAAGCCGTAGATTGGCTGAGCCGTTCTCTTGCTGGCTGGGGAGCTGAGCCGGCTTGCTTTGTTGTCAGTGTGGCGCGAGGCAGAGTTTGTTGATTTGATTGACTTCAAGTATTGGAGGGGCCATGATTAATCTGAATGCTGCTGGCCTGTTTTCAGGCAATATTCTAAAAATTGCCAGGCACGGGCTGTGCTACTCATTCCTTTTGTTTGGATTTCCCGCCGCATATGCCCAAGCCTTCGCTTGGGCCGGCATCAAGCAGGGGCGCATCGAGGCGATTGACGTCACGGCGGGTACGAATTACGGATTTCGCGTGTTCTTGGAGAGCACGCCGAAGATGTGTGAAGGCAGTAGCGGCAATTTTGCCTTTTTGTATGACACCGACAGCAACTACAAGACCTACGTTGCAGCGCTCTTGCTTGCCAAGGCGCAGGGCAGCAATGTGATTCTTCACACAACCCTGGACTCGAGCGGATATTGCAAGCTCGGCTATCTGTCGGTGCGGAATTGAATTGACTGAAGTGCCCTGATGTGGCGGGTATTTGAGCCTGTGCCAAAGTGAGGCAGACGCTAATGGCGTCTTTGGTTGAAACGCCTTTTGTCGTATTTCTGGATGGCTGAATTGAATCAAGGAGCAGGCAATGCGAGTTAGGCAACCTAAGTGCGGCGAATTGTCAGCGAGCCGATTGGCGCAGAGGCGGCCAGCCAGGGCGGGCGTGCTGCTCCTGTCGATTGCACTGTTCATTCCTGCGGCACAGGCCGGCAGCAATAATGGCCTGCAGGAGGTGGTGGGTGTCGGCATCCACGATTCGGGACACGCCATGGTCACCCTGAGTGCGGCCGACAATACAGAGCGCTGCGCTACGCCGGGGCACGAGAAACTAGTGGTCTTTGACAAGAGCCATCCGCATTTCAGGCTCTTTTACGCAACAGCTGTCACCGCACTTGCAAGTGGCAAAAAAGCGTATGCGTGGGTGAACGGCTGTATCGACATCTGGGGGGATGGCAAACTCAAGGTGCCAATGGCGATTACCTTTGGACTTGAGCGCTGAGTAGGCTGTGCCGCCCGTTTGGGGCTACCTGCCCTCAAGTTGTCTGGCTAACGGGCCGTCAGCCACTAGTCTGCGGGTCGCTCAGTGACGACAATCAACGCGCGTGTAAGTCAGCGCAAAAATGCCCACCTACGCGAGTTGCAGGAAATGAAGAGTGTCCCATCTGAATTTTCTTCCATCGCTGCAGATTAACTATCCTTTTCTAGGGGGAGGGCATGTTTGTAAATTTTCAGTCGTTGGCTATGAATGCAAGGGGCGGGGCAGTCTGGTTGTGTGTGTTCTTGATGCAGAGCGCGCATGGCACGGAGTGCAATGGACGGGTGGCGGATCTCGGCCTCAATCCAGACGGGGCCATATTTCTTTCTATGAAGTCGGATGCTGGATCGGAGCTCTTCAGTCACGCCATACTCTGCAGCACTCGAGCACCGTCAAACGCCATTGAACCAGCGGCGTGCCGAGCCATCTACGCAACCTTGCTCGCAGCGAAGCTAAGTGATCGAAGGGTTTCACTTTGGATTGACGGGAGGGCGTCGAATTCCAGTGATTGCACGCCGACTCGGGTCAAGCCATATGTCGTTTTGCCCAATTCGCCGACTGATTGGTATTTCGGTCCAGTGATTCGCGACTGACGTGAGTGGTTTGTACGTCGCAGGTGGTATTGAGCGCGCAGTGGCGTTGGTCGTGTCGGTGCAAATGAGGCTCCTGTATAGAAGCTGGCTCCCCAATAAGATGGTGCGTGCAGCCAGCCTCCATTTAGATACCACGAGAAAACCATGGTGCTGCACGAGGTTAGTCGGGGAGGACTCGCCAAGTTGCCGGATGTTGTTGATCGCAAAGAGCATCGTGCGCCTGCAGTAAGGACACGCGTTGCCTCGGTACTGACTTCAGTCGCGCTAGTGCTGTGACTGGCCTCTGCTTTTGCTGCGTTTTGGGAATCGGGCATTCCGGTTGCCGTGAATACGCCCTACTGTGATAGAAATCCGCGCATCCTGGCTCAGTTTGCCGACGCCAGCAAGAATGTTTGATATTGGTGAATGCGGGCGATCGATCAGCCGCCATTCCATATTTCCAATGTTTGGGAGGATTGCTTCTATGATCGCGAATGAATTTCTAAAAAAACTTGCTGCATTGGCAGTTGCCTTCGGTTTGTTGTTGCCGCCGATGGCTCAAGCGGCGGACAGCTATCAACATGGCAACATCTATGACACGACGAGCATAGCGCAGGGTCTGATGATTCGAATTGAAAGCGGCCCCCCTGGTAACTGTGCTGGAACGCCGCAAGGCTGGATGTTGATCAAGTCCGAACATAAGGCCATGATGGCACTTGCATTGCTGATGCTGGCCTCGGGTAAGCGGGGGGTGGTGGTCTATACCATGGGTATCGGAAGCAGTGGCTTCTGCGAGATAAATCAGTTGGACCCCATCGAAGTTTGAAGCCAGACGATACGGCGCAGCGCCAGCCTTTGCCTGTAAAGCGTGTTGTGGCTGTGCTATTTTGCCTCTAGCGTCGCAAGCCGGCACGTTCTATTCGCTCTCCGGCTATGAGCAAATGCACGGCTCTGTTGCTGGGCAAAAAATCGCTTGCAAGCACTCGCGACAAGCTCTTTGGTGGGGGCTGTATTGAAGCTGGCTCCCCAAAGAGATAGTGTGCGCAGCCTGCTTCCATTTATATGCAATGGGGAAATGATGGGGCGAAAAGAAATTATTCGGGTAAGGCTCGTCAAGTTGCCGGATGTCGTCGATCGCAAAGAGTGTCGTGCGCCTGCAGTAAAGGTGCGCGTTGCCCAAGTACTGACTTCAGTCGCGCTAGTGCTGTGCTCGGCCTCTGCTTTCGCTGCGTTTGAGGAATCGGGCATTCCGGTGGCCGTGAAGACGCTTTATTGCGACAGCAATCCGCGCATCCTGGTTCAGTTTGCCGATGCCAGTAAGAATGTTTGGTATCCGGCGAATGCGGGCGACCAATCAAAAGCTTTTCTGGCCACGGCTATGGCCGCCAAACTCGCCGGACGAAGCCTGTATTACTACGGTGCAGGGGACCCGGCTGCACTGACGACCTATTGCATCAACGTGAGCGCGCGCAAGATCGAGATCTTCGGCTTGGATTGAAGCTTTCAGCAGGCGGAGGCGCTCTTTAGGCCTCTCGCTCGCCCACGGCGCTGATCCCTAAATCCAAGGCTGATGATTTGTCGGGACTTACTGTTGAAGCACTTGCACTGAGTTTGGGATCGCCCGAACCTCACTGGCTCCGCTGCAAGTGGTATGGGGCAGCCAGTATCTGAGCATGAGTCGCTTGCCAGTCGTCATGGCCACGGTGGCCTGTGCCAGTCTAGCCTTTGCTGCAGGATCGTCGCTGATGGCGCCCAGGCGATAGTCAAGCCCATCAATGTTGACGATGAAATAGGGCTCCTGTGCGCCTATTTCTCCGACCTTGGTGGCCTGCGGGACACCTATGCAGTTTACCTGCGCGAAGGCGGTGCTTGACAAGCCTGTTGCGATTGACGCCGCCAAAACAATCTGCAGAGCTTTCAATTTCAGGTCCCCGTACGTAATTTGCTTGCGTCGTACTGGGTAGGTACTTGGTTGCTTGATTTTCATGTGGCCACCGAGCCTTGTGGCGCTACTCTCCCAGGCGCACGAAGTAGAACCCCTGCACCCATTGCCATTCAGGATGAGCCTCACATGAGGGCGTGGGTGTGTTCCTGGTTGACACGTGCGCCACTTGGCCGGTGGATTGGGCAATCAAAAGCGTGCTGTGCACGGATTTGCAGGCCGCAGGGGTGATGCTGCCTACGGTCTGGTTCACACTGCAAAGCCTCGCCCAGCGCAGGGGGCCTATTGCACCCACGAGCAAGTCGCCGGTGGTCGCCTCAATCGAGACGGCACGGACTGGACCGGTGCAGTTGAAATCGGCAAATGCTGGTTGCACGGCCGCAAAGCAGGACACCGCGACGGCCACGAGAGTCAGCATACGAAGCTGCACTTTGGGGCTCGTGGCGCGCGCCCTGGCGGCTGTTTGTTGATCGGTATGGTTGGTTCGCATAGCTGGGTTCCTCCATGTCCGCGACGCTTAGGTGCTTCGTCCGTGCGCCTTTTTTGGCCGCTGCGATTCGGTAAAGTGAAGATCATGTGGCGGTCGGTGCCGCCGGGGTCTCGTGCGGGACTGCCGGGGCATCCGTTTCGGTTTTCCATGCGCGAGGCGTGAGCCAAACACATGTGCTTGAGCGGCACTGCCGCAGCGGATTGTGACAGCGCGTAGCTTGCTGCGTGAGACAACCGAGCGCCGGTCTGCCTTGGCAACGCCCGTTCGCGGGTATACGCCGAGGTTAACGACTTGAGGGCTGTGCCGACGTCCGTTGCCTGCGAGTATGGCCTCACCAGCGTGGCGAGCCATCTCTCTTCAGATGGGCGCCCCGCTGCGGATCGAGCTGTCTTTGCCCAGATGCAAAGCGCTCCTGCCGCACGAATTCAGGCGTGTTCAATGGGGTTCGGCCAATCGGCACCCGGCGTCGTCGTCGTTCACGGCTTTGGAGCAGCGGGGAGATTGACGACCTCCTTGCAAAGCCGCGCCGAGTCTAGGCCTGTGTTTTCGACTTTAATTGCCAAGAACAAAGAGGGGGGTGTTGTCGCGGGCCGGGTGGCCCGGTGCGCCTGGCGCCCCCGGCGGGATGGGGGCGCAGCCTCAGGCGCCGGCGGGCAGACGCCGGCTCAGCGCCGAGCCCCGGGCGCGGAGAAAGGCCAGCAGGCGCTGCGGGTAGTCGGCGCGCACGGCGCCGGCCACCGAGGGCCGCGCGGCCAGGGCCTGGCGCCAGGCCTGGACCCGCGGCAGGTCCTGCCAGAGACCGAAGTCCCCCAGGGGGGCTAAGACCTCGAAGTAGCGAAACACCGGGCCGAAGACGGCGTCCACCAGGCCAAAGTGCGGGCCCGCGAAGTAGGGGCCGGCGCCCAGCACCGCCTCCAGCTGCCTCAGGCGCTGGTGGATCTCGGCCGCGCGGGCCTGCAGCGCGGCCTCATCCGGCGCGCTGTAGAAGGCGCCGATGAGCTTGAGCAGGCCGGAGCCGAACTCCATCCAGGCGCGATGCCGGGCGCGCGCCAGGGCCGGAGCCGGGTGCAGACGGGGCTCATGCGCCTCGTCCAGATACTCGCAGATCACCGCGGATTCGAAGAGGGGCGTGTCGCCCACCAGCAGCACCGGGGTCTGGCCCAGCGGCGAGATGCGCAGGAACCAGTCTGGCTTGCGGGCCAGGTCGATCTCACGCCGCTCGAAGGGCAGGCCTTTTTCGGCCAGCACGATGGCGGCGCGCTGCACATAGGGACACAGCCCATGCGAGATCAGGGTGAGCGGCGCGCTCATGCCGGCTCCCGGCCGCGGGCTGCCGCGGGCACGAGGAAGGGGCTGCGGCGCAGGGCGGCTGCGCCATCCCCCATCAGCCAGAGCGCGATGGACGCGGCGATCAGGAACACCGGGTACTCCCAGCCGCCGCCGGGGCTGGTGTGCACCCAGCCATTGGGCAGATGCACCCAGGCGGCCACGGCCATCACCGGCACCAGGGCCAGGGCGGTCTGGCGGGCGTAGACGCCCAGCAACAAGGCCAGGCCGCCCAGCAGCTCGACCGCGAACACCGGGTAGGCCAGCACGCCCGGCAGGCCCTGGCTGCTGAAGAACTGGGCCGTGCCCGGCAGCGTGAAGACCAGCAGCTTGAGCAAGGCATGGGCGATCCACATCAGGCCCAGGCTCACGCGCAGCAGCGTGATGCCCAGGGGGGCGGAGGTGCTTGCATCGGGGCAGCGGGCGGGGAGCGAGGTGTTCATGGCGGTGCAGCAGGGCAGTGGATGACGGGTTCACTGTAGGATTGCGAAACGGCAATTGCCATAGGCTGGAGTGCAATGAATGCATTGCTTCAATGCAATACAAACTCGGCCCGGCCGAGCTGGAAGTCCTGCTGGCGCTGTGCCGTGCCGGCACCCTGGCCGCGGCCGGTGAGCGGCTCGGGGTGGACGCGTCCACCGTGTTCCGCGCCCTGCAGCGTCTGGAGCGCGGCCTGGGGCGGTCGCTGTTCGAGCGCACGCGCGCCGGCTATGTGGCCACCGAGCTGGCGCAGGCCCTTGCCGCCCAGGCCGAGTCGGTGGAGGCGGCGCTGGAGTCGGCACGGGCCCTGCTGGTGGCCGAGCCCGCCCAGGTGGCCGGCTCGGTGCGCATCACCACCACGGACACGGTCTTGCACGGTCTGATCGCACCCGCCCTGGCGCCTTTGCGCGAGGCCCATCCGCTGCTGGGCTTCGAGCTGCACACGGGCAACGAGCTGGCCAACCTGACGCGGCGCGATGCGGACATCGCGGTGCGCGCCACCCGGCGCCCACCGCCCCATGTGGTGGGCAAGGCGCTGGGCACCTTGCGGGTGGCGCTGTATGCCGCCCGGGCGTCCACGCTGCGCAGCCCGGCCCAGGTCCAGGCCGGTGCGAGCGATTGGGTGGCCCCGGACGAGGCGCTGCCCGAACATCCCTCGGTGCTCTGGCGCAAGCGCCACTTTCCCAAGGTGCAGCCGCGCTACCAGGTGGGCAGTATCCTCTCGGTGCAGGAGCTTGTGGCGCAGGGCCTGGGGGTGGGCGTGCTGCCGCTCTTTCTGGCCGAGGGGCGGGCCGAGCTGCGCCGCCTGAGCGAGCCCCTGGAGGAATGCGAGACCGAGTTGTGGCTGCTCACCCACCCCGAGGTGCGGCATCTGCGCCGGGTGGGCGTGGTCTACGCCCATCTGGCCGCCGCGATCCGCCTGCCCTGAGCAGGGGCGGCAGGCTCAGCGGTGAGCGGCGGCCTGCGCCAGGCCCAGGCTGCCCGCGCGCTGGTGCAAGAAGGCGCGCGCCAGGCTGGAATCGGGTTTGAGCCGGGCGCTGATATAGAGCTCCTTGCGGCGCTCTACCACGCGGGCGCGCAACTGGGCCACCATGCCGGCCAGGGGATCCAGGCCGCGCGCCTCGGCCTGCGCCACGGTGCGCCAGAGCCGGTACATGCCGGTGCCGCTGAGCGCGCCCAGATAGTCGTTCACCAGGCGCAGGCGCTGCTGCACCAGGGCCTCGCAATGGGCCAGCCAGTGGCACAGGGCCTGGGCCTGGCCGCCGCTGACCTGGACCGGGTCCGCGCCGGCCGCCACCAGCATGGCCTCCAGGCGCCAGCGCTCGCCCGCCGCATAGGCGGCGTTCACCGCCATCATCAGCTGCTCCCGATGCTGGCGCTCGGCATCGCTGGCGGCGCGATCGGGATGGATGCGCATGGCCGCGCGCCGGTAGAGCGTCTTGAGCGTGGGCGGCGCCCATTGCGCGATATCGCTGCCCACGGGGACCGCCGGCAGGGCCGGGGCCGGCGGCAGGCCTTCCAGGCGCGCCTGCTGGGCCATGCGCGGCAGCAGGGTCTGGGGCAACTGGCCGGGCGCGGCCGCCGCGCTATCGCTCAGGTCCAGCGCGATGCCCTGGCGCTGCAGCGAGCCCAGCAGGGCCAGGGCGCTTTGCTGCAGCTGGGCTTCCAGGCCGTCCAGCTCCTGGTAGAGGGCGCCGACCGCGTGCTGGTAGCGCTGGGCGAAGGCCATCAGGGCCTGGCGCTGGCGCTCGAAGTCGCGCTCCTGCTCGTCCAGATAGCGCCGCAGGTCCTGCAACGCCGCGTGGCGGCGCTCCAGGTCATGCCGGGTGATCAGCTGGCCGTTCATGGCGGAAATTCTGCCTGCAATCCCGCTGCCGGACCGCTTTTCCTGGCGCTCAGCGATCGAAGCGTTGCGGCGTGGCCGTGCCCAGCGAGGGCGCCCGCCAGCGGTAGTCGGGGCTCAGCACATTGCGGCTCATGTCCTGCCCCTGCCAGCGCAGGCCCATCAGCTCGGCCAGGGGCCAGGCGGCCCAGTCGGCGCGGAAGGGTGGCTGCTGCGGCTCGGCCGCCAGGGGGAAGGGGGCGCCCTGGCGCCAGAGCAGGGCCGGGATGCGGTAGCCGGCCTCGGTGGCGGGGCTGTGGCCGGCATGGCTGATGCTGTGACCCACCTCCTGGCCGTGGTCGGACAGAAACATCCAGGCCGCCTGACCGCCCATGGGGGCGTGGCGGCGCGCCAGCCTCAGGGTCTCGGCCACCACGCCATCGTGGTAGTGCAGGGCCGAGTCGTAGTCCTGGCGCAGCTCGCGCAGCCACAGCGGCCGGTCCTGAGCCTGCATCTGGCGGTAGACCCGGTCCTTGGCATGCTCGAACTCGTGATCCTGCCCCGGCAGATCAGGGCTGCGCAGGCGGTAGTGCGGATGGGCGCCCAGCAGGTGCACCACGATGAGCTTGCGCGCGCTGCTGCGGTCTTCCAGCGCCTCCTGCAGGCAGTCCAGCAACTCGCCATCCAGCGAGGCCGTGGCGCGGCCGGGGCGGCGATTGATCATCTCCAGCACATCGGCCAGGCGGGCATGCTGCTGGTCCACGGCCACATCGTCGTGGTTGCTCATCCACCAGATCTTGTAGCCCGCCTCGCGCGCCAGGGCCAGCAGGTGCTGGGTCTGGCCCACGGGCTGGTGCTGGGCGCGCTCGCCAAAGCTGAAGATGCCGGCCAGCGAGGCCAGGGTGCCGGGCTCCACCGACCAGGCATGGTCCAGGCGCAGCAGCTGCGGGCCCAGCTCGGCCTTCAGGGCTTGCAGCTGGGGCGTGGTGGCGCGCTCGTAGCCGTAGAGGCTCATATTGTCCCGGTTGACGCTGTCGCTCAGCACCAGCACCACGGTGGCGGGGCCCGGGAACAGCAGCTGGGGGCGCACCGCGCGCGCATTCGCCAGCAGCTGCTCGCGCTGCGCCGCCTGGTCGCTCCAGCTCTGGCGCAGCGCCAGCACCTGCTGCGTCCAGCTCGGCCAGAAGATCAGGGGATGGTGGCGCCGCCAGGGCTTGCTCAGATAGCCCAGCAGGCACAGCAGCATCAGGGCCAGCAGCAGCCAGCGCGCCGAGCGGCGCAGGGGCTGGGTGCCCGCGCTCAGCCGCGCGTGGCGCCGCAGCAGCCAGGGCAGCAGCAGGGCCGGTGGCAGCAGCAGGGCCAGCCAGAGCAGCAGGCCGCGGCCCTGGCTGGCCAGGTATTCCAGAGTTTCGCGGCCGGTGGTGTTGGCGGCGGCGCTCATCACCAGGGCGCTGTCGGGCGCGGCCTGGTACTGCTGCTGCAGGAAGGCGCGCACCAGGGCGTCCAGCACGAAGGCGGCCAGGCTGATCCCCACCAGGCAGGCCCGCGCCCGGATCCAGACGGGCTGACGCAGCGGCCACAGCAGCCACAGCAGGCCCGGGAGGCCCAGGGCCAGCATCTGCAGGCTGCGCCGGCCCTCATGCCCCAGCGCCACCGCGCCCAGCAGCAGCAGGCCCAGCAGCAGGGTCAGAAGGGCAGGCCCCAGGGCGGGGCGGGGGGAGGGAATCGGAGCGTTGGGCATGGCGGCGGCAGTCTAAGACAGGGCGGGGCCTCCCTAACAAATGCGGCAGAGCGGCGGCAGAGCGCCCGGACTTGCGCCGCATCAAGTCCCTGGCGGTGCCAAGGGGTACACCGGAAGCTGCTGTATGCCGGCCGCTCGGGGAGTCCAGAAGAAGAGCGTCGGCATTCACGGGTCCGCGCGCACACCCCACCCCGCGAGAAGGGACGCCTGAGTTTCGCCATGAGAACCCGTCGCCTGCTGCTCGGCGGCCTCGGTCTGCTGACGACCATGACGCTGCCCCGGGCAGCGCAGGCCCTGCGCTGCCCGGTGGGCCGGGTCAGCTTTCCCGTGGCCGATCCGGCCGAGGATTTGCGCCGCGTCTATCCGGCCAGCCTGCTCAAGCTGGCCCTGACCCGCAGCGACTGTCCGGCCGAGATCGAGGGGCGCTATGGCTACACCCAGTGGCGCGCCCTGTCCGAGCTGCGCCTGGGACGGCTGGACCTGACCATGGTGGCGCGCCGCGAGCTTGCGCCGGCGCAGGGCCTGGTGGTGCCCATTCCGCTGCGCCAGGGCCTGCTGGGCTTGCGCCTGCTGCTGTGCCGGCAGGATCGCCTGGCCGAGTTCCGCGCCCTGCAGGATCTGCAGGCCCTGAAGGCGCGCCGCCTGGGCTATGGCGCCGACTGGAACGATCTCGAGGCCTTCCAGCGCCTGGGCTTCCGGGTGGAGACGGCTTCCAGCTATGCCAGCCTGTTCGCCATGCTGCTGGCGGGACGCTCCGACTACCTCTCGCGCGGCGTCAACGAGGTTTGGGGCGAGCTGGAGCAGGCCCGGCTGCGCGGCCAGCCCCTGGCCGTGGTGCCGGACCTGGCTCTGCGCTATCCGCTGGACGACTATTTCGTGGTGCGCTCCGACGCCCCCGATCTGGCGCAGGCCCTGGAGCAGGGCCTGCGCCAGGCCCAGGCCGACGGCAGCTACCAGGCCCTGTTCGAGGCCCATTTCGGCGCCGTTCTGCAGCGCTCCCGTCTGGAGGATAGGCGCCTGCTCACGGTGCAGGGCTATCCGCCCGACGCCCTGGTGGAGCAGGCCCAGAACCGCCTGCTGTACCAGCAGCTGCCCCGCTCCCGCGGGCGCCGCGGCTGATTCGCGTGATATCCGGCACGGATTGCGCCAGCGGCCCCGCGGATTGGGGTTTACGCGAAGAAGGCCCCTGCCAAGAATGCGGGTTGCCCTGACTTCCCCATCCCTGGCCCCAGCCCATGACCCGTCTTGCCACCGTCCGACTCGCCGCCCTGATCCTCGCCCCCGCCCTGCTGGCCCACGCCGTGCAGGCCGCACCGCAGAGCGAGACGCAGAACGCCCTGGGTCTGGCGAGCGGCCTGAATCTGGTGGTGTTCAAGAACTTCTACGCCAGCTCCAGCGATGTGGAGGGCCGGGTGGCCGTGGGCGGCGATATGCAGGTGGGCGGCTATTCCATCAATACCAAGGGCAGCGGTGCCCTCTACGGCGGCCAGGGCCTGACCGTGGGCGGCAAGCTCCAGGCCGGCAGCGGCAGCTACTGGGGCAGCACCGTGGTGGGCGGCAATCTGGACAGCAGCGGCGGCGCGAGCTTTCGCGGCGATGTGCGCGTGGGCGGCAACCTCAATGCCAACAACCAGTGGCTCACGGCCGACAGCCTGGTCTACGGCGGCAGCGCCAGCGGCGTGACGCCCTGGCAGAACCCCAGCCCGCGCAAGGCCGAGGCCGGCAGCCGCCTGGACCTGGGTTTTGATTTCGCGGCCCAGCAGGCCCGGCTCAGCGGCCTGTCCCTGCAGCTGGACGCCCTGGCCAATACCGGCACCACGGCCAAGCCCTGGAGCACCTTCGAGCTGGATGCGCGCGGCGCCAAGCTGGCGGTCTTCGACGTGGCCGCGGCCGATGTCAACAACAACCTGGCCCTGCTCAATCTGGGCGGCGACAGCACGGTGATCATCAATGTGCACGGCAGCAGCGTCACCTTCGGCGGCCATGGCATCACGAACTTCAATGCCGGCCGGGTGCTCTTCAATCTGGTGGACGCCACCTCGGTGAGCTTCAGCGGCGGCATGGTGGCCTCCTTCCTGGCGCCGAATGCCGACTTCAACACCAGCTGGGGCCATATCGACGGCCAGGTGATCGCCCGCAGCTGGAGCGGCTCGGTGCAGGTGAATGACGCGCCCTTCAGCGGCCTGATCAGCGCCGTGCCCGAGCCCGGCAGCTGGGCCATGCTGCTGGCCGGCCTGGGCGTGATTGCCTACGTGGGCGGGCGCCGCCAGCGCCGCAGCTTCTGAGCCCGGGCCAGCCCGCTCAGCCCAGCTCACCCCAGACCGTCAGGCCGCTGCGGGCGCAGGCGCGCCGCACCTCGTCCAGGAAGCGGTCGTCGGCCCGGGCCGGGCGGGCGAGGGCGGCTTGCACATGGGCGCTCAGGCGCGTGCGCTCCTGCTCGCTGAAGTCGCGCGCCGCCATCACGATCACCGGGATGGCGGCGGTGCGGGCATCGGCGCGCAGGGCCTCCACCACCTCGATGCCGCCCACCTCGCGCATCAGCAGGTCCAGCACGATCAGATCGGGCTCGTAGCGCCGCGCCAGCTCGATGCCCTCGGCCCCGCCCTCGGCGCGCAGCACCGAGAAGCCGGGGCGGTTCAGGTAGTGGGCGATCTGCTCCAGTTCCTTCGGCTCGTCATGCACCAGCAGCACCAGGAACTCGCGTGAAGGCCCGGGCTTGAAGCCCAGCAGCTCCAGCTCCTGGTTCAGGGCCTGGCGCTCCACCGGCTTGCTCAGCACGGCGGCCGCACCCAGGGACAGGCCCACCTCGTGCTGGCCGTCCACCGAGACCACGACCACCGGCACATGGGCCCAGCCGGGCAGGCTCTTGAGCCGGCTCAGCAGGCCCCAGCCATCCAGACCGGGCAGGTTCACATCCAGGGTGATGAGGTCGGGGCGCAGGGCCGGATCGGCCAGGGCCAGGGCGGCCTCGGCGCTGCCGGCCACCCGCACCTCGAAGCCCGCGGCCTCCAGCTGCTGGCGCATCTGGTTTGCGGCCCTGGCATCGGCCTCCACCACCAGGGCCTGGGCGGGGCCGCCGCTGCGCATGGCGGGCCGGGGTTCGGGGGCGGGCGGCTGCGTGGGCCGGGCCGGGCCGGCCACGGTGCCGGCGGCGGCAGCGCCGGCATCGCCGGCATCGCACTCTGGCTCGCGCCAGGGCAGCCAGAAGCTCAGGCAGCTGCCCTGACCGGGCTCGCTGCTCACGGCCATGCAGCCGCCGTGCAGCTCGGCCAGGCGGGCGGCCGTGGCCAGGCCCAGGCCCGTGCCCTCCAGCTCGGCACCGCCGTGCGGGCTCTTGATCTGGCTGAAGGGCTTGAAGAGCTGATCCAGGGCGGCGGGGCTCATGCCCATGCCGGTGTCGCTCACGCTGATCTGCACGAAGTGCTGATGCGGGCCCGCCGGCAGGGGCAGGCGACGGCCGCGGGCAAAGCCGGGCCAGCCCTGGGCCGCCTCGCGGCGCGAGACCCGGCGGGCCTCCACCCGGACCGTGCCGCCGGCCGGGGTGAACTTCACCGCGTTGGACAGCAGGTTGTAGAGGATCTGGCGCAGGCGTCGTGCATCGGCACACAGGCGTGCCGCCGCGCCCAGGCCCAGCACCTGCAGCGTGATGCCCTCGCCGCGCGCGCGCTCGCGCACCACCACCAGGGCCTCGTCCAGCTGCTCGTCCAGGGCCAGAGGTTCCAGCTGCAGGTCCACCTTGCCGGCCTCGATCTTGGCCAGGTCCAGGATGTCGTTCACCAGGGACAGCAGATGCTGGCCGGCCTGGTGGATATGGGTGGCGAAGTCCTGCTGGCGCAGGCTCAGCGGGCCGGCCATGCCGTCGCGCAGGATGTCGGAGAAGCCGAGGATGGCGTTCAGCGGCGTGCGCAGCTCATGCGACATGGTCGACAGGAAATTGGTCTTGGCCTGGCTGGCCCGCAGCAGCTCCGCATTCATCTGCTCCAGCGTGGCGTTCTTGCGCTCCAGCTCGGCCAGCAGCTCGGCGCGGCTGTCGGCCAGGGCGCGGGCGGCGCGGGCGGCGGCGGCCTCCAGCTCGCTGTGGTGCTGCTCGCTGCGGCTGCGCCGGGCCTCGTCCTCGAACTGCTTGCGCCGCAGCTGGGCGCGTACCCGGGCGCGCAGCAGCTCGAACTCGCCGGACTTGGCCACGAAGTCGTCCGCCCCCGCCTCCAGCCCGGCCAGCAGGGCGCCGCGCTCCTGCACCGCGGTGAGCAGGATCAGCGGGATGTCACGCCGCTGCACATCGGCCTTGAGGCGGCGGCAGGCCTCCAGCCCGCCCATGCCGGGCATCAGCAGGTCCATCAGCACGCAGTCCACGGGCTGCACGGCCAGCAGTTCCAGGGCCTGCTCGCCGCTGGAGGCCACCAGCACGTCATAGCCCTCGTCGCGCAGCATGGCGGCGGCCTCGGCCAGGAAGGTGACGCTGTCGTCCACGGCCAGGATGCGCTTGGGGTCCAGCAGGCTGGCACTCTGGGCCGGCGCACTGGCGGCGGCGCTGCGCAGCACCGCCGCCAGGCGGGCCAGCATCAGCTCCACGTCCTCCTGCTTGCGCACAAAGGCATCGGCCCCGGCTTCCAGGGCCTCCAGCTCGGCGCTGGCGTCCTCCACCGCCGTCAGCAGCACGCAGGGCAGGCGGCGCAGGGCCGGGTCCATGCGCAGCTGGCGGATCACCTCGGCGCCGCTGAGGCCCGGCAGCTGGCGGTCCACGATCACAGCGGCGGGCCGCTCGGCCGCGGCGCTGCGCAGGCCCTCCTCGCCGCTGGCGGCCAGGCTGACGCGGTAGCCCGCGCCCTCCAGAGCCTCGCGCAGGGCCTGGCGGAAGGTCTCGCTATCGTCCACCACCAGCACCCGGCTGGGACCGGCCGCCGCGCCGCCGCGCCGCTGGCGCAGCAGCTCGCGGGCGCGGTCCACCACATAGTGGCGGTCATAGGGCTTGCCCACATAGTCGTCCGCGCCCTGGCCCAGGCCGCGCAGGCGATGGCCGGCCCCGCTGGCATTGGAGAGCATCAGCACCACGCAGTCGCTGCCCCCGGGTTGGGCGCGCAGCTCGGCCAGCCACTCCAGGCCTTCGCCATCGGGCAGCAGCTGGTCCAGCAGCACCAGATCGGGCCGGCGCCGGGCCAGGGCCAGCCGGGCCGCAGCCAGGCTGGGGCAGTCCACGCATTCGAAGCCCGCATGCTCCAGGGCCTCGCGCAGATCCATTCGCACGGTCAGGCTGTCCTCGACGATGAAGACGCAGTCGCTCATCCCTTGTTTCCTCCTTCCCAGACCCGGCCGCTGCCCGCCATCAGGGCCGGGGCGATGTCCTGCAGCGCCAGCACCTGCTGGGCCGCGCCCAGCAGCACCGCCTCGCGTGGCATGCCATAGACCACGCAGCTGGCCTCGTCCTGGGCCAGGGTCAGGCCGCCGGCCCGGCGTATGGCCAGCAGGCCCTGGGCGCCATCGCGCCCCATGCCGGTGAGCAGGGCGGCGACCACGCCGGCGCCCAGCTCGGCGGCCAGCGATTCGAAGAGCAGGTCCACCGAGGGCCGGCAGGAGTGGCGCGGCGCGGCCTGGCTCAGGCGCAGGTGACCGCCCTGCAGCAGCAGATGCTGGCCCGAGGGCGCGAGGGTCACCCGGCCGTTCAGCGTGTCCAGGGCCTCGCCCCCCTGCGCATAGGCCACGCGGTGCGGGCTCTGGGCATCCAGCCATTCGGCGAAGCCGGCGCTGAAGAGCTCGTTGATGTGCATCACCACCAGGATGGGCAGGGGCGCGGGCGCGGGCAGGGCGCGCAGCAGGGCCACCAGGGCGCCAGGCCCGCCGGTGGAGGTGCCCAGGGCCAGCAGGCGGCGCGGCGGTGCGGCCACCCGCGGGCTGAGGGCCGGCGGCGCCGCGCCGCGCGGCCCCATGCGGGCGCGCAGATGCGTGATCACGGGGATGCGCGCCACCAGGCGCACCAGGCCCACCAGGCGGCGCTCCCAGTCGCCCTCGGGCTGGCGGCCGTCGGGCTTTTCCAGCACTTCCACGGCGCCGGCCGCCAGGGCCTCGTAGGTGCGCAGCAGCTCGCCGCGGTTGGTGGAGGCCGAGACGATGAGGATGGGCGTGGGGCAGTGGGCCATGATGGCCTCGGTGGCGGCCTGCCCGTCCAGGCCGGGCATCATCATGTCCATGGTCACCACATCGGGGCGCAGGCTCTGGCACAGGGCGATGGCGCTGTGCCCGTCGGCCGCCTGGCCCACCACGCGGATATCGGGTTCGGCCGCCAGCACCGCGCACAGATGCGCGCGCACGCTGAGCGAGTCCTCGGCCACCAGCACGCGCAGCGGGCTGCCGGGCGTCTTCATGCCGGGGCTCCTGCCAGGGCGCGCACCTGGCGCAGAAAGTCCTGCTGCGCGAACTCGCTCTTGACGATGTAGGCGCTGGCGCCCACGGCCTGGCCGCGGCGCTTGTCCTCCGGCGCGTCGCGCGAGCTCAGCAGGATGGCCGGCACCCCGCGCAGCTGCGGATCGGCGCGGGTGCGTTCGATGAAGCCGAAGCCGTCCATGCCGGGCATTTCCACATCCACCAGAAAGAGGTCGTAGCGCTGGCGCTGGGCCGCCGCCAGGGCCTGCTCGGCCGAGACGGCCAGGTCCACCCGGTAGCCGGCCGATTCCAGGATGCTCTGCTCCAGCATGCGGGTGGTGAGCGAGTCGTCCACCACCAGCACCAGGGGCGCGGGTGTCGCGGCCGGCGGGCGCTGCGGGCGGTCGCGGCAGGCCTGGGCATGGGCCACCAGGGCCGCCGGGTCCAGCACCAGGCGGGGATGCTGGTGGGCGTCCAGCGTGACCCCGGCCACCAGGGTGCTGTCGGGATGCAGGACCGGGGCCGGGCGCAGCAGCACGCAGGCCGCGCCGCCCAGGCGCTCCACACCCAGGGCCGCGCGCTGATCTCCCACCGCCAGCAGCACGACGCTGCCCAGAGGGCCCGGCGCCGCCCCGGGGGCCAGGGCCTGGGCCAGGTCGGCATAGGGCAGCAGCTGGTCCTCGTGGCTGAGGCCGTTCTCGCCCAGGGCACTGGCGGGCAGCACCCGCTGCACGGCCTGCAGGGGCAGATGCAGGCGCCGGCCGCCGGCCTCCACCAGCAGGGTGTCCAGGGCCGCCAGGCGCAGCGGCGCCAGCAGCTCGACGCGGGTGCCGCGGCCGGGTTCATGGCTCAGGCTCAGGTGCGCCCCCAGGCGAGCAGCGGCATCGCGCACCAGGTCCAGCCCCACGCCGCGTCCGGCCAGGCCATCCACGCGGGCCGCGGTGCTGAGCCCGCCCTGCAGCAGGCGCTGCAGCAGGGCGGCTTCCTCGCCCTCGGCCTCGGGCCAGCCCTTGGCGCGGGCGGCCTGACGCAGGGCCGGCAGATCCAGGCCGGCGCCGTCATCGCTGCAGACAAAACGCACCTGACGTCCGCAGCGCTCTACCTCCAGGCGCAGCTCGCCCTCGGCCGGCTTGCCCGCGGCCTGGCGCTTGGCCGGGCTCTCGATGCCATGGGCCAGGGCATTGCGCACCAGCTGCAGCAGGGCGGGACGCAGGCCGTCCAGCAGCTCGGCCTCCAGGCGCAGGGCGCCGCCACGGGCCGCGAAGCGCAGGGCCTTGCCCTGCTCGCACGCCGCATCGCGGGCGGCCCGCTCCAGGGGGGCGAACAAGGCCTCGGCCGGCAGCAGGCGCAGCTGCTCGGCCTGTTCGCGCAGGCCCTGCAGCTCGTGCTCCAGGCGCGTCAGGCCGGTCTCCAGCTGACGCTCCAGGCGCAGCAGCAGACCCTGGACCTCGGGCGCCCCCAGGCCCAGGGCCGCGCGGCTGGCGCGTGCCAGCTGCAGGGCCTGCTGCAGGGGCTGGAGCTGCAGATGGCTCTGGTCCACGCCGGCCAGCAGGGTATCCAGGGCCTCGGACGGGGGCCGCAGCGCTTCCAGCCTTGGCGCGGCTGGCTGCTCTGGCGGGTGGGTGGGCTGGGGGGCAGACGGGCCGCTGAGCCCCGGCGCGGCCAGGGCCGCCAGGCCGCTCTCCAGCGCATCCAGCTGGGCCAGCAGGGCCTCGATGCGGCCGGGCTCGGGCCGGTGGCCGGACTCGCGCAGCGGGCTCAGCAGCTCCTCCAGCGCATGGGCGCCCTCGGCCAGCTGGGGCAGGCGCACCACGCGGGCCGCGCCCTTGAAGGTGTGGGCCAGGCGCAGCAGCAGGGCCACGGTGGCCGCAGCGGCCTCGCTGTCCTCGCGCTCCAGGGCCAGCAGGCCACGGGCGAGCTGGTCCAGCAGCTCGCGCGCCTCGATGCGGAAGTAGCGGTAGGGGTCCGTGGCCATGCGCGGGCGGGCGGGCTCAGGCCGCGCCCTGGGGCTGGACCAGGCGCAGCAGCTCGCGCGACATGCCGGCCAGCTGGGAGGCGGTCTGCAGGGTCTGGCCCGAACTGGTCTCGGTCTCGCGCGCGGCCTGGGCGGTGTTGGCGATGGCGATGTTCACCTGCTCCACCGCCGTGGCCTGCTGCTTGGTGGAGAGCTCGATCTCGCGCGCGGCCTCGGTGGTGGCACCGGCCAGATCGGCAATCTGGGCGATGGCGGCGGTCACCTCGCCGAAGTGGCGGGTACCGGCCTCCACGGCCTTGGAGCCGGTCTCGGTGGCCATCACGGTGCTGTTCACGGCGCTCCGCACATCGTCGATCTGGCTGCGTATCTCCTTGGTGGAGCCGGCCATGCGGTCGGCCAGCTTGCGGATCTCGTCGGCGATCACGCCGAAGCGCCGGCCGGCATCGCCCGCCACGGTGGCCTCGATGGTGGCGTTGATGGCCAGGATATTGGTCTGCTCGGCCAGCTCGCCCACGATGTCCAGCACCGCACCGATCTGCTGCGACTTGCGGCCCAGGTCCAGCATATGGTCCACCACCAGCTCGATCTGGTCGCGCATGCCGGCCATGGCCTGCTGGGCCGCCTGCAGCGTGTCCTCGCCCTGGCGCGCCGCGCCGCCGGTCTGCTCGGCGATGCCCACCACACGCTGGGCGCTGTCGGCAATCTGGCGCGAGCTGGCCAGCAGCTCGGTGATGGTGGTGGTGATCTCGTTCATGGAGGTCGAAGACTCGCGGGCCCCCGCCGCCTGCTGGTTGGCCGCGGTCTGCAGCTCGGCCGAGCTGCGCTGCACATGGCGCACCGCCGCGCCGATCTGGCTGCCCAGGCTGCGGGTCAGGGCATAGCCGGCGGCCAGCACAAAGCCCAGGGCCAGCAGGGTGCCCAGGGCCAGGGTCTGGCGCGCGCTGGCCAGGGCGCTCTCCACCTCGTCGGCGCGCTGCTTGAGGGCGGCGCGCTCCTCGGCGTCGAGCTGGTCGATATGGCGCCGCAGCTCATCCATCTGGCGCTTGCCCTCGCCCAGGCGCACGGCACGCTGCACGGCGTCTTCGCTACCCGTCTGGCGGCGCAGCTCGATGCGCTCCTTGTGCAGGCGCAGCAGGGACTCGCTGAGGCTGTCGATCACCGCCAAGCGGCGCTGCATCTCGGGCTGATCGGCCCAGAGCCGGTGCAGCTCGGACCGTATCGGCGGGATGTCGCGCAGCGCTGTCTCATAGGGTTCCAGATAGCTCTCGTTGCCGGTGAGCAGATAGCCGCGCTGGCCGGTCTCGGCATCGCGCAGGGCCGCCATCAGATTGCCCAGCTGGTCCAGGCGCACATGGATCTCGGTGACGCGGTAACTGGTGTTGGCCAGCTGGCCCATGGCGCGGTAGGCCAGGCTGCCCATCAGCAGCAGCAGGGCGAAGCACAGCGCGAATCCCAGCGCGATCTTTCGGCCAAAGGTCCACATGGTCGGGCTCCTCCTCGGGGTTCATCGGGGGGCTTGCAGGCGCGCGCACAGCGCCTGCAGCGCGATCAGGGGGCGCTGCACCGGGCCTTGGGGGCCGGGATGCTGCAGCAGCTGGGGGCACAGGGCGTGGGGCGCGGCGGCACCAGCGTCCAGGCAGGCCCGGCGCGGCAGGCGCCAATGGCCGTCGAAGCGCTTGAAGGCCAGGGCAAGGGGCGCGGCGCGCGGCAGCAGCAGCCAGCCGGGGCCCTCGGACGGGCCCAGGTCCAGCAGGGCGCGCAGATCGTAGAGCGGCAGCACCGCGCCGCGCAGGGCCACCAGGCCCAGCAGGGCCTCGGGCCCGCCGGGATAAGGCTCCAGGGCGCCCAGGGGCTGCAGGCTGGCCAGTTCCGAGAGGGCCACGGCGTGCGAGAGCCCCTGCGCGGCCAGGCCCAGGCCCAGGAAGTCCAGCGGCGCCGGGCCGGGCATGGGCGGGGGCTCGGCGAAGGCCTGGTCGAAGGCCTCGCGCCATTCGCGCACGCGGCGGTTCAGGTCCATCAAGGTTTTCATGCCAGGGCTCCCCGCAGCTCGTCATCGCACAGGGACAGCAGGGTGGCGCGGCCGAAGCCGCCGCCGAAGAGCAGCAGGCGCTGCTCGTCCTCGCGGCGCAGCAGCTCGGCGGCGGTGCGCAGTTCCTCGCGCATCAGGGCGGCATCGCCGGCGCGCCGCGCCAGCAGGCCCAGGCGCAGGCGCGGCATGGCAAAGCCGGTGTCCAGGCGGGCGGCCTGGCGGTAGCGCAGGGCGGCGCCGGCGCGGTCGCCGCGGGCTTCCAGGCACAGGGCCTGCACATAGTGGGCGGCGGCGCGCTGGGCCGGGGCTGGGTCCAGGGCCAGCAGGCGTTCGCAGTCGCGCAAGGCCTCGTCCAGCCGGCCCTGCTGGGCCAGCAGCAGGGCGTGGTGCAGACGCGGCTGCGGGTCGCGGGGGTGGCGCTCGGCCAGCTGCGCGGCCAGGGCCAGGGCCTCGGCATGGCGTTCCTCGCGCAGCAGGGCCTGCAGGGCCGGCTGCGGGGCGGCCGCGCTGCGGCGTGGCGCGAGCGGCCCGGCCGGCCGCGGGGGCTGAGGCGGCTGAGGCGGCTGGAAGGCGGGCTCGGTTGCGCGCTGGTAGTAGAAGCAGCCGGGCTCCTGCCGCAGGGCCAGGCCCAGCTCGGCCGCGCGCAGCGATTCGGCATGGCCCAGAAAGAGGTAGCCGTCCGGCGCCAGGGACTGGGTCAGCTGCTGCTGGGCGCGCTGCAGGGCCTCGGGCAGCAGGTACATCAGCACATTGCGGCAGAAGATCAGGTCGAAGCTGCCGGCCTGCCAGAACAGGGCATCGGGCTCGCTCAGGCTGCGGCGCTCGAAGCGCAGATGCGGACGCAGGGCGGCCAGCGGGCGCAGCTCCTCGCCCTCGCGCTCGAACCAGGGCGCGCGCGCGGCCTCGGGCAGCTCGCGCAGGCTCCAGGCGCCGTAGCGTGCGGCCTCGGCACGGCGCAGGGCCTCGGGGTTGAGGTCCAGCCCCAGCACCTGCCAGTCCCAGGCCTCGCGCTCCAGACCCAGCTGGGCGGCCAGGCAGATGGCCAGCGAATAGGCCTCCTCGCCGCTGGCGCAGCCGGCCGAGAGCACGCGCAGGCGGCGCGTCTCGCGGCGCGCGCGCAGCAGGGCCGGCAGCACCTGCAGGCGCAGGGCCCGGAACTGCTCGGCATGGCGGAAGAAGCAGGTCTCGCCCACGGTGAGCTCGGGCAGCAGGGCTTCCAGCAAGGCCGGCTCCGTGTCCAGGCGCTGCAGGGCCGTCTCGACCGGTGCCTGGGCCTGGCGGCACAGGGCTTCCAGCAGCCAGGGCAGCTGGCGCGCTTCCAGGCGCAGGCCCAGGCGCCGGGCCACCAGGGCCTGCAGGGCGGCGTGATGCGCGGGCGCGTTCATGCCGGGGCCTGTTCTTGAGGGAGCGAGGCCGGCAGCAGGCGCGCCGCGTTCAGCACCAGCAGCAGCTCGCCGTCCAGGCGGGCCAGGGTCTGCACCGCGAGCTGGGCCGCGCTTTCGACGAGCAGGGGCGGCAGGGCTTGCTGTTGCGCGGCCTCCAGGGGCCGCAGGCCCAGCACATCGTCCACCAGCAGGGCCACGCGACGCCGGCCGACGGCCAGATGGACGAGGCGGCGGGCGTGCTCACCCGCGGGGCGCTCCAGGCCCAGCAGGCCGGCCAGGTCCAGCACCGGCACGGCCTGGCCGCGCAGGCGGGCCAGGCCCAGCACATGGGGCGGGGCCTGGGGCAGGGTTTCAAGAGGCAGCGGGCGCAGGACTTCCAGCAGCTGCGCCAAGGGCAGGGCGCACAGCCGCGTGTGCACGCGGCAGACCAGCGATGTCGGATGCTGCAGGCGCGGCTCGTCCATCGGGCGTGCTCTTCGCTTCAGGCGCCGTAGCGCTGCGGACCAGAGTGCCGGATGGAAAAGACGGTCGCGCGAACTCGTGGCTCGTGCATTGTTCTAACCCCCTGTGGGGCCAGTCTATGACAGACCGCGTTTTCGTGCGAGCGCAGTGCCCGAACGGGGCGCGGGCGGGGCAAGACCTGCCCCCGCCTCAGGGGATATCAGCGTGGTCGCGTGTCCACGCGCAGGCACAGCAGGCCGGTGAGCAGGGCCAGGCCGATGTGCAGGGCGTACAGAGGTGTGAAGTCGGCGCGCTGGGCCTGTCCATGTCCGAGCATCAGCACGGTGAGCGCCACACCCAGCACCGCACCGATCTGGCGCGTGGCCTGGTTGACCGCGCTGCCCACTGCATAGTGCGTGGGCGGCAGCCGGGCCACGGCGGCGGCCGACAGGGAGGGCAGGACCAGGCCCACGCCCACGCCGCTGAGCAGCAGGCCCGGCAGCCAGGCGCTGAGGTAGGCCGGCTGCAGGCCCGGCACCAGCAGGAACCACAGACCGCTGGCGGCATAGACCAGGGCGCCGCTGAGCAGCAGGGGGCGGTGGCCATGGCGGGCGGCCAGGCGCCCGCCCAGCATGGCCACGGGGATCACCAGCAGGGGGCCGGGCGTGACGGCCAGGCCGGCCAGGGGCAGGCTGTAGTGCCAGACGGCCCGCAGATAGAAGAAGAAGGCGAAGAACATCATCGCGAAGGCGCTGCCGAAGGCCAGGGTGGCGAGATTGATGCGGGCATAGCCGGGCTGGCGGAACAGGGCCAGATCCAGCAGGGGCTCGCGCGCCCGGCGCGCCCAGGCCACAAAGCCCAGCAGGGCCAGCAGACCCAGGCCGGCCACGGCCAGCAGTTCGGCGCGCTGCCAGGCCGGGTCCTCGGCCTGCACGATGGCCAGGGTCAGGGCGCCCACGCCCAGGATCAGCAGGGCCATGCCCGGCAGATCCAGGCGGCGGGCCTGTTCGGGGCGGCGCTGCTCCTGCAGCAGGCGCGCGCCGCGCCACAGGGCCAGGGCGCCGATGGGGAGGTTGATGAAGAAGGCCCAGGGCCAGCCCCAGCGGGCCGTGACCAGGGAGCCCAGGCTGGGCCCCACGGCCGCGGCCAGGGCGCTGACGGCGCCCCAGAGGCTGACCGCCACCGTGCGGCGCTCCGGCGGGAAGGCCCCCAGCACCAGGGACAGGGAGGCCGGGGTCAGCAGGGCCGCGCCCAGGGCCTGCAGCACCCGCGCCGCCACCAGCAGGGGCAGGCTGCTGGCCAGGCCGCAGGCCGCCGAGGCCAGCAGGAAGAGGGCGCCTCCCAGCAGAAAGACGCGTTTGCGCCCATGGGTGTCGGCCAGGCCGCCGGCCGGGATCAGCATGGCGGCGTAGACCACGGTGTAGGCGTTCAGCACCCAGGAGAGCTGGGCCGCGCTATGCCCGGCGAAGGACTCGCGCAGGGCCGAGAAGGCGGCGAAGAGCAGGGTGCTGTCCAGGGAGACCAGGAAGACCGCGCTGCTGGCGATCCAGAACACCGGCCAGGGGGAGGCGGCCGGGGCCGCCTCGGCGCGGGCCTGGGCGGGCAGGGAGATCGGGCTGCTGCTGTTCATGCCGACCTCAGCGCTGCAGGGGCTGCAGATAGATGCCGGCGCTCAGGGCCTGGCGCACCTGCTGGGTGAGGGCGTCCCCCAGGATCTCGATCTCGCCGCGGGCCAGGCCGTCGAAGAGGGCCTGGGCGATGGACTCGGGCCTGCTCTTGGGCACATCCAGACCCTGGGTCAGATCGGTGTCCACAAAACCCATGTGCAGGCCCACGACCTGGGTGCCCTGGGGCGCCAGCTCCTGGCGCAGGGCATTGCTCAGCGACCAGGCGGCCGACTTGGTGGCGGCATAGCCGGCCAGCACGGGGCCGCTGATCCAGCTGGCCACCGAGAGCACATTCACCAGGGTGCCGCCCCCCTGGGCGGCCAGCACCGGCGCGAAGGCGCGGGCCAGGCGCAGGGGGCCGAAGAAGTTGACCTCCAGCTGGCGCCGGGTGGACTCGATGGCGTCGGGCGCCAGAAAGCCGCCCAGCTCGGCCACGCCGGCGTTGTTGATCAGCAGGTTCACATCGCCCAGCTGGGCGGCGGCGCGGGCCACGTCCTCCTCGCGGGTCACGTCCAGGCGCAGGGGCACGACGCCGGGCAGGGTGACGCTGTCCGGATCGCGGGCGGCGGCGTAGACCTTGCGGGCGCCGCGCGCCAGGGCCTCGCGGGCCAGGGCCAGACCGATGCCGCGGTTGGCGCCGGTGATGAGCAGGGTGCTGTGCTGGAGGGACATGGTGAGACTCGCTGATGTTTATATGACGATCGTCATATTTGAGGGCCAAGAAAACCGCCCCATGGGGCGGTGCTGCGGGAATTCAGTGCGGGGCGCTGGCCAGCAGGGCCTCGCGGTTGGCGGCCAGCAGGGCGCGGCCGGCCTCGTTGTCGCCCAGGGCGCGGGCCAGCTGCAGGGCGCCCACCATCTGGCTGGTGATGAGCTCGGCCCGGCCGGTGGGGGCCTCGGGCGGCAGGGCGTCGCGCACCTTGGCGATCAGGCCTTCGATGCGTCGCACCGAGGCCTCGCGCACCGGAGCGGACTGACGCGGCATCTCGGAGGCCAGGGCCGCCACCGGGCAGCCTTGCTCGGGCGAGGTGAGGGTGCTGTCGTGCAGATAGGACTCGACCAGGGCGCGCAGCGGCGCGCTGCCCTGGGCCTGGCGCCGGGCCATGGCCTGGGCGATGCGCTCGGCCGCATCCTGGCCGGCGCGCTCCAGGGCCGCAGCCAGCATGGCGTCGCGCGAGTCGAAGTGGGCGTAGAAGCCGCCGTGGGTGAGGCCGGCCTCCTTCATGATGTCGGCCACACCGATGCCCTGGTAGCCGCCGCGACGGATGGCGCGGGCGGCGGTCTCGAGGATGCGTTCCCGGGTCTGGGCCTTGCGGCCGGACTTGGGGTCCATGGCGGGCTCCGATTCAAATGATGATCATCATATTATGGCCATCATCTGCGGAAATCAAGCGCCAGTTTCAGGCGGCATGGCGTCGGCGAGCGCGGCGCAGCTGCTGGTCCGAGCTGAAGCCGGCCGCCAGGGCGGCCTGGCTGGTGTTCAGACCCTGGGCGCGGGCCTGGCGGGCGCGCTCCAGGCGTATGGCCTGCAGATAGTGCAGGGGCGTGGTGCCGGCATGGCTGGCGAAGAGCCGACTCAAATGGCGCGGCGTGACATGGGCCGTGTCGGCCATGCGGGCCAGGCTCCAGTCCTGGCCGGGATCGGCGCAGATGGCGTCCTGCACCCGGTGCAGGGCGGGGTGCAGATGGTGGCGGTGGGCCAGCAGGGGCGAGAGCTCGGGATCGTGGCTGCCGCGGCGCAGATAGACCACCATCATCTGGGCCACGCCGGCCGCCAGGGCCGCGCCGCAGTGCTCGGCGATCAGGTGCAGGGCCAGATCGATGCCGGCGGTGATGCCGGCGCTGCTGGCCAGGGGGCCGTCGAAGACGAAGACGCGGTTGTCCACCACCTGGGCGCGCGGGGCCGCGGCGCGCAGCGCATCCAGCAGCTGGTGGTGGGTGGTGCAGCGGCGTCCGTCCAGCAGGCCGGCCTCGGCCGCCAGCAGGGCGCCGGAGCAGATGCACAGCAGGCGGCCCGTGGCGCTATCCAGCAGATCGCGACCCTGCCGCGCCAGCCAGCGGCGCAGGCGCAGGGCGGCAGCCAGGGCAGCGCTGTCCTGGGGCAGATCACCGGGCTGGGGGCTGCGGCAGCCCAGCAGCAGCAGCCAGCTGTCCGGCGCCAGGGCCTCGGGCAGGGGCTCCAGGCCGCTGAGCGCCAGGCCCACCGAGCTGATACAGGCGGGCTCGGCCGCGATGAAGCGCAGGCGAAAGGCTTCGGGCTCGCCGCGCCCGCGCAGCAACTGGTTGGCCAGGCGGAAGGCCTCGGCCGGGCCGGCCAGATCGAGCAACAGGGCCTGCGGCTCGACCAGCAGGCAGACGTCAATTCGGGACATGGGCCCCAGTATCACCGCCGGCGCGCGCCAGGGCCTGCTCGACCGTGCAGATCTGGGCGAAGCGGTCCTGCAGCACGGTCTCGGTGCGCCGCTTCAGCGCGGCCGGGCTCAGCAGCTCGCCGCTGGCGTGTTGCATGGCGAAGGTGAGGGTGGCCTCGGTCACATAGTCCACGGCCCAGCCCTCGTCGCTGGCGTGGCGGGTGGTGGTTTCGCAGCATTGCTCGGTGCGTATGCCGGCGATGATCAGGCGCTGGATGCCCTGCTGATGCAGCCAGACGGCCAGGCCGGTGCCGACCAGGGCGCTGTGGCGATGCTTGATGAACTCGGCCGCGGCCGTGTAGGGGGCCAGGCCTTGCAGGGGGCGCACCTGGCCGCTGGCCAGGGCAAAAGGGTTGTCGGTCTGCTCGGGGCCGTCGCTGTGCAGGATGCGCACGATGGGCAGGCCGCGGGCCTGGGCGCCGTCGATCAGGGCGTTCGTGCGGGCCAGGAAGGCGGGCAGCTCGCTCTCGTCCCAGTAGGGGCGGTGGCGGAAAGATTCCTGAATGTCGATCAGCAGCAGGGCGGTGTTCATGAAGCCATCTCCGGGTGGAAAACAGGGCTTCATGATGGGCGGCCGCGGGGCCGCCGTCGCGCGCTTTCGGGACCGCTGCCGGTCAGATCAGGACATGGGTCTACTTGAGGCCCAGGGCCTTCCAGCCTTCCAGGCCCAGCTTCTCCAGCGTGGCCATATTCGCCTCGTAGATGGCGTCGGTATCGGCCATGGACTCCACCGCCCGCTCGATGCTGCTCTCGCGCAGCAGGTGCAGGGTGGGGTAGGGCGAGCGATTGCTGTAGTTGCCGATGTCCCCGGGCTCGGTGCCCTCGAACTGGTAGTCGGGGTGGAAGCTGGCGATCTGCAGCTCGCCGTCCAGTTCCAGGTCTTCCACCAGGGCGTCGGCCGCGCCCAGGAAGTCATTGAAGTCCAGGAAGTCCTGCAGCACCCGGGGGTGTATCAGCAGGGTGGTCTCGATCTCGTCCGGGTCGCTGCGGCGCAGGAATAGCAGCTCGTGGGCCAGTTCCTTGAGCAGGGCCTCGGGCGTGTCGGCCTCGCTCACCACATAGCGCAGGCGCTGGTTGACGTGCACGCTCTTGGCGAAGGGGCAGAGATTCAGGCCGATCACGGCCTTCTCCAGCCAGTGCTGGGTGTCGGCCTGGATCTGGGGCATGTCCAGGGGGATGGGCTTTTCGGGAGTCATGCCGCAAGCCTAGCAGGGATGGCGCCGGCCTCCCTCAAGCGAGCGCGCGCAGCAGCAGCCAGCCGGGCAGGCCGAGGTAGAGCGCCGCCAGCGCCAGCCGCTCGGTCCACGCCCGCTGCAGTGCGAGGGCGCCGGGCCGCAGCAGGGCGCCGGCCAGCAAGGTCAGCTCCACCAGCAGACGCAGCGCGGCGGCGCTGAGCGCCACGGCCATGGCCCAGGCGGCCCACCACAGGAGGAATCCTTTCAGGTACGCGGCCAGACCGAAGCTGTAGAACTCGCCCAGGCCACTGCCGTAGGCAATGTGCTGGTGCAGCCGGAACGCAGGCAGGGCCAGCAGCAGGGGGAAGACGAGGTACTTGAGCCAGGGGCGGGCCAGGCCCCGGGGCGCCCGGGGCGGCCGGGACTGCAGGTACAGCGCCAGACCCCGCACCGGCGCGGCGGGGGCGGGCGGCCCGCCGGCGGCCTGCAGGGCCTGGGCCAGGGCCCAGGGGTCGGCACAGGACACGCCGTACTGCCAGTCGCGGCCGTCGCCAAGCCGCAGCTGGGCCCCCGCACCGGGCAGCGGCAGGCGCCAGGGACGCACGCCGGCCAGCTCGGCCAGCGGCAGGCTCAGCTGCTGCCGGCCCCGTGTGAAGCGCAGCAGCCCGGCAGCGGCCTCCAGATCCAGGCGCGCCGCATAGGCCCGCAGCAGGCACCAGGCCGCTGCCTCCGGCACCAGAAAGAGCGCGACAAAGCTGCGCAGCTGCGCCAGCGTGTTGCTCTGGATGGGCCCTTCGCCCAAGAGTATGGCGGCGATCATCCCCAAGAGGCTCACACGTGCCGCGGCGCGCAGCAGCGCAGCGCCCCAGCGCGCAGGGCCGGGCAAGAGCGCGATGGCCACGGGCCAGGCCGGCGAGGCGCCGAGCCCTCCGGCCGGCGCCGCCTGAGCCAGCGCGCGGCGATGCAGGAGCGCCCGGATCAGCAGGCCCAGCAGCAGCAGCGCCAGCAAGCCGCTGGCCAGCGGCCCCACCCAGTTGCCCCAGCGCAGCATCAGCGTTGGCGGCGACTCAGCCACGGGCAGCGCGCCGACGACCAGGGCGCGCTCACCCCAGCGTGTGGCGGCGCGGATCTCGCCGCTGGCGTCGATCAGGCCGCTGTAGCCGGTGCTGGTGACCCTGAACTGCGGCAGCCGGGTTTCGATGCTGCGAAAGGCCGCCGCGGCCTGGTGCAGGGCCGGCCCCTGCGCACTGCCGCTGAACCAGGCGTCGTTGGACAGGGTCAGGATGGCCTGCGCGCCCAGCCTGGCGCCATCGATCGCCAGGTCGGCGTCCAAGGCGTCCCGGCAGATCAGCGGCAGCACCGGCACTTCGCGGCCATCGGCCAGCAGCAGGGGAAAGACCCGCGCACCGCTGCCGGCTTGCCAGCTGCCGGCCCAGGGCAGCAGGCTGCGCAGAAGCGGTCCGTCCAGCCAGGCCGGCACATGCTCGGTCAGCGGGAAGGGGCGGGTCTTGCGGTAATGCCCCAGCAGGCCGCGACCCGGGGCCACAAAGGCGGCGCTGTTGTACTCCCGGCCCTCGGCGTCGCGATCGTAGGTGCCGAAGACAAAGGGCACACCAGCCGCCTCGACCACCGAGAGGATTTCGCGGTCGAACTCGGCGCCGGCCTCGCTTTTCGGGCGCCCGAAGGTGGTGGGGTAGACGGTCTCGGCCCACAGCACCGCATCGGCCCGCTGGCGTTCCACCGCGTCGTAGCTCATCGCGTAATGCAGGTCCAGCACCTCGCGGACCACGGCGCCGGCGCCCTTCTCGCGCCGCAGGGCTTCGTAGTCGGCGATATTGGACTGGACCAGGCCCAGGCGCAGCAGCGGGCCGCTGTCGGGCGCCGGCAGGCGCGCCAGCGCCAGCGCGCCATAGGCGGCCAGCAGCGCGGGCAAGGCGGCGGCGCCGGCCAGGGGCAGGAGGGCGCCGTGCCAGCCCCTTCGACCCAGGCGCCGCCGTGCGGCGTTCAGGGCCTCGTTGCCCAGCAGCAGGGCTCCGGTCAGGCCGCTGGCGCCGCCCAGATCGGCCGCCTGGCGCAGCAGGAGGGAGGGATGGAGCCCGTAGCCCAGCGTGTCATCCAGCAGGCGTGGCAGCAGCCATTCGGCGCTGAGCCAGGCCAGGCAGGCCGCCAGGCTGCCCGGCAGCGGGCCGAGCTGGCGGCCGACGCCATGCCGCACCAGCGCGAAGACGAGGATCTGCGGCTGGAACAGCGGTGCCGCGAGCAGCAAGAGCGCCAGGCCCGCGGGCGCGCCGATCTGGGTGTAGCTGCCGATGCCGCTGCCCAGCCAGGCGAACACCGCCAGGGTGTAGCTCACCGACAGGGCCCAGGCGCTGAGCAAGCTGCCGCGCCAGCCGCGCTCGGCGTCCAGCGCGCGCAGCCAGGGCAGCAGCATCACAAAGCCCAGCGGCCAGGCCCACGCGCCGCGCGCGAAGACCGCGATCAGCAGGCCGCTGGCCAGCACGGCCATCCAGCGGCTGTCGCGCAGCCGCAGCCAGACGGGGAGAGGGGCGCTCAAGGTCGGGACGGACTCGGATCCAGCGGGGGCGGCAGCACGATCTGGCGCAGGGCCAGTCCGGCCGGGGCCTGCGCGGCCGGCACCACGCGGTCGGCCGGCGTGGGCAGGGGACGCCCCTGCGCGTCCAGCGGGAGGCGGTCGGGTGAATACATCAGGATGGGCTCGATGCGCTGGCCGTCATCGGTGGCCTGATAGTGGCGCACATAGCCCGGGGGCAGCACGAAGTCCTCGGGCACGGCCAGGCCCAGCAGCGGCGGCCGGGTGCCCGGCGGCGAGAAGGCGGCCAGGCCGCTGTGCACGCCAGCCGCCTGCAGCCGCGCGATGACCTCCGCCATGCCGGGCCGCTCGCCCTGGTTGACGTAGTCGGCCAGGTCGGGCGTCTGGTCGCCGTCCGGATCGCGTTGGCGCCAGATGCGCGGCTCGGCGACGGGCTCGGGCCGGACCCCGGGCACCGGGGCCACCGTGGCCGGCAGCGCGGCGGCCTGGGGTGTGGGGACAGCCGCCGAGGGCGGCGGCATGCTGCTCCCGGCGGAGGCTGCCGCCACCACCTGTGCCGGCCGGTCGGCCGGCGCGTCCACCAGGGTCTGCCAGCCCCAGATCAGCAAGCCCACCACCAGGCCCAGCGCGAGGGCCAGAAAGCCCAGGGACGGCCCCCAGCCCGCGGTCGGGCGCGGCGGGCTGCGGTCTGCCGGTGCGGGCATGGCGCTCCCCGTCCCGCTCAGGGGGCGGCCGGGTTGAAGACGGACAGGGCCCAGCCCATGCGCTCATGGCCGTACTGGTTCCAGATCGGGTTCTTGCCGTTGCTGATCGTTGAGTAGCGCGGTGCGCCGCTGCCGGTCATGCCGCCGAAAAGTCCGGCTGTCACCGTGCCGCCTGTGTAAGTCGGATGGGTGTCGTCTGACTGGATGTAGTCATAGCTGCTGGTGGCCGAGACGAACTTGCTGTTGGCATCGCGAATCGTGGCGCGCAGCGTCGTGCTCAGACGCGTGACATAGGCCGCTTCGCTCTCACCCGGCACATAGCGCAGCGCCACGGCGTCGACGATGCCGTCGCCATTGCTGTCGTAGTCGGCCCCCATGTATTGCGCGAAGCTGTCGGCGCACTGGAAGCCCTTCTGGCGCGCGTACTCGCACATCCAGTAGTTCATCGTCGCCAGCTTGGGCAGGAAGAGGGACTGCATATTCACCGTGGTGCCGGTGCCCGGGTCCTTGCAGGAGCTCTGCACATTGTCGGCCGCGTAGCCGGGGTAGTGCAGATTGCTGATCACCTTGAGCTTGGTGCCGGCATAGGCGTTGGCGTTGATGAAGTCCATGGCGGCCGCGACATAGGTCTTGCAGCTGGCCACGGCATTGTTCAGGGCGGTGTAGTTGCAGGTGCCGGTCTGGCTCTTGAAGGCGGAGCGCGCCTGCAGACCGTCGTTGCCGCACATCTCGAAGCTGACCACCCGCGTTGAGGCGGCCTGCATATAGGACTTCTCGGCCACGATCTTGTTGTTGTAGACGTCGGCGGCCACCGCGCCGGACTTGGCGCGGCGAACGCTCTCGATATCGGCATTCCAGAGCGCCGAGAGGTACTCGGCATCGACCGTGGGCGCCGCGTACTTGGCGGCGTTCAAGGTGGAGCCGTTGTAGCCGGCGTAGATCGAGTCGCCATAGGCCACGACGCGGTACTTGGTGCTGGTGCCGGCGCGGTCTATGGTCCAGGACACGTTCTGGGTCAGGGTGTTGGCGATGGCACCGGCGCTCAGTCCCAGAAGGGCGGCGGCGGGCAGGCAGGCGCGCAGGGCTGAGAGCAGCCGTCGCGCCAGGAGGATGAGAAGCGTGTGGGGGCTCATGATCCTGTGTCTCCTAGCTCGTTTTACTCGGGCCTGGAACTCGCGCAGCGGCTTCCAGGCTGGCTCGACGGCAGCGCAGACGGCGAGCCGCCGCGAGGGCGGCTCGTCTCGTGGGGTCAGCCAGGGTAGCAGGTTAGCACCGGGGCCCGGGGGGAGCGGCCGGGTTTTCCCATGGCCGCTCGGCGGCGTGCTTCAGCCGCCGGGCGCGCTCAGACCGGCCAGCGCCTGGTGGGCGGCCTGATGGGCCTGCGCCAGGATCTGCTGCTTCCAGGCCTCGGTGTCCACATAAAAGGCATCGCGGATCTGGCGCTTGATCTGCGCAGCCTGCTCGGCCGGCGCCTCGGGGTGGGCCTCCAGCCAGTGGTCGGCACGCAGGGCCTCGATCATCAGGGGCAGGGGCAGGGTGCCGTACTCCAGCGCGATGCCGGTGTACTCGGCCTGGGGGCAGGCGTCGAAGATGGCGTTCCACATCAGGCCCTGCAAGAGGGCGGAGCTGGAACTGCCGTCGTAGATGGAGGTGACCTCGGGGCCCCACCAGGCGCGGGCGCGGGCCAGGGCGGCGGCATCGTCGCGGCAGGCAAAGATGCGCTCGCCATGGCCTGTGGGGCCGAGGCCCGTGTGCAGATCGATCCAGGCGATCTGGCGCGCGTGGCGGCCATGGTCTTCCAGCACATGGCGCAGGGTGATGTTGCTCCAGGTGGGGGCCTGGCCGCCGTAGAACAGGCCCAGCTCGTGGTGGTACTGGCCGCCGGTGATGGCGGTCTGCAGGGCGCGCTCGCCGTGACGGGCCGCATAGGCCATCAGCTGCGCTTCGTTGGCCGCCGTGGGCGGCCATTGGGACGGCACCAGGGCGCCGGCGATCTCGTCGTAGCCGGGGTTCTGCGGCAGGGCCTGGTGGTGGGCGAAGTCCAGGAAGTTGCGGTTCAGGTCCACGCCTTCCTGGGTGACGCGGCGCCACCAGGAAAAGCCATGCGGGTTCAGGGCGTGGATGTAGAGCACGGCCACGCCCGAGGCCGCCACGGCGGCGCGCCAGCGCTCGTCGCGCAGCAGGGCCACCTGCACGCCCGAGCCGCAGAAGCCCTCCACCCCGTGGCAGGCGCTGCTCAGGATCAGCAGGCGCTGCGAGCGCGGATCGCCCTGCAGCACCACGTCCATGGCCAGGCGCTCGCCTTCGCGCCCCAGCAGGGGATGCCAGTGCGGCTGCACATCCAGGCCGGCGGCCTCGGCCGCGGCCAGGAACTTCTGGCGCGCCTCGGCGTAGCCCTGGGCGAAATGGGCGGCGGCGGTTGGCATGGCGCTCAGGGCTTGGGCGAGTTCAGCCAGGTCTCGGCCATGCGCACCCACATGGAGCCGCCCAGGGGGATGAGCTCGTCATTGAAGTCGTAGCTGGGGTTGTGCAGCATGCAGGGACCCATGCCATGGCCGCCTTCGCGGTGGCTGCCGTCGCCATTGCCGATCAGGAAGTAGCAGCCGGGCTTTTCCAGCAGGTAGTAGCTGAAGTCCTCGGCGCCCATGGTGGGCTCGAACTCGTGCACGTTCTGCGCGCCCACCATATCGCCGAGCACCGAGCGCACGAACTCGGTCTCCTTGGGGTGGTTGGTGGTGGGCGGGTAGTTGCGGCTGAACTCGAACTCCACCGTGGCCTCGAAGGCCTGGGCCGTGGCCTCGGCGATGGCCTTCATGCGGCGCTCGATCAGGTCCAGCACCTCGATCGTGAAGGTGCGCACCGTGCCCTGGATCTCGCAGCTGTCGGGCACCACATTGGTGGCCTCGCCGGTGTGGATCATGGTCACCGAGATCACGCCGGCATCGATGGGGCGCTTGTTGCGGGTGATGATGGTCTGGAAGGCCTGCACCATCTGGCAGGCCACCGGCACCGGGTCGATGCCGTTGTGGGGCAGGGCGGCGTGCGAGCCCTTGCCGCGGATGGTGATCTTGAACTCGTTGCTGGAGGCGAAGACCGGGCCGCTGCGCACGGCGAATTGACCGGCCGCCATGCCCGGCCAGTTGTGGGCGCCGAACATGGCCTCCATGGGGAACTTCTCGAACAGGCCGTCCTTGACCATCTCGTTGCCGCCGCCGCCGCCCTCCTCGGCCGGCTGGAAGATCAGGTCGACAGTGCCTTCGAAATTGCGCCGTTTGGCGAGGTACTTGGCCGCGCCCAGCAGCATGGTCGTGTGTCCGTCATGGCCGCAGGCGTGCATCTTGCCCGGCGTCTTGCTGGCGTGGGCGAAGTGGTTGTGCTCGGTCATGGGCAGGGCGTCGATGTCGGCACGCAGGCCCACGGCGCGGTCCGACGTGCCGTTCTTGACGATGCCCACCACCCCGGTCTTGCCCAGGCCGCGGTGCACGGGAATACCCCATTCGGTAAGCGCACGGGCGATCACGTCGGCGGTGCGTTCTTCCTCGAAACACAGCTCCGGATGGGCGTGGATGTCTCGTCGCAGGGTGGCGATGCTGGGGGCATCGGCCAGGATGGAATCGATCAGCTTCATGGCGGCACTCCGTGTAGGCGGGCGGCCCGGCACGGAGCCCGGGCCGCGTGTGCAGCCAGTGTACCCGTGGGGGGGGGCGCCTGCAGGCGCTCAGCGCCCGTGCAGCCCCTGTGCCGCCGCGCTCAGCGGCGGACCTTGCCGTCGCCCGTGAGCATGGAGAGCTCGACGAAGCTGGAGGCCTCGTGGCGGCCGGGGGCGAATCGCACGCTGAAGCCGCCGGCGTTGTAGTTGCCCATGGTTTCCAGGGCCGTGACCAGGCCCTCGCGGCTGGGGCGCGCCATGCGGCGCAGACCCTCGCACAGCACCTTGGCGGCCAGATAGCCCTCGATGCTGGTGTAGTTGGGCTTGAGATCGCCACCGGCGCGCTGCAGGGCGGCCTGGTACTCGGCCACCACGCCGGTGGCGTTGCCGAAGGGGTAGGGCATGACCTGGCTGACCACCACGCCCAGGGCCTCCTTGCCCAGCTCGTCCGACAGGGCCTGGGTGCCCACGAAGGAGACGTTGTAGAACACGCCGCCATAGCCGGCCTTGCGGGCCTCGCGGATGAAGGCGGCGCAGCTCTTGTAGGCGCTGACCATCACGATGGCGTCGGGCTTGGCTGCCACCAGGGTCTTGACCGCGGCGGCCACGTTCACGCTGTTGCGCTCCACCGTGGCCACGCCCTGGGGCGCGAGCTTGCGGGCCAGCAGGGCCTGCTGCACGCCGTCCAGGCCGGCGCGGCCATAGGCGTCGTTCTGGTGGAAGACGCCAATCTTGTTCAGCCCCAGCTGGGTGAGCTGCTTGACGATGAGGGCGGTCTCGTCGTCATAGGAGGCGCGCAGATGGAAGACCCAGCGGTTGCCGGCCTCGCGCAGGGCCTCGGCGCCGGTGAGCGGGGCGAAGAAGGGCAGCTTGTGCTGGTTCACCAGGGGCAGGGCGGCCAGCGAGGTGGGCGTGCCCACATAGCCGAACAGGGCCAGCACGTCTTCGGCGATGAACTTCTCGGTATTGGCCTTGCAGCGCTCGGGCTCGTAGCCGTCGTCCAGGCTGCGCAGCTCGATGGGTAGGCCGTTGATGCCGCCGGCCGCGTTGACGCTGTCGAAGAAGACCTTGGCGCCGGCCTGCATCTGCAGGCCCAACTGGGCGGCCGGGCCGGTGAGCGGGCAGGACTGGCCCAGCACGATGCGGCGGCGTTCCTGCGCCCGCGCCCACAGGGGGGCCAGGGCCAGGCTGGCCAGGGTGGTCAGGCTTTGTCTTCTACGCACGCGGCACTCCCTCAGAGAGCAATGGTTGGGGTGGGCAAGGAATAATCCGCGATTGTGCGAGCACCGGCCCCGCTCTCGGCCGCCCGGCCCGCGCCGCCCGCCTCGCCCTGGCCCACCCTATGCAATAGTTCACGCATGAATTCCGCCGCCGCCATCGCCGCCACGCCACGCATCGTCAAGGGGGCTTGCCCGCATGACTGTCCCGACACCTGTGCCCTGCGCATCACGGTGGAGGACGGGCGGGTGGTCAAGGTGCAGGGCCAGGCCGATCACCCCAGCACGCATGGCGCGCTGTGCACCAAGGTCTCGCGCTATCCGGAGCGCACCTACCACCCCGAGCGCTTGCTCCAGCCCCTGAAGCGCATCAGCGCCAAGACCGAGGCGCCGCGCTTCGTGCCGGTGAGCTGGGAGGCCGCCCTGGACGATATCGCCGCGCGCCTGAAGGCGATTGCAGCGCGCGACCCCGAGGCCATCTTGCCCTACAGCTATGCCGGCACCATGGGCCTGCTGCAGGGCGAGGGCATGTCGGCGCGCTTCTTCAACAAGCTGGGCGCCTCGCGCCTGGAGCGCACCATCTGTGCCTCGGCCGGCGCGGCGGCCCTGAATGCCACCTATGGCAACCGCGTGGGCATGCACCTGCCCTTCTTCGCGGAGAGCCGGCTGATCCTGATCTGGGGCAGCAACTCGATCGCCTCGAACCTGCATTTTTGGACCTATGCCAACAAGGCCAAGCGCGAGGGCGCCAAGCTGATCTGCATCGACCCGCGCAAGACCGAGACCGCGGACAAATGCCATCAGCACATCGCCTTGCTGCCCGGCACCGACGGCGCCCTGGCCCTGGGCCTGATGCACGAGCTGATCCAGCACGACTGGCTGGACCATGACTACCTCGGCCGCCATGTGGAAGGCTGGGAGGAACTGCGCGCCAAGGCCCTGGCCTGGCCGCCCGAGCGCGTGGCCGAGGTCTGCGGCATCAGCGCGGACGAGGTGCGCGGCCTGGCGCGCGACTATGGCCAGCGTAATGCGCTTGAGGCGCCCGCTGCCATCCGCCTGAACTACGGCATGCAGCGCGTGCGCGGCGGCGGCAATGCGGTGCGCCTGATCGCGCTGCTGCCCTGCCTGACAGGGGCCTGGCGCCACCGCGCGGGCGGGTTGCTGCTCTCCAGCTCCGGCTGGTTTGCGGCCTACAAGAACACCGCCGCCCTGGACCGGCCCGAGCTGCTGGCCGGCCGCCAGCCGCGCAGCATCAATATGAGCACCATCGGTGACGATCTGCTGCGCGAGAGCAGCGCGGACTTCGGCCCCCAGGTCGAGGCCCTGATCGTCTACAACAGCAACCCGGTGGCGGTGGCGCCGGAGTCGCCCAAGGTGCTCAAGGGCTTCCAGCGTGCCGACCTCTTCACCGTGGTGCTGGAGCACTTCATGACCGACACGGCCGATCTGGCCGACTATGTGCTGCCCGCCACCACCCAGCTGGAGCACCTGGATGTGCACACCAGCTACGGCCACACCGATGTGCTGATCAACCACCCGGCCGTGGCGCCGCTGGGCGAGGCCAAGCCCAACACCCAGATCTTCCGTGAGCTGGCCGCCCGCATGGGCTTCACCGAACCCTGCTTCGCCGAAAGCGACGAGCAGCTGGCCCGCCAGGCCTTCACGGCCGAGATCGATTTCGAGGCCCTGGCCGCGCAGGGCTGGCAGAGCCTGCCGCTGAAGGAGGCGCCCTTCGCCGAGGGCGGCTTCTTCACACCCAGCGGCAAGGCCCAGGCCGGCGGGGCCGACTATGTGCCCAACTACGAGAGCGCCCGCTCCACGCCCGAGCTGGCGCGGCGCTTCCCCCTGGCCATGATCTCGCCGCCGGCGCGCAACTTCCTTAATTCATCATTCGTCAACGTCAAGAGCCTGCGCGATATCGAGGGTGAACCCCTGCTGGAGATCCACGCCAGCGATGCCGCGGCGCGCGGTCTGGCCGATGGCAGCCTGGTGCGCGTGTTCAACGAGCGTGGCAGCTACCACTGCACGGCCCGCATCAGCGAGCGTGCGCGGCCCGGCGTGGTCAACGGCCTGGGCGTGTGGTGGCGCAAGCTGGGCCCGCGCGGCAGCAATGTCAATGAAGTGACCCACCAGCGCCTCACCGATCTGGGTCAGGCGCCCAGCTTCTACGACTGCCTGGTTGAAGTGGAGTCCGCCGGCGCATGAAGCGGCTCGGACGGGCCGGTCTGACCGGGCTGGTGGCTGGGACGGCGCTGCTGCTCTCGGGCTGTGCCCAGATCGGCTATCTGGGCCAGGCAGCCTCGGGCCATCTGCGCCTGGTGGGTGCGGCCCAGCCCGTGGAGCGCCTGCTGCAGGAGCCGACCCTGGCGCCCGAGCTGGCCGAGCGCCTGCGCCTGAGTCAGCGCATCCGCGATTTCGCCTCACGCGAGCTGGCCCTGCCGGACAACGCCAGCTACCGCCGCTATGCGGATCTGGGGCGCGGCGCCGCCGTCTGGAATGTGGTGGCCACGCCCGCGCTGAGCCTGCAGCTCAAGACCTGGTGCTATCCGGTGATGGGCTGCGCGGGCTACCACGGCTTCTTCGATCAGGCCGAGGCCGAGGCCTTTGCCGCGGCCTTGCGCCGCGACGAGGGCCTGGACGTGCTGGTCTACGGCGTGCCGGCCTATTCCACCCTGGGCTGGAGCTGGCTGTTTGGCGGCGACCCCCTGCTCAACACCTTCATCCGCTACCCCGAGGGCGAGCTGGCACGCATGGTCTTCCATGAGCTGGCGCACCAGGTGGCGTATGCGGCGGACGATACCGAGTTCAACGAGGCCTTTGCCACGGCGGTGGAGCGCCTGGGCGTGGAGGCCTGGCTGGCGGCCCAGGGCGACGCCGCGGCGCGTGAGACCTACCGCCGCGGCCAGGAGCGGCGCGAGCGCTTCCGCGCCCTGACCCTGGACTACCGCGCCCGGCTGCAGGCCCTGTATGCGGGGCCGCTGGACGAGGCCGGCAAGCGCGCGGCCAAGGCCGAGCTCTTTGCCCAGCTGCGCGCCGAGCCGGCCCTGCAGTCCGGCTATGCCGGCTGGCTGGCCGGCGCCAACAATGCCAGCCTGGCCATACAGGCGGCTTATCTGGGCCTGGTGCCGGACTTCGAGGCCTTGTTCGAGCGCGGCGGGCGCGACTGGCCGCGTTTTTACGCCGAGGTCCGGCGTCTGGCAGACTTGCCCAACAAGGCCCAGCGCCGCCAACAACTCAGCACAAGGAGCAGCCCCTGATGGCCGATATCAAGATCCACCGAGACCACAGCCTGGGCCTGGCGCGTGCCCGCGAGATTGCCTGGGCCTGGGCCGAGCAGGCCGAGTCCGAGTTCGATATGGACTGCACGGTGCTGGAAGGCGAGACCAGTGACACGGTGGAGTTCGTGCGCTCGGGGGTCAAGGGCCAGCTGATCGTGGCGCCCGATCACTTCGCGCTGAGCGCCAGGCTGGGCCTGCTGCTGGGCGCCTTCAAGGGCCAGATCGAGCGCGAGATCGAGGGCGCGCTGGACGCGCTGCTGGCGGCCGAGCCGGCCGCCAAGAAAAAGGCCGCCCCAACGAAAAAGACCAAGACGGGCTGAATGCCTGTCTTGGTCTTGTCGAGCGACGTTCGCCGATCCGGCTTGGCCGGTCGGCCGAACGTGCCCCCTTGAGGGGGCCGGCGCAGCCGGTAGGGGGTGGTCTTACTTCAGTGACTCGATCAGGTCGATGTACTGCTGCATCGCCTCGTCGGCGCCGGTGCCCTTGAGGCCGGCCCAGGCGTCGTACTTGGCGCGGCCCACCATATCGGTGAAGCCCGGCCGTGAGCCCTCGACATCGCCGCTGCTGGCCTGCTTGTAGAGCGCGTAGATCTTGAGCAGGGTCATATTGTCCGGACGCTCGGGCAGGCTCTTGGACTGCGCCACGGCGGCTTCGAACTGGTCTTTCAGGCTCATCATGTCTCCCTGGAACGGGCTTGGTGTTGATCGGTATGGACGGCGGCGATGTTACCCAGCATTGTCTGGGGGCGGTACTCTAAGAAAGTGCCGGCTGGCACAAGCACAAGGAGGCAGGTTTGGCAGCACAGCTCGAACGCATGTCGCGGGTGGATACCGCCTGGCTGCGCATGGACACCGAGGCCAATCTGATGATGATCGTCGGGGTCTGGGTGATGCGGCCGCGCCTGTCGCTGGCCGCGCTGCGCGAGCGGGTGGAAGCCCGGCTGCTGCAGTACACCCGCTTTCGCCAGAAGGTGGTGGAAGACGCCCTGGGTGCGCAGTGGGTGGAGGACGAGGATTTCGACATCGCCCACCATGTGCAGGCCGAGATCCTGCTGCCGCGCCGCGGCGAGACGGCCGAGCGCGCCCTGCAGACCCGGGTGGGTGAGCTGGCTGCCACGCCCCTGGATCCGGCCCGGCCCCTGTGGCAGATCCAGCTGGTGGAGGACTACGAGGACGGCGCCAGCGCCCTGATCGTGCGCATCCACCACTGCATTGCCGATGGCATCGCCCTGATCTCGGTGATGCTCTCCATCACCGATGGCGGCAAGGCGCCGCCGCGGCGCCAGCAGCAGCCCCGCGATGACCAGGACTGGCTCACCGACGCCCTGCTGCGCCCCATCAGCCAGGCCAGCATCAAGGCCATACGTCTGGCCGGGGCCGGCGCGGCGCGCGGCATGCAGACCCTGGTGAACCCGCCCGATCCGCTGGACGGTTCGCTGGAGATGGCGCGCATGGGCTACCAGGCGGTGAGCGATGTCGCCGCCTTCGCCCTGATGCCGGACGACTCTCCCACCTCGCTCAAGGGCAAGCCCGGCGCGCGCAAGCAGGTGGCCTGGGCCGACCCGCTGCCGCTGGAGGCGGTGAAAGCCGTGGGCAAGGGCTTGGGCGCCTCGGTCAACGATGTGCTGCTGTCCTGCGTGGCCGGCGCCATCGGCGCCTATCTGGCCGAGCGCGGCGAGGACCCCACGGGCAAGGAGATCCGCGCCATGGTGCCGGTGAATCTGCGGCCCCTGGAGAAGGCCTACCAGCTGGGCAACCGCTTCGGCCTGGTGCCCCTGGTGCTGCCCATTGGCATTGCCAATCCGGTGGAGCGGCTCTATGCGGTGAAGACCCGCATGCAGGAGCTCAAGGGCAGCTTCCAGCCGGTGCTGGCCTTTGGCCTGCTCTCGGTGGCCGGCCTGCTGATCAAGCCGGTGCAGCACGCCATGCTCAATCTCTTTGCCCGCAAGGCCACGGCGGTGATGACCAATGTGCCGGGGCCGGATCAGCCGCTGAAGTTCTGCGGCTCCACCGTGGAGCGGGTGATGTTCTGGGTGCCGCAGTCCGGCGATATCGGCCTGGGCGTCTCGGTGCTGACCTATGCGGGCCAGGTGCAGTTCGGCCTGATCGCCGACGACCAGCTCTGCCCCGATCCCGCGGCCGTGGTGCGCGGCTTCGGGCCCGAGTTCAACAAGCTGCTCCTCCTGACCCTGATGCTGCCTTGGGGCGAGGACTGACCGAGCCCGGCCCGGTGGGCCGGGCGACGCGGTCCGAGCGCCGCCCCATGTCCCGCATGGGGCGGCCGGGGCAGGACTGACCGAGCCCGGCCCGGTCTTCAGTCTTCCAGCTCTTCCCGCGCCAGTTCCACGTCCAGGCACTCCATGGCGTCCATGGGCTGGCAGGCGGCGGCATCGGCGTAGAGGGCTTCGGCTTCCTTCAGTCGTTTGTCGCCTTCCAGCATAACCAGGCCGTTGGCGCGCTCGATCATGGCGATGGCGCTGCCCGGGTTGAGCTTGAGCGCCTGCTCGAACATCTTGAGGCCGGTGGCGGTGTCGGCGCCCTGGGTCTTGCCCAGCAGCTTGCCCACCTTGTCGATCACCTCGGCGTGGAAGGCGCCCAGGGCGATATGGGCGTCGGCATGCTTGGGTGCCAGCTGGATGGTGGTCTCCAGCGCGGTCTTGACCTTGCTGCCCAGGCCCTGGGCCAGGGCCTTGGCCACGCTGATGCCCTGGCCGTAGCGACCGATGGCATAGGCCTGCCAGTAGAAGGCGTTGGCGTTCCTGGGTTCCTCGGCCTGCTGGGCCTCGGCCCGCTCGGCCACGGCCAGGAACATCTCCAGCTTGGCCTTTTCCTTCTTTTCCAGGTAGTTGGCGTAGATGGCCTGGGCCTTGTTGGCCACGGTGATGCCGGCCGGGCCGGCGGCCAAGCCGGCCTCATGGGCCAGCTGGAACTCGCCGGCATGGAAGTGGATCCAGGCCTGCTGCACGGCGGTGTCCTTGGGCCAGGGCTCGGCGTCGCCGGCATGCAGACGGGCCCAGTGCTTCTTCAGCGCGGCGGCGTCGTAGCGGAAGGCGCTGTTGTCGTAGGGAAAGGCGGTCCACTTGGCCATCGTCGTCTCCTGTTGTGGGGCCGGCAGCGTGCCTGCTGCGGCGGCTCAGCGGTATTTCTCGGCCAGGCCCAGCAGATGCTCGCGCGAGCCGGGCTCCAGATAGGGTAGCAGCAGGCTGAGCACATGGAAGGCCCCGCGCATCAGGGCGGTGCCGGCGCGGTCGGGTTCCAGGGCGTGGCGCGGGTCGCGCACATATTCATAGCTCAGCCAGTAGCTCTGCAGCACCACCATGGACTCGGCCAGCGGACCGGCCTCGCGCGGCTCCAGGCGCGGGATGGCGCCGCCCAGCTGCAGGCCCGAGAGCAGGGCGCGCATGGCCTGACCCTTGCGGTCCAGCAGGTCCTGGAAATGAGTTTCCAGCTTGCGGTTCTTGCTGAGCAGATCGTTGAGGTCGCGGTAGAGGAAGCGGTGCTTCCAGATCAGCTCGATCAGCATGTGCAGAAACAGCCAGGCGTCTTCCACATGGCGCACATGGTCGGCCGCGCCCAGCAGTTGGTTGAGCTCGCGCTCATAGGCCCCGAACAGGGCGTTGATCAGCTCGTCTTTGGCCGGGTAGTGGTAATAGAGATTGCCGGGGCTGATGTTCAGCTCGGCCGAGATCAGCGTGGTCGAGACATTGGGTTCGCCGAAGCGATTGAAGAGATCCAGCGTGACTTCGAGGATGCGCTCGGCGGTACGGCGCGGTTTCTTGACGACCATGGGCGCCGATTCTGTCATCAAGCGCGGGGGCTTCCCAGCCAGGAACTTGCGGGCAAACCCTTTAAGTGGCGATCTGCGCTCTTTGCCGTGCGCTTTGACGCGAGAAAGGCACAGATCGGAACGATTGCAGCAAAAGAAGGGAAATGCTGGCGCGCCAGCAGGCCGCGCCAGCCCTCCCTACAATCCGCCGCCATCATGCCCATGTCACCCCTACGGTCCGGTCCGCCGGCTATCTCCTTCCAGAACGTCAGCAAGACCTACCGGGGTGGCGCCGTGCGCGCCCTGGACGGCGTGTCCTTCGACATCCAGCCCGGCGAGTTCTTCGGCCTGCTAGGCCCCAACGGCGCGGGCAAGACCAGCCTGATCTCCATCCTGGCCGGCCTGTCCCAGGCCAGCGGCGGCAGCGTCAAAGTGATGGGCCACGATGTGGTGGGCGACTATGCCGCCGCCCGCCGCGCCCTGGGCATCGTGCCGCAGGAGCTGGTGTTCGACCCTTTCTTCAATGTGCGCGAGGCCCTGGAGATCCAGAGCGGCTATTTCGGCGTCAAGGGCAATGGCGCCTGGATCGACGAGCTGCTGGAGAACCTGGGCCTGGCCGACAAGGCCCGGGCCAATATGCGCCAGCTCTCGGGCGGCATGAAGCGCCGGGTGCTGGTGGCCCAGGCCCTGGTGCACCGGCCGCCGGTCATCGTGCTGGACGAGCCCACCGCGGGCGTGGATGTGGAGCTGCGCCAGACGCTCTGGGCCTTCATCGCGCGCCTGAACCGCGAGGGCCACACGGTGCTGCTCACCACCCACTATCTGGAAGAAGCCGAAGCCCTGTGCCACCGCATCGCCATGCTCAAGCTGGGCCGTGTCGTGGCGCTGGATCGCACCAGCGATCTGCTCTCGGGCCGGGCCTCCACCATGCTGCGCTTCAAGACTGATGCGGCCCTGCCGCCGGCACTGGCCGCGCAGTCGCGCGTGACCGGCCGCATCGTGCAGATCAAGGCCCATGACGCCGCCGAGGTGGAAGCCATGCTGGCCACCCTGCGTGCCGCCCAGGTGCCGGTGGAAGACCTGGAGATCGGCCGCGCCGATCTGGAAGACGTGTTCCTGGAAATCATGAACGGCGCAGAACAAGGAGTGGGTGCATGAGCGCCATCAAATTGCAGGGCGCTCGGACGCTGTTCTACAAGGAAGTGCTGCGTTTCTGGAAGGTGAGCTTCCAGACCGTGGCCGCGCCGGTGCTCACCGCCGTGCTCTATCTGCTGATCTTCGGCCATGTGCTGGAAGACCATGTGAAGGTCTATGACGCGGTGGGCTACACCAGCTTCCTGATCCCGGGCCTGGTGATGATGAGCGTGCTGCAGAACAGCTTTGCCAACAGCTCGTCCAGCCTGATCCAGAGCAAGATCACCGGCAATCTGGTCTTCCTGCTGGTGACGCCGCTCTCGCACTGGGCCTGGTTCATGGCCTATGTGGGCGCCTCGGTGGTGCGCGGCCTGGCCGTGGGCACGGGCGTGTTCCTGGTGACGGTGTGGTTTGCGCCGCCCAGCTTTGCCGAGCCGTGGTGGATTCTGGTGTTCGCGGCCCTGGGCGCGGGCATGCTGGGCGCCCTGGGCTTGATTGCCGGCCTCTGGGCCGAGAAGTTCGACCAGATGGCGGCCTTCCAGAACTTCATCATCATGCCCATGACCTTTTTGTCGGGCGTGTTCTATTCCATCAAGTCGCTGCCGCCCTTTTGGCAGGGCGTCAGCCACCTGAATCCCTTCTTCTACATGATCGACGGCTTCCGCCGGGGCTTCTTCGGCATCAGCGATGTCTCGCCCTGGATCAGCCTGGCCATCGTGGGCACAGCCTTTGTGGTGGTCTCGGCCATCGCGCTGGAGCTGCTGCGCAAGGGCTACAAAATCCGCGGGTAAACACCAGCCGCTAGAATGCCGATCATCATGGCCGATCCCACCCCCGCCGAAGTCCAGCAATACATTGCCGATGGCCTGCGCTGCGAGCAGCTGCAGGTGGAAGGCGACGGCCGGCATTTCTTCGCCACCATCGTCTCCACCGAGTTCGAGGGGCTGAACCGGGTGCGCCGTCATCAACGGGTCTACCAGGCCCTGGGCGACCGCATGCGCGAGCAGATCCACGCGCTGTCGATGAAGACCCTCACCCCGACCGAAGCCGCGGCCACGCCGGCGGCCCATCACCATCCCTGAACACCCCATCCGTCTAGGCGGATGGCGGTGATGCGCCGCGCCTGCTGGTGACTCGCTGCCGTCCTCCTCCCCCGAGCAGAAGGACGACAAGCAATCATGATCACCCTGGCGCTGTCCAAAGGCCGCATCTTCGAAGAAACCCTGCCGCTGCTGAAGGCCGCCGGCATCGAGGTGCTCGAAGACCCCGAAACCTCGCGCAAGCTCATCCTGCCCACCAACCGCGAGGATGTGCGGGTGGTGCTGGTGCGCGCCTCCGATGTGCCCACCTATGTGCAGTACGGCGGTGCCGACCTGGGCGTGGCCGGCCGCGACGTGCTGATCGAGCATGGTCTGGCCGGCATGTACCAGCCCCTGGACCTGAACATCGCCAAGTGCCGCATGAGCGTGGCGGTGCGTGCCGACTTCGACTACGAGAGCGCCGTCAAGCAGGGCTCGCGCCTGCGCGTGGCCACCAAGTACACCCAGATTGCCCGTCAGCACTTTGCCGACAAGGGCGTGCACGTGGACCTGATCAAGCTCTACGGCTCCATGGAGCTGGCGCCGCTGACCGGCCTGGCCGATGCCATCGTGGACCTGGTCTCCACCGGTAGCACCCTGCGCGCCAACAAGCTGGTGGAGGTGGAGCGCATCATGGACATCTCCTCGCGCCTGGTGGTCAACCAGGCCTCGCTCAAGCTCAAGCGCGCGCCGCTGCGCGCGCTGATCGACGCCTTTGCCACCGCCATTCCGAAGTGAGATTGCGATGACGACCCCTCTCAATCTGCGCCAGCTGAACACCGCCAGCCCCGAGTTCGAAGCCGAGTTCCAGCGCGTGCTGCACTGGTCGGCCGAGACCGATGCCGCCATCGAGACCCGGGTGGCTGAGATCCTGGCCGATGTACGTGCCCGCGGCGATGCCGCCGTGCTGGAATACACCGCCCGTTTCGACGGCGTGTCGGCCGAGCAGCTGGGCGCGCTGGAGCTCACGCGCGAGGAACTCAAGGCCGCCTTCGAGGCCATCACTCCGGCCCAGCGCCAGGCCCTGGAGGCCGCCGCCGCCCGGGTGCGTAGCTACCACGAGAAGCAGAAGGCCGCCTGCGGCCAGAGCTGGAGCTACCGCGACGAGGACGGCACCCTGCTGGGGCAAAAAGTGACCCCGCTGGACCGCGTGGGCATCTATGTGCCGGGCGGCAAGGCGGCGTATCCCAGCAGCGTGCTGATGAACGCCATCCCGGCCCAGGTGGCCGGCGTGCCCGAGATCGTGATGGTGGTGCCCACGCCAGCCCGCATGGATGGCGCGTCCAAGGACGCGAGGGGCGAGAAGAACCCCCTGGTGCTGGCCGCTGCCTATGTGGCGGGCGTGCACCGCGCCTTCACCATCGGCGGCGCGCAGGCCGTCGCGGCGCTTGCCTACGGCACAGAGACCATCGCCCCCGTCGCCAAGATCACCGGCCCCGGCAACGCCTTCGTCGCCGCCGCCAAGCGCCAGGTCTTCGGCACGGTCGGCATCGACATGATCGCCGGCCCCAGCGAGATCCTGGTGCTGGCCGATGGCACGACCCCGCCGGACTGGGTGGCCATGGACCTCTTCAGCCAGGCCGAGCATGACGAGCTGGCACAGAGCATCCTGCTCTGCCCCGATGCCGACTACATCGCCCGCGTGCGCGAATCCATCGAGCGCCTGCTGCCCACCATGCCGCGCGCCGCGGTGATCCGCGCCTCGCTGGAGGGCCGCGGTGCCCTGATCCAGACCCGCTCCATGGACGAGGCCTGCTCCATATCAAACCGCATCGCGCCCGAGCATCTGGAGGTGTCCAGCCGCGATCCGCATCGCTGGGAGCCCCTGCTGCGCCATGCCGGTGCCATCTTCCTGGGCGCCTACACCAGCGAAAGCCTGGGCGACTACTGCGCCGGCCCCAACCATGTGCTGCCCACCTCGGGCACCGCGCGCTTCTCCTCGCCCCTGGGCGTCTACGACTTCCAGAAACGCAGCAGCCTGATCGAGGTCAGCGAGGCCGGCGCCCAGGTGCTGGGCCCCATCGCCGCCGAGCTGGCCTATGGCGAGGGGCTGCAGGGGCATGCGCGGGCGGCGGAGATGCGGCTCAAGCGCTGAGTCCGCCCAAGGCGCGCCGGGCGCAGCGGCCCCACAGCGGGTCGGGCCGGCGCTCCTGCCACCAGGCCAAGGCGTGGACCAGCTTGATGGTGTGATCGTTGTCTGCCGTGCAGGCCAAGGCCATGAGCTCGGGCCAGTCGTCGACCTTGTCCTCCTGGGCGACCGAGGCGCTGCCAGGCTCAGCCAGCGGCAGACCCGCGCTCAGGCTGGCCGCGGCCAGGGCCTCCAGCAGGCGCTGCTGCATCGCGGCACCCAGGGGCGCGCCGGCCTCGCACAGCACGGCGGCGGCGCGCAGGCCCGTGACCATGTGCAGCACGGTGAAGTGGCCGCTGCGCAGGTAGCGCTGAGCGCTGGCCCGCGCCAGCTGTGCCAGCCAGTCGGCCTCCGCCGCCGCGCTCACCGGGGGCAGGGCGCGTGCCCAGTCCTGGTAGGCCCTCAGACGGCTGGCACCCAGCATGCGCTGGGAGATCAGCCGGGCGTCGGAGTGCCAGCTTGCGTCATCGCGCACCCGGGCCTGGTCCAGCTTGTCCAGCCACGCCGTGGCCGCATCGGCGCCGTCCAGGCTGTCGATCGCAGCGGGGGCTGCCGGCAGCGGCAGCCAGCGTCGGCCCCAGTAGGCCAAGGCCTCCAGCAACTCCTCGTCAACGCCCGACTCCAGGGCGTGGGCGCTGCGTATCAGCCCGTGGAAGGCGGCCGCGCCTGGGCTTTCCAGCAGCAGGGGCAGGGTGTGGTTCAGCAGGGCGGGGCGGCCGTGCTCGGCCAGCAGGCGGGCCAAGGCGGCACGCAGCAGGCCTTGCGGGTCATCGAAGCTGCCCAGCAGCGCGGCCCAGTCCCGGGGCAGGGGCTGGCGCGGTTCATTCGCCGGAGCCGTTTCGCGCAGTCCATGCGTGCGGTGGTAGTCCGCGGTGAACGCGTCCAGGCGCTGGGCCGAGGCGCCCATGGCATCCAGGGCGGCCAGCGCCATGGGCAGGTGGTTGCTGAGCATGAGGCCATATTCAGGTTCCAGGCGACTCAGGCGCTTGAGCCGGTGTTGCAGGTCGGGTGTGGCGGGACGCAGGAGCGATAGGTGGGTCATGGTGAGCACGGAAGGCGGGGGAGAAGCCGCACTCTGCAATCCCAAGCTAACTTGAGGTCAAGAAAGCGTCAGCAGGGTGCATGGATTTGTGGCCACGAACTTCGTGCAACACGAACTTCGTGTTAAATTTCAAGCCATCATGAAGAACGTGACCGTGACCATGGAAGACAGCGTGGCCGAGTGGGCCCGGCTGGAAGCGGCGCGGCGCAATACCAGCGTCTCGCGCCTGGTGGGCGAGATGCTGGCCGAGAAGATGCGCTCGGACGATGCCTATGAGCGGGCGCTGCAGGACTGGCTGCACCGCGAGCGCACCTGGGCCTCGGACGGCCAGCCCTACCCCAGTCGCAGCGAGGCGCCCCGGTGAGCGTCGCCAGCCCCGTCTTCGTGGACACCTCGGTGCTCATCCTCAGCGAGGATGGTGCCCGCCCGGCCGAGCGGGCCCGCGCCCTGGGCTGGCTGATGAGCCTGTGGCAGCAGCGCGCCGGCCGCGTCTCCACCCAGGTGCTCAACGACTTCTACCGCCAGGTCACCACCCGCATCCAGCCGCCCATGCCCAATGGCGATGCGCGGGCCGAGGTGCGGCGCTACCAGCGCTGGAACCCCTGGGCCGTGGACCATGCCACCGTGGAGTCGGCCTGGTCCATCGAAAGCCGCTTCGGCCTGGCCTATGCCGACGCCCTGATCGTGGCCGCCGCCAAGGCCCAGGGCTGCGAGCGCCTGCTGAGTCTGGAGCTGCCCCACGCGGCGCAGTACGACAGCGTGCAGATCCTGAACCCCTTGCTCACGGAGCCCCCCAGCACATGGACCCGAGACTGAACCCGGCCCTGGCCCGCATCCGCGAGGATGTGCGCGCCACCCAGGCCTATGCGGTGCAGAGCGCCGCCGGCCTGATCAAGCTGGACACCATGGAGAACCCCTTCCGCCTGCCCGAGGCGCTGCAGCAGCTGCTGGGTGAGCGCCTGGGGCGGGTGGCCATCAACCGCTATCCGGCCGAGCGCACGCAAGACCTGGCCCGCGCCCTGGCAGCCCATGCCGGCATGCCTGCGGGCTGCGGCATCACCCTGGGCAATGGCTCGGACGAGATCATCACCATGCTGACCATGGCGGTGAGCCGCCCCGGCGCGAAGATCCTCTCGCCCCTGCCCAGCTTCGTGATGTACGGCATCTCGGCGCGCTACCAGGGCCTGGACTTCGTGGGCGTGCCACTTACGCCCGACTTCGAGCTGGACGAGGCCGCCATGTTGGCCGCCATAGCGCAGGAGCGGCCTGCGCTGATCTATCTGGCCTACCCGAACAACCCCACCGGCAATCTCTGGGACGCCGCCGTGATCGATCGCCTTGTGCAGGCCGCGGGCGCGGTGGGCAGCCTGGTGGTGATGGACGAGGCCTACCAGCCCTTTGCCGAGCGCGATGCGATGGGCCTGCTGGCCCAGTACGCCCATGTGCTGGTGATGCGCACCATGAGCAAGTTCGGCCTGGCCGGCGTGCGCATCGGCTACCTGATGGGCGAGCAGAGCCTGATCGCCGAGATCGACAAGATCCGCCCGCCCTTCAATGTGGGCGTGCTCAATGCCGAGGCCGGCCTCTTTGCCCTGGAGCATGCCGAGGTCTATGCCGAGCAGGCGCGTCTGCTGCGCGCCGAGCGCGAGCGCGTGATGGCGGCCCTGCAAGCCCTGCCCGGCGTGCAGGCTTTCCCGAGTCAGGGCAATATGATCCTGGCGCGAGTGGCCGATGCGGCCGCGGTCTTTGCCGGCATGAAGGCGCGCGGCGTGCTGATCAAGAACGTCTCGGCCATGCACCCCCTGCTGGCCAACTGCCTGCGCCTGACCATCGGCACGCCGGAAGAAAACACGGCCATGCTGGCCGCCCTCAAGGAAGCGCTGGGCCGCCCCGAGCTTCCAGGCTCCCCCTCGGGGGGGCGGGCGCCCCAGGGCGCCCTAGGGGGTCAAATTAAAGAGAGTCTGCAATGAGCACGCAAGCCCCCCGCATCGCGGAAGTCAGCCGCAACACCAAGGAAACTCAGATCCGCGTGCGCGTCAATCTGGACGGCACGGGCGAGGCCAAGCTGAACACCGGCATCGGCTTCTTCGACCATATGCTGGACCAGATCGCGCGCCACGGCCTGATCGATCTGGAGATCGAGGCCCAAGGCGATCTGCACATCGACGGCCACCATACGGTGGAAGACGTGGGTATCACGCTGGGCATGGCCGTGGCCCAGGCCGTGGGCGACAAGAAGGGCCTGACCCGCTACGGCCACAGCTATGTGCCGCTGGACGAGGCGCTCTCGCGCGTGGTGATCGATTTCTCGGGCCGTCCGGGTCTGGAGATGGACTGCAAGTTCACCGCGGGCGCCATCGGCGCCTTCGACACCCAGCTCACCTATGAGTTCTTCCAGGGCTTTGTGAACCATGCCCTGGTGAGCCTGCATGTGGACAATCTCAAGGGCCACAATGCCCACCACCAGTGCGAGACCATGTTCAAGGCCTTCGGCCGCGCGCTGCGCATGGCCATGACCCTGGACCCGCGCAGCGCGGGCGTGATTCCGTCCACCAAGGGAACGCTCTGAGATGAAACGGACCGTCGCCGTCGTCGACTACGGCATGGGCAATCTGCGCTCGGTCTCGCAGGCCGTGCTGCATGCGGCCGAGGGCTCGGGCGTGGAGGTCGTGATCACCAGCGAGCCCGAGGCGGTCTATGCCGCCGAGCGCGTGGTGCTGCCCGGCCAGGGCGCGATGCGCGACTGCATGCGCGAGCTGGCCGAGTCCGGCATGAAGGAGGCTGTGCTCCACGCCGCGGCGCACAAGCCCCTGATGGGCGTGTGCGTGGGCATGCAGATGCTGCTGGACCACAGCGAAGAGCAGGACACGCCGGGCCTGGGCCTGATCACCGGCCGGGTGCAGCGCTTCCAGCTGGAGGGCCGGATCCAGCCCGATGGCAGCCGCTACAAGGTGCCGCAGATGGGCTGGAACCGCGTGCGTCAGGCCCGGCCCCACCCGGTCTGGGGCGAGGTGCCCGACCAGAGCTGGTTCTACTTCGTGCACAGCTTCTACGCCACGACGTCGGACCCGCACCACAGCGTGGGCGAGACCGACTACGGTCTGTGCTTTACCAGCGCGGTGGCCCGGGATAATATTTTTGCCACCCAATTCCATCCCGAGAAAAGTGCCGCGCTGGGGCTCGCCCTGTATCGCAACTTCCTGCTGTGGAAGCCTTGAGGACCGCCTCGTCATCCTCTTCATCCGCGCTTTTCCGTCCCACTCTTTTCCACCACCACCTGCATCTCGGCCATGCTGCTGATTCCCGCCATTGACCTGAAGGACGGCAAGTGCGTCCGTCTCCAACAGGGCGATATGAATGCCTCCACCACCTTCGGCGATGACCCGGCCGCCATGGCCCGTCGCTGGGTGGACGCCGGCGCCCGGCGCCTGCACCTGGTCGACCTGAACGGCGCCTTCGCGGGCAAGCCGGTCAACGAGGGTGCGATCCGGGCCATCATCCGCGAGGTCGGCGACGACATCCCGGTGCAGCTGGGCGGTGGCATCCGCGACCTGGACACCATCGAGCGCTATCTCGATGACGGCCTGAGCTACATCATCATCGGCACGGCCGCGGTCAAGAACCCCGGCTTCCTCAAGGACGCCTGCAGCGCCTTCGGCGGCCACATCCTCGTGGGCCTGGACGCCAAGGACGGCAAGGTGGCCACCGACGGCTGGAGCAAGCTCACCGGCCACGAGGTCGTGGACCTGGCGCGCAAGTTCGAGGACTACGGCGTCGAGGGCGTGATCTACACCGATATCGGCCGCGACGGCATGCTCAGCGGCATCAATATCGAGGCCACGGTGCGCCTGGCCCAGGCCCTGACCATGCCCGTGATCGCCTCGGGCGGTCTGGCCGGTCTGGCCGATATCGAGGCCCTGTGCGCCGTGGAGCGCGAGGGCGTCTCGGGCGTGATCTGCGGCCGCGCCATCTACACCGGCGATCTGGATCTGGCCGAGGCTCAGCGCCGCGCCGACGCGCTCAGCGACGAGCTGGGCAACTAGGAGTCGCCGCTTGCTGGCCAAACGCATCATTCCCTGCCTGGACGTGACCGGTGGTCGCGTCGTCAAGGGCGTCAACTTCGAGCAGCTGCGCGACGCGGGCGACCCGGTGGAAATCGCCGCCCGCTACAACGAGCAGGGCGCCGACGAGCTGACCTTTCTGGACATCACCGCCACCAGTGATGGGCGCGACCTGATCCTGCCCATCATCGAGGCCGTGGCCTCCCAGGTCTTCATCCCGCTGACCGTGGGCGGTGGCGTGCGCGCGGTGGGGGATGTGCGGCGCCTGCTCAATGCGGGGGCAGACAAGGTGAGCTTCAACTCCGCCGCCATCGCCAATCCGCAGCTGATCCGGGACGCCTCGGAGAAGTACGGCGCCCAGTGCATCGTCGTGGCGATCGATGCCAAGCGTCGTGAAGATGGCCGCGGCTGGGATGTCTACAGCCACGGCGGCCGCAAGAACACCGGCCTGGACGTGCTGGCCTGGGCGCGCCAGATGGCCGAGCATGGCGCCGGCGAGATCCTGCTGACCAGCATGGACCGTGACGGCACCAAGAGCGGCTTCGACCTGGCCCTCACCCGTGCGGTGAGCGATGCGGTGAGCGTGCCCGTGATCGCCTCGGGCGGCGTGGGCTCGCTGGACGATCTGGCCGATGGGGTGCAGAAGGGTGGTGCCGATGCGGTGCTGGCCGCCAGCATCTTCCACTACGGCCAGCACACGGTGGGCGAGGCCAAGGCCCTGATGGCCGCGCGCGGCATCCCGGTGCGCCAATGATGCCCCTCGTCGTGCGAGTACGCCCGCCGATCCCCCGTGGGGATGCCGGCCGGCTTGGGGCGGCCCGGCGCTCGGCCGGCTGTGGGGGGGGCCTCATGGCTGAAGTACGGATCATCGGCGGCCTGTGGAAGCGCTCCAAGCTCCCGGTGGCCGACAAGCCCGGCCTGCGCCCCACGCCCGACCGCGTGCGCGAAACCCTGTTCAACTGGCTGGGCCAGGACCTGGACGGCTGGCGCGTGCTGGACGCTTTTGCCGGCAGCGGCGCCCTGGGTTTTGAGGCCGCCTCGCGCGGCGCCGCGGAGGTGCAGCTGCTGGAGCGCGACGCCGAGCTCTGCCGCAGCCTCAAGGCCAGCCGCACACGGCTCAAGGCCGAGGACCGCCTGCAGGTGGAGCAGGCCGATGCCCTGGCCTGGATGGCGCGCTGCGCCCCGGCCCGCTACGAGCTGGTCTTCCTCGACCCGCCCTTCCAGCAGGACCTGTTCGAGGCCGCGCTCAAGGCGGCCGCGCCCCTGCTGGTGCCCGGCGGCTTTCTCTATCTGGAGTCGTCGCGGCCCCTGGAGCCGGCGCCCGAGCTGGGCCTGACGCCCAAGCGCCAGGCGCGGGCCGGCGCGGTCCACAGCCAGCTGCTGCAGCGCAGCGGATAATCGGGGCCCTGTCCACCGCTGCCTCCTCGGGAGACCGCCCTTGACCTCCGTGACCGTCCTCACCGCCGTCTATCCCGGCACCTTCGATCCCATGACCCTCGGTCATGAGGACCTGATGCGCCGGGCCAGCCGCCTGTTCGAGCGCCTGATCATTGCGGTGGCCGCCGGCCACCACAAGCGCACCATGTTCTCCATCGAGGAGCGCCTGGACATCGCCCAGCAGCTGGCGGCCAAGTACCCCAATGTGGAGGTCATTCCCTTCCGCGGCCTGCTGCGCGACTTCGTGATGGAGCATGGCGGCAAGGTGGTGGTGCGCGGCCTGCGCGCGGTGAGCGACTTCGAGTACGAATTCCAGATGGCCGGCATGAACCGCAGCCTGATGCCCGAGGTGGAGACCGTCTTCCTCACACCCTCGGACCAGTACCAGTTCATTTCCAGCACCTTCGTCAGGGAGATCGCCACCCTGGGCGGCGATGTCTCCAAGTTCGTGTCACCCTTGGTGCTCGAACGTTTGCGCGAGCGCATCAAGAAGGCGGAGTGAGGGGCGCGTCATGGCTTTGATGATTACCGACGAGTGCATCAACTGCGATGTGTGCGAGCCCGAGTGCCCGAACAATGCCATCGCCATGGGTGCGGAGTACTACGAGATCGATCCGGGCAAGTGCACCGAATGCGTGGGCCACCACGAGGAGCCCCAGTGCGTGGCCCTGTGCCCCGTGGCCTGCATCCCGGTGAACCCCCAGCATGTCGAGACCCGCGAGATGCTGATGCAGAAGTACCTGCGCCTGACGGCGCAAACCGTCTGAACCGTCGCTTCAGGCCGCGGGCAGCTGCACCAGCTGCAGCGCATTGCCCGCCGGATCCAGCAGGGTGGCCAGGCGGCCGCCCCAGGCCTGCAGTTCCGGCGCACCGCTGAAGACCACGCCCCGGGCTTGCAGGGCCTGGTAGCGGGCCTCCAGATCCGGCACGGCGAAGGAGAGGCCGCTGAAGCGGCCCACCAGGGCCTGCTCCTCGGCGTCGGCCTGCGCCTCCACCCGCTCCACGACCAGGGTAACGCCGCGGCCCGCGGCGAACACGCAATAGCCCAGCTCAGCGTTGGCGGCCTGCAGCGGCAGGTCCAGCACATCGGCGTAGAAGGCGCGGGCAGCGGCCAGATCGCGCACGAAAAGGCGCACGGTGTTCAGTTCCATCTTGAGGTGTCTCCCCGCTTGTCCGGCCGCCATGCTCGCCGCTGCGGGGGCGGCAGGTCAAGCTCAGGCCAGGCGCCGCAGCTCGCCGTAGCGCGGGGCGGCGGGCCAGGCGGCAGCCTCTTGCGGGGCCGGACCGGCCCAGGCGCGGGCCAGCATCCAGCCGCCATGGCTCACGATCAGGGCGGGGCGCTGCGCGGGCTGCCAGGCCCGGGCACGCGCCAGCAGCTGGGCGAGGCTTTCGCCGCCGCCCGGCGCGTGCTGGGCAAAGTCCGCGCACCAGGCGTCCACCTCGGCCTGGCCGATCGTGGGCCAGGTCTTGCTCTCCCAGCGCCCGAAGTCCAGCTCCAGCAGGGCGGCGTCCATCCGATGCTGCCAGCCCCAGCGGCGCAGCCAGCGGCCCACGGCGCGGCAGCGCGCCAGCGGCGAGGTGTGGATGCAATGTGGCAGGCGAGCGCGCCGGGCCTGGGCCTGGATGCGCCGGGCCAGGCGCTTGACGCGGCGCCAGTGCACCGGCAGATCGCTGCCGGCGCCCACGCAGCGTCCGGCCGCGCCCTCGGGCCGCGGATGACGCCAGACCCAGAGGTCCGGCGTCGGGGCCGGGTCTTGCCGGCGCTCAGCCATGGCTGGCGAACTGGGCCGCAAAGCCCAGCAGAGCGGCCAGTTCGGCCAGCTGCTGGGTGGCGCCCAGGTTGTCGCCGGTGAAGCCGCCCAGGCGCTTGTCCAGCCAGCCCTGCATCAGCAGGGTGGCGCCGGCCACGCCCAGGGCCGCCAGGCAGAGGCTGGGCAGCCAGCTCATGTCCAGGGCCAGCAGGCCCAGGCTGGCCAGCAGCACCCAGGCCAGGGCCACGAGGAGTCCGGCGCCGCCGATGCGGGTGGCCAGGGGCTTGGCCTTGGCATGCTCGGCATCGCCCGCATAGGGCAGGCTGTGGATCAGCCAGACCGGCGCGGCCCGCGAGGCCGCATGGGCCCAGATCCAGCCGGCCAGGGCCAGCCAGCCGTCCTGCTCCAGCAGGGCCAGCAGCACGGCGGCCTTGAGCCCCAGCATCAGGATCAGGGCCAGGGCGCCGTAGCTCCCGAGGCGCGAGTCCTTCATGATGGTGAGGGCCTTCTCGCGCGAGACCGCGCCGCCCAGGCCGTCCCAGGTGTCGGCCCAGCCGTCTTCGTGGAAGCCTCCCGTCAGCCAGATGCCACCAGCCAGGGCCAGGCCCACGGCCACCGGCGCGGTCCACAGCCACAGCGCGGCCCAGAGCAGCAGGGCGCAGAAAGCCCCCACCAGCAGGCCCACCAGGGGAAAGTGGCGCGCGCAGTGCTGCAGCCAGATCGGCTCGAAACCCACCCAGCGCGGAATGGGCAGGCGGGTGAAGAACTGCAGGGCGATGAAGAAGAGCCGGAGCTCGTGGACGACGAGGCGCATGCGGGGCTGCTCAGGGGACTGGCCGGCATTATCGGCCGCGCCCTCTGGCGCTCAGTGCGCGATGCGCGGCAACCGGATCAGGAAGCCCAGGCCCGGGCCCTCACGCGGGTCCAGGCTGACCTCGCCGCCCATGCGTCGGCACAGGGTCTGCACGATGTGCAGGCCCAGGCCTGAGCCGCCGGCGCCGCGCTTGGTGGTGTAGAAGGGTTCGAAGAGCCGGTCGCGCTGGTCGGCGCTCACGCCGCGGCCGTTGTCGCGCAGGCTGAGCAGGCACCAGCGCTCATCGGCCTGCAGGCGGATGTGCACCTCGCGGGCCGCATGCTCGGGCTCGAAGGCGTGGTTCACCGCATTGAGCAGCAGATTGGAGAGCACCTGGGACAGCAGCCCCCCCGCCAGGCGCAGGGAAAGGCGCTCGGGCAGGTCCAGCTGCACCTGCACGCGGGCGCTGCGCAGCACCGGCTGGTGCACCAGCACGATGGCGCGCAGGTACTCGGGCAGGTCCAGCAGCTGGCTGTCCTCGCTGCCCTGGTCCACGGCCAGGGTCTTGAAGTCGCCCATCAGGGTGGAGGCGCGCTGCAGATTGCTGCCCACCAGGGCGGCCGCCTCGCGCAGGCGCTCGGCCAGGGCCAGCAGCTCGCTGCGGCTGACCTTCTCGCCCTGCAGCTTGCGCTGCAGCTCGCGCGCGAACTCCTCCATGCCCGAGGCCGCGGTGACGGCAATGCCCAACGGCGTGTTCACCTCGTGCGCCACCACGGCCACCAGGCCGCCCAGAGCGGCCAGCTTCTCGCGTTCCAGCAGGGTGGTGGTGGCCAGGCGCAGCTCCTCGGTGCGGGCCTGGACCTCGCGCTCCAGCAGGGCCTCGCGGTCCTGGTGCTGCAGCTCGGCCGCGCCACGGGCGGCGAAGATGGACAGCAGGGACAGGGCCAGCAGATGCTTGTCGGCATCGATCTCGCGTTTGTCCAGGGCCACCAGAATGCCCAGGCTCCTGCCGTCGGTGCCCACCATGGGCGTGCCCACATAGCTCTGCGCGCCCATCCCGCCCAGCAGCAGGTCGTCCGGATAGGCCTGCTGCACGCCGCAGGGGTAGAAGCACATGCTCTGCTCGGCCACATTGCTGCAGGGCGTGCCGGCCAGGGAGTAGCGGAGATTGGGTAACCAGTCCTCGCCGCCCCAGACCGCCAGGGTCTGTATGCCCTCGCTGCCGTCCTCCATGCGGACCAGGCGGCCGGCGATCACATAGGCCACGTCCAGGGCCGCGGCCAGATCCTTGACCAGCACGCGGAAGAAGGCTTCGCCCTGCACCCGCGAGGTGGAGAGCGTGATGGAGCGCAGGGCCGCCTCGGCCAGGCGCCGGCTCTCGGCCTCGTCGAAGAGGCGGCCGGCGGCGCTGGCCGTCTCAGGCGTCGGGGTAGCGTTCATAGATGGCGCGCACCTCGTCCAGTCGCTCCAGCAGCAGGCGCACCAGGCTGGGGTCGAAGCGGGTGCCGGACTCTGCGCGCACGAAGTCCAGGGCCTCGTCAAAGCCCCAGGGCTTTTTGTAGCAGCGCTCGCTCACCAGGGCATCCAGCACATCGGCCAGGGCCACGATGCGGCCCACGATATGGATCTGCTCGCCCGAGAGCCCGCGCGGGTAGCCCAGGCCGTCCCAGCGCTCGTGGTGTTCGTGAGCGATGGTGGCACCCAGCTGCAGGATGCGCTTGTCGCTCTTGTTGAGCAGCTCATAGCCGATGCGGGCATGGGTCTTCATGACCTCCCACTCTTCCTCGTCGAGCTTGCCCGGCTTGTTGAGCACGCGATCCGGGATGCCGATCTTGCCCACATCGTGCAGGGGCGCGGCCTGGCGCAGAAACTCCACATCGGCCGCCTTCATGCCCACCGCCTCGCCCAGCAGGGCAGAGAGCTCGGCCACGCGCCGCACATGGGCGCCGGTTTCCTTGGAGCGCTTTTCCACCGCCTCGCCCAGGATGTAGACGGTGGAGCGCTGCGTGTCCTGGATCTCCTCGCGCAGCAGCAGGCTCTCGTAGGTGATGGCCACATTGGCGCAGAAGATCTCCAGCAGCTCGCGCGCGGCGGCATCCACCGGCTCGTCGAAGACCATGTAGAGCAGGCTCTCGTTGCCGGTGCTGCTGCGGTAGTAGCCCACGAAGTGGCGGGCGTCGAAATGGCTTTGCTGGCGCGCCAGCGCGCCGTCCAGGGCCTCGCGCACATCCTCGGGCAGGGTCTGCAGCTCCTCGTCCACCAGCAGGCGCGAATACTCGGCCGTGGCCGCCAGCACCTTGAGCCGGCCCTCCACATGCGAGGCCGCGTAGGCCGCCACCCGGGTGGCGCACAGGCCTTGCGCGTCCATGCCCAGCAGATGGCCCACCTGCTCCAGCACCGCCGAGGCGAAGCGGCGCAGATTCTGGGAGTCGTAGACCTTGGTGATCGCGTCGATCGCGCGGCGCAGGGCCAGGCGCGAGGACTCGATGATCATGATGTCGCGGTAGCTGCGCAGCGCGTTGTAGAAGACCGTGATCAGCTTGCGCTTGGTGAGCTCCGTCTTTTCCTTGTAGTCATTGATGTCGTAGCTCTTGATCACATGCTCTTCGGGCGCCTGACCGGGCTGGCCCGTGCGCAGCACGATGCGCACATGGTGGTTGTCCAGCTCCTCGCGGATGTAGCGGGCCAGCTCCAGGCCGGCATGCTCGCTCTCCATCACCACGTCCAGCAGGATCATGGCGATGTCGCGGCGGTTGGCCAGCAGCTCGCGGGCCTCGACGGCGCTGTAGGCGTCGATGAACTGCAGGCGCCGACCGGCGAACTCGAAGTCCGCCATCACCAGCTGGGTGACCTCGTGCACCGCGGGGTCGTCGTCCACGATCATCACCACCCAGGGGTCCAGCACCTTGGCGGCGGGGGCGTCGGGCAACTCGTCGGCGAATACCAGATCCGTCATGAATCAAGACCTCGCGGCTGTGGTCGGGTGGGGCCCATTATGACCATGGCCGGCGCCCCTGTGTCGGCCCGCGGTGGGGGGATAAGGGGCGGCTTGCGCCCCCGTTTCCTCCAGGGGTTTCAGCCGCGCTCGCTGACCCCGGCCGAGGCGAAGCTGGCCATCTCGGCCAGGATGCGGCAGGCCGACTCCAGCAGGGGCCAGGCCAGGGCCGCGCCCGAGCCCTCGCCCAGGCGCAGGCCCAGGTCCAGCAGGGGCGTGGCGCCCAGGGCCTCCAGCATGCGGCGGTGGCCCGATTCCTCGGAAGCATGCGAGAACACGCAGCGCTCCAGCACCGCCGGCTGCAGGCGGGCGGCGACCAGCACCGCGCTGCCGGTGATGAAGCCGTCCACCAGGATCACGCGGCGCTCGGCCGCGGCCTGCAGCACGGCGCCCACCATCATGGCGATCTCGAAGCCGCCAAAGGCCGCCAGCGCGCCCAGGGGCGTGGCCGCCTCGCCATGGCGCTGCAGCACCTGGCGCAGCACCTCCACCTTGCGGGCCAGCTGGGCGTCGTCAAGACCTGTCCCCCGGCCCACGCACTGGGCGATGGGGGTATCGGTCAGGCGCGCCAGCAGCAGGGCGGCGGCCGAGGTGTTGCCAATGCCCATCTCGCCCAGCAACAGGGCATTGCCGGGGCGCTGACGCAGCAGGTTCTTGCCCGCGGCAATGGCGGTGGCGCACTGGTCCAGGCTCATGGCCGGGCCGGCCAGGGCATCGGCCGTGCCGGGGGCGATCTTGGCGATCACCAGGCCCTCGCGCGGCGCGAACTCATGCGCCACGCCGGCATCCACCACGGTCAGGGCCAGGCCATGCTGGCGGGCCAGCACCGAAACCGCGGCGCCGCCGGCCAGGAAGTTCTCCACCATCTGCCAGGTCACGTCGCTGGGGTAGGCCGAGACGCCGCGTGCGGCCAGGCCATGGTCGCCGGCAAACACCATCAGCTGCGGTGCCTCCAGGCGCGGGGTCTCGCTGCCCAGGACCAGGCCCAGGCGCAGCATCAGGGCTTCCAGCCGGCCCAGCGCGCCCAGGGGCTTGGTCTTGCCGTCGATGCGGGCCTGCAGGGCCGCGGCCAGGGCGGGCTGGTCCAGCGGGGCGATGCTGGGGATGAGGTCGGGGTGGTGGTGGGTGGACATGAGGGACCTTGGGGGGAGGGGTCAGGAGAAGGCGTGCACGGTGTCTTGGATGGCGGCCAGCAGCTGGCGCGCGCCGCGTTCGATGGCGGCGGGCCCGGGGGCCAGGATGTCGGCGGACTTGATCTCGCCCAGGCGGGCGCCCAGCGCGGCGAAGCCGGGCCGGGCCAGCACCCGCTCCGGCACGAAGCGCTTGCCGCACCAGGAGCCCAGAATCAGCTGGGGCCGCGCGGCCAGCACGGCCTCGGGGGTGACGATGCGCTCGCGCGCAAAGCCGGCCCGCGCGCGCTCGGCAAACACATCCTCGCCACCGACCAGCTGGATCAGCTCGCTCACCCAGCCGATGCCGCAGATCATGGGCTCGTCCCATTCCTCGAAGTAGACGCGCGGGCGCCAGGGCAGGGCGGCGGCCGCGGCGGCCAGCTCGTCCTGGGTCTGCTGCAGCTGGCGCGAGAGCGCCTCGGCCTCGGCCTCGCGCTCCACCAGGGTGCCCAGGCGGCGCACCATGGCATGGATGCCGACCAGATCGCGCTGGTCAAACCAGAGCGTGGCCAGGCCGGCGCGCTCGCATTCCTCCAGCAGGGGGCGCTGCAGGTCCGAGAAGCCGACCACCAGATCGGGCTGCACGGCCTGGATGCGCTCCAGCTTCATGCTGGAGAAACCGCTGATCTTGGGTTTCTCGGCGCGCGCCTGGGGCGGGTGCACGCTATAGCCCGAGATGCCGGCCACGCTGTCCTGGGCGCCCAGGCGGTAAAGCACCTCCACCGCCTCGGTGGAGAGGCAGGCGATGCGTTGCGGGCGTGAGGTGGTCGTGCTCATCGGATCAGGGCCTGCAGGGCGCCGGGCTGGAAATGCGTGTCCACGAAATCGGCCAGGCCGTCGAAGACCTGGCCCAGGCTGGGGCCGCTGGCGCCGAACAGGGCCTGCAGCACGGCGGGCTGCTCGAACAGGCCATGCACATAGTGGCCCAGCACCGAGCCCTGCTGCCAGCCTATGGCCTGGCCCTGGGCATCGCGCAGGGCCACGGCGGCGGTGGCCAGGGAGGGATGCTGGGCGGTGCGGCCGTGGTGGATCTCGTAGCCCGAGGCGGCGAGCGCACCGAGCGCTGCCCAGGGGCCGGCGAGCTTGGATTCGAAGCGCGCCTGGCAGGGGCGCAGCAGCTTCTCGCGCTCGAACTGCGTGACCAGGGGCAGCAGGCCCAGGCCCGGCGCATTGCCGTCCAGTGCATGCGGGTCCAGCAGGGCCTCGCCCAGCATCTGCAGGCCGCCGCAGATGCCCAGCACCGGCCGGCCGGCCGCCGCATGGGCGGCGATGGCAGCGTCCAGCCGCTGCTCGCGCAGCCAGGCCAGATCGGCGGCCACGGCCTTGGAGCCCGGCAGGATGATCCAGTCCGCGGCCTGCAGCTCGGCCGGGCGGCGGGCCCAGACCAGGCGCACGCCCGGCAGGCCGCGCAGGGGCTGGAACTCGTCCAGATTGGACAGGCGCGGATAGGCCACCACGGCGATGGTCTGGCCTGCGCCCGTGGGCTGGTCATCGAACACGCCGTCTTCCTCGGGCAGGCCGTGGCCGCGCCACATCGGCAGCGTGGCCACGGTGGGCACACCGGTCAGGGCCTGCAGCTGCTCGGGGCCGGGCGAGAGCAGGCGCGCATCGCCGCGAAAGCGGTTGAGCACAAAGCCCTGGATGAGGGCGCGCTCCTCGGGCGGCAGCAGCTGGTGGGTGCCGTAGAGATGGGCGAAGGCGCCGCCGCGGTCGATATCGGTCACCAGCAGGCAGGCGGCCCCGGCCTCGCGGGCGGTGCGCATATTCACGTAGTCGCTGCTGTGCAGATTGATCTCGGCCGGCGAGCCCGCGCCCTCGATCAGCAGCAGATCGTTCTCGGCCATCAGCTCGTGCAGGGCGGCACGGGCATGGGGCCAGAGCTTCTCGCTGCGCTCGCGCCAGGGCGTGGCATTGAGCTCGGCATGCACCTCGCCCAGCACCACCACCTGGCTTTTCGTATCGGCCTCGGGCTTGAGCAGCACCGGGTTCATGCGCACCTCGGGCTGGCGGCCGGCAGCCAGGGCCTGGAAATACTGGGCGCTGCCGATCTCGCCCATGCGCCCGGTAAGACCGGGTACGACGCGCGCGTTATTGCTCATGTTCTGCGCCTTGAAGGGCGCCACCTTCAGGCCCTGGCGGGCATACCAGCGGCACAGCGCAGTGGTCAGCCAGCTCTTGCCGGCGCCGCTGGTGGTGCCCAGCACCATCAGGGCCTTGGCCTGTCGGCTCATCGATCCATCTCCTTCAAGAGGGCCTGCTGGGCCGGGCCGGGCAGGGCGGCGATGCGCCAGGCGCCGGGAGCACCCAGGCTGCTGGCGTCGCGCAGCTTGAGGCCGGCGGCGCGCAGGCGCCCATCGTCCAGGGGCTCCGGTGGGCGGGCCAGCCAGAAATTCGTCACGCTCTCGCCCTGCGCCCAGCCGCGCTGGGCCAGGGCCTGGCGCAGCTGGCGGCGCCACAGGCGCAGCTGCTCGCGTGAATGCGCCAGCCACAGGGCCGTCGCCGGATCATGCCAGTGCTGCAGCAGGGCCACGCCCTCGGCCGAGAGCACCCAGCTGGGCGCCAGCGAGAGCATGCGGGCCCAGAGCGCGTCGGGCTCGGGCGCGCGCAAGTAGGCGGCGCGCACCCCCGTCAGACCCAGGGCCTTGTTAGGGCAGACCAGCTGCCAGGCCTGGGCTGGGAGAGGCGGCGCCTCGCCGTCCAGGCGCAGGGCCTCGTAGGCGCGGTCCACCACCAGGGTCACGCCGGGCAGCTCGGCCAGCGCCTGCAGGGCGGCGCCGTCCAGGCTGCCGCCCGTCGGGTTGCAGGGTTCGCAGGCCCAGACCAGGGCCGGGCCCGTGGGGCGCGGCAGCTCATCGGGGCCGTAGCCTTGCACCACCAGGTCCAGGGCCTGGGCGGCCAGGGCGTAGTCGCCAAAGCCCGGGCGTGGCACCCAGACCTCGCGGCAGCCGCGCGCCAGCAGGGCCGCCAGGGTGATGCGCCGTATGGCCTCGGCCCCGCCGCTGGCCACCAGCAGCTGCTCCGGCGCGCTCAGGCCTTCGCCCACGGCCAACTGCGCGCGCAGGGTCAGGTATCGCGGGTCGGGGTAGCGGCTGCGGTCGGCGGCCTGCACCGCCCGGTACAGACCCAGGGGCGGCCCCAGCGGGTTGGCATTGGTGGAGAAGTCGTGGCTGATGGGCGGGCCGCCGTCGGGCCCGCCGTGCACCGGCAGCAAGGGGAGGTGGGGTGATGAGCTCATGCGCGCTTGGCTCAGACAAGGCGCCAGCCCAGGGCCAGCAGCACCAGCAGACCGCTGCAGCGCCACAGGGTGAGGCGGGCGCGCCGCAGGGCCTGGGCCATATGGGCGGGCTCGGGGGGCGAGCCGGCTTCATTGAGGCGGTAGACGCCGGGCTTGCCCAGGCTCAGGCCCAGGGTCAGCGCCATGGCCGCCATGGGCCAGCCGCTGTTGGGCGAGGGCGTGCGCCCCGCCTCGCGCAGCAGGCGCGGCAGCTGCCACAGCGGGATCATCAGCAGGCCGGTCAGCCGGGCCGGCAGCCAGGACAGCACATCGTCGGCCCGGGCCGCGAACTTGCCGGACCATTCGCGCTGATCGCGGTAGCCCCACATGGCATCGGCGGTGTTGGCAAAGCGGTAGAGCGCCGCGCCCGGCAGGCCGGCCAGGGCGAACCAGAACAGGGGCGCCACCACCGAGTCATTGAGGTTCTCGGCCAGGGTCTCGATGGCGGCCTCGCGCACCTCGGCCGCGCTCAGCGCCCGGGTGTCGCGGCTCACCAGACGGGCCAGGCGGGCGCGGCCGGCCTCCAGCGACTCTTGCAGCGCCGCCTCCACCGCCTGCACCTCCTCGGCCAGCATGCGCCAGGCCAGCAGGGGCTTGAGCAGCAGGCCGAGCGCCAGGGCACAGAGCAGCAGGCCCGGCAGGCCGGCCCAGGGCCGCAGAGCCTGCATCAGCGCCATCTCCAGGCTCAGGGCCAGGGCGGCGCTGAGCAGGGCGCCCAGCAGCCAGGCCAGGGCGCCGCCGATGAAGGCGGGGCCCGGCGGCAAGGCCGTGAGGCGCGGGCCGAAGAAGCCCAGGTACTGCCCCATGCCCACCACCGGATGCAGGCGCGCGGGCGGCTCGCCGAAGAGGCGGTCCACCAGCAGCGCGAGCAGCATGGCCAGGGGCAGGAGCAGGGGCATCAGGCTCATCAGTCTTCGATGCCGCGCTGGGCCGGCACACCGGCCTTGAAATGGTGCTTGATCAGGGTCATCTCGGTCACGGTGTCGGCCAGATCGATCAGCTCCTGCGGCGCATTGCGGCCGGTGAGCACCACATGCACATGGGCGGGGCGTTCGCGCAGGGCTTGCAGCACCGGCTCCAGCGGCAGCCAGCCGTAGCGCAGCGGGTACATGATCTCGTCCAGCACCACCAGGAAATGCTCGCCCGCGGCGATGGTGGCGGCGGCGCGCGCCCAGCCGTCGCGTGCCAGCTGGGCGCTGTGTTCCAGGTCCTTGCTCTTCCAGCTGAAGCCGTCGCCCAGGCCCTCGATGGGCACGCCCAGCTGCTCGAAGAGCCGGTGCTCGCCGAAGCGCGCGCTGGGTACCTTCATGAACTGGTAGATCTTGACCGCCTTGCCGCGGCCATGGGCGCGCAGGGCCAGGCCGAAGGCGGCCGTGCTCTTGCCCTTGCCGTCGCCGGTGTGGACCAGGATCAGGCCGCGTCGCTCGGCCGTGGGGATGATGCGTTCGCGATCCACCGGGGGCTTTTCAATTTCCATCGGGCTCGTTCTTCCAGAAGTTGTCCATCAGCATCTCGTCCAGGCGCCGTCCCTGGCGCCAGCCCTGCTGCTCCAGCATGGGGGCCTCGTAGAAGCGCTCCACCGGCCCCAGGCACAGCAGGCCCAGGGCCTGGGCGCCCTCGGGCAGGCGCAGCAGCTCGGCCAGGGGCCGGGGCTCGAACATCGAGACCCAGCCCAGCCCCAGATGCTCCGCGCGCGCGGCCAGCCAGAGGTTCTGCACCGCGCAGCCGGCCGAGCACAGGGCCATCTCGCGCGGCAGGGTGCGGCGGCCGAAGACCGTGCCATCGTCGGGCGGCAGCACCAGGGCCAGCAGCTCGGCACAGTCGCGCAGGCCTTCCACCTTGAGGCGCAGGAACTCGGCGCCACGCTCGCCCAGGGCCGCGGCCGTGGTCTGGCGTTCGGCCTCCACCAGGGCGGCCAGGCGCTCGCGCAGCGCCGCATCGCGGATGCGCAGCAGGCGCCAGGGCTGCATCAGGCCCACCGAGGGCGCCTGGTGAAAGGCCTGCAGCAGGCGCAGCAGCTGGGCCTCGGGCAAGACCTGACCCGGCAGGAAGTGGCGTGTGTCGCGGCGCAGGGCGATGGCCCGGTATAGGGCCTCGCGCTCGGGCTCGCTGAAGCGGTGCTGGGCGTCCGTGAAGCGGGGCTCGGCACTCATGCGGCGAACTCCGGGGACGCGCGCTGCTGCCTGAGCTGCCGGGCCTGCCAGACCGCGCCCAGGCTCATCAGCAGGGCCATGAGTACCCAGCTCAGGGCCTGGGCCAGGCGGTCGGCCAGCGGGGCGGCCGGGGCTTCGGGGGCCGTGGGCTGGCGCTCCAGCAGCAGACCGCGCGGGGGCGGGGGCTCAGCGGCGGGTGCGGCCGCGGCGGGGGGCGGCGGCTGAACCTGGGGCGGGGCCTGCAGCGGCTGCGGCGTCTGGCCGGCCAGCAGGCGTTCCACCCACTGCCGCACCTGGGGCAGTTCCTGGTGCAGGGCGTCCTGGCGCGTGAGCGCCTGGTAGCGCTGGGCCAGCTCGGCGCGGGTGTCGGCATCGGGCTGCCAGTAGCCCAGGCGCTGGGCCTGGATCAGGCGCTCCAGGGACTGGGCATAGGCCTGCGGGTTCTGCGCCAGCCATTGCGGCACGCCCAGCTGCTGCTTGTCGCGCACCAGGGTGTCGTAGAGGCTTTGCCAGTGGTCGGCGCGCACCGTGCCCGGCGCGATGGCCTGCCAGCCGAAGGCGTACTGCACGGCCTTGAGCACCTGCAGGGTGCCGGCCCAGCCTTCGGCCTGCTGGGCCTTGAGCCAGCCGGGGTGCAGATAGCGGGACTGCATCTCCAGGGCCACGGCGCGGCCGGCGCTCTCGGTGTGCTGCTCGCTGGCGTCCTGCAGCTGGCTCACATGCAGGCTCAGGCCCTGCGAGCGACCGGCGGCCTTGGCCGCGGCGGAGAGGCCGCCCAGGTACTGGAAGGGGTCGTCCGAGCTGAGCATGGCGTAGAGGTGCGAGCTGCGTGACATCAGGGCCGCGTCGCTGCGCTTGAGATGGGCGCCCAGGGCCTGGGCCGCGGCCGCGGGGCTGGAGAGCTTGAGCGGCTCGCCGTTCACATAGGGCTGGCTCATGCGCTGCAGAAAGAGCTGGCCCAGGCGGCGGTCCTCGGCCTGCAGGCTTTTGTCCTGCGTGGCCTCGGCGATGCCGGTGCCATAGTCGCCCGCGGCATTGCCGAAGACCCGGGCCTGGGCCAGGGCGCGCGCCTCGGTGGCGGACAGGCCGCGGCGGCGCAGCTCGGCCGCCACCTCGGCGTTGTGGCGGGCCAGCGCGCCCTGGGGTTCGGCCGCGAGCACGGCGGCCACGGCCTGGTCCAGCAGGTTCATCAGGGCGGGGAACTGGTCGCGGTAGGAGCCGGTGATGCTGAGCAGCACGTCCACGCGCGGGCGGCCGTTCTTCAGCGCGGACGCGGGCAGCAGCTGGATGCCGCTGGGCCGTCCGCTTTCGTCCCAGACCGGCATCACGCCCAGGGCCACCAGGGCCTGGGCTTCCATCAGGCCCTGGTGGCGCAGGGTTTCGCCGGCCCACAGGCTCAGGGCCAGCCGCCTCGGTGCCTGGCCGGCCTGGGCCTGCTCGGCATACCAGGTCTCGAACAGGGACTTGGCCACCTCATAGGCCTGTTTGGTGGGCAGGCGGTTCGGGTCCAGGCCGGCCAGATTGCGGCCGGTGGGCAGGCTGTCGGGATTGCGCAGCGGATCGCCCCCGTAGACGGCGGGCAGGAAGCGCCCGTCCAGGGCGGTCAGCAGGCCCGGCAGCTCGCCCTCGGTGGCCAGGCGGCGCTCCAGCTCCTGGGCGCGCTCGGCCAGCTTGAGCAGGGCCGGTGTGTCGATGGGCTTGCGCGCCGCGCGGTTGGGCACGTGGTCTTCGGGCTCCGGCGGTCGCAGGTCCAGCACGCTGGCCGCCTGGGCGTCCTTGAGCGCCACCTCCAGCCAGCGCCCGGGGCGCGAGCCGGCCACGCGCTCATGGTCGATCAGAAAGGCCTCGTCGATGTCCTCGCCCAGGGCCTCGATCAGGGGCTGGCGCAGCATCTGCAGGATGGTGCTGCGCCGGGCCGCCAAATCGGGCACCTGGCCGAAGACGGCCAGGCCCTTGGGCTGTGAGCTCTGGGCCAGTCGGTCCAGCCAGGGGTGCAGCAGCTCCAGGAAGCCGCTGAAGTCGGCGGCGATCTGCGCGGCCGTCCAGCCCAGGTCGCGGTGCAGCTGGTGCTCGACGAACTGGGCCACCATCTGGCGCTCCAGGGCCTGGCGGGTGGGGCCGGCGTCCACGGTCTCCCATTCGTGCATCAGCTCGTGCATCTGGGCCATGCGGGCATTGAAGCCGGCCGGCGCGAAGCTGGGCGTGCGGTGGCTCACCATCAGGGCGCGGCCGCGGCGCTTGGCGGTCAGGCCCTCGCCCAGGTTGTCCACGATATAGGGGTAGATCACGGGCAGCTCGCCCAGGGGCAGCAGGGCCTCGTCCAGCACGTCCAGGGCGCGCAGCTTGCCATTGGCCCATTCCTGCGTGCCATGGGTGCCGAAGTGGATCAGGGCATCGGCCTGGCGCTGGGCCCAGAGGTAGGTGGCCAGGTAGTGGTGGGACAAGGGCGTCTTGCTCTTGTGCATGAAGGGGTCCTGGCCGCGCTTGAGCGTCTCCTCGCGCGGCGGTTGGGGCAGCACGCTCAAGGCGCCGCGCTGCAGGCGCGGGATCACGAAGACCGGGCGGCCATCGGCCGCCGTCACCACATAGCGGCTCTGTGCCGGCTCGCCCCATTGCGCGCGGATGCGCGCCTTCAGCGCGGGCGGCAGCGTGGCCTCGAACCAGGCCTGGTAGTCGGCCAGGGGCAGGGCGGCGGCCTGGTCGCGCTGCAGCAGGGCGCGCAGATCGGCGCCCGGGTAGTAGGCCGCGATCAGGGGCTTGAGCGCGCCGATCCACTCGGCCTCGGCCAGGGGCTGGACGCCGTAGCCGGCGCGCTGCAGGCCCTGGCTCACGCTCTCCAGGCTGCGTGGCACGTTCAGGAAGCTGGCGCCGAAATGGTCGCCGCCGGGCGGGTAGTTGTAGACAAAGGCCACCAGGCGCTTCTCGGCGGCGGGCCGGGTCTGCAGGGCCACCAGGCGGCGCGCCTTGGCGATCACGGCCTCGGCCTGGCGCGCGATCAGCTGGGGCTCGCGGCCGCGCTGGGCATGGGCCACCACCATCAGCGGATCGATGGCGCCCGCACCCTCGGGCTGGGCGAAGTAGAAGGGCAGATCGCTCATGGCCAGGCCGGTCTCGCTGGCCTCCCAGTCGGCCGTGGCGCCGGCCCGGTAGGGCAGGGTCTGCAACAGGGGCAGGCCCCAGCGCTCGAACAGGGGCTGCAGAGCGCCGGCCTGGGGCAGCAGGGCATGGTTGACCAGGACCGAGGCATAGGGCTTGCCACCCGGCAGCTCCATCAGCGAGGCCAGCGAGTCGCCCGCCAGGTGCGAGCTGAACACGGCATAGGCGAACAGGCCCTGGCGCTCGAAGCGGCGCAGCCAGTCGTCCACCCAGGCGGTGGCGCCCTGCACGAAGTGGTAGCGGTGCAGCAGCAGGGCCACGGCGGGCCGGGGCGCCCCAGCATGCCGGGCCGCGGCCCAGCGGGCCAGGTCTTGCGCCTGGCCCAGCATGTGCTGCGGGCCGGGCAGGTCGGGGTGGTAGAGGCCGCGCTGGGGCAGGCGCACCGGCGCCTCCAGCGCGGGGGCGGGCTGGCCGCTCAGCTGGGCCTTGAGCAGGGCGAAGGCGGCGCGGGTATTGGCCGGGCCGCCGGCCTGCAGATAGGCGCGCGTGCTGCGATCCTCGGCGGCGGGCTCGCCGGCCGGGATCCAGGTGACGGGCCGCGCCGCGCGCTGCAGGGCTTCGTCCAGCAGGCTGTGCAGCTTGGCTTCCACGCTGGCATGCGGCGCATCGATCCACACCGCCTGGGCGGCCTGCAGGGCGCGCTGCAGCTCGCGGGTCTGGGCGGCGTCCAGCGCGGCGGTGCGCAGCGGGTAGTCCAGGGCCTTGAGCGTGATGCCGGCGGCCGCGGCCTCGCGCTCGATCAGGGCGTGGCGGGTCTGGGGCGTCACGTCCAGCGTGATCCACAGCAGGGTGGCCGCGGCCTGGGCACTGGCGGCAGCCAGGCCCAGGGCCAGACTCAGCAGCAGACGCTTCATGGGGTGGCGGGCGTGGCGGGTGCGGCGGCGGTCTGGGCCTCCGGCACATAGATCAGATTGCCGTCCTTGAGCTTGTAGGCCGTGCCGGCGCGCACGCCCTGACCCTCGCTGCTGCCGCCCTGGCCCTTGTAGCGGATCTCCTGGCCGTTCTCGCGCACCACGATCTCCATATCGGGCTGACCGGCACGCTTGATGATGGTCACGTTGTCCTCCGCGGCAGCCTGCTGCTGCAGGGCCACGGCCGTGAGCAGGGCCACGACCAGCACCAGGAACACATCGACCAGATTGACGGCCGAGAGCATGGGGTCGTCGTCTTCCTCGCCGAGGATGGAGAGGTGTTTCATGCCAGGCCTCCCGCCGGGCCGCCCCAAGGGAGGCCTGCGCCCCCTCGGGGGGCAGCGAACACAGTGAGCGTGGGGGTGGTCATGCCAGGCCCCGGGCGCTGCGTATGGCCACCAGCTCGGCCATCAGCCAGCGGCGCTTGATGGAATAGGCCACCAGGCCGATGGCGGCGGCCGCCAGGGCCAGCACCACGCCGGCAAAGGCGCCGCTGAACACGGCCAGGGCCTGCTGGCCCTGACCGGCGGCCACGCTCTGCAGGGCCGGGCCCAGGGGCACCATGGTGGCGATCAGGCCCAGCAGGGGGCTCACGCGGCCCAGCAGGCGCAGCGGCTCCAGCTGGTGCAGCACCTGCAGCTCGATTTCCTCCACCGGTTTGCTCTCGTGGCGGGCCAGGGCGCGGTAGCCGCCGCGGCGGCGCTGCAGGCCTTCCATCAGGGTGGCGCCGGCCACCCAGAGGGCGTAGATGAAACCGAGACCGACGAGCACCAGCACCGGCCACAGCAGGGCCTGGGCGATCTGGGCGAAACCTTGTTCAAGCATCATGAGGAGAAGAAGGCGGCGACGGCCTCGGGGTTGGCGGGGAAGTAGTGGTGCACATAGCTCGCGCGCAGCGAGCCCTGCTGGTAGAGCGCTTCGGCCGCCTTGCCGCCATTGGGATTGCTGGCGCGAGCGATGGGCGGCAGCGGCGTCTCGAAGGTGGAGTAGTGGAAGGTGTGGCCGCGCAGCTCTCCCTCTGGCCAGGCGATGGCCTGCAGGCCCAGGGCAGCCAGGCGTGGCTGCAGGCGGGCCTGGCCGGGCAGCAGGCCGGCCATGGCGTGCTCCTGGCCCTGGGCATCGGTCAGGCTCACGGCCAGGGCCAGCATGCCGCCGCACTCGGCCAGCAGGGGCTTGTGCGCCGCCAGATGGGCGCGCAGGCCGCTGAAAAAGGCCTTGTTGGCGCGCAGGGCCGTGGCATGCAGCTCGGGGTAGCCGCCGGGCAGCCAGAGCGCATCGCAATCGGGCAGGGGCTCGCCCTCGGCCGGCGCGAACAAGAGGACCTCGGCGCCCAGGCGGCGCAGGCAGTCCAGATTGGCCGGGTAGATGAAGGAGAAGGCGGCGTCCTGGGCCACGGCAATGCGCCGGCCCGCCAGACGCGGTGCCGGCGCCGGCTCCGGCGTGAAGCCGGCGGCCGCGAAGTCCACCGGCGCGAACTCGAAGCCGGCCGAGGCCGCGCCCCAGGCGCGCGCCCATTCGTCCAGCTGGGCGTCCAGCCCCGGCAGCTCGCGGGCCTGGACCAGGCCCAGATGGCGCTCGGGCAGGGCCAGGTCTTGCCGGCGCTGCAGGGCGGCCACCAGGGGCAGGTCGGCGGGCAGGCCCTCGGCCACCATACGGCCATGGCCCTCGCTGCCCACGCGGTTGGCCACCACGCCGCACAGGCGGATGCGGCCCTCGCGGTAGCGCTGCAGGCCCAGGGCCAGGGCGGCAAAGGTCTGGGCCATGCTGCCGGCGTCGATGACGGCCAGCACCGGCAGATTGAAGGCCTCGGCCAGGTCGGCGCTGCTGGGCGCGCCGTCGTACAGACCCATCACGCCCTCGACCAGGACCAGATCGGCCTGGATGGCCGCCTCCAGCAGCAGGGCGCGGCAATGTGCCAGCCCGCCCATGAAGAGGTCCAGCTGGTAGACCGGATGACCGCTGGCGCGCTCCAGGATCATGGGGTCCAGGTAGTCGGGGCCGGTCTTGAAGACGCGGACCCTCTTGCCGGCATTGCGCGCGTGGCGGGCGATGGCGGCGGTGATGCTGGTCTTGCCCTGGCCGGAGGCCGGGGCGCTGATCATCAGGGCAGGGCAGATGGGCATGCGTGAGGAAGCACCTAAGGGGGTCAGGTATTGAGGGCGACCCAGCGCGCGCCGACCTGCAGGATCTGCAGGCGTTGCTGGAAGACCTGCTGCAGGGCGGCATGGGTGGCGCTGTCCTGCGGGGCGCCGCGGTGCAGGATGCGCCCCTCGTCCATCACCACCAGCTGCTGGGCTTGCAGGGCGATATTGAGTTCATGCAGCACCGAGACCACGGCGGCGCCCGCGGCCACGCGCTCGCGCACGATCTGCACCCAGTCGCTCTGGTGGGGCGGGTCCAGATGGGCCAGGGGCTCGTCCATCAGCAGCAGAGGGGCTTGCACGGCCAGGGCGCGGGCCAGCAGCACGCGCTGGCGCTCGCCGCCGGAGAGCCGGGCCAGGGCGCGCTCGCGCCATGCCCAGCTCTGGGTCTGGCGCATGGCCTGCTCCACCGCCGCGCGGTCTTCGGCGCTGGGCGGGGCCAGCCAGGCCTGGTGGGGCAGGCGGCCCAGCATCACCACCTCGTAGGCGCTGAGTTCCTCGGCCACGCTTTCGTTCTGTCCCAGCCAGGCGACCTGGCGGGCGCGCTCGCGGGCCGGCCATTGGGCCCAGTCGCGGCCCTGCAGCTGCAGGCAGCCCTCGAAGGGCAGCAGGCCGCACAGGGCGCGCAGCAGGGTGGACTTGCCGGCGCCATTGGGCCCCACGATGGCCGTCCAGGCCGCTGGGGCGGGGGCGAAGTCCAGGGGATGCAGAATGGGCGTGCCGCCCAGCTTGAGCTGGTGCAGGCGCAGGCTCAGATGGGCCGGCTGCAGCCGCGGTGTGCCGGGGCTCATCGCGCCACTCCCAGGCCGCGCGGGCGGCGGTGCATCAGCCACAGCAGATAGCTGCCGCCCAGCAGGGCTGTGACCACGCCCACCGGCAGCTCCTGCGGGGCGATCACCCAGCGCGCCAGCACATCGGCCGCCAGCAGCAGCACGCCGCCGGCCAGGGGCGCGAGCAGCAGCAGGGCGCGGTGGGTGCAGGGGCCCCAGCTGCGCACCAGGTGCGGGGCCACCAGGCCCACGAAGGCGATCAGGCCGCACTGCGCCACGGCGGCACCGGTGGCCAGGGCCAGGGTGGCGATCAGCAGCAGGCGCACCGCGGCCAGGCGCACGCCCAGGGAGCGGGCCGTGGCCTCGCCCAGGCTCAGGGCGTCCAGGGTGCGGGCGCAGCCCTGGGCCAGCAGCAGGCACAGCAGCAGGGCCGCGGCCATGATCTGCACCGCGCTCCAGCCCACATAGCCGGTGCTACCCAGCATGAAGGCTTGCATGGCGCGCAGGATGTCGGGGTTCATCAGGGTGAGCAGGGCCGAGCCCGAGCCCAGCACCACGCCCACGATCACGCCGGCCAGCAGCAGGCGCAGGGTCTGTTCCACGCCGCGGGCCAGCAGCAGGGTCAGCAGCACGGCGCCCACGGCACCGGCAAAGGCCGCGCCCGTCATGCCCACGCGCAGGGCCAGGGCCGTGGCCGCTGGCGAGAGCCCCACCACGCAGAAGAGCAGCAGGGCCACGCCCAGAGAGGCGCCGGCCGAGCAGCCCAGCAGATAGGGATCGGCCAGTGGGTTGCGGAACAGGCCCTGGGCAATGGCCCCGGCCAGGGCCAGCAGGGCTCCGGCCAGCCAGGCGCCCAGGGAGCGCGGCGCGCGGATGTCCCAGAGGATGAGCTGCATGGCCGCGTCGCCCGCCGAGGCGCCCAGCCAGGGGCTCCAGCCGGTGCTGCCGATCGCCAGGCCCAGGCCCAGCAGGGCCGCGCTGGCCAGCAGCAGTATCAGCAGCCACAGGGGTTGACGCCCGCTCATCAGCGCATGCCCCCCGGCGGGGCGTTGAAGGGCGTGGTGGGCCAGGGCACGGGGCCGGCGGCGGCCTGGCGCAGGCAGCGCGCCATCAGGGCCGCGGCCTCGCCCATGCGTGGGCCGGGGCGCACCAGCACGTCCGATTCGCCCGGCACCCAGACGCAGATCTTCTTGTCGCGCACCGCGCGGATGTTGTGCCAGCCCGGGCGGGTGGGCAGGCCGTTGGCGCTGCGCTGGCCCACCATGATGAGCTGGGGGTCGGCGCGCACCACGAACTCGGGGTTGAGCTTGGGGAAGGGGCCCAGCTCGGCCGGCACCACATTGCGCGGGCCCAGGCGGTCCAGGATCTCGCCGATGAAGCTGGCGCGGCCGGCGGCATAGGGCGCGGCATCCACCTCGTAATAGACGCTCAGCGCGCGTGCCGCGGGCGGCAGCTGCTGGGCCTGCAGGGAGATGGCGCCGTCGATGCGGTTCCAGATGCGGCGCGCGTCATCGGGCTTGCCCAGCACCTGGGCCACCTTGCCCAGCACGCGCTGCACATCGGCCATGCTCTTGGGTTCCAGGGCGATGACCTTGAGGCCCAGGGCCTCCAGGCGGTCGATCACCCGGGCCGAGACGCCCAGCAGCACCACATCGGGCTTGAGCGCCACCAGGGCCTCGATGCCGGTATCGTCCAGGCCGCCCAGCTTGGGCAGGGCGCGCACGCTGGTCGGGTAGTCGGAGAAGCGGTCGACGCCCACCAGCCGGGCGCAGTCGCCCAGCTCGCACACCGTCTCGGTCAGCGAGGGCAGCAGGCTGACGATGCGCCTGGGCACGTCGGGCAGGGTGATGCTGGCGCCGCGATCGTCCTTGAGGATGATGGGCGCGGCCGGCGCCAGCGCACTCAGCGCCAGCAGTGACAGCGCCGCAAGAGCCGTTCGTATCCTCATTCGCTCGTCCTCTCCACGGGGCGGGTCCAGGCCTGGCCGGCCACCATCAGGGTCAGGTGTTGACAGCGCTGGGCCACGGCCTGGTTCAGCCGGCCCAGCTCGTCCACATAAAAGCGCGCCTCGCGCGTCATGGGGCTCACGCCCCAGCCCACCTCGTTGGAGACGAAGAGCACGGGCGAGGGCAGGACCGGCAGGGCCTGCAGCAGGGCCGCACGCTCCACCGCCCAGGCCGCCAGATCGGGCTGGCCTTCCATGGGCATCAGCCAGTTGGTGAGCCACAGAGTGAGGCAGTCCACCAGCAGCAGGCGACCGGGGTGGGCGGCCGCCTGCAGGGCCGCCGTCAGCTGCAGCGGCGCCTCCACGGTGGCAAAGCCCGCCGGCCGGTCGGCCTGGTGACGCGCGATGCGCTCGCGCATCTCCGCGTCAAAGGCCAGGGCCGTGGCCAGCACCGCGACCTCGCCGCCCTTGCGCTGCCAGGCAAGCGCCAGACGCTCGGCCTGGCGCGACTTGCCGCTGCGCTGGCCGCCGACGATGAGGTGGTGCTGCGGGGCTGCCATGGTTCAGAACTTCGGCGCGTAGCGCAGACCGACGAAGAACTGGAAGGGCGCGCTGGCATAGCCCCCGGCGGTCTCGTACTTCCGGTCGAAGGCGTTCTCCAGCTTGAGCTGCAGGCGCAGCTCGGGGTTGATGGCGAACTGCGCGTCGAGGTCCAGCGTGGCGTAGCCGCCCAGCTGCACACCGGTCTTGAGGTTGTCCGTGCGCTGGCCGCTGGCATAGAGCTGGGCGCCCAGGGCCCAGCCCGCCAGGTCCGTCTCGGCGCGCAGGGTGCCATGGGTCTTGGCGCGACGAGCCAGTAGCTTGCCGTAATTGGCGTTGCTGGCGCTCTTGGTAACGTCCTTGGGCGCTTGCAGGTCCAGCGAGCCCGACAGGCGCACCGTGCCGAGCACGGTATTGCCCTTGAAGCTCAGGCCTTGCAGACGGGCCTTGGACACGTTCTCGTAGCAGCCGAAGCTGCCCTTGCAGGGGCCGGGTGCGCCGAAGATGATCAGGTCGTCGATCAGGTTGCGGTAGGCCGTGACGCCGAAGCCATGCTGACCCTGGCTGTAGTGCAGGCCGATCTCGGCATTGCGGCCTTGCTCGGGCTTGAGGTCGGGCTTGCCGTACTCGCTGAAGCGCTGATAGAGCGAGGGCGCCTTGAAGGCGGTGCCATAGGAGGAGAGCAAACGCCATTGCGGCGTCAGCTGATAGCCGGCGGCGATGGTGCCGTTGTTGCTGCTGCCGAATTCGCTGTCGCGGTCATGGCGGCCATGCAGCTGCAGGGACAGCGGCCCCGAGGCCCAGATATAGCCCAGGCCCACGGCGTCCTGGTGGCGGTCGGCCTTGCCGTTGACGATGCTGGTGTTCTCCAGCTTGTCCTCGCGGCGATCCAGGGCGGCGTTGAGCTGGCCCTCGCCCAGCTTGTAGCCGGCGCTCAGCGAGGTGCTGCGGGTGCGGGTCTCGGTGCGATAGACGCTGGGGCTGGTCTCGTACTTGTCAACCGACTCGCCCACGCTGAAGCTGGTGCTCAGAGCCGGTGTCCATTGCGCGGTCCACAGCCCCCGCAGGGCGCGTGCGTCGTTGATATTGTGGTCGTCGACCTTGGGGCGAGCCGTCGCGTCGTACTGGCTGTCGAGATGGCTGTTCAGGGCCGACAGCTCCAGGCGGTGTTCGCGGCTGAGCTGGGCGCCGACCCGGGCGCTGAAGCTGCGGCTCTTGTAGCCGTCCTGGTCGGGGTGGTAGCTGGGGTCCGGGGTGCCGGTCACCGGACGGGTGTTGAAGCCATTGCTGCGCTCGCGTGCGGCGGAGAAGGCGTAGTCGATGATGCCGCTCATGCCGCTGATGCTGGCGTCCAGCTTGTTCAGACCCAGGTTGCCACCACCCAGGCCCAGCTCCAGCTGAGGTTTGCCCTCGCCCTTGCGGGTGAAGATCTGCACCACGCCGCCAATGGCGTCGGAGCCGTGCACCGCGCTGGCGGCGCCGCGCACGATCTCGATGCGTTCGATCTGGGCCAGGGGGATGGACTGCCAGGAGGCACCGTCGGTGCGCTGGGAGTCATAGGGAACTCCGTCGATCAGTACCATGGTGTGGCGGGTTTCCGCACCGCGCACGAAGAGGCTGGTGTTGGCGCCGACATTGCCGTTGCGGACCATCTCGAAGCAGGCCTGGCTGCGCAGCAGGTCGGCAATGCCGCCGAAGGCCTGGCGCTCGATGTCCTCACGGGTGATCACGGTGGTGTCGGCCAGCACCTGGCTGAGCAGCTGGGGGCTGCGGCTGGCCGTGACGACCACGGGATCGAGGCGGTTTTGCTCAGACTTCTTCTGGGCGTAGGCCGGCACAGCGGCCAGCAGGGCGAGCGGGAGCGCGCGCAGGGCGGCGCGAGACGGGCGTGCAGACAGACGCCGGGCAGGGGACTTCATCGGGAAAGGACCATTCTTGATGTCCAGGGCGCCAGCTTCCCCGCAGGCCCCTGTGAAACGACGCGCCTGGCCCTGGGAAGAGGGCGGGGGCGCGTCACCTGCTGGCCGGTATCCGGGCTGGCGGATCTGGCCTGCTGCGTCCTTCCCAGCCCTCCGTGGAGAGGGCCAGTGGACTGCTGTGCAGAGGCTGGAGGCTGCGCGGGGCAACCTCATCCGCTTACCGTTGCGGGGACAGCTCAGGTTAGGTTTGCGCCGGTGGCGCGCCCCCTCCTGATTCCCGTTTAACTGCACGGGTCCGAGAGACCCGCACGAGCACCAACAAACGGCGATTCTAGCCGGAGGCCTGGCTGGCCTTGCTGCCCGGTGGCTGGGGCTTGGCGAGCTTGGGCTTGTGGGCCTGGGGCGGTTTGGGGGCTTTGGCGGTCTTGCCCGTGGGGGTCGAGGCCGCCGGTTCGGACGGCCGGCCGCGGCCGTGGATGCCGGCGGCGCCGCGCGGGGCCTGGGCCTCGCGCGCCAGGCGCTCGCGCTCCAGCTGGCGGGCCAGGCGGGCATCGCGCTCGGCCACCTGCCGGGCTTCGCTGCGCTGGGCGGCGCTGGGCTGCTCGTAGTCCAGGCGCTGGCCGGGGCGCTGCGCGGCTTCAGGGCAGGGCGCATCGCGCAGCTCGCGGCCCTCGGGGCCGCAGCGCCAGATCTGGGTGCTGCGCGTCTCGGTCTGCGCCGCTGCGCTGCCGCCGGCCATCAGGGTGATGGTCAGTAGACAGGCAAGCGGCGCGGTGTTCATGGCTGGGGGCTGGCGGGTGGTGGGGCCTCGGGGGCTGCCTCGGCCTCGACGGGTTTCGGGGGTGCGGGCGGTTTGGGCGGTTTGGGCGGTTTGGGCGGCTTGGGCCGGGGCGGCTTGGCATGAATCTTCATCATGGCCCGCTCCATCTCGCCTTTCAACATCAGCTCCACCGTGTCCAGGGACTTGGCGATGCAGTCCTCGATCTTCTCTCGCTCGGCCTGGGGCGGCTTGCGCAGCACATAGCCCGCCACCTCGGACTTGATGCCGGGGTGGCCGATGCCCAGCCGCAGGCGCCAGAAATTGGCCGAGCCCAGCTGGGCCTGCATGTCCTTCAGGCCGTTGTGGCCGCCATTGCCGCCGCCCTGCTTGAACTTCATCTCGCCGGGCAGCAGGTCCAGCTCGTCGTGCACGGCCAGGATCTCCTCGGGCGCGATCTTGAAGAAGCGCGCCAGCGCGGCCACCGACTTGCCGCTGAGGTTCATATAGGTCATGGGCTCCAGCAGCCAGATGGGGCCGCTGGCGCCGGGTGCGTTGTTGATACGCGCTACCAGGCCGTGGTAGCTGCGATCCACCTGCAGGCTGCCGCCCAGGCGGCGGGCCAGCAGGTCTATCCACCAGAAACCCGCGTTGTGGCGGGTGTCCTCGTATTCGGGGCCGGGATTGCCCAGGCCGACAAAGAGTCGAATCATGATGGCGCGATTATCGCTAGCATGGGGCGATGGACCGCCGCCAACTCCTTGCCCAGACCGATCTGGCCGCCCTGCAGCGCACGCTGGAACGCCGCATCGCCCTACCCACCGAGAGCCAGAACCGCGAGCGCGCACCCGAGCTGCGCCGCTATCTGGAGGCCGAGCTGGCGCCCGAGCTGCGGGCCATGGGCTTTGCCTGCGAGCTCTGGGACAACCCGGTGCCGGACGCGCCGCCCCTGCTCTTTGCCGAGCGCCTGGAAGACCCGGCCCGGCCCACGGTGCTGAGCTACGGCCATGGCGATGTGGTGCTGGGCGATGAGAGCAAGTGGACGAAGGCCGCCTCGCCCTGGACGCTGGAGCGCCACGAGGGCCGCTGGTACGGCCGCGGCGTGGCCGACAACAAGGGCCAGCACAGCCTCAATCTGCAGGCCCTGGCCCAGGTGCTGGCGGCGCGCGGCGGACGTCTGGGTTTCAACTGCAAGTTCCTGTTCGAGATGGGCGAGGAGGTGGGCTCGCCCGGGCTCAAGACCGTGTGCGAGCGCCAGCGCGAACGCCTGCGGGCCGATCTCTTCCTGGCCTCGGACGGGCCGCGCCTGAACCAGCAGCAGCCCACGCTCTTTCTGGGCTCGCGCGGGGTGATGAATTTCGAGCTGGCGCTGGAGTTGCGCGAGGGGGCCCACCACTCCGGCAACTGGGGCGGCCTGCTAGCCAATCCGGGCGTGCTGCTGGCGGGTGCCATCCACAGCATCGTGGACCAGCACGGCGTGATCCGCGTGGAGGCCCTGCGGCCGCCGCCCCTGCCGGCCGCGGTGCGCGCCGCCCTGGCCGATGTGCAGCCGGGCGAGCCCGGCGGGCCGGCCATCGATGGGGACTGGGGCGAGCCCGGCCTGAGCCCGGCCGAGCGGGTGTTCGGCTGGAACAGCATCGAGGTGCTGGCCTTTCGCTGCGGCAATCCGGACAAGCCGGTCAATGCCATCCCGCCGCGCGCCCAGGCCACGCTGCAGATCCGCTTTGTGGTGGGCCGCGACCCGGCCAGCTTTCTGCCGGCCCTGCGCGCCCACCTGGACGCCCAGGGCTACGCGCAGGTGCAGCTGCGCCTGGCGGGCGCCGAGATCATGAACGCCACCCGCCTGGACCCCGACAGCCCCTGGGTGCGCTGGGCCCAGGCCTCGCTGCGGCAAAGCACCGGCCAGGAGCCGGTGCTGCTGCCCAATCTGGGCGGCTCCCTGCCCAATGACTGCTTTGCCGAGGTGCTGGGCCTGCCCACGGTCTGGGTGCCGCACTCGGTGCCCACCTGCAGCCAGCACGCGCCCAACGAGCACCTGCCCGAGCACACCCTGGCCCAGGGCCTGCAGATCATGGCCGGCCTGTTCTGGGACCTGGGGGAGGGCTGGCCCGCCGGAACGGGCGCGCGCAAGACCGGACCCTGAGCGGGTGGTCCCCACGGGCTGAATGAAAAAAGGGCCCCGAAGGGCCCTTTGGCAGTGCGAGGGCTCCTGACGGAGCCTCGAGGCAGAAATTACTTCTTGCCCTTCTTGCCCTTCTTGTCGTCGGCGGCCGGAGCGGCGGCGACGATGATTTCCTCGGCCTTGGGGGCCACGGCGGTGGCGACAGCCGGGTTCGGCTTGCCGTGCACCACGACCTTGACGCCAGCGGGCAGCTTCAGGTCATTGACGTGCAGCGAGTGACCCAGGGTCAGGCCGCTCAGGTCCACCTCGATGAACTCGGGCAGCTGACGGGCCAGGCAGGTGATGGCCAGCTCGGTGATCACGTGGTCCACGGTGCACTTGTCGGTCTTGACGGCCGGCGATTCGGCTTCGCCCACGAAGTGCAGGGGGATCTTCTTGGTGATCTTGGTGGTGTCGTCCACGCGCTGGAAGTCCACGTGCAGGACTTGCGGCTTGTACGGGTGGTACTGCACATCGCGCAGCAGCACCTGGTCGACCTTGCCGTTCAGTTCCATCTCGAGGATGGTGCTGTGGAAGGCTTCCTTCTTCAGGGCGTGGAACAGGGCGTTGTGGTCCAGCTCGACGGTGGTGGGCTCGCCAGCACCGAAGACGATGCCGGGAACCTTGCCCGACAGACGCAGGCGGCGGCTCGCTCCGGTCCCCTGCAGCTTGCGCTCAAAAGCGGTGAATTTCATAACTAACTCCAAAATTACCGGCGTGCCACCGTGGCGCACCGGGGTGGAAGGCCCGCGACCAGGCTCTTCCGGACAAAAGGCCCGGTCGTGCGACCGAGCCTTCTGAATGCTTAGAAATTGTTGTTCTGCTCGGAGAACAGCGAGGTGACCGATTCGCCGTCCGAGATGCGGCGGATGGTCTCCGCGAACAGGAAGGCGACGGACAGCTGGCGGATCTTGCCGCAGGCCTTGGCGGCCTCGGACAGCGGAATGGTGTTGCTGATCACCACCTCGTCCAGGTGCGAGCCGGCGATGCGCTCGATGGCCGGGCCCGAGAGGATGGGGTGGGTGCAGTAGGCAAACACGCGCTTGGCGCCGCGGTCCTTCAGCACCTCGGCGGCCTTCACCAGGGTGCCGGCGGTGTCGATCATGTCATCCATGATCACGCAGTTGCGGCCGTCGATCTCACCGATCACGTGCATCACTTCGGAGACGTTGGCGGCGGGGCGGCGCTTGTCGATGATGGCCAGGTCGCAGCCCAGCTGCTTGGCCAGGGCGCGGGCACGCACCACACCGCCCACGTCGGGGCTCACCACCACCAGATTGCTGTAGTTGCGGGCCTTCAGGTCCGACAGCAGCACGGGCGAGGCGTAGAGGTTGTCGGTCGGAATGTCGAAGAAGCCCTGGATCTGGCCGGCATGCAGGTCCAGCGTCATCACGCGGTCGGCGCCGGCTTCGGTGATGAGGTTGGCGACGAGCTTTGCCGAGATCGGCGTGCGCGGACCGGGTTTGCGGTCCTGGCGGGCATAGCCGAAATAGGGGATCACGGCCGTGATGCGGCGTGCCGACGAGCGGCGCATCGCGTCGATCATGATCAGCATTTCCATCAGGTGGTCGTTGGTCGGCGCGCAGGTGGGCTGGATCACGAACACATCGCGAGCCCGCACGTTCTGCTGAATCTCGACGGTGACTTCACCGTCGGAAAAGCGACCGACCACGGCCTTGCCGAGCTCGAGGCCCAGATGCGTGGCGATTTCCTGGGAGAGGACCGGGTTTGCGTTGCCGGTGAAGAGGACGGTGTTGAGCAGCACGGCGGCCATCCTTTTTTGAAGGACCCGTGGTCAACCAGCGTGTCCCGGTCTTTCAGAACCAGAGGCCCGCGACGCGAGCCTCATCACAAACAATGTCTGCGATGCAGACATTCTCACGAACGATGGGATTCTGCATTGCAGACCCCATCATGAGTGAAGCCCGCAGAGCGGGCTTCTTCATAATTTTTGGCAGGGGAGGAAGGACTCGAACCCTCGCATGTCGGAATCAAAATCCGATGCCTTGACCAACTTGGCGACTCCCCTACACAGGACACTGCAGAAACTGCAGCGACCGGTATTCTAGCATCAATCTGAGGCCCATTCTTTCAAAGGATGCTGCTTCAGACTGCGGCATATTTTCCCAATCCAGCCAGAAGGCAAACCTTCCGAAACTGTCGCCATGGATTGGTGCGACATGCCATATTTCCCATCCACTGCTTCAGTTTCCACTCTCGCGAAAACTGCGCTGCCGGATCCCGTCATGCGGCTATTGCCGAATCGAGTTTCCAACCACAGCAGACCTTGTTGCACTTCGGGGCAGATCGCTTCGGCCGGCTTTTGCAGGTCATTGCGACCAAAGCCATTCAGAAAACTTTCCATCCCTTCAGCGCCATCAGCCGCTTCACTCACTTGCCGTTTCGGCTTGTTTGCGTCGCTGCTGTTGTGTGCAGGAAAGCCCGCTACTATAGCCACGGATTTCGACTTTGCCAAGAGCTCGCTCGAAAAAATTTCCTTGGTGGCGATGCTGGTGGGCGGTTTGAGAACAAAGTAGCCCTGCTCGGGCAGGGCGATGGGGTGCAGGATCTCGCCAATGCCTTCAACAAAGGCGTTGTCGCCGCCCAGGAAGAAGGGCACATCGGCACCCAGCTTCAGGCCCAGGGGCAGCAGTCGCGAGCGCGGCCAGTTCAGGTCCCAGAGCCGGTTCAGGGCCAGCAGGGTGGACGCAGCGTCCGAGGAGCCGCCACCCATGCCCGCGCCGGCCGGCAGGCGCTTTTCCAGATGGATGTCCACGCCCAGATCGCTGCGGCCGGCCTCGGCCTGCAGCAGACGCGCGGCGCGCACGCAGAGATCGTCCTCGGGCAGGGCTGCGGCGGCATGCTGGCCATCGTGGCGGCGTAGCAGGCCGTCGCTGCGGCGTTCGAAGTGAAGGGTGTCGGCCCAGTCGATCAGGGCAAAGATGGACTGCAGCAGGTGATAGCCATCCTCGCGCTTGCCCACCACATGCAGAAAGAGGTTGAGCTTGGCCGGGGCCGGAACGTCGTAGAGCGCTTGCATCGAAAACGGGCGAGAAAAAACAAATTCAGGGGGCGAGCCGGGCGCGCAGCTGCACCACGGGCTCGGCGGCGCGGCGGGCCAGCAGCAGACCTTCGTCGAAGCGGGACAGGTCGATCTGCCAGCCCAGCTGGGCAAAGCCCCGGTCCGGCGCGGGCAGGGGCTCCGACGCAGCCTCGGGCCAGGGGCGGCCGCGCAGCCAGTCGAAGAGCGCGGCCACGGGCACGGTCTCGCCCAGCATCTCGCGGGTCAGGGCGTCCAGATCCTCGTAGCGCCGCTCCTCGCCGGGCGTCTGCAGCAGCACCTCGGCCGGATTCCAGCGCGCACGGGCCACCAGACTGCCCAGGGGCGTGCTCAGCTCCAGGCGTCCGGCGGCGGGCGAGCCCAGCAATTCGAAGCTGGCGCTGTCGCCGCCCCGACCCTGCACCTGCACCGAGAGCCGGCCGCTCAGGCGCAGGCCCTGCTCGTCCACAGCGGGCGGGGCCTCGGGCTTGAGGCTGGCACAGGCGCTGAGCAGGGTGGCCGCCAGGCCCAGGGCCGCGGTGCGGCCAAGGCTTGCAGCAAAGCTCATTGCGCCTTCAGGCGCTGGCGGGTTTCGCGCAGGGCCTCGTTCTTGGGGTCGCGGCGCGCCCCCTCGTTCCAGACCTTGAGCGCTTCCTCACGCTCGCCCACGACCCAGAGCACCTCGCCCAGATGGGCGGCGATCTCGGCGTCGGGGCGCGAGCCGTAGGCCTGACGCAGCAGGCGCAGCGCCTCCTGGTGGTTGCCCAGGCGGAACTCCACCCAGCCCAGGCTGTCCACGATGAAGGGCTCGCTGGGGGCGTACTGCAGGGCCTTGGCGATCAGGCTTCTGGCCTCTTCCAGGCGCATATTGCGCTCGGCCAGCGAGTAGCCCAGGGCGTTGTAGGCGTGGTAGTGCTCGGGCTTGAGCTCCATCACCTTGCGCAGCAGGGCTTCCATGGGCTCCAAGCGGCCCAGCTTCTCGGCCATCATGGCCTGCTCGTAGACGATGTTGGCGTCCTCGGGGAAGCGTTGGCCGGCCTGCTCCAGCACGGTGAGCGCCGCCTCCCACTGCCGCACCTCGCGCAGCAGCTGGGCCTCGGCCATCAGGCGGGCGCGCAGCTCCTCATCGCTGTCGCCGGGCAGGGCCTGCAGCAGGGCGCGGCCCTTGGCCAGCTGACCCTGGCGCGCCATCAGCGAGGCGCGGCGATACGTGACCTCGAGCCGGCGCTGCGGTGCATCCACCTTGGCCAGCCAGCCCTCGGCGGCGCGCAGATCACCGCGCATCTCGGCCACCTGGGCCAGCAGCAGCCAGGCCTGCTGGCGCGAGTTCTTCAGGGTCTCGGCGTCCTCGGGGGGCGTGCCGTCCAGCTTGTTCAGAAAGGTCTGCAGTGCCTTCTCGGCCGCCTCGGGGTGCTGCAGATCCAGCTCCAGGGCGCCCAGGGCGTACCAGGCCATGGCGTTGTCGGGGGCGGCCTGGGTGACGATGCGGAACTCGCGCGCCGCGTCGGCGGCGCGCTGCATGCCGGCCAGGGTGCGGCCATAGGCCACGCGCAACGCATGCAGATCGGGCTGCTGCTGCAGGCGGGCGGTGATCAGGCTCTCGACCTCGGGGCGCTGGGGCATCAGGTCCAGGGCCATCAGCAGCACCTCGTCGGCGGCCGGAAAGTCCTTGGCGGCGGCGCGGGTCTGGGCCAGGGCCTTGTCGGCCTCATCGGCGCTCAGGGCCAGGCGGGCCTGCACCAGCAGCGCCATCAGCCGGGTGGCGCTTTGCTGGCTGGCGGCCTCCAGCACGGGCTCCAGGCTGCTGTAGACCTTGCGCGGCTCGGGCGAGCGCTGGAAGAGTCGGGGCAGGGAGGCCAGCACGCCGCTGCGTTGGGCCTCGGGCGTGAGATTGAGCAGGCCGCGCAGCGGGCCGGCGGCCTCGCCGGGGCGGTTCAGTGCGGCCAGCAGCTGCAGGATGGTCTGGTGCGCCTCGACGGAATCGGGCACCGCATCGCGCCAGGCGCGTGCGGCGATCAGGGCCTGGTCACCGGCGCGGGCCTGCAGGGCGATATTGACCACGCGGCGGTAGAGCTCGCTGTCGCCGGTGCGGCGGGCCGCATCCAGCAGCACCTGGAAGGCCACGCCGGGCTGGCCGGCGCGCAGCTCCATCTCGCCCACCAGCAACTGGTAGAAGAGCGGGGCGTCCAGCTCGGAGTTTTGCACCGCGGGCGCGCTGGCAGCAGGGCTGGCCTGGGCCTGGGCCGGGCCGAGCAGCACCAGCAGGCTGCTCATGGCCAGGGAGGCGAGGGTGGGTTTGGGCATGAGTACTCCTGGGGCGATGGCGTCCATGATGCGGGCGCCACATTGCTGGATTGTGGTGGATTCTAGGAGTGGCCCAGGGCGCCGCCCGGACATGGCCGCGCCCTTATCATGCGCCCCGCCATGCCGGAATTGCCCGAAGTCGAAGTCACCCGTCGCAGCTTTGCCGACGCCATCGAGGGCGCCCGCGTGCTGGAAGTGCGCCTGGGCAAACCCCTGCGCTGGCCCCTGGGTCTGGACCCGGATGAGCTGCAGGACGCGCGCGTGGGTGCGGCCCAGCGCCGCGGCAAATACCTCTGGCTGCCGCTGCGCAACACGCGCCTGGACGGCGGCCTGCTGATGCATCTGGGCATGTCCGGCAGCCTGGCCTTCACGCCGCGCGACTCGGCGCCGGGGCCGCATGATCACTTCGACCTGCGCACCGACCGAGGCCTCCTGCGCCTGCACGACCCGCGGCGCTTCGGCGCCGTGCTGTGGTCCGCCGGCCTGGACCGGGCGCCCGCCGCCCCCTTGCTGGAGCGCCTGGGCCTGGAGCCCTTTGATCCGCGCTTCAACGGCGAGTACCTCAAGATCGGCCTCTCGGGCCGGCGCGTGGCCATCAAGCAGGCCCTGCTGGCCGGCGACATCGTGGTGGGGGCCGGCAATATCTACGCCTGCGAGGCGCTCTTCCTGGCTGGCATCGATCCGCGCCTGCCGGCCCACCGCCTGAGCGGCCCGCGCAGCGAACGCCTGGCCCAGGCGGTGCGCGGCGTGCTGGGCCGGGCGCTGGAAGCGGGTGGCACCACCTTGCGCGACTTCCGCGATGCCCATGGCGTGGCCGGCAGCTTCCAGATGCAGGCCCAGGTCTATGGCCGCGAGGGCGAGCCCTGCCGCGTCTGCGCCACGCCCATACGCCGCATCGTGCAGGGACAGCGCTCCACCTTCTTCTGCCCCAGCTGCCAAAAGAAATGAAGTCGGAAGCGAAGCCGGCCCAGGCCCCGGCAGTGCAACTGCCGAGCGAGTTCGCCACCCTGCTGGTCGCCTGGCAGCGCAGCCATGGCCGCCACGAGCTGCCCTGGCAGAACACCCGCGACCCCTACCGCGTCTGGCTGTCCGAGATCATGCTGCAGCAGACCCAGGTCACGACCGTGTTGGGCTATTACCAGCGCTTTCTGCAGCGCTTCCCGACCGTGGTGGACCTGGCAGCGGCCTCGCTGGACGAGGTGCTGGCCCTTTGGCAGGGCCTGGGCTATTACAGCCGCGCGCGCAATCTGCACCGCTGCGCCCAGGCGGTGGCGGCCCAGCATGGCGGCGAGTTTCCGCGCAGCGCGGCCGCCCTGCAGGAGCTGTCGGGCATAGGCCGTTCCACGGCGGCGGCCATCGCGTCCTTCTGCTTTGGCGAGCGCGTGGCCATTCTGGATGGCAATGTGAAGCGGGTGCTCTCGCGCCTGCTGGCCTTCGAGGGCGATCTGGCCGGCAGCGCCGCCGAGAAGCAGCTCTGGGTCCATGCCCAGGCCCTGCTGCCCGAGCGCGAGGCCGATATGCCGGCCTACACCCAGGGCCTGATGGACCTGGGCGCCAGCCTCTGCGCGGCGCGCAGCCCGCAATGCCTGCTCTGCCCGGTGAGCGAGCTCTGCCAGGGGCGGGCCGGCGGCGAGCCCACGCGCTATCCCATCAAGACCCGCAAGCTCAAGCGCAGCCGGCGCGAGAACTGGTGGCTGTGGCTGGAGCATGAGGGGCGCATCTGGCTGGAGCAGCGACCCGATACCGGCGTCTGGGCCGGGCTCTGGACCCTGCCCCTGTTCGAGGACGAGGCCCAGCTGCAGGCCCGCACCCAGGCCCTGGGCGCCGCGGCCGAGCCCCTGCCGCAGGTCTCGCATGCGCTCACCCATTTCGACTGGGTGCTGCACCCGCGCCGGGCCGAGCTGGCCGCCGCACCCGCCGAGCTGGGGAGTGGGTGCTGGGTGGCGCGCGGGGACCTGGCGGCCTATGCGCTGCCGGCACCCTTGAAACGCCTGCTGGGCTGAGGCTATGCTGCGCGTCTTCCCAGACGCCGAACCGCCGCCCATGAAACCCCTGGTCAAAACCGCTGTTGAATCCGCCCTGGTGGCCCTGCTGGTGGCGGGCGCCTGCCTCTGGTTCCTGATCTCGGCCAGTGAGTCGGAGTCACCCAATCCCGGCACCATCGTGATGCTGGCCCTGGGGCTGGCTGCGGGCCTGATCGCCCACTGGACCTATATGGGCCTGGCGCTCAAGCGCGACGGCCGCGCCTGGATGAGCTGGATGCCGGCCGTGGTGCTGCTCTTTCCCATTGCCACCGTGGTGGCCCTGGTGCTGATGTCGGCCCAGGCCGAGGAATCGCGCGCCGCCTGAAGCCGACGCGCTCAGCGCGCGTCCAGCTCGCGGTGGCGCTTCAGCACATGGCCGTGGCTTGCGAACTGCCGGGCCAGGGTCTCGACCAGATAGACCGAGCGGTGCTGGCCTCCGGTGCAGCCTATGGCCACCGTGAGGTAGCTGCGCTGATCGGCCGCGAAGCTGGGCAGCCACTGGCGCAGAAAGCCGCTGATCTGGCCCAGCATCAGACCCACCTCGGGCTGGGCGTTCAGGAAGTCGGCCACCGGCGCGTCGCGCCCGGTCAGGGGGCGCAGGGCGCGGTCGTAATAGGGGTTGGGCAGCACCCGCACATCGAACACGAAGTCGGCATCGCTGGGCACGCCCTGCTTGAAGGCGAAGGACTCGAAGACCAGGGTCAGCGACTCGCCGCTCACCGAGACCAGATCGCGCACCCAGGCGCGCAGCTGCACGGCGCGCAGCAGGCTGGTGTCGATCACGGTGGACTCGGCGCGCAGGCCGGCCAGCAGCTCGCGCTCCAGGGCAATGGCGTCCAGCAGGGCGCGGTGGGCGTCGGCCCCGGTCTCGCTGTCGCGCTGCTCGCTGCGCAGGGGGTGGGGGCGGCGCGTCTCGGAGAAGCGCCGCACCAGGGCCTCTTCATTGGCGTCCAGAAAAATGGAGCGCACGCGCACGCCGCTGGCGCGCAGCTGCTTGAGCTGGGGCAGCAGATGGGGCAGGGAGCCCTCGCTGCGCACATCCACGCCAATGGCCACGCGCCGCGGTGCACCGCGCTGCTTCTCCAGGGTCAGGAAGTGGGGCAGCAGCTCGGGCGGGAGGTTGTCCACGCAGAAGAAGCCGGCGTCCTCCAGCGCATGCATCACCACGGACTTGCCGCCACCGGACATGCCGGTGATCAGCACCACCTCGCCCTGGCTGGTTTGAGGAAGCGGGGTCACGGTGCTCATGAACGGGCCTTGCGGGGGCTGGATGTGGATTCGGGCGTGGTGCGGGCCGACTGCACCAGCATCTCCTGGGCATGGGCCAGGCTGGCGGAGGACAGGCGCTCGCCGCCCAGCATGCGGGCAATCTCCTGCACGCGGGCTTCGCCCTGCACCGGACTCACATCGCTGGCGGTGGCGCCGTCCTCGCGCAAGGCCTTGGCCACCACGAAATGATGGTCGGCGCAGGCCGCGACCTGGGGCAGATGGGTCACGGCCAGCACCTGGCGCTGGCGGCCCAGCTGCTTCATCAGGCGGCCCACGGTCTCGGCCACGGCCCCGCCCACGCCGGCATCGATCTCGTCAAAGATCAGGGTGGCGGCGCCGCCCTCGTCCAGCTGGCAGGTGGTGACGGCAATCGCCAGGGCGATGCGCGAGAGCTCGCCGCCCGAGGCCACCTTGCCCAGGGGGCGCGGCGTGCTGCCGGCGTGGCCGGCCACCATGAATTCGGCGCTTTCCAGGCCAAAGCTCTGCGGCTGCTCCTGGGGCAGCAGGGCCACCTCGAAGGCGCCGCCGGCCATGCCCAGCTGCTGCATGGCCTGGGTCACGGCGGCAGCCAGGGCCGGCGCGGCCTGGGCGCGAGCGCGGCTGACGCGCTGGGCCTCCTGGTCATAGGCCTTGCGGGCTTCCAGCAGTGCGCGCTCCAGGGCGGCCAGATCGCCGGCCTCGTCCAGGGCCTGCAGCTCGGCCTTCCACTGCGCATGCAGGGCGGGCAGCTCGGCGGCGGGGCGGCGGTAGCGGCGCGCCAGGGCCATCCAGGCGGAGAGGCGCTCGTCCAGCTCGGCCAGGCGCTCGGGCTCCTGCTCGGCGCCGTGCAGATAGGTGTTGAGGGTATGAGCGGCGTCCTGCAGCTGGGCCTGGGCGCCCTGCAGGGCCTCGATGGCCGGGGCCAGGCGGGCGTCGAAGGCCAGCACGTCCTGCAGCTTGTCCACGGCCTGCTCGGTCAGGCTCTCGGCGCTTTGCTCGGCCTCGCCCGAGGCGCCGGTCAGGGCTTCCAGGGCCAGGCGGGCGGCCTCCATCAGCGAGGCGGCGTGCGAGAGGCGCTGGTGCTCGGCATTGAGCTCGTCCCACTCGTCCGCGCCGGGGGCCAGGCGCCCGATCTCTTCCAGCTGCCAGGCCAGGCGCTCGCGCTCGCGGGCCAGTTCCTCGCTGCGGGTCTGGGCCGCTTCCAGGCGCTCGCTGGCCTGGCGCCAGGCGGCGTGGGCGCGGGCCAGGGCGGCGGTGTCCAGGCGCGCAAAAGCGTCCAGCAGGGCGCGCACCGAGGCCGGGCGGGTCAGGCCTTGCCAGGCATGCTGGCCGTGGATGTCCAGCAGGCTGTCGGCCGTCTCGCGCAGCTGGGCCACGGTGGCCGGGCTGCCATTGATCCAGGCGCGGCTCTTGCCCTGGGCGTCGATCACCCGGCGCAGCAGCAGGGTCTCGCCGGGCTCGAAGCCGGCCTCGTCCAGCCAGGGCTGCAGGCTGGGCGGGCTGTCGAACTCCGCCGTGATCTCGGCGCGGCTGGCGCTCTCGCGCACCACGCCCGCATCGCCGCGCTGGCCAAGGGCCAGCTGCAGCGCATCGATCAGGATGGACTTGCCCGCGCCGGTCTCGCCGGTGAGCACGGCAAAGCCGCCCTCGAAGTCCAGCTCCAGCGAAGGCACGATGACGAAATCGCGCAGGCTCAGGCGCCTAAGCATCAAAGTTCTCCATGTCGCCAACAGGCGAGCTCATCTGAGGGAGGCCGGCCTATCGAGCGACACCCGAGGATCCGGCTTCGCCGGGCCTGCGGGTGTGCCAAGGCCAGAGGCCTCGGCCTTCGCCAGGCACAAGCAGTCCGCAGGGACTGCTTGTGTCCAGGCTCAGCCCCCTCGAGGGGGCGGCCGAAGGCCGTAGGGGGGAGCTCATCAACTGACTCCCTCGTACCAGCGCAGCTTGCGGCGCAGCGTGGCGTAGTAGCTCCAGCCCTTGGGGTGGAGGAAGCAGACCTGGTGGGCCGAGCGGCGCACGGTGATGCGGTCGCCGTGCAGCAGGCTGGCCAGGCTCTGCATATCGAAATTCACGCTGGCATCGCGGCCGGCCACGATCTCCAGCCGCACCTCGCCCGAGTCGGGCAGCACGATGGGCCGGTTGGACAGGGTGTGCGAGGCGATGGGCACCACCACCCAGCCGGCGATGCTGGGGTGCAGGATGGGGCCGCCGGAGGAGAGCGAATAAGCCGTGGAGCCGGTGGGCGAGGCCACGATCACGCCGTCGGCCCGCATATTGGCCACGAACTCGTCGCCCACATCCACCTTGAGCTCCACCATGGAGGCGGTGGCGCCGCGGCTGACCACCACATCGTTCAGGGCCAGGCCCTCGAAGATCACCTCGCCATCGCGCCAGACCGCGCCTTCCAGCATGGCGCGCTGCTCGCGCGCATAGTCGCCGCGCAGAATGGGCGCCAGCGACTCGCGAAAGCGCTCCAGCGAGATGTCGGTGATGAAGCCCAGGCGGCCCTGGTTGATGCCCACCAGGGGCGTGCCGTGGCGGGCCATGTCGCGGGCAAAGCCCAGCATGGTGCCGTCGCCGCCCACCACGATGGCCAGATCGCACTGGGCGCCCATCTCCTCGTTGGAGAGGGCGGGGTAGTCGGTGATGCCGGTGTTCTCGGCGGTCTCGCGTTCCAGGGAAACATCCAATCCCTGCGAGGTCACGAATTCGGCAATCTCCTCGAGTACCGGGCGGATGCCGCGGGCCTGATGCTTGCCCACGATGGCCGCATGTCGGAAAGGCGTTTGAGAAGACGTCATGACCATGCGCAGAATTACACCACAGCGATGTGAATGCCCGCTGACCCTCGGGCGGGCAATCCGTACAATGAAACCATGCTCGACGAGCGCTCCAAATCACTGCTGAAGACCCTGGTTGAACGCTATATCGCGGACGGCCAGCCCGTGGGCTCGCGCACACTCTCCAAGGCCTCGGGCCTGGAGCTGAGCCCGGCCACCATCCGCAATGTGATGGCGGATCTGGAGGAGTTGGGTCTGATCGCCAGCCCCCACACCAGCGCCGGCCGCATTCCCACGGCCCGCGGCTACCGGCTCTTCGTGGACACCATGCTCACCGCCGCGCCCGGCCTGGTGGGCGATAGCCGCCCGCTGGAGCAGCAGCTGCAGCCCGACCAGCCGCAGCGCGTGATCGCCAGCGCGGCCCAGCTGCTGTCCAACCTCTCCAGCTTTGTGGGCGTGGTCACCGCGCCGCGCAAGCCCAGCGTCTTTCACCACATCGAATTCCTGCGCCTGGGCGAACGCCGGGTGCTGGTCATCATGGTGGCGCCCGATGGCGATGTGCAGAACCGCGTGATCTTCACCGCCCAGGACCTGAGCCAGGCCGAGCTGGCCGAGGCCAGCAACCGGCTCAATGCGCACTACGCCGGCCTGAGCCTGGAGTCGGTGCGCGAGCGGCTCAAGAGCGAGGTGGATGCGCTGCGCGGCGAGATCGCCCAGCTGATGAGCGCGGCCGTGCAGGTGGGCACCGAGGCCATGCAGCACGAGGAAGACCGCGTGGTGGTCTCCGGCGAGCGCAATCTGCTCACCGTGCAGGACTTCAGCCACGATATGGGCAGCCTGCGCCGGCTCTTCGACCTCTTCGAGCAGAAGACCCAGTTGATGCGCCTGCTGGACGTGTCCAGCCGCGCCGAGGGCGTGCGCATCTATATCGGCGGCGAGAGCCAGGTCGTGCCCTTCGAAGAGCTCTCCATCGTCTCCGCCCCCTACGAGGTGGACGGCCAGGTGGTGGGCACCCTGGGCGTGATCGGCCCCACCCGCATGGCCTACGACCGCATGATCCAGATCGTGGACATCACCTCGCGCATGGTGAGCCAGGCGCTAAGCCAGAAGTAGGCGCGAGTCGCCCTATACAATCCGCGCTCCCGGCATCCCGCCGGGCGCAATGGCGGTGCCGTCCTGGCACCGGCCACGGGGGCCGTTAGCTCAGTTGGTTAGAGCAGGGGACTCATAATCCCTTGGTCACAGGTTCAAGTCCTGTACGGCCTACCAAGATTTCCAGCAAGCTGATCGGGGACGCGCGGGAGCGAGTTCCCGGTCCCCGCAGTTCGCTTGGCCAAGAGACCCGCCTCAGTGCCCGAGCCGTTCAAGCTCCTGCATGGCCTTGACCTCGATATCGGCGATATGGGTGCATATGCCGGCGGCTTCACCCAGCCGTAGGGGTGCGCCGTGGACGCCCGCCTCGTCGATGAGTGCTGCGACGGCCGTCCATGCGTCCGCGGACTCGCTGAATAGGCGCCTGGCGCGCTCCAGCCGGCCTTGCTCGCGCGGGAGCAGGGCTTGGGCTTCGGACAGGAAGTCCCGGTAGAAGTTGCGAAACAGGGCGCCCCCGGTGCCGGCCCGCTCCATCATGAGCGCCGCCTGCGCCAGCTCGCTTTCCGGCGCCTGGCTCAATGCCAGCCAGTGTGGGAGCGAGTCCGCGAGCTTGCGTATGCCCAGATGGGACGCGCCGCGGAACGGCGGCTCCAAATAGGCCCTGGCATTCGCGTGTATGGCCGATCGGAGCGCTTCAGGGAGATCGGTCGCCGCCGTGGGCGACGGCGACAGGGTCCAGCTTCTGGCCCGCGCCGCCATGGGGCCCTTGGCGAAGCGCGCCTGCTCGACGCTGGATCGGCGGGCTTGCTGAAGCCCGCCCTGCTGCTGGGTGTCGACCAGCAGGATCTGCTCCTCATCAAAGCCGTAGGCGGCCACGAAGTGACCCGCAAAGTGAAGGGGGGAGCGGAAGTAGTCCAGGTAGTAACAGTCCAGCTGCAGGCCCACCGGCTTGCCCTGCGAGAGGGGGGCCTCCAGATGGGCCCAGGCCTTGGATCTCGAGCTTGTTTCAACAGCCTGGCATTCGACGCCGAGGTGGCGGCAGAGCCGGGTCGTGAGCTCGAAGGGCTTCACGCGGCCGCCGACGAAGGGCAGCGGCAGTGCCTCGAGATTCAGGAAGACGAAGCTCAGCCCTTCCCCGAGACCGAAGAGCATGGGTTCCGTGAGATTCACGCCTAGGGCCCGCAGCAGCGTTCCCGTGGCCACGGTCTCGCAGTGCTGACCCTGCATGGCCTGCAGGCCCTCGATCCGGACGGACTTCATGGCGCATCTCCTGCTTCGACGATGCGGGCAAGGCTTCGCGCCTGCTCGGCCTCGTGCTCCAGGCCGCGCAGCACATAGTTGAACAACAAGGTGGCGGAGCGCGGCTCCCTGCCGCTTTCCTGGAGCGGCGCTCGCACCTTCTCGACCTCGGCGTGCCGGGCCAGCAGCAGGGCCTCGCGCCGGATCAGCTGGGTCTTGATGTGCTGGGCGGGCAGGCTGGCGCTGAAGGCCAGGGCGAGCTTGAAGGCCGGCGACTGTTCCCCGGCCTTGAGCAGCCACTCGCCGACCTGGTGACGCAGGGCGGCACGCCCCTCGGCGCTGGCCGAATACAGGGAGCCGGCCGGGCCCTTCTTGCCGCTCCTTTCCAGGTCTTGGGTCGAACTCACCAGGCCGGAGCAGCACAGTCGTCTGAGCTTGTTGTAGACCGTCGACGGACTCAGACCGGCCCATTCCTTCATGCCTCGTTCGGCGGCCAGCGTCATGACGCGGTAGCCGGACATGGGGCCGTTTTCATCGAGCAGGCCCAGCACCGCCAGCTCGGTGTCCAGAAGCGTCGAAATTTTCATACCTTTAATATTGCATATGTGTAATATTAAAGGCAATCGTAGCCAAATGAACTGCTGCGAGCAATATCCGTCCCTGGTCAAAGCCGAGCCGGCAAGCCGCCGTGCTGCGGCTAAGCTGCGGGCTCCTCAGCTGTCTTGCCGGAGCGCCGCCCATGAGCCCTTGCCTTGCTTGTCCTGATCCCGAGCCCATGCCGGGCGGTTCCAGCCGTCGCCGCTGGCTGGGCTTGGCCGCAGCGGGTTGCCTGGCCGGTCCTGCCCTGGCCCTGGCGCCTGCCATGCCCGCAGAGCAGGCCCCGCAACCCCCGCTGGCCGATATGCACACCCATCTGGGCCGGCGCACCCGTGCCCAGTCCACGCTGGACCTGGCCGAGGAGATGCGGGCGCATGGCGTGATGCTGGCGGCCTGGGCCTACTCCACCGACCGCGCCTATATCCGCAGCGAGCCCGATGGCATCCACCAGGTGGCCGAGCCCGACCCGGTGCGCATCGCCCGCGCCATGCGCGAGGAGATGCGCGCGAGCCGGCTCTATATCGAGCAGAGCGGCCTGGGCCTGGTGCTGGAGGCGGCCGATGTGGACCGTGCCCTGGCCGGTCATCCCAGCGTGGTGCTGGCGGCCGAGGGCGCCGACTTCATGCAGGGCCGGCTGGCCCTGTTCGACGAGGCGGTGGACGCTGGCCTGCGCCATCTGCAGCTGGTGCACTACACGCGCAATGCGGTAGCCGATTTCCAGACCGCGCCGCCGCGACACGGCGGCCTCACCGATTTCGGCCGCGAGCTGCTGCGCCACGCCCAGGCGCGCGGCGTGCTGGTGGACCTGGCTCACTGCACCGAGGAGGCGGTGCGCCAGGCCCTGGAGATTTCCAAACGGCCCATGGTCTGGTCGCATGGCTGGGTGGATGCCCAGCCGGGTGCCTTCGACGACCGCCTGGGCTGGCTGCGCCGCCGCCTCTCCCTGGCCACGGCGCGCGAGATCGCGCGGGCCGGCGGCGTGGTGGGCATCTGGGGGCTGGGCCTGAGCCGGCGCGGCCAGCGCTGGGATGTGGGCCGCGACGACGCCCAGGGCTATGCGCGCGCCGTGCTGGCCACGGTGGAGCAGCTGGGCGCCGCCCATGTGGCCCTGGGCACCGACCTGGCCGGCGTGGGCGAGAGCGCCTCGGTGCGCAGCTATGGCGATGTGCGCCGCGTGCTGCAGGCCCTGCGCGAGGGCGGGCTGGGCGAGACCGGCCTGGCCCAGGTCAGCCACCTCAACCACGCGCGGGTGATGAAGGCGGCGCTGGCGCGGGCCTGAGCGCCTCAGGCGCCCTGGAAGAAGAACTCCACCGGCACCAGCAGCTCCAGCTCCTCGGGCAGCTCGGACGGAATGGCCGGCAGGGGCTGGGCGCGCTGCACCGTCTGCAGCGCCGCCTGGTCCAGCTCGCCATGGCCGCTGGGCCGTTCCAGCCGCGCCATCAAGACCTGACCCTGGCGCCCCAGGCGCAGGCGCAGCAGCACCGTGCCCTGCTCGCGCCGGGCGCGGGCGCCGGCCGGATAGCTGCGAAAGCGCTCCAGCCTGGCCAGCACCCGGGCCTGCCAGCTCTCGCTGTGCAGACCGCCGGCCTGGGGCGCGGGCGGCAGGGCGGGCGCGGGCGGCGCCGCGGCGGGCGCCGCCTCGCGGGCTAGGGCTGGGGCCGGCGGCGGGCTGGTCAGGGCCGGGCTCGCCGCCAGGCTCTCTGCCGGCGTGGCGATCAGGGGCGGGGTACTGGGCGCGGGCAAGGTGGCGGGCTGGGTGGCGGACTGGGGCCTGGGCTGGGGGCGTGCCACCTCGCGGCGCTCAGCCCGGGCCGCGCTCGGCGGCGCCTCGCGGGCTTCCAGCGGGCGCGGCGGCGCGGCGGTGGGCAGCCACTGCGCCTGCATCAGCACCGGGCGCGCGGGCTCGCTGGGCGGGGCCGCGGGTTCGGAGGACCACAGGCCCAGCAGCCCCGCCAGCAGCAGGCCATGGGCCAGGGCGCTGCAGGCCAGGCCCCAGCGCAGCAGCCGGCGGCGGTTCAGCGGGGGCCGGGTCTTGCCCGCGCCGCCGGCCTTGGGGCCGGTGCCCGGGCGGGGCGCCGGCCGGCTCAGCACGAAGGCCGCGCACAAGCCCATCAGGGCCGCCAGGGCGCCGCCCAGCAGCCAGCCCGGACGGATCAGCCAGCAGCTCAGGCCCAGGCCCAGGGCCATGCCGCCACAGGCCCAGGCCTTGGCGGGCGCGGCGATGGCGCCCTGCTCGCGCCAGTGGCGCAGCGTGGGGCCGAAGCGGGGATGGGCCAGCAGCCGCGCCTCCCACTGCGGCGAGGCGCGGCCGAAGCAGGCCGCGGCGCCGATCAGGAAGACCGTGGTGGGCATCAGGGGCAGCAGGGCGCCCAGCACCGCCAGGCCCAGGCAGAGGAGGCCCGCCAGGCGCCAGAGCCAGGGCAGGGCGGGCCGGGGGGGCGCGGCGGGCAGGGCCGTGCTCAGCATTCCAGCTCTTGAGCCACCAGGGCGTGCACCCGCTCGAAGGCCGCGCGACAGGCGCCGCCCATGCGCTCGATCTGCTCGGGGGCCAGACTCAGCGCATCCAGTCGGCTGGTGAAGCCGCGCCAGTGGCGCAGCCGGCCCTCGGGGTGGCCGGCCAGATGGCGCGCGCCATGCTCGGCATGCAGGCCCAGGGCCGCGGCCTCCTTGAAGAGCAGGGCCGCGCCCAGGTTCGAGCCCTCGGCCACATAGAACCAGCCCAGGGCCTGGTCCAGGCTCAGGCCCGCGGTGGCCGGTGCACGCGCCGGGGCTGCGGGCCGGGCCGCGCCCAGATCGGCCAGGTCTTGGGCCACGGCCTCCAGGCGCTGGCGCTCACCCAGATCGGGCAGCAGGGCCTGCAGGCCGGCATGCTCGAACAGCGGCTGCAGCTCCCAGTGGAACAGCCACTGCAGACGCAGAAAGCGCTGGTACTGCGGCAGGCTGGCAAAGGGCTGGCAGCGCATGATGCGCTGATCCAGGCGCTCATGGGTGGCGTGGCTGGCGGCCTTCAGGGCCAGGCTGTGGCTCAGCGGGGCGGTGGGGACCAGGGTGTCGGGCAGGGCGCTCATGGGGGAGGTCTTTCTTCTTGCTGGTGGGAGGAGGGGCCGCGGCTCAGAAGCGCAGGCCCAGCTCGGCGCGCAGGGTGCGGCCGGGGGCGGGCATGGGCGAGAGGGCCAGGGGGTCGAGGTAGTAGCGGTCGCCCACGTTGTCCAGGGCCAGGTTCAGCTCGGCACCGCGCGGCAGGCGCAGGCTGGCGAAGAGGTCCAGGGTGCGGGTGGCGGGGTAGTACTGCTGCAGCGTGGTGTAGGCATTCGTCTGCCAGGGCTGGTCCAGGCGCGAGAGCGGCGCGCTATTGCGCACCAGGCGGGCGCCCAGGGTCAGGCCGTGCTCGGGCAGGCGCAGGCCCAGGGTGGTGTTGATGCTGAACTTGGGCGGGTTCTGCGTGTTGGCATAGGAGCCGCCGAAGCCGCCGTCGGCGCAGTCGGGTGCGTTCTTCACGCCGTACTTGGCCTGGCGCAGCGCGGCGGCGGTGGCGGCGTCGCAGGTGCGGGCGCGGGTGAAGTAGGTGGCCGAGAACTCGCCGAAGAAGGGCCCGCCCTGGTAGGCCGACTGGAACTCCCAGCCCGCCGTCTCGAAGCGGTCCATATTGGCCATGCTGAAGCGATAGCTGGCGGGGTCGTAGCTGCGGGTGATGTAGTCCTTCACCCGGTTCTCGAAGCGGGCCAGCTTGAGCGAGAGCCGGTCACCGGCGCGCCAGACCTCGTGCCGCGTGGTGGCGGCGCCCAGCTCCAGGCTGCGGTTGCGCTCGGGCCGGAGCTCGGGGTTGGGCGTGATGAAGTTATTGCCCACCGTGCTCTCGAACATGCTGGGCAGCTTGAAGCCCTCGGCGTAGCGCATGTAGAGCAGGCTGTCGGCATCGGGCTTGAAGCTGGCGCTGAGCGTGGGCGCGAAGCGCGTGCCCTGGCGGCGCAGCGGCTCGTCGTAGCGCCAGGCCACGGGGATCTCGTCCATGAAGGCGCCGTTGTCGGGCGCGAAGGCCTGCCAGCTGTCAAAGCCCAGATCGGCCAGGGTGCCCAGGCGGTGCGGGCTGGCGCGCAGCGAGGCCTCGGTGAACTGGCCCTGGGCGTCGGGGTACCAGGTCACGTATTCCAGGGCTTTTCCGTTGCGGTAGACATGCACGGCGCGGCGCGGCACCTCCTGGGTCTGGGTGACGTGGGCCCGGCGGTTGCGGTCCTGCAGCGCGTAATGGATCAGACGACCGCCGGCCAGCAGGCTCCAGGCCTCGGTGGGCTTCCAGTCCAGCGAGGCGCTGAGGCTGGTCTCCTTGCGCAGGCCGGAGCGCACATAGCGGTTGTTGTGCAGATCGGCCTCCACCACCGGCGTGCCCGGGCCGGGGCCGGTTTTCTCATGCGTGTAGCTCAGGCCGTATTGCGCCTTGAGCGACTGGCCGCCCGCGAAGAAGAACAGCGAGCTGTTGCCCAGCTGCGCGCCCCAGCGCTGGCCGCGCACCTCGGAGCGCAGCGCATGCTGGTAGCTCTCGCCCTGCGGGTCGCCCATCTGGTTGCTGGGCAGGTCGCGGCCCACCGGTGCATTGCCCATCACGGCGTTGAACATCAGGCTGTCGGCGCGGGTGAACCAGAGCTTGCTGCGCAGGTCCAGCAGGGACTGGCCCGCGGGCTGCCAGCGGTGCTCGGCGGTGAGGGCGGTGAGCTTCATGCGGCCCGGCTCGAACTGCTGCATGGTGCCCTCGGGGTTGGCATAGGTGACCCATTCGCTGGAGGCCGGCGTGCGCGAGATGGCCGAGGGCATGATCTCGCCATAGCGCGCATTGAGGCGGCGCAGGCCCAGCTCCAGGGCCTGGTCCTCGTTCGGGCGCCAGGTGCTCTTGAGCAGCAGGGAGTGGCTGCGGCTGTGGGTGTTGAGCACCTCCTCGCCGGGACGGTAGTACTCATAGACCGGATCGGGGTTCATGCCCGTGCCGCCGCTGCCGCGCTGGCTGCCCTCGTAGCGCTCGGCGCCATGCCGGCCGGCGAAGTAATTGCCCTGGCGGCGCTCCACCACGGCGGCCAGCCAGTCCAGGCGCTCCCCGCGGCTGGCGTAGGCGGCCGAGGCAAAGCCGCTGCGCGCGTCGAGCAGGCTGTTGCGCTCGCTGCGGTTCAGGGTGAGAAAGCCCGACTGCTCGCCGGCGCTGTTGTCGGCCAGGCCGCCGCGCAGGCGCCAGCCGCTGGCCGCGCCCGGGGCCAGGATGTCTTCGGGCAGCAGGGTGCGCATGCTCACCACGCCGGCAATCGCGCCCGCGCCGTCCAGGCTCAGGCTGGGGCCTTTCTCGATGCTCACCGCGCCGATCAGGTCGGGGTCCAGATAGCTGCGCTGCTGCTGGCCGGCATAGCCGCGGTACACATCCAGCGACTGCTGGCTGCCGTCCACCACCACGGCCACCCGGCCCTGGCCCTGGCCCTGCAGGCCGCGGATGTTCACGTCCAGCGCATGGCCGTTGCGCAGGTCGCCCATCTGCACGCCGGGCACGCCCTTGAGCATCTCGCCGGGCGAGGTGCCGCGAAAGCGCTCCAGGGTCTCGCGGTCGATGAAGGCGGTGGAACGGGCTTCGCGGTAGACGGCCGCGGCCGCGTCGGCCGCGCTGGCGTGCAGGGCCAGACCGCCCTGCGCCGCTTCGCCCTGCACGCGCAGCGGGGCCAGGGCCAGGGTGCCCGGGGCCGGGTTGGGCGCGGTGGAGGCGGGCACCAGAGTGAGCACGCCCTGGGGCGTGCGCTGGGCCTGCAGGCCGGTGCCGGCCAGCAGGGCGTGCAGGGCCTGCTCCTGCCCGTAGTCGCCGCGCAGGCCGGGGCTCTGGCGCTGGGCGGTGAGGCGCGCGTCCACCGAGATCAGCAGGCCGCTGTGGGCGCCGAAGCGGCTCAGCACCTCGGCCAGGGGGCCGGGCGGGATGTCGTAGCGCCGCGTGGCGCCGGGGGCGGCCGGCGCGCTGCCGGCGGCCTGGCGCTCGGTGGGCACCTGGGCCTGGGTGCCCAGCGGCAGGCTCAGCAGCAGGGCGGCCTGCAGGGCCAGGCCCAGGGCATGGGGACGAAGACGAGGAACAGCGGGAGATGCAGCAGCAGACATGGGTGGGGGGTGGCGCGGCGGCCGGAAGGGTCGGGAGGGCAGGGCCCTCGGGGCTGGCTGGGCGACGGCATCTGCCGCGCGGCCTGGCTCTCCTCCTGCTTGCCGGGCGAGCACGCAAAAAGGGAAGTGCGCGCGCGAAATTTTTTTCTAGTCCGCCGCCTCCAGGCGGGTCCACAGCGGCAGGCGCTGGCGCAAACGCAGGCCGTGGGTGCTGGCCAGCCAGTGCAGCAGGCGCTCGGGGTCGGCCAGGGGATAGCTGCCCACCAGGCGCAGGCCGGCCACGCCGGGCGCACAGTCCAGATGGCCGCGGCGGTAGCGCGAGAGCTCGGCCAGCAGATCGTCCAGCCGCATCTCCTCGGCCACCAGCAGACCGCGGCTCCAGGCCTCGTGCAGCAGGCGGGCGGGGCCTTCGTCCTGCCAGCGCCCGGCATGCAGGCGCAGCTGGCGGCCGGCGCCCACCCAGCGGCTCTCGCCCGCGTGGCGCGCGCGCAGGGCCACCCGGCCCTGGTAGACGCTGAGCAGGCCGCCGCGGCCGCCGGCATCCTGCTCCTCGCGCCAGGCGAAGCGGCAGGGCCGGTCGCTGGCGGGCTGGAGCAGGGCGCTGTCGCTGCGCAGCTGCAGCGGGCTGCCCGCCGCCGTCTGCAGCAGCAGCTCGCCGCGCAGCAGCGCCAGGGTCTGGGCGTCCTCGCCCGGGCGAGCGCGGCTGTCGGTGTTGAGCCAGAGGGCGTGGCCGCCTGCCAGCGGCCACTGGCCCTGCTGGCCCAGGGCGGTGCGCCAGGGCGCCTGGCTGGCGTCCCAGGCCTGCAGCAGCTCCGGGCCCAGCAGGCTCAGGCCGCCCAGGGCCAGCAGGCCGCCAGCGCCGCGGCGCAGCAGGCGGCGCCGCGCCTGGCCGCGCGATTCGGCCCCGGCCAGGCTGGCTTCGGCCAGGCCGGCGGGGGCGGGTTCGGGCGGCTGCAGCGCGCCCCACAGGGCCTGCAGCTCGGCCCAGGCGCGGGCGTGCAGGGGCGAGGCGGCATGCCATTGCTGCCAGGCCTGCAGATCCTGGGCCGCGGCCGGCGTGGTCTGGGGCGGTTGCAGGCGCACAAACCATTCGGCCGCCTGGGCGCGCACGGCCTCGGGCAGATGCTCAGTCGCCATGCGCTTCCCGCAGGCGCAGCGCATGCTGCAGGGCCTGGGCCATGTAGTGCTTGACCATGCGCTCGGACACGCCCAGGCGCGCCGCGATCTCGGCATAGCCCAGGCCCTCCAGCCGCGCCATCAGAAAGGCCTGGCGCGGCCGCTCGGCCAGACCGTCCAGCAGGCGCTGCAGGGCGTGCAGCAGCGCCAGCAGCTGGGCCTGGGTTTCGGCCGAGGGCAGCAGGGCCGGCGGCTGGGCGGCCAGGGCCTGCAGATAGGCGGCCTCCAGGTCCTGGCGCTGCCAGTGGTCCACCAGCAGGCCGTGGGCGATGGTGCTCAGGAAGGCGCGCGGCGCGCGCAGCTCCTCCAGCAGGGCGGCGGGCTGGCGCAGCAGGCGCAGGAAGGTGTCCTGGGCCAGGTCGGCCGCGGTCTCGGGCTGGCCCAGGCGGCGGCGCAGCCAGGCCTGCAGCCAGCCGTGGTGCTCGCGGTAGAGCTGCTCCAGACGCGCGGGGGCCGCGCTCGCACTGCTCGCCATGCCCGCACTCACCAGCGGTAGGACAGGCTGGCCACGGCGCGGCGCAGCGTGCCGTACCAGCAGTCGCCGCGCTCCAGGCAGCTGGCGATATAGCGCTTGTTGCCCACATTGCTCACATTGAGCGCGGCCTGCCAGCTGCCCTGCTCCCAGGACAGCAGCAGATCGCCCAGGGTTTGGCCCGGGGTCTGGGTCTGGTCGATGCCGTCGCTGCTGCGGCCCACATGGCGCAGGCCGGCGCCGGCCTTGAAGCCGGGCAGGCCGTAGTCATCCAGGCGGTGCACGGCCCAGAGCGAGGCGGCGTGGCGCGGGATGCCGCTGAGCTGCTTGTCCAGGTACTGCTCCTCCTGGTGGCCCACGCGGGTCTGGCGCGCCTCGGTATAGCTGTAGCTGGCGATCAGGTCCCAGCGCGGCAGGCTGGCCTTGAGCTCCAGCTCCAGGCCCTGGGCCGTGACCTCGCCGCGCTGCAGCTGCTTGCCCACGTTCAGCGGGTCGGCGCTCAGGCGGTTCTTTTCCTTGAGCCGGTAGAGCGCGGCGCTGGCGCTCAGGCGCTGGTCGGCCGGCGCCCATTTGAGGCCGGCCTCCAGCTGGCGGCCGCGCTTGGGCTTGAAGGCGCGGCCGGCGGCATCGCTGCCCGCCACGGGCTCGAAGGACTCGGAATAGCTGGCATAGGGCGACCAGCCGCCGTCCAGCAGATGCACCAGGCCCAGGCTCTTGGAGGTGGCGCTGTCGCGCTGGCGGGTCTGGCTGCCGTCCGTGGCCTGGCTGTCGCTGCGCACGCGGTCATGGCGCAGGCCGGCCACCAGCACCCAGCGCGGGTCGAACTTGATCTGGTCCTGCAGCAGCAGGCCCCATTGCTGGCTGGCCGTGCGGCTGGGGTCCACCGGGCCCAGCACCGGCAGGGCGAAGCGGCCATAGACCGGGGCATAGACGTTCAGCGGCGTGGCATCGCCCTGCCAGCTGTGGTTGCTGCTGCGCTGGCGCAGCGCATCCACGCCCAGCAGCAGGGTGTGGTGGGTGGCGCCCAGCTGCAGCCGGCCCTCGAGCTGCAGATCGCCCTGGGTGATGCGGTGGCGGTCGTCGGCCGCGTACCAGGTGCGCTTGAGATAGCTGCCCGCGGCATCGGGCTGGCCGGCGGCGTTCTGGTAGCCCTCCCACCAGTTGGCGTACATGCTGCGCATGCGGCCGTCCACGCGGTCCTGGCGCAGGCGCTGGCGCAGGATCCAGCGCTCGGAGAGCTGCTGCTCCCACTCATAGCCCAGGCGGCGGCGCTCGCCGCCATAGGTGTCCCAGGCGGGCTCGCCGATGAAGGTGTGCGGCGAGAGCCAGCCCTGGGGGCCGGGGCGCAGCGTGCCCTCGATGGGGAAGAAGGCATTGGTGTTGCCGGAGCGGTCCTTCTGGTACTCGCCATAGACCGTCAGCCGCGTGGCGGGGCTGAGCTGCCAGCTCAGCGAGGGGGCCAGCAGGCGGCGGCGGTCGAAGGCATGCTCGACCTGGGTGCCGCTGTCCTTGAGCAGGCCCACCACGCGCAGGCGCAGGCGGCCCTGGTCGTCCAGGGCCTCGCCCACATCGGCCTGGATCTGGCCGTGCCCGTAGCTGCCCCATTGCAGGCCCAGCTCGCGCTGGCTCTCGGCCTGGGGGCGCTTGGAGATCAGGTTGACCACGCCGCCCGGACCGTTCTGGCCGGCCACCACCGAGCTGGGGCCGCGCAGCACCTCGATGCGCTCGAAGGCATAGGGCTCGCTGCGCACCACGCCCCAGGAGCCGCTGAGCGGCAGGCGCAGCCCGTCCAGCAGCAGGGCGCCGTCGCTGCCGCCGCGCAGGCTGTACCAGTCGCCGCGGTTGTCCAGGCCGTACATCTCGCTGCGCACGCCGGCGCTGTAACGCAGCACCTCCTGCAGGTTCTGGGCGTTCTGATCGCGGATCTGGTCGGCGGTGATCACCGAGATGGACTGCGGCACTTCCGACAGCGGCGTGTCGCTGCGCGTGGCCGTGCTGCTGCGCCGTGCGGCGTAGCCCAGCACCGGGCCGCCGGCACGCTCGCCCTCGGCCCGCGCGCGCACCACGGGCAGGGCGTTCTCAGCGGGTTGATCGCTGGGCGCTTCGGTGGCGGTGGGGGTGGCAGTGGGGGTGTCGGAAGCGCGGGCCTGGGCCCAGGCCGCGGGCAGGGCGCCGCACAGCAAGGCGGCGGCCAGTGCGCACGCGCGGGGGCGTGGCAGGGCAGAGGATGTCATGGCAAGACCTTCCAGCGGCAGCACGGAACGCACACCCGCCGCCGCTGGACGGAAGAACGCGGCGGGTGGCGGTGGCTGGCGGGAAGGCTGGCGGCGCAAAGCCCGCCGTGGCGGCGGGAAGCGGCCTATTCTAGTTGAGAATAATTCTTATTGCCAAACCGTGAAGTTCAGTGAGCCCGGCCCTGGGGGGGACCCGGGCGTTCAGGGGTGCAGGCGCTGCAGCAACTGCCGGGTCTGCAGCTCGGCCTCGGTGGCGCGCTCCAGCGGTGAGCGGCACAGGCCGGCGCGCGCGTAGTGCAGGTTCTCGTAGAGCTCGGCGGTGGCGGGGGCCACGGCCAGCAGGCGGTCCAGATCGGCGCTGGGCGGGGTCTGGGCGAGCAGCTGGCTCAGGCGCTGGCTGAGCTCACGGTACTGGGCGGCATCGGGGCGGGGGCCCTGGCGTTCCACGCGCTCCAGCAGGGCCGCCAGTTCGGCCAGGCTCTGCAAATGGCGCGGCAGTTTCAGGGTGGTGCTGTGGGCTTGCATGGTGATGAACAACCTCCACCGCGGCATCTGGGGCCGCGGCGCGGGTTTTCAAGCCGCGCTCGGCGCTTGAGTCGCGGCGCGCTCGGCCGCGGCGGCCAGACGGCGCGCGTCCTGCACCGCCACATGCAGGCGGCGCAGCAGCCAGGGCTGCGGGTCCTCGGCCGGGCTGCGTTCGGGCAGCAGGGCCAGGCGGCTGGGCTCGACCGGCCCCTGCGGCGCCTCTAGCAGGGCGCGCTGCAGGGCGGCATCGGCCTCGTCCAGCGCCTCGCGCAGGGCGGCGGCGTCCAGGGCCTCGCGGCGCCGGCTCAGCATCAGGCGCAGCATGGAGAGATGGGCCATCAGGCGGTGGCCATGGTCCAGCAGCTCGGCCAGCTCGCGCAGGGGCAGGCGCACCCGCGCCGGCTCGGCCCCGGCGCGCTGCAGCATGGCGCCCAGGGCGCCCAGGGCCTCGTAGGCCTGGCGGCGGGCCAGGCGCTGGGCGGCGGCGGAACCAGCCTCGGCGCCCAGAATGCTGTGGGCATAGGCCGCCAGCGCGCGCCGTGCGCGGCCCAGGGTCAGCGGTAGCAGGCGCCGCTCCCAGGCCGGCAGCACAAAGCAGAAGGCCCAGGCCAGCAGGGCGCCCAGCAAGGTGTCGGCCAGGCGCTCGCCGATGGCAAAGCCCGCCGCGGGCTGGGCCAGATGCTGCTGCAGCAGGGCCATGACCGTGGCGGCGCTGGCCGTCACCAGATAGCGCTCCAGCGCAAAGCCATGGGCCAGGCCCACGGCCAGCAGAAAGACCGGCGCCACCCAGGCGCTGCCGCCCAGCTGGGCCAGGCCCAGCACCAGCAGGCAGCCCAGCACCGTGCCGCCCACCCGGGCATTGCGCCGCGCCAGGGTCTGCTCCAGATTGCCGCGCAGCACCACGGCCACGCTGAGCACCAGCCACTGCGGATGGGCGGCCCAGGGCAGGTGCAGGGCCAGGGCATGGGCGCAGCCCAGGGCCAGGCCGAAGCGCAGGGCGTGGCGCAGCACCGGCGAGCCCAGGCTCAGGTGCTGGCGCAGGCTGGCCAGGGGCCAGCCCTCGGGTGCCACGAAAAGGCGCAGCTCCTCGGGGCGCAGCGGCAGCTCGGGCGTGGCGCCCCCCAGCAGGGCCTGGATGCGCGCCAGGTCTTCGTCCAGATGACGCAGGCGGTCGCGCAGGGCGGGCAGCAGACGCACCCGCGCGTCGCCGCTGCGCGCCGCGGCGTCCAGCAGGGCCTGCCAGGCCTCGGGCTCGGCCGGCGCGGCCAGCGCGCTGCGGGCGCCGGCCGCGCGCGCGGCCGCCTGGCGCAGCGCCGCGCCGAGGGCGCGCAGCCGGGCAGCCACCGCGGCGCGCACGCGGCGGGCCACCTCGTCGTCCCCCAGCAGCTCCAGATCCAGCCGGCTGGCCAGCAGGATGTCGCGCAGATCGATCAGCTGCAGCAGCACCGCGCTCTCGCGCGCCGCGCGCTCGCCGGGCGGGGCGGCAAAGAGCAGGTCGCGCGCGGCCTGCAGGCGCTCGGCCAGCTGCGATTCCTGGCGCAGCCAGGCGGGCAGCTCTTCGCCTTCGCGAGGCGAAGGTGCCTGATCCAGCAGGTCGGCGCGGGCGTCCAGCAGCCGGGCGCTGGCCTCCAGCGCAGCGCTCAGGGCCAGGCTGCGGTAGCGCCGCAGCAGCAGGGCCAGGCTGAGCTGGGACCAGAGCAGATAGGCCAGCACGCCGGCCAGATGCCACAGTCCCAGGTGCAAGGCCTCGGCCCCCGGCTGGGCGGCGGGCGGGTGCGCCAGGGTGAAGACCAGGGCCAGCACCGGGGCGAAGGCCAGCGGCCCGGCCCGCGGCCCCCAGGCCATGCAGAGCATGGCGGCCACGCCCAGCGCGCCGATGGCCAGGGTGAGCACGCCGGGCCAGGGCCGCAGCAGGGTGACCATCACCGCCACTGCGCAGCCCATCAGGCCGCCTGCCAGTACCCGGCCCCAGCTGCGCCGGTGGGTGGTGGGCAGGTCGGAGAGGCTGGCGAAGATGGCACCGCTCACCGCCAGCTGGGCCGCGGCGGGGCCGGCCGCCAGACCGAAGAGCCCTTGCAGCAGGCCGATGCCCAGGGCCACGAAGCAGCCGTTGATCACATGGGCGGGCAGGCGGTACAGCGGCATCGGCGACGGGCGAGAGGGGGAGGGTGGAGGAGCGGAGCATAGAGCAGGCGGGGTGCGAGGGTGGGGCGGCGTGTCAGCGCTGTCTGACAAGGGACCGCGCGCTCCGCCGATTCCGGCGTCCGCGGCTCGCGGCCCACACTGTCACCATCCCTTCACAGGAGAACAAGACCATGAACACGTCCCGCATCCTCAAGTCCCGTCTGCCCCTGACCCTGGCCACCCTGGCCCTGAGCCTGAGCCTGGGCGCCTGCGCCAGCATGAGCCACCGCGAGGTGAGCACCGCCGTGGGCACCGCCGTGGGCGGTGTGGTCGGCGCGGCCGCCACCGGCGGCAGCACCGTCGGTACCGTGGGTGGTGCGGTGGCCGGCGGCATGATCGGCAATGAGCTGAGCAAGCGCCGTCGATGATGTTTTTCTGAGTACCCGCGGGGGCTGCGGCCCCCTGTCCTTTGCCTCTGACCCGCCAAGGAGATTGCCCATGCTGCCCGTCCTGCCTCCCGATCCCGCCGCGCTGCCCCAGCATGAGATGTCGCACGTGGTGCAACTGCCCCGCAGCGCCGACCTGGTGCTGGGCTATGAGGGCGCCTTCCCCTTTCTGGTGAGCGAGAACGAGGACACGCCCGAGGCCGAGGCCTGAGCGCACCGCCGCACACCCAGCTCACGACACGCAAGAAACCGGGCCTGATGCCCGGTTTTTTGCGTCCACCGTGCTCAGCGCGGCTGTAGCAAGAGCACCGGGCAGGGCAGGACCTGGCTGAGATAGGCCGCATCGGCATGCAGGGCCAGCAGCTCGAACTCGCGCTGCTGCACGCGCAGGCGATAGCGCTCGCGGGCCGGGTCAAGCAGCTCGGCCTCGCCGATCTCGGGCTGGCCGGCGCGCATCAGGGCCAGGTGCTGGCGCAGCGCGCTGGCGAAGTCGGCCGGCATGCCCTGCTCGCGACAGGCGGCCGGACATTCGAACAGGGCCACCAGGCAAGACGCTGCATCCTCGCGGGCGCAGCGCAACAGATCCTGGGCCAGCACCTCGGCGCTGACCTGATCTCCCAGGCATTGGTAGAGCCGCAGGCGGGTATGGGCCTCGTGCAGCGGCTGCGGCGCAACGGCCGCCAGCCGCTCCAGCAGGTAGCGGCGGAAGGCGGGGCTCAGGCCCTCGGTGCTGGTGGGCTGGCGCAGATCATCCAGGATGGCATCCATGCGGGACTCCGGGCCGCGCGCCCGCAGCCCTCAACCCTGGGGACGCAGCAGGGCCAGCAGCTCGAGCGCGGCCGTGGCGGGCGCGGATTCGACGGGGCCGGGCTGCAGCGGCAGCAGGGCAAGGCTGAGCGCGCAGACGATGGGGTAGATGACGAGAGGCCCGAGACGACGCAGTGACTGGATCATGGTCAGCTCCCTGCGGGGCCTGATGAGGCCCCGACCCTGGTCTTGACTCTAGGCCTCCCGGGGAGGCCGCGTTGGCGGCGGGGTTGCTGGGCGCGCCGCGCGCGCTCAGCCCTTGCGCAGCAGGCCGACGATGAAGCTCACCACGGCCATCAGCACGAAGACGAAGAACAGCACCTTGGCGATGCCGGCGGCGCCGGCGGCGATGCCGCCGAAACCGAAGAGGGCGGCGACCAGGGCAATGACGAAGAAGACAACGGCGTAGTGCAGCATGAGGGACTCCTTGTGTTGAGGGACCGGGGCTGCTGCCCCATGTCCTTGACTGTAGGAATCGCGGCTGCGCCGGGCCATGAGCGGCGGGCGCGCGCGCTTGTGGTCCGGCGGCGCGCGCTGTCGTAGGCGCGGGCCTACAGCGGGTCTACAGCGGGCCTATAGCGGGCCTATAGCGGGTCGGGGGCGGTCGAGGGCTCGGCCGCGGGGCTGGCCGCTTGCGGGCGCAGCGGCAGGCGGGCCAGCAGCCGCGTGCCCTGGCCCGGCGCGGTCTCCACGCGGAAGCTGCCGCCTTCGGAGGCCACGCGGTAGCGCATGCCCAGCAGGCCATGGCTGGAGCTGGGCTGCAGGCGGGCGTCGAAGCCGCGGCCGTCGTCCCGCACCTCCACGCAGGCCTGGCCGTCCTCGGCCCGCAGGCTGATCCATACGGCGCCGGCCTGGGCGTACTTGGCGATATTGGTCAGGCCCTCCTGCACCAGGCGGTAGACGGTGAGCTCGGCGCGCGGGCTCAGGGCCACGGCCTCGAGCTCGCTGTGCACCGGCAGGTCCACGCGCTCGGAGAACTCGCGCGCCAGGATCTCCAGGGCTGGCAGCAGGCCCAGATTAGACAGGGAGGAGGGGCGCAGGTCCTCGATGATGCGGCGCTTGAGCGCGATGCCGCTGTTCAGGGTCTCGGTGAGATGGCCCAGGCGCTCCAGGGCCTCGGGGCCCAGGGCGGCGAGCTTGGGGCGGATGCGCGCGGCGTCCAGCTTGGCGGCGGTGAGCAGGGCGCCCAGCTCGTCGTGCAGCTCGCGCGCCAGGCGGGCGCGCTCGTCCTCGCGGGCGGTCTGCAGATGGGCGGCCAGCTGGGTCAGCTCCTCGGTGCGGCGCTGCACCTCCTCTTCCAGATGGTCGCGCTCGGCCTTGATGGCCAGGGCTTGCAGGCGGCGCTGCTCGGCCAGGGCGCGGCCCTGGCGCAGATACAGCATCAGGCCCAGCAGGCTCAGGGCGGTGAGCGTGGCCACGCCGATGCGGGTGAAGAGCAGGGCGTCGATCACGGCGCGCAGGCCGCCGGCCACGCGCTGGTTCTCGATGTGCAAGAGCTGCTCGGCGCGTTCGCGGATCAGCTCCATCTGGTCGCGGCCGATGCCGGCCTGGATCAGCTCCAGCGCGCTGTCGGCCCGGCCCATGTCCTGGCGCTTGATGACCTCGGCCAGCTCGCCCATCTTGGCGCCCACCGCGGTTTCCAGCTGGGTGTGCAGGGTCAGGGCCTGCTGGTCGGCGTGCACCTGGTAATACTGGCGTAACGATCGCAAGGAACGGTTCAGGTCCTCGCTGGCCTCTTCATACGGCCCCAGGTACTCGCGGCGGCGCGTGAGCAGGTAGCCGCGCTGGGCCGACTCGGCATCGGTGGCGCGCTGCTTGACGGCGTAAATCATCAGCCGGGCCCGGCCCATCTGGGTCAGCTCGGCCAGGGTGTCGCGCGCGCGCTCGTAGCTGCTCTCGCTCACCGTGAGCATGGCGGCGGCGGCCAGCACCGCGGCCGGGAACACATAGGCGCTGTGCCGCACCCGCTCCGACCAGCCCTGGAGGTCAATACTCATGGCCTACACTCCCCCACATACTTTTCTGCCTGACGAGATCCATGATCCGTGTCGCCATCGTTGACGATCACGCCATTGTGCGGGCCGGTCTGCGCCAATACCTCTCCGAGCAGGTGGACCTGCGCGTCACGGGCGAGGCGGCCAATGGCCGCGAGGCCCTGGAGCTGCTGCGCGGCGGCGAGGTGGACGTGCTGATCATGGACCTGGCCATGCCCGAGCATGGCGGCGTGGATGCGCTCTCTGCCATCAAGGCGCGTGCGCCCGAGCTGCCGGTGCTGATCCTCTCGGGCTTCCCCGAGACGCATTACGCCACCACCCTGCTGCGCCAGGGCGCCTCGGGCTATCTGAACAAGGAATGCGATCCGGAGGACATCCTCACCGCGATCCGCACCGTGGCGCGCGGCCGGCGCTACATCACGCCGGCCGTGGCCGAGCTGCTGGCCGACGGCCTGGCCGCTGGCAGCGAGGCCGACAAGCTGCCGCACGAGCTGTTGTCCGAGCGCGAGTTGCAGGTTTTTCTGCGCCTGGCCAAGGGCGAGACCGTGGGCGCCATGGCCGACAGCATGTGCCTGAGCGTCAAGACGGTGAGCACCTACCGCAGCCGCGTGCTGGAGAAGATGAAGCTCTCCTCCAACAGCGAGCTGACCTACTACGCGCTCAAGAACGGACTGATCCAATAGCGGCCTGACGGGCTCAGTGCGGCGTGGCCGTGTCGGCCAGGCTGCGGCAGTAGTCCAGCAGTTCCTCGATCTCGCTGGACTTGTCGAACACCCGGTCCGCGCCCAGGGCCAGACAGCGTCGGCGCACATCGGGCGTGGCGTAATTGCTCAGCACGATGCGCTTGGCGCGGGGCTGGGCCCCGCGGCCGGCCAGGGCGCTCAGCAGGCCCATGCCGGAGCCGCTGCGCAGAAAGAGGTCGATCAGCACCAGCTCGCACTCATGGGCGGGGTCGCTGAGCCACTGCAGCGCGGCCTCCTCGTTGTCGGCCCAGGCCAGCACCTCCAGCGGCAGCATCTCCTGCAGCGCGGCGCTCAGCTCACGACGGATCGTGGGACTGTCTTCGACGAGGAAACAACGCAGGGCGGGCATGGGCTGAAAACAGGTCTTGCGGGCTGCGGCGTCGCGGTGAAGCGCGCCATGCCATCCATTATGCGCAGCCGGCCCGGCCGCGGGCAGCGGGCAGTGCCTGACGCGGGGGTAGGACGCAACCTACAGCCGGGGCGCTCGCCGCCCAGCGCGGCCGTCGCCCCATGAAAAAAGCCCGCCGTGGGGCGGGCTTGGCAGCGGGCTGCCCGGTGGGCAGCCGTGCGGGGCTTAGAAGCTGTGGCGGATGCCGGCCACGAACTCGGTGAGGTCGCGGTCGCTGCCATTGGTCAGGCCGGCCGGGATGGCGGCCGCGGCGCGCGGCACATAGCTGCCGCCGTCGTTGTTGAAGCGGGTCAGCGAGCTGTACAGCGCGGTGCGCTTGGACAGGTCGTACTGGTAGCCCACGCCGAAGGCCTGGCTCTTGCCCTCGTTCAGCACGTACTTGTTCTTGCTCTCCACATACTGGGTCTTGAAGGTGTGCTGACCCAAGGTGTAGCTGGCACCCAGCCAGTAGCCGTCGCCGTCGGCATTGGTGGCCGAGCGGTCGTCCACCGAGATCACGCCGCCATTGACCTTGTAGGGGCCGAAGGCATAGGACGCGGCGCCGGCCACGGTGCGGGTCTTCAGGCCGATGGTGTTGGCCTTGTCGTCCACGAAGGAGATCTGGGCATCGAAGCCGCCCTGGGTGTAGCGGCCGTAGATATCGGCCACGCGGTTGCCCTTGGTGTCACCCGCCACTTCGCCCATGCCCCACAGGGCGCCGGCGCTGAAGCCGCTGTAGTTCCGCGACTCGAACTTGATGGAGTTGTTGATGCGGGTGGGGCCGCCATTGCCGGTGGCCGAGCCATCGCCGCCGCGCACCGGCTCATAGCCGTTGAAGCCGCCGATCAGGGCGGTGCTGGCGCCGAAGCCGTTGTTGGAGAACTGGCTGAAATCGCTGCTCAGGCTGTAGAGGCTGCCGTACTGGCGACCCAGCGAGACCTTGCCGTAGGGCGTGGCCAGGCCCACAAAGGCCTGACGGCCCCAGAAGGCGTTCTGGCCGTTGCTGCCGTTGTCCAGATTGATGCCGGACTCCAGGGTGAAGAAGGCGCGCAGGCCGCCGCCCAGATCTTCGCTGCCGCGCAGGCCGAAGCGCGAGCCGTTCAGGCCGCCGGACTGCACGCGGGTGGTGGTGGCGGCGCCGTCGAGCACCTGCACATTGGCATCGACCACGCCGTAGAGCGTGACCTGGCTCGTGCTGCTGTCGCTGCCGGACTGGGCCAGAGCGGCGGAGCTGGCGGCGAGCGCCAGGGCGGTAAGAGCAAAAGTCTTGTACTTCATGAAGAACATGTCCTTCCAGGTTGCAGGCCCGCGGGAAGGGAGGAGCGGGCCTTGTGCGGCGGCGTCCCTCGACACCGTCACGGTGTCCATGTCCGGGCATTGAGCACGATCAAAAGAGGCGAATTCCGCAACGCTGCGTTGCGGAATCCGGATCAATCCGGGGCTTGAAATTTGCGCCTTTGCCCATTCATGACGGCATGCGCACAGGCCGAAACATGCCGCAACAAAGCGGCAAGGCCTGGAAAACGTTCCGAGAGGGATGTGCGGGCCGGCCCCTCAGGGCAGCATGTGCAGCTGGTGGCCCAGCTTCTCGCGCTTGGTCTTGAGGTAGCGGCCGCTTTCCTCGTTGGACTCGACCTCGTGGCCCTCGCGCGCCACCACCTCAATGCCCAGTTCATTGAGCGCGGCCACCTTGAAGGGGTTGTTGCTCATCAGGCGCACCGAGCGCACGCGCAGATCGCGCAGGATGTCGGCCGCGGCATCGAAGCGGCGTGCATCGATGGGCAGACCCAGGGCCAGATTGGCCTCCACCGTGTCCAGCCCCGTGTCCTGCAGCGCATAGGCGCGCAGCTTCTGGGCCAGACCGATGCCGCGCCCCTCATGGCCGCGCAGATAGATCACGATGCCGCCCTCGGCCTCGATGCGCTGCAGGGCCAGGGCCAACTGCTCGCCGCAGTCGCAGCGCAGCGAGCCCAGGATGTCGCCGGTGAAGCACTCGGAGTGCATGCGCAGCAGCACCTCGGCCTGATCACCCACATCGCCCTTGACGATGACCACATGCTCGTCCGGATGGTCTGCGGCCTTGTAGACATGGACCATGAACTCGCCATGCTTGGTGGGCAGGCGGGCGCTGGAGACACGCTGCACCTTGGCGGCAGCGGCGGGGGAAGGGGTGGCGGGGGCTTGGGTCACGCGGCAAGGCTCTCAGGACGGCGCCCGCACCTCATGGGCGAGCACTCAGGTCCGCAATGGTAGCGCCCGCGGACCTGGCGGGCGGTCGCGCGGGGGAATCCGAGCCGCGCCGCCGCTGGCTCAGACCGCGAAGGACCAGGCCAGGATGCCCTCGTGCGCGGGCCGGTGCTCGCGTGCGGCGCGGGCGCGGGCCGACTCCACCCAGCGCTTGGCCAGGGGGAAGGGGCCGAAGCCCGACTCGCTGTTGATATGGCCCACATGGCCCAGATTGGTGAAGCTCGCGCCCCAGCGACCGGCCCAGCGCTGGGCGCTGGCCGCGCTCATCCAGGGGTCGTTCTGGCTGGCGATCAGGGCCAGGGGCCGGCCCAGGCGGCGCTGCGGCAGCAGCTCGGCCAGGCCGAACTTGTCGGGCTCGGCCGGGGCCACGAGCAGGGCCTGGCGGATGGGCGAGTCGGGATGATCGGCCAGGTGGCGGGCCAGGGCCAGGCAGCCGAAGCTGTGGGCCACGGCAATCCACTCGGTCTCGGCCGGGGCCGAGTCCAGCGTGCTGCGGATGCGCTCGGCCCAGCGCAGCAGATCGGGCTGGCTGAAGTCGCGCTGGACGACGCGGCGTGCGTCGCGGTACTGCTGCTGCAGCCAGCTCTGCCAGTGGGTGACGCCGCTGTCGCGCAGGCCCGGGATGATGAGCAGTCGCGGGGCTTGGTAGGCCATGTTGGGGAACTCCTCGCGGCCGCAGCCGCGCAGCGATCGGGGGCGCTCAGAGCGTGGCGATCGAGACCTCGGTGGACTTGACCAGGGCGATCACTTCCTTGCCCACACTCAGGCCCAGCTCCTTGACCGAGCGGGTGGTGATGACGGAGGTGACGATCAGGCCGGCCGGCGTGATCACGTCCACCTCGGAGACCACCGGGCCCTCGATGATTTCCTTGACGGTGCCGCGGAACTGGTTGCGCACATTGATGGCGGTGATGCTCATGGCTGGGGGTCCTTTGCCGCCGGTGGGTTGAGAGATGGCGGTGAGCTCACTGTAGGCAGGCGCGCTTCGATGAGGAACGATGGCTTTCGCAGGCCCTCATGCGAATTCCTCAGAAGCCTGGCCGGCCTGACGGGCCTCCTGCACCAGGCTGCGGGTCAGGGGCGGCGCGAAGGTCTCGATGAAGCTGTAGATGTAGTCGCGCAGATAGGCATCACGGCGAACGGCCAGCCGGGTCATATTGTCGGCAAAGAGGTGGCGCGCATCGATGGCGCTGAGGTGGCGGTCGCGCTCCTCGTCGTAGGCGATGGCGGCCACGATGCCCACGCCCAGGCCCAGGTCCACATAGGTCTTGATCACGTCGGCGTCCATGGCCACCAGCACCACATTCAGTGCCAGGCCGGCGCGGCGGAAGGCTTCGTCGATATGGGAGCGGCCGGTGTAGCCGGTCTCGTAGGTCACGATGGGGAATTGGGCCAGGCGCTCCAGGCTCAGGCGCTGGCCGGCCGCGGCCTCGCGCGCCAGCACATGGTCGGGCGGCACGATCACGCTGTGCGTCCAGCGGTAGCAGGGCAGGGCGATCAGTTCGGGGAACTGGGCCAGGGCCTCGGTGGCGATGCCCACATCGGCCTCGCCGTCCAGCAGCAGGCGCGCCACCTGCTGGGGCGAGCCCTGCTGCATATGCAGGGTCACATCGGGGTGGGCGGCGCGGAAGTCGCGCACCACGGGCGGCAGGGCGTAGCGCGCCTGGCTGTGGGTGGCGGCGATGCGCAGGGCACCGCTGCCGGCACGGGCGAAATCGTCCCCCGCGCGGCGCAGGTTCTCGGCCTCGTGCAGCAGGCGCTCCACAATGGGCAGCACGTGGCGGCCGGGTTCGGTGAGTCCGGTCAGGCGCTTGCCGGCGCGCACGAAGATCTCGATGCCCAGCTCGTCCTCCAGTTCGCGGATCTGGCGGCTCACGCCGGGCTGGGAGGTGTGCAGGGCCTGGGCCACCTCGGTCAGGTTGAAGCCGCGGCGCTGGGCTTCGCGGACGGAGCGGAGTTGCTGGAAATTCATGTGCAAGGCGGTTCTTGTTATGCGTTTTCCAATTATTGGAAGCGCCTCCCGCCTTGTCCTCTAAGGATTTCTGCAAACCATATTCAGGCCCCGTGCGCGGCCGGGCTCAGGACTTGGACTCCAGACTCCAGGCGCCCGGGCCCCAGGCCGCCAGCAGCAGCAGGCCGCCGGCCACGGCGATGTTCTTCAGGAAGAGCAGCTGCTGCACCATCTGCTGCTCCGGCGGCTTGGCCCAGAAGCCGTGGAAGAGGAAGCTGGCCACCAGGGTGAAGAGCGCCAGGCCCAGGGCCGCCCAACGCGCCTTGAAGCCCACGATCAGGGCCAGGCCGGCGCCGATCTCGAAGGCGCCCACCAGCATGGCCAGGGGCGCACTGGCCGGCAGGCCCGCGCTGGCCATGAAGGCGGCGGTGCCTTCGGCGCCGGTGATCTTGGCCGGGCCGGCCAGCACGAACATCAAGGCCAGCAGGATGCGGCCGAGCAGGCTCAGCAGCGGGGTGAGGGCAGCGGGCATGGACTCTCTCCTTGTCTCAGTGTGAGTGAGCGTCCAGCATAGGTCGCAGCGTCCGGGCCGGGGCTGCGGTCTTACCCCGGGGCGCACAAGCAGACAGGCCGCCCGAGGGCGGCCTGTTGACGGGAGCGTGCGCGCGGGGCGCCGGTGCTCAGATCTTGTGGTCGGCGGCGGCCGGCGCGGTGATGGCCGGGGCGCGGGTCACGCGGGTCTTGCCGCCGGTGCTGACCAGGATCACGGCATCGCCGGCGTTCAGGGTCTCATTGCCCTTGGCCTGGACGATGGCGCGACGCTCACCATTGCGCAGCTGCACCAGCACCTCGATGGCCTCTTCCTTGGTCACATTGCGTTCGATGGCATTGCCCAGGGCGGCGCCGGCCACGGCACCGAGCACGCCGACGATCTGGCCCTCGCGGCGGCCACCCACGCCGGAACCGGCCACGGCACCCACCACGCCACCGGCCACGGCACCGGCACCGCTCTGCGAGCCGTCCACGGTGACGGGACGCACGGACAGCACGGTGGCGTCCTGGACCTGGGACATGCGCTGGGCGTCGCCGCGCTGGACCACGTCGGGGCTGGTGGTGGAGCAGGCGGCCAGGGCCACGACGGTGGCGGCCAGCATCAGTTTGCGAATCATCATGAGCTTGTTCTCCTCGGGCAGACAGCATGCCCAACGGATGGCATTGTGCGGCCGTTGACCGCCCGGGGGCGATCTGCAACAAGTCTTTACAGCCACCGGCCCTGGGGCGATGCGCTTGGCGAGGGCGGCGTGCTCAGGCGTGCAGACGGCTGCTGCGCGGCACGCTGGCCAGCAGGAACTCCATCTGGTCCACCAGGATGCGGCGGCCGCGCAGGATCATGTCCTCGTGCAGGCTGGGCACATAGGGCAGGTAGAGCAGGCTCATGCGCGCCTCCTCGGGCAGGCGGCTGCCCTTGCGCCCGTTGCAGCCGCGGCAGGCGGTGATGCAGTTCATCCAGCTGTCGGCGCCGCCGCGCGAGGTGGGGATGATGTGCTCGCGCGTCAGATCGTCCGGGTGGAAGCTGTGGCCGCAGTAGGCGCAGACATGGCGGTCGCGCACGAAGAGCTTGTGGTTGGAGAGCGCCGGCACCTGTCGCCAGGCCCGGCTGGGTACGGCACCGCGCACCGCGATGATGGGGTGCACCTCGATGCGGGACTGCTGCCCGCTGATGCGCTGCAGCCCGCCGCGCATCACATGGCAGGGATTGCCCAGGGTCCAGGCGACGCCGTCGCTGGCATAGATCACGGCGGCTTCCTTGGTCGTGATCCAGGCCTGCGGCCGGCCGGAGATATCCAGTTGAAGAACATCCACAGCGTTGACCTCCGGGTACGCAGCGTACTGCATCAGTGGGTGCTGACTCAAGGGTGAAAGCAGCATCCGTGCCCGCGTGGACGAGGCGCAACGGCTTCATCGCCCTGTCATGCCCGCCGCTCAGCCTGGGCCGGCTTTAGGCGGCTGCCCCTAAAAAAGCCGGGTTGGCCCCGCATGTTTTTTCTGCGGAACTCTGGAAAATAGAACGACCGTTCGTTTTATTATTCGGCCTCAAGCCACCGCCTCCGGGAACCGCCACCGTGTCCGTCCTGACCGATTCGCCGACCAAGCCCAGCACCGCCGACACCGGCCGGCGCGGTGCGCGTTCGCTGCAAAAAGGTCAGCAGACCCGGGCTGTCATCCTGGAAGCCGCTCTGGGCCTGGCCTCGCACATGGGCCTGGAAGGCCTGTCCATCGGCGCCCTGGCGGACGTGACCAAGATGAGCAAGTCGGGCGTCTTCGCCCACTTCGGCTCGCGCGAGGAGCTGCAGATCGCCGTGGTGACCGAGTACCACGCCAAGTTCGAGGAAGAGGTCTTCTTCCCGGCGATCCGCGAGGCGCGCGGCCTGCCGCGCTTGCGCGCCCTGTTCGAGCGCTGGGTGCGCCGCGTGTCGGTGGAAATCGACTCGGGCTGCATCTACATCAGCGGCGCGGTCGAGTTCGATGACCGGCCCGGCCCGGTGCGCGACGCCCTGGTCACCATGGTCAAGGCCTGGCACGCTGCGCTGGAAAAAGCCATCGTGCTGGCCAAGCAGGCCGGCCATCTCAAGCCCGAGGCCGATGTGGACCAGATGCTCTTCGAGCTGCACGGCCTGATCCTGTCCCTGCATCACGATGCGCGCTTTCTGCGCCGTCCCGGCGCCCTGGCGCGGGCCGGCGCGGGCTTCGAGCGCATCGTCAGCCACTACGCCACGCCCGAAGGCCTGCAGGCCGACGGTGCGCAGGCCGAGTCCCGCAAAACCACCCCCGGCGTCGTCAAGAAGAAGCGCGCCACTGCCTGAATCCAAACCGAGGAGTAAGACATGCCCCAGTACAACCCGCCGCTGCGCGACATGAAGTTCGTGATGCACGAGCTGCTGAACGTGGTTGACGAGCTGAAGCTGCTGCCCGCGCACGCTGAGGTCGATGCCGACACCATCAATGCGGTGCTGGAAGAGGGCGGCAAGTTCGCCTCGGAAGTGATCGCTCCGCTGAACCTCTCCGGCGACGCCGAAGGCTGCTCGCTGGACAAGAGCAGCCATGAGGTCACGACTCCCAAGGGCTTCAAGCAGGCTTACAAGCAGTATGTGGAAGGCGGCTGGCCCGCCCTGTCCTGCGACCCCGAGTTCGGCGGCCAGGGCCTGCCCGTGCTGGTGAACCAGTGCATGTACGAGATGATGAACTCGGCCAACCAGGCCTGGACCATGTACCCGGGTCTGAGCCATGGCGCCTACGAGGCTCTGCATGCCCACGGCACGCCCGAGCAGAAGGCCACCTACCTGCCCAAGCTGACCAGCGGCGAATGGACCGGCACGATGAACCTGACGGAGCCCCATTGCGGCACCGACCTCGGCCTCCTGCGCACCAAGGCCGTGCCGCAGGCCGACGGTTCCTACAAGATTTCCGGCCAGAAGATCTTCATCTCCGCCGGCGAGCACGACATGTCGGAGAACATCGTGCACCTCGTGCTTGCCCGCATCGAGGGCGCGCCCGAGGGCGTGAAGGGCATCTCGCTCTTCATCGTGCCGAAATACATCCTCAAGGACGATGGCACGCCGGGCGAGCGGAACACGGTCGCCTGCGGCGCCATCGAGCACAAGATGGGCATCCACGGCAACTCGACCTGCCAGATGGTGCTGGAAGGCGCCGTGGGCACCCTGGTGGGTCAGCCCAACAAGGGCCTGGCTGCCATGTTCGTGATGATGAACGCCGCCCGTCTGGGCGTGGGCAACCAGTCCCTGGGCCTGACCGAAGTGGCCTACCAGAACGCCGTGGCCTACGCCAAGGACCGCATCCAGATGCGCGCGCTGAGCGGCCCCAAGGCCCTGGACAAGCCGGCCGACCCCATCATCGTGCACCCCGATGTGCGCAAGATGCTGCTGACCGCCCGTGCCTATGCCGAAGGCGGCCGCGCCCTGGCCACCTATGTGGCCCTGCAGCTGGACAAGGCCCTGGCCTCGGACGATGAGGACGAGCGCAAGGAAGCCGATGCCGAGGTCGCCCTGCTGACCCCCATCATCAAGGCCTTCATCACCGACAACGGCTGGATCGCCACCTCGCACTGCATGCAGGTCTTCGGCGGCCACGGCTTCATCCACGAGTGGGGCATGGAGCAGTTTGTGCGCGATTCGCGCATCAACATGATCTATGAGGGCACCAACACCATCCAGTCCCTGGACCTGCTGGGCCGCAAGATCCTGGCCAACAACGGCGCCACGCTGAAGAAGTTCGGCAAGAAGATCGCCGAGTTCGTGGAAGAAGAGGGCGTCAACGAATCCATGCAGGAATTCGTGAACCCGCTGGCCGACATCGGCGACAAGGTCACCAAGCTGACCACCGAGATCGGCATGAAGGCCTTCCAGAACCCCGACGAGGTGGGCGCCGCCGCCGTGGACTATCTGCGCGTGGTGGGTCACCTGACCTTCGCCTACTTCTGGGCCCGCATGGCCAAGATCGCGCTGGAGAAGAAGGACTCGGGCGACCCCTTCTACACCGCCAAGCTGGCCACCGCCCGCTTCTACTTCGCCAAGCTGCTGCCCGAGACCGCGGGTCTGATCCGCAGCTGCCGCGCCGGCCTCTCGCCCCTGATGGAGATGGACGAAGCCCTGTTCTGAGCCAACAATCGGCGCCTGCCGGGCATCGCCCCGCTCACATCAAGGAGACAAAGCATGACGAAGACGCTGATGAACACCGCTGCCACCCTGGCCCTGCTGCTGGCGCCGACCCTGGCGCTGGCCCAGGCCTCGCCGGTGGGGCTGTGGAAGACCATCGACGACAAGAGCAAGACCGAGAAGTCCCTGGTGCGCATCTCGGAGAGCGGCGGCGTGTTCAGCGGCAAGATCGAAAAGATCTTCGATCCGGCCAAGCAGGACGCCAAGTGCGACAAGTGCACGGACGAGCGCAAGGACCAGCCCGTGGTCGGGCTGAACATCCTGCGCGGCGTCAAGAAGAACAGCAGCGATGCGGATTTGTGGGATGGCGGTGACATCCTCGATCCCAATGACGGCAAGGTCTACAAGGTGCGCCTGAAGCCCGTGGAGGGCGGCAAGCAGCTGGAAGTGCGCGGCTATATCGGCATGCCCATGCTGGGCCGCACCCAGACCTGGATCCGGGTCGAGTAAGCCGACCCTGTGTTGATGGCATGAAAACCGGCCGGCCACCCGCGCGGGGCGCCGGCCTTCTCTCAAGGAAGACAAGATGAGTCGTTTCCAAGTTCGCAAGGTGGCCGTGCTCGGCGCCGGGGTGATGGGCGCGCAGATCGCCGCCCATCTGGTCAACGTCAAGGTGCCGGTCGTTCTGTTCGACCTGCCCGCCAAGGAAGGCCCCAAGAACGGCATCGTCAGCAAGGCGGTGGAAGGGCTCAAGAAGCTCAAGCCCGCGCCCCTGGGCGTGGCCGAGAACGCCGCCCTGATCCAGCAGGCGAACTATGAGGAGCACCTGGAGCTGCTCAAGGACTGCGACCTCATCATCGAGGCCATCGCCGAGCGCATGGACTGGAAGCTCGATCTCTACACCAAGATCGCTCCCTTCGTCGCGCCGCATGCCATCGTGGCCTCCAACACCTCGGGCCTGAGCATCACCAAGCTCAGCGAAGTGCTGCCGGAAGAAATCAAGCCGCGCTTCTGCGGCATCCATTTCTTCAACCCGCCGCGCTATATGTACCTGGTCGAGCTGATCAACACGCCGACCACCCGTCCGGAAGTGATCGACCAGCTGGAAAGCTTCGTCACCACCGCCGTGGGCAAGGGCGTTGTGCGCGCCAATGACACGCCCAACTTCGTGGCCAACCGCGTGGGCATCGCCGGCATGATGGCCACCATGATCGAGGCCGAGAAGTTCGGTCTGTCGGTCGACGTGGTGGACGACCTGACCGGCAAGAAGCTGGGCCGTGCCTCCAGCGGCACCTTCCGCACCGCCGACGTGGTGGGCCTGGACACCATGGCCCATGTCGTCAAGACCATGCAGGACAACCTGAAGGACGACCCCTTCTACAGCACCTACGCCACGCCCAAGGTGCTGGCCGGTCTGATCGAGAAGGGCGCCCTGGGCCAGAAGAGCGGCGCGGGCTTCTACAAGAAGGTCGGCAAGGACATCCAGCGCCTGGACTTCGCCACCGGTGAATACGTGGCCGGCGGCAAGAAGGCCGACGAGATCGTGGCCCGCATGCTCAAGAAGCCGGCGGCCGACCGCATCAAGCTGCTGCGCGAGTCCAGCAACCCGCAGGCCCAGTTCCTGTGGTCCATCCTGCGCGACAGCTTCCACTATGTGGCCGTGCACCTGGACACCGTGGCCGACACCGCCCGCGAAATCGACTTCGCCATGCGCTGGGGCTTCGGCTCGCAACAAGGCCCCTTCGAGCTGTGGCAGGCCGCCGGCTGGAAGCAGGTGGCGGAATGGGTGAAGGCGGACATCGACGCCGGCAAGACCCTGTCCAGCGCCCCGCTGCCCGCCTGGGTGTTCGAGGGCCCGGTGGCCGAGAACGGCGGCGTGCACAGCGTCAACGGTTCCTGGAGCGCCGCGGAAGGCAAGTTCAAGGCCCGCGCCAAGCTGCCGGTCTATGAGCGTCAGGCCTTCCCCGAAGCCCTGGTGGGCGAGGGCGCCGTCGAGCCCCTGAAGGCTGGGACCGAGCTCTTCAAGAACGAGGAAGTGCGCGTCTGGACCCTGGACGGCGAGGTGCTGATCGCCTCCATCAACTGCAAGCTGCACCTGATCAGCCCCACCGTCACCGAAGGCCTGCTCAAGGCCGTGGAAATCGCCGAGGCCGGCTACAAGGGCCTGGTGATCTGGAGCCCGGACGATGTGTTCTCCGCCGGTGCCAACCTGGAAGCGCTGATGCCGGTCTTCATGACCAAGGGCGCCAAGGGCATTGCCCCGGAAGAGAAGAAGCTGCAGGACATGATGCTGCGCATCCGCTACGCCAATGTGCCGGTGGTGGCCGCCATGCGCGGCCTGGCCCTGGGCGGCGGCTGCGAGCTGGCGGTGCACTGCGCCCGCCGGGTGGCGCATATGGAAAGCTATGTGGGCCTGGTGGAAGTGGGCGTGGGCCTGATCCCTGGCGGCGGCGGCCTGACCTATATCGCCCGCCGTGCGGCCGAGATGGCGGCGGCCGGCAATGCCAATGCCGACATCTTCGCCTTCCTGAAGGACGGCTTCACCAGCGCCGCCATGGCCAAGGTCGCGACCTCGGCCCTGGAAGCGCAGAAGCTGGGCTATCTGCTGGACAGCGACATCATCGTGCCGAACAAGGACGAGCTGCTCTTCGTCGCCAGTGCCCAGGTCAAGGCCATGGCCGACTCGGGCTACCGCGCGCCGCTCAAGACCAAGTTCCCGGTCGCGGGCCGTTCGGGCATCGCCACGGTCAAGTCCTCCCTGGCCAATATGCGTGACGGCGGCTTCATCAGCCAGCATGACTTCCACCTGGCCTCGCTGATCGCCGACGTGGTCTGCGGCGGCGATGTCGAGGCCGGCGCCCTGGTCACCGAGGAATACCTGATGGCCCTGGAGCGCAAGCACTTCTGCGCGCTGCTGGAGCACCCCAAGACCCAGGAACGCATCATGGGCATGCTGCAGACCGGCAAGCCGGTGCGCAACTGATCCAGCGGCCTAGAAGGAAATCACATCATGAGCAAGCAAGTTCAAGAAGCCTATATCTGCGCCGCCACCCGCCTGCCCATCGGCAAGTCGGGCCGGGGCTATTTCAAGAACACGCGTCCGGACGAGATGCTGACCCGCGCCATCCAGGCCGCCCTGGCCCAGGTGCCGGGTCTTGACCCCGCCGCGATTGAAGACGCCATCATCGGCTGCTCCTTCCCCGAAGGTGAGCAGGGCATGAACATCGCCCGCGTGGCTGCCGTGCTGTCGGGCCTGCCCAATACCGTGGGCGGTGTGACCATCAACCGCTACTGCGCCTCGGGCATCACCGCCCTGGCCATGGCGGCGGACCGCATCCGCGTCGGCGAGGCCGAGGTGATGATCGCCGGCGGCGTGGAATCCATGTCCATGGTGCCCATGGGTGGCAACAAGCCCAGCTTCCCGCCCGTCATCTTCGAGCGTGACGAGAATATCGGCCTGGCCTACGGCATGGGCCTGACCGCCGAGAAGGTGGCCGACCAGTGGAAGGTCTCGCGCGAGGCCCAGGACGCCTTTGCCCTGGAATCGCACCGCCGCGCCCTGGCCGCGATCGAGGGCGGTTTCTTCAAGGACGAGATCACGCCCTTCGAGATCGTGGAGCGCCAGCCCGACCTGAGCGGTGACGGCGTCATCGTGAAGAAGCGCGTGGTGGACATCGACGAAGGTCCGCGCAAGGACACCTCGGCCGAAGGCCTGGCTAAGCTCAAGCCGGTGTTCGCTGCCCGTGGGTCAGTCACCGCCGGCAACAGCTCGCAGACCTCGGACGGCGCCGGCGCCCTGATCGTGGCCTCGGAAGCCGCAGTCAAGCGCTTCGGCCTGACCCCGCTGGCCCGCTTCGTGTCCTTCACCGTGCGCGGCGTGCCGCCCGAGATCATGGGCATCGGCCCCATCGAGGCGATTCCCGCCGCGCTCAAGCTGGCCGGCATCAGCGCCCAGCAGCTGGACTGGGTGGAGCTCAACGAAGCCTTCGCCGCCCAGAGCCTGGCCGTGCTGAACGATCTGGACAGCAAGGGCATCGTGCTGGATCGCGCCAAGGTCAACCCCAATGGCGGCGCCATCGCCATGGGCCATCCGCTCGGCGCGACCGGCGCCATCCGCGCGGCCTCGGTGATCCACGGCCTGCGTCGCACCGGTGGCAAGTACGGCATGGTGACCATGTGCGTGGGCGCCGGCCAGGGTGCCGCGGGCATCATCGAGCGCCTGTAAGCGCTCCACGGCAAGCGCGGCTCAGGCCGCGCTTTTTTCTTTTTCCGGAGGGTCGCCATGATCAGCTTTCGCGCCAGCGACGGTTTCGAGCTCAAGGGCCATGTCTATGGCGAGCCGGCCACGGCCCGCGCCGGCCTGCTGATCGCGCCGGCCATGGGCGTGGAGCAGCGCTACTACGCCGACTTCGCCCAGTGGATGGCGGCCCAGGGCTGGCTGGTGCTGAGCTTCGACTACCGCGGCATGGGGGCCTCGCGCCCGGCCGAGATGCGCGGCTCGCTCAAAGGTCTGGAGGCCGACATCCGGCTCTGGGCCGAGCGCGATGCCAGCGCGGCCCTGGATGAGCTGGACCGCCGCCTGGGCGGCGCCGAGCGCCCCATCCACTGGCTGGGCCACAGCCTGGGTGGCCAGATCCTGGGCCTGCTGCCCAACCGCGAGCGCGTGAGCCGCGCCATCACCGTGGGCTCGGGCAGCGGCTACTGGCGCGAGAACTCGGCCGGCCTGCGCCGTTATGTCTGGTGGCTCTGGTACGTGATCGTGCCGCTGAGTCTGCCGCTCTTCGGCTACTTCCCGGGCCGCCGGCTGCGCAAGGTGGGCGATCTGCCGCGCGGCGTGATGGCGCAGTGGCGGCGCTGGTGCCTGGATCGCGACTACATGATGGGCGAGGGCGGTACGGCTCTGCGCGCCCAGTACGCGGCGCTGCGCGCCCCCATGCTGTCCCTGGCCTTCACCGACGATGAATTCATGTCGCGTCGCAACACCGAGTCCCTGCATGGCTTCTACGCCGGGGCGCAGCCCGAGCTGCGGCGCATCGCGCCCGCCGATGTGGGCGTGCGCCGCATTGGCCACTTCGGCTTTTTCCGCAAGCATTTCGAGGCCAGCCTCTGGCCTCAGGTGAGTGCCTGGCTGGCCTGAGGCCGGGCCTGGCGTGTTCCGTTTTTTCATTCCGCGCATGATTGCTTCCCCTTCCCGTGCCCGTGCCTGGCCCCGTCGTCGCCTGCTGCTGGCGGCTGCCACGGCGCCTGCCGTGCTCAGCGCCTGCCAGAGCGCCCTGGTCGATGAGCGCTTTGCCCGCTGGGACAGCGCCCGCGAGGCCGTGCTGGCCCTGATGCAAGGCCAGCAGGTGCTGCAGCACCCGGCCTGGAACCTGCCGCAGCTGCTGCAGCATCTGGCGCAGAGCATCGAGTTCTCCCTGCAGGGCTATCCGCAGGCACGCAGCGCCGTCTTCCGCCACACCGTGGGGCGGGCGGCCTTTGCCGTCTTCGATGCGCGCGGCCAGATGAACCACGACCTGGCCGAGCCCATTCCCGGCGCGCCCGCGCTGCAGGCCGAGTTGAGCCCGCGCGAGGCGGTGCAGCGCCTGCTGGACGCCATGCAGGCTTTCGCCGCCCACCGTGGCCTGCTGGCCCCGCATTTCGCCTACGGGGTGCTCAGCAAGTCCGAGTACCAGCGCGCCCATCTGATGCATCTGGCCAATCACTGGAGCCAGATGCAGAGCACCCAGGCTGTGGCCTGATCGGGCTGGCAGCCCGCAGCCCCGACAATCCCCCGCAGATCCAACACAAGGAGACCCGCCATGAGCATCAAGACCGCCATCGTCAACGGGGTGATGACCCTGGAGATCGCCCGCCCCGAGAAGAAGAATGCGCTGACCCGCGCCATGTACCAGGCCATGGCCGACGCCCTGGTGGCCGCCAATGGCGACAAGAGCGTGCGCGCCGTGCTGATCCAGGGCCAGCCCCAGATCTTCACCTCGGGCAATGACATCGAGGACTTCATGGCCAGCCCGCCGCGGGATGAGGACGCGCCCGTGTTCCAGTTCATGCGCGCCCTGCTGGGCTGCGAGAAGCCGGTGATCGCGGCGGTCAACGGCGCGGCCATCGGCATCGGCACCACCTTGCTGCTGCACTGCGACTTTGTCTATGTGGCCGACGACGCCCGCCTGGCCATGCCCTTCGTGGCTCTGGGCCTGGTGCCGGAGTTCGGCTCCAGCCTGGTGGTGCCCCGCCTGATGGGTCATGTGAAGGCGGCCGAGAAGCTGCTGCTGGGAGACCCTTTCACCGGCGCCGAGGCTGTGGAATGCGGCATTGCCAACGCCGTGCTGCCAGCCGGCGAGGTGGTGAACCAGGCCCGCCGCGTGGCCGAGCGCTTCAACAATCTGGCGCCCAGCGCGGTGCGCGAGAGCAAGCGCCTGATGCGCGCGCCCGGCGCCGAGCAGCTGGAGGCCGTGATCCGCCAGGAGGCCGAGATCTTCGGCGCCCGCCTGCGCAGCCCCGAGGCCATGGAAGCCTTCCAGGCCTTCTTCCAGAAGCGCCAGCCGGATTTCAGCAAGTTCGACTGAGTCGACCGGACCCGGCATGAAGCGACAGCGGCCCCATGAAAATGGGGCCGCTGTTCCTTCTATTGCCTCAGTTGCGCGAGGGGAAGATGCCTTGCAGCGCGATGCAGTAACGCAGGCCCAGATAGGGGTTGCGTATGGCGAAGGGCTGGCCGTTCCCGGCCGAGCCTATCGTGATCGCGCTGGCGCTCATCGTCGTGTCGGCAGCGCCGCTGCTGTAGATATTGCTGCGCGCCAGCTTGGCAGAGAGTGCGCCGGCCGGGCTGTCCGTGTTGCCGGCGGCGCTGACGGCGCGCAGCTGGGCGCTGTGGGTGTGCGCGGGCAGCTGTGCCGCATTGAGCTGGGTGTTTTCCTGGCCGGCTATTTCGCCGAGCGAGATATCGCTCAGGCCGGGGCCGGGGCCCATGCCACCGCCCACCGGAACGCGGCTGCGCAGGTCGGGCAGGGCAAAGGTGGTTTGTCCGTTGCCGCCGTAGGTCGTGCCCAGCAGGGCGAACAGGGCCGTGTTCTGCGTGATGGACATGATCTGGCCGGCGGCCTCGGTGAAGCCACGCGGGCAGAAGTTGTAAGGCACCAGGCAGATCGAGCCCAGCAGGGGCTCGGCCGAGCAGGCCTGAGCCGGCGCAGCGCCGGCAAGCAGTCCCAGGCCCAGCAGCAGGCCTTGCAGCGGGCGGCTGCTACGCAGGGATTGAGGCAGGTGAGCCATGATTCACGACCTTTCTTGCGTTGCCGAGACGTGGAGGGAAGGGTGGCCCAGGGGGCGACGCAGGGCCCAGGCTCCGCTCAGCAGACCGATCAGCGCCAGGGGCAGGCTGCCCGGCAGGGGAATCTGGTTGTTGCCCCCGCTGCCGTCCACATCCTGCAGCTGGATGCTGGTGAACAGCGAGGCGCTGTAGCTGCCGGGGCCGTTGCCGAAGGTGCCGCCGCGCTGGCGCTGCAGCCCCGTGAGCGTGGTGCTCGCGCCCGGTGCCAGCACGATGCTGAAGCTGTCGCTGGCGCTTTGCTGCGTGAGGTTGGAGCCCGGATTGACGGTGTCGACACGGTGATCGGTGAAGAAGATCTCGGCGAGCGAGCTGTCCTGGAGGCTGAAGTCCGAGAAGGCAAAGGCGTCCGGACCGCTGGCCTGCACGGAGTTGCGGGTGCTGACCTTGAAGAGCAGGGTGAAGGTCTCGGTGAGCGAGCTGTTGGCCAGGTTCAGCACGAAGTCGGCAAAGAGACCATCGGTCTGCACCGTGCCGCCATTCGGGTTGCTGCCCGACATGCTGAAGCTGGCGCCGAAGCTGTCGCCGGTCTGCAGCAGGCCGCCGCTGAGGCTGCTGGGGGAGAGGCTGCCGGGCAGACCGGTGAAGCCGCTGCTGCCGGGGCTGCTGGTGCTGTGGCTGAGGCTGCCGGACTGGCTGGCCCCGCCGACGGGGGCGAAGGAATTGACAGCATCCAGGCTGACCGAGGCCGTGATGCTCAGGCCCGAGGGCACGGGGGCCGCGAGCGCTGGAGCCAGAAGACCCAGTGCCAGGCCGGCGCTGGACAGGAGATGGGCGTAGCGGAACTTCATGCTGACTTCTCCCTGAAGGCGGTGGCGTGGTCCGCCGCACAATGCGTGCCACGAGGAAAAAACGTCATGGAAACAAGACCTTGGTCCCGTCAGTTCGTGCGCATATCGCGCAAATGTAAAGCGGCCCGACATGCCCAGGGAGGCCGCAGGCATGCTGGATGAGGGGCTCAAGGTCCTGCTGGCGCCGCTGCTGATCTGGCAGGGGCGGCGTGTGAGGCGCCTGGCCTTGCGCCTGCCCGAGGCGGCTGGAGCCCGCCAGGGTGAGGCGGGCCAGGGTGCGCAACCCTGCCTGCGCCTGCTGATCGTTGGCGACTCCTCGGCGGCGGGCGTGGGGGCCGCCACCCAGGACGAGGCCTTGGCCGGTCGCCTGGCCCAGGCGCTGGCCGCGCGGCTGCAGGGGCGCGTGCAATGGCGGCTGCTGGCCCGCAGCGGAGACCTTTGCGCCGATGCCCTGCGGCAGCTGCGCGAAACCGAGCTCGAGCCGGCCGATGTGATGGTGACCGCGCTGGGGGTCAATGACACGGTGGGCCAGGTCCCCGTGCGGCGCTGGCTGGCCCAGCTGCAGGCGCTGCATCAGCTGGCGGTCGCGCGCGCCGGGGTGCGCTACACCCTGCACAGCGCCGTGCCGCCCATGCATGCGTTCGCCCTGCTGCCCCAGCCCTTGCGGGTCTGGCTGGGCCTGCGCGCCTTGCGCCTGAACCGGGCGCTGTCACGCCAGCTGGCCGGGCACACGGCGCGAGGCCTGCAGAGTCTGCCGGCGCCCTTACACCAGGTGGCGGCGGCGCGCCGCTTGATGGCCCCCGATGGCTTCCACCCCAATCCCGAGGGCTATGCGCTCTGGGCCGAGGTGCTGGCGGAGCGCATCGTGCAGGAGTGGCCGCGGATCGCCGCGGTGCCCCCTGGCACTCAGATCACATTGCGTTCCAGATAGGGCTGGCCCCGGGTCAGGCGCTGCGGGCTCAGGGGACTGAGGTCCAGGCTGCGGTAGGCGCCGTGGGCGATCCATTCCGCCAGGCCGCGGCCCACACCCGGCGCATGCTGCAGGCCATGGCCGGAGAAGCCGCAGGCCAGCAGCAGATTGGCGCAGCCCTGATCATCCAGCGGGCCGATCAGGCCGTTGTGGTCGAACAGATTCATCTCGTAGTAGCCGGCCCAGGCGCGCTGCTGGCGCAGCTGCTCGAAACCGGGCACCCGGGCGGCCAGGGCGGGCCAGAGCCGCTCCTCGAAGAGATCGGGCTCCGGGTCCAGGGGCAGATCGCTGGGGTCGGCCGGGTCCAGGGGCGGCCCGCCGCAGATGAACTGGCCCTCGCCCTCGGGGCGGAACCACAGACCGGAAGGGTCGATCACCAGCGGGCAGTCGCGCGCGGCCTCGGGCGTGTGGAAGGCATAGACGCTGCGGCGCTTGGCCGCCACCGGCACCTGCAGGCCAGCGCTGGCGGCCAGGGCGCCGGACCAGGCGCCGCAGGCCAGCACATAGAGATCGGCCTGCAGGCGCGCGCCGGAGCGGCAGCGCACGCCGGCCAGCGCGCCCTGGGCGTCGCGCTCCAGGGCCAGGGCCTCGTCGGTCAGGTACTGCACGCCCAGAGCCAGGGCCTGGCGGCGGTAGTGCTGCAGCAGGCCCCAGCCGTCGAACCAGCCCTCGCCGCGGCGGCCCCAGGCGCCCAGGCGCAGATCGTCCGTGGCCAGCCAGGGCCAGCGCTCGCGCAGCGCGGCGGGGGCGAGCAGCTCGATCTCGGCGCCGGCCCGGGTCTGCAGTCCGTGCAGCTCGGTCAGCCCCCGGGCGCCGGCCTCGCTATCGGCCAGGTAGAGATAGCCGCGCTCCACCAGCGCCGCTTCGGGCCCCAGCTCGCGCAGCACGGCCAGGCCGTGCAGGGACAGGGCGATGTTCAGCGGCGTGCTGAACTGCTGGCGGATGGAGGCGGCCGAGCGGGCCGAGGAGGCGAGCTGGTAGCTCGGGTCACGCTCCAGCACTTGCAGGCGCAGGTCCGGACGCAGCGCGGCGAGCTGGGCGGCCACGGCACTGCCGATGGCGCCGCCGCCCAGGATCAACACCGAGGCGCCGCGTGCGGCGGACTGGCCGCGCATGGGCTTCAGGCCGCCGGGCTGGCCGCTGCTTCGGAGAAGGGGCGGGGCTTGCCCTCGCGGTCTATGGCCACATATGTGAGATTGGCCTCCGTGACCTTGACCACCTGCGGGTTGGCCGGGTTGCGCTCGGCCACCACCTCCACATGCACCGTCACCGAGGTGCGGCCGATGCGCAGCACGCTGGCGTAGAAGGAGAGCAGGTCCCCCACCGAGACGGGCTGCTTGAAGATGAACTCGTTCACCGCCACGGTGGCCACCCGGCCGCGCGTGATGCGCGCCGGCAGCACGGAGCCGGCCAGGTCCACCTGGGCCATGATCCAGCCGCCGAAGATGTCGCCGTTGGCATTGGCGTCGGCCGGCATGGGCATGACGCGCATCACCAGCTCGCGCGGGTGGGTGGGGGCGGGCGCGGCCACGGAGATGGGGGCGGGGGCGGAGGAGGGCGTGGTGTCGGACATCGTGCGTGCAAACAGGCCGGCAAGAAGCCTGTGAGAATGAAGGCGAGACAAGATAAAGCCAAGACCTGAGAACCTCCACCAGGGAAGCCGGGGCCTGGGCCTGCTGGGCGCTATTGTCCTCCGGTGTTGAGCCGGCGGCGGCGCACCGCGGTGCACAGCGCTTGCCGACCTCCTAGCAAACAGCACGCCAATGCGAGCCCGCACCCGCCAGCCTGACCTGCCCACCGCCGCCCCCACCGTGGCCGGCACCACCCCGCCACCCCGCTCCGACTGGGCCACCATCGCCAAGCTGCTGCCCTATCTGTGGCGCTACCGCTGGCGCGTGGGCCTGGCCCTGGGCTTCATGCTGGGCGCCAAGCTGGCCAATGTGGGCGTGCCGGTGCTGCTCAAGAACCTGGTGGACAGCCTGAGCCTGGCGCCGGGCGATGCTCGTGCGCTGATGGTGGTGCCGGTGAGCCTGCTGCTGGCCTACGGCGGCCTGCGCCTGTCCACCTCGCTCTTCACCGAGCTGCGCGAGCTGATCTTCGCCAAGGCCACCGAGGGCACGGCGCGCTCCATCTCGCTGCAGGTCTTCCGCCATCTGCATGCCTTGAGCCTGCGCTTTCATCTGGAGCGCCAGACCGGGGGCATGACCCGCGACATCGAGCGCGGCACCCGGGCGGTGCATTCGCTGATCTCCTACTCGCTCTACAGCATCCTGCCCACCCTGATCGAGGTGGGCCTGGTGCTGGGCCTGCTGGCGATCAAGTTCGATGCCATGTTCGCCTGGATCACCCTGAGCGCCCTGGTGGTCTATATCGGCTTCACCATCGTCGTGACGGAGTGGCGCACCAAGTTCCGCCGCCAGCTCAATGAGCTGGACTCGGTGGCCCACACCAAGGCCATCGATTCCCTGCTGAACTACGAGACGGTCAAGTACTTCAACAACGAGGACTTCGAGGCCCGTCGCTACGACGAGAGCCTGGAGGCCCTGCGTCGCGCCCAGCTCAAGTCGCAGACCACCCTGTCCCTGCTCAACAGCGGCCAGCAGCTCATCATCGCCGCGGCCCTGGTGGCCATGCTCTGGCGTGCCACCCAGGGCGTGGTGGAGGGGCGCATGAGCCTGGGCGATCTGGTCATGATCAATGCCTTCATGATCCAGCTCTACATCCCGCTCAACTTCCTGGGCGTGATCTACCGCGAGATCAAGCAGAGCCTGACCGATCTGGACAAGATGTTCGGCCTGCTGGAGCGCGAGCGCGAGGTGGCGGATGCGCCCGGCGCGCCGGCCCTGCAACTGGCCGGGGCCACGGTGCGCTTCGAGGCGGTGCGTTTCGGCTACGAGGCGGCGCGACCCATTCTGCAGGAGCTCAGCTTCGAGATCCCGGCCGGCAAGAAGGTGGCGGTGGTGGGCCCCAGCGGTGCGGGCAAGAGCACCCTGGCCCGGTTGCTCTACCGCTTCTACGATGTGGATGGTGGGCGCATCAGCATCGACGGCCAGGACATCCGCGCCGTGAGCCAGGCCTCGCTGCGACGGGCCATCGGCATCGTGCCGCAGGACACGGTGCTCTTCAACGACACGGTGGCCTACAACATCGCCTACGGTCGCCCCGGCGCCACGCGCGAGGAGATCGAGGCGGCGGCGCGCGCCGCGCATATCCACGACTTCATCGCCGCCTCACCCAAGGGCTACGAGACCCTGGTGGGCGAGCGCGGGCTCAAGCTCAGCGGCGGCGAGAAGCAGCGTGTGGCCATCGCCCGCACCCTGCTCAAGGACCCGCCCCTGCTGATCTTCGACGAGGCCACCTCGGCCCTGGACTCGCGCAATGAGCGCGCCATCCAGGCCGAGCTGGAGGCGGTGGGCAGCAACAAGACCGTGCTGGTGATCGCGCACCGTCTCTCCACCGTGGTGGACGCGCACGAGATCCTGGTGATGGAGGCCGGCCGCATCGTCGAGCGCGGCCGCCATGCCGAGCTGCTGGCCCGCGAGGGGCGCTATGCCCAGATGTGGCAGCTGCAGCAGTCGGGCGAGAGCGCCTGAGCGCGGCCGTCTCGCGGCCAGGCGGCCGTGAGCGTGGCCCTGGAAAGGGTCATGAAAAAGCGCCACGCGGTGCGTGGCCTGATGGGGGGAGCGCAGAGCTCAGGCCGCGTGGCGGCCACGGCGGCGGGCGAAGCCGGCGGCCGCGAAACCGGCCATCAGCAGGGCGAGGCCGGCGGGCTCGGGCACGTCCGAGCTGCCGCCGCGGCCAAAGCTGAGGTTGTCGAAGAAGGCCTGGCCGCTTTCGCCGCTGAAGAGCACGGCGTAGGCGGTGCCCTGGAAGCTGAGCGTGGTGTCGCGGTTCCAGTTGCACAGGTCCACGGTGCCGCAGCTGTCCTGGTTCACGCTCGTGAGCTGGAAGCTCTTCAGCAGCTTGCCCTGCTCGTCCAGCAGGCTCACGCCCACATCGATCTGGTCGGTGGTGTAGCTCAGGGTCAGGCTGTCCTGGAAGCCGCCCTTGACGCGCGCCAGCAGGCTGGCCGTGCCATCGCCCGGGTCCGTGGGATCCACGAAGAGGGCGGCCGCGGCGTGGCCCGAAGGCGTGTTGATGAAATTGCCCAGGCCGCCGGCGGAGCGGGCATTGACCACCCAGCCATTGTTCTCGAACAGCACACCGCTGCTCTTGTACTGATCGCTCAGGCGCAGCAGGCTGTCGGGCGAGCCGGTGATCAGGTTCTCGAAGTTCAGCACCGGGGCGGACATGGCGGCCGACGCACTGGCCAGCGTGAGGGTTGCGATCGCGGCCTTGATGAGCTTCATGATGGGTGCCCCGGATGAGGTTGGTGAAGGTGTGGACGCCAGACTGCCGTGCCTGCGCCGACTGTACTCAAGCGCTGTTACAACGCATGAGCGGGGCCCCCTCCATCCAGGGGGTGACTGCCCGGGACATGGGGGTTAGTCCGGGCGGGCTACACTGCCCGCGTGGAAACCAAGTGGCTTGAAGACTTCGTCAGCCTGGCCGAGACGCGCAGCTTCTCGCGCTCGGCCCAGCTCCGGCATGTGACCCAACCCGCCTTCTCGCGGCGCATCCAGGCGCTGGAAGCCTGGGCGGGGGTGGACCTGGTGGATCGCTCCTCCTACCCGACCCGGCTCACGGCGGCGGGCGAGACCCTGCTGGACCAGGCCATCGAGATCCTGGGCAGCCTGCAGGCCACGCGCAATATGCTGCGCAGCCACCAGGCGGCGGGTCAGGACATGATCGAGTTCGCTGTGCCGCACTCGCTGGCCTTCAGCTTCTTCCCGCACTGGCTGATGGAGCTGCGCCAGCGCTTTGGCGCCATCAAGACCCGGCTCAATGCGCTGAATGTCCACGACGCCATGATGCAGCTCAGCGAGGGCAACTGCGACCTGCTGCTGGCCTACCATCACCCCAGCCAGCCCCTGCAGCTGGACCCGGAGCGCTATGAGATGGCCTCGCTGGGCCACGAGACCCTGGCCGCCTATGCCAAGGCCGATGCCCAGGGCCACCCCCTGTTCAGCCTGCCCGGTCACCCGGGGCAGAAGATCCCCTTTCTGAGCTATGCCTCGGGCGCCTATCTGGGGCGGCTGGTAGAACTCATCGTCAAGGACGCGCCGGTGGCGCTGAACCTGGACGCCATCTACGAGACCGATATGGCCGAGGGGCTCAAGGCCATGGCGATCGAGGGCCATGGCCTGGCCTTTCTGCCCGCCAGCTCGGTCAAGAAGGAGCTCAAGGCGCGGCGCCTGGTGCAGGCGGCCCCGCCCGGCGGCTTCGAGCTGAGCATGGAGCTGCGCATCTACCGCGAGCGGCCCGAGCTCTCGCGCCGCGGCAAGGCGCCGGCCCTGGCCCTTTGGGATTTCCTGACCCGCGGCGACTGAGGTCGCGCGTCCTGGTGTTTACCCGTGCTGCCCATGTCGGTGCTGCATTGGGGCGCTCAGAATCGGCATTGGGCGACAATCGCCCCTGCCGTTAGAGTCCGGCGCTCATCGGTGCGGCTGTTGGACTGCCCGGGCGCAGAACTTGCAAACTAAGATGCACAGCGGCCGCCTCGGGCGGTGCAAATGCGTAGAACTGCGTACTTCGCGCGAAGTGGGGCCATGGTCTGCTTCGCGCTTCGAGAACCGATCTTGAACCAGGAGCTCTTATGAAGAAGACATTGCTTGTGCTGGCCGTGGCTGCCGCTGCCGGTGTGGCGCATGCCGACACGCTGAAGAAGATCAAGGACAGCGGTGCGGTCACCATGGGCGTGCGCGAATCCTCCGGCGCCTTGTCCTACACGCTGGGCGATGGCAAGTACGTGGGCTACCACGTCGAGATCTGCCAGAAGGTGCTGGCCGATGTGCAGAAGCAGCTGGGCCTGGCCAAGCTGGACGTGAAGTACCAGCCCGTGACCTCGCAGAACCGCATTCCCCTGGTGCAAAACGGCACGGTGGACATCGAGTGCGGCTCGACCACCAACAACGCCGCCCGCCAGAAGGACGTGGCCTTTGCCGTGACCACCTTCGTGGAAGAGGTGCGCATCGCCGTCAAGGCCAACTCGGGCATCAGCAATATCGCCCAGCTCAACGGCAAGACCGTGGCCACCACCACCGGCACCACCTCGGTGCAGACCCTGCGCAAGCATGAGCGCGCCACGGGCATGGACTTCAAGGAAGTGTTCGGCAAGGATCACGCCGACAGCTTCCTGCTGCTGGAGTCGGGCCGTGCCGACGCCTTCGTGATGGACGGCGCCATCCTGGCCGGCAATATCGCCAAGGCCAAGAACCCGGCCGAGTTCAAGCTGGTGGGCGAGGTGCTGTCGGTGGAGCCGATCGCCATCATGATCCGCAAGGATGACGCGCCCTTCAAGAAGGCCGTGGACGACAGCATCAAGGCCATGATGAAGTCGGGCGAGATCGCCAAGCTGTGGAACAAGTGGTTCGAACAGCCCATCCCGCCGGCCAATACCAAGGTCGGCATGCCGCCCAATGAGAACACCAAGGCGGCCTGGGCCAACCCGAACGACAAGCCGATGGAAGAGTACGCCAAGAAGTAAGCCCGGCGCTTGACGGATGGCACAGAGGCCGCCCGGGCAGTAAGCGGGCGGCCTCGTTTTTTGAGGGGATTTCGCGGTGGCGATGACATGGGATTGGCAGGTGTTCTGCAAGAACACCATCGATGGCGAGGTGATTCCGCGCTGCTTCGGCAGCGGCGGTGACATCACCTATCTGGACTGGATGCTCTCCGCCTGGGGCTGGACATTGAGCGTGGCCCTGCTGGCCCTGGTCGTGGCGCTGGTGGTGGGCTCGCTGATGGGCATCTTCCGCACCACGCCGAGCAAGACCCTGGTGGCCCTGGGCAACACCTGGACCGAGCTGTTCCGCAACATTCCGCTGCTGGTCCAGGTCTTCCTCTGGTACCACGTGCTGCCCTCGCTGATCCCGCCGCTCAAGCAGGTGCCCAGCTTCATCCTGGTGGTGTTCGCCCTGGGCTTCTTCACCTCGGCGCGTATCGCCGAGCAGGTCAAGGCCGGCATCCAGAGCCTGCCCAAGGGCCAGCGCTACGCCGGTCTGGCCATGGGCTTCACCCTGCCGCAGACCTACCGCTATGTGCTGCTGCCCATGGCCTTCCGCATCGTGATCCCGCCGCTGACCAGCGAGAGCATGAACATCATCAAGAACTCCTCGGTGGCCTTCGCGGTCTCGATCGCGGAGCTGACCATGTTCGCCATGCAGGCGCAGGAGGAGACCTCGCGCGGCATCGAGGTCTATCTGGCGGTCACGGGCCTGTATTTCGTCTCCGCCTTCGTGATCAACCGCATCGCGCTCTTCATCGAGAACCGCGTGGCCGTGCCCGGCATGGTGGGGGGCAAGTGAGCATGAATCTCGACTTCAGTTTCATGGACTGGAACCTGGTTTCCAGTTTCGTCCTCAAGGGTCTGGTGTTCAGCGTGCAGCTGACCCTGATCGCCATGATCGGCGGCATCGCCCTGGGCACCATCCTGGCGCTGATGCGCCTCTCGGGCAAGAAGTGGCTGGTGATCCCGGCCGCCTTCTATGTGAACACCCTGCGCTCCATCCCCCTGGTGATGGTGATCCTGTGGTTCTTCCTGCTGATCCCCATGCTGATCGGCAAGCCCATGGGCGCGGAGCTCTCGGCCATCATCACCTTCACGGTGTTCGAGGCCGCCTACTACTCCGAGATCATGCGCGCCGGCATCCAGAGCGTGCCCAAGGGTCAGGTCTTCGCGGGCTACGCCATGGGCATGAGCTACCGCCAGACCATGCAGCTGGTGGTGCTGCCCCAGGCCTTCCGCAATATGCTGCCGGTGTTGCTGACCCAGACCATCATCCTGTTCCAGGACACCTCCCTGGTCTACGCCATCGGCGCCTACGACCTGCTCAAGGGCTTCGAGGTGGCCGGCAAGAACTTCAACCGTCCGGTCGAGACCTATCTGGTCGCGGCCCTGGTCTACTTCGTCATCTGCTTCTCGTTGTCGATGCTGGTGCGTCGCCTGCAGAAGAAGATCGCCATCATCCGCTGAGGCTAGAAGCGCCATGATCGAAATCAAGAACGTCTCCAAGTGGTACGGCCCCTTCCAGGTGCTGACCGATTGCACCACCAGCATCAAGAAGGGTGAGGTGGTGGTGGTGTGCGGCCCCTCGGGCTCGGGCAAGTCCACCCTGATCAAGACCGTCAACGCCCTGGAGCCCATCCAGAAGGGCGACATCATCGTGGACGGCACCAGCCTGACCAGCCCCAAGACCAATCTGCCCAAGCTGCGTTCGCGCGTGGGCATGGTGTTCCAGCACTTCGAGCTCTTCCCTCACCTCTCGGTGACCGAGAACCTGACCATTGCCCAGGTCAAGGTGCTGGGCCGCAGCCTGGACGACGCCAAGGCCCGCGGCCTGAAGATGCTGGACCGCGTGGGCCTGATGGCGCACAAGGACAAGTACCCTGCCCAGCTTTCCGGCGGCCAGCAGCAGCGCGTCGCCATCGCCCGGGCGCTCGCCATGGAGCCGCCCGTCATGCTTTTCGACGAGCCCACCAGCGCGCTCGACCCGGAAATGGTCGGCGAGGTGCTGAGCGTCATGAAGTCGCTGGCGGCCGAAGGCATGACGATGATGTGCGTGACGCACGAAATGGGCTTTGCCAAGAAGGTCAGCAACCGCGTGATCTTCATGGACGCCGGCAAGATCATCGAGGACTGCCAGAAGGATGACTTCTTCGGCAAGCCCGATGAGCGCTCGCCGCGCGCCAAGGACTTCCTGGCCAAGATCCTGCAGCACTGAGATGGCCCGGCGTGCATAGTGCACGCCCGAGCCCTGCCGGCTGCGCGCAGCGCGCCCAGAACCCCGCCCCGTCATCGGCGCGGGGTTTTTTCTTGGGGACACTGCGCGCATGACGCTGCTGCACATCCCCACCCTGATGCTGGTGCTGCTGCTGGGGCATGGCCTGCTGGCCGTGGAGATCCTGCTGGCCGAGCGGCGCCTGGTGGCGCGCGAGGCCCTGCGCCGCTGGGCCCTGGCCGCCGGCCTGCTGGTGCCGGGCCTGGGCCTGCTGGGTGCGCGTCTGTGGCTGCCCGAGGCGCTGTGCGTGGTGCTGGGCAATGCGCTGGTGATGCTGGCCAGCCTGTGCATCGCCGACGCCATGAGCCGCTTTGTGCTTGAGCGGCCCCTGCCGCCGCGCCTGTGGCGCTGGGCCGGGTTCAGTCTGCCGGCCTGCTTGCTGCTGGTGCCGCTCACGCCGCCGCAGCGGGTGCTGGTGATGTCTGCGTTGCTGGCCCCGTCTCCGGCCTGGTGTCTGTGGCTGTGGTGGCGTCATCGCGTCCGCCTGGAGGCCTCGCTGCGCAGCGTGGCCCTGATGCCGCTGCTCAGCCTGCTGGTGCTGCTGGCCCGTCTCGTCCACGTGAGCCTCGATCCAGGGGCCTATCAGGACCTGGCCGTCGGCAATCCGGTGCAGGGCCTGCTGCTGCTGGTCAGCGCCCTGAGCATGCTGGGCGCGGGCTTCGGCTTCGTGCTGGCCTGCTCGGAGCGGGCCACGCGCCAGCTGCGCGCCCAGGCCGACCATGACGACCTCACCGGCGCCCTCAACCGCCGGGCGGCCGAGCTGCAACTGGAACATGCGCTGGCACGGCTGCGCCGCGAGGGCGGCAGCCTGGCTTTTGTGCTGGTGGATCTGGACCACTTCAAGCAGGTCAACGACCACCACGGCCATGCCGTAGGCGACGCGGTGCTGCAGGCCTTTGTGGCCCGGCTCAAGGCCCGGCTGCGCGCCTCGGATGCGGTGGCCCGCTATGGCGGCGAGGAATTCGCCCTGCTGCTGCCGGGCGCGGATGCTGCCGCAGCCCTGGCCCTGGCCGAGCAGCTGCGCGAGGCGGTGCAGGCCTTGCGCGTGCCCGACGGGCGCGGCGGCCAGGTGCAGCTCACGCTCTCGGCGGGCGTGGCCCTGGGCGAGGCGCATGCCACGCCCCAGGGCCTGTACCGCGCGGCCGACGCAGCGCTCTACGCGGCCAAGCGCGGCGGTCGCAACCGCGTGCGCCTGGCCGACGAGAGCCTGGCCTGATCAGGGCTCGATGGCCGCGCCCACCACGGCCTCGCCGCCGGCAATGGTGCCGATCAGCGTGGCGCGTCCGCTGCCCAGGTCGATGCGGTACCAGCGCGAGACGCTGCCCTGGCTCACCGCCGCATAGGCGGTGTTGGAGACGTCGGAGATGTCCAGCGTGGCATGGGCGAAGCTGCCAATGCCCAGGGAGCCCACGGTGTACAGGCGCCCGGTATTGGGCGAGACCATGGGCTGCACGCCTTCCTTCGTGCCCTGATGCACCAGCAGGCCCAGCTTGCCGTCAAGGGCGTAGTTGGTGGTGATCTTCTCGTTGTCCTTGTTGTAGGTGTAGCCGGCGGCCACGATGCCCGGGGTCTTGCCCGCGTTCACATCGCTGGCGTCATAGGCCAGGCGGCCGTCGAACTGGGTGCCGGGCAGCTCGGGATTGCCGTCCACGATGGCGCCGGTGTCGGGATGCAGGCGCAGATTGAAGCCGGCGTCATTGACCACGCGGATGCGGTCCACCGTGGGGTTGAAGTCGAAGCCCCACTCGGTGGCGCCCTCGCGCGGCAGGGCGGACGGGGTGCCCACGGCGCTGGCGCTGCCCGCCACCGGGTCGATGCGGTAGAGCTGGCCGCTGGCGCCCAGGCCGAAGAGCTGACCCTTGGCCACGCGGTAGTCGATGCCCAGCAGGCGCTCGCCCGCGGCCAGGCCGCTCAGGGCCTTGCGCGCCAGGATCTTCTGCGGCTGGCCGGCATTGAACTGGATCAGCTGATTGCTGCCGGTCACGGCATAGATCATCTCCTTGGCCGGCGGGCCCAGAGGTTCGCTGGGCGGGCTGGCGCAGGCGCCCAGCAGCAGGGCGAGGGCAAGGGGCAGGGCGGTCGAGCCGGGAATGCGGGCCATGGTGTCTCCTGTTGGCGGGCCAGCGACCATTGTTGGCCGGAAGCCGCGGGTCCGTCAGCCCGAAATACCGGCGCAGCGTCCGGGAATTCACGCCCGGCTGCGACAATCCGGGTATGAGTACCGCCGCCGCCCCCCTGCAGGAACTGATCCTGACCCGCCCCGACGACTGGCATGTGCATCTGCGCGACGAGACCGCCATGCAAAGCGTCGTGCCCTACACCGCGCGCCAGTTCGCCCGGGCCATCGTGATGCCCAATCTGCGCCCGCCCATCACCACGGCCGCCCAGGCCGCGGCCTACCGCGAGCGCATCCTGGCCGCCCGCCCCGAGGGCTCGGACTTCCAGCCCCTGATGACGCTCTATCTCACCGACAACACGCCGGTGGACGAGATCAAGCGCGCCAAGGACGCGGGCGTGGTGGCCCTCAAGCTCTACCCGGCCGGCGCCACCACCAACAGCGATGCCGGCGTCACCGACATCCGCAAGACCTACAAGACCCTGGAAGCCATGCAGCGCGAGGGCCTGCTGCTGCTGGTGCACGGCGAGGTGACCGACCCCGCCATCGATGTGTTCGACCGCGAGGCCGTCTTCATCGACCAGGTCATGACGCCGCTGCGCGCCGACATGCCCGAGCTCAAGGTGGTGTTCGAGCACATCACCACCAAGGAGGCCGCCCAGTACGTGCACAGCGCCGATGCCTACACCGCGGCCACGCTCACGCCCCAGCACCTGCTCTACAACCGCAACGCCATCTTCACCGGTGGCCTGCGCCCGCACTACTACTGCCTGCCCGTGCTCAAGCGCGAGGAGCACCGCCTGGCCCTGCTGCACGCGGCCACCTCGGGCTCCACCAAGTTCTTCCTGGGTACGGACAGCGCGCCCCATGCCTCGGTGATGAAGGAGAACTCGGTCTGCGGCGCCGGTTGCTTCACCGCGCTCTCGGCGCTGGAGCTCTATGCCGAGGCCTTCGAGCTGGTGGGCGCCCTGGACAAGCTGGAGGCCTTCACCAGCTTCAACGGCCCCGACTTCTACGGCCTGCCGCGCAACCAGGGCACCGTGACCCTGCGCCGCGAGCGCTGGACCCTGCCCGAGAGCGTGGCCTTCGGAGAAGCCCGCCTCAAGCCCCTGCGCGGCAGCGAGGAACTGGGCTGGAAGCTGGTCTGAGCCCACACCCCGGCCCGGCGGCGGTCGACTGGTCGGCACCCTGGCTGGCGCCCTATGCGCAGCGCGGCCGCGCCCTGATGGCCGCCTGGGCCGCGGGCCAGCCCCTGCCCGAGGCGCTCAACGCGGCCTGTGAGTCATCTGCGGCCGCTGGCGTGCCGCCCGTGCCCGTGCGTTTTGTGCCGCAGTCGGCCCTGCCGGCGGGGGAGGGCTATGAGGCCTTCATCCGCCGCACGGCCTGCGTGCCCACGCGCGAGAACCTGCACGACTTCTTCAACGGCCTGGTCTGGCTGCACCAGCCCGCGCTCAAGGCCCGGCTCAACGCCTGGCACGCGCTGGAGCCCGGCGCCCAGCGCGGCCCGCTGCGCGACGCCCTGACCCTGCTGGACGAGAACGGCGCCCTGCTGCTGGACGCCCCCGAGGCGCTGCAGCAGGCCCTGCGCGAGCGCGACTGGGAGCGGCTCTTTCTGGACCTGCGGCCGCTGTGGCGCCAGGCGCGCCTGCTGCTGCTGGGCCACGCCCTGATGGAGAAGCTGCTGCAGCCGCGCAAGCCCTTGTGCGCCCACCTGCTGCTGGCCGAGCCGCTGGCGCCCGAGGCCCTGCGTCACAAGCCCTTCCAGCCCCTGCCGGTGCTGGGCGTGCCGGGCTGGTGGCCGGCCAATGAGGACGCCGGCTTCTATGCGGATCGCCGCGTGTTCCGCCCGCTGCGCAGTGCGCAAACCGGCTAGCATGGCCGCCAGGCCCCCGCTGACCTGCCGGCGCCTGCATCACAAGACCCAGGACGAGGAGGATCCCTCTTGTCACGCTTGCAAGCCCTGCGGGGCTTTTTTCTGGCCGCCGCGCGCCGCGCCGCTTGGCTGTGTCTGCTGCCCGGTCTGGCGGCCTGGCCCGCCCAGGCTCAGCCGGCCAAGGCCCCCGAGCCGGTGGCCGCCGCGGCCAGCGCGCCGGCGGCGCCGGTCTCGGCCAGCGCGCGCCGGCTCTATGAGCGCGCCCGTGGCCAGCTGCTGCAGATCCGCACCCTGCTGAAGAACCAGGACAGCCAGGCCTCGGTGGGCTCGGGCTTTCTGGTCAGCGGCGAGGGCCATGTGATCTCGAACTACCACGTCATCAGCGAGGCCGCGCTGGACCCCGGGCAGTACCGCCTGCGCTACGCCACGCCCGATGGGCGCGCGGGCGAGCTGGAGCTGCTGGACTTCGATGTGCGCCGCGATCTGGCCCTGCTGCGCATCAAGGGCGAGGGGCTCAAGGGCCAGGCCGGCCTGGCCATCCGCCCCCTGGACCAGCCCCTGGCCAAGGGCGACCGCATCTACTCCATGGGCAATCCGCACGATGTGGCCTTTGCCGTGGTGGAGGGCACTTACAACGGCCTGGTGGAGCGCAGCTTCGACCCCCTGATCTACTACTCGGGCAGCATCAATGCCGGCATGAGCGGCGGCCCGGTGCTGGACGAGGAAGGGCGCGTGGTGGGCGTGAATGTCTCGGCCATGTTCTTTGCCCAGCAGATGAGCTTTCTGGTGCCGGCCGAGTTCGCCAGCGCCCTGTTCCAGCGCAGCCGCACGGCCGCGCCGCTCAAGGGCCCGGCCTGGCCGCGCTTGCGCGAGCAGCTGATGCAGTACCAGGAGGCCCTGGTGCAGGGCTTTTTGGCCCAGCCCTGGCGCAGCGCCGGCCATGAGCGCTATGCCCTGCCCGTGCCGCAGGAGGACTTCATGCGCTGCTGGGGGCGCGGCACGCCGGCCGACAACAAGGGCCTGGACTTCCAGCGCTCGCAATGCCGCATGGAGCATGCCGTCTTCATCAGCGGCAGCCTGCAGACCGGCTATCTGCAGGTCTCGCACGAGGCTTACGACGGCGACAAGCTCGGCGCCCTGCGCTTTGCGCGCCAGTATTCGGGCAGCTTCCGCAACGAGAACCTGGGCCGGGCCGACCGCCAGCGCAGCGCGCCGCGCTGCCGCGAAGACTTCATCCAGGCCGATCCCAAGCAGGGGCCGCCGCTGCGGGCCGTGGTCTGTCTCTCGGCCTACCGCAAGCTGCCGGGCCTGCATGACCTGGTGGTCCTGGTCACCACCGTGGACGGCAAGACCGAGGGCGCCCTGGGCCGCTTCGATGCCCGCGGCGTGAGTTTCGACAATGCCCTGCGCCTGAGCGCGCATTACCTGGGAGGCTTCGGATGGACGGCAGCACGGCCGCAGTGATCGAGGTGCTGGGCCGCGACGGCCTGGTGCGCGCGGTGCATAGGGTGCAGGCCTGGCCGGTGTCCATCGGCCGCTCGCCGGCCTGCGACCTGGTGCTGGACGATGCCCATCTGGCGGCCGAGCATGCGCGGCTGGAGCTGGTGGCGCCCGGTGAGGACGCGGCCGCCGCGGCGAGCCCCGCCCCGCGTCTGAGCCTGCTGGACAGCCTGAACGGCGGCTGGCTGGGCCGGCGCCGCCTGGCGGCCGGCACGGCGGTGACGCTGGCGCCGGGGGCCGTCTTCCAGCTTGGGGCCACCCAGCTGCGCCTGCGCCGCGCCCAGGACCCGCTGGCGCCCGAGCGCCTGCTGGCCGGCACGGTGCTGCCGCCCAGCCTCTGGGCCCTGCTGGGCCTGATGGTCCTGTGGCTGGGCCTGCTGGGGGCGGAGCAATGGTCCAAGCTCAATCCCGGCTCACCCTGGGTGGACTATGCCGGCGCCGTGCTGGGGCCGCTGGGCGTGGTCCTGGTCTGGGCGGCGCTCTGGGCCTTGGTGAATCAGCTCTTCCAGCACCGCTACCCCTTTGCCATCCATCTCTGGCGTGCCCTGCTGGTGCTGAGCGGCCTGGAACTGCTGTCCCTGCTGCTGCCCGGCCTGGCCTATGCCTTCTCGGCCCGCAGCCTGCTGGCGCTGGAGTCCCTGCTGCTGCCCGTGGGGGGCAGCCTGCTGCTGTGGTGGCATGCCGATCTGGTGTGGCCGCGCGCGCGCCGGGCCCTGAGCTGGGGCTTGGGCGGCCTGCTGCTCGGGAGCCTGGCCCTGTCGGTGGCCAAGCGGCCGGAGCAGCAGTACTGGTTCGGCCCGCCCTATATGAGCAGCCTGCCGCCGCCGGTGCTGCGTCTGGCCGCGCCCAAGCCGCCCCAGGCCCTGCTGGAGTCGCTGCGCCCGCTGGAGGCCGAGCTGGCCCGCGAAGCCAGCAAGGATGCCGACCCCAGCCTGCCCGAGGGCGGCGGCGAGGACTGAGACACCCGCGCCGCCCGAGTTGCCCCCTCAGGCCCTGGGCGCCAGCGTGCGCAGGGCCAGCTCGTGCAGGGCCTCCACCGCCGCGTCGCGGCGGCTGGCGCTGCTGCGCAGCAGCGCCACCTCCATGGCCGGCAGATCGGGCAGGCCCTGCTTCTCGCCCAGCACCTGCAGGCCGGCCGGCACGCTGCAGCGCGTGAGCACGGCCACGGCCAGGCCGGCCTCCACCGCGGCCAGCTGGCCCGCCAGGCTGGCGCTGTTGTAGACCACGCGATGCGCGCGCCGCTGGCGCGTGAGCGCGGCCAGGGCCTCGCGCCGCGCCTGGCTGCCGGCCTCGTACACCGCCACCGGCAGGGGCTCGCGGCGCCAGACCTCGTGGGCCGCCGCCCCCACCCAGACCAGGGGCTCGTGAAAGAGCAGGGTGCCGCGGCCGGCGCGGTCGCGCGAGACCAGGGCCAGGTCCAGCTCGCCGCGCGCGATGCGCGGGATCAGCACCGTGGACTGCTCGCAGAAGAGCTCGATCTCCACGCCCGCATGGCGGCTGGCGAAGCGGCTCAGCACCGGCGTGAGGTAGCGGGCGGCATAGTCGTCCGGCACGCCCAGGCGCACCCGGCCGCGCAACTGCGGGCCCTGCAGCGCCTCCAGGGCCTCGCCATGCAGGTCCAGGATGCGGCGTGCATAGCCCAGCAGCTCCAGGCCCGCCGGGGTCAGGGCCAGATGGCGCGGGCCGCGCCGCAGCACCGCATGGCCCAGGGCCTCCTCCAGCTTCTGCAGCTGGCTGCTCACGGCCGATTGCGAGCGGTGCAGCAGGGGCGCGGCGGCGGAGAGCGTGCCGGCATCCACCACGGTCACAAAGGCGCGCAGCCAGTCCAGCTGCAGATCGTGGCGGCTCATCAGGGCTCCTGCTTGATCCATCGGATTAGCGAATGGTAGCGACCCGAACTATGCGCTTTTCCAAATGCCGGCGGCGCCCCAGCATGGCCGCATGCAAAGTCTGGATCTCGAGGCGAACCGACCCGCCGGCCATGCGGCCACGCAGCGCCACGGTCAGGGCCTGATGCTGGCCGGGGGGCTGCTGCTGGGCACCCTGGGCGTGTTCCTGGAGGAAGCGGGCCAGCCGCCGCTGACGGCGGTGTGGTTCCGCTGCGCCTTTGGTGCCCTGGCCCTGTTGGCCTGGGCCACCTGGCGCGGGCAGCTGGGCGTGCTGCGCCTGGCGCCGCGCGCCCTGGCCGCCGCCGGCCTGGCCGGGCTGCTGATGGTGCTGAACTGGGGCCTGTTCTTTGCGGCCATCGAGCGCTGCTCCATCGGCGTGGCCACCGTGGTCTTCCATGTGCAGCCCCTGTGGGTGATGGGCCTCGCGGCCCTGCTGCTGGGGGAGCGCGTGTCGCGGCGCCAGGGCGGAGCGGCCCTGCTGGCCCTGCTGGGTCTGGGCCTGGCCTCGGGTCTGGCCTCGGGTCTGGCTTCTGGGCCGGGACTGGCCGGCCTGGACAGGGGCTACATGCTGGGCCTGCTGCTGTGCCTGGGCGGCTCGCTGAGCTATGCCGGCGTGACCCTGATCGCCCAGGCCGTGCCCGGCCTCAACCCCCTGGCCCTGGCCTGGTGGCAATGCCTGGTGGGCGTGCTGCTGCTGGCCGCCTGGCCGCTGAGCCAGGGCTGGCCCGCCTGGGGGGCGGCCTGGGGCTGGCTGGCGGGCCTGGGCGTGCTGCACACGGGCCTGGCCTATGTGCTGCTCTACGGCGGCATGGCGCGCCTGCCGGCCGCCCAGGTGGCCCTGCTGCAGTTTGTCTACCCCGGCGCGGCCGTGCTGGTGGACTGGGCCGTCTATGGCCGGGCGCTGGACGCGCTGCAGCTGGCCGGCGTGCTGCTGATGGGCCTGGCCCTGCTGGCCTTGCGTCAGCCGGGCCAGCCGGGCCGGCCGCGGTCTCAGGCGGGCAGGAAGCCTTCCACCGAGAGGTAGCGCTCGCCGGTGTCGTAGTTGAAGCCCAGCACGCGGGCCTTGGGGCCCAGCTCGGGCAGCTTCTGCGCAATGGCGGCCAGTGTGGCGCCGCTGGAGATGCCCACCAGCAGGCCTTCCTCGCGGGCGCTGCGGCGGGCGTACTCGCGGGCCGCCTCGGCCTCGACCTGGATCACGCCGTCCAGCAGGGCGGTGTCCAGATTCTTGGGAATGAAGCCGGCACCAATGCCCTGGATGGGGTGGGGGCTGGGCTGGCCGCCGCTGATCACCGGCGAGGCGCTGGGCTCCACCGCAAAGACCTTGAGCTGGGGCCAGGCGGCCTTGAGCACGCGGGCGCAGCCGCTGATGTGGCCGCCGGTGCCCACGCCGGTGATCAGGGCGTCCAGACCCTCGGGGAAGTCGGCCAGGATTTCCTGGGCGGTGGTCCGCACATGCACGGCCACATTGGCCTCGTTCTCGAACTGCTGCGGAATCCAGGCGCCGGGGATCTGGGCCGCCAGGGCCTGGGCGCGGGCGATGGCGCCCTTCATGCCCTGCTCGCGCGGCGTCAGGTCGAAGCTGGCGCCATAGGCCAGCATCAGGCGGCGGCGTTCCACCGACATGCTGTCGGGCATCACCAGGATCAGCTTGTAGCCCTTGACCGCGGCCACCATGGCCAGGCCCACGCCGGTATTGCCCGAGGTGGGCTCGATGATGGTGGCGCCGGGCTGCAGCAGGCCGCGGGCCTCGGCGTCCTCGACCATGGACAGGGCGATGCGGTCCTTGATCGAGCCGCCGGGATTGCTGCGCTCGGACTTGATCCAGACCTCGGCGCCGGGGCCGAAGAGCCGGTTGACGCGGATATGGGGCGTGCCACCGATGGTGGCGAGAACGTTCTGGGCTTTCATCTTTTGGACTTTCCTGATGCGGCAGGCGAAGGGGTGGGGCCGGTCATCCTAGCCCGAGCACGGGGCGCCTGTCGGGGATGCGGGATAATGCATCTTGTGAAGCAAGCCAGACCGCCGCTGGGGCAAGCGTGGAAACACGGCCCTGGAGGAAGGTCCGGACTGCATAGAGCGGCGTAGCAGCTAACGGCTGCCCGGCGAAAGCCGAGGATCAGAGCAACAGAGACGAGTCGGAGTGGGCCCAGGCCCACTTCGGGTGAAACGGGCAATCTCTACGCGCAGCAACACCAAGTAGGCCAGCGTTGATGCGGCTCGCAGAGCTGGCGGGTAGGTGGCACCGAGCCGGGCAGTGATGTCCGGCCCAGAGGAATGGCGGTCACGGGGCCGGTCTCGCAGGAGGCCGGACCTGCACAGAATCCGGCCTATCGGCTTGCTTCACTCTTTATTTTTTCATCAGGCCCGCGCTACGAGCAGGGCCTCGATGGTTTGCTGCACGGCCAGGGCCTCGGCAAAGCCGGGCAGGGCGTGGGAGCGGCCTTCGATCAAGGCCACCCACTGCTCCAGCTGGTCGGCCTGGGCCTGGGTGCGCAGGCTGTCGGACTCGCCCTGGAACAGGCCCAGGGGCTCGGCCTTGCCGCCGCGGCGCTGTTCGCTCAGGCCGAACCATTCGCGCAGCTCGATCTCGCCTTCGCTGGCGCGCCAGTGCATGCGGTTGCGGTCGGGCACGCCCACCTCGGGGCCGACGCGGCCCTCTATCTGCACCGGCACGCCGTCGGCGCGCAGCTGGGCGCGCAGGCCGGTCTCGGCGCTCAGGCCATCGGCCGGATAGTCCACTTGGCTGGCCAGCACCTGGGCCGGGCCCAGCACGCGCTGCAGCACGAAGATGAAATGCGAGAGCACCTCGCGGCTGAAGCCGCCTTCGGTGCGCTCAGCCAGCCAGGCGCCGGCCGCGGCCTGCCAGGGGCGCGGCCAGGCGGCGAAGCCCAGCTCGATCTGCACCGCCTCCAGCGCGCCCAGCGGTCGCTTGGCGGCGGCGCCAAAGGCGCGCTGCAGGGCGGCCAGGCCGGGGGCCGAGGCCAGGGAGAAGTTCACCGCGGCGCGCAGCTTCTCGCGCTCGATGCGGGCGATGCAGTCGCGTGCGGCGGCAAAGTCCACGGTCAGCGGCTTCTCGCAGAACACGGCCAGGCCGGCGTCGAAGGCCGCGTGCGAGAGGCTGATATGGGCCGCGGGCGGGGTGGCGATGTAGAGGCTGGCCAGACCGGGCTGGCGGATCAGGGCCTCGGCGCTCTCGGCCGCCCGCAGCTCGGGGTAGGCCTGCAGCGTGGCGCTCAGGGCTTCGGGACGCGCGTCCCAGACCCAGGTGGCGCGCAGGCGCGGGTGGTTCTTCAGGCGGGCCAGCATGCGCTGGCCCATCACGCCCAGGCCGATCAGGCCAATGTTCAGGAGTTCCGGCATCAGTTCTTTCGCCGGTGGCTGCGGGCCGTGCCGGCATGGCAAAGGGATTTGGCTGGAGCGCGAGTTTAGGGGCCGCCGCTACACTGTGTGCCCGCCCGCCAGCAGCTTTCTGCGCCTGGGCGCTCAACGCACAAAATCTGATGAATCCCGATGCCGGTTCCCTCTGGCGCGCGCCGCGCTGGACCCTGGCCGTGCTGCTGGCCTGCCTGGGCATGGTGGGCCCCTTCTCCATCGACACCTACCTGCCGGCCTTCTCCGGCATCGCGCGGGCGCTGGACGCCACGCCGCTGCAGATGCAGCAGACCCTGTCCAGCTATCTGCTGGGCTTTGCGGTGATGAACCTCTTCCACGGCGCCCTGTCCGACAGCTTCGGCCGCCGGCCCGTGGTGCTCTGGGGCATGGTGGTCTTCACCCTGGCCTCGCTGGGCTGTGCGTTGGCCAGCACCATCGGCGAGCTGGTGTTCTGGCGCACGGTGCAGGGCATGTCGGCCGGCGCCGGCATCGTGGTCTCGCGCGCCATCATCCGAGACATGTTCCCGCCCTCCGAGGCGCAGCGGGTGATGTCCCAGGTCACCATCTTCTTCGGCGTGGCGCCGGCCATCGCGCCCATGGTGGGCGGCTTCCTCTTCGTGCATCTGGACTGGCATTCCATCTTCTGGTTCCTGGTCCTGGTGGGCCTGGCCCTGGTGGTGGCCAACTGGCGCCTGCTGCCCGAGACCCTGCACAAGAGCCAGGCCCAGCCCTTCCATGTGGGCTCGCTGATGCGGGGCTACTGGCAGCTCACCACCAGCCGGCGCTTTCTGCTGCTGGCCCTGGCCAGCGGCATCCCCTTCAACGGCATGTTCCTCTACGTGCTGGCCGCACCGGTCTTCCTGGGCGAGCACCTGCATCTGGCGCCCACGCAGTTCTTCTGGTTCTTCTGCTTCTCCATCGGCGGCATCATGGGCGGCGCCTGGCTCAGCGGCCGTCTGGCCGGCAAGGTCAAGCCGCGCCACCAGATCCGCCATGGCTTCCTGATCATGCTGCTGGTCTCGCTGCTGAATGTGGCGCTGAACCTGCTGCTGCCGCCCAGCCCCTTCTGGGCCCTGCCGGTGATCGGCGCCTTTGCCTTTGGCTGGGCCCTGATGGTGCCGGTGGTGACCCTGCTGGTGCTCGACCAGGCGCCCGACCGCCGCGGCATGGCGTCCTCGCTGCAGGCCTGCATCGGCAGCGCGGCCAATGGCCTGGTGGCCGGCGTGCTCGTGCCCCTGGTGATGCATTCCACCGTGGCCCTGGCGCTCGCCTCGCTGTGCATGATGGCCATCGGCCTGCTGGCCTGGATCTGGGTCAAGCCGGCCGTGGGCTATGCGGGCGAGGCTCAAGAAAAAGCGCTTGAGGCCGAGATCAAGAGCTGATGAGGCCGCCGTCCCGGTTGGCCGGGAGGACTCTCGCATGCTGGCCCCGCGGCCTATTCCCCAGCCCCCGCTGAATCCCTGGCGTCTGAGCGCCCTGGCCGCCCTGCTGGGGCTGGCCCTGGTCTGGCCGGCAGCACCCGCGCAGGCGCAGGGCCGGCCGGCCGCGGTGCGCAGCAACCCGCCCAAGCCCGCCCTGGCCCCGCCGGGGGATGAGATGCCGCCGGACGAGCTGCGCCAGCGCCTGGCGGAGCGTCTGTCCAACAAGGCCGAGCCCATCCAGGCGCCCGGGGCCGCGCGCGCACGGGTCGAGGCGCCGGCCGCACGCCGTGCCGCCCCGGCCCACCGGCCCGAGGTCCACTGGGCCTATGGTGGCGAGGGGGCGCCCGAGCACTGGGGCGAGCTCAAGCCCGACTACCGGCTCTGCGCCATCGGCACGCGGCAAAGCCCCATCGACATCCGCGAGGGCATACGCGTGGACCTGGAGCCCATCCAGTTCGACTACCGGCCCGGCGGCTTTGCGGTGCTGGACAACGGCCATACCGTGCAGGTCAATGTGGCGCCCGGCAATTTCCTGGGCGTGATGGGCAGGCGCTACGAGCTCCAGCAGTTCCACTTCCATCGCCCCAGCGAGGAGCGCATCAATGGCCGCCAGTTCGATATGGTGGCGCATCTGGTGCACAAGGACGGGGAAGGGCGCCTGGCCGTGGTGGCCGTGCTGCTGGAGCGCGGGCGCGACCAGCCCCTGGTGCAGCAGGTCTGGAACAACCTGCCGCTGGAGAAGCACGAGGCCCAGCCGGCCAGCGGCCAGATGGACCTGAACCAGCTGCTGCCCGAGGACCGCGGCTACTACACCTATATGGGCTCGCTCACCACGCCGCCCTGCAGCGAAGGCGTGCTGTGGATGGTGATGCGCCAGCCGGTGCAGCTCTCGGGCGAGCAGATCGAGATCTTCGCCAAGCTCTACCCCATGAATGCCCGGCCGGTGCAGCAGGGCAGTGGTCGCCTGATTAAGCAGAGCCGCTGAAGGCGGCCCGGGCGGGGATCAGGCCTGCGCCTGCTGGCGGCTCAGCCACAGGCGCAGGGTGGCGAAGAGCTGCTCCGCCACCACGGGCTTGGCCACATGGTCATTCATGCCGGCGTCCAGGCAGCGCTGGCGCTCCTCGGCAAAGGCATTGGCCGTCATGGCCAGGATGGGAATCAGGCGGCCGCGCGCGCTGGCGCGGATGGCGCGCGTGGCGTCCAGCCCGTCCATCACCGGCATCTGCACGTCCATCAGCACCAGGGCGTAGTCGCGCTGCTGCACCATGTCCACGGCCTGCTGGCCGTCCTCGGCCACGTCCACCTGCAGGCCGGCGCTGGAGAGCAGGGCCACGGCCACTTCCTGGTTCACCGCATTGTCCTCGGCCAGCAGCACGCGGGTGCCGGCGAACTGCTGCTGCAGGTCTTGCGCGATATGGTTGCGGCTCAGGGGCGGGGCGGCACGCGGCCCGCTGGCGGCGGGCAGCTCCAGGGGCAGGCTGAACCAGAACAGGCTGCCCGCGCCGGGCTGGCTCTGCACGCCCACCTCGCCGTGCATCAGATGCGCCAGGCGGCGGCAGATGGCCAGGCCCAGGCCGGTGCCGCCATAGCGCCGGGTGGTGGAGCTGTCGGCCTGCTCGAAGTCCTGGAAGAGCCGGGCCTGGGCTTCTTCGCTGATGCCGATGCCACTGTCCTGCACCTCGAAGCGCAGATGCAGCTGCGACCCCTGCTCCCGCTCCACGCGGGCGCTCAGGCGCACAAAGCCCTGCTCGGTGAACTTGACCGCATTGCCGGCAAAGTTGAGCAGCACCTCGGCGATGCGCTGCGCGTCGCCCAGCAGGGGGCGGGCGGCCAGGGCGGGATCCACGTCCAGCTCGATGCGCAGCTGCTTCTCGGCCGCGCGCTGGGCCAGCATGCTGCGGATGCCGTCCAGCACCTGGCCCACGCTGAACTCGGCGCGCTCCAGCTGCAGCTTGCCGGCCTCGATCTTGGAGAAGTCCAGCACATTGTTGATGACCGAGAGCAGGTGCTCGGCGGCGTCGGCCACCTTCTTGAGGCGCTCCTGCTGCTCGGGCTCGCGGGTGTCGCGGCGCACCAGATAGGTCAGGCCGATGATGGCGTTCATCGGCGTGCGGATTTCGTGGCTCATATTGGCCAGGAAGGCGCTCTTGGCCAGGCTGGCGGCCTGGGTGGCCTCGGCCAGCTCGGCGGTGCGGGCCTGGACCAGCTCTTCCAGATGGTGGCGATAGCGCTCCAGCTCCATAGCGTCGCGGCGCTGGCGCGAGATGTCGGTCAGAAAGCCGTGCCAGAGCACGGTGCCGCCGTCCTCGGGCTGGGCAATCGCATTGGCGTAGAGCCAGCGCTCGCCGCCATCGGCATGGGTGGTGCGGAACTCCTGCTGCCAGGGGCTGAGCTGGCGGGCCGAGGCGATCAGGGACTCGCGCACCGCGGCGCGGTCTTCGGCATGCAGGCGCTCGAACCAGGCATCGGCCTGCTCGGCCAGCTCGGCCGGGCTCAGGCGCAGATAGTCGCGCACCGCCTCGCTGACATAGCCGAAGGCGAACTCGCCATCGGCGCGGCGGCGCAGCTGGAAGACCACGCCGGGCACGGTCTCGGCCATGCCGCGCAGACGGTTGATCAGATCGCGCTGGGCCTCGAACTGCTGCTGCAGGGCGTCGCGCATATGTTCCAGATGCGTGCCCAGCAGACCGATCTCGTCCTCGCGCTGGCGTCGAAGCGTGGCGTTGAAGCGGCCCTCGGCCAGGTCATTGGCAAAGCCGCCCAGCTCGCGCAGCGGGCGCAGCAGGCGCGAGTTCAGCAGCAGCAGCACCAGCAGCAGGGAGATCAGCAGCTGGCCGCCCACGGTCAGGCCGTAGAGCCAGCGCTGGCGCGCGAGGTCGGCGCTGGCCAGGTGGTCGTCCAGCTCGATCTGGATATGGCCGATCTTGGCGCTGCCGCGGAAGATGTCGCGCTCGCCCTCGAAGAGCTGGCCCTTGTGGCGCTCGGGGAAGCTCATCTCGATGAAAGGCGAGCCCTGCGAGGCATCGCTCACCCGCACCCGCACCACCTCGGGCGACTTCATGATGGCGGCCACCACCTCGCGGGCGGCCACCTGGTCCAGGTTCCAGAGCAGCTCGGGCAGGCTGGAGGCCAGCACATCGAGCTTGGCCTGCAGCTCGGCCTGCTGGGCCTGCTGGGCCTGCTGGGGCTCGCGCAGGCCGATCCAGAGGCCGCCGATGATCAGGGCCGGCAGGAGCAGGCCGATGCTGGCACCCGTCGCAAGCGCAACAAACAGCGAGCTGGAGGCTTTGCGGCTCAATATGTCCTCGGACGATGTCCTGACTGGAGATTCGTCCGACTGTAACCCCGGCCCCAGTGCCGAAAGCCGGAATCAGGGGGCGCAAAGCGCCGCATATGGCGAGGCCGGGCCGGCCCGAATGGCCCGCCCGACGCGCCGGCGCCGGCCTCAGGCCGCGCGACGCAGCTGGGCGCGGCCGCTGCGGGTGTGGCGGAACAGGTCCTTGGGATCGTCGGCCGGCGGCACCAGCTGCACCTCACGGCCCACACCCAGCTCGCGGGCCAGGCGGTCCAAGAGGCGCAGGGTGCTGTAGTCCTCGATGGCGAAGCCCACGCTGTCGAAGAGCGTGATCTGATCCGCGCTCCGGCGGCCTTCGACCTCACCGGTCATGACCTGCCAGAGCTCGATGACGGGATGTTCGGCCGGCAATTGCTGGATCTCGCCTTCGATGCGCGTTTGCGGCGGATATTCGACGAAGATGTCCGAGCGCAGCAGGATGTCCTTGCTGAGTTCGGTCTTGCCCGGGCAGTCGCCGCCGACCGCGTTGATATGCACGCCCGGACCGACATGGTTGTCCGAAAGGATCGTCGCATACTGCTTGTCGGCCGTCACGGTGGTGACGATATCGGCGCCGCGCACGGCCTCGGCCACCGAGCTGGCGCGCAGCACCTGGAGATCGGCGAAGCCGGCCAGATTGCGCTGCAGCTTGTCGGTGGCGGCGGGATCGATGTCATAGGCCACGATCTCGCGGATGCCCAGCTGGCTGTGGAAGGCGCGGGCCTGGAATTCGCTCTGCGCGCCATTGCCGATGATGGCCATGGTGCGGGCATTCGGCCTTGCGAGATACTTGGCCGCGACAGCCGAGGTTGCTGCCGTGCGCAGCGCGGTCAGGATCGTCATCTCGGTCAGCAGCATCGGGTAGCCGTTGCCGACATCCGAGAGAACGCCGAAGGCCGTCACGGTCTGGCGACCGTCACGCGTGTTCTTCGGGTGACCGTTGACATATTTGAAGCCGTAGAGCGTGCCGTCGCTCGTCGGCATCAGTTCGATGACGCCCTCCTCGGAATGGGAGGCGACGCGCGGGGTCTTGTCAAATTCTTCCCAGCGCAGAAAGTCTTCGCGCAGGGTGTCGGCCAGCTCGGCCATCAGGGGGGCGACACCCTTGCGCTGCAGCAACTCAGCCAGGGCGGGTACATCGATGAAGCGGGTCATGAAAAGTCTCCGTTGGGGCAGCTCTCGCGCCGCGGCGGGGCGCCTTTGCGCAAATTCTGGTCGGGAGCATGGCTAATAAAAAGCAGGCAAAGCGCTCAATTTGTTGTGGGTGCATTGCAAATTGACAGGCAAAATTGAGCACTATGGCTAGTCTGGACGACACTGACCGGGAACTGATCGCCCTGCTGCGGGACAACGCGCGCCTGTCGGTGGTGGCGCTGGCCCGCCAACTGCGGGTGGCGCGGGCCACGGTGCAGAACCGCATCGCCCGCCTGGAGCGCGAGGGCGTGATCGTGGGCTACAGCGTGCGCCTGCGGCCCGCGGCCGAGGCCCAGCGTATCCGTGCCCTGATGAATGTGGCGGTGGAGGGCAACCGCACCGACGAGGTGCTGCGCGAGCTGCGCGGCCACCCCAATGTGGCGGCTCTGCACAGCACCAATGGTCGCTGGGACCTGGTGGCCGAGCTGCGCGCCGACACCCTGGAGGAGTTCGACCGCGTGCTCAGCGCCGTGCGCCTGATCCAGGGCATCGCCAATACCGAGACCAGCATCCTGCTGTCCACGCACAAGGTGTGACCGTCCGCACGCGGCGCTGGCAATCAGAGGGTTAACCCTTGGGTTTTTGGGCGCTATACATACAATGCGGCGCTTCCATCGCACACCCGTTCGAAAGTCGGGGTCGCAAAGCTTCCGGTCTACCGCTCCCGCTGGAGCCAGGACAGCGGGGTTGCCGCGCGGCCGTTGCCGCCGTGTCAGCCCTCATGCAGGCGCGACCCGTCTTTACCCGAACACCGTAAGGACCACCCGCCATGCTGAGCACCATCAAGAGCCGCCTGATCGCGATCTGCATGCTGATCGTGATTGCCGCCATCGGCGTCGCCACCCTGGCCAGCTACTTCAGCGTCAGCGCGCATGCGCGGCGCCAGGTCATGAGCCAGCTGCACGATCTGGGTGAGTCGCATGCCGGCACCATGGCCACCTGGGTCAAGTCGCAGAAGAACATCGTGGCCGCCCTGGCCCCGGCCGCCGCGCTGGAGGCCCCCCAGTCCGCCCTGGAGCAGGCGCTCAAGTCCGGCCAGCTGGACCTGGCCTATCTGGGCCATGCCGACAAGCGCATGATTTCGGTGCCCGATCGCCAGCGTCCTGCCGACTACGACCCCACGGCCCGCCCCTGGTACAAGCTGGCCGAGAGTGCCGAGGCGCCGGTGATCACCGCCCCCTATATCGCCTCCTCCAGCAAGAAGCTGGTGGTGAGCTTTGCCAGCGCGGTGCGCAGCGGCGGCCAGCTGCGCGCCGTGGCCGGCACCGATGTGGCGCTGGATGATGTGATCGCCACGCTCAAGAGCATCAAGCCCACGGCCCAGGGCTTCGCCTTCCTGCTGGCCAAGGACGGCAAGATCATTGCCCACCCCGACGCCGCCCTGACCCTCAAGCCGGTGGCGGATCTCTCCCCCGACTTCACGCCGGCCCTGCTGGACGCCGCCAAGGGCGAGGCCCTGGTGGAGGCCGGCGTGGGTGAGCATCGCTTCTTCGTCAAGGGCACGCCGGTGCCGGGCACGGACTGGACCCTGATGATCGCTGCCGAGCGCAGCGAGGCCCTGGCCGCCCTGTCCAGCCTGCTGGCCACGGCCGGCGTCTCCCTGGTGGCGGTGGCCGCCGTGGCGGCCCTGCTCTCGGTGCTGGCCATCGGTGTGCTGCTCAAGGGCCTGGGCCGGGTGCGCGATGCCATGCACCAGATTGCCTCGGGCACCGGTGACCTGACCCAGCGCCTGAGCGCCGAGGGCCGCGACGAGATCGCCGACATCGGCCGGGCCTTCAATGAGTTCGTGGCCAAGATCGAGCATGTGATGCTGGATGTGCGGGCCACCAGCCAGTCCATGGCCGTGGCGGCGCGCCAGATCGCCACCGGCAACCAGGACTTGAGCCAGCGCACCGAGGAAACGGCCAGCAATCTGCAGCAGACGGCCAGCTCCATGGAGGAGCTGACCGGCACCGTGCGTCACAGCGCCGACTCGGCCGGCAGTGCCAACCAACTGGCCGACAGCGCCGCCGCCGTGGCGCGCGAGGGCGGCCAGGTCGTGGCCCAGGTGGTGAGCACCATGGAGCGCATCCAGGGCGCCAGCCGCCGCATCGCCGACATCATCGGCACCATCGACGGCATTGCCTTCCAGACCAATATCCTGGCCCTGAATGCCGCCGTCGAGGCGGCCCGCGCCGGTGAGCAGGGCCGCGGCTTCGCGGTCGTGGCCGGCGAGGTGCGGGCCCTGGCCCAGCGCAGCGCCGAGGCCGCCAAGGAAATCAAGGGCCTGATCGGCGCCAGCGTGGAGCAGGTGGAGGGTGGCACCGCCCTGGTGGCGCGCGCCGGCAGCACCATGGACGAGATCGTGGCCAGCGTGCAGCGCGTGACGGCCATCATGGGCGAGATCAGCAGTGCCGCCCGCGAGCAGAGCCAGGGCATCGACCAGGTCAACACCTCGGTGGCCCAGCTCGACCAGATGACGCAGCAGAACGCCTCCCTGGTGGAGGAGTCGGCCGCGGCGGCCGAGAGCCTGCGCGACCAGGCCAACAAGCTGGCCGAGATCGTGGCGGGCTTCAAGCTCAGCCATTCGGCCTGAGCGCGGCGGCGGTCCCGACGGTGCAGAGCGATGTCGACGGCCAGACCCTGCTGGAGCGCCTGCGCCAGCTGGGCCTGGCCCTGGCCGATGGTCAGCTCAAGCGCCAGGCCTATCACCTGGCCGTGCTGGGGCTGCTGCGCCAGCGCCTGGCCTGCAGCCGCGTCAGCCTCTGGCGCTTCGATGGCAGTGCGCCAGCGCTGCGTCTGATCTGTCGCGCCAGCCTCAGCGAGGCCGGCGAGGACGAGTTGCTGGGCCAGACCCTGGAACAGGGCCAGTTCCAGCTCTACTTCGCCCAGCTCGCCCGGGAGGGTGTGTTTGCCTGCGCCGACACGGCACAGGAGCCCGCGCTGGCGGCCCTGCAGGCTGTCTATCTGCAGCCCCAGGGCGTGCGAGCCCTGATGGATGTCAGCTTTGCCGTCAACGGCCGCCTGTACGGCGTGCTCTGCTGTGAGCAGCAGGGCGTAGCGCGCGCCTGGACCCGTCGTGAGATCGGTCTGCTGCTGCGTTTTGGCCGCATGGTCAGCTTGCAGCTGGTGCGGGTGCTGCCCGAGGAGTTCAGCCGGGGCGCGGTGCCGCTGGACGGATTCGAGCCCAGCGCATCCTGATCGGCCGAGGCATTCGGCCAGCCACTGTTTGCATCCACAGTGGATTGTGGGTCGCCTTGCCGCCTCGAGCGGTGGCGGCCAGGAGCCGGGCTGTCCCTTTCAAGTTCATCCAGCACTTGCAGAGCAATTCGCAAGTCCTTCTTTTTGAAGGATTTTTAATCGCGCGATTGCTGTAACAACGAGTTGTAAGTGCTTGATTTCATTGGGAATTTTTTGGTTTTCGCCTTGACCTGCCGCGCCGCGATAAGTAAAGTGGTGAAAAGTGCAATTTAGTGGGTCGCTGTGGCGAATTTCGTGTTTCAAGGGGCGTCGGCCTTGGCAATGGATGCCAAGGGGCGGCTGGCCGTCCCGACACGACACCGCGAAGCCCTGCAGGAGCTCTGCGGCGGCCAGCTGACCCTGACCAAGCATCCCGAGGGCTGCCTGATGGTCTTCCCCCGCCCAGCCTGGGAATCCTTTCGCGACAAGATCGCCGCCCTGCCCATGTCGGCTGCCGGCTGGAAGCGCGTCTTCCTGGGCAATGCCCAGGACGCCGAGATCGACAGCGCCGCGCGCGTGCTGGTCTCGCCCGAGCTGCGCCTGGCCGCCGGTCTACAGAAGGACGTGATGCTGCTGGGCATGGGCAGCCATTTCGAGCTCTGGGACGCCGCCCGCTACGCCGCGCACGAAGCCGCGGTGATGCAATCCGAGCTGCCCGACGCGCTCAAGGACTTCAGCTTCTGACGCGCATGAGCAGCTCTGACACCACCCCCTTCACCCACACCACGGTGCTCTTGCACGAAACCGTGGACGCCGTGCTGGCGCGCCCCGACGGTTTGTATGTGGACGGCACCTTCGGCCGCGGCGGGCACTCGCGGCTCTTGCTGCAGAAGCTTGGGCCCGGCGGGCGCCTGGTCGCCATCGACCGCGACCCCGAGGCCATCGCGGCCGCCACGACGGGCGAGACGCGGGTCACGGACCCGCGTTTTTCCATTTGCCACGCCCCTTTTGCGGCCATGCAGGAGGAGCTGTCGCGCCTGGGCGTTCACCAGGTGGATGGTGTGATGCTGGACCTGGGGGTGTCGAGCCCCCAGATCGACAACCCGGCGCGCGGCTTCAGCTTCCGCTTCAGCGGACCGCTGGACATGCGCATGGACACGACGCGCGGCGAAAGTGCTGCGGATTTCCTGGCCCGCGCCGATGAGCGCCAGATTGCGGAGGTGATACGCAACTATGGGGAAGAACGGTTTGCTGCACAGATTGCAAAGGCGCTTGTTGCTCGCCGGGAGGGCGGGAGTCCTGTTCGAAGCACCGACGAGCTTTCCAAAGTCGTGGCTGGCGCGGTCAAAACCCGCGAACCGGGCCAGGACCCTGCAACGCGCACATTTCAAGCGCTTCGGATTCACGTCAACGCCGAGCTTGAAGAGCTCGAGCAGGGGCTGAAATCGGCCCTGGCCCTGCTGGCCCCGGGCGGCCGCCTGGCCGTGATCAGCTTCCACTCGCTGGAAGACCGCATCGTCAAGAACTTCATCGCCGCGCACAGCAAGGAGGTCTATGACCGCCGTGCGCCCTTTGCGGCGCCCAAGCCCCTGGCGCTGAAGGCGCTGGCCCGCATCAAGCCCAGCGAGACCGAGGTGCGCGCCAATCCACGCTCGCGCTCCGCCATCCTGCGCGTGGCCGAGCGCACCGACGCGCCGCTGGACTCGGCCGGAGCGGGGCGATGAGCCGCATCAATCTGCTGCTGCTCGTGGCCGTGCTGGCCAGCGGCATGGTGCTGATCAAGAGCGCCTATGAATCGCGCCGCCTCTTCACCGAGCTGGACCGCGCCCAGGCCGAGTCGCGTCGCCTGGAGTCCGACCACCAGCGCCTGCTGGCCGAGCGCCAGGCCCAGGCCACCAATCTGCGGGTGGAGCAGGTCGCGCGCGAACGCCTGCGCATGCGCGTGATCAATCCCGCCGTGACCCAGAGCGTGGACCTCGTGCGGCCCCAGGCCGCCTCGGGAGCGGCGCGGTGAGCTGGTTCGGCGGCAGGGGTCAGAAGCGCGGCGGTGGCGGCAGTGCGTCCGCCTACCGCTCGGTGAGCACGCGCAGCGTGAGCTACTCCAGCAGCCCGCTGCTGGCCTCCAAGACCCCGCCCTGGCGTTCGCGCTTTCTGGTGGCCCTGGTGGGCCTGGGCTTCATCGGCCTGCTGGGCCGTGCGGTCTATGTGCAGGTCATCGGCAACGACTTCTTCCAGCGCCAGGGTGAGGCCCGTTATGCCCACACCATGGAGCTGCCGGCCAGCCGCGGCCGCATCATCGACCGCAAGGGCCAGGTGCTGGCCGCCAGCGTGGCCGTGCCGTCGATCTGGGCCATTCCCAAGGAGATGGATGCCGGGGACGAGCAGCGTCGCGAGCTGGCCAAGATCCTGGGCCTGAGCCGCCAGGACCTGGACAAGAAGCTGGACCCCAACTCCCGCTTCGTCTGGCTGCGCCGCCAGGCGGACGACGACACCGCCGCCCGCATCAAGGCGCTCAAGCTCAAGGGTGTGTTCCAGGACCGCGAGTACAAGCGCAAGTACCCCGAAGGCGAGGCGGCCGCCCATGTGGTGGGCTTCACCAATATCGAGGAGCGCGGCCAGGAAGGCATCGAGCTCGCCTTCCAGAAGGAACTGCAGGGCCGCGATGGTTCGCGCCAGGTGGTGCGCGACCGCCTGGGCCGCGTGGTGGAGGACATCGGCGAGAGCGTGCCGGCCGTCAATGGCCGCGACATCGACCTCTCCATCGACTCCAAGGTGCAGTTCTTCGCCTACCAGCGCATCCGCGACGCGGTGGCCGAGCACCGTGCCAAGGCCGGCTCGGTGGTGGTGCTGGATGTGCAGACCGGCGAGGTGCTGGCCCTGGCCAACTTCCCCAGCTACAACCCGGGCGACCGCCAGAACCTCAGCGGCGCCCAACTGCGCAACCGCGCCCTGACCGACATCTTCGAGCCCGGCTCCACGATGAAGCCCTTCATCGCCTCGCTGGCGCTGGAGACCGGCCGCGTGCGCCCCGACACCATCATCAACGTCGCGCCGCGCAGCCTCAACGTCAACGGCTTCTCGCCCACCGATGCCCACCCCTACGGCGACCTCACGGTGGCCCAGGTGATCCAGAAGTCCAGCAATATCGGCGTGGCCAAGCTGGCCATGCAGATGCAGCCGCGCGAGATGCACGAGCTCTTCACCGCCATCGGCCTGGGTCAGCGTCCGCAGCTGAACTTCCCCGGCGCGGTGACCGGCAAGCTGCGCCCCTACAAGAGCTGGCGGCCCATCGAACAGGTGACGATGAGCTATGGCTACGGCCTCTCGGCCTCGCTGTTCCAGCTGGCCCGCGCCTACACCGTGTTCGCCCGCGACGGCGAGATCATTCCCGTGACCATGAACCGCCAGCCCGAGGGCGAGGTGGCGCATGGCATCAAGGTCTTCTCGCCCCGCACCATGCAGTCCGTGCGGGAGATGCTGCAGATGGCCGCCGCCCCCGGCGGCACCGCCCCCCAGGCCATGGTGCCGGGCTACAGCGTGGGCGGCAAATCCGGCACCGCGCACAAGCAGGAAGGCAAGGGCTACACCAACAAGTACCGCTCCTGGTTCGTTGGCATCGCCCCCATCAGCAAGCCGCGCATCGTGGTGGCGGTGATGGTGGACGAACCCAGCAATGGGGTCTATTTCGGCGGCGCCGTGGCCGGCCCGGTCTTCAGCCAGGTGGTGGCCCAGTCCCTGCGGCTGCTCAATGTGGCGCCCGACCTTGATGTGAAAACCCAGATCGTCGCGAAAAATGTTCCCGCGGTGGAGGAGAGCTTCTGATGCCGCTGATGCGCCTGAAATCCCCGGAGGCCGCGGCCCGCTGGCTGCGTGAATGGACCACCGGCACCCTGCGCACCGACAGCCGTCTGGTGGCGCCCGGTGACGCCTTCATCGCTTGGCCTGGTCATGCCCAGGACGGCCGCCGCTATGTGCAGGCCGCGCTGGATGCCGGCGCCGCCACCTGCCTGGTGGAGCTGGAAGGCGTCGATGCCTTCGGCTTCAACGACGGCCGCGTGGCCGCGCTGCCCGCGCTCAAGGCCGTGACCGGCCGCATCGCCGCCGAGTATTTCGAGCAGCCCACGCGCGAGCGCCTGCAGGTCATCGCCACCACCGGCACCAATGGCAAGACCAGCACCGCCTGGTGGACCGCCCAGCTGCTGAGCCTGCTGGGCCGGCGCTGCGGCGTGGTGGGCACCCTGGGCATTGGCGAGCCGCCGCTGCGCGAGCAGCCCGCCGCCATCACCTACACCGGCCTGACCACGCCCGACCCGGTGCAGCTGCAGGCGGGCTTTCGCCGCATGGCGGATGCGGGCTTTGCCGCCTGCGCCATCGAGGCCAGCTCCATCGGCATCGTCGAGCAGCGCCTGGCCGGCACCGAGATCAAGGTGGCCCTGTTTACCAATTTCACGCAGGACCACCTGGACTACCACGGCGATATGGGCGCCTACTGGGCAGCCAAGCGCCGCCTGTTCGACTGGCCGGGCCTGCAGGCCGCAGTGCTGAATCTGGATGACCCCAAGGGCGCGCCCCTGGCCGCCGAGCTGCAGGGCCGCCTGGACGTGTGGACCTATGCGGTGGAGGGCGCAGCCCGGCTCTCGGCCCACGGCCTGCACTACCAGGCCGGCGGCCTGTGCTTCGAGCTGCGCGAGGGCGAGCAGGCCCTGGCGGTGCGCACCGGCCTGATCGGCGAGTACAACGTGGCCAATCTGCTGGCCGTGATCGGCGGCCTGCGGGCTCTCGGCCTGCCGCTGGACGCCATCGTGGCCGCCGTGCCCGAGATCACGCCCGTGCCGGGGCGCATGCAGCGCGTGGGCGAGGGCCGGGGCCAGCCCCAGGCCGTGGTGGACTATGCCCACACGCCCGATGCGCTGGAGAAGGCCCTGGCCGCGCTCCGCCCCCTGGCCGCGGCGCGTGGCGGCCGTCTGGTCTGCGTCTTCGGCTGCGGCGGCAACCGCGATCCCGGCAAGCGTCCGCTGATGGGCGCCATCGCCGGCCGCCTGGCCGATCGCGTGATTCTCACCAGCGACAACCCGCGCCACGAGGCGCCGCAGGCCATCCTGGCCCAGATCGCGGCCGGCGTGGGCGGGCCCTGCGAGCAGATCGAGGACCGCCAGGCCGCCATCGCCCAGGCCGTGGCCCAGGCCGAGCCGGGCGATGTGCTGCTGATCGCCGGCAAGGGCCATGAGGACTATCAGGAGATCGCGGGCGTGCGCCGCCCCTTCTCCGACGTGGACCAGGCCCTGGCGGCCCTGGCCCTGAGGAAGGATTGAGATGAGTGCGCCCCTGATGACCCTGGCCCAGGCCCTGCACCTGCTGCAGACCCGCCTGCCCGAGGCGCGCCTGGTGGGCGAGGGCGCGGTGGAGATCGCGCGCGTGCACAGCGACACCCGCAGCCTGCGCCAGGGCGACCTCTTCGTGGCCCTGCGCGGTGAGCGCTTCGATGCGCACGACTTCCTGCCCCAGGCCGCGGCCGCCGGCGCGGTGGCCGTGATTGCCGAGCGCGGCATTGCGGCGGCCGGCCTTTCGGGCATCGAGGTGCCGGATGCCAAGCAGGCCCTGGGTCTGCTGGGCGCGGCCTGGCGCGCCCACTGCCATCTGCCCCTGATTGCCGTGACCGGCAGCAATGGCAAGACCACCGTGACCCAGATGATTGCCAGCATCCTGCGGGCCTGGCTGGGACAGGGCGCGCTGGCCACCGAGGGCAATTACAACAACGAGATCGGCGTGCCCCTGACCCTGCTGCGTCTGCGGCAGGACGATGCGCTGTGGCATCGCGCCGCGGTGGTCGAGCTGGGCATGAACCATCCCGGCGAGATCGCGCCCCTGGCCGCCATGGCCCAACCCACCGTGGCCCTGGTGAACAACGCGCAGCGCGAGCACCAGGAGTTCCTGCAGACCGTGGAAGCCGCGGCGCGCGAGAACGGCACGGTGCTCGAAGCCCTGAGCCCGGCCGGCATCGCGGTCTTCCCGGCCGATGACGCCTGCGCGCCGATCTGGCAGCAGCAGGCCGGCGGCCGCGCCGTGCTGAGCTTTGCCCTGCAGGGCCAGGCCGATGTGACGGGTCATGCCCAGTGGGTGCAGGGCGAGGGCTCGGGCCACTGGGCCCTGGAGCTGCAGACGCCCGCGGGCAGCGCGCCCGTGGCCCTGCATGTGGCCGGTATCCACAATGTGCGCAATGCCCTGGCCGCCGCCGCCTGTGCGCTGGCGGCCGGCGCGCCGCTGGCCGCCATCCGCCAGGGCCTGGAAGCCTTCGAGCCCGTCAAGGGCCGCAGCCAGCTCAAGAGCCTGCTGCGCGAGGGCCAGCGCGTCACCCTGATCGACGACAGCTACAACGCCAACCCCGACAGCGTGCGCGCCGCCATCGACGTGCTGGCCGATCTGCCGGGTGCCTCCTGGCTGATGCTGGGCGATATGGGCGAGGTGGGCGACCAGGGCCCCGCCTTCCACCGCGAGGTGGGCGCCTATGCCGCCGCGCGCGGCATCAGCGGCTTCTGGGCGGCGGGCGAGGCCTGCCGCGAGGCCGTGGCCGCCTACGGCCGCAATGCCCGCCATTTCGAGGACGCCGCGGCCCTGATCGCCGCGCTGTCCGATCCGCAGGCGCCGCGCGCCCGCAACATCCTGGTCAAAGGTTCCCGCTTCATGCAGATGGAAAAGGTGGTCGCAGCCCTGCTGCAGACCGACGAGAACAAGAACGCTCCGCTGCAAGGAGGCACGCATGCTGCTTAGTCTGGCCCAGTGGCTGCTGGCCCAGTACCCGGATCTGGGCTGGCTGCGCATCTTCAACTACATCACCTTCCGCGCCGTGATGGCGGCCATGACGGCCCTGCTGATCGGTCTGGCCTTCGGCCCCTGGGTGATCCGCCGCCTGACCGAGATGAAGATCGGTCAGCCCATCCGCGAGTACGGGGTGCAGCAGCATCTGGCCAAGAGCGGCACGCCCACCATGGGCGGGGTGCTGATCCTGATCGGCATCGCCGTGGCCACCCTGCTGTGGTTCGACTGGAGCAACCGCTTCGTCTGGGTGGTGATGCTGGTGACCATGGGTTTCGGCGCCATCGGCTGGGTGGATGACTGGCGCAAGGTGGTCAACAAGGACCCCGAGGGCATGAAGAGCCGCGAGAAGTTCTTCTGGCAGTCCCTGATCGGCCTGGTGGCCGCGCTCTACCTGGCCTTCTCGGTCTCGGAGACCAGCTTCCTGGGCGTGGTTGAGCTGTTCTACCGCTGGGTGAGCAGCGGCTTCTCCACCGAGCTGCCGCCCAAGGCCGACCTGATCGTGCCCTTCTTCAAGACGGTGAGCTATCCGCTGGGCGTGTTCGGCTTCATCGCCCTGAGCTACTTCGTGATCGTGGGCACCAGCAATGCGGTGAACTTCACCGACGGCCTGGACGGCCTGGCCATCATGCCGGTGGTGCTGGTGGGCTCGGCCCTGGGCATCTTCGCCTACCTGACCGGCTCCTCGGTCTATGCCAAGTACCTGCTGCTGCCCTACATCCCGGGCGCGGGCGAGCTGCTGATCTTCTGCGGCGCATTGGCGGGAGCAGGTCTTGCTTTCTTGTGGTTCAACACCCACCCGGCCCAGGTCTTCATGGGCGATGTGGGGGCCCTGGCCCTGGGCGGTGCCCTGGGCACCATGGCCGTGATCACGCGCCAGGAAATCGTGCTGGGCATCATGGGCGGCATCTTCGTGGCCGAAGTGCTCTCGGTGATGCTGCAGGTGAGCTGGTTCAAGTACACCAAGAAGAAGTACGGCGAGGGCCGTCGCATCTTCAAGATGGCGCCCCTGCACCACCACTTCGAGAAGTCGGGCTGGAAGGAGACCCAGGTGGTCGTGCGCTTCTGGATCATCACCATGCTGCTGTGCCTGGTGGGCCTGGCCAGCCTGAAGCTGCGCTGAAGGTGCCGACATGAAGCATCTGGCCGGCCTGCAAACGCTGATCCTGGGTCTGGGAGACTCGGGCCTGGCCATGGCCGCCTGGGTGACGCGCCACGGCGGCCGGGTGCGCGTCTGGGATTCGCGCGAGAACCCGCCGCAGCGCTCAGCCCTGCGTGAGCGTCTGCCCGAGGCCGAGTTCCTGCATGGCGACTTGCCGGATGCAGCCCTCTCGGGCGTGCAGCTGCTGCTCAAGAGCCCGGGCCTCTCACCGCTGGACGCGCGCCTGCAGCCCCTGCTGACGCTGGCCCGCAACACCGGCGTGCCGGTGCAGGGCGAACTGGACCTCTTCGCCCGTGCCCTGGCCGATCTGAAGGCCGAGCGCGGCTACGCGCCCGCGGTGCTGGCCATCACCGGCACCAATGGCAAGACCACCACCACCTCGATGACGGCCCAGCTGGTGGAGCGCGCCGGCAAGCGTGTGGCCGTGGCCGGCAACATCGGCCCGACCCTGCTGGACACCCTGGCTGCCGCCCTGGATCTGGAGCCGGCGCCGCAGCCGGTGTCCGAGGCCGAGCCGGTGGCGGATGTCGCCGAGCCGCTGATCGAGGCCGAGACTGAAGCGCCGGCCGAGTCGCAGCCTGAAACAGAGCCTGAAGCAGAACCGGAAGCGGAGCCCGAGCCGGCCGCCGAACCGGCCCCCAGCACCACGCTGGAAGAGGTGGCGGCCCTGCTGGACGAGCAGCCCCTGCCCATCAAGCCGCCGCCGCCCAAGCCGCCGGTCTTCGAGCATCTGCCCGAGGTCTGGGTGCTGGAGCTCTCGAGCTTCCAGCTGGACGGTGTGACGGGCTTCGAGCCCACGGCCGCCGCGGTGCTGAACCTGAGCCAGGACCATCTGGACTGGCATGGCGATATGGCCGCCTACGGCCGCGCCAAGGCGCGCATCTTCGGCGAGCAGGCCGTGATGGTGATCAACCGTGACGATGCCCTGGTCGAGGCCATGGTGCCGGCGCCCATCAAGGTGGCCCAGGGGCGCGGCCGGCCACACAAGCTGGTGGCGCGTCAGGTCCTGCGCTTCGGCCTGGATGCGCCGCGCGGCCCGGGCGACTACGGCCTGGTGGAGGAGGGCGGCATGGCCTGGCTGGTGCGCGCCCGCGAGGCCGACGAGACCCAGCTGCCGCGCCGCCGCAAGGGCGATGCCGAGGAGCTGGAGCTGTCCATCCAGCGCCTGATGCCGGCCGACGCCCTGCGCGTGCGCGGCCGCCACAACGCCGCCAATGCCCTGGCCGCCCTGGCCCTGGCCAGCGCCGCGGGCTGCCCGCTGGCCCCCATGCTGCACGGCCTGCGCGAGTACCGCGGCGAGCCGCACCGCGTGGAGCATGTGGCCATGGTGCGCGGCGTGGACTTCTACGACGATTCCAAGGGCACCAATGTGGGCGCCACCGTGGCCGCCATCGACGGCCTGGGCGCCGACCGCGCGCCCGCCAAGCTGGTGCTGATTCTGGGGGGCGACGGCAAGGGCCAGGACTTCTCGCCCCTGCGCGAACCGCTGGCCCGCCATGCCCGCGCCGTGGCCCTGATCGGCCGCGACGCGCCGGCCATCGCCAGCGTGCTGCCCGAGGGCCTGCGCGCCCAGACGCATGAGACCCTGCAGGCCGCCACGCGCTGGGCGCTGGAGCAGGCCCATAGCGGCGACAGCGTGCTGCTGAGCCCGGCCTGCGCCAGCCTGGACATGTTCCGCAACTACGCCCACCGCGCCGAGGTCTTCGTGGCCGAGGTGCAGGCCCTGGCCGACGAAGGAGGGCTGGCCTGATGAATGCGGTGCTGCAATCCCTGCGCGGCCGCCTGGCCGGCCTGTTCCGGCGCGGCGAGGGCGGCGGTGGCGAGGTGCCGGTGCGCGACTGGGTCAGCGTGTCCGCAGGTCAACCCACGCGCCTGTCCAACTTCGACGTCACCCTGGTCTGGGTGGTGCTGGCCCTGCTGGCCCTGGGCCTGCTGATGGTCTATTCGGCTTCCATCGCCCTGCCGGACAACCCCAAGTTCGCCAAATACCTGCCCACCCACTTCCTGGTGCGCCATGTGGTGGCCATCAGCCTGGCCCTGCTGGCGGCCCTGGTGGTGGTGCAGGTGCCCGTGTCCCTGTGGGAGCGGGTGGCGCCCTGGCTCTTCGTGGCGGCCCTGCTGATGCTGATCGTGGTGCTGATTCCCGGCATCGGCAAGGGGGTGAACGGTGCGCGCCGCTGGCTGCCCCTGGGGGTGATGAACTTCCAGCCCTCGGAGCTGGCCAAGCTGGCCATTGCCATGTATGCGGCCAGCTACATGATGCGCAAGATGGAAGTGAAGGAGAACTTCTTCCAGGCGGTCTGGCCGATGGCGGTGTCGCTGGCCGTGGTCGGCGTGCTGCTGCTGGCCGAGCCCGATATGGGCGCCTTCATGGTGATCGCGGCCATCGCCATGGGCATCCTCTTCCTGGGTGGCGTGAACGGCCGCATGTTCTTCCTGATCGTGGCCGTGCTGGTGGGCGCCTTCGTGCTGATGATCACCTTCAGCGAATTCCGCCGCGAGCGCATCTTTGCCTATCTCAACCCCTGGGACGAGAAGTACGCCCAGGGCAAGGCCTACCAGCTGACGCATTCGCTGATCGCCTTCGGCCGCGGCGAGCTCTTCGGCCAGGGCCTGGGCGGCAGCGTGGAGAAGCTGCACTACCTGCCCGAGGCCCACACCGACTTCCTGCTGGCCGTGATCGGCGAGGAGCTGGGCCTGGTGGGCGTGGCCCTCGTGATCTGCGCCTTCTTCTGGCTCTCGCGCCGGCTCTTCCACATCGGCCGCCAGGCGGTGGCGCTGGACCGCGTGTTCGCCGGCCTCTATGCCCAGGGCATAGGCATCTGGATGGGCGGCCAGGCCTTCATCAATATGGGCGTGAACCTGGGGGCCCTGCCCACCAAGGGCCTGACCCTGCCGCTGATGAGCTTCGGCGGCTCGGCCATCCTGATGAACTGTGTGGCGCTGGCGATCTGCCTGCGCATTGATATTGAAAACAGGCAACTCATGCGGGGAGGCCGAGCATGAGCGCCTGGATGCAATGCAGCCAGGCGTCGACGCGCGGTGAGCGCGGCGATGGCCTGTTTCCGCGCAGGCTCATGTCGTGCAGCGACGTGAAGCGCACGCAGTGCGCGGGCCGTAGCCAGAACCGCCAGCTCATGCGGGGAGGTCGCGCGTGAGCACGAAACATCTGGTCATCATGGCCGCCGGCACCGGCGGCCACATCATTCCGGGCCTGGCGGTCGCGGAGGAAATGAAGCGCCGCGGCTGGAGCGTGTCCTGGGTGGGCACCGAGTCGGGCATGGAAAACAAGCTGGTGCCGCCCAGCGGCATTCCGCTGGACCGCCTGGCCTTCGCCGGCCTGCGCGGCAAGGGGCCGCTGCACATGCTGCGCGGCCTGCTGGGCCTGGTGAAGGCCTTCATCCAGTCGCGCCAGGTCTTTGTGACCCGCAGCGCCGATGCGGTGCTGGGCATGGGCGGCTATGTCTGCTTCCCCGGTGGCCTGATGGCCTGGCTGATGCGCCGCCCCCTGATGCTGGTGAATGCGGACGCGGCCATGCTGATGTCCAACCAGGCGCTCAAGGGCATGGCCCGCAAGATCGCCTTCGGCTTTGACGGCTCGGCCGCGGCCTCCACGCCCAAGGCCGTGGTGACCGGCAATCCGGTGCGTGCCGAGATCGAGGCCCTGCCCCTGCCGGCCGAGCGCTATGCGGGCCGCAGCGGCCCTTTGCGCGTGCTGGTGGTGGGCGGCTCCCTGGGCGCGCGCGCGATCAATGCCGTGATCCCCAAGATGCTGGCCCTGTGGCCCGATGCGGCGACCCGGCCCCAGGTGGTGCACCAGGCCGGCCAGGCGAACTTGAGCGCCGTGCAGGCGGCCTACCAGGCGGCCGGCATCAAGGCGGGTGAAGAGGTGGAGATCCTGCCCTTCATCGAGGATATGGCCGGCCAGCTGGCCGCGGCCGATCTGATCATCTGCCGCGCCGGCGCGGTGACGGTCAGCGAGCTCTGCGCCGCCGGCCTGCCCAGCGTGCTGGTACCCCTGGTGGTGAGCACCACCAGCCACCAGCGCGACAACGCCCGCTTCATGGCCCAGCACGGCGCGGCCCTGCACCTGCCGCAGGAGGAGCTGAGCCCCGAGGGCCTGTTGGCCCTGCTGCAGGGCCTGGACCGGGCCCAGCTGCAGGCCATGGGCGAAAAGGCCCGGGCCCTGGCCCGTCCGCGCGCCGCGGCCCGCGTGGCCGATGAAATCGAATCCCTGCTGAGCAAGAACCAGGCATGAAACACGCCGTCAAACACATCCACTTCGTGGGCATAGGCGGGGCCGGCATGAGCGGCATCGCCGAGATCCTGCACAACCTGGGCTACACGGTCTCGGGTTCGGACCAGGGCGCCAGCAGCACCACCGAGCGCCTGGCCTCGCTGGGCCTCAAGGTCTTCATCGGCCATGCGGCCGGGCATATTGCCGGCGCCCAGGCCGTGGTGACCTCCACCGCGGTCAAGACCGACAACCCCGAGGTGATCGCGGCCCGCGCCGCGCGCATCCCCGTGGTGCCGCGCGCCGTGATGCTGGCCGAGCTGATGCGCCTGAAGAACGGCATCGCCATCGCCGGCACCCATGGCAAGACCACCACCACCTCGCTGGTGACCTCGGTGCTGGCCGAGGCGGGCCTGGACCCCACCTTCGTGATCGGCGGCAAGCTCAATAGCGCGGGCGCCAATTCGCGCCTGGGGCAGGGCGAGCACATCGTGGTGGAGGCCGACGAGAGCGATGCCTCCTTCCTGAACCTGCTGCCCATGATGGCCGTCGTCACCAATATCGACGCCGACCATATGGACACCTATGGCCATGACTTCGCGCGTCTGAAGCAGGCCTTTGTGGACTTTCTGCACCGCATGCCCTTCTACGGCGCGGCCGTGGTCTGCGGTGACGATCCCGGCGTGCATTCCATCATGCCCCTGATCTCGCGCCCGGTGATCAGCTATGGCTTCGCCGAGGACAACCAGATTCGCGCCGTGGATGTGCAGGCCCTGGCCGGCGGCCAGATGCGCTTCACCGCGCGCCGTCCCGGCCTGGCCGATCTGCAGATCACGCTCAATCTGCCCGGCATTCACAATGTGCTGAACGCCCTGGCGGCCATCGCGGTGGCCACCGAGCTGGAGATCCCCGACGCCCCCATCGTGGCGGCCCTGGCCAAGTTCGATGGCGTGGGCCGGCGCTTCCAGCGCTACGGCGAGCTGCCCGCCGCCCAGGGGGGCCAGTTCACCCTGGTGGACGACTACGGCCACCACCCGGTGGAGATGGCGGCGGTGCTCTCGGCCGCACGCGGCGCCTTCCCGGGCCGCCGCCTGGTGCTGGCCTTCCAGCCGCACCGCTACACCCGCACCCGCGACTGCTTCGAGGACTTCGTCAAGGTGATCTCCACGGCCGATGCCGTGCTGCTCACCGAGGTCTATGCCGCGGGCGAGGCCCCCGTGGTGGCGGCCGATGGCCGCGCCCTGGCGCGCGCCCTGCGCGTGGCCGGCAAGGTGGAGCCGCTCTTTGTCGAGGATGTGGCCGCGCTGCCGCGCACCATCGCCGAGCAGGCCCGCGACGGCGATGTGGTGATCGTGATGGGTGCCGGCTCCATCGGCGCCGTGCCGGCTGCCACCGTGGAGTTGCTGAAATGAAGATCGACCTGAACATTGACCCGCGCGCCCTGGGCAAGGTGGCCGTGCTGATGGGCGGCGACTCGGCCGAGCGCGAGGTCTCGCTCACCATGTCCGGCCCCGGCGTGCTGGCCGCGCTGCGCGAGGAAGGCGTGGACGCCCATGCCTTCGACCCGGCCGAGCGCAGCCTGCAGGAGCTCAAGACCGAAGGCTTTGCGCGCTGCTTCATCGCCCTGCATGGCCGTGGCGGCGAGGACGGCACGGTGCAGGGCGCGCTGGAATGCCTAGGCATCCCCTACACCGGCTCCGGCGTGATGGCCTCCAGCATCGCGATGGACAAGATCACCACCAAGCGCGTCTGGCTCAGCGATCAGCTGCCCACGCCGCGCTGGGTGAGCCTGCGCAGCGATGCCCTGGCGAGCGAGCGCGTGAGCGCGGTGGCCGCGGAGCTGGGCCTGCCCATCTTCGTCAAGCCGCCGCACGAGGGCTCCAGCATCGGCGCCAGCAAGGTGACGGATGCCGCCGGCATGCCGGCCGCCGTGGCGCTGGCCGCGCGCCATGACCGCGAGGTGCTGTGCGAGGAGTTCATCGAGGGCGAGGAGCTCACCTGCCCGGTGCTGGGCGAGGGCGAGAGCGCCTTTGCCCTGCCGGTGGTGCGCATCCGCGCCCCCGAGGGTGACTACGACTACCAGAACAAGTACTTCACCGATGTGGTGAAGTACGACTGCCCCAGCGGCCTGGACCCGGCCCTGGAGCAGGAGATCCAGGCCCTGGTGCTGCGTGCCTACCGCCTGCTGGGCTGCCGCGGCTGGGGCCGGGCCGACCTGATGCTGCGCCGGCGCGACAACAAGCCCTTCCTGCTGGAGATGAACACCTCGCCGGGCATGACCTCGCACTCCCTGGTGCCCATCTCGGCGCGCGCCGCCGGCCTGTCCTACTCCAAGCTCTGCCTGTGGCTGCTGTCGCAGGCGCGCCTGGATCGCCAGGCCTGAGGACGCTGTTCAACGCACTTGCCCATGAGCCAGTACGCCGCCACCCCGCTGCCGCCCGACGTCCGCCTGATGAATGGCGTGACGGCGCTGCTGCTGGCCGGGCTGCTGCTGGCGGCCCTGGGTCTGGGCGTGCACAAGCTGATGCGCCTGCCGGCCTTCAGCATCCGCCACATCCAGGTGGAGGGCGAGGTGGCGCGCAATAGCGTGGCTTCGCTGCGGGCCAATGCCCTGCCGCATCTCTCGGGCACCTTCCTGAGCATGAGCCTGCGCCAGGCGCGCCAGGCCTTCGAGGCCGTGCCCTGGGTGCGCCATGCCGAGGTGCAGCGGGTCTGGCCCAACCGGCTCAAGGTGCATCTGGAAGAGCACAAGCCCGCCGCCTACTGGGAAGAGAAGGCCGAGGGCGCCGACGCCGGCAGCGAGGCCAGCACCGAGCGGGCCCTGGTCAACAGCTTCGGCGAGGTCTTCGAGGCCAATCTGGGCGATGTGGAAGACGAGGACCTGCCCGTGCTGGCCGGCCCCGAGGGCAGCTCGGGCCGCATGCTCTCCATGTGGCGGCGCCTGCAGGCGGCCAGCACGCCGCTGGGCGACACGGTGCAGCGCCTGGACCTGTCCGGCCGCGGCTCCTGGCGCGCCACCCTGGAAAAAGGCGCGGTGCTGGAGCTGGGCCGCGGCGACGAGGCCGAGGTGCTGGCCCGCTACGGGCAGTTTGTGGCCACCATCACGCAGCTGACCTCGCGTTTCCAGACCCCGCTGCTGGCGGCGGATCTGCGCCATGCCGAGGGTTACGCGGTGCGCCTGCGCGGAATATCGACGATCACGACACCGGTCCCGGCCAAGGGCCCGGTCAGAAAACGCTGAGGGATTTATGGCCAAGGAATACAAGGATTTGGTCGTTGGGCTGGATATCGGCACCGCCAAGATCATGGCGGTGGTGGCCGAAGTCCTGGGCAACGGGGAATTGCGCATCGCCGGTCTGGGGGTGGCGCCCTCGCACGGGCTCAAGCGCGGCGTGGTGGTGAATATCGACGCCACGGTGCAGTCCATCCAGCAGGCCCTCAAGGAGGCCGAAATGATGGCCGACTGCAAGATTTCCCGGGTTTTCACGGGGATCACCGGCAGCCATATCCGCGGCCAGAACTCCACCGGCATGGTGATCGTGCGCGACAAGGAGGTCACGCCGGTGGATGTGGCGCGCGTGGTGGAAACCGCCAAGGCCATCAATATCCCGAACGACCAGCGCCTGCTTTTGGTCGAGCCGCAGGAATTCGTGATCGACGGTCATGAGGTCAAGGAACCCATCGGCATGAGCGGCGGGCGCCTGGAGGTCAAGGTCCATATCGTGACCGGCGCGCAAAGTGCGGCCGAAAACATCGTCAAATGCGTGCGCCGCTGCGGCCTGGAAGTGGATCAGCTGGTGCTCAACCCCAGCGCCTCCAGCGCCGCCGCCCTGACTGCCGATGAGCGCGATCTGGGCGTGGCCGTGGTCGATATCGGCGCCGGCACCACCGATGTGGCCATCTTCACCGGCGGCTCCATCCGTCATACCGCCGTCATTCCCATCGCTGGTGATCTCATCACCAGCGATATCGCCATGGCCCTGCGCACCCCGACCAAGGATGCCGAGGAGATCAAGGTCGAGCATGGCGTGGCCAAGCAGCTGCTGGCCGACCCGGCGGACCAGGTGGAAGTGCCGGGTCTGGGCGACAGGGCGCCGCGCATGCTTTCAAAACAAGCACTTGCCGGGGTTATTGAACCCCGAGTCGAGGAAATCTTTTCCCTGGTGCATCAGGTCATCCGGGAAAGTGGTTACGAAGAGTTGCTTTCTTCCGGAATTGTTTTGACCGGCGGCTCGGCGGTGATGCCGGGCATGGTGGAACTGGCCGAGGACATATTCCTCAAACCGGTGCGCCGCGGCAACCCGACCTATAGCGGCGCGCTCTTCGACATGGTTTCCAACCCGCGTTCCGCAACCGTGATGGGACTGCTCGAAGAAGCCCGTCTGTCGCGCACCCGGGGTTTGAAGGCGGCGCAGCAGGCGGGTTCGGTGAAAACCATTCTGGGCCGCGCCAAGGACTGGTTTCTGGGTAATTTCTGAAGCGCCACGCGCGCACTGTGGCGCCGAGCCCAAAACATATGGGACAGAGCGCAAAAAAAGGGGTCTTCCCCGTAGTTTTTAACGGCTGGCAACTGCACAATTGCTGAAGGAGGTTTGCTATGGCGATCGAGATGATCGAAGAGTTTGATCAAGGCACTCAGATCAAGGTGATCGGGGTCGGTGGTGGCGGCGGCAACGCGGTCGACCACATGATTGCCCAGGGTGTGCAGGGCGTGGAATTCATCTGCGCCAATACCGACGCCCAGGCCCTCAACCGCTCCAAGGCCGACCAGCTGCTGCAGCTGGGTACCACCGGTCTGGGCGCGGGCGCCAAGCCCGAGATGGGCAAGGCCGCGGCCGAGGAGGCCGAGGCCCGCATCCGCGAATCCATCCAGGGCGCAAACATGCTCTTTATCACCGCCGGCATGGGCGGTGGCACCGGCACCGGCGCGGCCCCCGTGATCGCTCGCGTGGCCAAGGAGATGGGCATCCTGACCGTGGGCGTGGTCACCAAGCCCTTCGAGTTCGAGGGCAACCGCCGCTCCAAGGCCGCCGATGCCGGCCTGGCCGAACTGGAAGCCAATGTCGACTCCCTGATCGTCGTGCTGAACGACAAGCTGCTGGACGTGCTGGGCGACGACGTCACCCAGGACCAGGCCTTCGCACACGCCAACGACGTGCTGAAGAACGCCGTGGGCGGCATCTCGGACATCATCCACATGCCCGGCCTGGTCAACGTCGACTTTGAAGACGTCAAGACCGTGATGAGTGAGCCCGGCAAGGCCATGATGGGCACGGCCGTGGCCAGCGGCCCGGACCGCGCCACCAAGGCCGCCGAAGCCGCCGTGGCCTGCCCGCTGCTGGAGGGCATCGATCTGTCCGGCGCGCGCGGCGTGCTGGTGCTGATCGCCGCCAACCGCAACACCTTCAAGCTGGCCGAGAGCCGCAACGCGATGAATGCCATCAAGCGTTACGCCTCGGAAGATGCCCACATCATCTACGGCACGGCCTATGACGAGAGCCTGGGCGACCAGCTGCGCGTCACCGTGATCGCCACCGGCCTGACCAGCCAGCGCGCCCGCGCCCAGGCGCCGCTGCAGGTGGTGCAGCCGGCCGCCCAGCTGCGCACCGGTACCGACAATCTGCCGGTGCTGAACCAGGCCGTGGCCATGCCGGCCGCGACCACCACGGTGGGCAGCGCCAGCGGCAGCGATTTCGGCGGCATGAGCGTGCCCAGTGTCTGGCGCCATGGCCGCACCGCCGCGGCCAAGGTGGAGGCCCTGTCCTCCAACGGCATGGACGAGATCGAGATCCCGGCCTTCCTGCGCAAGCAAGCCGACTGAGGACAGGACAGGGGCCGCGTGCCCCTGCTCGCCTCCACAAGGCGGGGGATATGGCCAGCCGCTGACAGCCCCCAGCCTGACAAGCCCGTCGGGCAGCGATTCCTCCTTCTCGCTGCCGGTCGGGCTTGTTGCATTTCCGCGCCGGATCCAGGTCTTGATGCCATAGCCAGCACGGCCGTCTGCGGGCAGACTAGCGGCGGCGACGCGGCCCACGCGCCGCCTCACAACAAGAAGCTTCGCTCGGATGGGTCCGTTCTTCGCATCGCTCTCCCTGCCGCTCTCCCTGACGCGCCTGCTGCTGGCCCTCTGGCTGGCGGCCGGCTGCGTGCTGGCCGCCGCGCCCGCGCAGGCCCAGCGCCTGGGGCTGCCTGAGGCGCCCACCCGCAGCGCGGGCGAGCAGGCCACCGGCGCCCAGCTGGCGCTCTCTGACTGGAGCCGCGAGGACCTGCGCCGCTGGTGGGCGGCCTTGCGCGCCATGGACGGCACCCAGGCGGCCCTGCCCGAGGGCCTGCAGCCGCCCGGCGAGCCCGAGGCCTGGTCGCCGGTGCAGCTGCCCGATGTGCGCCAGCGCGGTGCGGGCGGTGCGCGCATCAGCGACCAGCAGTACCAGATGCGCTGGTACCGCCTGCGCTACACCCCGCCCGAGGGGCGCTGGCCCACCAGCGTGGCCCTCTACATGCCGCGTCTGGTGGGCATGGCCGCGGCGGTGCTGGTGCGCACGGAGGAGGGCTGGCGGCCGGTCTTTGACAACCAGGCCGGTGCCCGCGAGCAGTGGGTGCGGCCGCTGTGGGCGGTCTTCCCCGGCGCCTTCACCGAGACCCAGCAGGACCGCGCCATCGAGGTCATCGTGGCGGTGCCGGTGCTCAAGAACAGCTTCTTCGCCGTCTCCAGCGCCTGGCTGGGCGCGCGCGAGGATCTGGAGCCGCTGTACGACACGCGCTGGGCCCTGCAGATCGGCGTGCCCCAGGCCACGGGCCTGCTGCTGGTGGTGCTGGGCCTGTTCGCCTTTACGCTCTGGCTGCAGCGCCGCGAGGAGCCGGCCTATCTGCTCTTTGCCCTGGCCTCGGTGGCCTGGCTGGTGCGCAATCTGCATTACCACGTGGACCTGCCCGGCACGCGCCTGGGTCTGGAGTGGTTCTGGTGGGCCACGCACGCCTCCATGTCCTGGGTGATGCTGCTTACCTTCCTGTTCGCGCTGCGCTTTGCGCAGCGGCGCTTTCCCAGCTTCGAGCGGGCGCTGGCGGTCTTCGTGCTGCTGAGCAGCGGCCTCACCATGCCCCTGGTCGTGGATGTGATGGACCCCCTGGTGCTGCAGCACATCGTCAATGCGGTGGTGGGCACGGTGGGTACGCTCTTCGTGGCCCTGGTGGCGCTGCGCGAGGGCAGCCGCGAGCTGCGCCTGATCGCCGCGGCCCTGGCCGTGGGCCTGCTGCTGGGCATCCACGACCTGGGTCTGCTGGCCGGCTGGGGCTGGAGCGAGCACATCTACCTGATGCCTTTTGCCACCCTGGTGATCGTGGGCAGCTTTCTCTATGCGGTGCAGCAGCGCTTTCTGGGCGCCCTGCGCCAGGTGGAGCACGCCAATGACCAGCTGGCCCAGCGCCTGGCGGAGCAGGGCGCCCAGCTGCAGACCCAGCACGAGCGCCTCTCCGAGGCCGAGCGCCAGCAGGCCCTGCTGCTGGAGCGCCAGCGCCTGATGCAGGACATGCACGACGGTCTGGGCTCCTCCCTGCTCTCGGCCATGGTGGCGGTGGAGCAGGGCTCCATGCAGCAGGAGCAGGTGGTGGAGGTGCTGCGCGAATGCGTGGACGATCTGCGCCTGGTGATCGACTCGCTGGAGCCCGTGGGTCACGACCTGGTTTCTCTGCTGGCCACCATGCGCTACCGCCTGGGCAAGCGCCTGCAGGCCGGCGGCCTGATGCTGGAGTGGGATGTGCAGGATCTGCCGCCGCTGGACTGGCTGGAGCCGCCCGATGCCCTGCATGTGCTGCGCCTGCTGCAGGAGGCGCTGAACAATGTGCTCAAGCATGCGCGCGCCTCGCGGGTGCGCATCGCCACGCGGGACCTGGGCAGCAAGGTCGAGATCCGCGTGGAGGACGACGGCCTGGGCTTCGACCTCGAGACTGCGAAGAAGGGCCGCGGCCTGCGCAGCCAGCAAAAGCGCGCTCACCGCCTGGGCGGCAGCGTGCATGTGGACAGCCGGCCCGGCCATGGCACCCAGCTGAGCCTGCGCCTGCCGGTGCGCCGCCGTCCGCCCCAGGAGGCCCCGCTCCAGCAGGACTGAGGGCGATGGCCGACAATAGCGGCATGCTGCAACAAAGAACCCTCAAGTCGCTGACCCGGGCCGTGGGCGTGGGCATACACAGCGGCCAGAAGGTCGAGATGACCCTGCGCCCCGCGGCGCCTGACACCGGCATCGTGTTCCGCCGCGTGGACCTGAACACCCCGGTGGACATCCCGGTGCGGGCCGAGACCGTCTGCGACACCCGCATGGCCACCACGGTCAGCCCCGGCGGCGACCCCGGCGCGCCCAAGGTGCAGACCATCGAGCACCTGCTCTCGGCCTGCGCCGGCCTGGGCCTGGACAATCTCTATGTGGACATCAATGCCGACGAGGTGCCCATCCTCGACGGCTCGGCCGCCAGCTATGTCTTCCTGCTGCAGAGCGCCGGCATCGAGCTGCAGAACGCGCCCAAGAAGTTCCTGCGCGTTAAGAAGACCGTGGAAGTGCGCCAGGGCGAGGGCAAGCGCCTGATGTGGGCGCGCCTGGAGCCCCACCATGGCTACACCCTGAGCTTCCAGATCGAGTTCGACAACCCGGCAGTGGCCGCCACCGGCCAGCAGTTCGTCTTCGACATGGGCTCGGGCCAGTACAAGAAGCAGATCGCGCGCGCCCGCACCTTCGGCATGACCAGCGATATCGAGCTGATGCGCAGCCGCGGCCTGACCCTGGGCGGCTCCATGGACAACGCCATCGTGGTGGACGACTACCGCGTGCTCAATGCCGAGGGCCTGCGCTACGACGACGAGTTCGTGAAGCACAAGATCCTGGACGCCATCGGCGATATGCATGTGGCCGGCCACCCGCTGCTGGCGGCCTACACCTCCTTCAAGGGCGGCCACGCCCTGAACAACAAGCTGTTGCGCGCCCTGCTGGCCGACCGCGAGGCCTGGGAGATCGTCAGCTTCCAGGACGAGAAGCAGGCCCCCGCCGGCTTTGCGGAGCTGGCGCCGGCCTGGTAGGCGCGGCGATACTGCGGCGCATGCTGATCTTCCGCCTCGTCGTGGGCCTGCTGCTGTTTGCAGGCATTCTCTGCTTCGCCATGTACATCGCCACGCGCCAGCCGCACTGGCGGGCGCGCGGCATCGTCATCATCAAGTGGACGGTGCTGGCGGCGCTGGGCTTCTTCGCGGTGCTGATCCTGGAGCGCCTGGCTCTGGCGCTCTGAGCCGGCCGGCTCAGTCTGCGCCTACCGGCGCCGCGCTGACGGTGAGGCCGTAGAGGGCCAGCAGGCCCAGCAGATGGCCCGCCGAGACGCCGGGCTCGCCGGACTCGATGCGGCCTATGGTCTGCACATGCACGCCCAGCCGGGCCGCGGCCGCGGCCTGACCTTCGCCGGCCTGCAGCCGGGCCTGCTTGGCCGCGGCGCCCAGCGCCTTGATGGCCTGCAGGGCCTCGCCGTCGATCTCTGCGGAAATTCGTTTGCCTTGTGCCATGGGGCGATTGTGCCGCCGGCCCGGGGCTCAGGTCGCCGGGGCCGGGGGCTGCCGCATATAGGCGCGCAGGCCCTGCACCAGGGCGTCGAAGCTCACGCGGCAGCGCGGGCTCCTGCGCAAGCCCTCGTGCATCACGACCCAGCTCTCCAGCGCCATGGAGAACTGCTGCGGGAACAGCTGCACCAGTTCCGGGTCACGGCGTGCCAGGGCGATCTGGCAGATGCCGATGCCCGCGCCCGCACGCAGCAGGGCCAACTGGCCCAGATCGCTGTCGCAGCGTGCCGCGAACCGTTCGCGCGACCAGGCGGGCAGATTCAGCCTGGCGCTGGCGGCGCGCAGAAAGGGCGTCTCCTGGTCGTAGCCGATCAGCCGGTGGCCGGCCAGCTCGGCCAGGCTCTGCGGCATGCCGTGCCGCGCCAGATAGCGCCGGTGCGCGTGCAGACCCAGGGGCACCTCGCCCACCCGGGTGGCCAGCAGCGCCTCCTGGCGCGGCACGGTCATGCGCACCGCGATATCGGCCTCGCGGCGCAGCAGGTCCTGCACCCGGTTGCTCAGCACCAGCTCGATCTCCAGCTGCGGATGCTGGGCCTGCAGCTCGCTGAGGATGGGCGGCAGCACCTCCACGCCCATCACCTCGCTGGCCGAGATGCGCACCGCACCCTGCACGGCCTGGCCCAGGCCGCGCGCCGCGCGCTCCAGCGCGGCGGCGGTGCTCTGCATCAGCTCGGCGTCCTCGCGCAGGGCCAGCGCCGACTCGGTGGGCTGCAAACCCGCCGCCGAACGGGTGAACAGGCTCAGATCCAGGGCCTGCTCCAGGGCCGAGACATGGCGTCCGACCGTGGGCTGGGTCAGGCCCAGGGCGCGGGCGGCACCGGAGAGCGAGCCCTCCTGGAGCACGGCGAGAAAGGAGCGGTAGAGCTCCCAGCCAGGCGATGAGGTCATGCGGAAATGTATAAAGGCTGTGCTTGTTTAGGTAATTTTCTTTTGATCCGGGGCCACCAAGAATGCGCTCACCACCCCAGACAAGGAGTTCTGACATGAGCCGACGCGAGCCACGATCCAAGCCGCAAGCCCTGGTGCTGGGCGCCACCGGCGGCATAGGCGGAGAGCTGGCGCGCCAGCTGCTCGCTGCCGGCTGGGCGGTGCGAGCCCTGCACCGTCACCCCCGCGCACCGCAGATCCCGGGCGGGGCCGGGATCGAGTGGCGGCCGGGCGACGCCCTGCACGCCGCCGAGGTGGCGGCGGCGGCCGAGGGCTGCTCGGTCATCGTGCACGCGGTCAACCCGCCCGGCTACCGCCGCTGGTCCGAGCTGGTGCTGCCCATGATGGACAGCACCATCGCGGCCGCCAGCGCCCAGGGCGCCACGGTGCTGCTGCCGGGCACGGTCTACAACTACGGCCCCGACGCCTATGGCGCCGCGCTGCTGGGCGAGGAGGCGGTGCAGCGGCCCCTGACCCGCAAGGGGGCCATCCGGGTGGCGCTGGAGCAGCGCCTGCGCGAGGCGGCCGAGCAGGGGCGTCTGCGCGCCATCGTGCTGCGCGCCGGGGACTTCTTCGGGCCGCAGGCCGGCAACAGCTGGTTTGCCCAGGCCATGGTCAAGCCCGGCCAGCCGGTGCGCACGGTGCAGCTGCCGGCCACGCCGGGCGTGGGTCATCAGTTTGCCTACCTGCCCGATGTGGCCCGCACCCTGCTGGCGCTGCTGGCCCAGGGCGAGGCGCTGCCGCGTTTTGCCCGCTTTCACATGGCCGGGCATTGGGATGCCGATGGCCGCGAGTTCGGCCGCGCCATCCAGCGCGTGGTGCGCTGGCATGGCGGGGCCGAACCCCGGCTGCGGGCCTTGCCCTGGTGGCAGCTGCGCCTGGCCGCGCCTTTTGTGGGCACGCTGCGCGAGCTGCTGGAAATGCGCTACCTCTGGCAGCAGGAGGTGCGCATGGACAACACCCTGCTGCGCCAGACCCTGGGCGCCGAACCCCACACGCCGCTGGACGAGGCCATTGAGGCCAGCTTGCGGGGCCTGGGCTGCCTGCCGCCGGCCGCGGTGGCGACATCGCCCGCGGCCGCGGTACGCCGCGCCTGAGGCCGGCACGCGGGTTCAGGCCTCGTCCGTGCTCTCCACGTCCAGAGCCTGCAGCTGCACCAGGCGCTGGTAGATCCCGCCCTCGTGTGCCATCAGGGTCTCGTGCCTGCCCAGCTCGGCCAGGTGGCCGTGGTTGAGCACCACGATCTGGTCGGCCGCGCGTATGGTGGAGAGCCGGTGCGCGATGGCCACCACCGTGACCTGGCCACGCAGGGCCTCCAGGGCTTCGCTGATCACGCGCTCGGTGGCACTGTCGATATTGGAGGTGGCCTCGTCCAGGAAGAGCACGGTGGGCGCGCCGGCCAGGGCGCGCGCCATGGCGATCAGCTGCTTCTGACCGGTGGACACGCGCGCGCCGCCCTCGCCCAAGGGCGTGTCATAGCCCTGGGGCAGGGCCTCGATGAACTCGTGCACGCGCGCGGCGCGGGCCGCGGCGATCAGCTGGGCCTCGGGAATGGGGCGGCCCATGGCGATGTTCTCGCGCGCGCTGGCGGCCAGCAGATAGGGTTCCTGCGGCACCAGGCCCACGCGCTCGCGAAACACCGTGTCCGGGATGCGCGCCAGCGGGTGGGCGTCGATCTCGATGCTGCCGCTCTGCGGCGCATAGAAGCGCAGCAGCAGGGACAGCAGGGTGGACTTGCCGCTGCCCGTGTGACCCACGATGCCCACAAAGCTGCCGGCCGGGAAGTCGAGATTGAGATCGTGCAGCACCGGCCGGGCCGGGTCGTAGCCAAAGCTCAGCGAGGCGATGCGGATATGGCCGCGCTCGATGCGGCGCTGGGCATCGGACTCCAGCACCGTCTCATGCTCCTGCAGCAGGCTGCGCACCCGCGCCGCCGCCACCATGGCCTGCTGCAGCTGGCCGAACTGCAGGGTGATCTGGATCAGCGGCTCCACCACGCGGGCGATATAGCCCAGGAAGGCGTAGAGCAGGCCCACCTCCACGGCCGCAAGCGCCAAACTGCCCGAGCCCGCCTGGCGTTCGCCGAAGCCCCAGACCAGGCCCACCACCAGCAGCACGTTCAGCAGGTCCAGGGCCGGGCGCAGCAGCCAGGCATTGGCGCGCAGCTCGTCCATGCGGGCCTTGAGCTGGCGATCATTGGTCTGGGCAAAGCGGGCGGCAAAGCGCGTGGCTGCACCGGCCGCCTGCAGCACGGCCATGCCGGCCACGCTCTCGGCCATCTGCGCATTGATATCGCTGCGCAGCTGGCGCGAGCGCGCCACGGCCGCGCCCGAGAAGCGCTGGTAGAGCCAGATGATGAGCAGCATGGCCGGCACCAGCAGGGCCACGATCAGCATCAGGCGCCAGTCCAGCCAGGCCATGGCGATCATGGAGCCCAGCACCACGATGCTGGAGTCCAGCATCACATAGAGCACCTGGCGGTAGAGTTGGTTCACCGCCTCGGTGTCATTGGTGACGCGGCTGACCAGCTGGCCGGTGATGGCCTGGTCGAAAAAGGCCATGGGCAGATTCAGCACATGGGCGTAGACCCGCTCGCGCAGGCGCAGCACCGCGCGCCGCGCGATGCCCGCCATGCGCGCCAGCTGGCCGTAGCGTATCCAGCTGGCCACCCAGCCCGAGAGCAGCAGGGCCAGCAGCAGGCCGCCCATGGCCGCGAGGTCCAGCTGGCGCGGCAGCAGGTAGTGGTCGATGAAGTACTTGCCGATGATGGGCCCCAGCGCTTCCAGGCCGGCGGCCAGGACCAGCCAGAGCACGCCCCGCAGCAGCTGGGGCCGCTCGCCCCGGGCCGACTCCAGCAGCAGGCCCACCGAGCGCCAGGGCTTCTCCTGGGCCGGCTTCTCGTTCTCAGGCCGCGTCAAGGCTGGCCTCCAGTTGTTGATAGCGCCACTGGGTGGCATACCAGCCGGCGGCCGCCAGCAGGCTGTCGTGCGTGCCGCGCTCGGCCACATGGCCCTGGCGCAGCACCAGGATCTGATCGGCCTCCATCACGGCCGAGAGCCGGTGGCTGACGATGATGACGCAGCGCTCCGGCCGCTCGCGGCGCAGGGTGCGCAGATGCGCCAGGATCTGGGTCTCGGTGCCGGTGTCCACGGCCGAGGTCGCCTCGTCCAGCACCAGGATCGGCGCGTCCTTCAGGAAGACACGGGCGATCGCGATGCGCTGGCGCTGGCCGCCCGACAGCTTCACGCCGCGTTCGCCGACCATGGTGTCGTAACCCTCGGGCAGGCGCAGGATGTCCTCGTGCACCGCGGCCAGGCGGGCGGCCTGCTCGATCTGCTCGCGCGTGGCGTCTGGCCGGGCCAGGGCGATGTTCTCGGCCACCGAGGCCGAGAACAGAAAGGGCTCCTGTGGCACCCAGGCGATGGCGGCGCGCAGGGCCTCCAGCCGATACTCGGGCAAGACCCGGCCCCCAAGACTGATGCGGCCCGCATCGGGCTCGTGCTGGCGCAGCAGCAGGCGCAGCAGGCTGGACTTGCCCGCGCCCGTGGGCCCCACCAGGCCCAGGGTCTGGCCTGGCGCCAGGCTCAGGCTCACGCCGGCCAGGGCCGCGCGGGCCGGTTTGGCGGGCGTGCTCTCACCCTCGCCCTCGGCGGGCGCGGTGGGCGGGTAGCTGAAGCCCACCTCGTCCAGCACCAGGGCGCCGGGGGGCTGGGGCAGCTCGGCGCGGCCGGCGTCCTCCAGGGTCAGGGGTGCGGCCAGCACCGGCCCTAAGCGGCCCCAGGCGGCGCGCCCGCGCTCCAGCAGGGACAGCACCCAGCCTGCGGCAAACATGGGCCAGATCAGCTGGCCCAGGTACATGGTGAAGGCCGTCAGCTGGCCGATGCTCAGCGCCTCGCTGGCCACCAGCCAGCCGCCCAGGCCCAGGGCGATGGTCATGGCGGCGGTCAGGCTCATGCCCACGGCGGGTTCGTAGGCGGCCTCCCAGCGCTGGGCCTGGTAGCTGGCCTCGCCCGCGCTGTCGGCCAGGCGGGCGAACTGCGCGCTGCTGCGCGGCAGCAGGCCCAGGGCGCGCAGGGTGCGCACGCCGGCCAGGCCCTCCTGCACATGCTGGTTCATCAGGGAGAAGCGGTCCAGCGAGCTCTTCCAGGCCTGGTGCACGCGCTCCGAGATGAACCAGAAGGCCAGGGCCATCAGGGGGAAGGGCAGCAGGGCGGCCAGGCCCAGGCGCCAGTCCACGCCCAGGGTCATCATGGAGAGCACCAGCAGCAGGGTCAGGCTGCCGTCAAAGGCGGCCAGCAGGGCTTCGCCCGCGGCCAGCTCCACGGCATCCACATCATTGGTGGCCAGGGCCATCAGATCGCCGGTGCGCTTGGCCTGAAAAAAGGCCGGGCCCTGCAGGCTCAGGCGCTCATAGAGCTGCAGGCGCAGCTGGCGCCCCAGCTTGTAGGCCGCGCCGAAGAGGGCGATGCGCCAGCCCACCCGCATCAGATAGATCGCGGCGCCGGCCCCCACCAGCAGGCCCAGCTCGTGCAGCAGGCCCGCGCCCTGCAGGCGCCCGGCCACCAGGCCATCCACCACCGCGCCCACCTGGCGCGGGATCCAGACCGTGAGCACCGCAATGCCCGCGAGCATCAGGGCCGAGGCGAGATAGGCGGGCCAATGCCGGCGCACAAAGCCGGCGATCAACTGGGTGAGGGTCATGGGACGGGCGGGCTCGGGGAGCGCCGATTGTGCCAAGATCCCTGCCTAGGTTTGGCAGCAGACCCCGGGAGGGCGCGATGGTGGATGAGCCGATGAACACGCAGATCGAGCAGGCCTGGGCCGTGCATGCCGATCAGCCCGAGGCCGCGGCCGCACTCCTGCGCGCGGCGGCGGCCCGGCTGGCTCACGCCGGCGCCGAGCCGCAACAGGCCTGGCTGCGCGCGGCCGAGCATGTGCTGCTGGGGCATCTGGCCGATGCGGCGGGCCTGGCGGCCCTGCTGCAGGCCCTGCCAGCCGAGCAGACGGCGCGTGCCCGCGCGGCCATCGCCCTGGCGCGGGCACCCGGGAGCGAGCCTGACTGGCAAGACCTGGCCCCGGCTGAGCGCATACGCGCTGCCGGTAGCGCCGTGCTGGCGCTCAGCCGGGCGCGCGACTTTGCGGCCATGGCGGCCTTGATGGACCGCAGCCAGAGCTGGGCCCAGACCGATGTGGCGAGCGGCCGCGCCTGGGCGGCCCTGGCCAATAACGTGGCCGGTGATCTGCGTTACTACCTGGCCGCGGGTGATGCCGAGGCCGCGGCCCTGATGGTGGAGGCCGCCCGGCGTGCTCGCAGCGCCTGGCAGCAGGCCGGCGGCTGGCTGGAAGTGGAGCGCGCCGACTGGCAGCTGGCCCGCTGCGCGGCGGCGGCGGGGCAGGGCGCGCTGGCTCTGCAGGCGGCGCAGGACTGCGTGAGAGCCTGCCAGGCCAACGAGGCCGATGACTACGAGCACTGCTTTGCCTACGAGGCCCTGGGCCACGCGGCCGTGGCCGCGGGTGATGCGGCCCTGGCCGGCCATGCCCATGCCCTGATGGCCGAGCGAGTGCTGGCCCTGGAGGGCGCGGACCGCGTCTACGCCGATGGCTGCCTGGCCGCGCTGGAGGGGCTGCTGGCCTCGGGCAGGGACAGCAGCCACAGGCCGGCATAGGTCAGCACGCCGTTGAGCAGCAGCAGTTCCAGGCCGATGCCGTAGTGGCCCAGCAGGGCGGCCTGCTGGCTGTCCAGCAGCCAGCACAGGGCAGGCGCGGCCAGGGCCACCAGGGGCACCCAGGCGTCGCGCACCGCGCGCCGGCTCAGCAGGCCGAAGGCGAAGAGGCCCAGCAGCGGCCCGTAGGTATAGCCCGCCAGCTTGAGGATCAGGCCGATCATGCTGGGGTCGTTGATCGCCTTGAACACCATCACCAGCAGCAGGAAGAGCGCGGCAAAGCCCAGGTGCACGCGCTTGCGCACCGCCAGCTTCTTCGCCTCGCTCCAGTCCTGGCGGCGCTGCAGGCCCAGCAGGTCGATGCAGAAGCTCGAGGTGAGGGCGGTGATGGCGCCATCGGCGCTGGGGAAGAGGGCCGAGATCAGGGCGATGATGAAGACCATCTGCACCCAGGCCGGCAGGTGCTGCAGCACCACGGCCGCGAAGAGCTGGTCGCCGCGGGCCGTCATGCCCTGCTGCACCGCGAAGAGCTGCAGCAGGCCGCCCAGGAAGAGGAAGAGCAGCACCACGGCCAGCATGATGGTGGCCAGCACCATCACATTCTTCTGCGAGTCCGCCAGGCGTTTGACCGAGATGTTCTTCTGCATCATCTCCTGGTCCATGCCCGTCATCGCGATGGCGATGAACATGCCGGCCAGGACCTGCTTGGCCCAGAAGCTCTTGCTCAGGGGATCGTCCACGAAGACCCGGGACAGGCCCGCCGCGTCCAGGCGCTGCAGGCTCTGGCCCAGGTCCAGCCCCAGGGCCTGCAGCAGATAGAGCACGCAGACGACGAGGCCCAGCAGCATGCCGCTGGTCTGCAGGGTGTCGGTCCAGACGATGGTCTTGACCCCGCCCTCGTAGGTGTAGGCCAGGATCATCAGCAGGATCACCAGGGCGGTGAGCCAGAAGGGCAGGCCCAGGCTGTCCAGGATGGCGTCCTGCAGGATCTTCACGACCAGGTACAGGCGCGCCGTGGCGCCCAGGGTGCGCGAGAGGATGAAGAAGCCCGCGCCGGTCTGGTAGCTGCGCGGCCCCAGGCGCTGGCCCAGGTAGTGGTAGATGGAGGTCAGCTGCAGGCGGTAGTACAGCGGCAGCAGCACGAAGGCGATCACCGCATAGCCCAGGAACTGGCCCAGCACGATCTGGAAATAGCTGAAGGCCGAGGCCCCCACCTGACCTGGCACGCTGATGAAGGTGACACCCGAGAGCGAGGTGCCCACCATGCCGAAGGCCACCAGGCCCCAGTGGCTGTTGCGGTTGCCGATGAAGAAGCTCTGGTTGTCGGCCGCGCGCGAGCTCCACCAGGCCACGCCCAGCAGCAGGGCGAAATAGGCGAGCACGACGGTGAGCAGCAGCAGGGGTGACATGGGCAACGGCCGGAGCCGGACAGCGGGGCGCGCCGATTATGGGCAGGGGCTCCGGGCACCGGCCATTCCGGTGTGGGGGCGGGGCATAACCGGCGTCTGACCGGCCCGAGGCGGCGGTTTCGAGTGCGTCTCAGGGAAAGTCCCAGGGCGTTTCAAATCGAGTCGGCGGGCGTCTGGCGCCCACCGGACGCGCGCCGCCATCCAAGGGCCGCGCCGCGCTGAATCAATAACTTAGCGGAGTATGTGCAACCGTTTGCGCCTTTGCGCAAATGCCGTACTTTATTTGCGCAAAATTTGCGACGTTTTGCTGGGGCAAAACCCTGAAATACCGGCTCATGCGCAGTATGTCTGGGGCGTCACCCCCGTGTTTGCGGTGTCACAAACAGTCATATTCAAACGCTAGCATCGCGCCGGTGCCGCCCTGGTAGCCGTCCGCAAGCCCATGATTCATCGGGATTTTCGCGAGCTGACCGGCCTGGCGGGGTGTTCGGTCCCTCCCTTCTAGAACTGCTCACATGAAACTCAAACCCCTTGCATTCCTGCTTGCCGCGGCATTTGCCGCTCCGGGCGTCATGGCCTCGGCAAACGGCGTGGTCATCAGCCAGGTTTTCGGCGGCGGCGGTAATTCCGGCGCAGTATTGAAGAGCGATTTCATCGAGCTCTTCAATGGCGGCAGCGCGGCCGTCAATCTGAAGGGCTGGTCCCTGCAGTACGGCTCGGCCAGCGGCCTGATCGGCGGCCAGGCCAGCCAGATCGCCAAGCTCTCCGACACCGACCTGCTGCTGGCCCCCGGCCACTATCTGCTGGTCAAGGGCGCGGACGGCACCGGCGGCAGCCAGAATCTGCCCACGCCGGACGTGATCACCACCCTGGCCCTGAGCGGCACGGACGGCAAGATCGCCCTGGTGTCCAGCACCGCGGCCCTGAACAGCGCCGACCCCAAGGGCGCCGCCACCCTGGTGGACCTGGTGGGTTATGGCACGGCCGCCGCCTTCGAAGGCACGGGCGCCGCCGGCAAGCTCAGCGCCACCACCGCCGCCCTGCGTGCCGGCGATGGCTGCACCGACAAGGACGACAACAAGAACGACTTCACGGTCGGCACCCCGGCCCCGCGCAATGCCGCCACGGCCGCCATCACCTGCAGCAACAACGGTGGCGGCAACCCGCCCGCCGGCGAGACCCTGGCGATCTACCAGATCCAGGGCAGCGGCAAGCAGAGCGCCCACAAGGGCAAGACCGTCACCACCACGGGCGTCGTGACCCATGTGGCGGCCAATGGCTTCTACATGCAGGACCGCCTGGGCGATGGTGACAACAGCACATCGGACGGCATCTTCGTCTACACCGGCGCGGCCAACAGCGCCAGCGTGGGCCAGGAGCTCAAGGTCACGGCCACGGTGACGGAGTTCGTGGTGGCCACGGGCAGCGCCGATGCGCAGGCCAACCCCATCACCCAGCTGAACAGCCCCAGCGCGCTGACCGTGCTGAGCAGCGGCCACGCCATCACCCCCACCCTGGTGGACCTGGAGAACCTGCCGGCCGGTGGCCTGGAAGCCTATGAGGGCATGTTGGTCACGCTCAAGGGCCCGCTGACCGTGCAGCAGAACTACTTCCTGGGCCGCTTCGGCCAGCTGACCATGGCCGCCGGCGGCCGCAAGCAGCAGCCCAGCAATGTGTTCCGCCCCGGCTCGGCCGATGCCCTGAGCCTGGCCGCCGAGAACGCGCGCCACATGTTCATCCTGGACGACAACAGCACCGCCCAGAACCCCGACCCCACGCCCTACCTGGCCGCGGACAACACCGTGCGCGCGGGTGACACCACGAGCTCGCTGACCGGCGTGATCGACTACGGTCTGGCCACCAGCAGCAACACCGGTGCCGCCATGTTCAAGCTGCAGCCCACCCAGGCCGTGGCCTTCGAGCGCAGCAATCCGCGCACGGCCGCGCCGGCCGGTGTGCAGGGCAATTACAAGGTGGCCAGCGCCAATGTGCTGAACTACTTCACCACCTTTGCCGACGGCAAGACCGCCAGCGGCCAGAGCGGCCAGGGCTGCAGCCTGGGCGGTGCGGTCTCGGCCAGCAACTGCCGCGGCGCCAGCAATCTGGCGGAGTTCCAGCGCCAGCAGACCAAGCTGGTGGCCTCGCTGTCCACCATCAATGCCGATGTGGTCGGTCTGATGGAGATCCAGAACAACGGCGATGTGGCCGCACAGAACCTGGTGGATGCGCTGAACGCCAAGCTGGGCGCCAACACCTACAAGGTCGTGCCCAAGGGCAGCCTGGACACCGGTGACGACGCCATCCGCGTGGCCCTGATCTACAAGCCCGCCCGCCTGGCCCTGATCGGTGCAGCCATGTCGGACACCAACGCCGTCAACAACCGCCCCACCTTCGCCCAGGGCTTCCAGGCGCCCAACGGCCAGCGCTTCGCGGTGCTGGTCAACCACCTGAAGTCCAAGGGCAGCTGCCCCAGCGGCGGCGGTGCCGATGCCGACCAGGGCGACGGTCAGAGCTGCTGGAACGCCACCCGCGTGCAGCAGGCCCTGCGCCTGCGCGAGTTCGTGGGCCAGGTGCAGGCCGCAGCCGGCACCCAGGACGCGGTGCTGCTGGGTGACTTCAATGCCTATGCGCAGGAAGACCCCATCCACACCCTGACCCAGGACGGCTTCGTGATCGACCAGGAAGGCCGCTTCGACCCGGCCGCCTACAGCTATGTGTTCGACGGCCTGGCCGGCCGCCTGGACCATGCCCTGGCCACGCCCAGCCTCTCGGCCAAGGTGCTGAGCGCCGCGCCCTGGCATATCAATGCCGACGAGCCGCTGATCATCGACTACAACCTGGAGTTCCGTAAGCCGGCCTGTGCCACCTGCGGCCCCGACTACTACAGCGCCACCGCCTACCGCTCCTCGGACCACGACCCCGTGGTGCTGGGCCTGAACCTGGTGAACAACGTCCAGGGCACGGCCGGCCGCGACACCCTCGTCGGCACGGCGGGTGATGACGTGATCGAAGGCGGCGCCGGTGCCGACACCCTGACGGGCGGCGCGGGGCGCGATGACTTCGTCTACAGCAGCCTGCTGGATGCCGGTGACACCATCACCGACTTCACCGTGGGCGAAGACCGCCTGGTGCTGAGCAAGCTGCTGCAGTCCATCGGCGTGGCGAGCGGTGACCCCATCGGCCAGGGCTTCGTGACCTGCAGCATGTCGGGGGCCAATGCCGTGGTCGGCATCGACACCGATGGCGCCGCCGGCCCGGCCAAGAGCCGCCCCCTGGTTCAGCTCAAGGGTGTGGCCTGCTCGGCCCTCAACGCCTCCAGCTTCAAGTTCTGATGAGCGCGCTGCGCTCCTAGGAGAAACAGATGATGAACAAGCACTTTGCCAAGAAATCCCTGCTGGCCCTGGCCGCTCTGAGCCTGGCCGGCCTGGCCCAGGCCGCCACCTACAACTTCAGCGGCAGCTTCGATGCGCAGTCCGGCGCTCCGGTGCTGAGCGGCCAGTTCTCCTTCGACGAGAGCCTGGTGGCCGCGGCCGGCGGTGACGGCCAGTTCACGCTGAGCGCGCTGAGCCTGAACTTCATGGGCCAGAGCTACAGCCTGGCCCAGGCCTTCGACCCCTATGTGCAGTTCGAGGCGGGCGCCCTGGTCGGTCCCAACGCCAGCTTCCAGACCGCCAATGGCGGCACCCTGGCCCTGCAGTCCTTCTTCGGCTCGTCCAACTTCAGCTACAAGCCGCTCAATGGGCTTGAGAGCGGCGGCGCGCTGAACATCAGCGCCGTGCCCGAGCCCAGCACCTGGCTGATGAGCCTGGCCGGTCTGGCCGCCGTGGGCGCCATCGCGCGCCGCCGCAAGGCCGCGGTCTGAGTCTGCATGAATGCCACCGGCAGCCGCCGGTGCGCCTGGAACGGGGCCCCGCGGGGCCCCGTTGCTCATTCAGGAGCCGGGTCTTGCCGGCTGCAGCTGCTGGTAGACCTGCTCGCCCAGGCGGGCCAGGGCCTCGCGAGGCAGCTCGCCGGTGAGGGCATAGCCCAGGCGGCCCTCCACCCAGAAGAAGCTGCGACGTGACTGCCCCGCGGCGGGTTCGCTGAACTGGAAGGCGCTGGGCACGTCCTGACCCCGGCCCGGCCCTAGCACCGAGACATAGAGCGTGAGGCGCTGACCGCCCTCGCCCTCGTACATGAACTGGGCGCGGGCCTGCTGCGGGCCCTCGTCCACCGCCTCGCCCGCGGGCAGCAGGCGGCCGCCCATCAGGCGCCAGCCCTGGGTCTCCAGATGCGGCACGCGCAGAGGCTCGCCCAGGCGCTTGCTGAGCCACTGCACCAGATGAGCCTGCTGCTCGGCACCCACCTCCACCGGGTGGCGGCGCTCGGGCAGGTAGACGGCATGGGCGATGCCCGCATCGCGCACAAAGCCGGGCACGGCGGGAGCCGGGCGGGCGGCGGCCAGCGGGGCCGCCTCCGGCGCCAGCCAGGCGCGTGCGCCCCAGCCCAGGCTGAGGCCCAGGCCCAGCATGGCCACGCCGGCCAGGGCCTGCCAGCGCCAGTGCGGCGCATTGGCGGCCAGGCTCAGGCGGCGCTCGCCGCGCCGCAGGGCCTGCAGCATGTCCGTGGGCAGGGGCTCGTCCAGCAGCTCGGCATGCAGGCCCTGCAGGGCGCTGCGCTGGCTGCGCCAGGCCAGCACGCGTTCGGCGTCATCGGGGTGCAGCGCCAGCCAGGCAGCCACCTCGGCAGCGGCGGCGGCGTCCAGCCGGCCGTCCACATAGGCGTGCAGCCGGGCCTCGTCCATGCAGTGAATCTCTTGTTTGCTCATGGTCAGGCGGCCCTCACTTGACCACCCGCAGGGCCGGCGCCCGGGCCGTGGAACCCGCCTGCGGGGCCGGATCCGACATCAGGCGGCGCAGGCGCTCGCGGGCGCGTGCCAGGCGTGACATCACGGTGCCCAGGGGCAGGTCCAGCACCCGGGCCGTCTCTTCGTAGCTGAGTTCCTCCACGCAGACCAGGAGCAGCACCTCGCGCGCCGGGGCGGGCAGCTCGGCCAGGGCCCGCTCCAGGTCCAGGCGCAGGGGCAGATCGTGTTCGGCCACGCCGCCGTGCAGGGCATCGTCGAAGGCCTCCTGCGGATGACGGCGCTCCGCGCGCAGCTGGTTCAGGAAGAGGCGGTGCATCAGGCTCAGCAGCCAGGCCCGCAAGGCCTGGCCCCGGTCGGGGCCGCCCAGCTCGGGTCGCCACAGGGCGGCCTTGAGCAGGGCGCGTTCCAGTGTGTCCTGCAGCAGATCGTCGGCCCGGGCCGCGTCACCCGTCAGCAGCCGCGCGTGGCGGCGCAGGCGGGGCAGATGCGGCAGGGCCTCGTCCAGCAGCATGGGCAGGGCCTCAGGGCTTGGCGGTCTTCCAGACTTGGTTCACGCCGTCGCCCGTGCGGTCGCCGGGCTTCTGGTCCTTGATCCAGCGGTACAGCGGTCGGCCCTTGTAGGCCCATTGGCGGCTGCCGTCATCGCGCACGACGATGCTCCAGTCACCCCTGGGCTGATCCCCGGCCTGGGCCATCAGGGGCGGCCAGTTGGTGGCGCAGGGGCCGTTGCACGCGCTCTTGCCGGCGCCGGCCTGGTCGCGCTCGAAGGTGTAGAGCGTCATCTGGCCGGGGCCCACCAGCACGCCGTCCAGGGTCTGGGCCGGCGGCGGCGCGGCCGGCTGTATCTGGGCGCAGGCGCCCAGCAGGGCGGTCAGGGCCAGGCCCAGGCTGAGGCGGGCGAGGGAGGCGGGCAGGGGTCTCATGAGGGGGCTCCAGAATCGTGGCTGACCTGGCATGAACACCCGGGCGCGGGGCTTTATTCCCCGCGCGACGAAAAAAATATCAGCGCGCCAGCACCAGCTTGATGCCGAAGCCGATCAGCACCGTGCCTGCCAGCTGCTCCAGGCGCTGCTTGAGCCGGGGCCGGGCCTGCAGGCGCTCGGCCAGGGTGAGGGTCAGGGTGAGCACCACCAGGCCGTAGAGCAGGGTCAGCACGGCGATGGTGGCGGCCATGGCCGCAAAGCTCAGCAAGCCCTGGTGGCGCGCCGGGTCCACGAAGAGCGGGAAGAAGGCCATGTAGAACACGATGGCCTTGGGGTTGAGCAGGGTGATCAGCAGGGCCTGCTGGAAGTAGTGGCGCGGCTTGATCTGCAGCACCGGCCCCTGCCCGGGCTTGGCCCGCAGCATGCGCCAGCCCAGCCAGGCCAGATAGGCCGCGCCCAGCCACTGCACGCCGGCAAACAGGCGCGGCGAGGCCGCCAGCAGGGCCGCCACGCCGGCCACGGCCATCCACATCAGCACCTGGTCCCCGGCGATCACGCCCAGGGTGGCGGCCAGGCCGCCCCGCAAGCCGCCCTTGCCGGTGGAGGAGATCAGGGCCAGATTGCCCGGACCGGGAATCATCAGGAAGACGATGATGGCGGCGACAAAGGCGCCGTAGTCGGAGATGCCGAACATGCTGGGAGGCTCCGGGTGTTTGCGTGGCGGGGAAGAAGGCTTGCGCCCGCAGCGATGGTACGCCGGCTCCGGGCGGGAGCCGGCGCCCGGGGCTCAGCGGCCGGCAGCGCGAGCGCCGGCCTGCGGGCGCGGCGTCGTCAGCAGCACGGGGCGCGCGCCGTCGAAGTCGATCCAGGGGTTGCCGTTTAGCGTCGCCGCGCCGTCCACGCTGGCGTCCTCATAGCGCATCACGAAGGACGAAGGGCCGTGGGCATAGGCCACCACCAGCCCGTCGGGGGCGTCGAAGAAGCCGCCATGGGGCACCAGGCCGGGGTAGCTGATGCGCCAGGCCAGCCCGCGCTCGCCGACCTTGCCGAAGCGGAGCTTGCCCACGACGTCTTGCGGGAGCACGAAGAACCAGGTGTAGGGGCCGCCGGAGACGATGGTCATCACCTCGTCAATGCCGACGCCGGCCTCCGAGCTGTTCACGTGCAGCAGGCCGAACTTGCGCTGGATGAAGGCGGTCGTGGGGGCATCGAGGGCCTTCATATCGTAGACCTTGGGGTAGGGCGAGACCCCGGTCTCCGAGGTCTGCAGATAGCCGCCGCGCGGCATTTCGGGCTGGCGGCCGGCGCGCAGGATCTCCTGCACGAGTTCCTTGCGGCCGAGCTGGAAGTGGCCGATCAGCGCCGCGTTCTCCTTGTCGCTGAGGGCGCGGCTTCGGGAGGCTTGCAGCAGGGGGCGGGCTGCATCCGGTATCCGCACCTCGCTCACGCGCACGCCGACGCTGCGCAGCCGGGCGTTGACGGCTTCCAGGCCGACGGAGGGCGCGGTGCCGTCGCTGTAGTGCAGGGCGATATGGCCTTCGGCGTCGGGGGCCGGCGTGGCCCGGGTGCCCGGGCTGCCGGACAGCAGTGCGAAGCCGGCGAGCAGGGTGGGGAGGAGCTTGTGGATCATGGTCATTGTGTCGGTGAACGGATTGAGGAAATCAGGCCGCAGGCTGCGGGATGCGCAGCGCTGTCCTGCATCGGGAAGCGCATGGTGGAGCGCGGCCGCTCCAAATGAAAACGGATAAATTCGGCCATCTCCATCGATGCCTTCGAACAAGAACCCCCGGCCATGCTTCGTCTGACTCTCGATGCACTTCAGGTGCTGGACGCCATCGCGCGCTGCGGCAGCTTCGCGGCCGCGGCCGGCGAGCTGCACCGCACGACATCGACGCTCTCCTACACGGTGAAGAAGCTCGAGAGCGATCTGGATGTCCAGCTCTTCGACCGCAGCGGGCACCGCGCCGCGCTCACCGATGCCGGCCGCCTGCTGCTCGAGGAGGGGCGTGCGGTGCTCGACGCGGCCCAGGCGGTGGAGCGGCGCGTGCGCAGGCTGGGCGAGGGCTGGGAGGCCGAGCTCGCGATCTCGGTCAACGAGCTGGTGCCGGTGGAGACGGTGCTGGCGGCGGTGGCCGAGTTCTACGCGGCCGGCCATCCCACCCGCATCCGGGTGCGCACCGAGGTGCTGGGCGGCGTCTGGGAATCGCTGCTGGCCCAGCGCGCCGACGTGGCGGTGGCCGAGGTTGAGTCACGCAGCACTTCGGACATCGTCCACCGTCCCATAGGCGCCGTGCCCTTTGTGTTTGCCGTGGCGCCGCAGCATCCGCTGGCCGGCGAGAAGCAGCCGCTCAGGCCGGCGGCGATACGGCGCCATCGCGTGGTCGTGGTCGCGGATTCCGCGCGCGGCGCCGCCTCACGCTCATCGGGCATCGCGCAGGCAGCCGATGTGCTGACGGTGTCCAGCATGCAGGCCAAGCTGGCGGCCCAGATGGCGGGCATGGGTGTGGGCTTTCTGCCCGAGGCGATGGCTGCCGGACCCCTGGCCCAGGGGAGGCTGGTGGCCCTGCGCGTGGCGGCTCCCAAGCCGCGGGTCCAGCTCAGCGTGGCCTGGCGCGGCTCGCAGAGCGGCCTGGCGCAGTCCTGGTTTGTCGAGCGCTTGCGAAGCCTGGATCTGCTGGCCCCCGCCGATCCGGCCTGAGGTGCCGCAGCGGCCGTAAGCGGGTGCCGCCAGGCCCGCTTTGGTGGGATCGACGGCGCGGCCGAAGATGTCTCCAATGGCGCCCTCGGAGCAAGGGCATGAGCCTCGACAAAGGGGAGGAAGAATGACTGATCAGCAGCGCCGCAAACTCGTCCTGACTTCATCGGCCGTGGCCCTCGGGGCCTCGTTGCCGGGCTCGGTCCGGGCCCAGCAGCGCATCGTCATGAACGACGCAAGCGGCCTGTCGCCCACACCGGTGTTCAGCCACCGGGTCTTGCGGCAGGACAGCGAAGAGCAGCTCATTGCGGCCTTACGCGCCGAACTCAAGGCGGCGGCCAGCCAGGGGCGCCCCGTGGTCGTGGGAGCGGCACGACATTCCATGGGCGGGCAGAGCCTGGCGCGCAACGGCACCGCCATCACCTTTGCCGCGCCGAAGTGCGAACCGGACACGGCGGCCCGCGTGTTTCGTGTCCAGGCGGGGACGCGCTGGCACGAGGTGATCCAGGTGCTGGACCCCATCCACCAATCGCCGGCCGTCATGCAGTCGAACAGCGACTTTGCCGTGGCCTCCACCTTCTCGGTGGGCGCGCATGGATGGCCTGTCGCCTACGGCCCGTTCGGGTCTGTGGTGCGTGCCATCCGGCTGATGCTGGCGGACGGATCCATCGTGAACTGCTCCCGGACCGAGAACGCCGAGCTGTTCGGTCTGGCCATGGGGGGCTACGGGCTGCTGGGCATCGTCCTGGACCTGGAGGTCGACATGGTGCCCAACACCCTGATGCGGCCCGAGTACGAGCGCATGGGCGCCGAGGCCCTCGCCGAGCGCTTCATGAAACGACTCGCCGAGGCCCCGGCCGTCAAGATGATGTACGGCCGCCTGAATGTCGCGCGCAAGGACTTCTTCACCGAAGCCTTGCTGGTGAGCTACCGCGCCGAGCCGACGCCGGCCGCGGGCCTGCCGCCGGTGGCCCGCCATGGTGCCCTGACCGGCCTGACGCGCTCCGTCTATCGGTCTCAGATCGGGTCCGAGCCGGCCAAGCGGGCGCGCTGGCTTGCCGAGACGCAGGGTGCGCCGCGCCTGGGCTCCGGCATCGCGACGCGCAACACGCTGCTGAACGAGCCGGTGTCCAATCTGGGTAGCTCGCCCGCGGGGCGCACCGACATCCTTCACGAGTACTTTGTGCCGCCCGCCCGCTTCAATGAATTTCTCGCGGCATGCCGGCAGTTCATCCCCAGGGCCAAGGCCGAGTTTCTGAACGTGACCCTGCGCTATGTCGCCCAGGACACGACCAGCGTGCTGGCCTATGCGCCCACCGAGCGCATTGCGGCGGTGATGTCCTTCTCGCAGGCCATGAGCCCGGAGGGCGAGGCGGACATGATGCTCTTGACCGAGGCCCTCATCGACAAGGTGTCGGCCCTGGGCGGCAGCTACTACCTGCCCTACAGACTGCACGCGCGCCCCGGCCAGTTCCATCGCATCTACCCGGGCGCCCAGCGCTTCGCGGAGCGCAAGCGCCATTACGACCCGGGCCTGCTGTTTCGCCATGCGCTGTGGGACAACTACCTCGCCGCCTGATTGCAAGCCATGAATGCCATCCGACTCTTCGCGCTCGCCTATGCCCTGGTTCTGGGCCTGGTGACGGCACTCAACTACATCCCGGGCCTCACCGACGCCGAAGGGCGTGTCTTCGGTGTTTTCGCGCTCGACCTCTACGACGATCTGCTGCACTTCGGCTCGGCGGCCTGGGCCGGCATCGCGGCCTGGCTTTCCACGCGGGCGTGCATCGCCTACTTCAAGATCTTCGGCACCCTTTACCTGCTGGACGGGCTGCTGGGGCTGGTCACGGGATCGGGCTATCTGGATCTGGCCATCCTGGTGTACGGCGTGCAGCCGCTGTCCTGGCAGTTCAAGCTTCTTGCCAACCTCCCGCACATCGCCCTCGGCGGCTTCGCGGTCTACCTGGGCTTTGTGTTCGGGCGCCGCCATGTCTAGGCGCGGACTCGGGCGCCTGCTCCTGCTGGTGCTCGTGGTGGGCCTCCTGGCCCTGCTGGCGCCCATTGCCTGGATCGAGACGAGCTGCATGGCGGGCGGCGGCGGCGGCGCGGCGAGCTACCAGCCCCTGCTGGAGGCCGAACATCGCCGGCCCGAGACCAACACCTATGTGACCTATCCGGAGTGGTTGATCGTCCATGTGTACGAGGACTACGCCGCGGTGGCGCATGCGCAGGGGGAGGCGGCCTTTCCCTATCTGGCGAGCATCAACAGGTATTGGTCGAATCTCTGCGTGATGACCCGGCATGCCTCGGCGCAGGGGGAGATCACCGGCGATTCCAAGGCCATGCTCTACACCATTGGCGTCAGCTTCTCGGTCGAGATGCTGGTGAAGGGCGCTTATGAGCAGACCCTGGGCTGGCTCACGGAGGCGATCAGCGGCCATGCGGCGACGCCCGAAGACCGCTTTGCCCGCGCCCTGGCCGATGACTACGCCGTGTTCCTGGTCCAGTCGCCCTGGTACGCCTATCCCTTCGGCGAGAAACTGCGCGCCTTCTGGAGCCAGGTTCCCTGGACCGAGGGGAATTTCGTTCGCAAGCTGGAGCGCCGGCTCTCCTTCAGCCTGGAGTTCGGGGTCAAGGCGCTGTACTCGAAGGCCATCGCCGCACTCGCGGGCATGGACCCGGCGCCGCGGCGAATCCGCAGCGTGCTGCGGGGGATCGATGGCGAGGCGCTGGCCGCCGAGCCCGAGCTTCGGCTGATCGACACGCTCCCGGGCGGGCTGCAGATCATCGAGACGCCGCGGTACCGGGACTTCACCCACATCCTGCAGCGTCTGGCGCTGGGCGGGGGGAATTCGTCGAGATCGCGGGCAATGACGATGTCTTCGTCACCCTGCTTCTGCCACCGCAGGTGCCGGCATGGCGTGTGCCGCCCCTGATCACCGCGCCGGTGGCGGCGCGCCCGCACTGGCGGCGCGATGGACAGCTGGTGAAGGTCCGTGACCTGGCCGCGCTGGTGCGCGAACTCGCAGCCCTGGGCGGCGAGCTGGAGCATGTGTATGACTTCTAGACTGCCGCGGCTGTTCGTCCTCGGGGGGCTTGTCCTGGGCTTGTGGATGGCCCTGCTGTCGGCCACGGCCTTCGGGTCTCGAAGCTCCGACGCGGTGCTGGCCTGGGCGCCGCCGGACCGCATGGCGGAGGTGCTCGCCGCCGCACCGGTGTCCCTCGTCGACGCGGGCAGCCGTGGCTTTGTGGTCTTGCGCGGTGACGCGCCGGGATTCGTGTCCGCGCTCTATGCCAGCGGCGCCTGGCTCGTCCTGCCGGTGCGAAGACGCGGTGGCTGCGCGGCCGGCCTGCTGACACCCTAGCCGGCGCTTGAGCGTCAGTAGGTGCGCCCTCCGCGGAACTGCGCGTGCTGCTTGCGCTGCAGGGTGGCGCTCTTGCTCATGGCTTCGAAGGACACGCGCGCATGCGCATGCATGATGGCGATGCCCAGGGCGTCGGCCGCGTCCTTGCCGGGCTCGCCGGGCAGGTTGAGCAGGCGCTGCACCATCAGCTGGATCTGTTCCTTCTTGGCGTGGCCATGGCCCACGATGGCCTTCTTCATCTGCAGGGCGGTGTACTCGCTCACCGGCAGATCGCAGGAGACCAGGGCTGTGAGCGCCGCGCCGCGCGCCTGACCCAGCAGCAGGGTGGACTGCGGGTTGACGTTCACGAACACGATCTCCACCGCCGCGCACTGCGGCTGGTAGCGGGCATGCACCTCGCGGATGCCGTCGAACAGGATCTTCAGCCGCCCGGGCAGGTCGCCGATCTCGGCCCCCTGGGCCCCGGTCGTCTTGATGGTGCCGCTGGCCACATAGGACAGACGCGGGCCGTCGGCCTCGATCACGCCAAACCCCGTGGTCTGCAAGCCGGGGTCAATACCGAGGATACGCATGGGCTAAGACCTCAGGGGTTGTTGGCGCTGATAGGGGTTCTGCGCAGGCTCACATCCGCAGTGCGGATGTGAAGGCGCTTCAGCGCCGGGCCGGAGCTAAAGCCGGTGGTCTGCAAGCCGGGGTCAATACCGAGGATACGCATGGGTGGGGGCCTCAGAGTTCGATCCTGAAATACCAGCGGACCGAGTGGAAGAACACCGGCGCGGCGAAGCAGAGCACGGCGATGCGGTCCAGCAGGCCCACGGCGCCGGTGATGGAGCTGCGGTTGCCCCAGTAGATCACGCCGGCGTCACGCTTGAGCGCCTTCATCACCAGGCCGCCCATGGTGCCGGCAGCGGTGGCGATCACGGCCATCACCAGGGCCTGACCGGCCTTGAAGGGCGTGATCCAGTACATCAGGGTGCCGGCCACCGCGGCGGCCAGCAGGCCCAGCCACCAGGCGCGCAGCGAGAAGCTGCGGCTGATGTGCCGTGCTACCGGGCGGCGGCGCAAGGAGCGGCTGGCCACCTCCTGCACGATCTGGCCAATGCCCACCACGAAGACCATGAAGAAGAGCAGGAAGGCGCCGCGGCCCTTGAAGCCCGGGAAGTCCAGCAGCAGCAGGGCCGGGGCATGCGAGAGGCCGTAGACGCAGACCATGATGCCCCACTGGATCTTGGCATTGCGCTCCAGAAAGCGCTGCGGGTCGCCCGCCAGGGCGCTGGCCACCGGAATGGCCACGAAGCCGTACACCGGGATCAGCACGCTGAAGATGTCGAACTGGCGCAGGCCCACCAGCAGGTACTGCAGGGGCAGGATGGCGAAGAAGGCCAGGATCAGGCTGCGGTGGTCGCCGCGGCGCGTGTGCATCAGGGTGATGAACTCGCGCAGGGCCAGGAAGGACAGGATGCCGAAGAGCACCGTGGCCCCCAGCGGCCCCGAGACCCAGGCCACCCAGAACAGGCCCGAACCGATCCAGATGGCCTTGAGGTCACGGCGGAACTGGCGCCAGTTGTCGCGCGAGCTCTGGCTGCGACCCTCCTCGCCCTGACGCAGCGAGTACAGAAAGCCGCCCAGGGTGATCAGGGCCAGCAGGCCGAACAGAATCAGAAAAAGCAGGCCCACCTGGTCGGAGGCGCTCATCATGCGCAGTGATCTCATGCCGGCTCCTGCACCGGCCGCTGGGCCATCACCGCCGCACGGGCGCGTTCCAGGAATTCACGCTTGTCCTCGCCCGGCTGCAGCTGTACCGGTTCGCCGAAGGTCACGGTGCACAAGATGGGCACGGGCACGACCTCGCCCTTGGGCATCACGCGCTGCACATTGTCGATCCAGGTGGGAATCAGCTGCACCTGCGGGAACTGCTGGGCCAGGTGGAAGAGGCCGGCCTTGAAGGCCTGGGGATCGCCCTTGTTGGAGCGCGTGCCCTCGGGAAAGATCACCAGGGAGTCGCCGTTGCCCAGGGCCTCGATCAGGGGCTCCAGCGGGTCCTCGTCGGGCGTGCTGCGGGTGCGCGAGACATAGATGGCATTGAACACCGCGCCGGTCAGCCAGGCGCGCAGGCGGCTGGCGGTCCAGTAGTCACGCGCGGCAATGGGCCGGGTGCGCGCGCGCAGCTCGGCCGGCAGGGCGGCCCAGATCAGCACCCAGTCGAAGTGGCTCTGGTGATTGGCGAAGTAGATGCGCTGTTCCGCGGTCGGCGGACAGCCTTTCCAGTGGCCCTGTGCGCCCGTGATGAGGCGCGCCAGCCAGGCCAGGAACAGGCCGGTGAGTTCGGCGAAAGACATGGGGCGGGATTATCCCGCGAGCCCGTGTCGCTTCGGTCGGGGGCTCTAGATGTGATGCTTCAATAGGTTGTATCCGGTGTTCATCCGGATTGGGTTTGAGAGACTGGAAGTCGCCAAACACCCAATCGTCCCAGGAGCACCAACCGGATGAACAGCCATAAGCATGCCCGACTTACCTACGCCCGCCGAGTCGAGATGGTCAGGCAGATGACCGCGGAAGGTCTCAGCGCCCCAGCAGCGGCTGCAGCGCAAGGCGTGACGGCCCCGACGGCCAGGAAGTGGCTCGGCCGCTATTTGGCCGGCGGTGAAGCCGCCTTGGCTGATGCCTCTTCGCGTCCCACGCACTCACCCAGAGCCATCGCTCCAGCCAAGGCGTTGCTCATCGTCGAGTTGCGCCGCCGCCGAATGCTGCAGTCCAGCATCGCCCGCAGCGTGGGCGTCTCGGCCGCCACTGTCAGCCGTGTGCTGGCTCGTGCTGGACTGTCCAAGCTCAGCGACCTGGAGCCGACTGAGCCCGTGGTGCGCTACGAGCGCGAGGCGCCGGGCGAGCTGCTGCACATCGACACCAAGAAGCTCGGGCGCATCGTGCGCCCGAGCCATCGCGTCACAGGTAATCGACGCGACTCGGTGGACGGTGCGGGCTGGGAGACGCTGTTCGTGGCCATTGACGATCACGCACGACTGGCCTTCACGGCCATGCATCCGGACGAGAAGAAAGCCCAGGCGGTGCAGTTCTTGAAGAATGCCGTGGCGTACTACGCCAGGATGGGCGTCACGGTCCAGCGGCTGCTCACCGACAACGGCGCGGCATTCCGCTCGCGAGAGTTCCGCCAGGCCTGCGTCGAACTCGGCATCAAGCACAGCTTCACGAAGCCCTACACGCCCAAAACCAACGGCAAGGCCGAGCGCTTCATCCAGACCGCGCTCCGTGAATGGGCCTACGGCTGGACGTACCAGAGCTCGGCTCAACGCACGGCGGCCCTGGCCCATTGGCAGCATCACTACAACTGCCACCGACCGCACAGCGGCATCGGCGGCGTCCCGCCTATCTGCAGACTAAGTGCCTCAAGAAACAACGTCTTGACGCTTCACATCTAGAGGCGCCCACCCAGCGCCAGGCTGGGCGGGTGGGCCCCTGGTGCGCTCAGCCGGCCTTGAGCTGATCCCCCACCGGCAGCTGCCGGATGCGCCGGCCGGTGGCCGCGAAAATCGCGTTGCACAGGGCCGGCGCGATGGGCGGCACCGGGGGCTCGCCCACGCCGCCCAGGGGCTGGTTGTAGTCGGCCGCAGGCACCAGGTGCACGCGGATGGACTTGGGCGCTTCGTTGATGCGGGGCACCAGGTAGTCGTGGAAATTGGACTGCAGCACCCGGCCGTCCTTGAAGCTGATCTCGCCGCTGAGGGCCAGGCCCATGCCCATGATCACGCCGCCCTCGAACTGGCTGCGGATGCGCTCCGGATTGATCTGCGGGCCGCAGTCCACCGCCATGTCCACCTGCAGCACCTGCACCGCGCCGCTGGGCGACACACGCACCCGGATGGCCGCGGCCACATAGGTCATGAAGGAGTAGGCCACGGCCAGGCCCAGGCCCTCGCCCTTGGGCAGGGTGCGACCCCAGCCGGCCTGGCGCGAGGCCAGCTCCAGCACCTGGCGCATGCGGCCGGTGTCCAGCGGATAGCGCTCGGGGGACTCGCCGTAGTTCCAGCTGTCCTTGAGCTCAGCGGCCGGGTTGAGGCGGCGCGCTGGGCCGATCAGCTCCAGCAGGTAGTCGCGGTGGTCGCGACCGGCCGCATGGGCCAGCTCGGCCACAAAGCTCTGCACCGCGAAGGCGTGCGGGATGTTGGAGACCGAGCGGAACCAGCCGATGCGGGCATGGGCGCTGACCTCGGCGGCTTCCACGCTGAGGTTGGGAATCGGGAAGGGCACATTGACGGCACCCATGCCGATCTCGAAGGGCGCCGGCAGCTTGGCCCCGGCCGCAAAGGTCGAGATGATGGTGGGCGCGGCGACCCGGTGGCGCCAGGCGGTGGGGCGGCCCTGGGCATCCAGCGCGGCTTCCAGGCGCTGGGCCGAGACGGTGTGCAGATAGTCGTGCTGCAGATCGTCCTGACGGGTCCAGGTCACCTGCACCGGGCGGCCCTCCATCTCGCGCGAGAGCAGGGCGGCTTCGACCACGAAGTCGGGCTTGGACTTGCGACCGAAGCCGCCGCCCAGCAGGGTCACGTTCACCGTCACCTGCTCGGGCTTGAGCCCCAGGGCAGCGGCCACCGTGTCGCGGGTGGTTTGCGGGTCCTGCACGGGGGCCCAGACCTCGCATCGCCCATCCACCAGGCGGGCGGTGGCCACGGGCGGCTCCATGGTGGCGTGGGCCAGATGGGGCAGGTAGTAGTCCGCCACCACGGTCTTGCTGGCGCTGGCCAGGGCCGCGTCGGCATCGCCCTGGCTGCGCAGCACCTTGCCGGGTTGGCGCACCGCGGCCTCCAGGGTCTGGCGGTAGGCCTGCGAGTCGTAGCCGGCATGCTCGCCGTGCGCCCACTCGATCTGCAGCGCATCGCGGGCGCGCAGGGCCAGCCAGGTGTTGCTGGCGACCACGGCCACGCCACCCAGCGGGTTGAACAGCGGCGGCAGGGCGCTGCTCTTGAGCTCCACCACCTTGAGCACGCCGGGCATGCCGCGCGCGGCCTCGGCCTGCAGGCTCTTGAGCTGGCCGCCCAGCACCGGCGGGCGGGCGATCACGGCGTGCAGCAGACCGGGCAGGCGCACATCGATGCCGTAGGTGGCCTTGCCGCGCACGATGTCTGGGCTGTCGATCAGGCGGACCTTGCCGGTGCCGATGTAGCGGTAGTCCTGCGGGCGCTTGAAGACCAGGCTGTCGCGCGCGGGCAGGGGCAGGCGCGCGGCGGCGGCGGCCAGTTCGCCGTAGCCCAGACGGCGGCCGCTGGCCGGGTGCAGCACCTCATGGCGGCGCGCCACCAGGCTGTCGGCCGGCAGGCTCCACTGCTGGGCGGCGGCCTGGATCAGCAGGGCGCGCATGGCCGCACCGACGCGGCGCAGCGGGTCGAAGGCGTGGCGCAGGCTGCGCGAGCCATCGGTGTTCTGGTTGCCATAGCGGGCATGGTCGCCCTGGGCCTGGATCACGCGCACCCGCGACCATTCGGCCTCCATCTCATCGGCCACCACCATGGGCACGCTGGTGCGCACGCCCTGGCCCATTTCGGAGCGGTGGCAGACGATGCGCACCGTGCCATCCGGGTCCACGGACACAAAGACCAGGGGGTTGTCCACCAGGCCGCCGGGCATGGCGTCGCCGCCGAACTTGGCTGCCTCCGCGGCATGCAGCTCGCCCGTGGCGCTCAGGCCCAGCACCAGACCGCCCGCGCTCAGCAGAGACAGCCACTCACGGCGGTTCAGCGCCACGCCGTCCAGGGCGCTGGGGTTCGTGTCTTGCAGGGTGTTCATCAGCGTACCTCCCCAGCGGCCAGGGCCTTGGCCGCGGCATGGATGGCGGCGCGGATTCGGGTGTAGGTGGCACAGCGGCAGATATTGCCGGCCATGGCCTCGTCGATCTGGGTGTCGGTGGGGCGGCGGTTGCGGCGCAGCAGGGCCGCGGCCGACATGATCTGTCCCGCCTGGCAGTAGCCGCACTGGGCCACATCCAGGGCCACCCAGGCCTGCTGCACCGCGCGGCCGGTGCGGTCGGCTTCCAGGCCTTCGATGGTGGTGACGCGCTTGCCCTGCGCCTCGCTCAGCGGCGTGATGCAGGAGCGCACCGCCTGGCCGTCGATGTGCACCGTGCAGGCCCCGCACAAGCCCATGCCGCAGCCGAACTTGGTGCCGGTCTGGCCCAGCTCATCGCGCAGGGCCCACAGCAGGGGCATGTCTTGGTCGGCGTCGATGGCCTGCGGGCGGCCGTTGACGGTGAGTGCAGTGCTCATGGGCTTCTCCTGGGGGTGGGGCCGGTGCGGCCGGTGCGCCGGCCCGCAGTGTGCCGGCCGGCGGTGTTCGCGTGTATGCGCGTTTGGCGCAAACAGAATTCCCCAAGCCGGAATGCCTGCGGCCCGCAGGCCCCGGAGGGGGACGCGCGGGCCGCATGGGGCGGTTGGGGGGCTGGGGCCGTGGGGGATCAGAAGTCCTGCACCGTGGGGCGCAGCACGATCTCGTTCACATCCACCGTGGCCGGCTGCTCGATGGCGTAGGCGATGGCGCGGGCCACCGAGTCGGCCGGGATCTGGTTGGCCTCATAGAAAGCCTTCACGCCGGCGGCGGTATCGGCATCGCTGCTGCCCAGCTTGAGTTCGGACTCGACCGCCCCAGGCGAGACGATGGTGGTGCGCACGCCCTCCGGCGCCTCGGCGCGCAGGCCCTCGGAGAGGGCGCGCACCGCAAACTTGGTCGCGCTGTAGACCGCGCCGATGGGGCTGAAGATCTTCAGGCCGGCGACCGAGGCGATGTTGATGATGTGGCCGCTCTTTTGCGCTTCCATGGTGGGCAGCACGGCGGCGATGCCGTGCAGCACGCCCTTGACGTTCACGTCGATCATGCGGCTCCACTCGTCCACCTTGAGCTTGGACAGCGGGGCCAGGGGCATGATGCCGGCGTTGTTGACCAGCACATCGATGCGGCCGAAACGCGCCTTGGCCTGGTCGGCCAGGGCCTGGACCTGGGCCATGTCCACCACATCGGTGGCCACGGCCAGGGCTTCGCCGCCGGCGGCTTCGATCTGCTGGACCAGCGCCTGCAGGCGCTCGGTGCGGCGTGCGGCCAGCACCAGCTTGGCGCCGCGTGCGGCCAGGTGGCGGGCGGTGGCCTCGCCCAGGCCGCTGCTCGCGCCGGTGATGATGACGACCTTGTTCTGGATGCCGTTGTCCGTGCTCATGGAGACTCCTTGTGGGCTCGGGTGTTGAATCGATGGCGAGAGTTTGAAGATCGCAGTGTTCTCTGTATATTGACGCTTTCGGCGTTCTGAATTCCAAAATTTGGAATTCATCAAGCCTTGAAGCCCTGGAACACAGCGCATGAGCAATCGACTGGAAGCCCTCCGGGTCTTCACCGTGGCGGCCGACAGCCGCAATTTCCGCGACGCGGCCCAGCGTCTGGCCGTCTCGCCCCAGGTGGTGACGCGGGTGGTCAAGGAGCTGGAGGACGAGCTGGGCGAGCCGCTCTTTCACCGCAACACCCGCGGCGTGCAGCTCAGCGACTTTGGCCAGCAGCTGCTGGACCGCGCGCGCGAGGCGGTGCAGGGCGTGGACCAGCTCTTTCACCGCAGCGGCCGGCGTCAGCCTTCGGAGCTGGCGGGCACGGTGCGGGTGACGGCGCCCATCTCCCTGGGCCGGCGCGGCGTGCTGCAGGCCCTGGCCGACTGCCTGCCAGCCCATCCCGGCCTGCAGATCGATCTGCGCCTCTCGGATGCCCTGGCCCAGGTGGTGGACCAGCAGATCGATGTGGGCGTGCGCATCGGCCCCATGCGGGACAGCCTCTTCGTGGCCCGCCCGGTGGCGCCCATCCGCCTGGAGGTGGTGGGCACGCCCGCGCTGGCGGCCCGCGTCGGCATCCCGCAAAGCCTGGATGAGCTGTCCGCGGGCCAGCCCACCACGGCCCTGATCGACCACAACTCCGGCCGGCCCTGGCCCTGGCTGTTCAGCGAGGGCCGCCAGGTCTCGCCGCCGCGCCCGGTCTTCACCAGCGACGATGCCGATGCCGAGTTCGACGCCATCTGCGCCGGCGTGGGCTGGGGCCAGGTGGCCGATTTCATGGCCGCGCCCCTGCTGGCGCGGGGCCAGCTCGTGCGGGCGCTGGAGGCGGAACGCTCCCCGCCCTGGTCGCTCTATGTGTACCGCTCGCAGCGCGCGCCGGTGCCGGCGCGCACCCGCCTGGTCTTCGACACCCTGGTGCAGGCCCTGGGCGCGCTCAACCCGGACTCAGCCCGCTGATCTCGGCTGAGCCGCCACGCCGCCATACCACTCAGGCGCGAGCGCGCGCAGCGCGCATCAGATCGGCCGCCTTCTCGCCGATCACGATGCTGGGCGCATTGGTGTTGCCGCTCACCACCTGGGGCATGATCGAGGCGTCCACCACGCGCAGGCCCTCGATGCCGTGCACGCGCAGCTCGGCGTCCACCACGGCCAGCGGGTCACGCCCGGCCGGGCCCATCTTGCAGCTGCCCACGGGGTGGTAGACCGTGTCCACGCGCTGGCGCAGCAAGGCCTCGATCTGAGCTTCGCTCTCGGCCTCGCGGCTCCAGATCTCATGGGTCCAGAAGGCCTTGAGGCTGGGGGCGCGCATCAGGTCGCGGGTCAGACGATAGCCCTCGGCCAGTTCGCGCACATCCTCGGGGTGCTGCAGAAAAGCCGGGTCTATCAGGGGCGCGGCCAGCGGATCGGCGCTGGCCAGGCTCAGGCTGCCGCGGCTGCGCGGGCGCAGCAGGCAGACATGGCAGGACAGGCCATGCCCCAGGCCCAGGCGCCGCGCATGGTCCTGGACCAGGGCCACCACGAAATGCAGCTGCATATTGGGCGCAGGCAGGCCCTCGCGCGTGCTCAGAAAGCCGCCGCACTCGGCGAAATTGGTGCTCAGCATGCCGCGGCGCTCGCGCCGGTAGCGGGCCAGGGACTGCAGCAGGCGCCAGCCGCCGCGCGCCGAGATGCCCACCGTGTCCAGGCTCTTGGAGAGGTAGCCGAAGACGAAGTCCGGGTGGTCGTGCAGATTGCGGCCCACGCCAGGCAGATGATGGGCCACCGGTATGCCCAGGCGCTGCAGGGCCTCGCCATCGCCGATGCCCGAGAGCATCAGCAGCTGGGGCGATTGCAGGGCGCCGGCGCTGAGCACCACCTCGCGCGCGGCGCGCAGCGTGCGGCGCTGGCCGCGGGCGTCCTGCACTTCCAGGCCAACGGCGCGCCGGCCCTCCAGCAGCACGCGCAGCACGCGGGTCTGGGTGAGCTGCTGCAGATTGGGCCGGCGGCCCCGGTGCGGGTGCAGATAGGCGCGCGCCGCGCTCCAGCGCTCGCCCTCGTGCTGGGTCACCTGGTAGACGCCCAGGCCCTCCATGCTGGGGCCGTTGAAATCATCCAGCACCGGATGGCCGCAGTGGCGGGCGGCCTCGAGCCAGGCGGCGTGCAGCGGGCTGTCCGTGCGCAGATCGCTGACGCGCAAAGGCCCCGCCTGGCCATGCCAGGGCGCGCCCAGGCGGTTGTTGTGCTCCGAGCGGATGAAGTAGGGCAGCAGGTCGTCGAAGCCCCAGCCCGGATTGCCGGCCGCGGCCCAGGCGTCGTAGTCGCTGCGGTGGCCGCGGATATAGACCATGGCATTGATGGCCGAGGAGCCGCCCAGCACCTTGCCGCGCGGCTGGTAGCCGCGCCGGCCGTTGAGGCCGGCCTGGGGGACGGTCTCGAAAGCCCAGTTGTTGAGCTTGCTGGGGATCTGCAGCACGCCGGCAAAAGGCGTCTTGACCACCCAGTTGTCGCCGGCGCCGCCGGCCTCGATCAGGGTGACACGGCAGTTCGGATCCTCGCTGAGGCGGCCGGCCAGGGCCGCACCGGCCGAGCCGCCGCCAACGATCAGGTAGTCGCAATCGCTGCCGAGCAGCGCCTGGGCAGAGTTCATGGCGCTCATCCCGCCAGACGGCGTAGCAGGCCCAGCAGGCGTTCGAAGACGCGCCCATAGGGCGGCTGGAAGAGCCGCGTGCCGGCCCAGCGCGGCTGCAGGAACACCGGCTTGAGATGGCTGAAGCGCTCGAAGCCCCAGCGCCCGTGATAAGCGCCCTGGCCGCTGGCGCCCACGCCGCCAAAGGGCTGGTCCTCCTGGCCGATATGCCAGAGGCAGTCGTTGACCGTGACCCCGCCCGCATGCGTCTCGCGCAGCACGCGGTCACGCGCCGCGGCGTCCTGGCCGAAGAAGTAGAGCGCCAGCGGGCGGTCGCGGCGCTGCACGAAGCGCAGGGCCTCGTCCAGGTCTTCGCAGCCGACGATGGGCAGCAGGGGGCCGAAGATTTCCTCGCGCATCACGGCCATGTCCTCGTCCACGTCCAGCAGCAGATGCGGCACCAGGCGCCGGTCCTCGGGCTGGTCCGCATGGCTGGGCAGCAGGCGGGCGCCGCGCGTGCGCGCCTCGTCCAGCAGGCCTTGCAGGCGCGCGTGGTGCCGGCTGTTGACGATGCTGCTGTAGTCGGGGTTGCCGGCAATGCGCGGATAGAGCCGGCGCATGGCGGCCAGCACCGCCTGCGCCAGGGGCTCGACCAGGCCGTGCGGGGCCAGCACATAGTCGGGGGCGATGCAGGTCTGGCCCGCATTGAGCAGCTTGGCATAGGCCAGACGCTCGGCCACCCGGGCCAGGTCGGCGCTGGCGTGCACTATCACCGGCGACTTGCCGCCCAGCTCCAGGGTCACGGGCGTGAGGTTGGGGGCTGCGGCCTGGGCCACCAGGCGACCCACCGCGGTGGAGCCGGTGAAGAAGAGATGGTCGAAGGGCAGGGCGGCGAAGGCGCGCGCCACCTCGGCGCCGCCGGTCACCACCTGCATCTCCTCGGGCGCGAAGTACTCGCCCACCAGGCGGGCCATCAGGGCCGAGGTGGCGGGCGTGAGCTCCGAGGGCTTGATCAGCACGCGGTTGCCCGCGGCCAGGGCCGCCAGGGCCGGGCTCAGGGCCAGCTGCCAGGGGTAGTTCCAGGGCGCGATCACGCCCACCACGCCCAGGGGCTGAGGCAGCAGGCGGTTGCGCCCGGGCCAGAAGTGCAGGGCCGTGGGCATGCGGCGCGGGCGCATCCAGGCGCGCAGATGGCGCAGGGTGTGGCGGGCCGCGGCCTGCACGGTGAAGAGGTCGGCCAGCGCGGTTTCCTGCGGCGCGCGGTGGCCGAAGTCCTGGCTGATGGCCGCGGCGATGGCATCCGCGTGCTCGCGGCTCATGCGCAGCACGCGTGCCACGCGCTCGCGCCGCTGGGCCAGGCTGGGCAGGGGCTCGGCCAGGAAGGCGCGCCGCTGCTGCTCCAGCAGCAGTCGCAGATGGGCGTCAAGGCTGTGGTCCAAGAGGTCTCCTCGCTTGTTCTCGTCCCAGGCTAACCGCAGCGGCCGGTGCTGCCAACAGAGCCGGCCCTGGGATAGAGGCGAGGCTCTAGCCGGTGTCGCGCCGGGGACAGGGCGGGCCTGGGATGGTCGTGGCGGCGCGCTTTGGCTAGGATCGGGCCGCCAAGAGCTTGATCTGGAGGGGAGGTCCATGAGAGCTCGTCTGCGTTTGGCCCTGCCTGCCTTGTGCTGGGCGCCGGCCTGGGCCCAGCTGCCGGGGGAGCCGGCCCCGCTGCGCGTGGGCTTCGATGCCAGCAGCCTGCCCACCATGTATGCGCTGGAGCACGGTGTGGCCGCAGGCATCTATCCGGCCATCGTGCGCCGCGCCTTTGCCCTGATGGGCGAGTCGGTGCAGCTGCATGCCGAACCCTTCAAGCGCCTGATCGCCGGCCTGATGACGGGCCAGCAGGGCGCGGGGGCGGTGGTGCGCAATCCGGAGCGCCTGACGGTGGCGGACTACAGCGCCGACTACTTCACCGAGCATCTCCACCTCTACCAGCTCGCCGGCAGCAATGCTGCAAGCGGCATCGAGGGCCTGCGCGGCCTGCGCGTGGGCGTGCTGCGCGGCTGGTCCTATGGCGAGGCCTTTGACAAGGCCCGTGCCGCCCAGTGGTTCCTGGCCGAGGAGGTGGAGACCGATGCCAAGAACTTTGCCAAGCTCCGGCGCAGCCGCCTGGACGCGGTGGTGGCCACCGAGATGGCCGGCCGCATGCTGCTGGCCGAGCCCAGCCTGGCGGGCATCACGGCCCAGCCGCGCCCCCTGATTTCCATCGGCATTGCCCTGGCCGTGCCCAAGCGCCTGCAGGCCTCGGCCCTGTTGCAGCGCTTTGACGACAGCATCGCGCGCATGCGCCGCGAACACCAGATCGACAGCCTGGTGACGCAGGAACTGGCCCAGGCGCGGCAGATGCTGAAGCTGGAGTAAGGGGCGCCGGGAACCGGCCTCTCGCGACTCGCCTTGTGTTGACGCGGGCAGCCAGAAAAAAGCCCGCGGGCGAGGCCGCGGGCTTGTGGGCTTGTGGGCTGAGCGCCTTGCAGCGATCAGTGCCTGAAGTGGCGCATGCCGGTGAAGACCATGGCGACGCCGGCCTCGTCCGCTGCGGCGATCACTTCCGCATCGCGCATCGAGCCACCCGGCTGGATCACGCAGGAGGCGCCGGCGTCCGCCAGCACGTCCAGGCCATCACGGAAGGGGAAGAAGGCATCGCTGGCCACGGCCGAGCCCGTCAGCGCGAGGCCGGCGTTGGCGGCCTTGATGGCGGCGATCTTGGTGGAGTCCACGCGGCTCATCTGGCCGGCGCCCACGCCCAGGGTCATGCCGCCGCCGCAGAAGACGATGGCATTGCTCTTGACGTACTGGGCCACGGTCCAGGCAAACATCAGGTCCTCGATCTGCTGGGCCGTGGGCTGCAGCTGGGTGACGATCTTGAGGTCTTCCTTCTTCAGGAAGTGGTTGTCGGCGCTCTGCACCAGCAGGCCGGAGCCCACGCGCTTCACGTCCTGGGCGTTGCGGCCCTGGGCCCAGGGCGTGGCGCCGCCGGGCGGCAGGTCGATCTGCAGCAGGCGCACATTGACCTTGCTCTTGAAGATCTCCAGGGCCTGGGCGCTGAAGGCCGGGGCCATCAGCACCTCGACGAACTGCTTGGACACGGCCTCGGCCGCGGCGCCGTCCACCTCACGGTTGAAGGCGATGATGCCGCCGAAGGCGCTGGTGGGGTCGGTCTTGAAGGCCTTGGCATAGGCCTCCACCGGGCTGGCCGCCACGGCCACGCCGCAGGGGTTGGCGTGCTTGATGATCACGCAGGCCGGGGCCTCGAAGCTCTTGACGCATTCCCAGGCGGCATCGGCGTCGGCGATATTGTTGTAGCTCAGCTCCTTGCCCTGCAGCTGCTTGGCGGTGACCAGGGAGCCGGGGGCGGGGTGCAGGTCGCGGTAGAGCGCGGCGCTCTGGTGCGAGTTCTCGCCGTAGCGCAGGTCCTGCACCTTGATGAAGCTGCTGTTGAGCTGGCCGGGGAAGTCCGACAGCGTGCCGTCTTCCAGGCGGGCGCTGAGGTAGTTGCTGATGGCCGCGTCGTACTGGGCGATGCGGTTGAAGGCGGCCACGCTGCAGGCGAAGCGGGTCTTGTCGCTGGTCTTGCCGCCGGCCTTGAGCTCTTCCAGCACACCGGCGTACTGCGAGGCGTCGGTCAGCACGGTGACATCGCCCCAGTTCTTGGCGGCGCTGCGCACCATGGCCGGGCCGCCGATGTCGATGTTCTCGATCGCGTCTTCCAGGGTGCAGCCAGGCTTGGCCACGGTGGCTTCGAAGGGATAGAGGTTGACCGCCAGGATGTCGATGCGGCTGATGCCGTGCTGCTGCATGGCGGCCACATGTTCGGGCAGATCACCGCGGGCCAGCAGGCCGCCGTGGATCATGGGGTGCAGGGTCTTGACCCGGCCGTCCAGCATTTCCGGGAAGCCGGTGTGCTGGGCCACCTCGGTGACCGGCAGGCCGGCATCGGCCAGCAGCTTGGCGGTACCGCCGGTGGACAGCAGCTTGACGCCCAGGCCGTGCAGGGCTTGGGCGAATTCGACGATGCCGGTCTTGTCGGACACGGAGAGCAGGGCGGTCAGTTGGGGCATGGCTGGGCCTGGCAGTTTGGGTAGATCGGGGGAAAGAGGGCGGGGCGCGGCGCTCAGAGCAGCTTGTGGTCGCTGAGCTTGCGGCGCAGGGTGTTGCGGTTGATGCCCAGCCAGTCGGCGGCCTTGCTCTGGTTGCCGCCGGTGCGCTGCATCACGACCTCCAGCAGGGGCTTCTCCACCAGCTTGATCAGCATCTCGTGCATGGAGTGCGGCTCCTCGCCGTCGAGGTCATGGAAATAGGCTTCGAGGTTCTCGCGAACCACGGTGTCGATGGGCTTGGGCGTCATGCCGTCAACCTTGCGCTTTCTTCTTGGTCTTCGTCGTTGGCTGCGTCCTGCGCGGGCAGGTAGGGCAGCCGCTCGTGCTGATCGGCCAGGGTCTGGAAAAACTCGCCCAGCGCGGCCACCTGGGCCTCGCAGCTGTCCAGCAGATTCATGCTTTGGCGGAAATCCTCCCCGCCGGGCAGGGCGCGCACCGCCCAGCCGATGTGCTTGCGGGCGCTGCGCATGCCGGTCAGCGCGCCGTAGAGGCTGTAGTGATCGTGCAGATGTTCGATCAGCCAGTCGCGCGCCTGCAGCACCGGCGGCGCGGGCAGCTCCTCGCCGGTGGCCAGGAAATGCGCGATCTCGCGAAAGATCCAGGGCCGGCCCTGGGCGGCGCGGCCCACCATGAGGGCGTCCGCCCCGGTGTAGGCCAGCACCTCGCGGGCCTTGGCCGGGCTGTCGATATCGCCGTTGGCGACCACGGGGATGCTCAGCGCGGCCTTCACCGCGCGGATGGTGTCGTACTCGGCAAAGCCCTTGTAGCCCTGCTCGCGGGTGCGGCCATGCACCGTCACCATGGCCACACCGGCGGCCTCGGCGCGCCGCGCCAGGGCCACGGCGTTCTTCTCGGCTTCGCACCAGCCGGTGCGTATCTTCAGCGTCACCGGCACACCATGCGGGCGCGCGGCCTCCACCACGGCCTCGATGATCTCCAGGGCCAAGGGCTCATCCTGCATCAGGGCCGAACCCGCCCATTTGTTGCAGACCTTCTTGGCCGGGCAGCCCATGTTGATGTCGATGATATCGGCGCCGCGCTGGATGTTGTAGACCGTGGCCTCGGCCATCATGGCGGCCTCGGTGCCGGCGATCTGCACCGCGATGGGCGCGGTTTCGCCCTCATGGTTGGCGCGGCGCGAGGTCTTGAGGCTGTTCCAGAGGTCCTTGCGCGAGGTCACCATCTCGGAGACCGCATAGCCCGCCCCCAGGCGCTTGCACAACTGGCGGAACGGCCGGTCGGTGACGCCGGCCATCGGCGCCACGAAGAGGCGATTCGGCAGCTCATGGGGGCCGATGAACATGGGAAGGGGGGGGAGGGGTTTGCTGAAAAAAGAGGCAGGATTATAGCCTCCACCCGTGTCGGCAGCCCCCGCTGCCCCGGGCTCAAGTGACAGCGCAGCGCCGCAGCGGCCGGGCCGCGCTCAGCCGCTCTGGCGCTTCCAGAGCTGGATGCCCTTCTCCACCCAGCCGTTCATCAGGCCCTGGCGGGCCAGCTTGTACAGGGCGCGCGCCAGGCGGCCGCGCAGCTCGGGCGTGTTGCAAGCCGAGCGGTGGGAGAGGGTGAGGTAGAGGTTCTCGTTGGCCACGGCCGGCGTCAGGGCGCGCAGGCCGCCGAGATTGAGCCGGGCCAGATAGGCCTCGGCCGGGCTGTCCTCGTAGATCAGGTAGTCGGCCCGCGCGCGCTGCAGCATCTGCAGCGCCTGCTCCACGCTGGCCACCTGGGCGATGCGCAGGTTCTCGCGGGCGTAGCGGTCGAACTCCTCGCCGAAGCTGTTGTTGATCACGGTCACGCCCTGCAGCCCGGCCAGATCGCCCCAGCGCCGGTAGTTGAGGCGGGCCTCCTGCCGCACCCAGACCACGGAGCGGGTTTCGCGCAGCGGCGGGTGGAAGTAGTCCATGTACTCGGTGCGCGGCAGGGTGAAGAAGGCGCCCGCGATCAGGTCGATATGGCCGGCCCGCGCCTCCTCCTGCACCCGGCCCCAGGGGCCGATGTAGCGGGCCTCGATGGGCAGGTTCAGCTCCTTGGACAGCCAGGCCAGCATCTCGGCATTGGCGCCGATCAGGCGGCCCTCGTTCTCGGCGTCGCGCCAGAGATAGGGCGGGTATTGCGGATTGCCCGAGGCCACCAGCTGGCGGCAGCTCTCCTGGGCCAGGGCGGCCGGGGCGGCCAGCATCACCAGGGCCGGCAAGAGCGCCGCCAGCACCCGCCGCTGCGGGTGCCAGGTCTTGCCGCCGAGCCCCGCACCGGGGCTCCGCATGAGGGAGTTCGTCGCCATCGCTTTCCTCAAGGGCGGACCGACCCGCTGCAAGCCGCTGCCGCAGCGGTGGGCCGGGCCCGAGTCTGCACGGCCCGGGGCGGCCCGGGCAAGCGGGCTTTCACGGCCCTGGGCGCGGTCGCGTCCGCCAGTCGCCCGTGTTCGCATAATGCCGGCCATGGAAACCTGGCTGCAAGACCTGATTAATGCCCTGCTGGCCTGGCTGGCCCTGCCGCAGCTGGGGCTGCCCGCCGTCTTCATCGTCGCCCTGATCTCGGCCACCCTGCTGCCCCTGGGCTCGGAGCCCGCGGTCTTCGGCCTGATCAAGCTCAACCCCGAGCTGTTCTGGCCCGCCGTGCTGGTGGCCACGGCCGGCAACACCCTGGGCGGCGCCATCAGCTGGTGGATGGGTTACGGCGCGGAGCGGCTTTATGAGCGCGCCGCGCAGCACCCGCCGCGCGAGCGCCGCCTGCTGCAATGGCTGCAGCGCTTCGGCCCCAAGGCCTGCCTGCTGAGCTGGCTGCCCGTGGTGGGCGACCCGCTGTGTGCGCTGGCGGGCTGGCTGCGCCTGCCCTTCTGGCCCTGCGTGCTCTACATGGCCCTCGGCAAGTTCGCCCGTTATCTGTGCATGACGGCGGCCCTGCTCTGGGTCTTCCCGAATCCCTGACAATGTGCCGACCGCTACCCACCGAACACCGATGAGCACCACCCCCACTTACGACGAGCTGTGCCGCCGCCACCAGCGCCTGCACCGACTGGCCCATCTGCAATCCATCGCCTCCTGGGACCAGGCTGCCTTCATGCCGCCCAAGGGCAATGATGCGCGCGCCCTGGCCCTGGCCGAGATGGGCGGGCTGCTGCACCAGCAGGCCACCGATGCCGCGCTCAGTGGCTTGCTGGATGGCGCCGAGGGCGAGAGCCTGGACGAAGCCCAGCGCGCCAATCTGCGCGAGATGCGTCGCGCCTGGCGCGCCAGCAATGCGCTGCCGCAGTCCCTGGTGGAGACCAAGAGCCTGGCCATCTCGCGCTGCGAGCATGCCTGGCGCAGCCAGCGTCCGGCCAATGACTGGGCCGGCTATGCCGAGAACCTGCGCGAGGTCGTGCGCCTCACCCGCGAGGAAGCCCGCCTGCTGGCCGAGGACAGCGGTCTGTCCAGGTACGACGCGCTGATGGACCAGTACGAGCCCGGCATGCGCAGCACCGAGGTGGACCGCGTTTTCGGCGATCTGCGCCAGTGGCTGCCGGGCCTGATCCAGCGCGTGCAGGCTCATCAGCAGCGCGAGACGGTGCTGGTGCCCGAAGGCCCCTTCGCCACGGCCGCCCAGCGTGCCCTGGGCCTGGATGCGATGCAGCTGATGGGTTTCGATTTCGAGGCCGGCCGCCTGGACGAGAGCGCCCATCCCTTCTGCGGCGGCGTGCCCGAGGATGTGCGCATGACCACGCGCTACCGCGAGGACAGCTTCCTGCCCAGCCTCACCGGCACCATCCACGAGACCGGCCATGGCCGCTACGAGCAGAACCTGCCGCGCGAGTGGCTGGGCCTGCCGGTGGCCCGCGCGCGCTCCATGGGCCTGCACGAGAGCCAGAGCCTGTCCTTCGAGATGCAGCTGGGCAGCCATCCGGCCTTTGCCGGCCTGCTGAGCCCGCTGATCGTCAAGCATCTGGGCCAGCAGCCGGCCTTCGCGCCCGAGAACATCCACCGCCTGCTCACGCGCGTGGTGCCGGGCCATATCCGCGTGGATGCCGACGAGGTCAGCTACCCCGCCCATGTGATCCTGCGCTACGAGATCGAGCGCGCCCTGGTGGAGGGCGAGATCGAGGTGGACGACATCCCGGCCCTGTGGGACGCCAAGATGATGGAGCTGCTGGGCATAGACACCCGCGGCAACTACAAGGACGGCCCCATGCAGGATGTGCACTGGGGCGCCGGCCTCTTCGGCTACTTCCCCTGCTACACCCTGGGCGCCATGTACGCGGCCCAGTGGTTCGCCACCATGCGCCGCGAGATGCCCGATCTGGACCAGCGCATTGCCGCCGGCGAGCTGAGCCCCGTTTTCGACTGGCTGAACGCGCGCATCTGGAGCCAGGGCTCGCGCTGGGAGACCGCCGAGCTGGTGCAGCGCGCCAGCGGCGAGCCGGGCCTGAACCCGGCGCATTTCCGCGCCCATCTGGAAGGGCGCTATCTGGCGGCCTGAACCTGCGTGACCCTATGACAAAGCCCGGCAGCGCGAGCGCGCTGCCGGGCTTTTCTTCTTCGAGGCTGGCGAGTTTTAGATCGCCTTGCGCTGGCCGCGGCGGCGCGCGATGAAGCTCACGGCGGCCAGGCCGGCCAGCATCAGGGCATAGCTCTCGGGCTCGGGCACGGCGCTCACACTGACTTTGTCCAGCGAGGTGCCGAAGGAGTCGCTATTGCCCGCGGCGGCGAACTTCAGCGTGGTGCTGCTGCCAGTGGCCACGAACTGGGTCTGCACGGTGGTCCAGGCGGTGCTGGCGTCCTGGCCCACCAGGGTGGCGCCGACATTGCCGGCCGACCAGGTGATGCCGTTGCTGGCCGCGCCGCGCTGGTCGGGGCGCTGGGCGTAGGCAAAGCTCAGCTGGTAGGTCTGGCCGGCCACGGTGGCGAAGCTCTGGCTGATCCAGCTATTGCCCGTGGTGTCCAGTTCCACGAAGTTCTTGCCGTCCAGGGCGGTGCCCGAGACGTTGTTGCGCAGCTCCACGCCCAGATTGCCGGCGGTCCAGCCGTTCAGGCTGCTGCGATTGCTCCAGCTGCCGTTGGCGATGGCGTTGTCCTCGAAGCTGCCGTTGACGAGCAGATTGGGCGTGGCAGCGCTGGCGATCAGGGGGCTGGCGATCAGGGCAAGGGCGAGAAGGCGCATGGTGCAGGGTCCGGCTGGGTGATGAGCTCCGCGCTGTGGCGGCGTATGGGCTCATTGTTCCGGGCCCGGGCTGCCCGGCCATCCCCGCGCCCGCAGGGGCTGAGGCCCTGCGGCGTGAAGCAGATCACGGTCGCTGGCGGCTTTCCAGCAGGTCCAGGCCGGCGCGCAGCTTGTCCAGCGCGGCCTCGGTGCGGGCGGCGGCGGGGCTGTCGGCGCCGCCCACCAGGCGCCGGCTCTCGTCCTGCAGGCGCGGTTCGCGCAGGCGCAGGCCGTGGCGCGCCAGCTGCGGCGCCAGCGTGGCGCGGCGCTCGCGCAGCTGCGCGCGGGTGGACTGGAAGGCATGCTCGGCCAGATGGCGGCGCCGGCTGTAGCTGAAGGTGTTGGCCATGAACATCTCGGCATCGCGCGGGTCCGGCTGGAACAGCAGGATGTCGGTCTGTGGATGGCTGAGGCCGTAGCGCTTGAGACCCAGCTCCAGGCGCGAATGGATCAGGGCGCGCAGGGTCTGGCTCATCACCAGGGGCAGGCCGCCGTCCACCAGGCGCGGGATGCGCGAGTGCTGCTGGCCCGCGGCATAGGGCACCAGGGGGTTGAGGCAGAAGAGCAGGTCCAGCCCCTCGTCCAGCAGCACCGAGGCGTGGATGGTCTTCTTGAGCGCCCCGTCCACATAGTGGCGGCCATCGATCTCCACCGGCGGGAACAGGCCTGGCAGGGCGGCGCTGGCCTGCACCGCACGCGAGATGGGCACATGGTCATGGCCCGGCATGCCGAAGGGCACGGCCTCGCCGCTGTCCAGATCGGTGGCCACCAGCACCAGGCGCTTGCCCAGCTGGCGGAAGTCGTCGCTGCGACCGGGGCGCTGGAAGAGCTCATGCAGCTGTTCGGCCAGGGCCTCACCCGAGAGCAGGCCGGTGGGCAGGGCGCGGCCCAGGCGCTCGAAGGCGGCCAGCACCGAGCGTCCCTGCAGCAGGCTTTGGAACAAGGCCTGGCCCAGCAGGGCGGGCAGCTCGCTCAGGCGCTGGGCGTACTCCTCCCAGGCCGGGCGCAGCATCAGCTCGGGGTGGAAGCGGTCCTGCTCGGGGCCACTGTTCTCGATGAAGGCGGCGCAGAGCTGGCGCGGGCTCAGGCCATTGGCCAGGCCGGCGGCGATGAAGCCCCCGGCGCTCACCCCGATGAAGCTGCCGCAGGCCCGGAAGTCCAGGCCTTCGATGCTGTCTTCCAGCGCGCAGAGCGCGCCGATCTCGTAGATGGCGCCCAGAGGGCCGCCGCCTGCCAGGGCCAGGCCGATGCGGGGCGGCCGGGCGGCGGCGGGGCGGCTGCGGCGGGCACTCATCGCGGGCTAGCGCGGCTCCCGGCTCAGGCGGCGCTGGTGGGGGCGCTGGCGGCTGCGCGCTTGCGCGGCGCGGCGGCCTTCTTGGCGGCCGGCACGGCCGTCTTGGTGGCTGCCTTGGTGGCCGTCTTCTTGGCCGGGGCCGCCGCCTTCTTGGCGGCCGGCTTGGGGGCGGCTTTGGCCGCGGCCTTGACGGGGGTCTTGGCCGGCGCCTTCGTCGGGGGCTTGGCGGACGGCTTGGCCGCGGCCTTCTTGCCCGTGCCATTGATGGCGGCGCTGAGGGCGTCGATGCGCTCGATCAGGGCTTCCACCTCCTTGGCCGTGGGCACGCCCAGGCGCTTGAGGGCACCGGCCACGCGGTCCTCGAAGATGGATTCCAGCTTGTCCCAGTGCTGGCCGGCCTTGGCGCCCACCTCACCGGCCATGCCGCTCATGCGGGCGGTGACGGTGGACAGACGCTCCTCGGCGGCGCTCTGCGTCTTCTTCTGCAGCTTCATGCCTTCGCTCACCAGGGCCTCGAACACCTTGCCGCCCTCGCCCTGGGCCTTGGAGAAGGCGCCCAGGCCGGCGGCCCAGATCTGCTGCGCCGAATCCTTGACGGACTGCGCGATGGGGCTGTCCAGCAGACCGGCAGGGATGCCGGGAATGGCGGTGCTGTCCGCGGCCTTCTTCTTGGCGGCCATCTTCTGAAGCTTCTTGACCATGGTGTGCAGTCCTTCTGTGTCGTCGATGGAATCGGTTCTTAGGCCCACTATAGGGCCGTACTGTGGCGAAACCACGTGCAATCCTAGTGAGTGTGCTCTATCGGCATCTCCGGGAAAGCGCGCAGCGAAGGCCTCGCGGCCATGGACAAGAATCGGGCGCAAACACAGGGATCCCGCGGGGATCGAGACCACATCAGGAGACGAGGCATGCAGTATTTCGTGACCGGCGCCACGGGGTTCATTGGCAAGCGACTGGTGGCCAAGCTGCTGGCCCGGCGCGGCAGCACGGTGTACTTTCTGCTGCGCGAGGAGAGCGCGGACAAGCTGCCCGAGCTGCTGGCCTTCTGGGGCGTGAGCAAGACGCGGGCGATCCCGGTCTACGGCAATCTGGATGCCAAGCGCCTGGGCGTGGCGGCCGATCAGATCAAGGCGCTCAAGGGCCGGATCGACCATGTCTACCACCTGGCCGCCATCTATGACCTGGCCGCGCCGGAAGAGGCGCAGGTGCGCGCCAATATCGAGGGCACGCGCGCCCTGGTGGAGTTTGCCCAGGCCATCGACGCGGGCCATGTGCACCATGTCTCGTCCATCGCGGCGGCGGGCCTGTATGAGGGCGTGTTCCGCGAGGACATGTTCGAGGAGGCCGAGAACCTCGATCACCCCTACTTCATGACCAAGCACGAGAGCGAGAAGATCGTGCGCCGCGAATGCAAGCGGCCCTGGACCGTGTACCGGCCGGCCATGGTGGTGGGCGACTCGCACACCGGCGAAGCCGAGAAGGTGGACGGCCCCTACTACTTCTTCAAGCTGATCCAGCGCCTGCGCCAGATCCTGCCGCCCTGGATGCCCTCGCTGGGCCTGGAGGGCGGGCGCGTGAACATCGTGCCGGTGGACTATGTGGTGGAAGCCCTGGCCCATATCAGCCACCAGGAGCGCAAGAGCGGTGGCTGCTTCCATCTGGTGGATCCGGTGGGCTACCGCGTGGGCGATGTGCTGGACATCTTCTCCAAGGCCGCGCATGCGCCCAAGATGGGCCTCTTCGTGAACGCGGCCCTGCTGGGCTTCATTCCCAAGAGCGTCAAGAAAGGGCTGATGGCCCTGGCGCCGGTGCGCCGCATCCGCCATGCGGTGATGAAGGACCTGGGCCTGCCCGAGGACATGCTCACCTTCGTCAACTACCCCACGCGCTTCGACTGCCGCGAGACCGAGAAGGCGCTCAAGGGCTCGGGCATACGCTGCCCCAATCTGAACGACTACGCCTGGCGCCTGTGGGACTACTGGGAGCGCCATCTCGACCCCGACCTCTTCATCGACCGCAGCCTGCGCGGCGCCACCGCGGGCAAGGTGGTGCTGGTCACCGGCGGCTCCTCGGGCATCGGCCTGGCCGCGGCCAAGAAGTTTGCCGAGGCCGGCGCCATCACCCTGATCTGCGCCCGCGACGAGGCCAAGCTGGCCGCCGCGCTCAAGGAGATCCGCGAGCATGCGGGCGCCCAGGCCCAGATCCACAGCTACTCGGCCGATATCGCCAACGAGCAGAGCTGCGCCGAGATGGTGGCCTGGATCAACGAGAACTTCGGCGGCGTGGACTTCCTGGTCAACAACGCCGGGCGCTCCATCCGCCGCGCCATCGAGAGCAGCTACGACCGCTTCCACGACTATGAGCGCACCATGCAGCTCAACTACTTCGGCTGCCTGCGCGTGACCATGGGCCTGCTGCCCGGCATGGTGGCCAAGAAACGCGGCCATGTGGTGAACATCTCCAGCATCGGCGTGCTGACCAATGCGCCGCGCTTCTCGGCCTATGTGGCCTCCAAGGCCGCGCTGGACGCCTGGACGCGCTGCGCCTCCAGCGAGTACGCCGACCTGGGCATCACCTTCACCACCATCAATATGCCCCTGGTGCGCACGCCCATGATCGCGCCCACCCAGATCTACAACAATGTGCCCACCCTGGCGCCCGAGGAGGCGGCGGACATGATCGCCCAGGCCTGCATTGCCAAGCCGGTGCGCATCGCCACCCGCCTGGGCATCACGGGCCAGCTGCTGCACGCCCTGCTGCCGCGCGTGGCCCAGATCGTGATGAACACCAGCTTCCGCATGTTCCCCGACAGCGAGGCGGCGCGCGGCGACAAGGCGGGCCGCTCCCAGCTCTCGGCCGAGGCCATCGCGCTGCAGCAGATGATGCGCGGCATCCACTTCTGAGCCGGGTGGGCCGCGGCGGCCCGCCGGGATCAATCCTCCTTGCGGGCCTTCTTCGCTTCCTTCTCGATGGCGCGCACGCGCTCCATGCACAGGCGGTAGGTGCTGCTATCGGTTTCGCGGGCGCAGGCCTGCTTGTCACGATCGATCTTGCTGTCGTAGGCGATCTCGCCGATGGCGCTGCAGGCCGAGAGCAGCAGGGCCAGGGCGCAGCTCAGAAGGGTCCGGGTCATGGTGAGGACGGTCAGTGGCTTGAGTCTCCATTCTGGCCGCGGACCGGGCGCCGCAAGATGAAGACCGACTAAACCTGGAACACCTGCACCGCCTGCGCCAGGCGGCCGGCCTGGTCCTTGAGCTGCTCGCTGGAGGCCGCCATTTCCTCCACAAGGGCCGCGTTCTGCTGGGCCACGCGGTCCAGCTCGTGCACCTGCAGCTGCAGCTCGGCGATGTCTTCGTTGTCCTGGCCCGAACTCTGGTCCAGGCGCGCCATGAGGCTGCTCAGGCGCTGGATCTCGTCCACCATGCGTGCCAGGGTGCGCCCCGTATCCTCGATCTGCTGCGAGCCCTGCTCGCTGCGCGTGGCGGCCTCGCCGATGAGGCCCTTGATCTCTCGTGCCGCATTGGCCGAGCGCTGGGCAAGTGCGCGCACCTCCTGCGCCACGACGGCAAAGCCGCGGCCGCTCTCGCCGGCGCGGGCGGCCTCGACGCCGGCATTGAGCGCCAGGAGATTGGTCTGGAAGGCGATCTCGTCGATCACGCCGATGATCTGGCTGATGCGGCTGGAGGCGTCCTCGATGCGGCTCATGGCGGCGACGGCGGCCTGCATCTCCTGGCCGGCCTGGCGTGCCACCGCCTGGCCAGCCTCGGCCAGGCCGCGGGCCTCGCCCGCATGCACGATGCGCTGGCGCAGGCGTTGCATCACCTCGTCCAGACGCGCGCTGGCGCGCTGCGTGGTGGCCGCGGTCTCCTCGGTGCGGCTGGAAAGGTCCAGATTGCCCTGGGCGATCTGGCCCGAGGCGGCGTGCAGCTCGTCCACATTGGCCCGTACCTCGCCCACCAGCGTGGCCAGGCCGCGCTGCATGCTGTGCATGAAGGCCATCACGCTGCTCTGGTCGCCCTGGGCCACAACCAGGCGCTGGTTCAGCGCGCCACGCGCGATGCCCTGCACCACATCGCGCACTGCATTGGGCTCGGCGCCCAGGGAGCGCAGGATGCGCTGTGTGATCACGCCGGCCATCACCACACCCAGCAGGCAGGCCAGACCCAGACCCAGCAGGGCGCTCCAGCGCGCCTGCTCGTAGCGGCTCAGGCCCTTGCGATATTCCAGCTGCGCCTCTTCCAGCTGCACCTCGACCAGGGCGTTGAGCTTGTCGCCCAGCGGGTCCAGCGTGGGGTAGAGCTCCTCGCGCGCCAGTCGCTCCAGGCCGGCGCTGTCGCGTGCGGCCAGCAGGGCCAGCAGGCGCTGGCGCAGGGCCTCGGCCCGGCTCATCAGGGGCTGCAGCTCGTCCACCAGGCGGCGCTCCTGGGGTACCAGAAAGGTCTGGGTGTAGGCGTTCCACTGCTTCTGCACCGTGCTGCCGGCGTCCTCGACCAGGCGCGTACCTGCGGCCCAGTCCATGGCGCCCAGGCGCACCTTGTGCGTGGTGTCCACCAGGTTGACGGCATACATGTCCGCCACGGTCTTGAGCTGGCGCAGGGGCACGACGCGGTCGTCGTAGACGGTGCGCAAGGACTCGTTGGCCTGGGCCAGCAGCAGCATGCCTCCCAGGGCCAGCAAGGCCATCAGCAGGCAGAGCAGGGCCGTGAGCAGGATGAGCCGGGCACGCACGCCGGGCAGGCGCGCGAAGAGTGCGTCGAGCAGCATGTTTTTTTCTCCCCTGGGCAGGACTCGCCGCGGCGGACTGCCTCGGTCGAATATAGCCAGAGGCCCCGGCGGTGCGCAAACTCAGAAGGGAGGGCGGCGGTGCGGGCGCAACGCTACAGTGCGGGGCATGCAATTCGAAGCCGCCATCGTTCACGATGCCCAGCGCGCTAGCGCCCGTGCCTGGTGCTTTGCCTTTGTGGAGGGGCGCCTGCTCCTGCCCGAAGAGGCGCCCGAGCAAGGTCTGGCCCCCTTGGCTCCGCAGCATTTCGAGCCCGGCCTGCAGGCCCGCCACTATCTGGGTCAGCTGGAGGGGCTTGACTGCTGGGCCCTGCGCCTGGCCGAGGTACCACCGGGCTGGCAGGCCCAGGGCCTGCGCGCCGCGATGATGAGCCTGCCGGCGCCGCTGATGGCCCTGGCCGGCCGCGCGGCCCAGGTGCTGGAATGGGATAGGGCGCACCGCTTTTGCGGCGTGTGCGGCACGGCCACCGAGGCCCTGGCGCAGGAGCGTGCGCGGCGCTGCCCGGCCTGCGGCCACAGCGCCTACCCGCGCCTGAGCCCGGCCATGATGTGCCTGATCTGGCGCCCCGGCCCGCGCGGCCCGGAGCTGCTGCTGGCGCGGGCGCCGGGCTTTGCGCCGGGCATGTACAGCGCTCTGGCCGGTTTTGTGGAGGCGGGCGAGTCCCTGGAGGACTGCGTGCACCGCGAGGTGCTGGAGGAGGTGGGCTTGCGCGTGCAGGGCCTGCGCTACTACGGCAGCCAGAGCTGGCCCTTTCCGCACAGCCTGATGCTGGCCTTCACGGCCGAGTGGGCGGGCGGCGAGATCGTGCCCCAGGCCGGCGAGATCGAGGACGCCCAATGGTTCCCGCTCGACGCCCTGCCGGGCATCCCGCCGCGCTTTTCCATCGCGGGCCACCTGATCCGCGATCTGGTGGCCCAGCTGGGCGGCTGAGGCCGGCCGCGCTCAGAAGCCCTGCAGCACCAGCTTGCCGCGCTGGCGCTGGCTTTCCTGCTGGGCGTGGGCGCGCTTGAGCGTGGCGGCGTTGATGGGGCCCATCACCTCGGCCAGGGTGCTGCGCAGCTGGCCGGCATCCACCAGGCGCGCCACCTCGGCCAGCAGCCGGCCCTGCTCGGCGATGTCGTGCGTGCCGTGCATGGAGCGGGTGAACATCAGCTCCCAGTGCAGGGACAGGGCCTTGCCCTTGAGCGCCATCACATCGATGTCGCCGGGGCCGAAGTCATCGATCAGGCCCAGTCGGCCCTGCGGCTCCAGCGCGGCCACCAGATCGGCGAAATGCGCCGGCGTGTGCGTCAGGCTGGCGGCATAGCGCAGCGGCGGCAGACCCTGCTCGGCCTGCAGGCGCGCGATCTGCGGCGCCAAGGGCTCGCGGTGGTTGATCACATGGTGAGCGCCCAGCTCGCGCAGCCACGCGCCGCCCGCGCCCTCGGGCTCGGAGCTCGTGCCGATGATCGTCAGATGCGGCAGCTGGCGGGCCAGCTGCACAAGGATGGAACCCACGCCGCCGGCGGCGCCGGTGACCAGCAGGCTCACCGGGCGCTCGGCCTGCTGCTGCACCTTCAGCCGGTCGAACAGCATTTCCCAGGCGGTGATCGCCGTCAGGGGCAGGGCGGCGGCGGCGGCGAAATCGAGCGTGGCGGGCTTGCGGCCGACGATGCGTTCGTCGACGAGATGGAATTCGGCATTGGTGCCGGGCCGGTCGATGGCACCGGCATAGAAGACCCGGTCGCCCAGGGCGAAGCCGTGCACCGCCGAGCCCAGGGCGCGCACCACGCCCACGGCATCCCAGCCCAGCACCACGGGGGTCTGGCCATCGGCGCTGGCGCGGCGCAGGCGCACCTTGGTGTCCACGGGGTTGAGGGCGATGGCGCTCACTTCCACCAGCAGGTCCTGCGGACCCGGCGTGGGCGTGGGCAGCTCCAGGTCCAGCAGGGACTCGGGCTCGTTGATGGGCAGGCTCTTGAAGTAACCGACGGCTTTCATGCTGATGCTTTCTCCTGAAGCGCCACCAATCGGGCGCGATGGCCGTATCTTGGGGGCTGGGGCAGAATCAATGAAGACGCTTGAATCGCTATCAGTTTCAAATGGAAATTGAAAATATCCAGGAGCTGCGCCTGCTGGTGGAATGCGCCCGCGGCGGCAGCCTGAGCGCCGCGGCGCGCGAGCTGCAGATCACCCCGGCCGCGGCCAGCGCCCTGCTCAAGCGCCTGGAGGCGCGGCTGGGCGTGCGCCTGGCCGAGCGCAGCACCCGGGCCCTGCGGCTCACGCCTGCCGGTGAGCAGCTGCGCGACTATGCCCAGCGCGTGCTGGAGCTGCTGGAGGAAGGTGTGGCCCAGCTCAGCGAGGGCGGCGCCGCGCCCGGGCGGGCCGGTGCCGCGGCGGCCGCGAGCTTGCGCGGGCGCATCCGCGTGAGCGCCTCCAGCGACCTGACGCGGCGGGTGCTGCTGCCGCTGCTGGACGAGTTCCTGGCCCGCCATCCCGGCGTGGAGCTGCAGTTGCAGGTGGGCGACTCCCTGCTGGACGTGGTGCGTGACCAGGTGGACCTGGCCCTGCGCTACGGCGAGCTGGCCGACTCCGCCCTGGTGGCGCGCCAGCTCTGGAGCGGGCGCCGCCTGCTGGTGGCCTCGCCCGACTATCTGCGCCGCCGCGGCTGGCCCCGCCATCCGCAGGCGCTGGACGGCCATGAGTGCATACGCTTCAAGATCGGCAACCGGCTGGAGCGCGACTGGGCCTTCTGGCCGCGGGCTGCGCCCCAGGGCGCGCCCCTGGTGGTGGCGGTGCAGGGCCAGCGCAGCGCGGACGATGGCGGCATCGCCCACCAGTGGGCGCTGGAGGGCCACGGCCTGACCTACAAGAGCGAGCTGGATGTGCGCGACAGCCTAGCCAGCGGCGCCCTGGTGGAGGTGCTGCCCGACTGGGTGGGCCGTCCCATGCCCCTGCATGCGGTGCTGCCCAGCCAGCGTTTCCTGCCTCTGCGCCTGCGCGCCCTGGTGGACCATCTGGCGCAGCGCCTGGGGCCGCAGGCGCCACCGGCACTGGAGGCTCGGGAGGCTCAGCCGGGCTCGGGCCGGTCGCGCGGCACGCGCGCCAGGTAGTCGGCCACGCTGGCCTCGCCCAGGGGCTTGAGCATCATGCGCACGGTGTTGATGCGCCGGCCGGCGGCAATGCCCTCGCGCCGGCGCAGCTCCACAAAGCCCTGGCGCGTCCAGAAGCGCTCGGCCGGCGTGTTGCCCAGCACCACGCCCAGGCGCAGCCACTGGGCGCCGCCGGCGCGGGCCCAGGCTTGCAGGCCCTGGAACCAGCGCGCGGCCAGGCCCGAGCCGTGCAGCTCGCTGGCAATCACGAAGAGGGCGATATGCCAGCAGCCGGGCAGGACCAGGTCGCTGTCCACCAGGGCGAAGCCCTGCAGGCGCGGCGCGGGTGCGTGCTGCCAGAAGCCGAGATTGAAATGCTCGCGCCAGCTCAGCTCCGGGGGCGGACGGCTGCGCAGCGCTTCCTCGGCCTCCTGCGGGCCGGGCGGCTCATCGCCCACGCGCAGCCAGTACTCGGGATTGGCCGCCATGAAGGCCTGCAGCCGGGGCGCCTCGTCCAGGGCCAGCGGCCGGGCCTCGAGCCCGGGCTCGATCTGGAACAGCGGGGCCGCGGGCTGCGCCATCGCGCTCAGGGCTGGGCCAGCTCGAAACGCGCCAGCGGCGCCATGCGCGCGCGCAGCAGCTGCAGGCGACCAGCCTCGGCGTGGTAACTGTCGGCCTGGCTCAGCACCTGCAGAAACTGCTGCTCCAGGGCCATGCCTTCGGCGCAGGCACGCAGGGTGGCGGCCAGGGGGCCGAAGCGCAGGCGCTGCGGCTCGCCCAGGGTGAGGGCGCCGCCATAGCTGTTGCAGCCGGCAAAGCCGGAGACGCTGCGGCCCTCGGCCGAGACCACCAGGCTGGGGCGGCGCCCACCGGCCCCGGCGGCCACGGGCCGGCCCATCAGCTCCACCAGGCGCCATTCGCGGCCGCCCGCGATCAGCTGCGGGTCGGGCGCGGGGCTGGCCTGCTTGCTCAGCACATAGCGCTCGGCCAGGGCGCCGGTGATAGGTTGGCCGCTCATGTCGAGCTGGGTCACACGCCCCTCGGCCACGCGGTAGCGGTCGGGTCCGCCCTGGGGGTTGAGCAGGCGGATGGTGCTGCCGTCGGCCAGCCATTCAAAGCGGCCGCGCTGCTTGAAGACCTGGCCCTCGCCCTTGCCCAGATAGCGGGTCTGCAGGGTGTAGCTGAGGTCGGCCTGCAGCTCCAAGGTGGTGGCGATGCCCTCGCAGTCGGCGCAGGGCAGTTGACCGCTGTACTGGCCGGGCCAATCCAGGGATTTGCCGGGCCGCGGCGCCGGTGCTGGGGCGGCTGTGCTGGCGGTGGCGGTCGGCACTGGCGGCGCCGGGGCCGGCGCGCTGGCGCAGGCCGCCAGCAGCAGGGCGGGCAGCAGCAGGGGCAGTGTGGGGTGAGCGGCGAGGGGCATGGAAGGACTTCCGGCGGGTGCGCGTCAGAGCGCCATGTTCAAGGGCGTCAAGCTGGTCTTCTTGACGTGGATGCTGATGATGGCCACCACCTCGTCGGGCGGCGCCGGGCGCAGCAGCTGGTCGGACTCCACCGTCACCTTGCTCACCAGGGCGTCGTCCTCCAGCAGGCAGAAGAAGGGGCTGGGATCGGCCTGCTCGGGCAGCTCGGCGCGCCCCTCGTTGGCGCCGTGGGGCACGCGCAGGCCATCCAGCAGGGTCTTGAGGCGGTTGTCGATATCGCCGCCATCGGTCAGCAGCTGGCCGCGTGGCTGCTGGCGCAGCAGCAGCACCGAGAGCTCGGCATAGAGGTCCAGCTTGGGGCTGACCAGGGGCGCGAAGCGCAGGCCGCCTTTCTCGACGATCAGCGAGGGCCGATCCGGTAGGGCCGGGTGGGCCAGCAGATGCGGCGCCTGCTCGCGCAGGGCGCGCTGGGTCTGCCACAGGCGCTGCAGCTGCGGATGCAGGGCGCGGCGGATTTCCCATTTGTGCGGGGACTTGGCGCCCTGCCCATGCAGGGGGCCTTCATAAAGCAGGCGGAACTCCATGCGTCGGGCGCCCGCTCGGGCTCAGCGCTTGTTGCGGCCGCCCACCAGCAGCAGAAGCACCCCGGCGGCGATGGCCCCCACGCCGGCCCAGGTGGGCACGGACACGGTTTCTTTTTCCTTGAGGCTGAGTTCCACCGGGCCCAGCTTCACATCGTGGCTGTCCTTGGTGTAGCTGAACTTGCCGTACAGCAGGCCGGCCACGCCGGCGGCGATCAGCAGCACGGCAATCAGTCGGATGGCGGTCATCGAGCATCTCCCGGTTGAGGTGACAGGTCTTGCTGGGCTTCAAGATCCCGCGGGTCTTGAAGGCCTTGCGTTCGGGGCCAGCATAACTGCCCCGCGCGACCACCCGGACGAGCGCCCCGGCGTGCGCGGCGACAATGCCGCCGCGCACGCCGGCCCACCATGAATCCCGAACTGATGTCCCTGCTCCTCTCGCCCGCCCAGTGGCTGGGCTATGCCGCATTCGTGGCGGGCGTGGGCTGCTTTCTGCAGACGGATGACCGGCGTTTCAAGCAGCTGATGGCCCTGGAGTGCCTGGCCTATGTGCTGCACTTCTGGCTGCTGGGCCAGCCCACGGCTGTGGCCTCGTCCCTGGTCTCGCTCTCGCGCGCCCTGGTGGCGCTGCGCTGGCGCTCGCCGGCCCTGGCCGGGGTCTACCTGGCGCTGAATGCCGCGCTGGGCTGGTGGCTGTTTGCGGGCTGGCTGTCCCTGCTGCCCTTGCTGGCGTCCAGCCTGGGCAGCGTGGCCTTGTTTCTGCTGCAGGGCCTGCCCATGCGCCTGCTGATGCTGGCCGGCACCCTGTGCTGGGTGCTCAACAATGTGCTGGTGGGCTCGGTGGGCGGCACCTTGCTGGAGCTGGTGGTGGCCGGGGTCAACAGCCTGACGATCTGGCGGATGTGGCGCCGCGCGCGCAGCGCGGCGCCGGCTCAGAGCCCGCCGTAGTCGATGAAGCCCTTGTTGATGTCCAGCAGCTTGCGCGTGAGGCGGTAGACGCCGCCGCCCTCGCGGGTCTTGCTGGCGTCGGTGTTGCCTTCAATGGTCTCGATCAGGCCGCCGCCCACGCGCTCGATCAGGCCGGTGTGGCCGGCACCGCCGCCGAAGTCCATGATGAAGATCATGCCGGGCTGGATCAGGCCCGGGTCGGCCAGGGCCTGCTGGCGCAGGATGCGGCGTGCGCCGCGGGCCTGAGCGCCGCTCCAGTGCGCCAGGCAGCCGGCGGTGCGCAGCATGGGGTTGCCGCGCTGCAGGGCCTGGGCCGCCTGCTCGAAGCACCAGTAGACGAAGGCGCAGCACCAGGGGAAGCCGCCGCCCAGGCCGGTGCTGGCCAGGTATTTCTCGACATCGGGGCCGCGGTTGGAATTGGGCGGGATCTCGCGCACGCCGCGATCGCACTCGGCGCCGGCGATCTGCAGCACCCGGGCCAGCAGGGCGTCGTGGCTCACCTGCGGGCCGGGCGCGGCCTGCTGGCGAAAGAGCACGGACCAGGTGATGGCACCGATCTCGCCATCGGCCTTGAGCGGCCGGCCCTGGGCATCGACATGGCGGGCCTGGAAGAGGCGCACCGCCTGCTTCATGTTCGGACCGAAATTGGGGTTGGCCTCGTCCAGGGGCTGCAGGCCCTCATCGCCCGCTTGCAAAGCCAGGGCCTGGTTGAGCTGGCGCTTGAGCGCCTTGACCAGGGCGGCGTCCTGCTCGCCCTGCTTGATCACACGGCCGGGATAGTCCATCGCACACTCCAACGCCAGTGGGGGTGGGCCGATGCTAGGCGCCTGGCGCGCGCGCACCATCCCCAAGGCGTTGGAGCCCGGCGCTGCCCCGGCCTTCAGTGGAAATCGCGGCTGGGCGTGAAGATGGCGCCCAGCAGGGGGCTCAGATCCTCGAAATGCTGGGCCAGCAGATGGGCCACGCCGTTCTGCTTCTGCCAGCGGCCCTGCACGGCCAGCAGGCGCGCGCTGATGATGGTGGAGCGGTACTTGGCATAGACATCGGCCCAGACGATGACCTGCACGCTGCCATGCTCGTCTTCCAGCGAGACGAAGATGGTGCCCTTGGCCGTTTGCGGGCGCTGGCGCACGGTGACGATGCCGCAGCTGCGGGCGCTGCGGCCGCTGCGCCAGTCGGCGAGCTCGGCCGAGCTCTTGAGCCCGCGCTCGGCCAGTTGGGGCCGCAGCAGGGCCAGGGGATGGCGGCGCAGGCTCAGGCCGGTGGCCGCATAGTCCCAGCGCACCTCCTCGCCCTCGGGCGCGGCCTCCAGCGCCAGCTGGGCCTCTCCTTCCACCTCGTGGGCGCCGGCCTCGCGCAGCAGGGGTGGCAGACGCTGCCAGGCCGTGGCCTGCCAGACCTGCTGGCGGCGGTGGCCGGCCAGGGACTGCAGCGCATCGGCCGCGGCCAGCTGCTGCATTTCACGCTGCTCGAGCCGGGCACGCAGGGCCAGGTCCTGGGCATCGGCAAAGGGCGCCTCGGCACGCGCCGCGGCAATGCGCTGCGCGGCCTCGGCCGAGAGACCGCCAACCAGGCGCAGACCCAGGCGCACCGCCAGCCCCTGCCGGCTGTCAGGGCAGGGCTCCAGGCTGCTGTCGACCGCGCTGAGGCTCACATCCGCCGGCCGCACCTCCACGCCATGCCGCCGCGCGTCCTGCACCAGCTGGCTGGGCGTGTAGAAGCCCAGGGGCTGAGAGTTCAGGAGCGCGCAGAGGAAGATGCCGGGCTCGTGGCATTTGATGTAGGACGAGACATAGGTCAGCAGGGCAAAGCTGGCGGCGTGGCTCTCGGGGAAGCCGTAGGAGGCGAAGCCCTTGATCTGCTTGAAGATGCGCTCGGCGTACTCGTCCGCGTAGCCATTGCGGCGCATATTGCTGACGATCTTGTCGTAGAACTGCTGCAGATCGCCGGGCCGCTTCCAGGCCGCCATGGCACGGCGCAGCTGGTCGGCCTCGCCGGCCGTGAAGTCGGCGGCGATCATGGCCACCTGCATCACCTGCTCCTGGAAGATGGGCACGCCGAAGGTGCGCTCCAGCGCCGGCTTCAGACCCTGGGGGTAGTCGATGCTGCGGCCGGCGCGGTGCTCGGCACGGTTCTTCAGATAAGGATGCACCATATCACCCTGGATCGGCCCCGGGCGGACGATCGCCACCTGAATGACGATGTCGTAAAATTTCTTTGGCCTGAGACGCGGCAGCATGGACATCTGGGCGCGGCTCTCGATCTGGAAGGTGCCGATCGTGTCGGCCTTCGAGATCATTTCATAGGTCGGCACGTCACCCTCGGGGATGCTGGCCAGCTCGTAGTCCTTGCCACGCCATTGGCGGTAGAAATCGAAGCAGCGCTGCAGGCAGCTCAGCATGCCCAGGGCCAGCACATCCACCTTCATCAGCCCGACCGAGTCCAGATCGTCCTTGTCCCACTCGATCACGGTGCGGTCCGCCATGGCCGCGTTCTCGATGGGCACCAGGCGGTCCAGCGGCCCCTGGGTGAGCACGAAGCCGCCCACATGCTGGCTCAGGTGACGCGGCATGCCCATGAGCTGGCGCGAGAGCTGCACCAGCTGGCGCAAGCCCTGACCCTCTTCGTCCAGCCCCAGCTCCTCACAGAGCTGGTGCAGGCGCGCATCGGGCAGGGACTCCTCGGACCAGCCATGGTGATCCAGGGCCAGGCGCTCCAGCAGGGTCTCGTCCAGCCCCAGGGCCTTGCCCACATCGCGGATGGCGCTCTTGGGCCGGTAGCTGATCACGGTGGCGGCCAGGGCGGCGCGCTCGCGGCCGTACTTGCGGTAGAGGTACTGGATCACCTCCTCGCGGCGCTCATGCTCGAAGTCCACATCGATGTCCGGCGGCTCCTTGCGCTCGCGGCTGATGAAGCGCTCGAACAGCAGGGTGCTGCGGCCCGGGTCCACGGCCGTGATGTGCAGGCAGTAGCAGACCACGCTGTTGGCCGCCGAGCCGCGGCCCTGGCAGAGGATGCCGATGGAGCGGGCGTAGGCCACGATATCGGCCACGGTCAGGAAGTAATGCTCGTAGCGCAGCTCCTCGATCAGGGCCAGCTCATGCTCGATGCGCTCGCGCCAGGGCGCGGGCACGCCGGCCGGCCAGCGCTTGGCCATGCCCGCATAGGTCAGCCGGCGCAGATGGCTGCCGGGCGTCTCGCCCGGCGGCACCACCTCGCTGGGGTACTGGTACCTGATCTCGTCCAGCGAGAACGTGCAGCTCTGCATCAGCACCAGGCTCTGGGCCAGCAGCTCCGGCGGGTAGAGCTGGGCCAGGCGCAGGCGGCTGCGCAGATGGCGCTCGGCATTGGGCTGCAGATCGAAGCCGCAGTCGCGCACCGGCCGGCCCAGGCGGGTGGCCGTCATCACGTCCTGCAGCGCCTTGCGCGAGCGCACATGCATATGCACATCGCCGCAGGCCAGCAGGGGCAGGGCGGTGGCGTCTGAGACTGCGCGCAGACGCTGCAGCCAGAGCTCGTCGCCCAGCTCGCGCAGCAGCTCCACGCCGATCCAGGCCTGGCCCGGGTGATGGCGCAGCAGCCACAGGGCCGGGGCCAGCAGCTCGGCCTCGCTGGCCTCGCGGCGCGGCAGCAGGATGATCTGGCAGCCCGCCAGCCGCCCCGGCATCAGCTGGGAGCGCCGCAGCCGGTACTGGCCCTTGCTGGCGCTCTCGCGCCGCAGCCGGGTGATGAACTGGCAGAGATTGCCGTAGCCCTCCAGATGGCGGGCGATGGCCACGATCTTGAAGTCCGGCTCGCCCGTGGCGTCATCGCGCACCAGGAATTCGGCGCCGATCAGCAGGTGGGGTAAGGGCACCTCGGGGCCCTCGGCCTCGCGCAGGCGCTTGAGCTGGGTGTAGGCCCGCACCACGCCGGCCAGCGAGCATTCATCGGTGATGGCCAGGCCTGCATAGCCCAGGCGATGGGCGCGCTCCACCAGCTCCTCGGGGTTGGAGGCGCCGCGCAGAAAGCTGAAATTGCTTAGGCAGTGCAGCTCGGCGTACTCAGGAATCACGGAGCCCCCGGTCGTTCATGCGAAGACGCCGTGCAGAAACCAGGCCGACTCCTCGCCCGAAAGCCGCTGCTGGAAGATCCACAAGAGCCCCGCCTGCGCGCTCTGCGCCAGCACATAGTCGCGCTGCACCAGGCCCGGGCCGCCGGCCTGGCCGGCCCACCAGCCGCCCTCCACGCGCTGCGGCCGGCTCAGCAGCTGCAGGGGCTGGCCCAGATAGCGGGGCTGGCTGCGCGGCGCGTCCAGGCGCAGGGGCGGCTCCAGCAGCCAGGCGGGCTGGGGGTAAAGCGCTGGCCGCGCGGCGGCCGGCCGGGCGGGGCCGGGCCAGGGCTGCCAGCGCTGCATCAGCTCCATGCGATGGTCTTCCAGCAGCTGGCCGGCGCGCACCTGGGCCGGTCCCAGGCGCACCGAGAGCCGCTCCAGCAGCTGGGGCAGGGCTTCGGTGGCTTCGTCGGGCGAGCTGGGCAGCAGACTGGCCGCCTGCTCGGGCTTGAGCATGATCTCGTCGGCGCGCAGGCTCAGCTCGCCCACCGGCGCGGCCAGCTCCAGGCGCGCCAGATGCTCGCCCAGCAGGCGGCTCAGATGGCGCAGCTCGCGCGTGGGCTCGGCGGTGCCGAGTTGCAGGGCGCCATCCCGGCTCACATCGCGGCCGCGCATGGCGTCGTGCTGCCAGGCCAGGGTGAGCCGCTTGACGCCCGCCTGGCGCGCGGCCAGCCAGCCGCAGAGCTGGCGCAGCAGGCTCTCGGCGTAGTGCAGCAGGGCCGGGGCATGCTCGATGCGAAAAGGCAGCTCCAGCCGCGCCTCGAAGCGCTCGGGCAGCTGCAGCCAGACATGGGCCTCGGCACTGTGGCCATAGGCCCGGTCCAGGGCCAGCAGCAGGCCATCGCCAAAGCGCCTACCCAGGGCGCGGCGCGGCAGGGCGCGCAGCTGGCCCAGGCGCCGGCAGCCCAGGCGCAGCAGCATGGCGCGGTGGGTCTGGGCCGCGCTCAGGCAGGCCAGGGGCAGGGCGTCCAGCAGCTCATCAAGGGGGCGGGCCAGGCCCTCGTGCTGGCCGGCGCGGGCCAGGGCCAGGGCGCCCAGGCTGGTGGGGGCCCAGGCCATGCCGCTCAGGCCCAGGGCCCGGGCCTCGCGCCATAGGCGCCGGTGCAGGCGCTGGGCGCCGCCGAACAGGCGCAGGCTGGCGCCCACCTCCAGCACCACGGCTTCTTCCAGCCGCGCCACGCGGGGCGTGAACTGCAGCGCCCACCAGCCCAGGGCGCGCAGGGCGGCCTCGTGCTCGGCCACCCGGACGGCTTGGGCCGCCCGCGCGCTGGCCACCGCCGGCCCGGTGCCGGCGGCCGGCTCAGACCCCGAGTCCCTGGGCGTGGCGAGCAGGGCGAGCCAGTGCGGCGAGGACATCGCGGGACTCCGGGGCGGGTAGGGTGATGGGGGTTGGCGTGGCCAGCGGCAGCGGCAGCGGCTCGTCCTGCAGCAGGCGCTGCGAGAGCAGGGGCTCCAGGGCCGGGGGCACGGCGCGCAGGCGCAGCGGGGCGGCCAGGGCGGGGCCGCGGCGCTTGAGCAGGCGCAGCGCCAGCGTCCAGCCGGCTTCCGGCCGGAGCAGCAGGCGCAGCGGTGCGGCCGAGGACTGGGCGGCCACGGCCTCCGGGCGGAACACAAAGCAGGGCGCATGGGCGCCCAGGGCACAGGCCTGCAGGCGGCGCAGCTGCTCGGGCCGGGCCTCGGGCAGCCAGGCCATGAGGGCGCCGGCCGCATTGGACTTGAGCGCCTGCTCCAGGGTCCAGAGCGCTTGCAGCGGTGTGGCGGGTGCCAGCCAGAGCAACTGGCGCGGCGCGAGCCCCCAGGCCGCCAGGCCGGGCAGATGAGGCGTGAAGGGCGGGTTGATCAGCAGCAGGGGGCGCCCGCCGGCCAGGGCCGGCGCCAGGGCGGGGCCCAGCAGGCGGAACTCGCAGACGCCGGGGCGGGGCTGCAGGATCTCGCTGAGCGCCTGCGCCGGCCAGCCGCCACCGGGCAGCACGGCATCCAGCGCGGCAAAACCGCTGGACCAGGCGCTGGTCGGACCGCCGGCCAGCTCCGAGCCGCGCCACAGCGCCCGGCCCAGGGGGCCCTGGAGCAGGCTGGCGGCCGCGGAGGCGGGGGCCTGCCGGTCGGAATCAGCATCGGTGAGCATGGGCGAAGCAGGATGGGGAGGGCGGGGATGGGCTGGCGGCCAGGTCCGAGGCGGGGCGGCTTCTGGCGATCAATATATGTATTTTTATACAGTATATGGCCGGCGATGCAAGCCCGGCTGACGCCGTCCAAGCCGGGCGCTTTGTGCAGCTTTTGGCAGGGGCCGCCGGGCATACGCCCGAGCGAGGGGGCTTTGCGGCTCCTGAGGGAGGGCGAGATGAGGTAAAACCCTGATCTCTATCCCCGTAAAAGAAGCGCGAACCGAACAAGCTCGCCCTGGAGGCCGAACGGATGCTGTTGCGAGAGGAATTGCTGGCGCAAAGCCAGTTGCTGGAGACCCGCCGCTTGTGCCTGCGCGCCCCGCGCGAGACGGATCTGGACGCGGTCTACGCCCTGCACACCGATCCGGTATGCAACCGCTTCAGCCCCGCGGGTCCCCTGTCCTCGCGCGAGGCCGCGGTGGAACTGCTGCAGGGCTGGCAGGCGCATTGGCAGAGCCAGGGCTTCGGCTACTGGGCGATTGCGCTGCGCGAGCAGCCCGAGGAGCTGATCGGCCTGGGCGGCATCATGCACCGGCCCATCGCCGGCCAGCCGGGCCTGTATCTCTACTTCCGCTTCCAGCCCCAGCACTGGGGGCAGGGCTATGCCTCGGAGATGGCCCAGGCCGCCCTGGGCCTGGCCTTCGAGTCTTTGCAGGCGGGCGCGGTGCGCGCCGTGGTGCAGCCGGCCAACACGCCTTCGCGCAAGACCCTGGAGCGTCTGGGTCTGCTGCTCAAGGGCTCGCTCGCCGATGTGCCGGGCCAGGCGCCCAGCCTGCTCTACGAGATCGGCAGCGCGCGCTGGGCCCAACTGCCCAAGACCCCGACCGAGCCCACGCCCTTCGGCGCCTGAGCCTCAGGCCTGCCAGGATTGCCTTGCCACGCGAGCGGCGCCGATCCGGCTTTGCCGGGCGGCCGGCGCTGCCCCACTCGAGGGGGCCGGCGCAGCCGGTAGGGGGTGGGATCAGTTCTTGGGCTTGTAGGCCACCACATCGATCTCCACCTTGGCGTCCACCATCAGGCGGGCCTCGGTGGTGGAGCGGGCGGGCTTGCCGTTCGGGAAGTAGCTCATGTAGACGCGGTTGAAGGCGCCGAAGTCGCGTGCGTCGTCCAGCCACACCGTGCTCTTGCACACATCGTCCAGGGCGCAGCCGGCCAGGGCCAGCACGGCCTTCAGATTGGCCATCACCTGATGGGTCTGGGCCTCGATGCCGCCGGTGATGATCTCGCCCTGGGCATTGGCTGGCACCTGACCGGACACATAGACGAAATCACCGGCCCGCACCGCGGGGGAGAAGGGGCGGGCTTGCTGGTCGGAGGCGACGGGCGGGGCGCCCAGATATTCCAGAGGCATGAGGGTCTCCTGTTGAAGGTATGAAAGTGTATTTCAGTAAATTTGGAGAAACAGCGGGTTTTCTCTAGTGAAAAGCCCGATGAGCCCGCATATCGTTGCCGAAATTGAAATCTATTTTCATTCGGAGGTCAGCAAGATGCGTTCAGCTCACCCGGCACCGCCACGGCGCCAGCTTCTGCTCAAGACCCTGGCAGCCTCGCTGCTGAGCCTGTCGGCGGGCCTGGCCCAGCCGGTCCTGGCCCAGGGGGGCAGCCATGCCACGCTGGCCATGGTGGCCGAGCCCCAGACCCTGGACCCCATGGCCTCCACCGCCGATCTGGTGGGGACCATCATGCAGCATGTGTTCGAGCCGCTCTACACCTTCGATGCCAAGTGGCAGCTGGTGCCCATGCTGGCCGAAGCCCTGCCCAAGGTCTCGGCCGATGGCAAGAGCTACCGCATCACCTTGCGCAAGGGCGTGAAGCTGCACAACGGCCGCGAGCTGAATGCCGAGGACGTGGTGGCCAGCCTGCAGCGCTGGATGGACAACGCGCCGCGCGGCAAGGCCGTGGCGCGCGAGCTGGCCGGCATCAAGGCCCTGGGTCCGCTGGAGCTGGAGCTCACGCTCAAGAACCCCTACGCGCCCCTGGTGGCCCAGCTGGCCCTGCCCACGGGCATGGCGGCCATCATGGCCAAGGAGGCGATTGCCAGCCCGCTCAAGGACTTCGTGGGCACCGGCCCCTACCGCTTCAAGGAGCGCCGTCCCGACCAGTATGTGCTGCTGAGCCGCTTCGATCAGTACAGCGCACGCAAGGAGCCGGCCAACGGCTATGGCGGCCGGCGCGAGGCCCTGATCGAGGAACTGCGCTTCGTGCCCGTGCCCAATGCCAATACCCGGGTGGAAGGCGCCCTGGCCGGCCAGTACCACTATGCCGACCTGCTGCCGGTGGAGGCCATGGCGCGGCTGGAGAAGGCGCCGGGCAAGACCGTGCCCATCATGACCCCGTCCTTCGGCTTCCCCTACATCGTCTTCAACACCAAGGAGGGCGTGCTGGCCAATGCCGCGCTGCGCCAGGCGGTGCAGACGGCCATGGGGCCGGGCGAGATGCTGGCCGCCGGCTTTGGCGACACCCGCTTCTTCAGCGCCGAGCCCAACCACTTCCCCAAGGGCTCGCCCTTCTACTCGACGGCCGGCGCCGAGAAATACAACCAGCGCAATGCCCGTCTGGCCAAGGAGCTGGCCGAGAAGGCCGGCTACAAGGGCGAGGCGATCCGCGTGCTGACCAGCCGCCAGTACGACTTCCACTACAACATGGCCCTGCTGATGGCCGAGCAGTTCAAGCGCGCCGGGCTCAAGGCCGAGCTGGTGGTGGTGGACTGGGCCACCCTGGTGCAGCGCCGCGGCGAGCCCAAGCTCTGGGATCTGTACATCACCCACTCCGGCCAGTTCCCCGAGCCCATGCTCTCGCCGCCCCAGCTGGGCGAGGGCGCACCGGGCTGGTGGAGCAGCCCGGCCAAGACGGCGGCCCTGGAAGCCTTCAACCGCGAGGCCGATCCGGTCAAGCGCGGCCAGCTCTGGGCCAAGGTGCAGCAGGTGGTCTACGAGGAAGTACCCTATGTGAACGTGGGCAAGTTCGCCAGCCTCTCGGCGCGCAGCCCGGCCCTGCAGAACTACCAGCCCGCGGCCTGGCCCTTCTTCTGGAACACCAGCGTCAAGCCCTGACCCCCGCCCGGCAGCCCCATGTTGAAGTACCTGCTTTCCCGCCTGGGCGGCATGGCGGTGGTGATGGCCATCGTCGCCGTGCTGGTGTTCCTGCTGACGCGCGCCGCGCCCGGTGATCCGGTGGCGGTGCTGCTGGGCGACCAGGCCACGCCGGCCGACATCGCGCGGGTGCGCGTGCAGTACGGCCTGGATCAGCCCCTGCCCCTGCAGTTTGCCTACTGGCTGCGCGAGCTGGCCCAGGGCAATCTGGGCGACTCCATCTTTCTGCAGCGCCCCGTGACCCAGGCCCTGTGGGAGCGCGCCGAGCCCACCCTGCTGCTGGCCCTGATGGCGGTGGCGGTGGCGGCCCTGATCGGCGTGCCCTGCGGCGTGGTCTCGGCCGTGTTCCGCGGCCGCCTGGTGGACCAGTGCTTCACCGGCATTGCCATGCTGGGCGCCAGCATCCCCAGCTTCTGGCTGGGCCTGGTGCTGATCCAGCTCTTCGCGGTGTCCCTGGGCTGGTTCCCGGTCTCGGGCTATGGCGAGCCGGGCGCACCGCTGGGCCAGCGCCTGCATGCCCTGGTGCTGCCGGCCCTGGTGCTGGGCCTCTTGAACTCGGCCCTGATCATCCGCTTCACCCGCGCCTCCATGCTGGACGTGCTGGGCGAGGACTATGTGCGCACCGCCCGTTCCAAGGGCCTGCCCGAGGGCGTGGTGGTGTTCAAGCATGCGCTGCGCAATGCCCTGGTGCCCATCGTCACCGTGCTGGGCCAGACCGTGGCCCTGATGATCGGTGGCGCCGTGATCACCGAGACGGTGTTCGGCCTGCCCGGCGTGGGCAATCTGGTGGTGAACGCGGTGCTGCGCCGCGACTACCCGGTGATCCAGGGCGCGCTCCTGGTGATCGCCGCCATCTATGTGCTGATCAATTTCCTGATCGACCTGCTCTATATGGTGTTCGATCCGCGGGTGAAGGTATGAAGCTGCCCCTGGCTCTGAAACTGCTGCTGCGCCGGCGCATCGTGCTCTTCGCCCTGCTGGTGCTCAGCCTCATCACGGTGCTGGCCCTGGGGGCCGAGCTCTTCGGCCGCGTGGACCCCAATGACACCGCGGTGCTGGAGCGCCTGCGCGGCCCCAGTGGCGCGCACTGGCTGGGCACCGACGAGCTGGGCCGCGATGTCTATGCCCGCATCGTGCATGGCGGGCGCTACTCGCTGCTGATCGCCGCGGGCACCGCCCTGGGCGCGGTGCTGATGGGCACCCTGCTGGGCCTGGTGGCGGGCTTCTTCAAGCGCCTGGACGGGCCGCTGATGCGCCTGGTGGACGCCATGATGTCTTTCCCCGACATCCTGCTGGCCATCGCCCTGGTGGCCATACTCGGGCCCTCCATGTTCAATGTGGTGCTGGCCCTGGTGCTGGTCTACACCCCGCGCGTGGCGCGGGTGGTGCGGGCCTCCACCCTGGTGCTGCGCGAGCTGCTCTTTGTGGAGGCCGCGCGGGCCGTGGGCGTGAGCACGCCCCTGATCCTGTGGCGCCACATCCTGCCCAATCTGATCTCGCCGGTGCTGGTGCAGCTGTCCTTCATCTTTGCCTACGCCATCCTGGCCGAGGCCGGCCTGTCCTTTCTGGGCGTGGGCGTGCCGCCCGAGATTCCCACCTGGGGCACCATGGTGGCGGGCAGCCAGAGCTATGCCCATCAGGCCTTCTGGGTGGTGCTGTTCCCGGGCCTGGCCATCATCTTCACGGCCCTGTCCCTGCAGCTGGTGGGCGACGGTGTGCGCGACCTGCTGGATCCCAAACTCAAGAAGTCCATGAAATGAGCGCGATCCAAGAACCTCTGCTGAAGGTCCAGGGTCTGGGCACGGCCTTCCCCACCCACGACGGCCTGGTGCGCGCCGTGGCCGACGTGAGCTTCTCGGTGCAGCCCGGCCGCACCACGGCCCTGGTGGGCGAGTCGGGCTCGGGCAAAAGCGTCACCAGCCTGACCCTGATGGGCCTGCTGCCGCGCGACGCCGATGCGCGCATCAGCGGCCGCGCCGATTTCCGCTGCCGCGATGGCCGCCAGGTCGACTTGCTGAGCCTGCCGCCCAAGCAGGCGAGGGCGCTGCGCGGCAACGAGATCGCGATGATCTTCCAGGAGCCGATGTCCTCGCTCAACCCGCTGCTGACCGTCGGCCTGCAGATCGAGGAAAACCTCGTCGCCCATACGGACCTCGACGCCCGCGCCCGCAAGGCGCGCGCCGTGGAACTGCTCGACATGGTGGGCATTCCTGCCGCGCGTGGCCGGCTCGGCGATTTCCCGCACGAGTTTTCCGGCGGCATGCGCCAGCGCGTGATGATCGCCATGGCGCTCGCCTGCAAGCCGCGGCTGCTGATCGCCGACGAGCCGACGACCGCGCTCGACGTGACCATCCAGGCGCAGATCCTGGCCCTTCTGGAGGAGTTGCAGCAAGAGACCGGCATGGCCGTGCTGATCATCACCCACGATCTCGGCGTCGTCGCGCACCATGCCGATGAGGTGGTGGTGATGTATGCCGGCCGCGTGGTGGAGAGTGCGCCGGTCAAGCCACTCTTCGCCGCGCCCCAGCATCCCTACACCCAGGGCCTCCTGAACTGCCTGCCGGCCAAGGCCCGCCAGGCCCCGGGGGCGGCCGATGCGTCGCGGCCCAGGCGGCTCTTCGCCATTCCCGGCCAGGTGGCCAGTCCGCTGGCACCGCCGCCGGGCTGCGCTTTCGAGCCGCGCTGCGCGCGCGCCGAGGCGCGCTGCCGCGAGGCCATGCCCGCGCTGGCCAGCCTGGCCGGTCGCCAGGCGCGCTGCATCCATGTCCAGGAGTCGCTGTGATGGTCCACGAACAAGAACAGCAGCCACCCCTGATCGAGGTGCGCCACCTCAAGCGCTACTTCGGCGACCCGAAGAAGCAGCCCGTGCGGGCGGTGGACGATGTGAGCTTCGCCATCCGTCCCGGCGAGACCCTGGGCCTGGTGGGCGAGTCCGGCTCGGGCAAGAGCACCCTGGGCCGCAGCGTGCTGCGCCTGATCGAGCCCACGGCCGGCCAGGTGCTCTACCGCGGCGAGGACATTGCCCAGGTCGGCGCCCGCCGCATGCGCGAGCTGCGCCGCAAGCTGCAGATCATCTTCCAGGACCCCTATGCCAGCCTGAACCCCAAGATGCGCATCGCCGACATCCTGGGCGAGGCCCTGGACACCCATGGCCTGGCCAAGGGCCGCGAGGCGCGCGCGGCGCGCATTGCCGAGCTGCTGAGCCTGGTGGGCCTGCGACCCGAGCACGGGACGCGCTATCCGCATGAGTTCAGCGGCGGCCAGCGCCAGCGCATCGGCGTGGCGCGTGCGCTGGCGGTGGAGCCGGAGTTCATCGTGGCCGACGAGCCGCTGTCGGCCCTGGACGTGTCCATCCAGTCCCAGGTGGTGAATCTGCTGATGGAGCTGCGCGAGCGCTTCAAGCTCACCATGCTCTTCATCTCCCACGACCTGGACGTGGTGGAGTACCTCTGCGACCGCGTGGTGGTGCTCTATCTGGGCCGGGTGATGGAGGTGGCCGAGACCCGCGCCCTCTACGAGCAGCCCCTGCACCCCTACACTCGCGCGCTGCTGGCGGCCTCGCCCCAGCCCGACCCCGAGGCCCCGCACCGGCCGGTGCCGCTGCAGGGTGATATTCCCAGTCCCATCAACCCGCCCTCGGGCTGCGTGTTCCGCACCCGCTGCCCCCATGCCGAGGCGCTCTGCGCCGTGAGCGTGCCCCCCTTGACCGAAGTGCGCCCCGGCCGGTTTTCCGCCTGCTGGCGCCAGGAGCTTTTTGTATGAACCACCCCCTACGCGCTTCGCGCGCCCCCTCAAGGGGGCACACCCGGCGGACCGGCGAAGCCGGATCCGCGGGCGTCGCTGGGCTTGATCTGAGCCCGGCGCCAGACCTGTCCGTAAAGAACAAGCGAGGCAATTGATATGACGGTATCCACCGATGTCGTTCTGAGTGCCGCGCTGAAAGGCTTTCCCCTGACCGAGCCGCCCCTGGCACTGGCCGACTTGCCGGTCAAGCAATGGAATGTGCTGGCCGGCGATCTGCCCCTGCCCCTGGCCGTGATCAAGCGCGAGGCCCTGGAGCACAACGTGCGCTGGATGCAGGACTATGTGCAGAGCCAGGGCATCGCCCTGGCCCCGCATGGCAAGACCACCATGAGTCCCCAGCTCTTCCGGCGCCAGCTCGATGCCGGCGCCTGGGGCATCAGCTTCGCCACCATCAAGCAGCTGGCCGTGGGCGTGGCCAGCGGCCTGCGTCGCGCCATCATCGCCAACCAGGTCTGCAGCGAGGCCGATCTGGCCGGCCTGGCGGCGCTGCTGAAGCAGCACAGCGATCTGCGCGTGGTCTTCCTGGTCGACTCCCTGGCCCAGTGCGCCCTGATCGAGCGCTGGCAGGCGCGTCAGGCCAAGGCCCAGGCCCCGGTCTTCGAGGTGCTGCTGGAGATCGGCGTGCCGGGCGGCCGCACCGGCACCCGCGAGCAGGACGAGGCCCTGGCCCTGGCCGAGCATCTGCATGCCGCGCCGGGCTTTCGCCTGGTGGGCATCGAGTGCTACGAGGGCCTGGGCGCCAAGGGCGAGAGCGCGGCCGACACGGCTTATGCCGAGGCCCTGATGGCGCGGCTGCGCGCGGTGGCCGAGGTCTGCGCGGAGCGCGGCTGGTTCGAGGTGGCGGCCGACGAGCCGGTGATCGTCTCGGCCGGCGGCTCCGGCATCTTCGATCTGGTGGCCGGGGCGCTGCGCCCGCGCCTGGGCGCTCAGCGGCCGGTGCTGGGCCTGCTGCGCTCGGGCTGCTACATCACCCACGATCATGGCAACTACAAGCGCTTGGTGGCCCTGGTGGACCAGCGCCTGTGCATCCACGACGGGCTGCGGAGCGCGCTGGAGGTCTGGGCTCTGGTGCAGTCCTGCCCCGAGCCGGGCCTGGCCATCCTGGCCGTGGGCCGGCGCGACATCTCCTACGACCTGGAACTGCCCATGCCCGTCTGGCATGCGCCGCTGGACAGCCGCGACGCACCCCTGGCCGCACCGGCCGCCTGGCGCATCACCGGCCTGAACGACCAGCATGCCTATCTGCGCTGGGATCCCGCGCTGGCCCAGGGCCCCCAGGTGGGTGACCGCCTGGGCCTGGGCATCTCGCATCCCTGCACCACCTTCGACAAATGGAGCTGGCTGCCCATCGTCGAGAACGACTACCGCGTCAGCGACGCGGTCCTGACCCATTTCTGACATGAGCAGCAGCAAGGCCGGCCACAAGGGCCTGATGAGCACCATTGCCGAGGCGCAGCAGACGGCACCGGCCGCACGGCGCGCCATCTTCGCGCTGATGCTGGAAGACCCGGAGCGCGTGCTGGCCGAAAGCTTCGAGCAGCTGGCAGCGCGCAGCGCCTCTTCGGTGCCCACCATCATGCGGGCCTGCCGTGATCTGGGCTTTGCGGGCCTGCGCGAGTTCAAGCTGGCCCTGGCCCAGGAGCTGGCCGTGGGCGGCTCGCCCCTGCACCGCCGCGTGCAGCTGGAGGACACGACCGAGCAGGTGGCCGGCAAGATCTCGCGCAGCGCCGCCGGCACCATTGCCGGCCTGGCCCAGCAGTTCGACGCCCAGGCCCTGGACGCCGCGGCCCAGGCCATCGCCCGGGCCACGCGCATCGACGCCCTGGCCGTGGGCGCCACCTCCAACTTCATGGCCGCCGATCTGCACGCGCGGCTGTTCCGCCTGGGTCTGGTGTCCAACGCCTGGTCGGACTTCCACTCCCAGCTGCTGGCCGCCGCCACCCAGGGGCCGGGCGGCGTGGTGATCGCCATCTCCCATGTGGGTGGCATGCCCTTGCTGCTGGAGGCCGTGGCCGTGGCGCGGGCCCAGGGGGCCACCGTGATCGCGCTCACCCAGCCCGGCACCAAGCTGGCGGCCAATGCCGACATCGTGCTGGGCCTCAAGGTGCCGGACGATGCCACCATGCATGTGGGCACCGAGGCCTATCTGGCCCACCTCACGGCCATCGAGGTGCTGACCGTGCTGATCGCCAAGGCCATCGGCGAGCCGGCCGTGCACCGGCTCAAGAGCGTGCGCGAGGTGCTGCAGCGCCACGGCATCGACACCCACGACCATCCGCTGCTCAACTGGCAGGTGCCCAATGACTGAGACCCTGCTCAAGGGCGGCCTGATCGTCGACGGCTCGGGCAGCACGCCGGCCTGGCGCGGCGATGTGCTGCTGCGCGGAGGCCGCATCGCCGCCATCGCCGAAGCCCTGCCGGCGGCGCCGCGGGTGATCGACTGCGCCGGCCTGGTGGTGGCCCCCGGCTTCATCGATGTGCACACGCATGACGATGCCCTGACGCTCGAGCAGCCCGACTGCCTGCCCAAGATCTCCCAGGGCATCACCACCGTGGTGGCGGGCAACTGCGGCATCTCGGTGGTGCCGCTGCGCACCCAGGATCCGCCGCCGCCGCTGAACCTGCTGGGGCGCACGGCCTTCCGCTTCGAGAGCTTCGCGGCCTACCAGGCGGCGCTGGCCGAGGCCCGGCCGGCGGTGAATGTGGTCTCCCTGATCGGCCACACGGCCCTGCGCTTTGCCTGCCTGGACGATGTGAGCCGGCCCGCCACACCGGCCGAGCTGGCGCGCATGGAGGCCCTGCTGGACCGGGCCCTGGCCGAGGGCGCGCAAGGCCTGTCCTCGGGCCTGTTCTACCAGCCCGCGGCCGCGGCGCCGGCCACCGAGGTGCTGGCCCTGGCCCGGGTGGTGGCGCGCCACGGCGGGGTCTATGCCACGCATCTGCGCGACGAGATGGCCGCCATCCTGGAGGCCATGCACGAGGCGGCCGACACCGCCTTTGCGGCCGGCGTGCCCCTGATCTTCTCGCACCACAAATGCGCCGGTCCGGCCAACTGGGGCCGCACGCAGGAGACCCTGCCCCTGATCGATGCCTTCGCCGCGCGCCAGGCCGTGGGCCTGGATGTGTATCCCTATCTGGCCGGCTCCACCGTGCTGCGCGAGGACCTGGTGGACGGCGTGATCGAGGTGCTGCTGACCTGGTCCGACAGCTACCCCGAGATGAGCGGCCGCAGCCTGGCCGATATTGCGGCCGAATGGGGCGTGGACCAGAAGGCGGCCTGCCGGCGCCTGCAGCCCGGCGGGGCCTGCTACTTCCAGATGCACGAGGCCGATGTGAAGCGCGTGCTGGCGCACCGCCTGACCATGATCGGCTCCGACGGCCTGCCGCATGACCGCCACCCGCATCCGCGCCTGTGGGGCGCCTTTCCGCGGGTGCTGGCGCGCTACTGGCGCGAGCAGGGCCTGTTCAGCCTGGAGGAGGTGGTGCACCGCATGACCGGCCTCTCGGCCCGCCAGTTCCGCCTGAAGGAGCGCGGCGAGCTGCGCGCGGGCTGGGCGGCGGACATCACCGTCTTCGATCCCGAGCGCGTGCAGGATCTGGCCAGCTTCGAGGCACCGCTGCGCCGCGCCGAGGGCATTGCCCATGTCTTCGTCAATGGCGAGCAGGCCTACGCCGAGGGCGCGCCGGGCACCCTGGCCCGCGCCGGCCGGCCGCTGCGGCGCGGCCTAGGCTGAGACCGCGTCCGCCGGGAAGAAGCTGCGCAGGCCCTGCAGGTCCAGCACCCGCACCCCGCCATATTCCACGCTGATCAGGCCCTGCTGCTGCAGGCGCTTGAGCGCCTCGTTGACCCGCTGGCGCGACAGGCCCACCAGATAGGCCAGCTCCTGCTGGGTGATGCGCAGCATGCGGCCCACGCCGGGGTAGAGCAGGGGATGGAAGAGGGCGGCCAGATTGCGGGCCACGCGCACATCGGGGTTGCCGATGCGGTCGGTCTCGCGCGCGGCGATGAACTGGCCCAGGCGCTCGTTGAGCTGGTTCAGCACAAAGCGGTTGAAGCCGATGCTCTGCTCCAGCAGCTGATGGAAGGTCTCCAGCGGCAGGCCGGCCACCACGCTTTTTCGCAGCACCTGGATGTTGTAGCGGTAGGCCTCGCGCTTGAGCAGGGTGCCTTCGCCGAACCAGCCGCCGGGCGGCACGCCGGTGAAGGTGATGGCCTGGCCGGTGCTGTCGTCATTGCTCATCTTCAAGAGCCCGTCCACCACGCCGAACCAGTAGCTGGCCGGCTTGCCGATGCGGCAGACGCGCTCGCCCACCTCGGCATCGGCCACCTGCAGCTGGGCCACGGCCTGGCGGCGCTGCTCGGCATCCAGCACCTGCAGCCAGGGAATGGCGGCCAGCTCGGCGGCCGTGGCCGCCCGGGCGCGCTGGCGCAGCGGCGCCACCAGGGGCGGGGGAAAGGGGAGGCCGATCGCGCTCATGGCGTCAAGCATGGGCAGAAAGCACCGGATTGGGGCTCCGGGTTAGCTCGCCCCCGGAGAGACCCTAGGATTGTCGTTCTAACGACAACACAGCGTCAAAGTCCCGCCTACCATGGCTTCAAGTCCAGCATGAGACGCCCCGCAGATGGGCGCCATGCACCGTACAGGAGACAGCGGTGGCGACGACAGCAGCAGCGCAGACTTTTCCCCAGCTCTTGCTCGAGCATGCGGCCCGGCGTCCCGACGCCCCGGCACTGCGCGAGAAGGAATACGGCATCTGGCAGACCCTCAGCTGGGCACAGCTGGCGGCCCTGGTGCGTGAACTGGCCCATGGCCTGGCCGATGCCGGCCTGAGCCGCGGCCAGCACCTGGTGGTGGTGGGCGAGAACCGGCCGCGGCTTTATGCCGCCATGCTGGCCGCCCAGTCCCTGGGTGCGATTCCGGTGCCGCTCTACCAGGACGCGGTGGCCGCCGAATTTGCCTACCCGCTCAACAATGCCGAGGTGGCCTTCGCCGTGGTGGAGGACCAGGAGCAGGTGGACAAGCTGCTGGAGATCCGCGAGCAGTGTCCGCGCCTGGGCCATATCTGGTTCGACGATGCGCGCGGCCTGCGCAATTACCGCGAGGCGGGCCTGGCTTCGCTGGACGAGCTGCGCGAGCGCGGCCGCCGCCACGCCCAGCAGCACCAGGGCTTCTTCGAGGCCCAGGTGCAGGCCGGCCGGCCGGAGGACGTGGCCGCCATGTTCTTCACCTCGGGCACCACGGGCAACCCCAAGGGCGTGGTCCACACCCACGCCACCCTGATCGACCGGGCGCGGGCCGGCATGCGCTTCGACAAGCTCAGCGAGCGCGAGGAGGTGCTGGCCTATCTGCCCCCGGCCTGGATCGGCCAGAACATCTTCAGCTATGCCCAGTGGCTGGCCTGCGGCTATGTGGTGAACTGCCCCGAGTCGGCCAGCACCGTCTCCATCGACATGAAGGAGATCGGCCCCACCTACTACTTCGCGCCGCCGCGGGTCTTCGAGGGCCTGCTGACCAGCGTGATGATCCGCATGGAGGACGCCGGCGCGTTCAAGCGCTGGCTCTTCGGCCGCTGCATGACCCTGGCGCGCCGCGTGGGCCCGGCCCTGATGGACGGCCAGGCGGTGGGCGCGCTGGATCGCTTCAAATATGCCCTGGGCAATGTGCTGATCTACGGGCCGCTGCGCAACACCCTGGGCCTGTCCCGGGTGCGCGTGGCCTACACGGCGGGCGAGGCCATAGGCCCCGATCTGTTCAGCTTCTACCGCAGCATCGGCATCAACCTCAAGCAGCTCTACGGCTCCACCGAGACCGCGGTGTTTGTGTGCCTGCAGCCCGACCACGAGGCCAAGGCCGACACGGTGGGCGTGCCCATCGAGGGCGTGGAGATCAAGCTGGCCGACAACGGCGAGATCCTGGTGCGCTCGCCCGGGCTGCTCAAGGGCTATTACAAGAACGAGGCCGCCACCGCCGAGGTGCTCACCGCCGATGGCTGGTACCACACGGGGGACGCCGGCTTCATCGATGCCGGCGGGCATCTGAAGATCATCGACCGCGCCAAGGACGTGGGCCGCCTGCGCGGTGGCGTGTTCGACGGCGCCATGTTCGCGCCCAAGTATGTGGAGAACAAGCTCAAGTTCTTCTCCCACATCAAGGAGGCGGTGGCCTTCGGCGACCAGCGCGACCGCGTCTGCGCCTTCATCAATATCGACTTCGAGGCCGTGGGCAACTGGGCCGAGCGCCGCAACCTGCCCTATGCCGGCTACACCGATCTGGCCGGCAAGCCCGAGGTCTACGAGCTGATCCGCGACTGCGTGGAGAAGGTCAATGCCGACCTGGCCCAGGACGAGCGCCTGGCCGGCAGCCAGATCACCCGCTTCCTGGTGCTGCACAAGGAGCTGGACGCCGACGACGGCGAGCTCACCCGCACCCGCAAGGTGCGCCGCGGCGCCATTGCCGAGAAGTACGGCGTGCTGATCGAGGCGCTCTACGCCGGCCGCAGCTCCCAGTTCATCGAGACCGCGGTCAAGTTCGAGGACGGGCGCACGGGCAGCGTATCGGCGGACCTGAAGATCGTCGATGTGCGGGTCTTCCCCGCGGTGAAGAGGGCTGCGTGATGGCGGAGAAGAAGATCGGCGAGGTCATCCTCGACGTGAAGAACATCTCGCTGAGCTTTGGCGGCGTGAAGGCGCTGACCGACATCAGCTTCAATGTGCGCGAGCACGAGATCCGCGCCATCATCGGCCCCAACGGCGCGGGCAAGAGCTCCATGCTCAACTGCATCAACGGCGTCTACCAGCCGCAGCAGGGCGAGATCACCTTCCGCGGCCAGCACTTCAAGCACATGAACTCGCGCCAGGTGGCGGAGATGGGCGTGGCGCGCACCTTCCAGAACCTGGCCTTGTTCAAGGGCATGAGCGTGCTGGACAACATCATGACCGGCCGCAATCTGCACATGAAGAGCAATCTCTTCCTGCAGGCCCTGCGCTGGGGCCCGGCCGAGCGCGAGGAGACCGCGCAGCGCGAGAAGGTGGAGCGCATCATCGACTTCCTGGAGATCCAGGCCTACCGCAAGACCCCGGTGGGGCGCCTGCCCTACGGTCTGCAAAAGCGCGTGGACCTGGGCCGCGCCCTGGCCATGGAGCCGCAGGTGCTGCTGCTGGACGAGCCCATGGCCGGCATGAATGTGGAGGAGAAGCAGGACATGTGCCGCTTCATCCTGGACGTGAACGACGAGTTCGGCACCACCATCGTGCTGATCGAGCACGATATGGGCGTGGTGATGGACATCAGCGACCGGGTCGTGGTGCTGGACTACGGCAAGAAGATCGGCGACGGCGCCCCCGACGAGGTGCGCCAGAACGAAGACGTGATCCGTGCCTATCTGGGCACCAGCCACTGAGCGAGGTCAGGCATGGGATTTTTCTTGAAACCCTGATCGGCGGCTTGATGGCCGGCATGTTGTACTCCCTGATCGCCCTGGGCTTTGTGCTGATCTACAAGGCCAGTGGCGTGTTCAATTTCGCCCAGGGCGCCATGGTGCTGTTCGCGGCCCTGGCCATGGCGCGCTTTGCCGAATGGATTCCGCAGTGGACCGGGGTGCAGAGCCCCCTGCTGGCGAATCTGGCGGCCTTTGTGCTGGCCATGCTGGTGATGATCGTGGTGGCCTGCTCCATCGAGAAGCTGGCGCTCTCGCGCCTGGTCAACCAGGAGGGCGTGACCCTCCTGATGGCCACGCTGGGCATCACCTACTTCCTGGACGGCCTGGGCCAGACCCTGTTCGGCAACGACATCTACAAGATCGATGTGGGCATGCCCAAGGATCCGGTGATCGTGGCCGAGTCCCTGTTCCAGGGCGGCATCCTGGTCAGCAAGGAAGACCTGTATGCGGCCCTGATCGCCGCGGCCCTGGTGATCCTGCTGGCCCTGTTCTTCCAGAAGACGGCCACCGGCCGCGCCCTGCGCGCGGTGGCGGACGACCACCAGGCGGCCCAGTCCATCGGCATTCCGCTGTCCACCATCTGGATCATCGTCTGGAGCGTGGCGGGCTTCGTGGCCCTGGTGGCCGGCATCATCTGGGGCTCCAAGCTGGGTGTGCAGTTCTCGCTCTCCCTGGTGGCGCTCAAGGCCCTGCCGGTGGTGATCCTGGGCGGCCTGACCTCGGTGCCCGGCGCCATCATCGGCGGCCTGATCATCGGTGTGGGCGAGAAGCTCTCCGAGATCTATATCGGCCCCATGCTGGGTGGTGGCATCGAGATCTGGTTTGCCTATGTGTTGGCGCTCGCCTTCCTGCTCTTCAGGCCACAGGGCCTGTTCGGCGAGAAGATCATTGACCGGGTCTGAGGGAGGACGCAGCCATGCTTTACCGTGAGAACGGCCAGTTCAAGGCCTCCTACCGCGCCGACCAGCAGATCTTTCCGATCCGCCAGGACCGCATCGCCCTCGTAGCCCTGCTGCTGATCGCCTTCGTGCTGGTGCCGCTGTCGGCGCCGGAGTACCTGTTCCGCGCCATCCTGATTCCCTTCCTGATCCTCTCGCTGGCAGCCCTGGGCCTGAACATCCTGGTGGGCTACTGCGGCCAGATCTCCCTGGGCACGGGCGCCTTCATGGCGGTGGGCGCCTATGCGGCCTACAACTTCCAGGTCCGCATCGAGGGCATGCCCCTGATCGCCTCCCTGCTGCTGGGCGGGGCCTGCTCCACGGTGGTGGGCGTGCTCTTCGGCATTCCTTCGCTGCGCATCAAGGGCCTGTACCTGGCGGTGGCCACGCTGGCGGCGCAGTTCTTCGTGGACTGGGCGGCGCTGCGCCTGAAGTTCGTCACCAATGGCTCGGACTCCGGCTCGGTCAGCGTGGCGGGCCTGCAGGTCTTCGGCGTCTCGCTGGATACGCCGGCCGCCAAATACCTGTTCTGCCTGGGCTTTGTGGCGGTCTTCGCCCTGCTGGCCAAGAACCTGGTGCGCAGCGCCATCGGTCGCGAGTGGATGGCCATGCGCGATATGGATGTGGCGGCTGCGGTGATCGGCATCCGGCCCATCTATGCCAAGCTGACCGCCTTCGCGGTGAGCGCCTTCATCGTGGGCGTGGCCGGTGCGCTGTGGGGCTTCATCCACCTGGGCGCCTGGGAGCCGGCGGCCTTCAATATCGACCGCAGCTTCCAGCTGCTCTTCATGGTCATCATCGGCGGCCTGGGCTCCATCATGGGGGCCTTCCTGGGCGCGGGCTTCATCGTGCTGCTGCCCATCCTGCTGGACCAGATCCCGCAGTGGTTCGGCATCCCCCTGTCCACCGCCACGGCCTCCCACCTGACCAGCATGATCTTCGGCGCGCTGATCGTGTTCTTCCTGATCGTGGAGCCCCACGGTCTGGCGCGCCTGTGGTCCACGGCCAAGGAAAAGCTGCGCCTGTGGCCCTTCCCGCACTGAAGCTGATTTCGCGTTCCCGCCCCTCGAAGACAAGCGCACCCCGGGTGCCGCAACAACAGGAGACAAGACGATGAAACGAGTCATCAAACCTCTGGCGCTGGTGCTGCTGCTGGCGGCCTCCGGTCTGTCCGCCACGGTGGCGCAGGCCCAGGCCAAGGAACAGTTCTTCCCGCTGCTGGTCTACCGGACCGGCCCCTACGCGCCCAATGGCACGCCCTGGGCCAATGGCAAGCAGGACTATCTGAAGATGATCAACGCCCGCGACGGCGGCGTGAACGGGATCAAGCTCACTTACGAAGAGTGCGAGACCGGCTATGCCACCGACAAGGGCGTGGAGTGCTACGAGCGCCTCAAGGGCAAGGGCGCCAGCCTCTTCGACCCGCAGGCCACGGGCATCACCTTCGCGCTCACCGACAAGGTGCCCAATGACAAGATTCCGCTGATCACCCTGGGCTACGGCCTCTCGGCCTCGCAGGACGGCGGCGTATTCAAGTGGAACTTCCCGCTGATGGGCAGCTACTGGACCGCGGCCGATATGCTGATCCAGCACATCGCCAAGAAGGAAGGCGGCTTCGACAAGCTCAAGGGCAAGAAGATCGCCCTGGTCTACCACGACAGCCCCTTCGGCAAGGAGCCCATGCCCCTGCTGGACGAGCGCCAGAAGATGCACGGCTTCGAGCTGGTCAAGATCCCGGTGACCGCGCCGGGCGTGGAGCAGAAGTCGGCCTGGCTGCAGGTGCGCCAGCAGCGGCCCGACTATGCGCTGCTGTGGGGCTGGGGCGTGATGAACAGCACCGCCCTCAAGGAGGCCCAGGCCACCGGCTATCCGCGCGAGAAGATGTATGGCGTCTGGTGGGCCGGCGCCGAGCCCGATGTCAAGGACGTGGGCGAGGGCGCCAAGGGCTACAACGCCCTGGCCCTCAACACCTCGGGCCAGCAGCCCAAGGTGATCCAGGACATCCTGAAGTTCGTGCACGACAAGGGCCAGGGCACCGGCCCCAAGGACGAGGTCGGCTCGGTGCTCTACACCCGCGGCGTCATCATCCAGGCCCTGGGCGTGGAGGCCGTGCGCCGTGCGCAGGAGCGCTTCGGCAAGGGCAAGGTCATGACGGGCGAGCAGGTGCGCTGGGGCCTGGAGAACCTGGCCCTGGACGACAAGAAGCTGGCGGCCCTGGGCCTGACCGGCGTGATCCGCCCGGTCTCCACCTCCTGCCAGGACCATATGGGTTCCACCTGGGCTCGCGTCCACACCTGGGACGGCGCCAAGTGGAACTTCAGCTCCGACTGGCTGCAGGCCGACGAGCAGATTCTCAAGCCCATGGTCAAGGCCGCGGCCGACAAGTACGCGGCTGAGAAGAAGCTCAGCCGTCGCACCCCGCAGGACTGCCAGAGCTGATTCCTTCGGTCCTCCCGCCCTCCGCGAGGGCGGGGCCCGACCCCTCCTCCTTCGCACCCGGGGAGGGGGTTCACCAGAGCGTCGCGCGCGACGTTGTGCTGAGTTGAAAGGCGAGTGATGAGCAGCAATGTGCTTTTGAACGTCAATGGCATCGAGGTCATCTACAACCATGTGATCCTGGTGCTCAAGGGCGTGTCCCTGCAGGTCAGGGAGGGCGGCATCGTGGCCCTGCTGGGCGGCAACGGCGCGGGCAAGACCACCACCTTGCGCGCCGTCTCCAATCTGCTGGCGGGCGAGCGCGGCGAGGTGACCAAGGGCAGCATCGAGCTGCGCGGCGAGCGCATCGAGCAGCTCAGCACCTCGGACATGGTGGAGCGCGGTGTGATCCAGGTGATGGAGGGGCGGCACTGCTTCGCCCACCTGACCATCGAGGAGAACCTGATGACCGGCGCCTACACCCGCAAGGACGGGCGCGCCGCCGTCAACGCCACGCTGGACAAGGTCTACACCTACTTCCCGCGCCTGAAGACGCGCCGCACTTCGCAGGCGGCCTACACCTCGGGCGGTGAGCAGCAGATGTGTGCCATCGGCCGCGCCCTGATGGCCAACCCCAGGATGGTGCTGCTGGACGAGCCCAGCATGGGCCTGGCGCCCCAGATCGTGGAAGAGGTCTTCGAGATCGTGAAGGACCTCAACAGCAAGGAGGGCACCACCTTCCTGCTGGCCGAGCAGAACACCAATATGGCCCTGCGCTATGCCGACTACGGCTACATCCTGGAGAACGGCCGGGTGGTGATGGACGGCGAGGCCCAGGCCCTGCGCGAGAACGAGGACGTCAAGGAGTTCTACCTGGGCATGGGCGGGGGCGATCGCAAGAGCTTCAAGGATGTGAAGAGCTACAAGCGGCGCAAGCGCTGGTTGGCCTAGCCCACCCCCTACGCGCTGCGCGCGCCCCCTCAAGGGGGCGAGCCCGTAGGGCCGGCCAAGCCGGACCCTCGGGCTCCGCTGAGTCGTAGCGTGGGATTCGTGTGACCGATGCGGACTTCGACATGAGTGACAACGACTTCTTTGCCCCGCCGCCGTTCAAGCCGGAGGAGGCCTTGCTCAAGCTGCGGCGCGAGCTGCGTGAGCTGGGCCTGAGCGAGCGTGCGGGCGTGTTCGAGCGCAAGGGCCAGGCCATCGCCAAGGCGGCGGTCGAGGGGGCCGTGCTGCAGCTGGCCCTGGTCAAGCGGCCGGCGCGCACGCCGGAGTGGCTGAGCAAGACGGTCAAGGACCATGCGCAGCTGCGCGACTTTGTGGCCACGGTGAAGAAAAACCTGTCCGTATGGAGTGATGGCGATGAGTAGCCCCGAATCCTTCTACGACGCGCTGGAAACCCGCGGGGCGGATGAGCGCGAGGCGGCGCTGATGGCCGCGCTGCCGGCCCAGATCGCCCATGCCCAGGCGCATGCGCCGGCCTTTGCGGGCCTGCTGCAGGGCGTGGAAGCGGCACGCATCGCATCGCGCGCGGCCCTGGCCAGCTTGCCGGTCACGCGCAAGTCGGAGCTGCTGGCGCGCCAGCAGGCGGCGCGCGCGGCCGGGGGCGATGCCTTCGGCGGCTTCTCCGCCATCGGCTGGGGCGCGGCGCGTAGGGTGTTCCAGTCGCCCGGCACGCTTTACGAGCCCGAGGGGCAGCGCGGCGACTACTGGCGCGTGGCGCGCGCCCTGCACGCCGCGGGCATGCGGGCCGGCGAGCTGCTGCACAACAGCTTCAGCTACCACCTTACGCCGGCCGGCTCCATGATGGAGACCGGCGCCCATGCCCTGGGCTGCACGGTCTTTCCCGGCGGCGTGGGCAATACCGAGCTGCAGCTGCAGGCCATGGCCGAGCTGCGGCCTCAAGGCTATGTGGGCACACCCAGCTTTCTGAAGATCCTGCTGGACAAGGCCGAGGAGGCGGGCCAGCGCCTGTCCATCGCCAAGGCCCTGGTCAGCGGCGAGGCCTTCCCGCCCTCGCTGCGCGACTGGCTGGGGCAGCGCGGCGTGAGCGGCTACCAGTGCTATGCCACGGCCGATATCGGCCTGATCGCCTACGAGACCCCGGCCCGCGAAGGGCTGGTGATCGACGAGGGCGTGATCGTGGAGATCGTGCGCCCCGGCAGCGGCGAGCCGGTGCCCGAGGGCGAGGTGGGCGAGGTGGTGGTGACCACGCTGAACCCCGACTATCCCCTGATCCGCTTCGGTACCGGCGATCTCTCCGCCGTGCTGCCCGGCAGCTGCCCGACCGGGCGCAGCAACACCCGCATCAAGGGCTGGATGGGCCGCGCCGACCAGAGCGCCAAGGTGCGTGGCATGTTCGTGCATGCCAGCCAGGTGGCCGAGCTGCTGCGGCGTTTCCCCGGCCAGCTGGGCCGGGCGCGCCTGGTGGTGGAGGGCGAGATGGCCCAGGACCGCATGACGCTCAAGGTGGAGCTGGCCGGCGCCGCGCCCGAGGGCCTGGCCGATCAGCTGGCCGGCGCGCTGCGCGACATCACCAAGCTGCGCAGCGAGGTGGAACTGCTGCCCGCCGGCAGCCTGCCCAATGACGGGCGGGTGATCGAGGACGCGCGCAAGTACGACTGAGGCCTGAGGGGCCCGTCGTACCGGGCAGCGCCAGGCTTAGCGTGCGGCCAGCAGGGGCTGTTCGACCTGGGCCGCAGGATCGCGCAGGGCGGCGGCGGCCATGCGGGGTTGCACAGCCACCTCGCCGGCTTCCACCAGGTTCTGCGGCACCGGCAGGCGCCGGGCCGGGGCACTGGCCGTGCCGTGGCCGGCCATCTGCCACTCGGCCACACCACCCACCAGCCAGTCCACCCGACCGCTGGCGATGCGGGCCAGGCGCTGGTGCAGGGCCTGGGCACGGGCGTCGCCCGGCTCGCCGTAGATCAGCACATCGCGCGAGAGGTCCAGGCCGGCGGCCGAGACGGCGCGCGCCAGGGTCTGGGCGTCCACCTGCGGATCCAGGGCCAGACGCACCGCGCCGGGCAACAGGGTGGGGGCGTCGGCCCGCAGATCCCAGGCCTGGCTGCCTTCCTGCAGGCGGCGCTGCGCCTCGGCGGCCGACACGGGCTCGGCCAGCGCCGCCGTGCCTGCCAGCAAGCTGGCGCCCAGCAGCAGAGCCAGGCGGGCGGGCGCGGTGAGGCGGCGGGCGGGGGCGGAGGTCTTGCGCATGATGAGCCGCACTGTGGCAGGGTGGCCATATTCGGTCCAATACAGAGTCGCAAGATTCTTATGCAAATCAAATCTAAAGCTGATTGGGGGCCCCACCCTGTGCAGAGAAATGCTTACGTAATTCCCGCTACGGCATGCGCACACACCTCCCCTAGCATCTGGGCTCTGATCACAAACTCCAAGCAGAGGAAGACGATGAAGAAGCTCTTGCTGTCCCTGGTGGCCTCCGTCGCTGCCGGCGCCGTCTGGGCCTATCCCGACAAGCCCGTGAACATCGTGGTGCCCTTCGCGGCCGGCGGCCCGACCGACAAGGTGGCCCGCGATCTGGCGGAGTCCCTGCGCAAGACCCTGGGCGCCACTCTGGTGATCGAGAACGTCGGTGGCGCCGGCGGCACCCTGGGCGCCACCAAGGTGGCCAAGGCCGCGCCGGACGGTTACACCCTGCTGCTGCACCACATCAGCATGGCCACCTCGCCGGCCCTGTACCGCAATCTGCAGTACAAGACCCTGGACGACTTCGAGTACCTGGGCATGATCAATGAAGTGCCCATGACCCTGATCGGCAAGCCCGGTCTGCCGGCCAACAACTACGCCGAGCTGAGCAAGTGGCTGGAGGCCAACAAGGGCAAGATCAATCTGGCCAATGCCGGTATCGGCGCGGCGTCCCATCTCTGCGGCATGATGCTGATGAGCGCGTTGCAGACGCAGTTCACCACCGTTCCCTATAAGGGCACAGGCCCGGCCATGACCGACCTGCTTGGTGGCCAGGTCGACGTGATGTGCGACCAGACGACCAACACGACGAAGCAGATCCAGGGCGGCACGATCAAGGCCTATGCCGTGACCACCACCAAGCGCCTCAGCACCCCGGCCCTGGCCAAGCTGCCCACGCTGGATGAGTCCGGCCTCAAGGGCTTCAATGTGAGCATCTGGCACGGCCTGTACGCCCCCAAGAACACGCCCAAGGCCGTGGTGGACAAGGTCAGCGCCGCGCTGAAGGCCGCGCTGAAGGACCCCGAGTTCATCAAGCGCCAGGAAGCCCTGGGCGCCGTGGTGATCACCGACAAGCGCGTGGAAGGCGCCGAGCACAAGAAGTTCGTCGAGTCCGAGATCAACAAGTGGGGCCCGGTCATCAAGGCCGCCGGCCAGTACGCCGACTGAGCCCCGGCTGCTAGCATCTCCCGCTTCCAAGCCCGCCGCCGGCGGGCTTTTTCATGTCTTGCGGAAACCACCATGGCCCTGTCCCCCTTTCTCGACCAGCAGCCCCGCCTCGCCGAGGGCGTCTATGTGCATGAGTCCGCCCAGGTCATCGGCGATGTGAGCTTGGGACGCGACAGCTCGGTCTGGTGCAATGCCGTGCTGCGCGGCGATGTGCAGCGCATCGTGGTGGGGGAGGGCAGCAATATCCAGGACTTGACGATGGGCCATGTCTCCCACCGCAGCGCCGCCAAGCCCGAGGGCTCGCCCCTGCTGATCGGCAGCCATGTGACCGTGGGCCATTCGGTGATCCTGCACGGCTGCCGCATCGGCGACGAGTGCCTGATCGGCATGGGCAGCCTGGTGATGGACGACGCGGTGATCGAGGACCGGGTGATGCTGGGCGCCGGCAGCCTGGTGCCGCCGGGCAAGCGTCTGCAATCCGGCCAGCTCTATATGGGCCGGCCGGCCCTGCCGGTGCGGGCGCTCACGGCCGAGGAGATCGCCTATCTGCGCTACTCGGCCGAGCACTATGTGCGCGTCAAGCGCCAGTACCAGCAGGGCGTCTGAACTTCGGCCCTGGCTTCAGCCGCCCAGGTCCACCAGCACGAACTGCTTGCGCACGGCCTCCAGCACCTCGAACTCGCCCTCGAAGCCCGGCGGGATCACTGCGCCCTGACCGGGGCCGATCTCGGTAAAGGCGCCGGCTGCGTCGTGCAGGCGCACCCGGCCCTGCAGCACATGGAAGAACTCCTGGCGCTGCGGCGGGAAGGCGATGCGCCAGCGCCCGGGTTCGCATTCCCACACGCCCGCGCTCATGGGCCCGGCCTCGTGCAGGGTCCAGGTCTTGCGCTGGGGCGCGCCCTGCACGCGGCGCTCGGCGCGCGGCTGGTCGAGCTGGGGTTCGAGGTGGTCGGTGCGGTCGATCAGCACGATGGCGGGCGAATTCATGGCGGACTTCACTGGATGTGCATGGGGATGGTCACCGGGCCGTCATTGACCAGGTACACCTGCATATCGGCGCCGAACTCGCCGGCGCCCACATCGGGGTGGAGTTCGCGGGCGCGGGCCAGCAGATGCTCGTAGAGCCGGCGGCCCTGCTCGGCCGGGGCGGCGCCGCTGAAGCTGGGGCGGTTGCCGCCGCTGGTGTCGGCCGCCAGGGTGAACTGCGAGACGATGAGCAGGCCGCCGGCTGTGTCCTGCAAGCTCTTGTTCATCTTGCCGGCCTCGTCGCTGAAGATGCGCAGCTTGAGCAGCTTGGCCAGCAGCTTCTCGGCCTGGGCCTCGCTGTCGCCGGGCTCGGCGCAGACCAGCATCAGCAGGCCGGGGCCGATGGCGCCGGTCACGCGGCCGGCCACTTCCACGCGGGCTTCCCGCACACGTTGCAAGACGGCAATCACATCAGATCCTTGGGGTCGTCGAAATGGGCTTCCACATCCATGGGCAGCAGCTGGATGCTGGCGCGCAGGCCTGGCACGGCGCTCATCAAGGCCTGCTCCACCGAGCTGCGCAGGGCCGCGGCCCGGCCCAGGGACCAGCTGGACGGCATGTGCATATGCAGGTCCACGAAGCGGCGCTGGCCGGCGCGGCGGCTCACGATATGGTCGAAACGCAGGGTGTGCGGGTGGCGGAAGCCATCCAGCACCTGCTGGATGGCGGCCTGGGACTCGGCGTCCAGGGCCTCGTCCATCAGGCCCTGGCTGGAGCGCCAGACCAGGTGCACGCCCTCGCGCAGGATATTCAGTGCCACCAGCAGGGCCAGCAGCGGATCCAGCCAGAGCCAGCCCGTGACCCAGACCCCGATCAGGCCGGCCACCACGCCGGCCGAGGTCCAGACATCGGTGAAGAGATGGCGGGCATCGGCCTCCAGGGCCATGGAGCGGTGCTCGCGCGCCTTGCGCAGCATGGCCCAGGCCAGGCCGCCGTTGAGCGCCGAGCTGATGATGGCCAGGGCCAGGCCCAGACCGATTTGCTCCACCGGCTGCGGGTCCAGGAAGCGGTGGGCGGCAGCCCAGGCGATGCCCAGGGCCGCGGCGATGATGAGTACGCCCTCGAAGCCGCTGGAGAAGTACTCGGCCTTGTGGTGACCGAAGGGGTGGTCCTCGTCGGGCGGGCGGGCCGCGATGCTGACCATGGCCAGGGCGAACATGGCGCCGGCCAGATTCACCAGGGACTCCAGCGCGTCAGCGGCCAGGCTGACCGAATCGGTCCACCACCAGGCCGCGGTCTTCAGGGCGATGGTCACCAGGGCCACGGCGACGGAGAGCTTCAGGTAGGAGGCGACTTGCATGGCCGCCATTGTCGCGGGGCTCGCTGAATTCGCGCTGAAAGCGCCGGGAGGCCGGTCCCCGGTCCGGCGGGCCGCAACCCTACAATCGCGCCAGTTTCAACCTCTTCCTGCCGAGCGCCCGCCGCCATGACGAACGACACGAACGCCGCCTCCAGCACCGATGTGGGCCATATCGCCCCGCGCGAGAAGGCCGAGATCCTCTCCCAGGCACTGCCTTACATCCGCAAGTTCCATGGCAAGACCATCGTCATCAAGTACGGCGGCAATGCCATGACGGACCCGGAGCTGCAGAAGGACTTCGCCGAAGACGTGGTGCTGCTCAAGCTGGTGGGCCTGAACCCGGTGGTGGTGCACGGCGGCGGCCCGCAGATCGAGGGCCTGCTCAGCAAGCTGGGCAAGAAGGGCGAGTTCATCCAGGGCATGCGCGTCACCGATGCCGAGACCATGGACGTGGTCGAGTGGGTGCTGGCCGGCGAGGTGCAGCAGGACGTGGTGGGCCTGATCAACGCCGCCGGCGGCAAGGCCGTGGGCCTGACCGGCCGCGACGGCGGCATGATCCGCGCCAAGAAGCTCAAGGTCCAGGACAAGGACGACCCCAGCAAGGAACACGATATCGGCCAGGTGGGCGACATCGTCTCCATCGACCCCAGCGTGGTGAAGGCCCTGCAGGACGACCAGTTCATCCCCGTGGTCAGCCCCATCGGCTTCGGCGAGCACAACGAGAGCTACAACATCAATGCCGATGTGGTGGCCGCCAAGCTGGCCACCGTGCTGCAGGCAGAGAAGCTCTTGATGCTGACCAATATCCGTGGCGTGCTGGACAAGCAGGGCGAGCTGCTGACCGAGCTGACCCCGCGCCGCATCGACGAGCTGGTGGCCGACGGCACCATCAGCGGCGGCATGATCCCCAAGATCGCCGGCGCCATCGACGCGGCCAAGAGTGGTGTCAACGCGGTGCACATCATCGATGGCCGCGTGCCGCATGCCATGCTGCTGGAGATCCTTTCGGATCAGGCCTACGGCACCATGATCAAGTCGCATTGAAAGCTCCCCCCTACGGCCTGCGGCCGCCCCCTCAAGGGGGCGCACCCGCAGGACCGGCATGGCCGGATCCTCGGGTGCCGCTCGGGAAAACCAGCTCGGGTCCGCCTCGACCCGCTCTTCGCGCACGGTCTGGTTCTTTGATCTGGACAACACGGTCCACAACGCCTCGCACCATGTGTTCGGGGCGCTGAACGTGGCGATGACGGATTACATCGTCCGCCACCTGGGTGTGGACCGGCCCGAGGCCGACCGCCTGCGCGGCCTGTACTGGGCGCGCTATGGCGCCACCCTGCTGGGCCTGATGCGCCACCACGGCGTGCGGGTCGGTCATTTCCTGGCCGAGACGCATCAGCTGCCGGGCCTGGAGGCCCAGGTCCACAGCCACGCTCATGACCTGGCGGCCTTGCGCCGCCTGCCCGGGCGCAAGATCCTGCTGACCAATGCGCCCGAGGCCTATGCCCGCCGCGTGTTGCAGGCCCTGGGGCTGCCGCGGCTCTTCGATCGGGTGATCGGCTTCGAGTCCATGCGCATGTTCGGCCATCATCGGCCCAAGCCCGACACCCGCATGCTGCGCTGGGTCTGCGCCCGCCTGCGCCTGGCGCCCGGGCGCTGCGTGCTGGTGGAGGACACCCTGGTGCATCAGAAGGCGGCCCGCGCCGTGGGCCTGCGCACCGTGTGGATGCAGCGTTGGGTGGGCCAGCATGGGCCCGAGGCCGGCACCCGGCTGCATCGCCGCCCGGTCTATGTGGACCGACGCGTGCCGGGGCTGGCGAGCCTATTGCGCTGAGCTGACGCGCGCCTGTCTCGACGCGCGTCTAGAGGCAATCCCCAGAATCGTGTTGCGCCCATGCCGCCGCATCCTCCGCATGGGGGGAGGGGGACAGCTTGTCGCTGGGATGGGGGGCAAGCAGAATGAGCTCATCACCTGCGCCCCATCGCCATGCCCGACTTTTCCGTGCTGATCGTTGAAGATCAGGCCAGATTCCGCGAAGCCTTCCAACTCGCCCTGGCCTCGGTGCCGGATATAGAACTGCTGGGCATTGCCCCCGATCTGCCCCAGGGGCGCAAGCTCTTCGACCAGACCCAGCCCGATGTGCTGCTGGTGGACCTGGACCTGCCGGGCGGCAGCGGCATCGAGTTGATACGCCATGCGGCCCAGACCCGGCCCAGTTGCGATGTGATGGTGATCTCGGTCTTCGGCGACGAGCAGCATGTGCTCTCCAGCATCGAGGCCGGTGCCACCGGCTATCTGCTCAAGGACTCGCTGGCCCTGGACCTGGCCGGCCAGCTGCGCACCCTGCGTGCCGGTGGCAGTCCCATCAGCCCGGTGATTGCGCGCCGCCTGCTGCTGCGCCTGGCCCCGGCCATCAGCAGCCAGGCTCATCCGGCCCCGCTGGAGGATGAGTCGGCCGTGGCCCTGTCCGAGCAGGAGTCGCGCGTGCTGCATCTGGCGGCCAAGGGCTTCACCTTCGACGAGATCGCGCAGTTCATGCAGGTCTCGCCGCACACGGTGATGACCTATGTGAAGCGCATCTACCGCAAGCTGCAGGTGCGCTCCAAGGTGGAAGCCATCTACGAGGCGCGCCGCCTGGGCTGGCTGCGCGACTGAGGCTCCGGAGGCGCTGTCGGGCTGTGCCAGAATGGCCCGCACACCCAGCCGCCCACCGGAACCGATGCACGCCGCCACTCCTGCAGAAGACCAACCGGACGTCGCGCCCGTCGCCACCGAGGCGCCGCGCAAGCGACCGCGGCCGGGCGAGCGCCGGGTGCAGATCCTGCAGACCCTGGCCGGCATGCTGGAGCAGCCCGGCTCCGAGCGCATCACCACCGCAGCCCTGGCGGCCAAGCTGGAGGTGAGCGAGGCGGCCCTGTACCGACACTTCGCCAGCAAGGCCCAGATGTTCGAGGGCCTGATCGAGTTCATCGAGAGCAGCATCTTCACCCTGGTCAAGCAGATCGGCGAGCGCGAGGCCTCGGGCCTGGTGCAGGCGCAGAAGATCGTGGCCGTGCTGCTGCAGTTCGGGGAGCGCAATCCCGGCATGACCCGCGTGATGGTGGGTGACGCCCTGGTCTACGAGAACGAGCGCCTGGTGGCCCGCATGAACCAGTTCTTCGATCGCATCGAGGGCTCGCTGCGCCAGGGCCTGCGCCAGGCCGCCGAGGACTCGGGCTCCGCCACGCCCACCGTGGACGCCAATGCCCAGGCCTCGGTGCTGATCAGCTTCGTGATCGGGCGCCTGCAGCGCTATGCGCGCTCCGGCTTCAAGCGCCTGCCCAGCGAACAGCTGGAGGCCGCGCTGCGCATGCTGGCCGGCTGAGCAGGCCGGCGCCCGATAAACTGGCGGCCACCATGACCGCCATCCCTGAAGCCCTGATCGCCCTGATGCAGCGTGCCGACGCGCTGCTGAGCCGGCTCGAAACCGTCTTGCCCCAGCCCTTGACCGCGCCCGACTGGAACGCCTCGGTGGCCTTCCGCGGCCGCCGCCGCGCCGGCCGCCTGCTGCTGGAGCCGGTGCGCCATGTGGTCAGCATCCGCCTGGCCGACCTCAAGGAGGTCGAACCCCAGAAGGAAAAGCTGCTGCGCAATACCGAGCAGTTCGTGGCCGGCCGCCCGGCCAACAATGTGCTGCTCACCGGCGCCCGCGGCACCGGCAAGAGCTCGCTGATCAAGGCGGTGCTCAATGAGTTTGCCGCCCAGGGCCTGCGCCTGATCGAGGTGGACAAGAGCGATCTGGTCGATCTGCCCGATCTGGTGGATCTGGTGGCGGATCGGCCCGAGCGTTTCGTGATCTTCTGCGACGACCTCAGCTTCGACGAGGGCGAGCTGGGCTACAAGGCGCTGAAGTCCATGCTGGACGGCTCGGTGGCCGCGTCCAGCGACAACGTGCTGATCTACGCCACCAGCAACCGCCGCCATCTGCTGCCCGAGCATATGAAGGACAACCTGGCGGCCAAGATGGACGAGAACGGCGAGCTGCACCCCGGCGAGGCCATCGAGGAGAAGGTCTCGCTGTCCGAGCGCTTCGGTCTGTGGATCAGCTTCTATCCCTTCAGCCAGCAGGAATACCTGGAGATCTGCGCCCAGTGGCTGCGCTTCTATGGCCTGGACGAGGCCGCCATTGCCGCGGCGCGCCAGCCCGCCTTGGTCTGGGCCCTGGAGCGCGGCTCGCGCTCGGGCCGGGTGGCCTTCCAGTTCGCCCGCGACCTGGCCGGCAGCGGCCAGGCCGAGGCGGCGCCTGTGAGCCCCATACGCGGTGAAGCGCCGGAGGGCCTGGACCATGTCTGAGGAACGCGTGCCGGTGGATGTGGCCGTGGGCGTGCTGGTGGAGCGCGACGCTGAGGGGCGCGAAGGGCGCTTTCTGCTGACCTCGCGGCCCGAGGGCAAGGTCTACGCCGGCTACTGGGAGTTCCCCGGCGGCAAGCTGGAGGCCGGCGAGACCGTGGAGCAGGCGCTGCGGCGCGAGCTGCACGAGGAGCTGGGCATCACCATAGGCGCCGTCCATCCCTGGAAGGTGGAGCTGATGGACTACCCGCATGCCCGCGTGCGCCTGCACTTCTGCAAGGTGTTTGAGTGGAGCGGCGAGTTCGAGATGCGCGAGCAGCAGAGCATGGCCTGGGACCAGCTGCCCGTGCAACAGCAGCCGGTGCTGCCCGGCACCATTCCCGTGCTGCAGTGGTTTGCCCAGGAGCGCGGCCACAGCGGCCCCACCCATGCCGGCTGAGTACACTGACGCGATGGATTGGCTGGAACAGATCAAATGGGACCGCGACGGCCTCGTCCCCGTGATCGCGCAGGAGCGCGATAGCGGCGATGTGCTGATGTTCGCGTGGATGAACCGCGAGGCCCTGGCCCGCACCGCCGAGCTGGGCCAGGCGGTCTACTGGAGCCGCTCGCGCGCCAAGCTCTGGCACAAGGGCGAGGAGTCCGGCCATCTGCAGATCGTGCATGAGATGCGCCTGGACTGCGACAACGATGTGGTCCTGCTCAAGATCACCCAGCAGGGGCACGAGCCCGGCATCGCCTGCCACACCGGCCGCCACAGCTGCTTCTTCCAGCGCTATGAGAACGGCGCCTGGCAGACCGTGGAGCCCGTGCTCAAGGACCCGGAGCGCATCTACAAATGACCCAACTCGACAGCCAGGACGTGCTGGCCCGCGTGGCCGCCGTCATCGAATCGCGCAAGCCCGCCGCTGGCGGTGATGCCGCGGCCAGCTATGTGGCCAAGCTCTTCAGCAAGGGCACCGACGCCATTCTCAAGAAGGTGGGCGAGGAAGCCACCGAGCTGGTGATGGCCGCCAAGGACGGCGACGCGCAGAAGATCGTCTATGAAACCGCCGATCTGTGGTTCCACTCGATGATCGCGCTGGCGCAGTTCGGCCTGACGCCGGCCGATGTGATCCGCGAGCTGGCGCGGCGCGAAGGCCTGTCGGGTCTGCAGGAATTTGCCCAGCGGCCCGAGAATCGCGGAGGCTGAGGCCCATCATGAACCAGACCGTCGAGACCGTGGTGCTGGACCCGGCGCGGGCGCAGAACCTGCGCGCCGTGGGCATTGTCAGCTATGTGCTGCACACCATCGTGGCCCTGGGCGCCCTGCTGCCGGGCATGCAGGTGAGCGTGCTGCTCCTGCTGGTGGCGGTGCTGATCGATCTGGTCAAGCGCGGCGATGCCCAGGGCAGCTGGCAGGCCAGCCACTTCCGCTGGCGCCTGCGCAGCGTGCTCTTCGCCGGCCTGGCCTATGCGCTCACTGCGCCGCTGTGGCTGCTCTTTCTGCTGCCGGGCTGGATCGCCTGGTGCCTGATCTCGATCTGGTTCCTCTACCGCATCGTGCGCGGCTGGACCACCCTGAACGCCAACCAAGCCATTCAATGAGCCACGATCCCAACTGCATCTTCTGCAAGATCATCGCCGGTCAGATCCCGGCCAAGAAGGTCTATGAGGATGAGCACATCCTCGGCTTCCACGACATCCACCCCTGGGCGCCGGTGCACATCCTGCTGATTCCCAAGCTGCACATTGCCAGCATGGCCGAGCTGCAGCCCGAACATGCCGAGCTGATGGGCCGCATGGCCGTGCTGGCGCCGCGCCTGATGAAGGAGCTGGGCGTGAGCAATGGCTTTCGCACCGTGATCAACACCGGCCCCGACGGCGGGCAGGAGGTGTATCACCTGCATATGCACGTCATGGGCGGTCCGCGCCCCTGGGCAAAGGGCTGAGCCGGGACCGAGGTCGGTCCTGAGGACCGACCGACGCTCGGCGAAGGACCAGCCCTGTCTTGCAGGGCGGGGCTGGGGGGACCGAGCGCGGCCCTGAACTCCGGGGCCCGCAAAAGCCCCGGCGAAGAATTGTCATGCAGGCCCCCTAGAATGGCGGTCTTGTTTCCAGGAGATGACTATGGGTTCATTCAGCATTTGGCACTGGCTCATCGTGCTGGCTGTGGTGGTGCTGATCTTTGGTACCAAGAAGCTCAAGAATGTGGGCTCCGATCTGGGTGCCGCCGTCAAGGGTTTCAAGGACGGCATCAAGGACGGTGGCAATGGCGGCGAGGCCGCGGCTGCGCCCTCGCAGCAGGTCACGGCCAACAAGGCCCATGACCCGAATACCGTTGACGTCGAGGCCAAGACCAAGTCCTGAGCCCGCCAGCCCTCTTGACGTCCGCTGCACGCGGCGCCCCTGAATGATTGATTTCGGCTTCGACAAGCTGGCCCTGATTGGCGCCGTGGCGCTGATCGTGATCGGCCCTGAGCGCCTGCCGCGCGTGGCGCGCACCGTGGGCCATCTGCTGGGCAAGGCCCAGCGCTATGTGGCCGACGTCAAGGCCGAGGTGAACCGCTCCATCGAGCTCGAAGAGCTCAAGAAGATGAAGACCCATGTCGAGGATGCCGCCCGCGACATGGAGCAGACGGTTCACAAGGAATTCAACGAGACCAACCAGGCCTTCGAGCAGAGCTGGTCCGAGGCGACCTCGGGCCTGGACAGCGCTTATGAGAGCAGCAGCGCCCTGGCGCCGCCGCCCGGCGTGCCGGCCTACCAGCCGCCCAAGAAGAACTGGCGCCTCAAGCGCGGCGCCACTCCCCAGTGGTACAAGCAGCGTGAGGGCGTCCGCCGTCATGTGCAATCCGGTGCCGCTCGCGTGGCGCGCTTTCGTCCGCCCCGCCGTCCCTTCCCATGAGCGACCCCAACAAGACCGAGGACGAACTGGCCGGCACCGAGCAGCCCTTCGTCTCCCACCTGATCGAGCTGCGTGACCGCCTGATCCGCGCCGTCATCGCCATCGCTGTGTGCTTTGGCGTGCTGGCCCTGTATCCCGGCCCGGGCCCGCTCTACGATCTGCTGGCCGCGCCCCTGGTCTCGCACCTGCCCCAGGGCTCGACCATGATCGCCACCAATGTGATCTCGCCCTTTCTGGTGCCGCTGAAGATCACCCTGCTGGCCGCCTTCTTCCTGGCCCTGCCCGTGGTGCTGTACCAGATCTGGGCCTTTGTGGCGCCGGGTCTGTACTCGCACGAGAAGCGTCTGATCCTGCCCCTGGTGGTGTCCAGCACCTTGCTGTTCTTCCTGGGCGTGGCCTTCTGCTACTTCTTCGTGTTCGGCAAGGTCTTTGCCTTCATCCAGGGCTTTGCGCCCAAGAGCATCACGGCCGCGCCGGATATCGAGGCCTACCTGGGCTTTGTGATCAATATGTTCATCGCCTTCGGCGCCGCCTTCGAGGTGCCGGTGGTGGTGGTCGTGCTGGCCCGCATGGGCCTGGTCACGGTGGCCAAGCTGCGCGAATTCCGCGGCTACTTCATCGTGATCGCCTTCGTGATCGCGGCCGTGGTCACGCCGCCCGACGTGGTCTCGCAGCTGGCCCTGGCCATTCCCATGTGCCTGCTCTATGAGGTGGGCATCTGGGCCGCGGGCCTGTTCATGCGCTACTCCAAGGCGCCCGAGGAAGAGAGCGCCGGGTCGTCCGGCCAGGCCTGAAGCCGGGCGGCCGCGCCGCCCCTCATCACTCCTGGGGCGGCGGGCGCTGGGCCACCTGCAGCTGGAACTCCAGTGCCTGCGTGCCGCGCTGCACCGCAATGGCCGCCTGGCTTTGCGGCTTGAGCGCCGCCACCGCGGCCAGCAGCTGGCGGGGGCTGTTCACCGGCGCGCCGGCCACCCGGGTCACCACATCGCCGGGCTTGATGCCGGCCTTGGCCGCCGGCGCATTCAGCACCACGCCGCTGACCAGCACGCCTTCCTGCGTGCTGAGCTTGAAGGCCTCGACGAATTCGGGCGTGAGCTCGCGCGTCTGCACGCCGATCCAGCCACGCGCCACCTGGCCCTCGGCCACCAGGGCCTGCATCACCTGGCGCGCCGTGCCCACGGGAATGGCAAAGCCGATGCCCAGGCTGCCGCCGCCGCGCGAGAAGATGGCGGTGTTGATGCCGATCAGCTCGCCGTTCATGTTGATGAGGCCGCCGCCGGAATTGCCGGGATTGATCGAGGCATCCGTCTGGATGAAGAAGCCGAAGTCGCCGGAGCGCACCTGGTTGCGCGCCAGCGCCGAGACGATGCCGCTCGTCACCGTCTGGCCGACGCCGAACGGGTTGCCGATGGCCAGCACGAGATCGCCCACCTGCAGGTCCTGCTCATTGCCCAGGGCGATCACGGGCAGCTTGTCCAGCGCGATCTTGAGCACGGCCACATCGGTCTCGGGATCGTTGCCCACCAGGGTGGCCTTGGCCTGGCGGCCGTCCGCCAGCTGCACCTCGATCTCGGCCGCGCCATTGACCACATGGCTGTTGGTGAGCAGATAGCCCTCGGGGCTGACGATCACGCCCGAGCCCAGGCCGAAGGGCGTGTTCTCGCCGTCTTCGCTCTCGCGCTCGCGCTGCTGGCGCAGGCCGCGGTGAAAGCGCAGCCAGGGGTCATCGGCCTGGCGAGCGCGCCGCGACGGCGCCTTGCTGGCGGTGATGCTGACCACGGCCGGCGAGGCCAGCAGGGCGGCCTGGCGGAAACCGCCCGCGGGCGCGGCTGCGGCCTGCGTCGCCGGTGGCAGGGCGGGCAGGCTGATCAGGGTGGCGGCCGCGCGCTCGCCCCGTGGCAGCCATTGCGGCTTGAGCGTGGCCACCACGAACAGCCCGGCCAGGATCACCGTCACAGCCTGGGAGAAAATCAGCCAAATTCTTCGCACCGCTAGCGCCTCTCACCACCATGCCCCATCGCCAAGACATCGATCGCCATCTGAATCAGCTGCTGGATGTGGGGCGGTTCAAGGATTATGGGCCGAACGGTCTGCAGGTGCAGGGCCGCGACGAGATTGCGCATGTGGTCTGTGGCGTGACCGCCAGCCTGGCCCTGATCGAGGCGGCCATTGCCGCCGGGGCCGATGCCATCCTGGTGCACCACGGCCTGTTCTGGCGCGGCCAGGACGGGCGCATCACCGGCTGGATGAAGCAGCGCCTGCAGCGTCTGCTGCAGCACGATATCAATCTCTTCGCCTACCACCTGCCGCTGGACGCGCACGCCGAGCTGGGCAATAACGCGCAGCTCGGCCGCCTGCTGGGCTGGCAGGCCGATGCACGCTTTGGCGAGCAGGACCTGGGCTTTGCCGGCCCGCTGCCGGCACCGGCCTCGCTGGACGAATTCAGCGCGCAGCTGCGCCAGCGCCTGGGCCGCGAGGTGCTGGCCGTGCCGGGCGACGGCCGGGCGTTGCGCCGCGTGGCCTGGTGCACCGGCGGGGCCCAGGGCTTTTTCGAGGCGGCGATCGCGGCCGGGGCCGATGTCTTCGTGACCGGCGAGATCTCCGAGCCCCAGGCCCACTACGCGGCCGAGACCGGCGTGGCCTATGTGGCGGCCGGTCACCACGCCACCGAGCGCTATGGGGTGCAGGCCCTGGGCGCGCGCCTGGCCCAGGACTTCCCGGGCCTGCGCCAGCAGTTCATCGAAGTGCCGAACCCGGCTTGAGCTGCCCGGCCACCCACTCGTCCACGCGCCGTTCCAGCACGTCCAGGGGCACCGCCCCCTGGTCCAGCACCACCATATGGAAGTCGCGCAGCGCAAAGCGCTCGCCCAGGGTCTGGCGGGCGCGGTCGCGCAGGGCCTCGATGCGCAGCTTGCCCATCATGTAGGCCAGAGCCTGGCCGGGGATGGAGTAATAGCGGTCTACCTCGGCTGCGATATAGACCGGGTCCTCGCCACCTTGCTCGATCATGTAGTCGATGGCCTGCTGGCGGCTCCAGCCCTTGGCATGCAGGCCGGTGTCGACCACCAGGCGGGTGGCGCGCAGCATCTGGCCCTGCAAATAGCCGAAACGGCTGTAGGGCGTGCGGTACAGGCCCAGTTCCTCGCCAAGGGTCTCGGCATAGAGGGCCCAGCCCTCGCCGTAGGCGGTGATGAAGGTGTGGCGACGCAACGCCGGTAGATCGTTCAGCTCGGCTGCACGCGCGCCTTGCAGATGGTGGCCGGGCATGGCCTCGTGCGCCACCAGGGCCTCCATGGCCCATTTGGGCTTGTTCCTGAAGGCCAGGGCATTGGCGTTGAACCAGCCGGCGCTGTACCCACTCTGCCCGGGGGGGCTATAGCTTTCGGCCGCGCCGGGGCCCAAATAGGCGGGCATGGCGCGCACGCCGTAGGGCGCACGGGGCAGCTCGGCAAAGAGGCGGGGCAGCTCGGGGTCGATGCGCTTGGCAATCTCGCGGTAGCCAGCCAGCAGGCTCTCGCCATCGGGGTAGTACTGGGCGGGGTCGTTCTTGATGGCCGCCATGAACTCGCTCAGAGTGCCCTTGAAGCCGGCCTGCTCGCGCACCGCCTCCATCTCGGCGCGCAGGCGCTTGACCTGGGCCAGGCCGATCTCGTGCACCTCGTCCGGGCTCAGCGTCGTGGTGGTTTGCTGGTGCACCAGGGCGGCGTAGACCTCTCGGCCCTGGGGGTATTGCTGGTAGGCGCCATCCGTCGGCGCCAGAGGCAGATAGCGCTCGCGCAGATAGCGGGAGAGCTTCCGCATGGCTGGGTAGATCTGGCTACGCACCGCGTCCTGGGCCTGCATTTGCAGGAGGCTGAGCGTGGACTCGGGCAGCTCCTTACCGCTGCGCTGGAAAGGTTCGTAGAAGGGGCTGCTCGTGAGTTCAGCGGTGAGTTGCTCGTCCAGCTGCTCCAGCGCGCGCTCCAGCACCGGACGGCTGGAGATCCAGCCCAGCTGCATTCCGCGCTCCAGTCGGGCGAGCTCCTGGTCTACCCGCATTGGGTAGGCCGCGAAGCGCGCGAGGATGCGGCGCAGATCCTGTTCGCTGCGGGCCGGACTCTCGCTCAGCAACTCTGCCAGCAGGGTTTGAAAGCCCCAGTGGGAGCCTATGCTCATGCTGCGATAGCCCTTGTAGCGATCCAGCTCTTCTTCCTCGCGCAGACTGCGCAGGAACATGTCGTATGAGACTCGGTCCTGGGCGTTCAGGCGCCCCCGTGGGATGGTCCGCAGGCGCTGCTCGTAGCGCTGGCGTAGGGATCGGGCAGCAGCCTCGGCCTCTGGGCTGACATCGCTGAGCTTGTCCCCGAAACGATGATCCCCACGAAAAGTGGCCAACTCGGGATAACGGCGGGCGCCGTCCTCCCAGGCTTCGGCGAGCAGAGCGTGCAGGCGCCGGGCCTCGAGGCTGCGCGCCTGCACGGAGGTGCCGGATTGGGGCGGTGGCATTGCATCGGCCGTGGCCGTCAGGGCGCATGCGCTGAGGGCCAGCAGCAGCCGGGACAGCGCGGTACGCGCCATGGGGGAAGGATGACAGTGGGACATGAAATCACTCCTCCTGTGGGGCCGTGCCGGCGGCCTCGGCCGTTATGGGCGGGCCCGAACGACCCGTCCGCTAGTTTTGCACGAGCCCTCTGGAGCGCGGGTGCGCCGGCTTGAGCTGCTCGGCCACCCACTCGTCCACGCGCCGCTCCAGCACGTCCAGGGGCACGGCCCCCTGGTCCAGCACCACCATATGGAAGTCGCGCAGCGCAAAGCGCTCGCCCAGCGCCTGGCGGGCACGGTCGCGCAGGGCCTCGATGCGCAGCTTGCCCATCATGTAGGCCAGGGCCTGGCCGGGGTTGGAGTAGTAGCGGTCCACCTCGGAGGCGATGAAGACCGGGTCTTCGCCACCTTGCTCCAGCATGTAGTCGATGGCCTGCTGGCGGCTCCAGCCCTTGGCATGCAGGCCGGTGTCCACCACCAGGCGGGTGGCGCGCAGCATCTGGGCCTGCAGATGGCCAAAGCGGCTGTAGGGCGTCTGGTACAGGCCCAGCTCGCCGCCCAGGGTTTCGGCATAGAGGGCCCAGCCCTCGCCGTAGGCGGTGATGAAGCTGTCGCGGCGGAACTGGGGCAGCTCGCCGAGTTCGGCCGCCCGCGCGCCTTGCAGATGATGGCCCGGCATGGCTTCGTGGGCCACCAGGGTCTCCATGGCCCATTTGGGCTTGCGCTTGAAGGCCAGGGCATTGGCATTGAACCAGCCGGCGCTGCGCCCGCCCTGCTCGGGGCGGTTGTAGTTCTCGGCCGCACCGGGGCCCATATAGGCGGGCATGGCACGCACGCCGTAGGGTGCGCGGGGCAGCTCGGCAAAGAGGCGGGGCAGCTCGGGGTCGATGCGCTTGGCAATCTCGCGGTAGCCGGCCAGCAGGCTCTCGCCATCGGGGTAGTACTGGGCGGGGTCGTTCTTGATGGCTTCCATGAACTCGCTCAGGCTGCCCTTGAAGCCAGCCTGCTCGCGCACCGCCTCCATCTCGGCGCGCAGGCGCTTGACCTGGGCCAGCCCGATCTCATGCACCTCGTCGGCACTGATGTTCGTGGTCGTGTGCAGCCGTACCAGGGCGGCGTAGACCTCGCGGCCCTGCGGGTAGTGCTGGTAGGCGCCGTCCGCCGGCGCCTGGGGGAGGTAGCGCTCGCGCAGGAAGCCGGACAGCTTCTGCATGGCCGGGTAGACCTGGCTGCGCAGCGCCTCCTGGGCCTGGACCTGCAGGGCGCTGAGCGTGGCCTCGGGCAGCTCCTTGCCGCTGCGGCTGAAGGGCTCGTAGAAGGGGCTGCGGTTCACGTCGGCCGTGAGCTGGGTGTCCAGCTGCTGCAGGGCGCGCTCCAGCACCGGGCGGCTGCTGACCCAGCCCAGCTGCATGCCACGCTCCAGCCGGGCCAGCTCCTGGTCCACCCGCTTGGGGTAGGCGGCAAAGCGCGCCAGGATGTTGCGCAGGTCCTGCTCGCTGCGCGCCGGGCTCTGGCGCATCAGATTGGCCAGGCCGGTGTGGAAGCCCCAGAGCGAGCCGATGCTCAGGCTGCGGTAGCCCTCGTAGCGATCCAGCTCCTGGTCTTCACGCAGATCGCGCAGGAACATGTCATAGGAGACCCGGTCCTGGGTGTTCAGGCGCTCGCGCGGGATGGCGCGCAGGCGCTGCTCGTAGCGCTGGCGCTGGGCGCGGGCGGCGGCCTCGGCGGCGGGGCTGCGGTCGCTGAGCTTGTCACCATAGCGGTGGTCGCCCCGGTAGGTGGCCCATTCGGGAGCGCGGCGCGCGCCGTCTTCCCAGGCTTCGGCGAAGAGCGCGTGCAGGCGCCGGGCTTCGGGGCTTTGCGCGGCCTGCTTGCCGAGGGGGACGGTGGCGGCCGACACCGCGGGGCTGGCGCCGACCAGGGCGGCGGCCAGGGCCAGCAGCAGCGGGGCCAGCGTCGCGCGGGAAAGGGGGGACGAACTGCTTCTGGGCATGAAATCTCCTCCTGTGGTGGTCGCTACGGATGGGCGACCTGTGTGGGTGGGCCGGATGCGGCCGCGGGCAGTGTGGCATGCGCGCGGGGGCGCAGCGCGGCCATGCGACGAAGCACGTTTTTCCCGGGCCGAAAGCCGCGTGGAACAATCGGCGCATGAATGAAATGCGCCCTGCCGCGGCCGCCGGCCTGCCCCTGCTGCTCACCATGGGCGATGCCTGCGGCATCGGCCCCGAGATTGCGGTGGCCGCCTGGGTGGCCGATGCGCGGCGCGAGCAGCTCTGTCTGGTGGGTGACGCCGGCGTGCTGCGCCGCGCCCTGCGCCAGCGCGGCCTGAATCTGCCGCTGGCCCGGCTGGACAGCCTGGCCGAGCTGGCCGGGGTGCCGCCGGACTGCGTGCCGGTCTGGCAGCCCGCCGGCCTGCCCGCTGATCTGCTGGACGCCGGCCAGGGGCGCATCGATGCGCGCGCCGGCGCGGCGGCGGCCGCCTGCATCACGGCCGCCGTGGCCGCCATCCAGGCCGGCCAGGCCGCGGGCCTGGTGACCGCCCCCATCCACAAGGAAGCCCTGCATGCCGCGGGTGTGGACTATCCCGGCCACACCGAGATGCTGCAGGCCCTGGCCGCTGCGCCGGGCGCTGCACCGCCGCCGGTGCGCATGATGCTGGCCAATGAGGAGCTGCGCGTGGTGCTGGTGACCATCCATATGGCGCTGCGCGAGGCGATCGAGGCCCTGAGCGTCGAGCGCGTGCTGCAGACCCTGCGCATCAGTGCGGCGGCCCTGCGCCGCTTCGGCATCGCGCAGCCGCGCATCGCGGTGGCGGGCCTGAACCCGCATGCGGGCGAGGGCGGCCTGTTCGGGCGCGAGGAGATCGACATCATCGCGCCCGCCATCGCGCAGGCGCGGGCCGAGGGGCTGGCGGTGAGCGGGCCCTATGCGCCCGACACCGTCTTCATGCGCGCCCGTGCCAGCGCGCAGCGCCCGGGCGAGTTCGACCTGGTGGTGTCCATGATCCACGATCAGGGGCTCATCCCGGTCAAATATCTGGGATTGGAGAAGGGCGTGAACATCACGCTCGGCCTGCCCTTCATACGCACCAGCCCCGACCACGGCACCGCCTTCGATATCGCGGGCCGCGGCACGGCCGACCCCGCCAGCATGCGCGCGGCCATCCGCATGGCGCGGCGTCTGCTGGGCGAGACGGCCTGATCAGGCGGTCTTGCTCAATTCCGCCAGCTGCTTGCGGGCCCGCGCGGTGGCGCGCTCCAGCAGATAGGCGTTCTCGAAGGCCTTGAGCCGGCCGGATTCGCACAGGCGCTTGAGCATGCGCGCGGTCATGGTCACCGTTTCCTGGTGCTTCTGGCCGTAGGTGAAGATGAAGAAGCTGCGGCCGGCGCTGATATGGGCCAGGCGCACCTTGCGCCACTGCTCGCCGGTGTTCATCTGGTAGGCAAAGCCCAGCTGCAGATGCTCGATCAGCAGCTCGCCCTGGCTGGGCTCGGGGGCCTCGGCGGCGGGCAGTCCGTCGATGCTGATGTCCACGCTGTTCAGCGGGGCCTCGTCGGCGCTGAGGTCGATGTCCAGCTGACCGTCCCAGTCCACCTTGGCCTCCTGCACCAGGCCCAGGCGGCGGGCCTCGTCGGCGCTCAGGCGCTGGCCGAGGTCCAGGTCTTCGGGCACGTCCAGCCCGGTGTTGGCGGGCAGGTCCTGTTCGGTGGGAGCGGACACACCGAACACGCCGTCCAACTGCTTGACGAGCAGATTGTGGTCCAGCGGGCTCAAGCCCTGACCCTTGAGCGACTCGGCATGCGCCGGCAGCAGGGCGGCGAAAAAGGCCTTGCGCGCGCCCTCGGGCCAGGCGATCAGGTCCAGCCCCTCGTTGAGGCTGCGCATCAGGCCCGGCAGCATGGCCAGAAAGGCCTGGCGCTGGGCGGTGCCGCCCTTGGGCTGCACGCTCATCACCAGGTCGCGGCCGCTCTGGCGCAGGCGCTGCTCACGCTCGGGGCCGCCGCTGCGGCCGGCCAGCACGATGGCCTGGCTCCAGACCTGGGCCAGGAACTCGCGCAGGAAGTCCGGCATGGGCACCGGGGCCAGCGCGGCCTGCAGCTGCTGCATATAGCGCTGCTGCAGGCGCAGATCGGTTTCCTTGCGCTCCACCAGGGCGGCGGCGTCGCTGCCGGCGCGCAGCACCTGGGCGCTCTGCTCGGCGATGAAGCGCTCCAGCGCGTCGAGCTTGGACTCGTAGACGTCCATGCGCTCGAAATCGCCCTCGGCCACCTCGTTGACCAGCTCGCGCACCTGGCCCAGGAAGGCGCGGCCCGGGTCTTCCGAGAAGTCTTCGTAGGCGCAGGCCAGGGAGGCGATGCGGTTGATGAAGCGGCGCACCGGATGACGGCGCGAGGAGAAGAAGCTGCGGTCGCCCAGGGCGGCGCGCAGCACGGGCAGCTGCAACCGCGCGATCAGGCGCGCCATCTGCGGCGGCACCTTGGGGTCGGCCAGGATCTGGTCGAAGAGGCTGCCGATCACATCGATCACCATGTGATCGAGCTGGCCGGTGGCGGCCTGGCGCAGTTCCTCGCGGTGCTGGAAGATCAGATTGGGCGGCAGGGGCTGACCGGCCCAGGAGGTGGCGGCCTCGCTGCCCTCCCAGCCCGCTTCCCAAGCGCCGCTGGCGCCCCCCGTGGGCGCTCCGGCGAGGGCCGGCGCGTCCAGCGGCGCGGGCGCGCTGGGCACATAGGCCAGGCGGCGCAGCAGCTCCACCATCTGGGGTTCCACGACGCCCAGCATGCCGGGCCCGCTGCGGCGCGGCACGGCACCGGCGCCACCAGGCCAGCCAGCGCCCTGGGCAAAGCCCGGGCCGTGGCCACCCGGGGCACCGCCCTGCAGGCTGCCGCCGGTGCTCAGGCCCGACGTGCCCTGCTGGGAGTGAAGGGTCTGGCCGTGCACGGAATGGGTGCTGTGCTGGACCGAGTGCCCGCTGTGGCCGCCGGCCTCGCTGCCGCGCACCCGCAGGTCCTGCGGACGCAGGCCGCGGCTGCGGAAGAGTTGTGCGATCTCCGCATAGCAGGCGCGCATCTCCTGGGCCAGGGCGCGCGTCATCTCGTCGATCAGGATCTGGCGCGTGTCGCTGTCTTCGGTGATGGCGTGCACGGCGTCCAGCAGGGCTTGCGCCACCAGCTCGGGGCGCAAGGGGTTGCGCTCGCCGCCTTCCACGCCCAGACCGGGCAGGTAGGACTCGACATCGCGCAGCTCCCACTCGCTCTGGTGGCCGATGGCCAGGCCGATGCGGTCGGCGGCCACCATGGCGTCCACCTGCTCGTCGTTCATCAGCGAGAGCTCGGTCCAGTCGCGCTTGGCGCCGGGCGCGGGCTTGGGGCGCTGCTCGCCGGCCATCTGGCCGCGCAGGCTCTGGTAAAAGCGCTGGCCGAACAGGGCCTGCTGCTTGCGGAACAGGAACTGGGCGGAGAGCAAGGCGTCGCGGCGCTTGAGCTGGCCGGCGGAGAGCGCGGCCATGCCCATGCCCTCGGCCCCACGCTCGGCCGCCTGCTCGGCCGCGGTGCGCAGGCGCTGCAGGGCGGCTTCCAGATGAGGATTGAGTCGGACGTCGGGCGGAGTCATGCGTCGGGCGGGCTGTGGGTAATCTGCCACAGGCTTGTGACGGCAGTATCGCGCCAAAGCCCGCCAGCCATGGCGCGCGAGGCGCACGGCGGCTTGATCGCTGCCAAAAAACTGACAGCTGGCGGGCTGTTACCCCCGCTTACTTGCCGCTCTGGCGCAGGCTGTCGCGGATTTCGCGCAGCAGCAGCACGTCTTCGGGCGTGGGCGGCGGCTCGGCCGGGGCGGGGGCCGGGGTGTCGGCGCGCTTGATCCGGTTGATCTGCTTGACCATCACGAAAATGATGAAGGCCAGGATCACGAAGTTCAGCAGGATGGTCAGGAAGCTGCCATAGGCGAACAGCGGCACGCCCGCCTTGCTGAGGGCCTCGTAGGTCATGGGCCCGGCATAGCCGGCCGGCGGATCCGACAGCATCAGGAAGTAGTTGCTGAAGTCCAGGCCGCCGACCGCCCGGCCGACGACCGGCATGATCAGGTCCTTGACCACGGAGTCGACGATCTTGCCGAAGGCGCCGCCGATGATCACGCCCACGGCGAGATCGACCACATTGCCCTTGACGGCAAATTCCCTGAACTCCGACATGAATCCCATGCGCACACTCCTTCGCGTTCTTTGCTGAGGCTCAAACGCTGTCATTGTGCCCGACTTCATTCTGGGGGAATCGGGCCTTACCTGGGGGTGTGGCGCCTACGCGGCGCGGCGCTCGGGCGGCGCGGGGGGCTTGACAGCGTCCGTTAGAATCCGCTGTTGCCCCCGATCAGAAGTCTCGTTTGAGGAACCTCATGAGTGACCAGCAAGTGGACCAAGGCAAACGCACCTGGCTTATCGCCACGGGTTGTGCCGGTGCCGTGGGTGGCGTAGCCACCGCGGTGCCGTTCGTCAGCACATTCACGCCTTCGGAGCGTGCCAAAGCCGCCGGTGCGGCGGTGGAAGTGGATATCAGCAGCCTGAAGCCGGGTGAGAAGATGACGGTGGAATGGCGCGGCAAGCCGGTGTGGATCGTGCGCCGCACGCCCGAGCAGCTGGAGTCGCTGAAGGCCACCGAGTCCCAGCTGGCGGATCCCAAGTCGGATCGGACCGCCTATCCCACGCCCGAGTACGCCAAGAACCAGGGGCGCTCGATCAAGCCCGAGGTCTTTGTGGCCGTGGGCATCTGCTCGCACCTGGGCTGCTCGCCCAGCGACAAGTTCCAGACCGGCGCGCAACCCTCGCTGCCGGACGACTGGCATGGCGGCTTTCTGTGCCCCTGCCACGGCTCCACCTTCGACATGGCGGGCCGCGTCTTCAAGAACAAGCCCGCCCCCGACAACCTCGAGGTGCCGCCCCATATGTATCTCTCCGACAGCAAGCTGCTGATCGGCGAGGACAAGAAGGCTTAACCGGGACGGAGTCGAGAACATGGCTGATTTCAAAGAAGCACCTGCCGGCGCCTCCGCGGGCGTCAAGCTGCTGACCTGGGTGGACAACCGCTTCCCGGCCAGCAAGATGTACAAGGAGCACATGTCGGAGTACTACGCTCCGAAGAACTTCAACTGGTGGTACATCTTCGGCTCGCTGGCCCTGCTGGTGCTGGTGATCCAGATCGTCACCGGCATCTTCCTGGTGATGCACTACAAGCCGGACGCGGCCCTGGCCTTCGCCTCGGTCGAGTACATCATGCGCGATGTGCCCTGGGGCTGGCTGATCCGCTACATGCACTCCACGGGCGCCTCGGCCTTCTTCGTGGTGGTGTACCTGCATATGTTCCGCGGCCTGATCTACGGGTCCTACCGCAAGCCGCGCGAGCTGGTCTGGATCTTCGGCTGCGGCATCTTCCTGTGCCTGATGGCCGAGGCCTTCATGGGCTATCTGCTGCCCTGGGGCCAGATGTCCTACTGGGGCGCCCAGGTGATCGTGAACCTGTTTGCCGCCGTGCCCTTTGTCGGCCCGGACCTGGCTCTGCTGATCCGCGGCGACTATGTGGTGAGCGACGCCACGCTGAACCGCTTCTTCAGCTTCCACGTGATCGCCGTGCCCCTGGTGCTGCTGGGCCTGGTGGTGGCGCACATCATTGCGCTGCACGAGGTGGGTTCCAACAACCCGGATGGCGTGGAGATCAAGGGTCCGAAGGCTCCGAAGGATGCCCATGGCAAGCCGCTGGACGGCATTCCCTTCCACCCGTACTACACGGTGCATGACATCTTCGGCGTGGGCCTGTTCCTGATGGTGTTCACCGCCATCGTGTTCTTCTCGCCGGAGCTGGGTGGCTACTTCCTGGAGTACAACAACTTCATCCCGGCCGACCCGCTCAAGACCCCGGCCCACATCGCCCCGGTCTGGTACTTCACGCCCTTCTATTCGATGCTGCGCGCCACGACCGATGTGATGGTCAATGTGCTGTGCGTGATCATCGGCCTGGGTGCGGTGCTGGCCGTGCTCAAGGGCAGCTTCGGCGGCAAGGCCAAGGCGGCAGCACTGCTGGTGGCTCTGGTGGCCATCGGCCTGCTCAAGATCTTCGACGCCAAGTTCTGGGGCGTGGTCGTGATGGGCGGCGCGGTGGTGATCCTGTTCTTCCTGCCCTGGCTGGATCACAGCCCGGTCAAGTCGATCCGCTACCGTCCGGACTGGCACAAGTATCTGTACGGCGTCTTCGTCGTGGTCTTCCTGGTGCTGGGCTATCTGGGCATCAAGCCGCCTTCCGACATCGGCACCCTGGTGTCGCAGGTTGGCACGCTGTTCTATTTCGGCTTCTTCCTGCTGATGCCCTGGTGGAGCAAGCTGGGCACGCCCAAGCCGGTGCCCGAGCGCGTGACCTTCCACCCCCACTGAACAGCATCGGAGAGCCAAGAATCATGATGAAGAAAATCATCGCGAAGCTGCTGATCGCTGCATCGGCAGGACTGGGACTGGCCTGCGGGGTGCAAGCCTCGGGCGGCGGCATCGACTGGGACAAGTTCCCCCAGGAGAAGATGACGGACATGGCGGCGCTGCAGCACGGCGCCAAGCTTTTCGTCAACTACTGCCTGAACTGCCACTCGGCAGCCTTCATGCGCTACAACCGCCTGCGTGACCTGGGCCTCAGCGAAGCCCAGATCAAGAGCAATCTGCTCTTCGCCGGCGACAAGGTGGGCGAGACCATGAAGGTTTCGCTGGACCCCAAGCAGGCCAAGGACTGGTTTGGCGCCACCCCGCCCGACCTGACCGTGATTGCGCGCTCGCGCGCCGACGGGGCCAAGGGCTCGGGTGCCGACTACCTCTACACCTATATGCGGACCTTCTACCGCGACGAGACCAAGGCCACCGGTTGGAACAACCTGGCCTTCCCCAGCGTCGCCATGCCGCATGTGATGTGGGAGCTGCAAGGCCAGCGCGCTGCCAAGTTTGCCGAGGAGCCCGATCCGCATGACCATGCCAAGACCGTGCATGTGTTCAAGGGCTTCGAGCAGCTCACCCCCGGCAGCCTGAGTCCGGCTCAGTATGACCAGGCGGTGGCCGACCTGGTGGCCTACCTGCAGTGGATGGGCGAGCCCGCGCAAGGGCAGCGTTTCCGCCTGGGTGTGCTGGTGCTGCTGTTCCTGTCCGTGTTCACCCTGTTTGCCTGGCGCTTGAATGCGTCGTACTGGAAAGACGTTAAATAAACGTCGACCGGGCCCGGTGTAAACCGGGACCGTTATCGCAGTGGGGAGGGTCGTCCGGACCACCCACTGCGTTTGCTTTTTGACCCCTCTGACTTTTCGGGAGCCTGCCGCCATGATGGTGCTTTACTCTGGAACCACCTGCCCCTATTCGCACCGTTGCCGCTTTGTGCTGTTCGAGAAGGGCATGGACTTCGAAATCCGTGACGTCGATCTCTTCGCCAAGCCCGAAGACATCGCGCTGATGAACCCCTACAACGAGGTGCCCATCCTCGTTGAGCGCGACCTGATCCTGTACGAGTCGCACATCATCAACGAGTACATCGACGAGCGCTTCCCGCATCCGCAGCTGATGCCCGGCGATCCGGTGGCCCGCGCCCGCGTGCGCCTGTTCCTGCTGAATTTCGAGAAGGAACTGTTCGCTCACGTCAACGTGCTGGAAGGCCGCAGCCAGGCCGTCAAGGCGACCGACAAGCAGCTGGAGAAGGCCCGCGCCCAGATTCGCGACCGCCTGACCCAGCTGGCGCCTATCTTCCTGAAGAACAAGTACATGCTGGGCGACGACTTCTCCATGCTGGACGTGGCCATCGCCCCGCTGCTGTGGCGTCTGGACTACTACGGCATCGACATGTCCAAGAACGCGCTGCCCCTGCTGAAGTACGCCGAGCGCATCTTCTCGCGCCCGGCCTATATCGAGGCGCTGACGCCCTCCGAGAAGGTGATGCGCAAGTAATACACTGGCGTCCATGGATCACAGCAGCGACGGCGGTTCCGCCGGCAACTCCAGCGCCTCGACCAGGCCCTACCTCATCCGGGCCTTGCACGACTGGTGCACTGACAACGGCTTCACGCCCTATATCGCGGTCCATGTAGACCGTTCGGTGCAGGTGCCGCAGGAGTACGTCAGCAATAACGAGATCGTGCTGAACATCGGTTTCGACGCCACCAGCGGCCTGGAGCTCGGCAACGAGCACATCCAGTTCAAGGCCCGCTTCGGCGGGACGGCGCGCGAGATCATCGTGCCGGTGGATCATGTGGTGGCGATCTATGCCCGCGAGAACGGCCAGGGCATGGCCTTCCCGGCGCCGGCCGCCGCGACCGACGCCCCCGCGGCGGCGGAGCCGGCCAAGCCGGCGACGCCGCTGCGCGGTCTGCGCCTGGCCGAAGCGCCGGCGCCCGCCCCCGAGGCCGACGCGGCCGAGGAGGCGGCGCTGGCGCTGAGCAGCACGGAAGAGGGCGGCGACAAGCAGCAGCCCGATCCCGAGGGCGGCCCCGGCGCGCCCGGCGGCGGACGCCCGGCGCTCAAGCGCATCAAGTAAACCCAGGCCGCGACTTCGGGGAAGCGGCTCGCTTCTTCCCCTACAATCGCGGCTCGGTCACCGGGTCCAACCCGGCAGCACCCGTGCCGGCTTAGCTCAGTTGGTAGAGCAACCGCCTTGTAAGCGGTAGGTCGCGAGTTCGAATCCTGCAGCCGGCACCAGTCCTGATTCACGCAAGCCCCGCAGCCTTCCCGGCTGGCGGGGCTTTTTCTTGGCGCTTTCTCGGCGCGGCGACTCAGCCGCCCGGGCTCTGCAGCACCTTGATGCGCAGCTGGGCCGGCGGGATGCCGGCCTCGGCCAGAAGCTCCTGCAGCCGGGGCTGCAGATGGCGCAGCTTGGTGGCCACGGCGGCATTGGCGGCCAGCAGGGTCCAGCCTTCTTCGTCAATGGGGCCGGCACGCACAAAGCGCCGCATGGCGCCGGGCAGGGCCACCTCGATGATGGCCAGTCGCCGGTTCGACTCCTGCAGCAGCAGGCCCAGGCGCGCCAGGCCCTGGTGGCGCGCGAGCGCGTCGACCAGGGGCTGGGGATCCGGTACTGAAGGTCCGGTGCCGGCGGCGCGGGCAGGCGTGAAACGGCGGGAGCTGGGCATGGCGCCAGTGTAGTGGGGCGGCCCGGGCCGGTCGGGGCGTCATGCCCCCGGTGCTAAACTCGACGGGTTTTTCTGTGGCCTGCCAGCGGGCTCAGGGTTTGTGCCGGGCCGTACCCGGCTTGCAATGCCCCGAACCGGCCCCAAGTGCCAGGCCCACAGATCCCCTACAAGACCGCAAGGCCCATGGCCCCGCGCGTCGCCCGCGGGCGACGCCCTGGCTTTTGGCCCTCACCTCTGACGCTGCTGCATGTTGCCCAAGCTTCTCACCCAGATTTTCGGTAGCCGCAATGACCGGCTGCTCAAGCAATACCGCCGCGTGGTGCAGCAGATCAACGCCCTGGAGCCCCAGTTCGAGGGCCTGAGCGACGAGCAGCTGCGTGCCAAAACCGAGGAGTTCAAGCAGCGCGTGGCCGGCGGCGAGAAGCTCGATGCCCTGCTGCCCGAGGCCTTCGCCGTCTGCCGCGAAGGTGGCAAGCGTGTGCTGAAGATGCGCCACTTCGATGTGCAGCTGATCGGCGGCATGGTGCTGCATGCCGGCAAGATCGCCGAAATGCGCACCGGTGAGGGCAAGACCCTGATGGCCACCCTGCCGGTCTACCTGAATGCGCTGACCTGCAAGGGCGTGCACCTGGTGACGGTGAACGACTACCTCGCGCGCCGCGATGCCGAGGAGATGGGCAAGCTCTACAACTTCCTGGGTCTGAGCGTGGGCATCAACCTGCCCCAGATGACCCGCGAAGAGAAGCAGGCCGCTTACCAGGCCGATGTGACCTACGGCACCAACAACGAGTACGGCTTCGACTACCTGCGCGACAACATGGTCTATGAGACCGCCGACCGTGTGCAGCGCGGCCTGGCCTTCGCCATCGTGGACGAGGTGGACTCCATCCTGATCGACGAGGCTCGCACCCCGCTGATCATCTCGGGTCAGGCCGACGACCAGACCGATCTCTACCAGGCCATCAACAAGGTCGCCCCCCTGCTCAAGCGCCAGATCGGCGAGCTGGACCCGCGCACCGGCCAGGGCGTCACCGAGCCGGGCGACTTCACGGTGGACGAGAAGTCGCACCAGATCTACCTGACCGAAGACGGCCACGAGAACGCCGAGCGCCTGCTCAGCCAGGCCGGCCTGCTGCCCGAGGGCGCCAGCCTCTACGACGCCGGCAACATCACCCTGATGCACCATCTGTACGCCTCGCTGCGGGCGCACCATGTGTATCACCGCGACAAGGACTATATCGTCCGCAACGACGAGATCGTCATCATCGACGAATTCACCGGCCGCATGATGCCGGGCCGCCGCTACTCGGAAGGCCAGCACCAGGCGCTGGAAGCCAAGGAAAAGGTCACGATCCAGCCGGAAAACCAGACGCTGGCCTCGATCACCTTCCAGAACTACTTCCGCATGTACAGCAAGCTCGGCGGCATGACCGGCACGGCCGATACCGAGGCCTATGAGTTCCAGGAGATCTACGGTCTGGAGACCGTGGTCATCCCGCCGAACCGCCCGACCATCCGCCGCGACGAGCTGGACCTGGTCTACAAGACCTCCAAGGAGAAGTTCGACGCGGTGCTCAAGGACATCCGCGAGTGCCACGAGCGCGGCCAGCCGGTGCTGGTGGGCACGACCTCGATCGAGAACTCCGAGCTGATCTCCAATCTGCTGGCCCAGGCCAAGCTGCCCCACCAGGTGCTCAACGCCAAGCAGCACGCCAAGGAGGCCGAGATCATTGCCCAGGCCGGCCGCCCCGGCGTGATCACCATCGCCACCAATATGGCGGGCCGCGGCACCGACATCGTGCTGGGCGGCAATGTCGAGAAGCAGGTGCAGTTCATCGAGGCCGACGAGAGCCTGGCCGAGGACGAGAAGGCGCGCCGCATCCAGCAGCTCAAGGACGAATGGCGCGGCCTGCACGAGAAGGTCAAGGCCGAGGGTGGCCTGCGCATCATCGCCACCGAGCGCCATGAAAGCCGCCGCATCGACAACCAGCTGCGCGGCCGTTCCGGCCGTCAGGGCGACCCGGGCCGCTCGAAGTTCTTCCTGTCGCTGCAGGACGATCTGATGCGCATCTTCGCGGGCGACCGCGTGCGCGCCATCATGGACCGCCTGAAGATGCCCGAGGGCGAGGCCATCGAGGCCGGCATCGTCAGCCGCTCGCTGGAAAGCGCGCAGCGCAAGGTCGAAGGTCGCAACTTCGACGTGCGCAAGCAGCTGCTGGAGTACGACGATGTGTCCAATGACCAGCGCAAGGTCATCTACCAGCAGCGCAACGACATCCTCGAAGCCCAGGATCTGGTGGCCCAGATCAACAATCTGCGCCACAGCACCCTGAGCGATGTGGTGCGCGGCTTCGTGCCGGCCGAGAGCCTGGAAGAGCAGTGGGACCTGCCGGCCCTGGAGCGCGTGCTCAAGGACGAATGGCAGATTGCCGTGGATCTGCAGGGCGAGGTGGCCAAGAGCGATGCCATCACCGACGAGGAGATCCTCGAGGCCGTGCTGAAGGCCGGCGACGCGATCTTTGCCGACAAGCTCGAGCGCGTGGGCCTGGAGCAGTTCACCCCCTTCATGCGCATGGTGCTGCTGCAGAGCATCGACCAGCACTGGCGCGAGCATCTGGCCGCGCTGGACTATCTGCGCCAGGGCATCCATCTGCGCGGCTACGCCCAGAAGAATCCCAAGCAGGAGTACAAGCGCGAGGCCTTCGAGCTCTTCTCCCAGCTGCTGGACGTGGTGAAGATGGAAGTCACCCGCGTGCTGATGAATGTGCGCATCCAGAGCCAGGAAGAAGCTACCCAGGCCGCCGAAGCCATCGAGCAGCGCGCCGAGAACGTCAGCAATGTGACCTACACCCACCCCAACGAGGACGGCTCGGTCTCCCAGGACCCGGCGCAAGACCCGGCCCTGGCGGCGGCGGGTCATGTGGGCCGCAACGATCCCTGCCCCTGCGGCAGCGGCAAGAAGTACAAGCAGTGCCACGGCAAGCTGAGCTGAGCCGACGCTGCTGATGCCTTGCGGGCCCGCCCTGGTGGCGGGCTTTTTCTTGCGGGGGCGGGTCACGGCCAGGCTCCAGCACCCAGATCCCCCGCAACTCGGGGGGCCAGGGTGTGATGCAGTTCGCACATTTCAAGCCCCGAGCCCTGGGTTGAGGGGTGCTCATGTCAAGCCCTCACCCCTAAAGTGAAGTCCAACGGTGCAGGGAGGTCCGCAGCACCGGAGACCCTACACAAAACCTGGCGCAAGAACCTGTCCATGAAGCCCCAAGCAGCCCTCGCTACCCTGACCCTGGCCCTGTCGGCCACGCTGGCCTCGGCCGCACCGGTCACCTTCGACACCAAGGCCCTGGACGGTCAGGCACCCTGGTCCTCCAGCTACACCCTGCATGTGGGCAAGGACTCGCTGTTCAACGGCTATATCCAGGCCGAATCCACCAAGAAGAACAATGTGCTGGTGCAGTCCGTGACCCTGAGCAAGGGCAGCGAGCAGTACCTCTTCGACCTGGTTGACGACGAATACAAGTTCGTCTCGGTAACCGACTCGCATTGGGTCACGCCCGGCAAGAAGCTGGACATCTCCCACTGGGCATGGACCTATGCACTGAGCCCCGTGATGCTGAGCGCCGGTGACTGGCAGGTCACGGTGCAGATGAGCAACTACAGCGCCAAGTTCAACAGCACGCTGAGCGGTGGCGGTTCCTTGCAGGCCGTGCCCGAGCCGGCTTCGCTGGTCCTGGCCGCCTCTGCCCTGGGTGTGCTCGCCCTGGTGCGCCGCCGTCGCAACGCCGGCTGAAGCGGCCGACCTGGAATCCAAACGAGAGAACTCATGAACAAGACGATTCTTGCCGCCGCTCTGTCCTTGGCTGCCATGGGCAGCGCCAGCGCCGCCGGCACGGTGCTGAACATCGAGTACAAGGGCACGGTGGGTGAGGCCATCACCCTGGTGCTGGACGGTGCGACCAGCGAGGACTATATGGCCGGTGGCATGCAGTACCAGCTCAGCGGTGGCGCTTCCTTCGAGGCCTTCTGCGTGGAGTACGCTCAAAGCCACTCCCTGAGCGGCGTACAGAGCTACACCGTGGGCAGCTTCAGCGCCCCCCAGTCGCGCCAGCTGCAAGGCCTGTTCTCCACCAGCTACAGCCGCCTGAGCTCGGACCTGGATCGCGCGGCCTTCCAGACGGCCGTCTGGGAGATCACGCACGAGGCGCCTGGTGCGCGTCTGGATGTGTCCCAGGGCGTGTTCCAGTTCGGCTATCTGAACGCCGACAGCACGGCTCAGCAGGACGCGGATTTCCTGAACAAGGTGAATGGTTTCCTGCTGGCTGCCGATCGCTACGAGGGGCCGGCCAAGTACAAGCTGACCAAGCTGGAAAACTCGGTCTACCAAGACCTGGTCACCGTCTCGGCCGTCCCCGAGCCCGGCACCTACGCCATGCTGCTCGCCGGCCTGGGTGCCGTGGGCTTTGTGGCGCGCCGCCGCCAGCGCCGCGGCTGATCGCCCTCAGGGCGCCATCGGCGCCCGGTGATGATGATGTGCAAGGGCTCCTGCGGGAGCCCTTTGTCATGTCTGGGCTTCCCGCCTCGGGCTTGGCTGCGCCCGCACAAGGCGCGGGCCCAATCTCTCCCTACAATCCGCGCCATCCCGTTTCGCGGGTTTCCCGGGCCGGCTGTGCCGGCCCTGTTCATTCCTCGACCTGTTCCCCTTCATCGCGAGACCGCCATGCCCGTCAACCTCAGCGCCCCCGACCCTGCCTCCCTCCATCCCGTGCCCGGCCTGCGCCTGGGCGTCACGATGGCGGGCATACGCAAGGCGGATCGACGCGACCTGACGGTGGTGCTGCTCGATGAGGGGAGCTCGGTGGCCGGCGTCTTCACCAAGAACCGCTTCTGCGCCGCGCCGGTGCAGATCTGCCGTGAGCATCTGGACGCCGGCCGCGGCATCCGCGCCATCCTGGTGAACACCGGCAATGCCAATGCCGGCACCGGCGAGGACGGCCTGGCCCGCGCCCGCCAGAGCTGCACGGCCCTGGCCGGTCTGCTGAGCATCGCGCCCGAGCAGGTGTTGCCCTTCTCCACCGGCGTGATCATGGAAACCCTGCCGGTGGACCGCATCGTGGCCGGCCTGCCCGCCGCCCTGGCCGCCGCCAAGCCCGACGCCTGGGCCGAGGCCGCCGCCGGCATCATGACCACCGACACCCTGCCCAAGGCCGCCTCGCGCCAGGTGCAGATCGGTGGCCATACCGTCACCATCAACGGCATCGCCAAGGGCGCCGGCATGATCGCTCCCGACATGGCGACCATGCTGGGCTATGTGGCCACCGACGCCAATATCGCGCCCGAGCTGCTGCAGGCCCTGGTGACCGAGGCGGCCGATGCCAGCTTCAACCGCATCACCATCGACGGCGACACCTCCACCAATGACAGCTTCGTGCTGATCGCCACGCACAAGGCGGCTCATGCCCGCATCGAGTCCCTGGCCAGTGCCGAGGGTCAGGCCTTGCGCGAGGCCGTGATCGCCGTGTCGCAGCAGCTGGCCCAGGCCATCGTGCGCGACGGCGAGGGCGCCACCAAGTTCATCACCGTCAGAATCGAGGGTGGCCGCGATGTGGCCGAGTGCCAGCTGGCCGCCTATGCCATCGCCCACTCGCCCCTGGTCAAGACCGCCTTCTTCGCCAGCGACCCGAACCTGGGCCGCATCCTGGCCGCGGTGGGCTATGCCGGCATCGCCGATCTGGACCAGACCCTGATCGAGATGCACCTGGACGATGTGCATGTGGTGACCAAGGGCGGCCGCCACCCGGCCTACCGCGAGGAAGACGGCCAGCGCGTGATGAAGCAAAGCGAGATCACGGTGCGCGTGAATCTGCACCGCGGCATTGCCGAGGCCACGGTCTGGACCTGCGACCTCAGCCACGACTACGTCAGCATCAACGCCGACTACCGCTCCTGATCAGGACCTGAAGAGCCGCGAGTACTGGGCCTCGTGCCGGGCCGAGAGGATGGCCAGGCCGGGGCTGAAAGCCTGGCGCTCGCTCTCGGTCTGCGCGAGCGCCGCGTCCACCACGGCGGGGATCGCCTCGCCCAGGGCTTCCAGCATGCGCTGGCCCGCGCTCTGGCCCAGGGGCACGGCCTTGATGGACGCAGCCACCAGGTTCTCGGCCCAGCCGAAAGCGTGGGCCAGCATGGCTTCGCGCAGCGGGGCGCCCGTCAGCGCGGCGGCCAGGCCGAAGGCCACGGGCCAGCTGGGCGCCGGGCGCAGGGCCGCCAGGGTCTGAAGGCGTCGGGCGGTGTCAGGTCTTGCGGCATCGCCGCGGTTGCGCAGCCACTCCAGCAGGGAGCGCCCCATCTGCTCGCTCTGCAGGCGCAGCTCGCGGGTCTCGCGGGTCTGCAGCACCCAGTCATTGAGGGCCTGCACCCGGCCCGCGTCCTCGCGCTGCCAGGCCCGCATGGCGGCGGCGCAGGCGGGCAGATCGGCCCGGCCCAGGGCCAGGGCCAGCTGGTCCAGCAGCCATTGCCGGGCCTGGGCCTCGTTGCCGACCTGGCCGCTGTCCACGGCGGCCTCCAGGCCTTCTGAGTAACTGAAGCCTCCGACCGGCAGAGCGGGGGAGGCCAGCTGCATCAGCTGCAGCCAGGCGCCGGCACTCACCGGCGCGGCGGGGGGGCGCACGCGGGGCATGGGGCGGGGCGGTTCAGTGCTTGCAGCCGGGGCCGTGCACATGCGGCTGGGCCGCCGGGGCTGCCGTCACGGCAATGTTCAGCGGCTTGCCGCGCGGTGCCGGCGCGGCAGCGTGCTCATGCGCGTGATCGTGCCCGCAGCCGGGGCCGTGCACATGGGCGTGCTCGTGAGCAGGCTCGTGCTTGTGAGCATGACCGTGACCGCCACCATGGCTGTGGCTCTCGTTGCCATAGGCACCGGACTCCGGCTCGAAAGCGGCCTGGGTTTCGCTCACCACCAGGTGCATCATGCGCAGCATCTCGGCCAGCACATGGTCGGGCTCCAGCTTCAGGTGGTCGGGCTTGAGCTCCAGGGGCACATGGCGGTTGCCCAGGTGGTAGGCGGCACGCAGCAGATCAAATGGGCTGCCGTGCTCGGCACAGGCCCGCACCTCCAGCACCGGCTGCGGCGCGGCCAGCACGCGGATCAGGCTGCCGTCCTCGGCCACCAGCACATCACCGCCGCGCACCACGCTGCCGCGGGGCAGAAAGACGGCCAGCGCCCGGCCCTGGCTGTCGCTGGCATCGAAACGGCTTTTCTGCCGCACATCCCAGTCCAGCTCGACCTGGGGCGCACGCTTGAGGAGGACGGCGGCCAGGCCGCGCCCTTGGGGGAGGAGTTTGTTGACGGTCAGCATGGGGGCCACTGTAGGCCAGAACGGCTAGAAATCGACCGCTCGGGTTCGCAAGCCCCGTGCCACCAGGGTGGCATTGATCAGCTGGGCCTCCTCGCGGGTGGCAAAGGGCCAGATGGCGGCCCGCCAGCCTTCATGCGTGCGGAAGACCTGACCCTGCAGGCTTTGCGGGTCGCGCACCGTCTGCTCCAGCATGCCGCGCATGCGCTCCAGCGCGGCCTCGGCCTCCGCCTTGCTGGCGACGGCCGGGCTCACCAGGGCCACCTGCTTGGCGCCCGGGGCTGTGCTGCTGCCGCCGCCGCGCACGCTGGGCTTGTCCGCCGGTTCCTCCTTGTTGAGGGCGCGTTCGGGGCTGCGGGCCGGGGCGGACTTGGGCGTTTCCTTGCTCTGCTGAGGTTTCTCGCTGGCCGCACTGGCGGCCGTTGCCGCGGGCTTGGCGGGGGCACCGGGCGCCGAAGCCGCCGTGCTGCCCAGCGGCGGGCGCTCGTTGCGGCCCTCGCGGCGCGGCACCAGCTGCGGGCGGATGTCGGGTGTGGCTTCGCTGGCCTCGGGCGCCGGTGCCGAGGCGGCGCTGGCCGCGGCGGCTTCGGAGGCCGGGGTGCTGGCGGCTTCGGCGGCGGGCGCGGCCGAGGCGGCGTCGCTGGCGGGCGCACTGGCCGGGGCACTGGCCATGGCGGCGGCCGGCGGGGCACTGGCTGCCGCCGAGGCGGCAAGAACCGGTGCCGAAGCCGCCGCCGCGGCCGGCTCCTCCGCCGCCTTGTGGCGGCCGGCCAGCCAGAGCGCCGGAGCGCCCACAAAGAGCAGCAGCAGGGCGCCCACCACGGCCAGGGCCAGGGGGTTGAGGCAGCGCCGGCCCAGCACCCGGAGCTGGCGGTCGGCACCAGAGGCCATCAGCACCCGGGTGCGCGAGGCGCCGGCATCCACGCCGGCACTGATCAGATAGATCTCGTAGGGCCAGCTGCCCAGACCGCGCTTGGCGGCCTTGGCCATCAGGCGCTCGTCGATGGGGATGGCGCGCTGCGGCCAGTCGGCCGCGCCGGGCGGGCTGGCATGGCCGTGGGCGGCGGCAAATCGCGCAACGCGGCCGGCCGAGAGCCGGTTGATGAAGCGCTCGCTGAACAGGGCGTAGGGTCGGGCCGGGTCCGGCAGCCAGGCGCGCAGCGGGCCGGGCCGCCAGCGCAGCCAGGCGGGCAGGGGCTTGGTTGCCGCCGCTGGCGAGGCCAGCTGGGCGGGCATGGTGGGGCCGGCATCGGGAGTGGCTGCGGCGGCAGCGGCAGCTGGCTCTTGAGGCGCTGGCCCGTCGTCTTGCGGGCCGGCCTCATCGGCTGGCGCGGCATCCGCCTGTGGCAGCGGATCCATGACCGGTTCGCGCGGCGCGTCCGGCGCCGCGGCACCGGCCTCGGGATGAGCCGCAGCGCTGCCCCCAACAAAGGGCAGGGCCACCACACCGATGGTGTGGACGTCGTAAATGCTGATGCGCTTTGCCAGGGGGTTGCGGTTGTGCCACGCCACCACCTGTTCGGCCAGACGGTCCATGGCCCGCATGCTGCCTCAAAGCGCCGGCCGCAAAGCGTGAAAAAGCCCCCTAAAACAGGAAATAGCGCTGCGCCATCGGCAGAACGGTGGCGGGCTCGCAGGTGAGCAGCTCCCCGTCGGCGCGCACTTCATAGGTTTCGGGATCGATGCTCATCTGCGGCAGATAGTCGTTGCGCACCATATCGCGCTTGCTGATGCCGCGGTTGCCCCGCACGGCCACCACGGTCTTCTTCAGGCCGTAGCGTTCCTTGACGCCGGCCTGCTCGGCGGCCTGGGAGACAAAGCTGAGCGAGCCGGCCGGAGCGCGGCCGTAGCTGCCGAACATCGGCCGGTAGTGCACCGGCTGCGGCGTCGGGATGGAGGCGTTCGGATCGCCCATGGCGGCCGCGGCGATGAAGCCGCCCTTGAGGATGAGGCTGGGCTTGACGCCGAAGAAGGCGGGCCGCCACAGCACCAGGTCTGCCCACTTGCCCACCTCGATGGAGCCGATCTCATGCGCCGTGCCGTGCGAGCGCGCGGGGTTGATCGTGAGCTTGGCGATATAGCGCTTGACCCGCTCGTTGTCGTGGCGCGCCGTGTCGCCCGGCAGGGCGCCGCGCTGCACCTTCATCTTGTGCGCCGTCTGCCAGGTGCGGATAAGCACCTCCCCGACGCGGCCCATGGCCTGGCTGTCGGAGGAAATGATGGAGAAGGCCCCGATATCGTGCAGGATATCCTCCGCCGCGATGGTCTCCTTGCGGATGCGGCTTTCGGCGAAGGCGATGTCCTCGGGGATCGACGGCGACAGGTGGTGGCAGACCATCAGCATGTCGAGATGCTCGGCAATGGTGTTGCGCGTATAGGGCCGCGTCGGATTGGTCGAAGACGGGATGACATTGGCAAGGCCGCAGACGCGGATGATATCCGGCGCATGGCCGCCGCCCGCCCCTTCCGTGTGGAAGGCATGGATGGTGCGGCCCTTGAAGGCGGCGATGGTATCCTCCACGAAGCCGCTCTCGTTCAGCGTGTCGGTGTGGATCATTACCTGCACGTCGTAATCGTCGGCGACCGAGAGGCAATTGTCGATGGCGGCCGGCGTCGTGCCCCAGTCCTCGTGCAGCTTGAGCGCGCAGGCCCCGCCCTCGATCATCTCGACGAGCGCGGCGGGCTTCGAGGCGTTGCCCTTGCCGGAAAGACCAAGATTGATCGGGAAGGCATCGAAGGACTGGATCATCCGCGCCAGATGCCACGGCCCGGGCGTGCAGGTGGTGGCGAGCGTGCCATGGGCCGGCCCCGTGCCGCCGCCGAGCATGGTGGTGACGCCGGACATCAGCGCCTCCTCGATCTGCTGCGGGCAGATGAAGTGGATATGCGCGTCGATGCCGCCGGCCGTCAGGATGCGCCCCTCGCCGGCGATGATCTCCGTGCCGGGACCGATGACGATATCGACGCCCGGCTGGGTATCGGGATTGCCGGCCTTGCCGATCCTTTCGATCCGCCCGTCCTTCAGGCCGATATCGGCCTTGACGATGCCCCAGTGATCGACGATCAGCGCATTGGTGATGACGGTGTCCACCGCCCCTTCGGCCCGCGTCACCTGGCTCTGGCCCATTCCGTCGCGGATCACCTTGCCGCCGCCGAACTTCACCTCCTCGCCATAGCCGCCGGCCCGCAGGGTCAGGTCTTGTTCCACCTCGATCACCAGGGCCGTGTCGGCCAGGCGCAGGCGGTCGCCCACGGTGGGGCCAAAGGTTTCGGCGTAGGCACGCCTGCCCATCTGGCTCATCACAGCGCTCCCTGCACCAGGCCGCGGAAGCCCCAGACCTGACGGTCCCCCGCGTAGTCCACCAGTTCCACCGTGCGCTGCTGGCCGGGCTCGAAACGCACGGCCGTGCCGGAGGCGATGTTCAGCCGCATGCCCTGCGCGGCCGCGCGGTCGAAGCGCAGGCCGGCATTGGTCTCGGCAAAGTGGTAGTGCGAACCGACCTGTATGGGCCGGTCGCTGGCGTTCTCGACCACCAGGCGCAGGCTGCGCCGGCCGGGGTTGAGCGCATGGACGGCGCTCTCGTCATCGATCAGCAGTTCGCCGGGAATCATGGCGGGCTCTCCTTGTGCTTGCAGCAACAGGCCGCTCAGCGGACCAGCAGACCCAGGCCCAGCAGCAGCACGCCGGCTCCCGCCGCTCGCGGCAGCCAGAGGCTGGCGCGCGCCAGGGCGCTGCCCAGCAGCAGGCCCAGACCGTGCAGCAGGGCCGTGGCCAGCACCATGCCGGCCAGGGCGCCCGTGCCGGCCAGCTCCTGGCCATGGGCCGCACCGTGGAAGAGGGCGAAGCCACCCATCAGCGCGGCCCCCGCCGCCAGGGGCAGGCGCAGCGGCGCCGCCAGCAGCAGGCCGGCGGCCACCAGGGAGGCGGCAATCATGGGCTCCACCACCGGCAGGGCCAGGCCGGCCTGGGCCAGCAGGGCGCCGGCCAGCAGCATTAGCACGAAGACGGCCGGCGCCAGCCAGGGCCGGCGCGTGGCGCCCGCGCTCCACAGGCCCACGGCCAGCATGGCGGCCAGGTGGTCCAGGCCGGTGAAGGGGTGGAGCAGGCCCTGGGCAAAGCCCTGGTGGGCCGCATCGCCATGCCCCGGATGGGCCAGGGCCAGGCTGCAGCCCCCGGCCAGGGCCAGCAGGGTCAGGACTTGAGGGAGTACGCGGTGAGGATTCTTCATCTTGGTGCGCTGGGCTGGCTTATGCGATCGGCTGGTGCACGGTCACCAGCTTGGTGCCGTCGGGGAAGGTCGCTTCCACCTGGATGTCGTGGATCATCTCGGCGATGCCCTCCATCACCTGGTCGCGGCGCAGCACGGTCTTGCCCTCGCTCATCAGCTGGGCCACGGTCTTGCCGTCGCGGGCACCTTCCATGATGGCGGCGCTGATCAGGGCCACCGCCTCGGGATAGTTGAGCTTGAGGCCGCGCGCCTTGCGGCGTTCCGCCAGCAGGGCCGCGGTGAAGATCAGCAGCTTGTCGCGCTCTCGGGGAGTGAGTTCCATGAAACCCTTCCTGCAGGAGGTGTGCCAGATATGCGGATTGCCTGTCGGTGAACGACTGCACTCCCGAGCGGCGCCCGCGGATCCGGCTTTGCCGGTCCGCCGGGGCGCCCCCTTGAGGGGGCCGGCGAAGCCGGTAGGAGGGGAGTCTGTCGGGCACGGCTTTTGATAGAGAAGCAGCATGCAGCCCGCCGCCGCCAGCGTCCAGCCGGATCCACCCGTACAGCGCGTCATCACGATCCGCCGGGATTACAACGCCTGGGTGGCCCGCGAGACCCTGGAGGACTATGCGCTGCGCTTCACGCCCCATGGCTTTCGGCGCTGGTCGGCCGGCCGGGTGGCCAACACCGCCTTTGGTGCGGCCTCCTTTCTGGTGCTGGAGGCCGTGGGCGCCACCCTGCTGGTGGAATACGGCTTCATCAACGCCTTCTGGGCCATCCTGGCCACGGGGGCCATCATCCTGCTGGCGGGCTGGCCCATCAGCGTCTATGCGGCGCGCTACGGCCTGGACATGGACCTGCTCACCCGCGGCGCGGGTTTCGGCTATATCGGCTCCACCCTCACCAGCCTGATCTACGCCAGCTTCACCTTCATCTTCTTCGCGCTGGAGGCCGCCATCATGGCCTATGCGCTGGAGCTGGCCTTCGACATCCCGCCGGCCTGGGGCTATCTGATCTGCGCCCTGGTGGTGCTGCCCCTGGTGACCCATGGCCTCACCTCCATCGCGAGGCTGCAGGTCTGGACCCAGCCCCTGTGGCTGGGCCTGCTGATCCTGCCTTACGTCTACGTTTTCCTGCACTACCCGGACCTGCCGACGCAGATCCGCGACTATGCGGGCGTGCACAGCGCCGGCCAGGACGGGGGCTTCAGCCTGCCGCTTTTCGGCGCGGCCATGACGGTGGGCATTGCCCTGATCACGCAGATGGGCGAGCAGGCCGACTATCTGCGCTTCATGCCCGCCCCCGAGCCGGGACGGCGGCGCTGGCGCTGGTGGGCCGCGGTCTTTATTGGTGGACCGGGCTGGGTGCTGATTGGCGTGCTCAAGATGCTGGGCGGCGCCTTGCTGGCCTTTCTGGCCATCCAGCTCATGGTGCCGGCCGAGCGGGCGGTGGACCCCAACCAGATGTATCTGGTGGCCTTCGAGACCGTGTTCAGCCGCCCCGACGTGGCCGTGGCCGCCACAGCCCTGCTGGTCATCGTGTCCCAGCTCAAGATCAATGTCACCAATGCCTATGCCGGGTCTCTGGCCTGGAGCAATTTCTTCGCGCGCCTGACCCACAGCCACCCTGGGCGCGTGGTCTGGATGGTGTTCAACATCCTGATCGCCCTGCTCTTGATGGAGATGGAGCTCTTCCAGGCCCTGGACCGGGTGCTGGGCCTCTACGCCAATATCGCCATCGCCTGGATCATGAGCGTGGTGGCCGATCTGGTGATCAACAAGCCCCTGGGCCTCTCGCCGCCGGGCATCGAGTTCAAGCGCGCCCATCTCTACGACATCAACCCCGTGGGCGTGGGCGCCATGGCCGCGGCCTCGGGCCTGTCCATTGCCGCGCATCTGGGCGTCTTCGGGCCCCTGGCCCAGGCCTTCTCGGCCCTGATCGCCCTGGTGACGGCCCTGCTGGTCTCGCCCCTGATCGCCTGGGCCACCGGCGGGCGCTACTACATCGCCCGCCAGAGCGATGAGGGCTCTGCGCGCCTGAAGCAGCGCTGCGTCGTCTGCGAGCGCGAGTACGAGGGCGCCGACATGGCGCATTGCCCCGCCTACCGCGGCGCCATCTGCTCGCTGTGCTGCTCGCTGGATGCGCGCTGCGAAGACCTGTGCAAGCCCCAGGCCCGCCTGGCCGTGCAGGCGCGCAGCCTGCTGCAGCGCCTGCTGCCGCGCCGGCTCTGGCCCCTGCTGGACAGCGGCCTGATCCAGTATCTGGGCCTGATGGCCCTGGTGCTGCCGGTGCTGCTGCTGCTTTTCGGCCTGCTCTACCAGCATGAGCTGGGCCGCCTGGGCGAGGCCGCGCAGGCGGCGCTGGGGCCGCATCTGCGCGCCTCCTACGCCAAGGCCCTGGTGGCCCTGCTGCTGCTCTCGGGCGTGATAGCCTGGTGGCTGGTGCTCACGCACAAGAGCCGCCAGGTGGCGCAGGAGGAGTCGCGCCGCCAGACCCAGGCCCTGCATGCCGAGATCGAGTCGCACCGCCGCACCGATGCCCAGCTGCAGCAGGCCAAAGCCCAGGCCGAGGCCGCCAACGAGGCCAAGACCCGCTACATCACCAGCATCAGCCACGAGCTGCGCACCCCGCTCAATGCCATCCTGGGCTATGCCCAGATCCTGGACGAGGACGAGCGCATGCCCGCCCACCGCCGCCAGGCCGTCACGGTGATACGCCGCGGCGGCGAGCACCTGCTGTCGCTGATCGAGGGCAGCCTGGATCTGGCACGCATCGAGGCCGGGCGCTTCAGGCTGGAGCCCGGCCCCTGGGCCTTTGGGGAGGCCCTCCAGGATCTCGTGCGCCTGCTCTCGCTGCAGGCCCGGGCCAAGGGCCTGGACTTCGTCTACCAGGCGCCGGCGGGCCTGCCGGACTGGGTGCGGGCCGATGGCAAGCGGGTGCAGCAGATCCTGATCAATATCCTGGGCAATGCCATCAAGTTCACCGCCGAGGGGCGGGTGACGCTGCGCCTGGCCTACTCCGGCGAGATGGCACGCATCGAGATTGCCGACACCGGGCCCGGCATGAGCGCCGAGGAGCTGGCGCGGGTGTTCGATCCCTTCGAGCGCGGCGCCAGCACGGGCGCCGGCACTGGCCTGGGGCTCACCATCGCCAAGATGCTCACCGACCTGATGGGCGGCGAGCTGCGCGTGAGCAGCTCGCCGGGGCAGGGCAGTTGCTTCAGCCTCAAGCTCTTCCTGCCGCGCCTGGCCGAGGGCGCCCTGGCCCAGCAGCGGCGCCGCGCGGCGCGCATCGGCTTCGAGGGGCCGGCGCGCCGCGTGCTGGTGGTGGACAACGAGGAGGCCGACCGCCAGCTGCTGGCTAGCGTGCTGGAGCCCCTGGGCTTCGAGCTGCGCCTGGCCGCCAGCGGCACCGCGGCGCTGGAGATGCTGCGCGACTGGCCGGCCGAGGCCCTGCTGCTGGACCTGGCCATGCCGGGCCTGGACGGCTGGCAGACCCTGGCGGCCATCCGCGCCCAGGGCCTGAGCCAGGCGCCCGCGGCCATCGTGTCGGCCAATGCTTTTGACCGCGGCCTGGAAAACGGCCAGGGCATCCGTCCCGAAGACTTCATCCTCAAGCCGGTGCGGGTGGACGAGCTGCTGGACTGGCTGGGTCGGCAGCTGGGCCTGCAGTGGCGGCTGCGCCCGAGCGCGGCGGCGCCCGCAGCAGAATGGCCTGCGGCCCCGCCGGCCGTCCGCAGCCTGCCCTCCCGCGCCAGCCTGGAGCGGCTGCAGGCCCAGCTGCAGCAAGGCCATGTGAGGGGCATCCGTGAGCAGCTGGAGCGCATGGCTGGCGAGGCCGGGGCGGGCGCGGACTTCGTCAGCGAGCTGCGCGCCCTGGCGCGCGAGTTCCAGCTCCAGGCCATGAGCCGCCTGGTGGCACGGGCCTTGCAATCGGAGTCTTCCGGAGACTGAACCGTGAGCGAAGACGATCAAGAGCTGCTGCCCAATCCCCCCGTCGCCTCGCACGCCGAGCGCGTGCTCATCGTCGACGATGTGCCGGACAACCTCGCCCTGCTGCATGACGCGCTGGACGAGGCCGGCTACACGGTGCTTGTGGCCTTTGACGGCCAGGCCGCGCTGGAGAGCGCCGCCCACCAGCCGCCCGATGTGGTGGTGCTGGACGCGCTGATGCCCGGCATCGACGGCTTCGAAGTGGCACGCCGGCTCAAGGCCGACCCGCGCACCGCGGCCGCGCCCATCATCTTCATGACCGGGCTCTCGGACACCGAGCATGTGGAGGCCGCTTTTGCGGCCGGCGGCGTGGACTATGTGACCAAGCCCATACGCCCGCGCGAGGTGCTGGCCCGCATAGCGGCCCATCTGCGCGGCGCCCGCGCCCAGCGTCAGGCCCGCAATGCGCTGGATGCCTTCGGCCACGCCAGCCTGGCGGTGCATGAGGCCGATGGGCGCTGCGTCTGGCAGACCGCGCTGGCGCGCCAGCTGATGGCCGAGTACTTCAGCGGCGGGCATTTCGAGCGCGGCCGCCTGCCGCCCGAGGTGCTGGTCTGGCTGCATCGCGAGGCCCTGCGCCGCCGCGCCGGGGCCGAGCCGGCGAGCCTGACGGTGTTGCCACCGGTCAAGCCGGATGCGCCGGTGGCCGCGCTCAGCAGTCGCGGCGCCAAGCGCCTGTCCTTCACCCTGCATGCGGTGGACCCCGATGCCCTGGGCGAGGGCCAGTGGCTGATCGTGATGCGTGAGGCCGACGATGCCGCCCTGATGGACGGCCTGATCCACGGCTTCAAGCTCACGGCCCGCGAGGCCGAGGTGCTCTACTGGGTGGTCAAGGGCAAGACCAATGCCGATATCGGCGACATCCTGGGCTCCAGCCCGCGCACGGTGCAGAAGCACCTGGAGCATGTGTTCGAGAAGCTGGGCGTGGAGACCCGCACCGCCGCCGCGGCCCTGGCCATGAGCCGGGTGCGGGGGCTGGAGTCGGGACGCTGAGAAGCTGACGAGCGCTGATGAGGTGCTGCTGAGGCGCCGCGCTCAGTCATCCTCGCGGGGATCGAAAAAGGTGAGGCGGTTGCCGAAGGGGTCGGCAATGGTCATCTCGCGGCCCCAGGGCTGCTCGTCGATGCCCGGGCGGGCATAGCCGTAGTCCTGGGCCAGCAGGGCCTGCTGATAGGCGTCGAGGTCGGCGCAGGGGATGCGCAGGCGGGCGCCGGGGCTGGCGTCGCCATGGTGCTCGCTGAGGTGCAGCTGGCAGGCGCCCTGGCTGATGGCCTGGTACAGGGGCAGGCCCTCGGCGAAGCGGTGCTCCCAGTCCAGCGTGAAGCCCAGGAAGTCCAGGTAGAACTCCCGGGCCTTGGCCGTGTCGAAGATGCGCAGCACCGGTGTGACCGGCCCCAGGCCGGCCGTGAAGGGGCTGTGGCTCATTGTTTCGTCCTCCCCGCGCTGTCTCGCGCGCAGGCGGCAAGCCTAGCGCATCGCCGGCCCGCCGCCGCGCCACCCTCCTTGGGGTGGGGGCTCGCTCAGGCCGCCGCGCCCAGGCCCAGCAGCTCGCGGCCCAGGGCCTCGGCCACCTCGATGCCGTCCACGCCGGCCGACATGATGCCGCCGGCATAGCCCGCGCCCTCGCCGGCTGGGTAGAGGCCGCGCACATTCAGGCTCTGGTAGTCGCGGCCGCGGGTCACGCGCAGGGGCGAGGAGGTGCGGGTCTCCACGCCGGTGAGCACCGCATCGGCCAGACTGAAGCCCTTGATCTGGCGCTCGAAGGCGGGCAGGGCCTCGCGGATGGCGTCCAGGCAGTACTCGGGCAGGCTGCCCAGGCCTTTTTGCTGCAGATTGGTCAGGGTGACGCCGGGCTTGTAGCTGGGCTCCACGCTGCCGAACTCGCGGCTGACCTGGCGCTTGATGAAGGCGCCCACCAGGGAGCCGGGGGCCTTGTAGTCGCCGCCGCCCAGCTCGTAGGCGCGGCTTTCCCAGATGCGCTGGAAGGCCATGCCGTCCAGCGGGTTCACCGGGCTGCCGTCGGTCTTGCCGTCCTGGCGGTAGTCCTGGGGCGAGATGCCCACCACGATGCCGGCATTGGCATTGCGCTCGGCGCGCGAGTACTGGCTCATGCCGTTGGTCACCACGCGCAGCGGCTCGCTGGTGGCGGCCACCACGGTGCCGCCGGGGCACATGCAGAAGCTGTAGACCGAGCGGCCGTTCCTGGCGTGATGCACCAGCTTGTAGTCGGCCGCGCCCAGGATCTCGTTGCCCGCATTGGAACCGAAGCGGGCTGCGTCGATCAGGGACTGCGGATGCTCGATGCGGTAGCCGATGGAGAAGGGCTTGGCCTCCATGTACACGCCGCGCTCATGCAGCATGGTGAAGGTGTCGCGCGCGCTGTGGCCCAGGGCCAGGACGACCTGGTCGGCGCGGATCTGCTCGCCGGACTCCAGCACCACGCCGCGGATATGGCGCTGCCCAGCCGCGTCGGTCTCGATCTGCAGATCGCTGACCTTCTGCTGGAAGCGGATCTCGCCGCCCAGGGCCTCGATCTCGGCACGCATCTTGATGATCATGGACACCAGGCGGAAGGTGCCGATATGCGGCTTGCTGACGAAGAGGATTTCCTCGGGCGCGCCGGCCTTGACGAACTCCTTGAGCACCTTGCGGGTGAGGTGGCGCGGGTCGGAGATCTGGCTCCAGAGCTTGCCGTCCGAGAAGGTGCCGGCGCCGCCCTCGCCGAACTGCACATTCGACTCGGGGTTGAGCTCGCTCTGGCGCCACAGGCCCCAGGTGTCCTTGGTGCGCTCGCGCACATTCTTGCCACGCTCCAGCACGATGGGGCGCAGGCCCATCTGGGCCAGCACCAGGGCGGCCATCAGGCCGCAGGGGCCGAAGCCCACGATTACCGGGCGCAGACGCGGCTCGCCCGCGCTGTAGAAGTCCACTGGGGCCTGGCCCACGAACTTGTACTCGGTGTCGGGCGTGGGCCGGATGTTCTTGTCCTCCGCCAGGCGCTTGAGCAGGTCGGCCTCGTCCACCGTGACTTCGCAGTCGATGGTGTAGGCCAGCACGATGGCGCTCTTCTTGCGCGCGTCATAGCCGCGGCGAAAGATGTGGAAGGCCTGGAGCTCGTGCTCACGCAGGCCCAGGCGGGCCAGCACGGCGGCTTGCAGGGCTTGGGGCTCGTGGTTGAGCGGCAGGCGGAGTTCGTTGATGCGGATCATGGTTAGCGATCAATGCATGGTGAGGGGGCAGAAAAAGAAACAGGCCCTGCCGCGAGGCTTGGGCCTGTTACCGGATGGCATGGCGGGAGGCTGTGCTCCCGCCCGACATCAACCCGAGATCAACCCGAGTGCGGACGCTTGCCCGGGTTCTTCTTGCTGCGGGTGTGCGAGCCGCGCTCCAGGCTGTTCTTCTGGCCGCGGCCGTGGCTGAAGGTCAGGCCGGCGGGACGCGGGGTGGCGCGGCGGTCGGCTTCGGTTTTGATCTTGTTGCCCATGATGGCTCCGTTGACAAAAAAGACTGGCGGGGACCGACAAAGGGCGCGCCAAGACGAAAGAAGGCAAGGATTTTAGCCGAGTCTGGCGCGGTCGCCGGGGCGACAGCGTTTTTGGGGTCCCGGCCCCATGATCCGCCCCATGGGAATGCTTCATCTCGTGCGTCATGGCCAGGCCAGTTTCGGCGCGGCCGACTATGACCAGCTCAGCCCCCTGGGCCATCAGCAGTGCCAGCGCCTGGGCGCTTTCTGGCGTGCACGCGGCCAGCGTTTCGACGCGGTGTTCAGTGGCACGCTCAGGCGCCATGCCCAGTCCCTGGCGGCCCTGGCCGAGGGCTGGGGTGGGGCGCTGCCGGCCGTGAGCCTCCGCCCGGGCCTGGACGAGTACGACAGCGAGGCCCTGATCCGCGCCATCCATCCCGAGCCGCTGGCGCCGGTGCGCGATGCGGCCGCGGCCAAGGCGCATTTCCGCCTGCTGCGTCAGGGCTTGCTGGCTTGGATGCGGGGCGAGACCGCGCCGCGCGGCATGCCCAGCCATGCCCAGTTCCTGGCCGGGGTGGCCGGAGTGCTGGACGAGGTGCGGGCCCTGGGCGGTGGCGAGGTGCTGGTGCTTTCCAGCGGCGGCCCCATCTCCTGCGCCCTGGCCCAGGTGCTGCAGGCGCCGGCCGAGAGCGCCATCGAGCTCAACCTGCGCCTGCGCAACAGCGCCTTGAGCGAGCTGATCTTCAATGCCCAGCGCCTGAGCCTGCACAGCTTCAACGGCCTGCCGCATCTGCAGGACGAACCGGCCCTGCAGAGCTATGCCTGAGCCTCAGCGTTCTTTTTTCTGTTCCGCTTCATCTTCCAGCAGCAGGCGCAGGCCCACCAGGGTGTAGCGGGTACTGGGATCGTTCCAGTTGCGGTAGGCCGAGCGGGCATAGAAGGCCCAGGTGTGCCAGGAGCCGCCGCGGCGCACCCGCACCGTGCCCTCGGCCGGTCCTTGCGGGTCCACGGCCGTGCCCTGGGCGGCGAGCTGGGCGTAGTAGTCGTCGCCATGCCAGTCGGCCACCCACTCCCAGACATTGCCGTGCATATCGTGCAGGCCCCAGGCATTGGGCGCGAAGCTGCCTACTGGGGCGGTGAAGGCATGGCCGTCGCGCCCGGGCAGGGCCATGTCTTGCCACTTCGGCCAATGGCGGGCGCTGTCGGCGTCAAAGAGGTTGGCGTGGCCCAGCAGGCTTTGCGGGTCGTCGCCGCTGGAGAAATGCGTGCGCGTGCCGGCGCGGCAGGCGTATTCCCACTCGGCCTCGGTGGGCAGGCGGTAGCGCCGGCCCTCGGTCTGGCTGAGCCAGGCGGCCAGGGCCTGGGCGTCGTGCCAGGTGATGTTGGTGACCGGGTGGTCCTCGCCCTGGGGAAAGCCGGGGTTGGCCCAGGAGTACTCGGGGCGGCGGCCTTCGAAGGCATCGCCGCGCGGGCTGCTGGCGGGGTCGTAGTCGGCGCGCCAGCCATAGCCGCCGGTGCCGTCGGCCACCGACTCGGGCCGGTAGCCCGAGCGCGCCAGAAAGCGCCGGAACTGGCCCACCGTCACCTCGTGCTGGCCCAGCCAGAAGCTGCGGCTGATACGCACGCGGTGCACCGGGCCCTCGTCGGCCAGCTTGAGGAAGCGATCGCGCGGCAGGGCGGGAAACACCTGGGCCAGCTCATCGGGGCTGGCCTCGCTGCCCATCAGGAACTCACCGGCCGGGATCTGCACGAAACGCATGCCCAGGCTGTTCTCGAAGGGCTGGGGCTGGCGCGGCGCGGCGCAAGCCGCCAGCAGGAGCAGGGGGGCGATCAGCAGGTACAGGGCAGGGTGCTTGGACATGCCGCGATGCTAGCCCGGCACTCATGAAGGAAAATCGGGCTTTTCGCTAGCCGACGCCGATGTTCACCGCGCTGATCACCCCGCCGCCCGTCGCCCAGGCCGATGACCGCCAGCGCTTCATGCGCCTGCTGCAGACCGCCCTGGCCGAGGGCAGCTTTGCCAAGCTGCTGCTGAGCAAGTACAGCGGGGCCGAGGCCGGCCTGAAGCGCCTGACGGTGCGCACCGTGCAGCTGCGCGGAGAGCGCTGCCTGAGCTTTCTCTGGCGCTACCAGACCCGGGACATCACCAAGAACCATGCCCTGGAGGCCGGTCTGGCCGAGATCGAGGCCCTGCTGGGCCGCGACTTTCAGAACGCCCATCTGCAGACGGCCGAACAGGAGCTGCAGCTGGCCTTCAGCCGCAAGGGCCGGCCCAGCCTGCGCGTGAGCCGCCGGGCCGACGCCGCGCCCGCGGCGGCCGCGGCCGACGCCGGGCATGACAAGGAAAAACCGCGCTATCTGGAGCTGGCCAAGCCCTTCTGGACCGATCTGGGCCTGACCCACGAAGCCAAGGGCGGCGAGCGCCAGCTGGTGCCCGCCATGTCGCGCAAGTGGAAGCAGATCAACAAGTTCATCGAGGTGATGAGCGCGGCGCTCAAGAGCAGCCCGCTGGCTGCCAGCCCCGAGGTGCATGTGAGCGACTTCGGCTCGGGCAAGGGCTATCTGACCTTCGCCATGTACGACTGGCTCACGAGCGTGCTGGGCAAACGGGCCGAGGTCAGCGGCATCGAGCTGCGCGAAGACATGGTGAGCCTGTGCAACGGCGCTGCACAGCGCCACTGCCTGACGGGCCTGCGCTTTGTGCAGAGCGATGTGCGCCACTACCAGCCGGCGCGGCTGGACGTGATGATCGCCCTGCACGCCTGCGATATCGCCACCGACTACGCCATCCACCTGGGCCTGCGCGCCGGGGCCGGCATCATCATGTGCTCGCCCTGCTGCCACAAGCAGCTGCGCCCGCAGATGCAGCTGCCCTCGGCCTTGAAGCCCATGCTGCAGCATGGCATCCACCTGGGCCAGGAGGCCGAGATGGTGACCGACTCCCTGCGTGCGCTGCTGCTCGAGGCCGAGGGCTACGAGACCCAGGTCTTCGAGTTCATCGCCCTGGAGCACACCAGCAAGAACAAGATGATTCTGGCGGTGAAGAAGAGCGGCGCCGCCCTGGCCGCCGCGCAGAAGAAGCGCCCCGAGATCCTGGCCCAGATCGCCGAGATCAAGCGTTTCTACGGCCTGCGGGAGCAGGCGCTGGAGAGTCTGCTGCTGGATCAGCCCGCGGCCTGCCCGCTCTGAATTGAGCCGCATCAAGCCTGCCTGTCCGCCGGCTGCTAGCATCCGCCCGCCCAGGGCCGACTGGGCCTTGTTCCAAGTATGGAAGACATCCCGGTGCCGCCCTTGATCACCCGCCTGCTTCGATCCCGCGCCCTCTGGGCCCTCGTGCTGCTGGCCCTGCTGGGCTTGGGCCTGTGGTCCTGGCTGCGGCCGCCGGCCGCCCCGGTGCTGGAGCTCACGGCCGCGCCGCTGCGCCAGAGCCTGCAGTTCAGCGCCCGGGTGGCCTCGCCGCGCCGGGTGGAGCTGGGCAGCACCCTAACCGGCCGGGTGCGCAGCGTGGCCCTGCGCGAGGGCGAGCGTGTGCAGCAGGGCCAGGTCTTGCTGGAACTGGACGATGCCGAATGGCGTGCCGCCGCCGAGCAGGCCCGGGCCCTGGCCCTGCAGGCCCGCGAGCGCCTGCGCGGCCAGCGCGAGCAGGGCCTGGTGGCGGCCGAGGCGCAGCGCGCCCAGGCCGCCGCCCAGCTGGCTGCCGCCCAACGCGACTACCAGCGCAGCGAGGAGCTGGTGGCTGCAGGTTTTCTGAGCCCGGCCCGCCTGGACGATGCCCGCCGGGCCCTTGACAGCGCCGAGGCCGCCCAGCGCGCCGCCGACGCGGCCCTGCAGGGCCAGGCCGCGCGCGGGCCCGATGCCGCGGCCGCCCTGGCCCAGTGGCGCGCCGCCGAGGCCGCGGCCGAAGTGGCCGAGGCCAAGCTGGCCCAGGCACGCCTGCTCGCCATGGGCGATGGCCAGCTGCTGGCCCGCAGCGTCGAACCCGGCCAGATCGTGCAGCCAGGCAAGGCCCTGCTGGTGCAGAGCGTGGACGGACCGCAGGAGCTGATCGCCCTGGTGGATGAGCGCTATCTGTCCCAGCTGCAGGCCGGCCAGACGGCGCGGGTGCTGGCCGATGCCTATCCGCAGCAGGGCTTCGAAGCCCGGCTGCTGCGCCTGGCGCCCCTGGTGGATGCGCAGCGCGGCGCGGTGCAGGTCTGGCTGCGGCCCGAGGGGCAGGCGCCGGCCTTTCTGCGCGAGGACATGACCCTGTCGGTGGAGCTGCTCACCGCCCAGCGCGAGCGTGTCCTGGCCGTGCCGCTGACGGCGCTGCGCAGCGACGAGGGCGGGCGCGGCAGCGTGGCCGTGCTCAGCGAGGGTCGCGCCGTGGAGCGCCGCCTGCGCCTGGGCCTGCGCAGTCTGGACCGGGTGGAAGTGCTGGAGGGCCTGCAGGCCGGCGAACAGCTGCTGCTGGACCCGCGCGCCCCACTGGGCCAGCGCCTGCGACCGGTGGCGGCTGATGCCAGGTCGGCCCAGGCTGGGGCGGGGGCTGGCGGAGCCAATGCCATGGGCCAGCTGGCCGGCGGGATGCGCTGATGGCGGCCGCGGCCGTGCCCGGGCGTGCCCACTGGGGGCTGGGGTTCGAGCGCCGGGTGGCGCTGCGCTTTCTGCTGGAGGGGCGCTTCCAGACCCTGCTCATCATCGTGGGCGTGGCCGCCGGCGTGGCCGTGGTGGCCTATATCTCGGCCCTGGTGGGCGGGCTGCAGCGCAATACCCTGGAGAAGACCCTGGGCGCCCAGGCCCATGTGGTGATCACGCCGCCGGACGAGCGCGTGCTGCCGGCCTGGCCGGCGGCCTCGGGCACGCAGTCGCTCAGCGACACCCAGGCCCGCGCCCAGCGCCTGCGCAGCCTGGGCAACTGGCAGTCCTATGAACACTGGCTGACGGAGCGGCCCGGCATCACCGCCGTCTCGCCCCTGGTCTCGGGGGCGGCGCTGGCCCAGCGCGGCGAAGCCAGCCGCTCCGCCGCCCTGATGGGCGTGGAGCTGGCGCGCTACGACGCCATCGTGGGCCTGCGTCAGCGCCTGGTGGCTGGCCAGTTCCGCCTGCTGCCGGGCGAGGCCCTGGTGGGCCAGCTGCTGGCGGCTGATCTGGGCCTGCGCGTGGGCGACCGCCTGGTGCTCAACACCGGCAGCCGCAGCGACACGGTGCGTCTGGTGGGCCTGCTGGACTATGGCATCCGCGACCTGAATCGGCGCATGGTGGTGCTGCCCCTGCGCTCGGCCCAGAGCCTGCTGGACCTGCCCGGCGGCGCCACCCAGATCGATCTGCGGGTGGCCGATGTCTGGAGCGCGCGCGAGCTGGCGGCCGGCCTGGCGCGCCAGCTGCCCTACAAGGTCGAGAGCTGGCAGGAGACGAATGCCCAGCTGGTCTCGGCCCTGAATGCGCAGAGCATCAGCACCACCCTGATCCGCGCGGTGGTGATGGTGGTGGTGGTGCTGGGTATTGCCAGCGTGCTGGTGGTCTCGGTGGTGCAGAAGCGCCGCGAGATCGGCATCCTGCGGGCCATGGGCGTGACCCAGGGTCAGATCATGCGGGTCTTTCTGCTGCAGGGCGCCCTGGTGGGCGGCCTGGGCGCGGTACTGGGCAATCTGCTGGCCGTGGCCCTGATCTGGGCCTTCACCAGCTTTGTACGCGGCGCGGACGGCCAGCCGCTGTTTGTCATCAGCCTGCCAGCCAGCACGGCGGTGCAGGTGAGCCTGATGGCCCTGGCGGCGGGCGTGCTGGCCGCCTGGGCGCCGGCACGGCGCGCCGCCCGCATGGACCCGGCCCAGGCGATACGGCTATGAGTCAGTCGCCCCTCATCCAGCTGCAGGGCCTGGGCAAGGTCTACAACCCGGGCCAGCCCGCCGAGGTGGCGGTGCTCAAGGGCCTGGACCTCAGCCTGGCCCATGGCGAGTTTGCCGCCCTGATCGGGCCCTCGGGCTCGGGCAAGAGCACCTTGCTGAATGTGCTGGGCCTGCTGGAGCGACCCAGCAGCGGCCAGTACCTGCTGGACGGCCGCGCGGTGCAGGATCTGGATGACCGGGCCCTGACCCAGGCCCGCCAGAGCACCCTGGGCTTTGTGTTTCAGTTCCACCACCTGCTGCCGGCCTTCACGGCGCTGGAGAACGTCTGCCTGCCCGGTCTGGCGCGCGACGGTCATGTGAGCTCCGCCCTGAGAGAGCGGGGACGCGCCCTGCTGGACGCCGTGGGCTTGGGCCATGTCATGGACCGGCCCTCCAAGCAGCTCTCGGGCGGCATGCAGCAGCGCGTGGCCATCGCCCGCGCCCTGGTGCTGGAGCCCGCCCTGGTGCTGGCCGACGAGCCCACCGGCAATCTGGACACCGCCTCCTCCGACGAGGTGTTCGCCCTGCTGCGCCGCATGCACGCCGAAGTGGGCACGGCCTTTCTGGTCGTGACCCACGACCCCCGCCTGGCCGCGCGCTGCGACCGGGTGATCGAGATGGTGGACGGGGCCATCTCCAGCGATAGCCCGGTGCGGCCCTAGCGCCCCAGGGCCTCAGTCCAGGCAGTGGCCCTCGGCCGGCAGGGGCTCGCCCGGCAGATCCAGCCCGTAGTGCAGGGACAGCAGCTGCCAGCCCGCGGGCCCCAGCTGCCACTGCATGCTGTTGACGCCGGTATAGGGGAGCGAGCCCGCCTCGCGATCACTGCGCACGCGGCTGTAGACCCAGGCCATGGCGCCGTAGCGGCCCTGGCGGCGTTCCAGCTCGCATTCTTGCAAGGGCCGGGGCGCGGGCTTGCTCAGCAGCGCCATCAGGGCGGTTCCGCTCATGGCGCTCAGGCCGGCTTGACGCGCGCGCGGCTGGCTGCCCCAGATGCGGGCCTCTGGATGCAGCAGGGCGGCCAGCGTCTCGACATCGGAGCCCTGGCCAGGGCCGTGGCCGAGGGCGCGCCAGAAGCGGCTCACCGCCGCATCCAGTGCGGCCTGGCTGTGCGCCTGGGCTGCGGGGCCGAGGGCACTCAGCAGTGCGGGCCAGGCCGTGCGGTAGGTCTTCGCCAGTCCGGCCGGAACACCTTCGACGGGACGGGTGGAGGCGAAGTGAAGCCAGGCGCCATCGGCACTGATCCAGGGCGTGAACTCCGTGCCCTGCGCGCTGTTGATGGGTTCGGGCAGGCGCAGCGGCGGGCCGAAGTCCGGGCCCACGCGCTCGGCCAGATAGAGGTCACCCTGGCCGCTGCGGTTGCTCCACCACAGCAGATAGCGGCCATCGGGGCTCAGCGTGGGATCGCTGTCCTGGCTGCCGGGGCCGCCATTGATCGGGGCGGGCAGAGGGCGGGGTGCCCCCGTTTCCGGCGCGGCGCGGTAGAGGGACAGGCGGCCGGGCGCGCCGGGGCGCTGCGAGGCGAACCACAGGGTGTCGCCGTGCAGCTCGGGCCCCAGCTCGTAGGCAGGGCTTTGCAGTGCCTCGCCCAGGCGTTGCGGCGGCCCCCATCCGCCCTCGGCCTGCCGACGGCTCTCGAACAGATCCAGCTGGCCGCCGGGCGGGCCTTCCGGGGCTGCGGGGCGGTCCGAGACAAAGATCAGGCGCTGGCCATCGGCACTCAGAAAGGGATCGGAGTCGCGGTAGCGGGCTTCGCTGAAGGGGGCCGGCTGCGGTGCCAGCCAGTGCCCGTCGCGCCGCTGCTGCAGCCAGATACGCGACTGGCGGAAGCCCGTGGCCGAGCGGGCCCAGACCCGCCAGTCGCCCTGCTCCTGGTAGTTGTAGGCCTGCTCGTCGGCGGCCTCCAGGCTCAGGCGCTCGACGCGCAGGGCCGTCTCGGCATGGCCTGTACCGGCATCCAGCAGGGCACCTAGCAGCAGCAAAAGTGCGGGCATCACTCGGGGCAGGGCGGGCATGTTCGGGCTTCCTGGCAGTGCGAGGGCGTGATGCTAGGCGCAGGCCTGCACCGCCGGGCCCGCGTTGGCATGAAGTCCGGCCGGCCGCGACGAAAACGGCCGCCGGGCGGACGAGTCGCGCGGTCGTGAGGCCGCAACTACGCCGTCTTGCGTATTCCTCGATGCCGGGGCACTGCCCAGACTTGGCTCCGTTGTTGTTGTTGTTGTTGTTGTTGTCGCCATCAGCCTGATCAACCCACGGAGCCCCTCATGAGCCTGAAGATTTCCCGCCGCACCCTGTCGCTGTCCGCCCTCAGCCTGGGCTTGGCCGGCCTCGCCCTGCCGAGCTTTGCCGCCGACACCATCAAGGTGGGCGTGCTGCACTCCCTGTCCGGCACCATGGCCATTTCCGAGACCGTGCTCAAGGACACGGTGCTGATGGCCATTGACGAGATCAATGCCAAGGGCGGCCTGCTGGGCAAGAAGCTGGAGCCGGTGGTGGTGGACCCGGCCTCCAACTGGCCGCTGTTCGCCGAGAAGGCCAAGCAGCTGATCAGCCAGGACAAGGTGGCCGTGGTCTTCGGCTGCTGGACCTCGGTGAGCCGCAAGTCGGTGCTGCCGGTCTTCGAGGAGCTCAATTCCCTGCTGTTCTACCCGGTGCAGTACGAGGGCGAGGAGCTCAGCAAGAACGTGTTCTACACCGGCGCCGCGCCCAACCAGCAGGCCATCCCCGCGGTGGAATACCTGATGAGCAAGGACGGCGGCTCGGCCAAGCGCTTCGTGCTGCTGGGCACCGACTATGTCTACCCCCGCACCACCAACAAGATCCTGCGCGCCTTCCTGAAGAGCAAGGGTGTCGCCGACGCCGACATCATGGAGGAGTACACCCCCTTCGGCCACAGCGACTACCAGGGCATCATCGCCAAGATCAAGAAGTTCTCTTCCGAGGGCAAGAAGACGGCCGTGGTCTCCACCATCAACGGCGACTCCAACGTGCCCTTCTACAAGGAGCTGGGCAACCAGGGCCTGAAGGCCACCGATGTGCCGGTGGTGGCCTTCTCGGTGGGTGAGGAGGAGCTGCGCGGTGTGGACACCAAGCCGCTGGTGGGCCATCTGGCCGCCTGGAACTATTTCATGAGCATCAAGAACCCGGCCAATGCCGAGTTCGTGAAGAAGTGGAGCGAGTACGCCAAGGCCAAGAACATCCCCGGCCACAAGGACAAGCCCCTGACCAATGACCCGATGGAGGCCACCTACATCGGCTTCCATATGTGGGCCCAGGCGGTCACCAAGGCCAAGAGCACCGACACCGACAAGGTGATCGCCGCCATGGCCGGCCAGACCTTCAAGGCGCCGGGCGGCTTCACCAGCACCATGGACCCCAAGAACCACCATCTGCACAAGCCGGTCTTCATCGGCGAGATCAAGGCGGACGGCCAGTTCAATGTGGTCTGGAAGACGCCCGGCCCGGTCAAGGCCCAGCCCTGGAGCCCCTTCATCCCCGAGAACAAGGGGAAGAAGGATGAGCCCACGAAAGGTTGACCACCCCCTACGGCCTTCGGCCGCCCCCTCAAGGGGGCACCACCAGCGGACCGGCAAAGCCGGATCCGCGGTGGTCGCTTGATCTCTCGCGCTGGCCTTCGGGGCCAGCGCTCGATGGTGACTTCCTTATGCGACGTTTGATGCTTTTGCTGGCGGGGTTGCTGCTGGTTGGTGCTGCGCAAGCCCTGACCCCGGAGCGAGCGCGTGCCATCGCGTCGGGTGATACCGATGCGCGGATCGCGGCGCTGAGCGAGGCGGCGGCCCAGGGCGAGGCGGGGCTGGCCGCCTTTGTGCAGGCGATGCTGGAGGACGCGGTCAAGCTCACGCCCACCCAGGTGCTGGTGTTCGACGGCGAGAAGACCGTGGATGCCGCCACGGGCCAAGCCGCCACCCTGCCGGAAGGCGCGGAGGATGTGGTCAACAACAACCGCATGCGCGGCGCCCTGCAGGCGGCGCTGGCCGCGCTCAAGCTGGGCTCGCCGGAACTCGAGCAACGCCGCGAGGCCGTGGCGGAGCTGGCCAGGCAGAGCCTGGACGAGGCTCAGCTGCCCCTGCTGGACCTGGCCCTGGCCGCGGAGCGCGATGCCGGCCTGAAGGCGCGGCTGGAGCTGATGCGCGCCGCCCTGGTGATTGCCTCGCCGGATGCGGCCAAGCGCCTGGCGGCCGCGCGCCAGCTGGCCGCCAGCGGCGAGCCGGCGGTCAAGAGCCTGCTGCTGGAGCGTCTGGCGGCCGAGGGCGATGCCGAGGTGAAGTCCGCGCTGGCCCAGGCCCTGACGGCCGTGGAGCGCCGCCTGGCCTGGGGCGAGCGCCTGGGCCTGGTGTTCACCGGCCTGAGCCTGGGCTCCATCCTGCTGCTGGTGGCCCTGGGCCTGGCCATCAGCTATGGCCTGATGGGCGTGATCAATATGGCGCATGGCGAGCTGATGATGGTGGGCGCCTATGCCACCTATGTGGTGCAGAACTTGTTTCGCGCCCATCTGCCCGCGGCCTGGTTCGATGCCTATGTGCTGGCGGCCGTGCCGGTGAGCTTTCTGGTGGCGGCGGGCGTGGGCGCGGTGCTGGAGCGCAGCGTGATCCGCTGGCTCTACGGCCGGCCGCTGGAAACCCTGCTGGCCACCTGGGGCATCTCCCTGGTGCTGATGCAGGCGGTGCGCTCGCTCTTCGGCGCGCAGAACGTGCCGGTGGAGAACCCGGGCTGGCTCTCGGGCGGTGTGGCCCTGATGAGCAATCTGACCCTGCCCTACAACCGCATCGCCATCATCGTGTTTGCCTTCGCGGTGCTGGCCGGCGTGGCCCTGCTGATTGCGCGCACCCGGCTGGGCCTCTTTGTGCGCGGCGTCACGCAGAACCGCCGCATGGCCGCCTGCGTGGGCGTGAACACCGCGCGCACCGACACCTATGCCTTCGCCCTGGGCGCGGGCATTGCCGGGCTGGCGGGCTGCGCGCTCAGCCAGGTGGGCAATGTGGGCCCTGACCTGGGCCAGAACTACATCGTGGACAGCTTCATGGTGGTGGTCCTGGGGGGCGTGGGCCAGCTGGCCGGCACCGTGATTGCCGCCCTGGGCCTGGGCGTGCTGAACAAGCTGCTGGAAGACTGGGCCGGCGCGGTGCTGGCCAAGATCATGGTCCTGGTCTTCATCGTGGTCTTCATCCAGAAGCGGCCCCAGGGCCTGTTCGCGATGAAAGGCCGCAGCGCGGAAGCCTGACGGGAACTGACGATGATGAACGCCTCTGCCTCCACCCCGCCCGCGCTGCTGCTGCCCCCGGCACCGCGCCTGCTCTCGGCCCGCGGCTGGACCCTGGTGCTGCTGGCCGTGCTGGGCGTGGCCCTGCTGGTGCCGGCCCTGAACCTGCTGCTGCCCGCCGGCCATGCCCTGCACCTGAGCGACTACCTGGTCGGCCTGCTGGGCAAGATCATGTGCTACGCCATCTGTGCCCTGGCCATGGACCTGATCTGGGGCTACACCGGCATCCTGTCCCTGGGCCACGGCCTCTTCTTCGCCCTGGGCGGCTACGCCATGGGCATGTACCTGATGCGCCAGATCGGCCGTGACGGCAATTACCAGAGTGATCTGCCCGACTTCATGGTCTTTCTGGACTGGAAGGCGCTGCCCTGGCACTGGGCCGGCAGCGACAGCTTTGCCTTCCAGATGCTGATGGTGCTGGCCGTGCCCGGGCTGCTGGCCTTTGTGTTCGGCTTCTTCGCCTTCCGCTCGCGCATCAAGGGCGTGTACTTCTCCATCATCACCCAGGCCCTGACCTTTGCGGCCATGCTGCTCTTCTTCCGCAACGAGACAGGCTTTGGCGGTAACAACGGCTTCACCGACTTCAAGCGCATCCTGGGCGTGCCGCTGAACCAGCCGGGCACCCGCATGTTGCTCTTCGTGATCACGGGCCTGGTGCTGATCGGCTTCTTTCTGCTGGGCCGCTTCATCGTCTGCAGCCGCTTCGGCCGCGTGCTGCAGGCCATCCGCGATGCCGAGAGCCGGGTGATGTTCACCGGCTACGAGCCCCTGGCCTACAAGCTGGCCATCTGGACGCTCTCGGCCCTGATGTGCGGCGTGGCCGGCGCGCTCTACGTGCCCCAGGTGGGCATCATCAACCCCGGCGAGATGTCGCCCGCGGCCTCCATCGAGATCGCGATCTGGGCCGCCGTGGGCGGACGCGCCACGCTCATCGGCCCCATCGTCGGCGCCTTCTTCGTGAACGGCGCCAAGAGCTGGTTCACCCAGGCCTTTCCGGAGTACTGGCTCTACTTCCTGGGCGTGCTCTTCATTGCCGTGACCCTGTGGCTGCCCGAGGGTCTGGCCGGGCTGGCGCGCAAGCTGGGCCAGCGCTTCAAGCGCGCGGCGAGCCAGGAGGAGCAGGCATGACCCCCGATCTGATGGAGCAGGGCAGCCACGCCCGCCGCCAGCATGCCCAGGCCGAGCTGGCCCGCCAGCAGCAGGGCTCGGGCGGCCGCAGCGCCTCCTTTGGCCGCCTGCTGACCGAGGGCCGGCCCGACTTCGGCACCGGCGTGGCCCTGTACCTGGACGACATCACCGTGTCCTTCGATGGCTTTCGTGCCCTCAACCGCCTGAGCCTGGCGGTGGACGTGGGCGAGCTGCGCTGCATCATCGGCCCCAATGGCGCGGGCAAGACCACGATGATGGACGTGATCACGGGCAAGACCCGGCCCGACGCGGGCACGGCCAGCTTTGGCCAGAACATCGACCTGCTGCGCCTGCGCGAGAGCGAGATTGCCGCCGTGGGCATAGGCCGCAAGTTCCAGAAGCCCACGGTCTACGAGCAGCTCACGGTGTTCGAGAACCTGGAGCTGGCCCTGGCCGGCGACCGCCGCGTGCGTGCCGCCCTGTTCGCGCGGCTGAGCGACGCGCAGCAGGCCCGCATCGGCGAGGTGCTGCAGCTCATCCACCTGCTGCCCCAGGCGGCGCGGCCGGCTGGCCTGCTCTCGCATGGGCAGAAGCAGTGGCTGGAGATCGGCATGCTGCTGATGCAGGACCCCAAGCTGCTGCTGCTCGATGAGCCCGTGGCCGGCATGACCGATGAGGAAACCGAGCGCACCGCCGAGCTCTTTCTCTCCCTGGAGGGCCGGCACTCCCTGGTGGTGGTGGAGCACGATATGAAGTTCGTGGACCAGCTCACCCAGGGCCGCAAGAAGGTCACCGTGCTGCACGAGGGCTCGGTGCTGGCCGAGGGCCTGCTGAGCGAGGTGCAGGCGAATGAGAAGGTGGTGGAGGTGTACCTTGGGCGCTGACCCTGTGTGCCTCTGCGCTGGCCGGTCGGCAGTGCGCACCCGCCGACCTACGTGTCCTCCGGGCCTTTGGCCCTCCCCCTTTACCTTCGGTCGACGGGCACCCACTGCCGACCGTCCGGCATCGTGCACCGCGACGAGCCCTTGGCTCAGAGCTCTTCGTACCCGGACCGATGGCAGTGGGTGTCCGGATGACGCAGGTCAAGGAGGAGCCCTGCGCCCGCAGGGGGCAGGGCGGGGGACACGGAGTCAGCCGGACACCCGCTGGCGTCGGTCTGCACGGCCGTCGCAGCTGCTGGCGCAACAGAAGCGAGACCGTTGACATGCTGAAAGCCGAACAACTCCATCAGTACTACGGCGGCAGCCACATCCTGCGCGGCCTCAGCTTCGAGGCCCAGGCCGGCGAGATCACCGTGATCCTGGGCCGCAATGGCGTGGGCAAAACCAGCCTGCTCAAGAGCCTGATGGGCGTGGTGCCCATCAAGAGCGGCAGCCTCAGCCTGGCGGGGCGCGAGATCGCGCGGCTGACGCCCTTCGAGCGGGCCCGCCTGGGCATGGGCTACGTGCCCCAGGGGCGCGAGATTTTTGCCCGGCTCACGGTAGAAGAAAACCTGCGCATGGGCCTGGCCTACAAGAAGGCGGGCACGCCCATCCCGCCCCAGCTCTTCGAGCTCTTTCCGGTGCTCAAGCAGATGCTCAAGCGGCGCGGCGGAGACCTCTCCGGCGGCGAGCAGCAGCGCGTGGCGATTGCCCGCGCCCTGGCGCCCGCGCCCCAGCTCATCATCCTGGACGAGCCCACCGAGGGCATACAGCCCAGCATCATCAAGGACATCGGTCGCGTGCTGCGCCAGCTGGCACGCGAGGGCCTGCAGACCGAGGCGGGCCGCAAGCCGGAGCCCATGGCCGTGATCCTGGTGGAGCAGTACTACGATTTCGCCGAGGAGCTGGCCGACCAGTACCTGGTGATGGAGCGCGGCGAGTTCGTGGCCCGGGGCCGCGGCGCGCAGATGCAGCAGGACGGCGTGCGCCAGCGCATGGCCATCTGAGGCCCGCAGGCCCGGGCTGCGCATGAAAAAGCCCCGCGACCGCAGCGAGCGGAGGCGGGGCCGGAGAGAGCGCGGTGAACACCGCCCGGGACGTGGGCCGGCCTGAGCCTGGCTGTGACGTGGGGCCGCGGTGTGGGTGACGCCCCGCCAAGGGGAAGCGCCGGCGCGAACAGCAGTCCCCGCGCCAGGGCCGCCGGAGGCGGCGATGGCGAAGAACTTGCCATGGGGGAAGCCGGGGCGCAGCCCGGCAGGGCCTCAGGCCCCTGGGTTCAGAAGCTGCTCCACTCGCCGTCTTCGGCGGCTGGTGCGCGGGCCGGTGCCGGCGCGCGCTTCACGCTCGCAGCCGGGGCGGGACGCGGCGGCGCCGGGCGCGGGGCCGGCCGGGCTGCCGGGGCGGCGCTGGCCAGGGCCGGACGCAGGCCGTGGCTGGCATCCAGGCGGAAACTGGCCACCGAGTCCAGCAGGCGTGCCGCCTGATGCTTGAGGCTCTCGCTGGCGGCGGCACTTTCCTCCACCAGGGCGGCGTTCTGCTGCGTGGCCTTGTCGAGCTGGCTCACCGCCTCGCCCACCTGGCCGATGCCGGCGCTCTGCTCGCGGCTGGCGCTGCTGATCTCGCCCACGATATCGGCCACGCGCTGCACCGAGGTGACGATGTCACCCATGGTCTTGCCGGCGCGGTCCACCAGCTGGGTGCCGCTCTGCACGCGCTCCACCGAGTCGTTGATCAGGCTCTTGATCTCCTTGGCGGCCTCGGCGCTGCGCTGGGCCAGGGTGCGCACCTCGCCGGCCACGACCGCGAAGCCGCGGCCCTGCTCGCCCGCCCGCGCGGCTTCCACCGCGGCGTTCAGGGCCAGGATATTGGTCTGGAAGGCGATGCCGTCGATGGTGGCGATGATGTCCGAGATGCGGCGCGAGCTTTCCTCGATGCCGCGCATGGTGTCCACCACCTCGCCCACCACGGCACCGCCGCTGCGGGCCACCTCGCTGGCGCTCTGGGCCAGCTGGTTGGCCTGCAGGGCGTTGTCGGCGTTCTGGCGCACGGTGGAGCCCAGCTCCTCCATGGTGGCCGAGGTCTCCTCCAGCGAGGAGGCCTGCTCCTCGGTGCGGGCCGAGAGGTCGCTATTGCCCTGGGCGATCTGGGCGCTGGCCGTGGCCACCGACTCCGCCCCCTGGCGCACGGCCGAGACGGTGCCGGCCAGGGCCGTCTGCATGCGCTGCATGGCTTCCAGTAGGCGAGCGGTCTCGTCCTTGCCCTCGAACTCGATCTTCAGGCTGAGGTCGCCGTCGGCCACGCGGTCGGCGGCCTGCACCGCCTGGGCCAGGGGCCGGGTGATGGCCCGGATCAGGGTCAGGGACATGAGCACGGCGGCACCGCCGGCCAGCAGGCTCACCAGCAGCAGCCACAGGGTGGCCGAGCCGTACACCTCCTCGGAATGCTTGGCCGAGGCCTCGGCCCCCTTGCTGTTCAGGGCGACCAACTCGTCCAGGGTCTCGCTGGCGCGCACATAGGTCTGGCGCGCATTGCCGGACTGCAGGGTGCGAGCCTCGTCGATCTGGCCATCGCGCATCAGCTCGGCGATCTTGGTGGCCATGCTTTGGTACTGCGCCCAGTCCGCAGCAAAGCGGTCGAAGAGCTTCTGCTCCTCGGGGCTGGAGATCATCTTCTTGTAGGTCTCGATGGTGGCATTCGCCGCCTTGGCCGCCTTGGCACGGGTGCTGTCCGCGGCCTGGGTCTGCTCGGCCGAGTTGGCGCCCACGTTGAGCAGCACACCGATGCGAAAGTCAGCCACATCGCCGTTGAGCGAGCCCAAGGCGGCGACCGAGGGCATCCAGTTGCCGCTGATATTGCGGGATTCTTCCTGCACCACCTGCAGCCGGCTGTAGGCAAACAGGGCCAGGATGGCCAGCAGGCCGAGCATCGCCGCAAAGGCAGCGGACAGCTTGGCCGCGATGCTCATGTTCTTGAGGACTTGCATGGACGCTCCAATCAAGGCGGCGGCCCATGTCTGAAGCGGGCCGGCGGGTTGCGGGACAGATCATCCGTGGAAACCCGCCGCCCCGAAGCGCGGATCAAGGCGCGGGATGGGGGGCATCTTCCCGCCTTGCCGGCGCGGGAGCAAGCGCCTCCCGGCGCTGCTCCTCACTTTCTCCGAGCGCCTGGTCCTCAGCGCAACGGCAGGCTGAAGGCGTTGGCGATGAAGGCCAGGATGTCGGCCCGCTCCTCGATCAGCTTGGAGGTGGGCTTGCCCGCGCCATGGCCGGCCGAGGTCTCGATGCGGATCAGGGTGGGGGCCGGGCCGGTGTCGGCGGCCTGCAGGGCGGCGGCGTACTTGAAGCTGTGCGCCGGCACCACGCGGTCGTCGTGGTCGGCCGTGGTCACCAGCACCGGCGGGTACAGGCGCTGCGAGCGGATGCTGTGCAGGGGCGAGTAGGCCAGCAGGGCCTTGAACTGCTCGGCATCGTCGGCCGTGCCGTAGTCATTGGCCCAGGCCCAGCCGATGGTGAACTTGTGATAACGCAGCATGTCCATCACGCCCACCTGGGGCACGGCCGCGCCAAAGAGCTCGGGCCGCTGGTTCAGCACCGCACCCACCAGCAGGCCGCCGTTGGAGCCGCCGTTGATGGCCAGCTTGGCCGGCTGGGTGTACTTGTTGGCAATCAGCCATTCGGCCGTGGCGATGAAGTCATCGAACACATTCTGCTTCTTGAGCTTGGTGCCGGCCTCATGCCAGGCCGCGCCGTACTCGCCGCCGCCGCGCAGGCCGGCCAGCACATAGACGCCGCCCATGCGCATCCAGGTGGCGGCGGTGACGCTGTAGCCCGGGGTCTGGGGCACGTTGAAGCCGCCGTAGCCGTAGAGCAGGGTGGGGTTGGTGCCGTCCAGCTTGAGGCCCTTCTTGTGGGCCACGAAGATGGGCACGCGGGTGCCGTCCTTGCTGGTGACGAAGTGGCGCTCGGTCACATAGTCGCCGGCCGGGAAGGCGGTGGCGGCGCGCTTGAAGAGGCTGCTCTTGCCGCTGGCGGGCTCGAAGCGGTGGATCTCGGTGGGCGCATTCAGGCTGGCGTAGCTGAAGAAGGTTTCCTGGTCCTGCCACTTGCCGGCAAAGCCGCTGGCCGTGCCCACGCCGGGCAGGGCCACCTCGGAGACGAGGCTGCCATCCTGGGCGTGCATGCGCACCACGGTGGAGGCGTCGCGCAGGTACTGCAGCAGGAAGCGGCCGCCCACGCCCGAGGCGTTCACCAGGGCGTCACTGGCGCTCTCGGCCACCACCACGCGCCATTGGCGCGGGCCGGTGGCGTCGATCTGGGTGGCGAGCAGGCGGCCGCGCGGGGCGTCCTTGTCGCTGCGCACATAGAGGGTCTGGCCCACCAGGGCCACCGGGTCGTAGGTGGCGTCGAAGTCCAGGGTCAGGGTTTGCGCCTGGGCGGAAGCCTGGAAGGCACCGTCCTTGAGCGGCAGCAGCATCAGGCCGTTCTTGCGGCCCGAGCCCTTCCAGACATTGATGATGGCGTAGCGGCCGTCATCGCTGATCTCGGCGCCAAAGCCCCAGGTCTTCTCGGTCTTGTTCTCCAGCACCAGGGTGTCGGCGGACTGCGGCGTGCCCAGACGGTGGTAGTAGAGCTTCTGGAAGTAGTTGGCCCCGGTCAGGGCCTCGCCGGGCTTGGGCGCGTCGTAGCGCGCGTAGAAGAAGCCCTTGCCATCCGGGGTCCAGACGGCGCGGGAGAACTTCACCCACTCGATCTTGTCCTCCAGATCGCGGCCGGTGGCCAGGTCACGCACCTGCCAGCGCTGCCAGTCCGAACCGCCCACGGCCACGCCGTAGGCCAGCAGGCGACCGTCCGGCGAGGGCTTGACGCCGCTCAGCGCCACCGTGCCGTCCTTGGAGAAGCTGTTGGGGTCCAGGGCGACCTGGGGCTGCTCCTGCAGGCTGCGCGCGGTGTAGAGCACGGCCTGTTGCTGCAGCCCGTCATTGCGGGTCCAGAAGTAGCGGTCGCCCTCCTTGCTGGGCACGCCGATCTTCTCGAAGTTGAAGAGCTCGGTGTAGAGCTTGCGCACCGGCGCGCGCTGGGGCATGGCGGCCAGGAAGCCGTCGGTCACGCGGTTCTGGGCCTGGACCCAGGCCTTGGTCTCGGGGCTGTTGTCGTCCTCCAGCCAGCGGTAGGGGTCGGCCACGCGCTGGCCGTGATAGCTGTCGACCTGCTCGACCTTGCGGGTCTCGGGATAGCTGATGCTGCTGGCCAGGGCCGGCAGGGCGGTGCTGCCGGCGGCGATCAGGGCCAGGCCGACGCGCAGCGCCATGGTTTTTGTCGTCTTCATCGGTGGGATGCTCCTCTTCCAGGCAAACCGCTCGTGGCGGCTGCGGGAGTATCCCAGGCGCAGCGCTCGCCGCTCAGGTGGCCCAGATGCGCGGTGCGCAGGGCGCCAGGCCCCAGGCCTCGCGCCGCCAGGCCGCCCAGACCCGCCCCAGCAGGGCCAGGGCCGGCTCCACCCGCTCGGCCAGCAGGCGCAGCACCAGCACGCCGTCTTCCGGGGCAGTGCAGCCGGCCCAGTCCCAGCCGGCCGCGGCGATCTCGTGGCGGGCGATCTCCAGCAGGGCCTCGCGCCGCGCCGGGGCCAGGGCTTGCCCCGCGGCAAACCACAGGGCGCCCAGCACCGGGTGGCCGCCCAGGCCCAGGGGGGACTGCAGCAGGTGCTGGTCGTCCGCGCGGATCAGGCCGCGCTCCAGCCAGCGGCCGGGCAGCTCCAGATGCTGCTGATAGTGGCCGCGGTGGAAGCCCTGGCCGGCGGCGGGCAGACCCAGGGCCAGCACATCCCAGCCCAGCATCTCGGCCCCGGGGTCCAGCTCGAAGACCAGGCGGTTCTCGGCCAGGGCGCCGTTGTAGACGATGGTTTCCAGTGGCAGCCAGTCCAGGCGCGCGCCCTCGGCCAGGCGGGCGCGCAGCTGCTGGCGGGCCGGGGCGCCGGCGCTGCGGTAAAAGCGCGTGGCGCCCGGCGTGGTGATCAGGGCATGGCTGCCCGGCCCCAGGCGGGCGTCGATCTCCAGCTGATCACCGCCCACGATGCCGCCGGGCGGGTGCACCAGCACATGGTGGCAGATGCCGGGGCCCTCGGGATAGAGCCGCTGCAGCACGCGCAGCGGGCCCTCGTGGCGGTCCAGGGCGGTGCAGCGGCCGTCGCGCTCGCGGCGGTAGTCCAGGGTCAGGTGTCCATGCCAAGCCATAGGTCGTCAGAGTAGCAAGAGGCGTGCACGGCCTGCTGTCCTACAGCCCGAACCGGGTTGGTCGGACGCTCGCCGCGTGCCGGGGCAGGGAGACTGGCGACTCGCGGCACCGGTCTTCACCGCCGTGCCGTCCCTCCAGGCTTTTGAAAGGAGATCACCATGATGCACAGCCTCAAGCCGACCCGTTTTCAATCCGCCGGTCTGTCCCGCCCCCTGCGCGGCGCGGCGCTGAGCGCCACCCTGCTGCTGGGCGCCTCCTGGGCCCTGGCGCAGAACGCCGGTGTGCCGGCCGATGTGGCGCCCGAGGCCTCGCTGGATGAGGCCGCCCAGGAGCTGCTGATCGTCACCGAGGCGCCGCCCGTGATGATCGAGCTCAGGGCCGAGCCTCGCGATGCCAGCCAGCCGCTGAGCCGAGAGGAGGTGCTGGCCGATCTGAATCTGTGGCGTCGCGCCGGCCTGGCCGAGCCTCTGGGCGAGAGCTCGCCCGACCCGGTGCTGCAGGCCCAGCGCCTGGCCCTGTACGAGGCCTGGCGCCAGGGCGCGGCCTTCTACCAGGAGCTGGAGCGGGTGAGCGCTCAGCGCAGCGGCGCCACTGCCGACGCCGCCAGCGGCGACTGAGCTCAGTCGTGCTTCGAGCCCGGCCTGAGCACCGCTCAGTGCTTGTGCTGACCGTGGCCGCCCTCCGGGGCGGCCATGGCGCGTGCGGGGGCCTTGATCTCCAGCGTCTCGCGCTTGCCGCCCTGGGTTTCGAAGACCAGGGAGATGGGTACCTCCTCACCTTGCTTGAGCGGGCGCTTCAGGTCCATCAGCATGATGTGATAGCCGCCGGGCTTGAGCTCCACACGCTGACCGGCGCTCAGCTCCAGCGCGGGCAGGGCGCGCATCTTCATGACATTGCCCTCCATCTTCATCTCGTGGATCTCCACCACGCCGGCCACCGGCGAGCGGGCTTCCACCACGCGGCCGGCCTGGCTGCTGGAGAGATTCATGAAGGCGCCGGTGGCTTTTTGCTGGGCCACGGTGGCGCGCACCCAGGCCTGCTCGGCCTTGAGCGACTGGGCCTGGACGCCCAGGGCGCTCAAGAGCAGGGCCAGGGCCGGGGTCCAGGAGGGGAGCTTGAAACGCATGGTCGGGAGATCTCCATCAGTCAGACAAGGGCCGCCCGGCGGGCGGCCCTGGCACGGTGAGGCGGCGGGGTGCCGCGCACCGCAGTATGGCCGCGAATCCAATCTCCCGGCGATCTCCTGGCGGAGTGGGCTCAGAAGCGGTGGCGGATGCCCAGGGAATAGCTGGTGCCGCTGCTCAGGCCGTCCAGCTTGTCGCTCATGGCCACGGCGTAGACATCGGTGCGCTTGGACAGGTAGTGGTCATAGCCGAAGGTGAAGGTCTTGCGGTCGGCGCCGCGCGAGGCGTCCAGGCGGCCGTATTGGGCCAGCAGCTTGCCATCGCCCAGGGGCACGGCGGCGCCCAGGCCCAGGATCTTGTAGTCCACGCCGCTCGTCACGTTCTCCACCTTGCCGTACTGGCCGAAGAGCTTGACGGCCTTGAAGTCATAGGACGCGGCAGCCTGCCAGGTCTTGCTGTCGGCCACCGGGGTGGCGCCGTCCTTCTTGACGTTCTGGTAGTTGAAGCTGGCCGCGAAAGCGCCTTCGCCATAGCCGGCGTTCAGGCCGTAGTTCTTGCCGCCCGAGCCTTCACCCGCGGCCACGATGGCGCCGAAGCTGAAGCCGCCGAACTTGGGGCTGAGGTACTGCACCGAGTCGCTCCAGCCGGTGTCGCCGGTGGCCGTGGTGCCGCCCGCGGTGGCGCCGGCGCTGAAGTAGTGGCGGATGCTGGGCGAGTAGCCAAAGGAGTCGCCAAAGGCGTTGAACAGCAGGGTCTGCACGAACAGCGGCGTGGTGTTGCGGCCCAGTCGGACCAGGCCCAGGTCCTGGCTCTGCAGGCCCACAAAGGCATTGCGGGCCCAGAAGTTGTCGCCATTGAAGCGGCCGTTGCTGCCCACATCGGCGCGCAGGAAGCTGTCCAGGGTGAAGAAGGCGGAGAGGCCGCTGCCCAGATCCTCGCGGCCGCTCATGCCGAAGTAGCTGGTGCTCATCTTGCCGCTCTCCACACCCTTGATGGAGGCGGCGCCCACGTTCTTGGTGGCGCCCACGCTCAGGTCCATCAGACCGTAGAGCGTGACCTGGCTGCTCTGAGCCAGGGCGGCGGGGCTGGTGGCCAGGCCCAGCAGGAGGGTGGCGAGTGCGAGGGGGGTCTTCTTGTTCATCGGGGTTCGACTTTCTGGTTGGGGAATCGGGGGGCCGGGCGGTGCCGGGCTCAGTGCTGGCTGCCGCGGTGGGCCCAGCCGGTGAGGCGGCGCTCCAGCACCGCGAAGAATTCGTACATCAGCATGGCCATCACGCCCACGGTGAGCAGGCCGGCAAAGGCCAGGCCCATCTGCATGGAGGCGCCGGCCGAGATCAGCAGATAGCCGATGCCCTCGTTGGAGGCGGTCATCTCCGAGACCGTGCTGCCCACAAAGGCCAGCGTGATCGCCACCTTGAGCGCGGCGAAGAAATAGGGCAGGGAGCGCGGCAGGCCCACCTTGATCAGCACGTCCCAGCGGCGCGCGCCCAGCACGCGCAGCACGTCCTCCAGCTCGGGCTCCAGCGTGGCCAGGCCGGTGGCGATGTTCACCATGATGGGGAAGAAGCTGATCAGGAAGGCGGTGAGGATGGCCGGCCCGATGCCGATGCCGAGCCAGACCACCAGGATGGGCACGAAGGCCGCCTTGGGTAGGGCGTTGAAGCCGGTCATCAGCGGGTACATGGCCTTGTAGGCCAGTTGGGAGCTGCCCATCAGAAAGCCCAGCAGCACGCCCACGATGATGGCCAGACCGAAGCCCACCAGCGTCACCCAGAAGGTGCGCCAGGCATGGCCCAGGATGGCCTGGTGGTGCTCCACCAGGGCCTGGGCGATGGACCAGGGGCTGGGGAAGATGAAGTCCGAGACCTGCAGCGCGCTGCACAGCAGCTGCCACAGCAGCAGGATGGCGGCCAGCAGCAGCCAGGGCGCGAAGCGCTGGAAGAGTTGTTGGGCCCGGTAGTTCATTGCGCCACCTCCGCGCCGGTCTTCCTCAGCGCCCCGATATGGCCGCGCAGCTCGTGCACGATCTCGCTGAAGGCGGGGCTGTAGGTCACTTCCAGATCGCGCGGCCGCGGCAGCTCGATCTCGCGGCGGTACAGGATGCGGCCCGGGCTCTTGCTCATCACATAGACGGTGTCGGCCAGGAACACGCTCTCGCGCAGGTCATGCGTCACCAGGATCACATTGAAGCCCTTGGCCGCCTGCAGATCGCGCAGCGCGCACCAGAGCTCCTCGCGGGTGAAGGCGTCCAGCGCGCCGAAGGGCTCGTCCAGCAGCAGGAGCTGGGGCTCGTGGATCAGCGCGCGGCAGATGCTGGCACGCTGCTGCATGCCGCCCGAGAGCTGCCAGGGGAACTTGTCTTCATAGCCGGCCAGGCCCACGCTGGCCAGCAGCTCGCGGGCGCGGGCCTCGTACTCGGCGCGCCGCGCGCGCAGCTGGGAGCGGTGGGGCTCCACGATCTCCAGCGGCAGTATCACATTGGCCAGCGTGGTACGCCAGGGCAGCAGGCTGGCCGCCTGAAAAGCCATGCCGCTGATCTTCAGCGGCCCCGTGACCGGTTGACCCGCCACATGGATCTCGCCGCGGCTGGGCTTCTTGAGCCCGGTGGCCAGCTTCATGAAGGTGGACTTGCCGCAGCCCGAGGGGCCGACGATGGCGGCGAACTCGCCCTTCTTCAGCGTCAGGGAGATGTCCTCGACGGCGAACTTGCCCTGCTTCCAGAGCTGCTCGTTGTAGGCGAGCCAGACCCGCCGGAAGTCGACATAGGGATCATTGCTGCTCATGACTCACTCTCTACACATGATGGTGTTCCCCAGCGGGTGCCGCCGATCCGGCTTGGCCGGGCGGCCGGCACCGCCCCCTCGAGGGGGCGCGCGAAGCGCGTAGGGGGTGGGTCATTTCTTGGGGGGCAGGACAGTATCGAGCTCGGATTTCGGCGGCAGGAAGCTGCCGTTCCACACGGCCTCCGGCACCACGCGGGTCTTGGTGCCGTAGGCGTCGGAGATCTGGCTGGCCATCAGGGACAGGCGCGGGCCCATCACCTGGCCGAAGCCCTCGGCGCGGGCGTCGGGGCTGGCGACCACGGCCTCGATGGCCATGCGCAGGCGGCGCTTCTCCAGGGCCTCGTTGATGATGGCGTCGCGCTGCTTGACGAAGGCGATGGCGGCATCCGGATTGGCCATCACCTCCTTGGCACCCTTGGCAAAGGCCGAGAGGAAGGCCTTGATCAGCTCGGGCTTCTCCTTGATCAGCTTGGGGCTGGCGATGATGGCGTTGCCATAGAGCTTCACGCCGTAGTCGGGGTAGGGGAAGGTGACCACATCCGCCGCCTTCACGCCGCGCGCCTCCAGATTGAGCAGGGAGGTGAAGGAGAAGCCGGTGATGGCGTCCACATCGCCGCGTGCCAGCATGGTCTCGCGCAGCGGCGGGTCCATGCTGACCCAGCTCACGTTCTCGATCTTGTTGGCCTTGGCGAAGATGGGGAAGCCGCGGCGGCCGGCGTCGAAGACCGGCGCGCCCAGCTTCTTGCCCGAGAGCTGGGCCACGCCGGTGATGCCGCTCTTCTTGAGCGCCAGCACCGCGGCGGGCGTGTTGTTGTAGACCATCATCACCGCCACGGGCTTGTTGGGCGCGTCGGGGTTATTGGCGTGGAACTCCATCAGGGCCGCCAGATCGGCGAAGCCCAGGTCATAGGAGCCCGAGGCCACGCGCGTGACCGCGCCGCCCGAGCCATTGCCGGCGTCCAGGCTCACGTCCAGGCCGACGTTCTTGAAATAGCCCTTGGCAATGGGCAGCAGGAAGAGGGCTGAGGGGCCCTCGAAGCGCCAGTCCAGCTGGAACTTCAGCGGCGTGGCCGCCTGGGCCAGGGCGCTGCCGCCGCTGGCCAGGGCGCTCAGACCCAGGGCGGTGGCCACCATCCAGCGGCGACGGCCGGCGAGCGTGGAGGAGGGGTTGAGGCGGTTGCTGCGGCTGAGGCTCATGCGTGCATGTCTCCGATGGCTGAGGCGAAGGCCGTCTGACCCTGGGACGGGCAGCGGCGCGATAGCCCTGATCAGCAAGCTCTGTGCCACGCCAAACGGGCACGGAAACGGCCGATATGGGCGAACAACTGCATACAAGCACCATCGCAGTCTGTATACAGTTTTGTCAAGGCCAAAGTGGTGCATCACGCCCCATCTCGTGGCATTCCCCTAGCAGGCTGTTGAAAAACTACTGCGGCGACCATCTGCGTCGTTGCGCGGTGCTCGGAATCCTCACGTACAGGAAGTACGTTCCGGTTCCTGCGCTCCGGGCGCCTAGCCGCTGGCCGTCCTCGCTACGTTTTTCAACAGCCTGCCAGGCGCCCTGCGTCCTAGGGTTTGACCAGCCGTCGTAATCGCGCGAGAACCCGGGTTGTCGGCCCGTCTTCCCGCGGGCCCGGGAGGGGCGGCATGGTGGATGCGGTGGACCCGGCGGATCAGCAAGAAGCCCGGATGGCGCGCTCGGAACTTCTGCTGACGGTGAGGCTGGAGGGGCCTGTTCCCCCGCCCCCGCCGCCGCCGCCATCACCCTCGCCGCCCAAGCCCTGGCCCGCGCGTCTGGTCGCCTGGATGGGCGCCGAGCTGCCCAAGCTGTTGGCCGCCGCAGTGCTGCTGGTGCTGGGCTTTGCGCTCAAGGACTCGGTGGACCTGGCCATCAAGCAGCGCCAGCTGGACCTGAGCTACACCAAGGAGATGCAGGGCCTGCTGCAGCAGCTTTACGGCCAGGGCCGCGAGCGCGGCCAGCCGCCCACCGAGCCGGAACTCAAGAGCGCGGCCATCCTGCTGGCCGCCTATGGCGAGCCGGCGCTGCCGGGCCTGCTGAGCGTGCTGCGTGGCAGCGGCATCGAGATGCTGGCCGCGGCCGAGGGCCTGAACGCCCTGGCCCTGCGCGAGCCGGCCCTGCTGTGCCAGGCCTTGCCCCGGCTGCTGGGCCTGCGCCGCCAGTACGAGTGGCAGGCGCATGAGCTGGCGGTGCAGATGCTGGGCCAGCATGGCTGCCAGCAGGCCCGGCCCGCGCTGCGCCGTTACCTGGCCCTGGTGGACGCGGCGGCCGCCGGCCAGCCCCAGGCCCTGGAAGCCCTGCTGAGGGAGCCCGCCGCCGCCGCGAAAGAGGACTACCCGCGCCTGCAGCGCAGCGTGCGCGAGGCGCTGAGCCAGCTCGAGCAGCCCGCGCTCTGAGCGGGCGATTGAAGGAGGATGCCCATGTCACTGCGATTCAGCCTCTTGGTCCTGGTCTTGGCCCTGAGCCTGCTCTGCGGCGCCGCGCCGGCCCGGGCCGCCCTGGTGGACTGCCAGCCCGTGCCCGGCCGCTTCACCGTCTTCCTCAGCGAGCCCAGCGGTAGCCTGCTCAGCCAGCCGGGCCAGCCGGGCCAGCCGCGCCAGTTTCTGCAGCAGCTGCAGTTCGAGCTGGACCAGAACCGCGATGCGCGCTGGGTGCTCTCGCCCGGCAGCGATGTGCGCTTCGTGGCCTGCCCGGGTCGCGCCCCGGCCCTGGACGGCCAGGACTTCGGCCGCGAGATCGTGGACGCCCTGCACACCCGGCGCGTGCTGCTGGAGGTCTGGGGCCAGCTCAGCGGCGCCAGCGGCCCCGACGGCAAACCCCAGCCCCAGGCCCAGATGAACTACCTGCTGGTGCCTCTGCAGCAGGCGGCCAATGAGCAGGCGGGCGCGGGTGGCGGCAGCGCGGCCCTGCAGCGCCTGCGCTATCCCGAGGCTGGGGCGGCGCCCACGCCCGACCCGGTGCAGCTGATCGCCCGGCCCAGCGATATCGACGCCTTTGTGGCCAGCGCCTTCGGTCTCAAGCTGCTGCGCGAGCGCAGCTACGAGCTGGCGCACCGCAATCTCTGCCGCGCCGGCCAGCTGCTGGCGGCCATCGCGCGCCGGCCCCTGGTGGGGCGCAGCAAGGAGGAACTCGCGCGCCTGCGCGAGCAGATCGCCAGTGCGGCCGGCCAGGCCGTGAGCCAAGCCAAGGCCGATGCCGCCTATCCGCGCCTGGGCCTCTTGCGCCTGCGTGAGGCCGCCCGCCCCTGTGATGCCGAGGAGGATTGAGATGAAGTCCCTGACCGCTCCTTCCTTGATCCCTCTCCTGCGGCGCTGCCGCCGCGCGCTCGTGCCCCTGCTGCTGTCCGCCACCGCGGCGCTGGCGCCTGGTGCCGCGCGCGCCGGCGGGGTGGAGCCCTGCGAGTACGCCTCGGTCTTCTCCGGCGCGGCGCTCAATCTGCTGGTGCTGCCCTACCGCTACGAGGCGCCGCGCCTGGGTGGGGAGGGCGCCGGGGCGCGGGTGCCGCAGGAGCTGGAGCGGGCCAGCCAGCAGCTCGCGTCCCTGGTTCATCTGGAACTGCTGATGGGCCTGCTCAAGTACGGCTCCATCGGCGCCAAGCATCTGCAGGCCATGCCGGGCGAACTCTGCGATGTGGACAAGGTGCTGACGCAGATCGGCCGCCCGGGTGGCAGCGGCGCGCTCAAGCCGGGCCAGAGCGCGGTGCTGGTCTGGGGCCGGCTTTTCGAGCAGGGCGGGCAGTTCTATCTGCAGAGCTATCTGCGCTTTGTGCGCCAGGGGCCGCAGGGGCCGGTGGAGGAGCGTCTGGGCTTCGAGTTGGCGCCGGGCCTGGGGCGGCTGGAGGCCGGCCTGCCGGCGCAAGCCCTGGCCCTGGCGCCGCGGCGCATCACGCGCGAGGAGCTGGCGCGGGTGGACCGCGACTTCCGCCAGGCCATGCAGCTGCGCAGCGAGCCGCGCAGCGAGGCGCCGGGGCGCTCCATCGAGTTCCAGCCCCAGCAGGCTTTTGCCTACTGGGTGACGGGTACGCGCGGCGACTGGATGCAGCTGCAGCCCATGGCCGGCGGCCCGGCGGGCTGGGTGCAGGTGCGCGGTGGCGATGAGGCGGGCGCGCCCGCCTGGTCGCTGCAGCGCTGGCTGCCCGAGCTGGCCTTCATGGACGCGGTGTCGGGCTTCATGCGTCTGCGCGCGGCCGGCCCCATGGAGGCGGCGGAGCGGCGGCGTACCGAGCGCGCCATCGAGCGCGGTCTGCAGCGCTATGAGCAGGCGCTCAGCGCTGACCAGGCACCGCTGGCCTGGGGCCTGGCCGCGGCCCTGCGCGGCTGGCTGGCCTGGGAGGCCGGCCAGCGCGAGGCCGCGCTGGCGCAGTTCGAGCGCAGCCGCGCGCTGATGCCCGACTACGCGGGCGCGCGCCAGCTGGTGGCCCTGGCCCGGGCCTCGCTGGCGGGGCCTGAGCTGGGCGAGGCCGGCAGCGCGCGCCTGAGCCGCGAGCTGATGGCCGCCCTGGCCCTGGCCCCGGATCGGCCGGAGCTGCTGGGCAATCTGGAGCGCCTGCTGGACTTCTTCGGCCGGCGCCCCGAGTGGAGCCCCTATCCGGCGGAACAGCTGGGACAGCGCCAGGAAATCCTGCGGGCGGCGGCGCCGCGCTGAGGACGGCGCAGACCCATCGCCGGATAAGCCGGCCTGCGCGGGTGTTGTTCGAGGGCTAGAAACCGGGCTTGTGTCGGCTTTGACACAGGCCGGATGCGCCCCGGCAAAGCGGCACTTCAAGAATTTGCGCTATCGCGGGCGAGCTTCGCCCGCGATGCCAAGCGCTTGTTTCCTTCTTCCTTTTCTTTCTCGAATCCCGAGCTACAGGAGGTATTCATCATGAGTGTCATCTCAGGGCTGGGCGGCGGCGCAAGCCAGGCCGCCTGGGCCGAAACCCGGGCCGTATCATCCGGCCAGAACCGGCGTGCGCAGGAGATGTTTGCGCGCGCCGATGTGGACGGCAGTGGCAGCGTGGACGCCAGCGAGCTGCAGACCGTGCTGGACAAATTCTCGGAGCGCAGCGGCCGCAGCCTGGGCAGCGCCGAGTCGCAGTTCTCGACGCTGGACCGCGACGGGGACGGCGGTCTGAGCAGCAGCGAGCTGGACAGCGGCCTGCGCAGCCTGCTGCCGCCGCCCACGTCCACGCTGGAGTTTGCGGCGCGTCAGCAGCAGCAGGGAGGGCCGGGTGGCCCCGGCGGCGGCCGGCCGCCCCCGCCACCGCCTTCGGGAGAAGGCGAGGCCTCGCAAAGCCTCAGCGCGGCCGACCAGGCCCTGGACGCCAATGGCGACGGCGTGGTCAGCATGCAGGAGCGCCTGGGTGGCCAGCTCAAGGACCTGCTGCAGCAGGTGATCAGCGCCAGCGACAGCGACGGTGATGGCGCGCTCAGCAGCAGCGAGGCCGAGAGCCTGCGCAGCCAGTTCAGCAGTGCGCTGGATCAGGCGCTGTCGGGCACGGCCTCCTCCTCCTCCTCCTCCTCGTCGGACTCATCCGGCGCTTCGGGGAGCGGGAGCGGCAGTGCCAGCAGCGCGCTGGACCAGCTCGCCAGCTTGCTGCTGCGCCGCTACGGCGGCGTGGCCGAGGGTGGCTGGCAGTCGCGAGCCTCGCTGAGCCTCTCGGCCTGAGGCGAGTCCGGCGCAAAACAAAGCCGGCCCCGCGGGGCCGGCTCTTTTTCGTTCAGCGCCTCACTTGCAGCTGAAGCTCTTGGCGTTGACTTCCTTGACCTGGCCGGGGCCGCAGGTGGCCTGGGCCTGCTCGCTCATCTTGCTGACATTGGCCGCGTGGTCGCCGCTGGCTTGCGGGGCGATCACACAGGCGCTGAGCAGCAGGGCGGGGCCCAGGGCCAGGGCGAGGAGGGGGAGGCGCGGCAGGAGCTTCATGGCGTTTGGGGTCTGTCAGACCGGTGGCTGGGGATGGCTGCGCAGTCTAGGCAGGGCCAGTTCTTGCGGCCCCGGCCTTGCGACAGTCTGCAGATCCACCCCGCCAGGCCGCAGGCCGGGCCGACAGGCTGCGCCCGTCTCGCCGCTCAGGCGGGCTTCAGCAGCTCGTAGAGCATGCGGGCCACCACCTGGGTGGCGCGCTGCAGATCGGCCAGGGCCACATGCTCGTCCGCCCGCTTGGCATTGCTCTCCAGCACGGTGCGCGGGCCGGCGCCATAGATGGCGGCCGGGATGCCGCGCGCGGTGTAGAGCCGCACATCGGTGTAGAGCGGGGTGCCCGAGGTGGGGATGGGCTCGCCGAAGACGGCCTCGCCATGCTTTTGCAGCGCGGCCACCAGGGGCGCGGCGCCGGGCAGGGGGGTCATGGGATGGGCCAGCAGCAGGCGGCGGATCTCCAGGCGGATGCCGGGGCAGGCGGCCACCGTGGACTCGATGAGGGCGCGCACCTCGGCCTCCACCGCCGCCGGATCCTCCTCGGGAATCATGCGGCGGTCCAGCTTGATCAGCACCTTGCCGGGCACCACATTGGTATTGCTGCCGCCCTCGATGCGGCCCACGTTCAGATAGGGGTGGCTGATGCCGGGCACCTGGGACAGGCGGGTCTTGAGCACCGCGTTGTGGGCATAGAGCGCGCTGAGCAGCTGGTTGGCGGCCTGCAGCGCGTCCACGCCGGTGTGCGGGTAGGCGGCATGCGAGGCCAGGCCGTGCAGCGTGACTTCCAGCTGCAGGCAGCCGTTGTGGGCCGTGACCACCTGGTAGCTGAAGCCGGCGGCCAGCAGATAGTCCGGCTGGGTGAGGCCTTGCTGCAGCAGCCAGCCCGGGCCCAGCTCGCCGCCGAACTCCTCGTCATAGGTGAAGTGCAGCTCCACGCCGCCCCGCAGCCGCACCAGCGGCTGCCCTTCGGGGCCTTGTGGCAGCCCCAGCGACTCCAGCGCGCGCAGCGCAAAGGTGTAGGTGGCGAAGTCGCTCTTGCTGACCGCGCTGGCGCGGCCATAGAGCTGGCCGTCCACGATCTCGCCGCTGTAGGGGCCGTGGGTCCAGCCCTCGCCGGGCGGCACCACATCACCATGGGCGTTCAGGGCGATGACCGGGCCCGCCTCCGCAAACTTGCGACGCACGATCAGGTTGGTGATCGACTGCAGACCGTAGTCGCGCACCTCGGCCTCGGGCACCACATGCTTCTCGGCCTGGTAGCCCATGGCCTGCAGCAGCTCGGCCGTGCGTTCGGCGTGGGGCGCGTTATTGCCGGGCGGGGTGTCGGTGGGCACCTGCACCAGGGCCTGGAGGAAGCGCACCTCCTCCTCGAAGTGGGCGGCAATCCAGGCGTCCAGCTGGGCGTAGTGTGTGTCCATGGTGTTGTTCAGAGTTCTTCCTGTTCCAGCAAGGCCTGGAAGGCGCGCACGCAGAGTTCGGCGTCGTCGTTGCTGATGGATTCCAGCGGGTTGTGGCTGATGCCCGAGTTCAGGCCGCGCAGAAAGAGCATGGCCTGGGGCATGGCTTCGTGCAGCTTCATCGCGTCATGCCCTGCGCCCGAGGGCATGCGGAACACCGGCAGGCCCAGGCCCTGCACCACGCGCTCCCAGCGCCGCTGCCAGGCCGGGTCGCTGGGCGCGGCGCTGGCGTTCTCGGTGGGCGTGAGCTGGAAGCTCAGGCCGCGGCGTGCGCAGATGCGGGCCAGCTCGGCCTGCACATCGGCGTCCAGCGCGTCGCGCGCGGCATTGGTGGTGGCGCGCAGGTCCAGGCTGAACTTGCAGCGGCCCGGGATCACATTGATGGAGCCGGCGGGCACCTCCAGCATGCCCACGGTGCCCACGACGTCCGGCACGGCCGCGGCGCGCAGCTCCACATAGAGGATCAGCTCCGCCACCGCGGCCGCGGCATCGCGCCGCCGGTCCATGGGCGTGGTGCCGGCATGCGAGGCCATGCCCTGCACCTCGCCCACATAGCGCACGCTGCCGTTGATGGAGGTGACGATGCCCAGGGGCAGGTCCAGCTCATTGAGCACCGGGCCCTGCTCGATATGCACTTCCACAAAGCCGCGGTAGCGCTGCGGCTCGCGCGCCAGGGCCTGGATGGCCGCCAGCGTGCCGGGCAGGCCGGCGGCCTGCATGGCCTCGCGCATGGACACGCCCTGGGCGTCCTGCTGGTCCAGCCATTCGGGCTTGAAGCGCTGGATCAGCGCGCCCGAGCCCAGGAAGGTGGCCTTGTAGCGCTGGCCCTCTTCCTCGGCAAAGCCCACCACCTCCAGGCCATAGGGCAGGCGGCGGCCCGCGCGCTGCAGCTCGCGCACGCAGAGCATGGGAACCAGGATGCCCAGGCGGCCGTCGTACTTGCCAGCGTTGCGCACGGTGTCGTAATGGCTGCCGGTGAGCAGGCGCGGGGCGGCGGGATCGCTGCCGTGATAGAGGCCGACGACATTGCCCACCGCGTCGATGCTCACCTCGTCAAAGCCGCAGTCCTCGCGCATCCAGCGTGCCAGCTGGGCGGCCACGGCGCGGTGGGCCTCGGTGAGGTAGGTGACGGTGAGCTGCCCCTGCTCCTTGAAGCCGGGGTCGGAATGCGCGGCCAGCTGCTCGGCCCAGTCCCAGACCTGGTTGCCCAGCGCCGGTTCGATGCCGAACTTGTCGTTGAGGCGGATCTCGGCGATGCGGTGGATGTGGCGCAGGCATTCGGCGCGCTCGAAATCCGGGTGGCCGGCCAGGCGGCGCGCAAAGGTGGCGATGATCTCGCCCCGGCTCAGGCCCTGGCCGCGCGGGCCGCGCACCGCCAGGATGAAGGGCCAGCCGAACTTGGCCTTGTAGTCGGCATTGAGCTGCTGCAGGCGGGCGAACTCCTCGGGCGTGCAGGTGGTGAGGCCGGCGCGGCTTTGCTCGTTCGTGGACTCGGCCGTGAGCTCACCCGCGATGGCGGCCTTGCCCGCCAGCTCGGGGTGGGCTCGGATCAGGCCCAGCTGCTCGTCCCGCGTGGCCTCGCGCACCACGCTGGCGAGCGCGTGCTTGAGCTGGGCCAGGCTCAGAAAGGGCCGTGCCGCGGCGGCGCGTTCCGCGATCCAGGGTGAATGTTCATAGGTGCCGTCCAGCAGCGCGACGAATTCAGTGACGCTGGCGGTGTTGAGCTGGTCGAGCGTGATCATTCCCATACAAAGGCCTTGGCGGCGTCAAAAGGGTGGGTGGCGCGCCAATGCCGCGCGATGTCCACGCGGCGGCAGACCCAGACGCGGTCGTGCTTTTCCACATGGTCCAGAAAGCGCTGCAGGGCGCGCAGGCGGCCCGGGCGGCCCAGCAGTCGGCAGTGCATGCCGATGCTCATCATCTTGGGCGCTTCGCTGCCTTCGGCGTAGAGCACATCGAAGCTGTCGCGCAGGTACTCAAAGAACTCGTCCCCATGGCTGAAGCCCTGGGGCAGGGCGAAGCGCATGTCATTGCAGTCCAGGGTGTAGGGCACGACCAGATGGGGGGCCAGCTGGCCGTCGCTCTTCCTCACCTGCAGCCAGAAGGGCAGGTCGTCGCCGTAGTAGTCGCTGTCGTACTCGAAGCCGCCGTAGTCGGCCACCAGGCGCCGGGTGTTGGGGCTGTCGCGGCCGGTGTACCAGCCCGAGGGCCGCTCACCGGTCAGGCGCTGGATGACGTCCATGCCCATTTCCATGTGATGGCGCTCGGTGGCCTCGTCCAGGTTCTGGTAGTGGATCCAGCGCCAGCCGTGGCAGGCGATCTCGTGGTTGAGTTCCTTGAAGGCCTGGGTCAGCTCGGGGTGGCGCTCCAGGGCCATGGAGACGCCGAAGACCGTGAGCGGCAGGGCGCGCTTCTCGAACTCCTTGAGCAGGCGCCACACGCCCACGCGCGAGCCGTACTCGTAGATGCCCTCCATGCTCAGATGCCGGGCCGGGTAGGCGGCCGGGTTGAACATCTCGGAGAGAAAGGCTTCGGACGCCGCGTCGCCATGCAGCACGCAGTTCTCGCCGCCTTCCTCGTAGTTCAGGACAAATTGCACGGCAACGCGCGCTTCGCCCGGCCACTGCGCATGCGGCGGATGCTCGCCGTAGCCGATCAGATCGCGCGGGTAGCGGGAGGGCTGGATGGTGCTCATAAGCTGCTCAGGGCTTCCTTCAGATCCTTGACGCGCGGGTTCAGCCGCAGATTGGCCTCCACATGGCCCAGATGCGTGTCCATCAGCTTCTGCACCGCCTTCTTGTCGCGGGCCTCCAGCGCGTCCACGATGGCCTCATGCTCGGCCTGCGACTCGGCGGCCGAGTGCGAGCTCTGGTACATCAGGGCGATCAGGGAGCTGCGCGAGAGCAGGTCGGCCAGCATCTCGGCCAGCACCTCATTGCCCAGCTGCCGCGCCAGCAGCACATGGAAGTCGGCCAGCAGCCGGGTGCGGCCCGGTACATCGGTGCGGGCCACGGCCTCGCGCTCCTGCTTCAGATGGGCGCGCAGGGCCTTGATCTGGGCCGGGGTGATGCGCTCCACCAGCTGGCCCAGCATGGCGCTCTCCAGCATCTGGCGGGTCTCGAAGACCTGGCGCGCTTCCTCCACGCTGGGCTCGGCCACAAAGGCGCCGCGCGCGGGGTGCAGGGTGACGAGGCGGTCGCGGCTGAGCTGGTTCAGGGCCTGGCGCACCAGGGTGCGCGAGCAGTGATAGATATCGGCCAGCTTCTGCTCGGCCAGCTTGGTGCCGGGCATCAGGCGCCGCTCCACGATGGCGGCGGTGATGGAGGCGGCAATGCGGGCGGTGGTGCTGTCCTGGTCGGCGCTCATGGCGAAGTTCGGAGGTGTGCGCAGAAGTGTATACACTTTGCCGCTATCGCGGATGAGCTGAGGACGAGCAAGAAATGAGCACACAGACCGGCAAGCTGACTACCCATGTGCTGGACACCATGCACGGCAGCCCCGCCGCGGGCATGGCCGTGCGCCTCTACCGCCTGGCGGCGGATGGCAGCGCGCAGGAGCTCAAGCGCCTCACGCTCAACAGCGACGGCCGGGCCGATGCCCCGCTGCTGGCGGGCGAGGCCCTGCAGGCCGGCCGCTACCGCCTGGTCTTTGGCGTGGCCGCCTACTTCAAGGGCCGTGGCGTGCAGCTGCCCGAGCCGGCCTTCCTGGACGAGGTGCCGCTGGACTTCGGCATTGCCGATACCGACGGGCATTACCACGTGCCCCTGCTGGCCAGCCCCTGGTCCTATTCCACCTACCGCGGCAGCTGAAAGGATGAGACCACCCCCTACCGGCTGCGCCGGCCCCCTCAAGGGGGCGCCAGCGGTGGCCCGGCGAAGCCGGAGCCACGCTGGCCGCGCGGTTGTGCGGGCGCTTTCGCTGCCTTGCTCGGGGATGTGCTGATGCGGCCGTGGCAGGAACTCGCCCTGCTGCTGGCCGCCGAGCCGGCGGTGCTGGTGCGCGTGGCCGAGGTGCAGGGCAGCGGGCCGCGCGAGGTGGGCGCCTGGATGGCCGTGGGCCGTCAGGCCCTGATCGGCACCATAGGCGGCGGGCATCTGGAGTTCGAGGCCATGGCCCAGGCCCGCGCCATCCTGGCCGCCGGCGCCGTGCTCGAGCCCCGTCGGCGCTTTGCCCTGGGGCCCAGCCTGGGCCAGTGCTGCGGCGGCGTGGTGGGTCTGGACTTCGCCCTGCTGGGTCCGGCCGATATCCCGGGCCTGAAGTCTCGCCTGGCCGATGGCGAGCTGCGTCTGCCGGTGGCCCTGTTCGGTGGCGGCCATGTGGGCCGGGCCATCGTGCGCCTGCTGGCCGAGCTGCCGGCCGAGCTGCAATGGTTTGACAGCCGCGACGAGATCTTTCCCGAGCCCCTGCCCGAGAACGTGCGCGCCGAGCATTCCGACCCGGTGCAGGCCGCCGTGCAAGACCTGGCCCCCGGCGCGCGCGTGCTCATCATGAGCTTCAGCCATGCCGAGGACCTGGACATCGTGGCTGCCTGCCTGCTGCGCCGCCGCGAGCGGGGTGATCTGCCCTTCATCGGCCTGATCGGCAGCAAGAGCAAATGGGCCACCTTCCGCCACCGCCTGGAGGCCCGCGGCTTCACGGCCGAGGAACTGGCCGGGGTGTGCTGCCCCATCGGCGTGCCCGGCATCAGCGGCAAGCAGCCGGCCGTGATCGCGGTGGCCGTGGTGGCCCAGCTGCTGCAGGGCTGGGGCGCTTAGGCCCCAGCGCCTCGGGGCTCAGGGGCGCAGCGCCCGCGCGTGATGCGCGATGTGATCGCCGATGAAGCTGGCGATGAAGTAGTAGCTGTGGTCGTAGCCGGCGTGGCGGCGCAGGGTCAGCGGATGACCGGTGGCCGCGCAGGCCTGCTCCAGCAGCTCGGGCCTGAGCTGGCCGGCCAGGAACTCGTCCGCCTCGCCCTGGTCCACCAGCAGGGGCAGGCGTTCCTCGCGCGCGGCCTGGATCAGGGCCACCGTGTCGTGGGCCGCCCAGGCTGCCGGGTTGTCCGCGCCCAGATAGGCGCTGAAGGCCTTCTGGCCCCAGGGCACCTGGCTGGGTGCCACGATGGGCGAGAAGGCCGAGACGCTGGCATAGCGGCCCGGGTGCCGCAGGGCCAGGCTCAGCGCCCCATGGCCGCCCATGGAGTGGCCGAAGAGGGCGCGCCGCGTGCTGGCGGGGAACTGCGCCTCCACCAGGGCGGGCAGCTCCTGCACCACATAGTCTTCCATGCGGAAGTGCGGCGCCCAGGGCGCCTGCGTGGCATTGAGGTAGAAGCCCGCGCCCTGGCCCAGGTCGTAGGCCGGATCATTGGCCACGGCCTCGCCGCGGGGGCTGGTGTCGGGCGCCACCAGGATCAGGCCGCGTGCGGCCGCATGGGCCTGAGCGCCGGCCTTGGTGATGAAGTTCTGCTCGCTGCAGGTCAGGCCCGAGAGCCAGTACAGCACCGGGCAGCGCTCGCCCGCCAGGGCGGCCGGCGGCAGGTAGACGCCCAGGCGCATCTCGCAGCCCAGGCTGGTGCTGGTGTGCTTCCAGACTTCCTGACGGCCGCCGAAGCTGGCGTGTTGCTCGATTCTTTCCATGAGGGAGGGGCGCTCAATAGACGACCACGCCGCGGATGGACTTGCCGGAATGCATCAGGTCGAAGCCGTTGTTGATCTCTTCGAGCGGCATGGTGTGGGTGATCATCGGATCGATCTGGATCTTGCCCTCCATGTACCAGTCGACGATCTTCGGCACATCCGTGCGGCCGCGCGCGCCGCCGAAGGCCGTGCCCATCCAGTTGCGGCCGGTGACCAGCTGGAACGGGCGCGTCGAGATTTCCTGTCCCGCGCCGGCAACACCGATGATGACCGACTTGCCCCAGCCGCGATGCGAGGCTTCCAGCGCCTGGCGCATCACCCTGGTGTTGCCCGTGCAGTCGAACGTGTAGTCCGCCCCGCCGATCAGGTCGCCGTTCCGCTTCGTCATGTTGACGAGATAGGGCACGATGTCGTCGCCGACCTCCTTCGGATTGACGAAGTGGGTCATGCCGAACTTCTCGCCCCAGGCCTTGCGATCGGGATTGATGTCGACGCCGATGATCATGTCCGCACCGGCAAGGCGCAGGCCCTGCAGCACGTTGAGGCCGATACCGCCGAGGCCGAAGACGATGGCCGTCGAGCCGATCTCGACCTTGGCCGTGTTGATGACGGCGCCGATGCCGGTCGTCACGCCGCAGCCGATGTAGCAGATCTTGTCGAAGGGGGCGTCCGGATTGACCTTGGCGAGCGCGATCTCGGGCAGGACCGTGTAGTTGGCGAAGGTCGAGCAGCCCATATAGTGGTGGATCTTGTCCTTGCCGATGGAGAAGCGGGAGGTGCCGTCGGGCATCAGGCCCTGGCCTTGCGTGGCGCGGATGGCGGTGCACAGGTTGGTCTTGCGCGACAGGCACGAATAGCACTCACGGCATTCGGGCGTGTAGAGCGGAATGACATGGTCGCCCTTCTTGACGGAGGTGACGCCCGGGCCGACATCGACGACCACGCCCGCGCCCTCATGGCCGAGGATGGCCGGGAAGAGGCCTTCCGGATCGGCGCCCGACAGCGTGAAGTCGTCCGTATGGCAGATGCCGGTCGCCTTGACCTCGACCAGCACCTCGCCCTTCTGGGGCGGGGCCACGTCGAGCTCGACGATCTGCAGGGGCTGGCCAGCGGCAAAGGCAACGGCGGCACGGGACTTCATGGGGCTTCTCCTTGGGAATGGGGTGGTGGCTCTATGGCTCTAAGCCTCTGCGCCTCAGCGCAGATAGCTGCGCACCAGGCCGCTGAGGTCCTGGGCGAGTTGGTCGGTCTGGGTTTCGCGTGCGTCTGCACCGCCAGCCCCCGTGGGCAGGGCGGCCAGGGTTTCGCGGATGTGCGACTCCAGCACCTCGGACATCAGGCCGTTGACGGCGCCGCGGATGGCGGCCATCTGCTGCAGCACCGGCGCGCAGTCGGCGCCGGCCTCCAACGCGCGCTCCAGGGCCTCGACCTGGCCACGCAGGCGCCGCACCCGGGCCAGGGCCTTGCGCTTGTCTTCGGGGGAGTGGGGCATGTGGCGGATTCTATACCCCCGGGGGGTATCCGGCGCAAGCCCGCTTGGCCGGGCTCAGTCCGCCTTGACCTTGGCCTCGCGGATCACCTTGCCCCACTTGGCGGTCTCGCTAGCGAGGAAGGCGGCGAAGTCGGCGCTGCTGCCGCCCATGGGCACGGTGCCCATGTCCTCGAACTTGCGGCGCAGCTCGGCGTCGCCGCGCACGAGCGCATCCACCTCGGCGGCCACGCGGCGCAGGATCTCGGCCGGCGTGCCGGCCGGGGCCAGCAGGCCGGCCCAGGTGCTGCCGGTGAAGCCGGCCACACCCTGCTCGATGAAGGTGGGCACATCGGGCAGGGCAGGCAGGCGCTTGTCGGCGGCCACACCGATCAGGCGCACCTTGCCGCTCTTGCCCGGGTTGATCAGGCCCGAGGCGGCGTCCAGAAAGAGCTGGATCTGGCCGCCCATCAGATCGGTCAGGGCCGCCGCCGCGCCGCGGTAGGGGATGTGCACCATATAGCTGCCGGTCAGGGCCTTGAGCAGCTCGGTGCTGAGGTGGGCGGCCGAGCCATTGCCGCTGGAGCCGAAGCTGATCTTGCCGGGGTGGCGCCTGGCATAGGCCACCAGCTCGGCGGCCGTCTTGAAGGGCGCGTCGTTGTTGACCGCGGCCACCAGGGGCGAGAGCCCGATCAGCGAGACGGGCGCGATGTCCCTGGCCGGGTCATAGGGCAGCTTGGGGTAGAGGCTGGTGTTGGCGGCATAGGCGGCAATCACCACCGCCAGGGTGTAGCCGTCGGCCGGGGACTTGGCCATCAGGTCCACGCCGATCAGGCTGTTGGCACCCGGCTTGTTGTCCACCAGCACCGGCTGGCCCAGACGTTCCTGCAGCTTCTGGGCGATCAGGCGGGCCGTCACATCGGTGAAGCCGCCGGGCGGGTAGGGCACGATGAGCTTGATGGGCCGGGCGGGCCAGGCGGCAGGCTGCGCCTGCGCGGCGGGCAGGGCCAGCGCGCCCAGGGTGGCGGCGGTGAACTCGCGGCGGTTGATGCTCATTGTTCGGTCTCCGGTTTGCTCTCGTCTCGCTCGCGCAGCTCGCGCTTGAGCACCTTGCCGATGGCGCTCCTTGGCAGCGCATCCAGATAGTGCAGGGCCAGCAGGCGCTGGGTCTTGCCCACGCGGGCATTGAGCCAGTCGCGCAGTACCGCGGGCTCGGGCGCGCCGGGGCGCGGCACCACATAGGCCACCGGGCTCTCGCCCCAGGCGCTGGGCACGCCCACCACCGCGGCCTCGGCCACGCCGGGGTGCTGGCCCAGCTGGGCCTCCAGATCGCTGGGGTAGATATTGAAGCCGCCCGAGATGATCATGTCCTTCTTGCGGTCGATCAGGCTCAGAAAGCCCTGCGCGTCGAAGCGGCCGATATCGCCGGTGCGTATGAAGCGCTGGCCATCGGGGGCGTACCACTCGGCCTCGCGGGTCTTCTCGGGCTGGCCGTGGTAGCCGCTCATCATGGCGGGCGAATGGCCCACCACCTCGCCGGCCTCTCCGGGCGGCAGCTCGCGGCCGGCCTCGTCGATCAGGCGGATGTCGTGGCCGGGCTGGGGCCGGCCCACGGTGTGCAGCTTGTCGGGGTGCAGATGGGCCTCAAGGATGCAGGTGCCGCCGCCCTCGGTCATGCCGTAGAACTCGATCAGGCCGCCGGGCCAGCGCCGCAAGACCTGGCCCTTGAGCGCCGCCGAGAAGGGCGCGCTGGTGCAGAACTTGAGCTGGAAGCTGGCGAGGTCGTGGCGCTCGAAGTCCGGGTGGTCCATCAGGCGCTGGTACTGCACGGGCACCAGCATGGTGTGGGTGCTGCGCTCGGCCGCGGCCAGGGCCAGATAGGCGCCGGCCTCGAACTTGCTCATCAGGCTCACGCAGCCGCCGTAGGCGAGGCTGGGCACGAAGACCACCAGGGTGGTGTTGGAGTAGAGCGGCGTGGCCAGCAGGGTGCGGGCCGCCGGCCCGTAGCCATAACGCGCGCCGCGCAGCACATGGGCCCAGCGCATGCCATGCGACTGCACGATGCCCTTGGGCCGGCCGGTGGTGCCGGAGGAATAGATGATGTTGAAGGGCGCCTCGGGCGTCAGGCTCACCGGCGCGGGCCGCGCGCCGGGCGGGGCCAGCCAGGCGGGCAGATCGCGCGCCAGATCCAGGCAGGGCAGGCCGGGCGGGACCAGCTCGGCCACGCTGGCGTCCAGAAAGAGCAGGCGGGCCTGGGCATCGGCCAGCATGCCGGCAAAGACCTCGGGCGTGACCGAGCCCGCCAGCGGCGCCACCACCACGCCCGCCCGCAGCGCGCCCAGGAAGAGCGCGGCCTGCAGCGGCGTGGCCAGGCCCGCCAGGGCGATGCAGTCGCCCGGCCCCAGGCCCTCGCGCTGCAGGGCGGCGGCCACGCGGTCCATCAGCGCGTCCAGCTCGCCATAGCTGAGGGCCGGGCCGCTGCCGCGCAGGGCCGGCGCCTCGGGCCGCGCCTGCGCATGCTCGCGCACCAGATCGGGCAGGGTGCGAAAGGCCGGGGCGTCCGACATGGGCTCAGGCCCTCACTTGGCCGCCAGGCCCAGGCGCTCGATCAGGACCTTGTCCTTGGCATAGGTCTCGCTGGCCCAGGCACGGTAGTCGGCGCCATTGCGGTACCACATGGACTGGTTGAGCTGCTCCAGCAGTTCCAGATGCTTGGGATCGTCCATGGCCTTCTTGAAGGCATCGTGCAGGGCCGCGACGATGGCCGGGTCCATGCCCTTGGGGCCTACCAGACCGTAGGGCGAGGTGGAGACCACGCCATAGCCCAGCTCCTTGGCCGTGGGCACCTGGGGCCAGCGCTTGGTGCGCTGCTCGCCGAAGGTGAGCAGCAGGCGCATCTGGCCGCCGTCCACGAACTTGTCCCAGCCGGTGGCATCGCTTTGCGCCATCACATGGCCGCCCAGCAGGGCCTGCTGCAGATCGGCATTGCCCTTGTAGGGCACATGGGTCAGCTGCACCTTGGCGTTGCCGGCCAGTTCTTCCATCAGCAGATGCGGGCTGGAGCCGGTGCCGGTGGAGCCGTAGTTGATCTGGCCCGGCGCCTTGCGCGCGGCCTCGATGTAGTCGTTGAAGCTCTTGTAGGGCGAGTCGGCGCGCACGGTGAAGCCGAAGGTGTAGCCCGAGACGCCGATGATGAAGCTGAAGTCATTCAGCGGGTGCCAGGCCGTCTTCTGCATATGCGGGATGCGCAGCATGCCCAGCGGGTACTGGGCGATGGTGTAGCCATCGGGCTTGGCCGTCATGGCCATGGTGCCGGGGCCCAGGGTGCCGCCGCCGCCGGGCTTGTTCTCGATCAGGATGGGCTGGCCCAGGTGCTTGGACGCGATCTCGGAGAGCGCGCGCAGATGGCGGTCGGTGGAGCCGCCCGCGGGCCAGGGCACGATCAGGGTGATGGGCCGGGCCGGGTAGCCCTGGGCGTGGGCGCTGCGCGGGCTCAGGCCCAGGGCGCCACCGGCGGCCGCAGCCGCGGTGGCCAGCACGAGATGACGACGCTGACGCTGGGTGGGGTTCATGGCTGTCTCCTGGGGCTTGGTGCTTGTTATTGCGGGTCGGGAATCGGGGTGGCCGCCTGGCGGGCCTGCTCCTGCAGCTCGCGCCACATCAGCTTGCCGCTGCCGGACTTGGGCAGGCTGGGCACGAACTCGATCAGGCGCGGGCTTTTGTAGGCCGCCATATGGGCGTGGCACCAGGCGATCAGGGCGGCTTCGTCGGGCGCCGGCACGCCGGCGCGCAGTACCACCAGGGCCTTGACCGTCTCGCCGCGGCGCGCATCGGGCACGCCGATCACACAGGCCTCCTGCACCGCGGGGTGCTGGTACATCAGGGCCTCCACCTCGGCCGGCCAGACCTTGTAGCCCGAGGCGTTGATCATGCGCTTGAGGCGGTCGCTCATGAAGAAGTAGCCGTCCTCGTCCACCCAGCCCAGATCGCCGGTGCGCAGAAAGCGCTGGCCGTCCAGCAGCACAAAGCTCTGGGCCGTGGCCTCGGGCTGGCGCCAGTAGCCCTGCATCAGCTGGGGGCCGGCCACCAGGATCTCGCCGGCCTGGCCGGCGGGGAGTTCGGCCAGGGTGTCGGGGTCCACCACCCGGGCCTGCACGCCGAAGATGGGGATGCCCAGGCACTGCGGCTTGGGCCGCTGCGGCGGGTTGATGTGGGTGGCGGCCAGGGTCTCGCTCATGCCATAGCCCTCCACATAGTCCAGGCCGCTCAGGGCCTTGAGCCGTGCGGCCACGGCCGCCGGCATGGCCGCGCCACCGCCGCGCACCACCCGCAGGCTGGCCAGCTGCTCGCGCCTAAGGCCCGGCTGGGCCAGAAAGTCCACCATCATGGTGGCGATGCTCTGCCAGACCGTGACGCGGTGGCGCTCGATCAGGGCGGCGGCGGCCTCGCGATCCCAGCGCGGCAGGATGACCAGGGTGGCGCCCAGAAAGAGCGGCCCGTTCATGCTGCCCACCATGCCGGTCACATGGAAGAAGGGCAGGGCGGAGAGAAACACCGCCTCGGGCCCCAGCGCGAACCAGCGCACGCCGGCCATCAGGCTGGCCATGGCGCTGGCATGGCTGTGCATGCAGGCCTTGGGCTGGCCCGTGGTGCCCGAGGTGTAGGGCATCACCGCCAGGTCCTCGGGGCCGGCCTCGCAGGGGCGCGGCGCGTGGCCGGCGGCCAGGGCCGTGCGCCAGGCCGTGCAGCCCGCGGGCAGGGTGACCAGGGGCGGGGCGGCCACGAACTCGGGCAGGGGCAGGGGGCTGGGGCCGCGCACATGGTCGCGGTAGCAGGCCAGCAGCAGATGCGCCAGGCCCGCCTCGCCCAGCAGGGGCAGGACCTCGGGCAGCAGGTCCTGGGCCACGATGGCCAGGCGGGCGCCGCTGTCCTGCACCAGATGGCGCAGCTCGGCCTCGCGGTTCATCGGGTTGACGGGCACGACCACCGCGTCCGCACGCAGGATGGCGTAGTAGGCCAGCACCCACTGGGGGCTGTTCTGCATCATCAGCAGCACCCGCTCGCCGCGCGCCAGGCCCTGCTCGGCCTGCAGCCAGCCGGCCAGGGCCTCGGCCTCGCGGCGGAACTCGGCGTAGCTCAGGGCGCTGTCATAGAACAGGGTGCAGGCCTTGTCGGGGTGGCGCTCGGCCGCCTGCTCGATCAGGCGAAACAGAGGGCTGCGCGGCAGCGGCAGCTGCGGCGGCAGTCCGGGAGGCCAGTGCTTCAGGTGTGCCGTGGACATGGGCTGGGCGGGCGGCCCCACGGGGTGGTGGCCGCGCTTGTCTCCTGCTGGGGTCTCATATTCCGCCAAGCGGAATCTGTGCCCGGGTTTGTGATCGAGTCTACGCAGCCCAAGTCGGCGCTGTAAATGTGGCTAGGGGAATGCGAGCATGGGCCGCCATCGCGCTCCTGGCCATTATTCCGATATGCGGAAAATTATCAGGAGTCAGGCCTAGATGGGGCGCCGGCGCGCGGCGGCGGCGGGGGCCGAGGCGGGGCCGGGCGAGGCGCTGGCACCGCCGGAGCAGGACCGTCGCTTCGTGGTGGCCCTGGCGCGCGGCCTGGCCCTGCTGCGCTGCTTTCGGCCGCAGGACCGCTGGCTGGCCCACCAGGAGCTGGCGCGCCGCAGCGGCCTGCCGCAGGCCACGGTCTCGCGCCTGGCCTTCACCCTGGTGAGCCTGGGCTATCTGCGCCACCGCCCGGAGCGCGGCGACTACGCCCTGGCCCCCGGCGTGCTGAGCCTGGGCTTTGCGGTACTGAGCAATTTCGAGATCGGCCGCATCGCCCGCCCCTGGATGGAAGCCCTGGCCGAGCGCACCCAGGCGGCCATCTCCCTGGGCGTGCGTCACGAGACGCAGATGGTCTATGTGGCCCATTGCCGCAGCAGCGCCCGCCTGATCCTGGGCCTGGACGTGGGCACCCGCCTGCCCCTGGCCGAGACGGCCATGGGCCGCGCCTTCTGGGCCGCCAGCACGCCGGGCATGCGCGAGTGGCTGGCCCCGCGCCTGCGCGCCGAGGCGCCCGAGCGCTGGCCGGCGCGCGAGGCCGGCCTGGCCCAGGCCCTGGCCCAGCAGGCCGGGCAGGGCTATGTCAGCTCGGAAGCCGAGTGGGAGAGCGAGATTGCCGCCATCGGCGTGGGCCTGGACCTGGGCGACGGACGCGAGCCCCTGGCCCTGACCGTGGGCGGGGCCGCGACCCGGCTGCGCGGCGAGCTGCTGCATGGTGAGTTTGCGCCGGCCCTGGTGGAAACCGGCCGGGCCATCGTGCGGGCCATCCAGGGCGGGGACTGGCGCGACTGAGGCGCCCGGGGCCGACCAGGCTCAGCGCGCCACGCCGGCGTAGGCGCCGCGGTTGGCCTCGTCCAGCCAGCGCTTGGCCAGGCCCTCGCGCTGCAGCTTGGCCAAGCCGCGGTTGAAGGCCTGCAGCAGGGCCGGCACCTCGGGCAGGGCGCGGCTCATCAGCATGTGCGAGGGCTTTTCGGAGAGGGCGCGCTCGCTGTGATCGATGCCGGCGCGTTCCTCGGCGCTGAAGCGGCTGCGCAGCAGCTCCAGCCCCACCTCGCGGTTCATCAGCACCCCGTCCAGGCGGCCCAGCAGCAGCTTGCGCAGACTCAGCTCGTCGCTGGGCGCGCGGTCCAGGCGCAGCCGGCCCTGCTGCTCCAGCTGCTCGATCTGCGGTCCGTAGTGGTAGCCGGTGGTGGCGCCGATCTGGCGGCCCTCCAGATCGGCCAGGCCGCGCACGTTCAGCGGGCGCTCCCGGGCGTAGAACAGCACATCGCGCGAGACGATGACCGGCGCGCTGTAGTGGAAGAGCCGGGCCCGATCCTCGCTGAAGGCCCAGCCCGGCGAGCCATGCAGGGCCCCGCTTTCCACCAGGCTGAGCGCACGTTTCCAGGGCATGAGCTGGTACTCCACCTGCAGGCCTTCGCGCCGGAAGGCCTCGGTGACCAGATGGGCAAACACGCCGTGCTGGCGCAAGCCCTGGCCGAAGTAGGGCGGCCATTCGCCAATGCCCAGGCGCACGGTGGGGCCCTCCTGCGCGCGCAGGGAACGGGTGGGCCAGAGGCTGGTGCTCAGCAGGGCGGCACTGCCCCGCAGCAGGGTACGGCGATGCATGCCTTGCATTGTGCGCTGGCGGCGGGCGCCCCAAAAAGCAAACCCCAAGGCGGCGGGTGGCCGGGCTTGGGGTCTGTCGTGTTGCCGTCCGGTGGGCTCTTGTGGAGCGCCGGGCTCAACGGCGAGGCGTTTGGCCTCCAGGTGTCGCCTTGATCTGCGTTGCTGACAGTGTAGAAAGAAGCCTGTGGCAGAGGATTGCGAAATTGCCTGAAAAATCCTTAAATGCGCAATAATCTGCCTGGGTAGCATTCAATTGTGGAATCGGGATGGAATTGGATCGGTTTGATCGGCAGATTCTGGAGATCCTTCAGCGCGAGGGGCGCCTCTCCAACCAGGAGCTGGCCGAGCGCATCGGGCTCTCGCCCTCGCCCTGCCTGCGCCGGGTGCGGGCCCTGGAGGAAGCGGGCCTGATCAGCGGCTACCGGGCCACGGTGGACGCCCGCAAGCTGGGGCTCACGCTCACGGCCCTGGTCTACATCTCCATGGATGTGCACACGCCCGAGCGCTTCGCGGCCTTCGAGACGGCCATCGGCCTGCTGCCCGAGGTGCTGGAATGCCTGCTGATCACCGGCCAGGAGGCCGACTACCAGCTCAAGGTGGCGGTGCGCGATATGGACCACTACCAGGCCCTGCTGCTGGGCCACCTCACCCGCATCCCCGGCGTGACCGGGGTGCACAGCAGCTTTGTGCTGCGCAGCGTGCTCAAGCAGGCCATCGTGCCGGTGGATCTGGCGCCCTGAGCGGCTCCGCTCATTGGCGAGCTGAAACTGTATACACTTCTGTCCACACCACGTCGCCGCGGCGCCCGGAGCCTTGCTCCGGTGGCGCGACGTCTGGCCGGATTACAGCGCCCGCAGTGGTAGCCGGCCCATTCGTTGCTTGTTGCTCAAGGTATGGAACCTAGCTATCTGCTCGACTGGGCCAATCTGCTGCTGCGCTGGCTGCACGTGATCGTGGCCATCGCCTGGATCGGCGCCTCCTTCTACTTCGTCTGGCTGGACAACCACCTGCTCAAGCCCGAGGCCCCGGAGCTCAAGGCCAAGGGCGTGGACGGCGAGCTCTGGGCCGTGCACGGCGGGGGCTTCTACAACCCGCAGAAGTACATGGTGGCGCCGCCCAATCTGCCCCAGCATCTGCACTGGTTCTACTGGGAGAGCTACTGGACCTGGATGAGCGGCTTCGCGCTCTTCGTGCTGCTGTATCTCTTCAATGCCGAGAGCTTTCTGATCGACCGCCAGGTTCATGCCTGGGCCGCGCCCTGGCAGGCGGTGCTGGCCGCGCTGGGCTTTCTGGCCGCGGGCTGGCTGGTCTATGACCAGATCTGCCGCCGCTTCGGCCACAACAAGGATGGCAGCATCGGCAATGACGGCCGGGTGCTGGGCCTGATCGCGGTCTTTGTCGCGTTTGCGGCCTGGGCGGCCTGCCAGCTCTTCGCGGGGCGGGCGGCCTTTCTGATCGTGGGCGCGATGATCGCCACCATGATGAGCGCCAATGTCTTCTTCTGGATCATCCCGGGCCAGAAGCAGGTGATTGCGGACATGCGCGCCGGCCGGCCGGTGAACCCCATCTACGGCCAGCGCGGCAAGCAGCGCAGCGTGCACAACACCTATTTCACGCTGCCGGTGCTGATCGCCATGCTCAGCAACCACTACGGCCAGCTCTACGGCCATGCCCACAACTGGCTGGCCCTGCTGGCCCTGATGCTGGTGGGCGTGCTGGTGCGCACCTGGTTCGTCAAGCGCCACAAGGGTGTCAACGCCTGGCCCCTGATCGTGGCGGCCCTGGCCGTGCTGGCCGGCCTGATCCTGGCCCTGGCGCCCGCGCCTCGGGCACCGGTGGCGGCCAGCGCGCCGGCGCCCACCCTGGCCCAGGTGCAGGCGGTGATCGAGCAGCGCTGCGTGATGTGCCACAACGCCCAGCTGGCGCAAAAAGGCATGCAGCTGCACACGCCCGAGCTGGTCGAGCAGCATGCCCAGCAGATCTACCAGCAGGCGGTGCAGCAGCGCCTGATGCCGCTGAACAACGCCACCCAGATCACCGAGGACGAGCGGGCCCTGCTGGGCCGCTGGTTCGAGGCGCGCGCCCGCTGAGGGGCTAGCGCGAGGCCAGCAGCGCCTCGGCCAGCGACCGGCCGCTGAGCCAGGCGCCTTCCACCTTGCCGCCGTGCAGCCAGTCGCCGCACAGGCCCAGGCCCAGCCCGGCCTGCCAGCCATGGCCGGCGTCCAGCGCGGGGGCGCTGTCGGCATAGCGCCAGCGGTGCAGGCTCCAGCGCTGCGGCGCCGCGCCGCCCAGGGCGGCGAAGGCCTGCAGCAGGGTGGCCGCCACCGCCTCGGGCGCCTCTTCCAGATGCGCCTCGCTCCACTCGACCTCGGCATGCAGCAGCCAGCTCTCGGCGCCGCTGCGCCCGGGCTTGCTGCTGTTGCGGGCGATCCAGCGCAGCGGGCCCTCGTTGACGAAGGCGGCGTCGAAGGGCAGGTCCAGGGCCTGTGCGTACTGCAGCATCAGGGCCCAGCAGCCGCGCATGCGCACCTGGGCGCAGAGCGCGGCCAGCGTGGTGGCCGGTGCGGGCAGGGTGTTCAGCAAGGCCGCGGCCTGGGGTGCGGGCAGGGCCAGCAGCACGGCCGCATAGGTCTCGGGCCGCCAGCCCTGCTCGGCGAACTGCAGTTGCCAGCCGCCCTTTGGCGCGGGGCGCAGGGCCTGGAGCGTGCTTTCCAGCTGCAGGGGCAGCTGCTCGGCCAGCCAGCGGGCCGGGGCCGTCATCTGGGGCTGGCCCACCCAGCGCTGCAGGCCGGCATCGGGCTGGTGGCCGGCCTGGCCACCCAGCACCTGCAGGCGCGGTGTCCAGAGCGCGGCCACGCCGGCCGCGGTCCAGCGCGCCAGCTCGGCCTGGAAGCGCGGATCGCGCGCGGTGAAGTACTGCGCGCCATGGTCGCAGGCCCAGTCCTCGCCGCGGCGGGTGCTCATGCGGCCGGCGGGGCCGCGGCTCTTGTCGAAGAGCTGCACGCGCCGACCCGCGGCCTGCAAGGCGCTGGCGCAGCTGAGGCCGGCGATACCGGCGCCGATCACGGCGATGGGGGCGTTGTCGAGCATGGACGGAGCGCGGCGTGGCGGGGCGTTTGGGAGGCTGGCGATTGTGCCCAGAAGGCCGTGGCGCCGCCCCAAGCCCCAGCGGGGGCGGGGTGCATTTGGCCCAGGGCCGGCAGGCTGGCGCGCCCTGGGCTAAGGTCGGCGCATGAATGCCGTACACCCCAAGAAGCTGCTGCTGAGCAAATGGACGGCCGTGCAGCCGCAAGCCCGCGAGAAGCATTTCCTGGTCGCCGCCCTGGTGCTGCCCGAGACGCCCGAGCAGGCGCTGGAATGGGTGGAGCTGGAGGCCGTGCACTCCAGGCGCAGCCAGCGCATCCGCTGGCGCGAGCTGCGTGACAGCACGCAGTGGCGGCAGGGCTGGGTCTGATGAGCGACACGTCCATGAGCGGACCGTCCTTGACCCAGCTGCCCGAGGGCTACCGCGCCCTGGTGGTCGGCGCGCGCGGCGCCATCGGCGCGGCCCTGCTGGCGGCGCTGAAGCAGGACCCGCGCTGCGGCGGAGCCCTGGGCCTGCACCGCGACTCCGAGCCCGCCCTGGATCTGGGCGACGAGGCCGGCGTGGCCGCCGCCGCCGCCCGCCTGGCGGCGCAGGGGCCCTACCAGCTCATCATCAACGCCACCGGCCTGCTGCATGGCCCGGCGCTGATGCCCGAGAAGAAGCTGGGGGATCTGAAGCTGGCGGCCCTGCAGTCGGTGTTCCTGGCCAATACCTTCGGCCCGGCCCTGCTGCTGCGCCACTTCACGCCCCTGCTGGACAAGCGCTGCGGCCGCATGGCCCTGCTCTCGGCCAAGGTGGGCAGCATCGGCGACAACCGCCTGGGCGGCTGGTATGCCTACCGCGCCTCCAAGGCGGCGCTGAACATGCTGATCAAGACCGCTGCCATCGAGCTGCGCCGCAGCCACCCCGGCGCCCTGCTGCTGGCCCTGCATCCGGGCACGGTGAGCTCGGCGCTCTCCGCCCCCTTCCGCGGCGGTGAGCTGGGGCGGCCGGCCGCCGTGGCCGCGGCCGAGCTGCTGAGGGTGATCAACGAGCTCGGCCCGGAGGCCAGCGGCGGCTTTTTCAGCTACAGCGGCGAGGCCTTGCCCTGGTGAGCCGGCCTACTTGAACAGGCCCGGCAGCCACAGCGAGAAGGCCGGTACATAGGTGACCAGGGCCAGGGTGGCGGTGAGCGCGCCGTAGAAGGGCAGGATGGAGCGCATGACCTCGCCCACCGAGATCTCGCCGATGGCGCAGCCCACAAACTGCGTGGTGCCCACCGGTGGCGTGTTCAGCCCCAGGGCGCAGTTGATCAGCATCATGATGCCGAACTGGGTTGGGTCCATGCCGAATTGCTGGCAGATGGGCAGGAAGATGGGCGTGCAGATCAGGATGGTGGCCGCCATGTCCAGGAAGGTCCCCAGCAGGAAGAGCAGCACATTCACCATCAGGAAGATCACCCAGGGCTCGGAGCTCACCGCGCGCATCAGCTCGCCGGTCTTCTGCGGCACCTCGTACAGCGCCATGAAGTAGCCGAAGGCGGCGCTGATGCCGATCAGGAGCAGCACCACGCCGGTGGTCTTGCAGGCCTTGGCGCAGGCCTTGAGGAACTGCTGCCAGCTCAGGGAGCGGTAGACGAAGACCGTGATCAAGAGCGCCCAGAACACCGCGGTGGCGGCTGATTCGGTGGCCGTGAACACGCCGCTCAGGATGCCCGCCAGGATGATCACCACCACCAGCAGCCCCGGCAGCGCTGCGATGAAGGCGCCCAGCACCGCCGCCCAGCCCGGGAAGGCGCCATGCGTCGGGTAGTTGCGCTTGACCGCCACCCAGTAGGCCGCGACCAGATTGGCCACCGTCAGCAGCAGGGCCGGGATCAGCGCCGCCAGGATCAGGTTGAACACGCTGACCGCGGCGATGCCGGCGGTGGCGAGCGTGAAGATGATCAGGTTGTGCGAGGTGGGCATCAGGGCGCCAACCAGGGCCGCATGCGTGGTCACATTGACCGCGTAATCGGCGTGATAGCCCTCCTTCTTCATCAGCGGAATCATCACCGAGCCCATGGCCGAGACATCGGCCAGTGGCGAGCCGGCCACGCCGCCGAACAGGGTGCAGCCGACCACATTGCTCATGCCCAGGCCGCCGCGCACATGGCCCACCAGGGAGTTGGCGAAGCGCACGATGCGGTCGGCAATGCCGCCATACAGCATCAGCTCGCCGGCAAACACGAAGAAGGGAATGGCCAGAAAGCTGAAGACCTGCATGCCGCCCACCATCTTCTGGAAGACGATGGCCACCGGCAGGCCGGCGGCCAGGATGGTGGCCACCGAGGCCAGGCCGATGGAGAAGGCCACGGGCACGCCCAGCAGCAGCAGGATGGCGAAACTCACGCCAAGTACGGTCAGTTCCACGCGGGCTCCACGCTCTCGCCGCGCAGCAGGGCGACGATGTGTTCAAGAGAAAACAGCACGATCAGCACACCGGCAATCAGCAGGGGCACATAGTCCATGCCCTCGGGCACATTGAGCATGGGCTTGCGCTCGTTCCACTTCATCGTGGCCCAGAGCCAGCCGCTCTGGGCCATCAGAGCGCCGAACAGGGCCACCAGGGCATGGATCAGCAGCTCCAGCTTGCGGCGCAGGCGCTCGGGCAGCAGGGCGATCAGGGACTCCAGGCCGATATGGCCCGCATCCCGCACGCCCACCGCCACGCCGAAGGCGGTGACGAAGAGGATGAGCAGCATGGCCAGGGCCTCGGCCCAGGTGGGCGTGTCATTGAAGACATAGCGGCCCACCACCTGGTACTGCACACAGATCACCACCGCGATCAGGCCCGCCACCGCCGCCATCAGCACCAGCTTGGACAGACCGGCGCAGAGCCGGGTGAAGGTGCTCACTTGCTGTCCTGCACCGCCTTGACCAGGCGCTGCAGATCCGGCGTGGTCATGAACTTGGCATAGACCGGGCCCATCTGGGCCTGGAAGCCGGTCTTGTCCACCTCGACGATCTCGGCCCCGCCGGCCTTCACCGCGGCCAGGCTCTTGGCCTCCTGCTCATCCCATTTCTGGCGCTGGAAGGCCACCGACTCCTTGGCCACGGCACGGATCAGGTCCTGGTCGGCCTTGGGCAGCTTGTCGAAAACCAGCTTGCTCATCAGCAGCATCTCCGGCGCCATGGAGTGCTCGGTCTTGGAGTAGTACTTCACCGCTTCGTAGTGCTTGAAGCCGTCGTAGGAGGGGATGTTGTTCTCGGCCGCATCGATCAGGCCGGTCTTGAGTCCGGTGTAGACCTCGCCGATGGGCATGGGCGTGGCATTGGCGCCCATGGCGCTGGCCAGGGCGACCCATAGATCGCTTTGCGGCACCCGCAGCTTCAGACCCTTGGCATCGGCCACGGTCTTCACGGGCTTGCGGCCGTAGATGGAGCGCGCGCCGCTGTCGTAGAAGGCCAGGCCCACAAAGCCCTGGGCCTCGCAGCTCTTGAGGATGTCCTCGCCCACCGGGCCGTCCAGGCTCTTGCGCATATGCTCCACCGAGCGGAACAGGAAGGGCATGGTGGGCACCATGGTCTTGGGGCAGATGGCGTTCATCGGGCTGATGTTCACCCGCGTGATGTCCAGGGCGCCGATCTTGACCTGGTCGATGGTCTCCTTCTCCGTGCCCAGGGCGCCCTTGTTGAATACCTTGATCTTGTGCTTGCCGCCGCTGCGCTGGGCCAGCAGCTCGCTCATATGGCGCACGGCGGCCACGGTGGGGTAGTCGTCGGCGTTGTGCACATCGGCGGAGCGGAACTCCACGGCCTGCGCGCTGGCGGCCAGGGTGGCGAGCAGGGCCGCCAGGGCGATGTGACGGGTCCGGGGCCGTTGAACGGTCTTCATGGGCTGTCTCCTTGTGGGTCTGTTGGCTGTCTAGGGTTGTGGGGGCCGCTTGGCTTCGGACCGCGGCGAGCCTTCCGGCGGCACGTCGCCCGTCTGGGGGCGCTCGAAGGGGCCGAGGTCCAGGAAGCTCCCGCCTTGCAGCCGCGCCATGGGCGAGTCGGCGGGGAAGTCCAGCCCCTGCAGGCGGTCGCGCCAGGGTTCGGCGCTGTCTTGCGGCTCGTAGCCCAGGCGGGCCCAACCGGGCTCGTCCCGCCACCAGCGCGCCGGATTGGCCGATACGCCGTAGCTCACCAGGCAGGCCACCTCGGGCGCGAGCAGGGCGGCCCGCACCAGGCGCAGCAGATCGCCCGGGCTCAGCCAGGTGGACAGGCTGCGAGCATCAGGTGGCTCGGGCTCGGCCGTGCCGAGGCGCAGGCAGACCGACTCGATGCCGTAGCGCTCCCAGTAGAGGCTGGCCATGCCCTCGCCATAGAGCTTGCTCAGGGCGTAATAGCCATCGGGGCGCGGTGGATCCTGCGGGCTCAGGATCTGACCGCGCGGGTAGGCGCCGGTCACGTGGTTGGAGCTGGCCAGCACGACGCGGCGCGTGCCAGCGAGCCGGGCAGCCTCGTAAAGATGGAAGACGCCGGCCAGATTGGCCGGGGCAATCTGCTCGAAGGGGCTTTCCGCGGCCACGCCCCCCAGGTGCACCACGGCTTCCACACCCTCCAGCAGCTGTTCCATGCCGGCGCGGTCGGCCAGATCGCAGGGCTGGTCCTGCTCGCCCGGGGCCAGTGGCCCGCTCAGGGCTGCCCGGTCGCTCAGACGCAGCTGTCGGGCCAGGGGCCGCAGACCCGCGCGCAGTTGGCGACCCAGGGTGCCGGCGGCGCCGGTCAGCAGCAGGGTGCCCAGCGCCGGGGATACGGGGGACAAAGACATCGGGGCCAGCCCTCAGGGTGTTTCTTGAACTTGGTTTATAGAATATCGAAACATCGTTCCAAAAATTACCAGGGGATTCCATGATGTCTGATGATGTGCGGCTCGGGGCTGGGCTGGATGCCGGTCGCCGCCGCTGTCTGCGCCTGGGTCTGGCACTGGTCCCGGGGGCGCCGGGGCTCCTGAAAGCCGAGTCTGGCCCGGTGGCGTCGGACCGTCCGCTGCTGGCGCCCCAAAGGGCGGGCTATGAGATCGAGGGCTGGGCCGCCGGCACCGTGGGCGGCCGTGGGGGCCGGCTGATGCGCGTGACCAGCCTGGCAGCCGCCGGACCGGGCAGCCTGCGTGAGGCCCTGGAGGCACGCGGACCGCGCATCGTGGTCTTCGAAGTGGGCGGTGTGATCGATATGGGCGGAGCGCCGCTGCGCATTCGCGAGCCCTTCATCACCGTGGCGGGCCAGACCGCGCCCGGGCCGGGCATCACCGTGATCAAGTCCGAGCTCCTGATCAGCACCCACCAGGTGATCCTGCAGCATCTGATGCTGCGGCCGGGCGAGTTCGGCCGACCCAAGCGCGGCGGCGGCGACCAGGACGGGATCAGCACCAGCGGGGCGGCCCACCATGTGATCGTCGACCATTGCAGCCTGTCCTGGGCCACGGACGAGAACCTCTCCGTCTCAGGCCCGCGCTTCGAGGGTGGGCCCGAGGCCGCGCAGTGGCGGGCGCACACCTCGCGCCAGATCACCTACAGCCACAACCTCATCTACGAGGGGCTGGCGAACTCGGTCCACCCCAAGGGCGAGCATTCCAAGGGCAGCCTGATCCACGACAACGCCAGCGGCATCCTGCTCTACGGCAATCTCTATGCCTCCAACCAGGAGCGCAATGCGCTTTTCAAGGGCGGCGCGCGCGGCGCCATGCTCAGCAATCTGATCTACAACCCGGGTGCCAAGGCCGTGCACTACAACCTGGTGGCCCATGAGTGGGCGGGGCGTGCCTATGAGAACGGGCGCCTGGCGCTGATCGGCAATGTCTACCGCCAGGGGCCTGATACCCGGCCGGCCACGCCGCTCTTCGCCCTGGGCGGCCATGGCGATGTGGAGCTCTTCCTGCAGGACAACCTGGCCCTGGACGAGGCAGGTCGCGCCCTGGCGCAGACCGGCGTGTACACGGCCGGGCCGGCGCGCATCCTCAGCCAGGCGGCGCCCGATCTGCCCGAGGACCTGCAGGGCCGGCGCCTGCTGCCCGCCGATGCGCTGGAGGCGGTGCTGCCCCTGGCCGTGGGCGCCCGGCCCTGGGCCCGCGATCCCATCGACTTCAAGCTGCTCTCCGATGTGGCCGAGGGCCGGGGCCGCATCATCGACTCCGAGCGGGACAACGCCCTGGGCTACCCCCGCTATGCGCCGCGCCAGCGCCGCTTCGATCCGGCCGACTGGCAGCTGGACGATATGAGCCCGCGCGCCGGCTGGGACAGCCTGTTTCGCACGCCCTGAGCCTCCCGGTGGGCCCGCCCGGGACGGGCCGGCCCACCGCGTCGGGCTCATCTTGATGCTTTCTTGATACCCCCGGTGCCAGCTTCTACGACACCCTGAGGCGGCTCTTCCTAAGCTGCTCGCATCGTCACTTTGTGTGAGTCGAGCACTATGGATTGGGTATTTCTGGGCTTGAGCCTGTTGCTGTTCGGTCTGGCCCTGGGCCTGGCCGCCGCCAGCCACAAGCTGGAGGGCAAGCAGCAATGAGCGCACTGTATTGGGCCAGCGGCATCATTGCCGCGGGGCTGTTCGTCTATCTGATCGTGGCCCTGGTCCGCGCCGAGGAGTTCTGAGATGGACGGCTTGGCATGGATCAATCTGGCCCTGTTCATGGGCCTCTTGCTGCTGGCGGCCTGGCCGCAGGCCAAGTGGCTGGTCGCCGTCTGTGAGGGACGGCTGCCGTGCTGGATGGGCGCGGTCGAAGGCCTGCTGTACAAGCTGGCCGGCGTGAAGCCGGAGCAGGGGCAGCACTGGAAGCAGTACGCCATCGCGCTGCTGCTCTTCAATTTCCTGGGCCTGCTGGCCGCCTATGCGCTGCAGCGCTTCCAGGACCTGCTGCCGCTCAATCCGCAGGGCTTTGCCGGCATGACGCCGGACCTTGCCTTCAACACGGCGGTCTCCTTCGTCACCAACACCAACTGGCAGAACTACGGCGGCGAGACCACGCTCAGCCACTTCAGCCAGATGGCTGGCCTGACGGTGCAGAACTTCCTGTCGGCCGCCACGGGCATCGCCGTGGTGTTCGCCCTGATGCGCGGCTTCGCGGGCAAGCTGAAGAAGGATGTCGGCAACTTCTGGGCCGACCTGACCCGCATCACCCTGTGGGTGCTGCTGCCGATCAGCTTTGTGCTGGCCCTCTTCTTTGTCGGTCAGGGCGTGCTGCAGAACCTGGAGCCCTACAAGACGGTGCAGACCCTGGAGAGCACCGCCTACCAGACGCCCAAGCTGGACGCACAAGGCCAGCCCCTGCCGGATGCCCAGGGGCAGCCGCTGATGGAGGACCAGAAGACCGAGACCCAGCAGCTCGCGATGGGCCCGGTGGCCTCGCAGCTGGCCATCAAGATGCTGGGCACCAATGGCGGTGGCTTCTTCAATGCCAACTCCAGCCATCCCTACGAGAACCCCACGCCGCTGTCCAATCTGGTGCAGATGCTGGCCATCTTCCTGATCCCGGCCGCGCTGTGCTTTGCCTTCGGCCGCATCGTGTCTGACCAGCGCCAGGGCGTGGCCCTCCTGGCCGCGATGAGCGCCATGTTCATCGCCGCCGTGGTGATCGCCACCGCGGCCGAGCAGGCGGGCAACCCGTTGCTGCAGGCGCAGGGCGTGGAGGCGGGCGCCGGCAATATGGAAGGCAAGGAGACCCGCTTCGGCATCAATGCCAGCACGCTCTTCGCGGTGGTCACCACCGCCGCCTCCTGCGGTGCGGTGAACTCCATGCACGGCTCCTTCACCGGGCTCGGTGGCCTCGTGCCGATGTTCCTGATGCAGCTTGGCGAAGTGTTGCCGGGCGGCGTCGGCTCCGGCCTCTACGGCATGCTGGTCTTCGCGCTGCTCTCCGTCTTCGTCTCCGGTCTCATGGTCGGCCGCACGCCGGAATTCCTCGGCAAGAAGATCGAGCCCTATGAGATGAAGATGACCTCGATCGCCATCCTGATCACGCCCATCGTGGTGCTGGTGGGCACGGCCATCGCGGTGCTGAGCCCGCTGGGCAAGGCTGGTGTGGCCAATCCGGGCGCCCATGGCTTCTCGGAGATCCTCTACGCCCTGACCTCGGCGGCCAACAACAACGGCTCGGCCTTTGCCGGTCTGTCGGCCAACACCCCCTTCTACAACACCTTGCTGGGCTTCGCGATGTGGCTGGGCCGCTTCGGTGTGATCGTGCCGGTGCTGGCCATTGCCGGCTCCCTGGGGGCCAAGAAGCGCATTCCCGTGGGCAGCGGCACCTTGCCCACCCATGGTCCGCTCTTCGTCGTGCTGCTGATCGGCACGGTGCTGCTGGTCGGCCTGCTGAACTATGTGCCGGCGCTGGCCCTGGGCCCGGTCGTCGAACACCTGATGCTCTGGAAGTGAGCACGCTATGAAACAAAAGGACTTTCTTTTCGACTCCAAGCTGGTGAGCCAGGCCACGAAGGAGGCCTTCACCAAGCTGGCCCCGCGCGTTCAATGGCGCAACCCGGTGATGTTCGTGGTCTATGCGGGCAGCCTGCTGACCAGCGGGCTGTGGATCGCCAGCCTGGGGAATCCGCAGCTGGCCGGCGACGCTTCGAGCGCCACCGCAGGCGGTGGCGAGGGCTCGGGCTTCATACTGACCATCGCCCTGTGGCTGTGGTTCACCGTGCTCTTCGCCAACTTCGCCGAGGCCCTGGCCGAGGGCCGCAGCAAGGCCCAGGCCGCCTCGCTGCGCGGCCTCAAGACCAAGACCTGGGCCAAAAAGCTGCACGAACCCAGGCACGGTGCGCAATGGCATCCGACCCAGTCGGACGAGCTGCGCAAGGGCCACGTGGTGCTGGTGGAAGCCGGCGACCTGATCCCCCTGGACGGCGAGGTGATCGAGGGCGTGGCCTCGGTGGACGAGAGCGCCATTACCGGCGAATCGGCGCCGGTGATCCGCGAGTCCGGTGGTGACTTCTCCTCCGTGACCGGCGGCACCCGCGTGCTCTCGGACTGGCTGGTGGTGCGCGTGGGCGTCAACCCGGGCGAGTCCTTCCTGGACCGCATGATCGCCATGGTGGAGGGCGCCAAGCGCCAGAAGACGCCCAACGAGATCGCGCTGACCATTCTGCTGGTGGCGCTGACCCTGGTCTTCCTGGTGGTCACCGTGACCCTGCTGCCCTACTCGATCTTCAGCGTCGAGGTGGCGGGGGCCGGCACCGTGGTCTCGGTCACCGCCCTGATCGCCCTGCTGGTCTGCCTGATCCCCACCACCATCGGCGGCCTGCTCTCGGCCATCGGCGTGGCGGGCATGAGCCGCATGATGGCGGCCAATGTGATCGCCACTTCGGGCCGCGCCGTCGAAGCGGCCGGCGATGTGGACGTGCTGATGCTGGACAAGACCGGCACCATCACCCTGGGCAACCGCCAGGCCAGCCAGTTCGTGCCGGCCCCGGGCGTCACCGAGGCCCAACTGGCCGACGCGGCCCAGCTCGCCTCCCTGGCCGACGAGACGCCCGAGGGCCGCTCCATCGTGGTGCTGGCCAAGACCCGCTACGGCCTGCGCGAACGCGAGATCGGCAGCCTGGAGGCGCAGTTCGTGCCCTTCACCGCCCAGACCCGCATGAGCGGTGTGGACCTGGCCGGCGGCAGCCGCCAGCTGCGCAAGGGCGCGCAGGACGCGATCCGCAAGCATGTGGAGTCCCTGGGTGGCAGCTTCCCGCGTGAGGTGGCCACGGCCGTGGACGAGATCGCCCGCCGCGGCAGCACGCCCCTGGTGGTGGCGGAATGGAGCTCCCGGCCGTCGGATACGCCGGCCACCCGCCAAGCGGGTGCTCAGCCTGCTTGGGACGGCCCGGCGCCGGCTGAGGGCGCCCGCGTGCTCGGCGTGGTGGAGCTCAAGGACGTGGTGAAGCCGGGCATCAAGGAGCGTTTCGCGGCGCTGCGCGCCATGGGCATCCGCACCGTCATGGTGACGGGCGACAACCCGGTCACCGCCGCGGCCATCGCCTCGGAAGCCGGCGTGGACGACTTCCTCGCCCAGGCGACGCCGGAGGACAAGCTCGCCTATATCCGCCGCGAGCAGCAGGGCGGCCGGCTCATCGCCATGTGCGGCGACGGCACCAACGACGCCCCGGCCCTGGCGCAGGCCGATGTCGGCGTCGCCATGCAGACCGGCACCCAGGCGGCCCGCGAGGCGGCCAACATGGTGGACCTCGATTCCAGCCCCACCAAGCTCATCGAGATCGTCGAGATCGGCAAGCAGCTTCTCATGACGCGCGGCTCGCTGACGACCTTCTCCATCGCCAACGACGTCGCGAAGTATTTCGCGATCATCCCGGCGCTGTTCGTCGCGACCTATCCGGCACTCGACGCGCTCAACATCATGAACCTCGCCTCGCCGCAGTCGGCCATTCTCTCGGCGGTCATCTTCAATGCGTTGATCATCGTCGCGCTCATTCCGCTGGCGCTGCGCGGCGTCGGCTATCGCCCGGCCGGCGCGGCTGCGCTCCTGCGCCGCAATCTCCTCGTCTACGGCCTCGGCGGCCTGATCCTGCCCTTTGCAGGCATCAAGGCTATCGACGGGCTGCTGGTGCTTCTGCATCTCGTCTAAGGAGGCTGCTTCATCATGAAAGCCCATCTGCGTCCCGCGCTTGTCAGCCTCGTGCTGCTCTCGGCCATCACCGGCCTGCTCTATCCCCTGGCCGTCACCGGCGTGGCACAGGGCCTGTTCCCCAGGCAGGCGGCCGGCAGCCTGATCGAGGTCGGCGGCAAGACCGTCGGTTCCGAGCTGATCGGCCAGAGCTTCACGTCGCCCAAGTACTTCTGGGGCCGTCCCTCGGCCACCGGCCCCATGGCCAACAACGCTGCTGGGTCCGGTGGCTCCAATCAGGGGCCGCTGAACCCGGCCCTGGCCGATGCCGTCAAGGCCCGCATCGAGGCGCTGCGCGCCGCCGATCCAGACAACAAGGCCCCGGTGCCGGCCGATCTGGTGACGGCTTCGTCCAGCGGCCTGGACCCGCATATCAGCATGGCCGCGGCGCGCTATCAGGCGGCCCGGGTGGCGCGTGAGCGTGGCCTGCCGCTGGACAAGGTGCAGGCGCTGATCGAAGCCAACACCGCCGAGCGCGACCTGCGCGTGCTGGGCGAGCCGCGCGTCAATGTGCTCAAGCTCAATCTGGCGCTGGACGCCAGCAAGCCCTGACATCTTTTCCTGGCCCCGGCCTCTCAAGGCCGGGGTCCGCGATGAAACCCCTGAGCGAGAGAGAAAACAGGGAGGGGGGGCATCGCCTTTTTTTCCTCCCGGTCTCTTGTTCTTCCAAGAGGCGGCGCTTCATGGCTGCCGCCCGCATCATGCACACCAAGCACATCCTTGCCTCCGTCCTGCTGGTCCTGAGCACCGGCACCGTTCTGGCCCAGGCCGCACCAGCCACTCCCGAGCACAGCCTGACGGGCAATCTCGGCCTGTTCAGCGACTACCGCTTCCGCGGCATCAGCCAGACCTGGCGCCAGCCCGCCGTGCAGGGCGGCTTCGACTACGCCCACAGCAGCGGCTTCTATGCCGGCACCTGGGCCTCCAATGTCTCGGGCAATAGCTATAACAACGGCGCCGGCCTGGAGCTGGATCTCTACGGCGGCTACAAGTTCGCGCTGTCTCAAGACCTGACCCTGGACCTGGGTGCTCTGGCCTACGTCTACCCCGGCGCCAAGTTCAACAGCGCCCCCGGCGTGCCGACCGGCGAGAAGTACGACAACGTGGACCTCTACATCGGCCTCTCGGCCGGGGCCTTCAGCGCCAAGCTCTCGGTGGCCGCCACCGACTACTTCGGCCTGAACGGCACGACCGCCGGCTATGCCTACTTCAACAGCCTGCCCGCGCGCGGTGGCTCCAAGGGCAGCAGCTATCTGGACCTGAACTACCGCTTCGAACTGTCCGAAGGCCTGACGCTGGACGCCCATCTGGGCCGGGTCTCGGTGCGCCACTACAGCGAGCTGTCCTACACCGATGTGAAGCTGGGTCTCACCAAGAACCTGGGCGGCTTCAACCTGGGCGCCGCCCTGGTGGCCACCGATGCCGACAAGAGCTACTACCAGGCCGGCAACTCTGCGGGCCAGGACCCCAAGAAGCTGGGCCAGGCGGGCTTGGTGCTGAGCGTGCAGCGCAGCTTCTGAAGCCCCTGGCCTGAGGTGACAATGCCGCGATGCTGATCAACTGCGCCGTCTACCGCGAGGGCCACAAGCTGGCCGATCTGTCCCCCGACGAGGTGGGGGCCTATCTGGATCAGCCCGACACCTTCGTCTGGGTGGCGCTGCGCGACGCCGACGCCGCCGAGCTTGCACCCTGGCAGCGTCTCTTCAATCTGCACCCGCTGGCGGTGGAGGACGCGCTCAAGGGTCAGCAGCGGCCCAAGATCGACGAGTACGGCAGCGATCTCTTCGTCTCCATGCACCTGATCGACTGGATCGGTGCAGAAATCCAGCGCGGCGAGGTGGCGGTCTTCGTCGGCCCCGGCTATGTGCTGTCCTTGCGCCAGCGCAGCCCCCAGCATTTCCTGGGGGTGCGCGAGCGCGCCGAGCGCGAGCCCGAGCTGCTGCGCCAGGGGCCGAGCTTTGTGCTCTACGCCCTGATGGACGCGGTGGTGGACCGCTACTTTCCCATCGTCGATCTGCTGGAGTCGGAGCTGGAGGAGATCGAGCAGAGCATCTTCACCAACGGCGCGGCGCGCGACAACATCCAGCGCCTCTACGCGCTCAAGCGCCGCTTGATGCAGCTGCGCCGCGCGGTGGCGCCCATGCTGGAAATGCTGTCCAAGCTGCATGGCGGGCGCATCCCACCGGTCTGCGGCAAGTCCGAGCATTACTTCCGCGATGTGGCGGACCATCTGGCCCGCATCCAGGGCTCCATCGAGGCGGTGCGCGAAACCATCGCCACCGCCATCCAGGCCAATCTCTCCATGGTAGCCATCGAGGACAGCGACGTGACCAAGCGCCTGGCGGCCTGGGCCGGTATCTTCGCGGTGGCCACCGCCTTTGCGGGTATCTGGGGGATGAACTTCGAGACCATGCCCGAGCTGAAGTGGAGCTGGGGCTACCCCGCCGCCCTGGGCCTGATCGTGTCGGTCTGCGCCCTGCTGTGGTATCGCTTCCGCCGGGCCGGCTGGCTCTGACAACAACGATGACCGACGACGAACGCCCCGATCCGGATGCGCTGCTGGAGCAGCTGCGCGCCGAGGAAGAGAAGGCCGCGCGCGGCAGGCTGCGCATCTATTTCGGCTCCTCGGCCGGCGTGGGCAAGACCTACGCCATGCTCCTGGCCGCGCGCAAGCTGCTGGCCGAGGGCCGCCAGGTGCTGGTGGGCGTGGTGGAGACCCATGGTCGCGGCGAGACCGCTGCCCTGACCGAGGGCCTGGAGCTGCTGCCCGCGCGCCAGGTCGAGTACCGCGGGCGGACCCTGCCCGAGTTCGATCTGGATGCGGCGCTGGCGCGCCTCAAGCCCCTGGTGCATGAGGGCCAGCCGCGCCCGCTGATCCTGGTGGACGAGCTGGCGCACAGCAATGTGGCCGGCTCGCGCCACCCCAAGCGCTGGCAGGACGTGGAGGAGCTGCTGACCAATGGCATCGATGTCTACACCAGCCTCAATGTCCAGCACCTGGAGAGCCTCAACGATGTGGTGGGCGGCATCACCGGTGTGCGGGTGCAGGAGACCCTGCCGGACCGCTTCTTCGACGCGGCCGACGAGGTGCTGCTGGTCGACACCCCGGCCGATGAGCTGCTGAGCCGCCTGAAGGCCGGCAAGGTGTATATGGGCGCGCAGGCCGAGCGCGCCGCCAAGCATTTCTTCCGCAAGGGCAATCTGATGGCCCTGCGCGAGCTGGCCCTGCGCCGCACCGCCGATAGGGTCGAGGACGACGTGCAGGCCTGGCGCAGCCACTCGGCGATCACCCAGGTCTGGAGCACCGAGGCGGCCATCCTCTGCGCGGTCGGGCCCACGCCGCGCGCCGAGCATGTGCTGCGCAGCAGCGCCCGACTGGCGCAGCAGCTGGGCGTGAGCTGGCATGCGGTCTATGTGGAGACCCCGGCCCTGCGGCGCCTGCCGGATGCGCAGCGCGAGCGCGTGCTGCGCCAGATGCGCCTGGCCCAGGATCTGGGCGCTGCCACCGCGGTGCTGCAGGCCCAGGACGCGGCCGTGGCCCTGGCCGAGCATGCGCGCGAGCACAACCTCTCCAAGCTGGTGCTGGGCCGTAGCCCCCGACCGGCCGGCTGGCGCCGCCTCTTTGCCGCGCCGCCGCTGTATGAGCGCCTGTCTGCGGCGCTGCCGGATGTGGACCTGATCGAGGTCGGCCTGCCGCCGGCCGTCGGCGCGCGCAGCGAGCCGGAGCCGGCGGCGCCGGCCTGGGGCGCGGCGGCGCGTCAGGCGCCCCAGTACGCGCTGGCCGCGCTGGCCTGCGGTGCCACCTGCGCCCTGTCCTGGCCCCTGCAACCCCTGCTGGACGAGGCCAATATCGTCATGCTCTTCCTGCTGACGGTGCTGGGCGTGGCGCTGCGCCTGGGGCGCGGGCCGGCGGTGCTGGCCAGCTTTGTGAGCGTGGGCCTGTTCGACTTCTTCTATGTGGCGCCGCATCTGTCCTTCGCGGTGTCCGACGTGCAGTACCTGCTGACCTTCGGCGTGATGCTGGCCGTGGGTCTGATCGTGGGCCAGCTCACCGCGCATCTGCGCTACCAGGCCCAGGTGGCGGCGGAGCGCGAGGCGCGTTCGCGCGCGCTGTTCGAGCTGACCCGTGAGCTGGCCGGCGCGCTGCAGACCGAGCAGGTGGCCCAGATCGCACAGGAGCGCCTGGCCCGCGAGCTGCATGGCCGCGCCCAGATCCTGGTGCTGGGCCTGGACGAGCAGCTGCATGCGCCCCTGCCGCTGGCGCCGGCCGACGGGGCCGATGCCCCCGATGCCGGCACCGCGCGCTGGGCCCTGGACCATGGCCAGGCCGCGGGTCTGGCCACCGACACCCTGCCGGGCAGCCCTTGGTTCTACCTGCCCCTGGCCGCGCCCATGCGCGCGCGCGGCGTGCTGTGCCTGCGCCCGCGCGATCTGGAGGCGGTGCTGCGGCCCGAGCGCCGTGCCCAGCTCGACACCATGGCCAGCATCATCGGCCAGGCCCTGGAGCGGGTGCATTATGTGGAGGTGGCGCAGAACGCCCTGGTGCACATCGAGTCGGAGCGCCTGCGCAACTCCCTGCTCTCGGCGCTCTCGCATGATCTGCGCACGCCGCTGGCCGTGGTCTACGGCCTGGCCGACACCCTGGCCGCGCTGCCGGGCCTGCCGCCGCAAGGGCAGGAGATGGCGGGTTCGCTGCGCCAGGAGTCGCAGCGCATCAATGCCATGGTCAGCAATCTGCTGGACATGGCGCGCCTGCAGAGCGGGGCGGTGCAGCTGCGCCGCGAATGGCTGCCGATCGACGAAGTGCTGGGCGGCGCCCTGCAGGCCATGCGCAGCGTGCTGACCGGCCACCAGGTGCAGACGCGGCTGGCGCCGGACCTGCCCCTGGTCGAGATGGATGCCGCGCTGATCGAGCGCGTGCTGGCCAATCTGCTGGAGAACGCCGCCAAGTACACGCCGCCGGGCAGCCGCATCGAGATCTCGGCCCAGGTCCGGGATGCGCAGCTGCAGCTCAGCGTGGCCGACGATGGCCCGGGCCTGCCGGCCGGCCGCGAGGAAACGCTGTTCGAGAAGTTCACCCGGGCCAAGAGCGAGAGCAGCATCCCCGGCGTGGGCCTGGGCCTGGCCATCTGCCGCGCCATCCTGGAGGCCCATGGCGGGCGCATCTGGGCCGAGCGTTCGGCCCTGGGCGGCGCCGCCTTCGTGCTGACCCTGCCCCTGGGCCAGCCGCCGGCCTTGCCCCATGAGGAAGAGATTGAGGGAGTTGCACGCCCATGAGTGAACCCAAACCCACCGCCCTGATCGTCGAGGACGAGCCCAGCATCCGCCGCTTCGTGCGCCTGGGCCTGGAGGCCGAGGGCTGGCAGGTGCATGAGTGCGAGACCGTGCGCCAGGGCCTGATCGACGCCGGCACCCGTCACCCCGAGCTCATCATCCTGGACCTGGGCCTGCCCGACGACGACGGCATCAACTACCTCAAGGACCTGCGCAGCTGGTCGGCCGTGCCGGTGATCGTGCTCTCGGCCCGTGCCGACGAGCAGGACAAGATCGCCGCCCTGGACGCCGGGGCCGACGACTATCTGACCAAGCCCTTCGGCGTGGGCGAGCTGATGGCGCGGGTGCGCGTGGCGCAGCGCCGCGCCCAGGCCGTGGCGGCCCAGGCCGGCCAGGCGCCGGCCAGCCGTTTTGCCTTCGGTGCGGTGGAGGTGGACCTGGCGGCGCGGCGCGTGCTGCGCGAGGGCCAGGGCGTGCACCTCACGCCCACCGAGTACCGCCTGCTCACCCATCTGATTGCCAATGCCGGCAAGGTGCTGACCCACCGCCAGCTGCTCAAGGCCGTGTGGGGCCCCAGCCATGTGGACGACAACCACTATCTGCGCGTCTATATGGGCAATCTGCGCCAGAAGCTGGAGGCCGAACCGGCCCAGCCCCGCCATCTGCTGACCGAGACGGCGGTGGGCTACCGGCTGATGCCCTGAGGGGCATTGGCGGGGCAGGGCGGGGAGACTATCCCCGTCCGCTGTGGATAAGTTTGTGAGCGAGCATTAGATGGGGCTCGCAAGCCCTTGATTTTTAAAGGTAAGCCCTGGCCTGCTGCAGAATGAGGCAGCGGCCGTCCGGCAGGCTTGCCGGGCCGTGCACGGGCAGGCCCAGGGGGCGCGCCAGGCCCTCCAGCCAGTGGCGGTAGACGGCGCGGGCGCCCTGGTGCAGGAGGGCGCATCGCGGGCCCAGGTCGCGCAGCAGCTCGGCCTCGCACTGCACGGTCTCGTTGGGGTGGGCCAGCTCATGGCGGCCCTCGGCGCACCAGGCGCGCAGGCTCTCGGGCGTGATCTCCAGATGGCATTGCAGGCCCAGATGCGGGCCGGCGGCAAAGCCCTTGTTGAGGCTGTGGCGGCCGAAGAGCAGGCGCTGGGCGCCGCGCGGGATCTCGAAGCCCTCGTAATGCCAGTTGAAGGTCCAGGGCCGGGCGGCCCCGTCGAAGAGGGCGCGGCCGGCGCCCGGCGTGGTCCAGAGCCGGCTCCAGCCGATCTGGGCCCGGGCATTGCGCTGCACCCGGGCGCCCAGGGCGCGCGCCAGCAGCTGGGCGCCGAAGCAGTGGCCCAGCACCGGCACCTCGCGGGCGATGGCATCGCGCAGCAGGGCCAGCTCGGCCCGCACCCAGGGCAGCTGCTCCTCGTTGGCGCTGTGGTTGCTGCCCAGCAGCACCAGGCCGGCGAAACCTTCGGCGCGCCGGGGCAGGGGCTCGCCTTCGGCGGGGCGCAACACGGTGTGGGGCAGGCCCTGCTCGCGCAGAACCTCGAGCAGATAACCGGGGCCCTGGCTGGGCTCATGCTGCAGGATGGCAATGGGCTTCATAAACGAGGCCGGAACACGGGCCCGGCCGGTACTTGCGAGGCCTTCAGTCTGCGGCTGGGGCCATCAAGAGGCCGCTCATATTGGGGGGCGCGGCGTCAAGAAGGCGTCAAGGCTGGCTAGACTGCCGCGCATGTGCACGCACCGCCCACCACCCCTCCTGCTGCCCGCCCGCCGGGCCGTGGCGGCGGCCTGCGCGGTCCTGCTGCTGGCCGGGCTACAGGGCCCTGCCGCAGCCCAGACCGAGGCCATGCTGACCCTGGAGTCCCTGCCGCGGCCCACCATGCCGCCGGCCGAAACCGGCACCGTGGTGCCCACCCAGGTGCTGCGCTGGCGCCAGGACGCCGAGGCGGCCGAGCATGGCGAGAACGGCCAGCCGCGTGACCCGGTGCTGGCCGCCCAGCTCTACTGCCGCGCCGCGCGCTTTGGCGATGCGGTGGCCCAGTACAACCTGGCCTGGATGCTGACCAATGCGCGTGGCATCGCGCGCGATGATGCCCAGGCCGCCTATCTCTTCGCCGCCGCGGCCGAACAGGGTCTGCCCCAGGCCCAGGCCATGGCCGCGCGCTTGGGCGAGCCCCTGGGGGCGCCGCCGCCCTGCCTGCGCCCGCCGGATGGCGAGGCCCCGCCGCTGGCGGCGGCCGCACGCAAGCCCGAGGCCGCGCGCGCCAAGAGTCTGGCCGCGCTGCCGCCGCCGCCCAATGCGCCCGAGCCCATCGTGCGCTTCGTCAATCTGGAGGCGCCCAAGTTCAAGCTGGCGCCCCAGCTGGTGCTGGCGGTGATGGCCACCGAGTCCAATTTCGATCCTCAGGCCCTCTCGCCCAAGAATGCGCAGGGCCTGATGCAGCTGATTCCGGACACGGCGGCGCGCTTCGCCGTCAAGCGGCCCAGCGACCCGGTGCAGAACATCCGTGGCGGCATGGCCTATCTGCGCTGGCTGATGGCCTATTTCGAGGGCGATGTGGCCCTGGTGCTGGCGGCCTACAACGCCGGTGAGCGCGCGGTGGACCGCTACCGCGGCGTGCCGCCCTATGCCGAGACCCGGCACTATGTGCGCAAGATCCTGGGCCATCTGGGCGGCCAGGTCTCGCACCCCTTCGATGCTTCGGTCACCACGCCCTCGCCCATGCTGGCCCTGCTGCGCTCGCGCGGCTGAGGCCCATGAAAAAAGGCCCCGCGGGGCCTTGGCTTTTCGGCGCAGTGCGCTCGCTCAGTCGCGGCGCTGGCGGCGGCGACCCAGGAAGCCCAGCACGCTCAGACCGGCCAGCAGCATGGCATAGGTCTGGGGTTCCGGCACCGGGGTGGTAGGCACGAAGGGCTCATAGCCCAGCTCCAGCTTGCTGCCATTGGGCGTGAGGCCCAGGGACTGGGCGATCAGGGTGCCTTCCAGGTGGCCGGTGCCGCTGACGGCGGCGTTCACGGCCAGCACGCTGCCATTCAGGAAGCTGTTGACGCTGACCTGGGTGGCATTGCTGAGGTTGAACACCAGGCGATCGCGGTGCTGGGCCAGGGCGTCGCTGGCGTTGGCCTTGTCGCCACCGAGGAAGCCGCTGAAGCTGACCTGCGAGGCGCTGCTATTGATCACGATGTGAGCGCCGGCCTTGACGTTCTTCAGGCTCAGGTTGCCGATATTGCCCAGATTGCCCAGATTGAAGACCTGCACATCGGACACGCCGTCGCCGGTAAGGGTCAGGCCGCCGTCCTTGGCCAGCCAGCTGCCGTTGTGGGCTTGACCGGCCCACTGGCTGGACAGGCCGCTGAGCTGGGTCTTGGCGGCGTCGAAGTCCAGGTAGTTGGCGTTCTTGCTGGCGCTGCCGTATTGCCAGCTGACGGCGTCCAGGCTGCCGCCGTAGACGATCTGGCCCATGGCCGTCTTGCCGGTCACCCAGGGGGCGGTGCTGGGGCCGATGGAGGCGTTGGTGTCGGTCTTGTAGTTGGGGCCGTTGTAGATGGAGCCGGTCTTGCCGCCCCACTCGCTGTTCATCGAGACATTGCCCTTGACCACCAGGGTGGGCTCGCTCGAGTTGTAGGCATTGCGGTAGCCGATGTCGAAGCCGCGCGTCAGATTGCCGCCCACGGCCAGGCGACCTTCCACATCGGCGGCGCCGCTCACATCGCCAAAGAAGAAGCCGCTGTAGTTCTTGGCGAGCCCGAAGTCCAGGGTGGGCAGGGCCAGGGCGCTGCCGCAGGCCAGGCTGGCCAGCAAGGCCATGACCGCAGAGATACCAGTTTTCTTGCTGAAACCGCGTTGTTGCGAGGCCGACATCGTGCTTCCCTCCAGGTCTTTGTTGATGGTTGAACCCCGGGGCTTGGAGTTCATGGGCGGATTCTTGCGAAGCCCCTCACCCCGGGATACCCCTTAGACAAGTGGTATTTCACTGGTTTGTGCTGTTCTTCACGCGCGCACCACGCACCTGAGGGGTGCGTGGTCGCGTTTTCAGGCCAGATCAGGCACCAAATCGGTGCTCAAACTCGATCCAGCCCTGGCGGCCGTGAGGGCTGTAGTAGCCGGTCGGGTAGAAGGGCCAGCCGTCCGACAGATCGCGCGGCACGCGGTTGCCCACGTTGTTGACGATCAGGCTCAGGCTGGTGTTCGGGTTGAACTGGTAGCGGGTGCTGAGGTTCAGCAGGGTGGCAGGCTTGATCCAGCCGCTGTCGCTGTCCGCAAGACGGCCGTTGCGGGTCAGCGTGGCGGTGCTGCTCCAGTCGCCTATCGTCCAGCCCAGGGTGGCGATCAGCTTGTTGGGCCAGTCGCTGAAGTCGCGGGTCCCCACCTTGTTGGTGGCCGGGTCGCCGGCGAACTGGCGGTACACATAGCTCTGCACCCGGGTGTACTTCAGGCCCAGCTGGAAGCGGCCGGCCTGCTCGGTCTGCAAAGCGTAGCGGGCGCTGATGTCAAAGCCCCGCGTGCTCTGCCGGGCGGCATTGATGGGGCTGACCAGGATGTCCTTGACCTCGCCCGGCCGCACCACGGCATCGGCCGGGTTGCGGCGCACGCGCTGGAGGGTGTCCACGCAGCTGGGGCTGCTGGCGTCCAGGCGGCCCAGGCGGCAGTCGGCCTCGTCGCGCAGCAGCTTGTCGGCGCTCAGATTGGTGACCAGGTCATCGATGCTGATGCGCCAGAAGTCCAGCGAGGCGTCGAAGTCCTGATTGGGCGACCAGACCAGGCCCAGACCCTGGCTGCGGCCGGTCTCGGAGCGCAGGTCGGCATTGCCGCCGCGCACATAGTTGAAGCCCGGCGCGATATTGCGGAAGCTGCACTTGTCCAGGGCCTGGCCGCTGCTGGCGCAGCGGTAGTAGTCGGTGGACGAGGCGTAATAGCCCTTGGTCTGCGCGGTGAAGATGTAGTTCATGTCCGGCGCGCGGAAGCTGGTGGCGTGGTGGGCGCGCAGCAGCAGATCGGGGCGGGGACGGAACTCCAGGCCGGCCTGGTAGGTGAACTGATCTTCGCTGCGGCCGGCAAAGCTGTAGTCGTCGTAGCGACCCGCCAGGGTGGCGTTGAGCTGGCTTGCCAGTGGTGCATAGAGCTCCAGGCCCACGGCCTTGCGCTGGCGCGTGCCCTTGACCTCGGGTGTATCGCTGGTGTTGTAGAACACGCCCTGGCCCAGGCGGGCATCGCTGACGTTGCTGAAGCCCTGGCCGCCGATCTCGGCCAGCGCCGCCAGCTGCAGCGGACCGGCCGGCAGCCGCAGCAGCTCGCGGTTGACCGAGAGGCCCAGACTGTGGGTCCAGGCCTTGTTGTGGCCTTCGCTGTCGCCGCTGATGCTGCGGTACTCGGCCGGCGTCAGGGGCGTGAACAGGCGCTTGGCATCGGGGGCGTAGATGGGCACGCCCTGGGCGTCCACGCCCTGCTGCTTGCCCAGGAAGAACTCGTCCACATTGGCCAGCAGGCGCGGCACGGGCGTGCGGTTGTCATAGGCCGAGGCGTTGTAGACCAGCTCATAGCCCCAGGCGCCCAGCTCGCCGCGTGCGCCCAGGGCCAGATTGCCCGAGCGATCACGCCAGCTGCGGTTGAAGCTCTCCACACCGCCCAGTTCCTCGGGCGCCAGGCGGCGGGTCCAGGTCTCGAGCTTGTCGGTCTTGGCGTTGCGGAAGTAGCCGGCGCCAGCGGCCAGCGAGGTCCAGCTGGGGCCGCGGGTGTTGTTGTCGGTGGTGTTGAAGCCCAGCAGCCCCTCCAGGAAGAGCTCGGTCTTGTCGTTGAGCTGGTAGTTCAGCAGGGTGGCGAAGTTGCTGCTGCGGTTGCCGGTCTGGGTGGTCCAGTAGCTGGGCTGGGCGCGACCGCTGGCGCAGTAGGCCCCCGTCTTGCTCTCCCAGCGCCGGGTGCTGCCCTCGAAGAGCCCGCTCAGGGCCTCGCAGGTGCCCGCGCCCGGATCGATGTACTTCTTGCTGCCCTGGTCCAGGCGCGTGAACACGCCGGTGGGGGCCGCGCCGCCCAGGGTGCTGTCGGCCATGAAGTCGCGCTGGCGGCTCCAGATGGGCTGGCGTGCGCTGAGTTCCAGGCCCCAGATGCCGCTGAGCGCGCCCTGGGCGAAGTCGCCGGTGAGCTGCAGGCGGCCGTTCTCGCCGCCGCCGTCCTCGGTGGCGCCGGCCTTGAGGTTCAGACGCAGTCCGTCGGTCTGCTTCTTCAGCACGATGTTGATCACGCCGGCGATGGCATCCGAGCCGTACACGGCCGAGGCGCCGCCGCTGAGCACCTCCACGCGGTCGATCAGGGCCGAGGGGATGTTGGCCAGGTTCACGAAATTGACCGAGCCTTGGTAGGCCGTGGGGTAGTCGGCCAGGCGGTGGCCGTTCACCAGGGTCAGGGTGTGATTTGGGCCCAGGCCGCGCAGGCTGATGGCATTGGCCGCCGGTGTGAAGGTGTTGCCGTAGTCCTCGCCCTGGGTGAAGCCGGTGTTCTGGGTCAGGGCCTGCAGCGCGTCTGACACATTCTTGTAGCCTTGACGCGAGAGGTCTTCGGCGCGCAGCACCGTGACCGGATTGGCGCCCTCGGCCTTGGCGCGCAGGATGCGCGAACCGGTGAGCTTGACCGTGGGCACGGTCTGGATCTCTTCGGCCGCCTGCAGGGCCGGGTGGGCCAGCAGCAGGGCCAGGGCCAGCGGCGCCAGGCGGGGGCTGGGGCGGTGACGGAGGTCTGAACGGAGCGCGCCTTGCTGGCGCGAGTACTGCAGTGACATGAAATCCCTTCCTCGGACTCGGATCTTGTTGTGAGGCGCGCAGCCTAGAGCGCGGCCTTGCGATCCCCAAGGAAGAAGCCCGCATATGCATAGAGGCTCGCGGGCCGGATCGGCGTGCTAGGGTCTGGCGCCCGGGCGCTGCAGCCGGCCCTGCAGCAGCAGGGCCGAAACCACGATGGCGCAGCCCAGCAGCTCGCGCGCGCTGGGGGGCTGGCCCAGCAGGGTGCCCAGCCCGAGGGCCGAGACCGGGATCAGGTTCAGGAAGGCGCCGCCGGTGAGCGGCCCCAGCAGGCGTACGCCGAAGAGATAGCAGAGCACCGCCATCACCGAGGGCACCACGCCCACGTAGAGCAGGGCCGGCCCTTGCGCCCGAAGCTGGGCCGCGCTCGGCAGCTCGATCCAGCCCAGGACCGCCGCGCCCAGCATGCCCAGGGCCAGCACGGGCCACATGGCGATGGCCGTGAGCCCGGAGTAGGCCAACGGGTCCAGCTCGGCGCTCAGCTGGCCGGCGCCCCGGGTGTAGAGCACCCAGCCCAGGCTGCCCCCCAGGGTCATCAGATCACCCAGCAGCATGCGCGCTGCCGAGCCGGCCGCCGGGGCAGCGGTCTGAGGCCCCAGCAGACCGGCCAGCAGGGCCACCCCGGCCAGGGCCAGCAGGCTGCAACCCAGCTGGGCGGGCGAGGGGCGCTTCCCGTCCAGGGCCCAGCGCAGCAGCTGGGTGCTGATGGGCACGGTGGCCACCAGGGTGGCGCCATGGGCCGGATTGGACAGGGCCAGGCCGCTGATCAGCATCAGGCCGAAGAAGCCATAGCCCAGCAGGCCCATCAGGGCCAGGCGCGGCGCATGCCGGCGTAGCTGGCGCCAGGGCGCGGCCCCGCGCGGCGCCAGCAGCAGGGCAAAGACCAGGGCCGCCACGCTGTAGCGCAGCAGGGTGAAGGCCGCGGGCCTGACCTCGCCCAGCACGGGCTTGGCAACGAAGTAGAGGCTGGCCCAGGACAGGGCGGCCAGCACCAGGGCGGCAAAGCCCAGGCCGCGCGGCAGCGTGCTGCGGGCCAGAGCCGGGGCGGGAGACAGGGGCAGGGCGGTTCTCATAGGGGGGGCGCAAGCGGTGCGAATCGATCGGGTTCGCATGCTCCGTCCGCTGCGGCGCTGGCGCCATTCGCATGTTTGGATCGGGTCTTCCGCAAATCCGAAACCCGGCTGCGCCCCGGCCGCCGAAAATCCCGGCCATGGAGCTTTACCAACTGCGCACTTTTGTGGCCATCGCCCAGGAAGGCAGCCTGACGCGGGCGGCCGAGAAGGTCTTCACCAGCCCGCCTGCGGTCAGCGCCCAGCTCAAGGCCCTGGAGGACGAGCTGGGCGTGAAGCTCTTCGAGCGCAGCGCCCGCGGCATGGAGCTCACCGACTCGGGCCGGCGCCTGCTGGACGATGCCCAGCGCACCCTGGCCTCGGCCGGTGAGCTGCGCGCCTCGGCCGCCCGCCTGCGCGGCGAGACCCAGGGTCAGCTGCGCATGGGCATGGTGGGCGATCCCCTGCCGCTGCGCCTGGGCGAGGTGCTGCTGAGCCTGGCTCAGCGGCATCCGCAGGTGGGCCTGCAGCTGCAGCACCTGCTGTCCAGCACCTCGCTCGCGGCCCTGCGCCGCGGCGAGCTGGACTGCGCCTATGTGATGAGCCACCTGGAGCAGGACGCCGAACTCGACTTCCAGCGCCTGGGCCGGGTGGAGCTGGCCGTGGCCCTGCCGCCCGCGCTGGCGGCGGCGCATCCGGTGCTGGACCTGCAGACCCTGACCAGCGCACTGCCCTGGGTGGGCACGCCGCCCGGCTGCGCGGTGCGCCGCTCGCAGGACGAGCTCTTCGCCAGCGCCGGGCGCGAGGTGCCGGCCAGCGGTGCCACCGCCGACCGCGAGGGCCTGGTGCTGAGCATGGTGGCCAGCGGCATGGGCGCGGGCATCGTGCGGGCCGATCTGGCCGAGCAGGCCCAGCGCCAGGGCCAGTTGGTGGTCTGGCCGGGCTGGCGCGGCCACACCTGGTTGTGCTGGGCTGCGCTGCCGGCGGCCCGCGCGGGTCAGGCCGCGCCGGCCCTGGCCGCATTGCGCGCGGCCGTGCTGGAGGCTTGGGGGCTCAGAACTTGACCTTGTTGTCCTTCATGGCGTCGGACTCCCTCTTGCGAGCCGCAGCCTCGGCATTGGACTGGCGCTCCAGGGCCTCGTAACGCGGCTTCATATCCGCCATGGTGATCAGGTAGCCGGTGGCGATGTTGTTGTCCCGGGACCAGCTCGGCAGCCTGGTTTTGATTGCAACGCCGCAGCTCGCGTAGAACTTGCTCGGCACAAAGATGCTGAACTCGGGAATCTTGCTGAGCGACTGACCACCACTGAAGTGCGTGTTTGCGCCGGGGCAACGGTCGTCCTTGGGCTTCTTGAGCTGGTGTTCCTGCGGCGAGAAGGACCAGTAGCGGTTGGTGCTGTCGGGGCTGCCGGACGAGAAGTCACCGTACTTGTCGACCAGGGCCTGGTTGATCGTGTCGTTGGGCACGTACTTGCCCTCGTCGAAGCGCTGTGCCCGGGCCATGTACCAGACATTGCCCGACTCGTCTTGCAAGGCCACGAACTGGTCGGCGGGCTTCTTGTCCACGCTGCTGAAGGCCAGGCCCTGCAGGCCCACCACCTGGCCCGACGTGGTGGTGATCTCGGTGATCTGGTAGGCCGGGTTCATCTTGGCGATCTGGGCGCGCTGCGCCTGCAGCGGCGCCCGCAGCTTGACGCCGCCAAGGTCCGGCAATGTCTGGGCCTGGGAGGGCGCGGCGTGCAGGGCCAGTGCGGCGAGAAGGGAAATGTAGACCGAGGTCTTGCTGAGGCTCATGCGAAGGACTCCCTGTGTGTGAGTGTCTTGATTTCTAGGTTGGGCAATGATCTCGCCTTGGGGCCAGGTCTTGCCTGGGAGAAGTCGAGATCCTCTGATGGCCGTCAAGCCTCGCAGCAATCAGGGTCCATCGGCGGGCGATTGTGGTCCTTCGCTTCGCGGTGCATCACCCTACCGAAGGGGGGGCTGAGGTTACAAAATGATGCCGCCGAACGGGGCTCAGCGCGGCGCCTGCGCCAGGGGCCAGAGGGCGTCGAGGGTGCGCTCCAGCAACCGCTCCAAGGCCTGGTGGTGGATGTGGAGCGGGCCGGCCAAGCTGTGTGTGAGTTCAGCGGCCGGTCGGGCGCGGGTCGGGGCTGAAGGACAGATCGCGGGCGTCCCGCCAGGGCTTGAGCCCCTGCTCGGCCTCGATGCTGAAGACATGGCCCCCGACGGCCCAGACCCTGACCCGCTGCTCGGCGCCCGCGGCCCGGATCAGGCCCGCGCCCAGCTCGAACTCCGCGCGGTTCTCGAAGAGCAGGCCCTCGGGCCAGCGGACCCGGAACCAGCGCATGCAGAAGAACTCGATCTCGCGCCAGTCCAGCAGGCGCTGCACCTTGTTGATATGGGCCAGCTGCTGGGCATAGCGCGGCCGCAGCGCCTCGGGCAGGGCGGCGCCCAGGCCCTCCAGAACGAGCCGCTCGAAGGGGAGAAGTGGGGTCATGCGGGACGGTGGTGCCGGGGCCTGAGGAACTCGCGCACTTGTATCACGGCAACGGCCGGGGTCTAGGCTGGCCCGTCCTCGGCCGTGGTCGGCGCCGGCTGCTCCTCACCACCCTGTTCCAGCGTCCCCAGGGCGCGGCGCAGGCTGCTGGCGCTGGGCGACTCGATATAGACGCAGCGCTTGCCATGGCGCTTGCAGTGGTCCTTGACCCGCCAGTAGGCATCGTGGCTGATGCAGCCGGTCTGGCAGATCACCAGATCGGCGGCGGCCAGGCTGGCGTCCAGCTTGGCCACGGCGTCTTCCTCGCCGCCGTCATGGTGCAGGAAACGCCCGCCGGTGCGCTCGATCAGCTGGCGGTAGATGGGCACCACCGACTGCCGGCCGCCCACGCAGAGCACGGCGCGCTCGTGCAGGCTGGGTGCCTGCTCGAGCGTGGGGGACTCCTCGGCCGGCACGAGCTCCCGTCGCTGGGCCTGCTCTTCCTGACGGCGGCGCTGCTCGCGCTCCAGCTGCTGCTGCGCATGCAGCAGGCTGCGTTCCAGCTGGTGCATGCGCTCCTGCTGCTGGCGGATCTGCAGGGCCTGGTCCTGGCGGTGGCGCAGGCCCGGCACGGCCGCTTCCAGGGCCGCGATCTCTTCGCGCAGGCCGGCCAGCAGGCTGTCGCGCGCCAGCAGCTCGCCGCGCAGGCGCAGGCGCTCTGCTTCCAGGCCCTCGATCTGGGTCTGGCGCTCGGCCAGCAGGCGGCTGCTGCGCGACTGGGCCTGGGCCAGCTCGCGGGCCAGCACCTGGTTCTCGTCGGCCAGTTCTTCCAGGCGCTGCAGATCGGCGCGGTTGGCCGCGCCCACCTGGTGCTGCAGCATATGGATGTCGCGCAGCACCTGCTCCTGGAGCTCGGGCTCGCAGCGCGCATGGGTCAGGGTGGCCCAGAGCGCGCCGGCCACATCGTTACCGTTCTGGGCGGCCTGCCACCAGCGCCCCAGGGCCTCGGTGCTCTTGTGCTGGGCAGCCAGGCGCAGGGCCTGGGCGCAGCGCTGGTCCAGCTCGCGCTGCAGGCTCTCGGCAATGGGGCTGCGGCGGCCGCACTCATTGATGGCGCCGCAGTGCAGGTCGTAGTCGGTGTTCAGCGGCACGCCGCCCAGGCTCTTGCCCAGGCGGCGGCGCAGCACCGGCATGGGCAGGCAGACGCCGATCACCGGGCACAGGGCCTGGCTGGGCAGCTCCCAGAGGCGGCGGCGGCGCGAACCGCGCAGGGCCTCGCGCAGCTCGCGGGCCTCCTGGTTCTCGAAGCGCTGCTTCAGGGCGGCGGGCAGGGTGTCGCGGGCGGGCGCATCGTCCTGCGCCGCCAGCAGGGGGCTGAAGATATTGGGCTTGTCGCACATGGTTCAGGCTTCCGTGAGCAGGGACGGGCGAAGGGTTCAGGCCGCCTGGCGCCGCGGCAGCAGGGCCAGGCCTTGCGCGTCGCGCAGCAGGCGCAGGCACATGTCGTAGAGCTGTTCCAGCAGCGGCAGGGCGGCGGGCAGGGCGTCGCAATCGGCCAGCACCCGCCCCTGCTTGATCAGCCAGAGGCGCTCGAAGTGGTTCATTGCCAGGTTCAGGTCGTGCAGCACGGCCACCAGGGCATGGCCGCGCGTGGCGGCAAAGTCGGCCAGGCTGTCCATCAGGGCCTGGACCAGACCGGGGTCCAGGGCGGCCAGGGGCTCGTCCACCAGCAGCAGGCCCTCGCGCTGGTCCCAGGCCTGGGCCATCACGCGGGCCAGCTGCACCCGGGCCTGTTCGCCGCCCGAGAGCGTGTCGAAGCGCCGGCCCCACAGATGGGCGGCCTGGGCCGCGGCCAGGGCCTCGCGCACGATGCGCTCGCCGCTCGCGTCAGCACCCAGCGCCACCCGGCCCAGGCTCACCACCAGCTCCACCGGCAGACCGAAGGCCACACCCTGCTGCTGGGGCAGCACCGCGCGGCGCCGGGCCAGGGCGGCGCGGCCCCAGTCGGCGAGGACGCGGCCCTCCAGCAAGACCTGGCCCCGGCTGGCCGGGCTGTCGCCCGCCATCAGGCGCAGCAGGCTGGACTTGCCGGCCCCGCTGGGGCCCAGGATGGCGATGCGCTCACCCGCGCGCAGGCTTAGCGAGAAGGGGCCCAGTGGGGCCGGGGCGGGGCGGCCGGGCAGGGCCAGCTCGGCCGCCTGCAGCTGCAGCAGGGGCGGCGCCATCACAGCGCTCCCGGCTGGCGGCGCAGGGCGCCGCGCAGCAGCCAGAGGAACCAGGGCGCGCCGATCAGGGCGCTGAACACGCCCACCGGCACCTCGGCCGGCACGGCCACACTGCGCGCCAGGGTGTCGGCCAGCACCAGCAGCAAGGCGCCGGCCAGCATGGCGCAGGGCAGCACGCGGCGCTGGTCGGCCCCCACCAGCTGGCGCGCCAGATGCGGCGCCATCAGGCCGATGAAGCCGATGCTGCCGCACCAGGCCACGGCCAGGGCGCTGAGCAGGGCGATGGCGGCCACGGCGCGGCGGCGCAGGCCGTCCACATCCACGCCCACATGGCCGGCCGCGGCCTCGCCCAGGGCCAGGGCATTGAGCTGGGGCGCCAGGCGCCGGGCCAGGGGCACGAGCAGGGCCAGGGTGAGCGCCATCAGGCCCACCATGCCCCAGTGCGCACCGGCCAGGGAGCCCAGGGTCCAGAAGCTGATGGCGCGCAGCTGCTCGTCATTGGCCAGGAAGCTGCACAGGCCCACCACCGCAAAGCTCAGGGCCTGCAGGGCCAGGCCGCACAGCAGCAGGGCGGCTACCGAGCCCGGGGCCAGCCAGCGCGCCAGGCGGGTGAGCAGCAGGCAGACGAGCAGGGCGCCCACAAAGCCCAGCAAGGGCAGCAGCCACAGGCGCCACGCCGGCGGCAGGGCCAGCTGCAGACCGGCGAAGAGCGTGAGGCTCAGGGCCACGGCGGCGGCGGCCCCGCTGCTCACGCCCAGCAGGCCGGGCTCGGCCATGGGGTTGCGAAACAGGGCCTGGGCCAGGGCGCCGGCCAGGCCCAGGGCCGCGCCCACGCTGGCGGCCAGCAGCAGGCGCGGCAGGCGCAGCTGCCACAGCACATGGGCACCGACGCCGGCCGGGCCCTCGGCCCAGGGCGGCTGCAGCCAGTCCCGGGCGTGGATGGGCACGGCGCCGAGCTGGACGCCCGCGATCAGGGCCAGCAGCAGGGCCAGGCCCAGCAGCAGGGGGCGCGAGAGGCGGGGGCCGGCGGGCGGGGCCGACACATGGCGCAGCGAGGCGGGCAGGATGGCGGCCATATAGCGCTCAGGCTCGGCCAGGGGCCGCGGGGCCGTGGATCAGGGTGATCAGGCGGCTCAGGGCCTGGGGCAGGCGCGGGCCGAAGCCCAGCAGCTCCAGCGCGTCCATGGCCGCCACGCGGCCGGCCTGGCCGGCGGGCGTCTGGGCCAGGCCGTTCTGGCGCAGCAGGCCGGCGCTGCCGCCCAGCAAGTCCAGGCTTTGCTGGGTGCTGAGGATGAAGTCCGGCGCGGCGGCAATGGCCGCCTCGGGGCTCAGGGCCTTGTAACCCTGCACGCCCTGCAGGGCATTGCGCGCGCCGGCATAGGCCAGCATGGCCTCGGCGCCGGTGTCCTGGCCGGCAGCGCGCAGCCGGCCCGGGGCGTGAGCCATCACGAAGAGCACGCGCGGGGCGGGCGCACCCTGGGCCGCACCCGCGGCCATGCGGCGCCGGGCCAGCTCGGCCTGGGCCTGAGACCATTCGGCCTGCAGCCGGCTGCGCAGCGCGCGCGCCTGGGCCTCGCGGCCGAGCAGGCTGCCCAGACGCTCGGCGCGGGCCAGCACGCCCTCGAAGCGGTAGTCCGAGCGCAGCAGCTGCAGGGGCACGCGCGCGGCCTCCAGCTGGCGCAGTACGGCGGGCGGGCCGGCCTCCTCGGTGGCCACGATCAGGCTGGGGCTGAGCGCCAGCAGGCCTTCGGCGGCCAGGGTGCGGGCATAACCCACCTGAGGCAGGCGCTGGGCCGCGGCGGGGAAGAGCGAGGTGCTGTCCACGCCCACCAGGCATTGCTCGGCGCCCAGGGCGTAGATCAGCTCGGTGAGCGCGCCGCCGATGCTGACCACACGCGGTGCGGCGGCAGGGCTGGCGAGCGCGGCCGCCGGCCCCAGCAGGGCCAGGCCGCCCAGGCCCAGGAGCGGGCGCCGCCTCAGCATGCCGCCACCCGCTGCGGGCTGCCGCCCGGGGTCGGGCGGGTGTCGACCAGGCTGTCCAGCAGGGCGCGCCAGTCGCAGCGCTCGGCCTGGCCGGGCTTGCGCTCGCCGAAGAGCATGGCGATCGTGCGGCCCTGGGCGTCGAAGAGTTCCAGCGAGCTGACCAGGCCGTCCACCGTGGGCTTGCGCACCAGCCAGGCGCTGGCGATGTGGTCCTCGCGCAGATGCAGATTGAAGCCCGGATCCAGCACATTGATCCAGGGCCCCATCACGGCCACGCGCTGCACCGGGCCGCTGTGGATCTGGATCATGCCGGGATTGCCGGTAAAGACCATGAGGGAGACGCCCTGCTGCGCGGCGCGCTGCAGCAGCTCCAGGGCGCTGGAGGCGGGCAGGGGCTGGGCATAGGCCGGGTCGGCCAGGCGCAGGGCCTGGAGGCGCGACACGCCGTGCTGGCGCAGCAGGCCGAAGAAGTCGTGCGTATCGCGCAGCGAGGCCCAGTCGCGGCGCAGGGCGGCGGCGTCGATCTCGGCATCGGGGCGCTCGGCGGGTTCCTGCCAGGCGGGAGCGGTCTGCAGGCCGGGCTGCTGATCCGCGGCGGCGAAGCGCTCGCACAGGGCCTCATAGGCCGCCAGCTCGCTCTCGGGGCGCAGAAACACCTTGTGGATGGCCTCCCCCGCGGCGTCGAAGAACTGCAGGCTGCGCTGCAGGGCGCCATCGGCCAGGCGCTCCTGCACCGCGAAGCCGTGCTGCCAGTGGCTGTAGAAGAGGCGCAGATCGATGGCGCCGCCCAGCACCAGGCCCACGGGGCCCTGGCGGCTGCTGTGGCGGTAGGCGCCCACCTTCTCGTGCACGCAGCTCTCGTTGCGGGTCAGGGCCATCACCGGGCCCAGGGCCTCGAGGGCGGCGATCAGCGCGACCCAGTCGGGGCGCAGGCGGCGGGCCTGCAGCGGGGATTCCTGGGGGTCGAAGCCGCCCAGATGGGCGGCCAGCAGCTCGCCTTCGCTGAGTTGCAGCTGGGCCGCGAGCTCGCGGTGGCGGGTCTGGCGTTCCTGGCGGGCCGAGCCAAAGGCGCGGCGGACGGCGCGGTGGTCGGGCGCGGGGCTGGCGTGCATGGGTGAACGCTCCTGTTCATGGTCGGCATGAGCGTCCCCCGGGGCGGCCGCGGGCAGCGAGCCCGGCCGACGACGCCCCGGTGGGGCGGTGTGGCAGGGCTGGCGCGAGGCTGGCGGTGCGTGTGGCTGTGGACGCGCCGAGGGGCGAGGGGCCCGTCGTCAGCGCGGCCGCGGTCTCACTTGGTGAGGATGAGCTTGCCCAGCGAGGTCAGGCGCAGGCGGTAGAGCTGGCCGGCATGCTCGATTTCGATCTCGCGCTCCTGGCCCATCAGCGCCTGGCTGCTGAGCCGTCGGCGACCCGGCTGCGGCGCCGGCAGACCCAGGGAGGACGCGGCCGGCATGCCGGGCTCGTGCGCCAGGGGCTGGCGCGGCAGGGTGTGAAGGGTGGTGCTCATGGGCGCATCTTAAATGCGAACTATTCGCAATAGCAAGCGCTAAATCATCCCTCGGAAGGAGGAAGGGCAGCGCCGGAGTGAAAACGCTTCGCATGCAATGCGCTGGTGCCGGGTCTTGTCCCGGATCAAGCCGGGCAGGGCGCACAATGCGCGCCAGTTCACAAGAAGGAGTAGGACATGAAGGGCGACCCCAAGGTTTTGGAGTATCTGAACGCGCAGCTGAAGAATGAGCTGACGGCGATCAACCAGTACTTCCTGCACTACCGCATGCTGAAGAACTGGGGCTTCGAGCGCATGGCCAAGCACGAGTACCAGGAGTCCATCGAGGAGATGAAGCATGCGGACCGCCTGATGGACCGCATCCTGCAGATCGAGGGCCTGCCCAATCTGCAAGACCTGGGCAAGCTCTATATCGGCGAGACCGCCATCGAGATCCTGAGCTGCGATCTGCGTGTGGAGACGGGCTCGCACGGCCTGCTCAAAGAAGCCATCGCTTACTGCGAAAGCGTGCGCGACTACGTCTCGCGCGAGCTGCTGGAAGACATCCTCAGCGACACCGAAGAGCACATCGACCATCTGGAAACCCAGATCGAGCTGGTCAAGCAGGTGGGCGAGCAGAACTATCTGCAGACCCAGATGGGTGGCGGCGAGGCCTGATCGGCCCTGAGGCCGGCACGCCGGCCGATGCACCCCCCTCCCGAAAGGCCGCAGCTGTGCTGCGGCCTTTGTCATTTCCGAGGGCCTTGCCACAAATACCCCCGGCCCGCGGGGTTATTGATGCGAACATGATTGAGAAGGGTTCGCATTTGCGCTAGAGTTCGCTTCGCCCGGACGCCTGATCTGCCGGGTTTCAGCCCGCTCACGCCGCCATGATCGTCTGCCTCTGCCACCGAGTTTCCGACCGCGACATCCGCCACGCCGTGGACGCCGGCATCCGGAATTTCGAGGTGCTGCAGGACGAAACCCGGGTGGCTTCGGCCTGTGGCTGCTGCCACGACTGCGCCCGCGAGGTCTTCGACGCCGCTGTGGGCAGCAAGCAGGGTTGCCCGGGCCTGTGCCATGTGGATGTGGCCGGCGGCAGCGAACGCAAGGTCGTGCCGCTCAGTCTGGCCTGAGCGCAGGCCCGCTCAGGCGGCCTTGAGCAGGCCCTTGGTCTCAATGAAGGCGATCACCTGATCCAGGCCGGCGCCGGTCTTGAGATTGCTCATCACAAAGGGCTTCGTGGGCCGCATGCGCCGGGTGTCGGCCTCCATGATCTCCAGGTTGGCGCCCACGTGCGGGGCCAGATCGGTCTTGTTGATCACGAAGAGATCGCTCTTGGTGATGCCGGGGCCGCCCTTGCGCGGAATCTTCTCGCCCGCGGCCACGTCGATCACATAGATGGTCAGGTCCGACAGCTCGGGGCTGAAGGTGGCGGCCAGGTTGTCGCCGCCGCTTTCCACGAAGACGATGTCGGCGTCCGGGAACTTCTCCAGCAGACGGTCTACCGCCTGCAGGTTGATCGAGGCATCCTCGCGGATCGCCGTGTGCGGGCAGCCGCCGGTCTCCACGCCGACGATACGGTCGGACGGCAGCGCCTGCATGCGCATCAGCGCCTCGGCATCCTCCTTGGTGTAGATATCGTTGGTAACGACGGCGACGGAGTAGTGTTCGCGCATCGCCTTGCAGAGCTTTTCGGTCAGCGCCGTCTTGCCGGAGCCGACCGGGCCGCCGATGCCGACGCGCAGCGGAGGCAGCTTCTTGGTACGGCCGGGGATGTGGTGCAGGGGGGAATTGGTGCTCATGGCTTGTGTCAGTATCGCGGTCCGACAATGCAAGCAAGCATAGTGCCATGAGCCTTGAGATCAGGCCTGCAAGCCCCCGGGACGCTGAGCCGATGGCCACGCTCTATCTGGCCGCGCGCCGCATCCACCTGCCTTACGCGCCCCTGGCCCACACCGAGGCCGAGGTGCGCCGCTGGGTGGCCGAGATCCTGCTGCCCGCGGGGTGCAGCTGGGTGCTGAGCCAAGCGCCCGAGGGATCCGTGCTGGGTTTTCTCAGCGACGCGCTGGAAGCGCGGGAAGTGGGCGATGAGGGCGATGAGGGCGGCGCCTGGATCGAGCAGCTGTATGTGCACCCCGCCCATACGGGGCAGGGCCTGGGCACGCGCTTGCTGCGCCATGCGCTGGCGCGCCTGCCCCGGCCGCTCAGGCTCTACACCTTCGAGCCCAATGCCGGCGCGCGGCGCTTCTACGAGCGCCATGGCTTTGTGCTGCAGGCCCGGGGAGATGGTTCGGGCAATGAGGAGGGTTGCCCGGATCTGCTGATGGCGCTGCGCGACAAGGCGCTCTGAGACGGAGCACCACGGAGAAACAGCAAGGTCTGGCAGAGCGCTGCCTTGCCGCGCAGCACGCGATCCGGAACCACCAGAACGCGCAGCGCCGCAAGGGATGAACCTTGCGGCGGGGGCGGAGCCGGAGCTCCGCAAGGGTCAGGTCTTGCTAGTCGATATTGACCTGCGAGACCGCTGGATCAGCCCTGGGTCTTGGGGGCTGCAGGCGTGGCCGGCGCGGCAGCCGCGGGCTTGGCTTCAGCCTTGGGCTCGGCCTTCACTTCGGCCTTGGTATCCGCCTTGGCTTCGGGCTTGGCGGCACCGTCCTTGGCGGCCTTGTGGGCGGGCTTGGCCGCATGCTTGCTCGTGTGGGCCGCCTTGGCTTCGTGCTTGGTCTCGGCCTTGGCTTCCACCTTGGCTTCGGCCTTGGCCGGGGCCGCCGTGGCGGCCGGCGCTGCGGTCGCGGCGGGGGCTGCGGTGGTGGCAGGGGCGGCCGGAGCCTGGGCCAGGGCAACACCGGCAGACAGGGCCAGCAGGGCGGTGCTCAGGGTGGTCTTCAGGGTGCTCATCGCGTCTCTCCGTGGAGTGGTGAAAGGTAGTGACACAACGAGGGCTGTAGACCCGCAGTTGACCCCGCGGACCCCTGTTTGCAATGTCTTACAAGTGGGCGTCGAACTGTTGCACGATGGCCTCGGTCAGCGGGCCGCGCACGCTGCGCCGGCACAGCAGGCCCAGGCTGCGCGTGAGTGGCAGGCCCGGCAGGGGCAGCACGCGCAGGGTCGGGTCTTGCTCCCAGCTGGCGCTGCGCAGACGCGGCAGCAGGGCCACGCCCACGCGCTGACGCACCAGCTCGGCCAGGGCCTCGATGGAATTGAGCTCCAGGAACTCCTGCAGCTTGGGATGGCCCAGGCGGCGCAGGGCCTGCTCCACCAGGGCGCCGGTGCGCTCGCTGCGGTCAAAGCGCAGAAAGGGTGACTCGGCCAGCAGCCGCGCCGCGCCCAGGCGTGCAGGCTCGGCCGGGGCCAGCAGCACCAAGGGTTCTTCATACAGAGGGAGCCAGGCCAGGCCTGGCGCGGTGCGGCCGGGGCCGCGCACCAGCACCGCGGCATCGAGCTGGCCCGCCTCCACCTGTGCCGCCAGCTCGCCCGACCGGGCCGAGATCAGCTTGAGCTCCAGACCTGCATGCGCCTGCTTGAGCGCCACCACGGCATGGGCCAGCGGCGCCACGGCCGAGACCACGGCGCCCACGCGGTAGGCGCCCTGCATGGGGTCGGCGCGCTGGGCCGCGTCGCGCAGCTCCTCGTGCAGTTGGGCGTCCAGGGCCAGCATGCGTTCGGCCCAGGGCAGCAGGGCCTGGCCCGCGGCATTGAGCTGGGCCGAGCGGCCGCCCTGGCCGCCGCGGTCGAAGAGGGCGCGCTTGAGCTCGGCCTCCAGATTGCGCATCTGCAGGCTCACCGCGGCCTGGGTCAGGGCCACCTCGGCCGCACCGGCGGCGAAGGAGCCCTGGCGGGCCACGGCAACAAAGCTGCGAAGCGTGCGCAAGCTGGGCATGACAAGAAGAGCTTGTGAAGGAGGCAAGAATTATTAGCTTTTCTTGCGATGGGGCGGGTCGCAGAATCGGGGCTCGTCATCTGTGTTCGGAGCGTTTGCGCATGCCCTTCCAGTTCCGTGTCCGTCCCCGGCTGCCCCTGGCTGCCCTGCTCGCCGCCCTGCTGGCCAGCGCGAGCCTGGCGCCGGCCCAGGCGCAGACCGGCGCCAGCTATCCGAATCGGCCCATCCGCCTGGTCGTGCCCTTTCCGGCGGGCGGCGCTACCGATCTGCTGGCGCGCGCTGTCTCGCAGAAACTGGCCAGCCAGCTGGGGCAGCAGCTGGTGGTGGACAACAAGGCCGGCGCCGGTGGAACCCTGGGCTCGCAGGAAGTGGCCAAGGCAGCGCCCGATGGCTACACCCTGCTGGTGGCCACGAGCAGCACCCATGCCATCGGCCCGCATCTGAACCCCCGCCTGGGCTACAAGGTGGAGGAGGACTTCAGCCCCGTGGGCCAGATCGCCCAGGCGGCCAATGTGCTGCTGGTCACGCCCGGCCTGCCGGTCAAGGATGTGCGCGAGCTGATTGCCCTGGCCAAGAGCAAGCCCGGCCAGCTGAACTACGCCTCCAGCGGCAACGGCACCATCGTGCATCTGAGCACCGAGGCCTTCAAGAGCCAGGCCGGCGTGTTCATCACCCACATCCCTTACCGCGGCACCGGCCTGTCCATGCCCGATCTGGCGGCGGGCAATGTGCAGCTGCTGATCGACTCCATCGTTTCCGGCCTGCCCCATGTGAAGGACGGCCGCATCCGCGCCCTGGCGGTGACGGGTCGCAGCCGCTCGGCCCTGGCGCCGGAGTTGCCCACGGTGGCCGAGTCCGGCCTGCCGGGCTATGAGTCCGTGACCTGGTTCGGTCTCTACGCGCCCAAGGGCCTGCCCGCCGCGCTGCAGACCCGCCTGAACCAGGAACTCAACACCGCGCTGCAGTCGGCGGATGTGCGCGAGCGCCTGGCCCGCCTGGGCGCCGAACCCGCGGGCGGCAGCCCCGCCCAGTTTGCCGCCCTGGTCAAGGCCGACAGCGAACGCTGGGGCCGCCTGATCCGCGAACGCAAAATCACCCTGGACTGAGGAGACAAGGCCATGAGCCCTACCCAACACGACTTCGACTGGAACAGCGGCTACACCAGCCAGCGCAGCCCGGTCTTCGCCCGCAACATCGTCTCCACCTCGCACCCGCTGGCGGCGCAGGCGGGTTTGCGCATCCTGGCCCAGGGCGGCAATGCGGTGGATGCCGCCATCGCCACCGCGGCCGTCATGACCTTGGTGGAGCCCTGCAGCAACGGCCTGGGCTCGGACGCCTTCGCCATCCTCTGGGACGGCAAGGAGCTGCACGGCCTGAACGCCTCGGGCCGCGCGCCCCAGGCCTGGGATGTGGGCTACTTCCGCAAGAAGTACGGTGCCGACGCCAAGAGCCTGCCCAAGCGCGGCTGGGATGCCGTCACCGTGCCCGGCGCCGTGGCCGGCTGGGTGGCCCTGAGCCAGCGCTTTGGCAAGCTGCCCTTTGCCGATCTGATGGCACCGGCCATCGAGATTGCCGAGCGCGGCTATGCGGTGCCGGTGATCGTGCAGCAGAAGTGGACCCTGGCCTCCAAGGTGGAGGAGCTGGTGGCCCAGCCCGGCTTTGCCGAGGCCTTCCTGCCCAAGGGCCGCGCGCCTCATGTGGGTGAGTTGTTCCAGTTCAAGGCCGCGGCGCGCACCCTGCGCCTGATCGCCGAGACGAAAGGCGAGGCCTTCTACCGCGGCGAGGTGGCCGCGGCCGTGGAAGCCTTTGCCAGGCAGACCGGCGGCGCGATGAGCGCGGCCGACTTCGCGGCCTACCAGCCCGAGTGGGTCACGCCCATCAGCCAGGACTATGCCGGCCACACCCTGCACGAGATCCCGCCCAACGGCCAGGGCATCGCTGCCCTGATGGCGCTGGGCATCCTCAAGCACCTGGACGTGGCCCAGCACGCGGTGGACAGCACCGCCTCCCAGCATCTGCAGATCGAGGCCATGAAGCTGGCCTTTGCCGATGTCTACAAATACGTGGCCGAGCCCTCGGCCATGGCGATGACGCCGGCCCAGATGCTGGACCCGGCCTATCTTGCCGAGCGCGCCAAGCTGATCGACCCCAGGAAGGCCCAAGACTTCAAGGCCGGCAACCCGGTCAAGGGCGGCACCATCTACCTGACCACGGCCGATGAGAGCGGCATGATGGTCAGCTTCATCCAGAGCAATTACATGGGCTTCGGCTCGGGCCTGGTCGTGCCGGGCTATGGCGTCTCGCTGCAGAACCGAGGCCATGGCTTCACGCTGGAAGACGGCTTCGCCAACCAGGTGGCGCCGGGCAAGCGCCCCTTCCACACCATCATCCCGGCCTTCCTGACCCAGAACGGTCAGCCGGTGATGAGCTATGGCGTGATGGGCGGCAATATGCAGCCCCAGGGCCATATGCAGACCCTGGTGCGCATGCTGGACTACAAGCAGCATCCCCAGGCGGCCTGCGACGCGCCGCGCTGGCGCTTCAACGAGGGCCTGTCCATCAATGTGGAGCCCAGCATGAAGCCCGAGACCATCGAGGGTCTGCGCGCCCTGGGTCATGAGATCGGTGACATCCACGACAGCTACCAGGACTTCGGCGCCGGCCAGTTCATCTGGCGCCTGGGCGACCCGGCGGTGGAAGGCTATGTGGCCGCCAGCGACCCGCGCCGCGACGGCGCCGCCGCCGGCTACTGATGATGTGCGCCGCCCGCAGGGCCTGGCTTTCGGCACTGGGCGGGCAGGCGTGCGGGCGCTAGGTTCTGGGGCATGTGCCCCATGCGTGCGCCCGACGCCGTGCCCCTCTCGCCCGCCAGCTTCTCCCTGGGCTGGCAGACCGAGCTGATCTTCGTCCGCTTCGACGGCCTGGTGCAGGCGCGGCCCGACTGCCTGGTGCTGCGCACGCCGGACAACCCGCTCTTCTACTGGGGCAACTGCCTGGTTCTGCCCCAGCCACCGCGCGATGCCGATCTGGCGCACTGGCTGGCGCGCTTCGAGGCCGAGGTGGGCCGCCATGTGCCCGAGTCCGGCCATGTGGCCATCGGCTTTGATGCCCATGCCGCCCACGAGCCCCTGCTGAGCTGGCTGGCGGCCGGTTTCGAGATCTTTGCCACCGCCCAGCTCAGCGCCGGGCCGGCTCAGCTCCTGCCCCCGCGGCGAGCGCTGGAGGCCGACTTCGAGTTCCAGGTGCTGGACCTGGCGCAGCCGGGCCGGCAGGCCGAGCTGGTGGATCTGCAATGCGCCAGCCGGCCCCCCGGCTTTGAGCCCGAAAGCTACCGCGAGTTCCGCCTGCGCCAGATGCAGCGCTATGCCGCCATGCAGGCTGCGGGTAGGGGCCACTGGTTCGGCATCCGCCACCGCGCCAGCGGCGCCCTGGTGGCGGACTGCGGCCTGTTCCACGAGGGCCATGAGGGCCATGCGGGCCATGAGGGCCACGGGGGCGGGCTGGGCCGCTTCCAGTTCGTGGGCACGCACCCGGACTGGCGCCGGCGCGGCCTGTGCAGCGCCCTGATCGCGGCGGTTAGCCGGCAGGGCGTGGAGGCCATGGGCCTGGCGCGCCTGGTGGTCTGCGCCGACCCCGAGGACGTGGCCATCGGCCTGTACGAGCGCCTGGGCTTTGGGCGCGAGGGCAGCTTCTGGGGCGCGCAGCGTCGGCCGGCGCGCGATCAGCGAGCGGGCTGAGCCGGACTGAACTTGTCCGCCATCAAGCCAGCCTGTACGATGGCCGCTCACTTCCAAGCCGGCCATGACCAAGCTGCTCGATCGCACCAGACGCCGCACCGCAGGCCCAGCCGCGGTGCCGGTGGGCGCGCGCGGCTTGCGAGCCTGAGCGCGCCCAGCGCCGCTCCCGCGGGCCGCCCGCCCGCTACCGTCTCTTCTTTCCGTCTTTCCCCGGCGCCAGCCTGCCGTCTTGCCCCGTCCAGGGGCCGCCGCTGCGCATTTTCTGGAGATTCCCATGTCGACCCGGCCCATGCCCTGGTTTGACCGGCTCAAGCAAAGCCTGACCCTGCCCCCGCGGGATCTGCTGCGCGACCGCATCTACCGCCGCCTCTGGAGCTCCATCCTGATCAGCTCCCTGGGCGGCCAGATCACCATGCTGGCCCTGCCGCTGACGGCAGCCCTGCTGCTCAACGCCAGCCCCACCCAGATGGGCCTGCTCACGGCCATGGAGATCGTGCCCTTCGTGCTCTTCTCCCTGCCCTCGGGCGTGTGGCTGGACCGGGTGCGCAAGCTGCCGGTCTATATCTGGGGCGAGACCTGCCTGGCCCTGGTGGTGGCCACCGTGCCCGTGGCGGCCTGGATGGGCTGGCTGTCCATGACCTGGCTCTATGTGGTGGGCTTTGTGCTGGGCATGGTCTACACCACGGCCGGCAGCGCCGCCCAGATCGTGCTCACCCAGGTGGTGCCGCGCGACCGCCTGGTGGAGGCGCATGCCAAGAACGCTCTGGCTTCCTCGGGGGCCGAGGTGGCGGGGCCGGGTCTTGCCGGCGCCCTGATCAAGGTGCTGGGTGCGCCCATGGCCCTGGCGGTGGACGCGGTGCTGGTGCTGATCTCGGCCCTGATCCTGCGCGGCATCAAGGTGCAGGAGCAGCTGCGCGTGCACCCCGAGGCCGACTTCTGGCGCGACCTCAAGGCCGGCGTGCGCTTTGTGCGCGACAAGCGCCTGCTGGTGAGCCTGGCCACGGCCGTGGGCGGCTGGCAGCTCTGCCACAACGCGGCCCTGGTGGTGCAGATCCTCTTTGCCACGCGCACCCTGGGCCTCTCGGGCCAGACCGTGGGCCTGAGCTATGTGGCCCTGGGCGCGGGCACGGTGCTGGCCAGCGTCTTCGGCCACCGCATCAGCCGCCATCTTGGCCCCGGGCCCAGCCTGATCGCGGGCTTCGGCATCTGCGGCCTGGGCTGGCTGCTGCTCTCGCTGGCGCCGGCCAACCGCCTGGGCATCGCGGCCTTTGCCTTCATGCTTTTCACCTTCGGCATCGGGGCGGTGCTGATCTTCATCAACTTCCTGTCCCTGCGCCAGGCGGTGACGCCCGCGCCCATGCTGGGCCGCATGACCAGCACCATGCGCTGGCTGATCCTGCTGCCCGCCGGGCCCGGCGCCCTGATCGGCGGCTGGCTGGGCGAGCATCTGGGCCTGCGCGCGGCCCTGGCCTTTGCAGGCTGCGGCGCGCTGCTGCTCACCGCCCTGGTCTGGCGTCACCGCGTGATCCGCGAGGTGCGCGAGCTGCCGCGGGTGGAGGAGCTGGTGGGCGAGTCCACCCTGGGCGCCGAAGCCATGCCCGGCCGGCCGCCGGCCGAGCTGCAGCCCAGCAAATGAAGCCCCAACAATTCAACGCCACGAAGGAATGTCCGCGATGAGCCTGCCCGACCCCGTGCTGATCCAGGTGCCGGAGCGCCTGGAGACCGAGAGACTGGTGATTGCCATGCCGCATATCGGCCTGGGCCAGGCCCTGAATGCCGCCGTTTGCGAATCCCTGGCCGAGCTCAAGCCCTGGATGCCCTGGGCCCAGGCGGCGCCCAGCATCGAGGAGAGCGAGACCGTGGTGCGCCACCAGGTGGCGCGCTTCATCGAACGCAGCGATCTGGTCTACCAGTTCTATCTCAAGGGGCCGCAGGGTCAGGCAGGGCGCCTCCTGGGCGGCACCGGCCTGCACCGCCTGGACTGGACGGTGCGGCGCTTCGAGATCGGCTACTGGGTGCGCAGCAGCGCCCAGGGCCAGGGCTATGTGAGCGAGGCCGTGCGCGCCCTGGCCGACATGGCCTTCACCCAGCTGCGCGCGCGCCGGGTGGAGATCCGCGCCGATGTGCTCAACACACGCAGCCGCGCGGTGGCCGAGCGCTGCGGCTTCGAGCTGGAAGGCGTGCTGCGCCGCGACGCGCTGAACCCGGCCGGCGAGCCGCGAGATACCTGTGTGTATGCGCGGATTGAGGCGGGTGGGGGCGGGGGCGAGGACAGGTAGTGTGGTGCGGCTTAGGGTGAGGCGCTGCGGCGGGGCGAGCGGCTCCTGAAGGCTGGTCTGCGACACTCGGTCCCGAGTTGTGAGTGTCTGCGTCGGCACGCAGCGGTCATTGGGCATATCGTGGCCTACCCTGCAGTTTTCGACTTGAACCCAATCGCCCTGTGGCGCGTGAACACACCGCGCTGATGTCCGCGGCGATTAGTGGCTATCAGCTACTGCGACCGGCTATGAAATTTTGGCGCGCTCTCGGCAAAGCGACGGCCGCTCGTGCATCGGATGAATAACGTCGTCAAGGCGAATAGAAGGTAGAAGGTAGAAGGTAGAAGGTAGAAGGTAGAAGGTAGAAGGTAGAAGGTAGAAGGTAGAAGGTAGAAGGTAGAAGGTAGAAGGTAGAAGGTAGAAGGTAGAAGGGGGAGAAGGTGCAGTTCATAGCAAATGGCCCTGATATTCCAGATGCACTTGTGCAGGCGCACGAAGAAGGCCGGGTGGTGTTTTTCTGTGGCGCTGGTATTGCTTATCCCGCAGGTCTGCCGGGCTTCAAGGGCTTGGTGGAGGACATCTACCGATTGAACGGTACGACGCTCTCGGACATTGAGCGCGAGGCTTTCGTGCGCGGGCAGTTCGACGCCACGCTCGACCTGCTGGAGCGACGCCTGCCGGGACAACGCCTTGCCGTCCGCCGCGCAATGGCGAAAGCGCTAAAGCCGAAACTGCGTCGCAAAGGCGCCACCGATACGCAGGCGGCGTTACTGCGACTGGCGCGCAGCCGTGAGGGCACCCTGCGGCTGGTCACCACCAACTTCGACCGCGTGTTTCACGCGGCAGCCAAGCGCACCGGTCAGACATTCCAGTCCTATGCCGCGCCGATGTTGCCAATTCCGAAGAACAGCCGCTGGAACGGATTGATTTATTTGCATGGCCTGTTGCCCGAGAAGCCGGACGACACCACGCTGAACCGGCTGGTGGTCACAAGCGGCGACTTCGGTTTGGCCTACCTGACAGAACGCTGGGCCGCCCGCTTCGTGAGCGAGCTGTTCCGCAACTATGTGGTCTGTTTCGTGGGTTACAGCATCAATGACCCGGTGCTGCGCTACATGATGGATGCGCTGGCCGCCGACCGGATGCTGGGCGAAGTCACTCCACAGGCCTGGGCTCTGGGTGATAGCGAACCAGGGCAGGAGCAACGGAAAACCATCGAGTGGGAAGCCAAGGGTGTCACGCCCATCCTGTACAACGTGCCCAATGGCAGCCACGATCATTCGGCGTTGCATCAGACACTACATGCCTGGGCAGAAACCTACCGCGACGGCGTTCAGGGCAAAGAAGCCATCGTCGTCAAACATGCTCTGGCCCGACCACAGGACAGCTCGCAGCAAGACGACTTTGTGGGCCGAATGCTGTGGGCCTTGTCAGACAGATCCGGCTTGCCGGCCAAACGCTTTGCCGACTTCAATCCCGCCCCGTCACTGGACTGGCTGCTGAAGGCCTTCGCGGGCGAGCGGTATGGGCACGGCGATCTGCCCCGTTTCCGTGTGCCCTCCCACGGGGAGATCGACGCCAAACTACGCTTCAGCCTGATCCACCGGCCGACTCCCTATGACCTCGCCCCGCCGATGGTGTTGGCGGCAGGAGGCGTCATCGGCAGCCAGTGGGACGACTTGATGTTCCATCTGGCCCGCTGGCTCACCCGCCATCTGGATGACCCGAGGCTGGTTATCTGGATCGCACAGCGCGGCGGCCGGTTGAACGACCGATGGCCGTGGTTGATCGAGCATGAGCTGGATCGGCTTGCTTCATTGGAACGTGACGGCAATACCTCCGAGCTGGACGAAATACGCTTGCACGCCCCCAGGGCCATCCCCGGCCCACTGATGCGCACCTTGTGGCGCCTGCTGCTTGGCGGAAGAGTGAAATCGCCATGGCGCGATGCCGATCTGTATCGCTGGAAAGGGCGCCTGATGCGAGAGGGTCTGACCGCCACGATGCGCCTGGAATTGCGCGAACTGCTCGCGCCCCAGGTAGCCTTGAAGGAACCATTTCGCTGGGGCGGGGAAGAAGTCGCAGGCGAGCCGACGCACTTGCGGCAACTGGTGGATTGGGAGCTCGTGTTGGCTTCCAATCACGTGCATTCAGCCTTGCGCGACCTCGCAGGCAACCACTGGACATCGGCCTTGCCGATGTTGCTTGAAGACTTCCAGCAACTGCTGCGTGATGCACTGGATCTGTTGCGTGAGCTGGGTGGGGCCGACGACCGCAGCGATCGGTCACACTGGGATCTGCCATCGATCAGCCCACATTGGCAGAACCGGGCCTTCAGAGACTGGGTGAGCTTGATCGAGTTGCTGCGCGATGCTTGGCTGGCGTTACGTGTCTTGGACAACGCACGCGCGACGCGGATTGCCTTGGCTTGGTTCGAGTTGCCGTACCCAACCTTCAAGCGACTGGCCCTGTTCGCGGCTAGTCAGGATGGCAGTATTCCGCCAGAACAGTGGGTGGATTGGCTGCTGGCCGATGGCGCGTGGTGGCTGTGGTCCACGGATACGGGGCGGGAGATGTTTCGCCTGCTCGTATTGCAAGGGCGTCAATTATCAGGAATTCACCAGGAGCGGCTAGAAGCGGCCATCTTGGCCGGGCCGCCACGCGAGAAGTATCGGGATGACTTAGAGCCGGAACGGTGGGAAGACTTGGTGGCCCGTGCTGTCTGGCTGCGTCTGTCCAAACTGACCGCGTCGGGCCGCGCTCTGGGAGCGATAGCGGCGTCCCGACTGACGGAGTTGTCCACGTCTTACCCAGATTGGAAGTTGGCAACCAACGAGCGTGATGAGTTCTCTGCCTGGATGAGTGGCACCGGTGATCCGGACTACGAGGATAGCCGGGACGTCGACATTGCCCCCCGCAAGCGGCGGGAACTGATGCAATGGCTCACAAAGCCGACACCTGAACGGCGACCGTTCTATGAGGACACCTGGCGCGAGGTCTGCCGCACGCGGTTCTTCCACAGCCTGTCTGCGCTATGCGATCTGGCAAGTGATGGCGTGTGGCCTGCCGACCGTTGGCGCAAGGCTCTGCAGGCCTGGGCAGAAGAAGGCCTGGTGTTGCGCTCCTGGCAATACGCTGCACCGCTCGTACAAACTATGCCCGATGCCGTGGTTCAGGAACTTGCCCACAGCGTCACGTGGTGGATGGAAGCCGCGTCCAAGTCGGTCAACCGCCATGAAGACATCATGCTGAGCCTGTGCCGCCGCGTGCTGGCCTTGCCGCTTGACGCGGGGACTGGAATCACCAGCAATGGCGAGCCGATTGACCAGCCCGTCACGGAAGCCATCAATCATCCTGTCGGGCATGTCACGCAAGTGCTGATCAATCGGTGGCTAAAACGGGGCCCAAACGACAACGATCTGCTCCCCGCCGACATCGAACCCTCCTTCACGCAAATCTGCGATGCGCGAATAGACAGGTACCGCCATGGCCGGGTATTGCTGGGTTCGCGGCTAATTGCTCTTTTCCGCGTGGATCGCCCTTGGACGGTGCGGCACCTCTTGCCGTTGTTCAGTTGGAATGAGCGAGCGGAGGCAAAGGCTGTGTGGGAAGGCTTCCTGTGGTCGCCGCGCCTGTATCAGCCACTGCTGGAGGCCTTCAAGCCACAGTTCTTGGAGACCGCGAATCACTACCCCGACCTTGGCGAGCACAGCAGGCAGTTTGCTGCAATCCTGACGTATGCGGCATTAGGCCCGACCAATGGATACTCTGTGGAGGATTTTCGATCTGCGATCGGAAGGTTGCCGCAAGAGGGCTTGGAAGAATCCGCGCAGGCGCTCTCCCAGGCACTGGAAAGTGCTGCGGACCAACGTGAGGACTATTGGAAGAATCGTGCTCAGCCGTTTTGGCAACAGGTCTGGCCGAAGTCCCGCCATCTAGCCACCCCCCGAATCGCTGAGTCTGTGACTCGGCTTGTCATTGCGGCTCGAGGCGAACTTCCAGCGGCCTTGGTTGCGGTAGAAGACTGGTTGCAACCGATCGAGCATCCAGACTACGTCGTGCATTTGCTGCACGAATCCGGCTTGTGCGGACGTTTCCCTGCTGAAGCGTTGCGGCTGCTGGATGCCGTGATTGCTGACCAACAGTGGGCGCCCCGGGAGTTGAGGCAATGCTTGGACGAGATCGCACAGGTTGAGCCACAACTTGCACAAGATGTCCGATATCTGCGGCTAAGCGAATACTCTCGGAAGCGGGCGATATGACAGCAAGCTTTTTTGGCTTTCGACTCGGGCGCCCCTGAGCGACAGCTAATTGCGAGGATTGCAGTCGACCTGTTGGGCCGGGCCGTTGACCGCAATCGCTGCACAACAGACGACCGCCGCCCGTTAACCGCGAAGCCCCCGCCCGGTCCGCGCCACTCACCCCACCGGCGAAAACCGATCCACCGCGTCGCTGATGATGCCGTCCACCCCATTGCCAATCAGCCACTGCGCGGTGGCGGGGTCGTTGACGGTGTAGACCACGGCCTTCATGCCGGCGGCGTGCAGCTGCTGCACCAGGGCGCGGTCCATCAGCGCGTAGTGGGTGATGACGGCGGCGCAGCCCAGGGCCTGGGCGGTGGCGAACCAGCCGTCCCAGAGCTTGTCCACCAGCAGGCCGCGCGGTACTTCGGGCGCGCTGGCGCGGGCGCCTTCCAGGGCCTCGGGCTTGAAGCTGCTGAACAGGGGCAGGGTGCCGGAGCCGGCCCACAGGCGCAGCACCTCGCGACCCAGCACCTCGCCGGTGTGGCGCTCGGTGCCGGGCGTGGGCTTGATCTCGATGTTCAGCGCGAAGCGGTTGGCGAGCACATAGCGGGCCAGCGCGTCCAGGCTGGGGATGGGCTCCCCGGCATAGGCGCGGCTGTGCCAGGCGCCGGCGTCGATACGCGCGAGCTCGGCCCAGTCGCGCTCACCGGCCACACCGCGCTCGGGCGTGGTGCGGTCCAGCGTGGCGTCATGCAGCAGAAAGGGCAGGCCGTCGCGGCTGAGCTTGGCGTCGCACTCGAAGGCGCGCCAGCCATGGCGCGCGCCCTCGCGGAAGGCCGCGAGGGTGTTCTCCGGGGCCAGCTTGCCGGCGCCGCGGTGCGCCACCCAGAAGGGCATGGGCCAAAGTGCTTGTGTGTCCATCACCATGTCGTGCATTTCCGAGGCGAGCACCGCGGATCTGGCTGGGCCAGTCCGCTGGTGCTGCCCCCTTGAGGGGGCGTGCGTAGCGCGTAGGGGGAGGGCTTATTCCACGCGCTTCTTGGTCTGGGCGTCAAACCAGTGCAGCTGCTTGGCGCCCACTTCCAGCATCAGGGTGTCGCCCACCTTGGGCGGAACCAGGGTGCCGTCGATGCGCAGCGTGAACTGCTCGCTGCCCAGGCGGCCGTAGACCAGGCGCTCGGCGCCCAGCATCTCGATCATCTCGACCTTGAAGGCCCAGCCGCTGGCGGCGTTCCAGTGGTCCAGATGCTCGGGGCGCAGGCCCATGATCAGCTCGCCGTCGCGCGGGGCGGGGGCGGGCAGCTGCAGCGTGACGCCGCCCACGGTGAAGCTCGAGCCTTTGGCCTCGCCCTTGACCAGGTTCATTGGCGGCGAGCCGATGAAGCCGGCGACGAAGTTCGTGGCGGGCGCTGGTAGACCTCCTCCGGCGTGCCGACCTGCTCGATATGGCCGTCGCGCATGATGACGATACGGTCGGCCAGCGTCATCGCCTCCACCTGGTCGTGGGTGACGTAGAGCGAGGTCGAGCCCAGCTCGGCGTGCAGCTTCTTGATCTCGACGCGTCTGGGCGCGCAGCTTGGCATCGAGGTTGGACAGCGGCTCGTCGAACAGGAAGACCTCGGGCTCGCGCACGATGGCGCGGCCCATGGCGACGCGCTGGCGCTGGCCGCCGGAGAGCTGGCGCGGCTTGCGGTCGAGGAGATGGCTCAGCTCGAGCATCCGGGCGGCCTCGGCGACGCGCCGGTCGATCTCGGCCGGCGGCGTGCCGCGGATCTTCAGGCCGTAGGCGAGGTTCTCGCACACCGTCATGTGCGGGTAGAGCGCGTAGTTCTGGAACACCATGGCGATGTCGCGGTCAGCGGGATCGACGTCGTTGACCACGCGGCCGCCGATGGTGATCTCGCCGTTGCTGATCCTCTCCAGGCCGGCGATCATGCGCAGCAGCGTGGACTTGCCGCAGCCCGAGGGGCCGACGAGGACGACGAACTCGCCGTCCTTGATGTCGAGGTCGACGCCCGGGATGACCTGGTTGGCCTTGGGGCCGTGGCCATAACGCTTGACCACATTGCGAAGGGAAATGCTTGCCATATCTTTTGCTCTTGTTGTTGCTTTACTTTTCGGTATCGACCAGGCCCTTGACGAACCACTTCTGCATCAGCACCACGATCAGGGCGGGCGGGATCATGGCCAGCAGGGCCGTGGCCATCACCACGTTCCACTCGGTGTAGCTTTCGCCACCCACCAGGCGCTTGATGCCCATCACCACCGGGTACATGGTCTCCTCGGTGGTGACCAGCAGCGGCCAGAGATACTGCGTCCAGCCGTAGATGAAGAGGATGACGAAGAGGGCGGCGATGTTCGTGGCCGAAAGCGGCAGGAGAATATCGCGCATGAAGCGGAAGGGGCCGGCATTGTCGATGCGCGCGGCCTCCACCAGCTCGCCCGGGATCGTCAGGAAGAACTGGCGGAAGAGGAAGGTCGCCGTCGCCGACGCCATCAGCGGCAGCGTCAGACCCGCATAGGTGTCGATCAGGCCGAGGTCGACGATGACCTTGTAGGTCGGCAGGATGCGCACCTCCACCGGCAGCATCAGCGTGATGAAGATCATCCAGAAGAACAGCATCTTCAGCGGGAAGCGGAAGAACACGATGGCGAAGGCGGACAGGAACGAGATGACGATCTTGCCGAGGGCGATCACCAGGGCGCTGATCAGGCTGATCTTCAGCATGGGCAGGGCCGGCGGGATCTTGCTGCCGGCACTGGTCTCGCCGCCGAAGAGGGCCAGCTTCCAGGTCTCCAGCATGTGGTCGCCGGGGATCAGGGAGAGCGGGCGGCTCTGCGCGATCTGCTCGGCCGTCTGGGTGGAGGCCACAAAGGTCAGGTAGACCGGGAAGGCCACGATCAGCACGCCGATGATCAGCGTGAGATGGGCCAGCAGGGTAAGAGCGGGACGTCGTTCGACCATATCAGTATTGAACCCGCTTCTCGACGAAGCGGAACTGGAAGGCCGTGAGGGCGATGACGATGAGCATCAGGATCACCGACTGGGCGGCCGAGCCGCCGAGGTCGAGATTGACGAAGCCGTCGTTATAGACCTTGTAGACCAGCGTTTCGGTCGCCTTGGCCGGACCGCCCCCGGTGACGGCATGGATGATGCCGAACGTATCGAAGAAGGCATAGACCGTGTTGACGACGAGCAGGAAGAAGGTCGTCGGGGCCAGCAGCGGGAAGACGATGGTCCAGAAGCGTTTGGGCCCGCGCGCGCCATCGATGGCGGCCGCCTCGATCAGCGATTTGGGGATCGCCTGCAGGCCGGCGACGAAGAACAGGAAATTGTAGCTGATCTGCTTCCAGGCGGCCGCGACGATGACGAGGACCATCGCCTGATTGCCGTTGAGCAAAGGGTCCCACATGAAGCCGTTGCGGCGCAGGATATAGGCGAAGGTGCCCATGGCCGGATTGAACATGAAGAGCCACAGCATGCCGGCAATGGCTGGAGCAACGGCATAGGGCCAGATCAAGAGGGTCTTGTAGACCATGGCGCCCTTGATGACGCGGTCGGCCATCACGGCCAGCAGCAGGGCCACAGCCAGGCCGCAGACGGCCACCAGCACCGAGAACAGGGCCGTGATCTTGAAGGAGGCGAGATAGCTCTCGTCACCGAAGAGATTGCGGAAGTTGTCCAGGCCGACGAACTCGGTGGACATGCCGAAGGCATCCTGTTGCTGCAGGGACTGCAGCAGGGCCTGGCCCGCGGGCCAGAAGAAGAACACGCTGATCACGATCACCTGGGGTGCGAGCAGCAACCAGGGCAACCAACGGGAACGGAACAGTACTCTTTTTTCTACGGACATGGCGTCCTTTCCAAATGCATCAACCCGCCGCCCCGGGGTGCCGGGTGCGGCGGGTCGTATTGTCTCAAGCCCTAGGGCTCGAGGATTGAGCCTTACTTATTGGCCTTCTGGAAGCGCTCCAGCTGCTCGTTGCCGCGCTTGATGGCGGCGTCGATGCCTTCCTTGGCGGACTTCTTGCCGCCCCAGACCTGCTCCATCTCCTCGTCGATGATGGTGCGGATCTGCACGAAGTTGCCCAGACGCACGCCACGCGACTTGTCGGTGGTCTTGCGGATCATCTGGGCCACGGCCACATCGGTGCCGGGGTTGGCCTTGTAGAAGCCGCTCTTCTCGGTCAGCTCGTAGGCGGCCTTGGTGACCGGCAGGTAGCCGGTGCGCTTGTGGCTTTCAGCTGCCACATCGGCCTGGGCCAGGTAGCTGAAGAAGGCGGCGATGCCCTTGTACTCGGCGGGCTTCTTGCCGGCCATCACCCACAGGCTGGCGCCACCGATCACGGTGTTCTGGGGCGCGCCGGCCACATCGGGGTAGTAGGGCAGGGGGAGATGCCGAAGGCGAACTTGGAGTTGCGCTTGACGTTGGCGTACAGGCCCGAGGAGCCGGTCATCATGGCGCACTCGCCCGAGACGTAGCTGGCGTCGGCGGCGTTGCCGCGGCCCTTGTAGACGAACAGGCCCTGCTTGGCCATATTGGCCAGGTTCTCGATGTGGCGCACATGCAGCGGGGTGCTGAAGTTCAGGCGCGTGTCCAGGCCACCGAAGCCGTTGTTCTTGCTGGAGAACTCCACGTTGTGCCAGGCCGAGAAGCTCTCGAACTGGGTCCAGCTGATCCAGCTGCTCGTGAAGGGGCACTTGTGGCCGGCGGCCTTGAGCTTGGCGGCAGCCAGGGCCACCTCGGGCCAGGTGCTGGGGGCCTTTTCGGGGTCCAGACCGGCGGCCTTGAAGGCGTCCTTGTTGTAGTGGAAGACGGTGGTGGAGCTGTTGAAGGGGAAGCTCAGCATCTGGCCGTTGGGGGCGGTGTAGTAACCGGCCACGGCGGGCACATAGGCGCTAGGGTCGAACTTGGCGCCGCCTTCCTTCATGACATCGGCCACCGGCTTGATGGCGCCCTTGCTGGCCATCATGGTGGCAGTGCCGACTTCGAAGACCTGCAGCACATGCGGGGCATTGCCGGCGCGGAAGGCGGCGATGGCGGCCGTCATGGACTCGTCATAGGTGCCCTTGAAGGTCGGGACGATCTTGTAGTCCTTCTGGCTGGCATTGAAATCCTTGGCGAGGTCATTGACCCACTCGCCCAGGGCGCCGCCCATGGAATGCCACCACTGGATCTCGGTCTGGGCCTGGGCGCCACCGGCCAGGCTGGTGGCCAGCAGGGCAGCGGCCAGTTGCAGGGACTTGGTCTTGCTCATTGTCGGGGGTGCTCCGTTATTGGCTGTAACTCAGGGGCCGCGTACCGGGTGGGTGGGCGGCTGCAAGCGTATTTGACAATTGTGACACTGGCGTTGTGACATGCGCGCGACGCCGGGGCAATAGGGCTGGGCCCTGTGGCGGTGCGGCAACCGGCCGTAACCGGGCGGCATTTGCTGCAAGTTGGTGCGTTTTGGCTTTGACTTCAATCACCCGCGGCGCGAGGGAGATGTTGCGCTGCGGTAGGATTTGCGGTCCGACGTCAGGGAGCCACCCTCTTTCCCGCCCGCCGCGGCCACAAGCCCGGCACGTCAGCCCGATTTGCCCGCCGAAACCAGCTCGCCGGAGGCCTCCGACGGAGGTCGCCAGCCAACCGAGGGTGCGCCAAGCGCCCGGCCGACATGAACGCACCGCATCAGCCGATGCCCACCGCCGATCTCGCGACTGCCGTTGCCGAGCTCACCGCCAGCCATGACGCGCCGCGTCTGCGCGAGATTCCCTACAACTACACCTCCTTCTCCGACCGGGAGATCGTGATCCGCCTGCTCGGGTCCCGGGCCTGGGAGCTGCTGAACCAGCTGCGCCAGGAGCGGCGCACCGGCCGCTCCGCCCGCATGCTGTATGAGGTGCTGGGCGATATCTGGGTGGTGCAGCGCAACCCGTATCTGCAGGACGATCTGCTGGACAACCCCAAGCGCCGGGCCCTGCTGATCGAGGCCCTGGACCACCGCCTGGCCGAGGTGCAAAAGCGCCGCGACCCCGGCACCGACGCCCAGCGCGACGCCCTGGTGGGTGAGCTGCTGAGCGCGGCGCGCACCGCGGTGCAGGAGTTCGCCAGCCTGTTCGAGCGCACGGCCGAGCTGCGCCGCCGCAGCGTCAAGCTGCTGGGGCGCCACACGGCCAAAGACAATATCAAGTTCGACGGCATGGCCCGGGTGGCCCATGTCACCGACGCCACCGACTGGCGCGTCGAGTACCCCTTTGTGGTGCTGACCCCTGACACCGAGGCCGAGATGGCCCAGCTGGTCAAGGGCTGCATCGAGCTGGGCCTGACCATCATCCCGCGCGGCGGCGGCACCGGCTACACCGGCGGCGCCGTGCCCCTGGTGTGGAACAGCGCCGTCATCAACACCGAGAAGCTCGAGGCCCTGCGCGGCGTGGAGATGCTGCAGCTGCCGGGCGTGGATCGCCCCGTGGCCACCATCTTCAGCGAGGCCGGCGTGGTGACGCAGCGCGTGGCCGACCTGGCCGAGCAGCATGGCTTTGTGTTCGCGGTGGACCCCACCTCGGCCGAGGCCAGCTGCATCGGCGGCAATATCGCCATGAATGCCGGCGGCAAGAAGGCCGTGCTCTGGGGCACGGCCCTGGACAATCTGGCCTCCTGGCGCATGGTCACACCCGAGGCCAAGTGGCTGGAGGTGGTGCGCCTGAACCACAACCTGGGCAAGATCCATGATGTGGAAGTGGCCAGCTTCGAGCTGCGCTACTTCGACGCCTCGGGCAAGAAGCTGGAGCGCACGGAGCGCCTGGACATTCCCGGCCGCGTCTTCCGCAAGGAAGGCCTGGGCAAGGATGTCACCGACAAGTTCCTGGCCGGCCTGCCCGGCATCCAGAAGGAAGGCTGCGACGGCCTGATCACCAGCGCGCGCTGGGTGGTGCACAAGATGCCCGCCCACACCCGCACGGTCTGCCTGGAGTTCTTTGGCAACCCCAAGGACTGCGTGCCCTCCATCGTGGACATCAAGGACTTCATGTTCGCGGAGGCGAAGAAGCCCGGCGGCGCCATCCTGGCCGGCCTGGAGCATCTGGACGACCGCTATCTGAAGGCCGTGGGCTACGCGACCAAGAGCAAGCGCGGCGGCCTGCCCAAGATGGTGCTGATCGGCGACATCGTGGGCGACGATGCCGATGCCGTGGCCCGCGCCACCTCCGAGGTGGTGCGCCTGGCCAATGGCCGCTCGGGCGAGGGCTTTGTGGCCATCAGCGCCGATGCGCGCAAGAAGTTCTGGCTGGACCGCAAGCGCACGGCCGCCATCTCCAAGCACACCAATGCCTTCAAGATCAATGAAGATGTGGTGATCCCGCTGGAGCGCATGGGCGAGTACACCCTGGGCATCGAGCGCATCAATGTGGAGCTGAGCCTGCGCAACAAGCTGGCCCTGGCGGATGCGCTGGCGGCCTGGTTCGAGCGCGGCAATCTGCCCCTGGGCAAGAGCGACGATGCCGGTGAGATCCCGAGCGCCGAGCTGCTGGAAGACCGCCTGCAGCAGGCCCTGGCCCTGCTGGCCGAGGTGCGCGCCCTGTGGCAGCGCTGGATGGACGAGCTGGATCTGCCCCGCGGCGAGGAGCGTTCCTTCTTCGACCAGCTGCAGGACCACAGCCTGCGCGCCTCCTGGAAGATGCAGATCCTCAAGCCCCTGCAGGACATCTTTGCCGGTGCCGCCTTTGCGCCCATCGTGGCCGAGGCCAAGCGCATCCACAAGGAAGTGCTGCGCGGCCGGGTCTGGGTGGCCCTGCACATGCATGCCGGCGACGGCAATGTGCACACCAATATCCCGGTCAACTCCGACAACTACGAGATGCTGCAGACGGCCCACGAGGCCGTGGCGCGCATCATGAAGCTGGCGCGCTCGCTCAATGGCGTGATCTCGGGCGAGCATGGCATCGGCATCACCAAGCTGGAGTTCCTCTCCGAGGCCGAGCTGGCGCCGTTCGCCGACTACAAGGCCCGCATCGACCCCGAGGGGCGCTTCAACAAGGGCAAGCTGCTGCGGCCCGAAGCGTCCACCCACGGCACCTTTGCCGATCTGACCAATGCCTACACCCCGAGCTTCGGGCTGATGGGGCATGAGTCGCTGATCATGCAGCAGAGCGATATCGGCGCCATTGCCGACAGCGTCAAGGACTGCCTGCGCTGCGGCAAGTGCAAGCCGGTCTGTGCCACCCATGTGCCGCGCGCCAATCTGCTCTATTCGCCGCGCAACAAGATCCTGGCCACCTCGCTGCTGGTGGAGGCCTTCCTCTACGAGGAGCAGACGCGCCGCGGCGTCTCAATCAAGCATTGGCAGGAGTTCGAGGACGTGGCCGACCACTGCACGGTCTGCCACAAATGCGCCAGCCCCTGCCCGGTCAAGATCGACTTCGGCGACGTGACCATGAATATGCGCAACCTCTTGCGCAAGATGGGCCAGAAGAGCTTCCGCCCCGGCAATGCCGCGGCCATGCTGATGCTCAACGCCACCAACCCCGAGACCATCAAGCTGGCGCGCAGCGCTTTTGTTGATGTGGGCTTCAAGGCGCAGCGCCTGGCGCATGACCTGCTCAAGGGCTTTGCCAAGAAGCAGACGGCGGCGCCGCGCGCCACCGTGGGCACGGCCCCGGTCAAGGAGCAGGTGATCCACTTCATCAACAAGAAGCTCCCGGGCGGCCTGCCCAAGAAGACCGCCCGCGCCCTGCTGGACATCGAGGACAAGGACTACGTCCCCATCATCCGCAACCCGCAGGCCACCACGGCCGAGACCGAGGCGGTGTTCTACTTCCCCGGCTGCGGCTCCGAGCGCCTCTTTTCACAGGTGGGCCTGGCCACCCAGGCCATGCTCTGGCATGCCGGCGTGCAGACCGTGCTGCCGCCGGGCTATCTGTGCTGCGGCTACCCCCAGCGCGGCTCGGGCCAGTTCGACAAGGCCGAGAAGATCATCACCGACAACCGGGTGCTCTTCCACCGCGTGGCCAACACCCTGAACTACCTGGACATCAAGACCGTGGTCGTGTCCTGCGGCACCTGCTACGACCAGCTGCAGGGCTATGAGTTCGAGAAGATCTTCCCCGGCTGCCGCATCGTGGACATCCACGAGTACCTGCTGGAAAAGGGCATCACCCTTGAATCCAAGCAGGCCTACCTCTATCACGACCCCTGCCACAGCCCCATGAAGCTGCAGGAGCCGATGAAGACGGTCAAGGCCCTGGTCGGCCCCGAGGTGGTGAAGAGCGAGCGCTGCTGCGGCGAGAGCGGCACCCTGGGTGTGACCCGGCCCGACATCTCAACCCAGATCCGCTTCCGCAAGGAGGAGGAGCTGCGCAAGACCGAGAGCCAGCTGCGCGAGAGCGGCAAGGTGGGCGCTCAGGACAACATCAAGATCCTGACCAGCTGCCCCAGCTGCCTGCAGGGCCTGAACCGCTACGGCAACGATCTGCAGAACGGCCTGCTGGAGGCCGACTACATCGTGGTCGAGATGGCGCGCCAGATCCTGGGCGAGAACTGGATGCCCGAGTACGTGGCCCGTGCCAACCAGGGAGGCATCGAGCGCGTCCTGGTGTGAGCTTTGCCGCAGCGGCTTTCACACCGAGCTGGCAAACTCCAGGGCTGTGGAAGTCCCAGCCCAAGCGCCTCGCCCGCCTGACGCCGCCGCCCCGACGGGCGGCTGCCGGCGTCGCCTGATCCTGCGGGCCTCGCTGGGGGGCTTGGGCGCCCTGGCGGCCCCGGCCGGCTTATTGGCCGGGCCCGAGCGCTTCAAGGTGGCCATGGTTCTCAAGGCCACGCGCAACGAGTTCTTCGCCCTGATGGGCGAGGGCGCCCGCGCCCACCAGGCGCGGCGCCGCAACGAGTACGAGCTCACGCTGCAGGGCATTGAGGGCGAAACCGATGTGGCCGCCCAGGAGCGCCTGGTGCTCCAGGCCATCGAGCGCCGCGCGCGGGCCCTGGTGATCGTGCCGGCCGACTCCAACGCCTTGCTGCCGGTCCTGCTCAAGGCGCTCAAGGCCGGCCTGCTGCTGCTCAATCTGGACAACAAGCTGGACGACCGCGCCCTGGCCACCGCGGGCGTGAACATTCCTTTTGTAGGCCCCAGCAACTTCCTGGGCAGCCGCACCGTGGGCGAGTACGTGGCCAAGCAGCTGCCACGCGGCGCGGCGGTGGGCATCATCGAGGGCCCGCCGGGCTCCATCAATGCCAAGTCGCGCAGCGACGGCTTTCGTGCCGCCATCACGGCGGCGGGCCTGCGCCTGGCGGCCGTGCGCTCGGGCTTCTGGACCCGCGAGCTGGGCCACGGCGCGGCGCTGGAGCTCATGCGCCTGGCCCCCGACACCAAGGCCCTGCTGTGCGGCAATGACAATATGGCCCTGGGCGCGGTGCAGGCCCTGCGCGAGCTGGGCCGCAGCGCTGATGTGCTGGTCTCGGGCTATGACAACATCCCCTCGATCCGCCCCCTGATCGCCCAAGGCACCGTGCTGGCCACGGTGGACCAGTTCCCCGAGAAGCAGGCCGAGTACGCGCTGGACGCGGTGCTGAACGCCTTGCAGACCGGCATGCGCCAGGCGGACCTGCCCAGCATCATCCAGTCGCCGGTGAAGCTGGTGACGCGCGCATGATCTCCGGGCTCCGCCCTGCTCGCCTGGCCGCAGCCCTTTGCCTGAGCCTTGCAGCGCTGCCGGCAGCCGCGCAGACGACCCTGCAGATCCTGGCCGAGGCCGACCCGCCCTTTGTGACGGTGCGCGAGGGCGCGCCCGGCGGGCCCTATATCGAAGCCTTGCGGGCCCTGCTGGCGCGCGAGGGTCTGAGCCTGCAGGTGAGCTTGATGCCCAAGCGGCGCATCTCGGCCACCCTGCCCAACAGCCCGGGTAGTTGCGGCCTGGCCCTGAACTTCTCGCCCGGCGAGGCCGAAACCCTCAGCTATGTGGGGCGGGTGGCGCCGGTAAAGCTGGCGGTCTATGCACTCAAGCAGACGCCGCGGGTCGGCAATATCGAGGAACTGCGCCCCTACCGCATCGGCGCCGTCGACATGGCCGAGCTGCGCGACTTCCTGACGGCCGCGGACATCGCCTTCGAGCCCATCTCGCCCGCGGCCCAGCGTCTGGGCATGCTGCAGCGCAAGCGCTTCGACTACCTGGTGAGCGACGACCGCCCCGAGATGTTCGAGGTCGCGGGGGCCGACCAGGTCCGCCGCGTCTTTGTGCTGGCCCAGGTGGACCGCTGGCTGGCCTGCCATCCGGGGCTGCCGCCGCGTCTGCTGGCCACCCTGCGACAGGCCCTGCAGGAGGGCCTGTTTGCCGAATCCTTGCGCCCCATCTGGGATCGGGCCGGCCTGGGGCGCTACTTCGACCGGGTGCGGCTGGAGTGGGAGCTCATTCCGAAGGCTGCGGGCGCGGCGGCTTCGCGCCGATCACCCTAGCGGGGCTCCAGCAGGGCCACGGCCTGGGTACCGCCCAGGTTGTCGTCCGGGGCATTGAAGCTCAGCAGCATGCTGTAGCGCTGGGGCGTGTCCGTGGGGGCGGCCAGGCAATGCTGATCGTGCATCACGCGCCGGATGGCCTGGCGATAGTGCATGGCGGGGCCGCCGTTGACCTGGACCTCGCGCGGCGAGGCCGTGGTGCCCAGCTCGAAATCCACACGCACCACGCCGCTGCGCTGATGCTGCTGCAGGGCCCAGCCCAGACGGTCCTTGAGTTCGTTCTCCATGGCGGGGCAGCTGGCGCGCACATCGCTGCGGGGGGCGGTGAGGGGCTGGCCCTGGACTTGCACGCGCTCCAGGGCGTCACGCCGCGGCGCGTCGCTCTGCGCGCTGGCGGCCAGACTCAGACCTGCGAGAGCAAGACCGAGGGCGATTGAAACAGACGGCTGGCGGGTGGTCGACATGGCAAGACTTCCTGTGGCTGATGTGGAGGGGCGGCATCGCACCGGGACATCCGGTGCCGATCCACGATCAGCCTAGGCAGACGCCCGCCGGCTACCAAGCGCCGGGCGACCAGACCGCAAAGCCGCGGGACGAAATGCTTGTCGGCGCGACGAAAAAAAGGGGCCCGCGAGGGCCCTTTCGAGATGAGGGTCAGGTCTTGCCAGTGGGGCTGGAAGAGCCCATGACTCTTGTCACCGTGCCATCCGTCATGCCTCAGACGCGGAAGCGCGAGACCTGCTGCACCAGGCGCTGGGCCTGGTCGCGCAGGCTCTCGGCCGCGGCCGTGCTCTGCTCCACCAGGGCGGCGTTCTGCTGCGTGCCCTGGTCCAGCTGGGCGACGGCCTCGTTGATGCGGCCCACGCCCTGGGCCTGCTCGCGAGCGGCGGTGGAGATCTCGCCGATGATGCCGCTCACATGCTTGACCTTGCTCAGGATGTTCTGCATGGCGCTGCCGGCGTCGCCCACCAGGCGAGCGCCCGAGTCCACCTTCTCGCCGCTGGCCGTGATCAGGGCCTTGATCTGCTTGGCGGCCTCGGCGCTGCGCTGGGCCAGGGTGCGCACCTCGCCGGCCACGACCGCGAAACCACGGCCTTGCTCGCCGGCACGCGCGGCTTCCACTGCGGCGTTCAGAGCCAGGATATTGGTCTGGAAGGCGATGGCGTCCACGGTGCCGATGATGTCGGCGATCTGGCGGCTGGCGCCGCTGATCTCGTTCATGGTGTTCACCACCTGGCTCACCACCTCGCTGCCGTGCTGGGCGGCGCGGTCTGACTCGTCCACCAGCTGGTGGGCCTGGGCCGCGGAGGCGGCGGTCTGGCTCATGGAGCCGGCCAGCTCTTCCAGGGCGCTTGCGGTTTCTTCCAGATGGCTGGCCGAGCTTTCGGTGCGCTGCGAGAGGTCGCGGCTGCCGGCGGCCACTTCGGCGCTGGCGGTGCCGATGCCATCGCTGGCCTGGTGCACCTGGGCAATGGTCTGGGCCAGCTGGCGGCGCATGGCTTCCACGCCGGCGGCCAGGGCGCCCAGATCGTCCTGCTGGGCGATGCGCACGGGGTGGGTCAGATCACCCTCGGCCACGGCCTGCACGGCCTCATTCAGGGTGGCCAGGGGGCGGCCCACCCAGCGCTGCAGCAGCAGGGTCACGCCCACGCCCAGCAGCAGCACGGCCAGCAGCACGCCGCCCCAGAGCATCCACAGGGTGTGCATATGGCCGGCCAGCGAGGTGGCTCGGGAGGCTTCGGCCACCACCCACCAGCCGGTGGCGGTGCTGCGGGCGGCCACGGCCACGGCGTCAGTGTGGCGGCTGTCATAGACGGCCGGGGCCTGGGGCAGCACACCATGGGGGGCGTCGTTCAGGGCCTGCAGGAAGGGCTCGACCTGGGCCGCCGGCAGCAGCTCGGCCAGCTTCTTGCCCTGGGCCGTGGGGTGGGAGCGCAGCAGGGCGTCGGCCGGGGTCTTGCCGGGCTCGATGATGTAGAGGCCGCCGGTCTCGAACAGCTTCTCGGCGCTGGCCAGCTTGACCAGCTCCTGCTGCAGGCCGCGCATATCGAAGCCGATGAAGAGAATGCCGACCACCTTGCCCTGAGCGTCCTTCACGGGCTGGTAGCGCGTCATATAGGGCGTGCCGAAGAGCGTGGCGGGGCCCACATAGCTTTCGCCGGCCATCATCTTGGCAAAGGCCGGGTGCTGGGCGCCCAGCAGGGTGCCCACGGCGCGCGAGCCGTCCTGCTTGGTCAGCGAGGTGGCCACGCGCAGGAAGTCCTCGCCCTTGCGGGCGAACAGGGTGGCCACGCCACCGGTCTTCTTGCGGAAGCGGTCCACCAGCTCGAACTGGCCGTTCAGGCTGTGCCCGTCATGCATCAGCTCGCCGTCGCCCGCCAGGGCGAAGCTGCCGCCGAGTTCGGCGCCCAGCACCTCATAGAGCTGGTTGGCGGAGTCGCGGGCGGTGCGGTCCAGGGCGTCGGCCACGCGGGCCACCGAGGCGGCCTCGCTGGCCATCAGGTCCTGGTTGCGCTGGGCGGCCTGACGGGTCAGGGTCCAGGACAGGGTGGCGCAGATCAGCAGCAGCAGGGCGGCAATGCCCAGGCTGGCAATCAGGGATACACGGCGCGCCACGGTGCGGCGGGAGGCGGTCGGTGAGGACATGTCGGAGCGATCCAGGGCTGGCGTCCAGGCTTGTCAAAGGGAAATTGCGCCCACGCGAGCGCCGCCCTTGCCGGCCTGATGACGGTTGTCGATGAAACCAAAAAACGGGGGAGTGGGCGCGCTGGAAACTCCAGACGACGCGCGTTTGTCAAGCGACTGGCTCAAGCAAACGGGTCTTGTGTGCGAAGACCAGCTCGAATTGTCGGGGCGATAGATGAGATTTGTTCGCGGGTAGCGCTGTCTCGCGTGAACTACTGCGCGTGAAAACGCTTGTTACAGTCCGTGTATTCCCTAGATGCCTGCCGCCCATGACGCTTGCTTCCAATGCCCCGGTCGCCGACTGCCCCCTGTGCCGCGAGGACGGCGGCCTGCTCCTGCTGCGCCGCCCCCAGTGGCGCGTGCTGCGGGTGACGGACACGCCGGCCTTCCCCGCTTTTTATCGCCTGGTCTGGAACGCCCATGTGGCCGAGTTCAGTGATCTGCCGCCGGCCGAGCGTCTGGTCTGCATGGAGGCGGTGGCCGCCATCGAGCGCGTGCTGCGTGAGCAGCTGCGCCCCAGCAAGATCAATCTGGCCAGTCTGGGCAATGTGGTGCCGCATCTGCACTGGCATGTGATCGCCCGTTTTGCCGACGACAGCCATTTCCCCAATCCCATCTGGGGCGAGGCCCGCCGTCCGGTTGCGCTGCCGCCGGGTCTGGACCTGCCGGCCCTGGACGCGGCGGTGCTGGCGGCTCTGCAGGCGCTCTGAGGCCGGGGCGGGCGGCTACACTGCCCACCCTGCAGTTCAAGAACAAGCAAGCCCTGCGTCATGGCCGGACTCACGCCCACCACCCCCACCCCGACCGAGATCACCGTGCACCAGCAGTCGCGTCTGCTGGAGATCGCTTTCAGCGACGGCGCGCGCTTTTCCATTCCTTTCGAGCTGATGCGGGTCTATTCCCCCTCGGCCGAGGTCATGGGCCATGGTCCGGGTCAGGAGGTGCTGCAGACCGGCAAGCGCGAGGTGGGGATCACCGCGCTGGAGCCCATCGGGCACTACGGCATCCGCCCCCAGTTCGATGACGGGCACGAGAGCGGCATCTTCTCCTGGGACTATCTGTATCAGCTGGGCAGCCGCGAGGCCGAGCACTGGGCCGAGTACGAGGCCCGGCTGCAGGCCGCCGGCATGGACCGCGACACCCCCATGCCCGCCAAATCGGCGGGCGGCGGCAGCTGCGGCCATCACCATCACTGATCACTCTCGGAGCTGAAAACCATGAGCAGCACCCACTTCGGCTTCCAGACCGTTGACGAGCGCGAGAAGGCCAGCCGCGTGCGCGGCGTCTTCGACTCCGTCGCCTCCAAGTACGACATCATGAACGACGTCATGTCCGCGGGCCTGCACCGGGCCTGGAAGGCCTATACCGTGGCGGTGGCCAACCTCAAGCCGGGCGAGCGCGTGCTGGACATCGCCGGCGGCACCGGCGACCTCTCCCGCGCCTTTGCCCGCAAGGTGGGCGAGACCGGCATGGTGGTGCACACCGATATCAACGAGGCCATGCTGCGCCAGGGCCGCGACCGCCTGCTCAACGAGGGCCTGGTGCTGCCCACCAACCTCTGCGACGCCGAGAAGCTGCCCTACAAGAGCGAGAGCTTCGACCTGGTCAGCGTGGCCTTCGGCCTGCGCAATATGACCCACAAGGACCAGGCCCTGGCCGAGATGTGTCGCGTGCTCAAACCCGGCGGCCGCCTGCTGGTGCTGGAGTTCTCCCAGGTGGCGGCGCCGCTGCGCAAGCCCTACGACTGGTATTCCTTCAAGATCCTGCCCCGCCTGGGTCAGATGATCGCGGGCGACGCCGAGAGCTACCGCTATCTGGCCGAGTCCATCCGCATGCATCCGCCCCAGGCCGAACTCAAGGCCATGATGAAGACGGCCGGCTTCGGCCATGTGGATGTGCACAACCTCAGCGCCGGCATCGTGGCGCTGCACGCCGGCATCAAGTGCTAGGCCGGACTCCGGGAAACCCCTGGTAACCCTTTTCCTCCCCCCGGTTCACGGGGGTCTCGGGAACCCTTTCCCCTGCGCTGGATCTATCCACGCAAAGGTCGCCACAGCCCGGCTGTGAGCGGCCCCTGGCGGTTTTCCGCCCAGCGTCGGGAATTTCGGGTCAGGGGATTTGCCCGTATTGCCGAACGGATTAGGGGGAGTCAATTGTCATTTTGCAAAGTTACACTCGCCGATTGTGTGTCGCCGCTTTGTGCGGTGCAGCATGCACGGCGGGCCCGGCCCTGACGACGAGCGAAGGAAGACAACATCACCATGAAGCTGACGAGCATTCAAGAGTCCCGCCGCCTGCAGGCGCCGCGCATCACCGGTCTGGCCCTGGCCGCCGCGGCCGTTCTGGTTCTGGCCGCCTGTGGTGGTGGCAGCAAGGGTGACAAGGCCTCGCAGACGGCCGCCAAGGTGAACAAGGAAGAGATCACCGTTCACCAGATCAATTACGTGCTGCAGCGCCAGCCGGGTCTGCGCCCGGAGCAGGCCGAGGCCGCCGGCAAGCAGGTGCTGGAGCGCCTGATCGACCAGGAACTGGCGGTGCAGAAGGCCCAGGACCTCAAGCTCGACCGTGACCCGCGCGTGGTGCAGCAGATTGAGGCGGCCAAGCGCGAAATCATCGCCCGTGCCTATCTGGACCGGGTGGGTGAAAGCGTCGCCAAACCCACAGCTGACGAGATTGCCAAGTATTACAACGACAAACCGGCCCTGTTCAAGGATCGCCGTATTTACAACCTGCAGGAATTGGTCATCGAGGCCAAGCCCGAACAGTTTGGCGAGATTCGCGCAAAACTGCAGGACGCCAAGAATATGGGCGAGTTTGTCGAGTTTCTCAAAGCGCGAGATTTCCGCTTCGCCGGCAACCAGGCCGTGCGCGCCGCCGAGCAACTGCCCCTGGCCAGTGTGGACGCCATCGGCCGCATGAAGGACGGCGACTCCGCCGTCACCCAGTCGCCCAGCGGTCTGACCGTGCTCTTCCTGGTGGGCTCGCGCAGCCAGCCGGTGGACGAGGCCCGCGCCCGTCCGGCCATCGAGCAGTTCCTGCTCAACCAGCGCAAGGCCGAGCAGGCCCAGAAGGAAATGAAGGCCCTGCGCGATGCCGCCAAGGTCGAGTACGTGGGCAAGTTCGCCGAAGGCGCACCCGGTGCCGCGGGTGCGGCTGCCAGCGCACCCGCCGAGACCGCTGCGCCTGCCACACCGGCTGCGCCCGCCGCCAGCGGCCTGGACGCCAACTCTGTCTCCAAGGGAATGGGCCTGAAGTGATGATCAGCATGAGCAGCAAGTTCCTGGCGCGCCCGCGCGCCTCCCTGTTCACCCTGGCGCTGGCGGCCAGTCTCGGCGCCAGTCTGCTGGCCGTCGGTCATGAGGCGCGCGCCCAGGCCCCGGCCGGGGCTGCCAGCGGCGCCACCGCCGAATACCGCCTGGGTGCGGGCGATGTGATCCGCATCAGCGTCTATCAGAACCCCGACCTGACGCTGGAAACCCGGGTGGCCGAGAGCGGCCTGGTCTCCTTCCCCCTGCTGGGCAATATCCGCATCGGCGGCATGAGCATCACCCAGGCGGAGAAGCTCATTGCCGACGGCCTGAAGAACGGCAGCTTCGTCAAGCTGCCCCAGGTCACCATCGTGGTGATGCAGGTCAAGGGCAACCAGGCCAGCGTGCTGGGCTACGTGAATCGCCCCGGCCGCTATCCGCTGGAAGTGGCCGATATGCGCCTGACCGATCTGCTGGCCAATGCCGGCGGTGTGACGCCCACCGGCGCCGAGCTCATCGTGCTCAGCGGCCTGCGCAACGGCCAGCCCTACCGCGTGGAGATCGACCTGCCCGCCGTGTTCGCTCCCGGCGGCCGCGGCCAGGACATCGTGGTGCAAAACGGTGATGTGCTCTGGGTGGACCGTGCCCCCACCGTCTACATCTACGGCGAGGTGCAGCGCCCCGGCGCCATGCGCCTGGAGCGCAGCATGACCCTGATGCAGAGCCTGGCCAGCGGTGGCGGCCTGACCCAGCGCGGCACCGAGAAGGGCATCCGCGTCCACCGCAAGGACGCCGACGGCAAGGTCCAGATCCTGCAGCCCGCGATGGACGAGCAGCTCAAGGACGGCGACGTGGTGTACGTGCGCGAGAGCCTGTTCTAACAAGGCCAAGGTGAACTCATGACCTTCTCCCAGTTCCTCTCCATCCTGCGCGCGCGCTGGCGCCTGATCGCCTATGTGTTCGGCGGCGTGCTGGCCCTGGCCATCGTGCTGAGCCTGGTGCTGCCCAAGCAGTACACCGCCGTGGCCAGCGTCGTGGTGGACAGCAAGCCCGATCCCTTCACCGCCATGGGCTATCCCTCCCTGGTGACGCCGGCCTTCATGGCCACCCAGGTGGACATCATCCAGAGCGAGCGCGTGGCCCAGAAGGTCGTGCGCACGCTCAAGCTGACCGAGCTGCCGGTGATCCGCCAGCAGTGGGAGGATGCCACGGGCGGGCAGGGCAATATCGAAGCCTGGCTGGCCGGCAACATCCAGAAGAAGATGGATGTGAAACCCTCCAAGGAGTCGAACGTGATCCTGGTGGCCTACAAGGCCCAGGACCCGCAGTTCGCCGCCGCCATGGCCAATGCCTTCGTCAAGGCCTATCTGGCCACCGTGGTCGAACTCAAGGTGGACCCGGCTCGCCAGTACAGCTCCTTCTTCGACACCCGTGCCAAGGAAGCCCGCGAGGCGCTGGAAACCGCCCAGGCCAAGCTGAGCGCCTTCCAGAACGAGAAGGGCATCGTCAACTCCGACGAGCGCCTGGACGTGGAAACCGCCCGCCTCAACGAGCTGTCCTCGCAGCTGGTCGCCATCCAGGCCCTGTCGGCCGAGTCCAACAGCCGCAATGCCCAGGCCACCGGTTCGGCCGGTGACCGCCTGCCCGAGGTGCTGAACAGCCCCATCATCGGCGGCCTCAAGTCCGACCTCTCGCGCCAGGAAGCGCGCCTGCAGGAGCTCAACGCCCGCCTGGGCGACCGTCACCCGCAGGTGATCGAGCTGCGCGCCAATATCGACGAGCTGCGCACCAAGATCGCCGAGGAAAGCCGCCGCGTGGCCGGCGGTGTGGGCGTGACCAGCACCATCAACCGCCAGCGCGAGTCGCAGCTGCGCGTCGAGCTGGAAACCCAGCGTCAGAAGGTGCTGCACCTCAAGCAGGTGCGTGACGAGGTGGCCGTGCTGCAGCGCGATGTGGAGCACAACCAGCGCGCCTACGATCTGGTGCTGCAGCGCCTGAACCAGAGCAGCCTGGAAAGCCAGTCCACCCAGAGCAATGTGAACGAGCTCACCACGGCCGTGGCGCCGCTGGATCCGTCCTCGCCCATCCTGCTGCTGAACCTGGTGCTGGGTGTGGTGGGTGGCCTGCTGCTGGGCGTGCTGCTGGCCTTTGCCCGCGAGCTGGCCGACCGCCGCGCCCGCTGCGTGGATGATCTGCAGGAAGGCCTCGGCATTCCGGTGCTCGGCGTGCTGCCGGGTCATGGCAGCAGCAAGTCCGGCCGTCTGGCCGCGGTGGCGGCCCAGCGCCGTCTGGTCGGCCCCGGCGCCGGCCAGCTGCCCGCCAAGTGAGCCAACCGATAGAGCTGAGACTGGAGATCAAGAATGTCTGACGCGACCTACGCGGCTCCCGCAGCCGAGCAGCCGGCTGTCCACGATCGCTCCATCGGAGCCATCATTGCCGAGACCCGCAATCTCTCCGCGGATCAGGTGGCCCGCGTGCTGGCCTACCAGCAGGAAAACAATGTGCGCTTCGGCGAAGCCGCCATCGCCCTCGGCCTGGCCAGCGCCGATGATGTGATGTTCGCCCTGGCCCAGCAGTTCCATTACCCGGCCGCGCTGGGCAAGGAATCGGCCCACGCCGAGCTGGTCACGCTGAACCAGCCTTACGGCCCCCAGGCCGAATTCTTCCGGGCCCTGCGCAGCCAGGTCATCATGCGCGTCTTCACCGAAGACAAGAGCAGCCGCCAGGCCCTGGCCGTGGTGAGCGCCAACCGCGGTGATGGCAAGAGCTTTGTGGCCGCCAATCTGGCGGTCTGCCTGGCCCAGCTGGGCGGCCGCACCCTGCTGATCGACGCCGATATGCGCAGCCCGCGCCTGCACGAGCTGTTCAAGGTCAGCAACGATGTGGGCCTGTCCGGCATCCTGGCCGGTCGCGCCAATGGCCGCCTGATCCAGACCGTGGCCGCCGTGCCCGGCCTCTTCGTGCTGCCGGTGGGCGCCACGCCGCCCAACCCGCTGGAACTGATCGAGCGTCCGGCCTTCGGCCTGCTGATGCGCGAGCTGATCGGCAAGTTCGACTACGTGATCGTCGACACCCCGGCGGCCGATCAGGGCGCCGATGCCCTGGTCGTGGCCAACCGCTGCGGCGCCGCCGTGCCCCTGGCGCGCCGCGACGCCTCCACGCTCGATGGCGTGCGCCATCTGGTGCGCTCCATGCAGGATGCCGGTGTCAATGTGACCGGCGCCGTGTTCAACGACCACAGCTGAGCCGAGACCCGAGATGAGTGCCGTGCCGAGCCGCACCGAGGCCCCGCCAGCTCTGAGCGTCGGGCGCTCCGACTGGCTGTCGCTGCTGGTGCTGGCCCTGGCCTATCTGGCCGTGTTCCTGCCCAGCTACTGGAACCTGTCCCACACCGTCTGGGCTTCTGACGAGCAGGGCCACGGCCCCATCATCCTGGCCGTGAGCTTCTGGCTGCTCTACCAGCAGCGCGCGGCGCTGTGGTCGGCGCCGGTGCGGCCCAGCTATCTGCTGGGCTTGCCCTTGCTGCTGCTGGGCGCGGCCTGCTATGCCTTTGGGCGCTCGCAGAGCATCCTGCTGCTGGAGATCTCTTCCCAGATCATCCTGCTGGCCGCCATGGTGCTGCTGCTGCTGGGTACCAAGGCGCTCAAGACCGTCTGGTTCCCGCTGTTCTTCATGATCTTCATGGTGCCGCTGCCCGAGGTGCTGGTCACGGCGCTCACCACGCCGCTGAAGTCGGCCGTCTCGGCCGTGGCCTCCAACATCCTCTACGCCACCGGCTATCCCGTCGGCCGTGCCGGTGTGGTGCTCACCGTGGGGCCCTACCAGCTGCTGGTGGCCGATGCCTGTGCGGGCCTGAACTCCATGTTCACGCTCGAGGCCCTGGGCATGCTCTACATGAAGCTGATGAACTACACCTCGGTGGGCCGCAACATCACCCTGGCCCTGCTGCTGGTGCCCATCTCCTTCGTGGCCAATGTGGTGCGGGTCATGATCCTGGTGCTGGTGACCTACCACATGGGTGACGAAGCCGGGCAGGGCTTCATCCACGGCTTCGCCGGCATGGTGCTCTTCATGGTGGCCCTGATGCTGATGCTCGTGGTCGACAAGATCCTCAACCTGATCTGGCACCGGGAGCGCAAGGCATCATGAGCACGGCTGTCTCCAAGCGTCCGGCCGGCGCCAAGCTCGACCGCGCCATGGTGGCCCTGATCGCCGCCGTGATGCTGGCGGGCGCGGCCGGCTCGGTCTGGATGAAACCCACCATCCATCTGGCCGACCAGGTGGGCAAGCCCGATCTCGAGCAGATCTTCCCCAAGCGCTTCGGCGCCTGGGAGGTGGATGCCAGCATCCCCGTCATCCTGCCCGCGCCCGATGTGCAGGCCCGGCTCGACAAGATCTACAACCAGGTGCTCAGCCGCACCTATGTGGACCGCCGCACCGGCGAGCGCATCATGCTCTCGGTGGCCTATGGGGGCGACCAGTCCGATGGCACCCGCCTGCACCGCCCCGAGGTCTGCTACCCCGCCCAGGGCTTCCAGATCCTGAGCAATCGCCAGGCCCAGCTCGGCTTGCGGGATCGCAGCCTGCCGGTGCGCCAGCTCGAATCGCTGCTGGGCGAGCGACATGAGCTCATCACCTACTGGGTGGTGGTGGGCGACCAGATCGTCACCTCGGCCAGCCAGCAGAAGCTGGCCCAGCTGGGCTACGGTGTGCGCGGCCTGATTCCGGACGGCATGCTGGTGCGCGTCTCCTCCATCGACCGCGACACCGGCAAGGCCCTGCAGACACAGCAGCGCTATATCGACGAGCTGGTCCAGTCGCTGGGCCCCGACGCCGCCCTGCGCGTTTTCGGCCGCGCCGCGCCGCGGAGCTGAGGCGCATGAGCAGCAGCCTGCGGCGTGCTGAGGCCGAGGCGCGCCGCGGCGCGCCTTGTGCTTTGCCATGCCCTGGCGGGCGACCGAGGGAGCTTGCATGAGCGAGCTGGCACGCCAGAGCGTCTCCGCGGCCAAATGGGGTTTGGTGGCCAGCCTGGGCAAGTTTGTGCTGCAGCTGCTGGTGAACATCGCCATTGCCCGGCTGCTGGGCCCCGAGTCCTACGGCCTCTTCGCCCTGGCCACCATAGGCCTGCTGGTGGCCACCTTCATGTCCGAGGTGGGTCTGGGCTGGAGCCTGATGCAGAAGCCCCAGATCGACGATCGGGTGATCCGCTTCGTCTTCACCTGGCAATGCCTCAGCGGTCTGGCCGGCCTGCTGCTCATGGTGCTGGGCGCAGAGCTGATGGCCGAGTGGCTGCGCGACCCGCGCCTGGCCCCGGTGATGCACTGGCTGGGCCTGTGCTGCCTGTTCAATGGCATGGCGTCCACCGCCACCAATCTGCTGCGGCGCGAGCTTGAGTTCAAGACCCTGGCCAAGATCCAGCTGCTCAGCTATGTGCTGGCCTACGGTCTGGTGGGTCTGCCCCTGGCCGCCTGGGGGCAGGGCGTCTGGGCCCTGGTGGCGGCCTGGGTGGTGCAATCCGCCCTGGGCGTGCTGCTGTCCTACCGCGCCCGACCCCATGCGCTGCGCCCCCTGCTGCTCATCGAGCGCCCGCGCGAGTTCATCGATGTGGGGGCCACCGTGCTGCTCACCAATCTGTGCAACTGGGCCCTCACCAATATCGACCGCCTGCTGCTGGGCCGCCTGGCCGGCGCCCACAGCACCGGGCTCTACGCCGTGGGCTACAACCTGGCCACCGTGCCCAACGGCCTGCTGATCTCGGCCCTGCAGCCCGCCTTTCTGGCTTCGGGCGCCCGCCTGCAGGACGACCTGCCGCGCATGGCCAAGAGCTATCTGGAAGTGCAGAGCTTCATCTGGGTCGTGCTGGCCCCGCTCTTCGCCCTGCTGGCCCTGAGCGGCCCCCAGGTGATCGCGGTGCTTTATGGCAGCCGCTGGACCGAGAGCGGACTTGTCTTCAGTGCCCTGGTGCTGGCCATGCCGGCTTATCTGGCCTGGTCACTGAGCACGCCCGTGCTCTGGAACACCGGCCGCAAGTGGCTGGAGTTGGGGCTGCAACTGCCGCTGCTGCTGCTGGCCGCGCCTGCCCTGATCTGGGCCGGTGATCGAGGGGTGGCCTGGGTTGCCGGGGTGGCGGCCGCCGTGTTCTGGCTGCGTTATGTCGTGATGCTGCTGCCTGCAGCTCGGGCCCTGAGCCTGGGCATTGCGGCGCTCGGCCCACTGGTTCTGCGCAGCCTTGGCATGACGGCGGTTGTGTTGCTGCCCGCACTGCTTGTGCTGCACGGCCCGGCGTCTGTGTGGCATGGCCGGCCCTGGCTGTTGGGCGGCGCGCTGGCCCTGACTGGCCTGCTGCCCTGGGCCCTGCTGCTTCTGGGCTGGCCCCGCCTGCTAGGGGCGCCGGCTCTGGGCCTGCTGCAACGTTTCATGCCCAAGGCTTCGGCTTTCGGGAAGGCCTGGGCGGCGCGCGCCGCCCTGGGCGCGAAGGAGGTTTGACCGATCATGGAAGTCGTTCTCTTCTATGCAATCTATCTCGGTGCTGCGCTGCTATTCACCGTAGCTGCCGTGTTTGCCGTGGGTGGGGCGCTGCACGCCGGAACCCGCAAGCCGCAGGGGTTTGTGGTTTATTTCGCCGCGATGATGGTGGCGGTGATGGTGGCCAGCACGCTGGGCTCGGGCCGCAACCTCATGGTGCCTGATGCGCTGGAGCTCATGTCGGCAGCGGCCGGAGAAGGGGGTGGTTCAGCCAAATGGTTGCAGCGCGGCATCATGCTTTTCCTGCTGGCGGCGTCCTTTGAGCGTTTAGCCCGCTTTGCCTTCTCGCAGCGTGAGCCAGACCGTCCCATCGGTCTGATGGTGGCCTTTGGTGCTTGCTGGATCGCGACAGTGGCTCTGCCCGCGGGCTTGGGAACCAAGCCCAGTCTGCAGCACGAGTACCTGTACACCCTCATCATCGGTATGGCGGCGCTGACCACGGACGAGAAGGGCGGCTGGACCGCTATCCGGGTCTGTCGCAACGCACTGCTCTTCTTTGTCGGGCTGGGTCTGCTGATGCTGGTGCTCAAGCGCGACATGGTGCTTGCCCCCTACATCGGAGGTTTGATCCCGGCTTTTCCTTGGCGGTACTCGGGCCTGGCTGCGGGACCCAATGCCATGGGACCGCAGTGCGTGCTGCTGCTGCTGACGCTTCGAGTGCTGCCGTTCGAGCGTCGCAGCTGGCAGCGTATCGCGATAGCACTAGCTTTGCTGAGCCTGCTCCTCACTCAATCAAAGAGTAGTTGGCTGGGGGGGCTGTTCTGCTGGGCGGGCCTGCTGGTGATGGAGCAACGTGGGCGCTTGCGCCTGATGCTCTCCGATGCACGTCGCCGCCCTTGGGTGCAATTGCTGCTGCTGGTTGCAGCGGCGCTAGTTGCCATTTTCGCCCTGGTCGTGGCGACGGGCATGCTGCAGAGCCGCCTGGACCGTTTCCTTGCTACCAGAGCCGGCTCCGATATGTTGACGCTGACGGGCCGTAATGAAATCTGGGCCATTGCCTTGGATACCTTCCGCAAAAGCCCTTGGTTCGGTTACGGACCCACGATCTGGGATCCCTATTTCCGCATGATGATCGGTGTGCCCGCTGCCTTCCATGCGCACAACCAGTACATCAATGTGCTGGCCGCCTCGGGCGTGGTTGGCGCTCTGGGCTTTGCAGCCTATTTCATTGCCCTGTTGCGGCGCATAGGGTCGCGCTTGCTGGCCTATCGGGGTTTCGCCCTTGGCTTGCTTCTATTGATTCTGACTCGCAGCGTCAGTGAAGTGCCTTTCGGCTTGGAGCGACTGGGCAGTGAGTCTCTGATGCAACTGCTGCTGTTAATGGTACTGGCCGGTGCGCCGGCGACTGCTGCAAATAGCCAGGCCCGCTCTGCCGTGGAGAAGGCGCGATGAACCTTGGCAGTCAGGACGCTGCCCCGCCTTTTTGGTCGGTGGTGGTGCCGCTCTATAACAAGCAGGACTTCATTGAAGCCACGCTGCGGTCGGTCCTGTCTCAAGTCGCCGAGCACGACTTTGAAGTTCTTGTGATCGATGACGGGTCGGTTGACCAGGGGCCAGCCCGGGTCTTGGCGCTCGGCGACCAACGTGTACGTTTGATCCGTCAGGCCAATGGAGGGGTTTCGGCCGCGCGCAATCGCGGTATTCGTGAGGCCCGAGGACAGTGGCTGATATTTCTCGACGCGGATGATCTCCTACACCCGCAAGCTTTGCGTGCCTACGAGGCCATCCTGCGCGAGAGCCCAGCATCGCAGGTCTTGGGCGGCTCGTATGTGCGGGTGCCCAATGGCGAAGTGGCGGCGTTCAAATTTGCACCTCACGACCCCGATGCGGGCTATCGCCTGATCAAGGACTTGCCCAGCGAGATTCTCAAGGCCGGGATGGTGTTCTCGGCGAGCTCGATTGCCATCCAGCGCAGACTGTTCGATCAGATGGACAGCTGGTTTCCCGAGGGGGAATCCATAGGTGAGGACCTAGACCTGTGGCTGCGCATCCTCGAGCGGACTGAGCTTGCTTTTACCCCTCGCTGCATCGCGCTCTATCGCGTCGACCTGTCTGCGAGCCTGACCGCGAACCGCATCTTCGATCATCTGTTCCCCTATCTGCAGCGACTGGAGCAGCGGGCTTTGCGTGGCGAGATACCTTCCCGTCTCGTCGCGCCTTCGCTCACTCTGGTGGCAGACGCTCGGGTGTCCATGGCGCGGGAGTCCATCAGGCGAGGGCGGCGCCGAGAGGTTCCCGCCTTGCTGATCAGAGCCTGGCGTCGAATGCCTAGCGTACGGTGGTGGTTCACCACGGCCGCTTTTGTTTTTCCAGTTTTCTTGCGATGGAGAGAGCGGTGAGGCAGTTTTCTCCGGTGCAGTTCCGGTCGACCACCTTGTCGCGGGCACCCAATCTAGTTTTCCTGAGCTCCGAAGGAGGATCGGAATGCGCATCCTTGGCCGTGAGTGCAAGCCAGTGTTCAGATGATCCGCCTGAGGGACTCTCATCTCACCTGGGGCGATCATTGCTTGTGCTGAGCCTACGACACGATGTAGCGCCGGGCGTCAAGCAGGAGGAGATCGCATGACCCGGCTGCAAGACCCATCTGACCGGCCTTTGCTGTCCATCCTGATCAAGGCATTGAACGAGGAGCGCCGAATCGCGGCCTGTCTGGATTCTGTGATGGCAGCAACTCGCGGCATTCAGGCCGAGGTGATACTGGTCGACTCACTGTCTAACGACCGCACTGTTGAGATTGCGAGGGGGTATCCGATTCGCATCGTGCAGTTCGCGCAGGTCGAGGATCGAGGCTGCGGTGCAGCCGTTCAGCTTGGTTATCAAGAGGCGCATGGCGACTTCATCTATGTGCTCGATGCCGATATGCAGCTCGATCCCGGATTTCTACCGCTTGCCCTCAAGGCGCTTGAGGATGATCCCGGGCTTGCTGGAGTCGGTGGACGTCTTGTTGACCAGGCCCTGCACACGCAAGCTGCGGTGCGGCGAGCACATGTGGCCCGGGCTCAACAGATCGACATTGACGTCCCCCAACTGGGCGGCGGAGGGCTCTATCGGCGCAAAGCCATCGAGCAGGTCGGCTATTTGGCGAATCGGTGGTTGAGTGCCTACGAGGAAGCGGATCTGGGTGCACGCCTGAGGGCCGCCGGCTGGCGTTTGAGGCGCTTGCGGGCCGTGGCGGTCAGCCACGAGGGGCATCATGAGAGCGATGGAGCCATGCTGCGCCGCCTATGGCGCAATGGTCGTGCGCAGGCGGGGGGCGTTTTCCTGCGCTCTGCTTGGGGCAAGCCATGGTGGGGCCTCGCTGCACGCAATCAGCATCATGTGCTGCTGAACGGTGCAATCTGGCTGCTGAGTGTTGTTGCTGCGATGGCTGCGGTGCTGGTCGGTGTGGGTTGGCCGGGAGCTCTCGCGTGCTTGATTGTCGGACCGGTTTTGCTGGGGGCCTCGCTCATGCTGAAGAAACGCTCGCTGAGCGAGGGGAGCTGGGCATGGCTGGCATGGCAGATGTCCACCCTGGCTGCGATTCTTGGTTGGCAACGCAGACCCTCTGATCCCCGCTGCCCGATTGAGTTTCGGGTGCTGACCTCTTTGGAGCCCACTAGAAAATGATGGTGATCTATCGGCTTTCGCATTGGTTGTGGCGTCACAAGGTGCCGCTGCTGCCTCGCGTGCTTTATGCCCTGAACCGCATCCTGTTTGCGATAGCTCTTCCCCCATCCGTACAAGTGGGGCGTGACGTTCTCTTTGGGTACAGCGGCCTGGGCATCGTTGTGCATGCTCGTGCCACGATCGGTGACCGAGTCCGGATCAGTCAGAACGTGACGATCGGTGGCCGCAATGGTTTTCAAGCGGTGCCAGTCATTGAGGACGATGTGGTGATTGGGGCAGGCGCTTGCGTGCTGGGGCCTATCCGGATCGGGAAGGGCGCGCGCATCGGTGCAAACGCCGTTGTCCTGAAAGACGTACCGCCTGGGGCCATCGCGGTGGGAGTGCCTGCAAGCTTGCGTGAGGCCTGATAGGGCGCTTGAACGTCGCTGAGCGTGGTGCTCTAGGCGCCCTGGTCATGTTCCCGTGGATTGCGTCTTACCTGGGTGATGCTTGGGTCCAGTTGGCGATAGGGAATATCCACCCATGACCCGCTGAGCCTTTGGGTTCACGAGTCTGCCCTTTGGGCATATCTGGCGACGAAGCCAAGACGTGGTGCGCGATGGCTCCGGGACGGCGCGCTGTAGGCCGGTCCTCGCAGGCCGATGAGAAAGACATGGATGGACGGTGTTCGTGATGAAAGCTCGGCGCATTTTGATGATCGGCACCGACCCTGACGGGAAGGGTGGGGTTGCCTCGGTGGTGGATGTGTATCGGCAGGCCGGGTTCTTCGGGCGAATGGATCTGCGCTACGTGAGCACCCATCGCGGTGGCAGCTTGCCCACCAAGCTGGCTTGCGCCGTGCTTGGCGGGCTGCGCATTGCGGCCCTGCTGCTTAGCGGCCGGGTGAGCCTGGTGCATGCCCATGTGTCCTCACATGGCAGCTTCCGGCGCAAGTCGCTGTATCTGGCTTTGGCCCGCCATTGCGGCGTCCCCACGATCTTTCATCTGCACAGCGGGGGATTCCGGCGCTTTGTCGAGCAGGAGGCCTCGCCACGCCTGCGGCGGCGTGTGCTGAATACCTTGCGCAGCAGCTCGCATCTGATTGCACTCTCGCAGTCCTGGGCCGACTATCTGCGCAGCCTGGCGCCCGAGGCTCGCATCTCGGTGCTGCCCAATCCGGTGGATTTGCCGGCGCCCGAGCGTTTGTCCCCTGGCGAGTCGGGGCGAGTGCTCTTTCTGGGGCGCGCCTCGGAGAGCAAGGGGGTCTACGACCTGCTGATGGCTTTTGCCGAGGTCGTGAAGCGCCATGATCACGCGCGCCTGGCCATAGGCGGCGACGGGGACCTCGCACGTCTGCAGTCACGCATCACCGAGCTGGGCCTGGGTGGACATGTGGAGGTGCTGGGTTGGGTGGCTGGCGAGCAGAAGACGGCGCAATTCGCGCGCAGCCAGATCTATGTGCTGCCGTCCTACCATGAGGGCTTGCCCATGGGCATGCTGGAGGCCATGGCCTTCGCAAAGGCGGTGGTCGTGACGCCCGTGGGCGGGGTGCCGGAGGCGGTGGAACTGGGCGTGCACGGCCTGCTCGTCGAGCCCGGGGATGTGGCTGGACTGACCGCGGCGCTCATGTCCCTGATGAGTGATCCCCTGTATCAACAGAGACTGGGCGCGGCAGCTCGCGCCCGTGTGGAGGCGGGCTACGCCACGCCCTATGTGCTTGCACACCTGGAATCCATCTATGAACAGGTGATCGAGCAGCCGGAGGGGAATCGATGAGCAGCGTTGAAGCCCAAGGCCGTCTGGCCTGGTTCTGGAACCGCCTGCGCTGCATGACACCAGCCGAGGTCGTGCATCGCGCGCAGGAGGCGGGTCGCAAACGTGCGCTGCGTCTGCTGGGCCAGCGTCAGCGCCGGCTCGAAGTGGCGGATGCGCCGCCGGCCGCGGCCCGCTGGCTGCGTGTGCCTCAGGCGCTGGCAGCGGCTCAGGACGAAGCCAGCCGCGAGGCCGTGGCGCTGGTGCAGGCCGAGGCTGCGCGCATAGCGGCGGGCGAGGTGCGCCTGTTTGCCACCAGCTTCTACCCGGTGGGGCGGGTGCCGACCTGGAACCGCTGCCCGCTCACCGGTGTGCAGGCGCCCGCCGTGCCCAGCCACGCCATCTCGCTGACGGACCGTGCCCAGGTGGGCGATATCAAGTTCGTGTGGGAGCTGAACCGGCATCTGCACTGGGTGGCCCTGGCCCAGGCGCATGCGCTGGGCACGGGGCCGGAGCCGCTGCAGGTGCTGGGCGAGCAGCTGCGCGCCTGGCTGCAGCAGTGCCCGCCGGACACGGGGCCGAACTGGACCAGCTCGCTGGAATACGCGCTGCGCCTGATCAACTGGGCGGTGGTCTGGCAGCTGATCGACGGCGAGCGCTCCAGCCTCTTTGCCGGCCCGGACGGCCAGGCCCTGCTGCGCGACTGGATGGCCAGCATCCAGCACCATGTGCTGGCCATTGCCGAGCATTACTCGCGTCACTCCTCGGCCAACAACCACCTGATCGGCGAGCTGGCCGGGGTGTTTGTGGGCGCGCAGACCTGGCCCTGCTGGCCGCGGGTGCGGGCGCTGGGCGAGCGGGCCCGCCGCGAGCTGGAGCAGCAGATCGTGCTCCAGACCACCGAGGACGGTGTGAACCGCGAGCAGGCCTTCGAGTACGCGGCCTTTGTGTATGACTTCTTTGCCGTGTCCGAGCGCTGCGCGGCGGTGGCCGGGCGGCCCCTCTCGGCCGCCTATCTGGACCGCATGGCGGCCATGTGCTGCTTCATCCGCTCGGTGATGGACGCCGGGGGCCATGTGCCCCAGGTGGGCGACGCCGATGGCGCCCAGGTGCTGCGCCTGCATCCCGATGGCGCACATGCCGGCTTTGCCGCCATGCTGCACAAGGGGGCCTTGCTCTTTGGCCGCCCGGACTGGGTGCAGGGCCTGCAGGCGCAGGGCCGCCAGGAGGCGCAGTGGTTCTATGCCGGCCTGGAGCGACCTGCGGCGCAGACTCGGCGCCAGCCCGGCCTGGCCTTCCCCGAGGGCGGCTACCAGCTGTTCGAATCAGCACCGGGCACGGCGCATGAGATCAAGGGCCTGGTGGATGTGGGGCCGCTGGGCTATCTGGGCATTGCAGCCCATGGCCATGCCGATGCCCTGCAGCTCTGCCTGAGCGTGGGCGGGCGGCCGCTGCTGGTGGACCCCGGCACCTACTCCTACTGGTGCGAGAAGCCCTGGCGTGACTACTTCCGCGGCACGGCGGCGCACAACACGGTGCGCGTGGCCGAGCTGGACCAGTCCGTGAACGGCGGGCGCTTCATGTGGACGCGCAAGGCCTCGGTCTTCGATGTGCAGCTGCAGCGCGAGCCGGATGGTTCGGCGCGCATCAGCGCGGCACACGATGGCTACGGCCGCCTGCCCAGCCGCTTCGAGCACCGGCGCAGTGTGAGCTTCCAGGCCGCTACGGCTCATGTGGAAGTGCTGGACAGCGTGCGCGGCCAGGCCGAGGAATGGGTGGAGCTGCACTGGCATGTGCACCCGGACTGGGCGCTGAGCCTGGCCGGCGAGCAGCTCACCCTGCGCTGCGGCGAGCAGGTGGCGCACATCACGCTGAGCGCCCTGGGCGCTGCGGGCGAGCTGACCCTGGTGTCGGCCCAGGAGACGCCGCCTCTGGGCTGGTACTCCGAGCGCTACAACGTGAAGCAGCCTTTGCAGCTGCTGCGCTGGCGTGGCCGGGGGCGCGAGCTCACGCTGCGCACCCTGATCGAGATCGGCTGAACCGCCTCACTCGCTCAGGGGGCCGTCAAGATTCCTCAGGGACTGAGGGTGACGGCGCGCTTGTCGAACACCACGGTCTGCGCGCCCAGGGTGACCTGGATGCGCGTGCCCTGCTGCTGCACCTGCACCGGCTGGATGCGGCAGCTGTCGCGCAGCACGGTGAGGTGGGCCAGCTCGGTGCTGGGGTTCAGCATGGTGAAGCGGCCGTGGGCCTGCGCAGGCAATGTGACCTCGGGCGCGATCTCCCAGGCCATGGTTTGCGCGAAGCTGCTTGCCGGGCCGTAGCGGTCCAGGCAGACCGAGGCGCCGCCATTGCTGGCCTTGACCGTGGACGCGTCGGCGCTGAAGGCATTGGGCGAGTGGTAGTTCAGCTCCCAGCGGCGCGGGCTGGCACTGGTGGCCCAGTCGTACACGAAGACCAGGCCATTGGCCCTATCCATCACCACACTGCGCACGGCGTTGCTGAGCAGCGGGGTCCAGTTGCCGGTGCTGAGGTTGGCGGCCCGATAGGCCAGTGTGGCGTCGCCTGTGAGTATCGTCAGGCTGCCGCGCTCCTCGGTACGCAGCAGCTCGCCACTGGCGTCCATGCTGTGCAGCGGATCACTGGGGCGTGTGCCACCGGAGGTGCTTTCGCTCTGACCGAAGCCCCCATCGAAGGTCAGCGCGTTCTTGTAGCGGGTCGCGCGGGCCACGCTCTTGTGGTGGGGCGAGTTGTAGTAGGGGTAGTAGCCCGCGTTGATCAGCAGCGGCTGGCCCTGCGAGAAGTAGACCAGCGAATTCTGGTCGGCGTGCGAGTGATTGAAGGCCCCAAACCGGCTGGAGCGGAAGAACAGGCTGGTGCGGGCTGACTGCGCGCTGTTGGTATGCACCGCGGCCATGCCCGCGTCGGGGAAGAACCAGCTGCTCTGTGTGGGGGCCTGGGGGCGCGGCAGCGGGCTGCTGTCCACGCCCAGCAGCAAGAGCTGCCAGATCTGCGGGGAGTTCGGGCGAGCCAGATTGTTGGGGTTCACCTGCCAGTACCAGGCATCGACCGGGTTGCGCGTCATCTGGGCATGCAGCCGGAACTGATTGGCGGCGTAGTACTTGTAGAGCTCGGTGGTCTCCGTCCCGTCGCCGAAAGCACTGGGGTGAAGATAGTTGGGCGCTGTGAAGGCGATCAACTGCTCGCTGGAGCGGCCAAGTCCGGTGTGCTTGTACAGGTCGACGCCGCTGATGGTCCGCACCGCGGCCACGTAGGGGACCGTGCTGAAGAAGGCGTACCAGGCATAGGCGATGCCATTGCCGAAGCTGCCGTCCTTGTCGCCCCAGGCGCTGAGCGTGAACCGGCTGAGATCCCAGGTCTGGGCCAACAGGCTTTGCGCTTCAGGGAAGCCTGGAGCCCCCGCCATGAGCAGCAAGGTCTGGTTGAGGCCCCGCACATTCGTGAGGCGATGCGACTCGTAGGGTTCCTTGTCCAGATAGCCCAGGGCGGCCACGGCCTGCAGGGTGCGGGTGCGGATCGCTGCGATCAGCCTGGCTCTTTCAGTGCTGCTGAGCGAGTCCCAGAGCAGGTCCAGACCGGTGGCCAGCGCCAGATAGATTTCGCGGTTGGTGTGGTCGTTGGCGTTCTCGGCACTGACCCCCGTCGGATTCCAGCCGGCCAGCGCGAGCAGTTTCTGCTTGGCCGAGTCCTGCATGGCGACGTTGCCGTCCAGGCGGCCGATGAAAGCCAGGGCCTCGATGTACTCGCGCTGAGCCAGGGCGATCCGATGAATCTCGAATCCGAACTGCGCAAGCGCCGTGGCATTGGCGCCGGCGGGAGGAACGGGGTCGGGGGTACTGGCCTGCTGCTGTGCGAAGCGGGCACTGGCGCGCAGCGCTTCCAAGACGGGCAGGTAATCGGCCGTCTTTGCCGACTCAAGCAGGCGGGCGAAGCTGCTGCCCGCGGGCAGCAGGCGAGGCCGGGCCTTGGCCGCCGCAGCCACGCCCAGTGCCTGGCCGGTGGGCATGACGGAGTCGACGCTGCTGCTGCTGCGCGTGCTCGCACTCAAGGCCATGGCCATGGGGGCGTCGACGCTGAATCTGCGCCACTGGGTGCTGACTTTCGCGCCTCGCAAATTGGTGTAGCTGACGGCCCATTCGTAGTTGCCGGGGTTCAGACCTGGCTCCAGGATGAAGCGCGGGACGCCGAGGTCGGTCTTGCTGAACACCACGGCACCACCACTGCTTCGCACGGAGAAGCCGAAGGGGATGCTGGTGTTGCGATCAGAAGGATCGGCCCAGGAAAACAGGGCCGGGCCGGGCCCCGTGCGGTCGCAATCGACGGGGAGGATTCTGCGTTGCTGACCGGGCACCAGGCTCAGCCAGTCTGCCGGCAGCGGCGTGCAGTTTTGGCCGGCCGCTGTAGGCTCCTTGGTAATGATCTCGGCTTCGGGCTCAACCGGCTTGGTCTGCTGGCAGGCGCTGAGCAGCAGCATCACGGCGATGGCGGCGCCTGAGAGGCGGTGTGGGCGTGCAAGCATGATGGTCCTACTCCTGCTTCGGCGCGCCGGGGCAGAAAGCCCCGTGACAATGCCGCCGACGCTTTGATTCTTACGCAAGCGCGGGCCTGATGGGGCGCGAGTTTGGCCGCTCTGGGTGGCGGATTTCACCGCCTCGCCCCAATTCTGGGACTCAGCGGCGCCGCAGCTCCTTGGCCAGCATGCCCAGGAAAGCCATGTCCTCGATGAAGTAGCGCCGGAACATGCGGCGCGGCTCCTGCAGGAAGCGGTAGAACCACTCCAAGCCGGACTTCTGCATCCAGACCGGCGCGCGCTTGACCTTGCCGGCGAAGACGTCGAAGGTGCCGCCCACGCCCATGGCAAAGGGGATGCGCATCTGGGCCTGGTAGGCGCCCAGGAACTGCTCTTTCTTGGGCGAGCTGATGGCCACGAAGAGCAGATCGGCCCGGGCGGCGGTGATCTCGTCCACCACCTGCTGCTCCTGCTCGGGCTTCCAGTAGCCGTTGCGGTGGCCGGCGAACACCAGCTGCGGGTAGCGCTGGGCGTAGATCTCGCGCACCTTGGAGACGATCTCCTCCTTGGCGCCCAGCAGGAAGACGCGCCAGCCCTTCTCGGCGGCGCGGCCCATCAGGGCGTCGAACAGGTCCACGCCGGCCACGCGCTCCTTGAGCGGCTTGCCCAGCAGGCGCGAGGCCCAGACCACGGGCATGCCGTCGGCATTGATCAGCGCGCATTCGTTGATGATGCGGCGCAGCTCGGGGTCTTTCTGGGCCTTGACCAGCTTGTCGACATTGACCACCACATGCTGGTGGGGCTTGCCGCTGGCGATGAAGCCCTCGATGGTCTGCAGGGTGTCTTCCATCGACAGGTTGTCGACGTAGCAGCCCATCATCTCGATGCGCTGGGGCTGCTGGGGACTTTGCATGGGCGCGCTCATGCCAGCAGCTTCTGGGCCAGCAGGTTCACGATGCGCTCGGCGGCGCGGCCGTCCCACAGGGCGGGGCGGCGACCGCGCTTGCCTTCGCCGCGCAGCACGGCCAGGCTGGCAGCGATCACGTTCTCGGGCTGGGTGCCGGCCAGCACATTGCTGCCTTCATCGACGGTGATGGGGCGCTCGGTGTTTTCGCGCATGGTGACGCAGGGCACGCCCAGGGCGGTGGTTTCCTCCTGCAGGCCGCCGCTGTCAGTGAGCACCAGGGCGGCGTCCTTCCAGAGGTGCAGGAAGGACATATAGGCCTGGGGGCCCAGCAGGGTGATGTTGGCGCCCAGCTCAATGCCGTGCTTTTCGATATTGGCGCGGGTGCGCGGGTGCACCGGGAAGACGATGGGAATCTCGGCCGCCACGGCGCGCAGCACCTGGGCCACGCGCTGCAGGGATTCGGCGCTGTCCACATTGCTGGGGCGGTGCAGGGTGACGACGCAGTAGCGGGGATGGGAGCGCTTGAAGGCGTCGGTTTCAAAGCCGCTGGTGTCGCTCATGCCGCTGAGCTTGTTGGCCTGGTAGAGCACGTTGTCGGCCATCACATGGCCCACGTCGAAGACCACTTCGTCGGCCTTGCCCTCGTGCTTGAGGTGGGCCAGGGCGCTGGGCTCGGTGACGAAGAACCAGTCGGTGATGGCGTCCGTCACCAGGCGGTTGATCTCCTCGGGCATGCTCATATCGCCGCTGCGCAGGCCGGCTTCCACATGGGCCACGGGAATGCCGGCCTTCTTGGCCACGATGGAGCAGGCCAGGGTGGAGTTGACGTCGCCCACCACCAGGCAGGCATCGGGCTTCTCGGCGGCGCAGAGCTGTTCGTAGGCCTGCATGATCTTGCCGGTCTGCTCGGCATGGCTACCGCCGCCGCAGCCCAGGCGCACATCGGGAGCAGGGATGCCCAGCTCCTCGAAGAACACCTCGTTCATATCGCGGTCGTAGTGCTGGCCGGTGTGCACGATCTTCCAGGCCAGGCGGCCATCCGCCTGCAGCGCGCGCACGATGGGCGCGATCTTCATGAAGTTGGGGCGTGCGCCCGCGATCAGGTGGATGGTCGGCTTTTGCATGGGTTTTCTTGAATAGACAAGCCGGCGGTGCTGAGAGTGGCCTCGCCTGAGAGGGCAAATTCTAGGTGTGAAATCTCGACCACCCCCTCAAGCGCTGCTTCCATCAGGTAACTGGATTCATGTACGTGGCCGGGTCGGGGGCGGAGGGCGACGAGAGCGTGTCAGCTCGATGAGACGCCGCTGTGACAGGGCCGTATCGGTCCTCCAGCCCTTCGCCAGCGCCGGTTTCAGGGGCGCCAGCCTTGGGCGAATGCCGATCTCACCGCGGTTTCGATGGACTGCCAGTGCGCGCGACGGGTGGCCGAGCGCTTGCGGTGCTTGGTCGAGACTTCCGAGAGCGGCTTGAGCGGAAAGGGGGTCGGGATCCTGAAGCACAGCTCGGAGGCCTGCTGCCCGCCCAGGGCTTCCCAGAAGCCGTCGTAGGCTCGCACGAAATGAGCGGTGGTCTCGCCCTTGTAGCAGGCCTGGCGCTGACCGCACACCGCGTAGACATGATCGGCGCCCACGGCCAGCGCAATGCCCTGCATGGCGGCGTAGCAGAAGTAGGAGGGCGAGTTGTGGGGAAAGTCCTGCTCGAACTCCTCCTGGGGGCCGGTGTCCACCCGCCAGCGTCCCTGGGTGCGGACCACGAAGGGGGCGAGCCCCCCGGAGCGATCAGGATTCAGGCCTGGCGGCATCCAGCTGAAGCCTATGGTGTGCAGAGGCTCGGCGCCGACCAGGAGCGCGATCTTGAGCTCGCCCTCGTTGATGGCGTGGACGGCACGGAACAGCCGGATGCTGTAGCGGCGGTCGTTGTGCTCGCAATGCCAGAGCTCCAGTCCGGGGCCGAGATAGAGCGCGTCGCGGAACTCGGCCGTCATATGACCCTGGTCGACGCAGAGGTGGTGGACAAAGGCGTCGGAACGTTGCTTGAAGCTCAGCCCATTGCAGAGATAGTCTCGACGGCTGAGGTGGTAAAGCCGGTCCGCGGGAATGGCCGCGCAGACCTGGTTCACATAGATCGGCAGTGCTTTCAGTGCCCGCGTGGAGCGCGTGGTGATGATCGCGTACCGGCTGCGCAGCCAGCGTCTGAGGCGCGACATCTTGCTGTCGCCAAGCGCCGGCAGGCCCCAGGGGAGCCCCAACTGCACCAAACTCATACATCCCTCCCGGTCAGATGGCTGCGCCCTTGTCTTTGTGTGTGGGGCTTGCAGCGCTCCAAGGCATGTGGTTGCCATTGTTAAGAAATGTGTCTGATGCTAGGCAGGCCGTGCGACAGTTTCTTGTCAGTGCGGTGGGCGCCCCCTGGTCAGGGGGGAGCTCAGGGCCCTCGGGGGCTCAATTCCGGACCGGGACCGGATGGCTCGTGGACAATCGCGAGCAGGTGGTGTCACGATGACCGCGGGCCCAGGGGCCGGCGGCGCAACAACTCGGAGAGACAGTGAAGGTACTCGTCACCGGCGCGGCCGGCTTCATCGGCATGCATGTCAGCCAGATCCTGCTCGCCCGTGGCGACCAGGTGGTGGGCCTGGACAATCTGAACGATTACTACGACCCCCAGCTCAAGCATGACCGCCTGGCCCGCCTGACGGGCAAGCCGGGCTTCGAGTTCGTGAAGCTGGATGTGGCAGACCGCGCGGGCATGGAGGCGCTGTTCAAGCAGCACCAGTTCGACCGCGTGGTGCATCTGGCCGCGCAGGCCGGTGTGCGCTACTCGCTGGTGAATCCGCATGCCTATATCGAGAGCAATATCTCGGGCTTCACCAACATCCTGGAAGGCTGCCGCCACAACGGCGTGGCGCACCTGGTGTATGCCTCCAGCTCCAGCGTGTATGGCGGCAACACCCGCATGCCTTTCAGCGAGCATCACGGCGTGGACCACCCGGTGAGCCTGTATGCGGCCACCAAGAAGGCCAATGAGCTGATGGCCCACACCTACAGCCATCTCTTCGGCCTGCCCACCACGGGCCTGCGCTTCTTCACGGTGTACGGCCCCTGGGGCCGGCCGGACATGGCGCTCTTCCTGTTCACCAAGGCCATCATCGAGGGGCGGCCCATCGACGTGTTCAACCACGGCAAGATGGTGCGCGACTTCACCTACATCGACGACATCGCCGAAGGCGTGGTGCGCACCCTGGACCGGGTGGCCACGCCCGACGCGGCCTACGATCCGGTGCTGGCCGATCCGGCGCGCTCGAACGCCCCTTACCGTGTGTTCAATATCGGCAACCACAATCCGACGCCGTTGATGGCCTTTATCGAGGCCATCGAGAAGGCCGTGGGCAAGACCGCCGAGAAGAACTTCATGCCCCTGCAGGACGGCGATGTGCCGGCCACCCACGCCGATGTGGAGGAGTTGGCGGCCTGGACCGACTTCCGCCCGGCGATGCCGGTGGAGGAGGGCATCGGGCGCTTCGTGGCCTGGTATCGCGAATACTTCAAAAACTGATCGCACAATGGCGGCTTCCGTCCCCTGAGGACAGCAGCGAGAAGAAGAAGCCGCCACCATGAAAGTCACCGCCATCGGCACCGGTTATGTGGGCCTGGTCACCGGGGCCTGCCTGGCCGAGATGGGCAACCATGTGGTCTGCCTGGATGTGAATCCGGACAAGATCGCGGTGCTCAATGCGGGCGAGATCCCCATCCACGAGCCTGGCCTGCTGGAGGTGGTGCGCCGCAATGTGGCGGCGGGGCGCCTGCAGTTCACCACCGATGTGGACCGGGCCGTGCAACACGGCACCATCCTCTTCATCGGCGTGGGCACGCCGCCGGACGAGGATGGCTCGGCCGACCTGCAGTACGTGCTGGCCGCGGCCCGCTCCATCGGCCAGCGCATGACGGACTACAAGGTCATCGTGGACAAGAGCACGGTGCCCGTGGGCACGGCCGACAAGGTGCGCGCCGCCATTGCCGATGAGCTGGCACGCCGCGGCGCCGCCGTGGGCTATGCCGTGGTCTCCAACCCCGAGTTCCTCAAGGAGGGCGCGGCGGTGGAGGACTTCATGCGGCCGGACCGCATCATCGTGGGCTCGGACGATGAGCAGGCCACGCTGATGATGCGCGCGCTCTACGCGCCCTTCAACCGCAACAACGACCGGCTGATGGTGATGGACGTGCGCAGCGCCGAGTTCACCAAGTACGCGGCCAATGCCATGTTGGCCACGCGCATCAGCTTCATGAACGAGCTGGCCCTGCTGGCCGAGAAGGTGGGCGCGGACATCGAACTGGTGCGCCGCGGCATCGGCAGCGATCCGCGCATCGGCTACCAGTTCCTCTATGCGGGGGCGGGCTATGGCGGCTCCTGCTTCCCCAAGGATGTGAAGGCCCTGGTGCGCACGGGGCAGGAGCAGGGGCAGGAGCTGCTGGTGCTCTCCGCCGTGGAGGCGGCCAATGAGCGCCAGAAGCGGGTGCTGGCCGACAAGGTGGTGGCGCGCTTCGGCGAGGACCTGGCGGGTCGCCACTTCGCGCTCTGGGGTCTGGCCTTCAAGCCCAATACCGACGATATGCGCGAGGCGCCGTCCCTGGTGGTCATCGACGAGCTGCTGCGCCGCGGCGCCACGCTCAGCGCCTATGACCCGGTGGCGAGCCAGGAGGCGCAGCGCCTGCTGGCCGGACGCGAGGGTGTGAGCTTCGTGGCGCGGGCCGAGGCGGCCCTGCCTGGCGCCGATGCCCTGCTGGTGGTGACCGAGTGGAAGGAGTTCCGCACGCCGGACTTCGATGCCATCAAGGCGCAGCTCAAGAACCCGCTGGTCTTTGACGGCCGCAATCTCTACGAGCCGGGCCTGATGAAGAGCCTGGGCATCGAGCACCACGGCATCGGCCGCGGCACGGCGGCCTGAGCCCGCCCCCGCGATCCCAGAAAGCACAACGCGGCCGAGGCCGCGTTTTTCATGGGCGGCTGTGGCGCGCTTCAGTCGAAATGCACGGCCTGGGCCAGCAGGGGGGCCTGGGCGTCCTTGTCGGCCAGCAGCGGCGCGATGCCGGTTTCGGGCCACACGATGCCAACGGCGGGGTCGTCCCAGCGCACGCAGCCCTCGGCCTGCGGGGCGTAGTAGTCGGTGGTCTTGTAGAGGAAGTCCGCCGTCTCGCTCAGCACCAGGAAGCCGTGCGCAAAGCCCGGGGGGATCCAGAGCTGGCGATGGTTGTCGGCTGTGAGCTCCACGCCGACCCATTTGCCGAAGTTGGGGCTGCTCTTGCGCAGGTCCACCGCCACATCGAAGACGGCGCCGGCCACGCAGCGCACCAGCTTGCCCTGGGCATGGGGCGGGAGCTGGTAATGCAGGCCGCGCAGCACGCCACGGGCGGAGCGCGAGTGGTTGTCCTGCACAAAGCGCAGGGTGTTGCCGGTGGTCTCGTTGAAGCGCTGCTCGTTCCAGCTTTCGGTGAAGAAGCCGCGGGCGTCGCCGAACACGCGCGGCTCCACGATCAGGACTTCGGGCAGGGCGGTGGGAGTGATTTTGAGCATGGGGCCGGCGCGCTCAGAAGGCGCGCTCGTTCAACAGTTTCATCAGGTACTGGCCATAGCCGTTCTTGAGCATGGGCTGGGCCAGGCGCTCCAGCTGCTCGGCCGTGATCCAGCCGCTGCGGTAGGCGATTTCCTCGGGGCAGGCGACACGCAGGCCCTGGCGCTTTTCGATGGTGGCGATGTAGTGGCTCGCCTCCAGCAGCGAATCATGCGTGCCCGTATCCAGCCAAGCGTAACCGCGCCCCATGATCTCGACGTTCAACTCGCCTTGCGACAGGTAGTGGCGGTTGATGTCGGTGATTTCCAGCTCGCCGCGCGGTGAGGGCTTGATCCCTGCAGCAATATCGCACACTTGCGCATCATAGAAATAGAGGCCTGTTACGGCATAATTCGATTTCGGCTGCTCCGGCTTTTCCTCGATAGAGAGAGCCTTCTGGTCCTGGTCGAAGTCTACCACGCCGTAACGCTCGGGATCGGTGACGTGATAGGCGAACACCGTCGCGCCATTTCCCTGGCTCGATGCGCTGCGCAGCAGCTTCTTGAACTCGTGGCCGTAGAAGATGTTGTCCCCCAGGACCAGCGCACTCGGATGACCGTCAATGAAATCGCGCCCGAGTATGAAGGCTTGCGCCAATCCATCCGGGCTCGGTTGTACGCAATAGGACAAATTGATGCCCCACTGGCTGCCTTCGCCGAGAAGCGCTTGGAAGCGCGGCGTATCCTGCGGGGTGGAGATGATCAGAACATCGCGGATACCCGCCAGCATCAGCGTTGTCAGCGGGTAGTAGATCATCGGTTTGTCGTAGACGGGCAGAAGCTGCTTCGACATGGCGAGTGTTGCCGGATGAAGCCGTGTGCCGGACCCCCCGGCCAGAATGATACCTTTGCGGTTGGTCATGGGAGTCTTCCTCAGAGAATTTCGTTGAGCATGCGCTCCACGCCCTGCTGCCAGTGCGGCAGGCGCAGACCAAAGGCCTGCTGGAGCTTGGTGGTGGCCAGGCGCGAGTTCAGCGGGCGCCGTGCGGGCGTGGGGTAGTCGGTGGTGGGAATGGCCAGCACCTGCTCGGGCGCCACCTTGAGGGCTACGCCGCGGGTGCGGGCGAACTCGATCACATGGCAGGCATAGGCGTGCCAGCTGGTCTCGCCGCCGGCCACCGCGTGGTACAGGCCCCCCAGCTCGGGACGCTGCAGGGTGGTGCGCAGCATATGGGCGCTGAGATCGGCCAGCAGATCCGCGCCGGTGGGGGCGCCGATCTGGTCGGCGATCACCTTGAGCTGTTCGCGCTCGGCGGCCAGGCGCAGCATGGTCTTGGCAAAGTTGCCGCCGCGCGCGGCGTAGACCCAGCTGGTGCGCAGGATCAGGTGGCGGCAGCCGCTGGCGGCAATGGCCTGCTCGCCCTCGAGCTTGCTGCGGCCGTAGACGCTCAAGGGCGCGGTGGCCGCGCCCTCGTCGCGCGGCGCGCTGCGGCTGCCGTCGAACACATAGTCGCTGCTGTAGTGCAGCAGCAGGGCGTTCTGAGCCGCAGCGTACTCGGCCAGCAGACCCGGGGCGCGGGCATTGATCTGCAGGGCCAGCTCGGGCTCGCTCTCGGCCTTGTCCACGGCGGTGTAGGCCGCGGCATTGACGATCACGTCGGGGCGATGGTGCTTGAGCGTGGCCCATAGCGTGTCGGGCTGGGCCAGGTCACCGCCCTCATGGCGGTCCAGGGTAATCAGCTCGCCCAGTGGCGCCAGGGCACGCTGCAGCTCCCAGCCCAGCTGGCCGTTCTTGCCCAGCAGCAGGATCTTGTGGCTCATGCTCGTGTCCGCTCAGGCCTTGGGGGCCTCGCCCCCATACTGCTGGGAGACCCAGTCACGGTAGGCGCCGCTTTGCACGCGCTCGGCCCAGCCCGGGTTGGCCAGATACCACTCCACGGTCTTGCGGATGCCGGTGGCAAAGGTCTCGGCCGGACGCCAGCCGAGTTCCCGCTCGATCTTGCCGGCGTCGATGGCATAGCGGCGATCATGACCCGGCCGGTCCTTCACGAAGGTGATCTGGGTGGAATAGGAAAGGCCGTCGGTCCGCGGGCGCAGGTCGTCGAGGATTGTGCAAAGGATATGGACCACGTCGAGATTGGCCTTCTCGTTCCAGCCGCCGACGTTGTAGGTCTCGCCAACCTTGCCTGCTTCCAGCACACGGCGGATGGCGGAGCAATGGTCTTTCACATAGAGCCAGTCGCGAACCTGCTGACCGTCCCCATAAACCGGCAGGGGCTGACCCGCCAGCGCATTGCGGATGCAAAGGGGAATGAGCTTTTCCGGAAAATGGTAGGGCCCGTAATTGTTGGAACAATTGGTGGTCAGGACCGGCAGACCGTAGGTGTGGTGATAGGCACGCACCAGATGGTCAGACGCCGCCTTGCTTGCAGAATAGGGACTGTTCGGCTCGTAGGGATGGGTCTCGGCAAAGGGCGGATCCTCAGCCTTGAGCGAGCCATAGACCTCATCCGTGGACACATGGTGGAAGCGGAAGGCGGCCTTGGCCTCGCCTTCCAGCGCGCCCCAGTAGGCACGAGCGGCTTCCAGCAGGGTGAACGTGCCTTCCACATTGGTGCGCATGAAGGCGCCGGGGCCGTGGATGGAGCGGTCCACATGGCTTTCGGCCGCGAAGTGCACGATGGCGCGCGGCTGGTGCGTGGCGAGCAGTTGGTCGATCAGGGCGCGGTCACAGATATCGCCCTTGACGAAGATGTGGCGCGGGTTGCCCTCCAGCGCCGCAAGGTTCTCCAGATTGCCCGCATAGGTGAGGGCATCCAGATTCACCACCGTCTCATCGCGGTGCTCGGCCGAGTCCAGCCAGTCCAGCACGAAATTGCTGCCGATGAAGCCGGCACCGCCGGTGACGAGGATGGTCATTGCATCTACTTTCTGAAATGAGACAAGCGCGGCAGCCCTTGGGGCTGCCGCGCTTGTCGGGCCGGAGCTCCAGCCGCTACTTTACAGGCGCCAGACCTTGTAGCCCGCCTCGGCGAGCGCGCGCTGGTCAAACGCCGCCTTCACATCCACGAAGGCGCCGTTCTTCACCAGCTTCTTGCCCAGGTCTTCCAGGCTCAGGTCCGCGAACTCGCGGTGCGCCACCGCCGCCACGATGGCGTCCGCCCGCGGCAGCTCGTCCCAGGCCACCAGCTTCACCCCGTACTCGTGCAGGGCCTCGGGCGCCTCGGCCTGCGGGTCGGTCACGAAGACCTCCACCCCATAGCTCTGCAGCTCGCGGATGATGTCGATCACCTTGGAGTTGCGCAGATCGCCGCAGTTCTCCTTGAAGGTCAGACCCAGCACATTCACCTTGGCGCCCTTGATGTAGCTGCCCGCGGCAATCATGTGCTTGATGGTCTGCTCGGCGATGAACTTGCCCATGCCGTCGTTGATGCGCCGCCCCGCCAGGATCACCTGGGGGTGGTAGCCCAGCATATCGGCCTTGTGGGTCAGGTAGTAGGGATCCACACCGATGCAGTGGCCGCCCACCAGGCCCGGCTTGAACTTCAGAAAGTTCCACTTGGTGCCCGCGGCTTCCAGCACCTCGGTCGTGTCCAGGCCAATCTTGTCGAAGATGATGGCCAGCTCGTTCATCAGCGCGATGTTCAGGTCGCGCTGGGTGTTCTCGATCACCTTGGCGGCCTCGGCCGTCTTGATGCTGGAGGCGCGGTGCACGCCTGGCTCCACGATGGTCTCGTAGAGCTTGGCCACCTTGTCCAGGGTCTCGGGCGTGTCGCCAGAGACGATCTTCAGGATCTTGGTGAGCGTGTGTTCCTTGTCGCCCGGGTTGATGCGCTCGGGGCTGTAGCCCACGAAGAAGTCCTGCTTCCACTTCATGCCGGACTCGCGCTCCAGCACGGGGATGCAGACCTCCTCGGTGGCGCCGGGGTAGACCGTGCTCTCGTAGACCACGATGGCGCCCTTCTTCATGTGGCGGCCCACGCTGGTGGAGGAGCCGATCAGGGGGCGGAAGTCGGGGATATGGGCCGCGTCCACCGGGGTGGGCACGGCCACCACGATGATGTCGGCCTCGGCCAGCAGGGCCGGGTCGGCGGTGTAGACGGCGTGCGGCGCAGCGGCCATCTGCGCGTCGCTAAGCTCGCGCGAGGGGTCGGTGCCGCGCTGGCAGGCCTGGACCTTGGACTCCGCAATGTCGAAGCCGATGGTGCGCATATGCTTGCCGAACTCCACCACCAGGGGCAGGCCCACGTATCCCAGGCCGATCACTGCTACCACTGACAAGATGCTCTCCCTTGATTGCTTGGATGGGGCGGCCTAGCGGCGCCCGTAGGTGTCTTCGAAACGGACGATATCGTCCTCGCCCAGGTAGGAGCCGGACTGGACTTCGATGATCTCCAGCGGCAGCTTGCCCGGGTTGGCCAGGCGGTGGGTGACGCCCAGGGGGATGTAGGTGCTCTGGTTCTCGCTGAGCAGGATCACCTTGTCGCCCACGGTGACCTCGGCCGTACCCGACACCACGATCCAGTGCTCGGCGCGGTGGTGGTGCATCTGTAGGCTCAAGCTCGCGCCGGGCTTGACCATGATGCGCTTGACCTGGTGCCGCGGACCATTGTCGATGCTGTCGTACCAGCCCCAGGGTCGGTGCACCTTGCGGTGCAGGCTGTGTTCGCCGCGCTGGCTGCTGTCCAGTCGCTGGACGATCTTCTTCACGTCCTGGCTGCGCGCACGGTCGGCCACCAGCACGGCGTCAGGCGTTTCCACCACGACCACGTCCTCCAGCCCCACCACCGAGACCAGGCGGCTGGTGGCATGCACCAGGGTGTTGCGGCTGTCGGCGACGATGGTGTCGCCACGGGCAGCGTTGCCGGCGTGGTCCTTGGGCGCCACCTGCCAGACGGCCTCCCAGGCGCCCAGATCGTTCCAGCCGGCATCCAGCGGCACCATGCGCAAAGGCATCAGGCCGCTGCCGGGCAGGCGCTCCATCACCGCGTAGTCCACCGACTCGGCGGGCACAGCGGCGAACTCGGCCTTGGCCGGGCGCACGAACTTGGCGTCCACGCTGCGGCCTGCAAAAGCGGCCTGGGTAGCGCTCAGGATGTCAGGGCGGAAGGCCTGCAGGGCTTCAATCCAGCGGCTGGCACGCAGCACGAACATGCCGCTGTTCCAGTAGTAGCCGCCTTCGCGCAGATAGCCCTCGGCCGTGGCCAGGTCGGGCTTTTCCACGAACTGGGCGACGGCCAGCGCCTCGCCATCGGCCTGGGTGCGGATATAGCCGTAGCCCGTCTCTGGTCGATCGGGCGTGATGCCCAGGATCACGATGGCGCCTTCGGCGGCCTGCTGCACGGCCTGGCCCAGGGCGCCATGGAAGGCCGCCGCATCGCCTATGGTCTGATCGGCCGGGGTGACCACCAGCACTGGATCACGTCCACCTTCGAGGGCCTGCAGAGCGGCCAGGGTGAGGGCTGGCGCGGTGTTGCGACCCAGCGGCTCCAGCAGGACAGCGTCCGGCTCCAGTCGCAGCTCACGCAACTGGTCCAGCACCAGGAAGCGGTGCTCCTCATTGCCCACGATCAAAGGGGGCAGGGCTTGCCGGTCCGCGCCGCCGAGGCCGGCCAGACGCTGGGCTGCTTGCTGAAAGAGACTGGTATTGCCCTCCAGCACCAGGAACTGCTTGGGATAGCCGGCCCGCGACAGGGGCCAGAGCCGGGTGCCACTGCCGCCGGCCATGATGACCGGCTGGATCTGGATGGTATTCATGCCTGCTCGTAACCCTGTGGGTTCATATGCTGCCAACGCCAGCTGTCCGCACACATGCGGGCCAGATCGTAGCGGGTGCTCCAGCCCAGCTTCTCGCGGGCCAGAGTGGGGTCGGCCCAGCAGGCGGCGGCGTCGCCGGTACGGCGCGGGGCGATGCGGTAGGGGATGGGACGGTCGCTGGCAGCCTCATATGCCCGCACCAGGTCCAGCACGCTATAGCCCTGGCCCGTGCCCAAATTGACGGTGAGCGATTCGCCGCCCGCAAGCAGGTAGCGCAGGGCCGCCACATGGCCCTCGGCCAGGTCCACCACATGGATGTAGTCGCGCACCCCCGTGCCGTCCGGTGTCTCGTAGTCATTGCCAAAGACCTGCAGCTCGGCGCGGCGCCCCACGGCCACCTGGGCCACATAGGGCATCAGATTGTTGGGGATGCCGCGCGGATCTTCGCCGATCAGTCCGCTCTCATGCGCGCCCACGGGGTTGAAGTAGCGCAGGCAGGCGGTCTGCCAGCCGGGCTCCGCTGTGCCCAGATCGCGCAGGATGGTTTCGCCCATCAGCTTGGTGGCGCCGTAGGGATTCACGGCCGAGAGGGCCGCGTCCTCGCGCAGGGGCAGGTCTTGCGGGCGGGGCGCGCCATAGACCGTGGCGCTGGAGCTGAAGACGATGCGCGAGCAGCCGTGGCGGCACATGGTCTCGCAGGTGTTGACCAGGCCGCCCAGATTGTTGCGGTAGTAGGCCAGGGGCATGGCCGTCGACTCGCCCACGGCCTTGAAGGCGGCGAAGTGCACCACAGCCGCCGGCTTGTGGGCGGCGAACACGGCGTCCAGCGCCGCGGCGTCGCACACATCAGCGCGCTCGAAGACCGGCGGTCGGCCGCTCAGGCGTTCCAGGCGCTTGAGCACCTCGGGCGAGCTGTTGGAGAAATTGTCCACGCCCACCACCTCGAAGCCGGCCTCCAGCAGGGCCAGCCAGGTGTGGGACGCGATATAGCCGGTGGCACCGGTGAGCAGGATCTTGGCCGTCATGAGTGGGGTTGCTCAGCGCAGGGTCAGCTGGCCATAGCAGCCATAGCTGTTGGCGCTGTAGGGGGTGGAGACTGAAGCGTCGGCGCTGCGCTGGTCGTGATTGATCTGGCAGCCGATCAGACCGGAGCGGGTGACCAGCCAGCGGGCCCCCAGACTCAACGACGAGGTCTGTTCGGAACCATTGCGCAGGCCGAGGGTGTCGCTCTGTGAGCGTTTGGCGTAGCTCAGGCCTGCATCGAGCAGCAGCTTGCCGGTGAGTTCGTAGCTGCTGTTGATCTGCAGGCTGTTGGTCACGCGGCTGTAGTCGCTGGTGACGCCGCCCAGGTTGCCCAGATTGGAGAAGGAGGTCTCATCGCCGGTGTCGCGGGTCAGGCTGCTGTTGATCTGCAGCTTGGCCGTGGGCTGCCAGCGCCAGCTCAGGCTGCCGGTCAGGCCGGAGAAGTCGCGTGCCCCCTCAAGCTTGTAGTCGCGACGGCTGGCGCTCAGCCGGGCATTGAGGGCGGAGGCGCCGCTGAGTATCCAGCCGGCGGTGAAGTCCAGATCCTTGCCGGTGAAGTCGTTCTTGAAAGAGATACCGCCAACGGTCGGCACATGGGGGTAGCTGCCCTCGCTGTAGCGGGCGGCAATGCCCAGGGTCAAGGCCTCGCGAGGCCGGTAGCTCAGGCCCAGGGAGGCGGTGTCCTGCTTGAAGTCATAGGCGTCGTACTCACGCGCGGAATACTCGCGCCGGCGGTGCGTCAGCGAGCCTTCCAGGCTCAGCAGCGAGGCCAGCCCGTAGCGCACCGAGGCGCGCACCTGGTCGGCCTGCTCGATGTTCTTCTTGGTGATTTCGGGCGCGCCGCCTCCCGGATTGAACTGGGCCAGATTGCGGTTGGAGCTCAGGCTGAGCTGGCCCGAGAGCCGGTTCACGGTCTCCCAGTCCAGACCGGCATTCAGCGCGTAGGAGTCATTGCCCAGGGACTTGTTCTTGGCGTAGCGGTTGTTGCGCAGGGACACGTCACCAAACAGGCGCTGGCGCCCGAAGCGCTGATCCAGGCCGGCCAGCAGGGTGGCGGTGGTGACATTGTCATTGTTGCGTGGGCTGGCACTGGTGCCGTTGGTCCGGTAGATATTGGACACATGGGTGACGCCCAGGGCGCCGCCCACGTAGTAGGGGCTCTGCTCGGCCAGGACCGCCCCGCCGGTCATCAGGCCCAGCAGGGCCAGGCTGATGGGACGCAGCAGGGGGGCTGAGAAAGGGAGGGAGCGCGAAATCGTCATGGTGTGTGGCGGACCGGTGGTGCGGCGCAGGGGAGGGCGTCAGTAGGCGTGGCGATCGAAGATCATCAGGCGCACGGTGCGCACGATGATCTGCAAATCCAGGCCCAGCGACCAGTTGCGCAGGTACTCCAGATCGTATTCGACCCGGGCCTTCATCTTGTCGATGGTGTCGGTCTCGCCGCGCAGGCCGTTGACCTGGGCCCAGCCGGTGATGCCGGGCTTGACCTTGTGGCGCACCATATAGGCCTTGATCAGCTGGCGGTATTCCTCGTTGTGGGCCACGGCATGCGGACGCGGGCCCACGATGCTCATACGGCCCTGCAGCACATTGATGAACTGCGGCAGCTCGTCCAGCGAGGTGCGGCGGATGAAGGCGCCGAACTTGGTGATGCGCGGGTCGCCCTTGGTGGCCTGCTTGACCACCGGGCCGTTGTCCTGGGTCCGCATGGAGCGGAACTTGTAGACGATGATCTCCTCGCCATCCAGGCCGTTGCGGCGCTGCTTGAAGATGATGGGGCCGGGCGAGCTCAGCTTCACACCGATGGCCACGGCCAGCAGGATGGGCGAGATCAGCACCAGGATCAGCAACGACAGCACGATATCGCTGATGCGCTTGACCAGCTCGTTGGTGCCCGTGAAAGGCGTCTCGCAGATGCCCACCACGGGCACGCCGTTCATGTCCTGCAGACGGCCCTGGATGATGGAGATGCCGAACACATCCGGCACGAAGAAGAGCGAGGCCGTGGTGCCCTGCAGCTGCTCCAGCAACTGCACGATGCGGGGCTGGGAGCCCAGGGGCAGGGTGATGTAGACCTCGCGCACGCCCTGCTCACGGACGTAGTCGCCCACCTGGGCCAGATTACCCAGCAGGAGGGGGCGGCCTCGGCGTGCAGGCGCTCGTCCTGCCGGTCATCGAAGAAGCCGGCCACGCTGCGGCTGCGATCATCACCTTCGCGCAGAGCACGTGCCACCTTGGCGCCCAGGGCGCCACCACCCACGATCACGGCAATGCGCTTGGCCTCTGGCTGCGTGGCATGCCAGCGCAGCACGCGCCGGCCGCACTCGATGGCCACGATCTGCAGCACCGGGGTCAGGCCGGCCCACCACAGCAGCACATGGTTCTCGAAGTAACCCATGCTGCTGGTGGCATAGCCGCACAGGGCCAGGATGGCCAGCAGCATCAGCCAGGAGCTCAGCACGTCGATGGCGGCGCTGACGGGGTGTTCGGAAAAGCGGTTGCGCCCCGGAAAGGTCAGGGCGAAGACCAGCAGGCACAGGGTGAGCGTGGATCGCAGCACCGGTTCGTCGAACCAGGCATTGACGGCCAGATAGCACAGGACGATGAGCCCCGGCTCCAGAAACGCCGCAATCAGGGACTCGACCGATTGGGGGGCGCTGTAGAAAGTTCTTTTGTAACTGCGATCCTCAAACATTGTCCTCACGCTCCTGGCGTTTGTTCGGGCGCTTTGCGATGGCGGCAGCCCTCAACCCACGCGTTCCGGCCAAGCCCTCCCCGGCTCGGTTCGAAGCGCGAATTCTCCCTCATTCGAGAGTCGACTCCGGGGAAGTCCTACCCCCTAGTTCGCTTGACATGTAAGCGCTGCCTACAATCGCCGCATGTTTGAAGATTGGTCCAAGCTTTTGGCGCCGGCAGTGCAGGATCGCATCTGCCTGTTGCTTAACCATGTCATCGGTCGCGAGGCCGTGGCGACGGCGCGACTCGCTCCCCATGCCGGACGCGCCATCGTGGTGCATCTTCGAGGCTGGCCGGCCCTGCTGCCGGCCGCGCCCGATCTGGCCCTGGGCATCACCCGGGCCGGCCTGCTGGAGCGGCTGGACGAAGCCCCGCCCGAGGCCTTGCGCATCGAGCTGGACGCCAGCAACCCGGCCCTGCTGGCTCTGGGCGCGCTCACCGGCGAGAAGCCTCAGGTCTCGGTGCAGGGCGACGCCGCCTTCGCGGGCGAGCTGAGCTGGCTGATGGACAACCTCCGCTGGGATATCGAGGACGATCTGGCCCAGATCGTCGGTCCCGCGCCGGCCCACCAACTGGCCCGCTGGGGCCGGGCGGCGGCGCAAGGCCTGGCCCTGCTGGCCAAGAGCGCGGCCCGGCTGATGCCGGGCGCGTCGGGTGGCAAGGCCGCATGAGGTATCTGGCGCGCCTGCTGGTCATCCTCTGGACCTTCGCGCGATACGGACTGGATGACCTGGCCCTGTCGGGCTTCCGGCAGCGGCGCGTGCGCCTGCTGCGCCGCCTGGTCTCGGCCGGCCGCAGCTGGGAGCAGCCGCGCGGCGCACGCCTGCGCCTGGCCCTGGAGCATCTGGGCCCCATCTTCGTGAAGTTCGGCCAGGTGCTGTCCACCCGGCGCGACCTGGTGCCGGAAGACATCATCGAAGAGCTGGCGCGCCTGCAGGATCGGGTGCCCCCCTTCCCGGCAGCGCAGTCGCGCGCCCTGGTGGAAAAGGCCTTCGGCCGCCCCATCGAGCAGCTGTTTGCCAGCTTCGAGGCTGAACCGGTGGCTAGCGCCTCCATCGCCCAGGTGCATTTCGCCGTGCTGCCCGATGGCCGAGAGGTGGCGGTCAAGGTGCTGCGCCCGGGCATGCTGGACGTGATCGACGACGATCTGGCCCTGCTGCGCACCCTGGCCGGCTGGGTGGAGCGCTTCTCGGCCGACGGCCGGCGCCTCAAGGCCCGCGAGGTGGTGGCCGAGTTCGACAAATACCTGCACGACGAGCTGGATCTGGTGCGCGAGGCCGCCAACGCCGCCCAGCTGCGCCGCAATATGCAGGGCCTGGATCTGGTGCTGGTGCCCGAGATGCACTGGGACCTGTGCAGCAGCGAGGTGATCGTGATGGAGCGCATGTCCGGCGTGCCCATCTCCCAGCTGCAGCGTCTGCGCGATGCGGGCGTGGACATCAAGAAGCTGGCCCGCGACGGCGTGACCATCTTCTTCACCCAGGTCTTCCGTGACGGCTTCTTCCATGCCGACATGCACCAGGGCAATATCCAGGTCAGCCTGGCCCCGGCCACCTTCGGCCGCTATGTGGCCCTGGACTTCGGCATCATCGGCACGCTCACCGAGACCGACAAGGAATACCTGGCGCAGAACTTCATCGCCTTCTTCCGCCGCGACTACAAGCGCGTGGCCGAGCTGCACATCGAGTCGGGCTGGGTGCCGGCCGAGACCCGGGTGGACGAGCTGGAAAGCGCGGTGCGCACCGTCTGCGAGCCGCATTTCGACCGCCCGCTCAAGGACATCTCCTTGGGTCAGGTCTTGATGCGCCTGTTCCAGATCTCGCGCCGCTTCAATGTGGAGGTCCAGCCCCAGCTGGTGCTGCTGCAGAAGACCCTGCTCAATATCGAAGGCCTGGGCCGCCAGCTGGATCCGGATCTGGATCTCTGGGCCACGGCCAAGCCCTTCCTCGAGCGCTGGATGGACGAGCAGGTGGGCTGGCGCGCCTTCGTGGGTCAGATCAAGAAGGAAGCGCCGCGCTTTGCCCAGATCTTCCCCGAGCTGCCGCGCCTGCTGCACGACAGCCTGCGCCGCCGCGCCGAGGGGCATGAGCGCGATCTGCTGCTGGCCCTGCTGCACGAGCAGCGCGGCACCAACCGACTGCTGCGCGCCGTGCTCTTTGTGGGCATAGGCTTCACCGCCGGCCTGGTGCTGGCCCAGCTGCTGGTGCGCTTCGGTATCCTGAGCTGAGGGGGCGGCAGGGAGCTTTCCCTGCTTTTGCGCGCCTCCGCTTTCCCCTAGGCTGGCGGCATGCGCGTCGCCCTGGTCCTCGGTCTGTTCCTGCTGCTGCAGGGCCTGTTGCCGGGCGGGCTCCTTCCGGCACAGGCATCGTCCCTGCAGCTGCTGCGCTTCGAGCACCTGCGCAACGAGTCCACGCTCAACGAGGAATCGGTGATGACGGCCCTGCAGGACCAGCAGGGTCAGATGTGGCTGGGCACCACGGACGGCCTGTTCCGCTTCGACGGCCGCCGCGCCCGTCATTTCGGCACCGACCCAGCCCGCGCCGATAGCCTGGGCCACCCCCATGTCTTCGCCCTGCTGGAGTCACCCGCGGGCCGGCTCTGGGTGGGCACGGGGGCCGGTTTGCACGAGATGGACCTGGGCCGCGAGACCCTGCGCCGCCACCTGCTCCCTGCGGCGCCGGGTGCGCCCCAGGCCAAGGTGGACGGGCTGCTGCCTGCGCCCGGTGGGGCCCTCTGGGTGCTGACGCCCCAGGCCCTGCTGCGCTTCGAGCCCAAGGCGCAGCGCTTCACGACCGTCAGCCTGCCCGATGCACCCGCCGGTGCTGCGCGGCTGCTGGCCATGACCGGCGATGGCCAGGATGGGCTCTGGCTGGTGCGCGGCAGCGAACTCTTGCGCCTGGATGGCCGGGAGCAGCTCCGGCAACGTCTGACCCTGCGCCGCGGGGATGCTGGGCCGAACGGAGCCCTGCTGGGCGTGCGCGCCCTGCGGCTGGACGGCCGTGGCCGCATCTGGGTGGGCACCGATCGCGGCGTGCAGGTGCTGGACCCCAGCGACGGCAGCCACAGCGATCTCCCCGAGCGCCTGGGTCTGCCCACCGGCACCATCTATGCGCTGCAGCGCGATGCCGAGGGTTCGGTCTGGATAGGCAGCGGCACCCAGGGCCTGTGGCGCTGGCGCGAGGGCGGCGCCGTGGCCGAGCAGTTTGCCCACCATCCGGCCCTGCCGCGCAGCCTGGGGGGCAATGACGTGGCCTCCATCTACCAGGACCGCAGCGGCGTGCTCTGGGTGGGCAGCTGGTCGGGCGGCCTGTCCCTGGTGGATCTGGGCGGCGGCGGCATGCGCAGCTACCTCTCGGTCTATGGCGAGCCGCGCAGCCTGTCTCACCCGGTGGTGCAGGCGGTGGCGCCGGATGATGCCTGGCATGTCTGGGTGGGCACCTATGGCGGCGGGCTCAACCGCCTGCAACTGGCCAGCGGCGATGTGGAGCGCATCCCCCTGGAGCAGCTGCCCATCAGCCACATCAAGGCCCTGCTGCCGCAGCCGGGGCGGGGGCTCTGGGTGGGCGGAGAGGGTGGGCTGTGGCTGCTGGAGACGCCCGGGCGCCGCAGCCAGCGCATCGAGCTCGGGACCCCGTCGCCCGCCGGCCGCTCCATCGCCGCCCTGGTGCTGGACCGCCGGGGCCGGCTCTGGGCCGCCAGCGCTGGTGGCCTGCATCGCCTGATGCCCGATGGCAGTCACCAGCTGCTGCGCGCCGGGGCCGAGACGGGCCTGGCCCACGACACGGTGGACTGCCTGCTGGAAGACCGCGAGGGCCGCCTCTGGGTGGGGAGCAAGGGCGGCTTGCAGCTGTGGGACGAGGTGAGCCAGCGCCTGCTGCCGCCGGTGCCGGTGGAGACTCGCGCCGGCAAGAGCGGTGGTGAGGAGCTGCTGGCCTACGCCCTGCACCAGGATGCCGGGGGCCGGCTCTGGCTGGGCAGCCATCTGGGCCTCTACCAGCTGCAGGCCCAGCCGGGGGCGCCGGGCGGCTGGCGCCTGCAGTCCTGGCGCGAGTTGCCGGGCATGCAGCCGGGCTGGATCCACGGCCTGCAGCACAGCCAGGACGGTGCACTCTGGCTGGTGGGTGCGCGCGGCCTGAGCCGGCTGGACCCCGAGCGTCGCCAGCTGCGCCACTACCCCACGCGCGGCGGCCGTCTGGACGGCGGCTTCAGCTTCGGCGCCACGGCGCGCGGGGCCGACGGCGGCCTCTTCTTCGGCGGCCAGGGTCTGCTGTACTTCCACCCCGAGACCCTGCGCGACAACCCGGTGGCGCCGGCCGTGCAACTCTCGGACCTGCGCATCTTCAACCGCTCGGTGCTGGAGCCCCAGGATGGCACCTTGGCGCCGGAGCGCCCCAGCGGCGCGGCCTCCACCCTGGAGGATCTGGGCCTGAGCGGCCCCCTGGCTCAGGTGCGCCAGCTGCGCCTGGGCCCTCAGGAGACCATGGTGAGCTTCGAGCTGGCGGCCCTGCACTTTTATGGCCGCGCCCTCAACCGCTATGCCTGGCAGCTGGAGGGCTTTGATCCGGACTGGATCCAGGGCCCGCCGGGCGAAGGCCTGGCCACGTATACCAATCTGGACCCGGGCCGCTACCGCCTGATGGCCCGCGCTGCCAGCCCCGACGGCGCCTGGGGCGAGCCCCGGCTGCTGTTGGAGCTGGAGGTGGTGCCGCCCTGGTGGCGCAGCGTCTGGTTCCGCGCCCTGATGCTGCTGGCCTTGCTGCTCGCGGTTTCGGCCGCCTGGCGTCTGCGCCTGCGCGGGCTGGAGCGGGGGCGCCGCCGTCTGGAGCGGGAGGTGCAGCAGCGCACCGCCGAGGTGCTGGCCCAGCGCCAGCAGCTGGAGGTGGAGAAGCGGGCCGCCGAGCGCGGCCGCCAGCAGATCGCCACGCTCAGCGAGATCGGCCGCGAGATCACCGCCTCCCTGGACCCCGAGGCCATCCAGGCCACGCTTTATCGCCATGTGCAGGCCCTGATGCCGGCCCATGTCTTCGGCGTGGGCCAGCTGCGCTGGGACCAGCGCGTGATTGCCTTCGACTTTGCGGCCCAGGCCGGCAAGCGCTTCCGGCCTTATCTGCGCAGCCTGGATGCGCCCGAGCAGCCGGCCGCGCGCTGCGCGCTCACGGGCCAACCTTTGCTGATCCGCGAGCTGCAGGCCGACGCCCGGCTGCCGGACTCCCGCATGCGCGAGCGCATGGGCCATGAGCGCATCAGCCTGCTGGACGGCAGCGAGCCCACGCCCGCGCGCTCCGGCCTGTATGTGCCCATGCGCATCAAGGAGCAGGTGATCGGCGTGATCAGCGTGCTCAGCGAGCGCACGGATGCCTATCTGGAGAGCGATCTGGACATCCTGGCCACCCTGGGCGCCTATGCGGCGGTGGCCCTGGACAATGCCGAGGCCTACCGCCGCCTGCAGCTGGCCCAGACCCAGCTGGTGGAGCGTGAGAAGCTGGCCTCCCTGGGCGCCCTGGTGGCGGGCGTGGCGCATGAGCTGAACACGCCCATTGGCAACAGCCTGCTGGTGGCCAGCACCCTGCAGGAGGGCAGCCGCCGCTTTGCCGAGCAGGCCCGGGGCGGCGGACTCAGGCGCTCCGAACTGGAGCGCTTCTGCGCCACGGCCGAGGAATCCAGCAGCCTGCTGGTGCGCAGCCTGGGCCGGGCGGCCCAGCTGGTGGCCAGCTTCAAGCAGCTGGCGGTGGACCAGACCTCGGACCGGCGTCGCAGCTTCGACCTGGCCAAGGTCTGCCAGGAGGTGGCCCTGACCCTGGACAACCGCCTGCGCCGCGAGGAGCACCAGCTGGCGCTGGACGTTCCGCCCGGCCTGCAGTTCGACAGCTTCCCCGGCCCGCTGGAGCAGGTGCTGAGCAATCTGGTGCTCAATGCCGTGCTGCACGGCTTCGAGGGCCGCAGCGGCGGGCAGATGCGCCTGCAGGCCGAGGCCCTGGGCAGCGACTGGGTGCGCCTGGTCTTCAGCGACGACGGGCGCGGCATCCCGGCCGAGCTGCTGCCGCGCATCTTCGACCCCTTCTTCACCACCAAGATGGGCACCGGCGGCAGCGGCCTGGGCCTGCACATCTGCTACACCATCGTCAGCTCCCTGCTGGGCGGCCAGATCTCGGTGAGCAGCGTGGCGGGGCAGGGCACCCGCTTCGAGCTGATGCTGCCCCGGGTGGCGCCGCATGCCGCGGCCGGCGCGCCAGGCCCCGCGCCGTGAGCGGCGGCCTGCTTCTTGCATCTAGAGGGCGCTGCCGCGGCGAACTCCCTACATTTGGGGATAATGCGCCCCGCATTTCGCCCCGCCCCGGCGGGATCCCTCGTCCACATCTTGTTCCGCCCCAGCCCGGGCTCCGGTCATGAACATCACCCTGATCGTCTTCGTTGTCCTCTACCTGCTGGGGACCCTGGCCCTGGGCGTCTGGGCCGGCAGCCGCATCAAGAACACGACCGACTTCGCGATCGCCGGCCGCAGCCTGCCCCTGATCATGGTGATCACCACCACCTTCGCCACCTGGTTCGGCGCGGAGACGGTGATGGGCATTCCGGCCAAGTTCGTGCAGGGCGGCCTCAACGCCATCATCGAGGACCCTTTCGGCGCCGGCATGTGCCTGGTGCTGGTGGGCACCTTCTTCGCCGCCAAGCTCTACAAGCTCAATCTGCTGACCATCGGCGACTTCTTCCGCGAGCGCTATGGCAAGGGTGTGGAGGTCTTCTGCTCCAGCGCCATCATCCTCAGCTATCTGGGCTGGGTGGCCGCCCAGATCACGGCCCTGGGCCTGGTGTTCTCGGTGCTGACCAATGGCGCCATGTCCGAGACGGCCGGCATGATCGTGGGTCTGCTGGCCGTGCTGATCTATGTGGTGGTGGGCGGCTTCCTGGCCGTGGCCTGGACCGACTTCATCCAGATGATCGTGCTGGTCGTGGGCCTGTCCATCATCGCCATCTTCTCGGCCGACCTGGCCGGCGGCGCCGACAAGGTGCTGGACATGGCCCGCGCCAATGTCCTGTTCCGCCTGATGCCCGAGCCCACCTTCACCGACATCGCGATGTTCGTGGGCGCGGCCATCACCATGATGCTGGGCAGCATCCCGCAGCAGGACGTGTTCCAGCGCGTGATGTCGGCCAAGGACGCCGAGACGGCGCGCAAGGGCGCCGTGATCGGCGGCGTCAGCTACATCCTGTTCGCCTTCGTGCCTATGTTCATCGTGTCCAGCGCCGTGGTGGTGATGGGCCAGCAGGCCCTGGACGTGGCGCGCGACGACTACCAGAAGCTGCTGCCCACCTATGTGCTCACCCATATGCCCCTGGTGATGCAGATCCTCTTCTTCGGCGCGCTGCTTTCGGCCATCAAGAGCACCTCCTCGGCCACCCTGCTGGCGCCCTCGACCAGTTTTGTCGAGAACATCCTGAAGAATCTGCGCCCGCAGATGAAGGACCGCGAGCAGCTGCTGGCCATGCGCTGGACCATCGTGATCTTCGCCCTGCTGGTGCTGGCCTACGCGATCGCGATGAAGGGCACTTCGATCTATGAGTTGGTGTCCTCGGCCTACCAGGTCACCCTGGTGGGCGCCTTCGTGCCCCTGGTCTTCGGCCTGTACTGGAAGCGCGCCACCACCCAGGGCGCCATCTTCTCGCTGGCCGCGGGCATCGCCGTGTGGATCTTCTTCATGCCCCAGGTGAGCAATCTGGGCGAGAGCTTCCCGGGCCAGCTGGCCGGCCTGCTGGCCGCCATGCTGGGCATGCTGACGGGCTCCCTGGCCCCGCAGTGGCTGAAGAATCGCCATGTGCACAAGCGCCATGTCGAGGGCCTGAGCGACGAGGCTTCGGCCTGAGTCGGCGAGGCCTGAGCGGCACACCTCGGCGGGTGCGGGCGCTCGCCTTATAATTTCGCCTTTATATTCAACGGTTTAGTTAGAAGACCATGCCGATTTACGCCTATCGCTGCGGCACCTGCGGCCATGCCAAGGACGTGCTGCAAAAGCTCTCCGACGCCCCGCTGAGCACCTGCCCCGCCTGCGGCGCCGACACCTTCAGCAAGCAGGTCACCGCCGCCGGCTTCCAGCTCAAGGGCTCGGGCTGGTATGTGACCGACTTCCGTGGCGGCAGCGGTGGCACCAGTGCCGCCGCCAGCGGCACGGCGGCTGCGGCGGCCTCTGCGCCGGCTGCGGCCGGCGAAAGCAGCAGCGGCGGCGGCGAGAGCTCGTCTTCGGGCAGTGGTGGCGAGAGTGCCAGCGCCTCCTCCACCCCCTGCGGCGGCTCCTGCGCCTGCCACTGAGCGCGTGTGAAGAAATACATCATCACCGGCCTGCTGGTCTGGCTGCCTCTGGCGATCACCATCTGGGTGCTGCTGTGGGTGCTGGGCCTGATCACCGGCGTGTTCGAGGCGCTGCTCAGCGCCTTGCAGGCCGTGCTGCCGCTGTCCCTGCACGACAGCCTCGAGGGCCTGCGCCATGTGCCGGGCCTGGGGGTGGTGATCCTGGTCGGCGCCCTGCTGCTGACGGGCGTGTTCGTGGCCAATATGTTCGGCCAGTGGTGGTTGCGCCAATGGGACCGGCTGCTCTCCAACATTCCCATCGTCAAGAGCATCTACAGCTCGGTCAAGCAGGTCTCCGACACCCTGTTCTCCAGCAGCGGCAATGCCTTTCGCGAGGCGGTGCTGGTGCAGTACCCGCGCGAGGGTTCCTGGACCATCGCCTTCGTCACCGGCCGCCCTGGCGGCGAGGTGGCCGAGGCCCTGCCGGGCGAGCATGTGAGCCTGTACGTGCCCACCACGCCCAACCCCACCTCGGGTTTCTTTCTGATGATGCCGCGCGAGAGCGTGCGTCCGCTGGCCATGAGCGTGGACGAGGCCCTGAAGTACATCATCTCGATGGGGGTGGTGGCACCGGCCGCCGTGCCCGTCACGGTGAGCGCGGAGAATCCGCGAAATCTGCCGGGTTGAGCGTTCTCAGCACGCGCTCAACCCTGAGGGCTCATCGCCTGCCAGCGCTTTCCCCATCGAACCCCTGAGGGCCCGCCCGTGGCGCGGCCCGTACCGACTCCGGAGAAGAACACCATGCGTACCTGCTATGCCGGCCAAGTCAGCGAAAAGCTGCTCGACCAGACCGTGACCCTGATGGGCTGGGCCCATCGCCGCCGTGACCACGGCGGTGTGATCTTCATCGACCTGCGCGACCGCGAAGGCCTGGTGCAGATCGTCTGCGACCCCGACCGCCCCGAGATGTTCAAGGTGGCCGAGGACGTGCGCAACGAGTTCTGCGTGAAGGTGGTCGGCAAGGTGCGTGCGCGCCCCGCCGGCACCGAGAACGCCAACCTGGTCAGCGGCAAGATCGAGGTGCTGTGCCATGAGCTGGAAGTGCTGAACCCCTCGGTGACGCCCCCGTTCCAGCTGGACGACGAGAACCTCAGCGAGACCACGCGCCTGACCCATCGCGTGCTGGACCTGCGCCGCCCCTATATGCAGAACAACCTGATGCTGCGCTACCGCGTGGCCATGGAAGTGCGCAAGTTCCTGGACGAGCATGGCTTCGTCGACATCGAGACCCCGATGCTGACCAAGAGCACGCCCGAAGGCGCGCGCGACTACCTGGTCCCGAGCCGCGTGCATGACGGCATGTTCTTCGCGCTGCCGCAGTCGCCCCAGCTCTTCAAGCAGCTGCTGATGGTGGCGGGCTTCGACCGCTACTACCAGATCACCAAGTGCTTCCGTGACGAGGACCTGCGCGCCGACCGTCAGCCCGAGTTCACCCAGATCGATATCGAGACCTCCTTCCTGACCGAGGAAGAGATCCGCGCCATGTTCGAGGGCATGATCCGCCATGTCTTCCGCAAGGCGCTGAACGTCGAGCTGGGCGACTACCCGGTGATGAAGTACGCCGACGCCATGTTCCTCTACGGCTCGGACAAGCCCGATCTGCGCGTCAAGCTGCAGTTCACCGAGCTGACCGAGGTGATGGCCGATGTGGACTTCAAGGTCTTCTCGACCCCCGCCACCACCAAGGGCGGCCGCGTCGTCGCCCTGCGCGTGCCGGGCGGTGCCGCCCTGAGCCGCGGCGAGATCGACAGCTACACCGAGTTCGTCAAGATCTACGGCGCCAAGGGCCTGGCTTGGATCAAGGTCAACGAAGTGGCCAAGGGCCGTGAAGGTCTGCAGTCGCCCATCGTCAAGAACCTGCACGACGCCGCCATCGCCGAGATCCTCAAGCGCACCGGCGCCCAGGACGGCGACCTGATCTTCTTCGGCGCCGACAAGGCCAAGATTGTCAACGACGCCATCGGCGCCCTGCGCCTGAAGGTCGGCCACAGCGAGTTCGGCAAGGCCAACGGCCTGTTCGAGGACAAGTGGGCGCCGCTGTGGGTGGTGGACTTCCCGATGTTCGAGGAAGACGAGGAGAACAAGCGCTGGTCCGCCGTGCACCACCCCTTCACCGCGCCCAAGGACGGTCATGAGGACCTGATGGTCACCGACCCGGGTGCCTGCGTGGCCAAGGCCTACGACATGGTGCTCAACGGCTGGGAGCTGGGTGGCGGTTCGGTGCGTATCCACCGCGCCGAGGTGCAGGCCAAGGTCTTCGAGGCCCTGAACATCAGCCCCGAGGAGCAGCGCGTCAAGTTCGGCTTCCTGCTGGACGCGCTGCAGTACGGCGCCCCCCCGCACGGTGGCCTGGCCTTCGGTCTGGACCGCATCGTCACCATGATGACCAAGGCCGATTCCATCCGCGACGTGATCGCCTTCCCCAAGACCCAGCGCGCCCAGTGCCTGCTGACCGGCGCGCCGTCCATGGTCGACGAGAAGCAGCTGCGCGAGCTGCACATCCGCCTGCGCAACCCGACGCCGGCCGCCTGATCCGCGCCCCGCGCGCATCCTGGCAAAGGGCGGCTTCGGCCGCCCTTTTTGCTGCCTGCCCCCGGGCGGGGAGTGGGGCGGTGCGGCGCAGCCGCTATCCTTGCGCCTTTGCCCCATCCGCCCCCGCTCGCCATGAGTTCTCGCCCCGACGATCAAGCCACCGCCCGCTGGGAGCGCGGCATCATGCGCCACCCGGGCCTGATGCTGCCCCTGCTGCAGGGCCAGGCCCAGGCGACCGAGGCTTCGGTGCGCCGCGCCGCCTTGCTGGGCCAGTACTTCGTGCTGGAGCGCTGGGGCCGTTCCCTGGAGCTGCAGACCGCGCTGGAGGGGGCGCTGGACGGCGCCGAGCGCCAGCGCGCCTTTGCCGAGGCGGCGGAACTCAGCGAGGCCCTGGGCCGTCTGCACTACCAGCGCGGTGACTACAACCAGGCCTGCAAGGCCTGGAGCCAGACCCTGGGCTGGGCCGCCGACGACTCGCGCAGCGCCTGCCAGGCCCGCATCGGTCTGGCCCATCTGTGCTACGCCCTGGGCGAATGGGCCCGCGGCGGCCGGGTGCTGGAAGAGGCCGAGGCGCATTACGCCCGCCTGCCGCGCGACGCCTATCTGCGCGCCAAGATTGCGCTCAACCGCGCCGCCTCCCTGCGCGCCACCCAGGGCCCGCAGGCGGCGCTGCCGGCGCTGGACGAGGCCCTGAGCTCGGCCCGCGAGGCCGGCCACCGCGACTACCAGGCCGAGGCCATCTGGCACCACGCGCGCTGCGCGCGCGATCGTGGGGATCTGGTCCTGGCCGAGCGCCTGGGGCGTCAGGCCCAGGAACTGGGTCAGCGCTGCGGCTACCGCTGGCTGGAGGGGCAGGCCACCCTGCTGCTCAGCGAGCTGGCCCAGGGCGAAGCGGCTCAGGATCTGGCCCAGCAGGCCCTGGATCTGGCCGAGAACCTGCAAGCCCGGGCCCTGCAGGCCGCCGTGCACGCGCGCCTGGCCGAGCTGGCCCAGGCCCGGGGCGAGTTGGGCCCCGGCTGGCATCACGCCCAGCAGGCCCAGCGCCTGGAGGCCACCCTGGCCCAGGCCCAGATGCCGGCCGGCCTGGAGGCACTGGCCCGCTTCGACACCGACCCCGCGGGGGCCGATGCCCTGCTGCTGGAGCTGGCGGGCCAGGGCTGGCATCTGGAGGCGCCGGCCGATTTCGAGGCGGCCTGGGCCCATATGCAGCCACGCCTGCTGGACGGGCTGGAGCTGGCCGGCCTGCGCCTGTGGTGGGACGAGTCGGCCCAGGGCCGCTACCGCCCCCTGCTGGACAAGGGCCGCGGCCCCGAGCCGCTGCAGGGCGCCGACCTGAGCGGCTATCTGCAGGCCCTGGCCCAGCCGGGGGCCAGCCTGCAGGTGAGCGATGCGGCCAGCCATCCCTGGCGGGCCGAGCTGGGCGAAGCCCTGGCTGGCGGCCCGCGCCGCGCGCGCCTGGAGCTGGGCCTGCGGCGCGAGGGGCGCCTGGTGGGCCTGCTGTGGCTGCTGCGCCCGGCGGGCGCCGACTGGTCGCGTGCCGACCTCAGCCGCGCCCAGCGCCTGGCGGCCCTGCTGGAGCGCCTGCTGCTCCAGCTGCCCCTGGGCCGGCCGGCCGACGCCCGCGCCCTGGGCCAGGCGGTGCTGGCCGCGGCTAGCCGCCTGCGCGAGCTGCTGGATGAGCCCCAGCTGGACCGCACCGCCCTGGCCGCGCTGGCCGCCCAGCTGGAGCGGGCCGGCAAGTCGGCGCTCTGAGCGGCGGCACCGGCGAACTCAGCAGATCACCAGATCGAGAGGCTCTGGCTCATCACCCGCTGCAGCCAGTTGCGCTGCGCGGCCTCGGAGACCTCGCCCTGGCCCGCCACCTCCAGGCGGGCGTTGACCACATCGGCCGAGGCCACCACATTGCCCGGCTTCACATCGCGCGGGTCCACCACGCCCGAGAAGCGCAGGGTGTTGGCCCCGCCGTTGAAGGCCATGCTGCGCTCGCCAGCCACCACCAGATGGCCGTTGGGCAGCACATTGATCACCGTGGCCGCCAGCTGGGCGCTGAAGCTGGCGCTGTTCTCGCTCTGGCCCGAGCCCTTGAAGCTGTCATTGCCCGAGGCCTGGGCATCGGCATTGATCAAGGCTCCCAGCAGGCCGCCGGCCTGGCTGCCACCCGGACCCTTGACCGCGATCTGGCTGTTGCGCTGGGTGCTGGTGGCCTGCTTCTGGCTGGCGCGCAGGCTCTCGGCAATGTCCACCTTGAGCGTGTCGCCGATCTGGCGCGGGCGGCGCTCGCTGGAGAAGAGGCTGGCGGTCTGCAGATGGGGCTGGTAGATGCCGCCCTTGTTGATGCGCTCCACATAGGTGGCGGGCAGGGCCGGGGGCGCGATCAGGGGGCCGCTGACGGCGCCCGGCGGCGGGCTGCTGGCGCAGCCGGCGAGCAGGGTGCCCAGCAGCAGGGCGATGGCGGGCGTGAGACGGGTGGACGACATGGTGTTGGATTCCCTCGATGGATCTTGTTCTGGGGCGAGGCGCGCGCCGGGGCGGCGGCGTCTCAGTTCTCGAAACCGGTGAGCAGGGCCTGGACCACGGGGGCCAGCTTGTCGCGGGTGCTGCTCCAGCGGCCCAGGCCCAGACCCTCCTCCAGGCGGTAGGCGCTGCTGGACATCAGGCGGCCGTCGACGTGATGCAGGCTCAGGGCCGCGGCGCTCAGATAAGGCCGGTAGGCGCCCGACATGGGCGGCTGGCCCCATTCGACGCTGGCCACATAGCGCAGCCAGACGCGGCAGTCCGGCCCGTCCATGCCCAGCTCGTAGACGCGGCTGGCCACCCGGTGCTGGCGCAGCTCGGCCTGCAGCGCGGGCACCAGCTCCTGGCTCTGCACATCGCGGTTGAACTCGATGCAGACGCTGGCGGGCACGGCCTCGCCCTGGTGCACCGTGTCGCGGGCGCGGCTGGGGCCATAGGCCAGGGCGGTGGCGGCGGCGCTGCCGCTGGCCTTGACCAGCTCCCAGCCCGGCGCGGGGCTGAAGACCGAGCAGCCTGCCAGGCCCGTCAGCGCCAGGCCGGCCAGCGCGGTCCGCGCGGCCTGAGCAAGGGGGCGGAGCTTGCACATGGGCTCAGGCGGTCTCGTTGATCATGCGGCGGCCCGCGGCCACGCCCAGGGTGGCGTAGCCGGCCAGGCTCTGCAGGGCGTCGCCCGTGCCCTCGTAGAGGGCGTGGGCCGCGTCGCCCACGGCGTCCAGCCCCTTTTCCACGCCGCCGACCACGGCGCGGGCGCCATCGCTCACGGTATCCACCACGGCCGAGACGCCATCGCTGACCGCGTCCACCGTGTCGTCCAGCACCTCCTCGGCGCCGCGCCCCAGGCGGGCCAGGCCGTCGGTGCTGAAGTGGCACACGGTCTGCGCGGCATCGCCGGCCAGCTGCCCGGCGCTGATGACGGTGGCGGCCACCGGCCCGTATTCCCGGGCATTGATCTCGAAAGCGCCGCTGGGACCCTGGCTGGGCGAGGCCACGCGGGGCAGGGCCGAGGCCAGGCTGTTGGAAAGGCTGCTGATGGGGCTCAGGCTCATCGAAAACTCCGCTGCTGTTGGAATGCTTCGCATCCTAGGCAGCGGGTTTTTGTCGAGACGCGGGATAAGGCGCGGCAAGAGCGCCCGGCCGCGGGCTTAGAGATAGCGGGCGCTTAACGTGGATGTCGGGCCCGCAATGCGGCGTTGCTCGCGCGACATGCACATTGCTGGCGCGCCACACAGGGGCGCCAAGCGCCCTCAGCCGCCGTCCTGCGCCCGCAGGGGCAGGGGCGCACCGCTCTTCACGCAGCGGATGGCAAAGCTGCTGTTGATGTCCTGCACCACCGGCAGGGCCTGCAGGCGGCGCACGATCTGCTCATAGTCCCCCAGGGCGCCCACCACCACCTCCAGCAGATAGTCGTGGCTGCCCGAGACCACATGGCAGCTGATGACCTCGGCCATGGCCTGCATGGCGGCCTCGAACTGCTGCACCGCGTCGGCGCGGTGGTGCATGAGGCGCACATTGACAAAGACCGTGGTGCCCAGCTGCAGGGCCTGGCGGTCCAGCACCGCGCGGTAGCCGGCGATCAGGCCGCTGTCTTCCAGGCGTTTGAGGCGGCGCGCGCAGGGGCTTTGCGAGAGCGCCACCCGCTCCGCCAGTTCGGCCACGCTGAGCCGTCCTTCGCGCTGCAACAGGTCCAGCAGCTGGGCATCGATGCGGTCCATGGGTTGAATTCGCCAATATTTGTTGATGTATTGGCGATTGTCGGCGCGATGATGTTTGAAGTGGATGGATTTTGGTGAATAACGCCCGGCGAGCCTGCGGAGAATGGCGTCCGCATTCCCGCCTGCCGTACCCCGCAGTACCCCCATGTCCTCTTCCACCGCAAGCGCCTTGCCCCTGGGCGCGGCGCCGGCCGAATCCCGCGCCTGGCTGGGCTGGGCCGCCCTGGCCCTGACCCTGTGCATCTGGGCCGGTTTCTTTGTCTCCCTGCGCGCCGGCGCCCGCGCGGCCCTGCCGCCGGCCGAACTGGCCCTGATACGTTTCGGCCCCGCCGGCCTGCTCTTCCTGCCCGTGCTGTGGCGCGCGCGCCGGCGCCTGCTGGCCTTGCCCTGGCGCCTGACGCTGAGCATCGTGGCCGGCGCCGGTCTGCCGTACTTCCTGATCGCGGGCTGGGGCATGCGTTTCGCACCGGTGGCCGATGGGGCCACCCTGATCCCCGGCACCTTGCCCCTGTTCACCGCCTTGCTGGGTGCCGCCCTGCACGGGCGCCAGGCCCTGGCGCGCTGGCCGGCCCTGCTGTGCATCGCGGCCGGTGTGGCCACCATGCTGGCCCTGCATGCCGGGGAGGGCGATCGCGCCCAGGGCTATGCCTTCTTCCTGCTGGGCAGCCTGATGTGGTCGGCCTACACCCTGGCCCTGCGCGAGGCGCGCCTGGCGCCGCTGGAAGCCGCGGCCCTGATCTCCTGCCTGTCCCTGGGCCTGCTGGCGCCCTGGCTGCTGTGGCAGCTGGCCCAGGCGCCCCTGCAGCTCTGGCAGCTGAGCCCGGCCCAGCTGGGCCTGCAACTGGGCCTGCAGGGCCTGGGCGTGGGCCTGATCTCCACCCTGAGCTACAGCGTGGCGGTGGCCCGCCTGGGCGCCCAGCGCAGCGCCACGGCCGGTGCCCTCACGCCGGTGCTGGCGGCCTTGCTGGCCCTACCGATTTTTGGCGAGCGACCGGAGGCGGCCAGCCTGCTGGGCATGGGCCTGATCGTGGCCGGCGTGCTCTGGACCCAGCGCACGCCGCGCTGAGTCTCGAGCCGCGTCCTCAGACGCCTTCCAGCTGCATGCTGGGCCGCGCCTGCACCCGGCCCAGCCAGGCCTGCACATGGGCATGGCGGGCCACCGGCGCGCCCAGATAGACGCTGTAGCCCAGCACCGAGGCCACCAGCACGTCCACCAGGGAGTAGTGCGCGCCCAGCATCCAGGCCTGGCGGGCCAGGCGGGCGTCCAGCACGGCCAGCAGCTCGTCCAGGCCCTGGGTCGCAGCCCGGGCCTGGGCCTCGCTGCGCAGCGCGGGCTCGCCCTGGGTGGCCAGTTGCAGACGCACCAGCACCGCGCCATACGTGACATAGGCCCAGCTGCACCAGGACAGGGCCTGCAGATGCTCGGGCGTGCCGCCGGCCGGCCAGAGGCCGCGCTCCACGCCATAGGTATGGCCCAGCCAGAGCTGGATGGCCAGGGCCTCGAACATGGGCGCGCCATCCACCGTCAGGGTGGGCACCTTGCCATTGGGGTTGAGGGCCAGATAGTCCGGGGCGTGCTGCTCGCCGGCACGGATATCGATCTTGACCCGCTCGTAGGGCAGGCCCAGCTCGGCCAGGGCGCAGGCGATGGGGGTGGCGCTGGACATGGGGTGCCAGTACAGGACGATGGACATGGGTTTCTCCCGGTGAGTCTCGGTGTGGAAGGGCCGGCAAGCGCGCCGACCGCCGGGGCAATGTAGGCCGCATTGCGGACAGAATCGGCCCTCAATCGCCGCTACAGTGCGGCCATGCTGAGTGCCTCCTCACGCCTGCTGCGCCTGCTCTCCCTCTTGCAGGCCCGGCGCCACTGGGCCGGGCCCGAGCTGGCCGAGCGCCTGGCCATCCACCCCCGCACCCTGCGCCGCGACATCGACCGCCTGCGCGAGCTGGGCTATCCGGTGGCCGCCAGCACCGGGGTGGCCGGCGGCTATGCCCTGCGCCCGGGCCAGGCCCTGCCACCTCTGCAGCTGGATGATGAGGAGGCCCTGGCCGTGGCCATTGCCCTGCGCACCGCGGCCTCGGGCCGGGTGGGCGGCATCGAGGAGCCGGCCCTGCAGGCCCTGGTCAAGCTGGAGCAGCTGATGCCGGCGCGGCTGCGGCGGCGGGCCGATGCCTTGCGCGACGCCGTCCAGGCCATGGATCTGGTAGGCCCCAGCGTGGACGCAGGCCTGCTGGCCGATCTGGCCGGCGCCTGCCGCGATCAACTGGCCCTGGGCTTCGACTATGTGGACGCCGAGGGCAGCCCCAGCCGGCGCGAGACCCAGCCCCAGGGCGTGGTCCACACCGGCCACCGCTGGTATCTGGTGGCCTGGGACACACAGCGCGCCGACTGGCGCACCTTCCGCCTGGACCGCATCGCTGGTTCGCTGGCGGTGGGCGCGCATTTCGCGCCCCGGCCCGGGCCCGAGGGCGGGGACCTGCGCGCCTTTGTGGCGCGCTCGGTGGTGCTGTCGCCGCATGCCGAGCAGGCCCGGGTCATCCTGCATGCGCCGCTGGCGCAGATGGCCGCGCGCATTCCGGCCACGGCGGCGCAGCTGAGCCCGGTGGACGAGGCCCGCTGTCTGATGCAGTGCGGCGCGCATGCGCTGGATGCCCTGGTCTACTGGCTGCTGGCCCTGGAGGTGGAGTTCGAGGTGCTGGAGCCGCCCACCCTGCGCGAGCGCCTGAGCCGGGCGGCCGAGCGTTTGACGCGCGGTCTGGCACGCGGCGCGGCGCACAGCTGAGTGGGCTCCGCTATGCTTGCCGCATGAGCGAGAGTGCAGTTCAGACCCGACCCCACAAGATCCCCGAATCGGTGCTGGTGGTGATCCACACGCCCGATCTGCAGGTGCTGATGCTGGAGCGGGCCGACCGGCCCGGTTTCTGGCAGAGCGTGACCGGTTCGCTGGACGCGCTCGACGAGCCCCTGGCCGAGACCGCCCGGCGCGAGGTGCAGGAGGAAACCGGCATCGACATCGCCGCCGTGGGCGGCCGCCTGCTGGACTGGCAGCTGCGCAATGTCTACGAGATCTACCCGGTCTGGCGCCACCGCTACGCCCCGGGCGTGACCCACAACACCGAGCATGTGTTCGGCCTCACCGTGCCGGCCGGCACGCCCGTGCGCCTGGCCCCGCGCGAGCATCTGCAGTACCGCTGGCTGCCCTGGCGCGAGGCGGCGGACCTGTGCTTCTCGCCCTCCAATGCCGAGGCGGTGCTGCAGCTGCCGCGCTTCACCGCATGATGCGCGGCCCCGGCTTTCGCCACACGGTGCAGGCCCCGCAGACCAGCCTGCTGAGCCCGCATCTGCGTGTGGCCACCTACAACATCCACAAGGGCGTGCGCGGCATCGGGCCGGGCAAGCGCCTGGAGATCCACAACCTGGGCCTGGGCGTGGAGGCGCTGGACGCCGATCTGGTGTTTCTGCAGGAGGTGCGGCATTTCCACCATCGCGATGCCAAGACCTTCGAGCGCACCTGGTTCGGCTGGCCGGAGCAGGGTCAGGCCGACTTCCTGGCCCCCGAGGGCTATGAGGTGGCCTACCGTACCAATGCCATCACCAAGCATGGCGAGCATGGCAATGCCCTGCTATCGCGCTGGCCCCTGGGCGATGTGGGGCATCACGATGTCTCGGACCACCGCTTCGAGCAGCGCGGCCTGCTGCATGTGCAGGTGCAGTGGCAGGGCCTGACCGTGCACGCGGTGGTGGCCCATCTGGGCCTGATGCATGGCAGCCGCGTGCGCCAGGTGCAGCGCCTGGCCGATTACATCCGCGCCGAGGTGCCCGAGGAGGGCCTGCTGGTGATTGCCGGCGACTTCAATGACTGGGGCGAGAAGCTGGACGCGCCCATGCGCGAGTACGGCCTGACCCGCGCCCAGGTGGCCGGCGGCCGGCGCCTGGCCACCTTTCCCTCGCGCCTGCCTTTCTTCTCGCTGGACCGCATCTACACCCGCGGCCTGCGCTGCGTGGCCACCCAAGTGCCGCGCGGCCCGGTGTGGGCCCGCATGTCCGACCACCTGCCCCTGGTGGCCGAGTTCGAGCTCGTCTGAGGAGCACGGTGGCGGCCCCGGATACCGAGCACGTCTTCTCCTGGCACGCCCAGGCCCTGCCGGAGTACAGCGGCGGCAATGAGCTGCGCCTGCTCAAGGGCGGGGACGAGCTTTTTCCCGCCCAGATCGAGGCCATCGCGGCGGCCCGTCATGAGGTCTGGATCGCCAGCTACATCTTCCACAACGACCGTGCCGGCGCGGCCACCGTGGCGGCCCTGCGCGCGGCGGCGGCGCGCGGCGTGCGGGTGCGGGTGGTGGTGGACGGCTTCGGCTCCAAGGCCAGCCTGCCCTGGCTCAGCGAGGCCCTGGCCGGCAGCGGCGTGGCCCTGGCGGTGTTCCGGCCCATAGACCGCTGGTGGCGCTGGCTGCAGCCGGGCCAGCTGCGCCGCCTGCACCAGAAGCTCTGCGTGGTGGACGGCGAGCGGGCCTTTGTGGGCGGCATCAACATCATCGACGACCGCATGGACCTGCACCATGGCGAGACCGAGCAGCCCCGCCTGGACTTTGCCGTGGCCCTGTGCGGCCCGGCCGTGCAGCCGGTGGCCCAGGCGGCGCGTGCGGTCTGGACCCGGGCCTGGCTGGGGCGCGATTTCGGCGAGGAGCTGCTGGCCCTGGTGCGCAGCCCCGAGCCGGTGCGCCGTCTGCGCCGCCTGGCGCGGCGCCTGCGCATGCCGCGCGGCCGGCGCCGCCAGCGCGAGGGCGGGTCGGAATGGATGGAGCTCAGCCCCGTCTGCGCGGCCTTTGTGCTGCGCGACAACCTGCGCCAGCGCCGCACCATCGAGCGGGCCTATATCGACGCCATCCGCGCCGCGCACGAGCGGGTGGACCTGATCTCGCCCTATTTCTATCCTGGCCAGGCCTTCCGGCGCGCCCTGCGCGACGCGGCGCGGCGCGGCGTGCAGGTGCGCCTGCTGCTGCAGGGCAAGCTGGACTACCGCATCGCCGGCATGGCGGCCCAGGCCCTCTATGCTGAGCTGCTGGGCCACGGGGTGCAGATCTACGAGTACACGCCCGCCTTTCTGCACGCCAAGGTGGCGGTGGTGGACGAGGCCTGGGCCACGGTGGGCAGCTCCAATATCGACCCGCTGTCCCTGCTGCTCAATCTGGAGGCCAATGTGCTGGTGCGCGACGCCGCTTTCGCACGCGCCGTGGCGGCCGAGTTCGAGAGCGCGGCCACGGTCTCGCGCCGCGTGGATCTGCGTCAGTGGGGCGGCGCCGGCCTGCGTGGCGTGCTGGTGCGTGCCCTGGTGGCCTGGAGCGCCTACGTCTATCTGCGGGTAGCGGGCGCGACGGGACGCTACTGAGGCCCCAGCAGCAGGTTCTGGACCTTCAGGCGCTGCGGGCTGGTGCTGAAGCGCCGGCTGTAGGGGCGGAAGTCCAGGGCCGGCATGCCCTCGCCGAAACGCGCCAGGTAGCGGCGTGCCTCGGCCTTGCCGAAGAGCATGAACATCGGCTGCTCCTGCTCGAGGCCGGCGTCCGCGAAGTCGTAGCCGTGGTGATAGTCGTGGAGCATCAGCAGGGCCCAGGCTCCGGCCATGAAGTGGCCACCCGCCAGGGCTGCGAGCCGGCCGTCCAGCACCGCCTGCATGGCTTCGCGCGAGGTGTTGATGCCGGCAAAGAGCAGATCGCGGCCGGGCTGGCGGCCCAGTTGCTCGGCGGCCTCCATGGCGCCGAAGGCCATCTGGTCGGAGCCGGCCCAGACCAGATCCAGGCCGGGGTGGCGCTGCAGGGCTCCCAGGGCCAGCTCCTGGGCCCGCCCGCGCTGCCATTCGGCGAAGAGCTGCTCCACCAGCTCGGGCCGGGGCGAGCGCGCCTCGCGCAGGGCGCGGCGCAGGCCCTCGTTGCGCTGGATGGACACCGGGGTGGAGCGGTCGCCGGCGATGGACAGCAGCTGCAAGGGCGTCTGCGCGCCGGCGCGCTGGCGGCCCTGCTCGATCAGGGCCTTGGCCGTGAGATAGCCGGCCTGTTCGGCATCGGGCTCCAGGCTGCCCAGCAGCATGGGCAGGCCGCGGCGCGGGGCCCAGCGTCGCCGTTCCTGGGGCAGCAGGCCGCTGAAGGCGGCAAAGCTGCGGATGCCCGCCTCGCCCAGCACCCGGGCATTGCGCACCAGCGTGCCTTTCTCGTTGACCAGGATCACGTAGTCGGGCCGCTTGCCCGCGGGGCGGGCCGCGATCTCCTGGCCCAGGGCCAGGGCGCGCTCGGGTTGGCGCTCGGCGTAGAGCAGTTCCAGCTCCACGCCCAGGCTGCGCGCCGCGGCCTGCATGGCTTCGCTGGCGCTGCGCCAGAATTGCTCGTCGGCGTGGCCCGGATTGATGAAGGCCACGCTCAACGCCAGGGCCGGACCACAGCACCAGGACAGCAGCAGCGCGAGAAACGTACGCATGCCGGGATTGTCCCAGCCGCGTGGGCTCAGCTGAGCGCCGCGGCCTGCACTTCGCTGCGCAATTGTTCCGTCAGTTCGCGTTTGAGTGCGGCGAATTCGGCCGTGGTCTTGACCGAGTAGTGGCGCGGGTGCTCGAAGGGCGAGGGCAGATCGCTCTTGATGCGGCCGGGCCGGGCGCTCATCACCACCACGCGCGAGCCCATGAAGATGGCCTCGTCGATGTCATGCGTGACAAAGAGCACGGTCTTTTTCTCGCGCTCCCAGATGCCCAGCAGCAGCTCCTGCATCAGCTCGCGGGTCTGGTGGTCCAGGGCGCCGAAGGGCTCATCCATCAGCAGCATGCGCGGGCCGTTGGCCAGGGCGCGCGCCAGGGCGGTGCGCTGCTGCATGCCGCCGCTGAGCTGCTTGGGATAGTGAGCGGCAAACTTGGCCAGGCCCACCTTGGCGAGGAAGTCCTGGGCGATCTCCTGCTGCTGCGCCTTGGGGAGTCCGCGCTCGCGCAGGCCGAAGGCCACGTTCTCCTGCACCGTGAGCCAGGGGAAGAGGGTGTAGCTCTGGAACACCATGCCGCGGTCGGCCCCGGGGCCCCGGACCTTGCGGCCGTCCAGCAGCACCTCGCCGCTGCTGGGCACGTCCAGGCCGGCGAGCATGCGCAACAGCGTGGTCTTGCCGCAGCCCGAGGGGCCGAGCATCGTGAAGAACTCGTTCTCGGCCACGTCCAGATCGGTGGCCTGCAGGGCCACGGTCTGCGGGCCGCCCGGGCTGCCGAAGGTGCGGGAGACGCCGCGGATCGAAAGGATGGAAGAAGTGCTAGTCATCGGCCGAGCTGTGCCCAGGGAAAGAGCGAGCGGTTCAGTGCCTTGAAGGCGAAGTCGCTGACCAGGCCGATCAGGCCGATCACGATGATGCCGAAGATGATCTGGTCGGTGGCCAGCAGGGCCTGGCTGTCGGTGATCATGTGGCCGATGCCGCTGGAGGCACCGATCAGCTCGGCCACGATCACATAGGTCCAGGCCCAGCCCAGCACCATGCGCAGGATCTCGGCGATCTCGGGCGCGGCCCCGGGCAGCAGCACGCGGCTGATCAGCGTGCGGTCCGAGACGCCCAGGGTGTAGGCCGCCTCCACCAGATCGCGCCGGGTATTGCCCACGGCCACCGCGATCATCAGGGTCAGCTGGAAGAAGCTGCCGATGAAGATCACGGCCAGCTTCTGCGCCTCGCCGATGCCGGCCCAGAGGATGAGCAGGGGGATGAAGGCCGAGGCCGGCAGGTAGCGCGCGAAGGAGACGAAGGGCTCGAAGAAGGCCTCGACGGGCTTGTAGGTGCCCATCAGCACGCCCAGGGGCAGGGCCAGGGCGGCGGCAATCAGGAAGCCGCCCAGCACCCGCCACACGGTCATGCCGATGTCCTTGGCAAAGCCCATCTCGGCCAGCAGGGTCCAGCCGGACTTCAGCATGGTGAGCGGGTCGGCCAGAAAGGTCTTGCTGACCAGGCCGCCGAAGGTAACGGCGGCCCAGAGCGCGGTGAAGACGATGAAGAAGGACAGGCCCAGGGCCACGCGGGCCCGGGGCGTCACCGGGGTCAGGGGACGCATGCTGGCTTACTGGATGAAGCGGGTGTCGGCGAGCTTGGAGAGATCGGGGATGGCCTTGATGATGCCCACCTCCAGCAGCAGCTCGGCGGCCTCCTTGCTGAAATGGGCATGCTCGCCGGCAAAGAACTTCTTGTTGGCCTCGCGGTCCTGCCAGCGCAGGAAGGCCTGGCTCTTCTCGAAGGCCTCGCCGCTCTGCTTCACATCGGCGCCCATGATCTCGAAGCTCTTCTTGGGATCGGCCTTGATCATGGCCAGGGCCTCGAAATAGCTGTCGGCCAGGGCCTTGGCGGCCTTGGGGTTTTCGGCCAGGAATTTGGGCGTGCAGCCGAAGGTGTCCATCACCATGGGGTAGTCCAGGGTGGTGGCGATGATCTTGCCGGCCTCGGGCTTGGCGCGCACGCCCGAGAGGTAGGGCTCGTAGGTCATGCCGCCGTCCAGATCGCCGGTGCCGGCGATGAAGGCATTGGCCGCGGCCTGGGGCTCCAGGTTCACCACCTTCACGTCCTTCACCGAGACGCCGTTCTTCTTCAGCATCCAGGCCAGGCCGAAATAGGGCGCGGTGCCGGGGGCGCTGGCGGCCACGGTCTTGCCCTTGAGGTCGGCGATCTTGGCGATGCCGGGCTTGACCACCAGGCCGTCGGCACCAAAGCTCTTGTCCAGCTGGAAGATCTGGGTGGTGGCCACGCCATTGGCGTTCCAGACGATCCAGGTCTCCACCGTGGTGGCGGCGCACTGCACATCGCCCGAGGCGATGGCCAGGTGGCGGTCTTTCTGCGGGATCTTCTTGATCGTCACGTCCAGGCCGTTCTTCTTGAAGAGGCCCGCTTCCTTGGCCAGGGTCAGGGGCGCGAAACCGGTCCAGCCCGAGATGCCGATGCCGACCTTGGCCTCCTGGGCCTGGGTGGACAGGGCCGTGATGGCCAGGACGAGTGCTGACAGGATCTGCTTCATGATGCGAGGGCTCTCCGTGGAACAGGGGTGCTCAATGATGGTGCGCGCACCGGGACTTGCCTCTCGGGAATCACCCGGTGCCCTGCACTGCGAACAACAGCGGTGCATGCAGAAGGCGTGCCAGCATCAGGACAGCCGTGCGCGCAGCGAGCGCGCCAACGTGCCGAGCAGCTTAGGGGATTGAGGGCCGGGGGGGCTCAGGGGCTTTGGGCCGTGCCCAGGCCGCCGGCCTGGAGCAGGCGCTGATAGCTGCCGTCGGCACGCAGCTGGGCCAGGCCGCGGTTGAAGGCCTGGATCAGCGCATCGCGCTGGGGATGGGTCTTGTGGATGGCCAGCAGATGGTCCTTGACCTCCAGGGCCGGACCGCGCCAGGCGATATGGCCGCGCAGATCGAGGCCGGCCGGGCTGTCCAGATAGTGCTGGCCCGCCACGCGCGCGCCAAACACCATGTCCACCCGGCCCGTGCCCATCATGCGCAGGCAGCCGCTCAGGTCGGTGTTCATCTGCAGCAGGGCCTGCACCGGCAGCAGGGGCTCGGGCAGGTAGGTGCCGCGCTGCACGCACAGCCGCACCGCCTGGGCGTCGCTGAGGCGCTCGGGCAGGCGGGCTAGGTCCTTGAGCGTGAAGTAGCCCAGCTCCACCTGGTAGTAGGGGCCGGCGTAGGCAAAGAGCTGGTCGCGGGCCGGATTGCGCCAGAGCCCGGCGATCAGGCACTGGGCCGCCTCGCCCTCCTTGAGCACGCGAGCCCAGGGCATGAAACGCAGCTCGGCCCGCAGGCCGGCGCGTGCAAAAGCCTGCACCGCGATACGCCCGAGCGGCCCGCCCTCGCTGAGGTGGGCGGCATTGAAGGGCGGGAAGTCGGAGAGGCAGAGCTGCAGCGGCGGCGGCAGGCCCGTGTTTTGGGCTGCTGCTGCGGGGGCTGCGCTGTCGCCGGCCCCCGCCGCTGGGGTCAGGGCCAGGCCCAGGAGGGGGGCCAATACGGCACCCAGAAGGTTCAGGCGGGGACGACGGCGCATGGGACCTGCAGGCTGGCTCTTTGCCTGCATGCTAAGCCCAACGGGCAGGCGCCCTCATCGGCCCGCCGCGCACCGGGGTCTTGCCGACCCCGGCCCCTCGCCTCAGGGGTAGACGCGCAGCGGGCTGTGCTGGCCCGCGATGCGGGCCACATCGCCCCCGTTCACCAGGCGGGTGGCGGCCTCGATGTCCGGTGCCAGGTAATGGTCGCTGGGCATGGCGCGGCAATGCTGGCGGACCAGGGCATGCAGCTCCTCGAGGGCCTGAGAGCTGCGCAGCGGGCGCAGGAACTCGATGCCCTGGCTGGCGGCCAGCAGCTCGATGCCGATGATGTGGGCCGTGTTGTCCAGCATATTGCCCAGGCGGCGCGCGCCGAAGGTGGCCATGGAGACATGGTCCTCCTGGTTGGCGCTGGTGGGCAGGCTGTCCACGCTGGCGGGGTGGGCCAGGCTCTTGTTCTCGCTGGCCAGGGCGGCGGCCGTGACGTGGGCGATCATGAAGCCCGAGTTCAAGCCGGCGTTCTCGGTCAGGAAGGGCGGCAGACGGGAGACGCTGGCGTCGATCAGCATGGCAATGCGGCGCTCGGCGATGGCGCCCACCTCGGAGATGGCGCAGGCCAGGGCGTCGGCGGCCAGGGCCACCGGCTCGGCGTGGAAGTTGCCACCGCTGACCATATAGGCCGTGCCGTCGGCATTGGCGAAGACCAGGGGGTTGTCGGTCACCGCATTGGCCTCGCGCAGCAGCACCTCGCGCACATAGCGGGCCTGGTCCAGGCAGGCGCCCATGACCTGGGGCTGGCAGCGCAGGCAGTAGGGGTCCTGCACGCGGTCATCACCTTCCTTGTGGGACTGGCGGATCTCGCTGCCGGCCAGGATCTGGCGGTAGGCGCGGGCGGCCTCGATCTGGCCGGGCTGGCCGCGCACCTCGTGGATGCGCGGATCGAAGGGGCCGTCGCTGCCGCGGGCGGCGTCCAGGCTCAGGGCGCCGGAGACGATGGCCGAGGCATAGACCTGCTCGAAGCGGATCAGGCCTTCCAGGGCCAGGGCGGTGCTGGTCTGGGTGCCGTTGATCAGGGCCAGGCCCTCCTTGGCCTGCAGCTCCAGGGGCTTCAGGCCGGCCTTGGCCAGCTCGGCGGCGGCGGGCAGGCGCCGGCCGTCCACCAGCATCTCGCCCTCGCCCATCAGGGCCAGGGTCATGTGCGAGAGCGGGGCCAGGTCGCCCGAGGCGCCCACCGAGCCCTGGGCCGGCACATAGGGCACCAGGCCGGCGTTGAAGGCATCCAGCAGGGCCTGGACCACGGCCTCGCGCACGCCGGAGAAGCCGCGCGCCAGCGAGGCCGCCTTGGTGGCCAGCATCAGGCGCACCACGCTGGGGGCCAGGGGCTCGCCCACGCCCACGCAGTGGGAGCGGATCAGGTTGCGCTGCAGGGTGGCCAGCTCTTCCTTGCTGATGCGCTTGGAGGCGAGTTTGCCGAAGCCGGTGTTGATGCCGTAGACCGGCGCGTCGCCGGCCGCCGCGGCCTGCACGACGGCGGCGCTGCGGCGTATGGCCTCGGTCGCGCTGGCATGCAGGGCCAGGGTGACGCCGCCGTGGCGGATCTGGCGCAGTTGCTCCAGCGTCAGTTCGCCGGGGGTGAGGGTGATGGTGCTCATGCTCATGATCGGGGTCGGAATAAGGGGCTCAGGCCTTGTTCAGCATCGGCAGGCGCAGGCCCTTTTCGCGGGCGCAGTTCAGCGCGATCTCGTAGCCCGCATCGGCGTGGCGCATGACGCCGGTCGCCGGGTCGTTCCACAGAACGCGGCCGACACGCTCGGCGGCATCATCCGAACCGTCGCAGCAGATGACGACGCCCGAATGCTGCGAGAAGCCCATGCCGACGCCGCCGCCATGATGGAGCGACACCCAGGTCGCGCCGGAAGCGGTGTTGAGCAGGGCGTTGAGCAGCGGCCAGTCGGACACGGCGTCCGAACCGTCCTTCATGGCTTCCGTCTCGCGGTTCGGCGAGGCGACGGAACCCGAGTCGAGGTGGTCGCGGCCGATGACGATCGGCGCCTTCAGTTCGCCGTTGCGCACCATTTCGTTGAAGGCGAGGCCCAGGCGATGACGGTCGCCGAGACCGACCCAGCAAATGCGCGCCGGCAGGCCCTGGAAGGAAATGCGTTCCCTCGCCATGTCCAGCCAGTTGTGCAGGTGCTTGTTGTCGGGCAGCAGTTCCTTCACCTTGGCGTCGGTCTTGTAGATGTCTTCCGGATCGCCCGACAGAGCGGCCCAGCGGAACGGACCGATGCCCTGGCAGAACAGCGGGCGGATATAGGCCGGCACGAAGCCCGGGAAGGCGAAGGCGTTTTCAAGGCCTTCTTCCTTGGCGACCTGGCGGATGTTGTTGCCGTAGTCGAAGGTCGGGATGCCCATATCCTGGAAGGCAATCATGGCTTCGACATGCTCGCGCATGGAGGCGCGGGCGGCCTTTTCCACGGCCTTCGGATCGCTTTCGCGCTTGGCCTTCCATTCGGCCATCGTCCAGCCCTTCGGCAGGTAGCCGTTGATCGGGTCATGCGCCGAGGTCTGGTCGGTGACCATGTCGGGCTTGGGTGCGGTGCCGGCTTTGGCACGCTTGACCAGCTCGGGCAGGATCTCGGCGGCATTGCCCAGCAGGGCGATGGAGATGGCCTTCTTCTCGGCCGTGTACTTCTGGATGCGGGCGATGGCGTCGTCCAGATCCCGGGCCTGCTCGTCCACATAGCGGGTCTTGAGGCGGAAGTCGATGCGCGACTGCTGGCACTCGATGTTCAGCGAGACGGCCCCGGCCATGACGGCGGCGAGGGGCTGCGCGCCGCCCATGCCGCCGAGACCGCCGGTGAGGGCCCACTTGCCCTTGAGGTCGCCGTTATAGTGCTGGCGGCCGGCTTCCACGAAGGTCTCGTAGGTACCCTGGACGATGCCCTGCGAGCCGATATAGATCCACGAGCCGGCCGTCATCTGGCCGTACATGGCAAGGCCCTTCTTATCCAGTTCGTTGAAATGGTCCCAGGTGGCCCAGTGCGGCACGAGGTTGGAGTTGGCGATCAGCACGCGCGGGGCGTCCTTGTGGGTGCGGAAGATGCCGACCGGCTTGCCGGACTGCACGATCAGCGTCTCGTTTTCTTCGAGATCGCGCAGCGAGGCGACGATCTTGTCGAAGTCGGCCCAGGTGCGGGCGGCGCGGCCGATGCCGCCATAGACCACCAGTTCGTGCGGGTTTTCCGCGACGTCGGGGTGGAGGTTGTTCATCAGCATGCGCAGCGGGGCTTCGGTCATCCAGCTCTTGGCGGTGATTTCGGTGCCGGTGGCGGCGCGCACCACGCGGGCGGTGCTGGGGGTGGGGCTGCTCATATCGGGCATGTCGGTCTCCTGCGAAGGCATGCGGGGATGGGATGCTGCGCAATGTAGTTGTCTATACAAGTACAGTCAAGTACCATGCCGGCATGCCAAGAAAGACCCCGGACGGCCCGGCGCCGCAGTACCTGAAGGTCAAGAACTTCCTGCGCGAGGGCATCGCCTCGGGGCGCTGGGTGCCCGGCGACCTGCTGCCCTCGGAGGCCGAGCTGGTGGGCCAGTTTGGGGTGAGCCGCATGACGGTGAACCGCGCCCTGCGCGAGCTGGTGCAGGAGGGCATGATCGAGCGGGTGCAAGGCGTGGGCAGCTTCGTGGCCCAGATCCACCGCATCGCCTCCACGCTCACGGTGCGCGACGTGCATGAAGAGATCGCCGCGCGCGGCCACGCCCATGAAGCCAAGGTGCATCTGCGGGAGAAGCTCAAGGCCACGCCCGAGCAGGCGGCCGAGTTCGGGATCAAGCCCGGCGCGCCGCTCTTCCACAGCGTGATCGTGCATCTGGAAAACGGCGTGGCCATCCAGTGCGAGGACCGCCTGGTGAACCCGGCCTGCGCGCCCGACTATCTGGGCCTGGACTTTGGCCGCATCACGCCCACGCACTATCTGCTGGAGGTGGCGCCGCTGTCCGAGGCCCGCTATACCATCGAGGCGACCCTGCCCAGCGAGCAGGAAGCCAAGCTGCTGGGCATCGCCCGTCGCGATCCCTGTCTGGTGGTCAAGCGCCTGAGCTTCAGCCGCGGCGTGGCGGTGACCTCGGTGCGGCTGGCCCATCCGGGCTCGCGCTATCTTCTTGAAGGAGGGTTTCAGGCATGAGCTGGAGCATCATCTCGGCGGACCAGGTGGCGCCGCAGCGCTGGAAGAACAACGGCGGCTGGACCCGCGAGCTGCTGGCCTGGCCGCATCCTGCGCAATGGGCGCTGCGCATCAGCGTGGCGGACATCGAGGCGGACGGCCCCTTCTCGGCCTTCGAGGGCGTGCAGCGCTGGTTCGCGGTGCTGACGGGCCGCGGCGTGCGGCTCTATGACTATGAGCTGCATCCGGACAGCGAGATCCTCAGCTTCGACGGTGGCCTGGCGCCCGACTGCGAGCTGGTGGACGGCGCGACGCGCGACTTCAATCTGATGCACCGGCGCGCCCAGGGGCGCATGCGTGTGCTGGCGGCGGACCAACCCTTCGAGGCCCAGGGCAGCGCCTGGCTGGGGCTGTTCAGCGCCGCCGGCGGCGTGCTGAGCCATGGCGGCCGCACGATGACGCTGGCACCGCAGAGCCTGGCCTGGTGCGAGCAGCCGGTGGCCCAGCCCCTGCGCTTTGAAGGGCAGGGCGGGGCCTGGTGGATGAGTTGGAGCGAATGAGGACGGCATGACGGACAAGATCTTGTGGCGCGGCGCGCGCCTGGCCACCCTGGACGGTGCCCAGCCCTGGGGCTGGGTGGAGCGGGGCGCCCTGATCACCGAGGGCGAGCGCATCGCCTGGGTGGGCCCGGAATCCGAGCTGCCGGCGGGCCTGACGCCAGCCGCCGAGCATGAGCTGGGCGGCGCGGTTCTGACGCCGGGCCTGATCGACTGCCACACCCATCTGGTCTACGGCGGCCAGCGCGCGCGCGAGTTCGAGCTGCGCCTGCAGGGCGCCAGCTACGAAGAGATTGCCCGGGCGGGCGGGGGCATACGCTCCACCGTGGCGGCCACCCGTGAGGCAGATGAGGCCGAGCTGCTGCGCCTGGCCCAGCGCCGCCTGGATGCGCTGATCGCCGAGGGCGTGACCACCGTCGAGGTGAAGTCCGGCTACGGCCTGGACCTGGCGAGCGAGGCCCGCTGCCTGCGCGCCGCCCGCGCCCTGCAGGGCGCCCAGGTGCGCACCAGCTATCTGGGCGCCCATGCCCTGCCGCCCGAGTTCCAGGGCCGGCAGGACGACTATGTGGACGCCGTCTGCGCCTGGATGCCCCCGCTGCAGCGCGAAGGCCTGGTGGACGCGGTGGATGCCTTCTGCGAGGGCATAGGCTTCACGCCCGCACAGACCCGGCGCGTGTTCGAAGCGGCCCGGGCCTTGGGCCTGCCGGTCAAGCTGCATGCCGAACAGCTCTCGGACCAGGGCGGCACCCAGCTGGCCTGCGAGTTTGGCGCCCTGTCCTGCGACCATCTGGAGCACCTGAGCCCCGAGGGCGTGCAGGCCATGGCTGCCAGCGGCACGGTGGCGACTCTGCTGCCCGGCGCCTACTACTTTCTGCGTGAGACCAAGCTGCCGCCGGTGGCGGCGCTGCGCGAGGCGGGCGTGCCCATCGCCCTGTCCACCGACCACAACCCCGGCACCTCGCCCACGCTCTCCCTGCTGCTGATGCTGAACATGGCCTGCACCCTGTTCCGGCTCACCCCCGAGGAAGCGCTGCGCGGCGTGACCCAGCATGGCGCGCGCGCCCTGGGCCTGGCCGATCGCGGCCGCCTGGCGCCGGGCCTGCGCGCCGATTTCTGCGTCTGGGATGTGGAGCATCCCCACGAACTCTCCTACTACTTCGGCCGCAACCCGCTGCGTCAGCGTGTGTGGGGCGGCCAGCCGAGCTGAAGATGAGCACTGAATCCGTGTACACCCTGCGCCCCGGCCGCAGCCCCCTGCTGATCAGCATGCCCCATGTGGGCAGCGAGATCCCCGCCGACCAGCAGCCGCGCTACCAGGCGCGCGCCCTGCAGAGCGAGGACACCGACTGGCATCTGGAGCGCCTGTACGGCGAGATCGCCACCGAGCTGGGTGCCAGCCTGATCGTGCCGCGCTACTCGCGCTATCTGATCGACCTGAACCGCCCGCCGGAGGACACGCCCATGTACCCGGGCGCCTCCAACACCGAGCTCTGCCCCACCCGTTTCTTCAGCGGCGAGCCGCTGTACCGGGAGGGCCAGGCGCCCGACGCGGCCGAGAAGCTGCGCCGCCGCGAAGCCTATTGGCGCCCCTATCACCAGGCCCTGCAGGGCGAGCTGGACCGGCTCAAGGCCGCGCATGGCTACGCCTTGCTCTTTGATGCCCACAGCATCAAGTCCGAGCTGCCCTGGCTTTTCGAGGGCAAGCTCTGGGACCTGAACCTGGGCACGGCCGACGGCCGCAGCTGCGATGCCGCCATCACCCAGGGCCTGGGCGAGGTGCTGGCCGCGCAGAGCGACTACAGCCAGGTGGTGAACGGCCGATTCAAGGGCGGCCACATCACCCGCCACTACGGCCAGCCCGATCTCCACCAGCACGCGGTGCAGCTGGAGATGTGCTGGAGCTGCTATATGCAGGAAGACGGCAGCTTCGCCTATGACGAGGCCCGCGCCGCCCGGGTGCAGCCCCTGCTCAAGCAGCTGCTGCAAACCCTGCTGGCCTGGAGGCCCGCAGCATGAGCGGCGCCCTGCCACAAGCTTTCTGGGCGCCGCAGGCCTGGCTGGACGGGGGCTGGCAAAGCCAGGTCCTGATGGAGCTGGATGCCCGCGGCCATTGGACCCGCTTCAGCGCCGGCCAGCCCGCGCCCGCGGGCGTGCAGCGGCTCGACGGCCCGGTGATCCCCAGCCTGGTCGACGCCCACAGCCACGCCTTCCAGCGCGCCTTTGCCGGCCTGGCCGAGCGGCGCGAGGCGGGGGAGGACGACTTCTGGTCCTGGCGCGACCGCATGTATGGCCTGGCCCTGCAGGTCAGACCGCGCCAACTGCAGGCGATTGCGGCCCAGCTCTATCTGGAGCTGCTGCGCGGCGGCTACACCCAGGTCTGCGAGTTCCACTACCTGCAGCACCAGGAAGATGGCAGCGCCTACCCCGGCGACGGCCTGGCCATGAGCTGGGCCCTGGCCGAGGCGGCCCAGACCGCTGGCCTGGGCCTGACCCTGCTGCCCGTGCTCTACGCCCATGCCGGCTTTGCCCAGCCGGCCCTGCGCCCCGACCAGCGCCGCTTCGCCACCGATGCGGCCTGGGTCTGGCGCGCGGCCCAGGCCGTCAACGCCGCCGGCCGGCCCTTGCTGAATGCCGGCGTGGCCCTGCACTCGCTGCGGGCGGCGCATGCGGACGATATCCGCGCCCTGCAGGCCCTGGTGGGCGACACGCCGCTGCCCATCCACATCCACATCAGCGAGCAGCCGCAGGAGGTGCGTGACTGCCTGGCCGCCACCGGCCAGCGGCCCATGCAATACCTCTGCGAGCAGTTCGCGCCCGATGCGCGCTGGCAGCTGGTGCACGCCACGCACAGTGAGCCGGCCGAGATCGAGGCGGTGGCGCGCAGTGGGGCGGGCGTGGTGATCTGCCCCGGCACCGAGGCCAATCTGGGCGATGGCGCCTGCGATCTGCCGGGCTGGCTGGGCCAGGGCGTGCCTCTGAGCCTGGGCTCGGACAGCCATGTCACCCGCGCCTGGGTGGAGGAACTGCGCTGGCTGGAGTATGGACAGCGCCTGGTGCGCCAGCAGCGCAATGTGGCGGCCGATCCGGCGCGTGGTCAGCCCTCCAGCGCCGCCCGCCTGTACCAGGCCGCCCTGGACGGCAGCGCCGCACCCGCCGGCCTGGCGAGCTGGGGTCTGCGCCCCGGCGCCCGGGCCGACTTCCTGGTGCTGGACACCCGTGGCTCCGGCCTGCTGGGCCTGCCCGCCGCCCAGCGCCTGGACGGCCTGCTCTTTGCCAGCCAGGACCCGGTCTGGGCGGCCGTCCATGTGGCGGGGCGCCAGGTGCTCAGCCAGGGCCGGCATGCCGAGGAAGCCCGCATCGCCGCCGAGTTCGAGGCCTGCATGGCTGAGCTCTGGGGCAAGGACTGACCCCCGGGCGCCACGGCGCCCGTACCGACTTGACCCCGGCATAGGGGACGAAGCCACTCGGCTTTGCGCGCGGGACTTCTCAGGCCCGGAGGCTGGTTGTACGCTTATCGCACACCCAGCCCCCGGGTGACTCGGAGGTCCGATGTTGGCGCTGCACCGCTTCACCATACGCACGCGGCTTTATGCCCTGGCCGCGCTCTCCATGTTGGCCATGCTGCTCATCGGCGGCAGCGGGCTCTGGAGCCTGGCCACGGCCCGGGCCCAGTTCGCGCATTACCAGGACAACGATGTGGCCAGCCTGGTCGAGCTGGCCAATATCCGGGCCAGCGTGGGCAATCTGCGCCGCTATGAAAAAGACCTGCTGATCAATCTGGCCGACGACAAGGCGGTGGAGCGCTACAAGCGCGACTGGGATGGCGCCTACGAGAAGGTGACCCGCGGCCTCAAAGCCATGGACACGCTGGATATCGCGCCCGAGATCAAGGCCCTGCCGCCCCAGATGCTCAAGGCCCTGGAGCGCTACCGCCAGGGCTTCGAGGGCATCCACGCCGAGGTCGTGCGCCATAGCTATGCCGACACCGCGGCCGCCAACCGCGCCACCGAGCCCATCAAGGGGCCGGTGCGCGAGATGGACAAGCAGCTGGGTGAGATGACCCAGCTGATTGATGATCGTGCCGATCAGGTGGTCAAGGAGCTGGCCACGCAGGAGCGCAGCATCCGTCTGGCCCTGGTCGGCATCATGCTGGTGGCCATCGCGGTGATTGCGGTCTACACCTTCTTCAATATCCGCTCCATCCTGGCGCCGCTGAAGGCGGCGGTGTCCAGCGCCGAGCTGATCTCGCGTCATGACCTGAGCCAGTCCATCACGGTGCAGGGGCGCGACGAGACCTCGGCCGTGATGCGCGGCGTGGCGGCCATGCAGGGCTCGCTGGCCACGGTGGTGAGCGGGGTGCGCCAGGCCACCGACAGCATCGCCACCGCCTCGCGCGAGGTGGCCGTGGGCAGCCAGGACCTGAGCCAGCGCACCGAGCAGGCGGCGGCCAATCTGGAGCAGACGGCCTCGGCCATGGAGCAGCTCACCGCCAGCGTCACCCACAACGCCGACTCTGCCCGCCAGGCCAGCCAGCTGGCGCTGACGGCCGCCGAGGTGGCGCGCCGCGGCGGCAGCGTTGTGGGCGAGGTGGTGAACACCATGGGCCGCATCGAGGGCGCCTCGCGCCAGATCGAGCAGATCATCGAGGTGATCGACGACATCGCCTTCCAGACCAACCTCCTGGCCCTCAATGCCGGCGTCGAGGCCGCGCGTGCCGGGGAGGCGGGCAAGGGCTTTGCGGTCGTGGCGCAGGAAGTGCGCGAACTCGCCCAGCGCTCGGCCAATGCGGCCAAGGAGATCAAGGCGCTGATCACGGCCAGCGGCGAGAGCGTGGACAGCGGCTCCCAGCTGGTGGAGCGGGCCGGTCAGACCATGCAGGAGATCATGGGCGCCATCGAGCGGGTGAGCGGCATCGTGGGCGAGATCAGCTCGGCCACGAACGAGCAGAGCACGGGCATCAACCAGATCGGCCAGGCCATTGCCAATCTGGACCAGATGACCCAGCAGAACGCCGCCCTGGTGGAGCAGTCCGCCGCCGCCGCCCAGAGCCTGCAGCAGCAGGCCGACGAGCTGGCGCGCTCGGTGGCCGTCTTCAAGCTGGCCTGAGGCGCGCGCCGGCCTCAGGCGGGGCTGACGAAGCGCCGCAGCTCCGCCGCCATGCGCTCCAGCGAGGGGCGGTGGACGTACATCATGTGGCCGGCCTCGAAATAGCTCACCTGGATCTGGCCCTGCAGGGGCTCGCGCAGGCCCAGATGGGCCAGGCTGTAGTCGCCCGCCGCATGCGGGGTGGCCAGGTCGTAGTAGCCGCTGGCCACATAGACGCGCATGGCCGGATTGGCCTGCAGGGCGCGGCGCAGGCTGTCGCCGGCGGCCAGGTATTTGTTCTCGTGGCCCTTCCAGGACCAGGTCTTCCACAGCGGGGCATGCAGCAGATAGGGCTGGTCGCTGGTCCAGCCCAGCTTGTCGCGCAGCACGCGGTTGATGCCGGCCGCATAGGCGCCCACCAGATTGTTCATGCCGGCGTCTTCCTCGGGGTGTTCGCCTGCGTCATCGCGGTCCAGTCCCAGGAAGCGGCTGTCCAGCCGGCCCACGGTCTGGCCGCGCTGGCGCAGCAGCTCCTTGAAGAAACGGAACTCGGTGGGCCGCAGATCGCAGCGCAGCAGGTACTCGGCCGAGAGCCCGGTGAGCGCCGCCATGCGCTCGGCGATCTTCCGGCGCGCCGCGGTGCCCAGGCGCGAGCCCTGCATCAGGGCCAGCCAGTACTCGCCGTTGGCAAAGTCCTCGGCCTCCTTGATCAGGCGCTTGAGCGGCTTCTTCTGCTGGGCCGGGGCCAGGGCCTGGTGGTACCAGGCGGTGGCGGCATAGGTGGGCAGGTAGAGCGGGTAGGGCAGCTCGTTGCCGGGGTCGAAGCTCAGGGTCTGGAAGTCCAGGGCCAGCGAGACCAGGACCAGGCCGTTGAGATGCACATCGTGCTTTTCCTGCAGATGGCGGGCGAGCCCGGCGGCGCGGGTGGTGCCATAGCTCTCGCCGATCAGGTACTTGGGGCTGGCCCAGCGGTTCCAGCGCGTCAGGTAGAGGCGGATGAACTCGCCCACCGCGTCCAGATCGCGCTGGTAGTCGTGGAACTCGGCCGACTTCTCGCCGGGCTGCATGCGCGAGTGGCCGGTGCCCACGGGGTCGATGAAAACCAGATCGGCCACCGCCAGCAGGCTCAAGGGGTTGTCTTCCAGGGCATAGGGCGGCGTGCCGCAATGCCCCATCTCGTCGCAGGCTACGCGCTGCGGGCCCAGCAGACCCAGATGCAGCCAGACGCTGGAGGAGCCCGGCCCGCCGTTGAAGACAAAGCACAGCGGGCGCTCGCCCGGCGCGCGGTCCTTGGCGGTGTAGGCAATGAAGAAGACGCTGGCGCGCGTCTTCTCGCCCTGGTGCTTGCCGTCCTCCACGCTCAGCTCGCGCAGGGGCAGGGTGCCGCAGGTGGCCTGGTAGTCCAGGGTCTGGCGGCCCAGGCTCAGGCGATGCTCGGTGAGCACCAGGCGTTCCACGGGCGCCTCACTCGCGGCGGCGGCGGCGTTGTTGTCTTTGCCCTGAGGGCTGGTGCTGGCTTGCGGGTCCTGGTGGCTGCTCATGTGGCGGTCTCCCCTAAAGTGCTGGCATGCACTCTAGCCCCCGACCGTCCACCGCCGACCTGCTGTTGATCGGCATTGACTTCAGCAGCGCGCCCACCCGGCGCAAACCCATCACCGCCGCCTTCGGGCGCCGGCGGGGCCAGGTCTTGCAGCTGGACCGCCTGGAAGCCCTGCCCAGCCTGGCGGAGTTCGAGGCCTTGCTGGCGCGCCCCGGCCCCTGGCTGGCGGGCTGCGACTTTCCCTTCGGCCTGCCGCGCGAGCTGGTCGAGACCCTGGACTGGCCGCGTGCGGACTGGGCCAGCCTGATCCGGCACTACGCCAGCCTGGACCGCGCCGTGATCCGTGCGCAGTTCGCCGCCTTCTGTGCGGCCCGGCCCGCGGGCGCCAAGTTTGCCCACCGCGCCAGCGATGCGCCGGCCGGTGCCTCGCCCTCGATGAAATGGGTCAACCCGCCGGTGGCTTACATGCTGCATGCGGGGGCGCCCCGCCTGCTGGCCGCCGGTGTGAGCCTGCCGGGCCTGCAGGCCGGCGACCCGGCGCGCGTGGCCCTGGAGGCCTACCCGGGCCTGCTGGCGCGCGAGCTGCTGGGGCGGCGCAGCTACAAGAGCGACGAGCTGGCCAAGCAGGACGAGGCGCGCCTGATCGCCCGCAAGGACCTGGTGGACGCCCTGGAGCAGGGCCGCAGCCGCCTGGGCCTGCGCCTCAAGCTCAGCCATGCCCAGCGCGAGGCCCTGGTGGACGATGCCCGCGGCGATCTGCTGGACGCCGTGCTCTGCCTGCTGCAGGCCGGCTGGGCCGCGGAGCAGCCGGGCTATGGCCTGCCGCAGGCGCTGGATCCGGTGGAGGGGTGGATCATCACTGCCGAATTCGAGGCGGGCTCCCGGGGCTGATACAAACACGCACAAAGCCGGGCTCGCTGCGGCCAACGAACGGCGAGCCAGCGGCGTTGGAGACCGACCCGTATCGGGTGGATGAGGGAAGAAAAAAATGAAGAACGGTGTGGCCGCCGTGCCCCGGCGCGGCATGGCATGGATGGCGGGTCTGCTGGCGGCTGTCTTGCTCTGGCTGGGCGGCATGAGCCCGGCCCTGGCCCAGCGCGGCTGGGGCGATGAGGGCGACTACCAGATCCTGCAGGCGCGCTTCGGCACCGCACGCCACCATGTGGATGTGAGCGAGCGCCTGCGCGATCTGGCGCGCCAGGACCGGCGGGTGCGGGTGAGCCCCGAGCTCTTCGGCCAGGACCCCGATCCGGGGCGGCGCAAGTCCCTGCGCATCTACGCACGCGGGCCGGATGGCGAGCGCTGCATCTTCGAGTACGCCGAGCATGGCTTTGTGGACGGCGCCCGTTTCAGCGGCTGGCGCCGGGGCGACTGGGGCGGCCGTCCCTCGGGCTGGCGCGAGGACTGGCAGGGCGGCTGGGGCGATGAGCTGGGCGGCGACGACGCGCCCCAGGCCCATGACGAGGGCGAGTACCGCATCCTGCAGGCCAGCTATGGCACGGCGCGGCGCAGCATCGATGTGAGCGATCGGCTCAAGCAGCTGGCCCGCCGCGATGGGCGGGTGCGGGTGGGCAATGCGGTGTTCGAGCAGGACCCAGACCCCGGCCAGCTCAAGACCTTGCGCATCGTGGCGCGCTCGCGCGACGGCGGGCAGCGCCTCTTCGAGTTCCGCGAGGGCCAGGTGCTGGACGGCGCCCAGTTCATGGGCTGGCGGCGCGGCGACTGGGACAGCGCCGGGAGTTCGCCGACCCAGCCGGCGGGGCGCCTCATCATCGTCAGCGCGCGCTATGGCGAGAGCGGGGCCAACAGCGTGGACGTGAGCGCGCGCCTGCGCGAGCTGATCTGGCGCAACCGCCTGGAGGTCCGGGTGGACAATGCCCTGGCCGGTGTGGATCCCGCGCCGGGGCGGCGCAAGACCCTGAGCCTGAGCTATGCCTATGAGGGTCAGGACATGCGCCAGATCCGGGTGGATGAGCAGGAAATGCTGCTTCTGCCCTGAGCGACCGGAGGGGGTGTTGCATGAACACAGGCTGGTGGGTCCGCTGTCTGTCCTGGCTGCTGCTTTGGCAGGCTGGCCTCGCCCAGGCCCTGGAGCCGGGGGACTACCGTTTCGAGCTGCAGCAGGGCGGGCAGGCACGCGAGTACCGGGTGCATGTGCCGCAAGGCCTGACCCCCGGGCGGCCCGTGCCCCTGCTGCTGGCCCTGCATGGCGGCGGCGGGCATGCAGCCCTGCAGGCCGACGAGGCGCGCTACGGCCTGATCTCCAAGTCGGAGCAAGCGGGCTTTGTGGTGGTGTTTCCCAATGGCTACAGCCGCTTTCCCGGCGGCCGTCTGGCCACCTGGAATGCCGGCCTGTGCTGCGGCGCTGCGCGCGACCGTGGCAGCGACGATGTGGGCTTCATCCGCGCCCTGCTGGCCGATCTGCAGGCTCGCATGCCGGTCCTGGACACGCGGCGGCGCTATGCCATCGGCATGTCCAATGGCGGCATGATGGCCCATCGCCTGGGCTGCGAGGCGGCCGATCTCTTTGCCGGCATTGCCGCGGTGGCAGGTACCGACAACACGCGGGACTGCCAGCCGGCGCAGCCCCTGGCCGTGCTGCAGATCCATGCGCGCGATGACGATCATGTGCTGTTCGGGGGCGGGGCCGGCCCGGGCGCCTTTCGCGACCGCAGCCAGGTGACTGAGTTCCGCTCGGTGCCCGAGACCATGTCGCGCTGGGCGGCGCGCAACCGCTGCCCCACCGCGTTCGCGCCCGAGCGGGTGCTTGAGCGGCCCGGCGCCTATTGCGAGCGCTACCGCGGCTGCGCCGCCCCCCTGCAGCTCTGCGTGAGCGAGCAGGGCGGCCACAGCTGGCCCGGCGGGGGCGAGACCCGGCGCGGCAAGGCCCCGCCCAGCCAGGCTTTTCGCGCCAATGACATCATCTGGGACTTCTTTGAGGCCTCGGCGCAGGCGAGGACGCCCTGAGCGTCGGGCCTGCCACAGCACGGAGGGAGTCGGTATGAAGATCGCGGTGATGGGCGCGGGCGCGGTGGGCTGCTATTTCGGCGGCATGCTGGCGCGTGCCGGGCATGAGGTGGTGCTGATCGGGCGGCCCGCCCATGTGGAGGCGGTGCAGCGCCAGGGCCTGCGCCTGCAGACCCGCCTGTTCGACGAAACGCTGAGCCTGGCGGCCAGCACCGAGCCGGCCGCGGCCGCGGGGGCCGAGCTGCTGCTCTTTTGTGTCAAGTCCCCCGATACCGAGGCGGCAGCCCAGGCCCTGCGCCCGCATCTGGCGCCTGGCGCCCTGCTGCTGAGCCTGCAGAACGGCGTGGACAATGCCGAGCGCCTGCGCGAGCTGCTGCCCGCGCAGCGGGTCTCGGCAGCGGTGGTCTATGTGGCCACCGAGATGGCGGGCCCGGGCCATCTGCTGCATCACGGCCGTGGCGAGCTGGTGCTGGAGCCGGTGGCCGAGGCCCTGCTGCCCACCTTGGCCCAGGCCGGCGTGCCGGCCGAGATCTCGCCCAATGTGCGCGGCGCGCTATGGGCCAAGCTCATCCTCAACTGCGCCTACAACGCGCTCTCGGCCCTGGCGCGTCTGCCCTATGGCGAGCTGGTGCAGCGGCCCGGGGTGGCGGCGGTGATGGAAGACGTGGTGGCCGAGTGCGTGGCCGTGGCGCGGGCCGAGGGCGTGCAGCTGCCGGCCGATCCCTTGATTGCGGTGCGCGGCCTGGCCCGGACCATGCCGGGCCAGTTCTCCTCCACGGCCCAGGACCTGATGCGCGGCAAGCCCACCGAGATCGACCATCTCAACGGCCTTGTGCTGCGCCGCGGCGAGGTCTTGGGCTTGCCCACGCCGGCCAACCGCCTGCTGCACACCCTGGTCAAGCTGGCCGAGACGCGGCCGGGCTGAGGTGGGCCTTACTTGCGCATCAGGGTGGATTTGCCGAACAGCGATTCGATCAGGTCCACCGCCAGCTCGGCCGTCTTGTTGCGCACGTCCAGGGCCGGGTTGAGTTCCATCACGTCCAGCGAGGCGAGCAGGCCGGTGTCGGCAATCATCTCCATGCAGAGCTGGGCCTCGCGGTAGGTGGGGCCGCCGGGGATGGTGGTGCCCACGCCGGGGGCGATCTCGGGGTCCAGGAAGTCCACGTCGAAGCTGACGTGCAGATGGGTGTTGGCATCCAGGGTGGCCAGGGCCAGCTCCATGGTGTGGCGCATGCCCATCTCGTCGATGTAGCGCATGTCGAAGACCTCCAGGTCCTGCTCATGCACAAAGCGCTTCTCGCCCTCGTCCACGCTGCGGATGCCGATCTGGCGGATCCACTTGGGGTTCATGGCCGGCACCTGGCCGCCGATCTCGATCAGGGCCTGGGGGCCGAAGCCGCAGAGGCAGGCCACGGGCATGCCGTGGATATTGCCGCTGGGGGTGAGCTGGTTGGTGTTGAAGTCGGCATGGGCATCCAGCCAGAGCACGCGCAGCTTCTTGCCGGTTTCGCGGCAGTGGCGGGCCACGGCCGAGATGGAGCCCAGGCCCAGGCAGTGGTCGCCGCCCAGCAGGATGGGCAGACGGCCCTGCTGCAGCTCGCCATGCACGGCCTCGTGCACGGCGCGGTTCCAGGCCACCACCTCGTCCAGATGGCGGTAGCCGTCCACCGGCGGCAGCCAGGGGTTGGGCGGGCCGCTCAGATTGCCGCGGTCCAGCACCTGCACGCCACGCGCCTGCAGGGCCGGACCCAGGCCCGCCACGCGCAGGGCCTCGGGGCCCATGCTGGCGCCGCGGGCGCCGGCGCCCACATCGGTGGGCGCGCCAATCAGGGAGACGGTGCGGGGGGCGTGTGGGTGATGGCTGCTGCTGTTCATCGCTGCTTCTTTCTCTGCGGGGTTTCGGCCGGGTCCAGGGCCAGGGTCTGCTCGTACTCGCGCTCGAGCAGGGCCCAGGCCTCCTCGGCGCTTTCAACGAAGTGGAAGAGCTGCTCGTCGCCCGGGCTGATCATGCCGGTCTCGATCAGCAGCTCGAAGTTGATCAGCCGGGTCCAGAACTCGCGCCCGAAGAGCAGGATGGGGCGGCGCCGGCACTTGCCGGTCTGGATCAGGGTCATGGTCTCGAAGAGCTCGTCCAGCGTGCCGAAACCGCCCGGGAAGCACACCAGGGCGATCGAGCGCATCAGGAAGTGCATCTTGCGCAGGCCGAAGTAGTGGAACTGGAAGCACAGCTCCGGCGTGATGTAGGGGTTCGGGTGCTGCTCGTGGGGCAGCACGATGTTCAGGCCGATGCTCTTGCCGCCAGCCTCGTAGGCGCCGCGGTTGCCGGCTTCCATGATGCCGGGGCCGCCGCCGGTGACCACATAGACCGGGTCGGGGCGCTTGGCCGAGGCCTCGGTCACCAGGCGCGCGAAGCGGCGGGCCTCCTCGTAATAGAGGCTCATGCTGAGCTGCACCTCGGCGCGCTTGAGCGCGGCGGGGTCGCCGCCGGCGCGGGCCTGGGCCAGGCCGGCCTGGGCGGCTTCCTCCGAGGGAATGCGCGCGCTGCCGAAGATCACCACCGTGGCCTTGATGTCCTGCTCCTGCTGCACCAGCTCGGGCTTGAGCAGCTCCAGCTGCATGCGCACCGGGCGCAGATCGTCGCGCAGCAGGAACTCGGTGTCGGTGAAGGCCAGGCGGTAGGCGCTCTCGGGGCCGTCATAGCGGGCCTCGGGCGCGCCGTGGGTCACGGCCTCGACGGACTCCTTGGCGCTGGGGAAGTTGCGGGTGAGGGGCAGTTGGCGCTTGAACATGATGGTGGCGCCGCAGGGCTGGCGCGGCGATCAGGCGGGCCCGCAGGCCCGGGGCGCAGCATAGTGGGGGCTGCGACGAATTTTCTTGCGTTGTTTTCTGTGGATCTCTAATTTTGTTCTGCAAGAGCGGGGTGCCTGCTCTGGCAGACCTGGCATCCCGGGTCTTTGTGAACGATGATTTCACTCCATTCCATGCGCCGGCCTTCCAGCATCTGCAGGCGTCCGGCCAGGCCGGGCAGGCCCAGCAGCAGCTTCAGGGCCTCGGCGGCCTGCAGGCTGCCGATGATGCCCACCAGGGGCGCGAACACGCCCATGGTGGCGCAGCGCTGCTCTTCCAGGGCTGCGTCGGGCGGGAACAGGCAGGCGTAGCAGGGGGCTTCGGCGCGGCGGCTGTCGTAGACGCTGATCTGGGCATCAAAGCCCAGGGCGGCGCCCGAGACCAGGGGCTTGGCCCACTGCACACAGGCGCGGTTCACGGCCTGGCGGGTGGCGAAGTTGTCGCTGCAGTCCAGCACCACATCGGCCTCGGCCACCAGGGCGTCCAGCAGGGCCGCGTCGGCGCGCCGCGCCACGGTGCGCACCTCCACCTCGGGGTTGAGGGCATGGATGCCGGCCGCGGCCGAGGTCACCTTGGGCTGGCCCACACGGCCCAGGCTGTGGGCGATCTGGCGCTGCAGATTGGTGAGGTCCACCTGGTCATGGTCCACCAGGGTGAGGCGGCCCACACCGGCCGTGCCCAGATAGAGGGCGGCGGGCGAGCCCAGACCGCCGGCGCCGATGATCAGCGCATGGCTGTCCAGCAGGGTCTGCTGACCCTCGATCCCGATCTCGTCCAGCAGGATGTGGCGGGAGTAGCGCAGCAGCTGTTCGTCATTCATGGGGCAAGCATAGCGCCGCCATCCAGGGGCGTGCTGAGGCTGTCGCGCATGGCCGCAATGAAGTGGCGCAGCTTGGCCGGCTGGATGCGCTGGTGGGGATAGATCAGGTGGACGGGCAGGGGCGGGGCCTGCCAGTCGGGCAGCAGGCGCAGCAGACGGCCGCTGGCGATGGCGTCGTTGGCCAGCCAGGCCGACATGGCGGCCAGGCCCAGGCCGGCCTCGACCGCTCCACGCAGGGCGAAGAGGCTGTCGGTGATCAGGCGCGGGCGCAGGCTCAGGCGCGCCGACTCGCCGCCGGGCCCCTGCAACTGCAGCTCGTTGCGGTAGAAGGTGCCCAGGGCCAGCCAGTCCAGGCCGGCCAGCTCGGCCGGGCTGCGGGGCAGGGCGCGGCCCCGCATCAGGGCCGGGGCGGCCACCACCACGCGCGGGATCTCGGCCAGGCGTATGGCCACCACCGAGCTGTCGGTGAGCGGCCCCACCCGGATGGCGCAGTCCAGGTCCTGGGCGTTGAAGTTGGGCGGCTGGTCGTCCAGCAGCCACTCCACGCTCAGCTGGGGGGCGCGGCGCAGCAAGGCCACCAGGGGCGGCATCAGCTGCAGCTGGCCCAGGGCATGGGGCACCTTGACGCGCAGCAGGCCCTCGGGCTGCGCCTGGGCGCCGCGCAGATCGGAGGCCAGGGCGTCCCAGCCGCCCAGCAGCAGCTTGGCGCGCTCATAGCACTGGCTGCCGGCCTCGGTCAGGCGCAGGGCATGGGTGGAGCGCTGCAGCAGGCCCAGACCCAGGCCGCGCTCCAGGGCCTGCAGGCGCCGGCTCACCGTGGGTTGGGTGGTGCCCAGCTGGGTGGCGGCGGCCGAAAGGCTGCCCGCCTCCACGATGCGCACAAAGGTCTGCAAGAGGGTCAGGCGGTCATGCTGGGCGAGTTGGGTGTCTTGCATGCGTAAAGCGTATATCAATACCAATATCGATGGGTCTTCTATGTTTTGAGCAGATGAATCACACTGCCGCCCATTCCAAAATTAAGCGTAAACCCTATGTCTGCTTGCAATTCCCTGCCGACCTCGCCGGGGCTGGCGCCGCCGGTGCCGCCGGCCCAGGCCGCTCTGTCCCGCTCTCTGGTGCTGCTGCTGGCCAGCGGTGCCGGTCTCTCGGTGGCCAGTCTTTACTACGCCCAGCCCATGCTGGCGGCCCTGGCCGCGCAGTTCGGGGCCAGCAGCGCCAGCATCGGCCTGGTGCCCACGCTGACCCAGCTGGGCTACGCCGCGGGCATTCTGTTGCTGGCCCCGCTGGGTGACCGCTATGACCGGCGCCGCATCATCCTGATCAAGACCGTGCTGCTGCTGGCGGCCCTGCTGCTGGCAGCTTTCGCGCCTCAGCTCTGGGTGCTGTGGCTGGCCAGCGCGGTGATCGGCCTGAGCGCCACCCTGGCCCAGGACCTGGTGCCCGCCGCGGCCGCGCTCTCGCCCGACGCGCAGCGCGGCCGCACCGTGGGCACGGTGATGACGGGCCTGCTGCTGGGCATCCTGCTCTCGCGCGTGGCGGCCGGCGCCGTGGCCCAGCAATGGGGCTGGCGCATCGTGTTCCTCTGCGCGGCCCTGAGCATTGCCCTGCTGGGCCTGGCCCTGTGGCGCGGCCTGCCGCGCTTTGCACCGACCACCCGCCTGTCCTACGGCGCCTTGCTGGCCAGCCTGGGGGGGCTGCTGGGGCGCTATCGCGAGCTGCGCCGCGCGGCCCTGGCCCAGGGGCTGCTGGCCGTGGGCTTCAGCGCCTTCTGGTCCACCCTGGCCCTGATGCTGAGCCAGCCGCCCCTGCAACTGGGCAGCGCCGCGGCTGGCGCCTTCGGCCTGGCCGGTGCTGCCGGCGCCCTGGCCGCGCCCCTGGCCGGTGCCCTGGCGGACCGCCGCGGTCCGGCTCGGGTGATCCGCATCGGCGCCAGTCTGGTGCTCGCGTCCTTTTTGCTGATGGCCCTGGGCCCGCAGAGCCTGTGGCTGATCGCCGGGGCGGCCCTGGTCTTTGACCTGGGCTTCCAGGCCAGCCTGGTTTCGCACCAGAGCATCGTCTACGGCCTGGAGCCCGCGGCGCGCAGCCGGCTCAATGCGGTGTTGATCGGGGCCATGTTCATCGGCATGAGCCTGGGCGCCTGGCTGGGCGGCCTGGCCATGGGTGCCTTCGGCTGGCGCGGCGTGTGTGCGCTGGCAGCCGCCGCGGCAGCCTCGGCCCTGGTGGTGCGCCTGCGTCGCTGAAGCCCGGCACCACAAAGTAAAACGGCCCGCAGCAGCGGGCCGTTTTTCATGCAGAGGCGGGGCGGGCGATCACTCGACCTTGGCCTCGGCCTTGCGCTCGGTGGCGGTCTTGGACACGGCCACCGGGCGGCCCTTGAGCTGGTTCAGGGCCTGCTGCAGCGGGAAGTCCTCGGCCGAGCCGAACTCCGGCAGGGGCTTGGGCGGCTCGTTCTTCTTGGCGTACTCGGCTTCCAGCTTCTGGCGGGCTTCCTCGCGTGCCTTCTCGCGGGCCTCGTCCTTCTCTTCGGGGCCGTTGTTCAGGTGCTTCTCGAGGTCGGCCTCGCGCATGCGCAGGGCGGCGAAGACATTGCCCTCGGCGGTCTCGTCCAGCATCACGTCGGGCACGATGCCCTTGGCCTGGATGGAGCGGCCGCTGGGGGTGTAGTAGCGCGCGGTGGTGATTTTGAGCGCCGTCTCGGGGCTGAGCTGGCGCACGGTCTGCACCGAACCCTTGCCGAAGGTCTGGGCGCCCATCACGGTGGCGCGCTTGTGGTCCTGCAGGGCACCGGCCACGATCTCACTGGCCGAAGCCGAGCCTTCGTTGACCAGCACCACCAGGGGCACGTTCTTCAGCGCAGCCGGCAGCTTCTTGAGCGGATCCACGCCGCCGCGACGCAGGTAGTAGTCGGGGCTGGCCTTGAAATTGGCCTTGGAGTCGGCGATCTGGCCGTTGGTGGACACCACGTCCACATCCTTGGGCAGGAAGGCCGAGGACACGGCCACCGCGCCCTCGAGCAGGCCGCCCGGGTCATTGCGCAGGTCCAGCACCAGGCCCTTGAGGTTGGGCTCCTGCTTGTAAATCTCTTCCAGCTTCTTGGCGAAGTCGTCCACCGTGCGGTCCTGGAACTGGCTCACGCGCAGCCAGGCGTAGCCGGGCTCCACCACCTTAGCGCGCACGCTCTGCACGCGGATTTCTTCGCGGGTGATGGTGACGGGGAAGCTGCGGCTCTCCGACTTGCGGAAGATCATCAGCGTGACCTTGGTGTTGGGCTCGCCGCGCATCTTCTTGACCGCCTGGTCCAGCCCCAGGCCCTTGACCGCGGTGTCGTCGATCTTGCTGATCAGGTCACCGCTCTTGAGGCCGGCGCGGAAGGCGGGGCTGCCTTCGATGGGGGAGACGATCTTGACCAGGCCGTCTTCCATGCCGATCTCGATGCCCACGCCGACGAACTTGCCGGTCGTGCCCTCGCGGAATTCCTTGAAGCTCTTCTTGTCGAAGAACTGCGAATGCGGATCCAGGCCGGCCACCATGCCGGAGATCGCGTCGTTGATGAGTTTCTTCTCGTCAACCGGTTCCACATAGTCGCTCTTGACCATGCCGAACACGGCGGCGAGCTGCTGCAGCTCTTCCAGCGGCAGCGGCGACAGGCTGCTGCGCGCATTGGCCTGCAGCTGCATCGTGGTCATCGCACCGGCCATGGCGCCCAAGGCGACCCAGCCAGCAACTTTCAGTTTGGCACCCATGATGCGAGTGTTCCTATCGGTGATGTACAGCCATTCCAGGTCTTGCCCCGCCAGCGCGGGCCTCAAGAACCCCGCGGCCAGTATAGGCCGCAGCAGATGGGCAAGCCTCGGTAGAGGCCCCCATTTGATGGGCTATTTCGTCGCATTCAAGCGGACTTTGCGTCCGTTTACACGAATGGGGGCTTTGCCCGGCTCGCCTCGCACCGCTCAATCCGCCGCCTGCGGCTGCGGGCGCGGGAAGGTGACCACATGGTCCACATGGGCGCGTATGCCGATCCACTCGCCCACCTGGTGGTCGTGGTGCGAGGGCACATGGGCCACCAGGCGCTCGCCGCTGACCAGGCGCAGGGTGTAGAGGAACTCGGCGCCGCGGAAGATCTTGCGCTCGATCTGCGCCTTCACCGGCGCGTCGTCGTCGTGCACGATGTCGTCGGCCCGCAGCAGCACCTCGCATTCGCCGCCGGGGTAGGCCTCGGGCAGGGCGCATTCACCCGCATCGCTGAGCTCGCCCAGCGGGGTCTGCACCACCGGACCGCTGGCGCCCGCCACCACGCGGGCCGGGGCGAACACGCCGTGGCCGATGAAGTCGGCCACGAAGCGGGTGGCGGGGCGGTGATAGACGGCATAGGACTCGTCCCACTGCTCCAGCCGGCCCTGGTGCATCACACCCACGCGGTCGCCCAGGGCGAAAGCCTCGGCCTGGTCGTGGGTGACGAAGAGGGCGGTGGTGTCGCTTTGCTGCAGGATGCCGCGCAGCTCCTGCGAGAGGTGCTCCCGCAGGTCCACGTCCAGGCTGGAGAGCGGTTCGTCCATCAGCACCATGCGCGGCCGGTAGACGAGCGCGCGGGCAAGCGCCACGCGCTGCTGCTGGCCGCCCGAAAGCTGGTGCGGCGCACGCTTGGCGGCGTGGGCCAGGCCCACCAGGTCCAGCACCTGGTGGATGCGGTCCTGGCGCTCGCCGCGGGCCAGATGGCGCAGGCCGAAGCCGATATTGTCGGCCACGGTCAGGTTGGGAAAGAGCGCATAGGCCTGGAAGACCATGCCGATCTTGCGCGCCTCGGGCGGGGTGTGCAGGCCGCTGGCGGCATCGGCCAGCAGTTCACCGGCAATGCGGATGCGGCCGCTGGACAAGCGCTCCAGCCCCGCGATGGAGCGCAGCAGCGAGGTCTTGCCGCAACCCGAGGGGCCGATCAGCACACCGATCTGGCCGCGCGTCAGGCCGAAGGAAACGCCGTCCACCGCCTGGCGGCCACCGGCCGCGCCCGGGTAGTGCAGGCCGACCTGGTCAAGTGCGAGAAACATGGGGCCTATGATACCGGGCTTGCCGAGGCTGCCGAATGCGCCTCGTTCTCATTTGATACCTGTCAAGCCGCCCCGCCGGGCGGCGCCGAGCATGCTGCGTCTCGTCACCCTGTTCTGCCTGCTGCTGACCGTGCCCGTGCTGGGCATCCTGGGTTCCTGGCTGGCGCTGGATGCCCAGGCCCTGGACATCCTGAGTCACCAGTTGCAGACCGTGCTGCCCGAGTACGCCTGGGCCTCCTTGCTGCTCTCGGTGAGCGTGGCCCTGGGCGTGGCTCTGCTGGGCGGGTCCACGGCGGCGGCGGTGAGCCTGTTCGACTTCCCGGGCCGGCGCTTCTTCGAGTGGGGCCTGCTGCTGCCCATGGCCATGCCGGCCTATGTGGCGGCCTATGCCTATACCGATGCCCTGCAGTACAGCGGCCCCTTGCAGACCTGGCTGCGTGCGCTCACCGGCGCCCAGGGCGCGCTCTGGCCCGATGTGCGCAGCCTGCCCGGTGCCATTGCGCTCTTCGTGCTCTGCCTCTACCCCTATGTCTATCTGCTGGCCCGCACCGCCCTGACCGAGCGCGGCGTGGCCCTGATGGAGGCCGCTCGCATGCTGGGCGCCGGCACCCTGCGCCGGGTGCGCGAGGTGGCCCTGCCGCTGGCGCGGCCGGCGCTGGCCGCCGGCATCGCCCTGGCCCTGATGGAGACTCTGGCCGACTATGGCGTGGGCGCCTATTTCGGCCTCACCACCCTGACCACCGGGGTCTACAAGGCCTGGTTGGTGATGAATGACAAGACGGCCGCGGCCCAGCTCGCCTCGGTGCTGCTGGTGGCGGTGGCCGGCCTGCTGTGGCTGGAGCAGCGCGCCCAGGCGCGGCTGCGCTTTGCCAGCAGCCGCAGCGGCGCCCTGCATGCGGCCGAGGCCCGGCCCCTGGCCCTGCGCGGCTGGCCGGCCCTGGTCGCCTGGCTGATGTGCACCCTGCCCATCCTGCTGGGCTTTGTGTTGCCGGTGCTGGTGCTGCTGCGCCTGCTCTGGCAGGAAGCCCTGCACAACGAGCTGGGCCTGCCGCTGGAGCGCTTCGGTCAGTGGAGCGTGAGCAGCCTCAAGCTCGCCGGCCTGGCGGCCCTGCTGGCCGTGGTCCTGGCCCTGGTGCTGGCCTGGCTGGGCCGCGCGGGGCGACTGGCCGGTGGCGCCGGCCGCGACCCGCTGCTGCAGGCGTCCTCGCGCGTGGTGTCCCTGGGTTATGCCGTGCCCGGCGCGGTGATCGCCATCGGCATCCTGCTGCCCCTGGGCTGGCTGCAGGAGCGCTGGCCCAGCTTGGGCCTGCCGGCCCTGATGACGGGCACCATCCTCGGCCTGCTCTATGCCTATATGGTGCGCTTCTCGGGCGTGGCCCTGCAGTCCCTGGAGGCCGGCTATGCCCGCATCTCGCCCACCATGGACGAGACCGCCCGCATGCTGGGCGCCTCGCGCCGCCGCCTCTTTCTGGAGGTGCACGCGCCGCTCCTGGCCCGCTCGGCCCTGGCCGCGGCCCTGCTGGTCTTTGTGGACGTGATGAAGGAGCTGCCCGCCACCCTGGTGCTGCGCCCCTTCAACAGCGACACCCTGGCCGTGGTGGCCTACCAACTGGCCCGCGACGAGCGCCTGGGCGAGGCCGCGCTGCCCTCCCTGGCCATCGTGCTGGTGGGGCTGATCCCGGTGATCATGCTGTCGCGGGCGATGCGGCGGGGCTAGCTCTGCCGCCCCTGGCTGGCCCGGCCGGCTGCCGGTCCCCTGGATGCAGGGGACTCGAGCGTTGGACTTGATACCGCCCTGGCTATAGTCGGCGGCGCTGGTGCGTCCATGCCACGGGAGTGAGCATGTTCGTGCCGGCGGCCCGGTGCAGACCGGGCTTCAGGCGTACCGACGAAGAACGGCAAGACCAGGGAGAAGAAACGATGAAGATCAAACGCAATGCGGCCGTTGCCGCACTGCTGGCCTGCGGGCTGGCCATCTCTGCGAGCGCGGCGCTGGCCAGCGGGTATCGAACCAGTCTGCTGGACACACAGGGCGCCTCAGGCAGCACGGCCTGGGGCCTCAATGCCTCGGGGCTGGTGACGGGCGATGTCATCGCCTTGGACGGCGGCACAAGAGCCAGCCTCTGGCAGCTCGATGGGGCGCGGATCGAGCTGGACCTCATGAGGGGTGCACTCGCCAGCCGGGCCTCGGCGGTTGATGCTGCGGGCACCGTGGTGGGGGTGTCGCTGCTCGGGCGCGCGCCCGACAGCCCCGAGTATTTCGCGACCGCCTGGAGCCGGGATGGCCGGGCCAGGGCTTTGGCGACTCTGGGGCCGGGCCAGAGCTGGGCAAACGGCATCAACGATGCCGGGCATATCGTCGGCGCCTTCAGCCACATCGTGGCGACGCAGTCGCGAACCGATGCGGTCCGCTGGGATGCGGACGGGACTGTTCATACCCTGGCCAGCCTGGGCGGCAGCTACAGCCAGGCCAATGGCATCAATGGCCGGGGTCAAATTGTCGGCTACTCGGGCTCTGCGGATGGCGGCGGCGGCGCCGTCCTGTGGGAGAGCGATGGATCCATTCGTCAGCTTGCGGCCCTGGGCGAGGAGATGCGCTTCACCTGGGCGACGCGGATCAATGCCCAGGGTCAGGTCGTGGGCCAGAGCAATGCCAGCTTCGAGGACGCCCAGACCCGCGCCAGCACCTGGCTCCCCGATGGTTCGGTGCAGACCTTGCCCCAGGGCGGCGCCATCGGGGCGTCCGCCTACGCGCTCAACGACGCGGGCACGGTGGTGGGCTTCTCTATCCTCGGTGGCGGTCAGCACCGAGCCACGATCTGGGAGCATGGCGCGGCGCAGGACCTGAATCGCTTTATCGACGCGGGGCTTGCTCAGGCGGGCTGGTACTTGAGCGAGGCCCGCGCCATCAACGAGGGCGGCTGGGTGGCCGGCGAGGCCCGCAACAGCCTGACGGGCGAGGTGCGCGGTTTCGTGTTGAGCCCCGTGCCCGAGCCCGCTAGCTATGCCCTGATGCTGGGCGGCCTGCTGGCACTGATGGCCTGGCGCCGTCGCGGCGCCTGAACCTGGTCCCTCCGACAGGAATCGAACCTGTATCTGCCGCTCAAGAGTGCGCCGATCTGAGCTCCCAACTCCTTGTCTTCATAGAGAAAAGTTTCAGCACATGCCTCTTTTGGGGCAAATTTGGGACAGGCCGGCTTTCACCATAGAGGTTCCGCCTCCGGAGAACTACATTGGCCTGCCAGATTGGAGGGGCACGCGAGACTGTAGATGTTCCGCCTCTTGATCAGCCATGCTCTCTGCGAGACCGGTTGTTAGCATGTCGGTAGACCGTCTGGGGACCCCGCCACGCATCCAGCTGTGCCGTGCCGGCCTTGTCGTAGAAAGCGGCATCACCGTGGCTCGAGGTGAAGGATCAATTCGGTTGCGGTCTTGCGTGCATGGCGGCTAATAGCATTGCCTCCCATCGTGCTGAAAAGTGATGTGACCTTTCGTGCTTTCACCTTGAAGTACTGGCCCGATATCGCCTCAACTAAGTCGCCCGACAGCCCATTCGATGCATGCTGTGCGGGGAAGGTCACAAGTGCATCGGCTCCCGAGCATGCGACCCCCAGCATCAGTTCATCGAATGCTTCGGCGGATTTAGTTACGAGGCAAAATTTCGATTGCGGCCTACTCGCGAGAGCCGGATATCGGCCCGCTCCACTGACATCCCCAACAGACCCGCGACTTATCGATTCAAGCACGTGATAAAAGCGGCTGTATTGAACTTCTGAGTAAGGAGGATCAATGAATGCCACATCGCGAGGCGTCAGCTTCTGAGTCAAGGAAACCGCGTCGGAGTGTGAGACTTGCCCGCCAACCTTCGCCTTAAATGTTGAGTTGCGTTTCAGTGCCTCAAGGCAGACCAAGGACACATCCCTTTCCCAGGCTGCGGCAAGATGAGGCAGCGCTGAGTCTTTTGTCCCAAATGGCTGGGCAGTATGTCCGGGGGCAGCCGCACATGAGCTTGCCGCATCGATCAATGCCGCAAGTGCCGCAGTTCGGTGAGCTGACGGAAGGCTTGCTCTCAACGCGTCCAGCACCATTGCTTGGACTGGACTGTAGTAATAGCCCCCGTAAGCTCTTCCGGTAGGGAATGCATCAGGCAGGTTCGAGCAAAACTCCCTGGCGTCTTTGACCGCCGAACGCCAAGCATCAAATGATGGGCCGGAAGGGAGTATCCTGTTTGCACGCTGCCAATCATCAGAGTAAGCAGCGAGCCATTGAGCCGCAGCGGAAATCCAAGCTTCGCCGACGTCTTCGTGCGCAAAGGATGCCGTTTGCTCGACTTGACAGGCAGTCAGCGCCACAGCGTACGTTTGCAGATCGCAGGCATAAACCGGAACGGCGAACCGTTGAGCCACATAGCCTGCCACTGAGCCGGAACCGCAGAAAAGATCGAAGAATCGATCCCTCGCGGGTACCAATTCTGTGAGTAGCTCACCCAAGCCATTGCGGAGCATTGCCCGCTTTGATCCCATGTACTTCACTGCGCCAGGCCCCACTGAACAACTCGTTCTGCCTGGGAGACCAAGTGCGGTTTCACACTCTTGTGACTCGCCAAGGCAGCTAAGGAGGTTGCGCCAGCTTGAAAGGCCTTTTCCATGTCTGCAGCGGCATAGGCGCAATCAAAGTACAGCTCTGATCGATTCGCCGGGATCTCTGACCTATTGGGAACTACCCCTTGCTGCTCGGCCAACTCATTGAGCCAAAAATCTAAATTTGCGGTCTGTCCTGCATCGGCGAGCAGGTTTTGACTGACGCCACTCGCGATCCTGAGTAGCAGTGTTGCGCGAGCGAGCACCGGGCGAGGCGTGTCAGGTGCGTCACTGTAGTTGCGAGCATGCAAGATCAAGGGATGCTCATCTGCCGCGGCGTTTGCTATGAATGCTTCTGGAACTGCTGAGAACGTCGGGGCGGATGCAAGGATCCGCTGATAGGCCGCTCGCATTTCTGCTTCTATCTCAAGGTTGCTAGGTGGGATGCCACCAGAGCGTAAGGTCAAAGAGGCGATGCCTTCTTTCCTCAGAACAGATCGGAGCATCTGCTTGTCCAGCTCTAGAAATGCTGCTCTTGGTGAAGGCTCTAGTGCTTCCCAGAAAGTTGCCATCAATTCAACACACTCACTCAGCTGAGCCCGGTGGGGTGTTGCGATGTGTGGGTTGTAGCTGCACCTATTTCGGAATCCCTTGTCTGAGGCCCCCGTTTCGAGGTCGAAGAGCCAATCGCAAATCCAATTTGCGGACGTAGCAGCTGGCGGGCGGCCTGGGTAGGCGTACTGAACAATTTCGGGGAGGGTATCGCCAAAAAAGCTTGTTGCGGATGCAATAGTTGCTCCGGAGTTGGCCGAATTTTCAGCGAGGTGATGCAGAGCCAGCCAAACCATTTCATGGGTGGGCGAGTGACCTTCCAATGGGTGCAGTTGCCCAGCAGCGTCGAGGACGCAATTCCAGGTATTGAAGGCACCACACCCTAGGCCTGACAGAATCGACTGCGCAGCACGAAGTTCAGCGTAGTAGGCGAAATGCCATGCAGAGTGCGGGTCACCCACAAGGTAGGAGTGCAAAGCCCGTGACAAATAGCTCCAGCCATCTGCGCAATGAGTCGGCGTTGCAACTGCAAGATATTCAGCGAGTGACTGCGAAGATATCGCTGAGGGACCGTTTGGTTTGTGATCCTTCTCGATGCCATGCATTGCGGCATGAGCGGCTGCGAACCAGCCCGCGCCTTGCGGCAAGGGCATTGCGGAGAAGGCGTTGACGAGTTGTGCGCGGTCTGCCAGATCAAGTAGTTGCTTGTTCTGTGCGCTAAGAGGTTTGGCCGCCATGCTCAGGTTGCATCAATTGCCAGAAGCTCGCCAGCAATTTTCCCGAGCTGGCTATTCTGCTTCGCGAGTAGCTCCAAGAGCTCCTGCCGCACCCTGCCATAGCCGCCCGTGCCTCTGAATCCAGACTTCTTCAGCTCTTCTTCTGCGGTCAGCCCTGGAACATCGCTTGACCGCCAATCGAATTCGGCGAGTGCGCCAATGGCGGATGCGATTTCGCTTGCAAACGATTGGTGTTCCAAGTCAGCCAAGCATCGATCAATATCTTCGGTGCGTGTCTCACCAGCATCAATGTCGCCGACCTCCCAATCATCCAATCGCAATTTCAATGCAGCACGGTAGAGAACGTCGTTACACGCGAGGCATAGGCCACGCACGCCTTGTTCCTGGTTCAGCAAGGTCTTGTTGCCGACGAAAGCGGGATCGTAGCCATCTTCGAAGTCGATTTGAGGAGCTACCAACTCTCTCAATTGATGAGGCCACCCGTCTGCCTTTGCTTGAACCGCCTCTCGCAATTTTTGCCAGATAAAAATAAGTAGCGAGACCTGTTGTGGTCGGCTCCAGTCGAGTGGTCCAGCCGTTGTTGACAGGTTTGCGGCAAAGAGACCTTTGCGGCTACGCCCCACCAAACCTGGACTAAGGAAAGAGTTGTAGATCGCCTGAACCCAACCCGCCTGAGAAACCCATCCGGACTTTCGCTCTCCCAGCATGTTGATGCGGCCATTCCATGGGCTCGCAGGGTGCCTGTATAGAAGGTCCGTCAGCTCTTGAGCCCGAGCTTCACGGTAAACATGGACGGATGAAACTGTTTCAAGCCAGTCCTGAGTCCGGAGCAGTGGGAACAAGTCGTATGCGTGACTTGGATTTATCTTCTTCGGTGAAACGTTGATCGACCAAAACAGATATGCCTGCCAGCCAATGTCCAAGCCATGGAACGCAACGACCGGGAGTTCAAAATCGTCCGGTAGCTGGGAAGCGTCATCGAATGCGAACAGTCGGTGTTGTCCGTCGATGACTTCAATGGGCGCCAAGCTTTGAGGCTCCCAGTTTGCGGCGGCCATCCCATTCGGTAGTACAACCTCGGCAACACTGCCATTCACGTCCACCGTTATCGCATCGTTTGGATCAACGGACTTGCCTCGTCTGATGTCGCCCGCTTTCAAAAAATTCACGACGATGGCAGTGGGCAGCCATCCGGGCTTTTTGAGAGAGTCATTGCTCGGGTCTGCTTGCTGCTTGCCCGACAAGTCACCGAATGGGTAGCCTGCACGTACGTACTCGGCGATCTTCAGCGAGCGATCCTTCTCATGCATCCGCTGGATCCCGGTCGCGTCCGTTCCCTCTCGCTTGCGTACATAGACCCCAGAAAGCTTTCGCAACTGCTTCGCCGACATCGAGAAGATAAGCAATTCTTCAGGCGGTTTCCGGCGTTCGTTTTCTTCTGGAAAAGGATAGTCGTCCCAGTCTGTAAGCCATTGCTTGCAGCGGATGGCTGGAATTCGTTGCTTGTCCAAGGAAGGCTCTCTAAGTGTTGTAAATCTCAGCATCAGTCCCCCGCCACACACGTAGTTCCCGACTTCGTGCGCGACTTGATGCTCGCTCAAAAAACAATGCGGTATTGAACCATGAAGGCACTGGGTAGAAGCGTGCTCACTCGACCGCTGGCACCATGATGTGGTTCAGCTTGGTCCCCCCGACAGGAATCGAACCTGTATCTAGCGCTTCGTACCACCATGGCTTTCGCCACCGCATTGCACGTTTGTGGTCTGGACTATGCCTTTGCCATGGGCCTGTGAAGGCCGGTAGGCAGGAACCGTCTAGTCTCTACACCTTCCTGAAGTGCTTCAGGCTTGGCTCGGCGTTGCCACGGTCATCGACCAGAGGGTTCGCCGAATTTGATTCCATTCAGCCGGCGCTTTCGCGGCCGGCTGCCCATTGAAAGGAGGCGCTCGTTCTATCCATTGAACTACGGGGAGCGAGTCAGCATGTTAGCAGACCGATGTGTTGCCTCTTCTGCGGTCCCCGATGCCCCCGATTTGGGACAAATTTGGGACAGGACTGCAGGTGACTGGACGGGATTGCAGGGGCCTGGTGACGGGCTCGGAAAGACATCGTCTTTTGTAAATCAATGACTTACAAGCCTGCGCGGCCCCGACGCAAGAAATTAGGAGGCGGCCGTTCTATCCATTGAACTACTGAGAGGACTGGCCCTGGGGGGGCCGAGGCGGCGAGGATTGCCGCATGAGTGGGGACGCCGTTCTGCCCCTGGCGGGTTGAGTCCGGTCCTTGCTCTGCCAGGGGGCCTGCAGGCGCCCGCCTCAATCCCACTTCCACTGCCAGATCAGGTCCAGGGCGTTGTCCTGCCCGGCCTGGGCGCGCAGGGTGAAGCGCTGGGCCATGCGGTAGATGAGCTGCCAGCTGCCGGCGGTGGCGTTGAGGCTGCGCTCGTAGCCCACATACCAGCGGCGTGAAAGCTGCTTGCCCAGGCGCACCACGGTGCTGCGGGCGTCGGTGTCGTCCTGACCCAGGGAGAACTCGTCCAGCCCCAGGTTCTTCATCAGCTTGCCCGAGGGGCTTTCGCCCTCGCCGCTGAGCAGGGCCAGGGCGGCGCGCTGCAGCAGGGCGGTGTCGGTGCGGCCCAGGTTGTCGGGCGCGCGACCCAGCAGCAGCCAGGAAAGCTTCTCGGTGTCACTCTTGTCGGGCTCGGAGAAGAGTTTGATGCGCGGGTCCAGGGCCGTGCCGGTGACGGTCACGCCCACCACCACCTGGTCGGTGTTGGGGCGCACCGCGCGCACGTCCAGGCGCGGGTTGTCGATGGCGCCGGCAAAGCTGACCTCGCCCTTCTCGATCTCCAGCTTCTGGCCATAGGCGTCATAGGTGCCGCCAAAGGTGCGCACAGTGCCGGTGAGCAGGGGGCCGGCGCCCTGGTGGATCAGGCGCAGCTCGCCGCGCAGCCGCGTGTCCACGCCGCGGCCGCGCAGGCGCAGGTCGCGGCCCAGGTCTATGCCCACCTGCACATCGATCTTGGGCGGATTGGGGTTGCTGCGCTTGGCCGCGGCCGTCGCCTGGGCCTGAGGATCGGGGCGGCGCAGCACCTGCACATCGCTGTCCAGGCTGGGCGCATTGCCGCGCGAGAAGTCGAACAGGCCTTCGTCCACCGCCACCTGGCCCTTGAGGCTGAGGCTGCGATCGCCTGCCAGCAGGGCGGCCTGGCCGCTGGCCACCACGCGCCGGTCCACCCGACTCAGGAAGGCGAACTTCTCGGCCTTGAAGCTCAGGTCCAGCTGCGGCTTGGCGCCCAGCTCGGCCCGGCCCTGGGCGCTGAGCGTGCCCTCGCCGCCGCGCACGCTGAAGCGCTGCAGCGTGGCGCTGGGCCCTTGCAGGTCCAGCGCCAGCTCGCCCTCGCGGGCGTCCACGCCCAGCAGGGGGTTGCGCAGCTGCAGCTGGGCGGCGCGGGCGCTGCCCAGCAGCTCGGGCGCGCCCACCTTGCCGGCCAGGCGCAGGGCGGCATTGAAGGTGCCGCCCAGGCGCCAGCCCGCCGGCACCCAGGCGCCCCAGGTGCTGAGATTGGCCACGTCCAGCTGCAGCACCCCCTCCAGCGGCGCCTGGGGCTCGGGCCACAGGGCCTGGGGCGAGGTGCGGCTGCTGGCTGCGCCGGCCAGCACGCCCAGATTGCTGCCGGCCAGGCCCTGGGCAAAGTGCCAGACCCCATCGCGTGCCTGCAGACTGATGTGCAAGTCGCTCAGGCCCAGCTGCTGGGTGAGGCTGCCCTCGGTCACCGTCAGGTCGCCGCCCGCGCGGTTCAGGCCGATGTCGATCTCCACCTGCGGGCTGCTGCGCACCTTCACCTGGCCGCCCACCACCAGTTCGCCGCCCCAGCCGAAGTCGGGCTGCCAGCGTGCCAGCAGGGGCGCCACCTTGAGGGGCTCCAGATTCAGGTCCAGGGCCAGCAGCGGGTTCTGGCCGGCCTGGCGCGGTGCCTGCCACTGCAGCTGGCTCCAGCTGAGGGTGGCGCCGGCCAGCTCCAGGCGGCCGGGCTGGGCCTGGGCCGCGATCGGCAGGCCGTCGCCCCCCAGGCTCAGGCTCAGGGCCAGGTCTTGCAGCTTGAGCCAGTCGGGCTGGTTGCGGCGCTGGGGCTGGGGCCGCAGCAGCAGACTGCCCAGCTGGGCGCGCCAGTCCAGGGGCTTGCGCGCCTGAGCCAGGGCCTGCCAGGGCGAGTCGCTGAACTGGCCACTGAGTTCGGTGCTGAACTGCCCGCCCAGGGTGCTGCCGTCCACCAGACCGGCCGCCCAGCTCGGAGCCGGCAGCTGACCCTGGGCCTGCAGCTGCAGGCGATGGCGGGCCCAGCTGCCCTGCAGATCGAGGCGGGCGCTGCTCAGCTGGGTGCTGCCCAGGCTCAGGCGATCAATCTGTCCCTCGGCGCGCAGCGGGGCTTCGGCGCGGCTGTCCAGGCTCCAGCCGAGCTGGCTCTCGGCCAGGGCAAAGGCCTGCTGGCCCAGGGCCGGCAGGCCGCGCAGCTGCAGGCCCTGGGCCTTGAGGCTGCCGCTGCTGCGCCAGGCGCCAGCCTGCTCGGTGAAATCGGCCTGGGCCTGCAGGCTGCCGGCCAGCTGGGGCTGGCCGCCGGCCAGGGCCAGCAGGGGCGCCAGCGGGGCCAGGCGCGGTGCATCCAGGCTGAGCTGCGCCTGCGGGGCCTTGCCACCCAGGTCGTCGGCGCGCAGCTGCAGGCGGTTCTCGCCGGCACGCAGCTCGCCACGCAGGGTGGGGTTGCCGCGGGCCTCGGCCTGGTAGTTCAGCGTGCCTTCCAGGCCGATGCCGGCCAGCAGGCTGGGGCCCAGCTTGAGCTCGGCCCGGCCCTGGGGCCAGGTCTTGCCGCCGGCCGCGCCGCCCGTCAGCTCGCCGCTGGCGCTGGCTTCCAGGCTGTGCTGGCCCTGGGCCCAGGCCGAGCGCGGCGGGCCGGCCCAGAGCAGGCGCGGATCAAAATCCTTGGCGGCGGCCTGGAAGCGGGCGCTCCAGGCGCCGCTGCCGGCCGACTGCAGCCGGCCCTGCAGCTTGAGCTGGGAGTGGCCGGACTGCAGCTGGGCGTCTTCCAGCGCCAGCACCCGGTCGGCGTGGCGGGCCTGCAGCACCAGGCTGAGCGGGCGTGCCGGGGCGCCCTCGGGCATGAACTGGCCCTCCAGCCGGCTCTGCAGCCGCAGCGGCAGGCCCGGGGCGCCGGGCTGGCCCTCCAGGGCCAGGCTGCCGCCCAGGGTCAGGCGGGGCAGTCGTGCATCCAGGGCCGCACTGCGCAGCTCGCGCAGCCGGGCCTGCAACTGCACGCCCGTGCCCGAGGCTGTGAGCTCGCCGCCAGGTTCGGCGGCGCTGCCCAGGCGGGCCTCCAGGCGGCGCAGCTGCAGGGCGGCCAGGCCCTGCGGATCGCTGAGCAGATCGCCCAGGCGGTCGGGGCGCAGGGCCAGGTCCAGCTTGAGCTGCTGCAGGGGCAGGCGCCGCTGGTCCCAGCGGCCGGCGCGGGCATTGCTCAGCTCGGCCTGCAGCAGGGCGGGCTGGTCCCAGGCGGGGCTGTCCAGGCGGGCGCTGCCGCTGAGGGCGGTGGCGGGCAGCTGGTCCGAGAGGGCCTGCAGATCGAAGTTCTGGGTCTTGATCTCGGCCCCGGCCAGGGGCCAGGGGGCAAAGGGGCGCAGGCCGGCCTGCAGCGCCAGGCGCTGGCCGGTCTGGCCTTCCACCTGCACCTGGGCCTCGGCCCGGAGCTGGGGCGCGGCCAGGGGGCCGTCCAGCTGCAGCTGGGCTCGCCAGGCGGGAGGCTGCAGATCGGCGGCGGATTCGGTGGCCGCCTGCTGGCTCAGACGCAGCGCGGCCTGCAGGGGCAGGGGGCCGGCGCTGGCGATGCGGGCCTCGCCTTCCAGATTCAGGCGTTCCCAGCGCAGACCCTGCAGGGCCAGGCGGTGACGGGCGCCGCCGTCCTCGCCCAGCCACAGGCCGGCGCGCAGCTCGCGCAGCGGCGTGCTGCCCAGGCCGGGCGCGCTGATCTCACCCAGGCTCAGCGTGGGCAGGTCCAGCGCCAGGGGCAGGGCCAGGTCTTGCGGGGCCGGCGTGGGCGGGGCGTCAGGGTCGGCCTTCCAGTCCAGCAGCAGGCGCTGGGCGCTCAGGCTCTGGATGCGCAGCCGGCCCCAGAGCGCGGGGCTGCGGTCCCAGCTCAGGCTCAGACCCTGCCAGGCCAGGCCCTGCAGCTCCAGGCTGAAGCTCTCGCTGCGCCAGGCCAGGCGGCGCGCCGAGAAGTCGCCCAGCAGGGCGCCTTCGGGCGCTTCCACCACCAGGCCCGGCACCTGGCGCAGCAGCCAGGCGCTGCCGCCGGCGCTGCCCAGGGCCCAGTAGGCGCCCAGGCCGGCCACGCTGGCCAGCACGGGCAGGGCCAGGGTGCCGGCCAGCAGCCAGCGGGCGCGGCGGCGGGGCGGGGTGGGGCGCACCGGCTCGCTGTCCGGGGTGGCGGGGGAATTCTTGTCGTTCACAGCACGATGCCCACGCTGAAATGCAGGCGCCACTGGCCCAGGTCCTGGCCGCGCGCGAGGTCCAGGCGCAGCGGGCCGATGGGGCTGCGCCAGCGCACGCCCGCGCCCCAGCCCACCACGGGGCGCAGATCGCCCCAGCGCTCGGCGGCATTGCCCACGTCGATGAAGGTGGCGCCCCAGAGGCTGGGGAAGCTCTTGCTGATGGGGCGGGCCAGCTCGACGCTGCCGGTGAAGAGGGTGCGGCCGCCGGTGACCAGGCCATTGGTCAGGGGGCCCAGGCTGCGCGCGGAATAGCCGCGCACCGAGTCGTCGCCACCGGCGCGGAAGAGCAGGCGGTCGGGAATCTCGATCTCCTGGCGGCCGAAGACCTGGGCCAGCTCCAGCCGGGCGCTGGCGAACCAGCGGCGCTCGGCCAGGGGCTTGTACCAGCCCAGCTTGAGGTGGGCGCGGCCAAAGGTGCCGTTGGGCGAGACCGTGCTGTCGGCGCGGCCCACCCCCAGCGCCAGGGTGGCGGTGCGGCCCTCGGTGGGCAGCAGCAGGCTGTCCACGCGGCGCCAGATGCGCTGGGTGTTGAGGGAGACGGCGCCGGCGCTGAAGCTCAGCTCGCCCAGGCGCTCGCGCGAGCGCAGCACTTCCAGATAGTCCAGGCGCTCGTCGCGCGCGGTTTCGCGCAGGCGGCCCAGACGGGCCACCAGATTGGTGGTGATGATGTCGCCGCCGCGGTCCTCCTCCAGGGCCAGGGAGCCTAGATTGCGGTGCATATCGGTCTGCGGGTGCGAGGTCAGCTCCAGCGAGGCGCTGCGCAGCTCGCGGCTGTACTTGATCTTGCTGAGGCTGCGCAGGGGCAGGCCGAAGGGGCTGCGGTGCAGATAGCTCACATTGACGCCCTGGCCGTCATTGGTGCTGTAGCCCACGCCGGTGGTGGCCTCCTGCAGGGGCGCCTCGCGCAGCTTGACCAGCACCGGCGTGGCGGCGGCCTGCGCCGGATCGGGCTGGATCTCGACGCTGGCGCCGTCGAAGAGCTGGGTCTTGAGGATGTTCTCCTGGAAGTCCAGCAGGGCACGCTCGCTGAAGGGCTGGCCGGGCTGCAGGGGGCTGACGCGGCGCACCGTGTCCTCGGCGTGATGCTTGAGTCCCTCGATCTGCAGCTCGCCCAGGCGGAACAGGGGGCCGCTGTCCAGCAGCAGCTCCAGCTCCACCTGGTTGTCCTCGGCCTGCACCCGGGCCGCGGTATGGGCCCAGCGCGCCAGCGGGTAGCCGCCGGCCCGCACGCGGGCCAGGCTCTCGGTCTTGGCGCTGGACCAGTCGGCCTGGCGAAAGCCGCGGCCGGGCTGGAGCAGAAAAGCGCCCTGAAGCTGCTGGCGCAGCTGTTCGGCCAGGCGCTGGGCGTCGGGCTCCTGCGGGTCCTGCAGGTCGCCGCTGAAACCCAGGTCCAGGCCGGCGATGCGGGCCTGGGGGCCGGGCTCCACCTGCACGGTCAGCAGGGGCAGGCCATCCGGGCCTTCGGCGCGCTGCACCTGCACCTGGGCGTTGAAGAAGCCCTCGGTCTCCAGCAGGCTGCGCGCCTGGGCCGGGGTGTCCACGGCCAGGCGCTCCAGCTCGCTGCGGCTCAGGCGCTCGTGCTCACCCACGCGCTGGAAGCGCGCCAGGTCCAGATGCTCGCTCAGCAGGGCGGCCAGGTTCTCGGGCGCCTGCACCTGCAGGCGGTAGGCCTGGCGCTGCGGGCCGGCGGTCTCGGTGGCGGCCGGGCCGGGGGCTGAGTCCTGGCGGCCCAGCATCTGGCTCAGACTGGCACAGCCCGAGAGCAGCAGCAGCGCCAGCAGGGCGGTGGGCAGCGCGAGGGCGGAGGGCAGCAGGCGGCGGCCCCTCATTGGCTGAGCTGGCGCATCGCGCCTTCCAGGCCCTGCAGCGAGAGCGGGTACATGCGCTGATGCACCAGCTGCTGGATCAGGGCGATGCTCTGGCGGTACTGCCAGACGCCCTGGGGCTCGGGGTTGATCCAGGCGTGCTTGGGGAAGGCGTGCAGCAGGCGCTGCAGCCATTCGGCGCCGGGCTCCTCGTTGTTGTATTCCACGCTGCCGCCGGGCTGCAGGATCTCGTAGGGGCTCATGGTGGCGTCGCCCACGAAGACCAGCTTGTAGTCCTTGTTGTACTTGCGGATCAGGTCCCAGGTGGCGGTCTTCTCGCTGAAGCGGCGCCGGTTGTTCTTCCAGACGAAGTCGTAGACGCAGTTGTGGAAGTAGAAGAACTCCAGGTGCTTGAACTCGCTCTTGACGGCGGAGAACAGCTCCTCCACGCGGTGGATGTGCTCGTCCATGGTGCCGCCCACGTCCATCAGCAGCAGCACCTTGACCTTGTTGTGGCGCTCGGGCCGCATGCGGATGTCCAGCATGCCGGCATTGGCCGCGGTCTTGTGGATGGTGTTGTCCAGATCCAGCTCGACCTCGGAGCCCTCGCGCGCAAAGCGGCGCAGGCGGCGCAGCGCCACCTTGATATTGCGGGTGCCGAGTTCGAGGTTGTCGTCGTAGTCGCGGTAGGCGCGCTGGTCCCAGACCTTGACCGCGCTCTTGTTGCCGCCCTTGCCGCCTATGCGCACGCCCTGGGGGTTGTAGCCGCTGTTGCCAAAAGGGCTGGTGCCGCCCGTGCCTATCCAGCGGTTGCCGCCCTCGTGCCGCTCCTTCTGTTCTTCCAGGCGTTTTTTCAGCGTCTCCATCAGCTCGTCCCAGCCGAGCTTCTCGATGGCGGCCTTCTGCTCGGGCGTGAGCTCCAGCTGCAGATGCTGGCGCAGCCATTCCAGGGGCAGCTCCTTGGCCAGATCGGCCGTGAGCATTTCCACGCCCTTGAAATAGGCCCCGAAGGCGCGGTCGAACTTGTCGAAATTGGCCTCGTCCTTGACCAGGGTGGTGCGGGCCAGGAAGTAGAACTCGTCGATCGTGGCCACGCCGTCCTGGCCGATCACGCCCTGTTGCAGGGCCTCGAGCAGGGTCAGGAACTCCTTGACCGAGACCGGCAGCTTGGCCGTGCGCAGGGTGTAGAAGAACTGGATCAACATCGGCGTTCAGCCACGGTGGGCGGGGGACAGCATGCTGCGGCCATTATCCATAGCCGGCCTGCGCCCACGCCCCGCCGCTTGCGGCTCCTTACTTCTTGGCACGCCGCGGCGCGTGGGCCGGGTCGTGACGCTTGAGCCAGTTGAAGAACTCGCGGTACCAGAGCTGGCTGTTGCGCGGCTTGAGGATCCAGTGGTTCTCGTCCGGATACCAGAGCAGGCGCGCATCCACGCCGCGGGCCTTGAGCGTGTTGTAGTAGGCCAGGCCCTGGGCGTCGGGCACGCGGTAGTCCATGGCGCCATGGATCACCAGGGTGGGTGTGCTCATGTGCTGGGCGAAGGCGTGCGGGCTCTGCGAGGCGATCTTGGCCGGGTCGTCCCAGTACCAGGCGCCCAGCTCCTTGGCGTGCCAGGTGTAGGCATCGTCGGCGAACATGGCCTGCCAGTCATAGCAGCCGGCATGGCAGATATAGGCCTGGTAGCGGCCGGCTTTCACATGGCCGTTCATCCAGGCGACCATATAGCCGCCGTAGCTGCCGCCGGTGGCGAAGACGCGCTTCTTGTCGGCCCAGGGCTTCTTGAGCAGCCAGTCGGTGCCGGCCTCCACGTCCTGCAGCTCCAGCTCGCCCCAGCGCTGGGTGATGGAGTCCTTGAAGGCGTAGCCGAAGCTGGAGGAGCCGTGGTAGTTCACGCAGGCCACCACATAGCCCTGGGCGGCGAAGACCTGGGCATTCCAGCGGAAGTGCCAGGCGTCACCAAAGGCGGTGTGCGGGCCGCCGTGGATCAGGTGCAGGATGGGGTACTTCTTCTTGGTGCTGAAGCCGGGCGGATAGACCAGCCACATCTGCACCTCGTCGCCCTGGGCGCCCTGGTAGGTGACGGGCTCGTCGCGGCCCCAGGCGAAGCCGGCCAGCAGGGCGTCGTTGAAGCTCTCGATGCGGCGGGCGCGGCCGCCCTCGTCGGCACGGCCCTCGGCCTCCAGCACCGACAGGCGCGGCGGATGCTGCACGCCGTCGTGCTGCACCACCAGGGTGCCGGCCGCCAGGTCAAAGCCCGTCGTGTGGCCGCCCTCGAAGAGTACATGGCCGGCGCAGGTCTTCACATCGAAGCGCCAGAGATGGCTGCGGCCGGCCTCCTCGGCGCAGAAGAGCAGGCCCAGATCATCCTCGTCCCATTGCAGCGGGGCGCTGACTTCGTAGTCCCAATCCTCGGACAGCACGGCCCAGTGGCCGTGCTGGTCCAGCACCGCCAACTGGCTGGGCATGGTGTGCTTCTTGCCGATATGAGCGGCCACAAAGGCCAGGTGCGCGCCGGCATGGCTGTAGCGCGGGGACTGGAAGTCCCAGTCCTTGTCCTGCAGCAAGACCTGGATCTTGCCCGTGCGCAGCTCCAGCTCGGCCAGGGCGTAGCCATGGTCCAGGCGCTTCTCGGCCGCGGGGTCGAAGCCGAAGACGATGCGCTTGCCGTCGGGCGAGATGTCGAAGGCGTTGGCGTCCGGGTCGGCGCGGGTGAGCTCGTAGTCCGTGCCCTCGAAGAGGTCCGTCACCTTGCCCGTGACGGTGTCCAGCACATGCAAATGGGCCACGCGGCCCATGGGCAGGTTGTGGTCCCAGTAGCGGTAGAGCGCTTCTTCGGTGACGTAGCCCGTCTCCTTGCGTTCCTTGAATTCCTTGTGGGCCTTGGCCTGGGCGGCCGCGCCCTTGAGGCTGGGCCAGACCCAGGAGATGAAGGCGATGCGGCGGCCGTCCGGGAACCACTTGAAGGCCTCCACGCCGGTGGCCACCGTGGTGATGCGGCGGGCCTCGCCGCCGTCCGGTGCGATCAGGTAGAGCTGGGCTTCCTCATCCTTGCTGCCCTCCTGCTCGCGGCGGGCGATGAAGGCGATCTGCTCGCCCTTGGGGCTCCACTTGGGCTGGCCGTCCTTGTCGCCGGCCTGAGTCAGGGCGCGTGGTGCGCCGCCCAGGGTGGAGAGCAGCCAGAGCTGGGTCTGGCTCTTGTTCTTCTCCATGGAGTAGCGGGTCAGCGAGGCCACGGCCTGGGCGCCGTCCGGCGAGAGGCTGGGGGCGCCCACGCGCTCGACCTGCCACAGCGCCTCCACATCGAAGGGCTTCTTGGCGCCGGCGGCGCGGCTGGATTTCAACGGGGTTTGACGAGTTGCCATTGCAGATGGGTCTTGACGGTGGGCCATTCGGGGGCGGTGATGCTGTAGACCGCGGTGTCGCGCAGGGTGCCGTCGGGCATGCGCATGTGCTGGCGCAGCACGCCGTCGAGCTGGGCGCCCAGGCGCTCGATGGCGCGGCGGCTGGCGGTGTTGAGGCGGTGGGTGCGGAACTCCACGGCGATGCAGTCCAACTGCTCGAAGGCATGCTGCAGCAGCATCAGCTTGCACTCGGTGTTGAGCGGGCTGCGCTGCACGCGCGCGGCGTACCAGGTGGAGCCGATCTCGACACGGCGGTGGACGTTGTCGATGTTCATGAAGCTGGTCATGCCGGCGATCTGCCCCTGGGCGTCAAAGACGGTGAAGGGCAGCATGCCGGCCTTGTCCTGCAGGCCCAGGCGGCGCTGGATCTCGGCGGCCATGCCCTCGGGGCGCGGCACCGAGGTGTACCAGAGCTGCCAGAGCTCGCCGTCGCGCGCGGCGGCCTGCAGGCCGGCCTCATGGGCGGGCGAGAGCGGTTCCAGCCGGGCGTGCTGGCCGGCCAGCGTGAGGGGCTGGCACAGAGCCTGGGGCAGGGCGGGCGTGTTGCTCATCGCAGCAGGAGCTTGCGGGCGATCCAGCGGCCCAGCCCGCTGCCGACCAGGATGAAGAGCAGGCCGATCAGCTGGGGTGTCTGCCAGTCCTTGGAGCCGATGAAGTCATAGCCCAGCAGGCGGCCCAGCTGCCAGCCCGCGAGGGCGCCGAAGACAAAGCCCAGCGCATCGGCGATGCCCTGGCGGAAGGTGGGGCCGCCGCCGCTCATCGGTTGCGGCTCTGCATGAAGACCAGCTTCTCGAACAGGGTCAGGTCTTGCTCATTCTTGAGCAGGGCACCGACCAGGGGCGGGATGGTGACCTTGTCGTCGCCGCTGTGCAGGGCCTCGACCGGGATGTCCTCGGCCAGCAGCAGCTTGAGCCAGTCCAGCAGCTCGCTGGTGGAGGGCTTCTTCTTCAGCCCCGGCAGATTGCGCACATCGAAGAAGGTCTTGAGCGCAGCGGCCAGCAGCTCCTTCTTGAGGCCCGGGAAGTGCACGTCCACGATCTGCTGCATGGTGGCCGCGTCGGGGAACTTGATGAAGTGGAAGAAGCAGCGGCGCAGGAAGGCGTCCGGCAGCTCCTTCTCGTTGTTGGAGGTGATGAAGACCAGGGGGCGGTGCTTGGCCTTGATCAGCTGGCGCGTCTCGTAGCAGTAGAACTCCATGCGGTCGAGTTCGCGCAGCAGGTCGTTGGGGAACTCGATGTCGGCCTTGTCGATCTCGTCGATCAGCAGGGCCACGGGCTGCTCGGCCTCGAAGGCCTGCCAGAGCACGCCCTTGACGATGTAGTTGTGGATGTCCTTGACCTTCTCCTCGCCCAGCTGCGAGTCGCGCAGGCGGCTCACCGCGTCGTACTCATAGAGGCCTTGCTGGGCCTTGGTCGTGCTCTTCACATGCCATTGCAGCAGGGGCAGGCCCAGGGACTGGGCCACTTCCTCGGCCAGCATGGTCTTGCCGGTGCCGGGCTCGCCCTTGACCAGCAGGGGGCGCTTGAGCGTGATCGCGGCGTTGACCGCCAGCTTCAGATCCGCGGTGGCGACGTACTGCTGCGAACCTTGAAATTTCATGGTGTAGATCAATGACAACGGGGGTCGCCCCAGTATAAGAGCCGCGAAAGCCCGCCCCTATAATCCGCGGCGCATCGATTGCAGGCCCGTAGTACACAACAACTGTTTCTGGGGACTATGAACAAACTTCTGCTGCAGATCTCGCTTGCCCTCTCCGCCGTTGCGGGAGTCACCACGGTCGCTCAAGCGCAGGATGTGGCTGCCGGGCAGAAGAAGGTGGCCATGTGCATCGGGTGCCATGGCATTCCGGGCTACCAGTCCAGCTTCCCCGAGGTGCACAAGGTGCCCATGATCTCGGGCCAGGGCGCCAAGTACATTGCCGCCGCGCTCACCGCCTACGCCAAGGGCGAGCGCAAGCATCCCACCATGCGCGGTATCGCGCTGAGCCTGAGCGATCAGGACATCGCCGATATCTCGGCCTACTACGAGCAGCATGGCAAGACCGGCACCGCGCCCGATCAGGTGGCCGAGCCCGGTGCCCAGGTCAAGGAGTTGCTGAACAAGGGCGCCTGTGCTTCCTGCCACGGCGCCAACTTCAGCAAGCCCATCGATGGCAGCTACCCCAAGATTGCCGGCCAGCATGCCGACTATCTATATGTGGCGCTCAAGTCCTACCAGACCGAGGGTAATCCCGTGGTGGGCCGCGGCAACGCCATCATGGCCGGCCAGGTCAAGCAGTTCAGCCATGCGGAGCTCAAGGCCATCGCGGGCTATCTGGCCTCGCTGCCGGGCGAACTCAAGACCGTGCCCCAGAGCCGTCTGCGCTGAGAATCGATCTCAGTTCAAGATGAAGCCGCCAACAGGCGGCTTTTTTTACGGCCTTTTTTCCTATGTCCGGTGCCTCGGGGCGACGATACTGCCGGACGTCCTCGCCCCTCAGGACGCAGTCCCCCCACCATGCTGAAGAAGATCCCGACCCCGCAAGTCCGGCTGGGTATGTACATCCAGGCGCTCGAAGGCTCCTGGCTCTCCCACCCTTTCTGGAAGACCCGTTTCGTGCTCAGCGAACCGGCCGATCTGGAGGCCTTGCAGAGCAGCGGCGTGCCGGCGGTGGTGATCGACATCAGCCGCGGCTGCGATGTGGGCGATGCAGCCCCTGAGGCGGCGCCTGCAACACCGGCGGCTCCCTTGGCCAGTGCCCCCGCGCCCGTGGCACCCGCCGCCGCTCAGGTGCCGGCCCGCGTGGGCATGGGCGAGGAGGTGGCCCGTGCGGCCCAACTGGTCAACCGCTCGCGTCAGGCGGTGATGAGTCTTTTTGGCGAGGCGCGCATGGGCCGCGCCATCGATGCCGAGCAATGCCTGCCCCTGGTGGAGGATGTGGCCAACTCGGTGGCGCGCAATCCCAGCGCCCTGATCAGCCTGGCCCGCCTCAAGACCAAGGACGACTACACCTATATGCACTCGGTCGCCGTGTGCGCGCTGATGGTGGCCCTGGCCCGTCAGCTGGGTCTGAACGAGGAACAGACCCGCGAGGCCGGCCTGGCCGGCCTGCTGCACGATGTGGGCAAGATGATGATGCCCCTGGATGTGCTGAACAAGCCGGGGGCCCTGACCGATGCGGAGTTCGCCGTGATGCGCACCCATCCGGGCCGCGGCTACGAGGCCTTGCGCGAAGGGGGCAAGGTGGCCGAGCCCGTGCTCGACGTCTGCCTGCATCACCACGAGAAGATGGACGGCAGCGGCTACCCCCAGAAGCTCAAGGGCGACGAGATCAGTCTGCTGGCGCGCATGGGGGCGGTCTGCGATGTGTACGACGCCATCACCTCCAACCGGCCCTACAAGACCGCCTGGGACCCCGCCGGCTCCATCCAGCGCATGGCCCAGTGGCAGGGGCATTTCGACCCCGTGGTGTTCCAGAGCTTCGTCAAGAGCGTGGGCATCTTTCCGGTCGGGACCCTGGTCAAGCTGGCCTCGGGCCGCCTGGGCGTGGTGGTGGATCAGAACCCCAGCAGCCTGGTGGCGCCCGTGGTCAAGGTCTTCTACTCCACGCGCTCCAAGATGCCCATCCCGGTGCAGCAGCTGGATCTCTCCCAGCCCGATGTGAGCGACGAGATCGTGGGGCGCGAGTCGCCGCAGGACTGGGGCTTCACGCGCCTGGACGAGTTCTGGTCGCGCGCGGCCTGAGCGGCGTCGCCCTGGGCCGGCTCGGTACAAGCCCCATCAGGTGAATCCCCGCCCCCGGCGGGCGAGGGCGCTTCCTACACTCGCGCCACATCCGCTCTTGCTCGCAGGGAGACCCCGATGACGCGACTGTTCAAGCCCCGCCACCGCCTTTTCGCCCTTGGCCTGCTGGCCGCCGCCTGCGCCGCGCAGGCCCAGACCCTGCGCTGGGCCAGCCAGGGCGACCCCCAGACCATGGACCCGCACTCGCAGAACGAGAGCATGACCAATATGGTCAATGGCCAGGTCTACGAGCGCCTGACCAGCCGCGACCGCAACCTCAATATCGTGCCTGGCCTGGCCAGCAGCTGGACCCAGGTCTCGCCCCTGGTCTGGCGCTTCAAGCTGCGCCCCGGTGTCAAGTTCCATGACGGCTCGACCATGACGGCCGACGACGTGGTCTATTCCATCAATCGTGCCAAGGAACAGACCTCGCAGATCAACGTCTACGCCGCGGCCGTGGGCACACCGAAGAAGATCGACGATCTCACCGTCGAGTTCCAGCTGCAGAACTTCAACCCCATCTTCCTGCAGCATCTGGACACGCTGTGGATCATGAGCAAGAGCTGGAGCGAGCAGCACAAGGTGACCCGCCCGCTGGACTTCAAGAACAAGGAAGAGTCCTACGCCAGCCTCAACACCAATGGCACCGGCCCCTTCATGCTGGTCTCGCGGGCGCCCGGCGTGAAGACGGTCTACAAGCGCAACCCGAACTGGTGGGGCAAGTTCGAGGGCAATGTGCAGGAGATCGTGTTCACCCCGATCAGCAATGACGCCACCCGCCTGGCGGCCCTGGTCTCGGGCGAGATCGACTTCGTGCTCGACCCCGCGCCGCGCGATGTGCCGCGCCTGCGCAATACCCAGGGCGTGAAGGTGATCGAGGGGCCGGAGAACCGCCTGGTGATGATCGGCATGGACCAGGCCCGCGACACCCTGCTCTACGGCAAGGTGCCGGGCGACAAGAATCCCTTCAAGGATCAGCGCGTGCGCAAGGCCCTCTACCAGGCCATCGACGTGGAGACCATGCGCAGCAAGCTGATGAACGGCCTGTCCCTGCCCACCGGCGGGCTCACGCCCTCGCCGCTGGGCAGCTACAACGACTCCGCCATCGAGGCCCGCTACCCCTATGACGTGGCGGCCGCCCGCAAGCTGATGGCCGAAGCCGGCTTTGCCGACGGCTTTGAGGTCACGATGGACTGCCCCAACAACCGCTACATCAACGACGAGGAAATCTGCCTGGCCCTGGCCAGCATGTGGGCCCAGCTCAAGGTCAAGGTCAAGGTCAACGCCATGCCGCGCGTGACCTTCTTCCCCAAGGTGGAGAAGCTGGACACCAGCGTCTACCTCTACGGCTGGGGCGGCGCCATCACCGATGCCGAGACCATGATGACCCCGGTGCTGCGCAACCGCGGCGAGAAGGGTGTGGGTTTCTACAACTACGGCAACTTCAAGAACGACAAGTTCGACGCCCTGGCCGCCCAGAGCAGCGTGGAGGCCGATCCCAAGAAGCGCGAGCAGCTGATCAAGTCCGCGCTGATGGAGGTCAAGGAGCAGGTCAACATCATTCCCCTGCACCGTCAGATGATCCCCTGGGCCGCACGCAGCAATGTGAGCGTGGTGCACCGCGCCGACAACTGGTTCGAGGTGGCCTGGGTCAATGTGGCCAAGCCCTGAGCGGGCATGAGCGGCGGCGCCGGCGGCCCGGAGTAGGGCCGGCTTTGCGCCGCTGATGCGGGTTTTGCGGGGCGGCATGGCTGGCGATACTGCCCAGCCATGCCGTTCTCGTTTGTGCCCGCCATGTCACGCTCCGTGCCCGCCTCCCTTTCCTCCCTGTCCGGCCTTGCGCTGCTCCTGGCCCTGGCCGCCTGCGGCGGCGGTGGAGGGGGCAGCGACAGCGCCAGCACGGATGGCGGCAGCAGCACCGTCACCGAGGCCACGCTCAGCGGCGTGGCCGCCGTGGGCGCGCCCCTGGGCGGCGCCCAGATCAGCGTGATCGATGCCAAGGGCCAGAGCCTGGGCCAGGCCACGGCCCATCCGGTGGAGGGCAGTTACAGCCTCAAGATCAGCGGCAGCTTCACGGCCCCGCTGATGGTGCAGGCGCGTGGCGTGGACGCCGCGGGCCAACCCCAGCTGCTGCACTCCAGCGTGCTCAGCGCGGCGGCCGCCATGACGGCCCACGTCACGCCGCTCACCCAGGCCGCCGTGGCCCTGGCCCTGGGCACCGACCCGGCACCCGTCTTCGCCAAGGGCAGCGAGAGCGCCAGCACCCTGGCCAGCCTGGCCCAGAGCACGGCCGCGGCCGACTTTCTCAAGACCCTGGTCAAGTCCCAGCTCACCGACCTGAAGATCACCGACCCCACCACGCTGAATCTCTTTGCCGACAGCGGCTTTGCCGCCAACAAGGGCGCGCACGATCTGCTGCTGGAAAGCCTGCGCGTGAACCTGGCCAAGAGTGCGGCTGGCGTGGAGCAGCTGCAGCTGGCCAACAAGCTGCTGGCCGGCCAGGCCCAGGAACTGCTGATCGAGCTGCCCACGGCCAAGACCGAGCTGGCCAAGACCACCGGCGCCGCGCCGGCCAATGCAATCACGAGCACGCTCAAGGCCACCACCAGCGCCACCGGCGTGCTGCCCAATCTGGGTTCGCTGGACGAGCTGGGCGCCGCGCTCAACAAGCTGATCGCCCAGGGCGCCAGCGCCTCCACGCTCATGGCCTCGGCCGGTCTGGTGGGCTATGACAAGCACAACGGCCGCAGCGCCGCCGATCTGGGCAGTCTGCTGGCCGGCTATGCCGGCAAGAACTGGCAGCTGGGCCGCTTCTGGATCACGGGCTGCGCGGACGACACCGTGAGCAACGGCAACTGCAGCCGCGTGCTGGTGGCGGCTCCCGTGAGCGACAGCAGCGGCACCGTGGTGGATCTGTTTGCCGATGCGGTGACTTTCAACAAGACCACCACCACGGCCGGCGCGCTCAAGTGGACCTTGGCCGGCAATGGCAAGCGCGCCGAGTTCCAGGCCCATCCCCTGGCCTGGCTCGCGCTGGATGCCACGGGCACGGCCGCCACGGGCCTGAGTGCGGGCAACCCCAGCCAGGGCGTGCAGCTGCTGGTGCAGGGCCAGACCGCGGCCGGCGCCCCGCTGCTGGACAAGGCCACGGTGCAGACGCCCGGCGGCTTCAGCATCCCCCTGGCCTACTGCCAGCAGCGCTGGCTCTGCCTGAGCAGCGCCGGCGCCACCAGCACGGCCTCCATCGGCCCCCTGGCCGACACCTTGCTGCAGCCCGCCAGCGTGGGCTGGCTGGGCGGCGCCGACACCTTGCGCAATGCCAAGTTCCAGGCCAGCTACACCGTGGGCAGCAGCAGCGAGTTGCGCCTGGGCTGGCTGCGCGGGGCCCTGGCCACCAGCACCCCGGCCCAGGCCCGCTTCCCGGTGCTGGACGGCGTGAGCAGCAGCGCGCCGCTGAGCCTGAGCAGCCTGAACGCCGGCGCCACCCTGAACTGGGCCAGCTGGGCCAAGGCCAACCCCGATCTGCGCCTCAGTCTGGTGCGCGCCGTGGCCCTGGGCAGCGGCAGCAGCCAGGTGCAGGACCGCAGCCCCGCCCTGGCCGTGAGCAGCAGCAGCCTGGCCCTGCCGGCCGGTCTTTTCAACGCCAGCGGTTTCAGCCCCAGCGGCTACGAGCTCTGGCTGCGCGCCGTGGACGGCAGCGGCCGGATCTACGACACCCGCTACAGCGTGCAGCCCTGAGCCGGACGGGCCGCAAGCCGCTCCGATGCGTGACACGCTTGGCGGCTGCGGCATATTCGCGACAGGCTGTCAGCAAGCCGCAGGTTTGCATCCCTTAGAGTGGGTGCACAGCCGGCGGGCAATCCCGGAGCCGCCGGCCACAGGCAAGGAGTGCTGTGCATGAGGCGCGAGCCCGCTGTTTTTTGCTCGACCGCCTTTGATGACGCCGAGTTCCGTTCCCATGGTCGCACCCGGGTGCAGCTGGACGGGCGACTGCTGCGCATCGAGGCCTGGGGGCCCTTCAATCTGGAGCTGGTCAAGGCGCAGGGCCGCTTGTTGCACAGCCAGGTCGGCCCCAATCTGCCGCCCGACGGGCGCTTTGTGGAAGCCATCAGCTACCACCAGAGCATCCTGATGCCCGAGGAGGCCTGGCAGGCGCTCTACGCCCTGGTGGCCCTCACCGTGGAGCGCGGCGTCTGCGCCACCCGTACCGTGATCCAGGTGGACGAGCGCGTGGAAGGGGCGGGCCTCTTCGCCGAGCGCTTGGCCAATGCCTGGCGCCCCAGCCGCCCGGTGCAGCTGGTCAGCAGCACCGAGGCCATGGAGCAAGCCGTGGCCCAGGCTCTGGTGCTGCTCCGGGACCCTGCCTAGCAGCCCGGCCGACCCTGGCTCAGAACTGGCGACTGACCATCAACCAGCCGCGACTGCGCGAGCTGCCCGCATCGGCCTGGGGCGAGCCGCCCTGCACGCTGCGCGCCAGCACCGCGTCCACCGCCCAACCTGCGTTCTGATATCGCAGACCCAGGCCCGCACCGGCCAGGCTTCGCTTATTGGTCGAAGGCGGCATCAGCAGATCCTGAGGCCGGTTGTTGATGCGCACGCTGCCCGCGTCCACAAAGGCATAGGGCGTCCAGGCCGCGAGGGCGTAGCGCAGTTCCAGCTGCAGCAGGGCACCTTCATCACCCGTGCCCTCGCTCAGCGGGTAGGCGCGCACGCCGCTGGGACCACCCAGGCTGAACTTCTCTGAGGAGTCCAGATTGCGATCCGCCGTCTGCAGGGTCAGGCGCGCCATCAGGCTGAGGGGACCGCTGCCCAGCGACTGCAGCCGGGCCACATCCAGCACTGCCTTGGTGTACATGCCGGCGCTGCGCGTGCCGCTGAGCTGATCTTGCAGAGCCAGGGTGTCGCGCAGACGCAGCTGTCCGGTGCTGAGGTTCAGGGCGCCGTAGCTCACGCCGCCGCCCGCCAGCTCGTCGCTGCGGTCGAACTGGAAGCCCAGTGTGGCCGCGCGGCTGCTCTTGCGGTCATCCAGCCCTGCCACGCCCTGGCGGTCGCGCAGGCGCTTGTGCTGCAGGCCGGCGCTCAGGCTCAGATTGGCGCGGGTGGAGCGGACCAGGGGATAGCTGAGGCCGGCCGTGGCCACCTGGGCGGTGCCGGTGGCGTCCAGCGACTCGAACTCACGTGCCAGCTGGTAGCGGGTGCGGGCGAGGCCGAACTGCGCTCGCAGCCCGGAGACACCCAGTGGCAGGCTGTAGCCCAGACTGCCCTGGGTGAGTTGCTCGTCGCTGCGGATCAGGCTGGCCGTGAGCTGATCGCCCAGGGTGAAGGGGCTGTCCCATTGGCCGTTGGCGCGCAGCCGTACGCGGCCGGTGTAGCGGTCGCCGTGGTTGTCCAGCGAGAGATCGAGGCGCCAGGGTTTGCCGCGCTGCACCTCGACCCGCAGATCGCCCTGGCCCGTGGCCTGACCCGGGCGTATCAGCGGTGTGATGCTGATGCCGGGCTGGTCCGAGAGGATCAGCAGCCGGCGCTCCAGCTGCCCCACCTCGATCGGGGCGCCCACCTGCAGGGGCGCCAGGAAGGCCTGGACCTGTGGCGCCAGTGCCGGGTCGCCCGTGGCGCAGAGCTCACCGTAGCGACCTTCCAGGATACCCACGGCCACCACACCCTCGTTGATGGTCTGGGGCAGCAGATAGGCGCGCGAGAACACATAGCCGGCACGACGGTAGTGCTCGGTCACCTGTTGCACCATCTCGCGCAGGCCGGCCAAGTCCAGCTTGCGGCCTATATAGGGCTGAATCAGGCCTTGCAGCAGCGGGGCGTCGAAGAGGCTGTTGCCAGTGAACACCACCCCGCGCAGCTCGACCTGGGCCCCGCCGGCCAGCGCAGCGGGTTCGGCCGGTGTCTGGATCGGCACGGTGATCCCGGGGCGCGGCGCTGGCAGCGGCGGCGTCTGGTTCTCGCGCAGCACCCGCCCTGCATCGGGCGGAGGCGGCGTCTGCGCCAAGGCTGCGGGCAGGGCGCTGCCCAGAATCAGAAGGGCAAGGATGGAGCGCTGAAACGGAGCTGTGTGCTTCATGATGGCCTTGGGCTGGAGGTGGCAGGGCAGCGAGGGTGAGGGGCGCGATGGCGCCGCGCCGGTTCAGGGCAGGCCTGCGGCCTCCTTGCGCAAGCGCTCCTGCAACTGCTGCAGCTGGGTCTGCATATCATTGAGCGAGGGCGTGCGCACCCCACTGCCGCTCAGCTCGGGCACCAGCTGGTTCAGGGCTTGTTGGGGTGACTGCTGGTCGGCGGTCTGCACCGTCACGCCCACCAGGCGCGGGCTGACAGGACGGCTGGCATCGCTGAGGAAGACCACGCCGCCGCCACTGATCTGCGAGGGCTCGGGCGGCGGTGCCACGCGCTTCCAGCTGTTGCGCGTGTCGGGCAGGATTTCCAGCGTGCCCGCCTCGGCGCTCACCAGATAGTTGCCATTGGTGAGGCCGCTGGCATCAATGGCATAGCGCCCCACGGCCTCGCCCGGCTGACGCGAGAGGCTGCCACTGAGGGCGTCGCCGCTGAGCAGGGTGCCGCTGCGCAGCGACCAGCTCAGCAGCGGATCCGTCTCGCTGAAGTACTTGCTTTGCGAATCCGCACGGATGCTGATGGGCCGGGGTTGGATGCTCAGCGTACCGCTCTGGGCGGTGATCAGATAGTCGGGGTTGCTGAGTGCCGAGGCGTCGATGCGGTAGTTGCCCACTCTCTGGCCAGCCTCGCGGCTGAGGCTGCCGCTGAGGCTGTCGCCGCTCACCACGGAGCCGCCCACCACACTCCAGCTCAGGCTGGGGTCGGCATCGCCATAGGTCTTGCTCTTGGCGTCTGCCACCACCGTGATGGGGCGGGGCAGGATGCTCAGGCTGCCCGGCAGATAGCTGATGTCGTAGTTGCTGCTGCTCAGACCCTGGGGCGTGAGTGTGTAGTTGCCGGCGCGGATGGCGCCCTGGCTGCTGCCGCTGAAGCCCAGGCTCCCGCCCAGCACCGCAGCGGTCTCGCCGTTGACGAATCCGCTGTAGCTCACCCCATTGCCGCCGCTGAAGGCCTTGCCGTCATAGGCCTTGCTCGCCTGGACGGCCGCCACGCTCAGCGGCGCCGGGCTGATGCTCAGGCTGCCCAGGGTGTTGCCGCTGGCGGCGACCTGGAAGCCGCTGCGCAGGATGTTGACCCCGATGCCGGTGTAGCTGCCGGCGTTGGTGAAGCCGGTGACATTGCCGCCGTTGAAGACGAACACATAGTCGCTGCCGGCCGTCCAGCCGGCATAGCTGGCGCCGAAGATGTCGGCCGCCGACCAGACGCTGGCCAGATCGTAGGCGGTGCCGCGGTACAGGCGGCTGCCGCCGGCCGGGCCCAGGGTGTAAGCCAGGGAGACATTGCCTGCGGCGCTGTTGAGGTCGCTCAGGATGTCGCTGATGCTGCGATTGTCCAGGCTGGCGCGCAGGGTGTAGTTCTTGCTCTGCCCCGGCGTCAGCGTGCCCGCGTTGAAGATGATGCCGATGCCGGTGTCCGCGGTGATGCTGTCGCCCTTGTTCAGGGCGTTGGCCGCCGTGGTCATGGCGCTGAGCGTCGAGTAGAAGGCCGACCCATAGCCCACCTTGGAGTCTGCGTCGGTAGAGAAATAGACGATCTTGGCCGAGCTGCCGGCGGCGGTGAAGTAGTTGCCGCTGCCGGCGCTGGTGGCGCTGACCACGCTGGCGGTGTCGCCGGCCGCGAAGGTCTGTTCGATCTTGTTGGTGGTGGTGAAGCCTCCGGACCCGTCCTTGTCCTGGGTGTTGTCCGGGTCGAAGCTGCGCGCGAACTGCACATTTGTCAGGTCGCTGCTGTCTACATTGGTCAGCGCCACATTCAGCGTGAAGTACTTGCTGCTCGTGCCGAGCGAGAGCTGCTGCTCGGCCTTGAGTTTGTTGTTGAGCACCGCCGAGTACTTGAGCGTCACCGTGCTGCCCGTGCCCACCGGCAGAAACTCAAACACGGCGCCATTGGCCGTATTGGCGAAATTGGACTGCGAGACCGTGCTGCTGCTCTGGGTATAGCCCGCCGTGAAGAGCTCGACCGGTGCTCCCGGCAGAAAGTAGTCGATGCGCAGATCGGCGCCGCTGCCAAAGCCGTCGGCATCACCCGTCATGCCCACGCCGGCGCCGGTGGAGCGACCAAAGAACAGCGAGGGCTTGTTGGTCGTGCCCATCTTGCCGCCGCTGCTGCCGCTGGAGCAAGCACTGCTGGCCGGACCGCAGATGCCCAGTTCCATGTATTTGTTGCCCAGGAAGTAGTTGCCGTCCTTGATGGCGTAACGCAGGCTGGCCGGATCGCTGCCCTTGCGCCACTGCAACGAGGGCGAGCTCACGGCCGCGCTGGCGTTGTAGCTGCTGCTGCCTCCGTTGGTACTGGCCTGGCCATAGAGAAAGATCAGGCCACCGGCCGAGGTGCCCGTGTGGGTGATGGCCGCATTGACGCTGATGTTGTTGTCAGCCTGCAGGGTGAGGGTGTTGTTGCTGGACCAGGCCAGGGGCGCGCTCACGGTGATGTCGCCGTCGCTGCCCGAGCCGGTGCAGCTCACGCCCGTGCAACTGCCTGTGGTCGTGAGTGTCACGTTACCACTGCCCAGGGCGCTGACCACGGTGGACGCCAGGCTCGAATCGATGTCCAGATTGACCGGGTCCAGCAGCCAGCGTGCGGCCTGCACCTGGGCTGTGGGGGCGCTGCGGAACACCTGCCCCGAGGTTTCGACAAAGCCGGCCGGCGCCTTGACCGTGCCGTCCAGATTCAGCGTGCCGCCCTGGGCGAACAAGATGATCTCGCCATTGGCCCCGCTGTGCAGGGCCTGGGCTTCGGTCACGCCACTGTGGTTGATGACGCTGGCAGTCAGGGCATTCGCCGCCTGGGACTTGAGCCAGATGCGGCCGCCATCGGCGCGGATGGCGCCGCCCTGACTGATCTCGGTTTCCAGGGTCTCGTTGTCCACCTGCAGCAGGAGCGGCCCGCCCAGGTCCAGCGTGATGCGGCTGCCCGCGCCCAGCGCGACTTGGCCGGCCGGCGCGTGAATGGTTCCGCCATTGACCACCCGGGCGGCCAGCAGGGCCACCGCACCACCGCTGGCGGTCTGGATGCTGCCTTCGTTGATGACCGAGGCGGCGCTGCGCCCCTCGAAACGGTAGCGCCCGGCGGCCAGATCCTCGGACTGCAGGTTCAGGGTGGACGCCACCAGGCTACCCACATTCACCTGCGCGCTGGGAGTGAACCAGATCCCGTTGGGGTTGAGCAGAAAGACCTGGCCATTGGCCTTGAGCGTGCCCTGGATGGTGGACACCTCGCTGCCCAGCACACGGTTGATGGCCACGGCGCTGCGGCTGGGCTGGACGAACTCCACGGTGCGCCCGCTGCCGATGCTGAACTGCTGCCAGTCCAGGGCGAGACGCTGGCTCTGTTGCGTGACGCGCAGGCCCTCGGCCGTGCTGCTCACGCTGCCCTGGCCGCTGACCCACTGGGCGCCGCTGGGCAGCGTGGCCGGCGCGGCCTGTAGCTGCTGAGACGCCAGGCCGCTGCACAAAAGCGCCAGCAGACTCAGGCGGGGCCGGCGCTGCCGCTGGCTCTGGCCGGATTGGGAGGGGAGGCTGCGGGACAGGCGAAAGCTCGACATGGGCATGCTCCTGCGCAGCCGCGGATGCCGCGCGCTATGGGTATACCCGATCTATTAATCGCACGGCAATGCCAAATGATGCCGTTGCGTGCCAAAAAATCAGCAGCGTGGCGCCAACCCGACGCCGTAGTGCACCGGTCTGATCGGCGTCAAGTCTTGCCCGACGGGCCTCGGCCCTCAGGCCGCGATATCCCCCGCCCGTATGGCCATGCGCACAGCCTCGGCCGTGGTGCTGGCGCCCAGGCGGCGGCGTACCCGGCGCAGATGGTTCTCCACCGTGCGCTCCGAGATGCCCATCAGGCTGGCGGCCTCGGCCTGGCGCTTGCCGGCTGCCATCCAGCGCATCACGGTGCGCTCGCGCTCGGTCAGCTGGGCCGCGGCGCGGGCCTCGGCCCCCGGCAGGGCCAGGCTGCTGGCGCGGCGCAGCGCGGCCTGACCGACCAGGCTCAGGGCCAGGCGGGTGGCCAGCGCATCGTCGATATGCCGGCCGCCAAAGCTCATCGCCCCCATCAGCCCATGCGGGCCGAACACCGGCACCTGGAGACCATGGATGCCCGGGCCGCGCGGCGTCAGCACCACGCGGTAGGTCTCGGCCCCGCGCTCGCCGCGCTTGGTCCAGAAGAAGGGCTGCTCGGTCTCCAGGATGTGATGGTTCACCGGGCAGGCGCGCAGATAGGTCTTCACGTCCACCACCGTGCCGTCACCCAGCCAGTCGCCCTCCACCCAGTACAGGTCTTCGATCAGCTCGGCCCGGGTGGGCGTGGCCGAGTACAGCACGAAGCGGTCATAGCCCAGGGGCAGGGCGAAGGCCCGCACCGCCTGCGCCAGGGCCGCCAGCGTCTGGCTGCGTTCTATGGCGGCCACGCAGCGGACCAGGGCTTCCATGCCGTTCACCCCCTGGCTTCAGCCCGGGCGGGCCATCTCGTCCAGCAGCGCCCGCGCGGCGAGCTGGCCCAGGGCGTTGGAGGCGAAGGGGCTGTCGCCGGTGAGCAGCTTGCGGTCCTGGTGCACGGCGCCGGTCACATCGCTGTTCACCAGGCGCAGGCCCTGGGCCTGCAGTTGCTCGCCGAAGAACCAGGTCAGGCCGCCGGGCATATAGCCGATGGCCGGGGTCTGGCGGTCCACCGCATCGGGGAAGGCGCAGAGCGAGTAGCCGGCGAAGGGCGAGGGCTCGCCAAAGGCGCCGGCCGCGAGCAGGGCCGCCGGGCCGTGGCACAGCGAGATCACATGCCGGTCCTGCTGCAGCGCCCAGCGCAGGGTCCGGGCCACGGCCTCGCTGCGCGGCAGGCCGATCAGGGCGCCATGACCGCCGGGGATGAAGACGGCGGCGTAGTCCGTCTGCGCGTCCAGCGTGTCGGCAATCTCGCTGAGCTTGCGCGGCGCCAGGAACTGCGGCAGGTAGCGGCGGTGCAGGTCCACGATGGCCGCTTCCTCATGCGGCATGGCCCACATCTCGAACTTGACCGGCAGGCCCGAGAGCGTGGCGATCTCGAACTGGAAGCCGGCCCGGTCCAGATGATGCATGGGCACCAGGGTCTCCACCGGGTGGTTGCCGGTGGAGAAGAGCTTGCCCGTGTCGGTGGGCAGATAGCGCTCGTCGGCCGCGATCACCAGGATCTTGCGCGGGCCGCGGTAGGGCTCGGCGTAGTGGTCCTCGGTGATCGTGGTGCGCGGGCTGGTGAACTGCTGGCGGGAGAAGTCCGAGGGGAAGAAGGCGTTGAACTCGGCCGCGTCGGGCGTGGGTTGCTTGCTGGGGGTGCTGCTGCTCATGAGGGGGCTCCTGCTTGAAGGGTAAGGGATGACGCTCATGGTGGCCCGGCAGCCGGAGCAAGGATTGAGGGGAAATCCCTCAATCTGCAGCCCGATCAGACCTCGCCGCCCGCCCGCTGATCGCTCACCGGCATCATGGATGCGCGCGCCTTGGGCGGTGGGCTCGATGGGGCTGCTGCTGCTGTCGATGGCACCGAGAGGCCCCGCTCAAGCGCGCGGCGCTTCCCGGGCCTGCGCGCTTTTTGCGGCCGCCAGTGCAAGGCTGAAGTAGCTGGCGAGCCGCTTGGCCTGGATGTCGTCCAGCGTGCGCAGTTTGAGGTGCCTTCTTCCCTTGCCGCTGCCTTCGAGAAAACCCTCGGTGTCATCGATCATCGCGCCGTGGCTGAACTCGACCGAGACATGCTGCCGGTAGGCGAAGACGCCGCCAAACGGGATTCCCGAGCTGAACAGGATGCCGCCGTACTTCAGCTCCTCCGACAGCGGCTTGATCCTGGCCTTCGCCAGGGCACGGACCTGCTCGACGATGTGGAACTGCTCTTCGCCAAGCAGGCGGATGTCGGCGAGCAGTGATTCAAGGGTGTTGGACATGAGACGCTGAGCGAGACTGGGGGTGAGGCTTTATAACGGGTGGCGGTCCGTGGCCTGGGCCGCATTGGGCCCGTGGCGGGGAAGGCTCGACCGGATGCCTTGACGCATCTTCAATCAGGGCCTGCCGTCCGCCAGGGCTGCGGCCACTGCCGGGCAGGTCAGCGATAGCGGTTTTGCACCTCGGCAATGCGTCCCGAGGCGCGCAGGGCTTCCAGCGCGCTCTGCAGTCGCAGCACCAGATCCTCGCCAAGGGTCTTGCGCACATAGAGGGTGTAGCGTTTTTCGTTGACCACAAAGGGCGGCGCGAAGTCGCTGGCGGCCACGCTGCTCTGGCGCATGGCGTGGGCCAGCAGATAGTCCGAGGAGATCACCGCGTCGATGCGGTCCAGGGCCAGCATGCGTACGCCCTGAAAGGGGTCGACCATGGTGAATTTGCGGATCTCGGGGTCGTTGTTGATGCTCTCGGCGTAGAAGGCGCCACGCGCCACGCCCAGCAGCTTGCCGCGCAAGGCGGCCACATTGCCGATCGCGGCCGACTTCTTGCTCAGCACCACGAAGCGGAAATCGTGAAAGGCCGCCACGCGGCGCCCGAGCACATCGAAGTCGGGGCCTTCCACGGCCACCACCCCGTCGACGCTGCCATCACTCAGCGAGGCGGATAGCCTCACATAAGGCCCGACCAGGGGCGCTAAGCTCAGGCCCGTCCGCTCGGCCAGCAAGGCCAGGATCTCGTGGTGCATGCCATAGAGCGCGGCCTCGGCATGCAAGGTGTAGGGCGCCACATCATTGAGCATGATGCGCAGCGCCGGCTGAGCTTGCGAGGGTGGTGCGGCCAGGCCGATCGCGGCCGCCAGCAGGAACCTGATTCGCCAGCGCGCGGATGGGCGGAGCAGGGCCATGGCATGAAAGTCGGAAGGGGGAAGGCGAACTCAGTGTAGCCCGCTCGCAGTGCTGGTGAGGGCCCCGTGGATCTACCCGCCGGCGCATGCTGGCGGAAGCGGTGAGATTCGAACTCACGGATGGGTCACCCCATCGCTGGTTTTCAAGACCAGTGCCTTAAACCACTCGGCCACGCTTCCTTGAAATGACGCGCATCCCTTGCAGATGCGCGGCACACATTCTAGCCTCCCGGCACCTGGGCCTGGGCGCAGTCCACCTGGATGAGTTCGCGGCGGCCGCCGTCCACGCGCAGGGCGCTGAGCTGGCCGCCCCAGACGCAGCCGCTGTCCAGCGCGGCCAGATCGGGGCGCAGCAGCTGGCCCAGGGTGGACCAGTGGCCGAAGGCGATGGGCGTGCCGGCGCTGCGCCGGCCGGGCACCTCGAACCAGGGCATGTAGCCGGGTGGGGCGGCGTCGGCGCTGTCCTTGGTCTTGAAGTCCATGCGGCCCTGGGCGTCGCAAAAGCGCAGCCGGGTCAGGGCGTTGATGATGCAGCGCAGGCGCGGCACGCCGCGCAGGCTCTCGTCCCACTGATCGGGCTCGTTGCCGTACATCTGGGGCAGGAATTCGGCCAGCTCGGGGCCGCGCAGCAGGGCTTCCACCTCGGCGGCCAGCTGCAGGGTCTGCGCGGCGGTCCAGGCCGGCAGCACGCCGGCATGCACCATCAGCCAGCCCTGGGCGGAGCAGGCCATGCGCTGCTGGCGCAGCCAGTCCAGCAGGGCCTCGCGGTCGGGGGCGCTCAGGATCTCCTGGGCGGTGTCGCCTTTGTGGGGCTTGCGCACGCCCGCGGCCATGGCCAGCAGGTGCAGATCGTGGTTGCCCAGCAAGCAGGTGGCGGCCTCGCCCAGCTCTTGCAGGCGGCGCAGGGTGGCCAGCGAGGCCGGGCCGCGGTTGACCAGATCGCCCAACAGGTAGAGGCGGTCGCGCGAGGGGGAAAAGTCCAGGGTGGCCAGCAGGCGCTCGAAGGCGTCGCAGCAGCCTTGTAGGTCGCCGATCAGGTAGTGCATACCGGGATTGTGCTGTCGGAAGCGTCATGCGCTTCTGCTACGCTTGCGGCCTTCTGAAAAACCGGCGTGACCGCGGGTAATCCTCGACCACTGGCACGCTCTCAATGGACACTGCGCTTGTAATTTTCCTGATTCTTCTCAACGGCCTCTTCGCCATGTCGGAGATGGCCCTGACCGCCAGCCGCAAGGCGCGGCTCCAGGTGATGGTGGAGGGGGGCGAATCAGGCGCGCAGGCCGCCATGGACCTGCACGAGAACCCGACCAAATTCCTGTCCACGGTGCAGATCGGCATCACCTCCATCGGGGTGCTGAACGGTATCGTGGGTGAAGCAGCCTTCTCCGGCCCCCTGGCCCTGTGGCTGCAAGCCGTCTTCAATCTGCCCGAGCGCATGGCCGAGCTCAGCGCCACCGGCCTGGTGGTGGTGATCCTGACGGTGCTCACCATCATCTTCGGTGAACTGGTGCCCAAGCGTCTGGGCCAGATGCATCCCGAGACCGTGGCCCGCCTGGTGGCGCCGCCCATGGAGTTTCTGTCCCTGATCGCGCGCCCCCTGGTGAAGCTGCTGAGCTTTTCCACCGACGCCACGCTGGGTCTGCTGGGCCTGCGCGGCAAGGTGCAGCGCGGCGTGACCGAAGAGGAAATCGCCGCCAGCCTGGAAGAGGGCCTGGACGCGGGCGTGATCGAGGAGCAGGAGCACCAGATGGTGCGCAATGTGTTCCGCCTGGACGAGCGCCAGGTGGGCTCCATGATGATCCCGCGCGCCGAGATCGCCTGGCTGGACATCGATGACGGTGCCGGCCCGGTGCTGGAAATGCTCAAGGCCCATGGCTACAGCCGCTATCCGGTGTGCCGCGGCAGCCTGTCCGATGTGGTGGGCGTGGTCTCGGCCCAGCGCCTGCTGCAGCGCGTGCTCGCGGGTCAGCAGCTCTCGCTGGCCGAGGATCTGGAGGCTCCCATCTTCGTGCCCGAGACGCTCTCGGGCATGGAGCTGCTGGAACATTTCCGCGGTTCGGACGCCCAGCTGGTGTTCGTGGTGGACGAGTACGGTGAGGTGCAGGGCGTGATCACGCTGCGCGATGTGCTGGAAGCCATCGCGGGCGAGTTCTCGGCCCCGAGTGATGGTGAAGCCTGGGCGGTGCGGCGCGAGGACGGGAGCTGGCTGATGGACGGCCTGATCCCGGTGCCCGAGCTGAAGGACCGCCTGGGTATCAAGGAACTGCCCGAGGAGGATCGTGGGCGCTACAACACCCTGGCCGGCATGATCATGCTGCTGCTGGGGCACTTGCCGCGCACGACCGATGCGGTGGAGTGGGGCGCGTGGAGATTCGAGGTCGTGGATCTCGACGGCAAACGTGTGGACAAGGTGCTGGTCACGCGACTGGCGGATGAAGACGGAGAAGACGAGAAATGAGCAACCCCCCGATGTACGGCAATCTGGTGCCGCTGGATCGTGAGCAGCACAAGAACCTGCGCCTGCAGGCCGAGATGCCGACGGTGGAGCGTGCCGCGGGCCTGAACTCGGTGTTCCTGGCCGCTGTGGAATTCAACGAGGCCTGCAAGGAATACCCCATCGTGTTCGTGCGCGTGGGCGAGGCCGGCAAGGACGGCGCCCCCCAGGCCATCGCCCCGCTGGCGGTGTTCGGCCTGAAGCCGGGCAGCAATCTGTTCGTCAAGGACACGGCCTGGAGCGGCAGCTACCTGCCGGCCTATGTGCGCCGCTACCCCTTCGCCATGGCGCGCATCGACAGCGGTGACCAGGTCGCCGTGTGCTTCGACGCCGAGTGGAAGGGCTTCTCCGAGACCGAGGGCACCTCGCTGTTCGCCGCCGACGGCCAGCCCAGCGAGTTCACCGTGAACGCCCGCACCTTCCTCGAGAACTTCGAGCGCGAGGCCGAGCGCACCCGCCTGTTCTGCGAAGAACTGGTCAAGCTGGACCTGCTGCAGGACATGCGCTTCGAAGCCACCCTGCCCAATGGCGAGAAGCTGGACGTGGACGGCTTCCTGGCCATCAACGAAGAGAAGCTGGGCAAGCTGGACGACGCCAAGGTGGTGGAGATCTTCCGCAACGGCATCGGCTCCCTGATCGAGATGCACCGCGTCTCGCTGGGCAATATGAGCCGCCTGGCTCAGCTGCACGCCAACGCCGTGACCGCGGCTGCCTGAGCGCAGACACAGCGCGCCCGCGGCCCCAGGCCGAACGGGCATGAGCCGTGTGCGGACCTTCGGGGTTCGCCACGGCTTTTTTGTGCCCTGGGCGGTCTGCGCCCCGGGGTCCCGTCTTTGTGGGTCAGCGCCATGGCGTGCTGGCTATCCCTGTGCGGGTTTGTCCATGCTCGCAGTGCGGGGCCGCCTCGTTAGCATGGTCCGAACCCGGCTACTGCAAGAAGAAAACTCCGTGTTGGTCAGCGAGGCTTTTCTTTCCACGCCCGAGATGCAGGCCCTGCTCGATGAGCGGGCCATGATCCAGGCCATGATGGACTTCGAGGCGGCGCTGGCGCGCGGTCAGGCGCGCCTGGGTGTGATTCCCCAGGCAGCGGCCCAGGCGATTGCCAGCCTGTGCCGCGCCGAACTCTACGATGTGGGCGCCCTGGTGGCCGCCAGCGGCCGGGCCGGCAGCCTGGCCATTCCCCTGGTGCGCAAGCTCAGCGAGACGGTGGCGCTCTTCGATCCCGCGGCCGCCGGCTATGTGCATTGGGGCAGCACCAGCCAGGACGTGATCGACACCGCCCTGGTGCTGCAGACCCGACGCGCCCTGTGCCTGATCGAGGAGGACCTGCTGGCCCTGCTGGGCCATCTGCTGGACCTGGCCGAGCGTCACGCCGCCGTGCCCGTGCTGGCCCGCACCCTGATGCAGCCCGCCCTGGTGAGCAGCCTGCGTGCGCGCCTGTACCACTGGAGCGCGCCCCTGCTGCGCTCGGCCCAGGCCCTGCGCGCCCAGGCCGAGCAGGCCTTGCTGCTGCAGCTGGGCGGCGCGGCCGGCACCCTGGCCTCGCTGGGCGAGCAGGGGCCGGCGGTGGCCGCCGCGGTGGCCGCCGAGCTGCGTCTGAAACTGCCCGAGACCGCCTGGCACACCCAGCGCGACCGCTGGCTGCGCCTGGGCGCGGAGCTGGGCGTGCTCACCGGCTCGCTGGGCAAGCTGGCGCGCGACTGGGCCCTGCTGGCCCAGGCCGAGGTGGGCGAGCTCAGCGAGGCGGGGGCCGGCGGCTCCAGCGCCATGCCGCACAAGCGCAATCCGGTGGCCTGCATGCAGGCCCTGGCGGCGGCGCGCCGCGCGCCCCAGCGCGTGGCGGCCCTGCTGGCCTGCATGGACCAGGAGCAGGAGCGCGGCCTGGGCGGCTGGCAGGCCGAGCAGGCCGAGTGGTGCGGCCTGCTGCTGAGCAGCCATGCGGCGGTGCGCGCGCTCAGCCAGGCCGCGGCCGGCCTGCAGCTGGATCTGGGGCGCATGCGCGCCAATATCGATCAGCAGCAGGATCTGGTCTTCGCCGAGGCCCTGGCCCTGCTGCTGGCCCGGGTCTGGGGCAAGGCCGGCGGGCATCGCGCCGTGGAGCTGCTGGCCCAGCAGGTGCAGGCCCGCGGACGCCCCTTGCGCGAGCTGGCCCGCCAGCTGCCGACCGAACACGCCGAGCTGCGTGCACGCATCGCCCCCGAGGAGATCGAGGCGCTCTTCGATCTGGAGGCCGCGGCCCGCCAGGCCGATGCCGGCGTGGCCGCGGGCCTGGCCCGCCTGCGCGCCGAGTGGACCGAGATGATGGACCAGCCCTGCAAGCACCATGAATCCCCCCGATCAGCCTGAGCCTGCCGAGCCCCTGTCGGCGCCCGACCAGCGCGAGGACGACTTCGAGCGCGGCCTGCGCAACCGCCGCGCCATGCTGGGCGAGGACTGGGTGCGCCGCTCCACCGAAGGCGCCACCGCCTTCAACGCCGAGTTCCAGGACTTCATCACCCGCTACGCCTGGCACGAGATCTGGGGCCGCCCCGGCCTGGACAAGCCCACCCGCCGCCTGCTGGTGCTGGGCATGACCATGGGCATGGCGCGCTGGGAGGAGTTCGAGCTGCATTGCCGCGCCGCGGTGCGCGCCGCCCGCGAGGGCCGCGGCATCACGCTGGAGATGATCCGCGAGACCCTGCTGCAGGGCGCCATCTACTGCGGCGTGCCGGCGGCCAACACCGCCTTCAAGATCACCGGCGAGATCCTCAAGGCCGAGGGCCTGCCGCCCCTGCCCGCGCCGCTCACCCGCGCCGCGCGCCCGCGCCCGCAGCAAACCTTCAGCCAGCCCCAGCTGCATCTGCTGCTGCAGGGGGAGGGGGAGGGGGAGGGCGTGCCCATCGTCTTCAGCCATGCCCTGGGCCTGGACCTGCACCTGTGGGATGGCCCGGCCGCCGCCCTGGCCGCCGCCGGCCACCCGACCCTGCGCTACGACCATCGCGGCCATGGCGCCTCGGCCCGCCCGCCCGGGCCCTACCGGCTGGACGAGCTGGTGGACGACGCGGCCCGCCTGATCCGCGAATGGGGCCGCGGGCCCGTGCTCTTCGTGGGCCTGTCCCTGGGCGGCATGGTGGGGCAAGGCCTGGCCCTGGCGCACCCCGAGCTGCTGCGCGGCCTGGTGCTGGCCCACACCAGCGGCCACTACCCCGAGGCGGCGCGCGCTGCCTGGGACCAGCGCATCGCCGCGGTGCGTGCCGGCGGCATGGCCGCGGTGGTGGACCTGGTGTGCGAGCGCTATCTGCATGCCGGCTTTCGCGCCGATCAGCCCGAACTCTGCGAAGCCCTGCGCCGCCAGCTGCTGGCCCAGGATGCGGCCAGCTATGTCGCCAGCTGCCAGGCCCTGCGCGAGCTGGACTATCTGCCGCGCCTGCCGGCCCTGCGCTGCCCCACCCTGGTCATCGCCGGAGCCCTGGACCAGGGCGCGCCGCCGGCCATGGCCCAGGCCCTGGCCGAGGCCATCCCCGGCGCCCGCCTGGCCCTGCTGGGCGAGGCCTCGCACCTGAGCCCCTGGGAGCAGCCCGAGGCCTTGCTGGCCCTGCTGAGCGAGTTCGCCGCCTCGCTGAAGGGCTAACCGGGCTTCGCCACGGCCCCGATTTCGGGGACGCGAGGCCCTAGAACAAGCGTTGGCTCGCCTGGGCCGCGGCGCTACATTGACCCGACACCCGCCGCACGCGCGGGACGGGAGGCGAGACACGATGGATGCGACGACTGTGCTGACGCTGCTGGGCGCTGCCCTGGGTGGGGCGGTGCTGGCGGGCGGAATCACCTTCTGGTGGCTGGGCCGGCGCCTGCGTGGCGCGGCCGCGCGCATCACGCATCTGGAGCAGTCGCGCCAGCAGATCGGTCAGCAGGTCAGCCAGGCCCGTCGCCAGGTGGAGCAGCTGCAGCGCGAGCTGGCCGAGCTGCGCCAGCATGGCGGCGCTCGCAGCAGCAGCGCCGCCGCTTCGCCCACCGGCCCCAACAGCCGCAGCGACGAGGTCTTCCTGCCCCTGCCGCCCAGTGCGCCGAGTGCACCGGGCGCGGCCCCCAAGGGCGGCGAGCCGCCCAAAGACCCCTTCGCCCCCACCCAGATCCTGGCGCGGCGCTAGGGCTTTCCCGCGCTGGCCGCGCCAAGCCTGGCGCGCCTCGCCCGCTTGTCGCGGCTGGGACAGTGCCCGCGCGGGAATGCTGCCTAGAATCGAACGATCGTTCTATTCTGAACCGGCCCCGAGACAAGGCCGGACCCGGTCGCAGCACAGCGCAAGAAAGGGGTCATCAGCATGACTGCAAGCTACGAAGTTCGCGGCGAGATCGCCGTGATCACCCTGAACAATCCGCCGGTCAACGGCCTGGGCTTCGAGACCCGGCGCGCCACGGCCGAGGGCATTGCCCGGGCCGAGGCCGACGCCGCGGTGCAGGCCGTGGTCATCACCGGGGCCGGCAAGGCCTTCTCGGGCGGCGCGGACATCCGGGAGTTCGGCTCGCCCAAGGCCATGGCCGAGCCCAATCTGCTGTCCCTGATCGCGGTGGTGGAGAACTGCAGCAAGCCGGTAGTGGCCGCCATCCACAGCGTCTGCATGGGCGGCGGTCTCGAGCTGGCCCTGGGCTGCCACTACCGCGTGGCCGCACCGGGCGCCAAGATCGCGCTGCCCGAGGTCAAGCTGGGCCTGCTGCCAGGCGCCGGTGGCACCCAGCGCCTGCCGCGCGCCCTGGGCGTGGAGCCGGCGCTGAACATGATCGTCTCGGGCGAGCCGGTGGCCAGCGAGCTGCTGGCCCAGGTGCCGGGACAAAAGCTCTTCCAGAAGATCATCGAGGGCGATCTGCTGGCCGGCGCCATCGCCTATGCCCAGGAAGTGGCTGCCGTGCGCCCCCTGCCCAAGGTGCGCGATCTCAAGGCTCGCCATGCCGAGCCCCAGGCCTACTTCCAGTTCGCCCGCAATATGGTGGGCGCACAGAGCCGCAACTTCCCGGCGCCGCTGCGCTGCCTGGAGGCCGTCGCCGCCGCGGTGAACATGAAGTTCGAGGACGGCATGCGCGCCGAGCGCGAGGGCTTTGTGGCCCTGATGCAGACGCCCGAGTCCAAGGCCCTGCGCCATGCCTTCTTCGCCGAGCGCGCCGCCAGCAAGATCGGCGATGTGCCCGAGGACACGCCGCAGCGCCCCATCGCCAAGGTGGCCGTCATCGGTGCCGGCACCATGGGCGGCGGCATCGCGATGAACTTCCTCAACGCCGGCCTGCCCGTCACCCTGCTGGAAACCAAGCAGGAGGCGCTGGACCGCGGCATCGCCACCATCCGCAAGAACTACGAGGCCCAGGTCAAGAAGGGCAAGCTCAAGGAAGACAAGTACCAGCAGCGCATGGCCCTGCTGTCCAGCACCCTGAGCTATGAGGACATCCGCGAGGCCGATCTGGTGATCGAGGCGGTGTTCGAGGAGCTCTCGGTCAAGGAGGCGGTGTTCAAGCAGCTGGACGCGGTGATGAAGCCCGGCGCCATCCTGGCCTCCAACACCTCGACCCTGGACGTCAACAGAATCGCGGCCTTCACCCAGCGCCCGCAGGATGTGCTGGGCCTGCACTTCTTCAGCCCGGCCAATGTGATGAAGCTGCTGGAGGTGGTGCGCGGCGAGCACGCCGCCAAGGATGTGCTGGCCACGGTGATGGCCCTGGCCAAGAAGATCAAGAAGACCGCGGTGGTCTCGGGCGTGTGCGACGGCTTCATCGGCAACCGCATGATCGAGCAGTACAGCCGCCAGGCAGGCTTTCTGCTGGACGAGGGCTGCACGCCACAGCAGGTGGACCGCGCGGTGGAGAAGTTCGGCTTCGCCATGGGCCCCTTCCGCATGGGCGATCTGGCCGGCAATGACATCGGCTGGGCCATCCGCAAGCGCCGCTATGTGGAGAAGCCTCATCTGCGCTACTCGGCCAGCGCCGACCGCCTGTGCGAGCTGGGCCGCTTCGGCCAGAAGACCGGTGCAGGCTGGTACGACTACCAGCCCGGCAAGCGCGACGCGATGCCCTCGGCCGTGGTGGAGGCCATGCTGGCCAAGCACCGCGAGGCCATCGGCGCCACGCCCCGCGCCATCAGCGACGAGGAGATCGTGCACCGCCTGGTCTTCGCCCTGGTGAACGAGGCCGCCCATCTGCTGGAGGAGGGCATTGCCCAGCGCGCCTCCGACGTGGACATGGTCTACCTCACCGGCTACGGCTTCCCGCTGTGGCGCGGCGGCCCCATGTGCTATGCCGACACCGTGGGCCTTTTCAATGTGGTGCAGGCCATGCAGCGCTTTGCCCGCAACCCGGCCGACGATGCCAAGTTCTGGGAGCCCGCGCCGCTGATCAAGCGCCTGGTTGCCGAGGGCAAGTCCTTCACCTGATCACGAATTCAAGCGAGCCGCCATCATGAGCAAAGCCCTGATTGTCTCGACCGCACGCACCCCTCTGGCCAAGAGCTGGAAGGGCGCTTTCAATATGACCCATGGCGCCACCCTGGGCGGGCACGCGGTGCGTGCCGCCGTGGAGCGCGCCGGCATCGAGGCCGGCGCGGTGGAGGATGTGCTGATGGGTTGCGCCACGCCCGAGGGCGCCACCGGCAGCAATATCGCGCGCCAGATCGCGCTGCGCGCCGGCCTGCCGGTGTCGGTGGCGGGCCTCACCATCAACCGCTTCTGCTCCTCCGGTCTGCAGACCATTGCCACCGCGGCCCAGCGCATCATCGCGGGCGAGGGCGATGTGTATGTGGCCGGCGGCGTGGAGAGCATCTCCTGCGTGCAGAACGAGGCCAACCGCCACATGATCCACGAGAGCTGGCTCTCCGAGCACAAGCCCGAGATCTACTGGAGCATGCTGCAGACCGCCGAGACCGTGGCCCAGCGCTATGGCATCAGCCGCGAGCGCATGGACCAGTACGGCGCGGCGAGCCAGCAGAAGGCCTGCGCCGCCCAGGCCGCGGGCAAGTTTGCCGAGGAGATGATCAGCGTCAGCACCACCATGGGCGTGGCCGACAAGGTCATGGGCCTGATGACGAAGTCGGTCACCCTCAGCGCCGACGAGGGTCTGCGCGAAGGCACCACCTACGAAGGCATCAAGGATCTGCGCAGCGCCCTGCCGGGCGGTGTGGTCAGTGCCGGCAATGCCAGCCAGTTCAGCGATGGCGCCGGCGCCTGCGTGGTGGTGAGCGAGTCCTACGCCGAGACCCATGGCCTCAAGCCCCTGGGCCGCTTCCTGGGCTTTGCCGTGGCCGGCTGCGAGCCCGACGAGATGGGCATCGGTCCCGTCTTCGCCGTGCCCAAGGTGCTCAAGAAGCTGGGCCTGAGCGTGGCCGACATCGACCTCTGGGAGCTCAACGAAGCCTTTGCCGTGCAGGTGCTCTACTGCGCCGATACCCTGGGCATTCCCATGGAGCGCCTGAATGTGAACGGCGGCGCCATCGCCCTGGGCCATCCCTATGGCGTCTCGGGCCAGCGCCTCACGGGCCATGCCCTGATCGAGGGCCGGCGCCGCGGCGCCAAGCGCGTGTGCGTGACCATGTGCATCGGCGGCGGCATGGGCGCGGCCGGCGTCTTCGAGGTGCTCTGAAGGCCGCTGAAGGAGGCGCGCATGCGCCAGACCCTGGACTTTCTGCTCCACGACTGGCTGCGGGTTGAGCAGCTGAACACTCGCGCGCGCTTTGCCGAGCATTCCGGCGAGACCTACGCGGCGGTGCTGGACCTGGCCGAGAAGCTGGCGCGCGAGAAGTTCGCGCCCTACAACCGCCTGGCCGACCAGCAGGAGCCGCATTTCGACGGCGAGCGTGTGCACCTGCCCGAGTCCACGCACGCGGCCATGCGGGCCTATGCCGAGTCGGGCCTGCTGGCCGCCAGCCAGGACGAGGCCTGGGGCGGCATGCAGCTGCCCTGCGTGATCGAGATGGCGGCGCAGAGCTTCATCAGCAAGGCCAGCGTGGCCATGAGCGGCTACGCCATGCTCACCCAGGGCAATGCCAATCTGCTGATGGCCCATGGCAGCGCGCGCCAGCGCGAGGTGTTTGCGCGCCGCGAGTTCGAGGGCCGCTGGTTCGGCACCATGTGTCTGTCCGAGCCGCAGGCCGGCTCCTCGCTCTCCGACATCGCCAGCCGGGCCGAACCCGATGGCGCCGACTTCGAGCAGGACCCGCTGGGCCCGCGCTACCGCCTGCGCGGCCACAAGATGTGGATCTCGGGTGGCGAGCATGAGATGTCCGAGAACATCGTGCATCTGGTGCTGGCGAAGATTCCGGGGCCGGATGGCCAGCTCGTGCCGGGCACGCGCGGCATCTCGCTCTTCATCGTGCCCAAGCAGATGGTGGACGCCTCGGGCGAGCTCAGCGGCGAGCGCAACGATGTGGTGCTGGCCGGTCTGAACCACAAGCTGGGCTACCGCGGCACGACGAACTGCCTGCTGAACTTCGGCGAAGGCCGCTTCACGCCGGGCGGTCGGGCCGGCGCCGTGGGCTATCTGGTGGGCCGGCCGGGCGAGGGCCTGAAGTGCATGTTCCACATGATGAACGAGGCCCGCATCGGCGTGGGCCTGGGCGCGGTGATGCTGGGCTACGCCGGCTACGAGGCCAGCCTGGACTACGCGCGGCAGCGGCCGCAGGGCCGGCCCATGACTGCGGCTGGCAAGGACGCGGCCTCGCCGCAGCGTCCCATCATCGAGCATGCCGATGTGAAGCGCATGCTGCTGGCTCAGAAGAGCTATGTGGAAGGCGGGCTGGCGCTGGCGCTCTTCTGCGCCCGCCTGGTGGATGAGCTGCACAGCGGCGCGCCCGAGGCCGCGGCCGAGGCGGGTCGGCTGCTGGAGGTGCTGACCCCCATTGCCAAGAGCTGGCCCAGCGAGTGGTGCCTGGAGGCCAACTCCCTGGCCATCCAGGTGCTGGGCGGCTACGGCTACACACGCGACTTCCCGGTGGAGCAGTACTGGCGCGACAACCGCCTGAACATGATCCACGAGGGCACGCACGGCATCCAGGGCCTGGACCTGCTGGGCCGCAAGGTGGTGATGGAGGGCGGGCGAGCCCTGCTGACCCTGGCCGGCCGCATCAACGAGAGCATCGAGGCCGCGCTGCAGCGGCCGGGCCTGAGCGAGATGGCCAATGGCCTGGCCGCGGCCCTGGCGAAGCTGGGCCGCGCCACCAAGGACGCCTGGGCCAGCGGCCAGCCCGAGGAGGCTCTGGCCAATGCCACGCCCTATCTGCAGGCCTTCGGCCATGTGGTGCTGGCCTGGATCTGGCTGGAACTGGCGCTGGCCGTGGAGGGGGCGCACAGCGACTTTGCCGAGGGCAAGCGCGCGGCGGCTCGCTACTTCCACGCCTATGAACTCCCTAAGATCGACGCCTGGCTGGCGGTGGTCTCGCGCCGCGAAGCGCTTTGCAGGGAGATGAAGGATGCCTGGTACTGACAAGCCCGTGGAGCCGCGGTCCGCCGCGGCCTTGGTCTGGATCGAACGTCTGGTCTGGATCCTGATCTACGGCGGGGCCCTGGCCGCGGTGCTGGGCCTGTTCATTCTGCGCGGCGGCCATGAGCTGCTGGGCGGGTTGTTGATCGCCAAGGGCGGCCTGGCCGCCGTGGCCGGCGTGGTGCTGATCTTTGTGCGCTCACGCTGGCCCTGAGATTCTTTCTACATGGAGACAAGCGCATGACGAGCACCACGCGTGTACAGGATCTGTTCGACCTCACGGGCCAGGTGGCCCTGGTGACCGGCGGCTCGCGCGGCCTGGGCCTGCAGATGGCCGAGGCTCTGGGCGAGGCCGGTGCCAAGATCATGCTGAGCTCGCGCAAGGCGGCCGATCTGGAGGTGGCGGTTGCTCACCTGCAGGACCGCGGCATCGATGCCCGCTGGATCGCCGCCGACGCGGCCGACGAGGCCCAGGCCCGCGGCATCGTGCACCAGACCCTGGAGCGTCTGGGCCAGATCGACATCCTGGTCAACAACGCCGGCGCCACCTGGGGCGCGCCCGCCGAGGACTACCCGGTGGCGGCCTGGGACAAGGTGATGAACCTGAACATCCGCAGCCTCTTCGTGATGAGCCAGGAGGCGGCGCGCCAGAGCATGATTCCGCGCCGCGCCGGCCGCATCATCAATGTGGCCTCCATCGCCGGCCTGGGCGGCAACCCCGCGGCCATGCAGACCATTGCCTACAACACCAGCAAGGGCGCGGCGGTGAACTTCACCCGCGCCCTGGCCGGCGAATGGGGGCGCTACGGCATCACGGTCAATGCCCTGGCGCCGGGCTTCTTCCCCAGCAAGATGAGCCAGGGCCTGCTGGACGCCATGGGCGCCGACAATATGGCCGCCCATGCCCCGCTGAACCGCCTGGGCGACGCCGAAGACCTCAAGGGCGCGGTGCTGCTTTTCGCCAGCCGCGCCGGCAAGCACATCACCGGTCAGATCCTGGCGGTGGACGGCGGGGTCAGCGCCCTGGTGGGCGGCTAGAGATGGCGCCCCTCGCCCAGCCCCGCCGCGCTGGACGCGGGCGGGGCTGGGCGCGCGGCCCCGAATACCTTGAATCACGGACACGCGATATGACCTTGAAGTTCCCGGTGCACATTCCCTTTGTCGAGCAGCTCGGCTTCGAGCTGCATGCGGTGGGGGAGGGCGAGGCCGAGCTGCAGCTGGAACTGGCCGAGGCGCATCTGAACTCCTGGGCCGTGGCCCATGGCGGCGTGGTCATGACCCTGCTGGACGTGGCCATGGCCCATGCCGCGCGCAGCATCCACCGCCGCGAGCTGCCCGAGGGCGCCCTGGACTGGGGGCCGGGCGTGGTCACCATCGAGATGAAGACTTCCTTCATGCGCCCCGGCGAGGGGAGGCTGCGGGCCCTGGGCCGGCTGCTGCACCGCTCCAGCACCATGGCCTTCTGCGAGGGCTCGGTGCTGGGCGGCGACGGCAAGCTCTGCGCCCATGCCACCGGCACCTTCAAATACCTGAAGGCCCTGCCGGGCCGCGACCGCGCGATCAAGGCCCTGCAGCGCCGCGACTGAGCGCGGTCGCTGCGGGCCTGGGCTTCAGCGGAAGAAGGCCACGGCCTGCACCAGTTGCTGGGCCTGCATCTTCAGGCTCTCGGCGGCGGCGGCGCTCTGCTCCACCAGGGCGGCGTTCTGCTGGGTCACCTTGTCCATCTGGCTGATGGCCTCGCCGATCTGGCTCACGCCATTGCTCTGCTCGCCGCTGGCGCTGCTGATCTCGCCCACGATGTCGGTGACGCGGCGGATCGCGTTCACCACCTCGTCCATGGTCTGGCCGGCGCGATCCACCAGGGCTGTGCCCTGCTCGACGCGGGCGGTGCTGGCGCCGATCAGGCCCTTGATCTCCTTGGCCGCCTGGGCGGTGCGCTGGGCAAGCTCGCGCACCTCCTGCGCCACGACCGCAAAGCCCTTGCCGGCGTCACCGGCGCGCGCCGCTTCCACGCCGGCATTCAGCGCCAGCAGGTTGGTCTGGAAGGCGATCTCGTCGATGACGCCGATGATGTTGGAGATCTCGCGCGAGGACTTCTCGATGCCCTGCATGGTGCTCACCACCTCGGCCACCACCTGACCGCCTCGGCTGGCCACCTCGGAGGCGCCCTGGGCCAGCTGATTGGCCTGCTGGGCGTTGTCGGCGTTGTTGCGCACGGTGGAGCCCAGCTCGTCCATGGTGGCGGCGGTCTCTTCCAGGGCCGCCGCCTGTTCCTCGGTGCGCTGGCTCAGGTCGGCATTGCCCTGGGCGATCTCGGCGCTGGCCGTGGCCACGCTCTCGGCGTTGTCGCGCACCGTGGCCACGATGCCCTGCAGCTGGGCCCGCATGCGCTCCAGGGCCTGCAGCAGCTGGGCGGTTTCATCGCGGCCCTGGGCCTCCAGGCTCTGGCTCATATCGCCTTCGCTCATGCGCTGGGCGGCCTGCACGGCATGACCCAGGGGGCGGGTCACATGACGGCTGATGCCCAGGCCCAGGCCCACGCCCGCGGCCACGCCCAGCAGCACCAGCACGGTCGTGATGTTGCGGCTTTGTTGGTAGAGGGCGGTATTGGCATCCGATACCGCACGGGCATCCTCTTCCTTGAGCTTGGACAGTTCCTGCATGGCGTTGCCCATGCGGATGCTCTGGGGCACCAGCTCGGCCTTGAGGAATTTGAGCGATTCGGTGGATGTGGCCAGGTCGGCGCGCGTGATCAGCTGGCTCATGCTGGCCGTGACCTTGTCGTCATTGCTCCATTCGGCGCGCAGTTGGCTCAGGGCCTTGCGGCTGGCCTCGGTGCTGAAGAGCGGGCCGGCCTGGTCCAGCAGGGCCACGACCTTGTTGCGTGCGTCCTGCTGGCGCTTGAGCGCGTCCTCGCGCTCCTGGCCGGTGGTGGCGATCAGGGCGTCGCGCAAGGCCACCACGCCGCGCAGGCGCTCCACATTGGCCTCTTTCATCAGGGACAGTCCGATCAGCTCCTGCTGGTAGAGCCGGGTGTCGGCATCGTCGATGCGCTTCATGTTGTAGAGCGCAAAGACGCCGATCACGGCACCAATCAGGGCAACCAGGATGAAGGCCGTCACCAGCTTGGGTGCGGTCTTGAAGTCGGACAATTGCATCGAAAAAGCTCCACAAGAAACTCGCTCCCTGATTGGCGTTGGCTCTTGTCAAAGCGGCCCTCTGGCGGGGCTGAGGGCATCTTGCAGCAGATTCGCTGTGCGCACACGGAAATTAGCACCGGCTTGGCCCCCCCAAAATTTCACGCTGGCCGGACGCCTGAGCCGGGGCCTACGGGCTTCCCCGTAGCCGGGGGCGGCCCGGGGTGGCTTTGTCGCCCAAGGGACGCCCGGGTGCCGGGCCGCCATGGTTCAATTTGCGCCAAGATTCCCGACCCGTTTCCAGGAGCCCCGCATGAGCCTCGTCAACCGTCAGATCCAGCTGGCCTCTCGCCCCAGCGGCGAACCCAGCGCCGAGAACTTTCGCCTGGTCAGCACGCCTGTGCCCGAGCTGGCCGAGGGCCAGGTGCTGGTGCGCAACCATTACCTCAGCCTGGACCCCTATATGCGCGGCCGCATGAACGAGGGCAAGAGCTATGCCCAGCCCCAGCCGCTGGACGAGGTGATGATCGGCGGCACCGTGGGCGAGGTCGTGGCCTCGCGCAATGCCCACTTCCAGGTGGGCGACAAGGTGGTGGGCATGGGCGGCTGGCAGGAATACCAGCTGGTGGATGCCAGCCAGCGCGGCGTGCTGCAGAAGGTGGACACCGCCCATATTCCGCTCTCGGCCTATCTGGGCGCGGTGGGCATGCCCGGGGTCACCGCCTGGTACGGCCTGACCCAGATCATCGCGCCCAAGGCCGGCGAGACCGTGGTGGTCAGCGCCGCCAGCGGCGCCGTGGGCGGGGCCGTGGGCCAGCTGGCCAAGGTGCGCGGCGCGCGCGCCGTGGGCATTGCCGGCGGCGCCGACAAGTGTCGCTATGTGGTGGAGGAGCTGGGCTTCGATGCCTGCATCGACTACAAGGAACACCGCGATGTGAAGAGCCTCTCGGCCGCGCTCAAGAGCGCCTGCCCCAGCGGCATCGACGGCTATTTCGAGAACGTGGGCGGCATCATCCTGGACGCGGTGATGCTGCGCGCCAATGCCTTCGCCCGCGTGGCCATGTGCGGCATGATCTCCGGCTACAACGGCGAGCCCATCCCCATGAGCGCGCCCCAGCTCATCCTGGTCAACCGCATGAAGATCGAGGGCTTCATCGTCTCCGAGCACATGGAGCTTTGGCCCGCCGCGCTCAAGGAGCTGGGCGGCCTGGTGGCCACCGGCAAGCTCAAGTACCGCGAGAGCGTGGCCCAGGGCCTGGAGAACGCGCCCGAGGCCTTTCTGGGCCTGCTCAAGGGCCGCAACTTCGGCAAGCAGCTGGTCAAGCTCGTCTGATGAGCGAGGCCCTGCACTGGCGCTGCCGGCCCCTGGCCGAGCTCAGCCCCGAGACCGTCTACGAGATCCTGGCCCTGCGCGCCCAGGTCTTTGTGATGGAACAGCGCTGCGTTTATCTGGATGCCGATGGCTGGGACACCGGCTGCTGGCATCTGGAAGGCCGCGACGCGGCGGGCCGCCTGCTGGCCTATGCCCGCCTTGTGCCGCCCGGCCTCAAGGGAGCGTCGCAGGCCCTGCCCATGATAGGCCGGGTGGTGGTGGCGCCCGCCGCCCGCAGCGCCGGCCTGGGCCGGCCCCTGATGCGCCAGGCGATCGCCGAGTGCGAGGCGCGCTGGCCGGGGCAGGGCATCAACATCGGCGCCCAGGCGCATCTGGAGCGCTTCTACGCCAGCCTGGGCTTCGAAACCCGTTCCGCCCCCTATGACGAGGACGGCATCGCCCATATCGACATGCACCGTCCCTCGGAGGTTCGCCCGTGACCGCTCCCGCCCTCGTGCTTCATCACTATGCCGGCTCGCCCTTTGCCGAGAAGGCCCGGCTGATGCTGGGCTTCAAGGGCCTGGCCTGGCAATCGGTCACCGTGCCCGTGACCCTGCCCAAGCCCGATGTGCAGGCCCTGACCGGCGGCTACCGCCGCACGCCTTTTCTGCAGCTGGGCGCCGACATCGTCTGCGACACCGCCCTGATCGCCGAGACCCTGGAGCAGCTGCGGCCCGAGCCCAGCCTCTTTCCCGCGGCCCAGGCCGGCGCGGCCCGCCTGCTGGCGCAGTGGGCCGATAGCGAACTCTTCTGGACCGTGATGCCCTATGCCATGCAGCCCGCCGGCCTGGCCGCCATCTTCGAGGGTGCGCCGCCCGCCATGCTGCAGGCCTTTGCCGCCGACCGGCGCCAGATGACCGAGGGCATGCCGCGCAGGACGCCGCAGGACGCTGGCGCGGCCCTGCAGCAGTACCTGGCCTCGCTGGAAAACCTGCTGGCGGATGGCCGACCCTGGCTGCTGGGCGAGGCCGCCAGCGTGGCCGATTTCAGCGCCTACCACCCGCTGTGGTTCCTGGCGCGCAGCGGCCCCCTGGCCGAGATCCTGGCACCGCACACGCGCCTGCGCGACTGGATGGCGCGCGTGGCCGCCATCGGTCACGGCGAGCGGGCCGGCAAGCTGGATGGCGAGGCCGCCATCGCCCTGGCCCGGGCGTCCACGCCCGCCCCGGTGGCGGTGCAGCCGGGCCTGGGCTTCGAGGCTGGTGAGCCCTGCAGCGTCACGCCCCTGGACTATGCCCGCGAGCCGGTTCAGGGCCGCCTGGTGGGCCTGGACCTTCGCCGCGTCAGCCTGGCTCGCGAGGATGCGCGGGCCGGCCTGGTGCATGTGCATTTCCCGCGCATCGGCTATCAGCTGCGGCGCGATGAACCCCGCTCTCAAGGACCCAGCGCATGAAACAGTTCCAGGGCCGCACGGCCGTGATCACCGGTGCCGGTTCGGGCTTCGGCCTGGAGGTGGCACGCCTGGCCGCGGGCCGCGGCATGCAGCTGGTGCTCTGCGATGTGCAGGCGGATGCGCTGGCGCGCGCCGCTGCCGAGTTCGAGGGCCGTGTGCCCGTGCTGGCACGCCAGGTGGACGTGGCCAAGGCCGGCCCCATGGAAGCCCTGGCCGCCGAGGTGCAGCAGCGCTTTGGCGCCCCTCACTTCGTCTTCAACAATGCCGGCGTGGGCTCGGGCGGCCTGATCTGGGAAAACACCCTGGCCGACTGGGAATGGGTGCTGGGCGTCAATCTGATGGGCGTGGTGCATGGCGTGCGCCTCTTCACCCCCATGATGCTGGCCGCGGCCCAGGCCGATCCGCAGTGGGAGGGTCATATCGTCAACACCGCCTCCATGGCCGGCCTGCTCAACCCGCCCAATATGGGCGTGTACAACGTGAGCAAGCATGCGGTGGTCTCGCTCAGCGAGACCCTGTATCAAGACCTGGCCCTGGTCAGCGAGCAGGTCCACTGCTCGGTGCTGTGTCCTTACTTCGTGCCCACCGGCATCTCGCAGAGCCACCGCAACCGGCCGGAGGACCTGCCCGGCGGCCGGCCCTCGCGCAGCCAGCTGATCTCCCAGGCCCAGATCGACAAGGCCGTGTCCTCCGGCAAGGTCAGCGCGGCCGATGTGGCGGCCCTGGTCTTCGAGGCCCTGGAGCAGCGACGCTTCTACATCTTCAGCCACCCCCAGGCCCTGGGCGGGGTGCAGACCCGGTTGGAAGATGTGGTGCAGGCCCGCAACCCCAGCGATCCCTTCAGCGAGCGGCCCGAGATCGGCGCCCAGCTGCGCCAGGCCCTGCGCCAGGGCTGAGCCGCATCGGCTCAGGCCAGGCGGGCAGGGCAGGGCGGATCTGGCACACTGCCGGCCCCGCCCGCACTTTCGATGCCTCTCCGAGCGCCCGCCATGTCCGTCCACGCCGCCCTTCCGTCCGCTCCCCAGGCCCTCGTCATCGGCGGCGGCCCGGCCGGCCTGATGGCGGCCGAGGCCCTGCGCACCGCGGGCGTGGAGGTGGATCTCTGCGATGCCATGGCCTCGGTGGGCCGCAAATTCCTGCTGGCCGGCAAGGGCGGGCTCAATCTCACGCATTCCGAAGATTTCGAGCCCTTTGTCGGCCGCTTCGGCGAGCGCGCGGCCCGGATCGAACCCCTGTTGCGCACCTTTGACGGCCCGGCCCTGCGTGCCTGGGCCGAGGGCCTGGGCGTGAGCACCTTTGTCGGCACTTCGGGCCGCGTCTTTCCCACGGACATGAAGGCCGCGCCCCTGCTGCGGGCCTGGCTGGCACGCCTGCGCGCCGCGGGCGTGCGCTTCCATATGCGCACGCGCTGGCTGGGCTGGAGCGAGGATGGCGCGCTGCGCCTGCAGGGTGCCGATGGCGTGGAGCAGCGCGTGCGCCCCGGCGTCACGGTGCTGGCCCTGGGCGGCGCCTCCTGGCCCCAGCTGGGCTCGGACGGCGCCTGGGTGCCCCTGCTGCAGGCCCAGGCGGGTCTGGACATCGCGCCGCTGCGCGCCGCCAATTGCGGCTTTGATATCGGCCCCACGGCCGCCCATGCGGACGCGCCGGGCTGGAGCCCCGTGTTTGCCCAGCGCTTTGCCGGCCAGCCGGTCAAGCCCGTGGCCCTGCATTTCACCGGTCGGGGCGCCACGCCGCGCCGCTTCGAGCGCCAGGGCGAGTTCGTGATCACGGCCGGCGGCATCGAGGGCTCGCTGATCTACGCGGCCTCGGCCCTCCTGCGCGAGGAGATCGCCGAGCAGGGCGAGACCCTGATCGAGCTGGACCTGCTGCCCGGCCGCAGCGCCGAGAAGGTGGCGGCCGAGGTGGCGCATCCGCGCGGCTCGCGCTCGCTCTCCAGCCATCTGAAGAGCCGCCTGGGCATCGAAGGGCTCAAGGCCGGCCTGCTCAAGGAGCTGCTCAGCCGCGAGGAGATGCTGGACCCGGCCCGCCTGGCCGCGCGCCTCAAGCGCCTGCCCCTGCGCCTGAGCGCCGCCCGGCCGGTGGCCGAAGCCATCAGCACCGCCGGTGGCCTGCGCTTCGAGGATCTTGATGAGGGCCTGATGCTGCGAGAGCGCCCCGGCCTCTTCTGCGCCGGCGAGATGCTGGACTGGGAAGCGCCGACCGGCGGCTACCTGCTGACCGCCAGCATGGCCAGCGGCCGCGTGGCGGGCGCGGCGGCGGCGGCCTGGCTGCGGGGCGCCGGCCAGCCGGGCGCCCGGAGCTGACAGACCTCAGGCGTTCTCGCTGCCGCCCCGCACCAGCGAGTAGCGGTGGATATCGTCGCGCCGCTGCCAGCCCTGGCCCGACCAGAATGCCTGGGCCAGCTCATTGCTGCGGAAGACGTCCACATGGGACTTCTGGATGCCCAGGGCCGCCAGGCCCTGCAGGCAATGCTCCACCAGGCGGTTCGCGATGCCCTGGCGGCGCAGTTCCGGGCGCACCACCAGATGCTGCAGATAGCCGCGCCGGCCGTCGTGGCCGCTCATGATGCAGCCCAGCAGGCGGCCGCCCTCCGAGCCCTGGGCTACAAAGCTCAGACCCGGATTGCGCGCCAGATAGCGGGCCGTGGCTTCCGCTGAGTCCGCATCGCGCACGGTGACACCCGGGGTATCGGCCATCAGCTGCAGCACGGCGTCGTAGTCTTCCGGGGTCATGGGGCGGATGGCGATCATCGGGTGCGGCTTTCGAAGCGAGTGGATCTGAACGCCCATGCTAGGGCATGAGCGCGCGGCTCATCTAGTCCGAACGGCCTGCTGTGCTGTCGCGGGGCAGACATGGAGCCTGCCCAGAATCCGCGGCTTTTCTTCACTGCAGCCCAGGCGGTGGTCCCGGTTGGCCTTCTCCGCTGCGGCAAGCGCCATGAGCAATCAGCATCCCTCCCGCCGCGGCTTCATGGCCGCCAGTGCGCTCGGCCTGGCCAGCGCCCCCAGCTTCGCCAAGACCATTGCGCGCGCCCTGGCCACCCCGGCCCGGCAGCTCAGCGGCGGCCCCGGCGATATCGAGCATGTGGTCTTCCTGATGCAGGAGAACCGCTCCTTCGACCATTACTTCGGCAGCCTGGCCGGGGTGCGCGGCTTCAGCGATCCGCGCGCCATCACCCTGCCTTCGGGCAAGCCGGTCTGGTACCAGCCCAGCGGCGCGGCCCATGTGCTGCCCTATCACTACGATGTGCGCACGACCAATGCGCTGCGCGTGGGCCTGGACCATTCCTGGAAGGGCACGGAGGCGGCCTGGAAGGACTGGAATGCCTGGGTGCCCAAGAAGAGCCCGCGCTGCATGGGCTATTTCGACCGCGGCGACCTGCCCTTCTACTACGCCCTGGCCGACGCCTTCACCACCTGCGACGCCTACCACTGCTCCATCTTCGGCCCCACCGACCCCAACCGTTTCTACGCCCTGAGCGGGCACAGCGGCGGCCATGTCACGGGCATCCCGGACAGCCGGCTCTACAACGTGACCAACGGCGTCTACAACGCCGACATCGCCAACGACAACCCAGCCGCCCAGGGCATCAGCTGGCAGAGCTATGCCGAGGTGCTGGAGGCGCAGGGCGTGAGCTGGAAGGTCTACCAGGAGTGGGACAACTACGGCGACAACTACCTGCAGTACTTCAAGAACTTCCGCGTCGACGCCTCGGGCCGCAAGCTCACGCCGGACTCGCCGCTGTACAAGAAGTGCCGCGCCATGGCGCCGGGCTCGAACGCGGGCAATGCCGCCAGCACCACGGGCCAGTGGCTGATCGATGACTTTGCCGCCGATGTGCGCGCCGGCAGGCTGCCGGCGGTGTCCTGGATCTGCGCGCCCACTGAGTACTGCGAGCATCCCTCGCCCACGCCCAATGCGGGTGAGAACTTCAGCGCCCGCCTGCTGGCGGCTCTGGTGGACCAGCCCGAGGTCTGGGCCAAGACCGTGCTCATCATCACCTATGACGAGAACGACGGCTTCTTCGACCACATGCCCTCGAACATGCCGCCGCTCAATGCCGACCGAGGCCGCAGCACCGTGGCCAACAGCCTGCAGGGCGAGGTCTACAACGGCAGCGAGCCCATAGGCCTGGGCCCGCGCGTGCCCACCCTGGTGATCTCGCCCTGGAGCAAGGGCGGCCGGGTCAACTCCCAGCTCTTCGACCACACATCCCTGATCCGCTTCCTGGAGGAATGGCTGGTGCAGGGCAAGGGCCTGCCGCGCGCGGCCGTGCAGTGCGCCGCCATCTCGCCCTGGCGCCGTGCCGTCTGCGGCGATCTGATGAGCGTCTTCAACTTCGCCGAGCCCAACAAGACCTGGCCCTCGGGTGTGCCGCGCAGCGCCGACTATTTCAAGAACTGGGGCAGCAAGGACGCGCTGCCGCCCGCGGTACAGGTGCTGCCGCGTCAGGAGCGCGTGAGCACCGGCCTGCCCCGCCCGGCCTGCCCGCTGCCCTACCGCGCCGAGGTGGACGGCGCCGTGCAAGGCACCGCCCGCCAGTTTGCGCTGAGCTTCGGCAACAGCGGCACGGCGGCCGATGCCTTCATCGTCTACTCCGCCCTGCGCACGGACGGCCCCTGGCATTACACGGTGGAGCCCGGCAAGCGCATCGAGCGCGAGATCTGGAACTGGAGCGGCGACAGCTACCAGCTCAAGGTGCACGGCCAGAACGGCTTTGTGCGCGAGTTCAGCGGCGCCCTGGGCGCGGCCGCCCGCCAGGGCGAGGTGAGCCTGCGCGAGGAGCCGGCCAGCCGCAGCGTGCGCCTGCAGTTCAGCAATGGCGGCAGCCAGCCCCTGCGCTTCAAGCTGGTGGACCTGGCCTATGGCGACCGTGCCGAGCTGGTGGTGGAGCTGCTGCCCGGCCAGAGCCGCAGCTTCATGCGCAGCCTGGAGTACAGCCGCGGCTGGTACGACCTGGGCATCACCCTGGAAGGCGAGGGCGGCTTCTGGCGCCGCCTGGCCGGCCATCTGGAGGGCGCGGGTCTGGACTACAGCGACCCCGTGCTCAACGGCCTGGCCCAGGCCAAGGATTCGCCCCCCGTCGCGGTGACGCCCACCCCGCCGGTCACGCCCGTGCGCTTCAGCGCCACGGCCAGCGTCTCGCGCATTGGCGACAGCCTGAACCTCAGCTGGCAGGGCCTGCCGGCCGGCAGCAAGCACTGGCTGGGCTTCTACCGCAAGGGCATGGTGCCGGGCGGCCCCGGCTCCCTGAAGTGGAACTATGTGGCCGCGCCCGCGGGCAGCCAGAGCTTCAGCCTGGCCGGCTTCCCCGAGGGCGAGTACTTCTTCGGCCTCTTCCTCAATGACGGCTACGAGGAGGCCGCGGCCCGCCTGAACCTGCGCCTGCTCAAGCGTGGCGACATCAATGGCGATGGCCGCATCGACGCCGCCGACCGTGAGGCCCAGCGCGCCGCCATGGGCGCCTGTGTGGGCGATGCCCGCTACAACCCGCTGGCCAATTTCGATGCCGACAGCTGCATCACCCAGGCCGACTACCGCGGCTGGTACGAGATCTTCCGTCAACAACAACCCTGAGCGAGGCCCCTCCATGCACCCCGTCCTGAAATCCCTGCCCCTGCGTGGCGTCCTGGCCCTTACCGCAGCCCTGAGCTTGGTGGCGCCGGCCGCGGCGGCCGAGCTCACGGGCGCCGTCTGGCGCCTGGAAGCGCCCGCCCAGCTGCAGCAGGGCCAGACCGTCACCCTGAACCTCAGGCTGGATCAGCCCTTCGCGGGCCGTGATCCTGCCGATGCCCTGCTGTTCTACGGCTTCAAGCTGGACTTCGACGCCAGCCAGCTGGAGTTCAAGCGTTTCGGCGTGGCCAAGGGCTGGAGCGATGACAGCGCCTTCCTCGGTGCCGGCGAGTTTGGCGCCTCCAGCTTTCCGGGCCTGGGCAACACCGGCCAGGCCAGCGCGGCCCTGGGTGTGCTGGAGTTCAAGCTGCTGAGCGCGGGCAGCAGCGCCCTGCGCCTGTACAGCCCGGCCGGCAATCTCAATCTCGGTCTGGGCTATGCCCTGGGCGAGACCCAGGCGATCGACTTCGGCACGCGTCTGCAGGTGAGCGCTGTGCCGGAACCGGCCCAGGCCGGGCTGCTGCTGGCGGGCCTGCTCGGCCTGGGCCTGTGGCAAGGTCGCCGCGCGCAAGGCCGGGGCTGAGCAAGCGCGATCCTGACGGGCGGGCGCCGCGGGCGTGGGCCGCTATGGCACACTCCCGCGCTTCCCGTTTCGTCTAGGTTTTGAGCTGTTTTGGACAAGATCCTGCTTCAAATCGCCGAGGAACTGAAGGTTCGCCCGGCCCAGGTCAATGCAGCCGTGGAGCTGCTGGATGGCGGCGCGACCGTGCCCTTCATCGCGCGTTACCGCAAGGAAGTGACCGGCGGCCTCGACGACACGCAGCTGCGCGTGCTCTCCGAACGGCTGACCTATCTGCGCGAACTGGAAGCGCGCCGCGCCTCCATCCTCGAATCGATCGCCGGGCAGGGCAAGCTGACCGACGAGCTGGCCGGCAAGATCGCCGCCGTCACCACCAAGGCCGAGCTCGAGGACATCTATCTGCCCTACAAGCCCAAGCGCCGCACCAAGGCGGAAATCGCCCGCGAGCGCGGCCTCGGCCCGCTGGCCGAACAGATCCTGGCCGACCCCACGCTGGACCCGCAGGCCGAGGCCGCCGCCTTCATCAATGCCGAGCTGGGCTTTGCCGACAGCTTCGCGGTGCTGGACGGGGTGCGCGATCTGCTCTCCGAGCGCTGGGCTGAGGACGCCGTGCTGATCGGCAAGCTGCGCGAGTGGCTCTGGGCCGAGGGTCTGTTCCAGTCCAAGCTCAGCGAGGGCAAGGACGAGAACAACCCTGACATCGCCAAGTTCCGCGACTACTTCGACTACGCCGAGCCCATCCGCACCGTGCCTTCGCACCGCGCGCTGGCCGTGTTCCGCGGCCGCACCCAGGAGTTCCTGGACGCCAAGCTGGTGCTGGACGAGGAAACGGTGGCCGGCCAGCCCGGCCTGGCCGAGGGCCGCATCGCCCGCCATCTGGGCTGGAGCCACGCCAATCGCGCCGGCGACACCCTGATCCGCAAGACCATCGCCTGGACCTGGAAGGTCAAGCTCAGCATGAGCCTGGAGCGCGACCTCTTCGCCCGCCTGCGCGACGAGGCCGAGAAGGTGGCCATCAAGGTCTTTGCCGAGAATCTGCGCGACCTGCTGCTGGCAGCACCTGCCGGCAAGCGCGTGGTGATGGGCCTGGACCCGGGCATCCGTACCGGCGTGAAGGTGGCGGTGGTGAGCGATACCGGCCGTGTGCTGGACACCAGCACGGTCTACCCGCACGAGCCGCGCAAGGACTGGGAAGGCTCGCTGCACACCCTGGCCCGCCTGGTGGCCACGCATGGCGTGAACCTGATCGCCATCGGCAATGGCACGGCCTCGCGCGAGACCGACAAGCTGGCGGCCGATCTGATCAAGCGCATCCAGCAACTCGCGCCCGGCACCGAGATCCAGAAGGTGGTGGTCAGCGAGGCCGGCGCCTCGGTCTATTCCGCCTCGGAAACGGCGGCCGCCGAATTCCCCAATCTCGACGTGTCGCTGCGCGGCGCCGTCTCCATCGCCCGCCGCCTGCAGGACCCGCTGGCCGAACTCGTCAAGATCGAACCGAAGTCGATCGGCGTCGGCCAGTACCAGCACGACGTCGACCAGGGCAAGCTCTCCCGCTCGCTGGACGCCGTGGTGGAAGACGCCGTGAACGCCGTCGGCGTCGATCTCAACACCGCCTCCGCGCCGCTGCTGGCGCGCGTCTCCGGTCTCTCGGGCACGGTGGCTGCCTCCATCGTGCGCTGGCGCGATGCGCACGGCGCCTTCCGCAACCGCCAGCAGCTGCTGGATGTGACGGGTCTGGGCCCCAAGACCTTCGAGCAGGCCGCGGGCTTTCTGCGCATCCGCGATGGCGACAACCCCCTGGACATCTCGGGCGTGCACCCCGAAACCTATCCCTTGGTGCAGCGCATCCTGGACAAGGTGGCCCGCCCCATCACCGAGGTGATGGGCAAGAGCGATGTGATCCGCAGCCTGCGCCCCGAGGCCCTGGCCGATGAGAAGTTCGGCGCCATCACCGTGAAGGACGTGCTGGCCGAGCTGGAGAAGCCGGGCCGCGATCCGCGCCCGGACTTCCAGGTGGCGCGCTTCAACGAGGGCGTGGAAGACCTCAAGGACCTCAAGGAAGGCATGGTGCTGGAGGGTACGGTCTCCAATGTGGCCCAGTTCGGCGCCTTTGTGGACCTGGGCGTGCACCAGGACGGCCTGGTGCATGTGAGCCAGCTCTCCAACAAGTTCGTCAACGATGCGCGCGAGGTGGTGAAGACGGGCGACATCGTCAAGGTCAAGGTGCTGGAAGTGGACCTGGCGCGCAAGCGCATCTCCCTGACCATGAAGCTGGACGCGCAGGCCCCGCGCGCTGGCGCCGGCAAGGGCGGGGACAACAGCTTCCGCCCCGCCGGCCGTCAGGAGCGCACGGGCGCTGCTCGCACGGCGCCGGCCGCGGCACCTGCGGGCAATGCCATGGCGGCGGCCTTCGCCAAGCTGCAGGGCGGCCGCAAGGGCTGAGGCCGCGGATGGCCCGCGCCGCCGGGCCGCTAATGGCGGCGCGCGGTCAGCACTTCGTCGCATGAGGCCTGCAGAGCGGGGCGTTTGCCGATAGGCTTCGCCCCGTACAAAGCCAAAGGAGACTGTCTTGTCGCTTCGAATCCGCCCCCTGAGCCAGGCCTGCGCCCTGCTGATGCTGGGCTGCGCTGGTGTGACCCTGCATGCCCAGGAAGTGCCGGGCGGGGAGGGGGACGGTGGCGCGCCGCGCCCGCAGCCTGGCGCCCGCCTGGACCGGGTGGAGCTCAACTCGCGCGCCCAGAGCGACACCGATCTGCGCCGCCGCGCGCCGGTGGCCAAGCAGCTCTACGGCCGCGAGGAGCTGGACCGCTATGGCGACAGCAATGTGGCCGATGTGCTCAAGCGCCTGCCCGGCGTCAATGTGCAGGACGGCGCGCCGCGCATGCGTGGCCTGGGCTCGGGCTACACCCAGATCCTGATCAATGGCGACCCGGCGCCGCCGGGCTTCCAGTTCGACCAGCTCGACCCCAAGCAGGTGGAGCGCATCGAGGTGACCAAGGGCCCCACGGCCGACCAGAGCGCCCAGGCCGTGGCCGGCGCCATCAACATCATCCTGAAGGACGCGCCGCGCGTGAGCCAGCGCGATCTGGGCCTGCGTCTGGGCTACAACGCCGACCGCCCGGTGGTGGGCGGCAGCTTCACCTGGGGCGAGCGGGTGCTGGGCGGCGTGGCGCTGTCGGTGCCGGTGTCCCTGTTCCAGTGGCGTGGCCTCAATGAGACGCGCACCGAGAAGCGCGCACCCGGCCTGGATGGCGTCAGCGCGCTGGTGGTGCAGCAGGGCAGCCAGCCCTTCTGGGGCCGCGGCGTGAACAGCAGCCCGCGCCTGAACTGGAAGATCGATGACCAGCAGTCCCTGGCCCTGCAGGCCTTTGCCCAGGACGGCCGCTGGAACAACAAGACCCGCTATCAGAACGAGATCCTGGCCGGTCAGCCGCGCCTGGAAGATCCCAACGAGGGCAGCGGCGCTTTCCGCACCCTGCGCTTCAACGCGAACTACCAGAACCAGCTCAGCGACAGCCAGAAGCTGGAGCTCAAGCTGGGCGGGCAGCGCTCGCATGGCGACTTCGACACCCGGGCCTTTCGCGACGGCGGCGTCTACCGCGCAAGCCAGGGCGACAACCGCGACCGCAGCATCACCCAGGGCGGCAAGTACAGCCAGCTGCTGGGCGATGCCCACAGCCTGACCCTGGGCTGGGAGCTGGAGGCGCGCCGCCGCGACGAGACGCGCAGCGTGCTGGTGAAGCTGCCGGGTCAGGCTGAGCTCCAGCCTCAGCTGCCCAGCTTTGACGGTCAGAATTTCGGCGCGCGGGTGCAGCGCCAGGCCCTCTTCATCCAGGACGAGTGGGAGCTCAGCCCCCAGTGGTCCACCTATCTGGGCCTGCGCAATGAGCGCATCGTGACCCGCAGCCAGGGCCAGGATCTGGCGCAGCGCAATGTGAGCCAGGTGCTCACGCCCATGTGGCATCTCAACTACAAGCTCGATGCCAAGGGCCGCGACCTGATCCGTGCCAGCCTCACCCGCAGCTACAAGGCGCCCGAGCTCAGCGCCCTGCTGGGCCGGCCCGCGATCAACAGCAACTACCTGGACCTGAGCCAGGGCAATGAGGAAATCTCGCCCGATCGCGTGGGCAACCCCCGGCTCAAGCCCGAGCTGGCCACGGGCCTGGACCTGGCCTTCGAGAAATACCTGGCGGGCGGCGGCATGGTCAGCGTGGGCCTGTTCCACCGCGAGATCAAGGACCTGATCCGCAACCGCGTGGTGCTGCGCGAGGTGGACTGGTCGCCGGTGCAGCGCTGGGTGTCCACGCCGGTGAACCTGTCCGGCGCCAGCACCAGCGGTCTGGAGCTGGAGCTCAAGGGCCGGGCCGGCGAGCTGATGCCCGCGTTCTTCGATCCGCGCCTGGCCCTGAATCTGCGCGGTTCCTTCAACTACTACCACTCGCGCGTCAAGACGCTGCCGGGGCCGGACAACCGCCTGGACAGCCAGCAGCCCTGGTCCGCCAATATGGGCCTGGACTACCGCTTCAGCAGCCTGCCGGTGCCGGTGGTGATGGGCGGCAATCTGGGCTTCACGCCGGGCTACACCACGCGCCAGAGCGAGACCCAGTGGCTGGAGCAGGGCCGAGCGCGCTCGCTGGACCTCTTTGCCCAGCTGGTGCTGAGCAAGCAGGCCTCGCTGCGCCTGATGGCCAATAACTTCGCGCCGCTGGACAGCCAGTCGCGCACCCTGCTGGCCACAGGTGACTACACCGCCACCGAGCGCCAGGGCCGCACCTGGTGGGGCGCCATGCTGGAGTACAAGCTCTGATGGCGGCCTGGCAGAGCGGGCGCGATGGCCGCGGCCTGCAGATCCTGGCAGGCCCGCGCGCGCGGGCCCGTCTGCGCGAGCGTGGCCTGCGGCCCGAGGATGTGCGTGTGCTGCCCGGCGCGGCCGGTGGCCCCAAGGGTCTGATCCTCAATCTGCTGGACCAGCACATCTTCGGTCCCTGGCTGGGCGCCAGCACGCAGGAGGTGCATCTGCTGGGCGCCTCCATCGGCGCCTGGCGCATGGCCACGGCCTGCCTGGGGCGTGACGATGCGGACATGGCCCAGGCCTTTGCGCGCATGGCCGATGAGTATGTGCACCAGCGCTACGAGAGCCGGCCGGGTCAGCGACCCACGGCCGAGAGCGTGAGCCGCGGCTTTTCCGCCAAGCTGACCGAGATCTTCGGCGGGCGCGAGGCCGAGGTGCTGACGCATCCGCGCTACCGCCTGCATGTCTTCACCTCGCGTGGCCGCCACATCCTGGCCCGCGAGGGGCGGCTGCGCATGCCGCTGGGCTACACCGGGGCCTTCGTGAGCAATCTGCTGGCGCGCCGGGCCATGGGCGCCTGGCTGGACCGGGTGGTGTTCTCCGACCCGCGTGCGCCCCTGCCCATGCCGCTGAGCGACTTTCGCAGCCACCAGGCCGTGCTGAGCGAGCGGAACCTGCTGCCGGCCGTGCTGGCGAGCTGCGCCATTCCCTTCTGGCTGCAGGCGGTGCAGGATGTGCCGGACGGTCCGCGCGGCGCCTACTGGGACGGCGGCATCACCGATTACCACCTGCACCTGAACTACGCCGCCATGGCCGGCGAGGGCCTGGTGCTCTACCCGCACTTCCAGCGCCAGGTCATTCCGGGCTGGCTGGACAAGAGCCTCAAGGGCCGGCACGCGGCCACGGCCTTTCTGGACAATGTGGTGCTGCTCGCGCCCCGGCCCGACTGGGTGGCCCGCCTGCCCCGCGGCAAGCTGCCGGACCGGGACGATTTCCAGCACTATGGTGACGATGTGCAGGCCCGCGCCCGCGCCTGGCAGGCGGCCATCGCCGAGAGTGAGCGTCTGCGGGACGACTTTGCCGAGGCCTGCGCGCGTGGCAGCATCGAGGCGCAAAGCCTGTAAGCGCCGGTAAACCCGGCGCCCGCCGGGGCCCAAAGCGGCTTGTAATCGGGCCTGTGTTCTTTGACAGAGAGCCGGCGCTATGCCTCCCCTCCATCGCCTCTCGTTCCTCGCGTCTCGCCATGGCCCGGCCCTGCTGTCCGGCCTGCTGCTGGCGGCCTGCGGCCATGTGCCCCTGCCGCCGGATCCGGCCAGCCCGCGCGCTCCGCAATCTCAGCCCGGCAGCGAGAGCCCGGCTGCACCGGGGCGGCCCCTGCAGTACGGTCTGGTGCGCAGCATCGAGCAGATCGAGGCGCGCGACGGCGCGGTGCGGCGCTACGAGGTGCTGGTGCGCCTGGAGCAGGGTGGGGCGGAGCGCTGGTTCGAGCTGGGCAACCTGGAGGGCATGAAGGTGGGCGAGCGCGTGGTGATCGAGCGCGGGCGCCTGCGCCGCTGGTGAGGGCTTGGCTTACAATCGACGCTCCTGCTTTGTTTGAACGCACAAGGACCGAGAAAGGCAGCCAGGTTATGACACCGCGAACTACGACCACCCCCTCTGAGGTTTAGTCGGCCGCGGCTCGTCACGTCTTTTTCAAACTCCATAAAGCGCGGCACCCGGCCGCGCTTTTTGTTTTCCGAAACCCCCTGAGCTCCCCGAGCCGGGTTTCCCTCTGGAGTACTTCCGATGATCTCGATTCAACTGCCCGACGGTTCCAAGCGCCAGTTCGAGGCGCCCGTCACCGTGGCCCAGGTGGCCGCTTCCATCGGCACGGGCCTGGCCAAGGCCGCCCTGGCCGGCCGCGTGGACGGCAAGCTGGTGGACACCAGCCATCTGATCGCGCAGGATGCCCAGCTGGCCATCATCACCGACAAGGACGCCGACGGCCTGGAGGTGATTCGTCACTCCACGGCCCACCTGCTGGCCTATGCCGTCAAGGAGCTCTTCCCCGAGGCCCAGGTGACCATCGGTCCTGTCATCGACAACGGCTTCTACTACGACTTTGCCAAGGACGAGCCCTTCACGCCAGACGATCTGGCCGCCATCGAGAAGAAGATGGGCGAGCTGGCCAAGAAGGACGAGGCCGTGGTGCGCCGTGTGCTGCCGCGCGACGAAGCCGTGGCCTATTTCAAGGGCATCGGCGAGGCCTACAAGGCCGAGATCATCGCCAGCATTCCCAGCAACGAAGACGTCTCGCTCTACCGCGAGGGCGCTTTCGAAGACCTGTGCCGCGGCCCCCACGTGCCCAGCACCGGCAAGCTCAAGCACTTCAAGCTGATGAAGGTCGCGGGCGCCTATTGGCGCGGCGATTCGAACAATCCGATGCTGACCCGCATCTACGGCACCGCCTGGCGCACCCAGGAGGAGCTCGACACCTATCTCAACATCCTCGCCGAAGCCGAGAAGCGCGACCACCGCCGCCTCGGCCGCGAAATGGACCTGTTCCATTTCCAGGAGGAAGGGCCGGGCGTCGTGTTCTGGCACGGCAAGGGCTGGACGGTCTGGCAGGAGGTGGAGCAGTACATGCGCCGCGTCTACCGCGAGAACGGTTATTTGGAGGTCAAGGGCCCGCAGATCCTGGACAAAGGGCTGTGGGAGAAGACCGGCCACTGGGACAAGTACCGCGAGAACATGTTCACGACGGAGTCGGAGAAGCGTGACTACGCGCTGAAGCCGATGAACTGCCCGGGCCACGTGCAGATCTTCAAACATGGCTTGAAGTCTTACCGCGAACTGCCTGTCCGTCTTGCTGAATTCGGCAATGTGCATCGCTATGAGCCCTCCGGCGCACTGCACGGACTGATGCGCGTGCGCGGCTTCACGCAGGACGATGCGCATGTCTTCTGCACCGACGAGCAGATGGCGGCGGAATGCCTGCGCATCAACGACCTGATCCTGTCGGTCTACAAGGACTTCGGCTTCGACGAGGTCGTCGTGAAGCTCTCCACCCGTCCGGAAAAGCGCGTCGGCTCCGAGGAAAGCTGGGACAAGGCCGAGGCCGCGCTGGCCGAAGGTCTCAAGGCCTCGGGCTGCGAGTTCGAGTACCTGCCGGGCGAGGGCGCCTTCTACGGCCCCAAGATCGAGTACACGCTCAAGGACGCCCTGGGTCGCCAGTGGCAGTGCGGCACCATCCAGGTGGACCCCAATCTGCCGGAGCGCCTGGACGCCGAGTTCGTGGGCGAGGACGGCTCGCGCCACCGCCCCGTCATGCTGCACCGTGCCATCGTGGGCAGCCTGGAGCGTTTCATCGGCATCCTGATCGAACAGCATGCCGGCGCGCTGCCCACCTGGCTGGCGCCCACCCAGGTGGTGGTGGCCAATATCACGGATGCCCAGGCGGATTACGTCCAGGAGATCGTGAAATCGCTGCAAAAACAAGGGCTTAGGGTGGTGGCCGATTTGCGGAACGAGAAAATCACGTATAAAATCCGCGAGCATTCCTTGCAAAAGGTTCCGTACATCCTGGTCGTTGGTGACAAGGAGAAGGCAAACGGGGCCGTTGCGGTGCGCGCTCGTGGCAACCAAGACCTGGGCGTGATGCCTCTGGACAGCTTCATCGCCAAGCTCTCTGAAGACATTGCGAACAAGGCCTGAAGTCGGGGCGCGCTTTTTCGTCTGTTGGGCTCTCGCCTTGGGCTCGTTGAAAGGTAAGCACCATCGCTACTTTTGCTGACCGTCGTGCGATTCCCGAGCGTAAGCATCGGCTGAACCGCGAAATCACTGCTCCCGAGGTCCGTCTGAACGGCCCGGAGAACGAGCCTCTGGGCATCGTTCCCATCATGGAAGCCCTGCGCATGGCAGGTGACCTTGATGTGGATCTGGTCGAGATCGCTGCCACCGCCAGCCCGCCCGTGTGCCGGCTGATGGACTACGGCAAGTTCAAATACCAGGAGCAGAAGCGCGCGGCCGAGGCCAAGGCCAAGCAGAAGGTCATCGAGGTCAAGGAAGTCAAGTTCCGTCCGGGTACGGACGAGGGCGACTACCAGATCAAGATGCGCAATCTGCGTCGCTTCATCGCCGAGGACGGTGACAAGGGCAAGGTGACGCTGCGTTACCGTGGCCGCGAGATCACCCACCAGGACATCGGCATGCGTCTGCTGGAGCGCATCCGCGACGAACTCGCCGATGTGGCCGTGGTGGAGAACATGCCCAAGCTGGAAGGCCGGCAGATGATCATGGTGCTGGCGCCCAAGAAGCGCTGAACACCGCAGGTTTGAGGATTTTGGTCCCGTCGATTTGGTCGTCGGCGGGACTCATAAGTCTCCAGTGGCCAGACAAGTGTTGCGGGCCCCGCAACCGCCGCTGGGACGTTCTTAGAAGGAGCATGCAATGCCCAAAATGAAGACCAAGAGCAGCGCGAAGAAGCGTTTTCGCGTTCGTCCGGGTGGTACCGTCAAGCGCGGTCAGGCCTTCAAGCGCCACATCCTGACCAAGAAGACCACGAAGAACAAGCGTCAGCTCCGCGGCGCCGTGAACGTGCATGAAACCAACATGGGTCACATCGCTGCGATGCTGCCCTTTGCTGGTCTGTAATCCCGCGAACTGAAGGAGATACAACATGCCTCGCGTCAAACGTGGTGTTACCGCACGTGCTCGTCACAAGAAGGTCCTGGCTCTGGCCAAGGGCTTCCGTGGTCGTCGTAAGAACGTCTTCCGCATCGCCAAGCAGGCGGTGATGAAGGCGGGCCAGTACGCCTACCGTGACCGCCGTGCCAAGAAGCGCGTGTTCCGCCAGCTGTGGATTGCCCGTATCAACGCGGCAAGCCGTGGCCTGGGTCTGAGCTACAGCAAGTTCGTGGCTGGCCTGAAGAAGGCCCAGATCGACATCGACCGCAAGGTCCTGGCTGATCTCGCCGTCAACGATCCTGCTGGTTTTGCCAGCATCTTCGCCAAGGTGAAGGCCGCTCTCGCTTAATTGCCCGACGGCCCCGCAAGGGGCTGTTGTGGCTGCCTGGCGCAAGCCAGGCGCGCCTTTCAAGGCCGACACCCTGGTGTTCGGCCTTTTTCATTTTTGTTTGCTCCGAATCCGATCGCCCCGCGATGAACGACCTCGACCAACTGCTACAGACGGCAAGCCTTGAGTTTGCTGCCGCCGCCACGCCCGCCGACCTGGAGAACGCCAAGGCCCGATTTATCGGCAAGAGCGGCCAGGTGACCGAGCTGATGAAGGGCTTGGCCGCGCTGTCGGTCGAGGAAAAGAAGACCCGCGGCGCCCAGATCAACCAGCTGAAGCAGGGCATTGAGGCCGCGCTGAACGCGCGCCGCCAGGCCCTGGCCGATGCCGAGCTTGCTTTGCAGCTCAAGGCCGAGGCCCTGGATGTGAGCCTGCCCGGCCGCGCTCGCGGCACCGGGGGCCTGCACCCCATCACCCGCGCCATGGAGCGCATCGAGGCCATCTTCGGCTCCATGGGTTTCGATGTGGCCGACGGCCCCGAGATCGAGAACGACTGGTTCAACTTCACGGCGCTGAACACGCCCGAAGACCATCCGGCCCGCTCCATGCACGACACCTTCTACATCGAGGGCGGTCATGTGCTGCGCACCCACACCAGCCCCATGCAGATCCGCTACGCGGTCCAGCATGTGAAGAAGCACAAGGCGGCCATCGATGCCGGCCTGCCCATGCCCGAGATCCGCGTGATCGCGCCGGGCCGCACCTACCGGGTGGACAGCGACGCCACCCACTCGCCCATGTTCCACCAGGTCGAAGGCCTGTGGGTGGGCGAGAACATCTCCTTCAAGGACCTCAAGTCCGTCTACGTGAACTTCATGCAGCAGTTCTTCGAGACGACGGATATGGAGATCCGTTTCCGTCCCAGCTACTTCCCCTTCACCGAGCCGAGCGCGGAGATCGACATGATGTTCGGCTCCGGCCCGCTCAAGGGCCGCTGGCTGGAAGTCTCGGGCTCGGGCCAGGTCCACCCCCAGGTGATCCGCAATATGGGCCTGGACCCCGAGAAGTACATCGGCTTCGCGTTCGGCTCGGGCATCGACCGTCTGGCCATGCTGCGCTATGGCGTGGGCGACCTGCGCCTGTTCTTTGACGGCGATCTGCGCTTCCTGTCGCAGTTCAAGTGATTGCCCAAGAACCTGCCCGCCAAACGAACGCCTGAAGAGAACAGAACACCATGCAATTCCCCGAGTCCTGGCTGCGGAGCTTCTGCAACCCCGCGCTGAATACCCAAGAGCTGGCCGAGCTGCTGACCATGTCTGGCCTGGAAGTCGAAGAGCTGCGCCCCGCGGCACCGGCCTTCCACGGCATCGTCGTGGCCGAGATCCTGACGGCCGAGCAGCACCCCAATGCCGACAAGCTGCGCGTCTGCACGGTCAACGCCGGTGGCCCCGAGCCCCTGCAGATCGTCTGCGGCGCCCCCAACGCCCGCGCCGGCATCAAGGTGCCCCTGGCCACCATCGGCGCCGAACTGCCCCCGGGTGAGGACGGCCAGCCCTTCAAGATCGGCAAGGGCAAGCTGCGCGGCGTGGAGAGCTTCGGCATGCTGTGCTCGGCCCGCGAGCTCAAGCTCAGCGAGGACCATGGCGGTCTGCTGGAGCTGGCAGCCGACGCGCCGGTGGGCCAGAACATCCGTGAGCACCTGAACCTGGACGACATGCTGTTCACGCTCAAGCTCACGCCCAATCTGGCGCATTGCCTGAGCGTCTACGGCATTGCCCGCGAGGTCTCGGCCCTGACCGGCACGCCGCTCCAGGCGTCCAGCTTCCCGCCCGTGGCGGTCCAGCATGAGGCCAAGCTGCCGGTGCGCATCGAGGCGCCCGACCTGTGCGGTCGCTTCTCGGGCCGCGTGGTGCGCGGCGTCAACACCCGGGCCCAGACCCCTGCCTGGATGGTGGAGCGCCTGGCGCGTTGCGGCCAGCGCTCGGTCTCGCCCCTGGTGGACATCTCCAACTATGTGATGTTCGAGCTGGGCCGTCCCAGCCACATCTTCGATCTGGACAAGATCCACGGCGAGCTGATCGTGCGCTGGGGCAAGGCCGGCGAGCAGCTCAAGCTTCTGAACGGCAACACCATCACGGTGGACGAGCAGGTGGGCGTGATCGCCGACCGCGAGCAGGTCGAGTCTCTGGCCGGCATCATGGGCGGCGACGCCACGGCCGTGTCCGATGACACCAAGAACGTCTACGTGGAAGCCGCCTTCTGGTGGCCCAAGGCCGTGGCCGGCCGTTCGCGCCGCTACAACTTCTCCACCGATGCCGGTCACCGCTTCGAGCGCGGCGTGGACCCGGTGGGCACGGTCGAGCACATTGAGCGCATCACCCAGCTGATCCTGGAGATCTGCGGCGGCGAAGCCGGGCCCATGGACGACCAGGTGGCCGCCATGCCCGAGCGCCAGCCCGTGACCCTGCGCGTGGCCCGCGCCGCCAAGGTGATCGGCATGGACCTGAGCCAGGCGCAATGCGCCGAGGTCTTCAAGCGCCTGGGTCTGGACTTTGTGGAAGGCGAGGGCACGCTGACTGTGACCCCGCCCAGCTACCGCTTCGACCTCCAGATCGAGGAAGACCTGATCGAGGAAGTGATCCGCGTGCTGGGCTACCCCAAGCTGCCGGCCACGCCGCCCCTGGCGCCGGTGGTGGGCAAGGTGCTGAGCGAATCGCGCCGCGCGGTGCACGCGCTGCGCCACGCCATGGCCGGGCGCGACTATTACGAGACCATCAACTTCAGCTTTGTGGAAGCGCGCTGGGAGCAGGAGCTGGCCGGCAACGCCAACCCCATCCAGCTGCTCAACCCCATTGCCGCGCCGCTGGCCGTCATGCGCTCCAGCCTGATCGGCAGCCTGGTGCAGGTGCTGCGTCACAACCTGGCGCGCAAGGCGCCGCGCGTGCGCGTGTTCGAGATCGGCCGCGTCTTCCTGCGCGACGCTTCGGTCGTGGAGAGCGACAGCAGCATCGCCGGCGTGGCCCAGCCCATGCGCCTGGCCGGCCTGGCCTATGGCCCGGCCGAGCAGCAGCAATGGAGCCAGCGCGACCGTCAGGTGGACTTCTTCGATGTGAAGGGCGATCTGGAAGCCCTGTTCGCGCCGCGCCAGCTGACGTTCGTGGCCGCCGAGCATCCGGCCCTGCACCCCGGCCGCTCGGCCAAGGTGCTGCTGGAGGGCGCCGAGATCGGCGTGATCGGCGAGCTGCACCCCAAGTGGCGCCAGGGCTATGAGCTGCCCCAGGCTCCGGTGCTGTTCGAGTTGGCTCTGGATGCCGTGCTGGCGCGCAGCCTGCCCAAGAGTGCCGGTGTGCCGCGCCAGCAGTCGGTGCAGCGCGATATCGCGGTGATCGTGGGCGAGGGCGTCACGCATGACGCGTTGATGGCCGTCATCGCCGGCGCCCATGAGGGCCTGATCCGCTCGGCCAAGCTCTTCGACGTGTTCAAGCCCGCCCAGCCCACGGCCGAGCTCAAGGCCGGCGAGCGCAGCCTGGCCGTGCGCCTGGAGCTGCTGGACGAGGAGAACACCCTGACCGATGAGCGCATCGAGCAGGCGGTCTCCAAGGTGCTGGCGGCTTTGGCCGAGAAGCTGGGCGCCCGTCTGCGCGGCTGAGCCGCCACGACAGCGCCCGCACGATAAAAGACAGAGCCGTAGGCAAGGAGGAAGTGAGGACCATGAGCGAGGAGCAACAACAAGCCGCGCGCGTGCTGCTGGGCAGTCTGGAGACGCCCACGCTCACCAAGGCCGAGCTGGCCGAGCTGCTGTTCGACAAGCTGGGTCTGAACAAGCGCGAGTCCAAGGACATGGTCGAGGCCTTCTTCGACATCATCCACGGCCAGCTGGTGCAGGGCCGCGATGTGAAGCTCTCGGGCTTTGGCAACTTCAATATCCGGCGCAAGGCACCCCGTCCGGGGCGCAATCCGCGCACCGGCGAAGCCATTCCCATCAAGGCCCGCAATGTGGTCACCTTCCATGCCAGCCACAAGCTGAAGGCACTGGTGCAAGGCGATACAACCAGCACGGAAGACTTCGAGTAGAGTCTGACCTCCGCCTCTGAAGGCCTTGATTTCAATGGACAAAGCGCTTCCCGCCATTCCCGCCAAACGCTACTTCACCATCGGTGAGGTGAGCGAGCTGTGCGGCGTGAAGCCCTATGTGCTGCGCTACTGGGAGCAGGAGTTCACCCAACTCAAGCCCATGAAGCGGCGCGGCAACCGGCGCTACTACCAGCATCACGAAGTGCTGCTGATCCGTCGCATCCGGGATCTCTTGTATGACCAGGGCTTCACCATCTCGGGCGCGCGCAATCAGCTGGGTGATGCCGGCGGGCTGCGCGTCGATGCGCTCCAGGCTTTCCGCGAGGAAGCCCTGGAGGCGGGTATGCCTGTGGACGAGGACGAACAACAGCCCGCCGCCAACACCGCGGAAAACCCCGTCGCGGTGGGTGGCGAGCTGTCGCTGGAACAGGTTCGACAAGAATTGTTAGCGATTCGCGAAACACTGCTTGCAATCTAGGAAAAAACTGTCTTATAATTTGAGGCTCAGTCGGGGCGTAGCGCAGCCTGGTAGCGCACTTGCATGGGGTGCAAGGGGTCGCGAGTTCGAATCCCGCCGCCCCGACCATTGAACGAAAGGCCCAGCATCGAAAGATGCTGGGCTTTATCGTTTCTGGGCCTTGTTGAGCGCTCCGCGCTCACGGCCGAGGTCGAGAAGACTGAGTTCTCTTTCATGGGCCGCAGGGTGCATTGCCGGCCGCTCCCATCGTTCCCACAAAAGCAAACGGGCCCTGTGAGGGCCCGTTGTCGTTGGCGCGGTGTGCGCTCTTGCTATCGTGGCTTCAGGCCGCCGTGCCCATCACACGCAGGCGGCGCTGGTGCAGGAAGTTCTGCGCCAGGCCCGAGTCGGGCTGCAGGCGCTGGCCGATATAGAGCTCGCGGCGGCGCTCCACGATCTGGCTGCGCAGGCGGCTGGCCATCACGCTCATGGGATCCAGGCCCTTGGCCTCGGCCTGCACGATGGCGGCCCAGAGCCGGTGCATGGGATGGGCCAGCAGGGCGGCCTGATGGGCCTGCACCACGCGCAGCCGGCCCTGCACGGCCTGCTCGCAGCGCTGCAGCCACTCCAGCATGGCCAGGCTGTTGTTGCCGGTCACGCGCTCGGGCGCCTCGCCCGCGGCGATCAGCAGGCGCTCCAGCTCGGCGCGGTCCTGCTGCTCATAGGCCTTGTTCACCGCAATCATCTGCGTCTCACGGCGCTGGCGCTCCACGGTGCTGCCGCCGGCCAGGTCCGGATGGAAGCGCATGGCAGCGCGGCGGTACAGCTGCTTGAGGCTGGGCGGGGTCAGGTCTTGCAGGCCGCCCTCGGGCTGGGGCGGCAGGGGCGCGCCGGCGGGCAGGCGCGCCAGCATCGGGGGCAGGGCGCCGGCCTGCGGCGGAATGGGCTCATGGGCCGCCACGCCATTGCGCTGCAGGGCCTCGTAGAGATAGACCATGGCGGTGTGCAGCTGGGATTCCAGCGCATCCAGCTCCATATAGAGCGGGCCCAGCAGATCGCTGTATCGATCCACAAAGGCCTGCACCTGCGCATGCAGGCTGCGGTGCGCCTGCTCCTGCTCGCCCAGGCGGGCCTGCAGATCGGCCAGCCGGGCCTGCCTGCGCGCCAGCTCCTGTCGATCAATGGCCAGGTTCCTCATGCCCTCAAATCCTCGCTTGTGATGTTTCGCACATTGTGTGGCCTCGCTCGGTGTCGGCAAAAGAGGATGAGCCCGCAAATGCGGGCTCATACGGGCTTATGCGGGAAAACCTGGAGGCCTCATGGCTGCGAGGCAGGCCCGCTGGACGGCTCGGCCGCGGGGGCCGCCGTACTGGCGGCTTCGGGCATCGCCGCGGGCGCCGTCTGCGCCGCGGGGGGCTCGGGCGCCTTGTGGCTGCTGGCCGCCATGGGCAGCAGGGGCACGATCAAGAGGGCCACGATATTGGTGATCTTGATCGCCGGGTTGACGGCGGGGCCGGCCGTGTCCTTGTAGGGGTCGCCCACAGTGTCGCCGGTGACGGAGGCCTTGTGGGCTTCGCTGCCCTTGCCGCCGTGGTGGCCGTCCTCGATGTATTTCTTGGCGTTGTCCCAGGCGCCACCGCCGGTGCACATGGAGATGGCCACGAAGAGACCGGTGACGATGGTGCCCATCAGCAGGCCGCCCAGGGCCTCGGCGCCCAGGAACATGCCCACCAGGATGGGCACGATCACCGGCAGCAGCGAGGGCACGATCATTTCCTTGATAGCGGCGCTGGTCAGCATGTCCACGGCGCGGCCGTACTCGGGCTTGCCCGTGCCTTCCATGATGCCCTTGATGTCGCGGAACTGGCGCCGCACCTCTTCCACCACCGAGCCGGCGGCGCGGCCCACGGCCTCCATGGCCATGGCACCGAAGAGGTAGGGGATCAGGCCGCCAATGAAAAGGCCCACGATCACCATATGGTTGCTGAGGTCGAAGCTCACATGCATGCCGCGGGCTTCCAGCGCATGTGTGTAGGCAGCGAAGAGCACGAGCGCGCCGAGGCCCGCCGAACCGATCGCATAGCCCTTGGTGACGGCCTTGGTGGTGTTGCCGACGGCGTCGAGCGCGTCGGTGGACTTGCGCACTTCCGGCGGCAGGTGGGACATTTCGGCGATGCCGCCGGCATTGTCCGTGACCGGGCCGAAGGCGTCGAGCGCCACGATCATGCCGGCAATGCCGAGCATGCCCGTCACCGCGATGCCGGTGCCGAAGAGGCCGGCAAGCTGGTAGGCCGCCACGATGGCGATGCAGACGAAGAGCACCGGCCAGGCCGTGGAGCGCATGGACACGCCCAGGCCCGCGATGATGTTGGTGCCATGCCCGGTGGTGGAGGCCTGGGCCACATGCTGCACCGGCTTGTAGTCGGTGCCGGTGTAGTACTCGGTGATCCAGACCATGCCCGCGGTCAGCAGCAGGCCCACCACGCAGGCGCCGAAGAGGCGCATCTGCGAGCCGGCGCTGCCCAGGGCGTCGTCGGGCATGACGGCGCGGGTGATGAAGAAGAAGCCGATCAGCGAGAGCACGCCCGCCACCACCAGGCCCTTGTAGAGCGCCGGCATCACATTCTTCATGCCGGGGCTGGCCTTCACCATGGAGCAGCCGATGATGGAGGCGATGATGGAGAAGCCGCCCAGCACCAGGGGGTAGATCACCGCCTGCAGCGTGGCGCCCGAGAGCATCAGCGCGCCCAGGGCCATGGTGGCGACGACGGTCACCGCATAGGTCTCGAAGAGGTCGGCCGCCATGCCGGCGCAGTCGCCGACATTGTCGCCGACATTGTCGGCGATGGTGGCCGGGTTGCGCGGGTCGTCCTCGGGAATGCCGGCTTCCACCTTGCCGACGAGGTCGCCGCCGACGTCCGCGCCCTTGGTGAAGATGCCGCCGCCGAGACGGGCGAAGATCGAGATCAGCGACGCGCCGAAGGCCAGGCCCAAGAGGGGCTTGAGCGTGGCCGAATCGGCCTTGAGCCCCGCGCCGCTGCCGCCTGCGATGTACCAGAAGAAGAGCCCCACCCCCAGCAGGCCCAGGCCCACCACCAGCATGCCGGTGATGGCACCGCCCTTGAAGGCCACATTCAGCGCCGGGCCCATGCCCTGGGTGGCGGCCTGGGCCGTGCGCACATTGGCGCGGACGGACACATGCATGCCGATGAAACCGCAGGCACCCGAGAGCAGGGCGCCCACCACGAAGCCGGCGGCGGTGCGGCCGTCCAGAAAGACCGCGATCAGCACGGCCAGCACCACGCCGACGATGGCAATGGTCTTGTACTGCCGCGCCAGATAGGCGGCGGCGCCTTGCTGGATCGCCGCGGCGATCTCCTGCATGCGGGCATTGCCCGCGTCCTGGCTGAGGATCCAGCTGCGCTGGATGAAACCGTAGAGCACTGCGGCCAGACCGCAGGCCAGTGCGAAGTACAGCGCTACTTCCGTCGACATGAACATGTCTCCTCTGGTGGTACTGCCGTGATGAAGGGACGCCTGTGAACCAAGTACAACAAACGCCTGCCCTGCACGCTCTCGCCATATCCACAGGTCGGTCGCATCCATGCTAGTGGAGGCCTGCGAGCCTGCGCTTGAGCGTTTACCAGTGGATGACAGGGCCGAGCCTCGTTTTTGGGGCAGGCCCCCGTCAGGCCCGGGCAAGCCCTGCCGCTAGAATCCGGGTTTCCCCTGGCGTAGCACCACATCATGAGCCTGCACAACGTGACCCCGGGCAAGAAGGCCCCTGAAGAATTCAACGTCATCATCGAGATCCCGATGAACGCGGATCCGATCAAGTACGAAGTGGACAAGGAGAGCGGCGCCCTGTTCGTGGACCGCTTCATGACCACGGCCATGCACTACCCGTGCAACTACGGCTACATCCCCCAGACCCTGTCGGACGACGGTGATCCGGTGGACGTGCTGGTGATCACCCCCTTCCCGCTGACCCCGGGCGTGGTCGTGACCTGCCGCCCCATCGGCGTGCTGCAGATGGACGACGAAGCCGGCGGCGACGCCAAGCTGCTGGCCGTGCCCACCACCAAGATCCTGCCGATCTATGAGCACTGGACCAAGCCCGAGGACATCAACCAGATGCGCCTGAAGGCCATCCAGCACTTCTTTGAGCACTACAAGGACCTGGAAGCCGGCAAGTGGGTCAAGGTCAAGGGCTGGGAAGGCCCCGAGGCTGCCAAGGCCGAGGTCGTGACCGGTCTGGCCAACTACGCCAAGGCCGAGCAGAAGGCCTGATGGCCTTTAGACCCGGCCGTCTTGGCCGGTGCCCACGAAGAAGCGCCCCGCGGGGCGCTTTTTTCATGCACCCTGCTTGAAGGGATGGTGCTCCGAGAGCTCGTCCATATAGCCACGCATGGCCTGACCCTCGCGCGCCAGGAAGTCGTTCACCGCCTGGCTGAAGTCCGGATGGGCCAGCCAGTGGCTGGAGCCCGTGCCCACGGGCAGCAGGCCGCGCGCCATCTTGTGCTCCCCCTGGGCGCCGCCCTCGAACGCACGGTAGCCCTGGGCGATGCACCAGGCCAGGGGCTGGTAGTAGCAGGCGTCGAAGTGCAGGCAGGGGATGGGCTCCAGCGAGCCCCAGTAGCGGCCGTAGGCGCGGCGCGCGTGCGGGTCCAGCGCGATCAGCGAGGCCGCCACGCGCTGCGCCACGTCGTCCACCACCCGCTTGGCCACGAAGAGCAGCCAGTGCTCGGCCATCTCGCTCTGCATGGCAGCGAAGAACTCGCGCCGCAAATAGGGCGTGCTGTGATGGGCGCGGTAGGTGAGCTGGTAGCAGTGGTGGAAGAAGTCCCAGTCGGCCGCCGTGATCTGCGCGCCCTGCAGCACCTCGTAGACGATGCCGGCCTCGCGCACGCGGCGCTGCTCCTGCTGGATCTTCTTGCGCTTCTCGCGCTGCAGCGAGGCCAGGAAGTCCGCGAAATCGGCATAGGGCTGGGGCTCGCGGTTGCGCCAGTGGAACTGCACGCCCTCGCGCTGCATCCAGCCCTGGGCCTGGGCCGCCGCGAAATCGGCCGCATCACCGAAGAGCAGGTGGGCGGAAGACAGATCCAGGCGCTCGGCCAGGGTCTGCAGACCCTGCATCAGCAGGCGGCGAGCGGCCGCGTCGCGCGCCAGCAGGCGGCTGCCCGGCACCGGCGTGAAGGGCACGGCCACCAGCAGCTTGGGGTAGTAGTCCAGGCCGTGGCGGCGGTAGGCGTCGGCCCAGGCCCAGTCGAATACATATTCGCCGTAGCTGTGGGCTTTCAGATAGGCGGGGCAGGCGGCGAGCAGTTCCGCTCTCTCTGGCTGCCGGCCACGCCACAGGCTCAGAAACTGCGGCTGCCAGCCGGTCTGGGCCACGGCCGAGCCGCTGCCGTGCAGGGCCTGCAGATACTCCAGGCGCATGAAAGGCGTGGGCTGGGCCGAGGCCGCCAGCAGCGCGTTCCAGGCCTCGCGGGGCAGGGCGGCGGGATCGTCATCGACCCGCAGGTGCAGCTCATCATCGGCAAGGGGCGCGCTCATCGGCGCAAATCTTAGGGGCAGGCGCAAACCCCGCGCTTTGATGGCAGGATTCGGGCATGCATTTCGACAATCTCTACGCGCACGATTTCGCCCGCATCGCCCTGGCCTCGCCCGAGTGCCGGGTGGCCGATCCGCGCTTCAATAGCGAGTGCCATGCCGAGCTGCTGCGCGAGGCCGCGGCACGCGGCGCCGCCGTGGTGGCCTTTCCGGAGCTGGGGCTCTCGGGCTATACCTGCGACGACCTCTTCCACCAGCGCGCCCTGCTGGACGGCTGCGAGGCGGCCCTGGCGGCCCTGCTCAAGGCCTCGGAGGCCCTGCCCACGGTGGCGGTGGTGGGCCTGCCCCTGCGCTTCGAGCAGCGGCTTTTCAACTGCGCGGTGCTGCTGCAGCGCGGCCGCCTGCTGGGCGTGCAGCCCAAGAGCTATCTGCCCAACTACGGCGAGTTCTATGAGGCACGCCAGTTCAGCGCGGCCGACGAGGCCCTGGGCGATGAGATTGAGCTCTTGGGTCAGCGCGTACCCTTTGGCAGCCGCCTGATCTTTGCCGCCAGCGATCTGCCCCTGCTGCGCCTGCATGCCGAGATCTGCGAGGACGTCTGGACGCCCATTCCGCCCTCGTCCTATGCGGCTCTGGCGGGCGCCAGCCTGCTGCTCAACCTCTCGGCCTCCAATGCCCTGGTGGGCAAGGCCGCTTATCGGCGTCAGTTGGTGGCCCAGCAGTCGGCCCGCTGCCTGGCGGCCTATGCCTACAGCTCGGCGGGGCAGGGCGAGTCCAGCACCGATCTGGCCTGGGATGGCCACGCCCTGCTGTGCGAGAACGGGGAGCTGCTGGCCGAGTCCGAACGCTATGCGGCGGGCTCGCAGCTGATCACGGCCGATATCGATCTGGAGCGCCTGGCCCGCGAGCGCATGCGCCAGACCAGCTTTGGCGACTCGGTGCGCCAGCACGCGGCCCAGCTCAAGGGCTTTCGTACCGTGAGCTTCAGCCTGGGCCTGGCGCTGGACGCGCCCCTGCCCCTGGCGCGCCGCGTGGAGCGCTTTCCCTATGTGCCGGCCGACCGGGCGCGACGCGACGAGCGCTGCCAGGAGGTCTACAACATCCAGGTGCAGGCCCTGGTGCAGCGCCTGGCCTCCAGCGGCATCAAGAAGCTGGTTGTGGGCATCTCGGGCGGCCTGGATTCCACCCACGCCCTGCTGGTGGCCGCGCGCGCCATGGACAAGCTGGGCTGGCCGCGCAGCCACATCCTGGCCTACACCATGCCGGGCTTTGCCACCGGCGAGCGCACCCGTGACCAGGCCTGGCGTCTGATGCGCGCCGTGGGCTGCGAGGCGGCCGAGATCGATATCCGCCCCAGCTGCCTGCAGATGCTCAAGGACCTGGATCACCCCTATGCCCGCGGCGAGCCGGTCTATGACGTGACCTTCGAGAATGTGCAGGCGGGCGAGCGCACCAACCACCTCTTCCGCCTGGCCAATCACCAGGGCGCCCTGGTGCTGGGCACGGGCGATCTGAGCGAGCTGGCCCTGGGCTGGTGCACCTATGGCGTGGGCGACCATATGTCGCACTACAACGTGAACGCCAGCGTGCCCAAAACCCTGATCCAGTACCTGGTGCGCTGGGTGGCCGAGACCCGCCAGCTCGGCCAGGCGGTGGACCACGGCGTGCTGCTGGACATCCTGGGCACCGAGATCAGCCCCGAGCTGGTGCCGGCAAGCGCCGCGGCCCAGGGTCAGGTCTTGCAGAGCACCGAGGCCACCATCGGCCCTTACGAGCTGCAGGACTTCAACCTCTTCTACACCCTGCGCCACGGCTATGCGCCGGCCAAGATCGCCTTCCTGGCCCGCCATGCCTGGGGCGACCGCGGGCAGGGCGCCTGGCCCGACGAGGCCCATGTGGCGCGCAACGAATACAGCCTGGCCGAGATCAAGCGGGTGCTGGCCATCTTTGTGCGCCGCTTCTTCCAGGGCAGCCAGTTCAAGCGCAGCTGCGTGCCCAATGCGCCCAAGGTGGGCAGCGGCGGCTCGCTGTCGCCGCGGGGCGACTGGCGTGCGCCCAGCGATTCGCAGGCCGCGGTCTGGCTGGCCGACCTGGCCCGCATCCCCGACTGAGACGGCGATCCATGCTTAAATCACAGACAGTTCATAAACCCCTTCCGGAGCCCGTGCCATGAAGCAGATCACCGCCATCATCAAGCCTTTCAAGCTGGACGAAGTCCGCGAGGCCCTGGCCGAGGTGGGTGCTTCGGGCCTGACCGTCACCGAGGTCAAGGGCTTTGGCCGCCAGAAGGGCCATACCGAGCTCTATCGCGGCGCCGAGTACGTGGTGGACTTTCTGCCCAAGGTGAAGGTGGAGGTGGTGGTGCGCGACGACGAGGTCGACCGCTGCATCGACGCCATCCTCAAGGCCGCCAAGACCGGCAAGATCGGTGACGGCAAGATCTTCGTCACCCCGGTGGAGCAGGTGGTGCGCATTCGCACCGGCGAGACCGACGAAGCAGCGGTCTGAGGCCCTCCCGTCGCTGACGGCTTGGCCGCTGTCGCGCGGCGGTACCGTCAGCCTATGGTCAGCCGACGGTCAGCCGATAAAGCGCTGATAGGCCGCGGCGGCCCACACGCCGCCGGCCAGCAGCAGAGCCAGCAGCACGGCCGCGCTGGCCAGGTCCTTGGCGCGCTTTGAAAGGTCGTGCAGCTCGAAGCCCACGCGGTCGATGGCCGCCTCGATGCCCGAGTTCAGCAGCTCCACGATCAGCACCAGCAGCAGGGAGCCGATCAGCAGAGCCACCTCCACCCAGCCTTGGCCCAGCCAGAAGGCCAGGGGCGTGGCCACCACCATCAGCCAGACCTCCTGGCGGAAAGCGCTCTCGCCGCTGTAGGCCGCGCGCAGCCCGGCCCAGGAATAGCCGGCGGCGCGCAGGATGCGGTCCAGGCCGGTGCGGCCCTTGTGGGGGTTGTCAGAGGCTTGTTGAGGTGCGTTCATGGCTTGGGCTTCCTGGCAGGCGGCAGCTGGGTCACCAGCTGGGTGCCGCACAGGGCGTCATGCAGGAACTGGCGGCGCGGATGCAGCCAGGCCAGGGCGGCATAGGCGATCACGCCCATGCCCAGGCTGGAGAAGATGGCGCCGGCCTGGTGCTGCAGGCCCAGCAGGTAGACGCTCAGCAGGGCGGGCATGAACCACAGCCAGGACAGCAGATAGCGCGCCAGCGCGCGCGACTGGCTCAGGCCCCGGCCCTGGGCATCCACCACGCGGATATGCCAGGCTTTCATCGCCACCGTCTGGCCGCCGCGCGACCAGAACCAGACGAAATAGATGCCCAGCACCACGAAGAGAAAGGCCTGCAGCCCGTGCTGGCCCTGCATGGCGTGGCGTTGCTGGGTTAGGGCGGAATAGAGGTAGCCGGCCAGGAAGACCACGCCGAAGAGCAGCACGCCCTCGTAGAGAAAGGCGGCCAGACGGCGCGCCAGCCCGGGCACGGGCGGCGCTGAAGGGGCGGCGCGCTCGGCGCCGGAAATCTCGCTCATGGGGCGCGATTATTGCCGGGCTTATTGCCGCGCTGGCTGAGGCCCGGCCTTGGGCAGCAGGGTCTTGGGGTCCAGACGCTGCATATCGATGGCCAGCTGGGGATGGCCGGTGGGCTGGCGCAGCTGGCTGCGGCCCTGGTTGATCAGCACCGTGGTGGCGCCGGGTCGGGCCTGCAGCACCGTGGGCCCCACGGGCGGGCCGCCGGCTTCGGGGCGCAGCAGCACCAGGCTGGGCTTGGCCAGGCTGGCGGCCGGCTTGCTCTCGGCGCCGGCCACCGGGCTTTGCAGCAGGGGAGCGGGTTTGTGGGCCGCGGCCTTCTGCGCCGCCTTGTCGGCCAGTTGCTGGCGCTTCTCTTCGGGCAGGGCCTGGTAGGCCTCCCACTTGGCTTGGCGCTCATCGGCCTGCAGCTGCCGCGCGGCCTGGAAGGCCAGACGCGCCTGCTGGCGCTCGCTGGGGCTCAGGCGCACCCAGTCCATCATGCGTTGCTGCACCCGTTGCTGCTCATCCTCGGGCAGCTGCGGGTAGCGGGCGGCCAGTTCCAGCCATTTGCTGCGGCGGGAGGCGTCCAGGCCGGCCCATTCCGCTTCCAAGGGGGCCAGGATCTGGCGCTGGCTGGCGCTCAGGGCACGCCAGTCGAGATTGCCGGCCTGCACCGGTGTCGGCGCGGGCTTGGCCGTCACGGGCGCTGGGGCCGGTGCAGGTGCCGCGACTGGCGCAGGGACCGGTGCGGCCGAGGCGGCCAGGTCTGTAGGTGCGGGCGCCGAGGCGGCGGGCTCGGCGGGCTGGGCCTGCAATGCGGGCAGGCCGCAGCAGGCAAGGGCAAGGGCGAGGCTGAGGCGGCCGAGCGGGCAGGGGGCCAGGCGGGTCATGCTACGGGTCAGTGCCTCGCTCACTCTTTGGCGTCGGGGTTCTCGGCGCCGGGCTGTTGCTGCTCGTCGTCGCTGAGGTACTCGGAGAAGCCCGGGTCGCCATAGGCGGCGGGCGGCAGCTTGTCGGACAGCAGGGCGGCGTCCATCTCGGCGGCGGCCGTGATCTGCTGGTACCACTGGCTGTGCTGGATCAGCAGCAGGCCGCCCACCAGCAGCAGCAGGGGCAGCAGGGAGGCCAGCTTCAGCCAGCGACCACGGCCCGGGCCGCCCAGGGCCAGGCTGGCGCCTTGCTGGATCAGGCTGGGCTGGGTCTGGGGGGCGGTGGCGCGGGCTTCGCGGGCACGGGTGAGCGCCTGCTCACGGGCGAAGCGAAGGCGCTCGCTGATGTCGGCGGGCAGGGATTCGTTGTGTTCGCTCAGGCCGGCGGCGACGCGCAGACCGAAGCGCGAGACGTCCAGCTCGGTGATTGGCAGCTTCTTGCTCATAGTGTGATCCCCTTGGCCCTCAGCGATTTTGCAAGCGAATGGACGGCACGGGAGCAGTGCGTTTTCACGCTGCCCTCCGAGCACCCCATCACGGACGCCGTCTCCGCGACGTCCAGTTCCTCCCAGTAACGCAGGAGGAAGGCTTCGCGTTGACGCGCCGGCAGTTCGGCGACTTCCTTGTCGATGGCTTGCAAGATCTGGGCCCGCGACACCTCGTCCGCGGCGCTCAGACTGCCCAGCATGCCGTCCTGCGCTTCCAGCGATTCCAGCAGGTCGAAATCGTCGTCCCCGTCCGCTCCCTCGAAGTCCGAGAGATTCTGCATCACGGACTTGCGCACCTTCTGACGCCGGAACCAGTCCATGGTGGCGTTGGAGAGGATGCGCTGGAACAGCAGCGGCAGCTCTGCCGCCGGCCGGTCGTAGTACTTCTCGGCCAGCCGGATCATGGCGTCCTGCACGATGTCCAGCGCAGCATCATCGTCGCGCACCAGATAGGCGCTGCGCTTGAAGGCTCGTTTCTCGACGCTGCGGAGGAATTCGTTGAGTTCTTTTTCGGTGGCCAAGAGACTGCGGGCGGGCCCGATTGCTGGCGAAATCGGCGCGAATTATTGCATTCCGGCCGGCAATCGCGCGTGGCATGCGCCCAAACGCGGGATCCGCGTGCATAATGTTGCTTCGCACAAAGAGCTTTTGGGTCTCAAGCCGGCTGCCCGACCCGGGCGCCTCGTTTTTGACCGCGCAGGCTCCAAGTCCGCCTCACAAGGGCGCGAGTAGGAGCACCGATGGTTTTTCGTTAGAGAAATTCACTGAGGTTCTAAATGGACATGTCTAGCGCGGAAGTCAAGCGTGCCGCTGCTGTTGATAGCAGGGCGCAAACGCCGTATTCCCCCCTTCCTCCGCGGAGCTGAACGGCTCCGAAATCCTGGTTCGCTGCCTGCAGGCCGAGAGCGTCAAGTACCTCTGGGGCTATCCGGGCGGCGCGGTGCTCTACATCTACGACGCGCTGTACAAGCAGCAGTCCATCCAGCACGTGCTGGTGCGCCATGAACAGGCGGCCATTCACGCAGCCGATGGCTATGCACGCGCCACCGGCGAGGTGGGCGTGGCGCTCGTGACTTCGGGCCCGGGTGTGACCAATGCCATCACCGGCATTGCCACCGCCTATATGGACTCCATCCCGATGGTGATCATCACCGGACAGGTGCCCACGCCGGCCATCGGCCTGGACGCATTCCAGGAATGCGACACCGTCGGCATCACCCGCCCCATCGTCAAGCACAACTTCCTGGTCAAGGACGTGCGTGATCTGGCGGTGACCCTCAAGAAGGCCTTCCACATCGCCCGCACCGGCCGTCCCGGCCCGGTGGTGGTGGACATCCCCAAGGATGTGTCGCTGAACACGGCGGCCTTCCACTACCCCGAGCGGGTGGAGATGCGCTCCTACAACCCGGTGCGCAAGGGCCATAGCGGCCAGATCCGCAAGGCCGTGCAGCTGCTGCTGCAGGCCAAGCGCCCCTATATCTACACGGGCGGCGGCGTGATCCTGGGCGAGGCATCAAGCGAGCTGCGCGAGCTGGTCAATCTGCTGGGCTATCCCTGCACCAACACGCTGATGGGCCTCGGCGCCTATCCGGCCTCCGGCAAGAACTGGCTGGGCATGCTGGGCATGCACGGCTCCTACGAGGCGAACATGGCGATGCATGACTGCGATGTCATGATCTGCGTCGGCGCACGCTTCGACGACCGCATCACCGGCAACCCCAAGCACTTCGGCTCGGTGGAGCGCAAGATCATCCATGTGGACATCGATCCCTCCTCGATCTCCAAGCGGGTGCGGGTGGACATTCCCATCGTTGGCGACGTCAAGGACGTGCTGCAGGAGCTGATCCATCAGCTGAAAGAGGCGCAGGCCAAACCGGACTCGAATGCCATCAACGCCTGGTGGAGCCAGATCAATGAGTGGCGCCGCCGCGAGTGCCTGGCCTACAAGCATTCCGACGAGGTCGTCAAGCCGCAGATGGTGGTCGAGACCCTGTGGAACCTGACCAAGGACCGTGACACCTACATCACGACGGAAGTCGGCCAGCACCAGATGTGGGCGGCGCAGTTCTACGGCTTCGAGCAGCCGAACCGCTGGATGACTTCGGGCGGCCTCGGCACGATGGGCGTGGGCCTGCCCTACGCCATGGGCATCAAGCTGGCCAAGCCTGAGTCGGATGTGTTCTGCATCACCGGCGAAGGCTCCATCCAGATGTGCATCCAGGAGCTCTCGACCTGCTTCCAGTACAAGACGCCGGTCAAGATCGTCTCGCTGAACAACCGCTATCTGGGCATGGTGCGCCAGTGGCAGCAGCTGGACTACGAGGGCCGCTACTCGCACAGCTATATGGACGCGCTGCCTGACTTTGTCAAGCTGGCCGAGGCCTATGGCCATGTGGGCCTGCTGGTGGAGAAGCCCTCCGATGTGGAGCCGGCCCTGCGCGAAGCCATGCGCCTGAAGGACCGCACGGTCTTCCTGGACGTGCGCACCGATCCGACCGAGAACGTCTGGCCCATGGTCAAGGCGGGCAAGGGCATTTCGGAAATGCTGCTGGGCTCCGAAGACCTGTAAGGGTCGGGCTGCGGCGCCGCCTGCGCCGGCCGGCCTCCCGCCGTTACCGCGGCGAGGGGTGCGACCGAAGCGGCGCGCCAGGCCCCCGGATGTCCGCCAGCCTCTAGCAACCCTCTCAAGCGCGCGCCAAGGGCCGTCGGTTACCGCCGCCGGTCTGAAGAGCCCGCCGCCAAGAAGGAACCCTCATGAGACACATCATTGCTTTGCTCCTCGAGAACGAGCCGGGCGCGCTCTCGCGCGTGGTCGCGCTGTTCTCAGCCCGCGGCTACAACATCGAGAGCCTGACCGTGGCGCCCACCGAGGACCCCTCGCTCTCGCGCATGACCATCGTGACCACCGGCTCGGACGAGGTGATCGAGCAGATCACCAAGCACCTGAACCGGCTGATCGAGGTGGTCAAGGTCGTGGACCTGACCGAGGGCAACTACACCGAGCGCGAGCTCATGCTGATCAAGGTCCGCGCCGTGGGCAAGGAGCGCGAGGAGATGAAGCGCACCGCCGACATCTTCCGGGGCCGCATCATCGACGTGACCGAGAAGACCTACACCATCGAGCTCACCGGTGACGCCACCAAGCTCGACGCCTTCATCGACGCCATCGACCGCACCGCCATCCTGGAGACCGTGCGCACCGGCTCCAGCGGCATCGGCCGCGGCGAGCGCATCCTCCGTGTATGACCACCCCCAGGCGCGGGGCCGTTGACGGCCCGTGCGCCGCCCCCCGAGGGGGCAATGAACTTGTCTTGGGGCGGCCCGGCGACAAGTTCATCAAGAACCTGGGCCCCGCATTCTTACCGCACTGATTTTTCCTGGAGACCGACATGAACGTTTTCTACGACAAGGACGCTGATCTGAGCCTCATCAAGGGCAAGAACGTCACCATCATCGGCTACGGCTCACAAGGCCACGCCCATGCCCAGAACCTGAACGACAGCGGCGTCAAGGTCACCGTCGGTCTGCGCCGTGGCGGCGCCTCCTGGGCAAAGGCCGAGAACGCCGGCCTCAAGGTCGCCGAGATCGCCGAGGCCGTGAAGGCCGCCGACGTGGTCATGATCCTGCTGCCCGACGAGCAGATCGCCGAGGTCTACAAGAAGGAAGTCGAGCCCAATATCAAGCAGGGCGCCTCGCTGGCCTTCGCCCACGGCTTCAATGTGCACTACGGTCAGGTCACCCCGCGTGGCGACCTGGACGTCTGGATGGTTGCCCCCAAGGCCCCCGGCCACACCGTGCGCGGCACCTATACCCAGGGTGGCGGCGTGCCCCACCTGATCGCCGTCTATGCCGACAAGAGCGGCAAGGCCCGTGATCTGGCCCTGAGCTATGCCGCGGCCAATGGCGGCGGCCGTTCGGGCATCATCGAGACCAACTTCAAGGAAGAGTGCGAAACCGACCTCTTCGGCGAACAGGTCGTTCTGTGCGGCGGTCTCGTCGAGCTGATCCGCGCCGGTTTTGAAACGCTGGTCGAAGCCGGTTACGCACCGGAAATGGCCTATTTCGAGTGCCTGCACGAAGTGAAGCTGATCGTCGACCTGATCTATGAAGGCGGCATCGCCAACATGAACTACTCGATCTCCAACACGGCCGAGTGGGGCGAATACGTCACGGGTCCGCGCATCATCACCGCCGAGACCAAGGCCGAGATGAAGCGCGTCCTGCACGACATCCAGACCGGCAAGTACGCCAAGAGCTTCATTCTGGAGAACAAGGCCGGCGCGCCGACCCTGATCAGCCGTCGTCGCCTGACCTCGGAGCACCAGATCGAGCAGGTGGGTGAGAAGCTGCGCGCCATGATGCCCTGGATCAAGAAGAACCGCCTGGTCGACCAGAGCAAGAACTGAGCGAGGACCGAGCCGAGCGCCTGCGCACTCGGCGACGCCTCGCGAAGGACCGCTCACCTGCAAGTGAGCGGGCGAGGATGGTCCGACGCCATCCGAAGGCCAGTCCACATCTCGTGTGGACTGGCTGAGCACTCCAAGCAGCAAAGCCGCGACCTGTTCGCGGCTTTTTCCTTGGAGGCGCTGTTGTATCCTCCCGCCCCATGACCGATCCCAATAACAACAAGAACGCCGAGCTGCTCGACGAGGACGAAGTCCTGGAGCCTCGGCGTCCGCGCCGCAAGGGCATTTATGCCCTGCCCAACAGCATCACGCTGTGCGCGCTGTTCTGCGGCTTCTATGCCGTCGTCATGGCCATGCACGGCCGCTTCGAGACCGCCTGCATCGCCATCTTCTGCGCCGCCGTGCTGGACGCGCTGGACGGCCGCGTGGCGCGCATGACCAATTCGCAGAGCGCCTTCGGCGAGCAGATGGACTCGCTCTCCGATATGGTGAGCTTCGGCGCCGCACCGGCGCTCATCGTCTATATGTGGGGCCTCAAGGACCTGGGCAAGGCGGGCTGGATCCCGGCCTTCGTCTACATCGCCGGCGCGGCCCTGCGTCTCGCGCGCTTCAATGTGAATATCGGCGTGGTGGACAAGCGCTTCTTCCAGGGGCTGCCCAGCCCGGCGGCTGCGGCCCTGGTGATCAGCCTGATCTGGCTTTTCGACGACGCGGGTTACCGCAATGCCTCGCAGATCGACTGGCTGGCCTGGAGCGCCTTTGGCGTGACCCTGTTTGCCGGCCTGTCCATGGTGACCAACGCGCCCTTCTACAGCTTCAAGGTCTTTGGTGCGCGGCGCAGCGTGCCCTTTGTGGTGCTGGTGGCCGTGGCCCTGGGCATCGCCCTGATCAGCCTGTATCCGCAGCGCGCCATCTTCGGCCTGTTCTGCCTCTACGGCCTCTCGGGCTACGCGGTCTATCTGTACAAGAAGGCCAAGGGCCGGCCGGTGAGCGTGATCGCCACCTCCACCGACGAGCCCGATGAGCGCGGCCTGCACCACTGAGCGCGCTCGCGTGCTATATTCGTCCGCGATGAACACCTTTGCCTTTGCCCTGCTACTAGGCGCACCCCTCCGGGCGCGCTGATTGCACACGTCTCAAGCACAGGTTTTCTCAGCACTACAGGCCCGCCAAGCAGCAGCTTCGCGGGCCTTTGTTTTGCCTTCCTCTGTCTTCAACCCAGCCTCTCACGGAGAACGCCATGGCTGACAAGCTGATCATCTTCGACACCACCCTGCGCGACGGCGAGCAATCGCCCGGCGCCTCGATGACGAAGGACGAGAAGCTACGCATCGCCCGCCAGCTCGAGCGTCTGCGCGTGGACGTGATCGAGGCCGGTTTTGCTGCGTCCAGCAATGGCGACTTCGAAGCCGTGCGCGCCATTGCCGAGGCCATCAAGGACAGCACCGTCTGCTCCCTGGCCCGTGCCAATGACCGCGACATCGCCCGCGCCGCCGAGGCGCTCAAGGGCGCCGAGCGCTCGCGCATCCACACCTTCATCGCCACCAGCGAGCTCCATATGGAGAAGAAGCTGCGCATGACGCGCGAGCAGGTGCTGGAGCAGGCCAAGCTGGCGGTGCGCTTCGCCCGCAATCTGTGCGGCGACATCGAGTTCTCGCCCGAGGACGGCTACCGCTCCGACCCGGAGTTCCTTGCCCGCGTGGTGGAGGCGGTGATCGCCGAAGGCGCCACCACCATCAACATCCCCGACACCGTGGGCTATGCCATCCCCGAGCTGTATGGCGACTTCATCGCCAAGCTGCGTGCGCGGGTGCCCAACTCCGACAAGGCCATCTGGTCGGTGCACTGCCACAACGACCTGGGCATGGCGGTGGCCAACTCCCTGGCCGGCGTGAAGATCGGCGGGGCCCGCCAGATCGAGTGCACCATCAACGGCCTGGGCGAGCGCGCCGGCAACTGCTCACTGGAAGAGGTGGTGATGGCGGTCAAGACCCGCCGCGACTACTTCGGCCTGGACGTGGGCATCGAGACCAGCCAGATCGTGCCGGCCTCGCGCATGGTGAGCCAGACCACCGGTTTCGTGGTCCAGCCCAACAAGGCCGTGGTGGGGGCGAACGCCTTTGCCCACGCCTCGGGCATCCACCAGGACGGCGTGCTCAAGGCGCGCGACACCTACGAGATCATGCGCGCCGAGGATGTGGGCTGGAGCGCCAACAAGATCGTGCTGGGCAAGCTCAGCGGCCGCAATGCCTTCAAGCAGCGCCTGCAGGAACTGGGCATCCAGCTGGAGTCCGAGGCCGAGATCAATGCCGCCTTCCAGCGCTTCAAGGACCTGGCCGACCGCAAGAACGAGATCTTCGACGAGGACATCATCGCCCTGGTGATGGACGAGTCGGTGACTTCGGAGCAGGAGCATTTCCGCCTGCTCTCCCTGTCCCAGCGCTCGGAAACCGGTGAGCGACCCCACGCCAGCGTGGTGTTTGCCGCCGGTCCGGTGGAGCATCGGGCCGAGAGCGAGGGCAATGGTCCGGTGGACGCCAGCCTACGCGCCATCGAGTCGGCCGTGCAAAGTGGCGCGGAAATGCTGCTTTACTCGGTGAACGCCATCACCAGCGGCAGCACAGAATCGCAGGGCGAGGTCACGGTGCGTTTGCAGCATGCGGGGCGCGTGGTGAACGGCGTTGGTGCCGACCCCGATATCGTCGTGGCCTCGGCCAAGGCATATTTGAGCGCGCTGAACAAGCTCCAGAGCAAGACCGAGCGCGTGGCGGCACAGGGCTGAGCAAGCTCCCGAAGGCGAGGTACTACTTCAAGAGCCTCGCCTAAGTTTTTGATCTTGCCCGGCTTTTGCCTTTCACCTACACTGGCAAAGACTGTTGTTGGGGGCCGGATTGAAGACTTTTGCACGCATGTTTTCGGGCGCAGCGCTGGGCGCTGCCTTGCTGGTGGGGGGCTCCCTGATCCCACAGCAGGCGCTGGCCGCTCCCGCCAAGAAGGCGCAGAAGAGCCAGCAGGCCCAGCCCGCCAAGACCGTGCGCAAGGCCAAGCCGGCCGCGCGTGCGCCTCGCAAGGCGGCCCTGGTGGCGCCGGTGGTGGCCGCCAAGCCGTCCTTCGGTCAGCTCTACGGCCTGCATGCCACCGACGATCCCCTGGATCTCAAGTCCGCCGTGGCCCTGGTCATGGACCAGGACACCAATGAGGTGCTGCTGGCCAAGAATTCCCAGGCGGTGCTGCCGATTGCCTCCATCACCAAGCTGATGACCTCGCTGGTGGTGGTCGAGGCCGGTCAGAGCATGGATGAAATGCTCACCATCACCCAGGAAGACATCGACACCGAGAAGGGCACGGGCTCGCGCCTGGCCATCGGCACCACGCTGAGCCGCGGCGAGATGATGCACCTGGCCCTGATGGCCTCGGAGAACCGCGCTGCCAATGCCCTGGGCCGCCACTATCCGGGCGGCCTCTCGGCCTTCGTGGCCGCCATGAATGCCAAGGCCCAGGCCCTGGGCATGCATGACACCCACTATGTGGAGCCCACCGGCCTGTCCAGCCGCAACCAGAGCAGCGCCAAGGATCTGGCGGCGCTGGTGAAGGTGGCGCATGAGTACCCGGTGCTGCGCGAGTTCTCCACCTCCAAGGAGCACTCGGTGACCCTGGGTCGCCGCCAGGTGGCGTTCCGCAGTACCAACGGTCTGGTGCGCGGCGGCGCCTGGGACATCGGCCTGCAGAAGACCGGCTTCATCAACGAGGCAGGGCGCTGCCTGGTGATGCAGGCCCAGCTGGCCGGTCGCAAGCTGATCATGGTGTTCCTGGATTCCGCTGGCAAGTACTCGCGGATCGGCGACGCCGAGCGCGTGCGCAAATGGGTCAGCAGCCTGCCCGAGGCGGCGGCCAGCAGCAAGGTGAATCTGCCGGGCTGATCCTTCGCCCGGCTTGATGCGAAAAAGCGCCCCGCGGGGCGCTTTTGCTTTGGTGGCGGTGACTCAGCCCCGGTAGCCCAGGGCCTGCGAGATCTGCGAAGCGGTTTCCTTGAGTCGCGCCAGCCAGCCTTCTTCCAGGCGGTCGGCCGGGGCCGAGATGGACAGGCCTGCCACCAGCTTGCCCTGGTCGTCGTAGATGCCGGCGGCCATGCAGCGCACACCCAGCTCCAGTTCCTCGTCGTCGCGCGAGAGGCCGCGCTGGCGGATCAGGGCCAGCTCGCGCTCCAGGGCATTGATCTCGGTGAGGCTGTTCTTGGTGTGGCCGGCCAGGCCGGTGCGGGTGGCGTAGGCACGCACGCGCTGCGGGTCGTCGCTGGCCAGGAAGAGCTTGCCCACCGAGGTCAGGTGCAGGGGCGCACGGCCGCCCACGGCGCGCACGACCTGCATGCCCGAGCGCTCGCTGTAGGTGCGCTCGATATAGACGATTTCATCGCCCTGGCGCACCGAGAGATTGACCGGCTGGTGGGTGAACTTGTGCAGCTCGCGCATGGGCGAGAGTGCCGCATCGCGCACGTCCAGACGCGCCTTGACCAGATTGCCCAGCTCCAGCATGCGCATGCCCAGGCGGTAGCTGCCGGCCTCGGGCCTGTCGACGAATCGGCCTATGGCCAGGTCGTTGAGAATGCGGTGCGCGGTGGAGGGGTGCAGGCCGGTGGCCTCGCTGATCTGCTTCAGCGACACGGGGTCCTGATGGCTGGCCAAGACGTCCAGCAGCGCGAAGCTGCGTTCCAGCACCTGAATGGCGGGCGTTTGCCCCTCTTTGCTCTTCATGGCCCTGCTTGTGTGTTGTTTTCTTTTGCTGTCATGACCCGGCCGTATCCTGGGATCGGCGGGCTTTCCATGGATGTTTGATTGTGCGGGATTCTGAGTCGATTTTGCATGGCGAAATGCTGCGCCGCATCATTGTGTTGTTTGCAGGGGCCTTGCTGGCGCTGTCGGCGCAGGCCCAGTCCGGCCCGGGCTGGCTGCGGGTGCCGGCGCCCCAGGGGCGCCTGGTGGCGGCCGATATCGCCCTGGTCATCAACCGCAGCGACCCTTACTCGGTGGCGGTGGGGGCCGAGTATGCGAAGAGGCGCGGCCTCGCGCCCCAGCAGCTGATCACGCTCGATCTGCCGCGCCAGGCGGTGCTGAGTCCGGCCGAGTTCGAGGCCTTCAAGGCCCAGCTGGACGAGCGCCTGGGCCCCCAGGTGCAGGCCCTGGTGCTGGCCTGGAGCCAGCCCTATGCCGTGGCCTGCAACTCCATCACCGGGGCCCTGGCCCTGGGCTTTCAGCCCGAGCTGTGCAAGAACAGCTGCGCGGCCTCCAAGCCCTCGCCCTATCCGGCCTACACGGGCCACAAGCCCTTCAGCGATCTGGGCCTGCGCCCGGCCATGCTGCTGGCGGCGCGCTCGGTGGAGAGCGCCAAGGCCCTGATCGAGCGCGGCGTGGCGGCCGACCGCTCCCTGCTGGAGCGCGGCACGCCGCCGGTGCAGGCCGTGTTTGCCGCCACCGAGGACAAGGCCCGCAATGTGCGCGAGCCCCTGTTCCCGCCCGAGAGCCGGCTCTGGGCCTACGGCCTGCAGACCCGGCGCGTGGCCCAGGCGGCCCTGCCCGAGCTCAGCGAGGTGCTGCTCTACCAGACCGGCCTGGCGCGGGTGGAAGGGCTGGAGCGCATTCCCTTCATCCCCGGCGCCCTGGCTGATCACCTGACCTCGCTGGGTGGCCAGCTGGAGCGCACGAGCGGCCCGCAGATGAGCGCGCTGGACTGGATCGAGGCGGGGGCCACGGCCAGCCATGGCGCGGTGAGCGAGCCCTGCAACCATCTGCAGAAGTTTCCGCACCCGCAACTGCTGCTGCTGAACTATCTGCAGGGGCAGAGCGCGCTGGAAGCCTATTGGCGCAGCGTGCTGTGGCCGGGGCAGAGCGTGTTCGTGGGCGAGCCGCTGGCGGCGCCCTATGGCCGCAGCGGGCTCTGAGCGCCCGGCACCGCCAGCACCGCCTGTGCGGCCGCGCGGCCCGAGCGCACCGCACCCTCCAGCGTGGCGGGGTAGGGCCCATCCACATAGTCGCCCGCGGCCCAGAGGCCCGGGGCCACGGCCGCGGCCGGGCGCAGCAGGCCCGGGGTGCAGGCAAAGGTGGCGCGTTTCTCGGCCAGGCAGCGCAGCAGGGTGGGCGGGCTGCGCCAGGCCAGCACCGCCTGGGCCTGGGCCAGCACGGCCGCCGCGGTGGCGTCCAGGCCGCGCGCCACCCAGGGCGCGGCGCCGCTGATCACAAAGGCAAAGCGCCCCGGTGCATGGCCCAGCTGGCCCAGGTCGAAGGCGAACTGGGCGGGCTGCTCCGCGCTCTCGTGCAGGGCGATCATGGGCGCGGGCAGGGCGCTGCCGGGGCTTTCCAGATAGACGGTGACGATGGGCTCGAAGCGCAGGGCCGCCGCACGCGCCGCCCAGTCCGGCGCCAGCGGCGCAGCCAGGCGCGCCGCCTCGCCGGCGCTGCAGGCCAGGATCACGGCCTCAAAGGCTTCGCCGTCCAGGCGCGGGCCTGCTTCCAGGCGGCTGATGCGCCGCTGCCAGTGCAGCGTGGCATCGCGGGCCTCCAGCCAGGCGGCGGCCGGCTCGGCCAGCAGCTCGCCCAAGGGGCGGCGCGGCAGCAGCAGATCGGCCGAGCCGGGGCCGCTGAAGAGGGCGTCGCGCAGCACGCGCAGAAAGACCTGGGCGCTGGCCTCGCGGGCCGGGGTGTTGAGCGCGGCCACGCACAGGGGATCGATCAGCTCCTGGCGCACGGCGGCGGGCAAGGCCTGGCACAGCGCGTCCACGCTCAGGCGCGGGTCGCAGTCAAAGCCGCTCAGGGTCCAGCCCAGGCTGGCGCGCAGCAGGGCCAGGCGGGCGCCCCAGGGCCAGGCGCCATAGCCCAGCACCGCGCGCGCAAAGGCCGGCAGGGGCGGACCCGGCGGCAGGCGCAGACCCTCGTGCTGCGGGTAGCGCAGGCGCAGGGGCAGGCGCAGCAGCAGCTCGTCGGGCCGGGCGCCGACCTGGCGCATCAGGTCCAGGCTCTCGCGGTAGGCGCCGATCAGGATGTGCTGGCCATTGTCCAGGCGCGGTTCCGCGCCGTCCAGGCTGCGGGCGCGGCCCCCGGGCCGGGCCGCCATCTCGAAGAGGCTGACCTGCTGCCCGGCCTGGCTGAGGGTGACGGCCGCTGCCAGACCGGCCCAGCCCCCACCAACAACTGCAATCTTCATGACCGAGCGGCCGCCGCAGAACCGGCTCTGCCGGGCTGCCGGCGGCGCCCCCTTGAGGGGGCCGGCGCAGCCGGTAGGGGGGAGTCATCACCGGCCTCGCCAATTGGTCTTCATCGCGATCCAGAGCTTGCGCAGCGGGGTCAGCGAGATGCGCTGCTGCAGCACCTGGAAATGCTCGGCTTCGATCTCGCGCAGCAGGGCGCGGTAGATATTGGCCATCATCAGCCCGGGCTTCTGGGCGCGGCGATCGGCCTCGGGCAGCAGGGCCAGGGCCTCGTCGTAGAGGGCGTGGGCGCGCGCGGCCTGGAACTTCATCAGGGCTGTGAAGCGCTCGCTATAGCCCCAGGGCTTGTCGCGCTTGAGGATCTCGTGGGCCTTGACGTCGAACTGCTGCAGCTCGGAGACCGGCAGGTAGATGCGGCCTCGCCTGGCGTCGTCGCCCACGTCACGGATGATGTTGGTGAGCTGCATGGCCAGGCCCAGCTTGTGGGCATAGGCCACGGTCTGGGCGTCCGTGCGGCCGAAGATGCCCGAGGCCACCTCGCCCACCACGCCGGCCACCAGATGGCAGTAGCGCTGCAGGCCGGGGTAGTCCAGGTAGCGGGTCTGGTCCAGGTCCATCTGGCAGCCCTCGATCACCGCATTCAGGTGCTCGGCGCGGATCTCGTAGTCCGCCACATGGGGCATCAGGGCCTTCATCACCGGGTGCTGGGGCTGGCCGGCAAAGGCATTGGCCACCTCCTTGCGCCACCAGGCCAGCTTGGTGGCCGCCACGCCGGGGTCCTGGATCTCATCCACCACATCGTCCACCTCGCGGCAGAAGGCGTAGAAGGCGGTGATGGCAGCGCGCCGGGGCGGCGGCAGGAAGAGGAAGGCGTAGTAGAAGCTGGAGCCGCTCTTGGCTGCCTTGTCCTGGACGTATTGCTCGGGCGTCACGCCTGGCCCTCCGCGGCGCGCATGCGCAGGCTGCCCATCAGCAGGAATGGCAGGTCCAGGGCGGTGATGCGGGGGCGGTGAGTGAGGCTGGCGTGATCCATCCGGCGGATTTTCTCAAGAATGCGCAGGCCGCCTTGTACCACCAGACGCAGCTCCCAGCCCGCCCGTCCCGGGAGGCGGTGCACCAGGGGCGCGCCCTCGAGCATCAGGGCGTGCGCCCAGTCGCAGAGATCGCGGATCAGCGCGCGTGCCGCGGGGCCGTCGCGCCCGGCCAGCAGGTCCTCGGCGCTCAGGCCGTGGCGGACCAGATCGCCGGCCGGCGCGTAGACGCGGCCGCGCGGCAGATCGCGGCTGAAGTCCTGCCAGAAATTGATCAGCTGCAGGCTGCTGCAGATGGCGTCGGAGCGGCGCAGCGAGGCAGCGTCGTGGATGCCGTAGAGGTGCAGCAGCAGGCGGCCCACCGGATTGGCCGAGCGGCGGCAGTAGTCCAGCAGCTCGGCGCGGTCGGCGTAGCGCTGCTTGACCAGATCCTGCTCGAAGGCGTCCAGCAAGGCCTCCAGCAGGGGCAGGGGCAGCTGGTGCCTGGCGATCACCGGCCCCAGGGCGGCGAACACCGGGCGCTGCCAGCGCTCGGAAGGGGCATGCCCGGCCGCGACGGCCTGCAGGTCCGCCCGGTAGGCGCGCAGCGCGGCCAGGCGCTGCGCGGGGCTGTCGTCGCCCTCGTCGGCCAGATCGTCGGCGCAGCGGGCGAAGTGGTAGATGGCCACCACGGCGGGGCGCAGTGCTGGCGGACACAACCAGGAGGCGACGGGGAAGTTCTCGTAGTGCTCTATGCTCACGGCCGGCATTGTCTTGGGTTTTACGTGGCACCCCTAAGGCGGCAGTTTGACAGCGGGTGTGTCGGCTCATACATTACTGACCAGTCAGTCAGTTGCGGATCCAGGCAGATCCTGGCCTTCCGTTCCTATCGAGGTTGTCCATGCCCCATGTCCTGTCGCCGGCGCGTTCCGGCATGCTCCTGGCGGTGAGTGCCGCGCTCCTGTTGATGCTCGCGGCCTGCGGCAAGAAAGAGGCCGCACCCGAGCCGGTGCGCGCGGTCCGCACCCAGGTGGTGGCCGGCGAAAGCGCGGGCCAGGTGCTGGAATATGCGGCCGAGCTGCGTGCGCGCACCGAGTCGCGCCTGTCCTTCCGCGTGGGCGGCAAGCTGCTGGAGCGCCGTGCCAATCTGGGCGATGTGGTCAAGCCGGGGCAGTTGCTGGCCCGGCTGGACGGCCAGGACCTGCAGCTGGCCCAGGAGGCCGCCCGTGCCGCCATGAATGCCGCACGGGTCAACCGTGACCAGGCCGGCGCTGACTACAAGCGCTTCATCGATCTGCACCAGCAGGGCTTCATCAGCTCGGCCGAGCTGGAGCGCCGCGACGCGGCCTTCAAGGCTGCCCAGGCCCAGCTGGACCAGGCCAAGGCGCAGGCCAATGTGCAGGGCAACCAGTCCGACTACGCGCTGCTGCGCGCCGATGCGCCCGGCGTGATCACCGGCGTGCTGGCCGAGCCCGGCATGGTGGTGGGCGCCGGCACCCCGGTGCTGCAGCTGGCCCATGACGGCCCGCGCGATGTGGTGTTCTCGGTGCCCGAGCATCTGATCGGCCGCCTGCGCGAGGCCGCGGCCCGCCCCGGCGCGCTGACCGTGCGCCTGTGGGGCAGTGATCAGGCGCCGCTGCCGGTGCAGCTGCGCGAGGTCTCGGCCGCGGCCGATCCGACCACCCGCACCTTCCTGGTCAAGGCCGATGCCGGCAAGCTGGACGCCCGCCTGGGCCAGACCGCCACCGTGAGCCTGGCACTGCCCAAGCAGGACAAGCTGATCAAGCTGCCGCTGACGGCGGTGCTGGAGCAGCAGGGCAAGACCTCGGTCTGGGTGCTGGACCCGCAGAGCATGAGCCTGAAGCTGCAGCCCATCCAGGTCAGCGGCGCTGAGAACAACGAGGTGCTGGTGGCCGGCGGCCTGAACCCGGGCCAGGAGGTGGTGACGGCCGGCGTGCATGTGCTCACCCCGGGCCAGAAGGTCACGCGCTATGTGGCGCCGGCGGCCACTGCGGCCTCGCGCTGAGAGAGGGCCGCAGCTCATGAGCGCCTCCCACACGCCGCAAGCCTCGCGCTTCAATGTCTCGCGCTGGGCCCTGGAGCATCCCGCCCTGACGCGCTACCTGATGGTGGTGCTGATGGTGATGGGCTTTGCCGCCTACTTCCAGCTGGGCCAGGACGAAGACCCCCCTTCACCTTCCGCATCATGGTGGTCCAGGCCTTCTGGCCGGGCGCCACGGCCCAGCAGGTGGCCGAGCAGGTGACCGACAAGATCGAGAAGACCCTGCAGGAGGTGCCGCATGCCGACAAGGTGCGCAGCTTCACCAAGCCGGGTGAGTCGCTGACACTGTTCCAGCTCAAGGACAGCACGCCGCCGGCCGAGGTGGCCGGCACCTGGTACCTGGTGCGCAAGAAGATCGGCGATATGCGCGCCACCCTGCCGCAGGGCGTGATCGGGCCGCTCTTCAACGACGAGTTCGGCGATGTCTACGGCTCCATCCTGGCCCTCTCGGCCGACGGCTTCAGCCGCGAGGAGCTGCGCGAGCATGCCGACCGCGTGCGCTCGCGCCTGCTCAAGGTGCCGGATGTGGCCAAGGTGGAGCTCTTCGGCGTGCAGGCCGAGAAGCTCTTCATCGAGGTCTCGCAGAAGCGCCTGGCCGAGCTGGGCCTGGACTTCAACCAGATCATTGCCCAGCTCTCCGCCCAGAACGCGGTGGAGGGGGCCGGTGTGCTGAATGCCGGTGCCGGCAATATCCAGCTGCGCGTGGGCGGTCAGCTCAACTCGGTGCAGGCGCTCCAGGAGCTGCCCATCCGCGCCATCAATCCGGCCACCGGTCAGGCCAGCAGCCTGCGCCTGTCGGACATTGCCGAGGTACGCCGCGCCTACTCGGACCCGCCCTCGGTGATGGTGCGTCACCAGGGCAAGGATGTGGTGGCCCTGGGCATCTCCATGGCCAAGGGCGGGGACATCATCGCCCTGGGCAAGTCCCTGCAGAAGGCGGCCGGCGAGATCCGCCAGCAGCTGCCCGCGGGCATCGAGCTCTCGCAGATCCAGGACCAGCCCCAGGCGGTGGCGCGCTCGGTCAACGAGTTCGTTCAGGTGCTGATCGAGGCCGTGGTGATCGTGCTGGCGGTGAGCTTCATCGCCCTGGGTCTGCACACCCGGCCGCTGCGCATCGACATCTGGCCGGGTCTGGTGGTGGCCATCACCATTCCCCTGGTGCTGGCCATCACCTTCGTCACCATGTTCTATTGGAGCGTGGGCCTGCACAAGATCTCGCTGGGTTCGCTGATCATTGCCCTGGGCCTGCTGGTGGACGACGCCATCATTGCTGTGGAGATGATGGTGCGCAAGCTGGAGGAGGGCTACGACAAGATGCATGCGGCCACCTTCGCCTATGACGCGACGGCCATGCCCATGCTCACCGGCACCCTGATCACGGCCGTGGGCTTCCTGCCCATCGGTCTGGCCAAGTCGGCCACCGGCGAGTACACCTTTGCCATCTTCGCGGTCACGGCCGCGGCCCTGCTGATCTCCTGGGTGGTGTCGGTGTATTTCGTGCCCTATCTCGGGGCCCTGCTGCTGCGTACCCATCCGGCCAAGGAGGGCGAGGCGCATGAACTCTTCGACACGCCCTTCTACAACCGCTTCCGCGCCATGGTGCGCTGGTGTGTGGAGAACCGCTGGAAGACCATCTTCGCCACCCTGCTGATCTTCGGCCTGGGTCTGGCGGGCATGGGCCGGGTGCAGCAGCAGTTCTTCCCGGACTCCAGCCGTCCCGAGATCCTGGTGGACCTGACCTTGCCCGAAGGCTCGACCATCGAGCAGAGCCGCGAGATTGCCAAGCGCTTCGAGGCGCGCCTGATGCGCGAGCCTGGCGTGGCCACGGTCAGCACCTGGATCGGCAGCGGCGTGCCGCGCTTTTACCTGCCGCTGGACCAGATCTTCCCGGCGCCCAATGTGAGCCAGGCCATCATCCTGCCCAAGGACCTGAAGGAACGCGAGGCCCTGCGCAAGCGCCTGCCGGCCCTGGTGGCCGCCGAGTTCCCCGAGGCGCGGGCCCGCGTCAAGCTGCTGCCCAACGGGCCGCCGGTGCCTTATCCGGTGCAGTTCCGCGTGGCCGGCGACAACGTCAAGGAAGTGCGCCGCTGGGCCGATCAGGCCAAGGAGATCCTGCGCGCCAATCCCAATATGCGCGGCGTGAACGACAACTGGAACGAGTCGGTCAAGGCCCTGCGCCTGGAAGTGGATCAGGACAAGGCGCGCGCCCTGGGCGTGAGCAGCCAGAGCATCGCCCAGGCCACCCGAACCCTGCTGTCCGGCACCACGGTGGGCCAGTACCGCGAGGGCGACAAGCTGATCGACATCGTGCTGCGCCAGCCCCTGTCGGAGCGCGAAGCCATCACGGACCTGGGCAGCGCCTACGTGCCCACGGCCAGCGGCAAGAGCATCCCGCTGACCCAGATCGCCAAGATCGACTTCGTCTGGGAGCCGGGCCTGCTGCAGCGCGAGGGCCGCAACTACGCGGTCACGGTGCAGGGGGATGTGGCCGAGGGCCTGCAGGGCGCCACCGTCAGCGCCCAGATCTGGCCCGAGCTGCAGGCCCTGAGCAAGAAGATGCCGCCGGGCTACAGCATCGAGGTGGCCGGCGCCGTGGAGGAGAGCAGCAAGGGCCAGGGCTCGATCGCGGCCGGCGTGCCGGTGATGCTCTTCATCACCTTCACCCTGCTGATGCTGCAGCTGCAGAGCTTCTCGCGCGCCATGCTGGTCTTCCTGACCGGGCCCCTGGGCATTGCCGGCGTGGCCGCAGCCCTGCTGCTGCTGGACCGCCCCTTTGGCTTCGTGGCCCTGCTGGGTGTGATCGCCCTGATGGGCATGATCCAGCGCAACTCGGTGATCCTGATCGACCAGATCGAGCAGGACCGCTCGCGCGGCGTGCCGGCCTGGAGCGCCATCGTGGAGTCGGCGGTGCGGCGCTTCCGCCCCATCGTGCTGACCGCGGCGGCGGCCGTGCTGGCCATGATCCCGCTCTCGCGTTCGGTGTTCTGGGGGCCGATGGCGGTGGCCATCATGGGCGGCCTGATCGTGGCCACGGCCCTGACCCTGCTGGCCCTGCCGGCCATGTATGCGGCCTGGTTCCGCATCGAGCGCCCCACCGAAGCCTCGCGCTTCTGAGTCTGAGCCGGGGGAGGGCACCGCACCTCCCCCCGGATCAGGCCCCCGGGTTTTCCGCGAGGCGATTTTTCGTATTGCCGAGCGGCTACAATCTCCGGTTTGCCGAAATGCCACAGGGCTGAGCTGGAGCTGAAAACTCCGGGGCAGTCCTGGAACCACTCGCGCGGGTGGCGAAATTGGTAGACGCACCAGGTTTAGGTCCTGACGCCTTCACGGGCGTGCCGGTTCGAGTCCGGCCCCGCGCACCATCACTTTGATTGTCTGAGTCAACTATGGCCGTTACCGTCGAAACCCTCGAAAAGCTCGAACGCCGCATCACGCTCACGCTGGCGGCCGCTGACATCAACAGCGAAGTCGAGAACCGTCTGAAGAAGCTGGCCCGCACCGTCAAGGCCGACGGCTTCCGTCCCGGCAAGGTGCCCATGAGCGTCGTGGCCCAGCGCTACGGCTACTCGGTCCAGTACGAAGTCATGAATGACAAGCTGGGCCAGGCCTTCCAGAACGCCGCCAACGAAGCCCAGCTGCGCGTCGCCGGCATGCCCCGCATCGCCCAGAAGGACGAAGCGGCCGAAGGCGAAATGGCCTTCGACGCCACCTTCGAGGTCTACCCCGAAGTCAAGATCGGTGACCTGGCCGCGGCCGAGGTCGAGCGCGTCAGCAGCGACGTGACCGAAGAAGCCATCGACAAGACCGTCGAGATCCTGCGCAAGCAGCGCCGCACCTTCGCCCAGCGCGCCGCCGCCGATGCGGCCGCCGATGGCGATCGCGTGAGCATCGACTTCGAAGGCAAGATCGATGGCGAGCCCTTCGCCGGCGGCAAGGCCGATGGTTTCCAGTTCATCCTGGGCGAAGGCCAGATGCTGGAAGCCTTCGAGAAGGCCGTGCGCGGCATGAAGGCCGGCGAGAGCAAGACCTTCCCCCTGGCCTTCCCCGAGGACTACCACGGCAAGGACGTGGCCGGCAAGGAAGCCGACTTCCTGGTGACCCTCAAGAAGATCGAGGCCCAGCACCTGCCGGAAGTCAATGAAGCCTTCGCCAAGAGCCTGGGCATCAAGGACGCCACGGTCGAGGCCCTGCGCGCCGACATCAAGAAGAACCTGGAGCGCGAGGTCAAGTTCCGCGTGCTGGCCCGCAACAAGGCGGCCGTGATGGACGCCCTGGTGGCCGCTGCCGAGCTGGACATCCCCAACGCCCTGGTCGCCGGTGAAACCGAGCGCATGGTCGCCGCCGCCCGCGAAGACCTGAAGAAGCGCGGCATCAAGGACGCCGACAAGGCTCCGATTCCCGAGGAGCTGTTCAAGCCCCAGGCCGAGAAGCGCGTGCGCCTGGGTCTGGTCGTGGCCGAGCTGGTGCGTGCCAACAATCTGCAGGCCAAGCCCGAGCAGCTGCAAGCTCATATCGAAGAGCTGTCGCAGAGCTACGAGAAGCCGGCCGAGGTGGTGCGCTGGTACCTGAGCGACCGCGAGCGTCTGGCCGAGGTCGAGGCCGTGGTGATCGAGAACAACGTCACCGAGTTCGTGCTCGGCAAGGCCAAGATCGCCGAGAAGGCGCTGCCCTTCGACGAGCTGATGGCCACGGCCGGCTGATCCCGCGGATCCTGCTGCCGAACAGAAGGCGCCGCGCCGCGAGGCCGGCGCCTTTTTCCTTGCCTGCGAGGGCTATCGCCGAGGCGACATAATCGAGCTTCACAAGTGCATTGAGGAACTCATGAGCGCGCTGGAAACAAGCAATCTGGGCATGGTGCCGATGGTCGTCGAGCAGACCAACCGCGGCGAGCGTTCCTACGACATCTATTCCCGCCTCCTGAAGGAGCGCATCATCTTCCTGACGGGTCCCGTCGAGGATCATATCGCCACGCTCGTCTGCGCGCAGCTTCTCTTCCTCGAGGCCGAAAACCCGAAGAAGGAAATCGCCCTCTACATCAACTCGCCGGGCGGCGTGGTGACGTCGGGCATGGCGATCTACGACACGATGCAGTTCATCAAGCCGGCCGTCTCGACGCTGTGCATCGGCCAGGCCGCCTCCATGGGCTCGCTGCTCCTGGCCGCCGGCCACAAGGACATGCGCTTCGCGACGCCGAACGCCCGCATCATGGTGCACCAGCCCTCCGGCGGCTTCCAGGGCCAGGCCTCCGACATCGAGCGCCATGCCAGGGACATCCTCAAGACCCGCGATCAGCTCAACCGCATCCTGGCCGAGCGCACCGGCCAGAGCCTGGAGAAGATCCAGGCCGACACCGAGCGCGACTATTTCATGTCGGCCGACGAGGCCCAGAGCTACGGCCTGGTGGACCAGGTGGTCACCCAGCGCGGCTGAGGCCCTTTCTCGCCGTTAAAGAACGCCGAACCCGGGCCTTTTTGCGCCAAGGCCCTGGGCGGCGTTTGAACTATCATCTTCCTCAGGCATACGCCCGAACCCTTTAAGCAGATCCATGGCCGAGAAAAAAGGCAACTCCAGCGAAAAAGTCCTCTACTGCTCCTTCTGCGGCAAGAGCCAGCACGAGGTCCGCAAGCTTATTGCCGGACCGACGGTGTTCATCTGCGATGAATGCGTCGAACTGTGCATGGACATCATCCGCGAGGAGAACAAGACCTCGATGGTGAAATCCCGTGACGGCGTTCCCACGCCCCAGGATATCATCAAGGTCCTCGACGAATACGTCATCGGCCAGCAGCAGGCCAAGCGCATCCTGTCGGTCGCGGTGCACAACCACTACAAGCGCCTGGCGCATGCCGCCAAGGGCACGGACGTGGAACTGGCCAAGTCCAACATCATGCTCGTCGGCCCCACGGGCTGCGGCAAGACCTATCTTGCCCAGACGCTCGCCCGCATCATCGACGTGCCCTTCACCATGGCCGACGCCACGACGCTGACCGAAGCCGGTTACGTCGGCGAGGACGTGGAGAACATCATCCTCAAGCTCCTGCAGGCGGCCGACTACAATGTCGAGCGCGCGCAGCGCGGCATCGTCTATATCGACGAAGTCGACAAGATCTCGCGCAAGTCCGACAACCCGTCCATCACCCGTGACGTGTCGGGCGAGGGCGTGCAGCAGGCGCTTCTGAAGATCATGGAAGGCACGGTTGCCTCCGTGCCGCCGCAGGGCGGCCGCAAGCATCCGCAGCAGGAATTCCTGCAGGTCGACACGACGAACATCCTGTTCATCTGCGGCGGCGCCTTCGCCGGTCTCGACAAGATCATCTCCGCCCGCGGCGAGAAGACCTCCATCGGCTTCGGCGCGACGGTGCGTGCACCGGAAGATCGCCGCGTCGGCGAAGTCCTGCGCGAACTGGAGCCGGAAGACCTGGTCAAGTTCGGCCTCATCCCGGAATTCATCGGCCGTCTGCCGGTTCTGGCGACGCTCGAGGACCTCGACGAGGACGCGCTGATCCAGATTCTGTCGGAGCCGAAGAACGCGCTCGTCAAGCAGTACCAGCGCCTGTTCGAGATGGAGGACGTGGAACTGACCTTCCACGAGGACGCCCTGCGCGAGATCGCCCGCAAGGCGATCGTCCGCAAGACCGGCGCCCGCGGCCTGCGCTCGATCATGGAGAAGATCCTGCTCGACACGATGTTCGAGCTGCCCGCCCTCGACGGCGTGGCCAAGGTGGTGCTGGACGAGCACAACATCGAAGAAGACGCCAAGCCCCTGCTGGTTTACCGCGAACAGGCCAAGGCCAGCGCCTAAGCTGTATCCATCCGACCGATCCCATCCATTCGGCGTCTTGTAATCGCCTGCTCAGGCTCCATGTGGGCCTGAGAAAGAGAGGTTTTCATGTCCGGTCATCCCGTTCTGCCTGCCGAACCCATCACCCTGCCGCTGCTGCCGCTGCGCGATGTGGTGGTGTTCCCGCATATGGTGATCCCGCTCTTCGTGGGTCGCCCCAAGTCCATCAAGGCGCTGGAGGCGGCCATGGAGGCCGGCCGCCAGATCATGCTGGTGGCCCAGAAGGCCGCCGGCAAGGATGAGCCCAAGGCCGACGATATGTTCGAGGTCGGCTGCGTCTCCAGCATCCTGCAGATGCTCAAGCTGCCTGACGGCACCGTGAAGGTGCTGGTCGAGGGCCTGCAGCGCGCCACCACCCAGACCATCACCGACGGTGAAGAGCACTTCACCGCCGAGGTGCTGCCCATCCCCCCCGAGAGCGAAACCCGTTCCGAGGTCGAGGCCCTGCGCCGCGCGGTGACCCAGCAGTTCGACCTGTACGTCAAGCTCAACAAGAAGATCCCGCCGGAGATCCTCACCAGCATCGCCGGCATCGACGATGCGGGTCGTCTGGCCGACACCATTGCCGCCCACCTGCCGCTCAAGCTCGACGCCAAGCAGTCGGTGCTGGACCTCTCCGATGTGGCCAAGCGCCTGGAGAAGCTGCTGGATCTGCTGGAACATGAGGTCGACATCCTCCAGGTGGAGAAGCGCATCCGCTCGCGCGTCAAGCGCCAGATGGAGAAGACCCAGCGCGAATACTACCTCAACGAACAGATGAAGGCGATCCAGAAGGAGCTCGGCGACGGCGAGGACGGCCGCGACGAGATGGCCGAACTGGAAGAGAAGATCGCCAAGGCCAAGCTTTCCAAGGAAGCCCGCGAGAAGGCGGATGCCGAACTGAAGAAGCTGCGCCAGATGAGCCCGATGTCGGCGGAAGCCACCGTCGTGCGCAACTATCTCGACTGGCTGACCGGCATTCCGTGGGGCAAGAAGTCGAAGATCAAGACCGACCTCAACGCCGCGGAAAAGATCCTCGACGAGGATCATTTCGGCCTCGACAAGGTCAAGGAGCGCATCGTCGAATATCTCGCCGTGCAGGCCCGCTCGACCAAGATCAAGGGTCCGATCCTGTGCCTCGTCGGCCCTCCGGGCGTCGGCAAGACCTCGCTCGCCCGCTCCATCGCCAAGGCGACCGGCCGCGAATATATCCGCATGGCGCTGGGCGGCGTGCGTGACGAGGCCGAGATCCGCGGTCACCGTCGCACCTATATCGGCTCGATGCCCGGCAAGGTCATCCAGTCGATGAAGAAGGCGAAGAAGTCCAACCCGCTCTTCCTGCTCGACGAGATCGACAAGATGGGCATGGACTTCCGCGGCGACCCGTCTTCGGCCCTGCTCGAGGTGCTGGATCCGGAACAGAACTCGACCTTCATGGACCACTACCTGGAAGTCGAATACGACCTGTCCAACGTCATGTTCGTGACGACGGCGAACACGCTGAACATTCCCGCGCCCCTGATGGACCGCATGGAAGTGATCCGCATCGCCGGCTACACGGAAGAAGAGAAGCTGGAAATCGCCAAGCGGCACCTGCTGCCCAAGCAGCGCAAGAACAACGGCGTGCTGGACGAGGAGATGGAAGTCACCGAGTCCGCTATCCGCGGCATGATCCGCTACTACACGCGGGAAGCCGGCGTTCGTTCGCTGGAGCGCGAGGTTTCCAAGATCTGCCGCAAGGTGGTCAAGGGCCTGCAGCTCAAGACCTACGAGGGCAAGGTCCAGGTCACCGAGGACAACCTCAATGAGTTCCTGGGCGTGCGCAAGTACGACTTTGGCCGCGCCGAGAAGAAGAACCAGGTCGGCCAGGTGGTCGGTCTGGCCTGGACGGAAGTCGGCGGCGAGCTGCTCACCATCGAAGGCGTCAGCCTGCCGGGTGGCAAGGGCCGCATGACGGTCACGGGCAACCTGCGCGACGTGATGAAGGAATCGATCTCGGCGGCGGCCTCCTATGTCCGCTCGCGCGCCCGCTTTCTCGGCATCGAGCCGCCGCGCTTCGACAAGACCGACATCCACGTGCACGTGCCGGAAGGCGCGACGCCGAAGGACGGTCCGTCCGCCGGTATCGCCATGGCGACCGCCATCGTCTCCATCATGACCGGCATCCCGGTCTCGAAGGATATCGCGATGACGGGCGAAGTGACGCTGCGCGGCCGGGTGCTGCCGATCGGCGGCCTGAAGGAAAAGCTGCTCGCGGCGCTTCGCGGCGGCATCAAGAAGGTGCTGATCCCGGAAGAGAACGCCAAGGACCTGGCGGACATTCCGGACAATGTGAAGAACAGCATGGAGATCGTTCCGGTGCGCTGGATCGACCGGGTGCTGGAAGTGGCGCTGGAGGCCGCACCCCAGCCCCTGCCGGAAGAGGAGGCTGCGGCCGCCGCTGCGGTGGCGGAGGCCAAGCCGGCCGAAGCCGCCAAGACCGGTGACGCGCTCAAGCATTGAAGCCCTGTGCGCGAGACTCTTGCTGAAAATGAGCGAAAGTCTTGCGCGGCTCCAAAAAATTGGTATAGAATCTCGGCTTCAGCGCAAACGGCGTAGCAAACAAGGCAGCGACGAAAGTCAAAGCAGAGTTCGCAGCGAGCAGTGCGTTGATTGCTGAAAAGCAATGCGGGTGTAGCTCAGTTGGTAGAGCGCAACCTTGCCAAGGTTGAGGTCACGAGTTCGAGCCTCGTTACCCGCTCCAGGCATATTAATGGGAAGCCCCGGCTTCCCATTTTCATCAGACCCACCAAAGCTGATGAATAACACAATTTGAGTTCTAAGGCGCGGTAGCAAAGCGGTTATGCCCCGGATTGCAAATCCGGTTAGTCCGGTTCGACTCCGGACCGCGCCTCCAAGAAATCAATGCGGGTGTAGCTCAGTTGGTAGAGCGCAACCTTGCCAAGGTTGAGGTCACGAGTTCGAGCCTCGTTACCCGCTCCATAAAAACCGGTTCGCGCCGGGTTGACGCACCAAACGTCAACGAAATGCGGGTGTAGCTCAGTTGGTAGAGCGCAACCTTGCCAAGGTTGAGGTCACGAGTTCGAGCCTCGTTACCCGCTCCAAATCAAAGGGAAGTCTTCGGACTTCCCTTTTTCTTTGTCTGTGCGCCGCCTCCTGCCGCGCGTAGATAATGCGCTCGCAGCGCGCCGCCCGGGTGGTGAAACTGGTAGACGCAGCGGACTTAAAATCCGCGGCCCTGAAAGGGGCGTAGGGGTTCGATTCCCCTCCCGGGCACCAGATATCTTGCGCTGCGCGAGTTTCGCCCTCCACCGGGACGGATTGCTGCAGGCCTGATTCGGCTGCGCGCCAGGGCCGCGTCTCGCCGTGCGTGGCCCTCGCTAAGATCCGGGTTTCCCATTTCAGCGGATGCCATGGCCGATCCCGGCGTGACCCTTTACGAGCAGCTGGCCGACGAGATGACCCAGGCCATGCGCGCCGGGCTCTTGCGGGTGGGCGAGCGCCTGCCCTCGGTGCGCCAGACCTGCCAGCGCCGCGGCCTCAGCCCCTCCACCGTATTTCAAGCCTATGGCCTGCTGGAGACCCGCGGCCTGATCGAGGCCCGCCCGCGCTCGGGCTTCTATGTGCGGGCGCCGCGGCGTCTGGTGCGACCCCTGCCGGCGCAAGCCGCCGCGAGCAGCGAGGCCACGACGGTGTCGGTCAGCGCCCTGGCCTTCGAGCTGCTGGAGGCCAGCAGCCGGCCCGATGTGGTGCCCCTGGGCTCGGCCTTCCCTGCGGCCCATCTCTTTCCCTTCGAGGCCCTGCAGCGCAGCGGCGCGCGGGCCATGCGCAACGTGCGGCCGGCCCAGATCACCAGTGCGCTCACGGCCGGCGATCCGGGCCTGCGCCAGGCCCTGCTGCGCCGCTACGCCCTGCACGGCATGGTGCTGGACCCCGAGGAGGTGGTGATCACCCACGGCGCCATGGAGGCCCTCAATCTCTGTCTGCAGGCGGTGAGCCAGCCCGGCGACGTGGTGGTGGTGGAAAGCCCCACCTTCTATGCCGCGCTGCAGGCGCTGGAACGCCTGAATCTCAAGGCCGTGGAGGTGCCGACCGACCCGCGCGAGGGCGTGGATCTGGCAGCGCTGGCCGAGCTGCTCTCGCGCCAGAAGGTGGCAGCCTGCTGGTTCATGCCCAGCCTGCAGAACCCCCTGGGCGCCCTGATGCCGCCCGAGCGCAAGCGGGCCCTGGTGGAGCTGCTGGAGCGCAGCGGCGTTCCCCTGATCGAGGACGATGTCTATGGCGAGCTGCATGCCGAGCTGCGGCGCCCGCCGCCGGCCAAGCATTTCGACCGCAGCGGCGGCGTGCTGCACTGCGCCTCCTTCAGCAAATGCCTGGCGCCGGGCTACCGCGTGGGCTGGGCCATGGCAGGGCGCTATGCGGGCGCGGTGCGGCGGCTCAAGATGATGAGCTCCCTGGCTACCTCGCTGCCGCCCCAGCTGGCCATCGCCGACTACCTGGCCCAGGGCGGCTACGAGCGCCATCTGCGCCGCCTGCGCGAGGCCCTGGCCACCGAGCAGGGGCGAGCGCGGCGCCTGATCGAGCGGCACTTCCCGGCCGGCACCCGGGTGAGCCAGCCGGCCGGCGGCTATTTCCTCTGGGTGGAACTGCCGCCCGAGGTGGATGCCCTGGCCCTGCACCACCGCGCCATGGCCGAGGGCATCAGCACCGCGCCCGGCGTGCTCTTCTCGGCCGACCGACGCTTCAGCCACCATCTGCGCCTGAATGTGGGCCATCCCGGCGATGCGCGCATCGATGCCGCGCTGCGCCGCCTGGGCGAGCTGGCGGGCGGGGCCGCCTAGGGGCGGGGCCCGCGCTGCGGACGCTCAGCCCGGCAGGAAGGTGGTGCTGGTCTGCGCCTGGGCGCCGGTGGCGGGATCGTCCACCACAAAGCGTATGGGCAGCGGCGTGCCGCGGCGCTGGGCCAGGGCCTGCTCGGCCGGCAGGGTGACGGTGACCACCAGGGTGGTGGCGCCCGCGGCCTCCACCGAGAGGCGGCCGCGATGGCGCAGGGGCAGGGGGCGGGCGCGCCCACCTGGCTCGGCGCTCAGGGCCTGCAGATGCAGCTGACGCGCCCGCGGGCTGGCATTCATCACCTGCAGCCGGTAGACGTTTTCCACCGCGCCATCCTCCACCTGGCGGGCCAGCACGCCGCGGTCGCGCATGGCGTTCAGGCGCAGCGCGGGCCGCTGTGCCCAGCCCCAGGCCATGGCGAGGGCCAGGCCCAGCAGGGCCGTGCCATAGACCATCACCCGCGGCCGGCGCAGGGCTTCGCCCCAGCCGCTCCTGCCACCCGTGCCGGCCTGGCCCGGCTGCATGGCACCAAAGCGCACCAGGCCGCGCGGTGCGCCCAGCTTGTCCATCACCTGGTCGCAGGCGTCTATGCACAGGCCGCAGCTGATGCAGGCGGCCTGCAGGCCCTGGCGGATGTCGATGCCCACCGGGCAGACCTGCACGCACAGGCCGCAGTCCACGCAGGCGCCCTGGCCCTGGCTTGCCTGCGGCTTGGCGCGGGCGGCCTTGGCCTGGCCGCGTGGCTCGCCCCGCGCGGCGTCATAGCCCACCACCAGGCTGTGGGCGTCCAGCATCGAGCCCTGGAAGCGGCCATAGGGGCAGGCATGCTGGCAGACCTTCTCGCGCAGCAGGCCGGCGTGCACATAGGTGGCGGCGCCGTAGAACAGGGTCCAGAAGGCCTCCCAGGGGCCGAAGTCCAGCGCGGGCAGGGCCTGGGCCAGCTCGCGCACCGGGCTGAACCAGCCCACCAGGCTGAAGCCGGTGAGCAGGCTCAGGGCCAGCCAGGCCGCGTGCTTGCCCCCGCGGCGCAGCAGCTTCTCGGCCCCCCAGAGTGCAGCGTCCAGGCGCAAGCGCGCCTGGCGCTTGCCTTCGGTGCGCTGCTCGATCCACATGAACATCTCGGTGTAGACGGTCTGCGGGCAGGCAAAGCCGCACCAGACCCGTCCTGCGATGGCCGTGGCGGCGAAGAGCAGCAGGGCGCTGAAGACCAGCAGGCCGGTCAGGTAGATCAGGTCCTGCGGGAAAAGCACCGCGTCGAAGAGGTAGAAGCGACGTGCTTCCAGATCGAAGAGCACCGCCTGGCGCCCGCCCCAGTTCAGCCAGGGCAGGCCGTAGAACACGAGCTGCGTGAGCGCCACCAGGGTCCAGCGCCAGCGGTTGTGGCAGCCACTGATGTGGCGGGCCTGGATCTTGACGGCGGCTTCGATGCCGGACGGGGCCTCGGCGGCGGGAAGCGGGTTGATGGGGATGAGCCTGGGGGAGGCGGGCATGGGGAACTCCTGGGACGACCTGGGCGGCACCGGCGGTCCTGCACATGCTCCCCGCTTTCAATCTGATCTCAAAGACTCAGATTTTGTTGAATCAAACCAGATCAGATGGCGCAGCAAGCCTTCATGCGGCGCCGGGGTGAACTCACAGACAATCGGGCCGCCCGTCCCAGTCCGATCCCGGCTGCGCGAGGCGCCGCAGATGAGGAGGAGCCGACCATGGCGGGAGCGTATGCGCAGCAGGGGGGAGCGAACCCCGGGCTGCTGAACGAGGGCGTGAAAAAGCGCGAGGTCTTCGGCTGGTCCATGTACGACTTCGCCAACTCGGGCTACACCACGGTGGTGCTCACCGCGGTCTACAACGCCTATTTCGTGGGCGTGGTGGCCGAGGGCAAGCCGCACGCCACCCTGCTGTGGACCGTGCTGATCGCGCTGTCCAGCCTGATCGTGATGCTCAGCATGCCGGCCCTGGGCGCCTATGCCGATGCCCATGCGGCCAAGAAGCGCCTGCTGGCGGTGAGCACGGCGGGCTGCGTGGTCTCCACCATCGGCCTGGCCCTGGCCGGGCGCGGCGAGGTCTGGCCGGCCGCTGTTGCCGTGGTGCTGTCCAACACCTTCTACTCCTATGGCGAGTCCCTGATCGCCGCCTTCCTGCCCGAGCTGGCGCGGCGCGAGGCCCTGGGGCGCGTCTCGGGCTGGGGCTGGGCCTTCGGCTACTGCGGCGGCATGCTGGCCCTGGGCCTGTCCCTGGCCTATGTGCTGCATGCGCAGGCCCGGGGCATTCCGGCCACCGAGTTCGTGCCCGTCACCATGCTGATCACGGCCGGCCTCTATGCCCTGGCGGCCCTGCCCACCTTCTTGCTGCTGCGCGAGCGCGCACGGGCCCAGGCGCCGCGGCCGGCCGGTACGGAGGAGGGCGGCGGCCTGCGCCAGCTCTGGCGCAGCTGGCAGCGCGCCCAGGCCTATCCCGACTTTCTGCGCCTGCTGGCCTGCGGCACCAGCTACCAGGCCGGCATCGCGGTGGTGATCGCGCTGGCCGCGGTCTATGCGGAGCAGACCCTGGGCTTCCAGCAGGCCCAAACCATGGCCCTGGTCTTTCTGGTCAATATCGCCTCCGCCCTGGGGGCCTTTGCCTTCGGCTATTTCGAGGACCGCGTGGGCCACCAGCGTGCCCTGGCCTACACCCTGCTGGGCTGGATGCTGATGGTGCTGCTGGCCTATCTGGCCAGCACGGCCACCCTGTTCTGGGTGGCGGCGGTGATCGCCGGCCTGTGCATGGGCTCCAGCCAGAGCTGTGGACGGGCCCTGGCGGGCAGCTTTGCGCCGCCGGCCCGCCTGGCGGAGTTCTTCGGCCTGTGGACTTTTGCCACGCGTCTGGCCGCCATCATCGGACCGCTGACCTATGGCCTGGTGACCTGGCTGACCACGGGCAACCACCGCCTGGCCATCCTCAGCACCGGCGTGTTCTTCCTGCTGGGCTGGATCATCCTGCGCGGCATTGATATGCAGCGCGGCGTGGGGGCTGCGGCCCGGACGGCCGACTGAGCCCTCCGGCCGACTTCAAAGTCCGGGCAGAGCCTCCACCCGCAGGTCGGCCCAGCCCAGGGCCTCGCGCACCAGGGTCTGCAGTGCGGCGGTCTCACCGGTGCTGGCCAGACGCAGCGCGCCTTCTGCACCAGGCGTGGGTGCAGGCAGGCCCAGGCCGGCCCAGAGCCGCGCGGCCTGCTGGGCTACCGCCGTCTCGATATTGAGCAGGCGCACCGCCGGGCCCAGCGCGGCCTGCAGCCGGGCCTGGACCAGTGGGTAGTGGGTGCAGCCCATCAGCACCGTGTCCACCTCGGCCTCGCGCAGCGGCGCGCAGAGCTCGTCCACCAGGGCCTGCAGCCGCGGGCTGTCCAGCTCGCCGCGCTCGATCAGATCGGCCAGGCCCGGGCAGGGCTGGCTGATCACGCGGGCCTCGCCGGCATGACGCTGCAGCAGGTCCTGGTAGCGCGCGCTGGCAATGGTGGCCGGCGTGGCCAGCACACCGATGCGCCGCACGGCGCTGGCCGCGACGGCCGGCTTGATGCCGGGCTCGGTGCCCACGATGGGCAGCTCCGGCCAGCGCTGGCGCATCGCTGCGATGGCGTGGGCCGTGGCGGTGTTGCAGGCCACCACCAGCAGGCGTGCGCCCTGATCGACCAGATGTTCTGTCAGACGCAGGCTGCGCCCGATGATGTAGTTGCTGTCACGCGGGCCGTAGGGCGCGTAGGCGGTGTCGGCGATATAGCGCAGCGGCACCGCAGGCAGCTGGCGCCGCAGCTCGCGCAGCACGGTGAGGCCGCCCACGCCGGAGTCGAACACGCCGATGCTTGCGGCCGCGGCACGGGAGGAGGGGAGGGAGTCGGGGCTGGTCATGGCTTTCTGAGCGCGGCAGTCTAGCTTTCGCACCGCCGGATGCCCGGGGGCGTGGCTAGAATAGAACGATCGTGCTATTTTTCAGGCCCTGTGCCACCCAGGTGACTCAAGGGCCGTCGCCGGCACCCGTAGAATCTGATTAACGTTAACGTCAATTGCTCCTGGAGACTTCGATGAAGATCTTGGTCCCAGTCAAGCGTGTCGTCGACTACAACGTCAAGATCCGCGTGAAGGCGGACGGCTCGGGTGTCGAGCTTGCGAACGTGAAGATGTCGATGAACCCGTTCGACGAAATCTCCGTGGAAGAGGCGCTGCGTCTGAAGGAAGCGGGCAAGGCGGAGGAAGTGGTCGTGGTGTCGATCGGTCCTGCGAAGGCCGAAGAGACGCTGCGCACGGCGCTGGCCATGGGCGCCGACCGCGCCGTTCTGGTCGAGACGGACGATGCCGTCGAGCCGCTCGCCGTCGCCAAGATCCTGAAGGGTGTGGCGGAAGCCGAACAGCCGGGCCTCGTCATCGTCGGCAAGCAGGCGATCGACGACGATTCGAACCAGACCGGCCAGATGCTGTCGGCCCTGCTCGGCTGGCCGCAGGCGACGTTCGCCTCCAAGGTCGAGATCGGTTCCGGTTCGGCCGAGGTGACGCGCGAAGTCGACGGCGGTCTTCAGACCATCGCGGTGAAGCTTCCGGCGGTCGTGACGACGGACCTTCGCCTCAACGAGCCGCGCTATGCATCGCTGCCGAACATCATGAAGGCGAAGAAGAAGCCGCTCGACACCGTCAAGCCGGCCGATCTGGGCGTGGACGTGGCCCCGCGCATCAAGACCCTCAAGGTCGAGGAGCCGCCCAAGCGCAGCGCCGGCATCAAGGTGCCCGATGTGGCCACCCTGGTGAGCAAGCTGAAGAACGACGCCAAGGTCATCTGAGCCTGGACCGCTGAACACAAGATTTGGAGATTCGACTCATGACCGCTCTCGTCATTGCTGAACACGACAACGCGTCCATCAAGGGCGCCACGCTGAACACCGTCACCGCCGCCGTCGCGGCCGGTGGCGAGGTGCATGTGCTGGTGGCCGGCCACAACGCCGCCGCCGCCGCCGCGGCCGCCGCCCAGATCGCCGGTGTGAGCAAGGTGCTGCACGCCGACGCCGCCGGCCTGGCCGATGGTCTGGCCGAGAACCTGGCCGCCCAGGTGCTGGCCCTGGCCTCGGGCTACAGCCATCTGTTCTTCCCCGCCACCGCCTCCGGCAAGAACGTCGCGCCGCGCGTGGCCGCCCTGCTGGATGTGGGCCAGATCAGCGACATCACCAAGGTCATCAGCGCCGACACCTTCGAGCGCCCGATCTACGCCGGCAATGCCATCGCCACCGTGCAGAGCGCCGACGCCGTCAAGGTCGTCACCGTGCGCAGCACCGGCTTTGACGCCGCCGCCGCCACCGGTGGCAGCGCCGCCGTGGAAAGCGTGGCCGCCGCCGCCGACAGCGGCAAGAGCACCTTTGTGGGCCGCGAGGTCACCAAGAGCGACCGCCCGGAGCTGACCGCCGCCAAGATCATCGTCTCCGGTGGCCGCGCCCTGGGTTCCAGCGACAAGTTCAATGAAGTGCTGACCCCGCTGGCCGACAAGCTGGGTGCCGCCCTGGGCGCCTCGCGCGCCGCGGTGGACGCCGGCTACGCGCCCAACGACTGGCAGGTGGGCCAGACCGGCAAGATCGTTGCGCCCCAGCTCTACATCGCGGCCGGCATCTCCGGTGCCATCCAGCATCTGGCCGGCATGAAGGACTCCAAGGTGATCGTGGCCATCAACAAGGATCCGGAAGCCCCGATCTTCTCGGTGGCCGACTACGGCCTGGAAGCCGATCTGTTCACCGCCGTGCCGGAACTGGTCAACGCCCTCTGAGCACCGCCTGACCGAGCTCAACAGGGCGCCCGACTACCTGGTCGCGGCGCCCTTTTTGTATCTGGAGACAAGCCATGACATACCGCGCCCCCGTCAAAGACATGCTGTTCAATATGCAGGAGCTTGCCGGCCTGCAGACCCTGGCCGAGCAGATTCCGGCCTTTGCCGACTACGGTCCCGAGACCGCCCAGGCCGTGCTGGAGGAATGCGCCAAGCTCAACGAGGACGTGATCGCCCCGCTGAATGTGGAAGGCGACCGCAACCCCTCCTACTGGAAGGACGGCCAGGTCTTCGCCACCCCCGGCTTCAAGGAAGCCTTCCGCCAGTTCGCCGAAGGCGGCTGGCAGGGCCTGCAGCACCCGGCCGACTTTGGCGGCCAGGGCCTGCCCAAGACCATCGGCGCGGCCTGCGGCGAGATGATCAACAGCGCCAACCTCAGCTTCGCCCTGTGCCCGCTGCTGACCGATGGCGCCATCGAGGCCCTGCTGACTGCGGGCAGCGACGAACAGAAGGCCGCCTATCTGCCGAAGATGGTTGAGGGCACCTGGACCGGCACGATGAACCTGACGGAGCCCCATTGCGGCACCGACCTCGGCCTCCTGCGCACCAAGGCCGTGCCGCAGGCCGACGGTTCCTACAAGATTTCCGGCCAGAAGATCTTCATCTCCGCCGGCGAGCACGACATGTCGGAGAACATCGTGCACCTCGTGCTTGCCCGCATCGAGGGCGCGCCCGAGGGCGTGAAGGGCATCTCGCTCTTCATCGTGCCGAAATACATCCTCAAGGACGATGGCACGCCGGGCGAGCGGAACACGGTCGCCTGCGGCGCCATCGAGCACAAGATGGGCATCAAGGCCAGCCCCACGGCCGTGCTGCAGTTCGGCGACGAAGCCGGCGCCATCGGCTGGCTGATCGGCGAGGAGAACCGCGGCCTTGCCTGCATGTTCACCATGATGAACAACGCCCGCCTTGCCGTGGGCATGCAGGGCGTCGCGGTGGCCGACCGGGCCTACCAGAAGGCCACGCAATATGCCCGCGACCGCGTGCAGTCGCGTCCGGTGGACGGCTCCATCAAGGCCAGCGCGCCCATCATCCATCACCCGGATGTGCGCCGCATGCTGATGACCATGCGCGCCCTCACCGAGGGCAGCCGCGCCATGGCCATCACCGCCGCCGCGGCCTATGACGCGGCCCACCACCATCCGGACCCCGAGACCCGCCAGCAGAACCAGGCCTTCTACGAGTTCATGGTGCCCCTGGTGAAGGGCTACAGCACCGAGATGAGCCTGGAGGTCACCGACCTGGGCGTGCAGGTGCATGGCGGCATGGGCTTCATCGAGGAGACGGGCGCGGCCCAGTACTACCGCGATGCCAAGATCCTGACCATCTATGAGGGCACGACCGCCATCCAGGCCAATGACCTGGTCGGTCGCAAGACCTCGCGCGACGGCGGCCAACTGGCCCGCGCCATCGCCGGCCAGATCGAGGCCACCGAGGGCCTGCTGGCCGCGCGCGACAGCGCCGCTGCCAAGTCGGTGCTCAAGCGTCTGCGCGCCGCGCGCGAGGCTTACCTCGACGTGGTGGCCTTCATCGTGCGCGAGGCCAAGAGCAACCCCAACGCCGCCTTTGCCGGCTCGGTGCCCTATCTGATGCTGGCCGGCAATCTGGTGGCCGGCTGGCAGCTGGCGCGCGCCCTGATCGTGGCCGAGGACAAGCTGGCTGCGGGCGAGGACGCGGACTTCATGGCCGCCAAGATCGCCACCGCGCGCTTCTACGCCGAGCACATCCTCAGCCGGGCCGGCGCCGCGCGCGACGCCATCGTGGAGGGCGCCGAGAGCGTCACCGCCCTGGTCCTGGACGCCTTCTGATCCCCCGCACGTATCAATAACGAGAACGGAGACCCGCGTGGCCCTGCCTCCCATCCTGCAGAACCTGCCCCTGCCCATCATCGGCTCGCCCCTGTTCATCATCAGCAATCCCAAGCTGGTGATCGAGCAGTGCAAGGCCGGCGTGGTGGGCTCCATGCCCGCGCTCAACGCCCGTCCGGCCGAACAGCTGGACGAGTGGCTGGCCGAGATCACCGAAACCCTGGCTGCCTACAACCGGGCCAATCCCGACAAGCCTGCCGCGCCCTTCGCGATCAACCAGATCGTGCACAAGAGCAATGACCGGCTCGAGCACGACATGGCCCTGTGCGTGAAATACAAGGTGCCCGTCGTCATCTCCTCGCTCGGCGCCGTGCCGGAAGTGAACGCTGCGATCCACTCCTATGGCGGCATCGTGCTACATGACGTCATCAACAACCGGCACGCCAATTCGGCGATCCGCAAGGGCGCCGACGGCCTGATCGCCGTTGCCGCCGGCGCGGGCGGCCATGCCGGCACGCTTTCGCCCTTTGCCCTGATCCAGGAAATCCGCGAGTGGTTCGACGGCCCGCTGCTGCTCTCCGGCGCTATCGCGACGGGCGGCGCGGTCCTCGCTGCCCAGGCGATGGGCGCCGACATGGCCTATATCGGCTCCCCCTTCATCGCGACGACGGAAGCACGGGCAAGCGAAGCCTACAAGCAGATGATCGTCGACAGCGCCGCCGCCGACATCGTCTATTCCAACTATTTCACCGGCATCCACGGCAACTATCTGAAGCCCTCCATCGCCGCCGCCGGCATGGATCCGGATCATCTGCCCGAAGCGGATCCGTCGAAAATGGACTTCGACAAGGCGACGACCGGCGCGAAAGCCTGGAAGGACATCTGGGGCTGCGGCCAGGGCATCGGCGCCATCCGCGAGGTGGTGCCGGCCCGGGTGCTGGTGGAGCGCCTAGCGCGCGAGTACCAGGCAGCTCGCCAGCGCCTGGCGCTCTGAGACGGCGCGAGCAGCGAACATGGCGAACAAGGCGGGGGCAACCCCGCTTTTTTTATGGTCGCGCGGCTTCTAGCATGGGGCACACCCACGGAGCAGCCATGAGCCAGACCGCCGCGCGCACCCTGATCCACAACGCCACGCTGTTCGACAGCCAGACCCTGGCGCTGCGGCCGCACAGCACCGTGCTGGTGGAGGGGGATCGCATCGCCGCCGTCAGCCAGCAGGCCCTGCAGGTGGACGAGGTGCAGCGCCGCATCGATGCCGGCGGCCGCGTGCTGCTGCCCGGCCTGATCGATGCCCATGTGCATGTGATGGCCGTCACCCACGATGTGCTCAGGCTCAGCAGCATGCCGCCCTCCCTGATCACGGCTGCCAGCAAGCCGGTGCTGGAGGCCCTGCTGGCGCGCGGTTTCACCACGGTGCGCGATGCCGGCGGCGCGGACTTCGGCCTGCAGGAGGCCCTGGCGCGCGGGCTCTTCCAGGGGCCGCGGCTCTTCATCGCGGGCCAGCCCATCACCCAGACCGGCGGCCATGCCGATGCACGGCCCAAGGGCACGCGCGAGATGTTCTGCAGCTGTGCGGGTCTGGGCCTGCCGGGCTTCATCGCCGACGGCGATGCCGAGGTGCGGCGCGCGGTGCGCGAGCAGGTGCGCAACGGGGCCAACCAGATCAAGATCATGGCCGGCGGCGGCGTGGCCAGCCCCACCGACCCCATCGACGGCACGCAGTTCTCCAGGGCCGAGCTGCAGGCCATCTGCGAGGAGGCCGAGGCCGCCAATCTCTACGCCATGGCCCATGCCTATTCGCCGCGGGCCATCACGCGGGCGGTGCAGGCCGGGGTGCGCTCCATCGAGCATGGCAATCTGCTTGACGAGGCCTCGGCGCGTGCCATGAAGCAGGCGGGCGCCTACCTGGTGCCGACGCTTGCCACCTACGAGGCCCTGGGCGAGGAGGGCGCGCAGCTGGGCTGGTCCGAGGAGATGCTGGGCAAGCTGGCGCGGGTGCAGAGCCGCGGGCTGGAAGCCATCGAGCTGGCCCGGGCCGAGGGCGTGCCCATCGTATTCGGCACCGATCTGCTGGGCCATATGCAGCCGCGCCAGGCGCGCGAGTATGCGCTGCGCGCGCCGGCCCTGGCTCCGCTGGAGATCCTGCAGAGCGCCACCTGGACCGCGGCGCGCATGATGGGCCAGGAGTCGCGCCTGGGTTGCATCCAGCCCGGCGCCTGGGCCGATCTGCTGCTGCTGGAGGGCGATCCGCGCCAGGGCCTGGACATGCTGGCCGCGCCCGAGGAAGGCATCGCCCTGATCATGCAGGCCGGGCGCATCCACCGCGAACGCGTGCCGCTGCCGGCCTGATCCGGCGAAAGAAAGCCGCTCCGGGGAGCGGCTTTCCTGGCGGGGCGAGAGGCCCTTACTTCAGTTCGGTGAAGCGGGCTTCCGGCCGGTCGTCCGAGCGGTGCACGGTGCTCACCGACTTCTTCATGGCCCAGGGCCGCATCTGGTGGTGGATGGGGATGAAGAGCTGCTCGTCGCGCATGCGCAGCAGGGCCTCGCGGATCAGGGCATTGCGCTTGCCCACATCGGCTTCCACCTTGATGGCATCGGTCAGCTGATCGATCTTGGCATCGCTGATGCGGAAGTAGTTCCAGTTGCCGTCCGGGCCGCTGGTCTTGGTGCGCACCAGGGACTGGATGGTGTAGAGCGCGTCATAGGTGGGCGCGCTCCAGCCGAAGAGGAAGAGCTGGTGCTCGAAGCCCTGCACCTTGGGGCTGAAGGTGCTCATGGGCTCGGTCTGCAGTCGGGCCTTGACGCCCACCTTGGCCCACATGGCCACCACGGCCTGGCAGATTTCCTCGTCGTTGACGTAGCGGTTGTTGGGGCAGTTCAGCGGCAGCTCCAGACCCTCGCCATAGCCGGCTTCGGCCAGCAGCTTGCGGGCCTTGTCGGCATCGGCCTTGACCGGGGTGTCGATGTCGGGGCTGTGGCCGTTCACGCCCGGCGCCACCATCAGGCCGGCCGGCACCGAGAGGCCGCGCATGATGGCGCGCTTGATGGCCTCGCGGTCGATGGCCAGCGAGAGGGCCTCGCGCACGCGCTTGTCCTTGAAGGGGTTCTTGCCCTTGACGCTGGCGCCGCGGATCTCATCGCTGCCCTGGTCCATGGCGATGAAGATGGTGCGGATTTCGTTGCCCTCCAGCACCGAGAGCTTGGGGTCGGCCTTGAGCTTGGCCACGTCCTGGGTGGGCAGGTCGGTCAGCAGGTCCACCTCGCCCGAGAGCAGGGCGGCCACGCGGGTGGCGTCGGACTTGATGGGCGAGTACACCACGGCGTCCACATTGCTGGCGTGGGCCTTGTCCCACCAGTCGGCGTTCTGCACCATGGAGATCTTCTGGTCGGGCTGCCAGCCGGTGATCTTGTAGGGGCCTGTGCCATTGGTGTTGCGGGTGGCGAAGGTCTCTTCCTTGACCTTCACGTCCGGCAGGTTCACTGCCTTGTTCTTCTCCGCCCAGCTCTTGCTGACCATGCGGAAGTCCACGATATTGCGCAGCAGGATGGGGTTGGCCGCGGCGAGGATGAAGTCCACCGTGTGGCTGTCGATCTTCTTGATCTCGACGATGCCGTTCACATAGGCCTGCATGGTGCCCTGGGGCTGCTTGATGCGGGCCAGGGAGAAGATGACGTCGTCGGCCGTGAAGGGCGAGCCGTCATGGAACTTGACGCCGCGGCGCAGCTCGAAGCGCACCTGGGTGGGGCTGATCTGGGTCCACTTGGTGGCCAGGGCCGGCTCGATCTGGTAGCTCTTGCTGTAGCGGGTCAGGCCTTCGTAGGCATGGGCCAGGATGGCGCTGGTGGTGCCGTGGTTCTGCGAATGCGGATCCAGGGTCAGGATGTCGTTCTGGGCGGCCCAGCGCAGCGTGGCGGCCTGAGCGCTGGTCGCCAGGGCCAGGCACAGCGCACTGGCCAGGGCGGCTTGCTTGAAGATGGGGGTCATGTCTTGCTTCCTCCATGGATTTCTGAGCCGGCGATCCTAGCCCGGCTCCCTGGAGGCAGCTCTCATGACTTGCCCGGGGCTGTGATGGCCCCGGGCAGGGTGCAGCGCTTACTTGATATTGGTCAGGCGGGCCTCGGGACGGTCATCCGAGCGGTGCTCGGTCGTCACATTGGCACGCATGGCCCAGGGGCGCATCTGGTGGTGCAGGGGCACGAACAGATACTCGTCGCGGGTGCGCAGCAGGGCCTCGCGGATCATCGCGTTGCGCTTGGGCACATCGGTCTCGGTCTTCATGGCGTCCACCAGGGCATCGATCTTGGCATCGCTGACCTTGGAGAAGTTGAAGTTGCCGTCGGCGCCGGTGGTCTTGGTGCGCACCAGGGACTGCAGGGCGTACTGCGCGTCATAGGTGGCCACGCCCCAGCCCAGCATATAGAGCGAGGTGTCGAACTTCTGGAAGGTCACGCTGTGCTGGGCCATGGGCGTGGCCACCAGGCGAGCCTTGACCCCCACCTTGGCCCACATGGCCACCACCGCCTGGCAGACCTCTTCGTCATTGACGTAGCGGTTGTTGGGGCAGTTCATCTGGATCTCGAAGCCCTCGGGGTAGCCGGCCTCGGCCATCAGCTTCTTGGCCCGGTCGATGTCCACCTTGGCCGGCACGTCGATATCGGGCGTGTTGCCGTTGACGCCGGGCGCCACCATGATGCCCGCCGGGATGGACAGGCCGCGCATGATGGTGCGCTTGATGGCCTCACGGTCCACCGAGATGTTCAGGGCCTCGCGCACGCGCTTGTCCTTGAAGGGGTTCTTGCCCTTGACGTTGGAGCCCTTCAACTCGTCGCTGCCCTGGTCCAGGGCCAGGAAGATGGTGCGCACCTCGGGGCCCTCGACCACCTTGAGCTTGGGGTCGGACTTGAGCTTGGCCACGTCCTGGGTGGGCAGATCGGTCAGCAGGTCCACATCGCCCGAGAGCAGGGCGGCCACGCGGGTGGGGTCGGACTTGATGGGCAGATAGCTCACCTCGCTGATGTTGCTGGCACGCGCCTTGTCCCACCAGTCGGCGTTCTGCACCATGGAGATCTTCTGGTCGGGCTGCCAGCCGGTGATCTTGTAGGGGCCGGTGCCCATCACATTGCGCGAGGCGAAGTTGTCTTCCTTGGCCTTGTAGTCCTGGGTGCTGGTGGTCTTGTTCTTCTCCGCCCAGGCCTTGCTCATGATGCGGAAGTCGATGATGTTGCGCAGCAGGATGGGGTTCGGCGCCTCCAGGATCAGGTCCACGGTGTGATCGTCGACCTTCTTGACCTCCTTGATGCCGGTCACATAGATCTGCATGGTGCCCTGGGGCTGCTTGATGCGGCCGAAGGAGAAGACCACATCGTCGGCGGTGAAGGGCGTGCCGTCATGGAACTTGACCCCCTTGCGCAATTCGAAGCGCACCTGGGTGGGGTTCAGATAGGTCCACTTGGTGGCCAGGGCCGGCTCGACCTCGTACTTGGTGTTGTAGCGGGTCAGGCCCTCGTAGGCATGCATCAGGATCGCATTCGTGGTCGCGTGGTTCTGCGAATGCGGGTCCATGGTCAGGATGTCGTTCTGCGCGGCCCAGCGCAGCGGCACCGCCTGCGCGCCGGTGGCGGCCAGAAGACCCAGGGACAGCGAGAGCGCGGCCAGCTTGAACTTGTGATTCATCTTCTGCTTACTCCATGAGGGCATAGGGGGAAGGGAAGATTGATCCTAGTCGCGCGTCTGCGCGCCGCCACTAATGGCTTGCCCGGGGCTGTGCGGGCGGCTGCGGCTTGGGCCGCTGCGGGTCAGTCCGGGGCGACCTCGGCTTGCAGGCTGGCGTCGCAGCCCGAGCCGGCCGAGATCCAGCGCCGCGCCAGGCGCTGCAGCAGCGGGGCCAGGGCCCGGCCCGCGGCCCCCTGCCAGCCCAGCACCTGCTGGGGCTCGCTGAGCATGCCGCAGACATAGCGGCCCGCATCGGCCTGCCAGCGCAGGGCGTCGCAGGCGCCCTGGCGGCGCCGGCTGATCAGCATGCCCAGGGGGCAGGGCTCGGCCAGGCAGCAGATGCCGCAGCCGTTGCAGGGCGCGCCCCAGGCCGGCTTGGGCGGGGCCTCGGGGTGGATCTCGATGAAGATCTGGCGCGGCGCGGGCATGGCGTCACTTTAGGCCAGCTCGATGCGGCGCAGGCGCAAAAAAGCCGGCCCGCGGGCCGGCTGCTTGCTCGCCGCGGACGCAGCGGCTGGAGACTTACTTTTTGACGCCGAGCTCGCGCAGGCGCTCGTCCAGATAGCTGTGGGCGGTGTAGCGCTGGGACAGCACCACGTCCTCGCGCGGGTGCAGGAAGAGCGGCAGGGAGACGCGGCTCTTCCTGGCGCCCTCGCCCGTGGGGTTCACCACGCGGTGCTGGGTGGAGGGGTAGTAGCCCTGGGAGGCTTCCTGCAGCATGTCGCCGATATTGATGATCAGCATGCCGAAGTCGCTGGGCACGTCCAGCCACTGGCCGTCCTTGGACAGCACCTGCAGGCCGGGCTCATTGGCCGCGGGCAGGATGGTCAGCAGATTGATGTCGCCATGCGGGGCGGCGCGCAGGGAGCCCGCGGGTTCCTGGCCGGTCAGCGGCGGGTAGCGCAGCACGCGCAGCAGGGTCAGGCGGCTGCCTTCGATCATCTGCGAGAGCGGCTCGCTATAGCCCGCGGCGATCTCGGCCGGCGTGTGCTGCTGCACCCAGGACAGCAGTTGCTGGGCCAGGCGATTGGCCTGGGCGTAGTAGTCCAGGGCATCGGCCTTGAGCTGGGGCGGGATGCGGCCCCAAGGGTAGACATGGAAATATTCCTTGATGTCCTTCTGGGTGTGGCCCTTGGCGGTCTCCGAGATCTCGGTGGAGAAGTAGCCGTCCTGGGTCTCGGCGGAGAAGGCGTAGTCCTGCTTGTCGGTCCCGTTGAAGAAGCCCAGCCAGTCGGCATAGATCTTCTCGACCAGGGCCTGCTGCAGGGGATGGTTGACCAGCACCCCGAAGCCGGTCTCGTGCAGCGAACGGGTGAACTGCTCGGCCGCGTCCGCGGCCCGGTAGTCAACGACTTTGACTTGCATGGGAGCTCTCCTGATTCGTCCCGACGCCGGGCCATTCAATCGCGGGGCCCTGGCGCGTGCAGGCGGCAGTCTAGGGGAGGGCGGCTGAATTCGCAAACGTTTGCCGCCCTCATGGGGGCGACAAAGTTTCGCCAGGTTTCGTGACGATGTCTGTGCTTCGTGCGTCAATCGCACGAAGTCTTGTTGTTTTCCGGGCCCGCTTTGCGCTTCAGTTGCCGTCTCTGTGGCCGAGATTGCACAGCAGGTGCGCGACAAAAGCACGCCCTTGTCTGACAAAGCTCAAAGCCCCACCTAGGGTATGCCAGCAGTGCTACAGTCCGCCCCGAGACTTTTTTCGGTCCTTCCCGTCCCCTTTTCTGGCAACAGTCAAGGCGGGTCGCAATCCGCCAACCGGTCGAGCCGTGTCGCGGAAGGTTTTGTAACCAGCCAACAGCCTTGGAAACCGGGGCAGAAGGTGAGCGAGAGATGATGCAGCAATACAGGGGTAATTCGTACCTGTTCGGGGGCAATGCGCCCTATGTCGAAGAGATGTACGAGGCCTACCTCGACAACCCGGGATCCGTCCCCGACAACTGGCGCGCCTACTTCGACGCGCTCCAGCATGTGCCCGCGGTGGACGGCAGCGATGCCCGCGACGTGGCCCATGCCCCGGTGATCGAGTCCTTCGCCCAGCGCGCCAAGGCCAATGCCTTCGGCAACAAGGCTTCCGGCGCCGAGCTCGCCGTGGCCCGCAAGCAGGTCCATGTGCAGTCGCTGATCGCGGCCTACCGCAATGTCGGTTCCCGCTGGGCCGACCTGGACCCCCTCAAGCGCACCGAGCGCCCCAAGATTCCCGAGCTGGAGCCTGGTTTCTATGACCTGAGCGAGTCCGATATGGACATCGCTTTCAGCGCCTCGAACACCTACTTCTCCAAGGCCGAGACCATGACCCTGCGCGAGATCGTGCAGGCTCTGCGTGAGACCTACTGCGGCAGCATCGGTGCCGAGTACATGCACATCACCGACCAGGTGGAAAAGCGCTGGTGGCAGGAGCGCCTGGAGAGCGTGCGCGCCAAGCCCGCCTTCAGCGCCGAGAAGAAGCAGCACATCCTCGGCCGCCTGACCGCTGCCGAAGGTCTGGAGCGCTATCTGCACACCAAGTACGTTGGCCAGAAGCGCTTCTCGCTGGAAGGCGGCGAAAGCTTCATCGCCTCCATGGACGAGGTGGTGCGCCGCGGCGGCGAGATGGGCGTGCAGGAGATCGTGATCGGCATGGCCCACCGCGGCCGCCTGAACGTGCTGGTCAACACTCTGGGCAAGATGCCCAAGGACCTGTTCGCCGAATTCGAGCACACCGCCCCCGAAGACCTGCCGGCCGGTGACGTCAAGTACCACCAGGGCTTCTCCAGCGATGTGTCCACCCCGGGCGGCCCGGTCCACCTGAGCCTGGCCTTCAACCCCTCGCACCTGGAAATCGTGAACCCGGTGGTCGAAGGCTCGGTCAAGGCCCGCCTGGACCGTCGCGGCGACAAGGAAGGCGCAAAGGTCATGCCGCTGCTGCTGCACGGCGATGCGGCCTTCGCGGGCCAGGGCGTCGTGATGGAGACCCTGGCGCTGGCCCAGACCCGCGGCTACTACACCGGCGGCACCCTGCACCTGGTGATCAACAACCAGATCGGCTTCACCACCAGCGACCCGCGCGACACCCGCTCGACGCTGTACTGCTCCGACGTCGTCAAGATGATCGAAGCCCCGGTGCTGCACGTGAATGGTGACGATCCGGAAGCCGTGGTGCTGGCCACCCAGCTGGCCCTTGAATACCGCCAGCAGTTCAAGAAAGACGTGGTCGTCGACATCGTCTGCTTCCGCAAGCTGGGCCACAACGAGCAGGACACGCCGGCTCTGACTCAGCCGCTGATGTACAAGAAGATTGCCCAGCACCCGGGCACCCGCAAGCTCTACGGCGAGAAGCTGGTGGCCCAGGGCGTGCTGCCGGCCGATGGCCCCGACGCCATGGTCAAGGCCTTCCGCGCCGCCATGGACGAAGGCCGTCACACCATCGATCCGGTGCTGACCAACTTCAAGAGCAAGTACGCCACCGACTGGGCGCCCTATCTCGGCAAGAAGTGGACCGACAGCTGCGACACCGCGCTGCCCACCACCGAGTGGAAGCGTCTGGCCGAGAAGATCACCACCATCCCCGCCAACTTCAAGGTTCACCCCCTGGTGGAGAAGGTGATCGCCGACCGCGCCGCCATGGGCCGTGGCGAGATCAATGTGGACTGGGGCATGGGCGAGCACATGGCCTTCGCCTCCCTGGTGGCCTCGGGCTACCCGGTGCGTCTGTCCGGTGAGGACTGCGGCCGCGGCACCTTCGTGCACCGCCATGCCGTGCTGCACGACCAGAACCGCGAGAAGTTCGACGAAGGCACCTACATCCCGCTGCAGAACGTGGCCGAGAACCAGGCGCCGTTCGTGGTCATCAACTCGATGCTGTCGGAAGAAGCGGTGCTCGGCTTCGAGTACGGCTATTCGCTGGCCCGCCCGAATGCGCTGACCCTCTGGGAAGCCCAGTTCGGCGACTTCGCCAACGGCGCGCAGGTCATCTTCGACCAGTTCATCTCGTCGGGCGAACGCAAGTGGCTGCGCATGTCGGGCCTCGTCTGCCTGCTGCCGCACGGCTATGAAGGCCAGGGTCCGGAGCACTCCTCCGCTCGTCTCGAACGCTTCCTGCAGCTCTGCGCGGAAGACAACATGCAGGTCGCCAACGTCACGACGCCGGCGAACTACTTCCACATCCTGCGCCGTCAGGTGAAGCGCGACTTCCGCAAACCGCTGATCATGATGACGCCCAAGTCGCTGCTGCGTCACAAGGACGCGACCAGCCCGCTGGCCGAGTTCACCAAGGGCGAGTTCAAGACCGTGATCGGCGAGCGCGATGAGTCCATCGTGGCCGACAAGGTCAAGCGCGTGATCGCCTGCTCGGGCAAGGTCTACTACGACCTGATCAAGGCGCGCGGCGACAAGAAGGATGTGGCCATCATCCGCGTGGAGCAGCTCTACCCCTTCCCGCACAAGGCCTTCGCCGCCGAGCTGAAGAAGTACCCGAACGCCGCTGACATCGTCTGGTGCCAGGACGAGCCGCAAAACCAGGGTGCCTGGTTCTTCGTGCAGCACTACATCCACGAAAACATGCAGGACGGCCAGAAGCTGGGCTACGCGGGTCGCCCCGCCTCCGCCTCTCCGGCCGTGGGCTATGCCCACCTGCACCAGGAGCAGCAGAAGGCCCTGCTGGAGCAGGCCTTCGGCAAGCTCAAGGGCTTCATCCTGACCAAGTAAGCGAACTCAGCGCCCCGCGCCGCCTGGAGGTGGCCCGGGGCTCGCGCGTCCAGAACAGAAAGAATTCACATCATGGCAATCGTAGAAGTCAAGGTTCCCCAGTTTTCCGAGTCGGTGTCCGAAGGCACCCTGATCACCTGGAAGAAGAAGCCCGGTGAGGCCGTCGCCATCGACGAGACCCTGATCGAGATCGAGACCGACAAGGTGGTGCTCGAAGTGCCGGCCCCGGCCGCTGGCGTGATGGCCCAGATCCTCAAAAACGACGGCGAGACCGTGGTCAGCGAGGAAATCATCGCCAAGATCGACACCGACGCTGCCGCCCAGGTCAGCCCCCTGCAAGTGACCGCTGTGGCAGCCGCACCGGCGCCCGCCGCTGCCGCTGCTGCCCCTGCTGCCGGTGGCAGCAAGGGTGATGTGGCCATGCCGGCCGCTGCCAAGATTCTGGCCGAGAAGGGCCTGGCCGCCACCGACGTGGCCGGCTCCGGCAAGGATGGCCGCGTGACCAAGGGCGACGCCCTGGCCGCTGCCGCCAAGCCCGCCGCCGCCCCCATCGCCGTGCCGGCGGCGCCCGCCGTGGCCAAGCCCCTGCCGGCCGTGGCCGCGCCCGCTGCCCTGAACCTGGGCGACCGTCCCGAGCAGCGCGTGCCCATGACCCGCCTGCGCGCTCGCGTGGCCGAGCGTCTGCTGCAGTCCCAGTCCACCAACGCCATCCTGACCACCTTCAACGAGGTGAACATGGCCCCGGTGATGGAGATGCGCAAGAAGTTCCAGGAGAAGTTCGAGAAGGAACACGGCGTCAAGCTGGGCTTCATGAGCTTCTTCGTCAAGGCTGCCGTGGCCGCCCTGAAGAAGTACCCGGTGCTGAACGCCTCGGTGGACGGCAATGACATCGTCTACCACGGCTACTTCGACATCGGCATCGCTGTCGGTTCGCCGCGCGGTCTGGTGGTGCCCATCATCCGCAATGCCGACCAGCTGAGCTTCGCCGACATCGAGAAGACCATCGCCGGCTTCGGCCAGAAGGCCAAGGACGGCAAGCTGTCGATCGACGAGCTGACCGGCGGCACCTTCTCCATCTCCAACGGCGGCACCTTCGGCTCCATGCTGTCGACCCCCATCATCAACCCGCCCCAGTCGGCCATCCTGGGCGTGCACGCCACCAAGGACCGCGCCGTGGTCGAGAACGGCCAGGTTGTCGTGCGCCCTATCAACTATCTGGCCATGTCCTATGACCACCGCATCATCGACGGCCGCGAAGCCGTGCTGGGCCTGGTGACCATGAAGGAAGCGCTTGAGGACCCCGCCCGCCTCCTGTTCGACATCTGAGACCAGGGCTACTGCGCGGCTTCATGGCGTCGTTGCGGGTCCCGTCCTCCGCATCCTCACGTAGCGCTGCTACGTTCCGGTGCGTCGGCACCCGCGCCTAGCCCTGAAGCCGCTCGCTACGCCCCGCGCCGTTGGGGCATGCGCAAGAAGGAATATTCATGAGCACCAAGAACTTTGACGTCGTCGTGATCGGCGGCGGCCCCGGCGGCTATATCGCGGCCATCCGCGCGGCCCAGCTGGGCTACAACGTCGCCTGCGTCGACGAGTGGAAGAACGCTGGTGGCGGCCCGGCCCCCGGCGGCACCTGCACCAACGTGGGCTGCATCCCCTCCAAGGCCCTGCTGCAGTCCAGCGAGCACTTCGAGCACGCCGGCCACCACTTTGCCGACCACGGCATCAGCCTGGACAACCTGAAGATCGACATTGCCAAGATGGTCGGCCGCAAGGACCAGGTGGTGAAGCAGAACAACGACGGCATCCTCTACCTGTTCAAGAAGAACAAGGTCACGTTCTTCCACGGCCGCGGCAGCTTTGTCGGCGCCAAGGACGGTGTCTATGAGCTCAAGGCCGGCGAAGAAACCGTCACCGCCAAGCATGTGATCCTGGCCACCGGCTCCAATGCCCGCCAGCTGCCCGGCGCGGAATTCGACGAAGAGCTGATCCTCTCCAACGACGGTGCGCTGCGCATCCCGGCCGTGCCCAAGAAGCTGGGCGTGATCGGCTCGGGTGTGATCGGCCTGGAAATGGGTTCGGTCTGGCGTCGCCTGGGTTCCGAGGTCACCATCCTCGAAGCCATGCCCACCTTCCTGGGCGCGGCCGACGAGGGCGTGGCCAAGGAAGCCGCCAAGCTCTTCAAGAAGCAGGGCCTGGACATCCAGCTCAGCGTCAAGATCTCCAAGGTCACGAAGGGCAAGAGCGATGTGACCATCGCCTACACCGACGCCAAGGGCGCAGAGCAGACCCTGGTGGTGGACAAGCTGATCGTCTCCATCGGCCGCGTGCCCAACACCATCGGCCTGAACCCCGAGGCCGTGGGCCTGAAGCTGGATGAGCGCGGCGCCATCGTGGTGGACGAGGAGTGCAAGACCAATCTGCCCAATGTCTGGGCGGTGGGTGATGTGGTGCGCGGCCCCATGCTGGCCCACAAGGCCGAGGAAGAAGGCGTGGCCGTGGCCGAGCGCATCGCCGGCCAGCACGGTCATGTGAACTTCAACACCATCCCCTGGGTCATCTACACCAGCCCCGAGATCGCCTGGGTCGGCAAGACCGAGCAGCAGCTGAAAGAGCTCGGCGTGGCCTACAAAGCCGGCCAGTTCCCCTTCCTGGCCAACGGCCGCGCCCGTGCCCTGGGTGACACCACCGGCTTCGTCAAGTTCCTGGCCGACGCCAAGACCGACGAGATCCTGGGCGTGCACATCATCGGCCCCTTCGCCTCCGAGCTGATCTCGGAAGCCGTGGTGGCCATGGAGTTCAAGGCCTCGGCCGAGGACATCGCGCGCATCTGCCACGCCCACCCCTCGCTGTCGGAAGCCACCAAGGAAGCGGCCCTGGCCGTGGACAAGCGCACGCTGAACTTCTGATCGCCCGCGCGCCCCGCGCGCATTGCAGGCATAGAAAAGGGGCGGCCAGGGTCGCCCCTTTTTTCCTGGATCGTCCCTATTTTCTGCCCATGGTCACCGTCACCGAGCTCTACCACCAGACCCTCGCCGAACGCGGCTACAAGGCCGACGCGGCCCAGCTGCGGGCCATCCAGAGCTTGCAGCGCTGTCAGGATGAGTGGGCCGACTACAAGGCGCGCCGCAGCAATGCCGTGACCAAACTGCTGCGCCATCCGCCGCTGCCGCGCGGCGTCTACATGTTCGGCGGGGTGGGGCGGGGCAAGAGCTTTCTGATGGACTGCTTCTTCCAGGCCGTGCCGCTGACGCGCAAGACCCGGCTGCACTTCCACGAGTTCATGCGCGAGGTGCACCGCGAACTGCAGGACCTCAAGGGCATTGCCGATCCGCTGGAAGAGCTGGGCCGCCGCATCGCCAAGCGCTTTCGCCTGATCTGCTTTGACGAGTTCCATGTGGCGGACGTGACCGACGCGATGATCCTGCACCGCCTGCTGGACTCGATGTTCAAGCACCGCGTCTCCATCGTCACCACCTCCAACTTCCACCCCGACGAGCTCTACCCCAACGGCCTGCATCGCGACCGCATCCTGCCGGCCATTGAGCTGCTCAAGGAGAAGATGGAGGTCATCAATGTGGATGCCGGCACCGACTACCGGCGCCACACGCTCTCGCATGTGGAGCTCTATCACTGCCCGTTGGATGAGCGCGCCGATGCGGCCCTGGTCGAGGCCTTCGAGTCCCTGGCCGAGGCCCGCGACGAGAGCCCGCTGCTGTACATCGAGCACCGCGAACTGCGTGCTCGCCGCCGTGCCGGTGGCGTGGTCTGGTTCGATTTCCAGACCTTGTGCGGCGGCCCGCGATCCATGAACGACTATCTGGAGCTGGCCAGCCAGTTCCACACCGTGATCCTCTCCGATGTGCCCGAGATGCCGGTGCGTCTGGCCAGCGAGGCGCGGCGCTTCACCTGGCTGGTGGACGTGCTCTACGACCGCCGCGTCAAGCTCATCATCTCGGCTGCCGTGCCGCCCGAGCAGCTCTATACCGAAGGCCCGCTGGCCCACGAGTTCCCGCGCACTGTCTCGCGCTTGCGCGAGATGCAGAGCGAGGAGTACCTGGCGCTGGAGCGCCGGGACGTGGACACGGCGCTGACCTGAAAGCCGCAAGCCATGCCCGATTCGCGCCTTCTATCCCCCCTGCGCTGCCGCATGCCGCTGCTGGGCCTGCTCCTGGCGGCCTTACAGCCGCTCAGCGCCGCCGCGCATGAGGCCGAGGTCTCGCCCCAGGCCCTGGATCGCGCCGGCCTGGCCGCGGCCCGGGCCCGCATCGAAACCCGCTACCGTGAAGCGCGGCAGGACTGTGCCCATCGCTTTGCCGTCAATGCCTGCGAGCAGGCCGCCAGACAGGAGCGCGGTGCGGCCCTGGCGCCCCTGATCACCCGTGAGCAGGTGCTGGATGCCCAGGAGCGCCAGTCCCGTGCCGAGGCCCAGCGCCAGCGGGTGCTCGAGAAGCAGCGTGCCGCCGCCGAGGAGGAGGGCCAGCGTCGCCAGCGCGAGCTCAGCGCCGCGCCCCGCGTGGGCGCACCCGTGGCGCCCGTGCTGCCGGTGGCGCCGGCCGCCTCGCGTCCCGTGCCGCCGCGTGTCGATGCCCAGGCCCATGGCCAGACGGTGCAGCGCGAGATCGAGCGCGGCGAGCAGCAGGCCCAGCGTCAGCGCGAGCGGGCCGCCCAGCGCCAGCGCGAGGCCCAGGCGCATCGCGAGGCTCAGGCCCGGCGTGAGAAGGAGAAGGCCGCTCAACCGCGTCCCGCGGCGGCGGCCCTGCCCGTGCCCTCGGCCTCGGACATCGAGGCCCTGCCGGCCGGGCCCAAGCGCTGATCAGGCCTCAGCCCAGCGCGTCCAGCCGCACCACGGCCAGGGAGAGGTTGTCGCCGCCGCCATGGGCGCGCTGGCGGGCCTTGTCGATCAGCAGCTCGGCCGCCTCGCGCGGCGCCAGGCTGTGCAGCACCGTGCCCAGCTCGCGCGGGCTGAAGTAATGCCAGAGGCCGTCGCTGCAAGCGATCAGGCTGTCGCCCACCTCCAGGCGCTCGGCCTGGGTCAGGGTGGGCGTGGGCTCCTGCACCGTGCCCAGGCAGCCGGTCAGCAGATTGGACTGCGGGTGCACCGCGGCCTCGGCCTCGGTGATCTGGCCCTCGTCCACCAGGCGCTGCACAAAGGAGTGGTCCATCGTGCGCTTGAGCAGGCCGGGGCCGCGGAAATGGTAGATGCGCGAATCGCCCGTGTGGATCCAGTGGCAGTGCCGGTCCGGCATCACGAGAAAGGCAGCCAGGGTGCTGTGCGGCTCTTCCTCGGTGGTGATGGCGGTGAGCTTGATCATCAGATGGGCCTCGGCGGCCACCTGGCTCAGAAAGGCCTCGGGCGATTCCTCGCCGGGCACGAAGCGCTCGAAGAGCTGGCGCGCGGTGAGGATGACCTGATCGGCCGCCTTGCGTCCGCCGCTCTTGCCCCCCATGCCATCGGCCAGGACGGCCAGCAGGCAGCCGGCATGACGCGGGTGGCCGATGATCTCGACCTGATCCTGCTGGTAGAGGCGGTCGCCGCGGTGGGTACCGGTGGCGGCGCTGACTCGGAAACCGGGCGTGCTGATGCGGCTCATGCGTAGGTCTGGGTTGGCCGCAAAACTATAATCGCCAAATGTCGGTGTCCGCGTGTTGCGGGCCCGGAAAAGAGCTGCATGGACGAACAACTTCACTCCCTGTCGCGTCGCTTGATCGAGTTGCGCATCGAGCATGCGGACCTGGACGTGATGATCGACCGCCTGGCCCAGCAGCAGCCGCTGGACGAGCTGGCGCTGCAGCGCCTGAAAAAGCGCCGCCTGGCCCTGCGCGACCTCATCGTGCGCCTGGAGCAGGCCACCGACCCCGCCGAACCCGCCTGATGTCCGCCGAGTTGGAGACTGAGGGCCAGCCGCCCAGCGAGCTGGAACAGTGGGTACTGGCCGCCTTCGACCGCGGCGGCCCCCTGGGGCGGGCTGATCCGCACTACGCCCCGCGCGAGCCCCAGCTGCGCATGAGCCTGGCCGTGGCCCAGGCCATCGCCCGCCGCGAAGCCCTGGTGGTGGAGGCGGGCACCGGCGTGGGCAAGACCTTTGCCTATCTGGTGCCGGCCCTGCTCTCGGGCGGGCGGGTGCTGGTCAGCACTGCCACCAAGAGCCTGCAGGACCAGCTTTTTCTGCGCGATCTGCCGCGCCTGATCGAGGCCCTGCAGATGCCGCTGCGCAGCGCCCTGCTCAAGGGCCGGGGCAGCTACCTCTGCCTGCACCGCATGAAGTACGCGCGCCACAGCGCCGAGCTGCCGGACCGGCGCTCGGTCTTTCTGCTGGCGCGGGTGGAGCAATGGGCCCAGGCCACGGTCAGTGGCGACCTGGCCGAGATGGACGGGCTGGATGAGCGCTCGCCCCTGATCCCCCTGATCAGCTCCAGCCGGGACAACTGCCTGGGCACGGAATGCCCCGACTACCGCGCCTGCCATGTGGTGAAGGCACGGCGCGAGGCCATGGAGGCCGATGTGGTGGTGGTCAACCACCATCTCTTCTTTGCCGACCTGTCCCTGCGCGACAGCGGTGTGGCCGAGATCCTGCCCTCGGTGGACCTGGCGGTCTTCGACGAGGCCCACCAGCTGCCCGAGGCCGGGGTGCAGTTCCTGGGCACCCTGCTGGGCACGGGGCAGTTGATCGACTTCTCGCGCGACCTGCTGGCCCAGGGCCTGGCCCAGGCCCGCGGCCTGCAGGACTGGCAGGCCATCGCCGCCGGTCTGGAGCGTGCCGCGCGCGAGCTGCGCCTGGCCTGCGCCGGGCCCACCAAGGACGTGCGTGGCCTGCTCAAGCTGCGCTGGCAGGAGCGCGCGGGCCTGCCCGGCTTTGCCCCGGCCCTGGATCAGGTGGCCGCCGCGGCCCTGCTGGCGGAGGCGGCCCTGGCCACGGTCACGGCCACCGCGCCCGACTTCGTGCGTCTGCATGAGCGCGCCGGCCAGCTGCGCCGCCTGGCCGCGCATTTCGCGGCCGAGGCCGAGCCCGGCGCGGTGCGCTGGATCGATCTGGGCACCCACCAGGCCCGCCTGGTGGAGTCGCCCCTGGACATTCGCAAGGCCATGCAGGAGCAGTTTGCCGGCCCGCCCAAGGCCTGGGTCTTCACCTCGGCCACCTTGGGCGACGATGATCAGCTGCGCTGGTTCACCGAGCCCGCGGGCCTGGATGATGCGCGGGTGCTGCGCGTGGGCAGCCCCTTCGACTACGCCCGCAATGCCCGGCTCTATGTGCCGCGCGGCTTTCCCAAGCCCAGCGATCCCAGCCACGGCCCTTCGGTGGCCATCATGGCGGCGCGCTGCGCCCGCGCCCTGGGCGGCCGCACCTTTGTGCTGACCACCACCTTGCGCGCTTTGCAGACTATTGGCGATGCCCTGCGCAGCGAATTCGAGCTGGATGAGGCGCCCATCAAGGTGCTGGTGCAGGGGGCGGCGCCCAAGCGCCTGCTGCTGCAGCAGTTCCTGGAGGAGCCGCGCTCGGTGCTGCTGGGCTCAGCCAGCTTCTGGGAGGGCATCGACGTGCCGGGCGATGCCCTGCAATGCGTGCTGATCGACAAGCTGCCTTTCCCGCCGCCCAACGATCCCCTGGTGGAGGCGCGGGTGCAGAAGCTGGAGTCGGAGGGGCGCAATGCCTTTGCCGAGTTCTTCATTGCCGAGGCCGCCATCGCGCTCAAGCAGGGCGGCGGCCGCCTGATCCGCAGCGAGACCGACAAGGGCCTGCTGGTGGTCTGTGATCCCCGCATGGCCGGCATGAATTACGGGCGGCGCCTGCGTGCGGCCCTGCCGCCCATGACGCCGGTGGCCAATGAGGGCGAGGCCCTGGACTGGCTGCGTCGCCTGGCGGCCGAGCGCGAGGGCGGCGACGAGGTGCCCGAGGACGATCCGCCGTTCTGAGCGTCCTGTTCGCAGGCCCCAATGAAAAACGCGTGCCCGGGGCACGCGTTTCGTCTTGGGGTCGAGGTGGCTCAGCGAGGGCTCACCAGAAGCGCCACCAGGAGCGCTTCTTGCCGCCGTTGCCGGCCAGATGGGTGCTGTCCGGGAAGTTCTTGCGCAGCACGCGCTCGGCGTCGTCGCGCAGGGGCTTGAGGCCCAGCTTCTCGTAGCTTTGCATCATCAGGAACAGGGCTTCCTCGGCAGCCGGGGCGCGCTGGAACTCCTGCACCGCCTGCTGGGCGCGGTTGGCCGCGGCCACATAGGCACCGCGGTTGTAGTAGTAGCGCGCCACATGCACTTCGTAGGCGGCCAGGGTGTTGGTGATGTAGTCCACGCGCAGGCGGGCGTCGCCGGCGTACTTGGACTCGGGGAACTGGTCCGCCACCTGCTGGAAGGAGAGCAGGGCGTCGCGCGAGGCCTGCTGGTCGCGCTCGGAGATGTCCTGGTCGGCCAGACGGCCGAACAGGCCCAGGTCTTCGTTGAAATTGGCCAGGCCCTTCAGATAGAGGGCGTAGTCCATGGCGGCGCTGGTGGGGTTGAGCTTGATGAAGCGGTCCAGCGTGGTGACGGCCGCGGCGCGCTCGCCGCTGCGGTACTGGGCCCAGGCCATGTCCAGGGCGGCCTGCTGGGCCATCAGGGTGCCGGCGGCGCGGCCTTCGATGCGCTCCAGGGTCTTGATGGCACGGTCGTAGCTGCCGGCCTCGATATCGGCCTTGGCGTCTGCATACAATTTGTCCAGGGCGGCCTGGGAATTCTGGTCCTCGGGCGTCGAGGAGCAGGCCGTCAGAAGGGCCAGAAAGCCGGCAGCCATGCCGGTGGCGATGAGGCCGCGCAACCGCGAGCGGTGTTCAGTCATGGTCCAGGCCGGCTTGCGGATGCCGACAATCAACAAAGGTGGAGTTCGATTATATGGTTGAGGCCTTGCCCGTCCCTCAGGGTGAAGGCGCGGACGAACCCGAGTTCGAGTCGGCGGAAGAGTCGGCGGCGGAAACGGTGGAAGACGCGGTCGAGGAACGCAGCGCTGACGTGCCCGCCGAGGGCCATGGTCAGCGCCTGGATCGCTGGCTGGTGGGCCTGGCGCCGGAGTTCTCGCGCAACCATCTGCAGGGCCTGATCGAGCGCGGCTGTGTCTGGGTCAACGGCCAGCTGGCCCGCAGTGCTTCGCAGCGCCTGCAGGCCGGGCAACGCCTGCGGGTGCAGCTGCAGCCCACGGCCGAGAGCCAGGCCTTCCGCGCCGAGGCGCTGCCGCTGCAGATCGTGTTCGAGGACGAGCATCTGCTGGTGCTCAACAAGGTCGCCGGCATGGTGGTGCATCCGGCGGCCGGCAACTGGTCCGGCACCCTGATGAACGGCCTGCTGGCCCATCACCGCGGCGCGGCGGCGCTGCCGCGCGCGGGCATCGTGCACCGCCTGGACAAGGACACCTCGGGCCTGATGGTGGTGGGCAAGACCCTGGAGGCCGTGACCGCGCTGAGCCGCATGATCGCGGCGCGCGAGGTGCACCGCGAGTACCTGGCCTTGGCCCAGGGTCGGGTGGCCGACGAGCTCTTCATTGACGCGCCGCTGCGCCGCGACCCGGTTTCGCGGGTCAAGATGGCGGTGCTGGCCGGGGGCAAGCCGGCGCGCACCGATGTGTACTGCCTGGACCGGGTGGAGCTGGACGGCCGGCAGTACAGCGCCGTGCACTGCGTGCTGCACAGTGGCCGCACCCACCAGATCCGGGTGCATCTGGCCAGCCGCGGCCATCCCCTGGTGGCCGACGGCCTTTACGGCGGCTCGCCCGCCTTCGGTTTGCAGCGCCAGGCCCTGCATGCGGCGCGCCTGACGCTGCAGCACCCGATCAGCGGCGCGGCCCTGCGTTTTGATGCATCCCTGCCACAGGATTTGTCCGATAGTTGGGCTGCCGCCGGCCTGCCGACACCGGTGCTTCAGGAGCGGGGCGGCTGAGGGCGCTACAATCGGCGCAGTTGGCGTGGCCAGAGACCGGGGGCGAATGGCAGTCCTCCTCCCGGATCCGAGCCGCCAGCCCCCGGGGCCATGCCGGCCCGCTGCGGTCCGTGAGGGCGCGCGGCGCGCCCGCTCAGAGCCTGAGCCCAAGCACGATCAATGACTCGCCGCCCGGATGGCGGCCCGCTGACAGAAGTCCATGAACACCCAGGATGCAAAGCGCGTCCTCGAGACCGCGCTGATCTGCGCCCAGCAGCCGCTCACGCTGCGGGAGCTGCGGACCCTGTTCGCCGATGAGGTCGGCGCGGACACCCTGCGCGCGCTGCTCGACGAGCTCAGCCGCGACTGGGAGCATCGCGGTGTGGAGCTGGTGGCCGTGTCCTCGGGCTGGCGCTTCCAGAGCCGCCCCGAGCTGCGCGAGTTCCTGGACCGCCTGCATCCCGAGAAGCCGCAACGCTACTCGCGGGCCGTGATGGAAACCCTGGCCATCATTGCCTACCGCCAGCCGGTCACCCGGGGTGATATCGAGGACATCCGCGGCGTGGTCGTGACCAGCCAGATCGTCAAGCAGCTGGAGGAGCGCGGCTGGATCGAGGTCATCGGTCACCGCGAGGCCCCCGGTCGCCCGGCGCTCTATGCCACCACGCGCCAGTTCCTGGATGATCTGGGTCTGGCCAGTCTGGAGCAGCTGCCGGCGCTCGAGGCCGGCGGCGAGGCGCCGGCCGCCCTGGGCGAACTGCTGGGCAGCGAGGTCCAGGAGCCGCAAGACTCGCCGGCCGAGGCGGAGGCTGTCCTGGAGCTGCCGGCCGAATTCACTCCCACCGAGGCGGGCGCCGAAGCGCCGACCTCTCCCCAAGAACCCCCAACCCCCAACCCGGCGCCCGAGAGTTCTCCTGCGGGCGCATCCGCTGTGGCGGTCCAGACCGGTGAACCCGGCGACGACCCCGCATCCGACGCTAGCGAGAAGGTGCAAGCCGACGCATGAATTCCAACGACAACGACATGAACCCGCCGGCCCCCGAGGCCGATGCCGCTGCCGCGGCGCCCAAGCGCCGCCGCAGCACCCGCGCGGCCGCGCCCGCCGAGACCGCGGCCCCCGAGGCCGCGGCCCCGGTGGCGGCGGATGAGGCTGCCAAGCCCGTGAAGCCGCGCGCGCCGCGCAAGACCGCCGCCAAGAAGGTGGTCGCGTCGGCCGAGTCGGCCGGCGAGGCTCTGGCCGAGCGGTTGCCTGCCGCATCCGCCGAGCCGGCGGTTGCCGAAGCGGCGCCCGCGCCCAAGCGCCGCAGCCCGCGCAAGAGCGCGGCGGCGGAGGGTGAGGCCCAGGCGCCTGCCGCGGTCGAGGTCCAGCCGGCACCGGTCGAGCCGGTGGTGGCTCAGGCCTCCGAATCCGCGGCCGACTCCGCCACCGAGGGCGAGTCGTCCGGCGATGCCGCGGATGGCGAAGGCCGTCGTGGTCGCAATCGCCGCCGCGGTCGCCGTCGTGGCGAAGGCGGTGCCGAAGGGGGCGAGGGTGAGTCGCTCGAGGCCGGCGAGACCGAGGGCGACGACGGGCAGGAGGCTGGCGCCCCGCGCCGTGCCGAGCCCGCGCCCGAGGAGCTGCTGGCTGCCGTGGGCGAGCGCTTTGCCCAGGTGCTGGCCGGCGAGTTCGATGGTAGCGAGGCCGAGGAGGCTGCCACCAGCGAGCCGGCTGCCGAGGCCGAGAGCAAGCGCGTGCTGGCGCCCGAGCCCGATGCGCCCAAGCTGCAGAAGGTGCTGGCCCAGGCCGGCGTCGGCTCGCGCCGCGACATCGAGGACATGATTGCCGAAGGCAAGATCGAGGTGAATGGCGAGGTGGCCCATATCGGCCAGCGCATCTCCTTCGGTGACCGCGTGGCCGTCAACGGCAAGCAGATCCGCGTGCGCATCTCGCCGCCGGCGCCCCGCATCCTGGCCTATCACAAGCCCACCGGCGAGGTCGTGACCTTCAATGATCCCGAAGGCCGCCCCACCGTGTTCCGCAGCCTGCCCCGACTGCATCAGGGCAAGTGGCAGTCGGTCGGTCGCCTGGACCTGAATACCGAAGGCCTGCTGCTGTTCACCAACTCCGGCGAGCTGGCCAATCAGCTGATGCACCCGCGCTTTGGCGTGGAGCGCGAGTACGCGGTGCGCGTGCTGGGTTCGCTGAATGAAGAGCAGCGCGCCCGCCTGCTGGAAGGTGTGCAGATCGAGGGCCAGTCCGCGGCCTTCAAGAGCATCGTGGACGGCGGCGGCGAAGGCGCCAACCGCTGGTATCGCGTGGTCATCACCGAAGGCCGCAACCGCGAAGTGCGCAAGCTCTTCGAGGCCGTGGGCATGGTGGTGAGCCGCCTGATCCGCATCCGCTACGGCACCGTGGTGCTGCCGCGCGGCCTCAAGCGCGGCGTTTGGGTGGAGCTGGGTGAGGACGATGTGCGCATCATCCGCCGCCTGGCCGGTGGCCCGCAGCAGGCGCGCGGCGAGCGTCAGCAGCAGGCCCGCGACGAGCAGGCCCAGCAGCGTGGCAAGCGCAATCGTGGCGGCAAGGGGCCGCGCCCCAGCCGCCCGGATGCGCCGCCGCAGCCGCGTCAACAGGCCGCCGAGCGCGGCCCGGACCGCGCCCAGGATCGCGGTCGTGAGCGCTCGCGCGACAGCGACTACGAGGACGACGACTTCATCCCCCACAACATCAACCCGCTGGAGCAGACCTTCGACCGGCGCTTTGCCTCCAGCGGCAAGCGCGGCTTCCCGGCCGGCTTCGGCGCGGGTGGCAGTGGTGCGCAGGGCACCGGTGCTCCGGGCCGTGGCGGCCAGGGCAACCGTGGCAAGGGCGGTGGTGGCGGCAATGGCCCGCGTGAGCCAGATCCCATGCAGACCTCGGTGGGCTACATCGGTGCCGACGCCTTCACCCGCCGTGGCGGACGTGGCGGCGGTGGTGGTGGCGGCAACCGCAGCGGTGGTGGCGGTGGCGGCGGCAACCGGGGCGGCGGTGGTCGCGGCCGGCGCTAAGTCGGGCACCCATCCAGGCCCTTGAGCGGGCCTGGATCGTTTTTACACAGTCACACAGTACAATCTCGGGTTTTGCCAAGCCCCAGATTTCAGGAGAAAAACATGGCGATCGAACGCACCCTTTCCATCATCAAGCCCGATGCCGTCGCCAAGAACGTGATCGGCCAGATCTATGCCCGTTTTGAAGCCGCCGGCCTGAAGGTCGTGGCCGCCAAGATGGTGCACCTGTCGCGCCGCGAAGCCGAAGGCTTCTACGCCGTTCACAAGGAACGCCCCTTCTTCGGCGAACTCGTTGACGGCATGACCTCCGGCCCGACGATCGTTCAGGTTCTGGAAGGCGAGAACGCCATCCTGAAGAACCGCGAAGTCATGGGCGCCACCAACCCGGCCAACGCCGACGAAGGCACGATCCGCGCCGACTTCGCCGACAGCATCGACGCCAACGCCGTGCACGGTTCGGACGCCCCCGAGACCGCCGCCCAGGAAGTGGCGTTCTTCTTCCCCGGCATGAACGTCTACAGCCGTTAATTCGGCATCAAGCCTCTTGCGCTGCTCAGGCCTGGAGGCCTGAGCAACACAGCAAGAAGCAATACCCATGAACGCGGTCAACCTGCTTGGATTCGATCTGGAAGGACTGGCTGCGTTCTGCGAGCAGCTGGGGGAAAAGCGCTTCCGCGCCACCCAGCTGTTTCGCTGGATTCATCAGAAAGGCGCCTCTGACTTCGAGCAGATGAGCGACCTGGCCAAGTCGCTGCGCGAGAAGCTGCGCGGCAAGGCGCACATCACGGCCCTGCCCGTGATCTCCGAACATGTCTCCGCCGACGGCACGATCAAGTGGCTGTTCGACGTGGGCGGCGGCAATGCCGTCGAATCGGTCTTCATTCCCGAGGATGACCGCGGCACCCTGTGCGTGTCCAGCCAGGCCGGCTGCGCGGTGGGCTGCCGCTTCTGCTCCACCGGCCATCAGGGCTTTTCCCGCAATCTGGAAACGGCCGAGATCATCGCCCAGCTCTGGTACGCCGAGCACAGCCTGCGCCAGCGCTTCAAGAGCAGCGAGCGCGTGATCACCAATGTGGTGATGATGGGCATGGGCGAGCCCCTGCAGAACTACAGCGCTCTGGTGCCTGCCCTGCGCATGATGCTGGACGACCATGGCTATGGCCTCTCGCGCCGCCGCGTGACGGTCTCGACCTCGGGCGTGGTGCCCATGATCGACCGCCTGCGCGAGGATGTGCCGGTGGCCCTGGCCGTGTCCCTGCACGCGCCCACTGACCCGCTGCGCGACCAGCTGGTGCCGCTGAACAAGAAGTACCCGATTGCCGAGCTGCTGGACGCCTGCAATCGCTATCTCGAGAAGGCGCCGCGCGACTTCATCACCTTCGAGTACTGCATGCTGGATGGCGTGAACGACACGCCGGAGCAGGCCGAGCAGCTGGTCAAACTGCTGCGTGGCAAGGTCTCTTGCAAGATCAACCTGATTCCCTTCAACCCCTTCCCGGCCTCGGGCCTGAAGCGCAGCTCGAACGCGCGCGTGCAGGCCTTTGCCGAGGTGTTGATCAAGTCCGGTATCGTCACCACGGTGCGCAAGACCCGCGGCGATGACATCGATGCCGCCTGCGGCCAACTGGCCGGCGAAGTGCAGGACCGTACCCGCGTGGAACAGCGCATGGTGCGGGCGCCGGTGGTGGTTCATGGTCTCGGGGGGCGCAATCCGCAGTGATGCACTGATGAATGGGCGCTCATGAAGACAAGACTCCTGCAGATCCCGCTCGCTCTGGCCCTGGTGCTGGGCCTGGTGGCCTGCGCCGGCACCACGGCCAAGCAGGGCGCTGAGCCGCGCACCGCCTCCGACCAGACCGATCTGGATCGCCGCGCCGCCGTGCGGGTGGAGCTGGCCTATGGCTATTTCGCCCGCGGCCAGCTGCCCACCGCCCTGGATGAGCTCAAGCAGGCCCTGCTGGTGAAGCCGGACATGGTCGAGGCCCTGAGCCTGCGCGGCCTGGTCTATGCGGCCATGGGCGAGCTGCCGCTGGCGGAGGAGAGCTTCCGCCGTGCCCTGAGCCTGAACGCGGCCGACCCCGACACCTTGCACAACTACGGCTGGTTCCTCTGCCAGCAGAACCGCTATGCCGAGGCCGGCGCCCAGTTCGAGCGCGCCCTGGCCCAGCCCCAGTACCGCGGCGCGGCGCGCACCCTGCTGGCGCAGGGTGTCTGCGAGGCCTCGGCCGGCCAGTTCGGCGCCGCCGAGCGCACCCTGTTGCGCGCCTTCGAGCAGGATCCGTCCAACCCGGCCATTGCGATGAACCTGGCCGAGGTGCTGTATCGCAACGGCCAGTACGACCGCGCCCGCTTCTATGTCAGGCGGGTCAATGACCAGCCCGAGCAGCTCAATGCCCAGAGCCTGTGGCTGGCCCTGCGCGTGGAGCGCCGCCTGGGCAATACCGTGCAGATGAATGACTACGGCCAGCAGTTGCGCCGGCGATTCCCGCAATCGCCGGAAGCGCAGGCCCTGATCAACGGTCGATTCGATGAGTGAGGGGGAACGCATGTCCACGATCTTGAGCGAGGCTCCGAGCCAGGCCGCGCCGCAAAGCGCCGTGCCGCAGACGGCCGGTGCCTGGCTCCGCGCCGCGCGGCAGGCCCAGGGCCTGCATATCGCCGCGCTGGCGGCCCAGCTGAAAGTGCCCCAGGCCAAGCTGGAGGCCATGGAGGCCGATCGCCATCAGGACCTGCCCGATGCCACCTTCACCCGCGCCCTGGCCAAGGCCATGTGCCGCGCCCTCAAGGTGGATGCTGCGCCCGTGCTGGAGCTGCTGCCGCGCGGCAGCGAGCCCGGGCTGGACCGCGTCAGCCGCGGCCTCAACACCCCCTTCCGGGAGCGCATGGCCAGCGAGGAAGGCCTGTCCCTGGACTGGCTCAAGCGCCCCATGATCTGGGGGCCGGCCCTGCTGCTGGCGGGCGCCCTGGCCGTCTATCTGCTGCCCGGCGAGTGGCTGCAGCTGCCGCCCCTGATGCAGGGCGAGGCCAAGAGCGAAAGCGCTGCCACCCCGGCGGGTGCCGAGGTCGAACCGGCGCCCGCGCCCCTGCTCGAGGCCCCGGCTGCCAGTGCGGCCCAGCCCGCACCGCCGCCCGCCTTGCCCTCGGCCAGCGCGGCGCCCCTGATCAGCGCCCCCGCCCCGGCGCCCGCATCCACCGCGGCCGTGGCGGCCCCGGTGACCGGCACGGCCCCGGCCACCGCCAGCAGCACCGCGGCGCCCGCGCTGCCGGGTCAAGTGCCCATGCTGCTCAAGGCGCGCGAGGAGTCCTGGGTGGAGGTGACCGATGCCCAGGGCCAGGTCCAGCTCTCCCGCCTGCTGCGCCCCGGCGAGCAGCTCTCACTGAATGTGCTGCCGCCGCTGCGCCTGCGTGTGGGCAATGTGTCCGGCACCGAGATCACGCTGCGTGGCAGCGCGGTCGATCTGGCGGCCCAGGCCCGCGACAACGTCGTGCGCATGGAGCTCAAGTAGTCCCCCGAAGTCCCCACCATGATCGATACCGATAGCAGCATCGCCGAAGCCATCGCCGCCGCGCGTCCCGCGCCGCGCCGCAGCCGTCAAGCCACCGTGCGCTGGGGCTCGCGCATCGTCACCATCGGCGGCGACGCGCCGGTGCGCGTGCAGTCCATGACCAACACCGACACGGTGGACGTCATCGAGACCGCCATCCAGGTCAAGGAGCTGGCCGTGGCCGGTTCCGAGATCGTGCGCATCACGGTCGACCGCGACGAGAGCGCGGCGGCGGTACCGAAGATCCACGAGCGCCTCCTGCGCCTTGGCATGGACGTGCCGCTGGTCGGCGACTTCCATTATATCGGCCACAAGCTGCTCGCCGATCACCCGGCGTGCGCCGAGGCGCTGGCGAAATACCGCATTAATCCGGGCAATGTCGGCTTCAAGGACAAGAAGGACCGCCAGTTCGCCGCCATCGTCGAGACGGCGATCCGCCACGACAAGCCGGTGCGCATCGGCGTCAACTGGGGCTCGCTCGACCAGGAGCTGCTGACGCGGCTGATGGACGAGAACGCCAAGCGCGCCCAGCCCTGGGACGCACAGCAGGTGATGTACCAGGCCCTGATCCAGTCGGCCCTGAGCTCGGCCGAGTACGCCCGCGAGCTGGGCATGAATCCGGACAACATCATCATCAGCTGCAAGGTCAGCGGCGTGCAGGACCTGATCTCGGTCTACCGCGCCCTGGCCCAGCGCTGCGACTACGCCCTGCACCTGGGCCTGACCGAGGCCGGCATGGGCACCAAGGGCACGGTGGCCTCCAGCGTGGCCCTGGGCATCCTGGCGCAGGAAGGCATTGGCGACACCATCCGCGTTTCGCTCACGCCCCAGCCCGGCGAGTCGCGCACGCAAGAGGTGGTGGTGGCGCTGGAGATCCTGCAGGCCCTGGGTCTGCGCGCCTTCAATCCCAGCGTGACCGCCTGCCCCGGCTGCGGCCGTACCACCAGCACCACCTTCCAGGAACTGGCCAAGCAGATCGACGACTTCCTGCGCGCGCAGATGCCGGTCTGGCGCAGCAAGTATCCCGGCGTGGAAAACATGAAGGTGGCCGTGATGGGCTGCATTGTCAACGGCCCCGGCGAGAGCAAGCATGCCGATATCGGCATCAGCCTGCCCGGCACCGGCGAGGCGCCGGCCGCCCCGGTCTTCATCGACGGCGAGAAGGCCCTGACCCTGCGTGGCGAGAACATCGCCGCCGAATTCCACGCCCTAGTCGAGAACTACATCGAGAAGCGCTTCGGCGCCACCGCCTGATATCCATGACTGAGCAGAAGAAGGTGCAGCCCCTGCAGGCTGTGAAGGGCATGAACGACATCCTGCCGCCGGAGTCGGCGCGCTGGGAATGGCTGGAAGGCAAGATGCGCAGCGTGCTGCAGCGCTATGGCTACCAGAATGTGCGTACGCCCATCGTCGAGCCCACGGCCCTGTTCGTGCGCGGCATCGGCGAGGTGACCGACATCGTCGAGAAGGAGATGTACGCTTTCGAGGACCGTGCCGACAAGCACGGCCAGGCCGAGCATCTGGCCCTGCGCCCCGAGATGACCGCGGGCGTGGTGCGCGCCATGATCGAGCACAGCTTTCTGCGCGACTCGGGCCGCCGTCTCTACTACTTCGGTCCCATGTTCCGCCGCGAGAAGCCGCAGAAGGGGCGCTACCGCCAGTTCCACCAGATGGGTGTGGAGGCCCTGGGCTTCAACGGCCCGGACGTGGACGCCGAGGTCATCCTGCTGGGCAGCCGCCTGCTGCGCGAGCTGGGTCTGAAGGACGGCGAGCATGTGCGTCTGGAGCTGAACTGCCTGGGCGCGCCCGAGGAGCGCCGCGCCCACCGCGAAGCCCTGGTGGCCCATCTGGAAGCGCACAAGGCCCTGCTGGACGAAGACAGCCAGCGCCGCATGTACAGCAATCCCCTGCGCGTGCTGGACACCAAGAACCCGGCCCTGCAGGACATGGCCAATGCGGCTCCGAAGCTGCTGGACTTCCTGGGCGAGGCGTCCCTTGCGCACTTCAACGGCGTGCGCGCCATCCTGGACGCGGCCGGCATTGCCTACACCATCAATCCGCGCCTGGTGCGCGGTCTGGACTACTACAACCTCACCGTGTTCGAGTGGGTGACCGACAAGCTCGGCTCGCAGGGCACGGTCTGCGGCGGCGGTCGCTACGACGGTCTGATCGAGCAGCTGGGTGGCAAGCCCACGCCGGCCGTGGGCTTCGGCATGGGCATGGAACGCATGCTGCTGCTGCTGGAAGAGGTGGGCGTGGCGCCCGCAGCGCCGGTGCCGGACGCCTATGCGGTCGTGCCCTCGGCCCAGGGCCTGCCCCAGGTCATGGTGGTGCTGGAGGCCCTGCGCGCCGCCGGCGTGAGCGTGGTGCTGCACCCGGGGCAGTCCAGCATGAAGTCGCAGTTCAAGAAGGCCGATGCCAGCGGCGCCGCCCATGCCCTGGTCTTCGGCGAGGATGAGCTGGCGCGCGGCGAGGTGGCCATCAAGCCGCTGCGCGACGCCAGCGCCAGCCAGTTCAGCCGCAGTCTGGCCCAGGTGGCGGACTGGGCGGCCGAGCTGCTGCCGCGCAACGCATAATCGCGCATCTTCTCTTCAGCCCCATCACTCGAACTAGTTCCGCAATGGCGTCTCATCTCGATCTCGAAGAACAGGAACAGCTGGACCAGCTGAAGGCCTTCTGGAAAAGCTACGGCAACCTCATCACCTCCATCATCACGCTGGGCCTGCTGGCCTTCGCGGCCTGGAATGGCTGGAACTGGTGGCAGCGTGACCAGGCCGGCAAGGCCGGCGCCATGTATGAGGAGCTGGACCGCGCCGCCCAGGCCGGCGATGCCGAGAAGGTGGCCCGTGTCTTCGGCGACCTGAAGGATCGCTATGCCCGCACCACCTATGCGGGCCAGGGCGCGCTGCTGGCCGCCAAGCTGCAGATGGACAAGGGCCAGGCCGAGCCGGCCCGCGCCGCCCTGAGCTGGGCCGTGGACAACGCCAGCGAGACCGAGTACCGCGACATCGCGCGCCTGCGTCTGGCCGGCTTGCAGATGGATGCCAAGCAGTTCGAAGAGGCTGCCAAGACCCTGGACGGCATCAAGGGCGCCGAGTTCGCCGGCCTGGTGGCCGACCGCCGCGGCGATCTGGCCGTGCAGCAGAACAAGAACGATGTGGCCAAGGAAGAATTCCTGAAGGCCTACAAGAGCCTGGACAAGACCCTGGACTACCGCCGTCTGGTCGAGGCCAAGCTGGCCAGCCTGGGCGTGGCCGCGCCCGACACCGCTGCTTCGGGAGTCTCGCAATGAAGGCCCGTCTGAGTTCCGTCGCCCGTCCGCTGCGCGCAGCCCTGCTGCTGAGCCTGCCCCTGGCCCTGCTGGGCGGCTGCTCCCTGTTCAGCTCCAGCAGCGGTCCCAAGCCCGCGGCGCTGGAGGCCCAGATCGGCAGCACCGGCCTGCGCCAGGTCTGGCAGTCCCGTGTGGACAGCGTGCAGTTCCCGCTCTCCGTGGCCGCCACCGGCCAGAGCTTTGTGGTGGCCGGCGGTGACGGCGTGGTGCAGGCCCTGGCCGCCGAGACCGGCGCCGTGCAGTGGCGCGGCGAGGTGGGTGCCAAGCTGGTGGCCGGCGTGGGCAGCGATGGCCGCTTTGCCGCCGTCGTCACGCGCGACAACGAGCTGGTGGTGCTGGATGCCGGCAAGCCGGCCTGGCGCAAGCCCATGGCCTCCACCGTGAGCACCGCGCCCCTGGTGGCCGGCGAGCGCGTCTTCGTGCTGACCGTGGACCGCCAGGTCCTGGCCTTCGATGCGCTGGACGGTCGCCGCCTCTGGGACCTGCGCCGCCCCGGCGATCCGCTGACGCTCTCGCAGCCTGGTGTGATCACCGCCTACAAGGACACCCTGGTGGTGGGGCAGGGCGCCCGCCTGGCCGGCGTGGACCCGCTGCGCGGCACCCTGCGCTGGGAGGCCAATGTGGCCACGCCGCGCGGCACCAATGAGGTGGAGCGCCTGGCCGATCTGGTGGGCCCCGTGGCCCGCGTGGGCGACACCCTGTGCGCCCGCGCCTTCCAGTCCGCCGTGGGCTGTGTCAATGCCGAGCGCGGCGCCACCCAGTGGAGCCGCAATACCGGCGGCACCCGCGGCGTGAGCGCCGATGCCCAGCAGGCCTATGGCGGCGACGCCTCGGACCGCCTGACCGCCTGGAAGCTCTCCAACGGCGATATCGTCTGGAGCGCCGAGCAACTGCTCAACCGCCGCCTGAGTGCTCCCCTGGCCACGCCGCGCGGCGTGCTGGTGGGCGATCTGGAAGGCTATGTGCATCTGCTGGCCGCCGACAGCGGCAAGACCCTCGCCCGTCTGCCCACCGATGGCTCGCCCGTGGCGGCCGCACCGGTGCAGCTGGGCGGCGTGGTGCTGGTGACCACCCGCAACGGTGGCCTCTTCGCCCTGCGTACCGACTGACCCCTCTGTCCTGAAGCGACAAGAACAATAAGATCCCCGCCATGAAACCCGTCATCGCCCTGGTCGGCCGCCCCAACGTCGGCAAATCCACGCTGTTCAACCGGATGACCAAGAGCCGCGATGCGATCGTGGCGGACTTCGCAGGCCTGACCCGCGACCGCCACTATGGCGATGGCCGCCTGGGCAACCGCGAATTCATCGTCATCGACACCGGCGGCTTCGAGCCCGACAGCAGCACCGGCATCGTCAAGGAGATGGCCAAGCAGACCCGCCAGGCCGTGGCCGAGGCGGATGCCGTGGTCTTCGTCGTCGATGTGCGCACCGGACTCTCGGGTCAGGACCAGGACATCGCGCGCTATCTGCGCCAGGCCAACAAGCGCACCTTCCTCGCGGTCAACAAGGCCGAGGGCATGAGCGAGTCGCCCCTGCTGGCCGAGTTCCACGAGCTGGGCATGGGCGAGCCCCACCCCGTCTCGGCCGCCCACGGCCAGGGCATACGCAGCCTGCTGGAAGCGGTGCTGGAGCCCTTCGGCCCGGAGAGCGAGGAGGAGCCGCCGCCGGAAGAGGAGGGCGTGATCCGCATCGCGGTGGCGGGCCGCCCCAATGTGGGCAAGAGCACCCTGATCAACACCTGGCTGGGTGAGGAGCGCCTGGTGGCCTTCGACATGCCGGGCACCACGCGCGACGCCATCAGCGTGGACTTCGAGCGCCATGGCCAGAAGTTCAAGCTCATCGACACCGCCGGGCTGCGCCGCAAGGGCAAGGTCTTCGAGGCCATCGAGAAGTTCTCGGTGGTCAAGACCCTGCAGGCCATCGCCGACGCCCATGTGGTGCTGCTGCTGATCGACGCGACCCAGGGCGTGTCCGACCAGGATGCCCATATCGCCGGCTATGTGCTGGACAGCGGTCGCGCGGTGGTGGTGGCCATCAACAAATGGGATGCCATCGACAGCTACCAGCGCCAGCAGCTGGAGCGCTCCGTCGAGCACCGTCTGGCCTTCCTGAAGTTCGCGCCCCAGCACCGCATCTCGGCGCTCAAGCGCCAGGGCCTGGGCCCGCTGTGGAACGCGATGGCCGATGCCTACGCCTCGGCCTTCAAGAAGATGACCACGCCGGTGCTCACCCGCCTGATCCAGGAAGCGGTGGACCACCAGCAGCCCAAGAAGCATGGCCTGTCTCGCCCCAAGCTGCGCTACGCCCACCAGGGCGGCATGAATCCGCCCATCGTGGTCATCCACGGCACGGCGCTGGACGGCGTCACCGACGTCTACAAGCGCTATCTGGAAGGCCGCATCCGCGCGCACTACAAGCTGGTCGGCACGCCGCTGCGCATCGAGCTGCGTTCGGCCAAGAACCCCTTCGCGGACAAAGAGGGCTGATCCTTGCCGCCATCGGGGCTTTCCCTGTGTTAAGGTGCAAGCCTTCCAACCCTCTCCCGTAGCCATCTCTCTAACACGGAGCATATCGTGAGCAACAAAGGACAACTCCTGCAAGATCCCTTCCTGAACCTGCTGCGCAAGGAGCATGTGCCGGTGTCGATCTATCTGGTCAATGGCATCAAGCTGCAAGGACATATCGAGTCCTTCGACCAGTACGTCGTCCTGCTGCGCAATACCGTGACCCAGATGGTCTACAAGCACGCCATTTCGACGGTGGTGCCGGGCCGCGCGGTGAACTTCCACGCGACCGACAACAACGGCGGCGACACTGCCTGAGAAGGCGGCGTCACGGCGCCCGCGTCAGCGTAATAGGGGGCTCGCGGCCCCCTTTTGACCCTTGAGTTCAAACGCTTCCAACTTTTCTCCCACTTCCGCGACGCTGCCCGATCCGGCGGCGCGCGCCATTCTTGTCGGCGTCGAGATCGGCCGCAGCGGCCATTTCGATCCCACCCTCGATGAGCTGGCCCTGCTGGCCGAGTCGGCCGGCGACACGCCGGTGGCCCGCGTGATCGCGCGGCGCCAGGCGCCCGATGCCGCCCTGTTCGTGGGCTCGGGCAAGGCCGACGAGATCAAGCTGCTGGTGCAGGCGCATCAAGCCCACACGGTGCTGTTCGACCAGGCCATCTCGCCGGCGCAGCAGCGCAATCTCGAGCGCGTGCTGGGTGTGCCGGTGGCGGACCGCACCGCGCTCATCCTCGAGATCTTCGCCGCCCGCGCCAAGAGCCACGAAGGCAAGCTGCAGGTGGAGCTGGCGCGCCTGCAATACCTGGCCACGCGCCTGGTGCGGCGCTGGAGCCATCTGGAGCGCCAGAGCGGCGGCATCGGCATGCGCGGCGGCCCCGGCGAGGCCCAGATCGAGCTGGACCGGCGCATGATCGACGAGCGCATCAAGGTCACCAAGGAGCGGCTGAAGAAGGTGCAGCGCCAGCGCGGCACCCAGCGGCGTGCGCGCGAGCGCAACGAGGTCTTCAAGGTCTCCCTGGTCGGCTACACCAATGCCGGCAAGTCCACGCTCTTCAATGCCTTGGTGAAGGCGCGCAGCTACGCGGCCAACCAGCTCTTCGCCACCCTGGACACCACCACCCGCTCCATGTATCTGGAGGCGGCGGGCACCAGCATCTCCCTGTCCGACACCGTGGGTTTCATCCGCGACCTGCCGCACAAGCTGGTGGAGGCCTTCCGCGCCACCTTGCAGGAGGCGGCCGAGGCCGATCTGCTGCTGCATGTGGTGGACGCGGCCAGCCCGGTGCTGGACGAGCAGATGGCCGAGGTGGAGCGGGTGCTGGCGGAAATCGGCGCCGCCGACATTCCCCAGATCCTGGTCTACAACAAGCTCGATATGCTGGAAGACAGCCAGCGCCCCCGCGCGGCGGTGGACTGGCTGGAGCGTCCCGGCGCAGGCCCGCGCGTGCCGCGGGTCTTTGTGAGCGCCCTCAGTGGCGAAGGTCTGGACCGGCTGCGCGAGCAGATCGTCCAGGCCATGCCTGGCCCGGACTTGAACCCGCCGGATCCGGCCCCATTTGCCCACAACTTGAATGACAGGCATGAGCATGAACAAACCTGAGTCCGCTGCGCGGCCCTGGCAACGCCTGGCTGGCCGACTGCTGATGAGCAATGGCCGCAATGACGGCCCGCCCGATCTGGACGAGCTCTGGCGCGACTTCAACCGCAAGCTCTCCGGCCTGTTCGGCGGCAAGGGTGGCGGTCAGCCGCCCCAGGGCAACAACGGCCAGAACGGCGGCGGTGGCAACAACTTCCAGCCCGATATGAAGAGCGCCGGCATCGGCGTGGGTCTGATCGCCGGCGTGGTGGCCCTGGGCTGGCTGGCCAGCGGCTTCTACATCGTGCAGGAAGGCCATCAGGCGGTGGTCACCTCCTTCGGCAAGTACAGCAAGACGGTGGACGCCGGCTTCCAATGGCGCCTGCCTTACCCCTTCCAGGCCAATGAGGTGGTGCCGGTCACGCAGCTGCGCTCGGTGGAAGTGGGCCGCAGCTCGGTGGTGCCCGCCACCGGCCTGCGCGACTCCTCCATGCTGACCCTGGACGAGAACATCGTGGACATCCGCTTCACGGTGCAGTACCGCCTTAAGGATGCGCGGGACTATCTGTTCGAGAACCGCAGTCCCGACGAGGCCGTGATCCAGGCTTCCGAGTCGGCGGTGCGCGAGATCGTGGGCAAGAGCAAGATGGATTCGGTGCTCTACGAGCAGCGCGACGCCATCGCGGCCGATCTGGTGAAGTCGGTGCAGGTCCAGCTGGACCGCCTCAAGGCCGGCATCATCGTGGCCAATGTGAATGTGCAGAACGTGCAGGCACCCGAGCAGGTGCAGGCCGCGTTTGACGATGCCTTCAAGGCCGGTGCCGACCGCGAGCGCCTGAAGAACGAAGGCCAGGCCTATGCCAACGAGGTGATCCCCAAGGCTCAGGGCACGGCCGCGCGTCTGCGCGAGGAGGCCGAGGGCTACAAGGCCCGTGTCGAGGCACAGGCGGAGGGTGATGCGCAGCGCTTCAAGAGCGTGCTGACCGAGTACCAGAAGGCGCCCGCCGTCACGCGCGACCGCCTCTATATCGAGACCATGCAGCAGGTCTACAGCAATGTCAGCAAGGTCATGGTGGAGAGCCGCAGCGGCTCCAATCTGCTCTATCTGCCGCTGGACAAGCTGCTGCAGCAGTCCGGCAGCACGGTGACGGCCAGCCAGCCCGTGCCGGCCACGCTGCCCGAAACGGCGCAGCAGCCCAATGCGACGGTGGATGTGCGCTCGCGCGATGGCCTGCGTGGCCGTGACCGCGATGGCCGCTGAGGCGATCTGAGGAGAACGAGAACATGAACCGCATTGCCTCCATCGCCGTCGGCGCCCTGATCGCCTTCATGGCGGCCAGTTCCATGCTCTTCATCGTGGACCAGCGCCAGTACGCCGTGGTCTACGCCCTGGGCGAGATCAAGGAAGTCGTGACCGAGCCCGGCCTGAAGTTCAAGCTGCCGCCGCCCTTCCAGAACGTGGTCTTCCTGGACCGCCGCATGCAGACCCTGGACAGCCCCGAGTCGCGCGCCATCTTCACCGCCGAGAAGAAGAGCCTGGTGATCGACTGGCTGGTCAAGTGGCGCATCACCGACGCCCGCCAGTTCATCCGCAACAGCGGCACCGACCTGCGCAATGTCGAAAACCGTCTGAGCCCCATCGTGCAGGCCGCCTTCAACGAGGAGGTGACCAAGCGCACCGTGACCTCGGTGCTGGCCACCGAGCGCGACAAGGTGATGAACGATGTGCGCAAGCGCCTCGAGGACGAAGCCAAGCAGTTCGGCATCGAGGTGGTGGACGTGCGCATCAAGCGCGTGGACTTCGCCGCCAACATCACGGACTCGGTCTATCGCCGCATGGAGTCCGAGCGCAAGCGCGTGGCCGCCGAGGCCCGCTCCACCGGCTCGGCCGAGAGCGAGAAGATCCGTGCCGATGCCGATCGTCAGCGCGAAGTCATCGTGGCCGAGGCCTACCGCGACGCGCAGAAGATCAAGGGTGAGGGCGACGCCAAGGCCTCGGCCCTGTATGCCGAAGCCTTTGGCCGCGATCCGCAGTTCGCGCAGTTCTACCGCTCGCTGGAGGCCTACCGGTCCACCTGGCGCAGCAAGTCGGATGTGATGGTCGTGGACCCCAGCAGCGACTTCTTCAAGGCCATGCGCGGCGGCGGCCCGGCCGCGCCGGCCAAGGGCGGCAAATAAGCCTGCGCCGGCGCTAGCGCCATGGGTGACACCCTGCTGGCGGCCCTGGCCTTGATGCTGGTGGTGGAAGGGCTGATGCCCTTCCTCAACCCACAGGGCTGGCGCCAGGTTTTCAGCCGCCTGCTGGCCATGAGTGATGGCCAGATCCGCTTCATCGGTCTGGCCAGCCTGCTGGCCGGCCTGGCCTTGCTGGCGGCCCTCTGGGGCTGAGCGCCGCCGGCCTCAAGGCCAGGGTAGGGCGCCGGCTTTAAACAGTCGATGCGCTCGGGCATTGGCGCGTCGTCGCGCGAGCCCGGTACAATGCCGTTTTTAACTGCGCCCCTCAAGCCCATGTCCTCTGCTTGGCTCCTGCCCGAGCACATTGCTGACGTTCTGCCGTCCCAGGCGCGCCGCATCGAAGAGTTGCGCCGCGACATGCTGGACATGGCGCGCAGCTACGGTTGCGAGCTGGTCATGCCGCCGCTGCTGGAGCATCTGGACTCCCTGCTGTCGGGCACCGGCCGCGAGCTGGACCTCAAGACCTTCAAGCTGGTGGACCAGCTCTCGGGCCGCTCCCTGGGTCTGCGTGCGGACACCACGCCTCAGGTGGCGCGCATCGACGCCCATCTGCTGAACCGCGCCGGCGTGACCCGCCTGTGCTACTGCGGCCCGGTGCTGCACACCCGCCCGGATGGTCTGCATGCCACCCGCGAGCCCCTGCAGTTCGGTGTGGAAATCTATGGCCATGCCGGCCTGGAGGCCGACCTGGAGGTGCAGGAGCTGGCGCTGGATGCGCTGCGCCGTGCCGGTGTGAACGATATCGCCATCGACCTGGGTGACGCCCGTCTGGTGCAGGGCGTGCTGGGCGAGCTGCGCCTGGGCGCCGAGGCCCTGGGCGCCATCGTCGGCGCCCTGGCTTCCAAGGATCCTGTGGCCCTGGCGGCCGCCAGCACCGAGCTGCCGGCCGACGCCGCGGCCGGTCTGCAGGCCCTGCTGGGCCTGTATGGCGGCATCGAGGTGCTGGCCCAGGCGCGCGAGCGCCTGCCGCGCAATGCCGTGGTGAACGCGGCCCTGGATGATCTGCAGTGGCTGGCCAGCCATCTGCAGCAGGTCCACCCCGAGGTGGCCCTGGGTTTCGATCTGGCTGATCTGCGCGGCTACGCCTACTACAGCGGCGTGCGCTTTGCGATCTATGCCGCCGGTTCCAGCGATGCGGTACTGCGCGGCGGCCGTTACGACGAGGTGGGGGCGGTCTTCGGCCGCCGCCGCCCCGCCGTGGGCTTCAGCCTGGACCTGAAGGCCCTGGTGCTGCTGAGCCCTGCCACGCCCCTGCGTGCCGCGGTGCGCGCGCCCTGGGGTGAGGATGCCGGCCTGCGGGCGGCGATCCGGCGCCTGCGCGAGCAGGGCGAGACCGTGGTGTGCGTGCTGCCCGGGCACGAACACGAGGGCGATGAGTTCGACTGCGACCGCGAGCTGGTCAGCGTCGAGTCCCAATGGGTGCTGCGCGCGCTTTGAGCGCGCCGCGTCGCCAAACAATCTTTCAACGAATCGAGCAAATTCATCATGCATAGCGAAATTGCGCGCGGCCGGAATGTGGTGGTTGTCGGCACCCAGTGGGGTGACGAGGGCAAGGGCAAGGTCGTGGACTGGATGACCCCGCACGCCCAGGGCGTGGTGCGTTTCCAGGGCGGTCACAATGCCGGCCACACTCTGGTGATCAAGGGCGTGAAGACCGCGCTGCAGCTGATTCCCTCGGGCATCATGCGCGACGGCGTGGCCTGCTATATCGGCAACGGCGTGGTGCTGGACCCCACCCATCTGCTGGGCGAGATCGAGCGCCTGGAGAAGGCCGGCGTGGAAGTGCGCTCGCGCCTCTTCATCTCCGAGTCCTGCCCGCTGATCCTGCCCTTCCATGTGGCCGTGGACAAGGCCCGCGAGGCCCTGCGCGAGACCAGCGGCAACGGCAAGATCGGCACCACCGGCAAGGGCATCGGCCCGGCCTATGAAGACAAGGTGGCCCGCCGTGCCCTGCGCGTGCAGGACCTGAAGCATCCCGAGCGCTTCGCCAAGAAGCTCAAGGAGCTGCTGGAGCTGCACAACTTCGCGCTGTGCGGCTACCTGAAGTGCGGCGAGCTGGAATTCCAGCCCATCTTCGACCAGGCCATGAAGCTGGCCGAGGCCATCAAGCCCATGATGGCGGACGTGGGCTATATGCTGCACAAGGCCCATCTGGCCGGTCAGAACATCCTGTTCGAGGGCGCCCAGGGCACCCTGCTGGACATCGACCACGGCACCTACCCCTACGTCACTTCCAGCAACTGCGTGGCCGGCAATGCCGCCGCCGGTGCCGGCGTGGGTCCGCAGATGCTGCATTACATGCTGGGCATCACCAAGGCCTACACCACCCGCGTGGGCTCCGGCCCCTTCCCGACCGAGCTGGAGTGGGAAAAGGAAGGCACGGTGGGCTACCACCTGTCCACCGTGGGTCAGGAGAAGGGCACCGTGACCGGCCGCGCCCGTCGCTGCGGCTGGCTGGATGCTGCCGCGCTCAAGCGCTCCATCATCATCAACGGCATCACCGGCCTGTGCATGACCAAGCTGGACGTGCTGGACGGCCTGGCCGAAGTTCAGATGTGCGTGGGCTATGAGCTGAACGGCAAGACCATCGACATCCTGCCCCTGGATGCCGACGAGATCGTGGCCTGCAAGCCGGTCTACGAAACCTTCCCGGGCTGGACCGAGACCACCGCTGGCATCACCGAATGGGACCAGCTGCCCCTGAACGCCCGCCGCTATCTGGAGCGCGTGCAGGAGGTGGTGGGCACGCCCATCGCCATGGTCTCCACCGGCCCGGATCGCGACCACACCATCCTGCTCAAGCACCCCTTCCAGGCCTGAAGGCCGGAGCGCTCGAGCTTCATCATCTATTCCAACGAGGAGCCCCACCCATGTTGACCGACGACGGCAAGCATCTGTACGTGTCCTGGGACGAGTACCACCTGCTGACCGAGCGCCTGGCGCTCAAGGTCCACAACTCCGGCTGGGAGTTTGACCAGATCCTGTGCCTGGCCCGGGGCGGCATGCGCCCGGGCGATGTGCTCTCGCGTGTGTTCGACAAGCCGCTGGGCATCATGTCCACCAGCTCCTACCGCGCCGAGGCCGGCACCATCCAGGGCCGCCTGGACATCGCCAAGTACATCACCATGCCCAAGGGCGAGCTGGCGGGCCGCGTGCTGCTGGTCGACGACCTGGCCGATTCGGGCGTGACGCTCAAGGCCGTGGTGGAGCGCCTGCGCGGCATGCCTGCCATCAGCGAGCTGCGCTCGGCCGTGATCTGGACCAAGGGTGTGTCCACCTACACGCCGGACTATTACGTCGAGATGCTGGAGACCAGTCCCTGGATCCACCAGCCTTTCGAGGAGTACGACGGCCTGCGGCCGGATGCTCTGGCCAAGAAGTTCGCGGTCTGATCGCACTGCATCCCGCCCGCGTGATGCTTCTTTGCAAAGCCGGTTCTGCCTCGCGCCGAGCCGGCTTTGTTGTATCTGGCGCAGTGCGCGCCCACGCATGGCTTGGAGAAATGAAAAAGGCCAGCACAATGTGCTGGCCTTCGGTGTTTGGTGCCCAGGAGAGGACTCGAACCTCCACGGAGTTACCCGCTAGTACCTGAAACTAGTGCGTCTACCAATTCCGCCACCTGGGCAAGTGACCAAAAGATTGAAAATCTGTTGGCGTTTCAGGAAAGCTAGGATTCTATCATCAAAAATTTTAAGTCCGCAAGTGCTGCCGCGCAGGGCGCGGCCACGATGTTGAGCGAGGTCGTGGGCCAGGTGCAGGGGCACCGGGACGGCCATGGTTTTCTGATCCCCGAGGACGGGCAGATCGACGTCTACCTCTCGGCCCAGGAGATGCATGCGGTCATGCATGGCGACCGCCTGCGCGTGCGCGTGGTGCGCTTCGACAAGCGCGGCCGCCCCGAGGGCAAGGTGCTGGAGATACTCGAGCGCAAGAAGCGGCCCATCATCGGCCGCCTGCTGCTGGAGTCCGGTGTCTGGCTGGTAGCGCCCGAGGACAAGCGCATGGGGCAGGACATCCTGATCCCCAAGAACGGCATCGCCAATGCCACGGCCGGTCAGGTGGTGGCGGTGGAGCTGACCGAGCCGCCCTCGCTGTACTCGCAGCCCGTGGGCCGGGTGGTCGAGGTGCTGGGCGAGATCGACGATCCCGGCATGGAGATCGAGATCGCGGTGCGCAAGTACGAGGTGCCGCACCGCTTCAGCGCCGAGACCCTGGCCCAAGCCGCCAAGCTGCCCGAGAAGTTGCGTGCTGCCGACCTCAAGCAGCGCATCGATCTGCGCGATGTGCCCCTGGTCACCATCGACGGCGAGGATGCGCGCGACTTTGACGACGCGGTCTACTGCGAACCCCACAAGCAGGGCCGTGGCAAGAGCGCCTTCAGCGGCTGGCGCCTGCTGGTGGCCATCGCCGATGTGAGCCACTACGTGAAGCCCGGCGAGCCGCTGGATGCCGATGCCTACGAGCGGGCCACCTCGGTCTACTTCCCGCGTCGCGTGATCCCCATGCTGCCGGAGAAGCTCTCCAACGGCCTGTGCTCGCTGAACCCGGAGCAGGATCGCCTGACCATGGTCTGCGACATGCTGATCGACGCCGAGGGCGAGACCCGGGCCTATCAGTTCTACCCGGCCGTGATCTGCTCGCATGCGCGCCTGACCTATACCGAGGTGGCGGCCGTGCTGGGCAATACCCATGGCCCGGAGGCTGCCAAGCGTCGCGAGCTGGTGCCGCATCTGCTGCATCTGCACGAGGTCTACCGCGCCCTGCTGGCCCAGCGCCACAAGCGCGGCGCGGTGGACTTCGAGACCACCGAGACCCAGATCATCTGCGACGACAACGGCAAGATCGAGAAGATCGTGCCGCGCACCCGCAACGAAGCCCACCGCCTGATCGAGGAGGCCATGCTGGCCGCCAATGTCTGCGCGGCCGACTTCATCGCCGGCGCCAAGCAGTCCTCGCTGTTCCGTGTGCACGAAGGTCCCACGCCCGAGAAGCGCGCGGCCCTGCAGGCCTATCTGCGCGCCCTGGGTCTGGGTCTGGGCATCAGCGACGACCCTTCGCCCGGCGAGTTCCAGGCCATTGCCGCGGCCACCAAGGACCGTCCGGATGCGCAGCAGATCCACCAGATGCTGCTGCGCTCCATGCAGCAGGCCATCTACACCGGCGCCAACTCCGGCCACTTCGGTCTGGCCTATCCGGCCTACACCCATTTCACCAGCCCCATCCGCCGCTACCCGGACCTGCTGGTGCACCGGGTCATCAAGGCCATGCTGGGCGGCAAGCGCTATCTGCTGGACGCCGCCAAGATGGAGGTGCCCGAGCCGCCGCGCCGCCCCGGCCGCGCCAAGCCCATCAACCCCGCCCAGGCCAGCACCGAGCCCGAGCGCTGGGAGGTGGTGGGCGCGCATTGCAGCGCCAATGAGCGCCGCGCCGACGAGGCCTCGCGCGATGTGGAAGCCTGGCTCAAGTGCCGCTATATGCGCGAGCATCTGGGCGAGGAGTTCAGCGGCACTGTCAACGCGGTGACCAGCTTCGGCCTCTTCGTGCAGCTGGACGCGCTCTATGTGGAAGGTCTGGTCCACATCACCGAGCTGGGCGGGGAGTATTTCCGTTTCGACGAAGTGCGCCAGGAGCTGCGCGGCGAGCGCACCGGCATCCGCTACGCCACTGGCGCGCGCGTGCAGGTGCAGGTGAGCCGGGTGGACCTGGATGGGCGCCGCATCGACTTCCGCCTGGTGCCCGAGAGCGGCGAGGCCCGCCTGCTCTCGCGCGCCCTGCGCGACAAGCAGGGTGGCGCTGGCGAGTCGCCGCGCCGCCGCAGCGCTGAGCCGGCCAGCGCCGTCGAAGCCCTGGCCCAGGTGCAGCGCCAGGACCGCGAGCTCAAGGCCGGTCGCCGCAAGGCCGCCGGGCCCAAGGCCGGTGCGCCCCGGGGCGCCGCCAAGGCGGCCAAGTCGGCGGGCAAGGGTAAGAGCAGCGCCGGCGCCGCGGGCAAGCGCAGCACGGCCAAGGCCGAGTCGGGGCGCAAGCGCCGCTGAGGGCGGTTGTCAGCCCGGCGCGGGCGCATGCAGGGTCTGCATGCGCTCGATCAGATCCGCCGCACGCAGCGGGCCGCCCTCGGGGCCGGCCGCGGCTGCGCCATGCCAGTAGGCTGCGGCGCAAGCCAGGGTGTGAGTGGCCTGGGCCTCCTGCGCCATCTCGCAGCTCGGGCCCAGCTGGGCCCAGAGCCCGCCCAGCCAGCCGGCCAGCACATCGCCGGTGCCGGCGCTGGCCAGGCGGCCATTGCCGCTGCTGTTGATGGCGCAGACCTGACCCGGGCTGGCGAGCACGCTGCCCGAGCCCTTGAGCAGCACGCTGCAACGCAGGTCCAGCACCAGGGTCTGGGCCGCGCCCAGGCGGTCGGCCTGCACCTCGGCGCTGCTGGAGCCCAGCAGGCGCGCCGCCTCCAGCGGATGCGGCGTGAGCACGGTAGCCAGGCCCTGGGCCGCACGGCCGCGCAGAAGGGCGCGCAGGCTGGCGTCGGCGGCCAGGGCGTTCAGGGCGTCGGCGTCCAGCACCAGGCGGCGGGCCTGGTTCAGCAGGGCCGGCAGCTGGCGGGCGATCAGCGAGCCGCCGCCGCAGCCCGCCACCACGGTGTGGCGAGCCCAGGCCGCGGCATCGGCCAGGCGGCTCTCGGGCCAGCTCATCAGCTCGGGGCGGGCCAGGCTGGCCGAGGCCTCGGCCTCCAGCAGGCAGGCGTAGACCCGGCCCGCGCCGGCCGCCAGGGCCGCCTGGGCCGCCAGCTGGGCCGCGCCGCGCAGGCCCGGCGCTCCGCCGATGACCAGCACATCGCCCCAGGCGCCCTTGTGGCTGGCGTGGCCGCGCTCACCGATCAGGGCCCGGGCCTCGCGCAGGGCCTGCTCGCCCAGCAGCCAGGCGCCGGGCGGCTGGGGGCAGGGCTGGCCCAGATCGTCCCACCACAGGGTGCCGGCCAGGGCGCGACCCTGGGCCGTGAAGAGGCCAGGCTTGAGCGTGAGCAGGCTCAGGCAGTGGTGGGCCTGGACGGCCGTCCCGGCACAGGCGCCGTGCTGGCCGTCCAGGCCGCTGGGCAGGTCGATGGCCAGCACCGGCGTGCCCTTGGATCCGCCGCGGTTGATCAGGGCAATGGCCTCGGCCAACCAGCCCTCGGGCGCACGCGCGGCGCCCAGGCCCAGCAGGCCGTCGATCAGCAGATCGGCTTCCAGCGCGTCGGGCAGCTCATGATTGGGCGCAAGGCCGGCCAGTCGGGCCTCGCCCAGGGCCCAGGTGGCGTCGGCCGGACGGGGCTTGGCTTGGGCAGCCTCCGGGGCCAGAAAGAGCTGGATCTCGCGGCCCGTGGCGGCCAGCAGGCGGGCGGCCACCAGGGCGTCGCCACCGTTGTTGCCGGGGCCGCAGAAGAGGGCGATGCGCCGGGCCTCGGGCCGCAGAGCCAGGGCCAGCTTGGCCACGGCCAGACCGGCGCGGCGCATCAGGGCATGCGGGGCGGTCCGGGCCAGGGCCTCGGCCTCCCAGGCCCGGCTGGCGGCCAGACCGTGCAGGGGCAAGTGGGTGGGCGAGGGCAGGACGCGGCGCATGGCCGCAGATTAGCGCAAGCGTGCGATGCCCAGGTCTTCGGTGTCCAGGGCCGGGGCGCGGCCGGCCAGCTGGTCGGCCAGCACGCGCGCACAGCCGCTGGCCAGGGCCCAGCCCTGGCCGCCATGGCCCAGGTTCAGCCACAGGCCCGGCTGACCGCTGGCGCCCAGCAGGGGCAGGCCATCGGGCAGGCTGGGGCGTGCGCCCTTCCAGCGCTGCTGCTGGCTGCCGTGGGTGGCGCCGGGGAAACAGTCGTGCAGCAGCTGATGCAGCGGGGCCAGCGAGGCCTCGGGGAAGTCGTCCGGCCCGCCTTGCAGCTCGGCGCCGCCGGCCACGCGCACGCGCTGGCCGATGCGGGCGATGCTGATGCCGCTGCGCAGATCGCTGAGCGCCGCGCGCGGGCCCAGGTCTGGGTAGGCCTCCAGCTGGCGCAGCGGTGCGGTCAGGGTGTAGCCCCAGACCGGGCGCAGCGGCAGGCTCAGGCCCAGGGGCTTGAGCAGGGCCGGCGCGCCCAGGGCGGCGCAGAGCACGATGGCATCGAAGCGCTCCTGCACGGGCTCGGGATTCTGCGGCACGGTGGCCGGGCCCTCGGCGCTGCCGTAGTCGGCAAACCGCGTGCTGGGGCCCTGGCTTTCGGCCGGCGGGGTGTACTCGTGCACCAGGCTGGGCTGGCTGCCTGCTTCCACACGGCGCACCGTGGTGTGAAAGCGCAGACGCACGCCGGCGCGCTGCGCCTCGGTGCGCAGGGCCTGGGCGTATTGGCGGCCATTGCCCAGCTCGTCGCCCGGCAGGTAGAGGCCGCCCTCGAGCGTCAGCTCGGGGTTGAGGCCGGGCTCCACGGCCTGGCAGCCAGCGCGGTCCAGCAGGCGGTGGTGCTTGAGGCCGGCCTCGCTCAGCTGGCGCATGCAGGCCTCGGCCTGGGCCAGCTCGCGCGCGCCGCGCAGCAGCAGCAGGTGTCCCTCGCCGCGCTCGTAGTCCAGATGCAGTTGCTGGCGCAGGGCCTGCAGGCGCTGCTGGCTGAACACGGCCAGGGCCTGCAGCTGACGCAGCTGCGGCTCGCGCAGGCGCGGCTGGGCCTGGCGCCAGCTGCGCCACAGCCAGCCGAACTGGCCCGGCCGGCGCAGCGCGGCGCCCAGCAGCAGGCGGCGTGCCAAGGGGGCGCTGGGCCAGGGGCTCTGCAGGGCGGGCGAGATCAGACCGCCGTGGGCGAAGCTGTTCTCTGCGGCCACGCCCCCGCTGCGTTCGAAGACGGTGACGTCATGGCCTTCCGCGGCGAGCTCATAGGCGCTGCTGATGCCGACGATGCCGGCACCGACGATGGCAATGCGCATGACTCAGACCTCCCGCTCGGACTGGAGCAGGGCTTCGGTCTGCAGGGCCAGACTCAGCAGGGCGTCGTCGCGCAGGGCCGGGGCCCAGAGCATCAGGCCCGTGGGCAGGCTGCCCGGCGCATGGCAGGGCAGGGATAGGGCGCAGCCGTCCAGCAGATTGACGACCGAGGTGTTGCGCAGCATCAGGAGATTGGTGGCAAAAAAGAGTTCGTCGTCGCCCTGCAGCGGCGCCAGTTCGGGCGCAACACGGGCGACGGTCGGGCTGAGCAGGGCGTCAAAGCCCTGCAGGGCCTGCTCCATGGCGGCGATCCAGTGGCGGCGCGCCTGCAGCAGGTCGAGGTAGTCGGCGGCGGTGAAGCCGGCGCCGCGCTTGATGCGCTGCGCCACCCGTGCATCGTAGTCGTTCTCGCGCTCGGCCAGCCGGGCGCGGTGCCAGGCCCAGCTCTCGCAGGCGGCCAGACCGCCCTGGATCTGCAGGGCGGCGAAGTCGCGCAGCGGGGCCGGATCGAAGCTCTCGATCTGTGCCCCCGCGGCTGAAAGTCGCGAGAGGCTGCGCTCGAAATCGCGCGCCACCTGGGCGTCCAGCCCTTCCAGCAGGGCGCGCGGCACGCCCAGGCGCAGGGCCGACCAGGGGCGGGGCTGCAGACTCACCCGGCGTGCGGCCAGGATCTCGTGCAGCAGCACGGCATCGCGCACCGAATGGGTGATGGCGCTGGTGGTGTCCAGGCTGGGGGCCAGGGGGATGCAGCCCTCGCCGGGCGTGAGGCGGGCGGTGTTCTTGAAGCCCACCAGGCCGGTGAGCGCGGCGGGAATGCGGATGGAGCCGCCGGTGTCCGAGCCCAGGGCGGCCCAGGCCGCGCCGCTGGCCACGCTGACCGCCGCGCCCGAGCTGGAGCCGCCCGGTATGCGGGCCAGGCCATCGAGAGCGCGGGTCACGGGGTTGAGCGGCGTGCCGTGGTGGGGGTTCAGTCCCAGGCCGGAGAAGGCAAATTCGCTGAGATTGGTGTGGCCGATCAGGACCGCGCCCGCGGCACGCAGGCGCGCCACGGCCGGGCTGTCGGCGGCGGCGGGCCGCGCGTCGGCCAGGGCGCGTGAGCCGCCGGTGCTGGGCTGGCCGGCGACGTCGAAGAGGTCCTTGATGCTGACGGCCAGGCCGCCCAGCGGGGTGTGCGGCGCCTGGAGGGGGGCGGGTTCGAAGAGGCGCACGAAGGCGTGGCGGCAGGCCTCGCCGCGCGCGGCGGCCAGACTTTGTTGCAGCAGTTCGGGAGCCTGCAGGTGGCCGTCACGCAGCCCGGCCAGGGCGCTGCTCAGGTCATGGGGCATGAATCGTGTATACTCTTTGGGTTTTGCTGCCAGCGGTTTCCCGCGTTGACAGATCTGGCACCCGGTTTCGGGTGCCCTGGATGCGGGAAGGGCGGCGGAATAAATCGCAAACCCGGCCACTTCAAGGTGTTGCGCTGCGTCGATCAATGAGGTCGGCGGCGCGATTCGGGCCGGATTTTAGACACAACCTTCGGAGTTAATTCATGTCCGTTACGATGCGCGAGATGCTGGAAGCCGGCGTCCACTTTGGTCACCAAACCCGCTTCTGGAATCCCAAGATGGCCCCGTTCATTTACGGCCATCGCAACAAGATTCACATCATCAACCTCGAAAAGACGCTGCCGAAGTTCGAGGAAGCGATGAAGTTCGTGCGTCAGCTGGCTGCCAAGCGCGGCACTATCCTGATGATCGGCACCAAGCGTCAGGCCCGTGACGTGATCGCCCTGGAAGCCCAGCGCGCCGGCATGCCTTACGTCGACAACCGCTGGCTCGGCGGCATGCTGACCAACTTCAAGACGGTCAAGGGTTCGCTGAAGAACCTGAAGGACATGCGAGCCCAGGTCGAGGCTGGCACCCAGCCCGCCATCAAGAAGGAAGCCCTGCTGTTCCAGCGCGACATCGCCAAGCTGGAAAAGAACATCGGCGGCATCCAGGACATGACCGCCCTGCCGGACGCCATGTTCGTGATCGACGTGGGTTACCACAAGATTGCCGTGGCCGAAGCCAAGAAGCTGGGCATCCCCGTGATCGGTATCGTCGATACCAACCACTCGCCCGAAGGCATTGACTACGTGATCCCCGGCAACGACGACTCCGCCAAGGCCGTGGCCCTGTACGCCAAGGCCGTCGCTGACGCCGTGCTGGAAGGCCGTGCCAACGCCACCAACGAGCTGGTGCAGGCCGTGGCCGCCGACGGCGACGAGTTCGTGGAAGTCAACGAAGGCGCCTGAGCCCTCGCTGCAACCGGAAATTCCGGAAGGAAAGGGGGCTGATTCAGCCCCTTTTTTCAAACAAGATTCCCGGGGTCGGCCGCTGCCGGCCTCGCTGCAACACGGAGATTGAAATGGCTGCAATTACCGCAAGCATGGTGGCTGAGCTGCGCGCCCGCACCGACGCCCCGATGATGGAGTGCAAGAAGGCCCTGACCGAGGCCGACGGCGATCTGGGTCGCGCGGAAGAGATCCTGCGCGTCAAGCTGGGCAACAAGGCCGGCAAGGCCGCCTCGCGCATCACCGCCGAAGGCGTGGTCGCCGCGGCCGTGGTCGGCTCGGTGGGTGCCCTGGTCGAAGTCAACTGCGAAACCGACTTCGTCTCCAAGAACGATGCATTCCTGGCCTTCGTGAACGCCGTGGCCGGTCTGGTGGCCGAGAAGAACCCCGCCGACGTCGAGGCCCTGTCGGCCCTGCCGCTGTCGCAGGAAGGCTTCGGCCCGACCGTGGAAGACGTGCGCAAGGGTCTGATCGGCAAGATCGGCGAGAACATGACGATCCGCCGCTTCAAGCGCTATGAAGGCGCCAAGCTGGCTTCCTACCTGCACGGCACCCGCATCGGCGTGATGGTCGAGTTCGACGGTGAAGACGTGGCCGCCAAGGATGTGGCCATGCACGTGGCCGCCATGAAGCCTGCTGCCCTGTCCTCCGCCGAAGTGCCGGCCGAGCTGGTCGAGAAGGAGCGCAAGATCGCCGCCGAGAAGGCTGCCGAGTCCGGCAAGCCGGCCGACATCGTCGCCAAGATGGTCGAGGGTTCGGTGCAGAAGTTCCTGAAGGAAGTCTCGCTGCTGGACCAGGTCTTCGTGAAGGCCGCCGATGGCAAGCAGACCGTGGCCGCCTACCTGAAGGGCGCCAACACCACGGTGAAGAGCTTCACCCTGTACGTGGTGGGCGAAGGCATCGAGAAGAAGGTGGACGACTTCGCGGCCGAAGTGGCTGCGCAGAAGGCCGCCGCCGAGGCCGCCGCCGCTGCCAAGAACGCCTAAACCGTTCGACGCAAACAAAGGGCGCCTCTGGCGCCCTTTACACTTGTGCCCGCGGCTTTGGCCCACAAGGTCTGGAAGAATCGCGGCACGCCCCAGCACAGCATTGAAGAGGTACGAATGCCCGCTCACAAACGCATCCTGCTCAAACTCTCCGGCGAAGCCCTGATGGGCGATGACGCCTTCGGCATCAACCGCGCCACCATCGTGCGCATGGTGCGCGAGATCCAGGAGGTCACGCAGCTGGGATGCGAGGTGGCGGTCGTCATTGGCGGCGGCAATATCTTCCGCGGCGTGGCCGGCGGTTCGGTGGGCATGGACCGCGCCACCGCCGACTACATGGGCATGCTGGCCACGGTGATGAACTCCCTGGCCCTGGCCGACACCATGCGCCAGGAGGGCATGACCGCCCGCGTGATGTCCGCCATCGCCATCGAGCAGGTGGTGGAGCCCTATGTGCGCCCCAAGGCCCTGCAGTATCTGGAAGAGGGCAAGATCGTGGTCTTTGCCGCCGGCACGGGCAACCCCTTCTTCACCACCGACACCGCCGCCGCCCTGCGCGGCGCCGAGATCGGTGCCGAGATCATGCTCAAGGCCACCAAGGTGGACGGCGTCTACACCGCCGACCCCAAGAAGGACCCCACGGCCACGCGCTACGCCCGCATCAGCTTCGACGAGGCCATCACCAAGAATCTGCAGGTGCTGGACGCCACGGCCTTCGCGCTGTGCCGCGACCAGAAACTGCCGATCAAGGTGTTCTCCATCTTCAAGCCGGGCGCGCTCAAGCGCGTGGTGATGGGCGAGGACGAAGGCACCCTGGTGCACGTCTGAGCGCCTTGCTGCGTTAGAAGCCTTTCTCACGAGACATCAGGTTCAAGAATCATGAGCACTGCCGACATCAAGAAGACGGCCGAGGCCAAGATGGCCAAGTCGGTCGAGTCCTTCAAGAACGAACTCCAGAAGATCCGTACCGGTCGCGCCCACCCGGGCATCCTGGACCAGGTCAGCGTCGACTACTACGGCTCGCCGGTGCCCATCTCCCAGGTGGCCAACGTCAGCCTGCTGGATGCCCGCACCATCTCCGTCCAGCCCTGGGAAAAGGGCATGGGCCCCAAGATCGAGAAGGCCATCCGCGAGTCGGACCTGGGCCTGAACCCTTCCACCCAGGGCGATCTGATCCGCGTGCCGATGCCGCCGCTGTCGGAAGAGCGCCGCCGCGACCTGACCAAGGTCGCCCGCAATGCCGGCGAGGATGCCAAGGTGGCCGTGCGCAATGTGCGCCGCGACGCCAACGAGCAAGCCAAGAAGCTGCTCAAGGACAAGGCCATCACCGAGGACGACGAGCGCCGCAGCGCCGACGAGGTGCAGAAGCTCACCGACCGCATCATTGCCGAGATCGACAAGCTGGTCTCGAGCAAGGAACAAGAAATCCTGGCGGTCTGAGTTCGCGTGGTGAGCGAGAACGGCAAGGCGGTTGTGCCCCGCCATGTGGCCATCGTGATGGATGGGAACGGCCGCTGGGCCAAGAAGCGCTTTCTCCCGCGCTTCTTCGGCCACAAGCAGGGCGTGGACGCCCTGGTGCGCGTGGTCCAGGCCTGTATCGACCGTGAGATCGAATACCTGACGGTGTTCGCCTTCTCCAGCGAAAACTGGAAGCGACCCAGCGACGAGGTCTCAGGGCTCATGGGCCTGGTGCTGGCTGCGGTCTCGCGCTACCTGGCCCGCATGGGCGCCATGGGGGTGCGCATCCGCATCGTCGGCGATCGCGATGCGGTGTCCGACAAGCTGCGCAATGCCTGGAACGAGGCCGAGTCGGCCACCGCTCACAACAGCAAGCTCACGCTCAATGTGGCCTTCAACTACGGTGGCCGCTGGGACATCGTGCAGGCCGCCAAGGCCGCGATCAAGGCTGGCGTGCCCGCCGAGGAGCTGAGCGAGGCGCGGCTGGGCGAGTTCATGGCCATGAGCTATGCGCCCGATCCGGACCTCTTCATCCGCACCGGTGGCGAGGTCCGCATCAGCAACTTCATGCTCTGGCAGGTGGCCTACACCGAGTTCGTCTTCTCCGACTGCCTGTGGCCGGAGTTTGGCGAGGCCCAGCTGGATGCCGCGATCGAAGCCTTCCGCGAGCGCGACCGGCGCTTTGGCGGCGTCAAGGACAGTGCCCCGGCCCTGGCGGCCAGCGCCTGACGGCCCGCGCGGCCCCTGCCCATGCTCAAGCAACGCATCCTCACCGCCCTGGTGCTGCTGGCGGTTCTGCTGCCGGCCCTGTTTGCGGCCTCGCCCTGGCCCTTCGCCCTGCTGACCCTGCTGATGATCGGTGCGGCCGGCTGGGAATGGTCGCGCCTGAACGGCGCGCCCGGCGCAGCCGCCCTGGGCTTCGGCGCGGGCCTGGCCCTCATCTGCGCTGCCACCCTGCTGGGCCTGAACCAGGACGGTCAACTGCGCGCACCGCCGCCCTGGTGCTGGTGGTTGGTGGGCGGCCTGTGGGTGCTGGGCGGCAGCCGGGCGCTGCGTGGCGGGCCCGCGGGCTGGCCGCTGCTGCCGCGCCTGCCACGCCTGGTGCTGGGCGCCCTGGCCCTGTGGGCGGCCTGGCTGGCCATGGCCCTGGCCAAGGCCCAGGGCATCAATTTCCTGCTTTCCATCTTCTGCTTGGTCTGGGCCGCCGATGTGTTCGCCTATTTCGGCGGCCGCAGCTTCGGCCGGCGCAAGCTGGCCCCGGCCATCAGCCCTGGCAAGAGCTGGGAGGGCGTGTGGACCGGCATGCTGGGCGTGCTGGTGCTGGGCGCCGTCTGGGCCTATGTGATCGATGCCCGCCTGGCGGTGGATTCCGCCAGCCTCTACGGCCGTCTGCTGCGCGAGCTGGGCTGGGCTGCCGGCCTGCTGGCGCTGCTCTTCCTGACGGGCATGAGCGTGGTGGGCGATCTGTTCGAATCCCTGATCAAGCGCGCGGTCGGTGCCAAGGACAGCAGCCAGCTGCTGCCCGGGCACGGCGGCGTGCTGGACCGTGTTGATGCGCTGCTGCCGGTGTTTCCGCTGGCCCTGGCGCTGAGTTCCCTGGTGCCCGTGAAATGAGTGCTTCCGCTTCCTCCCGCTCCGGCCTGCGCAAGGTCTGCGTGCTCGGCTCCACCGGCTCCATCGGTACCAGCACCCTGGATGTGCTGGCCCGCCATCCCGATCGCTACGAGGTTTTCGCGCTCAGTGCCATGAGCCGCGTCGAAGAGCTGGCGGCCCAGTGCCTGCAGTACCGCCCGCGCTTTGCCGTGCTGCCCGAGGCCGGCTTGGCCACGCGCCTGCGCGAGCTGCTGCGCGAGCAGGGCTGCGCCACCGAGGTGCTGGCAGGTGAGGCAGCTCTGAGCGAGATCGCCGCCCATCCCGAAGTGGATGCGGTGATGGCTGCCATCGTGGGCTCTGCCGGCCTGGCGCCCTGCCTGGCCGCCGCGCGTGCCGGCAAGCAGCTGCTGCTGGCCAACAAGGAGGCCATCGTGCTGGGCGGCGCGCTCTTCATGCAGGCGGTGGAGCAGGGGGGTGCCACCCTGCTGCCGGTGGACTCCGAGCATTCAGCCATCTTCCAGTGCCTGCCCGAGGACCGCGACACCTGGCACGAGCGCATCGATCACATCGTGCTCACCGCCTCCGGCGGCCCCTTCCGCCAGCGCGATCCGGCCAGTCTGGCCGATGTCACGCCCGAGCAGGCGGTGGCCCATCCCAACTGGGTGATGGGCCGCAAGATCTCGGTGGACTCCGCCACCATGATGAACAAGGCGCTGGAGGTGATCGAGGCGCGCTGGCTCTTCAATCTCGCGCCCGAGCAGATCAAGGTGGTGATCCACCCGCAGAGCATCATCCACTCCATGGTGGTGTGCCGCGACCGCTCGGTGCTGGCCCAGCTGGGCACGCCGGACATGCGGGTGCCCATCGCCTACGCCCTGGCCTTTCCGGAGCGCATCGCCTCGGGCGCCGAGCCCCTGGATTTCCTGGCCAAGCCCAATCTGACTTTCGAGGAGGCGGACGAGCGCCGTTTCCCGGGCCTCTATCTGTCCTGGCAAGCCCTGCGGGCCGGGGAGGGCGCCACCGCGGTGCTCAATGCCGCCAATGAGGAGGCGGTGGCCGCCTTCCTGGCGCGCGGCCTGCGCTTTGACCAGATCTGCCGCGTCAACCGCCAGACCCTGGAGGAGCTGCATCCCGAGGCTGGCGAATGCGCCAGCGTCGAGGGCCTGCTGAACCTCGATGCCCGGGCACGCCGCCATGCCCAGGCCCTGATCGCTGCGCTGTCCGCCTGATGCTCACCACCCTGCTCGCCTTTGTCCTCACCCTCGGCGTGCTGATCGTGGTGCACGAGTGGGGCCATTACCGCGTGGCCAAGGCCTGCGGCGTGAAGGTGCTGCGCTTCTCGGTGGGCTTCGGTCGGGTGCTGCTGCGCCGCCAGCGCGGCGAGACCGAGTTCACCCTGGCGGCCCTGCCCCTGGGGGGTTATGTGCGCATGCTCGACGAGCGCGAGGGCCCGGTGCTGCCGGCCGAGCGCGAGCGCGCCTTCAACAACCGTCCGCTGTGGCAGCGCGCCGCCATCGTGGCCGCCGGCCCGGCCGCCAACTTCGTGCTGGCCATCCTGCTCTTCGCGGCCGTGGGTCTGCTGGGGGTGGAAGAGCCCAAATCCGTGCTGGGCTCGCCCCTGAGCGGCAGCCTGGCCGACAAGGCCGGCCTGCGCGCCGGCGACTGGGTGCGTGCCGTCTCCGCCGATGGCGAGGACTGGCAGGAGCTGCAATCCCTGCCCGAGCTGCGCTGGCAGCTGACCCAGGCCGTGTCCGATGGGCGCAAGCTGCACCTCTCGGTGAGCGATGCCCAGGGCCATGGCCAGCGCCAGCTGGTGCTGGATACCGATGGCCTCGAGAAGCGCGAGCTTGATGCCCAGCTGCTGCGCCGCATCGGTCTGGGCGGCCCCTTCATGGCGCCGGTGCTGGGCGAGCTGAGCGCCGGCGGCGCCGGCGCCGAGGCCGGCCTGCGGCGCGGTGACCGGGTGCTGAGCGTGGACGGTCAGCCGGTGACGGACGCGGCCGCGCTGCGCGAGCGCATCCGCGCCAGCGGGCAGGGCGGCACCGAGGGGCAGCGCGCCGCGCCCATGTTGTGGCAGCTGGAGCGCGCGGGTCAGGTCTTGAGCCTGGAGCTGCGCCCCAAGATCGTGCGCGATGGCGGCCAGCTGCTGGGCCGTATCGAGGCCCAGATTGGCGCCCCGCCCGAACAGGTCACCGTGAGCCATGGGCCGCTGGAGTCGCTGTGGCAGGGCGCGCGCCGGACCTGGGAGGTCTCGGCCCTGACCCTGAACACCTTCGGCCGCATGCTGATCGGCGAGGCCTCGCTGAAGAATCTCAGCGGCCCCATCACCATTGCCGACTACGCCGGCCAGTCCGCTCGCATGGGGCCGGCTCAGTACCTGGGCTTTCTGGCCCTGGTCAGCGTGAGCCTCGCGGTGCTGAACCTGCTGCCGCTGCCGATGCTCGATGGCGGACACCTGATGTATTATCTTTTCGAGGGTCTGAGCGGCCGCCCCGTCTCGGAATGGTGGCAACGGCAGCTGCAGCGCGCTGGCGTGCTGATCATGTTGCTGATGATGACCTTGGCCCTTTCCAACGACATGGCCCGCTTGCTGGGCCTGCATTGACCTCACCCGCATGTCCGTATCTCGCCTCCCGTCTGCGCGCCTGCGCCCCTCTGTCCTGAGTCTGGCGTTGGCCGCTGCCCTGCAGGCTGGCTCCGCTTGGGCGGTTGATCCCTTTGTACTCAAGGACATCCGTGTCGAGGGCCTGCAGCGTACCGACCCCGGTACCGTCTTCGCCTCGCTGCCCTTCCGCATCGGCGACACCTATAACGACGAGAAGGGCGCCGCCGCCCTGCGCGCCCTGTTCGCCACCGGCCTGTTCAAGGACGTGCGCATCCAGATCGACGGCGACTCCGCCGTGGTCGTGATCGAGGAGCGTCCCATCATCGCCGCGGTGAGCTTTGTTGGTCTCAAGGAATTCGATACCGAGGCCCTGACCAAGTCGCTCAAGGACGTGGGCATCGGCGAAGGCAAGCCCTTCGACAAGGCCCTGGCCGACCGCGCCGAGCAGGAGCTCAAGCGCCAGTACCTGACCCGCAGTCTCTATGGCGCCGAGGTCACCACCACCATCACGCCGCTGGAGCGCAACCGCGTCAACGTCAGCTTCCAGGTGACCGAGGGCGAGCCCGCCAAGATCGGCCAGATCCGCGTGCTGGGCAGCAAGGTCTTCTCCGAGAGCACGCTGACCGGCCTGTTCGAGCAGACCACCAGCGGCTGGCTGACCTGGTACACCAAGACGGACCGCTACTCGCGCGCCAAGCTCAACGCCGACCTGGAGACGCTGCGCTCCTACTACCTGAATCGCGGCTATCTGGAGTTTGCCGTCACATCCACCCAGGTGACCATCTCGCCGGACAAGCAGAGCATCGACATCGCGATCACCGTCAGCGAAGGCCAGCCCTACACCGTCACGGCGGTCAAGCTGGAAGGCGACTTCATGGGGCGCGAGGAGGACTTCAAGAGCCTCATCATGCTCAAGCCCGGCGAGCCCTATCGCGGCGAGGCCGTGGCCGCCACCACGCGCGCCTTCTCCGACCTCTACGGCACCTTTGGCTACGCCTTCGCCCGCGTGGACAGCCGTCCCGAGATCGACCGTGCCACCGGCCAGGTGGTCGTGACCTTCGTGGCCGAGCCGCAGCGCCGCGTCTATGTGCGCCGCGTCATCGTCTCGGGCAACACCCGCACCCGCGACGAAGTCATTCGCCGCGAGTTCCGCCAGTTCGAATCGGCCTGGTACGACGGCACCAAGATCAAGGCCTCGCGAGACCGCGTGGAGCGTCTGGGCTATTTTAAGGACGTGAACATCGACACGGCCGAGGTGCCCGGCGCGCCCGACCAGGTGGATGTGACCCTGACCGTGACCGAGCGCCCCACCGGCAACATCATGGTGGGCGCGGGCTACTCCAGCCAGCAGCGCCTCTCGCTGTCGGGCTCGATCAAGCAGGACAATGTCTTCGGCTCGGGCAACTACCTGGGCATCGAGCTCAACACCGCCAAGACCGGCCGCGCCCTGGTGCTGTCCACGGTGGACCCCTACTTCACGGTGGACGGTGTCTCGCGCGCCGTGGACCTGTTCTACCGCACCACCAAGCCGCTCAACACCCTGGGTGAGGAGTACGAGCTGGTCAGCCATGGTGCGGCCGTCCGCTTCGGCGTGCCCTTCTCGGAAGTGGACACGGTGTTCTTCGGCATCGGCTACGAGAAGACCCGTATCTCCACCTCCACGGGCCTGCCCAACAGCTACTTCCTGTTCCGCCAGCAGTTCGGCTCCTCCAGCATCGCCATCCCGCTGACCATCGGCTGGCAGCGCGACGACCGCGACAGCATCATCTCCCCGACCCGCGGCAAGTACCAGCGCGTCAACCTGGAGCTGAGCCCGGCCGGCGATTCGCGCTACATGCGCGCGAACGTGCAGTACCAGCATTACATCCCGCTGTGGAGCAGCAAGTTCACCCTGGGCCTGAACGGCGAACTGGGCTGGGGCAAGGGCCTGAACGGCAAGCCCTATCCCATCTTCAAGAACTTCTACGCCGGCGGCCTGGGCTCGGTGCGTGTGTTTGAGGGCAACTCCCTGGGCCCGGTGGACGTAACCGGCTCCTATTCGGGCGGCAATCGCCGCATGAATGTCAACGCCGAGCTCTATGTGCCCGTTCCTGGAGCGGGCAATGACAAGACCTTCCGTCTGTTCGGCTTCTTTGACGCCGGCAATGTCTGGGGCGCTCACGAGAAGATCAAGAGCGACGACATCCGCGCTTCGGCCGGTATCGGCTTGTCATGGCTTTCCCCGATGGGCCCCCTCAAGATGAGTTATGGCTCGCCGGTGCGCAAGAAGCCTACGGATAGAATAGAACGTTTCCAATTCCAGATCGGGACTGCATTCTGATGAAGAGCAAGCTGTTGAAATCGGTGGCTGTCGCTGCCATGCTGTGCGCCTCGGCCGCGGGCCTGCAAGCACAGGAAATCAAGATCGGCTATGTCAACAGCGAGCGCGTGATGCGGGAGGCCAACTTGGCCAAGGCCGCTCAAGCCAAGCTCGAGGCCGAGTTCAGCAAGCGCGAGAAAGAGCTCAAGGATCTGGAAACCAAGCTGCGCGGCGCTGCCGACAAGCTGGAAAAGGATGCGCCCACGCTGAGCGAGAACGAGCGTGGCCGTCGCCAGCGCGATCTGGTCGAGGCCGACCGCGATCTGCAGCGCAAGCGCCGCGAGTGGCAGGAAGACCTGGCCCAGCGCAAGAACGAGGAGCTGTCGGTCCTGGTCGAGCGTGCCAACAAGGTCATCAAGCAGATCTTCGACGCCGAGAAGTACGACCTGATCGTGCAGGACGCGCTGCACGCCAGCAACCGCATCGACATCACCAAGAAGGTGATCGACGCGCTGAACACGCAGAAGTAAGCACTACGGTCCGATCTTGCCCAAGATCACTGTTGCCGAACTGATCGCCGCCTTGGGCGGCGATCTTCTTGGTGCTCCCGATCCGGTGATCGAGCGCATCGGCCCGCTTGAGGACGCCGATGCCGCCACCATCGCCTTCCTGGCCAACCCGCGCTACCAGCAGCAGCTGGCCGGCAGCGCGGCCGCTTGCGTGATCCTGGCACCGGCGCTGCGCGAGGCCGCCGAGGCCCGCGGCGGCAGCTATATCCTCACGCCCGATCCCTACCTCTACTTCGCCCGCCTGACCCAGTGGTGGGCCGCGCAGGTGCGTCCGCTGGGGGCGCCGCGCGTGCACCCCAGCGCGGTGATTGATCCCACGGCCGAGCTCGGCTCCGGTGTGGACATCGGCCCGTTGGCCGTGATCGAGGCGGGGGCTCGCATCGGTGCGGGGGCCCGCATCGGCGCACACTGCGTGATCGGCGAGCGTGCCGTGGTGGGCGAGGGCAGCCGGCTGGCCCCGCGCGTCACCCTGGGCTTTGACTGCCGCATCGGCGCGCGCTGCATCCTGCACAGCGGCGTGGTGATCGGTGCCGACGGCTTTGGCTTCGCCCCTACGGGCGGGCGCTGGGAAAAGATCGAGCAGCTCGGCGCGGTGCGCATCGGTGACGATGTGGAGATCGGCGCCAACAGCTGCATAGACCGCGGCGCCCTGGACGACACGGTGCTGGAGGATGGCGTCAAGCTGGACAATCTGGTGCAGATCGGCCACAACGTGAAGGTGGGTGCCCACACGGCGATGGCCGGTTGTGCCGGCGTGGCCGGCAGTGCCGTGATCGGCCGCGGCTGCACGGTCGGTGGCGGTGCCATCGTGCTGGGCCATCTGAGCCTGGCCGACGGCGTGCATGTCTCGGCCGCCACGGTGGTGACGCGCAGCATTGCCAAGCCGGGCCAGTACAGCGGCGTGTTTCCGTTCGACGAGAACGCCAGTTGGGAAAAGAACGCGGCGACGCTGCGACAGCTGCACGCCTTGCGAGAGCGCCTCAGAGCGCTGGAGAAGAAAGCATGACGACGACGACCCTGGACATCCATCAGATCCTCAAGAAGATCCCGCACCGCTACCCGATCCTGCTGATCGACCGCGTGCTGGAACTGGACAAGGGCAAGCGCATCCGCGCGCTGAAGAACGTCAGCATCAACGAGCCGCACTTTCTGGGCCACTTCCCGCACCGTCCGGTGATGCCCGGCGTGCTGATGCTCGAAGCCATGGCCCAGGCCGCCACCGTGCTGACCCTGATCAGCCTGGACACCGAGCTGGACGACAGCACGGTCTGCTACTTCGCCGGCATTGACGGCGCACGCTTCAAGCGCCCCGTGGAGCCGGGCGACCAGCTGGTGCTGGACGTGACCCTGGACCGCGCCAAGGCCGGCATCTTCAAGTACACCGGCAAGGCCTATGTGGGCGGGGACATCGCCTGCGAGGCCGAACTGATGTGCACCATGCGTCGCATCGAAGTCGCCTGAGCGGGAGAGGGCCCTGGCCATGATCCATGCCACCGCCGTCATCGATCCCAAGGCCGAGCTGGACAGCTCGGTCTCGGTCGGTCCCTACACGGTGATCGGCGCCGGTGTACGCATCGGCGCCGGCACCACCGTGGGTCCGCACTGCGTGATCGAGGGGCCGACCACTATCGGTCGCGACAACAAGATCTTCCAGTTCGCCTCCCTGGGCGCCGCGCCGCAGGACAAGAAGTACGCTGGCGAGCCGACCCAGCTGATCGTGGGTGATCGCAACACCATCCGCGAGTTCTGCACCATGAACCGCGGCACGGTGCAGGACGATGGCATCACGGCGCTGGGCGACGACAACTGGATCATGGCCTATGTGCACCTGGCCCATGACTGCAAGGTGGGCAACCGGGTCATCATGGCCAATAACGCGCAGCTGGCCGGCCATGTGCATGTGGGTGACTGGGCCATCCTGGGCGGCTTCACCGCGGTGCACCAGTTCGTGCACATCGGCGCGCACAGCATGACAGGCCTGGGCTCCATCCTGTTCCAGGATCTGCCGCCCTTCATCATGGCCGCCGGCAATATCGCCGAGGCGCGCAGCTTCAATCTCGAAGGCCTCAAGCGCCGCGGCTTCACGCCCGAGCAGCTCAATGCGGTCAAGCAGATGTACCGCCTGCTGTACCGCCGCGGGCTGACCGTGGACCAGGCCCAGATCGAGATGGCGGGCCTGCAGGCCTCGCACCCCGAGGCGCGCGACACCATCCAGCTGATGCTGGACTTCCTCAAGACCGCCTCGCGCGGCATCATCCGCTGACACCATGATCGATACCGCGCCCCGCTTTGGCATGGTGGCCGGCGAGGCCTCCGGTGATCTGCTCGGTGGCCTGCTGCTGGCCGGCCTGCGCCAGCGCTGGCCCGAGCTGCAGGCCCAGGGCATCGGCGGGCCGCGCATGGACCAGGCGGGCTTCGAGTCCTGGTGGCCGCATCACAAGCTCTCGGTCTTCGGCTATGTGGACGCGCTGATGCATCTGCGCGAGATCCTGGCCATCCGCAAGCAGCTGATGGGGCGCTTGCTGGCCGACAAGCCGCGTGCCTTCATCGGCATCGACGCGCCGGACTTCAACTTCGTGGTCGAGGCCCGGCTCAAGGCCGAGGGCGTCAAGGCCATCCACTTCGTCTGCCCCTCCATCTGGGCCTGGCGCGGCGAGCGGGTGCAGAAGATCCGCGACTCGGTGGACCATGTGCTCTGCCTCTTCCCCTTCGAGCCGGCCCTGCTGCACGAGGCCGGCATCGCCGCCACCTATGTGGGCCATCCGCTGGCCGACGCGATTCCGCTGGAGCCGCCGCGCGCGGCCAGCCGCGCGGCCCTGGGCCTGGGGGAGGGCGACACCGTGGTGGCCCTGCTGCCGGGCAGCCGCAAGAGCGAGGTGCGCTATATCGCCGCGCCCCTGCTGCAGGCCGCAGCCCTGATGCAGAAAGCGCGGCCGGCGCTGCGCTTCGTGCTGCCGGTGGCGCCGGGCCTGCGCGCCCTGATCGAACCCCTGGTGCCCGCCGGCCTGGAGATCCAGCTGCTGGACGGCCGCTCGCACGAGGCCCTGGCCGCCTGCGACGTGACCCTGGTGGCCAGCGGCACCGCCACCCTGGAGGCCGCGCTCTTCAAGCGCCCCATGGTGATCGCCTACCGCATGCACTGGCTGAACTGGCGCCGCATCAGCGGCCAGCGCTACCAGCCCTGGGTGGGCCTGCCCAATGTGCTGGCGCGCGAGTTCCTGGTGCCCGAGTTGCTGCAGGACGAGTGCACGCCCGAGGCCCTGGCCGCCGAGGGCCTGGCCTGGCTGGACGAGCCCGAGCGCTACGCCCGGGTGCAGGCCCGCTTTGCCGAGCAACACCAACTCCTGCGCCGCAACACGGCCCAGCTGGCCACCGATGCCATTGCGCAAGTCATCGGCCTCTGAGCCCCCGCAGCAGCTGGGCCTGGCCTGGGACGCGCCGGGCCTGATCGCCGGCGTGGACGAGGCCGGCCGCGGCCCCCTGGCCGGTCCGGTGGTGGCGGCCGCGGTGATCCTGGACGAGCTCAATCCGATTGCCGGCCTGGGCGACTCCAAGACCCTGAGCGAGAAGAAGCGCGAGCGCCTGTTCGACGAGATCCGTGCCAAGGCCCTGTGCTGCTGCATTGCCGAGGCCAGTGTGGAAGAGATCGACCAGCTCAACATCCTGCAGGCCACCCTGCTGGCCATGCGCCGCGCGGTGGAGGGCCTGCGCCTCAAGCCCGCCAAGGTGCTGGTGGACGGCAACCGCCTGCCCGTGCTCAAGGTGCCGGCCGAGGCCATCGTCAAGGGCGACGCCCTGGTGCAGGCCATCTCGGCCGCTTCCATCCTGGCCAAGGTCACGCGCGACCGCCAATGCCTGGCCATGCACGAGACCCATCCCGAGTACGGCTTTGCCACCCACAAGGGCTATCCCACCGCCGATCATCTGGCCGCCCTGCGTGCCCATGGCGTGAGCGCCTGGCACCGGCGCAGCTTCGCCCCGGTGCGCCAGATCCTGGAGACTTCCGCCCCATGAGCACGCCCAAGGTCCTGCACATCACCGCCCGGGACAATCCCAGCCTGCAGCGCCTGCGCAAGCTGAGCCAGGACGCCGCGGCCTACCGCAAGCTGGGCTCGGTCTGGCTGGAGGGTGACCATCTGGCCCGCGCCCTGCTGCAGCGCGGCCAGCAGCCCACGCTGGCCGTGGTCAGCGAGACCGCCTATGCCGAGCCCGCGCTGCGCGAGCTGGCCGATGCCGCGCCGCGCGTGCTGGTCCTGCCCCCGGCCCTGTTCAAGAGCATCAGCGGCCTGGAGTCGCCGGCCCAGATCGGCTTCGAGGTGACGCACGCCATGGACCTGAGGCCGCTCAAGGGCCAGGACAGCGTGGTGCTGGACCGCCTGCAGGACGCCGGCAATGTGGGCACCATCCTGCGCAGCGCCGCGGCCTTCGGCTTTCGCCAGGTGCTGGCGCTCAAGGGCACGGCGGCGCTGTGGAGCGCCAAGGTGCTGCGCGCCGGCATGGGCGCGCATTTCGGCCTGCGCCTGGTCGAGGGCCTGGCGCCCGAAGACCTGGACGGCCTGGACCTGCCCCTGATCGCCACCAGCTCGCACGCCCAGTCGCAGCTGCACCAGACCCGCCTGCCCAGCCCCTGTGCCTGGGTCATGGGCCATGAAGGGCAGGGCGTGCAGCCGGCCCTGATGCAGCGCTGCGCACTCAGCGTCGGCATCCCGCAACCTGGGGGTGAGGAGTCGCTGAACGTGGGCAGCGCCGCGGCCGTCTGCCTCTATGAAAGCGCGCGCCAGCGCCTGAGTGCGGTCTAGGGAGGCTCCCTAACTTGCCGGAGTTGCGCGGGACGGGATGCGTCCCACACTGGCGCACCCGGCAGGCCAGGGCGCATCGCCAGCGGTGCCGCCATTCCAGGCCACCGGGACTCTGTCACCTGCATCAAGGAGAGTCTCATGGCTAGCAAGGAAAACACAGTCGCCCGCGTTGGCACCCTGCGTCTGCGCCCCGGCGCCGACATGCCCGTGCTCACGGGCTCGCTCCCGCCGGACTTCAACCGGGCGGACATCGGCCGGCTTTCGGCCCATGCCTTCGATCTGATCTCCAAGCTCACGGGCCACCCCTGCCTGTCCGGGCGCTTCCGCTTCGAGATCGAGGATGTCTTCGTGAACCGCGCCATCAGCGTGGACCTGGTGGCCGACAAGCTCATCGTCGGCTGAGCACTGCGCCATGGTCGCGAGCCTGCCGCGGCGGCCGCGGGTCGGCCTGCTCTACAACCCGAGCACGCCGGCCCTGCTGGCCCATGCGCCCGAGCTGGTCGAGCATCTCTCGGCCATGCCCGATCGCTTCTGGTTCGATTTCGGCCAGGGGCCCGAGGCCGGCGGCGGCCCGCGCTTTCGACATCTGCGCCCGGCCCTGGCCGAGCTGTCCCAGGCTCTGCCGGGCCGCAGCCTGGCCGGCCATGGCCTGGGCCTGTCCCTGCCCAGTGCCATGCCGCTGGATGAAGGCATGCTGACGGCGGTGTCCGAGGTATCGGAGGCGCTGGGCGGCTTTGCCTGGTACAGCGAGCATCTGAGCGTCTTCGCCACGCCGCGCGCCCGCGTGCCCAACGCCCAGGCCGGCCTGGGTCTGCCCCTGGCCTACGAGCAGGCGCAGCTCGAGCTGCTGCTGCCCAAGCTGCGGCGGCTTGCGCAGCGCCTGGGCTGCCGTGTGCTGCTGGAGAACCCGGCCCAGTTCACGCCCGTGCCGGACATGGACTACAGCGAGCCCGAGTTCCTCAATCTGCTGCACCAGGAGGGCGCCTGCGGCACCCTGCTGGATCTGCACAATCTGCTGGTCTGCGCCCGCAATGGCGTGGCCGATCCCCGTGACTATCTGGACGCGCTGGACCCCGAGGCGGTGGAGGAAGTCCATCTGGCCGGCGGCGACGAGTTCGGCGGCTTCTACATGGACAGCCATGCCAGCCTCACCCCGCCCGAGGTCTGGGACTGGGCCTACGACTTTCTGCCGCGCTGCCGCCGCCTGCGCGCCATCACCCTGGAGTACCAGGAGTCCTATTTCGAGCTGCTGGGCCTGCCCGCGCTGAGCCGCGAGCTGGAGCGTATGCATGCGCTGGCCGAGCACTGTGCCCAGCCTGCGGCGCCGGAGCTGAGCCATGCTGGCTGACTTCCAGCAGGCCCTGGCGGACCTGGTGGCCTCGCCGCCGCTGTGCAATGCCGTGCGGGCGGACGAGACGGTGCTGGCCCAGCGCTACTGCCTGAACGAGTGCGAGCGGGCCCGCTTGCAGGCGATGGCCCGCCACCGCGGCATGCAGGCCGCCTGCTCCGTCTACCGCATGAACCGCATCACGCCGCTGATGATGAATCTGCGTGCCACCCTGCAGGCTCTGGGGGAGCGCCTGCCCGGCCTGTGCTCGCGCTACTGGGCCGAGCACGCCAGCGGCCACACGCATTTCTATCTGGAATCGGCGCGCTTTTGCGAATGGCTGGCACCCCAGCTGGCGGCCGATGATCCGGCCCAGGCGGCGCTGGTGCAGGACTGTGCCCAGGTGCGCGAGGCGCTGGCCGTGGCCCTGAGCCTGGGGGATGACGCCGAGCTGCGCTGATCAGAGCGTCAGCGCGATCACGCCCGCGGCGATGCAGGCCGCACCCAGCAGGCGCCAGCCCTTTTCCTGCTCGCCCAGCAACTGGCCGCCCAGCAGGGCCGCCACCAGCATGGAGAGCTCGCGCGCCGGCGCCACGCGCGAGAGCGGTGCGAGCTGCATGGCATAGAGCACCAGCACATAGGCCAGCGGCCCCAGCGTGGCCACCATCAGCACATAGGGCCACTGCCGGCGCAGGGCGGGCATGAAGCCAGCGCGGTCGCGCCAGACCGCGGGCACCATGAAGGGCACGCGCAGCACATTGCAGATCCAGTCCAGCACGATGGGCGAGATCAGCAGCACCTTGACCGCATAGGCGTCCACCACGGTGTAGCTGGCGATCATGGCGCCGGTGAGCGCACCCCAGAGAATGCCGCGCTGCCGGCGCTGGGCGGCCTCGCCCTCGCGGTGGCGCCACAGGCCCGGACCGGCGGCGATCAGCAGGATGCCGCCCACCACGGCCGCCAGCCCCAGGCCGCCGGCCAGGCCCAGCTGCTCGCCCAGCAGCAGTACCGCGGCCATGGCCGAAAGTGCCGGGCCGCTGCCGCGCGCCACGGGGTAGACGATGTTCAGGTCCGAGGCCCGGTAGCCGGCCAGCAGGGCGTTGAAGTACAGCAGGTGCAGCACGGCGCTGGCCAGGGCCACCCACCAGTGGCTGGCGGGCCAGTGCAGGATCTCGGACCAGCCCAGCCACAGGGCCAGGGGCGCCCACAGCAGGCTCACGCCGGCCGAGCTGGCCAGCACGAAGTGGTGGTTGCCACCGGCCTTCTTGGCGCCGAGGTTCCAGATGGCATGCAGCAGCGCGGCGCAGAGCACCAGCGCCAGGGCGGAGAGCGGCATTCGGTGCTGGCTCGCCTCAGTAGATCAGGCGGTCCGGCCGGATGTCGCGCAGGATGGTGGTGGCGATTTCCTCGATGGACTTGTGGGTCGAGGAGAGCCAGGAGATGCCCTCGCGCTTCATCATCTTCTCGGCCTCGTTCACCTCGTAGCGACAGTTCATCATGTCCGCGTACTTGCTGCCGGGGCGGCGCTCGTTGCGCACCTGGGCCAGGCGGTCGGGGTCGATGGTCAGGCCGAAGCACTTGGCCTTGTGCGGCAGCAGGCTGGCCGGCAGCTTGCCGCGCTCGAAGTCCTCGGGGATCAAGGGATAGTTGGCGGCCTTGATGCCATGCTGCATGGCCAGGTAGAGCGAGGTGGGCGTCTTGCCGCAGCGGCTCACGCCCACCAGGATCACATCGGCCGAGACCAGGTTCTTGGCCGACTGGCCGTCGTCATGGGCCAGGGAGAAGTTGATGGCCTCGATGCGGTCGTGGTACTCCTGGCTGCGCGCCACGTCCGAGAAACGGCCCACCCGGTGATTGCTCTTGACGCCGAACTCCTCCTCCAGCGGCTCGATGAAGGTGGCGAACATATCGATCACCCGGCCTTGGCAGTGGTCGCGCACGATCTTGAGCACATCGCGGTCCACCAGGGTGGCGAAGACGATGGCGCGCTGGCCCTCGCGCTCACCGGTCTCGTTGATCTCGCGCACCACGGCATAGGCCTTCTCGGCACTGTCCACGAAGGGGCGGCGCACATGGCGGGGCTTCATCGGGAACTGGGCCAGGATGGAGTTGCCGAAGGTTTCTGCCGTGATGCCGGTGCCGTCGGAGACAAAGTACACGGTGCGCTGGGTGTTCATGGTCGAGACGCTCTAGAGTGGCTTGTCATCATAAGTGGGCTTGCCCGTAGAATCGGCGCAAAGCCTCCCCGACGCGCACCTCCATGCAGCCCGACCGCCTCCTACAAGAATCCAGAAATGCTGGTTCTGCGGCTGCTCGCGTCCCCGCCGCGCAAACCTCGCTCACTGCGCCGGGAGCCCCGAGTTTTCAACATCACGGAGCTTTCCCATGTCCTCTCGCTACGAGCCGACCGCCCTGGTCGTTCCCTTTGAGAATCTGAGAATGACGGACGTCGAGGTGGTTGGCGGCAAGAACGCCAGCCTCGGCGAAATGATCTCGCAGCTCGCCGCCACCGGCGTGCGCGTGCCCGGCGGCTTTGCCACCACGGCGCACGCCTTCCGCGAGTTCCTCAAGCATGAGGGCCTGGACCAGCGCATCCAGGCGCGCCTGTCCACCCTGGATACCGACGACGTCAAGGCCCTGGCCGAGGTCGGCGCCGAGATCCGCGGCTGGGTGGAGGCGCAGCCTTTCCCGGCCGATCTGGAAGCCCAGATCCGCAGCGCCTTTGCCGAGCTGACCGCCGGCAACCCCGCCGCCTCCTTTGCCGTGCGTTCCTCCGCCACCGCGGAAGACCTGCCCGACGCCTCCTTTGCCGGCCAGCAGGAAACCTTCCTGAACGTGGTGGGCATCGAGGAGGTGCTGCACAAGATGAAGGAGGTCTTCGCCTCCCTCTACAACGACCGCGCCATCAGCTACCGCGTGCACAAGGGCTTTGCCCACGCCGATGTGGCCCTGTCGGCCGGCGTGCAGCGCATGGTGCGCTCCGACCTGGGCTCGGCCGGCGTGATGTTCACCATCGACACCGAGAGCGGCTTCAAGGACGTGGTCTTCATCACGGCCAGCTACGGCCTGGGCGAGACGGTGGTGCAGGGCGCTGTGAACCCGGACGAGTTCTATGTGCACAAGCCGGCGCTGAAGAACGGCAAGTTCCCGGTGATCCGCCGCAATCTGGGCTCCAAGCTGATCCGCATGGAGTTCGCCACGCCCGAGGAAAAGGCCGCCAGCGGCCGCCTGGTCAAGACCGTGGACACCGCGCCCGAGGCGCGCAACCGCTACTCCCTGGCCGACGCCGAGGTGGTGGAACTGGCTCAGTACGCGCTGATCATCGAGCAGCACTACGGCCGCCCCATGGACATCGAGTGGGGCCGTGACGGCATCGACGGCAAGCTCTACATCCTGCAGGCCCGCCCCGAGACGGTGAAGAGCCAGGCCGAGGGCCAGGTCGAGCACAGCTACAAGCTCAAGGGCCACAGCGCCGTGCTGGCCGAGGGCCGCGCCATCGGTCAGAAGATCGGCACCGGCCCGGTGCGCCTGGTCCACAGCGTGGCCGAGATGGAGCGCGTGCAGCCCGGCGATGTGCTGGTTACCGACATGACCGACCCGAACTGGGAGCCGGTGATGAAGCGCGCCAGCGCCATCGTCACCAACCGCGGCGGCCGCACCTGCCACGCCGCCATCATCGCGCGCGAGCTGGGCATCCCGGCCGTGGTGGGCTGCGGTGACGCCACCGAGAAGCTCAAGGATGGTCAGCTGGTCACCGTGGCCTGCTCGGAAGGCGACACCGGCTACATCTACGACGGCCTGCTGGAAACCGAGGTCAGCGAGGTGCACCGCGGCGAGCTGCCGTACTGCCCCATCAAGATCATGATGAATGTGGGCAACCCGCAGCTGGCCTTCAACTTCGCGCAGATGCCCAGCGCCGGCGTGGGTCTGGCCCGCCTCGAGTTCATCATCAACAACAATATCGGCGTCCATCCCAAGGCCATCCTGGACTATCCGAACATCGATGCCGACCTGAAGAAGGCCGTGGAGTCCGTGGCCCGTGGCCACGCCTCGCCGCGCGCCTTCTACGTGGACAAGCTGGTCGAGGGCGTGGCCACCATCGCCGCCGCCTTCTTCCCGCGTCCGGTGATCGTGCGGCTCTCCGACTTCAAGAGCAACGAGTACAAGAAGCTGATCGGCGGCTCGCGCTATGAGCCGGATGAAGAGAACCCCATGCTGGGCTTCCGTGGCGCCTCGCGCTACATCAGCGGCGAGTTCAGCGATGCCTTCGCCATGGAGTGCGAGGCGCTCAAGCGCGTGCGCAACGAGATGGGCCTGACCAATGTGGAGCTGATGGTGCCCTTTGTGCGCACCGTCAAGCAGGCCGAGCGCGTGGTGGGCATGCTGGCCGAGCGCGGCCTCAAGCGCGCCGCCGCCGGCGGTCAGGACGGGCTGCGCATCATCATGATGTGCGAGGTGCCGTCCAACGCCATCCTGGCCGAGCAGTTCCTGGAGCATTTCGACGGCATGTCCATCGGCTCCAATGACCTGACCCAGCTGACCCTGGGCCTGGACCGCGACTCCGGCCTGGAACTGCTGGCCGGCGACTTCGATGAGCGCGACCCTGCCGTCAAGGCCATGATCTCGCGCGCCATCACCGCCTGTCGCGCCACCGGCAAGTACATCGGCATCTGCGGCCAGGGCCCCAGCGACCACCCGGACTTCGCCGACTGGCTGGCCGGCGAGGGCATCGTGTCCATCTCGCTGAACCCGGACTCCGTGATCGAGACCTGGCAGCGCCTGGCCAAGCGCTGAGGCGCTTCGCTTCTCGCTCCCAGCAAAAGCCCGCTTCGGCGGGCTTTTTCATTAGCGATCAAGGGGTATGAACCAGCAGCGGTGCGACACCGCGCTTGGACGAGCGCTCGAAGATCAGGCCGCCAGCGGGCCTCCCTCCGCTCATGTCCCCCGTCACCGGCCTGCGGCCGGCGTCTCCTCCTTGACTTCGCTACGAGAGGCCCACTGCCGTCCTGATCCGCAAGGCCGTGGCTTGCGCGTGTTGGCAGGTGCCAAGTCCGGCCGAGGGCAGGGGTGGGTGCTGAAGCGAAGTCAAGGAGGAGCCCTTGGCACAGCCAAGGGCGGGGGACATGAGCGTAAGCATCCGCCCCTGGCTTCGGCAGCGCGAAAGCCTCTCGGGGCGGAGGCCCACACCTTGCCGTCCGCCATTTCAGTTCCTCAGCGCAGCAGCTCGCTGGTGTTTGCGCTGCGACGATATCGGACGAGTGGGCGCCTCAATGATCCGGCGAGCCCACCACCGCCATGGTCTGGGTGCCGGTGATGATCATGCGCACCATCACGATCAGCTGCTCGGTCAGCTCGGGCAGCTTGTCGTGGGGCAGATCCATGGCCGTGGCGCCCATGGCGAAGACCAGGCGGGTGATGGCCTTGGCGGTGAGGGCCGGTTCGTAGAGCCCGGTTCCGTTGACCTCGGCCAGGCGGATCAGGTCCAGGCGGAGCTCATCTTCGAAGAAGAGCAGCTGGCGGTCCACCGCGTGCTTGAAGGCGTCCGAGCCCACCGTGCCCTCGCGCAGCAGGATGTGCAGCAGTCGGTCATCCGAGCGCAGCTGCTCCATGAAGGCCTGCACGGCGCTGCGCACCACGCTATTGCCGTGACTGGCGCGCAGCCGGGCCTCACCGATGATCTCGCGCAGGGACTGGCCCGCCATATCGATCAGGGTCACGGCCAGCTCGTCCATGTCGCGGAACTGGCGGTAGAAGCTGTTGGGGGCGATGCCGGCCTCGCGGGCCACCTCGCGCAGGCTCAGGGTGGAGACGCTGCGGTGCGGCCCTACCAGCTTGAGGGCGGCTTGCACGATGTCCTCGCGGGAAATCACCGCCTTGCGGCCCGGTGTGGCCGGGGCGAGCGGAAGGGCGGCGGGGTCCACTTCGGGCAATAAAAGGCTTGTCATGGCTTTGTGCGAGAGTGCGCATCATACCGAAGCGGATTTGATATACATCTGTATAGACGGGTGTATGTGTGGCCGTATACTGCGCGCCGACCCGATCCGGATTCCTGCAGATCGGCGTCGAACGGAGTTTCTGTGTCCACTCTTGCATCTGAGCGCGGCGGTCTGCTGCGCCGTCTGGTTGGTCCCCTGGTGGATCCGGCCGTCTTCGATTTCTGGCTGGGCCTGCTGAATCGCAGCTGGACCTGGGACCGCCCGCTGGCACGGGTGCTGGAGCGACGGGCCGAATCGGCCGACGCCGTGACCCTGGTGCTCAAGCCCAACCGCCACTGGCGCGGCTTCCGGGCCGGCCAGCATCTGAATATCGGCGCCGAGATCGATGGTCGCCGCGTCACCCGCAGCTACAGTCTGAGCGATCAGCCGCGCGCGGACGGCCGCATCGCCATCACCGTCAAGCGGGTGGAGGGCGGCAAGCTGTCCAACTACCTCTGCGACCAGGTCCGCGTGGGCGAGCTGCTGTCCATTGACGCGGCCTATGGCGATCTGCACTGGCCCGCCCCGGGCGAGGCCGCGGGCCTCTTCCTGGCGGCCGGCAGCGGCATCACGCCGCTGATGAGCCTGACCCGGGCCTGGGCCGCCGCCGGCGCGCCGGGTTCCCTGAGCCTGATCTACTGGGCCCGCAGCGCCGAGCAGCTCTGCTTTGCCCAGGAGCTGCGTGCCCTGGCCGAGGCCCAGCCGCGCTTTCGCCTGCACCTGATGCTGACCCAGGATGCCCAGGCCCCGGCGGCCCGCATCCATGCCGACCAGCTCCAGGCCCTGCTGGGTCCCAGCGAGGGCTGGCAGGGCCTGCAGGTGCTGGCCTGCGGCCCGGGCGGCTTTGTGGACACGGCGCGCCAGCTGCTGGCGCCGCGGGTGCAGCGTTTCCAGGCCGAGGCCTTCTCGCCGGCCGCGCCCCTGGCGCTGGACGAGGTGCGCCCCGTCACCGTGGAGCTGCGCCGCAGCGGCCGCAGCCTGACGCTCAGCAGCGGCGAGAGCCTGCTCAGCGCCCTGGAGGCCCAGGGCCTGCGTCCGCCCTCGGGCTGCCGCATGGGCATCTGCCACAGCTGCGTCTGCACCAAGCACGAGGGCCAGGTGCAGAACCTGCAAACCGGCGAGCGCGAGGCCGAGCCCGGCAGCCAGCTGCGCCTGTGCGTCAACCGCGCCTGCGGTGACCTCAGTCTGGATCTTTGAGAACAAGCATGAACAAGTCCCTGACCCGTCAACTCTCCCACGAAGAGCTGGAGAAGTTCGGCGCCGAGATCGAGGCCCTGCGTGCCAAGACCGTGGCCGATCTGGGCGCGCGCGATGCGCGCTACATCCGCAATATCTACAAGCTGGTGCGCTGGAGCGAGCTGGCCGGCCGCGCCCTGCTGATGATCGGCGCCTTCCTGCCCACGCCCTGGCTGATCGGCTTCTGGATCCTGGGCACGCTGGGTCTGGCCCTGTCCAAGATCGTGGACAACATGGAGCTGGGCCACAACGTCATCCACGGTCAGTACGACTGGATGGGTGACCCCCACTTCAAGGGCAAGGAATTCGAGTGGGACATCGTGGCCACCAGCGAGAACTGGCGCAAGACCCACAACTTCCGCCACCACACCTACACCAATATCCACGGCCTGGATGACGATATCGGCTACGGCGTGCTGCGCCTCTTCCCCGAGCAGCGCTGGACGCCCGCGGCCCTGCTGCAGCCGCTCTATGCGGTGATCTTCGCCCTGATGTTCCAGTGGGGCGTGGCCATCCAGGACCTGCGCCTGGGTCAGCTCTTCGGGCCACGCCGCAAGGCCGCACGCGCCGAGCTGCGCCGCGCCGGCGTGCCGGTGCTCAAGAAGGTGGGGCGCCAGCTCTTCAAGGACTATCTGCTCTTCCCGCTGCTGGCCGGCCCGGGCTTCCTGGTCGTGTTCACCGGCAATCTGGTGGCCAACGGCCTGCGCAACCTCTGGACCTACACCATCATCTTCTGCGGCCACTTCACCACCGAGGTGGAGACCTTCCCCAAGGGCGTGCTGAAGAACGAGACCCGGGCCCACTGGTACTGGCGCCAGATCCGCGGCTCCTCCAACCTCTCGGGCGGCTTTGTGCTCAACACCCTGTCCGGTAATCTGAGCCACCAGATCGAGCACCATCTGTTCCCGGACGTGCCGGCCAACCGCTATGTGGAGATGGCGCCGGTGGTGCGCGAGATCTGCAAGCGCTACGGCGTGCACTACAACACCGGCTCCCTGCCGGCCCAGTTCGGCCAGGTGATCTGGCGCATCCTGCGCCACGCCCTGCCCAGCCGCCCGCGTGCCACGCGCCTGGCGGGTGCCCGCGGCTGAAGTCCGCCCCGGGGCGCAGGCCGCTCCGGGTTCCCGCTAGGGCCGGGCAGGGCGCTTCGCCCGCATGATCCGGGGACCGAACCGAGAGCCTGTCGCGCGTGCCGCCCCCCTTTGCCTCCTCCGGGTCGCGCCCGAGCCCGGGCCTCAAGACCCGCCTGAACCGGATCTATGCCTGGTACACCCTGGGCTTTGCCGGTTTCGTGCTCTTGCTGGCCCTGCTGGAGCGCCTGGGCCTGTCCAAGAGCTGGATAGGCTTTTCCTTCCTCTTCGCCACGGTGGCGGTCTACGCCGGCATAGGTGTGCTGAGCCGCACCACCGACCCCGACGAGTACTACGTGGCCGGCCGGCGCGTGCCCGCGCTCTACAACGGCATGGCCACCAGCGCCGACTGGATGAGCGCGGCCAGCTTCATCGGCATGGCCGGCACGCTCTATCTCTCGGGCTATGGCGGCCTGGCCTTCGTGCTGGGCTGGACCGGCGGCTTCTGCCTGGTGGCCCTGGGCCTGGCGCCCTATCTGCGGCGCTTCGGCAAGTACACCGTGCCCGACTTCCTGGGCGACCGTTACGGCAGCAATGCCGTGCGCCTGATCGCGGCGCTGGCGGCGATTGCCGTCTCCTTCATCTATGTGGTGGCCCAGATCTACGGCGTGGGCCTGATCACGGCACGGCTCTCGGGCCTGACCTTCGAGATCGGGGTCTTCGTGGGCCTGGGCGGGGTGCTGGTTTGCTCCTTCCTGGGCGGCATGCGGGCCGTCACCTGGACCCAGGTGGGGCAGTACATCATTCTGATCGTGGCCTATCTGGTGCCGGTGGTCTGGCTCTCGGTCAAGCAGACCGGCTCGCCCGTGCCCCAGGCCGTCTACGGCTATCAGCTGCAGCAGATCAGCCAGCGCGAGCATGAGCTGCGCGAGGATCCGGCCGAGCTGCAGGTGATCGCCGCCCTGGAGCGCCGGGCCGAGACCCTGCGCCGTCAGCTGCAGGATGTGCCGGCCGCCCTGGCCCGCGAGCGCAGCGAGAACCTGGCCCGCGTGGCCCGGCTCAAGGCCGATGACGCGCCCCTGGCCGAGATCCAGGCGGCCGAGAAGAAGCTGGGCACCATGCCCCGCACCCCGGCCGAGGCCCGCGAGCTCTGGCAGCGCCAACTGGCCGCCTACGAGGCGCGGGCCAAACCGCTGGGCGGCATGCCGCCCCATGCGCAGGCTTTTGCGGGCGATCCCGAGGGGGATGCCGCGGCCCAGCGCAGCTTCGAGGAGTCGCGCCGCAACTTCCTGGCCCTGGTCTTCTGCCTGGTGGTGGGCACGGCCGGCCTGCCCCACATCCTCAACCGCAGCTACACCACGCCCTCGGTGCGCGAGGCGCGCGAATCCGTGGGCTGGTCCCTGTTCTTCATCGGCCTGCTCTACATCACGGCGCCGGCCCTGGCGGTGATGGTGAAGTTCGAGGTCTTCGATGCCCTGGTGGGCACGCCCTTCGGCCAGCTGCCCAGCTGGATCGCGCAATGGGCCAAGGTGGATCCCGGGCTGCTCTCGGTGTCCGACCTCAATGGCGACGGCCTGCTCCAGCTCGGCGAGATGCAGATCGGCGGCGACATCGTCATGCTGGTCACGCCCGAGCTGGCGGGCCTGCCCTATGTGGTCTCGGGCATGGTGGCAGCCGGAGGCCTGGCCGCCGCCCTGTCCACGGCCGACGGTCTGCTGCTCACCATCTCCAGCGCCCTGGCGCACGACATCTATCACCGGGTGATCAATCCGCGGGCCTCGGCGCCCAAGCGGGTGATGGTGTCAAAGACCATGCTGCTGCTCACGGCCCTGGCGGCCGCGGCCGTGGCGGCGCAGAAGCCCGCCGACATCCTGCTGCTGGTGGCGGCGGCCTTCTCGCTGGCGGGCGCGGCCTTTGTGCCGGTGCTGCTGCTGGGCGTGTTCTGGCGCCGCGCCAATGCCTGGGGTGCCATCGCGGGCATGCTGGTGGGGCTGGGGGTGACGGCCTGGTACATGGTCAGCGCCCATCCGGGCTTGCGCGCCAGCCTGGGTCTGTCCGGCCCGCCGCTGCTGTGGTGGGGCATACAGCCCATCTCGGCCGGGGTCTTCGGCGTGCCCGCCAGCTTGGCGGCGGCCGTGCTGGTGAGCCTGCTGACGCCGCGCCGGGTGGCGGGCGAGACCCTGGCCGGCGAGCTGCGACACCCGCCGCCGGTCTGAAGGGGCGGGGTAGGGCGGCCGCCTTGCCGGCGCGTCGTCCTTGCGCTAGAATCGCGGGCTTCCCTTGCCGTACCCATGTCTTTGACGCCTTGGGGCGGCTTCCTCGGGACCGAGGCTGGCGGCTTTGCCGCAGACCAAGGAACCGGAATCCACAAGGAGTGTCTATGCGTCACTACGAGATCGTTCTGCTGATCCATCCGGATCAAAGCGAACAAGTTCCGGCCATGCTGGAGCGTTACAAGGGCCTGATCACTGCCGGTGGCGGTGCCGTGCACCGCGTCGAGGACTGGGGCCGCCGTCAGCTGGCCTACCTGATCCAGAAGCTGGCCAAGGCCCACTACCTGTGCCTGAACATCGAGTGCAGCAAGGAAGTGCTGGCTGAGCTCGAAACCGGCTTCCGCTTCAACGACGCCGTCCTGCGCCACCTGACCGTGGTCAAGGACAAGGCCGAGACCACGCCTTCCGTGATGATGAAGGCTGTGGAGCGCGAAGAGGCCCGCAAGGCGCCTCAGGAAGCCTGATAAAGAGCTGGTGTTGCTGTCATAGCCCAAGCGGTGAACAAGCTTGTCTTGCAAGCGCAGCTGCTTGAGCTGGGACTGATCAGATACACGCCGGCCGGCCAGGCGGCCCTGGACTTCAGCTTGAAGCATGAGTCCCAGGTCACCGAAGCCGGACGCCCCCGCCGGGTCTCCCTGGAGATCAAGAGTGTGGTCATCGGCAGTGAACTCTGCAAGCGCGTTCAGGCGCTGGGGGTCGGTGGACATGCCTTCTTCGAAGGTTTCATCGCCGCCATGCGCAACGGTCGTGGAACGATCTTCCACATCACCGAACTGAAGCCGGCGCCCGCAGCAACATCGTCCGTCGCTAATCCGGATTGAATTAAAGAGGTCTACTATGCCCCCCGCACGTGGTAAGGGTCGCTTCTCCAAAGACAAGAAGCCCAAGCGCAACCAACAATCGCTGCTGTTCCGCCGCAAGCGTTTCTGCCGTTTCACCGTCGCTGGTGTTGAATCCATCGACTACAAGGACGTGGACACCCTGCGCGACTTCGTCGGCGAAAACGGCAAGATCACGCCCGCTCGCCTGACCGGCACCCGCGCTTTCTACCAGCGCCAGCTGACCGTGGCCATCAAGCGCGCTCGCTTCCTGGCCCTGCTGCCCTACAGCGATCAGCACAAGGTCTGAGGAGTAAGCCAACATGCAAATCATCCTGCTCGAAAAGGTTGCCAACCTGGGCAATCTGGGTGACGTCGTCAAGGTCAAGGACGGCTACGCACGCAACTTCCTGATCCCGACCAAGCTGGCCCGTCGTGCCACCGAAGCCGCGATCAAGGAATTCGAAGCCAAGCGCGCCGAACTGGAAAAGGTCGCCGCCGAGAAGCTGGCCGCCGCCCAAGCCCTGGGCGAGAGCCTGAACGGCAAGACCGTGCGCATCAGCCAGAAGGCTGGCGTGGACGGCCGCCTGTTCGGTTCGGTCACCAATGCCGACATCGCCGAAGCCATCAGCAAGCTGGGCTTCGCCGTGGCCAAGTCGCAGATCCGTCTGCCCCTGGGTCCGCTGAAGGCCGTGGGTGAGTTCCCCGTGAACGTCGCTCCGCACACCGATGTGGTGGTCGAAGTGACGGTGCAAGTCGTCGCCGACGCCGAGTAAGCACATCCCCTATGGCGTTGCGGTCCCCGGGCTGCAACGATCAGAGAAGCCGATGACTGGATCAGTCGTCGGCTTTTTGTCTTCTGGGGTGGCAGTTATCCCGCTGTAACCCCAGGTCGTGAACATCTTCTCCACAGCCTTGTGCACAGGGCTGTGGATTTTGTGCCCTGCCATGTCCGCGATCTTTTCCGCACCCGGTTCTTCCCCCACTCCCGGCTCGGACGACGAAGTCGCCCGCCTGCGCGTGCCGCCGCACTCGGTAGAAGCCGAGCAGAGCGTGCTGGGCGGCTTGCTGATCGACAACAGCGCCTGGGACAAGGCGGGCGATCTGCTGCAGGAAACGGACTTCTACCGCTTCGAGCACAAGCAGATCTTTGCCGCCATCGGCAAGCTGATCAACGGCGGCAAGCCGGCCGACGTGGTGACGGTCTTCGAGGAGCTGACCTCGCTGGGCAAGGCGGCCGACTGCGGTGGCCTGGCCTATCTCAACGCCCTGGCCCAGAGCGTGCCCAGCGCGGCCAATCTGCGCCGCTACGCGGAAATCGTGCGCGAGCGCGCCGTGCTGCGCAAGCTGGTGCAGACCTCGGACGAGATCGCCACCGCGGCCATGAACCCCCAGGGCCGGCCGGCCAAGGAGATCGTGGACGAGGCCGAGGGCAAGATCTTCCGCATCAACGAAGAGGGCAACAAGGGCGCCCAGGGCTTCCACAGCATGGACCGCCTGGTGGTGGACCTGATCGACCGCGTCAACGAACTGGCCGAGCAGGGCGCCGAGGACGTGACCGGCGTGCGCACCGGCTTCTACGATCTGGACCGCATGACCGCGGGCCTGCAGCCGGGCGACCTGATCATCCTGGCCGCGCGCCCCTCCATGGGCAAGACCGCCTTCGCCATCAATATCGGCGAGAACGTGGCCATCGACGAAGGCCTGCCCGTGGTCATCTACTCCATGGAAATGGGCGCGGCCCAGCTGGCCTTGCGTATGGTGGGCTCCATCGGCCGCATCGACCAGGGTCATCTGCGCACCGGCCGCCTGACCGACGACGAGTGGGGCCGCCTCTCCGAGGCCGTGGACAAGCTGGGCAAGGCCAGCATCTACATCGACGAGAGCCCGGGCCTGAGCCCCTCCGAGGTGCGTGCCCGTGCACGCCGCCAGGCCCGCATCAGCGGCCAGCTGGGCCTGATCATCATCGACTACCTGCAGCTGATGAGCGGCAACAGCGGCAGCAGCGACGAGAACCGCGCCGCCATCGTGGGCGAGATCTCGCGGGGCCTGAAGGCCCTGGCCAAGGAGCTGCGCTGCCCGGTGATCGCGCTCTCCCAGCTCAACCGCTCGGTCGAAACGCGCCCCGACAAGCGTCCCATGATGTCCGACCTGCGCGAATCCGGCGCCATCGAGCAGGATGCGGACATCATCATGTTCATCTACCGCGATGAGTACTACACCAAGGACCAGTGCCAGGAGCCGGGTGTGGCCGAGATCATCATCGCCAAGCAGCGTAACGGCCCGGTGGGCACGGTGAAGCTGGCCTTCCAGCGCATGCACACCAAGTTCGAGAACCTGGCCCCGGGCTACACCGGCCCGGCCGGCGCCGAGTACTGAGCCGGCGGTGTCCGAGCCGATCTTCACGCCGGCCGGCATCACGCCCAGCGCCGAGCAGCTGGCCATCCAGACGGCGCGCGCGCGCCATCTGCTGATCGAGGCCAATGCCGGCGCGGCCAAGACCACCACCCTGGCCCTGCGCATGGCCCAGGCCCTGCAGCGCGGCGCCCAGCCGCGCATGCTGCTGGCACTCACCTACACCGAGCCCGCGGTGCAGGCCCTGCAAGCCCAGCTGCGCCTGATCGGCGTGCAGGAAACGCTGCTGCACGAACTGCGCATCCAGACCTTCGAGCAGTTCGCAACCGACTGCCTGGCCGAGCTCGAAGGGGCCGGCATGCTGCAGCTGCGCCAGGAAGAGGAGCTGCGGCCCTATGTGCTGGAGGCCATTGCCCAGGCCCAGCTGCGGCCCCAGGAGCGCCACCGCGAGGCCTTGGCCGTGGGCGGCGCCTCCGAGGCCCTGATCGAAGGCCTGCTCCAGTCCTTCGCCGTGGTCAAGGGGCGGCTGCTGCTGGAGCGCGAGCCCCTGGAGCAGACGCTGAGCCCCGAGCTGGCCGAGGAGCTGGGCAGCGACTATTTCACCCTGCGTGTCTTCGGCGCCTACGAGATGCTGCGCCGGGGCGAGGAGACGGAGCGGCCCCTGTTCCGCTTCACCGGCGACGCGGTCTACGACCTGGCCCGCCTGCTGCTGGACCAGGACCTGGCGGAGGAGGGCGGGGTGCTGGCGCAAGGCCTGGCCCTGATCGTGGTGGACGAGATGCACGACACCCATCGCGCCATGTTCACCGTGCTCCAGGCCCTGCTGGCGCGCAACCGCCGCGCGGCCTTTGTGGGCGTGGGCGACCGCGACCAAGTCATCCATGGCCAGGCCGGCGCCGAGGCCGGCTTCATGGGCGCGATCTTCGAGCAGGAGATCGGCCCGGCCCTGCGCCTGCCGCTGAGCGCCAGCCACCGCTTCGGTGCGGGCCTGGCCCAGGCCGCCGGCCGCCTGGCCCGCAAACCCTATGCGGCCGTGGTCGGCCGCGAGACCGAGATCCAGTGCCTGCCGGCCGAGAACGTGCGCGTGCAGGCTAGGCTGCTGGCCGTGGCCGCACGCGAGCATCTGCAGCAGCAGGAGCGGCAGACGCTGCGCATCCTGCTGCGCCGCCCAGCCCAGTCCCTGCTGATCGAGCGCGAGCTGCTCAAGCTGGGCGTGCCCTATCAGCTGCAGGGCCTGCCGCCTTTTCTGCGCCGCCGCGAGATCCTGCTGCTGCGCGGCCTGCACGCCCATGCGCGCGGCGCCTACGCAGGCTTCGAGCGCGACGCCGGCCTGCGCCGCGACACCCTGGCGGCGCTGCTGCTGTTTGCCGGCGCCCAGGTGCAGAGCGACGCGCTACGCGGCCTGGACGCACACCGCGCCCAGCGCCAGGCCCTGGAGGCCGCCGCGGCCCATCCCCAGGGCATGCATGATTTCATCGAGGGTCAGGTCTTGCGCAATGCCTCGGGTCTGGCGCGGCCGCGGCTGCAGGCCAGCCTGGTCCTGCTGCGCGCCGGTGATCTGCCCGCCTGGGCTGCTGGCCTGATGGGCGCCCTGGAGCCCGAGCGCCTGGCCGGCGCCGTGCTGGTGCGGCGCGAAGACGTCCGCCAGGTGCGCGATCATCTGGAGCAGCTGCTGCAGCTGGCCCTGGGCGAAGACCAGGACCTGGACGGTTTCTTCGCCCTGCTGCACAGCCTGGAGCGGGCGCAGGCGCCGCGAGTGGCTGGGGCGGCCGGGCGGGTGAGCCTGTCCACCATCGCAGCCGCCAAGGGTCTTGAGTTCGACCATGTGCTGCTGCCCCATCTCTCGCGCGGCGAGTTCGTGGGCGAGGGCTCGGCGGACGAGAACCGCAATCTGCTCTATGTGGCCCTGACCCGCGCGCGCCAGCGCCTGAGTCTGGCCTTCAACCCCCAGACGCCTTCGCGCTACCTGATCGATGCGGGTTTGATCCAGGGCTAGGGCGCGCTGGGTCGGGGCGCCTGCACCGTGGCGCTTGGAATGGCGGCAAAATACTGTATAAACAAACAGTATGTCCAAGCCGCCTATCCGCATCCACCCGCTGCCCCAGCGTCCGCCGCCGGCGGCCGATGAAGCCCAGGCCGAGGCCTTTGCCCCCGAACCCCTGGGCCGCCTGCCGCATCCCGAGGCGCTCAAGGGCCGGGGCAGCGCCTGGCAGCTGGCGCACCGTTTCGAGCACCGCGCACGCGAGCATTTCGACGATGGCTGGGGCTCGCTGGACCAGGCCGCGCAGGAAGAAACCCTGCCGCCCGAGACCCAGATCATCGAGGAGCGGGCGCGCACCATCATCGCCCGCAACGAATCGCCCGACATTCCCTTCGACCGCTCGATCAATCCCTATCGCGGCTGCGAGCATGGCTGCATCTATTGCTTCGCCCGACCCACCCACAGCTATCTGAATCTCTCGCCGGGCTTGGACTTCGAGACCCGCATCATCGCCAAGATGAATGCCGCCGACTGCCTGCGCGCCGAGCTGGCGCGGCCGGGCTACCAGCCGCGTTCTCTGGTGATCGGCACGGCCACCGATGCCTACCAGCCGGTGGAGCGCCGCCTGGGGCTCACCCGGGCCGTGATCGAGGTGCTGGCCGAGTGCCGGCATCCCTTCTCGGTGGTGACCAAATCGGCCGGCATCGAGCGCGATCTCGACCTGATCGCGCCCATGGCGGCGCAGGGCCTGGTCTCGGCCTATGTCTCCATCACCACGCTGGACCCGCAACTGGCCCGCCTGCTGGAGCCTCGGGCGGCCGCGCCGCACCGGCGCCTGCGCGCCCTGCGCAGCCTGGCGGAGGCGGGGGTGCCGGTGGGCGTGAGCGTCTCGCCCCTGATTCCCTTCCTCAACGAACCGGAGCTGGAGCGGGTGCTGGAGGCGGCGGCCGAGGCGGGCGCGCGCAGCGCCTTCAGCATCCCGCTGCGCCTGCCCTGGGAGGTGAATCCGCTCTTTCAGGACTGGCTGCAGCAGCACTACCCCGAGCGTGCGGCGCGGGTGATGGCGCGGCTGCGCGAGATGCGCGGCGGGCGCGACAACGATGCCCGCTTCCGCACCCGCATGACGGGCGAGGGCCTGTGGGCCGAGCTGATGCAGCAGCGCCTGCGCAAGGCCTGCGCGCGCCTGGGCCTCTCGCAGGAGCGGCGCGTGCAGCAGCTGGGGCTGTTCAGGCCGCCAGTGCGGGCGGCGGCCCCACCGAGGCCGGCGCCGCCCACGGCCCAGGGCGAGCTGTTCTAGGCCCCTGGGCCGCCGTGGCCGGTCCGATGGCTCAGCCGCGGCAGGGCTGCAGCAGGTCCCAGTCCGGGCGGTAGAGCTTGGAGCTCACGCGGCTGTAGCCCAGCAAGGTGTGGGCCAGCACATCGTGGGAGAGCGCCTGGTCCAGGCGGCCGGCCAGGCAGCCAGGCTTGAGGCCCAGGGCCGGCTCGCTGCCCTGGGGCATCCACCAGATCATGGGCACATGCACCTGCTCGCGCGGGGCCACGGCATAGGGCATGCCGTGCAGATAGAGATTGTTCTCGCCCAGGGACTCGCCATGGTCCGAGACGTAGAGCAGGGCGGGCTGGTAGCTCTTCTCCTGGGTGCGCAGCCAGTCGATGGCGCCGGCCAGCACGCGGTCGGTGTAGGCGATGGAGTTGTCGTAGGTGTTCAGCAGGGCCTCGCGCGGGCAGTGTTGCAGGGCGCTGCTCTCGCACTCGGGCTGGAAGGGCTTGGCGTTCTTGGGCGAGCGCTTGTAGTAGGCCGGGCCATGGCTGCCCATCTGGTGCAGCACCAGCACCACGCCGCGTGCACGGCGCTCCGGGTCCAGTGCCGCCAGGCGCTCGTCCAGACCGGGCAGCAGGGCCTCGTCCAGGCATTCGCCGTCGCTGCCGCACAGGCCGGCGGGCAGCTTCGGGTAGTCACCCGCCTGGGCATTGGGGATGCGCTCGCACAGGCCCTTGCAGCCGGACTGGTTGTCCAGCCAGAGCACGGCCAGGCCGGCGCGCTGCAGCATGTCCAGCACGTTTTCCTGGGGCTGCTTGCCGCTGTCCAGATGGGCTTCGCGACCCAGGGGCGAGAACATGCAGGGCAGGGAGGCCGCGGTGCTGGTGCCGCAGGCCTTGACGTCGCGGAAGCTCAGCACGCCGCGCTGGGCCAGCATGGGATTGGTGGCGCGGCCATAGCCGTTGAGCGAGAAGTTGGCGGCGCGGGCGGTCTCGCCCACCACCATCATCAGCAGGGGCGGCTTGCCGCTGTGGCCCAGGCTCTTGGCGTCCTCGCCCAGGGGGCGCAGCGGGCCCAGGCTCTTGCCGCCACCCTGGCCGTGCAGGGTGTTGGCGACGGCATAGACGGCATTGAGCGGGTTCACCATATAGCGCAGGGACTTGTGGTTGCGCATGGTGGAGGCGAAGTCGGCAAAAGCGCTCATCAGCGCGGCCAGGGCCAGCAGCACGCCGCCCAGCAAGCCCAGCAGATTCCAGCCGGCGCGGCGGGTCCAGCGCTCGTCGCGGCGCAGGGGCTGGCGCAGCAGCCAGATCAGGGGCAGCAGGCCCAGCAGGGCCAGGCTGAGGAAGAGGCCGGGGGTGAGCAGATCACGCACCTCGCGCGGGTCGGTCTGCAGCACATTGGTCAGCATGTCGGCATCCATCACGATGCCGTAGCTGCCCATGAAGTGGGCCAGGCCGGCCGCGGTGGGCAGCAGCAGGATCAGCAGGGGCTTGATGCTGCGCCGCCAGGCCAGCAGGCTCATCAGGGCGCCGGTGCCGCCGATCACGATCAGGGCAAAGGCCAGCACGAAGAACTTGCCGCGCAGATTGCCCAGCTCGGGCAGTTGCAGCATGCGCTGCCACAGCGGCCAGTTGCACAGCGCACCCATCCAGATGGCGGCCAGCCAGGCCAGGGTCAGGGGCGATTGGAGCGAGGGCTTGGGCAGCAAGCGGGAGAGCACGGACATGAGTGAGCGTAATCCGACCAGAAATGGCAAAGGCCGGGCATTGTGATGGCCCGGCCTTTGCTCTTCCTTAAGGGAAGTCCCGCCCCGTCCCCGGGGCGCGGGGGCGCTGTCCCCCGCGGTGGCGATTACTTGAACAGATCCTTGACCCGGTCGGTCCAGCTCTTGGCATTCGGGGAATGCTTGTCACCGGCCTCGCGGAAGCTCTTGTCCAGGTCCTTGAGCAGCTTGCGCTGGTACTCGGTGAGCTTGACCGGCGTCTCCACGCTGATGTGGCAGTACAGATCACCGGGGTAGCTGGAGCGCACGCCCTTGATGCCCTTGCCGCGCAGGCGGAAGGTCTTGCCGTGCTGCGTGCCCTCGGGCAGCTCGATCTCGGCCTTGCCGCCCAGGGTGGGCACCTCGATCGTGCCGCCCAGGGCGGCCGTGGTCATGCCCACCGGCATGGTGCAGTGCAGGTCGTCGCCGTCGCGCTCGAAGATCTCGTGCTGCTTGATGCGGATCTCGATATAGAGATCGCCCGGCGGGCCGCCATTGACGCCCGGCTCACCGTTGCCGGCCGAGCGGATGCGCATGCCCTCGTTGATGCCGGCGGGGATCTTCACCTCCAGCGTCTTGGTCTTCTTGACCTTGCCCTGGCCGTTGCAGCTGGTGCAGGGGTCGGGAATGATCTTGCCGCTGCCGTGGCAATGCGGGCAGGTCTGCTGGATGCTGAAGAAGCCCTGGCGCATATGCACCGTGCCCGAGCCGCCGCAGGAGCCGCAGGTCTTGGCGCTGGTGCCCGGCTTGGCGCCGCTGCCCTTGCAGGTCTCGCAGCCTTCCCAGCTGGGAATGCGGATCTGGGTTTCCTTGCCGCGCGCGGCCTCTTCCAGCGAGATCTCCATCGCGTAGCTGAGGTCGCTGCCGCGGTAGACCTGCTGGCCGCCGCCGCCGCGGCGTCCGCCGCCGCCCTGGCCGCCGAAGATGTCGCCGAAGATGTCGCCAAAGGCCTCGGCAAAGCCGCCAAAGCCCTCGGGGCCGCCCCGGAAGCCGCCGCCGCCACCCATATTCGGGTCCACGCCGGCATGGCCGTACTGATCATAGGCCGCGCGCTTTTGCGCGTCGGTGAGCATCTCGTAGGCCTCCTTGGCCTCCTTGAACTTCTCTTCCGCGGCCTTGGCCCCCTCGCCCTGATTGCGGTCGGGGTGGTACTTCATGGCCAGCTTGCGGTAGGCCTTCTTGATCTCGTCCTCGCTCGCCGTCTTGGCGACGCCGAGGACTTCGTAGTAGTCACGCTTTGCCATGGATATTCCTGGACAGAAGAAGCAATGAAGCCGCGCGGCCTGGTGGGGGCTCTGCGCGGCTCAGGGCAGGAGCCCGGAAGGATTACTTGCTGTCCTTCACTTCCTTGAACTCGGCGTCCACGACATTGTCGTCGGCCGGCTTGGCGCTGCCGGCGGCAGCCTGGGGCTGCTCGGCGGCGCCAGCGGCGGCGGCACCGGCCGCAGCCTGGGCGGCCTGGCTCTCGGCGTACATCTTCTCGCCGAGCTTCTGGCTGGCCGTCATCAGGGCTTCGGTCTTGGCTTCGATCGCGGCCTTGTCATCGCCCTTGATGGCTTCTTCCAGGTCCTTGATCGCGGCTTCGATCTTGTCCTTCTCGCCAGCGTCCAGCTTGTCGCCATGCTCGCTCAGGGACTTGCGCACCGAGTGCACCATGCCGTCGGCCTGGTTCTTCGCCTCGACACCCTCACGGCGCTTCTTGTCGGCCTCGGCATTGGCCTCGGCATCCTTGACCATCTTCTCGATGTCGGCGTCGGAAAGACCACCGGACGCCTGGATGCGGATCTGGTGCTCCTTGCCGGTGCCCTTGTCCTTGGCCGAAACCTGCACGATGCCGTTGGCGTCGATGTCGAAGGTGACTTCGATCTGCGGCATGCCGCGCGGGGCCGGCGGAATGCCGACGAGGTCGAACTGGCCGAGCAGCTTGTTGTCCGCAGCCATTTCGCGCTCGCCCTGCGAGACGCGGATGGTCACGGCCGACTGGTTGTCTTCGGCGGTCGAGAAGGTCTGCGACTTCTTCGTCGGGATCGTCGTGTTGCGCTCGATCAGACGGGTGAAGACGCCGCCCAGCGTTTCGATGCCGAGAGACAGCGGGGTCACGTCGAGAAGCAGAACGTCCTTGACGTCGCCCTGCAGAACGCCGGCCTGGATGGCGGCGCCCATGGCGACCACTTCATCCGGGTTCACGCCCTTGTGCGGCTCCTTGCCGAACAGCTGCTTGACGGTTTCCTGCACCTTCGGCATGCGGCTCATGCCGCCGACGAGAACGACTTCGTCGATCTCGGCCGCGGTGACGCCGGCATCCTTGAGGGCTGCCTTGCACGGCGCGACGGTGCGCTGGACGAGATCGTCGACCAGAGCCTCGAACTTGGCGCGGGTCAGCTTCATCGTCAGGTGCTTCGGGCCGGTCGCATCCGCCGTGATGAACGGCAGGTTGATCTCGGTCTGCTGCGAGGAGGACAGCTCGATCTTGGCCTTTTCGGCAGCTTCCTTGAGGCGCTGCAGGGCGAGCTTGTCGTTCTTCAGGTCAATGCCCTGGTCCTTCTTGAATTCGTCGGCGAGGTAGTTGACCAGACGCATGTCGAAGTCTTCACCGCCGAGGAAGGTGTCGCCGTTGGTCGACTTCACTTCGAAGACGCCATCGCCGATTTCCAGGACCGAGATGTCGAACGTGCCGCCGCCAAGGTCGTAGACGGCGATGGTCTTGCCGTCCTTCTTGTCGAGGCCGTAGGCGAGCGCGGCGGCGGTCGGCTCGTTGATGATGCGGAGCACTTCAAGACCCGCGATCTTGCCGGCATCCTTGGTCGCCTGGCGCTGCGCGTCGTTGAAGTAGGCAGGAACCGTGATGACGGCCTGCGTGATGGTCTCGCCGAGGTAGGATTCGGCGGTTTCCTTCATCTTCTGCAGGATCATCGCGGAGATCTGCGACGGGGAATAGCCCTTGCCGCGGGCATCGACCCAGGCATCGCCATTGTCGCCCTTGACGATCTTGTAGGGAACGAGACCCTTGTCCTTCTCGACGAGCTTGTCGTCGTAGCGGCGGCCGATGAGGCGCTTGACGGCGAAGAGGGTGTTTTCCGGATTGGTGACCGCCTGGCGCTTGGCCGGCTGGCCGGTCAGCCGCTCACCGTCTTCGGTGAAGGCAACCATGGAAGGCGTCGTGCGCGCGCCTTCGGCATTCTCAATGACCTTCGCGTCCTTGCCATCCATGACGGCGACGCAGGAATTGGTCGTCCCGAGGTCGATACCGATGATCTTTCCCATGTGTGACTCCTGATATTCCGAAGCTTGTTGCTTGTTTTCGATGTGTGGATAAGTCGCCGCCTTTCAAGGGGCGGCGAGCTGTGAATTACTTGGGCGCGGCCACTGTCACCAGGGCCGGGCGCAGCACGCGCTCGGCGATCAGATAGCCCTTTTGCAGCACCGCGACCACGGTGTTGGCTTCCTGATCGGCGGGCACCATGGAGATGGCCTGGTGCTGGTGCGGGTCGAACTTGCTGCCGGCGGCCGGATTGATCTGGACCACCTTGTTGCGCTCCAGGGCGGAGGCCAGCTGGCGGTGGGTGGCGTGCACGCCTTCCAGCACGGTCTCGACCTTGGCGTCCGGCGTGGCGATGGCGGCTTCCATGCTGTCCATCACCGGCAGCATGGCCTCGGCAAAGCCTTCGACGGCGAACTTGCGGGCCTTGGCCACGTCTTCATCGGCGCGACGGCGGATGTTCTCGGACTCCGCCTTGGCGCGCAGATAGGCATCGGACATCTCGGCCAGACGCGACTCCAGTTCGGCGATCTTGGCCTCGGGAGCCAGGGTTTCGGCCGGCGACGCCTCGGCCGCGGCGGCTTCTTGCGGGGTGGGGGGGTGGTCTGTTGTCATGATGCTTAGAAAGGCAATCGCGCCCAGATGGGCGCGATATCCTGGAATTCAAGAGGGGGATTTTCGCCGCTTTCTGCGGAAAAACCCGCAGGCCATCAGGCGCGCGGGCGCCGAGGCCTCAGTCCGGGTCGGTGCTGACGGTCCAGCGCTGCCATTCTGCCAGCCGCCGCCGGTCCACCTTGGTGGGGCGGCCCTGGCGGTTTTCGGCAATGCCCAGGGCCGGCTCGGGCGCCAGGCGGCGGGCCTCGGCGGCGCGCTCGCGAGCGGCCAGGCTTTCGGGCGTTTCCTGGTAGAGGGCCTGGGCCGCCGGGGCCGGGCCGCGCACCTGGGACAGGCCCAGCACCAGCACCTCGCGTTCCACCACGCCCTGGCGCAGGCGCAGGCGGTCACCGGCGCGCACATCGCGCGAGGGCTTGGCGGCCTGCTCGTTCACCAGCACCCGGCCGCGGCCGATTTCTTCCACCGCGAGGGCGCGGGTCTTGTAGAAGCGGGCGGCCCAGAGCCATTTGTCCAGGCGCATGCCGGCGGGGGCGCCGTCGCCGGCCGGGTTCGTCTTGTGCTGCTGCTTGCTGCTCATCGGGGCGGAATTCTAGGCCTCGTCCCGCGCCAGGGGCAGGCGCACCCGGGCGTCCAGCCCCGGGCCTTCGCCATGGTTCTCGAGTTCGATGCTGCCGCCCAGGGACTGCACGATGCCATGGCAGATGGCCAGGCCCAGGCCCGAGCCGCCGCCGGGATGGCCGGCGGCAAAGGGCAGGAAGAGGCGCTCGCGCTGCTCGGGCGTGAGGCCGGGGCCGGAGTCGCGCACCGTGAGCACGGCCACCTGGGCATCGGCCTGCAGCCAGATCTGCAGGCGGCGCCCGGTGTGCTGGATGGCGTTGTGGATCAGGTTGCGGGTCAGCTCGCGCAGAGCCCACTCGTGGCTGCGTATGGGGGCGCTCCGGGTCTCGATGTCGAAGTCCAGCTGGGCCTCGGCAATCAGCGGGGCCAGGTCCAGGGCCACGGCGCGGGTGATCTCGGCCCAGTCGTGGATCGGCGGACGCTGTTCGCCGACATCGGCCTGCTGGCGCAGCTGTTCCACCTTGGCCAGGGCCAGCATCTGGTTGGCCACCTGGGTGGCCCGGGCCACGGTCACATCGATCTCGGCCAGGGCCTGCAGCGGCTCCACATCGCCCTGGCGCGCGCTCTGCACCTGGGTCTTGAGCACGGCCAGCGGGGTCTTGAGCTGGTGGCTGGCGTCGCGCACAAAGCGTTTCTGGTGCTCCAGCAGCTGGGACAGGCGGGCCACCACCTGGTTGGTGGCCTCCACCAGGGGCTGCCACTCGCGCGGCGCATCGGGGGCGTCCACCGGGGAGAGATCGCCCTCGGGGCGTTCGCGCAGCTGGGCCGAGAGCCGGCGCACCGGGCCGGTGGCGCGCTGCACCACCACCACCACCACCACCACGATCACCAGCACCAGGCCGACCTGGCGCCAGAGTGTCTCGATCAGGATCTGGCGCGCCAGGGTATGGCGCAGCTCCAGGGTCTCGGCCACCTGGATGGTGGCCATGCCCTGGCCGGCCTGGCCCGCCACGGGCTGCAGCAGCACGGCCATGCGCACCGGCTCGTCGCGGTACACATCGTCGTAGAAGGTCACCAGGGCCGCATAGGGGCTCTTGGTGGGCAGCTTGCCCTGCCAGCCCGGCAGGTCGGCAAAGCCCGAGACCATCTCGCCCTGGAAGCCGCTGACCTTGTAGAAGATGCGGCTGCGGTTGTCCGCCTCGAAGGGCTCCAGGGCCGAGTACAGCACGGTGGAGCGCAGGGCAGGGCGGCCCTGTTCCTGGCGCACCTCCAGCAGCTCGCCGATGGACTTGGCCGAGGCCAGCAGGGTGCGGTCGTAGGCGGTGTCGGCGGCGCGCAGGGCCTGGTGGTAGAGGCTCCAGGTGTTGAAGGCAATCACCGCCACCACGGGCAGCAGGATGCCCAGGGTCAGGCGCCGGCGCAGCGAGCTCGGGCGGCGGGGCGTGGGGGTGGCGCTCGCCATCAGGCCTGGGCCTTGAGCAGATAGCCCAGGCCGCGCAGTGTGACCAGCTGGGCGCCGGTATGGGCGATGCGCTTGCGCAGGCGGTAGGCCACCACCTCGATGGCCTCCAGCTGCACCTCCAGCTCGCCGGGGAAGACCAGCTCGAAGAGCCGCTCCTTGGCGATGGCATGGCCGGGCCGCGCCAGCAGGGCGCGCAGCAGGGCGGCCTCGCGCGGCGTGAGCTCCAGCACCTCGTCCCCGAAGTAGACGGCGCCGCTCTCGCTGTCCTGGCGCATGCCGCAAAAGCTCGGGGCCGGCGCGGGCGCCGCGGCGGGCGCGGCCACGCCCGCGCGCCGGCCCAGGGCCTGGATGCGGGCGAAGAGCTCGTCCAGATCGAAGGGCTTGGGCAGGTAGTCGTCGGCCCCCACATTGAGGCCCAGGATGCGGTCGCCCACGGTGCCGCGCGCGGTGAGGATGAGCACGGGGGTGCGCAGGCCCGCGGCGCGGCCCTGGGCCAGCACATCCAGGCCGTCCAGGCCGGGCAGGGAGAGGTCCAGCACCACCACATCGGCCTGGCTCTGGGGCCACAAGGCCAGGGCGGCCGGGCCGTCGCCCACGGCCTGCACGCGCAGGCCGCGGCGTTCCAGGCTGCGCGTGAGGCTCAGGCGCATCGCGGGGTCGTCTTCCACCAGCAGCAGGTTCATGGGGCGCGAGCCTAGCATTTTCCCTAGGCCCGATGGACAGCTCACTGACAGGCAAGTCGGCGAGGATGTGGCCCTGAGATTCCCGAGCTATTACAACGGAGACAAGACCATGCGTCGTGACGAGTTCCTGAAGTCGCTGGCCGCGCTGGCCGCCGTCGGTGCCCTGCCGCTGTCGGCCCAGGCCGCAGCCAACCTCAAGATCATGGTGCCCGCCAACCCGGGCGGCGGCTGGGACACCACCGGCCGCGCGCTGGGCAAGGCCCTGCAGGACGCCGGCCTGGCCGGCTCCGTGACCTTCGAGAACAAGGGCGGCGCGGCCGGCGCCATCGGCCTAGCCCAGTTCGTGAACGCCAGCAAGGGCGACCCGAATGCCCTGATGGTGATGGGTGCGGTGATGCTGGGCGGCATCATCACCGGCAAGCCGCCGGTGAGCCTGACCCAGGCCACCCCCATCGCGCGCCTGACCAGCGAATACAACGTCTTCGTGCTGCCGGCCAACTCGCCGCTCAAGACCATGAAGGACGTGATCGAGCAGATGAAGAAGGACCCCGGCTCGGTGAAGTGGGGCGGCGGCTCGCGCGGTTCCACCGAGCACATCGCGGCGGCCATGCTGGCGCGCGAGGCCGGCGTGGATGCGGCCAAGATCAACTACGTGCCCTTCCGGGGCGGCGGTGAGGCCACCGCGGCCATCCTGGGCGGCAATGTGACCGTGGGCGGCAGCGGCTACAGCGAGTTCCAGCAGTACATCGAGAGCGGCAAGATGCGCGCCGTGGCCGTGACCTCGCCCACCCGCCTGAAGGGTCTGGACATCCCCACGCTCAAGGAGCTGGGCTACAACGTGGAGATCGGCAACTGGCGCGGCGTCTATGCCGCCCCCGGCATCCCGCCCGAGGCCCAGAAGGCGCTGGTGGACATGATCACCGCCGTGTTCCGCAACAAGAGCTGGATCGATGCCCTGGAGAAGAACGGCTGGACCCCGGCCCTGCTGACCGGCAAGGCCTTCCACGACTTCGTGGACCAGGAGTTCGCCATGCTGCGCGCCGTGATGGTCAAGTCCGGGATGATCTGAGCGCCACTGCGCTCCTCCCCACCGGCTGCCGCTGATCCCGGCCGCAGCCGGTTTTTTACGCCCTCACACCCCTCACACACCCCACAACACCGAGGAACGGCCGATGTCTGAGCCCCATTCTCCCGTCCCTGAAGCCGCGGATGACGCGGCCTCCACCTTGCCCTCCACCCTGCACCAGAGCCTGGTGGGGGCGGGTGCCCTGATCCTGGGCGGGGTGATGGCCGTTGGCGCGGCCGCCATCCCCTCGGAGGCCGGCTATGCCGGCGTGGGCCCCAATGCCTTGCCCTGGCTGGTCTCGGTGGCCCTGCTGATCTGCGGCGCCTGGCTGATCTGGGAGGCACGCACCGGCGGATTCCGGCAGATGGAGCCGCCCTCGGGCGCGGCCCGGGCCGACTGGCGCGCCGCGGCCTGGGTGGTGGCGGCCGTGGTGCTGAATGCCTCGCTGATCACGGTCATCGGCTTTGTGCTGGCCTGCACCCTGTGTTTTGCCCTGGCCGTGCGCGGCATGCGCATGGCCGAGGGCCGGCCGGGCGGGGATCTGCGCGTGACCCTGAGCGATCTGGTGACCGGCATGCTGATCGCGGCGCCGGTGTTCTGGCTCTTCAACAAGCTGCTGGCGCTGAGCCTGCCGGCCATCACGGCCGGCGGCTGGATCTGAACACGGGGAGCACAAGAACATGACGGATCTCTGGACTCAGCTGCTGGGCGGTTTTGCCACCGCCGGCACCCCGGTCAATCTGATGTGGGCCTTTGTGGGCTGCGCCCTGGGCACGGCCATCGGCGTGCTGCCGGGCCTGGGCCCGGCGGTGACGGTGGCCATGCTGCTACCCATCACCGCCCAGGTGGACCCCACCGCCTCCATGATCTTCTTCGCCGGCATCTACTACGGCGCGATGTATGGCGGCTCCACCACATCCATCCTGCTCAACACCCCCGGCGAGACCGGCACCATGGTGACGGCGCTGGAGGGCTTCAAGATGGCCAAGAGCGGTCGCGCCGGCGCGGCCCTGGCCACGGCGGCCATCGGCTCCTTTGTGGCCGGCACCATCGCCACGGTGCTGGTGACGCTGTTCGCGCCCATCCTGGCCGACTTCGCCGTGACCCTGGGCCCGCCGGAGTACTTCTGCCTGATGCTGCTGGCCTTCACCACGGTGAGCGCGGTGCTGGGCCAGAGCAGCCTGCGCGGCCTGACCTCGCTCTTCGTGGGCCTGGCCATGGGCCTGGTGGGCCTGGACCAGATCACCGCCCAGGTGCGCTACACGGCCGGCATCCCCGAGTTCATGGACGGCATCGAGACCGTGCTGGTCGCGGTGGGCCTGTTTGCCGTGGGCGAGACGCTCTATATGGCGCTCTATGAGGGCCGCAGCGCGCAGACGCTGAACAAGATGAGCCGCGTGCACATGAGCAAGGCGGAGTGGAAGCGCTCCATCCCGGCCTGGCTGCGCGGCACCTTCATCGGCTTCCCCTTTGGCACCATCCCGGCCGGCGGCTCGGAGATCCCGACCTTCCTGAGCTATGCCACCGAGCGCAAGCTCTCCAAGCACAAGGAGGAGTTCGGCGGTGTGGGCGCCATCGAAGGCGTGGCCGGCCCCGAGGCCGCCAACAACTCGGCCGTGACCGCCACCCTGGTGCCCCTGCTCACGCTGGGCATCCCCACCTCGGTGACCGCGGCCATCCTGCTCTCGGCCCTGCAGAACTACGGCATCCAGGCCGGCCCGCAGCTGTTCCAGACCTCGTCAGCCCTGGTCTGGGCCCTGATCGCCTCGCTCTACATCGGCAATGTGATGCTGCTGGTGCTGAACCTGCCCATGGTGGGCCTGTGGGTCAAGCTGCTCAAGATCCCCAAGGCCCAGCTCTATGCCGGCATCCTGATCTTCGCCACCGTGGGCGTCTATGGCATGCGCCAGAGCGCTTTCGATCTGTACGTGATGCTGGCCATCGGCGTGCTGGGCGTGGTGATGCGCCGCTTCGACTTCCCCACCGCGCCCGTGGTGGTGGGCATGATCCTGGGCCCCCTGGCCGAGGCCCATATGCGCAATGCCGTGTCCATCGGCGGCGGCAGCTGGAGCGTGTTCTGGGAGCGCCCCATGTCCGCCGGCCTGCTGGTGATCGTGATCCTGGTGCTGCTGCTGCCGCGCCTGCTCAAGCGCCGCAGCGGCGGCTGAGCCGGCCGGGCCTGCAGGGCGCGCGCATAGGCAGACTTGTCGATGCGCCCGGGCAGCGAGCTGCCCAGACTCCGGCCTCACGGTGCCGCTCCAAGGCGCCGGGAGGTCCGGTCATGACAAAGCAGAGTTCCGGGGGGCTGTTCAGCCCCCCTTCTTCCTTCCACACCCCGCATGCCGCTTCAGCGGCCCGCGCCCTGCGACCGCTGGCGCTGGCCGCCATGCTGCTGTGCCTGGGCGCGCCGCTGCAGGCCCAGATCAGCTATGGCGGCGCCATCAATGTCTGGCCGGACAATCTGCCGCCGGAGTCGGGCGAGCTGGGCAATAACGGTCTCTTTGTGGGCAATGGCGGGGTGGGCTGGCTGGATGTGGCCCAGGGTGCACAGCTGAACACCGGCAGCCTCCTGATCGGTCCCAGCGCCACGGGCAATGGCAATGGCCTGGTGACGCTGCGCGGCGCCGGCACCCTGGTCAGGCTGCAGGGGGACGGCTTCAGTGACGGCGTGATCAACCGCCTGGGCGTGGGCGAGTGGGGCTATGGTGCACTCACCGTGTCGGACGGCGCCGTGCTGGACGGCCGCGCCAACGCGACGGCCTGTCTGGGGCAGTTCCACTACTGCAATACCTTCATCGCCAATGCGGCGGGTTCCACCGGGGTGTTCACCGTGAGCGGCGCGGGCTCGCAGGCCAGCTTTCTGCGCGGCTTTTATGTGGGCGGCCTGGCGGTCTTCCATCCCCCGGTGGACAGCTTCAGCTTCGGCACGCCGGGCGGTACCAGCTCGGGCACGGTCAAGGTCCTGAACGGGGCTCAGCTCAACACCGAGCGCACCTCGCTGGGCCTGGCGCCCGGCGGCGGCAGCCCCAGCGGCAGCGAGCGCAGCTTTGCCGAGGTCCTGATTGACGGCCCCGGTTCGGTCTGGAAGGTCGGCGGCGGCAGCCTGGAACCGTCCGAGGCCCTGATGTCGACGGCGAGCCACCGCAATGCCTGGGTCAATCTCACCATCAGCCAGGGCGGCGTGCTGCGCTTCGAGGGGGGTGTCGGCCGCTTCAGCGGGCTCAATCTGACGCAGAACGGCGGCCGCAGCGACATGCTGGTCACGGGTGCCGGCTCAAGGCTGGAGTTCCTCAGCGATGCCGGCGTGCTCCAGGTCGGGCGCGCCCTGGGCACGGCCAGCCTGGCCCTGCGCGACGGCGCGCAGGCCAGCGGCCTCTTCTATGCCTCGGTCGGCCGCGATGCCGCCTTCGGTGAGCTGAGCGTGAGCGGCGCGGGCAGCCTGCTGCTGATCAATGGCACGGCCAGCGCGGCGGCCAATGGCACGGCCAACGGTGCGGCGATGGACATCGGTCGCGGTGGCGGCCGGGGCGTGGTGACCATCAGCGATGGGGGCCAGATCCATCTGCTGGCCGATCAGGCCCAGCCCGGCGGCATGAGCCTGAACCTGGGCCGCGATGCCAACTCGGCCGGCACCCTCCATATCCAGGGCGCGGGCTCGGTGCTGCGGATGCAGAGCCTGTCGGTGCTGCCGGGCGGCGGTGCGGGCGAGAGCCTCAACCCCACGCTGCGGGTGGGGCGCGACGGTGTGGGCACGCTCAATATCACGGCCGGCGGGCAGTTGCTGCTGGAGGGCGGGGCGGTCTCCACGCCGGCCCATCGGCGCAGCACCTCCCTCATCATCGGCGGCCTCAATGACAGCAGCAGCGGCGGCTTCGGCATCGCCACGGTCAGCGGTGCGGGTTCGGAGATCCGCCTCAGCGGCGGTGACACCTTCATCGGCGTGGGCCTCGGACCGCAGAGCAGCGGTCAGCTTACGGTGGCGGATGGCGGCCGGGTCAGCGCCATCGGCATGAGTGTGGGGCGCTCCGGCGGCGTGGGACTGCTCAAGGTGGACAGCGCCAGCCTGAGCTTCAGCGGCCAGCAGACGGCGGGCAATCAGTCCGGCGCCTTCCTGACCGTGGGCACTGGCGGCAGCGTGGGTGTGGCTAGCATCGCCAACGGCAGCCGGGTGACGCTCAGCAATGCCGGCAGTGCCGGCGCAGGCCTGAGCCTGGGTGGCAGCGGCGCCTTTCCGGGCGGCGATGGCAGCCTCACGCTCAGCGGCGGTTCGCGCATCCAGGTGCAGGCGGCGCCGGGCCTGGGCGTGGTGACCATCGGGCGCGAGGGCTCGGGCCTGCTGCGCATGAAGGGCGCCAGCAGCCTGGACGTGGGCGACGGCCAGCTCATCCTGGGCCGCCTCTCCGGCAGCGACGGCACGCTGATCGCCAGCGAAGGCTCCAGCGTGAGCGCGGGCTGGGTGGGTGTGGGCCGCAGCCGCAGCAACGGGGTGGACCAGGACGGCGGCAGCGGCACGCTGATCCTGGTGAACAGCACGCTCACGGCCCAGGACATCGTGATCGGCAGCAAGGGTTTTCTCTGCGGCACGGGCACCATCAGCGGCAATGTGACCAACCATGGCATCTTCTGCCCTGGCAACTCGCCGGGCACGGTGCGCCTGAACGGGGACTACCGCACGGCCGCCGGCGGCCGCATGGTGCTGGAGGTGCAGGATGCCGGCGGCGGCCAGTACCTGACCGATGCGGTGGTGTTTGGCGGGGCGGTGGATCTGGCGGGGCTGCAGATCGAGTTCCGCTTCCTCGGCGCGACCGACCCCACCGCCTTCAGGAACAGCGGCAAGTTCGACATCGACACCTTTCTGGGGCGCGACAACGGGGCCGGCGGCCTGCAGAGCCTGGGCGACGCCAGCTTCAAGAACGTGAGCTTCAGTGCCAGCGCCGAAGGCTATGTCTTCAGCAGCTTCAGCTACGACGCGGCGAGCGGGGCCAGCTTCACGGCCCAGGCCGTGCCGGAGCCCCAGCACTGGGCCCTGCTGCTGGCGGGCCTGGGTTTTCTAGCGCTGCGCGCCCGCGGCCAGCGCCGCGCTGCGCTGGGCTGACAAGGCCTGCGGGTCGGCCGGCTCGCGGGTCGGCCAGCCCTGCAGATGGCGCTCGGCCAGATCGGCCAGCATGCGCATGCCCTCCGGGCTGTCGTTGAGGCAGGGGATGTAGCCGAAGTCCTGGCCGCCCTCGTGCAGAAAAGCCTCGCGGGCTTCCTGGGCGATTTCTTCCAGGGTCTCCAGGCAGTCGGCGGCGAAGCCGGGGCAGATCAGGTCCACCTTCTTCAGCCCGGCGCGGGCACGCTCGCGCAAGGTGGGTTCGGTATAGGGCTCCAGCCACTTGGCCTTGCCGAAGCGGCTCTGGAAGGTGACCAGCCACTGCTCGCGGCGCAGGCCCAGGGCCTCGGCCAGCAGGCGGCCGGTCTTCAGGCATTCGCAGTGGTAGGGATCGCCCAGGTGCAGGGTGCGCTCGGGCATGCCGTGGAAGCTCATCATCAGCAGCTCGGGCTGGCCATGGCGGGCCCAGTGGGCGCGCACGCTGGCGACCAGGGCGGCGATGTAGCCGGGCTCGTCGTGGTAGCGGTTGATGAAGCGCAGCTCGGGCAGGTGCCGGGTCTTGAGGGCCCAGCGCGCCACATCGTCCACCACGCTGGCCGTGGTGGCGCCGGAGTACTGCGGATAGGCTGGCAGCACCAGCACGCGGGTGACGCCCTCGGCACGCAGCGCGTCAAGCTGCTGGGCAATCGCGGGCTGGCCGTAACGCATGGCATGGCGCACGATCAGGTGGTGGCCGCGCTCGCCCAGATAGCCCTGCAGCAGCTTGGCCTGCTTCTGGGTCCAGACCTGCAGGGGCGAGCCTTCGGGCAGCCAGACACTGGCGTACTTGGCGGCCGACTTGGCGGGGCGCACGCGCAGGATGATGCCGTGCAGGATCAGCTGCCAGACCAGCTTGGGAATCTCTACCACGCGGGGATCGCTCAGGAACTGGGCCAGGTAGCGGCGCAGGGCGGGCGCGGTCGGGGCGTCGGGCGTGCCCAGATTGCACAGCAGCACGGCGCTGCGCGCAGGGCTGCCGTGGGAGTAGGGCGCTTCGGCTCGGTAGGACATGGAGTCGGAACGTGAAGAGGTAGAGGGAAGAGAAGGGGGCAGCGGGCGCGGGCTCAGCCGCGGCTGGTGCCGGCCTCACCCGGCAGCGGCTCGGTGTCGGCGAAGTGCAGCACCTCGAAGTGCACGACGGGCGCCAGCGCATCGGTGGGCGGGCCGCCCAGACCGATCACGCCGCTGCCATGCAGGGTGCAGCTGCCGCGGCGCAGGCTGAGGATCTCGCCGGCCGCGCCGAAGCGCACAAAGGTGCCGTTGTAGCTGAGGTCGGTCAGGGAGAAGGTGCCGCCATGCCAGTCGATGCGGGCATGGGAGCGGGAGACGCGGCCGTCGGTGATGCAGTAGGTGGCCTGCACGCTGCGGCCCAGCACGATGGGCATATGACCGATGTCGAAGACCCGGTCCAGGTCCAGCCAGACCAGGCGGATGCCGTCGGGCTCGCTGGCCGTGTGGCGCACTTCGCCGAATTGGGTGGCGGCCACATCGCCCTGGCTGGGCTTGTCCAGCACATGCACATGCACGGGCTCGGCCCGGCCGCGCACCGAGATCAGGTCCAGGCTGCGAAAGCGCGCCTTGAGCGTGCTGGGCAGGCCCGAGAGCACCTCGGCGGTGATCAGGGTCTCGTTGTCGCCGGCATGGTCCAGCAGGCGGGCGGCCACATTGACGGCGTCGCCAAAGCAGTCGCCGCCCATCTCCACGACCTCGCCTCGGGCCAGGGCCACCTGCATGCGCAGGGCGCGCAGGCCCGGCGAGGCGCCATGCTGCTTGCCGCGAGCGACCACACGCTCCAGCAGCTCGTGCATGCGCATGGCGGACTTGATGCCGTCGCGCGGGCCTTCGAACACGGCCATCAGCCCGTCGCCCAGGGTCTTGACCAGCTTGCCGCCGCAGTCGCTCACGGCCTGGCCGATCAGGCCCACTGTGTGGGTGACCACCGAGGTGGCCTCGGCATTGCCCAGGGTCTCGAACAGCGCCGTGCTGCCGCGCAGGTCGGCAAATAGCACGGTGCGTTCGCGAATGTCGGTCATGGACGCTTGAGAGTCTGCAAAGGTCTGCAGTGTAGCCGCGGCACCCTGTCAGCCTCCAGTGCTGCGCTCGCTTGGCGGCCCTCGTACCCCGCGGTCCGGGGAGCTGGGGCCGGGTGTTGCGCGGGCGCCGCGGCCATGACCTCGGCCATAAAAAAGGCCGGCATGAAGCCGGCCTTTCTTGGGGGGGGGCTGCCGCGGCGCGGCAGTGGGACAGACCTTAGAGGTTGTCCAGATAGGTGCGCAGCTTGTCCGAACGGCTCGGATGCTTCAGCTTGCGCAGCGCCTTCGCCTCGATCTGACGGATACGTTCGCGCGTCACCGAGAACTGCTGGCCGACTTCTTCCAGCGTGTGGTCGGTGTTCATGCCGATGCCGAAGCGCATGCGCAGCACGCGCTCTTCGCGCGGCGTCAGCGATGCCAGAACGCGGGTCGTCGTCTCGCGCAGGTTCGCCTGGATGGCGGCGTCGATCGGCAGCAGCGCGTTCTTGTCCTCGATGAAATCGCCGAGATGCGAATCTTCTTCGTCACCGACAGGCGTTTCCAGCGAGATCGGCTCCTTGGCGATCTTCAGGACCTTGCGGACCTTCTCGAGCGGCATGGCGAGCTTTTCGGCCAGTTCTTCCGGCGTCGGCTCGCGGCCGATCTCGTGCAGCATCTGGCGCGAGGTCCGGACGATCTTGTTGATCGTCTCGATCATGTGCACCGGAATGCGGATCGTACGGGCCTGGTCGGCGATCGAACGGGTGATCGCCTGCCGAATCCACCACGTCGCGTAGGTGGAGAACTTGTAGCCGCGGCGATACTCGAACTTGTCGACCGCCTTCATGAGGCCGATATTGCCTTCCTGGATGAGATCGAGGAACTGCAGGCCGCGGTTCGTGTACTTCTTGGCAATCGAGATCACGAGACGGAGGTTGGCTTCCACCATCTCCTTCTTGGCGATGCGCGAGGCCTTCTCGCCCTCGTTCATGCGCTTGTTGATCTCCTTGAGATCTTCCAGCGGCACGACGGCGCGAGCCTGGATGTCGATCAGCTTCTGCTGCAGCTCCTGCACGGCCGGCAGATTGCGGCCCAGCACGGCGCTGTAGTTCTTGCCGGCGGCGACTTCCTTCTCGGCCCACTGCAGGTTCAGTGCATTGGGCGGGAAGGTCTTGATGAAGTGCTCCTGCGGCATGCCGCACTTGTCCACCACGATCTTGCGCAGCTCGCGCTCGTAGCGGCGCACATCGTCCACCTGCGAGCGCAGGATGTCGCAGAGCTTCTCGATGGTCTTGACGGTGAAGCGGATTGTCATCAGCTCGGCGCTGATGGCGTGCTGCGCCTTGTCATAGGAAGCCGAGCGATAGCCTTCCTTCTCGAAGGCCTTGCGCATCTTGTCGAAGTTGCCGGCCAGGGAGTCGAACTTGGCCAGGGCCGCGTTCTTCAGCTCTTCCAGCTTCTTGGTCAGGGCCTTGGAGCCGCCGTTGCCGTCGTCGTCGTCCTCTTCATCGAACTCGTCGAAGTCTTCTTCGGCCACATAGTCATCGGCCTCGTCCTCGGCCACGAAGCCGTCCACGACCTCGGAGATCTGCGACTCGCCGGCGCGGATCTTCTCGGCCATCTCCAGGATGTGGGCGATGGTGGTGGGCGAGGCGGAGATGGCCAGCATCATGGCCTGCAGACCGCCTTCGATGCGCTTAGCGATCTCGATTTCGCCTTCACGGGTCAGCAGTTCCACCGTGCCCATCTCGCGCATGTACATGCGCACCGGGTCGGTGGTGCGGCCGAACTCGGAGTCCACCGTGGACAGCGCGGCTTCGGCGGCTTCCTCGGCTTCTTCCTCGGTGGCGGTGCTGGTGGTGTTGCCCGAGATCAGCAGGGTGGCCGCGTCGGGCGCCTGCTCATAGACCGCGATCCCCATGTCATTGAGCATGGAGATGATGGCCTCGAGGATTTCGTCGCTGACCAGCTTTTCGGGCAGGTGGTCGTTGATCTCCTGATGCGTCAGGAAACCACGGGTCTTGCCCATCTTGATCAGGGTCTTGAGCTCCTGACGACGCTTGGCGACTTCCTCTTCGGTCAGGGCGGTCTCGTCCAGGCCGAATTCACGCATCAGGGCGCGCTCCTTGGCGCGGCTGACCTTCATGCGCAGGGGCTTGGCCTTGGGCTTGTCCTCGCCGACTTCCTCGGTGCTGGTTTCGGCTTCGGCCTCGACCTCGCCTTCCAGATCGGATTCGAGGTCGGAGAAGTCTTCCTCTTCCTCTTCCACCTTGGCCTTGGCGGTCTTCTTGCTGGTGGTCTCGGCCTTGGGCTTGCGGCCGCGCTTGGGCTTGTCCTCGGCGCCGGCAGCGGCGGCGGCCTTGGGCGCCTTGGTGGCCTTGGCTGCCTTGGCGGCGGGCTTCTTGGTCTCTTCAGCCTCGGCGGGGGCAGCCTTCGCGGTCTTCTTGGCAGTCATGCAGGTCCTTGCGGTGGAGATTCGATCTGAGCTTGGCAATGCGGCAGCCACCCGGGGCCCCGTACATCGCAATCAAGCGAAGCGTGGCCCAGGTGGCTCGGTCGCGCCCGGCACCGCTTTCGCGGTGGGCCGGACGTGGCGCGTGCAAGCTGGCGTGAACGTTTGAGATTGCAGCTCTCGCGGAAAATTTGGCCTCAATACCCGCTATATGGGTGCCCAGTGTCGCTGGGTGGCCGGGACCGGAAGAACACTGCCGTCACTCTTGACGCGCGCGAAAACCCTTAATTATCGACAATTTGCCCGAAAAGGTCAAAAGGGCGGGTTGTCGGCCCTAGCTGCCCGTGGCTTCCAGCTCACGGATGCGGGCCAGAATCTCGCGAAAGCGCTCCAGATCCGGCCCCTGCGGGTTGCTGGCGGCCAGGGTCTGTGACTGGCTCTTGAGCTGGGCAATGCGCAGGCCGCGCACCACATGCTGCAGTTCTTCCAGCAAGGCCTCCTCGGGGCCATGCACCCCGCTGGCCAGGGGGCGGGCGCTGTCCAGCAGACCGTCTTCGGCCAGGGCGGCCTCCAGCACGGACCAGGGACTGGGGCCATGGTTGACCAGATGGCGTTCCAGCCAGGCAATCAGCTCGCCGTGCGGCGCGGGCAGCTCATGCAGCAGCTGGTGGTCCTGGTCGGAGAGCTGCTCCCACCAGGCGCTGTTGAGCAGCAGCATGCGCAGGGCATGGTCGGCCGGACTCAGCGGCTGGCGGCGCGGCAGGCCCTGGGTCTCGTCCTCGGACTCGCCGCGGCGCTTCCAGCCGCCCTTGCCGCCTTTCCATTCGCCCTTGGGCTTCCACTCGCTCTTGGGCTTCCATGCCTTGCGTGGCGGCGCTTCGGCCGCGGACGCGCTCTCGCCAGCAGGGGCGTAGTCGTCCTCATAGACCGGGATGTCGCCGTGCGGGATGTCGTAGTCCGGCGGGCCGTCGTAGTCGCCATGGCCGGCGGCGGCGGCTGTGGCGCGGCGGCCCCCACCCGCGCGGGCGGCCGGGGCGGCGGCGCTGCCCGCCTGCCACAGATCCATTAGCTCCTGGTCCGGCAACTGAGCGCGGCGCGCCAGCTCGCCCAGCAGCTGGCGCTTGAGCAGACCCGCCGGCAGGGCATTCCACAGGGGCTTGGCATTGGCCAGGAAGCGGGCGCGGCCCTCGGCGCTGCCCAGATCGCAGCCTTCGGACGAGGCTTCCACCAGTTGGCGCGAGAGCGGCACGGCCTGCTCCACGCAGCGCTCGAAGGCCTCGGCGCCCAGCTCGCGCACATAGGAGTCGGGGTCGTGCTCGGCGGGCAGGAAGAGAAATTTGATGCTGCGCGTGTCGCTGGCATGGGGCAGGGCGGCTTCCAGGGCCCGGCCGGCGGCGCGGCGGCCGGCGGCGTCGCCGTCGAAGCTGAAGACCACCGACTCGGTGAAGCGGAAGAGCTTCTGCACATGCTCGGCCGTGCAGGCCGTTCCCAGGGTGGCCACGGCATTGCCGAAACCATGCTGGGCCAGGGCCACCACGTCCATATAGCCCTCGACCACCAGGGCGTAGCCGCGCTGGCGCAGGCCGGTGCGGCCCTCGTAGAGCCCGTAGAGCTCGCGGCCCTTGTGGAAGACCGGGGTCTCGGGCGAGTTCAGGTATTTGGGCTCGCCCTTGTCCAGCACCCGGCCGCCGAAGCCGATCACCTCGCCCTGCACATTGCGGATGGGGAACATCACCCGGTCGCGGAAGCGGTCGTAGCGTTTTTGCTCGGCGCCATCCTCGCCCTGGGTGATCACCAGGCCCGATTCGGCCAGCAGGGGATCGTCATAGCTGGGAAAGGCGCTGGCCAGGCCGCGCCAGCCCTCGGGCGCATAGCCCAGGGCGAAGCGCGCGGCGATCTGGCCGGTGAGGCCGCGGCGCTTGAGGTAGTCGATGGCCCGCGGGCTCTTCTTGAGCTGCTGGCGGTAATGCTCGCTGGCGCGGGCCAGGGTTTCGGTGAGCGTGGCCTCGCGCGCCTTCTGGGCCTTGGCGCGCTCGCGCTCGGCGGGGGAGCGCTCGTCCTGCGGCACCTGCATGCCCACCTGCTGGGCCAGATCTTCCACGGCCTCGATGAAGCCGGCGCCGGTGTGCTCCATCAGGAAGCCGATGGCATTGCCGTGTACGCCGCAGCCGAAGCAGTGGTAGGTCTGGCGTGTGGGGCTGACGATGAAGCTGGGCGTCTTCTCGCCGTGGAAGGGGCACAGGCCCTTGTGGTTGATGCCGGCCTTCTTGAGCTCGACATGGCGGCCGACCACGTCGACGATGTCGACGCGGGCAAGCAGGTCTTGGATAAAGCCAGGTGGGATCACCGGCCGCAGTCTAGTGGATGACGGCCCCGGTCTCGGATTCGGGGCGTCCCGACAGCACCGGGCTGGCCTGGAAGCGGGTCACCCAGTCGGCCAGCTCGGCCGCCGGCATGGGCAGGGCGATGCCATTGCCCTGACCCTGGTCGCAGCCCAGGGCCAGCAGGGCGCGGGCATGGGCGGCGCTTTCCACACCCTCGGCCACCACGCTGCAGCCGAAGTGCCCGGCCAGACCGATCACGCCCTTGACCAGGGCATGGTCCTGCTCGTCGATCAGCATGTTCTGCACAAAGGAGCGGTCGATCTTGAGCGTGTCCACCGGCAGGCGCTTCAGATAGGTGAGGGTGGAGTAGCCGGTGCCGAAATCATCCAGCGCAAAGCGCACGCCCAGGGCGCGGCAGCGGCGTATCAGGGCCTGGGTGGCTTCGATATCGGCCAGGGCGGCAGATTCCAGCACCTCCAGCATCAGGTGCTCGGCCAGCGGGGCCTCGGGGTGGCGGGCCAGCAGCTCCTGCAGGCGCTGGGTGAAGTCGTCCGCCTGCAGATGCCGGGCGGCCACGTTGACGCTGATCCGCAGCGTCAGGCCCTGGGCCAGCCAGAGGCTGGACTGCTTGAGCGCCTGCTCGATCACCCAGTCGCCCACGCGCACGCCCAGGCCGGTGCGCTCCAGCACCGGCAGAAAATGCGCCGGGCCCAGCAAGCCCTGCTCCGGATGGTGCCAGCGCAGCAGGGCTTCTGCGCCCAGCACCCGGCCCTGGCGCATGTCCACCTTGGGCTGGTAGTGCAGGCGCAGCTCGCCCGCATCCAGGGCTTCCTGCATGCGGCCCAGGGCCAGGGCATGGGCATCGCTGCGGGCGCGCTTCTCGGTGTCGAAGAGCTGGTAGGCATTGCGGCCCGAGCGCTTGACGCGGTAGAGCGCATGGGCCGCATGGCGCAGCAGGGTCTCCGCGTCCGACTGGTCGCGCGGATAGAGCGTGGCGCCCAGGCTGGCGCTCAGGTCCAGAGGCTCGGCCACGCCGGCCAGGTGGTAGGGCGCGCGCAGCACATTGAGCACGCGCTGCAGGGCCAGGCCGGCCTCCTCGGCATCGCGGCAGCGCAGCAGCAGACCGAACTCGTCGCCGCCCAGATGCCCCAGCTCGTCCGCCCATTCCCGGCCGCTGCGCAGCGCGCCCTGCAGGCGCTCGGCCACCTGCAGCAGCAGGCGGTCGCCCAGGCCGCGGCCATGCCGCTCGTTGAGGTGCTTGAAGCGGTCCAGATCCAGGCAGGCCACGCACAGGGCGAAGCCTTCGCGCTGGCTGGCCTGCAGGGCCTGCTCCAGGCGGCGGCGGAACTCGGCCGTGTTGGGCAGGCCGGTCTGTGGATCCAGGCTGTGCTGACGCTCCAGGGCCTGCTGCTGGCGCAGCTGCAGGGTCAGGTCACTGAGGGTGAGCACCCGATAGCGCGGTGCGCCCTCGGGTTCGGGAATCGCGGCCAGATTCAGATCCAGGCTGATCAGCTCGCCATCGGCGCGGCGCAGCCTCACCCGTCCCTGCCAGGCCTGCCCGCTCGCCAGCTGGGCTTGCAGGCGCGCCGGGTCGTGGCCGGCGCGGCGCAGCACCGCGTCTTCCAGCGGGCCCGCCACCTGGCCGGCCAGGGCCTCATGGTCCTGGCCCAGCAGGGTGAAATAGGCGGGGTTGGCATCCAGCAGGCGGTGGGCCTGCACATCCAGCAGGGCCAGGCCCTGCTGCACATGCTGGAACAGGGCGATGCTCATGCGCTGGCGCTCCTCAGCCACGCGCTGCCACTGGATGTCGCTGAGCAGGGCCAGCACACGGCGCGGACGACCGTCGCGCCTGCGTTGCACACAGCGCAGTCGCAGCTCGAACCAGTGCCAGTCCTTGGCGCCCGGCGGCTTCAGGCGCAGGGGCTCGCGCCAGTCTGCGCCCGGCTCGGTGGCGTGCTGCGCGCGGCAGAACTCATCCAGCAGAGGGCGCAGGCGGGCGCGGTCCAGCGGATGGGCCTGCTGCTCCAGCCAGTCGTCGAGACCGCAGTCCTCGGGCATCGCACCAGCCAGGGCCTGCCAGCGCGGCGAGGCCCGGGCCGGGCCGGCGCCCGGCACCCAGTCCGCCATGCCCAGTCCGGCCAGATCCAGGGCCTCGGGCCAGCCCGGCCGGCCTCGCAACTGCTGCCAAAGCCGGCCCAGGCGAGCGCCCAGGCCCTGAGGCCAGGGACTGGGGAAAGGGCGGGGCGCGCGAGGCGCGGCGGGCGGCATGGGGGTTCTTGCGGGGCCGGCCCGGTCTTCGGCCGGGCTCAGGCGGGCGATATTAGCGGCGCCGGCTTGAGGCCGTTTGCGGTATGCGCCCCACACCCGCGGATGAAGGGCTCCAAAACCCGGTGCGACATATGTCGTAGATCCCGAGAGGCGGTCGGCGGACGCGACGCCTAAAAGCAAAAACCGCCGGGGCAGGAGCCTGCCGGCGGTTTTCAGGGCGCGCTGAAGGGCGCTGTGGTTCTGGCCGGCGCGGGGCCGGCCACAGTTCAGACGTGGAAATCTTCCAGCTTGGCACCGCCGGCGATGGCCGCCTTCAGCCACTTGGGTTGCAGGCCGCGACCGCTCCAGGTTTCACCGGTGGCCTGATTGCGATATTTCACCGCCACCTTGGAGGTCTTGCCCGACTTGGCCGGGCGGCTGCTCAGATCGGCCAGGGTCAGGCCATATTCCGACATCAGGCTCTTGACCTTGGCAATGGCGTCGCTGTGCTCGCGTTCCTTGGTTTGAGCAATCTGCTCATCAAGCGCGGCCCGCTGGGCCAGAAGGTCTTTGAGAGTTGCTGCCATTGTTGCAATTCCTCAGTGGTTTCAGGTTCAAGTCCGGCCGCCGGCAGATCAATATGACAGCGGCCTCGAAAACTCCCTGGCGAGGATTATGCGCACAGCCGGGGGCTGGATGCAATATACCCGCCAAAAGCCCATCCCGGGCTTTCGCGGATATTGATGCGGACTCGCCACACAAATAGCGGCGAGTCCGGATGGTGCCGGGATTACTTGAAACCGACCTTGTCGAGCAGCTGCTGCACCTTGGGCAGATTGGCGCCGACCGCAGAAACCGGGATGGTTTCGCTCTTGAAGCTGCCCATGGCATCGAGGGCCGGATTCGGCACCTTGACGCCGGCCACCACCGGCCATTCGTTATTGCCGTTGGCGAAATAGATTTGCGCTTCCGGCGAGCTCAGGTACTCCAGGAATTTGACCGCGTTGTCGCGGTTCTTGGCGTGCTTGGCCATCGCGCCGCCGGCGATATTCATGTGCGTGCCCCAGCTCTGCTGGTTGGGGAACACCACGCCCAGGCGCTCCACCACGGCGCGGTCCTCGGGCTTGTCCGAGCGCATCATGCGGGCCAGGTAGTAGCTGTTGGTGACGGCGATCTGGCATTCACCGCTGGCGGCCGCCTTGATCTGATCGGTATCACCGCCCTTGGGCGCGCGGGCCATATTGGCGACGATGCCCTTGAGCCAGGCCTCGGTGCGCTCGGCACCCATGTGCTCGTACATGGCGCCGAACAGCGAGAGGTTATAGGGGTGGGAGCCGCTGCGCAGGCAGACCTTGCCCTTGTTCTTCGGGTCGGCCAGCTCCTCGTAGGTGTCCACATCCTCCCGCTTCACGCTGAGCTTGTTGTAGACCACGATGCGGGCACGGGTGGAGAAGCCGAACCAGTCGGAGCCCTGGCCCTTGTCGGTGGCCCGCAGATGGGCGGGGATGCGCTGCTCCAGCACGGCGGACTTGACCGGGGCGAACAGGCCGTCGCGCTCGGCCTGCCAGAGGCGGGCGGCGTCCACCAGCAGGATCACATCGGCGGGGCTGGACGAGCCCTCGCTCTTGAGACGGGCCACCAGGCCGGCGTCATCGGTGTCCACGCGGTTGATGCGGATGCCGGTGGCCTTGGTGAAATTGGCGTACAGCGCTTCGTCGGTCTGATAGTGGCGGGCCGAGTACAGGTTCAGCACCTGCTCCTGGGCCAGAGAGGTACCGGCCAGGCCGGCCAGCAGGCCAGTCGCACACAGCGTTTTGACGAGTCGGGAAATTCGCATGGGGTCTCCAAAGCCTTCAGAAGAGAGGTGAGGGGAGTGTAAGCTTAACAAGAACTATTCCCGTTTAAGCCGGCGCTGACGCAAGGATTTGGCGCCGGCTGCCCCGTGATATCAGGCCTTTGGGCTAGGCCAAAAAAAGCGGGCTGAGGGGCCGCATCGCGGCTCATCAGCCCGTGTGCTCCGTCGCCTGTGCGATTCCCGCGCGGCGCTATCGTGTGCGCTTCACTCGCTCGGCGGGACATAACCCGCCGGCTGCTCGGCGCCGCCGCCGAAGAAGAACTGCTCCATCTGGCGCACCAGATACTGGCGGGCGCGCTGGTCGGCCAGGTTCAGGCGGTTTTCATTCACCAGCATGGTCTGGTGCTTGAGCCACTGGGCCCAGGCTTCCTTGCTGACGTTGTCGTAAATGCGCTTGCCCAGTTCGCCCGGGTAGACGGGAAAGTCCAGGCCTTCGCCTTCCTTCTTCAGATAAACGCATTGCACGGTGCGTGCCATATCAACCTCTGTACGTTGGGGTGGGGTGAGGGGCGTTTTGTCGGGCGGCTGCCGGGCGAAACGCCCCGCATGAATCGGGGCCGAGTTCGAACTTAGGCCAGTTTCTTGACCAGCACCTGCGAGCGCCGGTCCCAGTTGTATTTGCGCTTGCGTTCCTCCGGCAACCATTCCGGCTCCACCGGGTGGAAACCGCGCTTGATGAACCAGTGCATGGTGCGGGTGGTGAGCACGAAGATGCTGCTCAGTCCCATGGATTTGGCGCGCTGCTCGATGCGCTTGAGGATGCGGTCGCCGTCGCCCTGGCCCTGCACCTCGGCCGAGACGGTCAGCGCGGCCATTTCCGCGGTGCGGGCCTCGGTGTAGGGATAGAGCGCGGCGCAGCCGAAGATCACGCCGTCGTGCTCGATCACGGTGTATGCCTCGATATCGCGCTCGATCTCGTTGCGATCGCGCTTGACCAGGGTGCCGTCGCGCTCGAAGGGCTCGATCAGGGCCACGATGCCGCCCACATCGTCGGGCGTGGCCTCGCGCAGGCTCTCCAGCTTCTCGTCCACCACCATGGTGCCGATGCCGTCGTGGGTGTAGACCTCCTGCAGCAGGGCGCCATCCACGGCCAGGGGCAGGATGTGGGAGCGCTCCACGCCGGCCAGACAGGCCTTGACGCAGTGCTGCAGATAGAAGGCCACGTCGGTGGGCTGGGTGGGCTTGGGCAGGCCGGCCAGCAGGCGCTGGGCGTCGGCCAGGGCCAGCTCGGTGTCGATGGGGCTGTCCGGATCGTCGGGGTTCTCGTGCACGCCCGCGGTCTCGGTCATGAAGAGCAGCTTGTCGGCCTGCAGGGCGATGGCGGCGCTGGTGGCCACCTCTTCCATGGTCAGATTGAAGGCCTCGCCGGTGGGCGAGAAGCCGAAGGGCGAGAGCAGCACGATGGCGCCGGAGTCGATGGCGCGCTGGATCGCGCCCGCGTCCACCTTGCGCACCAGGCCGCTGTGCTGATAGTCCACGCCATCGACGATGCCCACCGGGCGCGCGGTCAGGAAGTTGCCCGAGACCACGCGCACCGTGGCGTTGGCCATGGGCGTGTTGGGCAGGCCCTGGGAGAAGGCGGCCTCGATCTCGAAGCGCAGCTGGCCGGCCGCCTCCTGGGCGCAGTCCAGGGCCACGGCGTCGGTGATGCGCACGCCCTGGTGGAAGCGCGGCTGCTGGCCCTTGGCCACCAACTGCTCGTTCACCTGGGGGCGAAAGCCGTGCACCAGCACGATCTTGATGCCCATGGCGTGCACGATGGAGAGATCCTGCACAAAGGCATTGAGTTTGCCCGCCGCCACCAGCTCACCCGGCATGCCTACCACGAAGGTCTCGCCGCGGTAGGCATGGATGTACGGCGCCACCGAACGGAACCAGGGCACGAAGGTATGGGGAAAGACAAGACTCATGGGCCGCAATTGTGCCGCAGGCCCGTGTGGATCATGGGCGGTGGGGCCGAGAGCCCCGTGCGTTTGCGCAGGCGCCAAGTCGGGCCTGCGGGACGCGCCGTCCCGCAGGCCGCAACCGTCGCTCAGACGCCGACTCAGCCGCGGCGGCGGCGCAGCTGCCAGGCCAGCAGGCCCAGGCCCAGCATCAGCATGGCGTAGCTCTGGGGTTCGGGGACGGCCGTGACGTCCAGGCGGACATTGCCATTGCCGTAGAACAGCGAGCCGGTGTAGCCCGCGCCCCAGCCATTGAACTGCACGCTGCTGAAGCGGCCCAGGAAATTGCCGGCGCTCATCAGCGTGAAGCTGGTGCCCGCCGTTGGCAGGAAGCCGTCGATCAGCGAGAGCTGCAGCGTGCCGCCCAGGAAGGCGGTGCCGCCTATGCTCAGCAGATCGCTGCCGGCGGCGCCGAGCTCCAGCGCCAGCGAGCCGGATGGGAACTGCGCAAAATTGCCCAGCACGCTCAGGGTGCCGATGCCGTTCTCGCCCGGGGCGATCTGTCCAGCTTCGTTGAGCAGATCGCCGGCAATGGTGGCGGTGCCGGCCAGGATGCCGCCATGCACGGCCACATCGCCGCTGCCGAAGGCGGTGGCCGAGCGGCCCACCAGGGTGCCGCCGAAGAGCTCGGTCCCGCCCGAGTAGCTGTTGTTGCCGGCCAGCACCAGGCTGCCGTCCCCAGACTTGGCGAGGCTGCCCTCGTAGACCCGCGCATCGCGAGCGGCCTCGCGGGCCATGCCCACGCCGTACTCGGTGCGCTCATCGGCGCTGGCGCCCGCCGGCAGGCCATTGAGCCAGCCCTTGGCGGTCTTGGTGGCCAGCCAGCTGGCGGCCTCGGCCTGGTCTTCCAGCTTGCGGGCCTTGATGGCGGTGTCGGAGATGGCATTGGTCCAGGTGTCGTTCTGCCCCTGGGTGTTGACGGCGAATCTGCCCGTGAACTGGCCAGGCCCGTTCATGGCGTGGCGCAGGCTCACCGTGCCCCAGCCATTGCGCTCGTCCGGCACCGCGGTCAGCTGGCCCGCGTTGGGGTTGGTGACGGCGGCGCCCGCAGCGTTGTTGATCGTGCCGTTCTGCACCGCGGTCGTCTTCATCACCTCCAGGGCCTGGGCGTTGCTCATATAGCTGTAGCGCTCCATGATCACGGCCAGGGCTCCCGAGGCATGCGGGGCCGCCATGGAGGTGCCGGAGAGCGAGGCATAGCCGGGGCTGGTGCCGCTCACCACGCTGCCGTTGATGGCATTGCCGGGCGCGGTGATGCAGGACCACTTGGCCACGCCGCACTGGTTGTAGAGCTGGGCGCCGGGCACGGCCACGGAACCGTCGGCATTCAGGCTCTGGCCCACGGCCACGCCGCCGATCGTGAGGTTCTGGCGAATGGCAGCCACGGCCAGCCAGTTGGCCTCCAGCTCGGGCATGAAGTAGGCGGCGCCGGCGCGGGCGCTGGCATTCGCGTAGCCGGTATTGCCTGCGCTGAAGACCAGCACGGTGCCGGTCTTGGCGGCGTCCAGTGCGCCCTTCATCCAGGTGTCGTCGCGCGAGAGAAAGCCCCACGAGCCCAGCAGACCGGCGCGGCCGGGGTAGGCCGTGCTGTCGGGGTAGAGGCTCTGGTACTGCTCGGTATTGGGCTGGCTGCCCCAGCTGGTGCTGATGATGCGCGCGCCCTGGGCATTCACGCCGCGATAGACATTGGCCACATAGGCCTGGTCTATGGTCTGCGCGGCCGTCTGCGTGGCCTGGGGCATGCCGAACAGGGCGCTGTCGGTGCGGCCGGTGTTGCCGACATAGACCTGGGCATTGAAGGCCACGCCGTGGAAATTGCTGGCGCCGCCGATGCTGCCATCGCGGGAGGCGCCGATGGTGCCCACCACATGGGTGCCATGACGGTCGTTGTAGGCGGGGTTGTAGGCGCCCGAGATGCCGTCCACCGCGACCGCGTGGTAACGATCACTGCTGAACTGCGGATGCAGGTCAAAGAAGCCCGAATCGACCACGCCGACCTTGATGCCCGCACCGCTGTAGCCGGCCGCATAGGCATATTCGGCGCCCATGGCCAGCAGGCCCCAGTCGCGCTGGAACTCGGCGGTGCGCCAGCTGGTCGGGTTGCCCAGCTGGCCGGGGTCGCCGGCATAGGTGTTGAGGGCGGCGGCCTGCTGGGCGGCGAGGGCGCTCAGCAAGAGCGTCGCCAGCTGGGTGAGTGGGACGGCAAGTCGGGGCTGCTTCATCGGTCGATCTCCTGCGGTGTGGATGAGGTGCGGAGGGGCTGGGTGAGGACCTTGGAGAGGTGGCCACGAGGCTTGCGCCGTACAGCTGGCAGGCAAGACCCGGCACGTGCGGGCCAGGGTCGATCAGTCCGGCGACCGATGCTAGGTTTGATGAATCGTGAAAAATGACCGGGTTTTCCGTGATCTGGGCGATAGGCGGCTGTTCAAGTAAGGGGGCGGGCGATAGGCGAGCCGCTGGCCTGGTGGCCGAGGCCCCGAGGCAAACATCGGATAATCCGCGCCTCGTGAATTCACAGCCTCCCACTCCCAAGCCGGCCCCCAAGCAGGGCCCCAGGTCTCCCGCCGCCAAGGCCGCGCCGCGCGCGCGCGCCCGCTGCCCGCCAACCCGGTGCCGCCCATCAGCTTTCCAGAGGGCCTGCCCGTCTCGGGCCGGCGCGAGGAGATTGAGCGCGCCCTGGCCGAGCACCAGGTCGTCATCGTCTGCGGCGAGACCGGCTCGGGCAAGACCACCCAGCTGCCCAAGATCGCCCTGGCCATGGGGCGCGGCCGGGCCAACGGCGGGGGGCTGATCGGCCACACCCAGCCGCGGCGCATCGCCGCCTCCAGCGTGGCCAAGCGCATTGCCGAGGAGCTGAACACCCCGCTGGGTGAGGTGGTGGGCTACAAGGTGCGCTTCCAGGACCGGCTGCAGCCCGGGGCCAGCGTCAAGCTGATGACGGACGGCATCCTGCTGGCCGAGACCCAGACCGATCCGCTGCTCAAGGCCTACGACACCCTGATCATCGACGAGGCGCACGAGCGCTCGCTGAACATCGACTTCCTGCTGGGCTATCTGCGCGAGGTGCTGCCGCGCCGGCCGGATCTCAAGGTGGTCGTGACCTCGGCGACCATCGACGCCGACCGCTTCGCCCAGCATTTCGCCTCGGCCAAGGGACCGGCGCCCGTGCTGATGGTCTCGGGCCGCACCTTCCCGGTGGAGCAGCGCTACCGCCCCTTCGAGGAATCGCGCGAGTACGACGTCAACGACGCCATCTGCGATGCGGTGGACGAGCTCTGGCGCGAGGGCTCGGGCGATGTGCTGGTGTTCCTGCCCGGTGAGCGCGAGATCCGCGAGGCGGCCGAGGCGCTGCGCAAGCACCATCCGCCCGGCGTCGAGGTGCTGCCGCTGTTCGCGCGGCTCTCTGAGCAGGAGCAGAACCGCATCTTCCAGCCGCATGGGGCGCCGCGCATCGTGCTGGCCACCAATGTGGCCGAAACCTCGCTGACCGTGCCCGGCATCCGCTATGTGATCGACCCGGGTCTGGCACGGGTCAAGCGCTACAGCTACCGCAACAAGGTCGAGCAGCTGCAGGTGGAGCCCATCAGCCAGGCGGCGGCCAACCAGCGTGCCGGCCGCTGCGGCCGGGTGTCCAACGGCATCTGCATCCGGCTCTACGACGAGAAGGACTTCAACGAGCGCCCGCGCTTCACCGACCCGGAGATCCTGCGTTCATCGCTCGCCGGCGTGATCCTGCGCATGAAGGCCCTGCACCTGGGTCAGGTCGAGGCCTTCCCCTTCATCGAGCCGCCGCCGCGCAAGGCCATTGCCGACGGCTACCAGCTGCTGCATGAGCTGGGCGCCGTGGACGAGATGAACGAGCTGACGGCCATGGGCAAGGAGCTCTCAAGGCTGCCCCTGGACCCGCGCGTCGGCCGCATGATTCTGGAGGCGCGCACGCGTGACGCGCTCTCCGAGGTGCTGGTCATCGCCAGCGCGCTCTCCGGCCAGGACGTGCGCGACCGGCCCATGGACCAGCAGCAGGCCGCCGACGAGAAGCACAAGAAGTTCGACGACGAGAAGTCGGAGTTCATGGGCTATCTCAAGCTCTGGAAATGGATCGGCGAATCCCGGGGCGGGGAGGGCGAGCATCGCCTGTCCAACCGCAAGCAGGAGCAGCTGCTGCGCGAGAACTTCGTCAGCCCGCGCCGTGTGCGCGAGTGGCGCGACATTTACTCCCAGCTGCACACCGTGGTGGCCGAGCATGGCTGGCGCCTCAACGGCGCGCCAGCCACCTACGAGCAGGTGCATCTGTCCATGCTGGCCGGCCTGCTGGGCAATATCGGCTTCAAGAGCGAGGACGAGGACTGGTACCTGGGCGCGCGCGGCATCAAGTTCTACCGCCATCCGGGCGCCCATCTGAGCAAGAAGCCGGGGCGCTGGATCGTGGCGGCGGAGCTGGTGGACACGACCCGCCTCTTCGGCCGCGGCATCGCCAATATCGAGCCGCAATGGCTGCCGGGCATCGCCGGCCATCTGCTCAAGATCCAGCTGGCCGAGCCGCACTGGGAGAAGAAGGCGGCCGAGGTGATCGCGCTGGAGCGCGCCACGCTCTATGGCATTGTGGTCTACAGCAACCGCCGCGTGAACTTCGGCAAGGTGGATCCGGTGGCGGCGCGCGAGATCTTCATCCGCGAGGCCCTGGTCAATGGCGAGTGGGACACGCGCCTGCCCTTCCTGGCCCACAACCGCAAGCAGATTGCCAAGGTCGAGGAGCTGGAGCACAAGTCGCGCCGCCAGGACGTGCTGGTGGACGATGAGCTGATCTACGCCTTCTACGACAGCCAGCTGCCGGCCGAGGTCTGCTCCGGCCACACGCTGGAGAAGTGGTACCGCGAGGCCAGCCGGGGCAACCCCAAGCTGCTGCACATCAGCCGCGAGGAGCTGATGCGGCACGAGGCCGCTGGCGTCACCAGCAATGCCTTCCCCAAGACCCTCCGCCTGGGCGGTGTGGACTGCAGGGCCGACTATCTGCACGAGCCGGGCGACGCGCGCGACGGCCTCACCGTCACCGTGCCTATCTATGCGCTGAACCAGGTCAGCGAGGAGCGCTGCGAATGGCTGGTGCCCGGCATGCTCGCGGCCAAGGTGCTGGCCCTTGTCAAGAGCCTGCACCAGAAGCCGCGCGCGCGCCTGGTGCCGCTGCCGGACTTTGTGGCCGAGTTCTGCGAGCTGGCCCCCTTCGCCCAGGGCGGCCTGGTCGAGGCCCTGCTGAAGTCGGTCAAGGAGCGCACCCAGCTGGCCATCCAGAAGAATGACTTCAAGCTGGAGCAGCTGCCGGCGCACCTGTTCATGAACTACCGGGTGGTGGACGAGCATGGCCGCCAGCTTGGGCTCTCCCGCAACCTGGCGGCCCTGAAGGCCGAGCTGGGCGGCCAGGCGCGCTCGGCCTTTCAGGCGCTGGCGGCGCTGAAGCTGCCGGCGGCCGCCAGCCCGGCGCCGGCGCCCGCGGCGGCAACAGCGACCGCCCCGCCTCAGCCCGGCCGTGGCGGCAAGGCCGCGCCCGCGCCGGCACCGGCGGCCCACGACAGCGCCAGCCGCTACACCGCTTGGACCTTCGGCACGCTGCCGGAGCTGATGGAGGTGAGCAAGGGCGCCCAGACCCTGATCGGCTTCCCGGCCCTGATCGACCGCGGCACCCATGTGGAGATCGAGGTCTTCGACGAGCCCGAGGTGGCCGCGGCCAAGCACCGCCTGGGCCTGCGCCGCCTGGTGGCCCTGCAGCTCAAGGAGCCGCTGAAGTATCTGGAGAAAAACATTCCAGACCTGCAGGCCATGTCGGTGGCCTATATGAGTCTGGGCACGGCCGAGGAGCTGCGCGAGCAGATCATCGGCGTGGCGGTGGACCGGGCTTTCCTGGTCGAGCCCCTGCCCACCCATGAGTTCGAGTTCAAGACCCGGCTGGAGGAGGGGCGCGCGCGCCTGAACCTGATCGCCCAGGAAGTGGCCCGCCTGACGTACCAGATCCTGCTGGACTTCCAGGCCGCCAGCCGCAAGCTCAAGGACAGCCGGGCGCCCAAGGAAGTGGCCGAGGACATCAGCGCCCAGCTGCAGCGCCTGTGCCCCAAGCACTTTGTCACCCAGACGCCCTGGAGCCAGGCTCAGCACCTGCCGCGCTACCTCAAGGCCATCACGGCGCGGCTGGACAAGTGGCGGGTCGATGCCGCGCGGGATGCCAAGCTGCTGGCCGAGCTGCGCCCGCTGGAGCAGCGCTATCTGCGCCGCCTGGCCGAGCTCAAGGGCACGCGCGACGCGCGCCTGGAGGACTTCCGCTGGCAGCTGGAGGAGCTGCGGGTCAGTCTTTTCGCCCAGGAGCTGCGCACGCCGCAGCCGGTGAGCGTGAAAAGATTGGAGAAAGTCTGGGCTCAGCTCAGCGGCTGAAGGGTTTGCCCCCGGATTTGCGCCTTGTTCCCGGCATTGGCAGGCGCACAATCTGTGTCAAATAGCAACATTGCCCCCGGTCCAACCTCCCGCTCCTTAGCGCGTCCCCAGTGTCGAACGCCGAACCCAATGCCGGCCCTGCCTCTGCTGCTGCCGCGAGCGCTCCCGCGCCGGCGGCCGCCCTGCGTCGTTTCGGGCGCTTCGAGCTCAAGGCCCTGCTGAACAAGAGCAGCCGCAGCATGCTGTGGCTGGTGTTTGATCCGCGCAGCAGCCAGGAGCTGATGATCAGCATGCCCCGCCAGGCGCCCAACAGCCCGGCGGCCCTGGCCCACTGGCTGAAGACGGCCGACGCCGGCTCGCGCATCCAGCACCCGAACCTGGCCCATGTGGTGGAGGTAGGGCAGGTGGAGCACTGGCCCTTCGTGGCCTATGACCGCGCCCTGGGCGAGACCCTGGAAGAGCGCCTGGTCCGCCAGGGCGCACCCCTGCCGGTGGAGGCCGCGGGCTGGATCTGCCAGTACCTGGAAGGCCTGGCCTTCCTGCACGAGGCGGGCCATGCCCACCGCGATGTGCAGCCCAGCTCCCTGGTGATCGACGCCGCCGGCCATGTGCGCGTGCTGGGGGTGGAGGTGGCCCAGGAGGTCTTCCCGGCCAATGTGGACTTCAACACCGTCACCCGCCGCGCCATCCGCGAGTCGGCCGAGGAGGACGTGCTGCGTGTGGGCCTGCTGCTGCACCGCATCCTGACCGGACGCCCGGTGCTGGACGAGGCCGACCTGAACCTGGTGCTGCAGCGCATGCAGCCCACGGGCTATGAGTTGGTGCGCCTGTCCTTCGAGACGCCGCACCCGATTGCCGAGCCCCTTCGCGCCATTGCCAACCGCGCGGTGGACCGCCAGGCCCGCCAGCGCTACCACAGCGCCCGCAGCTTTTTGCGCGCCCTGGAGGGCTGGCGCGGCAGCGTCAGCGAGCAGGGCGGCATGGTGGCCCAGCTGATGGACCGGCTGCAGCGCGTGGGCCATCTGCCCATCGCCTCGCTGCGCCTGCAGCGCATTGCCCAGTCCTCGGCCATGGAGGCCACGCACGCCAGCGAGCTCTCCACCCTGGTGCTGCAGGACATGGCCCTGAGCCTGGAGATGCTGCGCCGGGTGAACAACGCGCTCAAGTCCCAGGGCCAGGCCGTCAGCGGCGGCGCCATCCTGAACATGCAGCGCGCCATCGCCATGCTGGGCCTCAATGGCGTGCAGCAGGCTGCGCGCGGCCTCAAGCCCTGGCCGGGGCCGCTCAACGAGGCCAACGCTGCGCGCCTGCAGGCCCTGATGCGTCGCGTGCAGCGCGCCGGCCAGGTGGCCCAGGCCCTGCGCCCGGCCGGCTACGACGGCGAGGTGGTCTACCTGATCACGCTGATGCAGAACCTGGGGCGCCTGCTGCTGCAGTACCACTTTCCGGACGATGCCCAGCAGATCCGCCAGCTGATGCAGCCGCCCGAGCCCAGTGCCGACAATGCCAACCCCACGGGCATGAGCGAGCAGTCGGCCGCCTATGCGGTGCTGGGCTGCGATCTGGAGACCCTGGGCACGGCCGTGGCCCGCTACTGGAGCCTGGGCGACGAGCTGCTGCACATGATGCGCCGCTACGCGCCCGATGCGCCGGTGCGTGCCAGCGCCAACCCGAACGATGTGGAACTGCTGCGCCTGACCTGCAGCCTGTCCAACGAAGTGATCGAGGCCCTGGACCTGCCCGAGCTCAAGCGCCAGGCTGGCGTGGAGCTGGCCACCCGGCGCTACGCCCGCGCCCTGGGCATCGGTCTGCGTGACGTGATCCTGGCCCTGAATCCGGCCGCCGCCGAAGCCGAGGCGGCTCGTCAGGGCACCGGCCCGGACGGACCGCCGGCGGCCGGCGCGGGTCCGGCCCAGCCCTCGGCCCTGCGCAGCCGTCTGCGTGGGCGCGAGGAGTCTGCGGCCTCCGCCGCTTCCGGTGCGGCTCCCGCTGCCCCTACTGCCCCTACTGCTCCTGCCGCCCCTGCCGCCGCCCCGCAGGGCTCCGCCCCGCCCCCCGGGTCCGAGGGCTCAGGCTGGTTCTGACCCTGATCCTCCAGCGAGCTCCGGTCCCTCATGCCTCCCGCCGCCACGCCGCCCTTGCCACCCGCGCTGGGGCGTTTTCGCCCCCTGCGCCAGCTGGGGCGGGGCGCGCAGGCCACGGTCTGGCTGGCCCATGACCCGCGCCTGGACCGCGAGGTGGCGCTCAAGGTCCTGCCTCCGGGCTCGGCGCCCGACCATGTGCAGACCTGGCTGCATGAGGCCCGCGCGGTCAGCCGCCTGCACCACCCCAACATCGTGCAGGTCTTCGAGGCCGATATGCAGGCCGGCCAGGCCTATCTGGTTTTCGAGTACGTGCCCGGCCCCACCCTGGCCCAGCGCCTGCGCGAGGGGCCGCGGCCCGCGCCGCGCGAGGCCGTGGAGCTGATGCTGGGCGTGCTGGACGGCTTGGCCGCGGCCCATGCCGCGGGCGTGGTGCACCGCGATCTCAAACCCTCCAACATCCTGCTGGACGCGCGCGGCCGGCCGCGGGTGATGGACTTCGGCATTGCCGCCCGCCTGGGCGCGGCCGGCAGCCGCCAGGGCGGGCCGCAGGGTGTGGTGGGCACGCCGGGCTATATCTCGCCGGAGGCGGCGCGTGGCGAAGCCCCCAGCCCCCTGATGGACGTGTTTGCCGCGGCCGTGCTGCTGGGCGAGATGCTGGCGGGCCGGCGCCTGCTCAGCGAGCCCGACCCCTGGCGCGCCGTGCGCCGCGCCGCCGAGGAAGACCTGCTGCTGCCCGAGGGCCTGGACCCCGCGGTGGATGACCGGCTGCGCGCCATCGTGCAGCGCGGCCTGGCGCGCGACCCGGCACAGCGCTGGCCCAGCGTGCGCGAGCTGCATGATGCGCTGCAGGACTGGCTGCAGCCGGCCGCCACGCCGGGCGGCACCGACCCAGGCGCCGCGGCCACGCTGGAGTTCCTGCTGCGGCGCATGCGCCACAAGAGCGATTTCCCCGCCATGTCGGACGCGATGGAGCGCATCCAGCGCATCACCCAGTCCGAGAACGAGAACCTCAACAGCCTGGCCAACGAGATCCTCAAGGACGTGGCCCTGACCCACAAGCTGCTGCGCCTGGTGAACACGGCGCAGTTCAGCCATGCGGGCGGCGGCAGCATCTCCACGGTCTCGCGCGCTGCGGCCCTGATCGGCTTTGCCGGGATCCGCAATCTGGCGCTCTCGCTCATCCTGCTGGAGCGCATGGAGAACAAGGCCCATGCCCAGCTGCTGCGCGAGGAGTTTTTGCGCTCCCTGATGGCCGGCTCCCTGGCGCGCGAGCTCTGCACCCTGCCGCGCGAGAACGAGGAGGCTTTTCTGGTGGCCCTGCTGCAGGGCCTGGGCCGGCTGCTCACCGAGTTCTACTTTCCCGAGGAGGCCCAGCAGGTGCGTCAGCTGCTGCGCACCGAACGCCGCGAGGGCGCGCCGCCGCCGCCCAGCGAGGCCCAGGCCTCGGCCCAGGTGCTGGGCCTGAGCTATGAGCAGCTGGGCCTGGGCGTGGCCCGCCAGTGGGGCTTGCCGGACAAGCTGCAGCGCGGCATGAGCCGCCCCGAGGGCGAGCCGCCGCTGCGCCTGCTGGAGAACCCGGCCGAACGCCAGCGCTGGCTGGCGCGCGCGGCCAACGAGGTCTCGGACCTGATCCTGCAGACCGAGCCCGAGCAGGCCCATGCGCGGCTCAAGGTGCTGGCCCAGCGCTATTCGCGCGCCTTGGGCGTGCCGGTGGAGACCTTCGACACGGCGGCCGATCAGGCCCGCCAGCGCCTGGCGCAGCTGGCCCAGGCCATGAACATCCGGCCGGCACAGCGCTCGCCCGCCCAGCGCCTGCTCGCGCCCATCCGGCCCACGCTGGACGACAGCCTCTCGCCGCACGAGCTGCATGCCACCCTGGTGATGGTGCGCGAGGCCGCGGCCAGCCCCAGTCCGGAGGAGGCGGCCGAGACCCTGGCCGCCGGCATCCAGGACATCACCAACGTCATGGTGGAGAGCTTCAAGCTCAACGAGGTGCTGCGCATGATTCTGGAGACCATCTACCGCAGCCTGGGCTTCCGGCGGGTGGTCTTCTGCCTGCGTGATCCGCGCAGCGAGACCCTGACCGGGCGCTTCGGCCTGGGCGAGGGTGTGGAGGCGGTGGCGCCGCTGTTCCGGGTGCCGCTGAAGACGGTGCCGGGCGTGCCGGCCGATCTCTTCACGGCCGTGTGCCTGAAGGGCGTGGACACCCTGATCGCCGACGCGTCCCTGCCCAAGATCGCCGAGCGCCTGCCGGCCTGGTTCAAGGGCCCGCCTCATGGGGCCAGCTTCCTGCTGCTGCCCATGAGCGTGAAGGGGGCGCCCTTCGCGATGATCTACGCGGACAAGGCCCAGCCCGGCGGCATCGAGCTGGGCGAGAAGGAGCTCTCGCTGCTGCGCACCCTGCGCAACCAGGCCGTGATGGCCTTCCGCCAGGCGGGCTGAGGGCGCTGGCGCGGACGCCAGCGCGGCCGCTCAGTTGAAGACGGCCACCGCGCCCACCAGCTGCTGCGACTGCTGCTGCAGCGAGGCGGCGGCGGCCGAGGCCTGCTCCACCAGGGCGGCGTTCTGCTGCGTGCTCTGGTCCATCTGGGTGATGGCCTGGTGGATCTGCTCGATGCCCGCGGTCTGCTCGGCGCTGGCGGCGCTGATCTCGCCCACGATATCGGTCACGCGCTTCACGCTAGCCACGATCTGCTCCATGGTGGCGCCGGCCTGGCCCACCAGGGCGCTGCCGCTCTTCACCTGCTCGCCGGATGTGTTAATCAGTGCCTTGATCTCCTTGGCGGCAGTCGCCGAGCGCTGCGCGAGTTCCCGAACTTCCTGGGCAACGACGGCGAAACCCCTGCCCGCCTCCCCGGCGCGCGCGGCTTCAACGCCGGCATTGAGCGCGAGCAGGTTGGTCTGGAACGCGATTTCGTCGATGACGCCAATGATGTCCACCACCTTCTTGGAGCTGCCGCTGATGGACTCCATGGTCTGCACCACCTGGCGCACCACGGCGCCGCCTTCCACGGCCACGGCGGAGGCCGAGAGCGCCAGCTGATTGGCCTGCTGGGCGTTGTCGGCGTTCTGCTTGACGGTGGCGGTGAGCTCCTCCATGGAGGCCGCGGTCTGCTCCAGCGCGCTGGCCTGGGACTCGGTGCGGCCCGAGAGGTCCAGATTGCCGCTGGCGATCTCGCCGGCCGCGGTGGCGATGGTGTCGGTGGCCTGGCGGATCTGGCTCACCGTGCCCGAGAGGTTCTGCTGCATCAGCTGCATGGCGGCCAGCAGGCTGTCGCGGTCGCCGGCTTTGAGTGCCACCTGCACGCCCAGGTCGCCCGCGCCGATGCGACGCACGATCTCGGAGGCGTAGTCGGGCTCGCCACCCAGCTGGCGGTAGATATTGCGGGCCATATTCCAGCCCAGCAGGCCCACCACCAGCATCAGCACGCCGCCGATGGACAGCAGGATGGCGGCGCTGCGCCAGAAGGCGGTGTCGATGTCGTCGATGTAGTCGCCAAAGCCGATGACCCAGTCCCAGGGTTCGAAGCGGATCACGGCATAGAGCTTGTCCACCTTACCTTCCACGCCGGGGCGGGTGCCGGGCGCGGTGACGGTGCCGATGGTCTTGCCGGCCAGGGCCTTGCGGTAGCGCTCACCGGCCTCGCGGCCACCTTTCTCGTCCACGATGCCCACCCGCTTGGGGTTGGGGTGGACCAGGTTCACGTCGCTGCTGTAGCCGCGCACGAAGAAGTAGAGCTCGTCCTTGCGGAAGCTGGCGATGATGCGCTTGCCTTCCTTCTGGGCGTCGGCCTGCGAGATCTCGCCGGCCTTCTCCTGGGTGTGGAGCTTTTCGAGTGCGGAATGCGCCAGCACCACCAGTGTGGAGAGCTGGGCCGTACGCTCCTTGAGCATGGTCTGGCGCAGCGTGTTCAGCGAGATGCCGGCCAGCAGCAGCACGCCCAGCAGGGCGGCGGAGCAGAGAAGGAGAATGCGTGTCTTGAGTTTCATGCGTCGCCGGAGGAGAGCAAGGAAGACGGCTGCGCGAAACAGGGCGCTCATCAACAGCCACGAAAGGGCCGCCGCGCGAGGGGCGGGCGACCCGTACTCTTCTTACTCGGCGAATGCGCCAGAAACTTGAGCGCTGACGACCCGGTGCCGCAAGGGCCGGTCGTGCGCGATGGGGAGGAGGGCGCCCGCCTCAGCGGCGGTAGCCGCCGCCTTCGGGAGGACGACGCTCCAGATGGCGGAAGGTGATGCGGCCCTTGGACAGGTCGTAGGCCGACAGTTCCAGGGTCACGGCATCGCCAGCCAGGATGCGGATGTGGTGCTTGCGCATCTTGCCGCCGGTGTAGGCAATGACCTCATGACCGTTCTCGAGCGTGACGCGGAAGCGGGAATCGGGAAGCACCTCGTTGACGGTGCCGCGCATTTCGATGAGCTCTTCCTTGGCCATGAATGTCCTTGTTGGCGAGGTCGGCCTGAGCCGGCCGGGCGTTGTTGTTGATCGATGGAGGAGGGAAAAGACGGGGCAAGCCCCGTCTTGATCTGTCAGCCCGAGAGCTTACAGCGCGCGGATGTTCGAGGCCTGCAGACCCTTGGGGCCTTGCTTGACTTCGAATTCCACCTGGGCGCCTTCGGCCAGGGTGCGGAAGCCGCCGTTGTTGCGGATTTCGCTGTGGTGGGCGAACAGGTCCTTGGAACCGTCGCTGGGGGTGATGAAGCCGAAGCCCTTGCCGTCGTCAAACCACTTCACGATGCCGGTATGCAGAGTCGTCATGGTGTTTCCTAATGAGATAGAGATGAAACGAAAACACTCCGGGGCCACCATGGCATGCCGGAGACAGAAACACTCAAGAGCAATCAGCAGGGGTGAAGCTGTAGCGAGCCGCTCGCTGAAAGGGCTCTCGCGAAGAGGGCCGGCGGGGCTGCAGATAAGACCGTTGGAGAAGGGTCTTGCGCGAATCTATGCGCGAGAGTTTAGCACGCGCTCCGCCGTGTCCCGTCAAGGGGCAGAGGAGGTCATGAAGAAATGGGGTTGACGAGCCTTACCCCCGGCACTGGTCACAACGGTTAGGGCTGCTTGGTTCCCCACCTGACCCGGTTGGCCGCGCTTCCATGCGAGGAGGCCCGTCAGAGCGCATTGTATGTCATGCGCGGGGCGGCCCCGCGCAAGTGGGCGCACAGCGCTCGATCCGGTGGGTCTAGAGCAGGCCGAGCCAGGGCTCGCGGCTGAAGGAGACGGCCACGATATAGGCCAGCAGCAGCAGGGCCGTGAAGAACAGGGGCAGGCTGAAGTTGTCCTCGCGCATGGCGAAGTGGGCGCTGATGCCATAGCCCGCCACGGCCAGCAGCTTGGCCATCAGCCAAGCGTCGTGCAGCGGGTTGAAGTAGAGCAGGTTCCACAGGCTCAGGCCGCTGATCACCAGCAGCATATTGACGCCGAAGGCGATCACGCCGCCCCGGGTGTCGGTGGCCCAGTGCCCGCCCAGGTGGTAGGCTAGGCCTCGCCCGGCAAACAGGATCACGCTGCACCAGCCCAGGATGCGGTGCATCTCCAGCATCTGCGTGTAGAACCAGTCCACGATTCGCCTCGCCCTCGCGTTGTCGGCGCAAGCTTGCGCCGCAGCGCGAGGGGGCGTCAAGCCGTGCTTGAGCCGAGCCTGGTGGGCTCAGCGCAGCTGCAGGTCGTCGTCGCCGAAGCGGATGTTCAGAGGCTCGATCAGCAGCTGCTTCTCGCCGGCTTCCACCTGGCCGGCCACCCAGGCCTCGATGCCGCAGGCCTTGGAGACCTCGACCACGCGCTGCGCATCGGCGGCCGGCACGAAGATGGCAAAGCCCGCGCCCATGTTCAGCGTGGAATAGGCCTCGCGGTCGTCCTGCTGGGCCTGTTCCTGGATGAACTTGAGCACCGGCGTGACCGGCGGCACGGTGTGGATGCGGTAGGTGAACTGCCCCGGATGACGCAGCAGCTTGCGCCAGCCATGGCCGGTGATGTTGGCGCAGTAGTGGGGCTGGATGCCGGCCTTGAACAGGGCCTCGGTCACCGGCGAATACAGCACCGTGGGCGCCAGCAGGGCCTCGCCATAGCTCAGGCCGGGGCTGATCTCGGTGAGATAGCCCTGGGGCAGGCGCTCCACGAGCTTGCGCGCCAGCGAGAGACCGTTGGCATGGATGCCGCTGGAGGCCAGCAGCACGATGGCGTCGCCCGGGCCCAGCTTGTCGCCCACGGAGAGGCGGCTCTTGGGGTTGATCAGGCCGGTGCAGGAGGCGGCCAGATCGATGCGGCCTTCCTCCACGATGCCGGCCAGGGCCGGGGTCTCGCCGCCGCCCCAGGCGACCTGGCAGGTGTCGCAGGCCTTCTTCCAGCCCTCGACCAGGGCCTGGGCGCGCAGCTTGTCGCTGAACCAGTCCGAGCCGCCCGCGGCCCAGTAGGCCTGCACCACCAGGGGCGTGGCGCCCACGGTGATCAGGTCGTTGATGGCCATGGCAATGGTGTCCTGGGCGATGCCGGCGTAGAAGCTCTTGCCGGTGAGCTGGCTCATCTCGTCGGCCACCAGGGTCTTGGTGCCCAGGCATTCCACGATGGAGGCCAGGTAGAAGGGGCCCACATCCAGCACATAGGCCGATTCGCCGCGCGAAGCGGTGACCTCGCTGAAGCCATGGCCTGCCATGTGCTGGGCGGTGGCCGCGGCGGCGCGCTGGGCGCTGATCTTCAGGGGGTCGATCAGGTCGTAGTTGACGCCGGCTTGCTCGTAGCTCAGCGTCCCGCTGGAGGAGGGGGCATGGGTGCTCATGGGGCAGGATTATCGTTCACCCGGTACGTCGCATTCGCGCCCGCCGCCGGGCCGGCCCGAGCCGGGGACTTGGGCGAGGCGCACATAGAATGCCGGCCATGAGCTACCAGGTCCTCGCGCGCAAGTACCGTCCCCACAGTTTTGAAGAGCTGCGGGGCCAAGAGCATGTGGTGCAGGCCCTGGCCAATGCGCTGACGCAGCAGCGTCTGCACCATGCCTATCTCTTCACCGGCACCCGGGGCGTGGGCAAGACCACAGTCTCGCGCATCCTGGCCAAGAGCCTGAACTGCACCGGGGCCGACGGGCAGGGCACGATCACGGCCCAGCCCTGCGGCGTCTGCGAGGCCTGCCGCGACATCGATGCCGGTCGCTTCGTGGACTATGTGGAGCTGGATGCGGCCTCCAACCGCGGCGTGGAGGAGATCTCCCAGCTGCTGGACCAGGCGGTCTACAAGCCGGTAGTGGGGCGCTACAAGGTCTATATCATCGACGAAGTGCACATGCTCTCGACGCAGGCCTTCAATGGCCTGCTGAAGACGCTCGAGGAGCCGCCGGAGCACGTGAAGTTCATCTTCGCGACGACGGAAATCCGCAAGGTTCCGATCACCGTCCTGTCGCGCTGCCAGCGCTTCGACCTGCGCCGCATCGGCGCCTCAGACCGTGCTGGAGCATCTGACCGCCGTGCTGGCCACCGAGAGCGTGCCGGCCGAGCCCGGCGCGCTGCGCCTGCTGGCGCGCGCCGCGCGCGGTTCCATGCGTGACGCGCTCTCGCTCACCGACCAGGCCATCGCCTTTGGTGCCGGCCAGCTCTCCGAGCCCGGCGTGCGCCAGATGCTGGGCACGGTGGACCGCGGCCATGTGACGGCCATCGTCGACGCCCTGGCCGCGGCCGATGGCCCGGCCCTGGTGGCCCAGGCCGATGCCCTGCGCAGCCTGGGCCTCTCGCCGGCCGGCACCCTGGAGGATCTGGCCCATCTGCTGCAGCAGATGGCCGTGGCCCAGGCCGCGCCCAAGGCCCTGGACGAGCAGGACCCCGACACGGCGGAAGCCAAGCGCCTGGCGGCCCTGCTGCCGGCCGATGAGATCCAGCTGATGTACAGCATGGCCCTGCATGGCCGGCAGGAGCTGGCCCTGGCGCCGGACGACTATGCCGGCCTGACCATGGTGCTGCTGCGCATGCTGGCCTTTCGCCCCGGTGCGGGCGGGGGGGCGACCGGTGGTGGTGGTGGTGGTGGCGGCGGGCTGAGCGCGCCGCGCCGGCCAGAAGCGCCGGTCAGCGCGGCCCCCGCGCCCGTGGCCGCTGCGCCCACGCCGGCCAGTGCCCCCTTGCTGCGCCCGGCAGCCCCCACGCTCAGCGTGAAGCCACCCGAGGTGGCGGTGCCCGTGGTGGCTGCTCCCGCTCCCGCACCGTCGCCCGTCCCTGTTCCGGCCCCCGCTCCCGTCGCGGCGCTTGCGCCGGCCCCGGAGCCAGCGCCTGCCCCCGTGCCTGCACCCGCACCTGCTGTGGTGGCGCGTCCGCCGGTGGATCCCAAGTCGCCCAGTGCCCGCCTGCGGCCCCGCCCGGTGGCAGCCGCGCCGGCCCCGGCCGAGGAGACCGGCGCCGGGGGCGACGAGCCGCCGCCCTGGCTGGATGCGGCACCGCCAATGGACGAGGACGGCGGTGGCGCCGCCCCCTCGGACGCGGACCTGGGCGATCTGGACGACCTGGATCTGCCGGGTGCTGCGGCCGCGGGCGGTGGCTCCTATGCTTCCACGGCCGGCGCCGATGTGCCCCTGGTGGCCACGCCCCTGGGCGAGCGCTGGGCCGGCCTGGTCAAGCGCCTGAGCCTGGTGGCCATGGCGCGCGAGCTGGCCCTGCAGGCCGAGTGCATCGCCCTGGACGAGGCCGGCGAGGCCACCAGCTTCACCCTGAGGGTGGAGCGCGACTCGCTGCGCCAGCAGGGGCTGCAGGACAAGCTGCAGGCCGCCCTGTCCACCCTGCTGGAGCGCCCGGTGCGCCTGGAGGTGGTGCAGGGCCTGGCCCAGGACTCGCCGGCCCTGCGCGATGCGGCCGAGAGCCAGGCGCGTCAGCGCCAGACCGAACAGATCGTGTTTGACGACCCCCTGGTGCAGCAGCTGCTGAGCCAGTTCAAGACGGCACGCATCGTGCCGGGGTCGATCAAGCCGCACTGAGATGTTTTGAACCCCGGGCCTCGGATCGATGCCGCGGCCCCCTTTCCCCATTTCCCAAGGAGATCGCACCATGATGAAGGGTCAACTCGCCGGCCTGATGAAGCAGGCCCAGGCCATGCAGGACAACCTCAAGAAGGCCCAGGACGAGCTGGGCAATATCGAGGTCGAGGGCCAGTCCGGCGCCGGTCTGGTCAAGGTCGTCATGACCTGCAAGCACGACGTCAAGCGCGTCACCATCGACCCCAGCCTGCTGGCCGATGACAAGGACATGCTGGAAGACCTGGTGGCCGCCGCCTTCAACGACGGCGTGCGCCGCGCCGAAGCCGTCAGCCAGGAGAAGATGGGCAAGCTGACCGCCGGCATGCCCCTGCCGCCGGGCATGAAGTTCCCCTTCTGAGCGGAGCATCTTGACCGCTCTCGAGCAACTGATCGAGGCGCTCAAGCGCCTGCCCGGCGTGGGCCAGAAGTCGGCGCAGCGCATGGCCTATCACCTGCTGCAGCACGACCGCGAGGGCGCGCGCGCCATCGCCCAGGCCCTGGCCACGGCGGCCAGCCAGGTGCGGCTGTGCGAGCGCTGCCACACCTTCAGCGAGGCGCCGGTCTGCGAGATCTGTCTGGACGAGAAGCGCGACCCCGGCCTGCTGTGCGTGGTGGAAACCCCCGCCGACCAGGCGGCGCTGGAGCGCAGCGGCTCCTTCCAGGGCTACTACTTCGTGCTGCAGGGGCGGCTGAGCCCGCTGGACGGGCATTCCACCCAGGCCATAGGCGCCCAGCAGTTGCTGGCGCGTGCGGCCGAACCGGCGGTGCAGGAGGTCATCCTGGCCACCAGCTTCACGGCCGAGGGCGAGGCCACGGCCCATGTGCTGGGCGAGGCCTTGCGCGCACGCGGCATCAAGGCCACGCGCCTGGCTCGCGGCGTGCCGGTGGGCAGCGAGCTGGAGTATGTGGACCTGGGCACCATCGCCCATGCCCTGGTGGACCGCCGATAAACCGAATCGCCAACGAGGAGCCCACACGCCATGAGCGTTGCCAACTACTGCATCCTGGCGGCCTGCGTGCTGCCCATCGTCTGCGCCGGCCTGGCCAAGTCCAAGGGCTTCGGCAAGCGCCGCCGCGAGGGCGGCTACGACAACAACAACCCCCGCGAGTGGCTGGCGCGCCTGAGCGGCTGGCAGGCCCGTGCCAATGCGGCTCAGGCCAACAGCTTCGAGGCCCTGCCGCTGTTCATCGCCGGTGTGCTGGCAGCCCAGCAACTGGGCGCCAACCAGGCGCGGGTGGACATGCTGGCCCTGTCCTTCATCACCTTCCGCCTGATCTATATCGGCCTGTACCTGGCCGATCAGGCCAATCTGCGCTCCCTGGCCTGGGGCGCGGCCTTCTTCAGCGCGGGCGCCCTGTTCTTCGTCTGAGCGCCGCGTTCTGCACGCCAAGAAAAAACGCGCCCCACGGGGCGCGTTTTTCATGGGGCCGGGTCTTGCGGCTTCAGCGCTTGCCGGGCTTTTGTGCCGCCACGGCGCTGCGCGCGGTCTTGACGCTGCGGGCGCCCGAAGGGGCGCTCTTGGCCAGCTTGGCGGTCCGCGTCTCGCGGGCCGCCGGTGCGGTACGGCCGGCCCGTGCCGGCTTGGCCGAGGCAGAGGGCGCATTGCCCGCCAGATAGACCACCAGGGTCTGGCCGGTCTTGAAGCTGGCCTGGGGCGAGACCTTGTTCCATTGTGCGACCTGACCGGCGCTCAGCTTGTAGCGCCGCGCCACCGAGGCCACGGTCTCGCCCTTGCCGGCCTTGAGGCTGACGCGGCGCAGCGGCGGCACATCCGGCGCCAGGCTGATGCTGGCGTTGTCGGCCAGGTGCTCGCTCACATCCTGATCGCGCTTGCCGCTGCGCGGCACCAGCAGGGTGGAGCCGGCCTTGACCAGCATGCGCGGCGGGATGCGGTTGAGCTCGCGCAGCGTTTCTTCGCTCATGCCCACCTGCTTGGCGGCCTCGGCCGGGTTCATGGTGCGCGGCACCACCCAGGCCGTCCAACTGGCCAGGGGGCCGCGATGAGCGGCCAGATTGCGGGCAAAGGCCTCGGCATTGTCATAGGGCAGCAGCACCTGGGTGCCGGCCGCGCCCAGCAGTACGGGCTTGTTGGCCTGGGGGTTGAACTGCTTGAAACGGTCCACCGGCATATCGGCCAGGCGGGCCGCCACCTCGACGTCGATGTCACGGTCGATGCCCACGCTCAGGAAGTAGGGGTGGTTGGAGACCGGGGGTAGAGCCAGCGCATAGGCCTCGGGCCGCAGCACGATGTTCTTCACTGCCTGCAGCTTGGGCACGTAGTAGCGGGTCTCGTCGGGCATGCGCAGGCTCTCGTAGTCCGTGGGCAGGCCCGCCTTCTGGTTGCGCGCGATGGCGCGCTGCACATTGCCCTGGCCCCAGTTGTAGGCGGCCAGCGCCAGATGCCAGTCGCCGAACATCTCGTGCAGCCGGCCCAGATAGTCCAGCGCGGCGCGGGTGGAGGCCAGCACATCGCGGCGGTCGTCGCGGAAGATGTTCTGCTTGAGGTCGAAGTCGCGGCCGGTGGCGGGCATGAACTGCCACATGCCGGTGGCCTTGGCGCTGGAGACCGCATGCGGGTTGAAGGCACTCTCCACAAAAGGCAGCAGGGCCAGCTCCATGGGCATGCCGCGCTTCTCGACCTCGACCACGATGTGATACAGGTAGCGGCTGCCGCGCTCGGTCATGCGGGCCACATAGTCGGGGCGGTCGCGATACCAGGCCTCGGCCCGGGCCACGCCGTCGTTCTCCAGATTGGGCATGGCGAAGCCGCGGCGCATGCGCTCCCACAGATCGCTGCGGGCGGCGCCATCGTCCAGGTCCACGCTGGCCCCGGGCTCCACGCCGTCCTCCACCCGTGGCAGCGACTGCTTGTCGGCCACCAGGCCCAGTTCCAGGGGGGCGATGCTGGGGGCGGCGGCCTGCTTGCGAGTCTCGGGCGCCGGGGCGGCCGGCTGGCCGGTGCCGGCTCCCTGAGGCAGGCTGGCGCAGGCACTCAGCAGCACGGCCAGGCCGGCCAGGGCCAGGGACTGGGGCCGCAGCGGACTGCGAGACAGGGCGTCTTGCAAGCGGGAGGGGGTCGGGAGGCGGGGGGCGGTGGGGCGCTGCTGCTTGTTCATCGGAACTCGTTCTTCCATTGCCGCAGGATGGCGAAGACCGCAGCGGGCTCGGAGGCCGGCGCGGCAAGGGTCGGGTCTTGATAGGCTGCTGCGGCGGCTTGCACGGCCGGCTGCTCACAGCGCAGGAAAGGGTTGATGTCCAGTTCCTTCCTCATGCTGGAAGGCAGGGTCGGCAGGTCTTGCGCGCGCCGGGCCTCGCACCAGGCCTGGTAGGCGGCCAGCGCCTCGTTCCGGGGCTCAATGGTCCGCGCAAAGCGCAGATTCGACAAGGTGTACTCGTGCGCACAGCACACCCGGGTATTCCCGGGGAGGGCGGCCAGGCGCTGCAGCGAGGCCCACATCTGGGCCGGCGTGCCTTCGAAGACGCGGCCACAGCCGCCGGAGAAGAGCGTGTCTCCGCAGAAGAGCAGCGGCGACTGCCCGGCGGGTCGGGCGTGGAAGGCCAGATGGCCCGCAGTGTGTCCGGGCACGGCCAGCACCTCGAAGTCCAGGCCCAGCAGGCGCAGGCGCGCACCATCATCCAGGGACTCGAAGCGCTCGGCCGGCACGGGAATGCGCTCGCGCGCCGGGCCGTGCACGCGGCCCTGCAGCCGGGGCAGCAGCTCGGCCAGGCCGCCCACATGGTCGCCGTGATGGTGGGTCACTAGAATGCCCGAGAGGCGGAGCTTCAGGCGATCAAGCGCGGCCCGCACCGGGGCGCTGTCGCCTGGGTCCACCACCAGGGCCTCGCTGCCATCGTGCAGCATCCAGATGTAGTTGTCGGTGAAGGCGGGCAGAGCGAGCAGTTCCAGGCCCATGCAGCGAGATCCATGACGCGTGAAGCAGCGATTGTAGAGTTGGCCGCCTGGTTGCAGACCCCGCCCGGGCGCTATCTGCTCGCCTGGGAGCAGGCGCGGCTGGACGCGGCGGTGGCGGACCTGTTCGGCTTTCATGCCCTGCAGCTGGGTCTGCCCGAGCTGCAGGGCTTGCGCGCCAACCGCATGCCGCAGCGCTGGCTGGCCCTGGAGCAGGCGCAGCAGCCGCTGCCGGAAGGCGGTCCGGCCGCGGCCCTGTTCTGCGAGTTCGAGGCCCTGCCTTTCGAGGCGGCCAGCCTGGATCTGGTGATCCTGCCCCACACCCTGGAGTTCGCCCACGACCCCCACCACTGCCTGCGCGAGGTGGAGCGGGTGCTGCGGCCCGAGGGCCGGGTGGTGATCCTGGGCATCAATCCGGCCAGCGTCTGGGGCCTGAGGCAGAATCTCGGCCGCCTGGTAAGCCGTTTGCCAGGCGCAGGGCCGCAGCTCTACCTGCCGCGGGCGGGGGACTTTCTGGGCTATTGGCGGCTGCGCGACTGGTTGCGCCTGCTGAGCTTCGAGGTCGAGGGTGCGCAGTTCGGCGCCTACGCCCCGCCGCTGCGCAGCGAGCAATGGCTGTCACGCTGGCGCTGGATGGAAGGTCTGGGTCAGCGCTGGTGGCCGGTGCTGGGGGCGAGCTATTGCGTGGTGGCCACCAAGCGCGTGCATGGCATGCGCCTGGTGAACCTGGCCCGGCGCCAGGCCCGCGCCAAGCAGACCCGCGCCGCGGTGGCCCTGCACCAAGATCCCAAGTCCTAGAGCAAAGACAGAGTCAAGACGCATGAGCAGCGACACCCGGCCCGCAGCGGCCAGTTTCCCCAAGCCCCAGGTCATCATCTACACCGATGGGGCCTGCAAGGGCAATCCCGGCCCGGGCGGCTGGGGGGCCTGGCTGCGCAGCGGGGACCATGAGAAGGAGCTGTTCGGCGGCGAGCGCAGCACCACCAACAACCGCATGGAGCTGACCGCGCCTATCGAGGCCCTGGCCTCGCTCAAGCGCAGCTGCAAGGTCACGATCTATACCGACAGCGAGTACGTGCGCAAGGGCATGACCGAGTGGATTGCCAACTGGCAGCGCCGTGGCTGGAAGACGGCCGATGGCAAGCCGGTCAAGAACGCCGAGCTCTGGCAGCGCCTGGATGCGCTGCGCAAGCTGCACGAGGTGGACTGGCGCTGGGTCAAGGGCCATGCCGGCGATCCCGGCAACGAGCGCGCTGACGCCCTGGCTAACAAGGGCGTCGCCTCGCTCTGAGCGCCGCGACCCCGCCCCGGTCTGGGGCGGGCTGTGCGCCATCCGCCCTCTGTCGCGATTCGTCCATCGCCTAGCCCGTTTCGCCTCAAAACCGGAGCATCCCCAGTAGGCGCGACGGGGTTCGCCGCTACAGTGCGCGGTCGGAGAAAAATCGATGGGCATGAAAAAACTACATAGCGTCGTGGCGGTGGCGGCGATTGCCGGTCTGAGTGTGTTGGCCTGGTGGTGGCAGAAACAGCCCACCCAGGCTGAGGCGGCGTCGGTCAAGGGCTCGGCTGCGCCGGGTGGTCCCGGTGCGGGCGGGCAGGGCGGTCCGGCCAGCGTGGAAGTGGGCCGGGTCCAGGCGCAGAGCCTGGCCGACGAGGCCCAGGCCGTGGGCACCTTGCGCGCGCGCCAGTCGGTGACGCTGCGCCCCGAGGTCAGCGGCCGCATCACCCGGCTGGGCTTCAGCGACGGCCAGCGCGTGCGCCGCGGCCAGCTGCTGGTGCAGCTGGACGACGCCCTGCAGGCCGCCCAGCTGCAGCAGGCCGAGGCCCAGGCCGGCATTGCCCGCACCCAGCTGGCCCGCAACCGCGAGCTGCTGGCGCAGAACTTCGTGTCCCCCAGCGTGGTGGACCAGGCCGAGGCCACGCTCAAGGTGGCCGAGGCCCAGGTGGCCCTGGCCAAGGCCCAGCTGGAGCGCCTGCAGGTGCGCGCGCCCTTTGACGGCGTGGCCGGCATCCGCCTGGTGAACCTGGGCGACTATGTGAAGGACGGCAGCGATCTGGTGAGCCTGGAAGATGCCTCCACCATGTGGGTGGACTTTCGCCTGCCCGAGCGTTATGTGCCGCGCCTGAACCTGGGTCAGGATGTGTCGGTGGCGCTGGACGCGCTGCCGGGCCGCGACTTCAAAGCCCGCATCGAGGCCCTGGACGCGCAGCTGGACGCCAATGGCCGCTCCATGCTGGTTCGAGCCCGCCTGCAGGGCGATACCGCGGCCTTGCGCTCGGGCCTGTTTGCCCGGGTGCGCGTGGTCTTTGCGCTGCGCGGCGAGGCCCTGGTCGTGCCCGAGGAGGCCCTGGTGCCCCAGGGCGGCAAGCAGTATGTGGTCAAGCTGGTGCCCGGCGCCGAAGGCAAGGGCCTGATGTCCGAGCGCATCGAGGCCCGGCTGGGCATGCGGGTGCCGGGCAAGGTGGAGCTGCTGGAGGGCGTGAAGGCCGGTGATCTGGTGGTCACGGCCGGCCAGGCCCGCCTGATGCGCGGTGGTCCGCAGCCGGTCAAGGTGGTGGACCTGGACAAGCCGGCGGCGCCCAGGCCCGCGGCCTCGGCCGCCAGCCGCTGAGGAGCCCGGCGCCATGCGTATCTCCGAAACCTCGATCCGCCGGCCGGTCTTCGCGACCGTGATGTCCCTGCTGCTGGTGCTGGTGGGCATCGTGTCCTTCGGCAAGCTCTCGCTGCGAGAGTACCCGCGCATTGACGAGCCGGTGGTCACCGTCAGCACCCGGCTGGTCGGCGCCTCCTCCGAGGTGATCGAGACCCAGGTCACCAAGCCGCTGGAGGATTCCATCGCCGGCATCGACGGCGTGGACATCCTGACCTCGATCTCGCGCTCCGAGCAGAGCCAGATCACGGTGCGCTTCAAGCTGGAGAAGAACCCCGACGACGCCGCGGCCGATGTGCGCGACCGCGTCTCGCGCGTGCGCGGCCGTCTGCCCGATGCGGTGGACGAGCCCATCGTGGCCAAGGTCGAGGCCGATGCCACGCCCACCATCTGGCTGGCCTTCACCAGCGACACCCTGGACCCGCTGCAGATCACGGATCTGGTGAACCGCGTGGTCAAGCCGCGCCTGCAGACCGTGCCGGGCGTGGCCGATGTGCAGATCGGCGGCGACCGCAAGTATTCGATGCGCGTCTGGCTGGATGCCGACCGCCTGGCCGCCTACAAGCTGACGGTGCAGGACGTGGAAGACGCGCTGCGCCGCCAGAACCTGGAGGTGCCGGCCGGCCGCATCGAGAGCCAGCAGCGCGAGTTCAATGTGACGGCGCGCACCGACCTGAACACCGTGCCGCAGTTCGCCGAGGTGGCGCTCAAGCAGGTCAACGGCTTCACCGTGCGGCTCAAGGACGTGGCCCGCATCGAGGAGGCCGCGGCCAGTGAGCGCTCGCGCGTGCGCCTGAACGGCGTGCCCTCGGTCTCGCTGGGTGTGATCCGCCAGGCCACGGCCAATCCGCTGGAGGTCTCGGCCGGCGTGCGCGAGATGATGCCGCGCCTGCAGCAGGACCTGCCGGATTCGGTCAAGGTGCTGCCGGCCAATGACAACTCGGTCTTCATCGACCGCTCCATCAAGTCGGTCTATCACACCATCGCCGAGGCGGTGGTGCTGGTGGCCCTGGTGGTCTTCATCTTCCTGCGCACCCTGCGCGCCTCCATCATTCCCCTGGTCACCATCCCGGTGAGCCTGATCGGCGCCTTCGCGCTGATGGCCGCGGCCGGCTTCACGGTCAACACCCTGACCCTGCTGGCCCTGGTGCTGGCCATCGGCCTGGTGGTGGACGATGCCATCGTGGTGCTGGAAAACATCTTCCGGCACATCGAGGAGGGGCTGGAGCCCTTCCAGGCGGCGCTCAAGGGCGCCAAGGAAATCGGCTTCGCCGTGGTGGCGATGACGCTCACGCTGGCGGCCGTGTTCGCGCCCCTGGCCTTCACGCCGGGCCGCACGGGCCGGCTGTTCACGGAATTTGCCCTGACCCTGGCCGGCGCGGTGATCGTCTCGGGCTTCGTGGCCCTGACGCTGACGCCCATGATGTGCAGCAAGCTGCTGCGTCACAACCCCAAGCCCACGCGCTTTGACCAGGGCATGGAGCGGGTGCTGGTGGCCCTGAGCGACCGCTATGCCAGCGCTCTGCGCTTTGTGCTGGGCCGGCGCTGGCTGGTGGTGCTGGTGATGCTGGCCTCGGGGGCCTACAGCTGGTGGCTGTTCACCCATGCCAAGAGCGAGCTGGCGCCGCTGGAGGACCGCGGCGTGATCTTCATGCCGGTGAGCGCGCCCGACGGCGCCACGCTGGAATTCACTTCGCGCTATCTGGATGCCATCGAGCGCATCGGCGCCAGCTATCCGGAGTTTGACCGCCGCTTCCTGTTCGCGGGCGGCTCCACGGTCTCGCAGGCCACGGTCATCATGCGCACCGTGGACTGGGCCGACCGCAGCATCAGCACCCAGGCGCTGGCGCGCAAGCTGCAGCCGCAGCTGGCCGGCCTGCCGGGCATCACGGTCTTCCCGGTCACGCCGCCCAGCCTGGGCCAGGGCTTCCGCGAGCGGCCGATCAACTATGTGATCGTCACCAGCGACAGCTACGCCAATCTGGCCAATGTCACCCAGCAGTTCATGGCCGCCCTGGCCAAGAACCCCGGCTTTGTGCAGCCCGACAACGATCTGCGCCTGAACAAGCCCGAGGTCTTTCTGGAGGTGGACCGCGAGCGCGCTGCCGATCTGGGCGTCAATGTGGACCAGGTGGCCCGCACGGTGGAGACCATGCTGGGTGGTCGCAATGTGACGCGCTACAAGCGCGACGCCGAACAGTACGACGTGATCGTGCAGACCGACAATGCCGGCCGCACCACGCCTGATCACATCGAGAAGCTCTTTGTGCGCGGGCGCAACGAGGCCATGATCCCGCTGGCCAGCCTGGTCAAGGTGCGCGAGGCGGTGAGCCCGCGCGAGCTCAACCACTTCAACCAGCGCCGCTCGGTGTCCATCACCGCCAATCTGGCGCCGGGTTATGCCCTGGGCGAGGCCCTGGCCTTCATGGACCAGACCGCGCGAGAGATCCTGCCCATGGGCTATGCGACCGAGCTCAACGGCGTGTCGCGCGAGTACAAGAGCAGCAGCGGCGCCCTGGGGGTGGTGTTTGTGCTGGCCCTGCTCTTCATCTTCCTGGTGCTGGCGGCGCAGTTCGAGAGTTTCATCGATCCCTTCGTGATCATGCTGGCCGTGCCCCTGTCCATGGTGGGCGCGCTGGCGGCCCTGCAGTGGAGTGGCGGCACGCTCAATGTGTATTCACAGATCGGCCTGATCACCCTGGTGGGTCTGATCACCAAGCACGGCATCCTGATCGTGGAGTTCAGCAACCAGCTGCGCCAGCAGGGCAAGGCGCTGATGGAGGCGGTGGTGGAGGCCTCGGCCCTGCGCCTGCGTCCCATCCTGATGACCACCGGCGCCATGGTGCTGGGGGCCGTGCCCCTGGCCCTGGCCACGGGCGCGGGTGCCGAGAGCCGCCAGCAGATCGGCTGGGTGATCGTGGGCGGCATGAGCTTCGGCACCCTGCTGACCATCTTCGTGGTGCCCACCATGTACACCCTGTTCGCGCGCAAGCGCGTGCCGGGCGAGATCAGCACGCCGGCTCTGGCGGGCTGATCCCGGCGGTGCGCCGGCCCGGTCCTCAGCCGGGGCTGGCGTAGTCGCGCAGGCCCTGCAGGCTCAGCACCTCGATGCCGCGCCGGCCCACCTGGAGCAGGCCGGCTTCCTCCAGCACCTGCAGGGCGGCGTTGGCGCGCTGGCGCGAGACGCCGGCCAGCTGGGCCACCTCGGCCTGGCGCAGGTCCAGGAAGAGCCCGGGCTCGGGATAGAGCTCGGGGTTGTAGAGCCCGGCCAGGCTGCGCGCCACGCGGGCCGTGGAATCGAGCAGGCGGTCATTGCAGAGCTGGGCGATGAAGAAGCCCATGCGCGCGCTCATCAGCTGCTGCAGATAGTGATTGAAGGGCAGGCTGTTCGCGCGCAGCCATTCGAAGGTCTCGCGCGGGATCAGGGCCAGGCGGGTGTCACGCAGGGCCACGGCGTCGTACTGCCAGCGTCCGCGCTTGATCAGCGTGCCTTCGCCGAACCAGCCGCCCGGCGCCGTGCCGATCAGGGCCGTCTCGCGGCCCTCGGGGCTCCAGATGCTCATCTTGCCGAAACCGCTGATCAGGCCGATCCAGTGCTCGGCCAACTCGCCGGTGCGCACCATGGGCTGGCCGGCGGCCACCGGGCGCTCGCGCGCCTGCTCCAGCACGCGCTGCAGCTGGGCAGCGCTGAGCTGGCGGCCCCAGACGGATTTCTCAAGCATCTCCTGCAGGGTCATGAATCGGGCTTTCTCGTGCCAGGGGGCGGGGACGGGTCTTGACGGCTGGGCTAGACTGCTTTGCAGAGCTTATCCCGGCCGGCGCCATGCACGATCACGACCTTGCACTTCCGCAGCACAACCATTCGCTGATTCCCTGGCATTCGATGTTCATGGGCGTGGCCCTGCTGGCGGCCTCGCGCTCCAAGGACCACCGCAAGCGCAACGGCGCCTGCATTGCCAGCGTGGACAACAAGATCCTCGGGGTGGGCTACAACGGCCTGCCGCGCGGCTGCAATGACCAGGATCCCGCCTACTGGGCCGACAATGACGCCGACCCCTTCCAGTCGCGGCACAGCTATATCGTGCATGCCGAGGTCAACGCCATCCTCAACTGCGTGGTCCTGCCCCTGACCGGCAGCACCATCTACACCACCCAGTTCCCCTGCCCGCGCTGCGCCCAGTCCATCATCCAGGTGGGCATCGCCCAGGTGGTCTATATGGAGAAGAAGCTGCACCAGGTGGCGCTCAACAGCGCCTCCGACAAGATGCTGGCCGATGCCGGCGTGCGCGTGCTCTCGCTGGAGCAGCTGGAGTCGCCCTCGGCCCAGTGGTGCGGCAAGCTCGACGAGTTCATCCGCGTCACCGGACCGGTGATGCACCGCGGCGAGACTTGAGCGGAATCAAGGGGTGAATCGCCGGCTTTTTCCGGCTTAAGTTCGGCGGCGCCTGGGCATCATGAGCACATCCGAGCTGTGATTCGCCGAGGTCCACCATGATCGTTCCCCTGCATCTTGTTCCCGCCCAAGCCCGCGCCGGCATGGCCTGGTCCGAGTCCGATCTGGGTGGCGTGGAGCTGCCCGATCTGGGCATGCCGCTGTTGGGCCCGGTGAGCGCGGCCGAGCTGGAAACCCTGCAATACCTGATGCAGCGTCAGCGCCTGGGTCTGCAGCCCACCCGCATGCTGTACGACCGCCTCTATGCCTTCGAGCGCCTGGCCGCCGCCCATGCCAGCGCCGACCCCGAGCTGCGCGAGCTGGCGCTGGAGCTGTTCCAGCGCTACCAGAGCGCCGGGGAGTGGATCGGCCTGCAGGTGCACTGACACCCGCGCCGCTTCCCAAGCCACAAAGCCCTCGCTTGCGAGGGCTTTGTTGTTTGCAGGGCCGGGCCCTGCTTTCAGAGCGCGGTGAGCCAGTCGCAACGCAGGCGGCCCCTCTGGTGCAGGCGCTGACGCGTGCAGGTGTAGGCCGTGGGCAGCAGATAGGCCAGCAGGCACAGGGGCAGGGCGGCCCACAGGTGCATGAGCAGCAGGCTGGGGATGCCGGCCCAGCCCAGCACCCAGAGGATGATCACCAGGTCCCAGGCCTGCACCTCCACGGGGTGGCGTCGACCGTGCAGCACCATCCAGCGGCGCACCTGCGAGGCTTGCTTCAAGGTCATGGCGGGCTCCTGGGATGGGCTGGTGTTCGTCAGTTTGGCGTCAGGAATTCTAGCCGGATGGCCTAGGGAAAACACGGGTCTTCTAGGGAGGCCGCCAGGGAAAGCGGCAGGAGTTCATAACTGTCGCTCATGGCATCCGGGCGTATTGGCATGCCTTGGAACTGTCAAAAATAGTCCAATGGTACAGATGCCATTCAGCCAGTCATGAATGGCTCTGGCCGTAAATCTCGTTTGCGCAAGATGGGAGGCGGTCAATTGGTCTTGATTGGTCTGCCTTGTGTCCGGGGTGGATGCTTGAGACCGGATCACAAACACGGAGAGACGACCCCCATGAGCTTCCCCCTCGCAATGCCCTTCCGTCCCAGCCGCATCGCCGCGGCCGTGGGCCTGCTGGCCTGGAGTGCCCAGGCCCTGGCGCAAACCGCCGCCGCGCCGGCCGCCCCGGCGGCTTCGGCCGCGTCCTCGGGCAATGCCCAGCTGGAGCAGGTGGTGGTGACCGGCATCCGGGCCTCGATCCAGAAGTCCATCGACACCAAGCGCCAGGCTGACACCAATATCGAGGTGGTCTCGGCCGAAGACGTGGGCAAGATGCCCGACAAGAACATTGCCGATGCGCTCTCGCGCCTGCCGGGTGTGAATGTGCAGTTCGGCGGCGCCCTGGCCATGGATGAGGCCGAGCGGGTGGCCATCCGCGGCACCAGCCCCAATCTGAATCTGGTGACGGTGAATGGCCACGCCCTGTCCTCGGGTGACTGGCATGTGGGCGATCAGGGCAGCAGCGGCCGCTCGGTGGGCTTCGGCCTGCTGCCCTCGCAGCTGATTGGGCAGTCCATCGTCTACAAGACCCAGCGCGCCGACCTGACCGAGGGCGGCATCTCGGGCAGCGTGGACATCGTGCTGCGCAAGCCGCTGGACTTCAAGCAGCGCCTGAGCGGCGAGCTGGCCGTGGGCGCGGTCTATGCCGATCTGCCCAAGAAGACGGATCCGCAGCTCAGCGGCCTGATCGCCTGGAAGAACGAGAACAACACCCTGGGCGTGCTGCTGCAGGCCTACAAGGAAGACCGCCATCTGCGCCGCGACGGCGAGGAGACCTTCAGCTACGGCGTGATCACGGCGGCCCAGGCGGCGGCATCGGGCAACCCGGAGCTGGCCGGCAAGCGCATGCCCGGCAGCATCAACAACGCGCTGTTCGAGGGCGAGCGCAAGCGCACCGGCGCCTCGCTGGTGCTGCAGGTCAAGCCTTCGGACCAGCTGGAGGCCAGCTTCAGCGGCTTCCGCAGCACGCTCAAGGCCGGCAACGCCAACAACTCCGGCTTTGCCCTGCCCACCCAGCTGGTGGCCAATGGCTGGCTGATCAAGGACGCCAAGATCGACGGCAATGTGATCAGCAGCGCCCGCCTGGAGCGTCCGGCCGGCGCGCCGGCCTCGCAGCGCGTGATCGGCTTCGAGTACGACCAGATTCTGCGCGAGGGGGCCGAGTCGCTGAGCTCCTTCTACGATGTGGACCTGAAGTACAAGCCCACCGATCGCCTGAGCTTCCGCGCCCGCGTGGGCACGACCGAGGGCCGCGGCGAGACCAAGCAGCAGCCGCAGCTGACCTTCGGTCTGGTCAATCCGAACATGAGCTACAGCATCGACCGCAGCAAGGGCACGGACTGGGTGATGCTGGATGCGGCCAACAAGCCCATCGACATGGGCAATGTGTCCAACTTCGTGATGATGAGCAACACGGCCGCGGCCGTGGTGTCCAAGGACAAGGAAGACTATCTGCACCTGGACGGCGAGTACGCGCCCGCCGACTCTCTCTTCACCGCCGTGAAATGGGGCCTGCGCTCGGCCAAGCACAAGCGCAGCTACGACGTGGCTGGCGGCCGCTGGAATGCCACCGACCAGGGCGTGGCCTTCATCCCGGTGACCGGGGGGCAGCTGGTGGACAACATCATTCCGCCGGGCAGTTTCCCCAAGCCGGGTTCGAGCTACCCCTCCGGCTGGGCCTCGGGCCTGGACGCCAGCCTGCCGCAGGGCCTGTTCCGCTACACACCGGAGCAGCTGCGCGAGTTCGGCGCCAAGTACATGAACTGGGACCCGGTGCTGAATGCCTCGCTGACGAGCGGCTACTCGGTCTCGGAGAAGAACGACGCGCTCTATCTGATGGGTGAGTTCGAGCTCAGCCCCACCGTGAGCGGCAATGCCGGCCTGCGCCATGTGACGACCACGGTGGACTCGCTGTCCTACCAGTCGCTCACGCAATGCCCGGCCCTGCAGCCCTGCGCGGTGCCCGGCGCCATCGTGGGCTCCAAGCTTGGCACCTACCTGCCGCGCACGGCCAGCACCAAGCACAGGGCCCTGCTGCCCAGCCTGAACCTGCGCTGGGATCTGCGCAGCGATCTGGTGGCCCGCGCCTCGGCCTCTCGCTCCCTGGGGCGCCCCAACTACAACGAGCTGGCCGGCTCGGTCTCGCTCAACGACACCCTGCTGACCGGCACCAGCGGCAACCCGCAGCTGAAACCCGTGCTGTCCACCAATGTGGACGCCACGCTGGCCTGGTACTTCGCGCCGCGGGCCATGGTCTCGGTGGGCCTGTTCTCCCAGCATCTGCAGAACTATGTGAAGGCCGGTGTCTCGCGCATCGAGTACTTCAATATCAGCCAGGGCAAGAACACGGTCTATGACGTGACCTCGCGCGTGGGGGTGAAGGCCCAGCTCAAGGGCGCGGAGGCGGCGCTGGAGATGCCGATTGCCGGCGGCTTCGGCTTCGGCATCAACGGCACCTATGTGGACTCCAAGGATGCCGACGGCGTGGAGATGCTGGGTACCTCCAAGTGGACCTACAACCTGCGCGGCTTCTACGAGGACGACAAGTTCTCCGCCAGCCTGGCCTGGAACTACCGCAGCGACTACTCAGACGCCTTCGTGGGCAACGGCACCCTTCAGCCGACCGTGGACGACAAGACCAAGCAGATCACCGCCTACAACGGTCTGCGCAAGTACAAGGGCTATGGCAGCCTGTCGGCCTCGCTGGGCTACCGGATCACCAAGGACATGAGCATTCATCTGGATGCCAACAATCTGCTCAATCCGGTGCGTCACAACTACTTCGTCAGCGATAACGCCCCGGGCTACTGGCACGAGAGCGGTCGCCAGTTCTATGTGAACCTGCGCATGAAGTTCTGAGTCCGGGCTTCGGCGCCCCGGCAAGCAGGCCCCGCGCGAGCGGGGCATTTTTTCATGGCTCTTTGCGCGTTGATTGATGATGCCTCGATGGAGAGGGGCTGGACGCAGCAGGGCGTGCAGGCCTGCTGCTGCGTGTCCCCCGGCTGCTTCGCAGCCTCCTCCTCTACCTCCGCACCAGGCCTGCCCACCCTCCTACTCGGCGTTGCGTTTGTTTTTCGCTGCGAAAGCCTTGCGGTGGAGAAGCCGGGATGCGGGTGGGCGCAATTGCGCAGGTCAAGGAGGAGGGCCGCTTGCGGCCCGGGGGACACGGAGCGATTGCGCCCGCCCGCATCCCGGCGCCGGACAGCATCACGCAGGCTCATCATGGCCCCACTGGGAGATCACCAATCAACGAACAAAGAGTCTTTTTTCATGGGCCACCCAGGGAGCGCGGGCGCTGATCGGATTTGTGCGCAGCGCGGATCGGCCTCTGTTGTATTTCGATGCCACAGAGCAAGGGCAACTGCCCCTGTCACGGCATCGACATGCAGGCTGCGGAAACTGTCACAGACGAAAAGCTGGGCCTTGCAAGCCGATGCCAGCACCCTCGGGCTGCTGGCATCCCACTTGCTAACAAGCAGCTGGGCGCCGAGATGGCACTTGTTTGGTGCGAGATCGGACCCGAAGACGGGCGCTCCCGTCACGGAGCGACGGCACGCATAAAGCGGGGGGTATGGCAAGCGGTGAATCCTCGGTGTGGGGAAACTGCGATACCAAACGTTTGCGAATGCCGGCGGCAGTACAGTTTTTCAAGGTCAGGGCATGGCAGGCGCGAGTCTGCGTTCTTCTCGAGGAGTGAACAGATGAATAGCAACCGTTGGAATTTCACCCGGCACGCGCTCAGCGCCGCTGCCGCCATCGTGGTGGCAGCACCCGTCATGGCACAGAACACCACGGCCGCCATCGGCGGTCGTGTGATGGGCGCTGATGGCAAAGCGATTGCCGGCGCAAACGTTAGCGTGCTGCACCGCGAGTCGGGTTCGGTCAACAACCTGGTGAGCGACGCCGAAGGCCGCTACACCCTGCGCGGCCTGCGCGTGGGCGGTCCCTATGTCATTACCGTCAGCAAGGGCGCCGACAAGGAAGTGCGCGAGGGCATCTATCTGGCCCTGGCCGAAAGCCTGAACCTGGACGTGACGCTGGGCGGCAACAAGCTGGACACCGTGGTGCTGACCGGCTCCGCCGTCGCCAGCAAGTTCAACAGCGGCGCCGCCGGTGCCGGCACCAGCCTGGGCCGCCAGGAACTGGACGCCTATGCCTCCGCCGCCCGCAGCCTGCAGGACTACGCCCGCACCGACCCGCGCCTGTCGCAGACCGACAAGGATCGCGGCGAAATCTCGGCCATGGGCCAGAACTCGCGTTTCAACGCGATCACGGTGGACGGTGTCCGTATCAACGACACCTTCGGCCTGGAAGCCAACAACCTGCCCACCATCAAGCAGCCGATCTCGCTGGACGCGATCCAGGCGGTGCAGGTCAATATCTCCAACTACGACGTCACCCAGCAGGGCTATACCGGCGCCAACATCAATGCCGTGACCAAGTCCGGCACCAATGAGCTCAAGGGCAGCCTGTACTACGTCTACCGTGACGACAGCCTGGGCGGTCAGCGCTTCGACCGCGCCAAGCAGACATACAACAACCCGCCGCCCTTCACCGAGACCACCAAGGGCGTGACCCTGGGCGGCCCCATCATCAAGGACAAGCTCTTCTTCTTCGGCAGCTACGAAGAAATGCGCAGCGACCGTGATGTGCCGCAGTTCGGCCCGCTGGGCAGCAGCCTGATCAATGTGGGCATCTCGCCGGCCGATATCGCGCGCCTGCAGCAGGTGGCCAAGAGCAAGTACGGCATCGAGGTCGGCGACATCCCCGGCCCCGAGGAAGTGGTGGTCAAGGACACGCTGCTGAAGCTGGACTGGAACATCAACGAGAACCACCGCGCCAATGTGCGCTACTCCAAGACCGAGCAGTCGCAGCCCATCGCCCCGGGCTTCTCTGCCAACTCGCTCTCCCTGGGTTCGCGCTTCTACACGACCGAGAAGAGCATTGAGTCCCTGGTGGGCCAGCTCTTCTCCGACTGGACCGACACCTTCTCCACCGAGCTCAAGCTCTCCAAGCGTGACTACCTGAGCGTGCCGACCAACCGTTCGGACATGCCCGAGGTGGTGCTGAACTTCACCGCCGCTGCGCCCGCCGGTACCGCCACCGGTGACCGCAGCCTGCGCTTCGGCACCGAAGAGACCCGTCACTTCAACCGCCTGGAAACCAACACCACCAACGCCTATCTGGCGGGTAACCTGGTCCTGAACGACCATGAGGTGAAGTTCGGTACCGACATCGAGCGCAACGAAATCTTCAACGCCTTCGTGCGTCGCGCCAAGGGCCAGTACACCTTCACCAGTGCCGATCCTATTCGCGCATTCGAGCTGGGCGTGCCGACCTCCTTCCGCATCCAGGTGCCGATGGCGGGCCGCACGCTCAATGACGCCGCGGCGGACATGAGCTTCAGCAATCTGGGCCTGTTCGTGCAGGACACCTGGACCGTCAACAAGCGCCTGACCCTGACTGCGGGCCTGCGCGTGGACCGCATCAGCACCGGCAACAGCCCGCTGGCCAACCCGAACGTGGCCAAGCCGCTGAGCATCAACGCCACCACCGGCCGTCAGGAAGGTGGCTTCGGCTACGACAACACCTACACGCCGGATGGCAAGAGCCTGGTGCAGCCCCGCCTGGGCTTCAACTACGCCTTCGACAGCGCCGACAAGCGCAAGTCGCAGCTGCGTGGCGGCCTGGGTCTGTTCCAGGGCGCGGCCGCCAGTGTCTGGCTGGCCAATCCCTACCAGAACACCGGCATGGTGGTGTCGGACATCACCTGCAGCAACACCGGCACGCCTTGCAACACGCTGGCCTACAACCCGGATCCGAACAAGCAGCCCACCATCGTCGGTGCCGCCGCGCCGAACGTGGATCTGATCGCGCCCGGCGTGACCCAGCCCTCGGTCTGGAAATTCAACCTGGCCTATGACGCCGAGCTGCCCTGGTATGGCCTGGTGGCGAGCGCCGAGTGGGTGCACACCAAGGTCAAGAACGGCCTGTTCTACCAGCACTTGAACCTGGGTCCGGCCACGACCACGGCCCCGGATGGCCGCGCCATGTACTGGAACGCGGCCGGACGCGGCACCGCTTGCTGGACCGATGGTGGCCTGAGCGTCACCAACGGCTGCGGCGCCAGCTCCAAGGACCTGCGCAACCGCAGCTATGGTGATGTGACCCTGGTGCAGTCGACCAACAAGGGGGGCGGTGACGCCCTGACCCTGAGCCTGTCGGGCCCGGCCCGAGGCGGCTTCGGCTGGTCGGTGGCCTACACCCGCACCACGGCCAAGGAAGTGAGCCCGCTGACCTCGTCGACGGCCTTCTCCAACTTTGCCAACCGCGCGGTCTTCAATCCGAACGAGGAAGCCTCGGCCAACTCCGCCTACCTGGTGCGTGACCGCGTCAACGCCGGCATCAACTGGTCCAAGGCCTTCGTCGGCAAGTACAAGACCACGGTGGGCCTGTTCTACGAAGGCCGTACCGGCAAGCCCTACAGCTGGACCTTCGGCAACGACATGAACGGCGACGGCATCTCCGGCAACGACCTGCTGTACGTGCCCAAGGCCCCGGGCTCGGGCGAAGTGCTGTTCCGCCTGCCGGGTCAGACCGTGGCCGCCTCCGGTACCGCTGCCGAAGCCAAGTTCTGGAGCATCGTCGACGCCAACAAGTCGCTGAGCAGCGCCAAGGGTCGCGCCGTGGGTCGCAACAGCGCCTTCTCGCAGTTCACCAACAGCTTCGACCTGCGCCTGAGCCAGGAAGTGCCGGGCCTGTTCGCCGGTCACAAGGGTGTGATCACCCTGGACCTGATGAACATCGGCAATATGCTGAACAGCAAGTGGGGCCGTATCGACGAGGTCAGCTTCCGCGACGGTTCGGGCGGCAATGTGCGCCGCTTCGTGAACTTCGCCGGCATCGACCCCGCCACCGGCAAGATGATCTACTCGGTGGCCGATCCGGACGCACCGACCATCAAGCAGAACAAGGGCGAATCCCAGTGGGCCGCCCAGATCACCGCTCGCTACGAGTTCTGATCTGCTGCTGATGGCCGCCCGACCCGCGAGGGTCGGGCGCTTTGCGGCTGCACAAGAGCCGCAAGCAACGCCTGTCGCTACCGCGGCAGGCGTTTTTTCTTGGGCGGGCGCCCGAGGCTCAGAGCGCCTTGAAGAGGTGGGCGTAGAGCCGGCTCACGCCCAGGCGCTCGGGGCGCTCGTGCAGCACCAGGCTCAGGCGCGAGGCCTCGTCGCGTTCGGCGCGGGCGATGGCATCGCTGCGCACCACCAGGCTGCGATGCACCTGCCAGAAGCGCTGTCCATCCAGCTGAGGCAGCAGCTCGCGCAGGGAGATGCGCACCAGGTACTCGCGCTCGGCGGTGAGCACGCGCACATACTTGTCCGCGGCCTCGAAATAGATCACCTCATCCACCGGCAGCATCACGATGCTGCTGCCCACGCCCACCTGCAGCAGGCGCAGCGGCGTGGCGGCCGGTGCGGCTGCGGCCGCGTTGGTGGCCAGCCCCAGGGCCTGGGCCAGGGCCGGCGCTTCCAGCAGCTGGCGCAGCTGCTGCACCGCACCCTCGGCCGGTGCCGGCTCGCGCTGGCGCAGGGCGGCCTGCAGGCGCTCGCAGCTCTGGGTCAGGCGCTCGCGCTGCACCGGCTTGAGCACATAGTCGATGGCCGCGCGCTCGAAGGCCTGCAGGGCGTACTGGTCGTAGGCGGTCACGAAAACCAGCAGGGGAAAGGGCTGATCCTGCGGCCAGTCCTCGGCCAGGGCGGCGGCGGCCTCCAGCCCGCTCATGCCGGGCATGCGGATGTCCAGAAAGAGGATCTGCGGGCGACGCGCCAGGGCCGTGTCCACCGCAGCCTGGCCATGGCCCACGGCGGGCAGCAGCGTCAGCTCGGGCCAGAGCTGCTGCAGCTCGGCGCGCAAGGCCTCGGCCAGCAGGGGTTCGTCTTCGGCGATCAGGGCCGTGGCGGCGGGGCGGGGCAGGCTCATGGAGGCGTGGTCCTGTGTTCAGTGGAAAGTGGAAGCCAGAGGCTGACGCGCGTGCCGCCCTCGGCGGCCGCAGCCAGACGCAGGCCGGCACCGGGGCCGTACTGGGTGGCCAGGCGCGAGCGCACCTGTTCCAGGCCGAAGCCGCTGCCGATCTGATCGGGTGGGCGCGCCTGGCCGGGGCCGACGCCGCTGTCCAGCACCTCCAGCCGCAGCTGGCCGGCCTCCTGGCGCGCGCTCACCGTGAGGCAGCCGCCCTCCACCTTGGGCTCCAGCCCGTGCTTGATGGCGTTTTCCACCAGGGGCTGCAGCAGCAGGGGCGGCACCGGCAGCTCGGACAGGGCCTCGGGCAGGTCCAGCCGAGTCTGCAGGCGCGGGCCCATGCGCACCTCCATCAGGGCCAGATAGTCGGCCAGGCGGGCGAACTCGGCGCGCAGGCTGTGGGCCTCGCCGCGGCGCGAAGCGTCCAGGGTGGCGCGCAGAAAGGCGATCAGGCGGTCCAGCATGGCCTGGGCGCGGGTCGGGTCCAGGCTGATCAGCACCCGCAGATTGGCCAGGGTGTTGAAGAGCATATGCGGCTCCAGCTGCGACTCCAGCAGGCGCAGCTGGGTTTCGGCGGCCAGGCGCCGGGCCTGCTCGGCCTCGCCACGGGCGGCGGCCAGGCGGCCGCGGGCATAGAAGACGGCGGTGGCCACCATGGAGGCACCCAGGGTGAGCAGCAGCACCGTCAGCAGCTCCTTCTGCGGCCAGTCCCAGGCCGCGCGGCGCAGGTCCCAGCCCAGCAGGGCCTGGGCCAGCAGGCTGCCGGCCACGCTGGCCAGGGGCACCGAGGCCAGCACGCACAGCAGCATCACCGGCCAGCCGGGCCAGCCCTCGCGCAGGGCGGCCTGGCCGGGCCGCCAGCGGCGCAGCAGCCGCGCGCTGAGCTGGCGCGAGCCGTCGATCAGGGCCCAGCAGCTCAGGCCTATGCACAGGGAGTAGACCAGGGTGCCACGCAGGGCCTGGCCGGTCAGCAGATGGATCAGCAGGCCTATGCCCGAGGAGAAGATCACATTGCCCAGGCCGGCGCGCAGCACATAGGGCAGGGCGGCCAGACGCTGGCGCAGATCCGGGTGGGTGGCAGGGCGCGACATGGGGCGAGATTGTGCGATGGGGCGAAGGTGCGGCGGATCTCAGATCCAGCCCAGCCAGTGGTGCCAGACCCACTGGCCCAGAAAACGTTGGGGCAGCAGGGTGAAGGCGCCGGCCACCACGCAGGCGCCCAGATAGGTGCGCCACATCAGGCGGCGGTGCTGCTGGATGCGACCCTGGATCACGGCGCGGATGGCCAGGGCCAGGCTGATCAGGGTGAAGGGCACCAGCAGGTGGATGGGGGTGTAGCCGGCGATATTGGGCAGGCCGAAGTCGCGGATGAACAGGGCGCTGAGCGCGGCCACCACCATCAGCGTGATCCAGGTGTAGCCGGCGGTGCGGTGGCCGGGCGAGCCCTTGCGCAAGGTCAGAGCGACGGGGCCCAGGGCCACGGCGCCCAGGGCGGCGCTCAGGTGCAGGGCGATGACGGGGCTGAGGTTCATGGCGTGGTTGTGCAGATGGCGGCGTTGCGATGTCGATGGCCGCCATGGTGCGCAAGCCCCGCCTCGGCCGCGAGCCCGCTGCGACGAGCCGCCAGCGCCCGGCGCCAGCGGTGGCCGCCGCGGCGCGAGCCGTAGCGCGCGAGCGCCAGTTGCCGAGCGCCGGCGCGAACCGTTCAGCGCCGGCGCTTGCTGCCGCTGCCGCCGAGCAGGCTGCCCAGCACGCCGCGGATGATCTCGCGGCCCACGGTGGTGCCCATGGAGCGCAGGGCCGATTTGGCGGCCGCCTCGGCCAGGCCCTCGCGCCGGCCGCCGCGCGGTCCGGTGGAGCCGAAGAGCACGTCCTTGAGCCCGTCCAGCATGCCGCCGCCGGCCTCGGCCTGGCCGGCCGGGGCGCCGGCGCTGCCGCCCGCCGTGGTGCCGGCCGGCGCGCTGGCCGCGCGGCCGCGCAGCTGCTCATAGGCCGATTCGCGGTCCACCGCCTGGTCATAGACCCCGGCCGCCAGGGAGTTCTTGAGCAGGGCGGCGCGCTGCTCGGGCGTGATGGGGCCGATCTGGCTGCCGGGCGGCAGCACGAAGACCCGCTCGGTCACGCTGGGGCGGCCCTTCTCGTCCAGCAGGCTCACCAGCGCCTCGCCGGTGCCCAGATTGGTGATGACGGTGGCGCAGTCGAAATCCGGGTTGGGGCGGAAGGTGTCGGCGGCGGTCTTCACCGCCTTCTGCTCGCGCGGCGTATAGGCGCGCAGCGCATGCTGCACGCGGTTGCCGAGCTGGGCGAGCACGGTTTCCGGCACGTCGAGCGGGTTCTGCGTGACGAAATAGACGCCGACGCCCTTGGAACGGATGAGGCGCACGACCTGCTCGACGCGCTCGACCAGCACCTTCGGCGCATCGTTGAAGAGAAGATGCGCCTCGTCGAAGAAGAAGACGAGCTTGGGCTTGTCCGGATCGCCCACTTCCGGCAGCACCTCGAACAGCTCCGAGAGCATCCACAGCAGGAAGGTGCCGTAGAGGCGCGGCGCGGCCAGCAGCTTGTCGGCCGCCAGGATGTTCACCACGCCCAGGCCGCCCTCGGTCTGCATGAAGTCGGCGATATTGAGCATGGGCTCGCCGAAGAACTTGTCACCGCCTTGCTCTTCCACCTGCAGCAGGCCGCGCTGGATGGCGCCGATGCTGGCGGCGCTGACATTGCCGTACTCGGTGGTGTACTGGCTCGCGTTTTCGCCCACATGCTGGAGCATGGCGCGCAGGTCCTTGAGGTCCAGCAGCAGCATGCCGCTGTCGTCGGCAATCTTGAACACCAGCTGCAGCACGCCGGCCTGGGTCTCGTTGAGGGCCAGCATGCGTGCCAGCAGCAGGGGGCCCATGTCCGAGACCGTGGCCCGCACCGGGTGACCCTGCTCGCCGAACACGTCCCACAAGGTGGTGGGGCAGGCCAGGGGCTGGGGGGCGCTATGCCGCGCTCCTTCAGCACGGCCAGCAGCTTGGCGCTGGGCGCGCCGGCCTGGCTGATGCCGGTCAGGTCGCCCTTCACATCGGCCATGAAGACCGGCACGCCGATCTTGCTCAGGCTCTCCGCCAGGGTCTGCAGGCTGATGGTCTTGCCGGTCCCGGTGGCCCCGGTGATCAGGCCGTGGCGGTTGGCCAGGGCGGGCAAGAGCTGGCACTCGGTCTCACCGTGGCGGGCCAGCAGGATGGGGTCGGCCATAGGGTTCTCCAGGGGGCGGGTTCGGTCTGACGGCTAAAATCGCAGTCTATCCAACAAATCTGAGCCGCCCGAACACCGGATGCATGGGCTGCGCTCGCCAGGAGAACGAGTCAATGGCTGGTCATTCCAAATGGGCCAATATTCAGCACCGCAAGGGGCGTCAGGATGAGAAGCGCGGCAAGATCTGGACGCGTCTGACGCGCGAAATCATCGTCGCGGCCCGCCAGGGCGGCGGCGATATCGCGATGAACCCGCGTCTGCGTCTGGCCATCGAGAAGGCCAAGGCCGCGAACATGCCGGCCGACAATATCAAGCGCAATGTGGACAAGGCCACGGGCAATCTGGACGGCGTGACCTACGAGGAAATCCGCTACGAGGGCTACGGCATCGGCGGCGCGGCCATCATGATCGACACCATGACCGACAACCGCGTGCGCACGGTGGCCGAGGTGCGTCACGCCTTCAGCAAGTACGGCGGCAATATGGGCACGGACGGCTCGGTGGCCTTCCAGTTCAAGCATTGCGGCCAGCTGGTCTTCGCGCCGGGCACCTCCGAGGACAAGGTCATGGAAGTGGCCCTGGAAGCCGGCGCCGAAGACGTGATCACCGATGACGAGGGCGCCATCGAGGTGCTGACCGCGCCGGGCGACTTCGAAGCCGTCAAGAATGCGCTGGAGGCCGCCGGCCTCAAGCCCGAGGTGGCCGAGGTCACCATGCGCGCCGAGAACACGGTGAGCCTCGCGGGCGAGGACGCCGTTCGCATGCAGAAGCTGCTGGACGTGCTCGAGGACCTGGACGACACCCAGGAGATCTATCACAACGCGGAAATCCAGGAATGAAAGTTCTTGTTCTTGGTAATGGTGGCCGCGAGCATGCGCTGGCCTGGAAGCTCTCGCAGGCCGAGCGCGTCAGCCAGGTCTTCGTGGCCCCGGGCAATGGCGGCACGGCCCGCAACCCGCATCTGAAGAATGTGCCCCTCAGCGATGTGAAGGCCCTGGCCGACTTCGCCGAGGCCGAGAAGATCGCGCTCACCGTGGTCGGCCCCGAGGCCTTTCTGGCGGCCGGCGTGGTGGACGAGTTCCGGGCCCGCGGCCTGCGCATCTTCGGCCCCACCAAGGCGGCGGCCCAGCTGGAGTCCAGCAAGGCCTTCGCCAAGGACTTCATGAAGCGCCACGCCATCCCCACCGGCGCCTATCAGCGCTTCACCGATGCCACCGCCGCCAAAGCCTATATCGAGGCCGAGGGCGCGCCCATCGTCATCAAGGCGGACGGGCTTGCCGCCGGCAAGGGCGTGACCGTGGCCATGACGCTCGACGAGGCGCTGGCCGCCGTCGACGATTGCTTCGACGGTGCCTTCGGCGCAGCCGGCGCGGAAGTGGTGGTGGAGGCCTTCCTCGACGGCGAGGAAGCGAGCTTCTTCTGCCTGTGCGACGGCGTGAACGCGCTGCCGCTCGCCTCCGCGCAGGACCACAAGCGTGTCGGCGACGGCGACACCGGCCCCAATACCGGCGGCATGGGCGCCTATTCGCCCGCACCCGTCATGACGCCCAATGTGCATGCCAAGGTGATGCACGAGATCATCATGCCCACCATCCAGGGCATGGCCAAGGACGGCATCCCCTTCACCGGCTTCCTCTACGCCGGCCTGATGATCGACGACAAGGGCCAGCCGCGCACGGTGGAGTTCAACACCCGCATGGGCGACCCCGAGACCCAGCCCATCATGATGCGTCTGAAGAGCGATCTCTTCGAGCTGATGATGGCCGCCACCGAGGGCACGCTGGACCAGGTGGAGCTGCAATGGGACCGCCGCGTGGCCCTGGGCGTGGTGATGGCGGCCGAGGGCTATCCGCTGCAGCCGCGCAAGGGCGACGCCATCAGCGGCCTGCCCGCCGATGCGGCCGATGTGATGGTCTTCCATGCCGGCACCACCGAGCAGGACGGCAAGCTGCTCACCTCGGGTGGCCGCGTGCTCTGCGTGACGGCACTGGGCGAGTCGGTGCGCACCGCGCAGCAGCTGGCCTATGACACCCTGACGCCGATCCACTTCGAAGGCAAGCAGTACCGCCGCGATATCGGCCACCGGGCGGTGAGCCGGCGTTGAGCGAGTCTCGGCCGACCCGTCCCCAGCTGCTGGATGCGGCCGCGCTGCCGCTGCGCCCGCGCGGCAGTCTGCTGGCGCGGGCCTTGTTCCGTCTGGCGGGCTGGCGCCTGGACTGCCAGGGTCTGCCCGGCCGCCAGGGCGTGATGCTGGTCTATCCGCACACCTCCAACTGGGACTTCCCGGTGGGCCTGTTTGCCAAATGGACCCTGGGCCTGCCCCTGCGCTTCTGGGCCAAGGACAGCCTGTTTCGCGTGCCGCTCTTTGGCGCCTGGCTGCGCTGGCTGGGCGGGGTGGCGGTGCAGCGCGACAGCGCCCATGGCCTGGTGGGCGAGACGGCGGCCCAGATGCGCGCCGCCCAGCAGCGCGACGAGGTCTTCTGGCTGGTGGCTGCGCCCGAGGGCACGCGTTCGCTCAAGGGCGGCTGGCGCTCCGGCGCCTATCAGCTGGCCCTGCAGGCGGATGTGCCGGTGGGCCTGGCCTCCTTCGACTTTCCGAGCAAGACCGTGATCCTGCGGCAATTCGTGCGCCTGAGCGGTGACAAGAACGCCGATTTCGCCCTGCTGGCCGAGCTCTACGCCGGCCGGCGCGGCAAGCGGCCCGAGCTGGCCAGCCCTGTGCGACTCCTGGAGAAGCCATGACGATTCAAACCCTGGCGGTGCGCGAGTACCTGCTGGGTCTGCAGCAGCGCATCGTGTCGGCGCTGGAGCAGGCCGATGGCCAGCCCTTCATCAGCGATGGCTGGGAGCGCGAGCCCGGTGGCCGCCTGGAAGGCGACGGCCTGACCCGCCTGATCGAGAACGGCGGCCTCTTCGAGCGCGGCGGCTGCAATTTCTCGCATGTGCGCGGCCGGGTGCTGCCACCCTCGGCCACCCAGCACCGGCCCGAGCTGGCCGGCGCGCCCTTCGAGGCCATGGGCGTGTCCCTGGTGCTGCACCCGCACAACCCCTTTGTGCCCACGGTGCACATGAATGTGCGCATGTTCGCGGCCCTGCCGGCGGATGCCGAGCCCGTGGTCTGGTTTGGCGGCGGCATGGACCTCACGCCCTACTACGGCTACGAGCGCGATGCCCAGCATTTCCACCGGACCTGCAAGACGGCGCTGGACCCGCATGGCGAGACCCTGTATCCGCGCTTCAAGACCTGGTGCGACGAGTATTTCTTCCTGAAGCACCGCAGCGAGCCGCGCGGCATCGGCGGCGTGTTCTTCGATGACCATGCCGAGGGCGGCTTTGACGCGTCTTTTGCCCTGATCCGCTCGGTGGGCGACGCCTTCGTGCCCGCCTATCTGCCCATCGTGGAGCGCCGCCAGGGCTATGCCTATGGCGAGCGCGAGCGCGATTTCCAGGCCTACCGGCGCGGCCGCTATGTGGAGTTCAACCTGGTCTTTGACCGGGGCACGCTCTTCGGCCTGCAGTCGGGCGGCCGCACCGAGTCCATCCTGATGTCCATGCCGCCCCTGGTGAAGTGGCGCTACGACTGGCAGCCCGAGGCCGGCACGCCCGAGGCGCGCCTGTACACCGACTTCCTGCGCCCGCGTGACTGGGCGCATGAGGCGCCCAGCGCGCTGTGGCTGTGAACCCGGCGCCCGCGGGGGCGCGGATCGGCCTCTTCGGTGGCAGCTTCGATCCGGTGCACCTGGCCCATCTCTCGCTGGCGCGCAGCGCGCTGGCCCAGCTGGGCCTGGACCGCCTGCTGTGGCTGCCCGCCGGGCGGCCCTGGCAGAAGCTGCAGGCCGGCGCCGGCCGGGGCCTGGCCTCGCCCGAGCACCGGCGGGCCATGGTCGAGCTGATGGTGGCCGGCGAGCCGCGCTTTGCGGTGGACGACAGCGAGCTGGAGCGCGACGGCGCCAGCTACACCATAGACACGGTGCGGGCCCGTCTGGCGGCTCACCCGGGCGAGCAGCTCTTTCTGCTGATCGGCCAGGACCAGTACGCCCGCCTGCACACCTGGCGTGAGTGGCCGGCCCTGCTGGAGCGGGTCACGCTGGCGGTGGCGGCGCGGGCCGGCACCCCGGTGCAGGCGCCGCCCGAGCTGGCGGGCACACCGCACCGGGTTCAGATCATCGAGATGCCGGCATCGGCGATTTCTTCCACCGAGGTGCGCGACCGGGCGTCGCGTGGCGAGGACATCCGCCCCATGGTGGGCGATGCGGTAGCGGGGTATATTGCCCGTCACCGCCTTTACGGGGCCCTTTGAGGCCCAGCGAGAACACAAGAATGGACATTCGTAAACTGCAGCGCGCCATCGTCGATGGCCTGGAAGACGTGAAGGCCCAGAACATCCAGGTCTTCAACACCGAGCACCTCTCGCCGCTGTTCGAGCGCGTGATCATCGCCTCGGGCACCAGCAACCGCCAGACCAAGGCGCTGGCCTCCAGCGTGCGGGTGACGGTCAAGGAGCGCGGCATGGATGTCATGCGCACCGAGGGCGAGGAAAACGGCGAATGGATCATCGTGGACTGCGGCGCCGCCGTGGTGCATGTGATGCAGCCGGCCATCCGCGAGTACTACCACCTGGAAGAGATCTGGGGCGGCAAGCCCGTCAAGCTCAAGCTGGGTGATGGCGAGGTCAAGCTGGTCAAGGCCTCCGAGCCCATGGACGAAGAGCCCAAGGCCGCCAAGAAGGCCAAGGCGCCTGCGGCCAAGAAGGCGGCTGCACCCGCCAAGAAGGCCGCCGCCAAGAGCGCTGCCGCCCCGGCCGCCAAGAAGGCGCCGGCCAAGAAGGGCAGCGTGAGCAAGACCACGGGCGTGAAGAAGGCTGCGCCGGCCAAGACCGCGGCCCCGGTCAAGACCCTCAAGGTGGGCGCTGCCAAGCCGGCCGCCAAGAAGACCGTGGCCAAGAAGGCGGCGCCTGCCGCCAAGCCGGCGGCCCGCAAGACGGTGGCGGCCAAGCCTGCCGCCAAGACGGTGGCCAAGCCGGCCGCCAAGAAGGCCGCCCCGGCCCGCGCCAAGAAGGCCTGATGCGCCTGCTGCTGATCGCGGTCGGTCAGCGCATGCCCGGCTGGGCGGACACCGCTTACGAAGACTTCGCCAAGCGTTTTCCGCCCGAGCTGCGTCTGGAGCTCAAGGCCGTCAAGGCCGAGCCGCGCACCACCGGCAAGACCGTGGAGCAGATGATGGCCGCCGAGGCCCAGCGCCTGGAGGCCGCCTGCCCCAAGGGCGCGCGGCGCCTGATCCTGGACGAGCGCGGCGAGCGCGTCACCACGCTGCAGCTGGCCAAGGCCCTGACGCGCTGGAAGGACGATGGCCGCGATGTGGCCATCTTCATTGGCGGGCCCGATGGTCTGGATCCCGCGCTCAAGGCCACGGCCGACGAGATGCTGCGCCTGTCCGACCTGACCCTGCCGCACGCCTTTGTGCGCGTGCTGCTGGCCGAGGGCCTGTACCGCGCCTGGTCGGTGCAGGCCGGCCATCCCTATCACCGCGAGTGAAGTCCTGCCGCATGTCGTCCCCGCTGATCTATCTCGCCTCGCAAAGCCCGCGCCGCCGCCAGCTGCTGGACCAGCTGGGCGTGCCGCATGAGCTGCTGCTGCCCGGTGCCGACGAGGATGCCGAGGCCCTGGAGACCGTGGAGCCCGGCGAGCTGCCCGAGCCCTATGTGCAGCGCGCCACGCTCAACAAGCTGGCCGCCGCGGTGGCGCGGCGCGCGCAGCGCGGCCTGACCGAGCGTCCCATCCTCTGCTCCGACACCACGGTGGCCCTGGGCGACGCCCTCCTGGGCAAGCCGGCCGATGCCGCCGAGGCGCTGGACATGCTCAAGCGTCTCTCCGGCCAGACCCACCGCGTGCTCACCGCCGTAGCCCTGGCCTGGTCGGGCCGGCAAGCCCTGGCCCTGAGCGTCTCGCAGGTGCGCTTCGCGCCGGTGCCGGCTGCGGTGCTGCGCCGCTATGTGGACAGCGGCGAGCCCATGGGCAAGGCCGGGGCCTATGCCATCCAGAGCCAGATCGCGGGCTGGATCGAGCACATCGAGGGCTCATATTCGGGCATCATGGGCCTGCCCCTGTTCGAGACCGCCGGCTTGCTGCGCCAGGCCGGGCTGGATCTCTGACCCGCCGGGGGCGCGAGCCCTCCCGCCAGGCGCCAGCCTGACGAGAGTGCTTGACCGGCCTGGCCGCGGCTCCGCCCGGAGCCGCCCGTGCGCCGGCGAGGAGACGCAAGCTATGGAAGACATTCTGATCAACTGGTCTCCGCAGGAGACCCGCGTGGCCGTGGTCGAAAACGGCGCGGTGCAGGAGCTGCACGTCGAGCGCACCCTGGAGCGCGGCCTGGTGGGCAATATCTACTCGGGCAAGGTGGCGCGGGTGCTCCCGGGCATGCAATCGGCCTTCATCGACATCGGCCTGGAGCGGGCGGCCTTCCTGCATGTGGCCGATCTGCATGTGAACGGCGCCACGCCGCGCAGCCACCATGCCGACAGCGGCGCGGCCGTGCCCATCGAGCGCCTGGTCTTCGAGGGCCAGACCCTCACCGTGCAGGTGATCAAGGACCCCATCGGCAGCAAGGGCGCGCGCCTGTCCACCCAGATCAGCATTGCTGGGCGCATGCTGGTCTTCCTGCCCCAGGACGAGCACATCGGCATCTCGCAGAAGATCGGCTCGCCCGAGACTCGCGAGCAGCTGCGGGCCCGCATGCAGGCCCTGGTGGGCAAGCCGGACGAGGGCGGGGGCGGCGGCTTCATCCTGCGCACCAATGCCGAGGACGCCTCGGACGAGGAACTGGCCACCGACATCGCCTATCTGCGCAAGACCTGGGCCCAGATCCGCGAGCGCGCGCACCGCTCGCCGCCCGGCACCCTGCTGCACCAGGACCTGAGCCTGGTGGAGCGCGTGCTGCGCGATCTGAGCACCGAGCGCACCGGCTCCATCCGCATCGACTCGCGCATGCAGTACGAGGTGCTGCACGCCTTTGGCGAGATGTACATGCCCGCCGCCACGGCCAAGCTGGAGCATTACCGCGGCGAGCGGCCCATCTTCGATCTGAACAATATCGATGCCGAGCTGGACCGCGCCCTGGCGCGGCGCGTGGACCTCAAGTCGGGCGGCTACCTGATCGTGGACCAGACCGAGGCCATGACCACCATCGATGTGAACACCGGTGGCTTCGTGGGCGCACGCAATTTCGACGACACCATCTTCAAGACCAATCTGGAGGCGGCCGGCGCCATCGCGCGCCAGCTGCGCCTGCGCAATCTGGGCGGCATCATCATCGTCGACTTCATCGACATGACCCGCGAGGAGCATCGCAGCGCCGTGCTGAGCGAGTTCCGCAAGCAGCTCAGCAAGGACCGCACCAAGGTCACGGTGGGGGGCTTCACCCAGCTGGGCCTGGTGGAGATGACGCGCAAGCGCACCCGCGAATCGCTGGCCCGCATGCTCTGCGAACCCTGCCCGACCTGCGAGGGCCGCGGTCAGATCAAGACCGCGCGCACCGTCTGCTACGACATCATGCGCGAGATCCTGCGCGAGGCCCGCCAGTTCTCGCCCAAGGAGTTCCGCGTGGTGGCCGCGGCCAATGTGGTGGAGATGCTGCTGGATGAAGAGAGTCAGCATCTGGCCGGGCTCTCCGACTTCATCGGCAAGCCGATCTCGCTGACGGCCGAGCCCACCAACCAGACCGAGCATTACGACATCGTGCTGATGTGAGGCTCAAGCACCTCGAGGTCTTCAATGCGGTGATGCTGACCGGCACGGTCAGCGCCGCGGCGCGTCTGCTGCATGTGACCCAGCCGGCCGTGACCCAGACCCTCAAGCTGGCCGAGCTGGAGCTGGGCTATGCGCTCTTCACCCGCGAGCGCAAGCGCCTGCTGCCCACGCCCCAGGCCCAGGCGCTGTACCCCGAGGTGCAGCGCCTGATGTCGCAGCTGGAGTCGGTGCGGCGCATGGCCGTGGCCCTGGGCGAGGCCGAGGGCAGCCGGCTGCGCCTGCTGGTCGTGCCCTCGCTGGCGGTCAAGGCCCTGCCGGATGCGCTGCAGCGCCTGCGCCTGCGCCATCCCGATCTGGCGGTGAGCATCCGCGTGCTGCATTCGCATGAGATCGCCCGCGCCATCGCGCTGCAGGAGGGCGAGCTGGGCATCGTCTACGGCAGCGCCGGCCATCCCGGCGTGCAGGAGGTGCCGGTGGCCACGGGCCGCCTGGTCTGCGTCTCGCGCGTGGGCACGCCGGGGGCGGATCGGCGCCAGACCGTGAGCATGGACGAGGTGCTGCGCAGCCCCCTCATCCGCATCGACGAGCGCGACCCGCTGGGCGCCATGCTGGCCGACCAGTGGGCGCGCCTGGGCCTGGCGCCGCAGGCGGGCATCACGGTGCAGACCCACCATATCGCCATGGTGCTGGCCGAGCGCGGCTTCGGCCCGGCCCTGATCGACTCCTTCACCGCCCAGGCCAGCGCCAGCGAGACCCTGCATGTGCGGGCCCTGCTGCCCGAGGTGCCGGTGGAGGTGAGGGCGCTGCTGCCTCAGGGCCGCGCGCTCTCGCGCCCGGCGGCCGACTTCATTGCGGCGCTACAGGCGGTGACGGCGGTGACGGCGGCGGCGCCTGAGCCGGACGCCGGCTGAGCGACCAGTCCACCGCGCGGCGCGCCAGCGCGGCCGTGGCATCCACCACCGGCAGCGGCGCGCGTCCGGCGTCCAGCACCAGAGGGATCTCGGTGCAGCCCAGCACCAGGGCCGCGGCGCCGCGCTGCGCCAGGGCGGCGGCGGCCCGGCCCAGCAGGGCCTCGCCCTCGGCCAGTTGGCCGGCCTTGACCGCGGCAATGCCCGGCATCACCCAGTCCAGCATCTCGGTCGCGGTGGGCAGCAGCCACTGCAGGCGGGCCGAGGCGGGGCGGTTGAGATACAGGCCTGAGGCCATGGTGGCATCGGTGGCCAGCAGGCCGATGCGTGCACCCGGGCCGGCCAGGGCCAGCGCGTCTTCCAGGGCCGCGTCCACCAGATGCAGCATGGGCAGGCCCAGGGCCTGCTGCAGGGGCTCGTACCAGAGGTGGGCGGTGTTGCAGGGCATCACCAGCAGGCCGGCGCCGGCCTCGGCCAGGCGGCGCGCGCTGGCCAGCATGGCGGGCAGGGGCGAGTGGCCCTCGCCGCGGAAGGCCTGGGTGCGGTCCGGCACTTGCGGGATGGAGCTCAGCAGCACCGGCACATGGTCCTGATCCTGCCGGGCGGGCGTGGCGTCCAGCATCTTGCGCATGAAATCCAGGGAGGCGAGCGGCCCCATGCCGCCCAGCACCCCCACGATATCGCTGGAAGCGGACGCAGCTGCGCCCGCTGCGCGCACCGGGCGCGCAGGGGTTTCATTCATGATGGGCTCGACTTCAGCCTTTTGGGATCAGAGCGCGGGCTTGTCCGAGAGGGCGCGCAGGTTATCGCGCAGCTCCTGGCTCATGGGCGCGTTCAGATTGATGCCCTTGGGTGGGATGGGCGACTGGAACCACTTCTTGTACAGCGCCTCGAATTCGCCGCTCTTCATCAGGCCGGCCAGGGTGTCGTCCACCAGCTTCTTGAAGGCGGGGTCGTCCTTGCGCAGCATGATGGCGTAGGGCTCCACCTGGATGGCCTCGCCCACCACGGCCAGCTCGGCCGGGTTGGCGGCACTGGCGCGCAGGCCGTAGAGCAGGATGTCGTCCATGCCGAAGGCCTCGGCGCGCTGCTGCTGCACCAGCAGGGCCGACTCGGCGTGGTCCTTGGCCGTGATCAGCTCGAAGCCCACGCCCTGCTCGGCATTGAGCTTGCGCAGCACCTGGAAGTTGGTGGTGCCGGTGGTGGACACCACCTTCTTGCCCTTGAGCTCGGCCAGGCCCTTGATGCCGGAGTCGCTGCGCACCAGGAAGCGGGTGCCGGTGTAGAAGTAGTTGGTGGCGAAGCTCACCTGCTTGGCGCGCTCGCTGTTGTTGGTGGTGGAGCCGCACTCGATGTCGATGGTGCCGTTCTGCAGCAGCGGAATGCGGTTCTGCGAGGTCACGGCCTGGGTGCTGATCTTGAGGTCGGCGCGGCCCAGGGTCTTCTTCACCTGCTCCACCACCTTGCCGCAGATCTCCCAGCCGAAGCCCACGGGCTGGCCGTCGCCGCCCAGGTAGGAGAAGGGGATGGAGGACTCGCGGTAGGCCACCGAGATGCTGCCGCGCTCCTTGATGCGCTCCAGCGTGGACTGGGCGGCGGCGCTGCCGGCGCTGAGGGCGGCCAGTGCGGCCACAAGGGCTGGGAACAGCAGGGCGGGGCGGGTGGGGGTGCGGCGCATGCGGTCTTCCTTGTGTGAAGGGGAGGAAGCTCCATGCTAGGCATGGCCGCGCGCCGTGGTCATCGCGTTTACACCGAAGACCATAAGCCCGGCTAATGGCCCGCGGCCGCTACTGCGGGATGCCCCGTAGCTGCCGCGCGGCCGCTGTGTCGAAGCGGGTCAGGTCCTGGGCGGGCGGGGCTGGCGACCCAGCAGATAAAACTCGGGATTGGGCCGCAGCGAGATCACATTGGCCAGGCGGTTGGACAGGCCGAAGAGGGCGGTGATGGCGGCGATGTCCCACACCGCCTCCTCGTCGAAACCGTGGGCGGCCAGGGCGGCGTAATCGGCCTCGCCCACCTCGTCGGCCTGCAGGCAGACCTTGAGCGCGAAGTCCAGCATGGCCTGCTGACGCGGCGTGATGTCGGCCTTGCGGTGGTTGACGGCAATCTGGTCGGCCAGCAGGGGCGCCTTCTCGTAGACCCGCAGGATGGCACCATGCGCCACCACGCAGTAGAGGCAGCGATTGACCCCGCTGGTGGCCACGATGATCATTTCCTTCTCGCCCTTGCTCAGGCCCTGCGGCCCGCCATCGCGCAGCAGCAGGGCGTCGTGATAGGCCAGAAAGGCGCGGAACTCGGCCGGGCGGCGCGCCAGGGCCAGGAAGATATTGGGCACGAAGCCGGCCTTCTCCTGCACATCCAGAATGCGCTGGCGCACATCCTCGGGCAGGTCTTCCAGGCGCTCGGGCGTGGGGTAGCGGCAGATGGGCGCCGTGATGCTTGTCTCGCTCATGATCTGTTCTTGTTACGGTTTGCAGCCATGATAGCCACGGCTCGCACGGAGCCTGTTACAGGCTCAGGCAAAATAGACGGGTTGCAATGTCCGTGGTGGCATCCCGCAATGCCCATGTCCAGCGAGCGCATGACCGATCACAAGCCTTCCCGCACCGCCGCGCCGCGCGGCCTGACGATGAACCGCCGCCGCCTGCTGGGCGCGGCCGCCGCCCTCGGCGCCGGGCCGGCCCTGGCCCAGTTCCGGGTGGAGATCTCGGGCGTGGGCGGCACGCAGCTGCCCATTGCCATTGGCGAGTTCCGCAGCGAGGTCAGCGCCGGTCAGCCGGTGGCCGCCATCATCCGGGCCGACCTGGAGCGCAGTGGCCAGTTCCGCGCCATCGATGCCGCGGCCGGCCTCAACGAGACCAGCCAGCCGGTCTGGACCGACTGGCGCGCCCGCCAGGCCGATGCCCTGGCCGCCGGTTCGGCCGCCAAGCTGGCCGATGGTCGCGTGGACCTGCGCTACAAGCTCTGGGACGTGGTCAAGGGCCAGGATCTGGGTGGCGAGGCCCATGCCGTGGCGCCCGATGATGTGCGCCTGGCCGCCCACCGCATTGCCGACACCATCTACCAGAAGCTCACCGGCGAGCGCGGCGTGTTTGCCACGCGCATGGCCTATGTCACCAAGGCCGGCGGCCGCTACAGCCTGCGCATCACCGATGCCGACGGCGAGGGCGGCCAGATCGCCCTGGGCAGCCCCGAGCCCATCATCTCGCCGGCCTGGGCGCCCGATGGCAAGGAACTGGCCTATGTGTCCTTCGAGACCCGCAAGGCCGTGGTCTGGATCCAGGACCTCTCCACCGGCCGCCGCCGCGCCGTGGCCGATTTCCGCGGCAGCAATAGCGCGCCCGCCTTCTCGCCCGACGGCCAGAGCCTGGTGATGACGCTTTCGCGCGAGGGCGGCTCCCAGCTCTTCAGCATCCGCCGCGACGGCACGGGCCTGCGCCGCCTGACCCAGAGCTCGGCCATCGACACCGAGGCCGTGTTCTCGCCCGACGGCCAGCAGATCTTCTTCGTCAGCGACCGGGGCGGCGGTCCCCAGGTCTACCGCATGCCCGCGGGCGGCGGCTCGGCCGAGCGCGTGACCTTCAACGGCAGCTACAACATCAGCCCGGCCATCAGCCCGGACGGCAAGACCCTGGCCTTCGTGACCCGCCAGGGGGGCGCCTTCAAGGTCTGCGTGCAGGACCTGGCCAGCGGCACGGTGCAGCAGATCAGCGATACCAGCCAGGACGAGAGCCCCAGCTTCGCGCCCAATGGCCGCCTGCTGGTCTACGCCACCCGCAGCGGGGGCCGCGATGTGCTGATGACCAGCACCCTGGACGGCCGCATCAAGGCCAGGCTGGTGTCCACCACGGCCGATGTGCGCGAACCCACCTGGGGCCCCTTCGGCCGCTGAGAACCCGAGTCTTTTCCATGTCGCCCTGCCAGAAACGACAGGGCTTTTTCCTGAGGAGTGAGTGAGATGAAGATGCACAAGCTGGCGCTTTCCGCCCTGGCCGCTGCCGCCCTGGTGGGCTGCAGCTCCACCAAGCTGGACGAGCCGGCACCGGTCGAGACCCGTCCGACGGCCCCCGCCGCCGATCCCAACGCCGGTCGCGGCGCCCCGGTGGCCGAGTCCAAGGTCCAGACCGTGGACCTGGCTGCCCAAGCCGCCCAGGCCGTGTCCGACAAGCGCGTCGTCTACTTCGACTTCGACAGCTTCGTGGTCAAGTCCGACTTCCAGAACGTGATCGACGCCCACGCCAAGCGCATGAGCGTGGACACCAAGGTCGCTCTGCGCCTGGAAGGTCACACCGACGAGCGCGGTGGCAGCGAGTACAACCTGGCTCTGGGCCAGAAGCGTGCCGAGGCCGTGGCCAAGTCCCTGAGCCTGCTGGGCGTGCCCGCCGCGCGCGTGGAGCCGGTTAGCTTCGGCAAGGAGCGTCCGGCCGTGCAGGGCAGCGATGAAGCCGCCTGGGCCAAGAACCGCCGCGTCGAGCTGAAGGACAAGTGAGATGAAGCAGGGCTTGCGATCCGGCCTGAGCGCGCTGGCGCTGGCGGCCTGTTCCCTGTGGAGCCTGCCGGCCCACGCCTTGTTCGAGGATGACGAGGCCCGCAAGGCCATCCTGGACCTGCGTGCCCGCCTGAACCAGGTCGAGGAAGCGCGCCGCAAGGACGCCGACCAGGTGCAGGAGCAGATGGCGCCGCTGCGCCGCAGCCTGCTGGATCTCAATGCCCAGATCGAGGCCCTGCGCGGTGAGGTCGCGCGGCTGCGCGGCCAGAACGAGCAGCTGGCGCGCGACCTGTCGGAGACCCAGCGCCGCCTCTCGGACCAGTCGCAGTCGCTGGAAACGCGTCTGCGTCCGCTGGAGCCGCAGAAGGTGGTGGTGGATGGCCGCGAGTTCATGGCCGCGCCGGACGAGAAGTCGCAGTACGAGGCCGCCATGGCCGCCGTGCGCCGCGGCGAGTTCGCCGAGGCCGCGGCCGCGCTGACGGCCTTCCAGAAGCGCTATCCGTCCAGCGGCTACGCCGACTCCACCCGCTTCTGGCTGGGCAATGCCCTGTACGGCAAGCGCGACTACAAGGAAGCGATCGCCACCTTCAAGGCCTTCGTGTCCGGCAATCCCGCGCATCCGCGCGCGGCTGAGGCCTTGCTGGCCCAGGCCAATTGCCAGATCGAGCTCAAGGAAGTGAAGGGCGCCCGCCGCACCCTGGAAGACCTGATCAAGGCCTACCCGGGCACCGAGGCCGCCCAGGCCGCCAAGGAGCGCCTGGCCACGCTGCGCTGAGCCTCGCCTCACTCTGTATTTCGGCCCCGGTGCCGCGTTCGCGCGGCCCGGGGCTTTTTGCTGGCCGCGCCGCGCCGCACGGGGCCCCGCCTAGAATCGCGCCCCATGCAAGAGATCGACATCAACGGCCTGACCCAGCAGGTGCTGTGGTCAGGCTTCGCCCTGGCCTTCGTCTTCGGGGCTCTGGCCCAGCGCACGCATTTCTGCACCATGGGCGCGATTGCCGACATCGTGAACATGGGCGACTGGGCGCGCATGCGCATGTGGGTGCTGGCCATCGCCGTGGCGGTGCTGGGCTTCAACACCATGGTCTATCTGGGCTGGGTGGAGGCGGGCAAGAGCATCTATGCCGCGCCGCGCCTGCTGTGGCTGTCCTATCTGGTGGGTGGCCTGATGTTCGGCTTCGGCATGGTGCTGGCCTCGGGCTGCGGCAACAAGACCCTGGTGCGCATCGGTGCGGGCAATCTCAAGTCCCTGGTGGTCTTTGTGGTGATGGGCGTGGCCGCCTTCGCCACCCTGCGCGGCATCACGGCCGTGGCCCGCGTGAACACGGTGGATGCGGTGGCGCTGACCCTGCCCACGGGCCAGGACCTGCCTTCGCTGCTGGCCGGCGCCCTGGGCCAGAGCCCGCGCCAGCTGGCCCTGCTGCTGGGCCTGCTGCTGGGTGGCGCCTTGCTGGCCTGGGTGCTGGCGCGCGCCGAGGGGCGGCGCGGCGAGGTGCTGGCCGGCGGCCTGGGCAGCGGCCTGGTGATCGTGGGCATCTGGTGGGTGTCGGGCGTGCTGGGCCATGTGGCCGAGCATCCCGAAACCCTGGAAGAAAGCTTTCTGGGCGGCAGCGCGCCCCAGCGCATGGAGGCCCTGAGCTTTGTGGCCCCCTTTGCCGGCACCCTGGACTGGCTGATGTTCTTCAGCGACAAGAGCAAGGTGCTGACCCTGGGCGTGGTGGCCGTGCTGGGCGTGATCGCCGGTTCGGCCGCCTGTGCCCTGGCCACGCGCAGCTTCCGCTGGGAGGCCTTCCGCGGCGTGGAAGACACGGCCAATCATCTGGTGGGCGCGGTGCTGATGGGCGTGGGCGGCGTGGTGGCCATGGGCTGCACCGTGGGCCAGGGCCTCTCGGGCGTGTCCACACTCAGCGTGGGCAGCGTGATCGCCCTGGCCGCCATCGTGGCCGGCGCGGTGCTGGCCCTGCGCTACCAGATGTGGCGCCTGGAGCGCATGGCCTGATGAGCGCGACTCCTGAGCTGAACGAAGCCGATCTGGAGCGCCGTTTCGGCGGCCTGCGCCGGCTTTATGGCGACGCGGACTATGCGCGCCTGCGCGGTGCGCGCTTTGCCGTGGTGGGCCTGGGCGGCGTGGGCTCCTGGGCCGTCGAGGCCCTGGCCCGCTCGGGCGTGGCCTCGCTCACCCTGATCGATCTGGACCATGTGGCCGAGTCCAATATCAACCGCCAGGTGCAGGCCCTGGGCGCCACGGTGGGCATGGCCAAGGCCGAAGCCCTGCGCCAGCGCATTGCCGACATCCACCCGGGCTGCACGGTGCACAGCATCGAGGACTTTGTGGACGAGCAGAACTGGCCGGCCCTGCTGGGCCCCGGCGAGCCCGCCCTGGACGGTCTGATCGATGCCTGCGACCAGGTGCGCGCCAAGGCCGCCCTGGCCGCCTGGGCGCGCGAGCGCGGCCTGCCCTTTGTGAGCGTGGGCGCGGCCGGCGGCAAGCGTGCACCGCATCTGCTGCAGGTGGAGGATCTGGGCCGGGTCACGCACGACCCGCTGCTGGCCTCGCTGCGCCAGCGCCTGCGCAAATTCCACGCCGCGCCGCGCGGCACGGGCGAGAAGATGGGCGTGTCCTGCGTGTTTTCGCGCGAGCCGGTGTTGCGCCCGAGCGAGGCCGGTTGCGATCTGGGGGAGGGTGCTGGCGTGGGCGGCAGCCTCAACTGCCACGGCTACGGATCCAGCGTCACCGTGACCGCCAGCTTCGGCATGGCGGCCGCCGCAGAACTTTTGAAAGATTTTCTTCACAAGCCCTTGCGTTGAATGTTTTTTCACTCCTATAATGTGAGGCTCTGCTGAAGAGCAAGAAAACAAACAAGGGTTGTTAGCTCAGTCGGTAGAGCAGCGGACTTTTAATCCGTTGGTCGCAGGTTCGAATCCTGCACAACCCACCAGTTCACTGGTACTGTTTTCGATGCTTCGCTGTCGGTTTCGGCCGGCAGATGTTGTCAGGTTCGGGGGCTCTTAGCTCAGTTGGTAGAGCAGCGGACTCTTAATCCGTTGGTCGTAGGTTCGAATCCTACAGGGCCCACCAAATATCCCGATTTCGGGATACGACAACACAAGGCAGCACAGATTTCAGGGCTCTTAGCTCAGTTGGTAGAGCAGCGGACTCTTAATCCGTTGGTCGTAGGTTCGAATCCTACAGGGCCCACCAAGTTATCTTGGACATCAAAAAGGACCAGGCGCAAGCCCGGTCCTTTTTTGTTTTCCGGGCCCGCATGGCCCGGCATTCAAGCGCGTTCGGCGCCGCGCAATCGCCGCTGCTTGCCCCGTGCTCCCAGCAGCAGGGCCAGGCCGCCGGCCATCAGCAGGGCGGCGCTGCTGGGCTCGGGCACAGCGGACACAGGATCAGGCTGCAAAGGGCTGGCCGTCACCGTGGCACTGAGGGCCGAGAGTCCGACCAACTGGGTGCTGGGGCCGCTGCGCAGGCCCAGGCCCGAGGTGCTGGGGCCGAAGTAGTCGGTCAGCAGGGGCACGCCGGCGGTGTAGCTGGCCTGGGGCGCGCCGTAGAAGGCCAGATAGACCCCGTCGGTGAGCATCAGCCGGGCCTGGTTGGCGTCGCGGTAGAGTGGGTCGTCGTCCTCACCGCAGGCGCCCGTGGGTGTGGCGCAGACCTTGCCGGTGGGGGCCTGCACCGTCAGGTCCTGGGCATAGAGCTGCACCGAGAGGCCCTGGGGGTAGGGGGCGCCGGAGCCCTGGAAACTGGTGTTGTTCACCACGATGGCCAGGGTGCTGGAGCTCAGCCGGGTGCCGCTGGCGAAGTCCACCACCAGATCGCCGGCGCCGCTGAAGAAACTGGAACTGCCCACCCAGGTGCTGGCGGCATACCAGGATGGATCGGGGGCTTCGAAGGGGCGGGAAGCCGCCACCGGATCGCTGATGCTGAAGCTGCCCGTGAAGTCCTGGGCCGTGCCCGCGGCGCCGAAATAGCGTCCGGCAAACTGGTAGCTGACGGTATCGGCCCGCGCCGCGGGCTGCAGGGCGCCCAGCAGCAAGGTGAGCAGGGCGCCGGCAAGTGCTTTCGTCTTCATGATGAGGTCTCGATCGCTTGAGGTTTGTGAAGAGAGGACTGCCTGCCAGTCTCCAGGCCCAGCTGAAGATCCGCTGAAGAGGTCGCCCGGTGGCCCCCGCAAGCGCGGGGTGGGGCCGGGCGCCCGCGATGGCGCGCTCTGCGCACCGCCGGCGGGCGAAGAGCTCTTGATCCAGCCTCTGGGCGCTTGCATGCCTTAAGGTGGCGGCTTGTGCCTCAGCCAGGAATCTTCACCGATGAGCTCTGCCACCCCGATCCCGGCCTATGCCACCCAGGCGCCGAGCCGCGCCGACATCGACGTCCGGCCCGGCCCGCTGCTGCTGGAGTTCGGCACCGACTGGTGCAGTCACTGCCAGGCGGCCCAGGCGCCCATCGCTGAAGCCCTGGTCGCCTACCCCGACCTACCGCGCCTCAAGATCGAGGATGGCCCGGGGCGCCCCCTGGGCCGCAGCTTTGCGGTCAAGCTCTGGCCCACCCTGGTGCTGCTGCAGGACGGGCAGGTCCTGGGGCGTGTGGTGCGGCCGCGTGAGACGGCCGAGGTCCTGGATCTGCTGCGGCAGCTGCCGCAGGCGCCGGGCTGAGGGGGCGAGTCCGCATGGAGGATCTGAGCCTGCATCTCTGGCTGCGCCTGGCGGGCGTGGCCCTGCTCGTAGTGCTGGCGGCCCTGCTGGGGCATCGCCTGCTGGTTTCGCTGCTGCGCCGCCTGGTGAGTTTCTCGTCCCTGCTCAGCGCCGTGCTCGCGCGCTGCGAGCGCCCCAGCCGCTATGCCCTGCCCTTGCTGGCCCTGACCCTGGGCTGGCAGGGCGTGCCCGAGGAGATGCCCGGCATCGCCGGTGTGCAGCATCTCAGCGGCGTGCTGCTGATCACCGCGCTCACCTGGACCGCCATGGCCGCGGTGCGCGGCCTGGCCGAGGGCGTGATCGCCCGCCATCCTGCCGACGTGGCCGACAATCTCCAGGCCCGCCGCATCCACACCCAGGCCCGGGTGCTGGCCCGCACCGCCTCCACCGTGGTGCTGATCGCAGGCCTGGCCTTCATCCTGATGACCTTCCCCAAGGCGCGCCAGCTGGGCGCGAGCCTGCTGGCCTCGGCGGGCGTGGCGGGTCTGGTGATCGGTATCGCGGCGCGCTCGGTCTTCAGCAATCTGCTGGCCGGCCTGCAGATCGCGCTGGCCCAGCCCCTGCGCATCGACGATGTGCTGATCATCGAAGGCGAATGGGGCCGCGTGGAGGAGATCACCGCCACCTATGTGGTGCTGAAGATCTGGGATGAGCGCCGCCTCATCATCCCGCTGCAGTGGTTCATCGAGCATCCCTTCCAGAACTGGACCCGGCGCAGCGCCGAGATCCTGGGCACGGTGATGCTCTGGGTGGACTACACCCTGCCGGTGGAGCCGCTGCGCCAGGAGGCGCGGCGCCTGTGCGAGGCCGCTCCCGAGCTCTGGGACGGCCGGGTCTGCGTGGTGCAGGTGACCGAGGCCAGCGACCGCGCCAAGCAGCTGCGCATCCTGGTGAGCGCGGCCGACTCGGGCAAGGCCTTCGAGCTGCGCTGCCTCTTGCGCGAGCGCCTGATCGACTTCATCCAGCGCGAGTACCCGGCCTCGCTGCCGCGGGTGCGGGCCGAGGCGCCGCCCACGCCCACCGGCGCGAGCAGCAGCGTGCTGGCGGGGCCTTTGCCATGAGTGCGGCCCCTCCGCCGCGCGAGCGCCTGCTGGTGAGCGCCTGCCTGCTGGGCGCGCCGGTGCGCTACCACGGCCGCGGCGCCGCCTGCGAGGCCGCGCTGCTGCAGCGTTGGCAGGCCGAGGGGCGGCTCGTGGCCTTCTGCCCCGAGGTGGCGGGCGGCCTGCCCACGCCGCGCCCGCCGGCCGAGATCGAGCCCGGCCAGTCCGGCCAGGCCGTGCTGCGCGGCCTGGCCCGGGTGCTGGACCGAGAGGGCGCCGAAGTCACGGCCGCCTTTGTGGCCGGTGCACAGCAGGCCCTGGCCCTGGCACGCGCTCAAGGCCTGCGCCTGGCCGTGCTCAAGGAGGACAGCCCCTCCTGCGGCAGCGCCCGGGTCTACGACGGGCACTTTGCCGGCCAGCGGCTGCCCGGCGCTGGCGTGACCGCGGCCCTGCTGCGCGAGGCCGGTCTGCAGGTCTTCAGCGAGTGGGAGCTGGAGGCCGCGGCACAGGCCCTGGCCCGGCTGGAGGCGGGGCGCGGCTGACCCCAGATGGGCAGGGCGGGCCCGCCTGGGCTAGACTCCCGCGCCTTCCCTCGAATTCCCGCATCCCATGTCTCAAGTCTCGGAAACCGCGCTGCTGCAGGCCCTGCAGGGCGTCATCGATCCCCACACCGGCCAGGACTACGTCAGCACCAAGCAGCTGCGCCATCTGCGCGTCGCCGCTGGCGGCGATGTGTCCTTCGAGGTGGAACTGGGCTACCCGGCCGCCAGCCAGCTCGACAGCCTGCGCGCCGCCCTGGTGGGCGCGGCCCGTTCGGTGCCGGGCGTGGGCAATGTCAGCGTGAGCCTGAGCAGCAAGATCGTGGCGCATGCGGTGCAGCGCGGCGTTCAGCTGCTGCCGGGCGTGAAGAACATCATCGCTGTGGCCTCGGGCAAGGGCGGCGTGGGCAAGAGCACCACGGCCGCCAATCTGGCCCTGGCCCTGGCCGCCGAAGGCGCGCGCGTGGGCCTGCTGGATGCCGATATCTACGGCCCCAGCGTGCCGGCCATGATGGGCGTGAGCGGCGCCCCCGAAAGCCTGGACGGCCAGCTGATGGAGCCCAAGCTGGCCCATGGCGTGCAGGTCATGTCCATGGGCTTCCTCGTCGACGAGGAGGTGGCGATGATCTGGCGCGGCCCGATGATCCAGTCGGCGCTGATGCAGATGCTGCGCGAGGTCGCCTGGGGCGATCTCGACGTGCTCGTCGTCGACATGCCGCCGGGCACGGGCGACGCCCAGCTCACCATGGCCCAGCAGGTGCCGCTCGCCGGCGCCGTCATCGTCTCGACCCCGCAGGACCTCGCGCTCATCGATGCGCGCAAGGGCCTCAACATGTTCAGCAAGGTCGAGGTGCCGGTGCTCGGCATCGTCGAGAACATGGCGGTTCACATCTGCACGAACTGCGGCCATGCCGAGCACATCTTCGGCGCCGACGGCGGCAAGCGCATGGCCGAGCAGTACGGCCTGGACTATCTGGGCGGTCTGCCCCTGGCCCTGAGCATCCGCGAGCAGGCCGATGCCGGCGCGCCCACCGTGGTGGCCGCGCCCGACAGCGAGATCGCCGGCCTCTACAAGGCCCTGGCGCGCAAGGTGGCGGTCAAGATCGCCAAGCAGGCCAAGGACTACACGAGCAAATTCCCGACCATCTCCATCTCCAAGAACACCTGAGCGGCGCGCCGCCGCGGTGAGCGCAGGGCCGTCCCGGGGACGGCCCTTTTTCATGGCCGGGCCTCAGTCGTAGAGCAGCACTTGCACCGCGCTGCCCGCGTCCAGGCCGGGGCTTTCGGCCGGGATCAGGACAAAGCCGTCGGCCCGGGTGGTGGAGGACAGGGCCGAGGCGCCCGAGAGCGCCAGGGGCTCGGCCGTGTCGCCGTCCAGGCACACGCGCAGATAGTCCACCCGTCCGGGGGCGGAGCTGACGGCGCGGCCCAGGCGGGCGGGGCGCGCGCGGTAGGGCCAGTCGCTGCCCAGGCCGCCGAGGCGGCGCAGGGCGCGGCCGGCCAGGAAGTCATAGGCGCACAGGCAGGCCACCGGATTGCCGGGCAGCAGGAAGACCAGGGTGGTGCCAATGCGGCCCATGCCGGCCGGGGCGGCCGGGCGCATGGCCACACCGTGGATGGCCAGCTCGCCCAGCTCGGCCAGCAGGCGCGGGGCATGGTCCTCGCTGCCCACACTGGATCCGCCGGAGATCAGCACCACATCGGCCCCGGGGGCAGTCAGGGCGGAGGCAATCACGGCCGGGTCGTCGCCCAGGCGCTGATGGCTTTCCAGCAGGGCGCCGTCACGCGCGATCAGGCCGCGCAGGGTGACGGAGTTGGCATCAAAGATCTCCCAGGGGCCCTTGTCTGCCCCCGGCGCCACGATCTCATTGCCCGTGACCAGCAGGCGCACGCGCGGGCGGCGGTGCACGCTCAGCTGGGCCAGCCCCAGGGAGGCGGCCACGCCGCCGTCCTGCGGGCGCAGGCGCCGGCCCGCGGGCAGCACGGCGGCGCCACGGGCGATGTCCTCGCCCACGCGGCCCACATGCTTCCAGGCCGGGGCGGGCTGCAGCAGCAGGATGTGATCGGGCGCGTCCGCGCAGGGCTGCACATCCTCGATGGGCACCACGCTGTCCAGCCCCTCGGGCAGGGGCGCGCCGGTCATGATGCGCAGGGCCGCGCCCGGGGGCAGGGCGCCTTCGTAGGGGCGGGCCGGCAGGGCCAGGCCGGGCAGCACCGGCAGGCGCAGCGGCGTCTGCGCGCTGGCCGCGGCCACCTCGGCGCTGCGCAGGGCGTAGCCGTCCATGGCGGCGCGCTGGAAGGCAGGCACATCCAGGGGCGCAGTCAGGGCCTGGGCCAGCACGCGGCCGGCGCTGTCTTCCACCGCCACGGGCTCCGGGGGCAGGGGCGTGGCGGTCTGAGCCTCCACCCAGGCCTGGGCCTCGGCCAGGGAGCGGCGCAGCGCCGGTGCGCGGGCGGGCGAGGAGGGCAGGGCGGGCGTGGCGGGAGGCTGACTCATGGCGGACGGTCGAGGGCGATCAGGGAGAAGGCGAGAACAAGGCGCCGGCCGGCATTGTGCCGGCGCGGCCCGGGGCTGGCGCGGGAGGCCCGCGTTTCAGGAGGGCTGCTGGGCCGGCTCGCAGAGCAGCAGCAGGCTGAAGCAGGCGCCTTCGGCCGTGCTGTCGGCGCGCAGCTCGCCGCCGTAGCGCTGCACGATGCTGCGGCTGATCCACAGGCCCAGGCCCGTGCCCTCGGCCTTGCTGGTGACAAAGGGCTGAAAGAGCCGGGCCAGCAGCTCGGGGTTCAGACCCGGCCCGGTGTCGGCCACGGCGATGCGCACGCCGGCGCCCGTCGGGCCGTCCCAGTTCTCGGTGCTCAGGCTCAGGCGCCCGCCCTCGGGCATGGCCTGGGCGGCGTTGACCAGCAGATTGATCAGCACCTGCTGCAGCTCCTGGCGGTTGATGCCCACGCGGCGCGTGGCCTGGAACTGGCGCTGCACCGCGATGCGCGCACGCGCCAGCTGATGCTCGACCAGCAAGAGGCTGTTGCTCAGCGCCTCGCCGGGATCCACCGGTTCCACATAGCCGGCGTACTCGGTGGGGCGGGCGTACTGCAGCAGCTGGGTCACGATGAGGCGCATGCGCTCGATCTGCTGGTCGATCAGGCGGATCTCGGCGCGCGCCGGCTCCGCGGCCGGGCCCAGCAGCTCGCGCATCAGGTCCAGATTGCCCTGGATCACGGCGATGGGGTTGTTGATTTCATGCGCGATGCTGGCGGTCAGCTGGCCCACGGTGGCCATCTTCTCGCTCTGCAGCAGCTGGGTCTGGGCGGCTTCCAGGTCGGCGGTGCGCTCGGCCACCTTGCGGTCCAGCTCCTCGCCCCAGCGCTGCAGGGCTCGGGTCTTGTCATCCACCGTGTCCAGCAGGTGGTCCAGATGGCCGGCCAGGCTGCCCAGCTCGTCGCGCGCGGGCAGGGGGCCCACGCGGGCCTCGCTCTCGCCCGCCTCCACCCGCGCCATGGTGCGGGCCATGCGCTCCACGGGCCGGAAGATGCTGCCCGCCCAGCGCATGGAGACCCAGGCGGCCAGCAGCATCACGGCCAGGAAGACAAAGGCCACGCCGGCCAGCACGCTGTACTTGGCCCACTGGAAGGGGCGCTCCAGAAAGCCCACATAGAGCATGCCCACGCGTTCGCCGTTCTTGTTGGCCAGGGGCAGGTAGGCGGAGACATACCAGTCGTTCACCACAAAGGCGCGCGCCAGCCAGGTGCCGCCGCTGCCCAGCACCTCCTCGCGCACCTGCTGCGAGACCCGGGTGCCGATGGCGCGCTCGCCGCGCGAGCTCTCGAACAGGCGCACATTGGTGGAGATGCGCACGTCCTCCAGGAAGAGCGTGGCCGTGCCCTGGCTGCCGGCGGGCAGGGCGCCCTCGGGGTAGACGATCTCGTTGAGGTGGTCGATGAAGGGCAGGTTGCGGTTGAGCAGCACGCCGCCCTGCAGATGACCCAGCAGCCGGCCCTCGGCGTCATGGATGGGCGCGCGCGCGATCAGCACCATGGCGCGCTCCTCCCGCTCGCGACCGCTGGGCGCGGCGTTCTGCGTGGCCACCAGGGGAATGCCCAGGCGGTCGCGCAGGGCGGGTGCGATGCGCAGCAGGGCCTCGGCCGAGATCACGGCCACCGAGGCCAGGGCGCCGCTGGCGTCGGCCACCAACAGGGGCATGGGGCCGCCCTCGGGCACCAGGCCGAACTCATTGGCACGCAGCTCGCCGTCCGGGCCCAGCAGATTGATGAACTCCAGCTGGTGCTCGCGCCGGGCGTCGGCCAGGAAGGCGGGCAGGTCCTGCAGCTGCTGCCTCTGCAGCAGATGCACCAGGCGATGGGCGCCGGCCGCGGCCCGGGTGCCGCCGCCAATCTCGCCCTGCACCCGCTCGAAATAGCCCTTGGCCACGGCCAGGTCGGCGCGCACCTTGGTGATGAGCAGGCGGTCGAAGGCGGCATCGCCCCAGTACACCAGGATCAGGCCCAGCAGGGGCAGCACGGCCCACAGCGGCAGCAGGGCCAGCAGCAGCAGCTTGGCACGCAGGCTCAGGGGGCGCTTCATGCCTGGCTGGCCCACTCGGCGAAGCGCCGCTCCAGCGTGCGCTTGGAGATGCCCAGCAGTCGCGCGGCCTGGGCCTTGTCCCCCTGCACCGAGCCCAGCACCGCCAGGATGTGCTGGCGCTCCAGGGTTTGCAGATCGGTGGTGGCGGGCGCGGCCTCCATGGCCGGGTAGAGGGCCGAGAGATTGAGCGAGCCCAGGATCAGGGAGCGCTCAATCAGATTGCGCAGCTCGCGCACATTGCCCGGCCAGTCGTACTGCTGCAGATAGGCCAGCTGCTCGGGGCTGGGCGCGATGGGCTCCACCGAGAGCCGCGGCGCCAGCTCGGCCACGAAATGCTCGACCAGCAGCGGGATGTCCTCCTTATGCTCGCGAAGGGGCGGCAGGCGCAGTTCCACCACCTGCAGACGGTAGTAGAGCTCCTTGCGCAGGCGGCCGGCCGCCACCTCGGCGGCGAGATTGCGATTGCTGGCCGCGATGATGCGCAGATCGGCAGCGATCTGCTGCTCGCTGCCCACGGGGCGGATCTGGCGGTCTTCCAGCACCCGCAGCAGCTTGCCCTGGGCGGCCAGGGGCAGCTCGGCCACCTCGTCCAGGAAGAGGGTGCCGCCCTGGGCGTAGTAGAGCAGGCCGTCGCGGTTGCCATGGCCGAAGAGCTCGGCCTCCACGCCCTCGGGCGACATCAGGGCGCAGTTCACCGGCACGAAGGGCGCACGGCCGCGCGCGCTGCCGTGATGCAGGGCCAGGGCCGCCAGTTCCTTGCCGGTGCCGGACTCGCCGCTGAGCAGCACCGTGCTGTCCACGAGCGCGGCCCGGCCCAGGCTCTCCCGCAGCAGCTGCATCTGGGGCGACTGGCCGCGCAGGCTGGCCGGGCCGGGCTGCGGCGTGCCGCGCTCGGTCTGCAGGGTGCGCTTGAGTACGAAGTTCTCGCGCGCCAGGCGGGCGCGTTCCAGGCAGTGCTTGACGGCGTTGAGCAGCTGTGTGGTGCGAAAGGGCTTGAGGATGAAGTCCGAGGCGCCGATGCGCAGGGCCTCGATGGCGGTTTCCAGATCGGCGAAAGCGGTGATGAGGATCACCTCGCAGCCATTGCCGGCCTCGCGCAGCTCGCGCAGCCAGGCCAGGCCGGCCTTGCCCGGCAGGCTGATGTCCAGCACGATCAGATCGAAGCGCTGCTGGCGCAGCAGGGCCTCGCCGGCTTCGGCGCTGTCGGCGGTCAGGACCTGGCCGCAGCGCGGTGCCAGGGTCTTGGCCAGGAAGTTGCGCATGCCTTCCTCGTCATCGACCACCAGCACGGCGCTGGCCGGCCAGGCGATGGGTGGGGGACTTGGCGGGGGATTGGGCGGCTGATTTGGCGGCGGCTTGTTGTTCATCGCCGCGACACTGTAGCGCGCTGCGCCTGCTGCGATGCAGCAAAAGGCAAGATCCGACCCCCGTGGGGTGCGCTGGATGCTCAAGTGTTGGCATTGACCTGCGACAATTTGTCGCGAGGGGCTGTCAAGTTGTCTGGGGGCGGGTCAGCCATGGACAAGCCTGACACTTTGTGCGGCAATCTAGGGGAGTGTCGCGTGACGGCCAGAACAGCAGAACTGTTGGGGACTCCCCCAGGAGGCACAAACAAATGGACATGAACCGGAGGCAGTTCTTCCGGGTGAGCGGCGCGGGCCTGGTCGGCTCCAGCTTGGTGGCACTGGGCTTCTCGCCCACGGCCGCACTGGCAGAAGCGCGCAACTTCAAGCTCGCCCGGGCGACCGAGACCCGCAACACCTGCCCGTATTGCTCGGTGGGTTGTGGCCTGATCATGTACTCGCTGGGCGACAAGGCCAAGAACGTCACCAGCGAAATCATCCATATCGAGGGCGATCCGGATCACCCGGTGAACCGCGGCACGCTGTGCCCCAAGGGCGCGGGCCTGCTGGACTTCGTCCACAGCCCCAACCGCCTGAAGTGGCCCGAGATCCGCGAGCCCGGCGCCAAGGAGTGGAAGCGCGTCAGCTGGGGCGAGGCGATGGATCGCCTGGCCAAGCTGATGAAGGCTGACCGCGACGCCAACTTCATCGCCCAGAACGCAGACGGCAAGACCGTCAACCGCTGGCTTTCGACGGGCATGCTCTGTGCCTCGGCATCCTCCAATGAATCGGGCTACATCACCCACAAGGCGATGCGGTCCCTGGGGATGCTGGTCTTCGACAACCAAGCCCGCGTTTGACACGGACCGACGGTGGCCAGTCTGGCCCCGACGTTCGGACGCGGCGCGATGACCAACCATTGGGTTGACATCAAGAACGCCGATCTGGTGCTGATCATGGGCGGCAATGCCGCCGAGGCCCATCCCTGCGGTTTCAAGTGGGTGATCGAGGCCAAGCATCACAACAAGGCCAAGCTGCTGGTCGTGGACCCGCGCTTCACGCGCTCGGCCGCGATGAGCGACTACTACGCCCCCATCCGGGCGGGGTCTGACATCGCCTTCCTGGGCGGCGTGATCAATTACTTGTTGTCCAACAACAAGATCCAGCACGAGTACGTCAAGCACTACACCAACGCCAGCTTCATCATCAACGAGGGCTACAAGTTCGAGGACGGCCTGTTCTCGGGCTATGACGAGGCCAAGCGGCGCTATGACAACGCCAGCTGGGCCTATGAGCTCGATGAGAAGGGCTTCGCCAAGGTCGACCCGACCCTGACGCATGAGCGCTGCGTGCTGCAGATCATGAAGCGGCACTACGCCCGCTATACGCCCGAGATGGTCAGCAAGATCACCGGCACGCCCAAGGACAAGTTCCTGAAGTGCTGCGAGACCATTGCCGAGACCTCCGCCCCGGGCAAGGTCATGACCATCATGTACGCGCTGGGCTGGACGCAGCACAGCCAGGGCTCGCAGATCATCCGCACGGGTGCGCTGATGCAGCTGCTGCTGGGCAATATCGGCCTGCCAGGTGGTGGCATGAACGCGCTGCGCGGCCATAGCAATATCCAGGGCCTGACGGACCTGGGTCTGCTGTCGACCTCGCTGCCGGGTTATATGTCGCTGCCGCGCGAGACCGAGCAGGATCTCGAGACCTACTACAAGACCCGCGCTACCAAGCCCCTGCGTCCCAACCAGATGAGCTTCTGGCAGAACTACCCGAAGTTCTTCGTCAGTCTGCAGAAGTCCTGGTGGGGCAAGGCCGCGACCAAGGAAAACGACTGGGCCTTCCACTATCTGCCGAAGTGGGACAAGGGCTACGACGTGCTCCAGGCCTTCGAGCTGATGAACCAGGGCAAGATGACTGGCTACATCTGCCAGGGCTTCAATCCGGTCGGCTCCTTCCCCAACAAGAAGAAGATCGTCGACGGCCTGTCCAAGCTGAAGTACCTGGTCATCATCGATCCGCTCAACACCGAGACCGCCGAGTTCTGGAAGAACTATGGCGAGCACAACGATGTGAAGAGCGAGGAGATCCAGACCACGGTGTTCCGCTTCCCCAGCACCTGCTTTGCCGAGGAGGATGGCTCGCTCACCAACTCCGGCCGCTGGTTGCAATGGCACTGGAAGGGCGCCGAGCCTCCGGGCGAGGCCAAGGGTGATGCGGAGATCATTGCCGAGATCTTCCTGCGTCTGAAGACCATGTACCAGAAGGAGGGCGGTGCCTTCCCGGATCCCATCGTCAATCTGACCTGGCCCTACAAGATTCCTCACAGCCCCTCCGCGGAGGAGTTGGCGATGGAATTCAACGGCCGGGCGCTGGCCGATGTGACGGACCCCAAGGACCCGAGCAAGGTGCTGGCCAAGGCCGGCGAGCAGCTGGCCGGCTTCGGTCTGCTGCGAGACGACGGCTCCACCGCCAGCGGCTGCTGGATCTACACGGGCAGCTGGACCCAGGGCGGCAACCAGATGGCGCGCCGCGACAACAGCGACCCCTGGGGCATCGGCCAGACGCTGAACTGGGCCTGGGCCTGGCCGGCGAACCGCCGCGTGCTCTACAACGCGGCCTCCTGCGATCCCACGGGCAAGCCATGGAACGGCAAGCGCCGCCTGATCGCCTGGAATGGCGAGCGCTGGGGCGGTTCGGACGTGCCAGACATCCGGCCGGACGCGAATCCGAATGACGAGGAGGCCGTGCGCCCCTTCATCATGACCGCCGAGGGCGTGGCACGTCTGTTCGCGCCCAGCGGCCTGGTGGACGGACCGCTGCCCGAGCACTACGAGCCCTTCGAGTCGCCGCTGGCCAACAACCCCATGCATCCCAAGAACGACAAGGCGCGCGCCAATCCGGCCGCCCGCGTCTTCAAGGGCGATATGGAGGCCTTCGGCAAGCCCGCGGAGTACCCGTATGTGGCCACCAGCTACCGCCTGACCGAGCACTTCCACTACTGGACCAAGAATGTGCGCACCAGCGCCATCATCCAGCCCCAGCAGTTCGTCGAGATCGGCGAGGAGCTGGCCAAGGAGAAGGGCATCGCCAACGGCGGCATGGTCAAGGTCTCGTCCAAGCGCGGCTTCATCAAGGCCGTGGCGGTGGTGACCAAGCGCATTCCGGTGCTCGAGGTCGATGGCCAGAAGGTGCACACGGTGGGCCTGCCCAACCACTGGGGCTTTGTCGGTGTGGCCAAGCCCGGGTATCTGGTGAATACGCTGACCCCCTTCGTGGGCGATGCCAACACCCAGACGCCCGAGTTCAAGAGCTTCACCGTCAATATTGAGAAAGCCTGAGGGGGACCGCCATGTCATCTTTGCAATCGCTGGACATTGCCAAGCGGTCCGCCACCACCACGCCGCCGCCCCAGGCGCGGCGCGGGGTGGAGGTCGCCAAGCTCATCGACGTCAGCTCCTGCATCGGCTGCAAGGCCTGCCAGGTGGCCTGCATGCAGTGGAACGAGCTGCGCGACGATGTGGGCGACAACGCCGGCACCTACGACAACCCGCGTGATCTGACGCCCCAGTCCTGGACCGTGATGCGGTACTCGGAGGTGGAGGTCGTCGAGGACAAGCTGGAGTGGCTGATCCGCAAGGACGGCTGCATGCACTGCGAGGATCCGGGCTGCCTCAAGAGCTGTCCGGCCCCCGGCGCCATCGTGAAGTACACGAACGGCATCGTGGACTTCATCTCCGAGCACTGCGTGGGCTGCGGCAACTGCGTCACCGGCTGCCCCTTCGACGTGCCTCGCATCTCCAAGACCGACAACAAGGCCTACAAGTGCAGCCTCTGCTCGGACCGGGTGGGCGTCAGCCTGGAGCCGGCCTGCGTCAAGGCCTGTCCCACCGGCGCCATCCGTTTCGGCGCGAAGGAGGACATGCTGGACTACGGCGCCGAGCGCGTGGCCGACCTCAAGGAGCGCGGCTACCAGCAGGCCGGCGTCTACGACCCCTCGGGCGTGGGCGGCACGCATGTGGTCTATGTGCTGCAGCACGCGGACAAGCCCGAGCTCTACCACGGTCTGCCCAAGGACCCGAAGATCAGCCCGCTGGTCTCGCTGTGGAAGGGCGCGGCCAAGCCGCTGGCCGTGGCCGCCATGATCGGCGCCGTCGTGGCGGGCTTCTTCCATTACATGAAGGTCGGCCCGGTCGAGTCCAAGGACGAGGACAAGGCTGACGCCTGAAGGAGACACACCATGGCGAGCAAACTCCTGCAACGCTACTCGGACGGCGAGCGCATGAACCACTGGGTCATCGCGCTGCTGTTCATCGCGGCCGGTCTCTCGGGTCTGGCCTTCTTCCACCCCAGCCTGTTCTTCCTGAGCCATCTGTTCGGCGGTGGCGTCTGGGCCCGCATCCTCCATCCCTTCATGGGTGTGGCCATGGTGCTGGCCTTCGTGGGCATGTTCGTGCGTTTGTGGCGCGAGAACCTGCTCAATGACGCCGATCGCGAGTGGGTCAAGCACAGCGGCGACATGCTGCGCGGCAACAAGGCCGCCATGCCCCCGGTCGGCAAGTACAACGCCGGTCAGAAGGGCGTGTTCTGGCTGATGGCCGTGAGCCTGCTGGCCCTGCTGCTGACCGGCATCATGTTCTGGCAGCCCTGGTTCGCGGACAGCTTTCCCATCCTGGCGCGGCGCTTCGCGGTCGTGATTCACGCGGCCAGCGCGGTGGCCCTGATCCTCGGGGTCATCATGCATGTCTACGCGGCCATCTGGGTCAAGGGCACGGTGCGGGCCATGACCCGCGGCACCGTGACCGAGGCCTGGGCGCGGCAGAATCATCCGCTGTGGCACAAAGAGATGACCCGTGGCAAGTGAGCCCCTGGGCCACTCCGCATTGATCAGCACAAGAACGGATCCCCGATGAGTTTGACGGCCGGTACCCGGCTCCTGTCGCCCGAAGAGATCGCCGTTCGGGCCGGCGAGCAGATCACCCTGCTGCGCCTGCCCGAGCCCGGCGTGTTTGCCGAGCGCGAGCTGCGCCTGCGTCAGCTGGCCGAAGGCCATGCCATGCGCGACTACCTGCTCTTCTGCGCCGAGCTGGCCCGCTGCCAGCACGAGCTGCTCAAGAGCGAGCGAGTCCTGACGCTCCCCACGCCCGAGCAGATCGAGGCCGCCGCCAACGCCGGCCAGCCCCTGCTGCCCGGTGCCGGTGAGCAGGCCTGGGCGCGCGATCCGGCCTGGCGCGAGGACCTGCGGGCCCTGATGCGCCTGCTGGCGGCCCGGGTGGCCGCCGGCCCGGCGCGCGACACCGCCCTGAGTCTGGCCGAGGCCGAGGATGCGCAGCTGGAGCTGCAGGCCGAGCGCCTGCTCTCCGGCGTGATGCTGGGCCTGGATCTGGGCACGGCCCCGCTGATCGCCGCCGGCCTGCAGCTCTACTGGGTGCGCCTGCTGAGCCAGGTGCAGGCCCGCCATGGCAAGGACCGCGTGGCGCCCTTCGGCCGCATCGACGATCCCACCCTGTGCCCCTGCTGCGGCTCGCGGCCCACGGCCAGCATCACCCGCATCGGGGCCGACACCACCGGCACCCGCTACCTCAGCTGCAGCCTCTGCGCGGCGCAATGGCACTATGTGCGCATCAAGTGCACGCATTGCCAGAGCACCAAGGGCATCAGCTTCCGCGCCCTGCAGGGCCTGGACGAGGAGGGGGCCGGCAGTGCCGAGACCGCCGTGGTGCAGGCCGAGTGCTGCGAGGCCTGCGGCCATTACCTCAAGATCGTGCACATGGAGCGGGACAACCGCGTGGAACCCATGGCCGACGATCTGGCCTCGCTGACCCTGGACCTGCTGGTCTCCGACAGCGGCCTGCAGCGCCAGGGCGTGAACCTGATGCTGCTCTTCGGCGATCCCGACACGGCACCGCCGGATCCGGGCGGGAGGTCCTGATGGCTGCGCCCGAAGAGTCCGTGGTTCACGGCTCCAAGGCACCCGGTAAAGCCGAAGCCAAGGACCTGCCCTCCGTCGACCGCCTGCTGCGCCTGCCCGCGGTGGCGGCCCTTGTCGAGACCCAAGGCCACCGCCTGGTGGCCGATGAAGCCCGCGCCCTGCTCGAGTCGCTGCGCCCCCGTGTGCTGGCGGCCGAGCTGGCGCGCGAAGCCTTGGCGCCCGAGGCCCTGGCCGCGGCGCTGGAGGCGCGTGTGCAGGCCCGTCTGGCCAGCCGCATGCGCGCGGTGCTCAACCTCACGGGCACCGTCATCCACACCAATCTGGGCCGCGCCCTGCTGGCCGACTCGGCCCTGCAGCAGCTGCTGGCCATGATGGCCGGCCCCAACAATCTGGAGTACGACCTGGCCACGGGCGGGCGCGGCGACCGCGACGACCTGATCGAGAGCCTGCTGTGCAAGCTCACCGGTGCCGAGGCTGCCACCGTGGTCAACAACAATGCCGCGGCCGTGCTGCTCAGCATCGCGGCCCTGGCCGCGGCCCATCCGGGCGGGCGCGAGGTCATCGTCTCGCGTGGTGAGCTGGTGGAGATCGGCGGCGCCTTCCGCATGCCCGATGTGATGGCCAGCGCCGGCGCCACCCTGGTGGAGGTGGGCACGACCAACCGCACCCATGCGCGCGACTACGCGGGCGCCATCAATGCCCGCACCGCCATGCTGATGAAGGTGCACACCAGCAACTACCAGGTGCAGGGCTTCACCGCGGCGGTGGACGAGGCCACGCTGGCGCCCATCGCCCATGAACACGGCCTGCCCCTGGTCTCGGACCTGGGCAGCGGCGCCCTGGTGGACCTGGCGCAATGGGGCCTGCCGCGCGAGCCCATGCCCCAGGAGATGCTGGCCGCGGGCGTGGACGTGGTGACCTTCAGCGGCGACAAGCTGCTGGGCGGCCCCCAGGCCGGCCTGATCGTGGGCCGGCGCGACTACATCCAGCGCATCCGCAAATTTCCCATGAAGCGCGCGCTGCGCATGAGCAAGCTGCCGCTGGCGGCGCTGGAAGCCACGCTGCGCCTGTACCTGCGGCCGGACCGCCTCACCCGCGATCTGCCCACCCTGCGCCTGCTGACCCGGCCCCTGGCCGAGATTGAGGCCCAGGCCCAGCGCCTGCAGCCGGCCCTGGCGCAAGCCCTGGCCCCGCATTACACGGTGGCGGTGGCGCCCATGCTGGGCCAGATCGGCTCGGGCTCCCTGCCGGTGGAGCGCCTGCCCTCGGCGGGCCTCACGGTGGCGCCGGCCGGCGTGGGCAAGCGCGGCCTGGGCACGTCCCTGGAACGCCTGAGCGTGGCCCTGCGCGGCCTGCCCCTGCCCGTGATCGGCCGCATTGCCGAAGACCGGCTCTGGCTGGACTGCCGCTGCCTGGACCAGGAGGCCGCCTTCCTGGCCCAGCTGGACACGCTGGCCAAGGCCCTGGCCTGAGCGCGCCCTGATTTGAGAGGAGACATCACCATGAGCATGAAACGACGCGAACTCCTGCTGGGCGGCGCCGCGGTGGCTGCGGCCGGCACCTGGCCGGGCCTGGCCGCGGCCCAGGGCACGGGCGTGCCCCAGCCCTTTCTGATCGGCGGCCAGAGCCAGGCCTTGCTGGCCAAGGGCCGTGCGCCGCGGGTGGTGATCTGCGGCGGCGGCTGGGGCGGTCTGAGTGCGGCCAAGCGCCTGCGCGAGCTGGCGCCCCAGGCCGAGGTGGTGATGCTGGAGCGCAACCCGGTGTTCTTCTCCTGCCCCATGAGCAATAAATGGCTCATCGACGTGGTGGACACCCAGTTCCTGATCTACGACTACCTGCGCGTCTCCGAGCGCCACGGCTATCGCTACATCCAGAGCGAGATCCTCTCCATCGACCGCGCGGCCAAGCGCGTGGTCACCAATCTGGGCTGGCTGGACTACGACATCCTGATCGTGGCTCCCGGCATCCGCTACCACTATGAGGCCTGGTTCGGCGAGGACCGGCGCCTGGCCGAGGCCACGCGCGCGCGCTTCCCCGCGGCTTATGTTTCCAATGCCGAGCATTTCGCGCTCAAGCGCGAGCTGCATGGCTTCAAGGGCGGGGAATGGGTCATGACCCTGCCGCCGCCGCCCCAGCGCTGCCCGCCCAGCCCCTATGAGCGTGCCTGCCTGATCGCCTGGTACTTCAAGAAGAACAAGATCAAGGGCCACATCACCATCCTGGACCACAAGGACGATGTGCGTCCCATCGGTGCGGGCTTCAAGGCCGCCTTTGCCGAGCTCTACAAGGACCAGATCACCTATGTGCCCAATGCGCATGTGCAGGAGGTCGACCCCTTTGCCAAGCGCATCAAGACCAAGGCCGGCGATATGAAGTTCGACCACGCCGTGCTGATGTCCCCGCACCAGGCCGGCGACCTGGCCTGGAAGGCCGGTGCCGTGGGCCTGAATGCTGCCGGCAAGCCCAGCGGCTGGGCCGATCTGGACCCGCTGCGCCTGCGTCTCAAGGACGATCCCAGCGTCTACGTGATCGGCGACGCCGTGGGCACCGTCTCGCCCAGCTTCCAGTACTACCCCAAGGCCGGCCATGTGGCCAACCGCCACGGCCGCATCGTGGCGCGCTACATCGCCGAGCAGCTGGCCGGCCGCGAGGCCCCGGCGGCGCTGCCCGACAACCTCTGCTTCATGATGGTCAACGGCGAGCCCCGCGAGGCTGTCGCCGTGCTCTTCGACTACGCGCTCAACGCCAAGGGCGAGATCACCCAGCAGCAGATCGACGACAACGACCGTCGCCCCGAGCTGGTGGTCAAGGACATGGCCTGGGCCTCGGGTCTGTACGAGGACATGTTCGGATGAGCGCTCGCGCGCCGCAGCTCCAGGTCTCGCGGCGCCGCCGCCGGCTCATGGCCGGTGTGGCGGCGGCCTGCCTGCCCCTGGCCGGCACCGCCCGCGCCCAGACCCTGGACGGCGCGCTGCGCCGGCCCTGGCCCGCGCGCACGCCCACGCCGCCGGTGTCGATGCCGGGCTTCGAGGGCCCGGGCTTCGAGCTGGCCCAGGCCCGCGGCAAGGTGGTGCTGCTGAACTTCTGGGCCAGCTGGTGCGAGCCCTGCCGCAGCGAGATGCCCTCGCTGGAGCTGCTCGCGCAGAAGTACGAGGCGCGCGGCCTGCAGGTGCTGGCCGTCAACCACCGCGAGACCGATGCCGCCATGCGCCGCTTTCTGCAGCAGATGCCGGTGGGCCTGCCCATGCTGCGCGATGCCGATGGCGCCGTGGCCCGGGCCTATGGCGTGCGCATCTTCCCCACCAGCGTGCTGATCGCGCGGGACGGCCGGGCGGCCTTCTCGGTGATCGGCGAGCTGGACTGGACCGGCGCTCAGGCGCGACAGTGGATCGAGGCCCTGCTGGGCTGAACAACATCTTCCAAGGAGAAGCCATGAGTCAACTCAATCGTCGTCATCTGATGCAGGCCGTCGCCGCCGGCGTGGGTGCCAGCCTGGTGCCGGGTCTTGCCCAGGCTCAGGCCGCTGCGCCGGCTGCGGGCGGTGAGCGTCGCTTCGCGCCCCAGCCCGGCGCCTGGCGCCGTTTCGAGATGAGCCTCGAGGTCAGCGTGGCCGACCAGCAGGGCCAGACCAAGCTCTGGCTGCCCCTGCCCGATATCGAAACCGACTACCAGCGCAGCCTGGACCACAGCTGGACCGGCAATGCCAGCGTCAGCCGCATCGTGTCCGACCCGGCGCGCGGCGTGCGCATGCTCTATGCCGAGTTCCCCGAGTCGGTGAAGACGCCCACCCTGACCCTGGTCAGCCGCGTGCAGACCCAGAGCCGCGCGGTGGACTGGAGCCGCCCGGGGCGCGTGAGCGAAGACCCCGCGGTGCTGCGTGCCCATCTGGCCGCCACCGAGCTGGTGCCGGTGGACGGTCTGGTGCTCAAGACCGCGCTGGAAGCCACCCAGGGCGCCCGGACCGATGTGGAGAAGGTCCAGGCCATCTACCGCTGGGTGATCGCCAAGGCTCACCGCGAGCCCAAGACCCGGGGCTGCGGCACCGGCGATGTGCGCACCATGCTGGAGACCGGCAATCTGGGCGGCAAGTGCGCCGACCTCAACGCCATCTTCGTGGGCCTGTGCCGCGCCGTGGGCGTGCCGGCCCGCGATGTCTACGGCCTGCGCCTGGCCCCCTCGGCCTTCGGCTACCGCGAGCTGGGCGCCAACTCCGCCAGCCTCAAGGGCGCGCAGCACTGCCGCGCCGAGGTCTTCCTCAAGGCCTATGGCTGGGTGGCCATGGACCCCGCCGACGTGCTCAAGGTCATGCGCCAGGAAACGCCGGAATGGATCAAGGACCCGGCTCATCCGCTGATCGCGCCCATCAACAAGGGCCTGTTCGGCGCCTGGGAAGGCAACTGGGTGGCCTACAACACCGGCCATGACCTGCGCCTGCCCGGCAGCGCGTCCAAGACCACTTTGCCCTTCCTGATGTACCCGCAGGGCGAGAATCGCAGCGGCCGCTTCGATGAGCTGGCCCCCGACAGCTTCAAGTACACGATCTCCGCCAAGGAAATCTGAGCCCCCTCGTGAACCGCCCATGATCGTCGGCACCGCAGGACATATCGACCACGGCAAGACCACCCTGGTGAGAGCGCTCACCGGGGTGGACACCGACCGCCTGCCGGAAGAGAAGAAGCGCGGCATCAGCATCGAGCTGGGCTACGCCTTCCTGGACATTCCGGCCGATGGCCAGCGCATCGGCTTCATCGATGTGCCTGGCCATGAGCGCCTGGTCCACACCATGCTGGCCGGGGCCACCGGCATCGACCATGCCCTGCTGCTGGTGGCGGCCGATGACGGCGTGATGCCCCAGACCTGCGAGCACCTGGCCGTGCTCAGCCTGCTGGGCCTCGCGCGCGGCGCGGTCGTCATCACCAAATGCGACCGGGCCGATGCAGAACGTCTGGCCGCCCTGCGCGGCGAGATCGCGGCCCTGCTGGCGGGCAGCGGTCTGGCCGGGGCGCCGGTGTTCGAGGTCAGCGCGCCCACGGGCCAGGGCCTGGCCGCGCTGCGCGAGCATCTGCTGGCGGCCGCCCGGGCGCATGCGGCCGCGCGGCAGGGCGCGGCCGAGCGTGGGCAGGCCTTCCGCCTGGCCATCGACCGCGCTTTCAGCCTGGATGGCGTGGGCACCGTGGTCACCGGCACCGTGCATGCGGGACACACCCGCCTGGGCGAGGAGCTGGCCCTGGCACCCGACAGCCGCGCCCGGCGCGCCCGCGTGCGCAGCCTGCATGCGCAGAACCAGGCGGTGGAAGCGGCCCAGGCCGGCCAGCGCTGCGCCGTCAATCTGGCGGGCCTGGCCAAGGACGAGATCGAGCGCGGCCAGTGGCTGTGCGAGCCCGCCGTGGCCCTGGCCACCGAGCGCCTGGATGCGCGACTGCGCCTGTGGCCCGGCGAGGCCAAGGCCCTGCGTTCGGGCACGCCCGTGCATGTGCATCTGGGTGCGCGCGCGGTGCTGGGCAGCGTGGCCCTGCTGGAGGGCGATCAGCTCCAGCCCGGCGCCGAAGCCCTGGTGCAGTTGGTGCTGCGCGAGCCCGTGGGCGCCTGGCGCGGCGACCGCGTGGTGCTGCGCGATGCCTCGGCCAGCCGCACCCTGGCCGGTGGTGTGGTGCTCGATCCCTTTGCGCCCACGCGCTACCGCCGCACGCCCGAGCGCCTGGCCGAGCTGGCGGCCCTGCAGGCGCCCGAGCCCGCCCAGCGCCTGCAGACCCTGCTGCAGGCCGCGCCCCTGGGCCTGGACCTGGCGCGCTTTGCCCGCGCCGAGGGCCTGCGCCGCGAGGCCCTGCCCGAGATCGTCGCGGCCCTGCGGGTGGAGGAGGGCGAGGCCGCCTGGGCTCTGTCCGAGGCCGGCGCGGCCCAGATCACTGACAAGCTGCTGGCCGCGCTGCGCGACTTCCATGCCCGCCAGCCCGATGAGCTGGGGCCCGAGGCCGCGCGCCTGCGCCGCCTGACATCGCCGCGCCTGCCCGAGCCCCTGTGGCGCGGCCTGCTGGCCCGCCTGCGCGAACAGGGCGTGCTCGCCCTGCGCGGCGCCTTTGTGCACCTGCCCGAGCATGGGGTGCGGCTCTCGGCCGCCGAGCAGCGCATCGCGCAGAAGGTGGCGCCTCAGCTTGCCCAGGCCGGTTTCGAGGGCGCCTGGGCCCGCGATCTGGCGCGCGACAGCGCCGAGCCCGAGGCCCTGATGCGCACCACCCTGGCTCGCCTGGCCCAGCAGGGCGAGGTGCATCAAGTGGTGAAAGACCTCTATTACGACCTGGGCCATATGCGCAGACTGGCGGCCACGGCGCGCGAGATCGCGGCGCACAGCGAGGGTCAGGTCTTGGCCGCGGCCTTCCGCGACGCCACGGGCCTGGGCCGCAAGCGCGCGATCCAGATCCTGGAATACTTCGACCGCGTGGGCCTGCTGCGCCGGGTGGGCGATGTGCACAAGCTGCGCAGCGAGTCCACCCTGTTCGCCGCGGAAAGCAGGGCATGATTTCGGTTTGCTTGGGGCGCGCCACCACGGCGCGCGCACTGCGGAGGGGAGACGACACCGGTGTGTCGGCCGGGCTTCAAACCCGGTGGGTGGCGCCACGCGCTGCCGGGTGGGTTCGACTCCCATTCCCCTCCGCCATCGCCGCATGAGCCGCGTCGCCATGGGTCCCGCAGAGATCACCGGCCTGGTCCTGGCCGGCGGTCGTGGCAGCCGCATGGGCGGCGTGGACAAGGGCCTGCAGCCCTATCTGGGCCAGCCGCTGGCCCAGCATGCGCTGCAGCGCCTGGCGCCCCAGGTGGGCTCGCTGATGATCAGCGCCAACCGGCATCTGGCCGCCTATGCCGCCCTGGGCGTACCCGTCTGGCCGGATGCCCAGGCCGACTACCCCGGCCCCCTGGCCGGCCTGCTCAGCGGGCTGCAGCATTGCCAGACGCCCTATCTGCTGAGCGTGCCCTGCGATTCGCCGCGCTTCCCGGCCGATCTGGCCGCGCGCCTGGCCGCGGCCCTGCTGGAGGCCCAGGCCCAGATCGCCGTGGTGAGCCTGCGCGATGAGGCCGGTGTGCCCCGTCGTCAGCCCGTCTTCTGCCTGATGCGCTGCGAGGGCCTGGCCGAAAGCCTGGAGCGCAGCCTGGCCGCGGGCGAGCACAAGGTGGGCCAGTGGCTGGCCCGGCACCGCTGCGTGGAGCCGCTCTTCGAGCCGGCCGAAGATTTTGTGAACGTGAACACGCTGGACGAGCTCCAGCGCCTGGAGCGCGGCCTATGAGCCAGCAAGTGAGCCCGAAAGAGAGCCAGCAAGACCCGACCCCATCCGACGGCGCCTTGCCACCCGGCCTGCAGGCCTTGCTGGAGCGCTACTCCGTGGGGCCCAAGCATCTGCTGGAGCCCGGCCCCAGCGATGAGGAACTGCGCCTGATGGCCCAGACGGCTCTGCGCGCGCCCGACCATGGCGAACTGGCCCCCTGGCGCTTCAAGGTCGTGCGCGGCGCGGCGCGTCAGCGCATGGCCGCGCTCTTTGCCGAGGCGGCGCGCGCCGCCGGCAAGGGCGAGGAGGGCGCCCAGCTGGACGCCGAACGGGCCCTGCGCCCGCCCGTGAGCGTGGCCATCGTGGCCCGCATCGATCTGGGTCACCCCCAGGTGCCGGCGCATGAGCAGTGGGTGGCCCTGGGCGGCGCTCTGGCGCAGTTCATGAGTGCGGCGCATCTGCTGGGCTATGGCGGCAAGATGCTCAGCGGCGCCAAAGTGCGCAACCCGCAGATCGCCGCCGCCTTCTGCGCGCCCGGCGAGACCCTGGTGGGCTGGCTGGCCCTGGGCACACCGGCCAAGAAGCCGGCCGGCCCCGCGCGCAAGCCCGGGCCCGAGACCGTGCTGCAGTTCTGGGGCGAGGCCGGCTGAGCGCTCCCCGCCGCAGCCGCCCCTCGCACGCTCCAGCGTTTTCTCCATTTGCACCGCCCCCGGGCCCGGCTAGCGATATGTACACTGCTACATAACGAAAACACCTGTCCCGGAGTGCTGCCCATGTCCTGCCGTCATCGCCCTGCACATCCCTTGCCACGTCTGGCTGCCCTGGTGCTGGGCTTGGTGCTCGGGGGCAGCGCCCTGGCCGCGGAGCTCACCGTCTCGGCCGCGGCCAGCCTGAGCAATGCCTTCCGCGAGCTGGGTCCGATCTATGAGGCCCAGTACCCGGGCAGCAAGGTGCAGTTCAACTTCGGCGCCTCGGGCGCCTTGCTGCAGCAGATCGCCAAGGGCGCGCCGGCCGATGTCTTGGCCAGTGCCGACCAGGAGACCATGGATCAGGCCCAGCAGCAGGGCCTGGTCAAGGCCGAGCAGCGCCGCAACTTCGTCTCCAACAGCCTAGTGGTGATCGTGCCCGCCGCGGCCAAGGCCGTACCCAAGGCCGTGAGCGAGCTGGCCCAGCCGGCCTATGCGCGCATCGCCATCGGCCTACCGGCCAGCGTGCCCGTGGGCCGCTACACCAAGGCGGTGCTGGAGAAGGCCCAGCTCTGGGCCGCGGTGGAACCCAAGATGATCGGTGCCAACAATGTGCGCCAGGCCCTGGACTATGTGGCCCGCGGCGAGGTGGATGCCGGCTTTGTCTACGGCACCGATGCGGCCCTCATGGCCGACAAGGTGCGCCTGGCCCTGACCGTGCCGACCGAGAGCCCGGTGCTGTACCCCGCCGCGCCCGTGGCCGCCAGCCCCCAGGCGGCCGAGGCCCAGAAGTTCGTGGCCTTTTTGCTGAGCCCGCCGGCCCAGGCCGTGCTGGCCAAGTACGGTTTCGGCAAGCCCTGATGCAGGAGGCCTGGGTCCCGCTGCTGCTCACGCTCAAGGTGGCGGGCTGGGCCACGGCCCTGAACCTGCTGCTGGGCGTGGGTGTGGGCTTTGCGCTGGCGCGGCTGCGCTTTCCGGGGCGCGAGCTGCTGGACGCGCTCCTGACCCTGCCCATGGTGATGCCCCCCACCGTGCTGGGCTACTACCTGCTGGTGCTGATCGGGCGCAAGGGCCCGCTGGGCGCCTGGCTGCAGGCCGAGTTCGGCATCAATCTGATCTTCACCTGGCAGGGCGCGGTGATCGCCGCCACCATCGTGGCCTTCCCCCTGGTCTTCAAGTCGGCGCGGGCGGCCTTCGAGGGCGTGGACCCGCAGCTGGAACAGGCCGCTCGGGTGCTGGGCCTGTCGGAAGCGGCGCTCTTCTTCCGCGTGACCCTGCCCCTGGCCTGGCGTGGCATCCTGGCCGGCCTGCTGCTGGCCTTTGCGCGCGCCACCGGCGAGTTCGGCGCCACCCTGATGGTGGCCGGAAGCATCCCGGGCAAGACCCAGACCCTGTCGGTGGCGGTCTATGAGGCCGTGCAGGCCGGGCAGGACGCCACCGCCAATTTCCTGGTGCTGGTGACCTCGATCACCTGCATCGTGGTGCTGCTCAGCGCCGGGCGCCTGGCGCCGGGCCGGGTGGCCGGGGGAGGGCTGGCGCGGTGATCTGGGATGTGGATGTGCGGCGCGTCTTCGAGCAGGCCGGCCGGCGCTTCGAGCTGCAAGCCCGCTTTGCCAGCGATGCGCGGCGCCTGGTGCTGCTGGGCCCCTCGGGCGCGGGCAAGAGCCAGACCCTGAAGATCATCGCCGGCCTGGCCCGGGCCGATGCCGGCCATGTGCGCCTGCAGGGGCGTGATCTGCAGGACAGCGCCCGGGGCCTGAACCTGCCGGCCCGTGATCGCCGCCTGGGCTATGTGTTCCAGGACTACGCGCTCTTTCCCCATCTCACGGTGCGGCAGAACGTGGCCTTCGGCCTGGCCGGGGGCTGGCGCAATCCGCCACGCCATCTGGCGCATCCCGAGCTGACGCGCTGGCTGCAGACCCTGGGCCTGAGCGAGCTGGCCGAGCATTACCCCGGCCAGCTCTCCGGCGGCCAGCGCCAGCGCGTGGCGCTCGCCCGCGCCCTCGCCATGCGCCCGAAGGTGCTGCTGCTCGACGAGCCGCTCGGCGCGCTCGACAGCCCCCTGCGCCGCCGCCTGCGCCAGGAGCTGCTGGGCCTGCTGCAGGGCCTGGATCTGCCCATGCTGCTGATCACCCACGACGAGGAAGACGCCGAGGCCCTGGCCGAGCAGGTGCTGCGCATGGACCAGGGGCGGCTGCTGTGAGTGCGGGCCAGTCTGACACCGGCGCGGGCGCCCTGTCCCTGGAGGCCAGCCTGGTGCTGAGCCTGGGCGGCGAGAAGCTGGGCGGCGAGCTGCGCCTGGCCCTGCTGCGCGAGATCGGCGCCCTGGGTTCCATCAGCCAGGCGGCCAAGGCCGTGGGCCTGAGCTACAAGGCCGCCTGGGACGCGGTGGAGCAGATGAACAATGTGGCCGGCCAGCCCCTGCTGGAGCGCAGCGCCGGCGGGCGCGGCGGTGGCTCCACCCGCCTGACCGCGCGCGGCGAGCAGCTGGTGGCGCGCTATGCCCGGCTGCAGGCCCTGCACCAGCGCTTTGTGCACCAGCTCAGCGAGGAGGGCGGTGAGCTGGGCCAGGACTTCCCCCTGCTCAGGATGCTGACCATGAGAACCAGTGCGCGCAACCAGTTTCTGGGGCGCATCAGCGCCTGCACCCGCGGCGCCGTGAATGATGAGCTGCTGCTGGCCCTGCCCGGCGGGGCCGAGCTGGTGGCCATCATCAGCCATGAAAGCACCGAGCAGCTGGGCCTGCAGGTGGGCGCCGAGGCCTTTGCCCTGGTGCAGGCCGGCGCGGTGATGATCGCCCACCTGCCGGCGGATGAGGCGGGGCAGGCTCCGGCCCTGCGCCTCTCGGCCCGCAACCAGCTGCGCGGCCGGGTGACGGCCCTGCGCCCCGGCGCGGTCAATGCCGAGGTGCTGCTGGACATCGGTGGCGGCCAGACCCTGGCGGCCACCATCACCCAGACCAGCCTGGACGAGCTGGCCCTGAGCGAGGGCCAGCCGGCCCTGGCCCTGTTCAAGGCCTCCAGCGTGATCCTGGGCCGCCTGGGATAGGCCGCTTCATCCGGCCTTGGGCCGCCAGGGCCGATAATTGCGGCCTGTTACCGTTTCTCCACAAGGCCGCACCGATGTCCTCGATTCCGCTGCGCTACTGGGTGCTGATGATCTTCATCGCCTCGGCGCTCTATGCCCATTTCCGCGGCAAGGTGCGTTTCCGCCTGGCCCGGGCCCTGACCGACTTCACGGTGCTGATCGCCCCGGTCAATGCCCTGATGTACCTGTTCTCGCGCGCCCCCGCCACGCCCTATCTGGACACGCGCGAGTTCAAGGAGCTGGAGCTGCTGCAGCGCAACTGGGAAGTGATCCGCGAGGAGGCGCTCAAGCTCAATGACGAAGGCCAGATCAAGGCCGCCTCCAGCTACAACGACATCGGCTTCAACAGCTTCTTCCGCACCGGCTGGAAGCGCTTCTACCTGAAGTGGTACGGCCAGGACCTGGCCTCGGCCCAGGCCATGTGCCCCAAGACCGTGGAACTGCTGCGCCAGATCCCCAGCGTCAAGGCCGCCATGTTCGCCTCCCTGCCGCCGGGCAGCCGCCTGGTGCGCCACCGCGACCCCTATGCCGGCTCGCTGCGCTATCACCTGGGCCTGACCACGCCCAACTCGCCCGGCTGCTTCATCGAGGTGGATGGCCAGCGCTATCACTGGAAGGACGGCGAGGCGGTGATGTTCGACGAGACCTTCATCCACTACGCCGAGAACAGCACCGAGCAGCAGCGCGTGATCCTCTTCTGCGATGTGGAGCGCCCCCTGTATTTCGCGCCCATGCGCTGGCTCAACCGCCTCTTCGGCCGTGTGGTGATGACGGCCGCCGCCACCCAGAACGTGGAAGGCGAGCCCGTGGGCGCGCTCAACAAGTTCTTCTACTACGCCTACCAGGTGCGCCTGTGGGGCAAGGCCCTCAAGGCCAGGAGCCGCCCGGCCTACTACATCGGCAAGTGGGCCCTGATCCTGGGCCTGCTGTACTGGATCTTTGCCTGAGATTGGCGAGGACGGCCTCAGGGGCGGCTTCAGGGGCGACATCTGTTCGGCCGTCGTCGCCGTGCCCGAGGGGAGCCTTCTTCAGCTCTGTCAGAGGGCGCTCGGCTCGACGTAATTCAAGCAGGAGGGCAGGTCGTGCATCCCACGCCGCATGCGAGCTTTGAAGCCCGATGGGAGCAGCATCCATCCCCCGAGGCGCATCCGCCCGGAAAGACCCTGGCGCATGAGCTTGAGGCCGCTCTGCGCGAGCGCTTTACCCTGCTCGGAGGCCCCGAGATCTGGCGCGATTGCGGCTGGTCGATTGACATCCAGGGCGAGGAGGAGGGGCCAGACCTGCAGGTGTATTTCGCGCCTTACGCATCCGAGACCCGCTGCCTGCTGGCCGTGGCCCCGCTGAATCCGGCGGGCTGGCTGGCTCGCCTGCTGGGCCGGGGTGGCGCGCCAGTCAGGGTTGAGACGCTGCAGCGGGTCTGCGCGGTGGTGCACGCCGTCTTGTGCAAGGAAGCGCAGCTGCGGCATATCGAGTGGATGCTGGGCGGCCCGCCGGGGAAAGTACCGCAGGTCGCCAGCCCGGCCGAGCTGGCCTGGACTCAGGAACGCTAGCGCCACCGGCCCGACTACCTCAACCCCAGCGCCTCTTCCAGCTCCCGCGGCCCGTAGGGCCGGGGCCGCTGGGCCCAGGCTTCCACCAGGGCCTGCATGCGGGCATTCAGCGGGGCCTGGCGGCCCTCGCGCCGGGCCAGGCGCACCACCTCGCCGCATAGCGCGTCGATCTCGGTCTTGCGGCCCAGGGCCAGGTCATCGGCCATGCTGGAGCGGGCCTGGGCATCGATGCGCAGCATGCGCGCGGCCAGCAGGCGGAAGACGGGCGTGGGCAGGCGCAGCAGGCTGGCAAAGCGCTCGGGCGGCACGGGCGTGACGGCCGCCACCTCGATGCGCGCCTGGCGCAGCAGCTCCAGCGCCTCGGTCTGCAGGGCTGCGAAGCAGCGCCGGTAGCCGCGCTCCAGCAGCTGGGCGCGCAGGGGCCGGCCCGAGAGCGCATTCACCGGGTTGTTCAGATTGATCAGCAGCTTGCCCCATTGCACGGGGCGCAGATCGCGGTGCAGACGCAGGGTAATGCCGAAGTCTGCCAGCGCGGGGCTCAAGGCCTGCAGCGCCGGATCGCGCTCGGCGGCCAGGCCGCCTGCCGTGCCGCGGTGGTAGTGGCCGGGGGCCAGCTCGGCCACATTGAAGGGCACCATGCCGGCGCGCCAGACCAGGCCCGGCGCGGCCTCGCGGGCGCGCTCCACATTGCCCACGCCGTTCTGCATGGAGGCCACCACGCTGCCCGGCGGCAGGGCGGCGGCCAACTGGCGCGCGGCTTCGGCGGTGGCGCCGCTCTTCACGCACAGCAGGCTCAGGGCCGGGCGCAGGCCGGCGGGCGGCTGCTCGTGCAGATGCAGGCGCTCGGGCGGCAGGTGCTGCGAGCGCCCTTCCAGATCGCTCAGGCGCAGGCCTTGCGTGCGCAGGGCCTCCAGCACCCGCGGCCGGGCCACGAAATGCAGCTCGTGGCCGGCGCGGGCCAGCACGCCGCCCAGAAAGCAGCCCACCGAGCCGGCGCCCATCACCAGCACGGGGCCGGTGGTCTTGTCGGGCGCTGCGCTCACGCGGCGGGGCGGGTCAGATCGCGCAGATGGGTGGGGCCGGCCTGGCGTTCGATCTCGGCCAGCATCTCGCGCTGCAGGCCCAGGGCGAACAGGGCCTCGCCCACGACGAACATGGGGCCCACCAGCAGGCCCACCAGATCATCCACAAAGGCCGGCTTCTTGCCCTCGTAGTAGTGGCCCACGAACTGGAAGACCCAGCCCACCACAAAGCTGCCCACCCCCCAGGCCAGCCAGCTGGCGCTGCTCAGGCTGTGGCTGGCCAGCGGTGCGGCCAGGGCGATCAGCAGGCCGTTGACCGCGGCTGTGGCCGCGCCCAGCAGCAGGGCGCCGCGGCTCAGGTACCAGAGGGTGGTGAGCGCCCAGAACAGCCAGGCGGCGCTCAGGCTCAGATCGCCCAGGCTGAACTGGGCCCGGCCCATCAGCACGCCGATGGCAAACACGATCAGCGGGATGCCGATGAAATGCGTGGCGATGTTGCGGCGGTCGCGGTGGTAGCGGGCGTACTGCACCATCAGGTCCAGGGCGGGGCGGAAGGGACTGGCGGCCATGAGCGTCTCCTCGTTGTGGGTTCTTGTGGGCGTGGCAGCGGATGCTAGTGTGCGTCCCGGCGCAGGACTGTCAAATTTCCGACAAACTGGCGCCCCGTGGCGAGCCGCCCGCCCCCGAGCTTTCCCCATGACCTTGTCTGCCTCTCCCTCCAGCCTGAGCCCGGCCGAAGACGCCCTGATGCGCGGCCACCCCTGGTTCGCCGCCTGCGCGCCGGCCCTGCAGGACTATCTGCGCGGCGCGGGGCGGCGCGTGGCCCTGGGTGCGGGGCAGGCCCTGTTCGAGCGCGGCGACCGGCCCGAGGGCCTGTGCTGCGTGCTTTCGGGCGCGCTGCAGGTGGGCGCGGCCCAGGCCGATGGCCGGCCCAGCCTGCTGGCCTGGCTGGAGCCGGGCCAGTGGTTCGGCGAGATCTCCCTGCTGGACGGCCGGCCCCGCACCCATGACGCGGTGGCTGAAGGCGCGAGCCAGGTCTGGCTGGTGCCCCACGCCGGCCTGCTGGCCTGGCTGGCGCAGCATCCGGCCTGCTGGCGCGATCTGGCGGTGCTGGCCTGCCTCAAGCTGCGCCTGAGCTTCGAGGTGCTGGAGGACATTGCCCGCCTGCCTCTGCCGCAGCGCCTGGCCAAGCGCCTGTTGCTGCTGGACCAGGGCTATGGCCAGCGCGCGCCCGGCGGCGCGCCGCGGCCCCTACGCCTGCCGCAGGAGCAGCTGGCCCTGATGCTGGGCGTGAGCCGGCAGAGCGTGAGCAAGGCCTTGCAGGCCCTGGCCGCGCAGGGCCTGCTGGCCCTGGGTTATGGCGAGATCGAGCTGCTGGACCGGGCGGCGCTGCAAGCGCTTGGCGAGTCGGCGGGAGAGGGCGCATGATCGCGCGCCGCCATTGCCTGCTGGCCCTGGGCGCGGCCCTGGCCGGCTGCGCCAGCGCGCCGGAGCCGACGGCGGGCGCCGAGCTCGAGGCGAGCCCGCCCTGGCCACCCGAGTTCGTCGAGCAGGCGCCCCGTGGCGCGGGCCGCCTGCTGCGCCTGCAGCCCGAGCGCTCGCGGCTGCGGGTCTATGTGTTCCGCGCGGGCAGTCTGGCCCGCCTGGGTCACAACCATGTGATCGCCGTGCCGCGCTTCGAGGGCTGGCTGTGGTGGCCGGACCTGATCGAGGGCCCGGGCGCCCTGGCCGCGGCTCGTGCTGCGCTGCGCCTGCGCTGGGAAGACATCGAGCTGGACGCCCCCGCCGAGCGCGCGGCCGCCGGCTCCGCCTTTGCCAGCCCGCTGGACGCGGCGGCCGTGGCCGCCACCCGGGCCAATCTGCTGGGCCCGCGCGGTGTGGATGCGCAGCGCCACCCCGTGCTGCGCCTGGACCTGTTGGCCCTGCGCGGCGAGCCGCCGCGCCTGGCGGCCCGGGTGCGCTGGCAGCGCGGGGAACACCAGCACGAGTCCGATGTGGCCTTGCGCCTGAGCGGCGAGCCGGGGGCGCCCCGCCTGGCCGGCGCCCTGGTGCTGCGTCACAGCGCGCTGGGCCTGCAGCCCTTTGCCCTGCCGGGCGGCCTGCTGGCGGTGCAGGACGAGGTGCTGCTGGAGTTTGAGCTGCAGGCCGGCGTCTGAGGTCGGCCCCGCGCGGGTTCAGCGCACCAGCACCAGCGCGCTGCCGCGCTGCGAACCCGCCCCGTAGTGCAGGCGCAGGCCACCGAGGTCCAGCGTGCCCAGGGCTTCCAGCGCCTGCTGCAGCCCTTCGCGGCTCATGGGGAGCCGGGCCCGGCGCAGCGCTTCGCAGAGCACGCGGGCCGCGATATAGCCCTCGAAGCTGATGGAGTCGAACTGCCGGTCGCCCTGGGCGAGCATGGCCCTCTGGTAGGCGGCGGTGAGGGGCAGGCTGGCGTCATGCGGGCTGGGCACCACCTGAGCCATGCGGACCTTGCGCATATCGCCCTGCAGGGCTTGCTGCAGCGGCTCCAGGCCCGCGAAGGACAGCAGGTAGAAGCGCCCCTGGTAGCCGCGCTGGCGCGCCTGACGGATGAAGGCCGCGCAGCTGGCATAGCTGCTGATCATGAAGACGGCATCGGCCGGATCGCGGGCTATCAGGGCGTCCAGCGCTTCCGTGACTTGGGTGGAGTTGCGGCGCACGGTGGACGAGGCCTGCAGCTCCAGCCGCTGCTGCCCCGCCGCCACCCGGATGGCTTCCAGGCCGGCGCGCCCGAAGGGATCGGCCTGCAGCAGCACATTGAAACGCTTCACGCCGTCGCGCTGCATGGTCTTGACCAGGGCCAGGGACTCGTCCTCGTAGCTGGCGCGCACGGGGAAGACATGCTCCGGCCGGGGCTCGTACAGCATGCCGGCGCCGGTGTAGGCGCCCAGAAAAGCGATGCCATGACGCTTCAGATAGGGCAGGGCCACGCGGCTGGTGGGCGTGCCCACATAGCCGAAGAGCAGGAGCACCCGTGGATCCTCCACCAGCTGGCGGGTGTTGAGCTCGGCGCGTTCGGGCTCGTAGCCGTCATCTCGCAGGTCCAGCACCAGCTTGTGGCCCTGGATGCCGCCCTGCTGGTTGACCAGCGCCAGCTGGGCCCGGATGCCGGCGTGGTAGCGCATGCCCAGCTGGGCGGCCGGGCCGCTCAGTGCCGCCGAGCTGCCGATGCGCCATTCGGCCGCAGCGGCGGGCGCGGCGCGCGCGGAACCGGGCAGGCCGGTGGCAGTGAGCGCCAGCAGCTCGATCAGGCGGCGGCGTCGTAGGTAGGCGGAGCGCGTGGTCATCGGACCCGCATTGTCCGCCCTAGCTCGTCAGCGCCGTGCCCAGCTCGCCCAACTGCTCGCGCGCCTGCGCCTCGGCCTCCAGCAGCGAGGCCAGCAGGCCCGGCGTGGCCGGCTGCAGCGGCGCCCGCAGCTCGTTGTGCAGCCAGCCCTGCTGGGCCAGCAGGGCCTTGAGCGGGGCGGGATTGCTCTCGGCAAAGCACAGTCCGATCAAGCGGGCCAGGCGCTGCCAGAGCGCGCGCGCGGGCTCGATGCGATCGTCGGCCAGGGCCTGCACCAGGGCCACATAGGCGGGGGTGAGCAGATGGGCGCTGGCAGCGATCGCGCCCGCGCCGCCCAGGGCCAGGGTGCTGAACACCGCATGGTCCTCGCCCGCCAGCACGGCCAGGCGGCCGTCCTGGATCAGGGCCTGGGTGGCGCTCAGCTGGCCGCCGCAGTCCTTCAAGGCCTGGATGCGCGGATGCGCCGCCAGCTGCAGCAGGGTGGGCAGCTCGATCTTCACGCCGGTGCGGTAGGGAATGTCGTAGAGCACCAGGGGCGCGGGCGCCTGGTCGGCAATCGCCTCGAAGAAGTGCAGCAGCCCGGTCTGGGAGGGCCGGATATAGCTGGGCGGCGGCAGCAGGAAGGCATGCACCGGGAACTGCTTGGCGAGGGTCTGCATGCGGGCGACCACAGCGCCGGGCCGCATGCCCGAGACGCCCACCATCACCGGCAGCCCCGCCGCGGCCTCGCAGACGGTGGCCAGCAGGGCGTCCTGCTCATGGGGCTCCATCAGGGCCGCCTCGCCGGTGCTGCCGCAGGCCACGAAACCGCGCACGCCGCAGGCGCCCAGATGCTGCACCAGGCGCTGCAGGGCCTTGTGGTCTATGTCCTCGTGCCGGAAGGGGGTGACCAGCGGGATCCAGAGGCCGCGATAGGCGGCATGGCGATCGGCGCCGGCGGTGGACGTTGACTGCGAGTAGGCAAGGGACACGGGGTTCTCCTGTGGGTGTTGACCAGGACAACCGTGCGCGGCGAAGAGTCGGAAGGGGGGCCGTGTCGGGGCAGTGCGCCTCGGGGCCTGGGGCTGCCGGCTCATCCGAGCACGGCAGCAGCGCCGGTCAGACGAGCGGCTGCTTTTTCGAGGGTTTCTTGCTGAGGCTCAGCGAAGCGCGAGGCATGAACCGACTATAGCGGCTGGGGCGCGGGCGGCGGGGCCTGGCGGCGCTTGTGGGCGTACATGCCGAGGTCGCTGCGCAACAGCAGGGACTGCAGATCGTCCTCGGGGCGGGCCTGGGTCAGACCCAGGCTCACGCTGACGCACAGGCCCGGCGCCAGTGCATGCCAGGGGTGCAGCTGCACCGCGCGGCGCAGGCGCTCCACCACGCCCTGGGCCTGGGGCTCGTCGGCGGCGCGAAAGCCCAGCACGAACTCGTCCCCGCCCCAGCGGCCGGCGATATCGCCCGCGCGCAGCAGTTGCTGGAAAAGGCTGGCCAGGGCCTTGAGCACCTGGTCGCCGATCTGGTGCGAGTGGCGGTCGTTCACGGCCTTGAACTGGTCCACATCCACCACGGCCACGAAGAGCGGCTCATGGGCCAGGCGCGAGGCCAGGGCCTGACCCAGCAGGCGCTCCAGGCCGCGGCGATTGGCCAGGCCGGTGAGCGCATCCTCCATCGAGAGGCGCTGCAGCAGCTCGGTGCTGTGCTTGAGGTGCTGCACCTCCTGCTTGTGCTGGCGCAGCTCGAAGCGCAGGGCCGCCACATTGCGGCGGTGGTGCATGCTGACCTGGCGCAGCTGGTGTTCGCGCAGCTGGTGCTGGCGCAGGCAGTCCAGGGCGGCGTCGGGGCGGCCGCCCTGCTCGTGCAGATCGGCCTGCAGCAGCAGGGCCACGCGCTGCAGGGGCTGGTGCTGGATGGCGCCGCTGAGCTGGCCCAGCTTGCGCGCGGCCAGCAGGGCTTCTTCGGGCCGGCCGCCGGCCAGGGCCAGCTCGGCGCGCAGCCAGTGGGCCATGGCGGTGAGCAGGGGCACCTCGGCGCGGGCGCGGCAGACGGCCAGCAGGGTCTGCTCATGCTCACGGGCGGCGGCCAGTTCGCCGCCCCAGGCGCCGGCCAGTCCGCGCAGCCAGGTGCCCAGGCCGTCGGCCATCAGAGGCGCAGAGGCATCGCTGCGGCTGCCCGGGCCCCGCGTGGCGGCATGGGCCTCCAGGGTGTCCAGCAGGGTCAGCAGGCGCCGCGCCGACGGCGCCTCGCGGTTCATATGGCGCAGGGAGAAGCGCTTGTAGGCCTCGTTGAGCCCGCGGTTGATCTGCGGATGCCAGAACAGGCCGGCCCGGCCGTCGTTCTTGGCCAGCTCATAGGTCTGGGCCAGCACGGCCTCGGCGCCCTCGTGGCTGCCGTTCCAGAGCAGGGCGATGCCCAGGTAGTTGCCCACCTGCACCTCCAGCGTCAGGTCCCCGGGGCAGGCGCGCGCCAGCTGGGCGGCCAGCATGGCGGTCTCGATGGCTTCCTCGCTGTGACCCAGGGTGGCGGCGGCATAGGCCAGCAGGGCCAGGGCGCGGGCCTCGCTGGCCAGGGCGCCGGCATCGTGGGCGCGCTGGCTGGCCTGCATGAAGAGGTCGTAGGCCTCGCGGTAGCGGGCGCCGCTGAGGTCGCGGCGACCCTGCTCCAGCACCGTCTCGATGCCGGGGTCTCGTGTCAGCGCGCTCCCGGGCGCGCCCTGCCGCTCCTGCTGTTCGGCCGTCATCGTGTTCTTGTTCCGTCCCTCAATACATCAAAATGTAACAACTAGCGTGGGGCCCCGCAGCCCGGGGTGGACCCGCACAGCGGTCGCCAGATGCCAACAAACGCACGCTCCGGCCCCGCCCGGAAGTCCGGGGCCGGCGATGCCACAATCCCGGCATGCCTGCCGACAGCACGGCCCGCGTGGCCATCCAGACCCAAGATTTCGACCTCAGCACCGAGACCGCCCGCCTGCGCGGCAGCGATGGAGAGGTGGGCGCCGTGGTCAGCTTTGTGGGCACGGTGCGTGACGGCGGCGGCAGCCTGAGCTGCATGGAGCTGGAGCATTACCCCGGCATGACCGAGGCGGCCATCGAGGCCATGGTGGACGAGGCTTTCCGCCGTTTCGAGATCCGCGCCGCGCGGGTGATCCACCGCGTGGGGCCGCTGGCGCCCGGCGCCCAGATCGTGCTGGTGCTGGTGGCCAGCCGCCACCGCGGCCAGGCCTTTGAGGCCTGCGAGTTCCTGATGGACTATCTCAAGACCCAGGCGCCTTTCTGGAAGAAGGAGCACACGGCCGAGGGCGCCCGCTGGGTGGATGCCCGCGAGAGCGACGATGCGGCCCTGGCGCGCTGGGGCATCAGCTCGGCCAATGCCGCCGCATGAGTGCCGCCGCTGCACTGGCCGTGAGCCTGGGCGCCGCCGCTGGCGCCCTGCTTCGCTGGCAGACCGGGGTCTGGCTCAATGCCCGCTGGGCCGGCTTTCCCCTGGGCACCCTGCTGGTGAACCTGGTGGGCGGGCTGCTGATCGGCATGGCCCTGGAGTATTTCGGCCGCCAGCCCAATGAGCTGCTCAAGCTGCTGCTGGTGACCGGCTTTCTGGGCGGGCTCACCACCTTCTCGGCTTTTTCGGGTGAGTCTCTCGCCCTCCTGCAGCGCGGCCAGTTCGGCTGGGCGCTGGCGCACAGCGCAGCGCATGTGCTGGGCTCGCTGGCGGCGGCGGCGCTGGGAATGGCCGTGATGCGTTTGATCCTGCTCAAGCCCTGAGGCGACTCCCGGGCTTGAAATCCCGGCGCAGGGTCCCACTTGCTCGCCAACGGAGGATTTCATCCCATGCGAGTCGACAAACTTACCACCCGCTTCCAGGAAGCCCTGGCCGAGGCCCAGAGCTTGGCCGTCACCCGCGACAACCCCTATATCGAGCCGGCCCATCTGCTCAGCGCCATGCTGGCCCAGGCGGACGGTCCGCGTGCGCTGCTGGAGCGTGCCGGCGTCAAGGTGCCCGCGCTCAAGGCGGCGCTGGACAGCATCCTGGCCGGCCTGCCCCAGGTGCAGGGCGAGGGCCAGCAGGTCCAGCCCAGCCGTGACCTGATCGGCCTGCTGCAGTCGGCCGAGAAGGAGGCCGCCAAGCGCGGCGACCACTACATCGCCAGCGAGATGTTCCTGCTGGTGCTGGCCGAGGCCAAGAGCGATCTGGCCGGCATCGCGCGCGGCCATGGCCTGACCCGCAAGGCCTTGGAGAGCGCGGTGGAAGCCGTGCGCGGCGGCCAGAAGGTGGACAGCCAGGAGGCCGAGGGCCAGCGCGAGGCGCTGAAGAAATTCGCCCGTGACCTCACGGCCGATGCGCGCGAAGGCCGTCTCGACCCGGTTATCGGCCGCGACGACGAAATCCGCCGCACCATCCAGGTCCTCTCGCGCCGCACGAAGAACAATCCCGTGCTCATCGGCGAGCCCGGCGTCGGCAAGACCGCCATCGCCGAAGGCCTCGCGTTGCGTATCGTCAATGGCGACGTGCCGGAGAGCCTGAAGGAAAAGAAGCTGATGGCGCTCGACATGGGCGCGCTGATCGCCGGTGCGAAATATCGCGGTGAGTTCGAGGAACGCCTGAAGGCCGTGCTGGCCGAAGTGCAGGCGGAAGACGGCGAGATCATCCTCTTCATCGACGAAATGCATACGCTGGTCGGCGCCGGCAAGGCGGATGGGGCGATGGACGCCTCCAACCTGCTGAAGCCCGCGCTTGCCCGCGGCGAACTGCACTGCGTGGGCGCGACCACGCTCGACGAGTATCGCAAGCATGTCGAGAAGGACGCCGCGCTTGCCCGCCGGTTCCAGCCCGTCATGGTGGACGAGCCGACCGTCGAGGACACGATCTCGATCCTGCGCGGCCTCAAGGAAAAGTACGAGCAGCACCACAAGGTCCGGATTTCCGACTCGGCCCTGGTTGCTGCCGCGACGCTTTCCAACCGCTACATCACGGATCGTTTCCTGCCGGACAAGGCGATCGACCTGATGGACGAAGCGGCCTCGCGGCTGCGCATGCAGGTCGATTCCAAACCGGAAGAGCTCGACGAACTCGACCGCCGCATCATCCAGCTCAAGATCGAGCGCGAGGCCCTGAAGAAGGAGCAGGACGAGGCCTCGCAGCGCCGCCTGGGCCTGATCGAGGAAGAGCTGCTCAAGCTGCAGCGCGAGTACAACGACCTGGAAGAGATCTGGACCCATGAAAAGGCCCAGGCCCAGGGCAGCGCCCATGTGAAGGAAGAGATCGACAAGATCAAGTTCCAGATCGAGGAGCTCAAGCGCAAGGGCGACTTCAACAAGGTGGCCGAGCTGCAGTACGGCAAGCTGCCCGAGCTGGAGAAGCGCCTCAAGGAAGCGCAGGACAAGGAAACCGGCAAGGCCGCCGGCGGCGCGGGCCGCGCCCAGCTGCTGCGCACCCTGGTGGGGGCCGAGGAGATCGCCGAGGTGGTCTCGCGCGCCACCGGCATCCCGGTGTCCAAGCTGATGCAGGGCGAACGCGACAAGCTGCTCAAGATGGAGGCCAAGCTGCATGAGCGCGTGGTGGGCCAGGACGAGGCCATCGTGGCCGTGGCCGATGCCGTTCGCCGTGCCCGCGCCGGCCTGCAGGATCCGAACCGGCCGATCGGCTCGTTCATCTTCCTCGGACCCACCGGCGTCGGCAAGACGGAGCTGACCAAGGCGCTCGCCCGTTTCCTCTTCGACGACGAGACGGCGATCCAGCGCATGGACATGTCGGAATACATGGAGAAGCACTCCGTGGCCCGGCTGATCGGTGCGCCTCCCGGCTATGTCGGCTATGAGGAAGGCGGCGCCCTGACGGAATCCGTTCGCCGCCGGCCCTATCAGGTCGTGCTGTTCGACGAGATCGAGAAGGCGCATCCGGATGTCTTCAACGTCCTGCTGCAGGTCCTCGATGATGGCCGCCTGACCGACGGCCAGGGTCGCACCGTGGACTTCCGCAACACGATGATCATCATGACCTCGAACCTCGGCTCCCAGCACATCATGCAGCTGGCGGGTGAGTCGGAGGAGGTGATACGCGAGGCGGTCTGGGGCGAGGTCAAGAGCCACTTCCGGCCCGAGTTCCTGAACCGCATCGACGAGACGGTGATCTTCCACGCCCTGGGCGCGGCACACATCAAATCCATCGCACGCATCCAGCTGGCCCAGCTCGAGGCCCGTCTGGACAAGCTGGAGATGAAGCTGGATGTGAGCGAGGAAGCCCTGGACGAGCTGGCCAAGGTGGGCTTCGATCCGGTGTTCGGCGCCCGGCCGCTCAAGCGCGCCATCCAGCAGCGCATCGAGAACCCTCTCTCCAAGCTCATCCTGCAGGGCCGCTTCGGGCCCAAGGACCTGATCCCGGTGGGGATCGAGGGCGGCGAGTTCAGCTTCGGGCGCGTGGTGCACTGAAGTCCCGGCGGATCTGCGCTCATGTTGGGCGCGGACCGACCCCTGTCCCTGGCCGGAGGTGGGGGCGTCCATCAGGGTACTTGATGGCTTCGCCACGGACATAGCCGCGAGCACGACGGCGCTGTTTGACGGGGCCCAGGGCATCGCTGAATTCTTGGTGGGCCAGCCAAGTTGTGTTTGGGCTGTCATCAAGTCTTATTCCATCGAATCCCCGGTGCGAAGGGGGCGAGAAAAGCTGAAACTCGTGATCCCGCAAGACGCCGAGGCGCTGATTCGCCTCGCCTCCTGCCGGCCGTTCGGTAGCGGGGCTTCGGAATTGGGCACTGCCGTCGCCCAGCTGCTGAATCGGGCGATGCAACGGACCAAGCGCGCGTAGCAACCGGCGCGCTGGGGTCTGAGATCGTGACGGACTGTCTGTACCACATCGGCCGGCGGCACCGCCCTGGTCACCGGCGAAATCGGGCTGGTACGCTGCACCTTTCGCATTGCACCCAGCGGCATGCGGGCGCTTCGCATCAGGCAGTGACCTCCATTAGCAAGTGCACCAACCGGAGCGTGGCCTTGGTGGAGCCGGGCTGTGGCAGCTTGAGTTGTGTCAGTGCTTCGTGATGCCGATGTATCGCGCTGACGCGATCGGGCTATTCGGGGTGCCGTGAAGATTTCACGCGCTCGCGCTCAACTGTCCGCGTGTCTGGCTGTTGCCGGACGGTTTGCCGGAGAGCCGCTGATGAAGCCCTTAGCTCCCTTAATCCTCTGCAGCATTTTTGTTAGCAGCTTGCCTTGCTCCGCTGCGACGTTTGCGTTGAATCCTGCGCAGAGCTACGTCGAGATGGAGACCGCGCGATGGCAGTGGTCTGTACGTGAGCAAGAGGGCTCCGCGGTCGTCGGATGGACTCCGGTGTTTGACCGAGTCAGGTACCAACTCTCTGGAACATTGGCGTACACGCTGAATCCCCCGTCGCCCGACGGCGTTCAGGCGCTCAGCCTGGATACAGTGGACTTGCAGCACAGTTCCGGCGTTGAGATTGATGCACCTGCCGGTTCGCTCTGGCGCTATGACCGGGCGGCGGGAGTGATTAGCGATGGGCGTTTGCACCTTCGGCAGGCGGCAGCGGTCCAGGAGCAGGGACCAGCGGGCTTCGAACCAGCCGATGGGCTGACAGGTTTGTGCTACTGCGCTGTTATCCAGCCTCTACCTCCAGCACCTCTGCTGCTCAGCGGTAGCTTCAGCGGCTATCTGCGCGATGCCGCGCTGGACCTGCGCTACACCTCGTGGTCTTGGCGCTTCGACATCAGTCCCCTGGCATCTTTGCACAAGCACCTGGTGCTGCCCAGCGATTGGCCGGTCGGCATGCCAGCGTCGCACTACTACGACTACTTTCAGGCCGAGCTGATGCCACAGACTCCGGCCTGGATGGCGAGCGGGAGGCCGATTGAGGCTGTGCTCCGCGGCGCGCCGGTCTCTGCCGTTCCTGAGCCGGAGGCTGCTGCGCTTTGGCTCTCGGGGCTTTTGGTCCTCCTCATTCGACGCCCTCGTAGCCTTCAGGCTTGACTTGCACTCCTTGAGCACGATATCCCGGACTCATCTCGCAGACTGTCGAGCTTTCTGCAGCGGCCTGAGAACCGGGCCAGCATCCAGGGCAGGTGCCCTCCTTAGAATGGGCCACCTTGATTCATGACGCCCCCATGAACCCGGTTCGGCGGGGCGGCTTCTCGATGACGTCTGCTGCTCCCGTTGTGATTGTTGGCGCCGGCCTGGCCGGCCTGACCGTGGCCCTGCACCTGGCCGATCAGGTGCCCGTGGTGGTGCTGGCCAAGCGCGACCTGACCGAGGCGGCCACCGCCTGGGCCCAGGGCGGCATCGTGGGCGTGCTGGGCAGCGACGACAGCATCGACAGCCATGTGCGTGACACCCAGGAGGCCGGCGCCGGCCTGGTGGACGAGGCCACGGCCCGCTTCATCGCCGAGCGCAGCGCGGCTGCGGTGGCCTGGCTGGTGCGCCAGGGCGTGCCCTTCACGCCGGACGATGACGGGCCTCTCGGCCTGCACCTGACCCGCGAGGGCGGCCATGCGGTGCGCCGCATCGCCCACGCGGCGGACGCCACCGGCAAGGCCATCCACGACCAGCTGCTGGCCGCGGCCAAGGCGCATCCCAATATCTCGCTGCGCGAGCGCTGGATGGCCCTGGACCTGATCACCTCGCGCCATGTGCAGCGCCTGGAGTCGCCGCGCTGCTACGGCATCTACGCCCTGGACATCGACGCCCAGCGCGTGGAGACCCTGGCGGCGCGTGCCGTGGTGCTGGCCACCGGCGGCGCCGGCAAGGTCTACCGCTACACCACCAACCCCGACACCTCCACCGGCGACGGCATCGCCATGGCCTGGCGCGCGGGCTGCCGGGTGGCGAATATGGAGTTCATCCAGTTCCACCCGACCTGTCTCTACCACCCGCAGGAGCGCAGCTTCCTGATCACCGAGGCCCTGCGCGGCGAAGGCGGTCACCTCAAGTTGCCCGACGGCACGCGCTTCATGGCCGCGCACGACGAGCGCATGGAGCTGGCGCCGCGCGATATCGTGGCCCGCGCCATCGACTTCGAGATGAAGAAGCATGGCCTGGACCATGTGTGGCTGGACGCCACGCATCTGGGCGAGGCCTTCCTGAAGGCCCATTTCCCCACCATCCATGCGCGCTGCCTGAGCCTGGGCATCGACATCGCCCGCCAGCCTATTCCCGTAGTGCCGGCCGTGCATTTCACCTGCGGCGGCGTGGTGAGCGATCTGCGCGGCCAGACCGATCTGCCCGGCCTCTATGCCGTGGGCGAGACCGGCTATACCGGCCTGCATGGCGCCAACCGCCTGGCCAGCAACTCCCTGCTGGAATGCGTGGTGCTGGGCCAGACCTGCGCCGACCATATCGTGGGCCAGGTCGAGCTGCCGCCCGCGCCCCTGCCGGCCTGGGACGAGAGCCAGGTGGAGGACGCCGACGAGCAGGTGGTGATCGCCCACAACTGGGACGAGCTGCGCCTCCTGATGTGGAACTATGTGGGCATCGTGCGCACCACCAAGCGCCTGGAGCGGGCCCTGCACCGCATCCATCTGCTGCGCGACGAGATCGAGGACTACTACGCCAACTTCCGCGTCAACCGCGACCTGCTGGAGCTGCGCAATCTGGTGGACTGCGCCGAGCTGATCGTGCGCTCGGCCCTGCTGCGCCACGAGAGCCGCGGCCTGCACTTCAGCCGCGACTATCCGCAGACCCTGCCGGTGAGCTTCCCCACGGTGCTGATTGCGGAGCGCGAGCGGCGCTGAGGCCGCCCGCGCGGGCGGCTGATTACAGGCGCTGGCTCACGCTGAGCTTGATATTGCGCCCCGGCGCAAACACGGCCTCGGCCAGATAGGGCTGGACCGCGCGGTTCAGCAAGTTGTCCACGCTCAGATTGACGCGGGTGTCGGCCCAGCGGCCGCGCCCCTGCCACTGGGCGAAGAGGCCGTGCAGGCCGTAGCCGGCCGCGGGCGGCAGGGCGTAGGGCACGATCTCGTCGTCCGGCACCTGGCGCTGGGCGGCCACGAACTTGCCCTGCCAGCCCGCCACCAGGCCCCAGGCCGGCCATTTGCCACCCAGCACCAGCACGGCCTTGGGTGCGCCGATGTCGATCAGGGGCTGGTTGCGGGTGGCCCAGGGGTCGCGGATGGAGCCGTGGTGCTCGCCCTCCATCCAGGCCAGCGAGGCGCTGGCCAGCAGGCGGCGCGCCTCGTAATGCGCTTCCAGCTCCAGGCCCTGGCTGTGATAACCGGGCAGGTTGCGGTAGAAGGGCAGCAGGGCAGGGCGCGCGGTGCCCGGCTCCACCATCACGCCGAAGCGCTTGTGGATGTTGTCGCGCACCTCGTTGCGGAAGAGCGTGAGGGTGGCGGACAGGGCGTCGCCCGCGCTCAGCCAGTCGCGCCGCTCATGGGCGAGGCCGGTGCGCAGCGCGCTCAGGCGCTCCTTGCGCAGACCGCGGCTGGTGGCCGGCGCGCTGGCCGCGGCGGACTGCACCTCGTAGAGCTCGTCGATCACCGGTGCGCGCCAGCTGGCGCCCAGGTCGGCAAAGAGCCGGGTCTGGGCCGTGGCGCGCCAGCTGGCGGCCAGATGGCCGGACCAGCCCGCATGCGTCACCGCGCTGTAGTCATGGCCGGCCTTGGGGTCGTTGTAGCGCGGCGCCAGATTGGGGCGGCCCTCGCTGCGCACGCGGTCGTGGCGCAGGCCCGGCGTGAGGCTGAAGTCGCCCCAGTCCAGGCGATGCTCCAGCCAGACGCTCTGGTTGCGCTGGCGGCCGGCGGGCATGTAGTAGGGCTGCAGCCAGCCGTAGTTGTAGCTGGGGTCCTGGGGCCGCGTGTGCAGCAGCATCAGGGTGTCGCGCTCATGCCGGTGCAGCTGCAGGCCCAGGGCCAGTTGATGGTCCAGGCCGGCGGCGCGAAAGCGCGCGGTATTGCTGAGCTCCAGCTGCTGGTCCAGGTAGGCGGCCTGGCTCTGCTTGCCCAGGCTGGCGGCAAAGTCGCTGGTGATGCTATCGGGCCGGCGATCGTCCTGGCGGCTGCTGGAGCGGCTGAGATGCAGCTGCACATCCAGCAGGGGCTGGGCCTGGGGCGTGTACTGCCACTGCAGGCTGCGGGTGCTGTCGCGCTGATCGCGCCACAGCACCTTGCGCAGCCAGGCCTCGCGCTCGCCGTAGCGGGCGATCTCGGCCGGCGTGGGCGCGGGCACATCGTCGCGCTTGGCGGCGAAGGGCGACCAGGCCTTGCTGCGGCCCTCGATGTCCGAGAGCGTGAGCCGCGCCTCGCCCAGCTGCAGGGCCAGCTTGAGCAGGCCGGAGCGGCTGTGGGTGGCGGAGAACTCGTACTCGCTGCCGTCGGCACGCACCTGGTTGCCCGAGTCGCGCGCGCTCACCGCGGCCAGCAGCTCCCAGGGCAGGGCGCTGCCTGCCTCGGCCCGCGCGAAGACGCTGCCGGCGCCTATGCGCTGGCCGTCATTGCTGGCGTGGCCCAGCTTGAGCAGGCCGCCCAGGCGCTCGCCGGGGCGCAGCAGATCGCTGGCGTCCTTGCTCTGCACCTGCACCGTGCCGCCGAAGCCGCCATTGCCCTGGCGCACCGAATGCGCGCCCTTGTCCACGGTGATGCGCTTGATCAGCTCGGGCTCGATGAAGATGGAGCCCTGGCGGTACTTCTCGAAGCCCTTGTTGGCCCCGTCCAGCTGCACGCGGATGTCTTCCACATCGCCGAAGCCCCAGATGTTCAGGCTCTGGCCGCCGGGGCGCCAGCTGCCGTTGAGGTCCACGCCCGGCAGGTTGTCCAGCAGCTGCTGCACGGTGAGCGCCTGCTGGCGCTCGATCTCGCTGGGGCTGATGCTGGTCTTGCCGGGCGCCACGCTGCGGATGCCGAGGACGGTGACCGGGGGTAGCTCGGGATGGGGCGAGTCCTGTGCCGCCTGGGCGGCCGAGGCGCAGAGGGCGGCCAGCAGCAGGGGGCTCAGCCGGCGATGCGCCGGGCGGGATGGGTTGCGGGTCGAGGCGGAAAAGGCCGGGCCGGGATGCAGGGATGACAGAGACACTGAAGTCGCAAATGGGAATTATTTGCAATAAGTGTAGCTGCCTTGTGAGGCCTCGGTGAACCTGGGGGCGCCGGCCGGGCGCTCTCCGGCCCGGCCATCGGGGTCGAGGGATGGCCCCCTACGCGTTCAGCGCCGGGCGCGCAGGGCCAGGCGGGCGCGCACGAAGTTGAAGGCGTAGCTCACCGCCTCCTTGATCGCCACATCGATCTCCAGTCGCTCGGATTCGGTGAGGTAAAAGGCGAAGTCCACTTCGTGGCGGATGTAGCGCGGGGGCAGGCGGTTCAGGGCCACGCAGGCCACATCGACCAGCAGATCATCCTGCTTGCCCACCTCGGGGAAGTTGGGCGCCTGGATCGCCACCTCGGCGAAGACCTCGCGTTCGTGGTGGTTGTAGAGCGAGCTGAAATCGGTCATGGGCTGAATCTCCTGGTGAGCGCCGGCAACGATAGGCGTTTTATACGCCCGCCCAGCCCCGGAAAAACCAGTCCCGGCCCCCGCAAATGCGCGCCGGGGCCGCAGCCCCGGCGGATCGCGGATCAGGCCGCGCCCAGATGGGGCTGCGGGCCCGGCAGCTTGCCGGCCTTGAGGGCGGCGGTGAAGTCCAGCATGCGGTCGATGCAGGCCTTGGCCTGGGCACGCACGGGTTCCTCCACCTGGATCTCGCCCAGGCCCTGCTCCAGGCAGTCCACCACGCCCTGCAGGCCGTTCATGGCCATCCAGGGGCAGTGGGCGCAGCTCTTGCAGGTGGCGCTGTTGCCGGCGGTGGGGGCCTCGATCAGCACCTTGCCCGGCGCCAGCTGGCGCATGCGGTGCAGGATGCCGTTGTCGGTGGCCACGATGTACTCGCGGGCCCGGCCCTCGACCACGGCCTTGATCAGGGCCGAGGTGGAGCCCACCACATGGGCCTTGTCCACCACGCTCTTGGGCGACTCGGGGTGGACCAGGATCATCGCGTCCGGGTGCTGCTCGCGCAGCAGGTCCAGCTCCAGGCCCTTGAACTCGTCGTGCACGATGCAGGCACCGTTCCACATCAGCATGTCGGCGCCGGTCTGCTCCTGGATGTAGCGGCCCAGATGGCGGTCGGGCGCCCACAGGATCTTCTCGCCCTGGGCCTTGAGGTGGGACACGATTTCCAGCGCGCAGGAGCTGGTGACCATCCAGTCGGCCCGGGCCTTCACCGCGGCGCTGGTGTTGGCGTAGACCACCACCTTGCGCTCCGGGTGGGCGTCGCAGAAGCGGGCGAACTCCTCGGCCGGGCAGCCCAGGTCCAGGGAGCAGGTGGCGTCCAGATCGGGCATCAGCACGCGCTTCTCGGGGCTGAGGATCTTGGCGCTCTCGCCCATGAAGCGCACGCCGGCCACCACCAGGGTCTGGGCCGCGTGGTCGCGGCCGAAGCGGGCCATCTCCAGGGAGTCGGAGACGATGCCGCCGGTCTCCAGGGCCAGGTCCTGCAGATCGCCATCCACGTAGTAGTGCGCCACCAGCACCGCATTGCGGGCCTGCAGCAGGGCGGCCGCGCGGGCCTTGAGTTCGCGGCGCTGGCTGGGGTTCAGCGGGGGCGGGACCTTGGCCCAGGCGTGGGCGGTGCAGCTCTCGCCCGCGGCGTCCTGGCGGGTGTAGTCGAAAAGAACCTGGCTCATGGCGCGATTTTAGGTGGGGCGCCGTGGCTGCCGCGGGGGCAGGGCTTTCAGGCCTCGGCGAAGAAGCGGCTGGGCGGCATGCCCACGGTGCGCGTGACCATGGCCGTGAAGGCGCTGGCGCTGGCATAGCCCAGCTCGGCGGCGATCAGGCTCATGGGCTTGCTGCGCGCGGCCATGGACAGGGCATGGGCCAGCAGCACCTGGGTGCGCCACTGTGCATAGCCGGTGCCCAACTGCTCGCGGAACAGGCGCGAGAGGGTGCGCTCGCTGGCCCCGGCCTCGGCGGCCCAGCCGGCCAGGGAGGCATGGCGCGCGGGGCTGGCGATCATGGCCTCGCACAGCCGGCGCAGGCGCTTGTCGCGCGGCAGGGCCACGCCCAGACGCAGGCTGCGCGCGCGGCGCAGCTCGTCCACCACCAGATGCGTGATGCAGCGCTCGCGCTCCAGGGCCGCGGCCTCCCGCGGGGCGGTCTCCGGTTCCACCGGCAGTTGCAGCACCAGCTCGCGCAGCAGGGGCGAGACCTCCAGCACCCGGCAGCGCGACCAGGGCTCGCGCGTGCTGTCCAGCAGGCTGGCATGCAGGTACAGGGTGCGCAGATCCGCCTGCTCGATGGCCGAGACGGCATGCACCACCTGGGGCGGAATCCAGACCGCCCGCGAGGGCGGCACGATGAAGGTGCTGGACAGGGCGCGTCCGTCGGCCAGGGCCTGGGGCGGCTGATCGGGCTCGCCGCCTGCCGCCGCCACCGCGCTCTGCTCCGCGCTGACCCGCACCGCGCCCGCCACCGAGAACACCAGCTGACCCCAGAGATGGTGGTGGGGCTGGATGTCCATCTGGTGCGCCATCCGCCGCGCCTTGCCGCGCAGCGGGCGCTCGGGGCTGGGGGCGTAGCGCAGCGGGTCGGCGGGCGGCAGGCTGGTGCGGCTCATGGCGGGGCTCGGGATGGTTTGGCGGGGGGGTGTTCGCGGGGTGTTGGCGTGAATTCGACAGAGCTTGTCGATCTATCGTAACCCGGCCTCCGGGTGGCCGCCTACATTGAAGCCATGAACGCACAAGCACACACCCTCACGCCGGAGGCCGCCCGCCAGCAGGCGCGGCGCGACTACAGCACCATCAGCCTCATCGGCCTGGCGCATGGCAGCTCGCACTTCTTCCACATGCTGCTGCCGCCGCTGTTCCCGGCCTTCATCAAGGACTTCGGGCTCAGCTACTCCGAGCTGGGCCTGCTGGTGACCACTTTCTTCGTGATCTCGGGCGTGGGCCAGGCCCTGGCCGGCTTCCTGGTGGACCGCACCGGGGCCCGCCCCGTGCTCTTCGCGGCCCTGCTGTGCTTTGTGCTGGCCTCGCTGGCGGCGGGCACGGCCACCGGCTTCCCGGGCCTGATGCTGGCGGCCTCGCTGGCCGGCCTGGGCAATGCGCCCTTCCACCCGGTGGACTTCACCATCCTGAACAAGCGGGTGTCCCAGCCCCGCCTGGGCCACGCCTTCTCGGTGCATGGCATCACCGGCAATCTGGGCTGGGCCCTGGCACCGGTCTTCTCCATCGGCATCGCCGAGGCCACGGGCCACTGGCGCTATGCCTATCTGGGCACCGGCCTGGTGGCGCTGAGCGTGCTGCTGCTGCTGTTCTGGAAGCGCGATGCCATCGATGACCGCCAGGGTTCCTGGGGCCACGCCAAGGCAGCGCCCGGTGCCAAGGAAGAGCACCCCATGGCCTTCCTGCGCCTGCCCTCGGTCTGGCTGTGCTTCAGCTTCTTCTTCTTCACCACGGCGGCGCTCTCGGCCATTCAGAGCTTTGCCAGCCCGGCCCTGGGCCAGATGTATGGCCTGCCGCTGTCCATCACCGCCTATGTGGTGACCGGCTACATGCTCTGCGGCGCGGCGGGCATGGTGCTGGGCGGCTTTCTGGTGGCGCGGGTGCAGCGCCTGGAACGCACCATTGCCGCGGCCATGGCCGCCGCCGCCCTGATGCTGCTGCTCACCGCCAGCGGCGTGCTGCCGCCCCTGGTGGCCGCCGCGGCCACGGCCCTGGCGGGCTTCGGCACCGGCCTGGCCGGCCCCTCGCGCGATATGCTGATCAAGCGCGCCGCGCCCCCGGGCGCCACCGGCCGCGTCTATGGCACGGTGTACTCGGGCCTGGACGTGGGCTTTGCCCTGGCCGCCCCCATCTTCGGCGCCCTGCTCGATGGTGGTCATCCGGCGGCGGTCTTCGTGGGCTCGGCCTTGGCCCTGTGCCTGGGCATTGGCTCGGCGGGCCTGGTGGGCCTGCGCATCGTCAGCATGAAGCGCGCCGCGGCAACGGCCTGAGGGCGGCCGCGCTGGCGGCACTCAGGGCAGGGCGGCTTGCCACTGCCCGCCATCGAGGCGGTAGCCGCGCGGGCTGATGCCGTAGCCCAGCTCGCGATAGCCGCGCTGGGCCAGCCGGGTGCCCAGGGCCACGCTGGCCGGGTCGGCGGCGCCGGCCACCAGCAGCAGATGCCGGGCCGGCACGAAGACCACCGGCTCGCCCTGCAACTGCATGCCCTGGGGCTGGCGCCAGAACTCAGGCAGCAGCAGCAGGGACGACTCGTAGAAATCATCCACCGAGAAGAGATAGAGCCGGGTGCCCGGGCTGGGCTCCAGGCGCTTGACGGTGGGCGGCTTGCGCTCGAAGTAGCGCCGCAGATTGCCCAGGGCCAGCTGGTGCAGGTCCTCGGGCTCCAGCTTCAGGGTCTTGAGATCGGGCGTCGTGATCATGCGCACGCCGCTGGGCTGGTCGAACACATAGAAGACCAGGATGTCCGCGTTCAGCTCCCGGTAGAGCAGGTTCATGGGCTTGTCGCCCAGGCCGGCCTGGCGCAGCTGCTGTGCCACCGTCTGCAGATAGTCGCGCGGCTTGAGCACGGCCATCACCGTCTCGGCGCCCTGGACCGCCAGCAGGCTCTCGGCCTGGCGCATGGCGTCAAGCCGCGCCTCGACCACCCGCTCCAGGGTGTCGATGCCCGAGCTGTAGCGCGCATAGCTATTGCCCAGAAAGATCTGCTGCTCGCCGGTCTTGGGGCTCTTGGCCTGCAGATGCAGGGGCGCCTTCTCCACCAGGCTGGTCTCAGGCAGGGCCTGGCGGGCGCGCTCCGCGAAGTAGCGGGTGAACTCGAGCTCGCTCAGCGTGGGCGCCGCGGCCTGGGCGGACAGGCCGGCCAGCAGGGCCAGCGCGGCGAGGAAGGTCTTGATGAAGGACTGCATCGGGAGCATGGGATATCGAACCGAGCGCGCACGATAGGGCCTGGGCGCGCGCCGCGGCGCTACGGGCTGGAGGCCCGCGTGACGAAATGCCGGCCGGTGCGCAGCTCGCCCCGGCGGGGCGACCGCCACGCGACAGGCTTGCGGCGCATCAAGTCTCTCGGGGGCGGCCCTGATTCCCGGCCCCGGGCCGGCGGCTACAGTCAGCCGGCATGAGCCCCACCACCTCCCGCCTTGCCGGCCATGCCCTGGTTGAAGCCCTGATCGCCCAGGGCGTGACCGATGTCTTCGGTGTGCCCGGCGAAAGCTATCTGGCCGTGCTGGACGGCTTTCACGAGCACCGCGAGCAGATCCGCTTCATCGTCTGCCGTCAGGAAGGCGGCGCGGCGATGATGGCCGATTGCTGGGGACGCCTGACGGGCGAGCCGGGCATCTGCATGGTCACGCGCGGCCCCGGCGCCACCAATGCCTCGGCAGGCCTGCATATCGCACGGCAGGATTCGATCCCGATGATCCTCTTCATCGGCCAGGTGCAGCGCGATGCGCGCGAGCGCGAGGCCTTCCAGGAAGTGGAGTACCGCCAGATGTTCGGGCCCGGCACGCTGGGCATGGCCAAGTGGGTGGGCGAGGTGCAGGACGCCGAGCGGCTGCCCGAGTACGTGGCGCGCGCCTTCCACACCGCCCTGCAGGGCCGGCCCGGCCCCGTGGTGCTGGTGCTGCCCGAGGACATGTTGACGCGCGCGACGAGTGCCCCCGTGCTGCCGCGCGTGCGCGCCGCCGAGGCCGCGCCCACGCCCGCTGCCCTGGCCGAGCTGCGAGAGCGTCTGGCGGCCGCGCAGCGACCGCTGCTGATCGCCGGCGGCGGTGGCTGGACGGCCCAGAGCACGGCCGCCCTGCAGCGCTTTGCCGAGGCCTGGCAGCTGCCGGTGGGCTGCGCCTTTCGCTTCCAGGATCTGTTCGACAACAGCCACCCGAACTACGCCGGCGATGTGGGCATAGGCATCAATCCGAAGCTGGCGGCGCGGGTGCGCGAGGCCGATCTGATCCTGGCCCTGGGCCCGCGCCTGGGCGAGATGACCACGGGCGGCTACACGCTGCTGCAGGCGCCGCGCCCCCAGCAGCAGCTGATCCACATCCACGCCGGGCCCGAGGAGCTGGGCCGCGTCTATGCGGCGGATCTGATGATCAATGCCAGCATGGGCTGCGCCGCCCCCGCCCTGGCCGAGCTGCCGCCGCCCGAGGCCATGCCCTGGGCCGCGTGGACGCGCGGCGCCAATGCCGACTACGCCGCCAACCGCCAGCCCACACCGGTGAGCCCGCTGGACATGGCCGAGGTGGTGCGCCAGCTCTCCACGCTGCTGCCCGCGGGCACCCTCTTCACCAATGGCGCCGGCAACTACAGCGGCTGGCTGCACCGCTTCCACGCCTACACGGCCCTGCACCAGCATGGCCGCAGCCAGCTGGCGCCCACCAGCGGGGCCATGGGCTATGGCCTGCCGGCGGCCGTGGCCGCGGCCCTGATCCAGCAGCGCTGGGCGGTCAATATCGCCGGCGATGGCGACTTCCTGATGAACGGCCAGGAGCTGGCCACGGCCACCGGCTATGGCGCCCGGCGCCTGATCTCGGTGGTGGTGGACAACGGCACCTACGGCACCATCCGCATGCACCAGGAGCGCGAGTACCCGGGACGCGTCAGCGGCAGCGATCTCTTCAACCCCGACTTCGCCGCCCTGGCTCAGGCCTATGGCTGGCGCGCCGCCCGCGTGGCGCGCACCGAAGACTTCGAGTCCGCGCTGCGCGAGGCCCTGGCCCATCCGGAGCAGCCGACCCTGCTGCACCTGAAGCTCGACGCCGACGTGTCGACCAGCCGCACCACGCTGAGCGCCATCCGCACCGCCGCGCGCCAGCGCGAGGCCCAGGCTTGAGCGCCGCGATGGCCTTGGCGCTGGAGCCCGGCGGCCAGCACGAGATCCACGATACCGCCCAGCTGGCGGCAGCGCTGCGCGGCTGGGGCGACCGGCCCGACAGCTTTGTCGTGCTGACCGCGCCCTCGGGGCGCAGCCTGCAGGCGGCCGGACACCGGGCCGCCGGCTTCGAGCTGCAGCAGCTGGAGGCCGGAGACGAACAGCCGCAGACGCTGGGCCGGGCGCTGGACGCGGCCGAGCTGCTGCGCCGGCTGCAGGCCTTTGCGGCGGCCGCCGGCGCTGGTGGCGATGACGCGGCCTGGCGGCAGGGCTTGCGGCCGGACCCGGCCGGTGACGCGGCTGCAGCGCCGTCCCCGTCCGGCTGGCAGCGCCACCGGCAGAACCTGCGCGGCCTGTTGCTGATGATGCTGTTCCCGCTGCTGCCGCTGGCCGTGGGCCTCTGGGGCGAGCTGGAAGGCTGGCGCTACCGCCAGGACGCGGCGCCGCTGCAGATGCGGCTGGTGGCGCGCGAGAGCATCGAGGTCAAGCGCCGGACGTACACCCTGCTGAAGCTGAGCTACCAGGACGCCCAGGGCCAGACACGGCGCCTGGACCACATCGGCCGGCGCGAGTCCTGGCTGCATCTGGAGCCCGGCGACACGGTCACGTTTTGGCAGCGCAAGGACGGCAGCGGGCCAGTCCGCGAGACGCCGCCGAACGGCCACCTCGGCCTGCTGCTCGCCGGGGTCTTCTTCCTGGGCGTGCTGCGGATCTGGTGGCGCGGCCGGCTGCGTCCCACCAGGGTCAGCGCCAGTACTCGCTGATCTTGCGCACCTTGTCGCCGTCGAACTCGAAGACGCTCAGGTGCAGCTGGCCCGAGACCAGCTCCAGCCGCTCCACGGCCGCGGCGCGCAGGCCGGGAATGATGCGGCGGATCTGATAGCGGCCCTCGGTCAGCGTATACCTTCCGGCAGCGAGGTTGCGCAGCGTGTTGGCCTTGAGCTGCTCGCGCGAGTAGCTGCCGCCGTAGACCGCATGCTCGTAGACGAACTGCGGGCTGTAGAGCGCGAACAGGCGCTCGACATCCTCGGGCGTGGTCGTGGCCAGCATGGCCCGGTTCTGGGCCGCATTGACCGTGGCAACGGCCGCTTCGATCTCGGCCGGAGTCAGGTCTTGCGACTGCGCCCGTACCGGGCCCGCCCCCAGCAGCGCCAGGCCCAGGCCCAGACTCACACTCACACTCACACTCAGCCGATACAGCCATGCAATCATCGTGATCTCCCTCCGTCGTGGATGCCGGCGGCTGCCGGTCGGCGGCGAGTGTGCTGACGCGCCAAGTCCCTGCCAAGCCAGGGGCGACGAAGTCGGCCCGGCGCCGACGGACTCCGCCTGCGGCGGCCCGAATCGGCGCGGGCGGGCGGTGGAGCCAGCGGCCCGGCGCGCTCTGGGACAATCCGGCCCATGCAACACATCGACTTCGAACTGCGTGGCGAGTACATCGAGCTGGACAAGCTGCTCAAGGCCACGGGCCTGGCGGACAGCGGCGGCCACGCGCGCATGATGATCACCGAGGGCCTGGTGCGGGTGGATGGCCAGGCCGAGTCGCGCAAGACGGCCAAGATTCGCGCCGGCCAGCGCGTGCAGCTGCAGGGCCAGCCCGCCATCCTCGTGCAGGCGCGCGAGGGCTGATACCCTCGCGGCATGAGCCTGCGGGCTCCACGTTTCGCGTCCACGCACGGAGCCCCGTCCATGAGTCTGCTGCCTCTCGCGTTCTCCACCTGCGATTTCTGTGATGCCCACAAGGGCGATGAGAGCGGGGCCTTCCGCGTCCTGCCCGGCGGCCTGTACCGCAGCTATGGCGGGCATGTGGACTTTGCCGGGCCTGTCGCCACCGTGCGCTGTCTGGAAGACAACAGCCTGGTCAAGCAGGCCGTGGAGTCGCCGGGCCAGGGCCGGGTGCTAGTGGTGGATGGCGGCGGCTCCATGAAACGGGCGCTGCTGGGCGGCAATCTGGCGGCGGCCGCGGCCAAGAACGGCTGGGCCGGGCTGCTGATTCACGGCTGCGTGCGCGACCTCGCCGAGCTGCGCGAGACTGAGCTGGGCATCCTGTCTATGGGCCATATGCCGCTGCCCACCGAGCGGCGCGGCCAGGGCGTGGCCGATGTGGCGGTGCAGATCGGCGGCGGCGTCTGGGTGCGGCCCGGCGACTGGCTCTATGCCGATGAGGACGGCACCGTGATCTCGGCGCGCGCCCTGCACGGCGGCTCGCTGTCGGCGCCCTGAGCCCGACGGCTGGGCACCGCAGCCGCTGAGCGCGCCGCCGGGCCGGCTGGCGCACGCCGGGTGCGGGCTGCGCCCCGATGGGGCCGAATGGATCATGGGCGAGGGCGGCCGGCGCCGCGGCGGCGTCAAGTGCGCTTTCTAGAGTCTCGCGCTGTCAGCCACCGTTGCCGCGCGCCCCCAGGCCGTGGCCCTCGCAGCCATGTGCCCAGCCGATTCCGAATCCCCTCTCCGTTCCGAGGACCCCACCGCCCCGGGGACTGCCCCTGAACGCCTGGCGCCTCGCCGCCGCGACTTCCTGGGCGGCATGGGCTCGGTGGCCGTGGCCGGCTCGGCCGGCCTGCTGGGCCTGCCGGCGCGCGCGGCCAGCTACGCCTTCGCCCATGGCGTGGCCAGTGGCGATCCCCTGGCCGACCGCCTGATCATCTGGACCCGCATCACGGCCAGCGGCGACGCCAACCCGCGCCTGTTCTGGGAGCTGTCCACCGACGCGGGCTTCGGCCGCATCGTGCGCAGCGGCCTGGCCAGCACCAGCGCCGCGCGCGACTTCACGCTCAAGGTGGATGTGACGGGCCTGCAGCCCGGCACGCTGTACTTCTACCGCTTCACCTGCGGCGGCCAGCGCTCGCCGGTGGGCCGAGCCCGCACCCTGCCGGTGGGCGAGGTGGCCCGGGTGCGCCTGGCGGTGTTTTCCTGTTCCAACTATCCGGCCGGGCTCTTCCATGCCTATGCCGAGGCCGCGCGCATGGGCGAGCTGGACGCCGCCCTGCATCTGGGCGACTTCATCTACGAATACGACCGCAGCGGCTATGCCTCGGCCAATGCCGCGGCCCTGGGGCGCCAGGTCGTGCCGGACCGCGAGTGCATCGCCCTGGCCGACTACCGCCAGCGCTATGCCCAGTACCGCAGCGACCCCGATCTGCAGGCCCTGAGCGCGGCCCTGCCGCTGATCGCCGTGTGGGACGACCACGAGGTGGCCAACAACACCTATCTGGGCGGCGCCGCCAACCACACCGATGGCAGCGAGGGCAGCTTTGCCGATCGCCAGGCCGCGGCCCTGCGCGCCTATCACGAGTGGCTGCCCACCCGCTTGCCCGACCCGGCAGAGCCGGCCCGCATCTATCGCTCCTTCGACTGGGGCCGCCTGCTCTCCCTGCACATGCTGGAGACCCGCCTGCTGGCCCGCAGCAAGCAACTGGCCCACACCAGCTTTCTCACGCCCGAGGGCCTGGACGGCGCGGCGCTGGACGCCGCGGTGAACGATCCCGCGCGCCAGTTGCTGGGCCGCACCCAACTGGACTGGCTCAAGAACCAGATGGCTGCCTCGCCCGCCACCTGGCAGGTGCTGGGCCAGCAGGTGCGCATGGCCGAGACCCGCCTGCCCGCGCCCATCGCCCTGGGCCAGATTTCCTTCAACGGCCATGCCGCCCTGCAGGCCCGCGCCGCCGCCGGCCAGACCCTGAGCCGCTCGGAGCGCTATCTCCTGGCCCAGCCCTGGGTGCCGGACAACCTGGACGCCTGGGACGGCTACGGGGCCGAACGCGCCGAGTTGCTGGCCGCCGCCCTGCAGCTGGACCGCAATCTGGTCTCCCTGGCCGGCGACACCCACAACGCCTGGGCCGACGAGCTGCGCGATGCCGCGGGCCGCGCCGCGGGCGTGGAGTTCGCCACCCCGGGCGTGAGCTCGCCGGGCCTGGAGAACTCGCGCCTGACCGACACGCCGGCCCAGATGGAGCAGTGGTTCCTGGCCAACTGCCCGGGCCTGCGCTACGCCGAGACCGAGCACCGCGGCTTCATGGTACTCACCGCCACGCCGGGCAGCTGCCGCGCCGACTGGCACTTCATCAGCAGCGTCGAGTCGCGCGACTACCGCCGCTGGCTGGGCGCGAGCTGGCAGGTGCTGCCGGGCCAGCGCCGCCTGCAGCCGGCCTGAGCTGCACCCGTCCCCCTTCCGTATCTCGTATCGCCAAGAAAGCCAAGCCATCATGACCCCGACCTCTGTCCGCCAGGCCCTGCTCACCGCCGCCCTGATCACCAGCGCCCTGAGTGCCCCCATGGCCCAAGCCGCCGTGGGCGTGGAACTCAGCATCGATCCCTCCGGCCTGTTCAAGAGCTTCGAGTACAGCCAGGACTTCAACAGCCTGTCCTCGGCCAATTCCACCAGCGCCAACCGCGCCTGGGCCAATGACAGCACCCTGGCCGGCTGGTCCCTGTTCAACAGCCAGAAGGCCGCCATCAGCTACTACCGCGCCAGCGCCGGCGGCGAGGCCGGCGGCTACTTCTACAGCTATGGCCAGAACGGCGACAGCGATCGCGCCCTGGGTGCGGTGGGGTCGGCCGGCGCCTATTTCGGCAGCCCGGCCGAAAACGCCATCTCCGGCTACATCACCCTGGCCCTGCGCAATGACAGCGGCGTGGCGCTCAATGGCGTGAGCGTGCTCTGGGAGGCCGAGCAGTGGCGCGTGGGCGAGAAGAACGCCACCAGCGACGCCATGGACTTCCGCTACGGCCTGGGCGAGAGCTTCGCCACCGTGCAGGACTGGCTCAACCCCGGCAGCGCCTTCAAGTTCAACTCCCAGATCAAGAACAGCACGACCGGTGCCGGCCGCGCCAATGACGGCAACAGCGCCGGCGTGGTGGCCCTGGGCGGCGATATCGCCCTGGACTGGCAGCCGGGCCAGACCCTGTGGCTGAGCTGGATCGACTACAACAGCGCCGGCTTCGACCACGGCCTGGCCATCGACAACGTCTCGGTCAGCGCCGCCGTGACGGCCGTGCCCGAGCCCGCCAGCTACGCCCTGATGGGCGCCGGCCTGCTGGGCCTGGCGGCCCTGCAGCGCCGCCGCCGCGCCGCGGCCGCGCGGGATGAGCGCGCATGAAGGCCGCCAGTTTCGCACTGAGCCTGGGCCTGCTGCTCAGCAGCCTGCCGGCCGCGGCCCAGGTGCTGATGCAGGCCGATGCCCAGGGCCGCCTGCGCTATGAGCAGGGCTTCGACAGCCTGCCCGCCAGCGGTGCGCCGCTGCGCTGGGTGGACAACCAGACCCTGCCGGGCTGGTTCCTCTTCAACTGGGTGGAGCAGCCCCTGGTCACGCCGACCTTGCGCGTGGACGAGGGCCGCTCGGCCAGCGGCAGCTTCTACAGCTATGGCCGCCCCGGCGAGCGCGACCGCGCCCTGGGCGCCGTGGGCACCGGCGGTTTCTACTTCGGCACGCCCGCGGCCGGCACCCAGGCCGGCTACATCGCGCTGGCCCTGCGCCATGCCGCGGCCCGCCCGGTGCAGCGCCTGCGCCTGGCCTTCACGGGCGAGCAGTGGCGCCAGGGCGCCAGCGACGATGTGAACCAGCTGGTCTTCGAGTACGGCATCGGCGAGCGCATGGACCTGGTGGAGCGCTGGGTGCGCCCGGGCAGTGGCTTCGATTTCGACTCGCCCTCGCCCGAGCTGGTGACGGACAGCGGCAGCGCGCTCGATGGCCACGGTCCCGCCGCCAGCCGCCGCCTGGGCGGCCTGCTCACGGGCCTGGACTGGCGGCCGGGCCAGCTGCTGTGGCTGCGCTGGGGCTTTCTCAACAACCATGGCTTCGACCACGGCCTGGCGCTGGACAAGCTGAGCCTGGTGGAGTCGGACTGAAGAGGCCGGGCTTCAGCCCCGGCCCTTGAGCACCGGCCCGCCGCTGGTGAGGAAATTGCCGCCGCCCAGGTGGTGCAGGGCGCGCTGCTCGGGGGCCAGGTCTTGCCAGTGGCCGTCCTTGAAAGCCCAGTCCTCGGCCCAGGCGGCGATCACCTCGGCTAGGAAGAGGTCGTAGGTCTGCTGATTGTGCGGCTCGGGGTAGATGCGGCATTCCAGCCAGGCCAGGCAGCCCTCCACCAGCGGAGCCTGCACCCGACTGGCGGGCGAGGTGGTGATGCCGTAGTGGGCGAACTTGTCCATCTCGCGGCCGGAGTGGTGGCCCACGCCGCTGAGCAGATCCACCTGGGCCGCGCAGGGCACGGCCAGCACGAACTCGCCCGAGGCCTCGATCAGCTCGCGGGTGTAGGTGCTCTTGTCGATCACCACCGCCACCTTGGGCGGGCTGAAGTCCAGCGGCATGTTCCAGGCCGCAGCCATCACATCGCGCCGCCCCTCGTGCGCGCTAGCGACCAGCACGGTCGGGCCGTGGTTGAGCAGGCGTGAGGCCTGGGCAAGGTCGACTGAAACGCGCATGAGACGACAAGTCTTAAATGTAGAAATCAAATGTGGGAGCAGCTTGACAGCCTGCACAACGAACACATAGCAGTAGCTGTCCAGACATCCATCTAGCTTTCTGTATTGAGGGTGCGTTTCATGGCAAGTAGTCAGACCCCAATACCCTCATCTGGTGCGTTGGCACAAAATGAGATGCACAGCAAGGGGAGGTTGCGACACGATGAGAGTTGAATGGAGAGTCTTCTGGGCTGCTGGTGCAGGCTCGTTGAGCGGGATACTTCTAGTGCCCGCATTTAGCAATGCAATTGGCACGGGAGGCAAGATTGATTGGACGGCATTGTGGTCCTCCTTGCTTGGGGCTCTAGTGGGCAGTGTCTTGACACTCGTGGCGACGTACGTGTCGCATAGCTTGCTTGAAAAGACTGCGAGGGGAAGGGAGGCTGCTGCGGTTCAGGGCATGCTGGAGGCCCTGCATAGCGAGATAGACGCTCTGTGGGCAATCTATGAAAGTCGCATAGGTCATGCGATCGAAGCACTTCCTGCAGGCAATCCCTTCGAGTATGAATGGCGCGTCCAAGGAGAGTATTTCACCGTTTATCACGGCGTTGCTGGGCAGCTGGGATCCTTAAGAGACGAGACGCTTCGTACAAAAATCATCCTAACCTACAGTTCGGCAAAGTCACTGATCGACTCGTTCCGAACAAATAACGGGCTCCTGAAGGAGTATAGGGATGTAATTTTTGAGGGGCGCGGCTTAGGCCAAGAGGCAATGCCAAATGCACTAGTTCTGCATCAGGCGCTGAAGGACTACTCAGGTGCGCTCCAGCTTGCGCATGCGGAGTTCAAGAAGCACGTTGGCGAATTGCGCTCAATGCTGTCGGCGTCGAAGTCGTTCAGCGAAGCAATGTAAGCAGCTGATCAAGCCCGCCGCTGTTGATGGCCACCATGGCCTGCTCGCGCACCTTGGGTTTGGCACAGTAGGCCACCGAGAGGGCGGCGGCGCCCATCATGGGCAGATCGTTGGCGCCGTCGCCCACGGCGATGGCCTGGGTGCTGGCGTCGGCGCCGATCTCGGCGCAGCAGGCCAGCAGCATGCGGCGCTTTTCCTCGCCGTCGCAGATCTCACCCCAGGGCTGCATTACCAGGCCGCCGGTCAGGGCGCCGATGGCATCGAACTCAAGCTCATTGCTGCGCACATAGTCCATGCCCAGCTCAGCCGCCACAAAGCGGGTGAAGTAGGTGAAGCCGCCCGAGACCAGCAGCAGCTTGAGCCCGGCGGCCTTGAGCGCGGCGCAGAGCGCGCGCGCGCCGGGGTTGAACTGCAGGCGCTCAGTCAAGACCTGCTCCAGCGCCGAGCTGGGCACGCCCTTGAGCAGGGCCAGGCGGCGGCGCAGGCTGTCCTTGAAGTCCGTGATCTCGCCGCGCATCGCCGCTTCGGTGATGGCGGCCACCTCGGCCTTCTTGCCCGCGGCGGCGGCGATCTCGTCGATGCACTCGATATTGATCAGGGTCGAGTCCATGTCGAAGGCCGCGATGCGGAAATCGGCCAGTCGCAGCGGCGGCGTGAAGCCCTGGGTGACGAGGGGGGAGCGTCGGGTCTTGCAGCATGGGGATGAGGGTCTTCAGTCTTGCTTGATGGGCTGGCCCAGCAGGCGCAGCACCTCGCGGATGGCTTGCGCCCGGTCCTTGGGATCGCTGAGCGCCTTGTCGATGCGCAGCTTGTCATTGCCCACCAGCTTGATATTGCGGTTCTTCTGCACCAGCTCGATGACGCGCATCGCGTCGATGGGCGGGTTGGGCCGGAAGTTGATGTTCATGACCGTGGGCGCGGCATCGATCTTGAGCACGCCATAGGGCTTGGCCAGCACGCGCAGGCGGTGGGTGTCGAAGAGGGTCTGGCCCTGCGCCGGCAGCTTGCCGAAGCGGTCGGTGATCTCCTCCAGCATGGCGTCGATCTGCTCGCTCTTCTCGGCCGTGGCCAGACGCTTGTAGAGCGAGAGCCGTACATGCACATCGCCGCAATAGGCGTCGGGCAGGAGGGCGGGGGCGTGCAGATTGATCTCGGTGGTGGCCGAGAGCGGGGAGAGCAGGTCGGGCTCGCGGCCGGCCTTGAGCTCGCGCACCGCCTGGGAGAGCATGTCGTTGTAGAGCTGGAAGCCCACTTCCATCATGTTGCCGCTCTGGTTTTCGCCCAGCACCTCGCCGGCACCGCGGATTTCCAGATCGTGCATGGCGAGATAGAAGCCCGAGCCCAGCTCCTCCATGTTCTGGATGGCTTCCAGGCGCTGGGCCGCCTGCTTGGTCAGGCCCTCCACATCGGGCACCAGCAGATAGGCATAGGCCTGGTGGTGGGAGCGACCCACGCGACCGCGCAGCTGGTGCAGCTGAGCCAGGCCGAACTTGTCGGCGCGGCTGATGATGATGGTGTTGGCGCTGGGCACATCGATGCCGGTCTCGATGATGGTGGAGCACAGCAGCACATTGTGTTTGCCCCCCACGAACTCGCGCATCACCCGCTCCAGCTCGCGCTCGGGCATCTGGCCATGGGCCACGACGATGCGCGCCTCCGGCAGCAGCTCCTCGAGCTTCTGCTTGCGGTTCTCGATGGTCTCGACCTCGTTGTGCAGGAAGTAGACCTGGCCGCCGCGCTTGAGCTCGCGCAGCACGGCCTCGCGGATCACGCCCGTCATCTCGGTGCGCACAAAGGTCTTGATGGCCAGGCGGCGCTGCGGTGCGGTGGCGATCACGCTGAGGTCGCGCAGACCTTCCAGGGCCATGCCCAGGGTGCGGGGGATGGGGGTGGCGGTGAGGGTGAGCACGTCCACCTCGGCGCGCATGGCCTTCATCGCCTCCTTGTGGCGCACACCGAAGCGGTGCTCCTCGTCGATGATGAGCAGACCCAGGCGCTTGAACTTCACATCGCCCGAGATCAGCTTGTGGGTGCCGATCACGATGTCGATGCTGCCGTCCGCCAGGCCTTCCATCGCGGCCTTGATCTCCTTGCTGGAGCGGAAGCGGCTCATCTCCGCCACCTTGACCGGCCATTTGCCGAAGCGGTCCGCGATGTTCTGGTAATGCTGCTCGGCCAGCAGGGTGGTGGGCGCCAGCAGGGCCACCTGCTTGCCGCCCATCACGGCCACAAAGGCGGCGCGCAGCGCGACTTCCGTCTTGCCAAAGCCCACATCGCCGCAGACCAGGCGGTCCATGGGCTTGGGGCTGATCATGTCCTGGATCACCGCATGGATGGCGGCGCGCTGGTCCGGCGTTTCCTCGAAGCCGAAGGAGGCGGCAAAGGCCTCGTAATCATGCGGCGAGTAACGGAAGGCAAAGCCCTCGCGCGCGGCGCGGCGGGCATAGAGGTTGAGCAGCTCGGCCGCGGTGTCGCGCACCTGCTCGGCCGCCTTGCGCTTGGCCTTTTCCCACTGGCCCGAACCCAGCTTGTGCAGCGGCGCTTCCTCGGCGCTGACGCCGGTGTAGCGGCTGATCAGGTGCAGCTGGGCCACGGGCACATAGAGCGTGGCCTTGTCGGCGTAGACCAGGTGCAGGAATTCCGAGGGGCCGTCGCCCAGATCGATATTGATCAGGCCCTGGTAGCGGCCGATGCCGTGGTTGCTGTGCACCACCGGGTCGCCGACCTTGAGCTCGGAGAGGTCCTTGATCAGCGCATTGACATCGCTGACCTGCTCCTGCTTGCGGCGCCGGCGGGTTGTCGGCGTGGTGGCAAAGAGCTCGGTCTCGGTGAAAAGCTGGATCGCGCGGCCTTCATCGGGCTCATGCCAGAAGAAACCGGCCGCCAGCGGCGCGGCGGTGATGGCGAACTTCTCGCTCGCGTCGGCCTCGAACTCGGCCAGGTCCTTCACCGAGGGCGGATCGATCTTGTTGTCGCGCAGCAGCTCCAGCAGGCTCTCGCGCCGGCCCTCGCTCTCGGCCAGCAGCAGCACGCGGTGGGGCGTGCTCTTCAGATGCGCGGCCAGGCGCGCGAGCGGCTCCTGGGCGCCGCGCTCCACGCTCACATCGGGCAGGGGCCGCGCATAGTCCACCGGCTCGCTGCCGCGCACCGCCAGCACCGGATGAGGGTGGGTCAGGCCGAAGAACTCCTCCACCTTCAGGAAGATCTCTTCGGGCGGCAGGATGGGGCGCTCGGGGTCGTGCTGCAGGAAGCGGTGGCGCTCCCGCGTGTCGGTCCAGAAGCGGTTCAGGGCCTCGTCCACCTCGCCGTGCAGGGCCAGGCCGGCCTCGGCGCCGATGAAGTCGAAGATGGAGGCGGTCTGCTCGAAGAAGATGGGCAGGTAGTACTCGATGCCGGCGGTGGCAATGCCCTGGTCGATGTCCTTGTAGAGCCGGGCGCGGGTGGGGTCGCCGTCCATCTTCTCGCGCCAGCGCGCGCGGAAGGCCTTGCGCGAGGCCTCGTCCATGGGGAACTCGCGGCCCGGCAGCAGGCGCACCTCGGGCACGGGGTAGAGGCTGCGCTGGCTGTCGGGGTCGAAGGTGCGGATGGAATCCACCTCGTCGCCGAACAGGTCCACCCGGTAGGGCACGGGCGAGCCCATGGGGAAGAGGTCGATCAGGCCGCCGCGCACCGCGTACTCGCCGGGCGAGACCACCTGGCTCACATGGCTGTAGCCGCCCAGGGTGAGCTGGCTTTTCAGCGAGGCCTCGTCCAGGCGCTGCTTCTGCTTGAACTGGAAGGTGGTGGCCGCCAGGAAACTGGTGGGCGCCAGGCGCACCAGGGCGGTGCTGGCGGGCATCAGCACCACATCCACCTCGCGCTGGTCCACCGGCTTGCCCTGGCCTTGCAGCAGGCGCCACAAGGTGGCCACGCGCTCGGAGATCAGGTCCTGGTGGGGGCTGAAAGTGTCATAGGGCAGGGTCTCCCAGTCGGGGAAGACGGCCACACGCAGCTCGGGCGCGAAAAAACGCAGCTCCTGCTCCAGGCGCTGGGTGTCGGCCGGCTCGGCCGTGATGATGGCGCACAGCCGGCCGGCCTCGCGCTGCTGGCGCGCATAGCGGGCCAGCAGCAGGGCGTCGGCGGAGCCGGTGGGGCGGGACTGGGTGAACTTTTTGCCGGGGGCGATCAGGGGCAGCTGCATGCGTGCTCGGAGCTGGCTTCAGAAACGACAACAGCCCCGGGATGGGGCTGCTGGCATTGTAGAGACCGCGCCGCGGCGCGTCCTGCTCAGGGGCTCAGGGCTGGATCTCGAAGACCAGGATCTGGTTGCGGTCGGTGGCCGAGTCGGCGGCGGGGAAGTTGTCGTCCGCCACCACCACCAGGGAGCGCTTGCCATTGGCCAGCTTAGGGCCGAAGCTGATGCCTTCCAGATTGGCAATGCCGCCCAGCTGGGTCTTGAGGGTTTCGAAGTCCAGCACCAGGCGCTTCGTCACCGGCGTGGCGCCGGCCAGGGTTGTGGCGCTCAGCACATTGCTGGCCTTGGCGGTGTCGATCTCGTAGAGCCGCACCTGGTTGCCCACCACGCCCACCGAGAAGCTGCGCTCCAGCACCAGGAAGCGGGTGGTGCTCAGGGCCAGGATCTCGGTGGCACCACTGACGCTGAAGTTGTTTTCCGGCACCGGCGTGGCCTGCACCTTCTCCACCGGGTAGGCGTACTGGGCCGTGGCCTGGCCGCTGGCGCGGTCGAAGACGGTGATGCGGCTCTGGGCGCCGGCCGTGAGGCTGGGGGCCGGGCCGTCCTGGAACAGCGGGCCTTCCATCAGCAGCACGGCATTGCGGCCGTCGGGCGTGAAGGTCAGGCCCTCGAACACCAGATTGCCGCGCGGGCCGGTCTCGGCGGCGCCGTTCATCTGGAACATGGCCGGCAGGCTGTACTCGCGCTGGTGCTGGCCCTGGGCATTGACCTCGCGGATGAAGGGATTGATGACCCGTGCCGGCGTGCTGCTCAGGGTGCGGTCGCCCTCGCTGACCCAGACATAGTTGCCCGTGACCGGATCGATGCGCACGGATTCCGGGTCGGCCACCTTGAGGTCCGGCACCTTGGGGTAGTCGCTGCCATCGGGCTGCTTGAGTTTGATGGTGGAGAGGAACTGCACGCCGCTGAACTGCGTGGCGTCGAAGCTGAGCTTGGCGGTGTACAGGCGCGGTGCATTGGGCGAGTCGGCCGTGGTGCGGTCGTCGCTGATCAGCACATAGCTGTCGGTCTTGGCGTCGTAGTCGATGCCCGAGAGGCCGCCGACCACCGTGCCCTGAAACTCCATGCGGCGCGGCAGCACCTGCTGGCCGATCAGGCGCAGGCTGGAGACGCTGATCTCGTTGCTGGGGCTGCTGCTGTTGTCATCGCCACCGCCGCAGGCGGCCAGCACCAGGGTCAGGGTGAGGGGCAGGGCGGCAGCCAGGAGGCCGGGGCGGAGAGAAGCGGGTTTCGCGCGGGTCATCATTGTTCGGGTCGGTGTGAGAAGCCGCAGGCGCCGCGGCCTGTCGCGAGGCCGCTGCAGCCGGGCGCGGGCTGAGGTGGGCGGATTCTTCGTGTCGCCGATGTCAGGGCCATGACGGACGCGCTGGCCGGCGCGCCTTGCGGCTATGCTCGGGCCACACGTTGGGGACATATGACGATGAAGGTCGGGATCTATCTGTTCGACGAGGTGGAGGTGCTGGATTTCGCCGGCCCCTTCGAGGTCTTCAACACCGCCAGCCGCCTGCTCACCCGGGCCGACGAGGCGACTCTGCCGCCCTTCGAGGTGCTGACCCTGGGGCCCAGCGCGGCGCCGGTGCGCGCCCGCGGCGGGCTGATGGTGACGCCCCAGCATGTCTTCAGCGAGGCGCCGCCCCTGGACCTGCTGATCGTGCCCGGCGGCGTGGTCACGGGCGAGCTGGCGCGCCCCGGCTTGGACGACTGGCTGATGCGCCAGAGCCTGCAGCTCAAGGCCCTGGCCTCCATCTGCACCGGCGCCTTCTTGCTGGAGAAAGCCGGCCTGCTCAATGAGCGCGAGGTCACCACGCACTGGGAAGACCTGGAGGACCTGCGGGCTACCTCCCTGGCCTCGGGCTCCCTGCTGCAGGTGGTGGTGCATCAGCGCTGGGTGGAGGCGCGGCCCTGGGTGCACAACGGTGGGCGCTGCCGGCTTTTCAGCTCGGCCGGCATCTCGGCCGGCATCGACCTGAGCCTGCATCTGGTGGCCGAGTTCGCCTCGGTGGACCTGGCGCGGCGCACCGCGCGGCAGATGGACTACGACTGGCGCGCCGCCAACGGCACGGTGCTGCAGACGGTCTGGTGAGGCCAGCGGGCGGGCGCGGGCTCAGGCCTGCGCCGGCAGCTCCAGCGCCATCAGGTCCTTGCCGATCAGGCGGCCATCGGCCAGCTTGAGCGCGCCCGGCAGCTGGCCGTAGCGCCTGAAGCCCAGGGACTCATAGAGCCGGATGGCGCCTGCGTTGCCGCTGCTCACGCTGAGCGTGACCAAGCGCACCTCGGCCTCGGCGCCCAGCAGGCGCAGGGCGCTGTAGAGCAGGGCCCGGCCCAGGCCGCGGCCCTGCAGCTCGTCGGCCACCATCATGCCCACCACATGGGCGATGTGGCGGACCTTGGCCCGGCCCTCGCGCTCGCAGCTCACGGCGCCCACCAGGCGCTCGCCCTGCCAGGCGGCGATGGTGAACATGCAGCCGACGCCGCCGGCCTGGCTCAGGCGGCTGCGGTAGCTCTCGGCGCTGCGGGCCCGCTCGGTCGGGGCGTCCGAGGTGAAGGCCTCGTCATGGGCTGCCAGCATGGCGTCGCGCAAGGTCTTGTAGGCGGCCAGATCGCCCTCACGCAGCATGCGCAGGGTGCAGCCCGGCGGCAGCTGGGGCGGGGTGAGGATGGGTGGGGTCTGCTGGCTCATCGCGGTCGGTCGGCGTCCTGCTCGGCGGCGCCGGGAAAGCCGTCGCCTTCCAGGGCCGGGCCCTTCATCACCGCCACCACCCAGCAGCCCACCAGCCAGACCAGGACCATGGACAGGCCGAAGAAGATGCCGCCCAGCACCATGTAGTCCACCAGCTGGGCGGCGCGCGCGGCATCGTTGTGCAGACCGGGCTGCAGGTGCTGCTTGGCCCAGCTGCCGATCAGCCAGGGCAGGCCCAGGGCCGCGGCCAGGGCCCAGGCCAGCTGGCGGCGCAGGCGCGCGGTGAACCAGTCGGTGAGGGCGCGCCGCAGGGTGAAGGGCGGTGGGGGCAGGGCGGGCGCCATGGTGGGTGAGCGGGTGTGGAGGTTTCAGCCGCCGATGTAATGCATCTCGACCCGGCGCGGCCCTTCCTCAGGCACCGGCTGGCCCCGGCCGCGCAGCTGGGAGTAGCGGTCGGCGCGGCGGCCCCAGAGCGCGCCCAGGGCGGCGCGGATCTGCTCATCACGGGCACCACCGCGCAGCAGGGCGCGCAGATCATGGCCGCTGTGCGCGAACAGACAGGTGTAGAGCTGGCCCTCGGTGGAGAGCCGGGCCCGGTTGCAGTCGCCGCAGAAGGCCTGGGTGACGCTGGAGATCAGGCCGATCTCGCCGCGGCCGTCGGCATAGGCCCAGCGCTCGGCCGTCTCGCCCGGGGCCGCGGCCTGCAGCGGGCGCAGCGGGAACTCGGCCTGCAGCCGCGCCAGCAGCTCGCGCGAGGGCAGAACCTCGTCCATGCGCCAGCCATTGGTGGCGCCCACATCCATGTACTCGATGAAGCGCAGCACCACGGCGCCGCCGTAGTGCTCGCGGAAATGCCGGGCCATGGGCAGGATCTGGTCTTCATTGACCCCGCGCTTGACCACCATATTCACCTTGAGCGGCCCCAGGCCCGCGGCCAGGGCGGCCTCGATGCCGCGCAGCACCTCGCCCACGGGGAAGCCCACATCGTTCATGCGCTGGAACACGGCGTCGTCCAGCCCGTCCAGGCTCACGGTCACGCGCTGCAGGCCGGCCGCCTTGAGCGCCGCGGCCTTGCGTGCCAGCAGGGAGCCATTGGTGGTGAGGGTCAGGTCCAGGGGCTGGCCCTCGGGCGTGCGCAGGGCGGCCAGCATCGCTATAAGCTGCTCCAGGCCGCGGCGCACCAGCGGCTCGCCGCCGGTCAGGCGCAGCTTGCGCACGCCCAGGCCCACAAAGACCCGGGCCAGGCGGGTGATCTCCTCAAAACTCAGCAGCTCCGCATGCGGCAGGAACTGGTGGTAGTGGTCGAAGACCTCCTTGGGCATGCAGTAGCTGCAGCGGAAGTTGCAGCGGTCGGTGACCGAGATGCGCAGATCATGCAGGGGACGGCCCAGGGCATCGGCCACCAGGGCATCGGCGGGCAGGAGCTGATCGGGCAGGGCGGGCACGGGCGCGCGGCGCCCGTCCAGCAGGGGAATCACACGCTCGGACATGGGCTCATTTTGCCCGCTCCCGCGGCGCGACGTCGGCGCAGGGCCTGAGCCCTTGTAGGACCAGGGCGCATTCGCGGCCGCCGGGGTCTCGCCCGGCCGGACCCGGCCCTACAGTCGGGCCTGCACCACAACAACAAACGGGAGTGAGCATCATGCCCTTGCAAGCCTTTGCCAAGTCGGCGCCCCTGAGCCTGGGCGTGGAGCTGGAGCTGCAGCTGATCGACCGCTTCGACCGCGACCTGGAGCCCGCGGCCGACGAGCTGCTGGCCCGCCTGGAAGGCGCGGCCCTGCCGGGCCAGGTCACGCCGGAGATCACGCAATCCATGATCGAGATCTGCACCGGGGTCTGCGACAACCATGCCCAGGTGCAGGAGCAGCTGCGCTACACCCGCGACGCCCTGCTGGCGGCGGCCCTGCCGCTCAAGCTGGATATCTGCGGCGGCGGCACCCACCCCTTCCAGCACTGGGCCGAGCGCCAGATCTACGAGAAGCCGCGCTTCAAGCAGATCACGGGGCTTTATGGCTATCTGGCCAAGCAGTTCACCGTGTTCGGCCAGCACATCCACATCGGCTGCCCCGATGGCGACAGCGCCCTGTGGCTGCTTCAGGCCATGAGCCGTTATGTGCCGCACTTCATCGCCCTGGCCGCCTCCTCGCCCTATGTGCAGGGGGAGGACACGGCCTTTCAGTCCGCGCGCCTGAACACGGTCTTCGCCTTCCCGCTCTCGGGCCAGGCGCCCTTCGAGCTGGGCTGGGAGGACTTCGGGCGCTACTTCAGCAAGATGGAACGCACCGGCATCGTGGCCAGCATGAAGGACTTCTACTGGGACATCCGGCCCAAGCCCGAGTACGGCACCATCGAGATCCGGGTGCTGGACACCCCGCTCACGGTGGATCGCGCCGCCGCCCTGGCCGGTCTGGCCCAGTGCCTGGCCGCCTGGCTGCTGGAGGAGCGGCCCTTCAAGCCCCATGCGGACGATCAGCTGGTCTACACCTACAACCGCTTCCAGGCCTGCCGCTTCGGCCTGGACGCCCAGCTGGTGGATCCGCAAAGCCACCAGCCCTATGTGCTGGGCGAGGCCCTGCCGGCCCTGTTCGAGCGTCTGCGCCCCCAGGCCGAGCGCCTGGGCGCTCAGCCGGCTCTGTCGCTGCTGGCCGAGAGCGTGACGCGCCGCGAAAGCGATGCCGACTGGCTGCGCGCCCAGCGCCAGTCCGGGCGCAGCCTGCCCGGCGTGGTGGCTGCGGCGGTGGAGCGCTGGGCCGCCTGAGTCAGCGCGCGAAAAGCCCCGGGTGCGGCCCGGGCTTGGCGGCAGGATTTGGGCAACTGTATATTTATACAGTCTTCAATCCTGACCCGCCCAGCTCACCGTGGACCTGAAACGCAAACTGGCCATCCTGGCCGACGCCGCCAAGTACGACGCCTCCTGTGCCTCCAGCGGCACGGACAAGCGCGACTCGGCCGATGGCCGCGGCCTGGGCTCCACCGAAGGCATGGGCATCTGCCACAGCTATGCGCCGGATGGCCGCTGCATCTCCCTGCTCAAGGTCCTGCTGACCAACCATTGCCAGTACGACTGCCTCTACTGCGTCAACCGCGCCAGCAGCAATGTGCCGCGCGCGCGTTTCCGGGTGGAGGAGGTGGTGCAGCTGACCCTGGACTTCTACCGCCGCAACTGCATCGAGGGGCTGTTTCTGTCCAGCGGCATCGTCAAGAGCCCGGACTACACCATGGAGCAGGTGGTGGAGGTGGCGCGCCAGCTGCGCGAGGTCCATGGCTTTCGCGGCTACATCCATCTCAAGACCATTCCCGATGCCAGTGCCGAGCTGCTGGAGCGTGCCGGCCGCTATGCCGACCGGCTGAGCATCAATATCGAGCTGCCCAGCGAACAGGGCCTGCGTGCGCTGGCGCCCGAGAAAGACGGCCAGGCCATCCGCCGCTCCATGGGGCGCTTGCGCAGCGGCATCGAGGCCGCGCGCGAGCCGGCAGTGCAGCCCATCCGCGTGCTGCCCGGCGCCCGGCCGCGGCCGGCGCGCCCGCCGCGCTTCGCGCCCGCGGGCCAGAGCACGCAGATGATCGTGGGCGCGGATGGCAGCGATGACCGCAGCATCCTGGCCACCAGCGCCGCGCTCTACCGCGGCTACCGCATGCGCCGGGTCTATTACTCGGCCTTCAGTCCCATTCCCGACGCGGCGCAAGCCCTGCCGCTCAAGCCGCCGCCCCTGCTGCGCGAGCACCGGCTCTACCAGGCCGACTGGCTGATGCGCTTTTATGGCTATGCGCACGAGGAACTGGCCCTGGACGGTCAGGGTCTGCTGCGCCTGGACGTGGACCCCAAGCTGGCCTGGGCCCTGGCGCATCCGGCGCGCTTCCCGGTAGACCTGAACAGTGCGCCGCGCGAGCTGATGCTGCGCGTGCCGGGCCTGGGGCCGGGCATGGTGGAGCGTCTGCTGCAGGCGCGGCAGGTGCGCCGCCTGCGCCTGGAGGATCTGCGCCGCGCGCGGCTGAACCTGAGCAAGCTGCTGCCCTTTGTGCTGCTGGACGGCCACCGTCCGACCAGCCGCGGCCCGGGCGCGCCTGCGGCCCTGCTGCCGCCGCGCCAGGGCGAGCTGTTCGCCTGATTTCGAACCTGAATCGAGCCTGAGCGCCACAGGAGTTCCCATGCCCCAGACCATTCATCTCGACGGCCCCACCGACATCGCCGGCTTCAAACATGCGGCGCGTCGCCTGCTGGTGCAGGGCGTGCCGCCCGAAGCCCTGATCTGGTCCTGCGAGGATGAAGGCACGCTCTGGGGCACTGACTCAGAGCTCGATGCGTCGGCCGCGGCCGAAGCCCCCCAGCCGCCGGCCTCCCTGGTGCGGGTGCCGCCGGCCTTTGTGGCCCTGTGCGAGCGCGTGCTGCTGCACCGCGAGCCGCGCCGCTTTGCCCTGATGTACCGCCTGCTCTGGCGCCTGACCCATGAGCCGCGCCTGCGCGGCGATCCGCTGGACCCCGACTGGCGCCTGGCCGAGGGCATGGCGCGCGCGGTGGACCGCGACATCCACAAGATGCGGGCCTTTGTGCGCTTCACCCCGGTGTGGGAGGGAGAGGAGGGCGGCCAGACGGGCGGGCTGCCGGGCGAGGTTCCGGGCGGGCAGCCGGGCGAAGAGCCGCGGCACATCGCCTGGTTCGAACCCCAGCACCATATCGTGGAGGCGAATGCCGACTTCTTCCGGCGCCGCTTCGCCCAGATGCGCTGGGCCATCCTCACGCCCGAGCGCTGCGTGGAGTGGGACGGCCGGGCCCTGCAGTTCCGCCCCGGCGCCCGCCGCGAGGAGGCACCCGCGCCCGATGCCGGCGCCGCGCTCTGGCTCACCTATTACCAGCACATCTTCAACCCGGCCCGGCTCAAGCTGGCCCAGATGCGCAAGGAAATGCCCCAGCGCTACTGGCACAACCTGCCCGAGGCCCGTCTGATCGCGCCGCTCAGCCAGGCCGCGACCGCACGCAGCCAGGGCATGGTGGCGGCCGAACCCACGGCGCCGCGGCCCTACAAGCCCATGCAGCGCGGCCGGGGCGAGGGCGCGGCGGCGGGCTGAGCCGGGCGGGCTTGCGGGCTCAGGCGGAGGAGCCGCCCGAGCCGCCCGAGCCGCCCGAGCCATCCAAGGCGCCCGTTCCGCCCGAGCCCGCGTTGCGCTTGAGCGCCTGCAGGGTGCCGTAGTCGCTGTCTGGCAGGCGCGGGCGTTCGGCCTCCTCGGCGGCCAGGGGCTGCACCTCCACCAGGCTGGCCTGGCAGCGGCGGGTGAGCTGCTGGTAGGTCTCGGTGCCCTGGCGCTTCCAGCGCATCTCGTCCTCGCTGAGCTCGCGCATGACCTTGGCCGGCAGGCCGGCGATCAAGGACTTCTCGGGCAGCTTCTGGCCCGCCCGTACAAAGGCGCAGGCGGCCACGATGCTGAAGGCGCCCACCTCGGCCTCGTCCATCACCACGGCGTTCATGCCCACCAGGGCGTCGTGGCGCACCACGCAGCCGTGCAGCACCGCGCCATGGCCGATATGGCCGTTTCGCTCCACCACGGTCTCGGACTTGGGAAAGCCGTGCACCACGCAGCTGTCCTGCACATTGGCGCCCTCCTGGATCACGATGCGGCCGAAATCCCCGCGCAGCGAGGCGCAGGGGCCGATATAGCAGCCCGGACCGATCACGACGTCGCCGATCAGCACCGCCGTGGGGTGGACGTAAGCGCTGGGGTGAACGACGGGGATCAGGCCATCGATGGCATAGCAGGGCATATCGGGCTCCGGGTGGCGGGCTAGGGGTTTTTGCTAGGACTTTGCAGGGTCTGGGCTCTTGCGCCAAATCAAGGTGGACCTTACTATCTACCGACCGGTCGGTCAATGAATGCTTGACCCCAGGCAAGACAAGACGGCGGCGATGGAGCGAGACAAACCATGACCCCAGCATCCACAGGCCCGGACGAGGCCTTGCTGAAGATCGAGCAGGAAGGCGCCGTGCGCCTGCTCACCCTGAACCGGCCTCAGGCCCTGAATGCCTTTACCACGGCCCTGCTGGTGCAGCTGCGCGATGCCCTGGAGGCCGCCGCGCGCGACGCCAGCGTGCGCTGCGTGCTGATCACGGGTGCGGGCCGGGGCTTCTGTGCCGGTCAGGACCTGTCCGACCCGCTGATCAAGCCGCCCATGGCGGCCGGCGAGGCGCCCAAGGACATCGGCCATCTGCTCAACAACTACTACATCCCCCTGGCCCTGAGCCTGCGCGCCATGCCCATCCCGGTGATCGCCGCGGTCAACGGGGTGGCGGCCGGCGCCGGCGCCAGCCTGGCCCTGGGCTGCGATCTGGTGCTGGCGGCCGAGAGCGCCAGCTTCATCCAGGCCTTCTCCAAGATCGGCCTGGTGCCGGACTGCGGCGGCACCTGGCTGCTGCCGCGTCTGGTGGGCCGGGCCAAGGCCCTGGAGCTGGCCCTGCTGGGCGACAAGCTGCCCGCCGCCGAGGCCCAGCGCATCGGCCTGATCTACCGCGCCCTGCCGGATGCCGAGCTGGCCGCCGAGGCCATGGCCCTGGCGCAGAAGCTGGCCGCCATGCCGGTCAAGGCCCTGGCCGCCACGCGCCAGGCCCTGGATGACGCCCTGCTGTTGGACTTCGAGGCGGCGCTGCGCAACGAGGCCCTGCTGCAAAGCCGCCTGGGCTTTGCCGGTGACTACCAGGAGGGCACCCGCGCCTTCCTGGAAAAGCGCAAGCCCAGCTTCACCGACCGTTGAGCCCCGCCATGACACCCCAAGAAATCGCAGAAGCGGTGCGCGACGGCATGCTGGCCAATGACCGCGCCAGCACCGGCCTGGGCATGGAGATCCTGACCGTGGGGCCGGGCAGCGCCAGCGTGGCCATGACGGTGCGCGAGGACATGCTCAACGGCTTCGATATCTGCCATGGCGGCCTGGTCACGACCCTGGCCGACTCGGCATTCGCCTTTGCCTGCAACTCGTACAACGAGCTGACCGTGGCATCGGGTTTCAATGTGGACATCGTCGCGCCCAGCCGGGCCGGCGACCGGCTGACGGCCGTGGCCAGCGAAGTCTCGCTGGCGGGCCGCACCGGCGTCTACGACATCACCGTGCGCAATCAGCGCGACGAACTGATCGCGGTGTTCCGCGGCCGCTCCTACCGCATCAAGGGCAAGCCCGTGGTGCCGGGCCTGGCGGCCGGCTGACGAACACACCGAGGAGACAAGACCCATGCCCGTGAAGACCCCCGCCCCCGGCGATCTGGAAGCCATCGAGAAAGCCAGCCTGGACGAGCTGCAGGCCCTGCAGCTGCAGCGCCTGAAGTGGAGCCTCAAGCACGCTTACGAGAACGTGCCGCACTACAAGGCGGCTTTCGACGCCAAGGGCGTGCACCCTTCGGACCTGAAGACGCTGTCCGACCTCGCAAAATTCCCCTTCACCACCAAGAAGGACCTGCGCGACACCTACCCCTTCGGCATGTTCGCCGTGCCGCGTGAAAAGCTCGCGCGCATCCATGCCTCCTCCGGCACCACGGGCAAGCCGACCGTCGTCGGCTACACCAGGAACGATATCGACACCTGGGCGACCGTCGTCGCGCGCTCCATCCGCGCCTCGGGTGGCCGGGCCGGCGACATCGTGCATGTCGCCTACGGCTACGGCCTCTTCACCGGCGGTCTCGGCGCGCACTATGGCGCGGAAAAGCTCGGCTGCACGGTCGTGCCGATCTCCGGCGGCATGACGGAACGCCAAGTCACGCTGATGCAGGATTTCAAGCCGCGCATCATCATGGTGACGCCCTCCTACATGCTCTCCATCCTCGACGAATTCCGCAGACACGGCATCGATCCGCGCGAAAGCTCGCTCGCCGTCGGCATTTTCGGCGCCGAACCCTGGACGAACGCCATGCGCGAGGAAATCGAACAGGCCTTCGACATGCATGCCGTCGACATCTACGGCCTCTCGGAAGTCATGGGCCCGGGCGTCGCCAACGAATGCGTCGAGACGAAGGACGGCCTGCATATCTGGGAAGACCATTTCTACCCCGAGATCATCCATCCCGAGACCGGCGAAGTGCTGCCGGACGGCGAGATCGGCGAGCTGGTCTTCACGACGCTCACCAAGGAAGGCCTGCCGATCATCCGCTACCGCACGCGCGACCTGACAAGGCTCCTGCCCGGCACCGCCCGCTCCATGCGCCGCATGGAAAAGGTCACGGGCCGCTCCGACGACATGATGATCCTGCGCGGCGTCAACGTCTTCCCGACGCAGATCGAAGAGCTGGTGCTGCAAGAGGCCCAGCTCAGCGGCCAGTACCAGATCGTGGTCAGCCGCGACGGTCATCTGGACGAGGTGGCGGTGCACTGCGAGCTGCAGGCCGCGGCCGTGGGCAGCGCGGACACGGCGGCCATCGCCAAGTCCCTGCAGCACCGCATCAAGACCCTGATCGGCGTGTCCACCAAGGTCATCATCGGTCAGCCCGATTCCATCGAGCGCACCCTGGTCGGCAAGGCCCGGCGTGTGGTCGACAAGCGCCCCAAGGGCGCCTGAGCCTTTCCCCGCAGCAGCGAGCCAGCAAGGAGTTCATCCATGTACACCCAGGCGATGAGCGTCGGCCCCCAGGACGCTCCCAGCAGCAAGATCAAGAGCGCCGAGGAGGCGCAGCGCGAGGCGGCCTTCGAGGCCCGCATCGCCGCGGGCGATTTCATCGAGCCGAAGGAATGGATGCCGGAAGGTTACCGCAAGACGCTGGTGCGCCAGATCAGCCAGCATGCCCATTCCGAAATCGTCGGCCAGCTGCCGGAGGGCAACTGGATCACCCGCGCGCCAACGCTGGAGCGCAAGGCGATCCTGCTTGCCAAGGTGCAGGACGAGGCGGGCCACGGCCTCTATCTCTACTGCGCCGCCGAAACGCTCGGCATCAGCCGCGACCAGATGTACGAGCAGCTGCATTCCGGCAAGGCGAAATATTCCTCGATCTTCAACTATCCGACGCTGACCTGGGCCGATATCGGCGCGATCGGCTGGCTGGTCGATGGCGCGGCCATCATGAACCAGGTGCCGCTGCAGCGCTGTTCCTACGGCCCCTATGCGCGGGCCATGGTGCGCATCTGCAAGGAAGAGAGTTTCCACCAGCGCCAGGGTTATGATGCCCTGATGCGCATGGTGAAGGGCACGCCGGCGCAGAAGGCCATGGTGCAGGATGCGCTGAACCGCTGGTGGTGGCCCTCGCTGATGATGTTCGGCCCCGAGGACAAGGATTCGCCCAACTCCGAGCAGTCCATACGCTGGGGCATCAAGCGCGTCACCAATGACCAGCTGCGCCAGAAGTTCGTGGACGCCACCGTGCCCCAGGCCGAGATCCTGGGCATCACGCTGCCCGACCCCGATCTGAAGTGGAACGCCGAGCGCGAGGCCCATGACTTCGGCAAGATCGATTGGTCCGAGTTCTGGCGCGTGGTCAATGGCGAGGGGCCGCTGAATCGCGAACGCCTGGGCGCTCGCGTCAAGGCCTGGGAAGACGGAGCCTGGGTGCGCGAGGCCGCCCTGGCGCATGCCCGCAAACAAGCTACCAAGGAACAAGCAGCATGAGCGCGAACACCCAAAACGAATGGCCGCTGTGGGAAGTCTTTGTCCGCAGCAAGGCGGGCCTGGACCACAAGCATTGCGGCAGCCTGCACGCCGCCGACGCCAAGATGGCCCTGCAGATGGCACGCGACGTCTACACCCGCCGCCAGGAAGGCACCAGCATCTGGGTGGTGCTGTCCAGCCAGATCGTGGCCTCGGACCCGGGCGAGAAGGGCATGTACTTCGACCCCATGGAAGACAAGGTGTACCGCCACCCCACCTTCTACGAGCTGCCCGAGTCGGTCAACCACATGTAAAGCGCGGAGCGGCACGATGACGGCTTCCATCCAAGTGGGCGAAAGCCCCCAAGTCCACTACCTGCTGCGCCTGGGCGACAGCTGCCTGGTGCTGGCCCAGCGCATCTGCGAGTGGAGCGGGCATGCGCCCATCCTCGAGGAGGATCTGGCCCTGTCGAACATGGCCCTGGACCTGCTGGGCCAGGCCCGCGCCCTGCTGACCCACGCCGCCCGGTTGGACGGCCAGGGGCATGACGAGGACCAGCTCGCCTTTCTGCGCGACGAGCGCCAGTACCTGAACCCGGTGCTGATGGAGTTGCCGCGTGGCGACTTCGCCTTCACCGTGCTGCGCAACTTCGCAGTCTCCACCTGGCTGCTGCTGCTGTGGCGCCGGCTCGAGGGCTCCAGCGACGCCGAGCTGGCCGCCATTGCCGGCAAGGCCGTCAAGGAAGCCGCCTACCACCAGCAGCACGCCGCCGACTGGGTGCTGCGCCTGGGCGACGGCACCGAGGAATCCAGCGCCCGCATGCGCGCCGCGCTCGGCACGCTCTGGCCCTACTGCAACGAGCTCTTCGACAGCGATGCGGTCGATGCCGCCGCCGCCGCCCAGGGCCTGGGCCCGGACTGGGCCTCGCTCAAGGAGGACTGGCGCGCCCAGTTCTTCGAGGTGCTGACCGAGGCCGGCCTGGAGCTCCCCAAGGACAGCGCCTACCAGAGCCAGGGCCGCCGCGGCATCCACAGCGAGCATATGGGCCATATGCTGGCCACCATGCAGTATCTGCAGCGCGCCTACCCCGGAGGCGTGTGGTGATGAGCCCGGCCGAGCGCGGCCCCGCCTGCGGACGGCTGGAAGCCGCCTGGGAGGTGCTGCGCCAGATCCCGGACCCCGAGGTCCCGGTGATCAGCCTCTGCGAGCTGGGCATCGTGCGCGATCTGCGCCTGCTGGAGGACGGGGCCGAGGGTCTGGAGGTGGTGCTCACGCCCACCTACTCGGGCTGCCCCGCCACCGAGCTGATCCAGGACGATGTGCGCGCCGCCCTGGCCGCTTTCGGCGAGGTGCGCATCACCCTGCAGCGCGCCCCGGCCTGGACCACCGACTGGATCAGCGAGGAAGGCCGGCGCAAGCTCAAGGACTACGGCATCGCGCCGCCCGGCCCCGCCAATGCCCTGGCCACGGGCGGCGTGCAGCCCATACGCCTGGTGCACCGCGCCGCGCTCACCAAGCTCGCCTGCCCGCGCTGCGGCAGCGAGCAGACCGAGAAGCTCTCCGCCTTCGGCTCCACCGCCTGCAAGGCCCTGTATCGCTGCCTGAGCTGCCGCGAACCCTTCGAACACTTCAAGCCCATCTGACCATGAGTCTGCATTTCCATCCGCTGCGCGTGCGCGAGGTCCGGCCCGACACCGATGAGGCCGTGATCGTCAGCTTCGAGGTACCGCCCGCCCTGGCCGAGACCTTCCGCTTTGCTCAGGGGCAATACCTGACCCTGCGCCAGGAGATCGGTGGCCAGGACCTGCGCCGCTCCTACTCCATCTGCGCCGGTGCGGACGATGGCGAGCTGCGCGTGGGTGTGCGCAAGGTGCAGGGCGGCAAGTTCTCCACCTGGATCAACGAGCAGCTCAAGGCCGGCGACGAGATCCAGGTCTTCCCGCCCCAGGGCCGCTTCGGCCAGGCGCGCGAAGGTGCGGCGCAGGGCGGGGCAGGGCGCCACCATGTGGGCATTGCCGCCGGCTCGGGCATCACGCCCATCCTTTCCATCATGAAGACCGTGCTGGCGCGCGATCCCGGCAGCCGCTTCACCCTGATCTACGGCAACCGCCGCCCCGCCAGCACCATGTTCAAGGAGGAGCTGGAGGACCTGAAAAACCGCTACCTCACCCGTGTGGCCCTGCACCATGTGTTCTCGCGTGAGGCCGTGGATGCGCCGCTGCAGGCCGGGCGCCTGGACGCCGGCAAGCTGGCGGCCTTCTTTGCCTCCCTGGTGCCGGCCGAGGGCATTGACGAGGCCTATGTCTGCGGCCCCTTCGAGATGAACGAGGCGGCCGAGGCCGTGCTCAAGGCGTCCGGCGTGGCCGAGGAACGCATCCATGTGGAGCGCTTCGGCACCGTGGAGATGCAGACCGGCCAGCCCGCGCCGCACGAGGTGCGCGAGGGCGACGCGGCCCAGGCCACCGTGCTGGTGATCCGCGACGGCGTGAGCCGCGAGATCGAGTTCGGCAAGCATGACCCCAGCCTGCTGGATGCCGCCGCGCGCGCCGGCATGGACGTGCCCTTCTCCTGCAAGAGCGGCGTGTGCTCCACCTGCCGCTGCAAGCTGATGGAGGGGCAGGTGCGCATGGACAAGAATTTCGCGCTGGACAAGGCGGAGCTGGCCGCAGGCTTTATCCTCAGCTGCCAGGCCCATCCGCTCACCGAGCGGGTGGTCATTTCCTTCGACGAACGCTGAACCCTGCTGAGCATCCATGGCCCGAGGACGTGCCCCCGGTTTTGAATCCACCCGCGAGGAGATCCTCGCTGCCGCAGCGCGGCTGTTTGCACGCCAGGGCTACCCCGGCACCTCGATGAACGAGGTGGCCGAGGCCTGCCAGGTTTCCAAGCCCACGCTCTACCACTATGTGCGCGACAAGCACGAGCTGCTGATGCAGATCTGCGAGGGCCATGTGCAGGCCCTCGAGGCCCTGGTGCAGGAGGTGCAGGCCCAGCAGCTGGAACCCGAGGCGCATCTGCGCGCCCTGATCGGCCGCTTTGTGCGCGAGTACGGTCAGGCCCAGAACCAGCACCGCGTGCTGACCGAGGATGTGAAGTTCCTCGACACCGAGGACCGCGCCCGCCTGCTCGAAGTGGAGCGGCGCGTGGTGTCGGCCTTTGCCGACGCGGTGGCCGCTGTGCGCCCCGAGCTGCAGGGCCAGCGCCTGCACAAGCCCCTGACCATGCTGCTGTTTGGCATGATCAACTGGACTTTCACCTGGCTGCGCCCCGATGGCGAGCTGAGCTACGAATCGGTCGCTCCGATGGTGGCCGATCTGTTCTTTGGCGGCATTGCCGCGGTCCGCGCGCCGGAGGCCCTGCCGGGCTGAGGCGCCATCCCTCTCAAGAAAAGCAAGAAGCGCTGAACGCTCTCCCTACCAACCCCCTTAGGAGACATAGACGATGAAGAGCAAGACCCTGATCAAGTCGCTGCTGGCGGCGGCGGTGGCCGGCCTGGGCCTGGCCGCGCAGGCCGACATCAATGTGGGCGTGACCGTCTCGGCCACCGGCCCGGCGGCCTCCCTGGGCATCCCGGAGAAGAACACCTTCACCCTGATGCCCACGACCATCGCCGGTCAGAAGGTCAACTACATCGTGCTGGACGATGCCTCCGACACCACGGCCGCGGTCTCCAACACCCGCAAGCTCATCACCGAGCACAAGGTGGACGTGGTGATCGGCTCCACCGTCACGCCCAACTCCCTGGCCATGATCGACGCCGTGGCCGAGGCCAGCACGCCCATGATCTCCATGGCCGCCTCGGCCCGCATCGTCGAGCCCATGGATGCCAAGAAGAAGTGGGTGTTCAAGACCCCGCAGAACGACATCATGATGGCCCTGGCCATCGTCCAGCACATGGTGGACAACGGCGCCAAGACGGCCGCCTATATCGGTTTCGCCGACGCCTATGGCGAGGGCTGGTACCAGGAGTTCGCCAAGATCGCCGCCATCAAGGGCCTGAAGATCGTGGCCAACGAGCGCTACAACCGCACCGACACCTCGGTCACCGGCCAGGTGCTCAAGCTGCTGGCGGCCAAGCCCGATGCGGTGCTGATCGGCGGCTCCGGCACGCCCGCCGCTCTGCCGCAGAAGTCGCTCAAGGAGCGCGGCTACACCGGCAAGTACTACCAGACCCACGGCGTGGCCAATAACGACTTCCTGCGCGTGGGCGGCAAGGACGTGGAAGGCACCTTCCTGCCCGCCGGCCCGGTGCTGGTGGCGGCCCAGCTGCCGGCAAACCACCCCGTGAAGAAGAGCGCCAGCGACTACATCGCCAAGTACGAGGCTGCTTTCGGCAAGGGCTCGGTCAGCACCTTCGGCGGCCACGCCTGGGACGCCGGCCTGCTGCTGCAGGCCGCCATCCCCGCGGCCGTGAAGAGCGGCGCCCAGCCCGGCACCCCGGCCTTCCGCGCCGCCCTGCGCGATGCGCTGGAGTCGGTCAAGGAACTGCCCGGCGCGCACGGCGTGTTCAATATGTCGGTCTCCGACCACCTGGGTCTGGACCAGCGCGCCCGCGTGATGGTCAAGATCGAGGGCGGCACCTGGAAATACGTCCCCTGATCTGACGGGCACTGGGCTACTGCGCGAGCCGATACCGGGCCCGCGGTGCTCGCCGTACGAAAGTACGGCTGCGCGCCTCGGGTCCAGTCTCGGCCCGCTCGCGACGCCCCTTGCCCGCCAGATCCGCCTGTTCAAGACCGAAGTACCGAGATTGCTGCCATGTCCACCCCCATCCTCCAGAGCCTGATCGCCGACCGCTGGATCGGTGCCACTGCCTCGCGTGCCCTGCACAGCGCCATCAACGGCCGCACCGTGGCCCAGACGCATGCGGAGGGCATCGACTTCGGCGAGAGCCTGGCCTATGCCCGCGGCCAGGCCCTGCCGGCCCTGCTCAAGCTCACGTTCCAGCAACGCGCCGCCCAGCTCAAGGCCCTGGCGGCCTACCTGATGGAGCGCAAGGAAGAGTTTTACGCCCTGTCGACCGCCACCGGCGCCACCCGTGCCGACAGCTGGGTCGATATCGAGGGCGGCATCGGTACGCTGCTTTCCTATGCCTCCAAGGGCCGGCGCGAGTTGCCCAACACCCGCGTGCTGCTGGATGGCGACGTGGAGCTGCTGTCGAAGGACGGCACTTTTTCCGCGCAGCATATTCTGAGCCCGCTTCAGGGCGTGGCGGTTCACATCAACGCTTTCAACTTCCCCTGCTGGGGCATGCTGGAAAAGCTGGCGCCGACGCTGCTGGCTGGCGTTCCAGCCATCGTCAAGCCGGCCACCGCCACCAGCTATGTGGCCGAGGCCTGCGTGCGCCTGATCCAGCAGTCCGGCCTGCTGCCCGCGGGCGCGCTGCAGCTGGTGATCGGCGGCTCGGGCGATCTGCTGGACCGCCTGCTCGAAACCGATGTCGTGACCTTCACCGGCTCGGCCGACACCGCGGCCATGCTGCGTGTCAACAAGAACCTGATCGCCCGCAGCATCCCCTTCAATGCCGAGGCCGACAGCCTGAACTGCGCCATCCTGGCGCCCGATGTGGAGCCGGGCGATCCGGAGTTCGAGCTCTTCGTCAAGGAAGTGGCGCGCGAGATGAGCGCCAAGGCCGGCCAGAAGTGCACGGCCATCCGCCGCGCCATCGTGCCGGCGCGCCACATCGATGCGGTGGCGAGCATGCTGCGCGAGCGCCTGGCCAAAATCAGGGTGGGCGATCCGGCGGTCGAGGGCGTGCGCATGGGCGCCCTGGCCTCCAAGGAGCAGCAGGCCGATGTGGCCGAGCGCCTGGCCGCTTTGAGCGCCGGCAACGAGATCGTGTTCGGCGCGCGCGACGGCTTCGCCCCGGTGGGCGAGGGCGTGGAGCAGGGCGCCTTCTTCGCGCCCACCCTGCTGCTGTGCCGCGACGCCCTGGCCAACGAGGCCGTGCACGAGCTGGAAGCCTTCGGCCCCGTCTCCACCCTGATGCCTTACCAGGACTTCGACCAAGCCCTGGCCCTGGCGGCCAAGGGTCGCGGCAGCCTGGTGGGCTCGGTGGTCACCAAGACCCCGTCGCTCGCGGCCGAGGCCGTGATGCATGCCGGCGCCTTCCACGGCCGCATCCTGGTGCTGGACCGCGACGCGGCCAAGGAGAGCACCGGCCACGGCTCGCCCATGCCCGCGCTCAAGCACGGCGGTCCGGGCCGCGCCGGCGGCGGCGAGGAGCTGGGCGGCATTCGCGCCGTCAAGCACTATCTGCAGCGCTGCGCGGTGCAGGGCTCGCCCACCATGCTCAGCGCCATCACCGGCGAGTACCAGCGCGGCGGCAAGGTGCAGGAAGACGCCATCCACCCCTTCCGCAAGCATTTCGAAGAGATCCAGATCGGCGACTCCCTGCTGACGCACCGCCGCACCGTCTCCGAGGCCGATATCGTCAACTTCGGCGGCATCTCGGGTGACTACTTCTACATGCACTTCGACGAGATCGCGGCCAAGGACACGCAGTTCGGCCAGCGCATCGCGCATGGCTACTTCGTGCTCTCGGCGGCGGCCGGTCTCTTCGTCTCGCCCGCGCCGGGGCCGGTGCTGGCCAACTACGGCCTGGATACGCTGCGCTTCGTCAACCCGGTGGCCATCGGCGACACCATCCAGGCGCGCCTGACCTGCAAGCGCCGCATCGACCGCGGCAACCGCCCCGACCAGCCGCCCCAGGGCGTGGTGGCCTGGGATGTGCAGGTGATGAACCAGCGCGGCGAGCTGGTGGCCAGCTACGACATCCTGACCCTGGTGGCCAAGAAGGCCCAGGCCTGAGTCGCTGAGCCCGAGGGCCGCGACGGCGCGGGCGCGCTTGTCGCGGCCAATTGGTCTAAAAAAGGTCTGAAAACAGGCCGGCTGCCGCTATCATCCGGCCCCACGATGGAGCGAAGCCGAAAACGCCAGCAGCTCAAGCAGCAGCTGCTGGAACTGATAGAAGCCCAGGGAGAGGGCGGCCGCCTGCCGCCGGAGCGCGAGCTCAGCGAGCGCTTTGCCGTGGCCCGCGAAACCCTGCGCCGCAGCCTGCGCGAGCTGGAGGACGAGGGTCTGCTGGAGCGCAAGCAGGGCGCCGGCACCTTCATCTCGGGCCAGCCCGTGCTCAAGCAGCCGCAGCTGCTGTCCTTCTCCGAGGAGATGCTGGAGCGTGGCCTGCAGCCCTCCAGCCGCCTCATTTCCGGCCGCCGCATCGCCGCCGGCGCCAAGCTGGCCCAGCGCCTCAAGATCGTGCCCGGCTCGCCCCTGCTGGAGCTGCGCCGCCTGCGCCTGGCCAATGAGGCGCCCATGGCCCTGGAGACCGTCTACCTGAGCCAGGCCCTGCTGCCGGGCCTGGAGCCGCAGGACCTGGTGCGAGGCTCGCTCTACGAGGTGCTGGAGTGCCAGTACGGGCTCAAGATCCGCTCGGCCCAGCAGCAGATCCAGGCCACCGTGCTCAGCGAGGACGAGGCCGGCCTGCTGGATGTGCCGCCCTTCTCGCCCTCGTTGCTGATCGAGCGGCTGTCGCTCGCGCAGGGCGGCGAGATCGTCGAGTACGCCAAGAGCCTCTACCGCGCCGACCGCTACCGCTTCGAGATCCAGGTGCAGCGGGCCAAGCCGGTGCTGCCCGCGCCCGCCGAGGCGCCGGACCCGCTCTGATGCGCGGGCCGGGCCTGCTTGCGCTGGGGCTGGCCCTGCTGCTGGCGGCCTGCGCCAGCGTGCCGCCTTCGGCGCCGGAAGACCGTGCCGAATCCTTTCTGGCCGCGCCCCCACCCTGGCAAGACCTGGCCCCGGGCCTGCAGCTGCGGCGCTGGTCGCCCTGGCCGCAGACCCCGCTGCATGTGCTGCGCCTGGACCTGGCGGCGCCGGGCCTGCGCCTGCGGCTCACGCCCGAGGCCGAGCGCGGCCGCACGCTGGAGGCCTTCAGCGGCGCCCGCGAGGCCCTGCTCAGCCTCAATGCCAGCTTCTTTGACCGCGAGTTCTCGCCACGCGGCCTCACGCTCAGCGAGGGCCGGCCCTGGGCCTCGGTGATGGCCGCGCACCGCGAGAGCAGCCCCCTGCTGGCCTGCGATGCGGCCCAGCGCTGCGAGATCCTGCTGCAGGGGCATGCGGGCTACCGGCCCGAGTGGCAGCTGGTGGTGGCGGGTACGCCCTGGCTGGTGGACGCCGGCCGGGCGCGCAGCCCCACGGACGATGCGGCCTGCCCCGCCTTCTGCGCCCGGCCGCATCCGCGCAGCGCCCTGGGCCTGGAGGCCGATGGTCGCCATCTGCTGATCGTGCTGGCCGAGGGGCGCCGCCCGCCGGTGCTGGGCCTGAGCCTGAGCCGGCTGGCCCAGGCCCTGCAGGCCCTGGGCGCGGTGCAGGCCTTCAATCTGGATGGTGGCGGCAGCACGGCCTGGCTGCTGCGCGGCGAGCTGGCCATGGCGCGGCCCCTCAACGAGCCGGCGCTGCGGCCCCTGGCCAATGCCCTGCAGCTGCTGGAGCGCGCGCCGCGCTGAGCGGCTTCAGCCCGGGTAGGTGCCGGGCAGCAGGATGCTTTTGTCCACCTGCTGCAGCTGGGTGTGGCCGCAAAAAGCCATGGTCAGGTCCAGTTCCTTGTGGATGATCTCCAGGGCCTTAGCCACGCCCTCGCGCCCCAGGGCGCCGAGGCCGTAGAGGAAGGGGCGGCCGATATAGGTGCCCTTGGCGCCGTAGCAGAGCGCCTTCAGCACATCCTGGCCGGAACGGATGCCGCCGTCGAGATGGACTTCCATCCGGTCGCCGACCGCATCGACGATGCGCGGCAGCATGCTGATCGAGGAGGCCGCGCCATCGAGCTGGCGGCCGCCATGGTTGGAGACGATGATGGCGTCCGCGCCGCTATCCAGCGACATGCGTGCGTCTTCCTCATCGAGGATGCCCTTGAGGATGAGCTTGCCGCCCCAGCGCTTCTTGATCCATGCCACATCGCCCCAGTTGAGCTGGGGGTCGAACTGCCTGGCGGTCCACTCCGAGAGTGAGCCCATGTTCTCCACGCCCTTCACATGGCCCACGATATTGCCGAACTGGCGCCGGCTCGTGCCCAGCATGCCCAGGCACCAGCGCGGCTTGCTGGCCATATTGATGAGATTGGGCAGGGTCAGCTTGGGCGGGGCGGAAAGGCCGTTGCGGACGTCCTTGTGACGCTGGCCGAGGATTTGCAGGTCGAGCGTCAGCACCAGCGCCGAGCAGCCGGCGGTCTTGGCGCGGTCGATGAGGTTGAGAACGAAGTCCCGGTCCTGCATCACATAGAGCTGGAACCAGAAGGGTTTCGTCGTGACCGAGCGCACATCTTCGATGGAGCAGATGCTCATGGTGGATAGCGTGAAGGGTACGCCGGCTTCTTCGGCCGCCTGGGCGGCGAGCATTTCGCCGTCTGCATGCTGCATGCCGGTCAGGCCCGTCGGCGACAGCGCGACGGGCATGGACACTTTCTCGCCGATCATCTCGCTGGCGAGCGAGCGGTTGGTCATGTCGACAAGCACGCGCTGGCGCAGCTTGATCTTGTGGAAGTCTTCCTCGTTGGCGCGGTAGGTGCCTTCGGTCCAGGCGCCGGAATCGGCATAGTCGAAGAACATCTTCGGCACGCGCTTCTGGGCCAGGACGCGCAGGTCTTCGATGCAGGTGATCACGGGCATGGAGCGGCTCCTCGTTCTTCTTCAGGGGTCTGGAAGCTCATGCTAGCGGCGGTGCTACGGCCGCGCATGGAAACTTCTTCAGCCCCAGGCTGAAACTTCTTCCTCCAGGCGCCGGCAGTGGGCGCGCAGCCAGTCGGCAAAGGCCTGGGCGGCCGGGCCGTCCTCGTGCTGCAGCAGGCCATAGGGCTGGGCCGCGGCCACGCTGCGGCCGGGGAAGAGCAGCCGCAAGGCGCCGCGCTGCAGCAGGGGCAGGGCCAGGCTGGGCCGCGCCAGGGCCACGCCCTGGCCGCAGGTTGCGGCCTCCAGCACCAGGCCCAGGTCCACGAAACGCGGGCCCTGATCGGGCTCGGGCCAGTCCAGCCCCTGGGCGCGCAGCCAGGGCGCCCAGGCCTGCAGCGGCGTGCGCAGCAGGGGCAGGCCGGCCAGATCGGCCGGCGACTGCAAGGGAGGGCGGCCCGCCAGCAGGGCCGGCGCGGCCATGGGCGTGACCCGGTCCTGCAGCAAGACCTGGCCCTCATGCTCCAGGGCCTGGTTGCGGATCTCGATCTCGGCCTCGGGGCCGCGCTCGTCCAGATAGGGAATGCTCAGCACCAGTTCCAGCTCGATCTCGGGGTGGGCGGCGGCAAAGCCGGGCAGGGCGGGCACCAGCACCTGGCGCGCGAAGGTGGGCGGGCTGCTCACGCGCAGGCGCGGCCGCGCCTGGGCCGCGCGCCGGTGCTGGGGCATGGCGGCCAGGGCCTCCAGCACGCCCTCGATCTGGGCCAGATACTCCTTGCCCGCGGCGCTCAGGGCCAGGGGCTTGCTGGAGCGCATCAGCAGGCTGCAGCCCAGCAGCTCCTCCAGCCCGGCCAGGCGCTTGCTCACCGCGCTGGGGCTGAGGTTCAGGGCCTCGGCCGCGCGCTCCACGCTGGCGTGGCGGGCCGTGGCGGCAAAGGCCAGCAGGGCGTCCAGGGAGGGCAGGCGCAGCGGTGTGGGGTCATCGGCGGGCATGGCCGCACTGTATACACTGCCGCCGATGCCATGTTCTTCCGCTTCGCTTTCACCCTGCGCCCTGGGCGCGCCGGCCGCCGCATGACCCGCCAGCTGCTGCGCCTGTGCTGGCTGCTGGGGGGCTTTGTGAGCCTGGCCCTGGGCGTGCTGGGCATCTTCCTGCCCCTGCTGCCCACCACGCCCTTTGTGCTGCTGGCGGCCTTCTGCTTCTCGCGCGGCAGCGCGCGCTGCGAGGCCTGGCTGCTCAACCATCCGCGCCTGGGGCCCCTGGTGCGCGACTGGCGCGCCACCCGCGCCGTGCCCCTGCGCGCCAAGCAGATCGCCACCGTGATGATGACGCTCAGCTCGATCTGGGCCGGCTACAAGCTGCCCCTGGCCTGGTGCTGGCTGCCGGCCGCGGGCTGCGCCGCCGTCGCGGCCTGGCTGTGGAGTCTGCCCACCCGGCGTTGAGTCCTGCATCCGTGGGAGTCCCGATGAATCCAAATCCTGAGCATCCCGAGCAACGTCTGCAGGCCCATGCGCGCGAGGTGGGCCTGTACCTGCTGGCCCAGATGCGCGAAGCACTGGGCGATCTGGGGCGGGTGCGCCAGGTGCTCAAGGTGCTGGGCATGGTCAATGCCCATCCCGATTTCCGCCAGCACACCGAGGTGATCACCGGCTGCTCGGACCTGCTGGTCGCGGTGCTGGGCGAGCGCGGCGAGCACGCCCGCTCGGCCATTGGCGTGGGTTCCCTGCCCAAGGGCTTTGCGGTGGAGATCGAGGCCGTGGTCGAGTTCGACTAGCGGCGTCGCCCTCGGCCGCCGCCCCGACGGGTTCAGCTTGACCGGCCCAGGCCCAGGCTCATGCTGGCCAGGTCCAGGCTGTTGCCATCGATGCGGAACTGGTCGCGCATCAGACCGGTGCGCACGAAGCCCGCGCCTTCGTAGAGGGCGATGGCCGGTGCATTGCCGGCCAGCACCTGCAGATCCACCCAGTCCAGCCCCAGGCCGGACTCCTGCCGGGCCCAGCCCAGGGCGTGCGCCAGCAGCTGGCGGCCCAGGCCCCGACCGCGCCGGCTGCGGTCCACGCCCATGCCCAGCAGGCAGCGGTGCTGCATATGCGGCGCGGCATGGGCGCGCAGATCCACATGGCCCCCGATCGTGCCGTCCGCGTCCAGGGCCAGCCAGGCGCGGCGCCAGCCGTTCTCGGCAAGATCCCGGTCCAGGGCCTGCCTGAAGGCGTCGGCCCGGGCGCTGCCGCTGAAGCGGCTGTCCGCACGCGCCATGGGCTGGAACAGGGGTGTTCCACCCAGGCCGTTGTCCGACAGATGATCGTCCATATAGGCCGCGAAGGCGGCAAAGCCCTGGGTGTCCAGCGCCACGATGCTTGTGCTCATGAGGCTGGCAGTATGCCGGCGTCCGTGCTCAGAACAGATCCAGGCTCTGCATGCGTGGCGCCGTCTTCTCGTCAGGCCTGCTGGCCGCACGGGCCGGGGCACGGCGCTGTGGCTTGAGTTGCAGGGTCTCGCCGGGGCGGCTGAGATTGCCGATGCGCACGCCCAGCAGACGCAGCCGTTTGCTCAGGTCCACGCGCTTGAGGCAGCTGCCGGCAGCGCGGCGGATGGCGGCGGCGTCGGCGATGGGCAGGTCCAGCGTGAGGTCGCGGGTGACGGTGACAAAGCCCTCGAAGCGCAGCTTGAGGCCCACGGTGCGGCCCTGGTAGCCCTTGCGCGCCAGGTCGCGGGCCAGCTGCTCGCAGAGCTCGGTGAAGATGGCGCCCAGCTCGGCCTTGTCGTGCACCGCATGCAGATCGCGCTCGAAGGTGGTTTCGCGGCTGATGGACACGGGCTCGCTGTGCGTGACCACGGGGCGGTGGTCGCGCCCGTGCGAGGCCTCGTGCAGCCAGGCGCCATAGCTCTTGCCGAAGTTCTGGATCAGCCACAGGGGCTCGGCCGCGGCGATCTGGCCCACGGTCTCGATGCCCAGGGCATTGAGCTTGGCCGCGGCCTTGGGGCCGATGCCATTGATCTTGCGCACCGCCAGGGGCCAGATGCGACCGGGGATGTCGTCCAGCGTGAGCAGGGTCAGGCCATCGGGCTTGTCCAGCTCGGAGGCGATCTTGGAGAGCAGCTTGTTGGGCGTGACGCCGATGGAGCAGGTGAGGCCGGTGGCGCTGAAAACCGAGTTCTTGATCTCGCGGGCGATGGCGCGCACGCCGCCCAGCGGGTCGTGGCCCACGGCCTCGCGGGCGCCGGGCACCTCGCTGAGGTCGATATAGATCTCGTCGATGCCGCGGTCCTCGATCACCGGCGCGATCTCGGCCACGGCGGCCTTGAACAGGCGCGAGTAGTGGCGGTAGCGCTCGAAGTCGGTGGGCAGCAGGATGGCGTCGGGCGCGCGCAGCGCGGCCTTCATCAGGCCCATGGCCGAGAACACGCCCAGATCGCGCGCGGCATAGGTGGAGGTGGTGGCCACGCCGCGGCCCGTGTAGTCACGCAGGCGCGCGAATTCGCGCGTGCCGTCGGGCCTGAGGCGCGGCGCATGGTCGCGCCGTCCGCCGATCACCACGGGCAGGCCCTTGAGCTCGGGGTAGCGCAGCAGCTCCACCGAAGCGTAGAAGGCATCCATGTCCAGGTGCGCGATCAGGCGGCCCGGGAGGGCGCCTGCGGCAGGGGAGGACGGGGGAACTGCGGCCATGCCGCAAATTGTCGCGCTTGCTGCTGACAGGGTCTGGCAGCGGGGCTTGTCCGCTCAGCCGTGCGTGCTGCAGCCGCCGTCGCCGCAGCCGGTGATGGGCGTCGCCGGCAGGGCCGGTGTGCTGGCGGCGTCGCCGGGCTGGTAGCCGCACTGCTGCATATGGAAGACCAGGGCCGCGTCCATCATCTCGGCATGGGCCGGGAACCACTGAGCCAGCTCATGGCGCACGATGGTCATGGGCTCGCGGTCATTGAGCTCGGTGGCATGGCGCACCACCTCGCGCATCACGTTCAGCACCATGGCGTGCTGGCTGCTGTGGCAGTTCACCGGATCGAAGCCGGTGGCGGCCATCCAGGCCTCTTCCATCGCGAAATGCGCCTCGGTGTGGGCCAGCAGCTCGCGGAAGACGGGCAGTGCGTCCACGCCCGCGTCCAGGGCTTCGCCATAGCGGTTGAGCAGGTCCACGAACTCCTCGTGGGTGTGGTCCAGCTGGGGCTGGTTCAGCACCAGGGTCTCGCTCCAGGCGAGGGTGGGCGTGGGGGCAAGGCTGCTCATGGGCGGGAAGTCTGGCCGGCGCCTGGGGCGCCGGGCTTGCGATGGGTCAAGAGGGGGAGCGGCCGGGCGCGATCAGGCCTGGGCCAGGCGGGCGCGGTGGCGGGCCACCTGGGCGCGCACCTGCGCGGGCGCGGTGCCGCCCAGGATGTTGCGGGCATTGAGCGAGCCGCGCAGGCTCAAGACTTCGAACACGTCCTGGCCGATGCGGGCGTCGAACTTCTGCAGCTCGGCCAGGGGCAGCTCGGAGAGGTCCACGCCGGCCTGGATGGCGGTCTTGACCGCATGGGCCACGATCTCGTGCGCATCGCGGAAGGCCAGGCCCTTCTTGACCAGGTAGTCGGCCAGGTCGGTGGCGGTGGCGTAGCCCTTGAGGGCGGCGCGCTCCATGGCCTCGGGCTTGACGGTGATGCCACCGGCCATCTCGGCAAAGATCCGCAGCGTGTCCTTCAAGGTGTCCACCGTGTCGAACAGCGGTTCCTTGTCTTCCTGGTTGTCCTTGTTGTAGGCCAGGGGCTGGCCCTTCATCAGGGTGATCAGGCCCATCAGATGACCCACCACGCGGCCGGTCTTGCCGCGCGCCAGCTCGGGCACATCGGGGTTCTTCTTCTGCGGCATGATGCTGGAGCCGGTGCAGAAGCGGTCGGCGATGTCGATGAAGCCGAAGCTCTGGCTCATCCACAGGATCAGCTCCTCCGAGAGGCGCGAGATGTGCACCATCACCAGCGAGGCTGCGGCCGTGAACTCGATCGCGAAGTCGCGGTCCGAGACGGCGTCCAGGCTGTTCTGGCACACGCCTTCCATCTTCAGCGTGCGGGCCACGCGCTCGCGGTCCAGCGGGTAGCTGGTGCCGGCCAGGGCCGCCGCGCCCAGGGGCAGGCGGTTGACGCGGCGGCGCGCGTCGGCCAGGCGCTCGGCGTCGCGCGCGAACATCTCCACATAGGCCAGCAGATGGTGGCCAAAGGCCACGGGCTGGGCCACTTGCAGATGGGTGAAGCCCGGCAGGATGACCTCGGCGTTCTTCTCGGCCACGTCCACCAGGGCGCTTTGCAGGGCGCGCAGCAGCAGGCTCAGCTCATCGATCTCGTCGCGCAGCCACAGGCGCACATCGGTGGCCACCTGGTCGTTGCGGCTGCGGCCGGTGTGCAGGCGCTTGCCGGCGATGCCCACCAGCTCGGTGAGGCGGGCCTCGATATTCAGGTGCACGTCTTCCAGGTCCAGCTTCCACTCGAACTGGCCGGCCTCGATCTCGCCGCTGATCTGGGCCATGCCGCGCTGGATGGCGGCGTGGTCCTCGGCGCTCAGGATGCCCTGGGCGTTCAGCATCTCGGCGTGAGCCAGGCTGCCCTGGATGTCGGCCTTCCACAGACGCTTGTCGAAGAACACGCTGGCGGTGTAGCGCTTGACCAGCTCGCTCATGGGCTCGGAGAAGAGCGCGGACCAGGCTTGGGCTTTGTTGGCGAGTTGGTTGTCGGAGACGGAGGACATCGGTGGCGGGCTCGAGGCTGGGCGCCGGGGTGAGCCCGCATGGCGCGGGCCACGGCGCAGAGGCGACAATGGCGGAACAACCATTCTAATTGCCGACCGAACCATGGCGGGACGAGCACCCAAGCACGCGCCGGCACAAGCCGCACAGGACGGGGCGGACAGCCGCCAGCACAGCCGCCCGAGCGGAGCGGCTCCGCCGCCATCGCCGCATTCCCTCTTCGATGCCGAGCGGGTCTTCGACGTCTGCCATGTGGGCCTGGTGCTGCGTGCGGTGCTGGGCGTGCAGATCATGCTGGGCCTGGGCCTGGCCCTGGCGGCGCGCGATCTGGCGCAATGGGCTGGCTGGGTGAGCAGCGGCACGGTGGTGAGCCTCTCGGGCGTGCTGCTGTGGCTGCTCCTGGTATGCGGCCTGCGTCACCAGCTCGCGCGCTGGCGCGAGCCCTGGCAGTGGGGCGTGGTGCTGGGCCTGGGCGCGGCCTGCGCCTCCCTGGGCTGGCAGCTGCTGAACCTGGCCAGCGGGGAGGTCAGCAGCGGTTTTCGCCTGGCCAGCGTGGCCCTGAGCGGCCTGGCCAGCGCGGCGGTGCTGCTGTACTGGCTCAAGCTGCGCGAGCGGGTGCAGCGCCCGGCCGATGCCCAGGCGCGCCTGGTGGAACTGCAGTCGCGCATCCGCCCGCACTTTCTCTTCAACACGCTCAACACGGCCATGGCCCTGGTGCGCATCGACCCGCAGCGCGCCGAAGGCGTGCTGGAAGACCTGAGCGAGCTCTTCCGGGTGGCCCTGGCCGAGGCCGATACCGTGGTGAGCCTGGACGCCGAGGTGGAGCTGGCCCGGCGCTACCTGGACATCGAGCAGATCCGCCACGGCGAGCGCCTGCGCGTGCGCTGGCAGCTGGACCCGGCGGCGGCCGGCGCGCGCGTGCCGCCCCTGCTGCTGCAGCCCCTGGTGGAGAACGCGGTGCGGCACGGCGTGGAGCCCAATGAGGAGGGCGGCGATGTGGAGATCCTCACCCGCGTCCGCGGCGCCGAGGTGGAGATCCGGGTGCGCAACACCGTGGGCGCCCCCGCCCGCGCCGCCGGCCACGGCCTGGCCCTGCGCAATGTGCGCGAGCGCCTGCGCCTGATGCATGATGTGGCCGCCCGTTTCGAGCTCAATGCAGAGCCGGGCCGCTTCACCGTGCGCATCCTGCTGCCCCGCTGATCGATACAAGCTCCTACACGCGCCTCTTGCCCATGCACACCACGCCCGCTCTCAAGGTCTTGCTGGTCGATGACGAACCCTTGGCGCGCCTGCGCCTGCGCAGCCTGCTGGAGGCCTGCCAGGAGCCGCGTGCCGAGGTGGTGGCCGAGGCCGGCACCGCCTCCCAGGCCCAGGCCTGGCTCAAGGACCATGGCTGCGACCTGATCCTGCTCGATGTGCAGATGCCCGGCCCCGACGGCCTGCAGCTGGCCGATGCCCTGCGCGAGAAGCCCCTGCGGCCGGCCGTGGTCTTCGTCACCGCCCATGCCGAGCACGCGCTGCGTGCCTTCGAGCTGGAGGCCCTGGACTATCTGACCAAGCCGGTGCGCCGCGAGCGTCTGCAGGCGGCGCTGGCCCGGGTGGCCGAGCGCCTGGCCGAGCGGGCCGCAGCGCGCGCCGGCCGGGCGGCGGCCGAGACCGTGCCCGAGGGCGAGGTGATCACGCTCACCGAGCGCGGCCGCCTCCTGCGCATCCCTGTGGCCGAGGTGCTCTACATCAAGGCCGAGCAGAAATACCTGACCCTGCGCACCGCCACCCACAGCCATGTGATGGACGGCAGTCTTTCCGAGTTGGAACACCGGCTGGCGCCGCGTTTCTTGCGCGTGCACCGCAATGCCCTGGTGGCCTGCAGCGCGGTGCGCGAGCTGGAACGCCATGGCGGCGAGCCCGAGGAGGATACGGGTTTTGGCGCCCTGGAGCCGGGCTGGGCGGTGCGCGTCGCCTTTGTGGACGAATGGCTCTCGGTCTCGCGCCGCCAGGTGGCGGCGGTGCGCGAGGCCCTGGCCGCAGGCCTCAGGGCCTGAGCATGGCCGGCCGGCCGCGGGGCAGGAGGCCAGGCCTGGCCGCGGCGCTGGGCGTGCTCTTGCTGTTGTCGGGCGGTCTGGGCGCCGCCTGGTTCTGGGGCGCGCGCGAGCGTCCGCCGGAGCGTGCCGAGCCCGACGGCCTGCCCCGGCCGGCCCTGCCGCTCTCGCCGGCGGCGCCGGCCGCCGAGGATCCGGTTGGCGCCACCCCGCCGCGCGCCGCCGCCTTGCCCCGGCGGCCGCTGCCAGCCCAGGGGCCGGCGCTGGCCTCCGCCCCGGCGGCGCGGGCCGGTCTGCTGGAGGTCTGTGGCATAGGCTGGGTGCCGGCCGACGAGCCCAGTCTGGGCGGTCGCCTGGAAGACTGGCGCGATCGCCCCCGGGCCGACTGGGAGCGCCGGCTGGAGGCCGAGACCGAGGCCCTGCGCCAGCGCCTGGCGCAGGCACTGCGGGGCAGCGCCCAGCCCTTCGAGCAGCAGCTGGGCCTGCAGCTGGGACGCGAGTTCAGTGCCGCCGCCGAGCAGGCGCGATACAGCGGCGATGCCCAGGTCTACCGCCTGGCCCTGCAGGCCTGCAGTGTTCCCGGGGCTGGGACCCGGCCGGCCGGCTGCGAGCAGCTGGGGCCCCAGCGCTGGGCCCAGCTCGAACCCGACAATGCCGTGCCCTGGCTGCTGCTGGGCCAGGAGGCCTTGTCGCGGGGCGACCGTTCGGGTCTGGAGCAGGCCCTGTTCCAGGCCGCGCGGGCGCGGCGCCTGAGTCCGGCCCAGGGCCTGCTGAGCACAGCCCTGGCCGAACGCCTGCCCGCCGATGCCGAGCCCCTGGCCCGTGGCGGGCTGCTGCTGGAGCTGATGGGGCGGGAGTTTGCCGGGGCCATGCAGGGCATCAGCCTGGTGCCCCTGGTCTGCACCGCCCAGACCCTGCGCGATGCCAATCGCCGCCAGGTCTGCTTGGGGCTGGCGCGCCTGCTGCTGGATCAGGGCCGGACCCTGATGGAGCTGGGCCTGGGCCTGGCGGTGGCCGAGCGCCTGGGTCTGCCGGAGTCGGAGCTGCCGGCCAGCCGTGCCCAGCTGGAGGCGGCGCTGCGCCAGCAGGAGCAGATCAACCCGCCCGAGGAGCTGCTGAGCTGCCGCGGCCTGCGTCGTCTGGAGGACTGGGTGCGCGAGGTGGGGCGGGAGGGCGAGTGGCGCGCCTTGCAGCTGCGCCAGCGCGCGGCAGCCGCGGCGCGCTGAGCCTCAGGCGTAGACGTTGAGCTGGGTGCCGAGATGGCCGCTGGTGGCCAGGGCGGGCTGAGCGGGCACCGAGTTCAGCAGTTCCAGCGCACCCTGGCCCTGCATGTCCATGGCCTTCTTCAGCACCATCAGCTGGGCGCTGGACTGCACCGAGCCCGCGGGCGAGGAGTTCAGATTGTTGATCAGGGCGAGATTGCCGCTGCTGCTGATGTCCATGGCCGGGCTCCCTTGCTGGCGCTGCTGCTTCTGCAGGGTTTATCGGCCACGCGGGCGCGGGCTTGAGGCCGGGGGAGCCCGGCCCCTCAGGCCGGCAGATTGAAGACGCTGCGCAGATAGGCGAGGAAGGTCTCGTCCTCGCACAGGGTCTTGCCCGGGCTGTCGGAGAGCTTGGCCACCGGCTGGCCATTGGCCTGGGTGAGCTTCATCACGATGTGCAGGGTGCGCAGGCCCATATCGTTGGAGATATGGGTGCCGATGCCGAAGCCCAGCTGGGTGCGGTCCGCAAAGCGGCGGTAGAGCTCCAGGGCCTTGGGCAGGGTCAGGCTGTCGGAGAAGACCAGGCGCTTGGTGTGCGGGTCGATGCGCAGCTTGGCATAGTGGGCCAGGGCCTTCTCGGCCCACCAGACCGGGTCGCCCGAGTCGTGACGCAGGCCGTCGAAGAGCTTGGCGAAGTAGAGGTCGAAGTCGGCCAGGAAGGCGTCCATGCCCACCACATCGGTCAGGGCGATGCCCAGATCGCCCCGGTACTCCTGCACCCAGCTCTCCAGTGCCGCCTTCTGGTGGTGGCGCAGGCGCACCGTGTCCAGGGCCTGGAAGGTCTGCAGATACTCATGCGCCATGGTGCCTATGGGCACCAGGTCCAGGTCGCGCGCCAGCAGCACGTTCGAGGTGCCCTTGAAGAAGGGCTGGGCCTCGCGGGCGAGGCGGCTGATCACCTCGCGCTGCCAGGCCCCGCTGTAGCGGCGGCGCAGGCCGAAGTCGAAGAACTCGAAGGGGTGGCGCCGGCCATGCGCCTCCTGGGCGCCAAACACGCGCAGCAGGGCCAGCTTCTCGTCCAGGCGGCGCCGGCCCTCGGCCAGGGCGGCCTCGGCCCCGCCCAGGCGGCGGAAGTAGAGCTCGTTGACCAGGGCCAGCACGAAGATCTCGAAGCCCATCACATGCACCTGGGGGCCGCGGGCGATGATCTCCAGCTGGCCCGAGGGCAGGGCGCGGGCGCGGATGAAGTCGCGCTGGAACTGGAAGATGCGCAGGAAGTCGATGAAGTCGCTCTTGATGAAGCGCAGCGAGGCCAGATAGTCCAGCTCCTCGCGGCCGAAGCGCAAGGAGCACAGATGGTCCAGCTCGCGGTTGAGCTCGGGCAGCAGCTCGGCCAGGGGAAAGGCCGGCTCGTTGCGGCACCAGAAGGCGTACTCCGCATGGGTCTGCGGGTGGCGATGCAGCATGGCCTGCCACATCGTGAACTTGTAGAGATCGGTCTCCAGCAGGCTGGAGATCACCGGCGCTCCCGGGTGGCTCGTGCTCATGCCAGCAGCTCCGCGCTGCGCGCCAGGCGCAGACCGCGGGCCTGCATGCGGGCCAGGAAGTCGGCGGCCTGGGGCTCGAAGCCGGCCACCGGGCTCATGCCGTCCGTGATGAGGGTGATCTTGCCCACGCGGCCCGAGGGCAGGTGCTCGACCAGGTCTTCCACCGTGGCCTTGACGCAGTGGCTGCTGGCCTCGCCGGCAATCCACAGCGCGTCGCAGCCGTCCAGGCGCTGCAGCAGGGCCTGATTGAGCTGGGTGCCGGCATCTGCCGGGTCGGGCACATCGGCCTGCAGGGCACTGTAATGCTCGGTCCAGGGGTTCAGGCCCTTGAGCACGAACTCCACATGGCGCTGGCGCGCGAGCTGCCAGTCCACCAGGGCCTGCTGCAGGCCGGCATGCACGTTGTGCCCCCAGCTGCCCAGCTCGCAGTGCACGGGCCAGACCATCAGGGTGTAGCGGCCGCGCGCCTCCAGCGCGTCCAGATAGGCCTGGACCCGCGGCAGGGCGGCGGCCTCGCGCGGGCGGTAGGCCCCGGCGCGCAGCTGAGCGGCGCTGATGGCGGTGAAGGGCGGCACCGTGCCGCCCTCGGCCGTGGTCCAGAAACCGGGGTGGGCGATGTCCAGGCGGCGGTGCGTGTCCAGGGTGACGGTCACCGCCTCGATGTCCGCGCCGCGGGCCGTCAGCAGGGTGGCCATGCGGCGCAGATCGGCATCGGCGCCGGCCACCGGCAGGCTGGCGCCGGGGATGTCGCAGAAATCGTTCTGGGGATCGATCAGGAGGAGATGGCGGCGGGGGGCAGACATGGACAAGAGTCAGGGCTGGGACGGCTGAGCGGCCGACTATACGGCGCAGCACCCGGCCGCACGAGGAGATGGGCCGGCCCGTGAACTTGTTAGCAAAATCATATCTATCAAATTTACTGATTTAAATGATACTTGAGGCATGCGCATGCAGCGCCTCAACGGAGTCAGCCATGTCCACCTCTCTTCTCCTCATGCTTCGCCACTGGCGCGTCAGTGCGCGCCTGACGGCGCTGGCCGCCGTGTCCCTGTCGGCCGTGCTGCTGGCCTCGGGCGTGGGCCTCTGGGCGGCGTCCCGCCTCTCGACCCTGAGCACCCAGGTCTTCGAGACCAAGGATCTGGTGGCCGATGTGCTGCCGCCCCCGCTCTACCTGATCGAGCTGCGTCTGGCGGTTTCGCGCCTGGCCGAGGGCGAGATCAGCCCCGCCGAAGCCCGCCAGGAGCTGGAGCGCCTGGTCAAGGCCCACGATGAGCGCATGCGCTACTGGGCCGAGCATCCGGTGGCGGGCTTGTCGCGCGAGCTGCTGGACAAGCAACAGGCTTCGGCGCTGAGCTTCATCGAGTCCAGCCGCAAGCTGATCGCCTCGCCGGGCACCGAGGGCGGCGGCGCGGCACCGGCGGTGAGCGCCGAAGCCCTGCTGCAGCTCGACAAGGTCTTCCTGGCCCACCGTGCCGCGGTGGACAACACGGTGGCGGTGGCCAATCGACTGGCCGAGGGCGCCATCCACGAGCATGACGCCGTGATACTCACCAGCCGCAGCTGGCTCTGGAGCACCCTGGCCCTGGCCTGCCTGGTGTCGGCCCTGCTGTTCTACATCGTGATCCGCTCCATCCTGCATCCCTTGCGCGCGTCCATCCACAGCGTGCGCCGGGTGGCCCAGGGGGATCTGGCCGAGCAGATCGCCGTGCAGGGGCGCGATGAGCTCAGCGAGTTGCAGGACTCGCTGCGCGGCATGCAGCAGTCCCTGGTGGCCATCGTCAGCACGGTGCGCGAGAACGCCGAATCGGTGGCCACGGCCAGCGCCGAGATCGCGCAGGGCAACCAGGATCTGTGCTCGCGCACCGAGCTGCAGGCCAGCGCCCTGCAGCAGACCGCGGCCACCATGGACCAACTGGGCAGCACGGTGCGCAGCAATGCCGAGCACGCCCATCAGGCCGGCGATCTGGCGGTCAACGCCAGCACGGTGGCCGGTCAGGGCGGCGAGCTGATGCAGCAGGTGGAGCAGACCGTGGGCCGCATCAGCGAGAGCTCGCAGAAGATCGGCGAGATCATCGGCGTGATCGACGGCATTGCCTTCCAGACCAATATCCTGGCGCTCAATGCCGCGGTGGAGGCCGCCCGCGCCGGTGAGCAGGGCCGTGGCTTCGCCGTCGTGGCCGGCGAGGTGCGCGCCCTGGCCCAGCGCAGCGCCGAGGCGGCCAAGGAGATTAAGCAGCTGATCCAGCTCAGCAGCGAGCGGGTGGAGGCCGGCAGCCGCCTGGTGGCCGAAGCCGGCCGTACCTCGCAGCAGATCGTGGCTTCCATCCAGCGCGTCAGCCAGGCCGTGGGCCAGATCAGCGCGGCCAGCCGCGAGCAGAGCACCGGCGTGAACGAGGTCAGCCGCGCCGTCAGCCAGATGGACCAGAACACCCAGCACAACGCGGCCCTGGTGGAAGAGAGCGCCGCGGCGGCGGAAAGCCTCAAGCGCCAGGCCCAGGTGCTGGTGGAGGCGGTGGCGCGCTTCAGGCTCGCGGCCTGAGGCGCTTCACAGACCCGCCGCGCGAGAGGCGGCCGGTCTGAAGTCCGTCTCACCCAGTGTTGCGCAGCCCGGCGGCGATGCCGTTGATGGAGAGATGGATGCCGCGCTGCACGCGCTCCATGGACGGGTCCTCGGCGCGCTTGTCCGGGGGCACGGCGCGGTAGCGGCGCATCAGCTCCACCTGCAGATGGTGCAGGGGATCGATATAGGGGAAGCGGTGCTCGATGGAGCGGGCCAGGGCCGGGTTGGCGGCCAGGCGCTGCTTCTCGCCAGTGATCAAGGCCAGGGCTTCCTGGGTGCGCTCGAACTCGGCCTGGATGGCCGCGAAGATGCGCTTGCCCAGGCGCTTGTCCTCCACCAGCTCCACATAGCGCTGGGCGATGGAGAGGTCGGTCTTGGCCAGCACCATGTCCAGGTTGGAGAGCAGGGTGCGGAAGAAGGGCCACTGCTTGACCATGCGGCGCAGCAGGCTGAGCTTGGCCTCACGGTCGGCGCCCGTGCCCAGGAAGGCCAGCACGCCCGAGCCGAAGCCGCACCAGCCCGGCAGGGTGACGCGGGCCTGGCCCCAGCTGAAGCCCCAGGGGATGGCGCGCAGGTCCTCGATGGCGCGGGTGGCCTTGCGCGAAGCGGGGCGCGAGCCGATGTTCAGCTCGGCGATCTCGCGGATGGGCGTGGCGGCGAAGAAGTACTCGGCAAAGCCCTTGCTGTCGTAGACCAGGCCGCGGTAGGCCTTGAAGCAGGCGTCGGACAGGTCTTGCGCCGCCTCCAGGAAGGACTGCGGCGCGTTCTTGGTGGGGTGCAGCAGGCTGGCTTCCAGCGTGGCGGCCACCAGGGTTTCCAGATTGCGCCGGCCGATCTCGGGGTTGGCGTACTTGGACGCAATCACCTCGCCCTGCTCGGTCAGGCGGATCTGGCCGTTCACCGTGCCCGGGGGCTGGGCCAGGATGGCCTGGTAGCTGGGGCCGCCGCCGCGGCCCACCGTGCCGCCGCGGCCGTGGAAGAGGCGCAGGGTGATGGCCCCCTTCTTCTTGAGCTCGGCGAAGAGCTCCACCAGGGCGATCTCGGCGCGGTAGAGCTCCCAGGAGCTGGTGAACACGCCGCCGTCCTTGTTGGAGTCGGAGTAGCCCAGCATGATGTCCTGCTCGCCGCCGGAGCGCTGCACCAGGGCATGGATGCCGGGCAGGGCGTAGAACTCGCGCATGATGGCCGGGGCCTCGCGCAGATCGCCGATGGTCTCGAACAGGGGCACGACGATCAGGTCGGACAGGGCCTCGGGGCTGTCCAGGGTGCCGCGCATCAGGCCCACTTCCTTGAGCAGCAGCAGCACTTCCAGCAGATCGCTCACCGTCTCGGTGTGGCTGATGATGTAGTGGCGCAGGGCCTCGCGGCCGAAACGCTGCAGGGCCTCGCGCGCGGCCTCGAAGATGGCCAGCTCGCCCTCGCTCTTCTCGCTGTAGGCATGGCCCACCACGCGCAGCGGGCGCGCGTCGGCCAGCAGCTGCAGCAGCAGGGCGCGGCGCTGGGCCTCGTCCAGGGCCGTGTAGTCGGGGGCGATGCGGGCGGCGGCCAGCAGCTCGGCAATCACCAGCTCATGCTGGTCCGAGCTCTGGCGCAGGTCCAGGGTGGCGAGGTGGAAGCCGAAGACCTGCACGGCGCGCATCAGCGGAGCCAGGCGCGGCGCGATCAGAGCCTCGGCATGGTGGCTCTTGAGCGAGGCGGCGATCACGCGCAGATCGGCCAGCAGTTCCTCGGGCGTGGCATAGGGGTCCTGCGGGGCCACGGCGTGGCGCAGGGCCTCGGTGCCGGTGAGCGCGTGCAGCGTGGCGGCCAGGCGGGCATACATGCCGGTGAGGGCGCGGCGGTAGGGCTCGTCCAGGCGGTGCTCGTTGCGGTCGGGGCTGCGCTCGGCCAGCGCCTGCATGGCGGGCGTGATCTGGGCCAGGCGGGCCGAGATGGAGAGTTCGGCGCCCAGCTCGTGCAGCTCGGTCAGGTAGTGGCGCAGGGCCACCTCGCTCTGGCGCCCCAGCGCCTGGCGCAGGGTGGCGGCGGTGACATTGGGATTGCCGTCGCGGTCGCCGCCGATCCAGTGGCCCATGCGCAGAAAGCTCTTGAGCTCATGGCCGGGCAGGGCCTGCTCCAGCTCGGCGTACAGGCGCGGGATCTGGCGCAGGAACGTGGCGTGGTAGTAGGAGAGCGCGTTCTCGATCTCGTCGGCCACGGTGAGCTTGGAGTAGCGCAGCATGCGCGTCTGCCAGAGCTGGGTGACGCGGGCGCGGATCAGGGCCTCGTTGGCCTGCTTCTCGCGTTCGGTGTGCAGGCTGTCGCGCTGCTCCACCAGCTCGGCGATGGCGCGCTCGGCGTCCAGGATGCTCTTGCGCTGCACCTCGGTGGGGTGGGCCGTGAGCACCGGCGAGATGAAGCCGTGCTGCAGGGTGCGGGCGATCTCGCTGGGGCGCACGCCGGCCTCGTGCAGGCGCTCCAGGGCATAAGCCAGGGAGCCGGCCTGCAGACTGCCGGCGCGCTCATGCACCTCGCGGCGGCGCACATGGTGGCGGTCCTCGGCGATATTGGCCAGGTGCGAGAAGTAGCTGAAGGCGCGGATCACGCTCACCGTCTGCTCGCCCGAGAGGCTCTTGAGCAGCTTGTCGAAGCTCTTGCCCGCCTGGGCATCGCGCTTGAGGCGGAAGGCCACCGAGAGCTTGCGGACGTGCTCCACCAGCTCATAGGCCTCGCGGCCTTCCTGCTCGCGGATCACCTCGCCGAGGATGCGACCCAGCAGGCGGATGTCTTCCATCAGCGGCTGGTTCTTGCTCTCCACGGCCGCCGGACGGGCGGCGCGGGCGGCAGCGCCCGTCTTGGTGGTCGCACCGGTCTTGCGGGCGGGGCGGGTGGGGGCGGGCTGGAGGCTCTTCGCGGCGGCGGGTCTTGCGGGCATGGCAGGGCTCGTCAGGGAGGGCGAACGGTTGGTGGGCAGGGGTGGGTGAAACGCGGTCGGAAACAGGTACTGCAGAAAACGGGCGCTCCGCCTGGCCGGTTCGCCGCGCCTTGTGCGAGAACGAAATCGGCTGTAACGGAGTTACTGGATTCCGACTGTAGCAGTTTCTTGTGCGCTGCCGCACTGCGCTAGCATGCCGGCATGACCGAAGCATTGAAGAGCACTGCGGTGGTGATCGCCACCCGCGAGAGTCGCCTTGCCCTGTGGCAGGCCGAGCATGTGAAGGCCCTGCTGGAGGCGCGCGGCCTCGCCGTGAGCCTGCTGGGCATGACCACGCGCGGCGACCAGATCCTGGACCGCAGCCTGTCCAAGGTGGGCGGCAAGGGCCTGTTCGTGAAGGAGCTGGAGACCGCGCTGGAAGAGGGCCGCGCCCAGCTGGCCGTGCACTCGCTCAAGGACGTGCCCATGGAGCTGCCCGATGGCTTCGAGCTGGCCGCCATCCTGGAGCGCGAGGACCCGCGCGATGCCTTCGTCTCGCCGCGTTACGAGAACCTGGCCGCGCTGCCCCAGGGCGCGCGCGTGGGCACCTCCAGCCTGCGCCGGGTGGTGCAGCTCAAGGCCCTGCGGCCGGATCTGCAGATCGAGCCGGTGCGAGGCAATCTGGACACCCGCCTGCGCAAGCTCGACGAAGGCCAGTTCGACGCCATCGTGCTGGCCGCGGCCGGCCTCAAGCGCCTGGGCCTGGGCGAGCGCATCCGCGCCTGCTTCAGCGAGGACGAGATGATTCCATGCGCGGGTCAGGGCGCTCTGGGCCTGGAGCTGCGTGCCGACGCGCAGGCGCTCAAGACCGCGCTGCAGGCCCTGGTGCACATGCCCACCTCGCTGGCCACCCAGGCCGAGCGCGCGGTCTCGCGCGCACTGGGCGGCAGCTGCAGCATGCCCCTGGCGGCCCATGGCCGCTGGCAGGCCGATGGCCGCCTGCGTCTGGATGTGGCCCTGGGCCATGCCGAGGATCATGGCCAGCCCCTGCTCAAGCTCAGCCTGACCGAGCCGGTGGCCGACGCCGCCGCGGCCCGCGCCCTGGGCGAGCGCGCGGCGGCCCGGCTGCGCGAGCGCGGCGCCCAGGCCTATCTGCCGGCGGCGGCCGTCTGATCGCCGTTCAGTGCAGCGGCGCCTGTCCATGACCTCAGACGCGCCGCGCCTGCTGCTGCTCACCCGGCCGCGCCCCCAGGCTCCGGCCTGGCTGGCCAAGCTGGCGGCCCTGGGCGTGCCGGCGCGGGCCCTGCCCCTGATGGAGATCGCCCCGCCGGCCGATGGCGGCGCTGCGGCGCGTGAGGCCTGGGCCCTGCTGCCGCAGGCGCGCCTGGCCATGTTCGTGAGCCCCAATGCGGTGGCGGGTTTCTTTGCCCAGCGGCCCGTGGGCGCGCCCTGGCCGGCCGGTACCCTGGCCGCCACCGTGGGGCCGGGCAGTGCCCAGGCCCTGCTGGAGGCCGGCGTGCCCGCGACGCAGCTGCTGCAGCCGCCGGCCGACGCGGCCAGCCTGGACTCCGAGCATCTGTGGCCGCTTCTGGCTGGCGAGGACTGGCAGGGCCGCCTGGCCCTGATCCTGCGCGGCGAGGGCGGGCGCGAATGGCTGGCCGAGCGCCTGCAGGAGCGCGGCGCGCACCTGCAGGCCCTGAGCGTCTATCGCCGCGGCTGCCCGCAGCTGGACGCCGCCGAGCAGGCCTTGCTGGCCCAGGCCCTGGCGCGGCCCGAGGCCCATGTCTGGCTCTTCAGCAGCGCCGAGGCCATCGCCCATCTGGCCGCGCTGGCCGGGCCGGGGCAAGACTGGTCGGCCGTCCGCGCCATTGCTACCCACCCCCGGATTGCCGAGCGCGCACGGGACCTGGGCCTGAGGCATGTGGTTTTGGCGCGACCCGAGGCCGGCGCCGTGGCCACCGCCTTTGTATCTGCATGAGGCGGCCGCGGGCCGCCCCTACAATTTTGACCGTGAGCGAGAACACCTCCCCCCAAGCCGCGCCCGAAGTTCCGGCCGGCCCCAAGTCCCCGACCTGGCTGCCCCCGTTGGCGGCCGGTCTGGCCGTCCTGTCCCTGGCCGCTCTCGGGCTGGCCTGGCAGGGCCAGACCCGGCTCAAGGAGCTGGAGCAGGAGCTGGTGCGGCGCCAGAGCGCCAGCCAGGGCGAGGCCAGCGAGGCTCGCAGCCTGGCCCGCCAGGCGCAAGACCTGACCCGTGACACGGCTGCCAAGACGGCCCTGCTGGAGGCACGCCTGGCCGAGGTGGCCCTGCAGCGCGGCCAGCTGGAAGAGCTGATGCAGTCCATGTCGCGGTCGCGCGATGAGAACGTGATCGGCGATATCGAGGCCTCGCTGCGCGTGGCCTTGCAGCAGAGCAGCATCACCGGCAGCGCCGAGCCCCTGGTGGCGGCCCTGCGCCAGGCCGATGAGCGCCTGCAGCGCTACAAGCAGCCGCGCCTGGAGGGCGTGCGCCGCGCCGTGGTGCGCGATCTGGACCGGGTCAAGGCAGTCAGCGTGGTCGATGTGTCCACCCTGGCCATACGCCTGGACGAGGTGGTGCGCCTGCTGGACGAGCTGCCCCTGCTGGCCGCAGCCGACAAGTCCGGCGGCGAACCGGCCGCGGCCCCGCGCGGCGCGGCGCGCACGGCGGCTCCGGCCGCCAAGCCCGCCAGCGCCGCGGCCTCGGCGGGCGAGGGTTTGCTGGGCCAGTGGCTGGAGCTGGCAGGTGACCGCTGGCGCCTGTGGAGCGGCCAGGTCTGGTCCGAGGCCAAGTCCCTGCTGCGCGTGACCCGCATCGAGCATCCCGAGGCCATGCTGCTGGCCCCCGACCAAGCCTACTTCCTGCGCGAGAACATCAAGCTGCGCCTGCTCAATGCCCGCCTGGCCCTGCTGAGCCGCCAGTACGACACGGCCCAGGCCGATCTGCGCGAGACCCAGCTGCTGCTGGAGCGCTATTTCGACGCCCGCTCCCGCAAGGTGGCCAGCGCGAGCGAGCTGCTGCGCCAGGTGCTGGGCCAGGCCCGCCAGGTCAGCGTGCCGCGTCCCGACGACACCCTGGCGGCCCTGGCCGCCGCGGCCGGCGGTCGCTGAGGGGAGGGCGCATGCGCACAATCATCTGGCTGGTGCTGCTCTTCGCGGCGGCGGTGGTGGCCGCCCTGACCCTGGGCAGCAATGACGGCCTGGCCAGCTTCTACTGGAAGGGCTGGCGGCTCGACGTCTCGCTCAACCTCTTTCTGCTGGTGCTGGTGGGCAGCTGCTTTGCCCTGGTCACGGTCATCCACACGGTCAATTCCCTGACCAGCCTGCCGCGCCGCGCCCGCGAGTGGCGCCTGGCCCAGCGCGAGCGCAGCGCCCAGCTGGCCCTGCGCGAGGCCCTGGCCGAGTTCTTCGGCGCCCGCTATGGCCGCGCGCAGAAAGCGGTGCAGCGCGCGCTCAATATCCAGGCCCAGACCGGCGAGCAGCCGGACGCGGCCTTCATGGTGCTGGGTCATCTGCTGGCCGCGCAGAGCGCTCACCGCCTGCAGGACAAGCGCCGCCGCGACGAGCAGCTGCGCCTGGCCCTGGAACTGGCGCGCGCCGAGCCGCAGGCCAAGGCTTCTGAAGAGGGTGCCCGCCTGCTGGCCGCCGAATGGGCGCTGGACGACCGCGATGCCCAGCGCGCACTGGAGCTGCTGGCCGAGCTGGGCCCCGGCGTGGCCCGCCGCACCCAGGCCCTGCGCCTGAAGCTGCAGGCCGCCCGCCTGGCCAAGCTGCCCCAGGAGGCGCTGCGCACCGCCCGCCTGCTGGCCAAGCACCAGGGCTTTTCCAAGGTGGCGGCCCAGGGCCTGCTGCGTTCCCTGGCCTCCGAGGCCCTGGATGGCGCCCGCGATGTGGACCAGCTGCGCCAGGTCTGGCAGCAGCTGGACACCTCGGACCGGCGCGATGTCTTCGTGGCGGCTCGGGCCGCCCAGTGTGCCGCTGGTCTGGGTGCGCCCGAGGATGGCCGCGGCTGGCTGCGCCCCTTCTGGGATCAGCTGGACGAGCTGGGCAATGACGAGCGCGCCGTGCTGGCCGAGGCCCTGGTCGTGGCCCTGCCGGGCCTGGGCCCGGAGTGGCTGCAGCGCCTGGAGTCGGCCGTGCAGCGTTTCCCGCGCGACGCCCATCTGGCTTACGCCCTGGGCCATGTGCTGGCCGAGCGCCAGCTCTGGGGCAAGGCCCGCCTGACCCTGGAGCAGGCGGCCGAGGACCGCAGCCTGCCGGCGGCCGCGCGCCGCCGCAGCTGGCTCAGCCTGGCCGAGCTGGCCAACCGCGATGGCGACAGCGAGCGCCGTGCCCGCTGCTTCGAGGCGGCGGCCACGCTGTTCTGAGAACTTCCCAGAAGAAAATCTTCAAAGACTGGTCATGGCCAAGTAATGCGTGCTATAGTTGCGGGCTTCGGCGGCTGTAGCTCAGTTGGATAGAGTACTTGGCTACGAACCAAGGGGTCGTGGGTTCGAATCCTGCCAGCCGCGCCAGAATATCGAGAGTTTCCTGAAGCAATTCAAGAAGCTCCCGGATTCAAAAGTCAGGTCAACGCCTCATCACGACGAGGTGCTGACCGAAGTAAAAGTGATTGTTTTAGTCGTGCGGCTGTAGCTCAGTTGGATAGAGTACTTGGCTACGAACCAAGGGGTCGTGGGTTCGAATCCTGCCAGCCGCACCAGAATATCGAGAGCGCCCGAATTCATTCGGAGCGCTCTCGGGATTCGAAAGACAGGTCGATACCTCACCACGACGGGGTGCTGACCGCAGCAAAATTTGAAGTTCAAGTCGTGCGGCTGTAGCTCAGTTGGATAGAGTACTTGGCTACGAACCAAGGGGTCGTGGGTTCGAATCCTGCCAGCCGCGCCAACAATTGAAACGGGTCCGCTTCGCAAGAAGCGGACCCGTTTTTCTTTGTGTCCAGCTTCCTGCCGGGTTGCGATCCGGGACAGCGACCCGTCCGGCGACGCTTGACTCGCGTGCCGGGACTTGGGTCGTCTCAGTTGGCGGCTTCGAGCTCTCGCCAGGCCCCCGCCCCGCTAGTCATCCCTTCGCCTGCCTCACCGTCTGCCGCATTGCCTGTCTCATAGCGCTGCAGGCCCTCGCCCTCGAAGCGCCACAGATGCAGCCAGCCGTGCTGCAGCAGCTGCTGCAGCACCGCATGGCGCTCGATCACGCGCTGGATGGCGCGCTGCGGTGCGTCGATCACCACGGTCAGGCGCAGGGGCTCGTGGCGCCATTGCCGGCCGTCATGCAGGGACTGGCGCGAGAGGCCGATGCGCAGATCGCCGCCATTGCCCTCGAACACGCCCAGCACGCCGCCCACCACGTTATGCAGCAGCTTGTTGCCGCTGCCCAGGCGCTCGGGTTCGCAGCAGGAGGCGTGGTACTGCCAGTTGATCCAGTGCGTGACCAGCATGGGCGCGGTCATCAGCAGCTCCAGCACGCTGCCATCGCTGTCCTGGCGGGCGTCGTAGTCGTGCAGAAAGCAGCGGCCGCCCAGATGGGTGCCCAGGCTGCGCTGGCGCGGCGCAATCAGGAAGGCGGCATTGCCGGCCAGGCCCCATTCGGGCCGGGTCTGGGCGCCGTCATTGGCGCGTCGGCGCAGCTGCTCCAGCAGCGCGGCGTGCGGCAGGCGCGGGCTCAGGCCCAGGCTGGGCGCGCGCTCGCGGCGCAGCTGGTCGCAGGCCTGCTCGAAGCGCGGGGCCAGGGCTTGCCAGCGTTCACGCGCCGCGACGGGCAGCAGATCCAGATCGAAGAGCTCCAGCTCGTCCGTGCTGGTGTTGTGCAGGGCGGCCAGGAACTGGGTCTGGGCCTCGATGATCAGCCCCTGCTCGCGCAAGGCCGCGCGCACGGCGGCTTCGTTGAGCAGGCGGGCCAGGCTGCGGGCATTCACCTCGCCGGTCTGGCCGCAGCAGGCGCCGCAGTCCAGGGCCGCGGCCTGGGCGTTGTTGGCCGACTGGTTGCCATGGCCCACCAGCAGCACCAGGGGCGCGAGATCGCGCTGCAGACCCATGGCGCGCAACACACGGGCGGCCAGGGCCGTCTTGGCCTCCAGGCTCAGGCCGCTGAGTGTGGGGCGGCACAGCGGCCGGTAGCGCGCGGGCAGGCCCGCCTGATCATCCAGGGCGCGCGTCTGCGTGCCGGGGCGCAGCCAGCCCGGCAGCCGGGCCAGATAGCCCAGGCCCAGCGATTCGACGAAGGAGAAGGCCGCCCCCGGCCAGCGGGTGCCGGCCTCCCAGGAGGCCGCCCAGCCCAGGCGGCGCTGGCGCTGGGCGGCCAGCTCGGCCGTCGAGGGCAGGGCGCGGGCGGCCTCGTCCAGGCCGGGCTCCAGCTGCTCCAGCACCTCCATGGACGGCGCCAGCAGGCCCGGCAGCTGCGGGCGGCGCGCCTCGGTGCCCAGGGGCGTGTAGGCCGCGGGCAGGCCGAAGAAGCCGGCAAAGCCCAGGGTCTGGATGCCGGGGTGCACCGCCTCCAGCGCGCGCCGCAGCGGCTCGCTGCGCACATCGATGCAGAAGGCCGCCTGCAGCTCGGGCGGCTCGCTCGCCACCGGGCGCGCCGGCACGGCGGCCAGGCGCTGGGCCAGCTCGCGCTGATAGCCCAGCTCCAGGGCGAGCTGCCAGACCTCGTCGGGCAGCAGCTCGGCCTGGGCCGCGGCCAGGCGCTGCGGGGCCTGGCGCCAGGCGGCCTGCAGCTGTTCAAACGCCCGCGGGCTGTGGCGGGGATCACGGCACTCCAGCAGCAGGGCGCCCCAGGCCAGGCGCAGGGCCAGCAGCTCGCGCAGATGCTGGTCCGGCTCGCCCTGCTGGGCGGCCTGCCAGCCGCGGTAGGCGCACCACGAGGCCCAGCCGTTCACGGTGAGCAGCACCGATTCCAGATAGTCGGCCCACACCGCCTCGGGCAGGCCCAGGCGCTGCAGCGCCCATTGCTCGGCGGCTTCGCGGCTGGCGGGCAGGGCGGCCAGACCGCGGTCCAGGCGCGGCAGGCCCATCAGGATGCCGATGCCATGGTCATGCTGCAGGGTGTCCAGCCAGAAGGCGTAGAGGCCCTCGCGGCGGCTGGGCTGCCAGTCGGCCTGCTGCTCGTCGAAATAGGCGGCGCAGGTCTGGCTCACCTGGTGGGTGATGGCCTGGCGCCAGGACAGGCGCGACTCGCGATCCGGCGCCTGGTCCAGCACATCGATCAGCAGGGGCAGGGCCGGCGGCAGGCCGGGGCGCGCCAGGGCCGCGATGCACGCGTCCGCGCTCAGACCGGCCTCGCGGGCCGCAGGCAGGCGTGCCAGGGCCTGCGCCAGATCACGGGGCTGGATGCGGCGGCTCTCCCAGGCCTGACGCTGGCGTTCGCGCGGCGGGAAGACCTGCAGGCCGCCCAGCAGGGCCATGCGCGCGGCCACCTCGCGCACCGGGCGGGCGATGCGCTTCCAGTGGGGGTTGACGGCAATGGCGCGGTCCAGGGGCCAGGCGGGCGCGATGGCCTCGCAGGCCTGGGCGCAGGCGGCGCCCACGCGCTGTCGCCAGGCCGCATCGTGGCCGCGGGCCTGGGGGGGAGATTCCAGCAGTTCGGGCAGCTCGCTCATCGCAGGTTTCCTGATCAATGTGTTCTTGGGGCTCAGGGCTGGCGGGTGGCCAGGGAGGTGCTGGCGCCACGCCAGTGCGGCGCCTGGGCCGGGGTCCAGCGCGTGGGCCACAGGCGCAGGGTCAGCCGGGTGTAGATCTCATCGAGGTAGAAGCCCGCATAGCTCCAGCGGCGCCAGCCGGAGAGCCCCTCGGGCCGGCGCTGCAGCAGGGCCAGGCCCAGGTAGAGCCCGGCCATGCCGGCGAGCACCAGGGGGCCGAGCGCCTCGAAGGGGCGGTCCTGCAGACCCAGGGGCAGGCCGTGCAGCAGCAAGGCGGCCAGGGCCAGAGCGGCCAGCATGGGCAGGGCGGCCACCAGCCGGGTGAGGGCCGATTCGCGGTCCGACCACCACAGCATGGGCGCCCAGGCCAGGGCCAGCACGCCGCTCCACCACCAGGGCCAGGCGGCGGGCTGCAGCGCCAGGGCCAGGCCAGCCACCAGGGCGACGCTGAGCAGGGGTGCCAGCCAGAGGCTGGCCGCGCTGGCCCGCGGCGAGGGCCTCAGGGCGCGCAGCCGGGCCTCGCGCACCGCTTCCGAGGCGCTCAGGAAGGCATGGGCCTTGTAGAGCGAGTGGCCGATCAGATGCAGGGCCGCCAGGGTGTAGAGGCCCAGGCCGCACTCCATCAGCATGAAGCCCATCTGGGCCACGGTGGACCATGCCAGGCGCACCTTGATGCTGATGCGGGTGAGCATCACCAGACCGGCCAGCAGGGCGGTGGCCAGGCCCGCCACGACCAGCAGGCCGCGCGCCAGCGGCGCCTGCTCCAGCAGGGGCGCGAAACGGACCAGCACCACGCCGCCGAGGTTCACCACGCCCGCATGCAGCAGGGCCGAGACCGGCGTGGGCGCCTCCATCACCTGGATCAGCCAGCCATGCACGGGCAGCAGGGCGCTGCGCAGCATCACGGCCAGCACCAGCAGCACGGCGCTGAGCTGCAGGGACAGGCTCTCGTTCAGCGCGCCCGCCTGCAGGGCCTGGCGCAGCGCCTCGAAGGAGCCGCTGCCCACAGCCTGCCAGGCCAGGCCGGCGGCGGCCAGCAGCAGCACATCGGCCAGGCGGTCGGCCAGGCGCTTCTTGTGCGCGGCCAGGCGGGCAAAGGGGCGCGACGCGTAAAAGCACAGCAGGCGCTCCAGCACCACGCCCACCAGGGCCCAGGCCAGGATCAGGGGCAGCCAGTGATCGGCCAGCAGCAGCAGGTGCACGGCGGCCAGCACCCCGGCCAGGGCGGCGGCATAGCGGCCCTGGCGGGCCTCGCCCTCCAGATAGCGCGACGAGAAGGCCGCGATCACCGTGCCCAGCAGCTGCACCAGCAGGGCCAGGGTCGCGCTCAGGAGGCTGGTCTGCATCCAGGGCTGGCTCAGGACCTTGAACTCGGCGGCGGCCTGCGGCGCCAGCAGGGGCTGCAGGACGATGAGCAGCAGCTGGCCCAGGGCCAGCAGCAGAGCCAGCGTGCAGACGCGCCGGAAGCGCCGCCACAGGCGCGGCCGGTCCGGGGTACCGGGGCCGGCCTCGCGCTGCGGCCACAGGGCCAGCAGCAGCATCAGCAGCGGGGGCAGGGCCGCGCAGAGGGCGAGGCCGAGGGTGAACCAGGAGGTGGGCAGGGCGGGCATGGTGGACCAGTGCAAGGCGTTGAGCGGCTGGGGGCGCCTTGGAGCGCGTTGGGCCGCGATCATGCTTGCCGGGTTTTGTTCTGTAAATTACATTGATCAGAACGAAATTGATTAATAAACAGAACAATGAAGCTGGAGCAGCTGAACTTCCACCACCTGTTCTACTTCTGGCGGGTGGCCAAGCTGGGGCATCTGCGCCAGGCGGCGGAGAGCCTGCATGTCTCGCAGTCCGCGCTCTCGGCCCAGATCCGCCAGCTGGAGGAGCGCCTGGGCGAGCCGCTGTTCATACGCGCTGGGCGCGGCCTGCAGCTCAGCGATGGCGGTCAGCTGGTGCTGGCCTATGCCGAGAACATCTTCGGCCTGGGCCAGGAGCTGCTGGGGCGGCTGGAGGGCCGCAGCCAGGGCCTGAGCCGGCTGCGCGTGGGCAGTGTGGCCACGCTCTCACGCAACTACCAGGAGAACCTGCTGCGCCCCCTGCTGACCGAGCCCGGTCTGGTGCTGACCCTGGAGTCCGGCCTGCTGGACGGCCTGCTCGCCCGCCTGGTGCAGCATCAGCTGGACCTGGTGCTGGCCAATGAGAGCGTGCCGGCCGACCCGGACCGCCCCCTGCTGTGCCAGTTCCTGGGCAGCCAGGCGGTGGGCATCGTGGGGCCGGCCGCGCGCTGGCAGGGGCGCCAGCTGCGCGTGCCCGAAGACCTGGAGGGCCTGGAGATGGTGCTGCCCGGTCCGCGTCATGCGCTGCGTGGGCAGTTCGATGCCCTGTGCGCCACGGCCGGCGTGCAGCCGCGGCTGCGGGCCGAGGTGGACGATATGGCCATGCTGCGCCTGATCGCGCGCGACAGCGGCTGGCTGGCCCTGCTGCCCGAGGTGGTGGTGCAGGACGAGCTGCGCAGCGGCCTGCTGGTCTCGCTGGGCGGCGCGGCCGAGCTCAAGGAAAACTTCTATGCGATCACGGCGCCGCGCCGCCATCGCATCCCCTTGCTGGAAGGGCTGCTGAGCCGCTAGCGCAGGGCCTCGATCTGGGCCGGGCTGAGGCCGGCCTCGGCCAGCAGCTCCCGCGTCTGCGCGCCGGGCTCCGGCGGGTGTTGGGGCTCGCGCAGGGCGCTGCGCGAGAAGCGCGGCGCCGCCCGCGGCTGCAGCTGGCCGGCCACATCCACATGCTGGCCGCGGGCGCGCGCATGCGGGTGGGCCGCGGCCTCGGCGAGACTGAGCACCGGAGCCACACAGGCATCGCTGCCCTCGAAGCGCGCCACCCAGGCCTCGCGCGGGCGCTCGCGCAGGCGCTGCGCCACCCGGGCGCGCAGGCGCGGCCAGTCGGCCGTGTCGTACTGCCGCGCCGGGTCTTCATCGGCCAGCTCCAGGCGCTGCAGCAGCTCGCGGTAGAAGGCGGGCTCGATGGCGCCCAGGCTCAGGTAGTGGCCGTCCGCGCACTCGAAGCAGTCGTAAAAGGGCGACTCGTGCAGAAAGAAGTTCTGCGCCGGATCGTCCTGCCACAGGCCCTGGCCGCGCAGGCTCAGCAGCAGGGCGCTGAGGCAGCTCAAGCCGTCCACGATGGCGGAGTCCACCACCTGGCCGCGGCCGCTGCGGCGCGCCTCCAGCAGGGCGCTGAGCAGGCCGATCACCAGAAAGAGCGCACCGCCGCCCAGATCGCCCAGCAGGGTGGCCGGCAGGCTGGGCGCCACGCCGCGGCGGCTGGCAATGGAGAGCGCGCCGCTGAGCGCGGCGTAATTGATGTCATGCCCGGCGGTCTGGGCCAGCGGGCCGCTCTGGCCCCAGCCGGTGATGCGGCCGTAGACCAGGCGGGGGTGCGCCGCCTCGAAGTCCGCCGGGCCCAGGCCCAGACGCTCCATCACACCGGGGCGATAGCCCTCGATCAGCGCATCAGCCCCCAGCACCAGGGCGCGGGCGGCCTCGCGCGCCTCGGGGCGTTTGAGGTCCAGGCAGACCGAGCGCTTGCCGCGGTTGAGCGCGCCGCCGCCACCCAGGCTGCGCTGGGCCGCGGGGCGCTCGATCAGCACCACATCGGCGCCCAGATCGGCCAGCAGCATGCCGGCGAAGGGGCCGGGGCCGATGCCGGCAAACTCGATCACGCGGTATCCCGCCAGGGGGCCTGCTGTGCTCATGCGCGCGCTCTCCTCAAAGGGGCTTGGGTCTCGCGACACAATACACGCCATGAGCAAGGCATTCACCAAGGAAAGCACGCATCAGGACGAGGACGATGGCGACGAAGTCGGCCTGCCGCCCCTGCCGCAGGGCACGCGCAACTACATGACGCCCGAGGGCTATGCGCGGCTGCGGGCCGAGTTCATGGAGCTGCTGGATGTGGAGCGGCCCAAGATCGTGGAGATCGTGTCCTGGGCCGCCAAGAACGGGGACCGCTCGGAGAACGGCGACTACCTCTACGGCAAGAAGCGCCTGCGCGAGATCGACCGCCGCCTGCGCTTTCTGACCAAGCGCCTGGACATTGCCGAGGTGGCCGACCCCAGCCTGCACCACGGCAGCGAGCAGATCTTCTTCGGCGCCACCGTCACCTATGCCAACAGCCGCGGCGAGGAGCGCACCATCACCATCAAGGGCATCGACGAGAGCGACAGCCTCAAGGGTGAGGTGAGCTGGATCTCGCCCATTGCCCGCGCCCTGCTCAAGGCCCGCGAGGGCGACGAGGTGCAGCTGATGACGCCCGGCGGCATCGAGAAGCTGGAAGTGCTGGAAGTGCGCTACCCCGCGCCCAAGCCCTGAGGCCGGGCGCGAGGGATCTCAGTCTCAGGCCTGAGGCTTGATGCGCCAGGCGCGCAGCACCGAGGGGCTGCGCTTCAGGGTGCGCAGCACATCGGCCAGGTGCAGGCGGTCGCGCACCGAGAGCAGCAAGCTCATCTCGGCGGTCTCGCGCTGCTGCGATTCGTCGCTCATGGAGATATGGGTGATATCGGCCTCGGCCGCGCTCACCGCCTGGGCCACCTGGGCCAGCACACCCTTGCCGTTTTGCAGCAGCACGGCCACGCCGGCCTCGAAGCTGCGGCTCAGCTCATCGGCCCAGCTCACCGCGATCCAGTGTTCGGCGTCGCGCTGGAAGAGGCGGCGGCCCACCGCGCATTCCGCCGTGTGCACCATCAGGCCCTCGCCGCGACCCAGATAGCCACGGATCTCGTCGCCGGGAATGGGGCGGCAGCAGGGGGCCAGGCGCACCGAGGCGCCCTCGCTGCCGTCCAGCAGCACCGTGCCCTGGGTGGGCGCGTCGTCGGCGGCCACGAAGCGGCCCATGCTCAGCATCACCGCGTCGGGGCGCTGGCCTTGCTCGGCCAGCATGCGGGCCAGTTTCTTGGCCACGATGGAGGCGATCTTGCGGCCCAGGCCCACCTCGATCAGCAGCTCGTCCACATGGCGGTTGCCGGCCCAGCGGGCCAGCTGCTGCCAGAGCTGGGCGGCGTCCTGGTCTTCGTCGTCCAGCGAGGGCAGGGCCAGGCCTTCGGCGCGCAGGGCCTGGGCCAGCATCTTCTCGCCCAGATCGCGCGACTCTTCCTGCTCCAGGTTCTTCAGGAAATGGCGGATCTTGGAGCGGGCGCGGCCTGTGCGCACAAAGCTCAGCCAGGCCGGGTTGGGGCGGGCGCCGGCGGCGGTGACGATCTCGATCACATCGCCGCTGCGCAGCTCGGTGCGCAGGGGCACGGGCTCGCCATTGATCTGGGCCGCCACGCAATGGTCGCCCACGTCGGAGTGGATGGCGTAGGCGAAGTCCACCGGTGTGGCGCCCTTGGGCAGGGCCATGATCTTGCTCTTGGGCGTGAAGACGTAGACGGCGTCGGGGAAGAGGTCGATCTTCACATGCTCCAGGAACTCGTTCGCATCGCGCGTCTCGTCCTGGATGTCGATCAGGGACTGCAGCCAGTGCGCACCCAGTTGTTGCGTAGCCTGGGCGTCGGCGCGGCTCTTGTACATCCAGTGCGCGGCTACGCCCTTCTCGGCCACCAGGTGCTGGGTCTCGGTGCGCAGCTGGAACTCCACCGGCGTGCCCAGCGGGCTCACCAGGGTGGTGTGCAGGCTCTGGTAGCCATTGGGCTTGGGGATGGCGATGTAGTCCTTGAAGCGCCCGGGCTGGGGCTTGTAGAGCTGGTGCAGCACCCCGAGCGAGAGGTAGCAGGTGGGCAGCTCGTCCACGATGATGCGAAAGCCGAAGATATCGCTCACCTGGGCAAAGCTCAGGTGCTTGTCCTTCATCTTCTTGTAGATGGAGAACAGGGTCTTCTCGCGGCCCTGGATCTCGACCTTGATGCCGGCCTCGTGGAAGGCCTTGATCACATCGCGCTCGATGCGCGAGACCAGATCGCGGCGGTTGCCGCGCGCCTTGGCCACGGCCTTGGACAGGGCGGCGTGGCGCCAGGGGTTGATGAAGCTGAAGGAGAGCTCCTGCAGCTCGCGGTAGATCTGGTTGAGGCCCAGGCGGTGGGCGATGGGGGCGTAGATGTCCAGGGTCTCGCGCGCGATGCGGCGGCGCTTCTCGGGCGCCATGGCCTGCATGGTGCGCATGTTGTGCAGGCGGTCGGCCAGCTTGACCAGCAGCACGCGCACGTCGTCGGAAATGGCGAGCAACAGCTTGCGCAGGTTTTCCGCCTGCGACTCTTCCTTGGTGGAGAACTGCAGCTTGTCCAGCTTGGTCAGGCCGTCCACCAGCTCGGCGGTGGGGGCCTCGAAGCGCTCGATCAGCTCGGTCTTGGTGACGCCGCAGTCTTCCATGGCGTCGTGCATCAGGGCCGCCATGATGGCCTGGGCGTCCAGGCGCCATTCGGCGCAGATGCCGGCCACCGCGATGGGATGCGTGATGTAGGGCTCGCCGCTGGCGCGGAACTGGCCCAGATGCGCTTCGTCCGCGAACTTGTAGGCCTCGCGGATGCGCTTGATATCGGCCTTGGGCAGATAGGCCAGGCGCTGCACCAGGGCGTCGAAGGAGGCGGCCTCGGCCGGCGTGGGCTCGGGCTGGGCACGCGAAACGGGCCGCGTGGCGGAAAAACCGGTCAGTGCGGCGGGCAGGGAGGCGGCAAACGATCGAAGACCCATGAGCCGAATTTAACCGATAGCCGCCGCCCCCGCGGCCGGGCGGCGCAAAGACAACGGGCGCCCGTAGGCGCCCGTGTGGGGTGCGGGCCGCGAGGGGCCCAGCCAGTATTCAGCCTGAGGCTTAGACCGGCACCTTGCGCAGCATCTCGACGCCGACTTCACCGGCGGCGATCTCGCGCAGCGCGGTCACGCCGGGCTTGTTCTTGCTTTCGATCTTGGGGGTGTGGCCCTGGCTCAGCATGCGAGCGCGGTAGGTGGCGGCCAGAACCAGCTGGAAGCGGTTGGGGATCTTGGTCAGGCAATCTTCGACGGTGATGCGGGCCATGGCGGTTTCCAGGTCTTGTGGTTCAGGGGAGGTCGAGCGCGCGGAACACGGTGGACCGGTTACGGCGCTGAGCAGCGTATTTTAACCGCTGCGCGTGGACGATGGTCTTGAGGTCGAAAACCGCGGTGTCAAACACCGCATTGACCACCACGAAATCGAAGTGCTGGGCCTGGGCCACCTCCACGCGGGCATTGGCCATGCGCTGGGCGATGACCTCGGGTGCGGTGTCGCCCCGGCGGTTCAGGCGCTGCATCAGCTCCTCCCAGCTGGGCGGCAGGATGAAGATCAGCACCGCATGGGGAAACAGCTGCTTGATCTGCAGCGCGCCCTGGTAGTCGATCTCCAGCACCACGTCCTCGCCATCGGCCAGGCGCTTCTCGATGCCGGCCCGCGAGGTGCCGTAGAGATTGCCGTGCACCTCGGCCCACTCGAAGAAGTCGCCGTGCGCCACCTTGGCCCGGAACTCCTCGGCCGTGATGAACCAGTACTCGCGACCGTGCTGCTCCTGGCCGCGCGGCGCGCGCGAGGTGTGGGAGACCGAGACCGCCAGCTTGGCGTCAAGCTCCAGCAAGGCCTTGACCAGACTGGATTTGCCGGCGCCGCTGGGGGCGGCGACGACGAAGAGATTGCCGGGATATTCCATGGAAAGGCGCTCGTGGCGCGTCGGTTGGGGCCTGGGCGATGGCCCAAGTCCATGATTTTCCTGGCAATTTTAACCGAGGCGCGCAGACCGCCCGGCGCAGGGGCCGGGCCCGGCCGTGGATTACTCGATGTTCTGCACCTGCTCGCGCATCTGCTCGATGGCCACCTTCATCTCCACCGAGACATTGGTGAGCTCCAGCGCTGCGGATTTGGAGCCCAGGGTGTTGGCCTCGCGGTGCAGTTCCTGGATCAGGAAGTCCAGGCGCTTGCCAATCTCGCCGCCCTTCTTGAGCAGGCGGCTGATCTCGTCCAGATGGGCGCGCAGGCGGGCCAGTTCCTCGGCCACATCGATGCGGATGGCGTAGGCCGCCGCTTCGTTGAGCGCGCGTTCCTGCAGCTGTTCCTGGGGCACGCTCTGGGCGGCGCCGGTGCTGGCCAGGGCCTCCTGCCAGCGCTCCAGAAAGCGCTGCTGCTGGCGCTGCACCACGGCCGGCACCAGGGGTTCGGCCTGCTGGGCCAGCTCGCGCAGGCGGGCGATGCGCTCCATCAGCACCGCCACCAGCTTGGCGCCCTCGCGCTCGCGGGCCTCGGCCAGGCCGGTGACGCAGGCGCGCGCGGCGTCCAGCGTGGCCTCGTCCAGCTTCTCGCTGGCGCCGCCGCTCTTGCACCAGTGCAGCACCTCGTTGACGCTCAGGGGACGCGCCTTCGGCAGCCAGCCCTGCACCGTGGACTCCAGGCGCGAGAGGCGGTTGAGCTGCTCGGGCTGGGGCTGGGGCCAGCTGCTTTCGGACTCGCGCTGGGTGTTGATGCGCAGCTCGATCTTGCCGCGCTTGAAGGCGGCGCCGATCAGCTCGCGCAGGGCGGGTTCCAGGCCGCGCAGATCCTCGGGCATGCGAAAGCCCAGGTCCAGGAAACGCCCGTTGACCGAGCGGAGTTCCACCGTCACGCTGGCGGCGGGGGAGGGGCTGTTTTCCCCCGGGGAAGTGGGCTGCGCGCTGGCGCTGGCATAACCCGTCATGCTGTAGACTGGCATCACGCAATCGGTAGAGCTAAAGAAGACGCGGACGATTATGTCAAAGCCGAAACCGGCGCCCCTGCCGGCAGGAACGGTGGTGGGGGGCTACCAGATCATCAAGAAACTGGCGGCGGGCGGATTCGGTGTGGTGTATCTCGCCGAGGACCCCGAGCACCACTTGGTGGCACTCAAGGAATACCTCCCTTCATCGCTGGCCGAGCGTTCGCCGGGCGAGTTGACGCCGCGCGTCAAGCCCGAGAAGCAGCCCCTGTACCGTCTGGGCCTGCGCAGCTTCTTCGAGGAAGGTCGCTCCCTGGCCCAGATCTCGCACCCCAGCGTCGTCTCGGTGCTGAACTTCCTGCGCGAGAACGAAACCGTCTACATGGTGATGAACTATCTGCAGGGCGACACCCTGCAGGACTTCATCGTCACGGCCCGCGATCTCAAGCGCGACAAGGTCTTCCGCGAGTCCACCATCCGCAGCCTCTTCGATGAGATCCTGCGCGGCCTGCGCATCGTGCACCAGCACAAGATGCTGCACCTGGACATCAAGCCGGCCAATATCTTCATCACCAACGAGAACAAGGCGGTGCTGCTGGACTTCGGCGCGGCGCGCGAGGTACTGAGCAAGGAAGGCAACTTCATCCGCCCCATGTACACGCCGGGCTTTGCCGCGCCCGAGATGTACCGGCGCGACGGCTCGCTGGGCCCCTGGACCGATATCTACGCCATCGGCGCCTGCATCTACGCTTGCATGCAGGGCTACCCGCCCAATGACGCGCCCCAGCGCCTGGACAAGGACCGCCTGGCCCTGTCGCTGTCGCGCCTGCGCAATGTCTACTCGGACAATCTGCTCGAGGTCACCGAGTGGTGCATGTCCCTGGACCCGCTGGCCCGGCCGCAGAGCGTGTTCGCGCTGCAAAAGGAGCTGGCCCGCGAGACCGAGCGGCGCTACACCAAGCTCAGCTTCAGCGAGCGGCTCAAGCTGCAACTGGAGAACCTGAAGTCCGGAGCCAAGGCCTGAGAACCTGTGAACGAATCCGAAACGCCCGCTCCGACGCCCCCAGGGCTGCTGCTCTTCGTTGCCCAGGCTCGCCGTAGCCCTAGCTACGGCTGCGCTGTGCGCCTCGATCAACACCCCTCGGAGCGCCCGCTCGGACGCTCCGGATCCCTCCACAGGTTCTGAGATGCGCTTCGGGGTCTACCAGGTCAGCCGCCGCGGCGGCCGCGAAAAGAACGAAGACCGCATGGGCTACTGCTACACCCGGGAGGCCGGGCTGTTTGCGGTGGCCGACGGCATGGGCGGGCATCCCGAGGGCGAGATGGCGGCGCAGATCGCGCTGCAGACCCTGGCCGCCATGTTCCAGCGCGATGCCAAGCCCACGCTGGAGGATCCGGCGCGCTTTCTGCAGGACGGGGTGCTGATCGCGCACCAGACCCTGCTGCAGTACGGCGCCCAGCGCGGGCTCTCGGACACGCCGCGCACCACGGTCGTGGCCTGCCTGCTGCAGAACGGCAAGGCCTTCTGGGCACACTGCGGCGACTCGCGCCTGTACATGGTGCGCGGCGGCCAGCTGATCGCGCGCACCCGCGACCACTCCTACTCCGAGCTGCAGGAGGCCCTGGGTCGCAGCCAGCCCGGTGCCGAGCGCTTCAACCGCAATGTGCTCTTCACCTGCCTGGGCAGCCCCGGCAAGCCCATGGTGGATGTGAGCGGCCCCCTGGCCCTGGTGCCGGGCGACCGCCTGCTGCTGTGCTCCGACGGGCTCTGGGGCACGGTGGGCGAACCCGACATCGTGCGCCACCTGGGCGAGCGCATCATCACCGATGCCGTGCCCGAGCTGGTGGAGCAGGCCCTGCGCAACGGCGGGCCGCGCTGCGACAATGTCACCGCCCTGGCCGTGGAATGGGAAGGCGAGGACGAGCCCGAGGAGACCATCTCCACCCAGCATCTGAGCGATGAGGGCTTCGCCTCCACCATTCAGACCGCCGGGGCCGAGGGCCAGCTGGACGAGGACGAGATCGAGCGCACCGTGCGCGAGATCCGCGAGACCATCGTGCAGCGCGCCCGCAAGAACAGCTGAACCGCCTTCACAAGGATTCCATGAGCAAGAACGAAACGGCGCTGCGCGCCGGCGGCCGTGCGGCCGATGCGCTGCGCCCCGTGCGCCTGACCCGCCACTACACCCGCTACGCCGAAGGCTCGGTGCTGGTGGAGTTCGGCGAGACCAAGGTGCTGTGCACCGCCTCGGTGGAAGAGAAAGTGCCGCCGCACAAGCGCGGCTCCGGCAAGGGCTGGGTGACGGCCGAATACGGCATGCTGCCGCGCGCCACCGGCGACCGCATGAAGCGTGAAGCCGCGGCCGGCAAGCAGGGCGGCCGCACGCAGGAGATCCAGCGCCTCATCGGCCGTTCGCTGCGCGCCATCGTCGACCTCGAAGCCCTGGGCGAACGCCAGATCACCGTCGATTGCGACGTCATCCAGGCCGATGGCGGCACCCGCACCGCCTCCATCACCGGCGCCTATGTGGCGGCGCACGATGCGGTGAGCTGGCTGCTGGCCCAGGGCAAGATCACGGCCTCGCCCATCAAGGACGCGGTGGCCGCCATCTCGGTGGGCATCGTGGACGGCGTGCCCCTGCTGGACCTGGAGTACACCGAAGACTCCGCCTGCGACACCGACATGAATGTGGTGATGACCGGCGCCGGCGGCTTTGTGGAGCTGCAGGGCACGGCCGAGGGCGTGGCCTTCACGCGCGCCGAGATGAACGCGCTGCTGGACCTGGCCGAGAAGGGCATCGGCGAACTGCTGGCCGCGCAGAAGGCGGCGCTGGCGGCGGCATGAAGATCGTCCTGGCTTCCAACAACGCCAAGAAGCTCGGCGAGCTGCAGGCCCTGTTCGCGCCCCTGGGCGTGGAGCTGGTGACCCAGGGCTCGCTGGGCATTCCCGAGGCCGAGGAACCCTTCGAGAGCTTTGTGGAGAACGCGCTGACCAAGGCCCGCCACGCGGCGTGTGCCAGCGGCCTGCCCGCCCTGGCCGACGATTCTGGCCTGGCCGTGGAAGCCCTGGGCGGCGCGCCCGGCGTGCTCTCGGCCCGCTATGCCACGCTCTTCGGCCGGCCCAAGAGCGATGCCGAGAACAATGCGGTGCTGCTGGAGAAGATGGCTGATCTCGACGATCGCCGCGCGCGCTTTGTCTGCGCCCTGGTGGCCGTGCGTTCGGCCGAGGACCCCGAGCCCCTGATCGCCATGGGCCGCTGGCAGGGCGAGATCCTGCGCGCGGCGCAAGGGGAGGGGGGCTTTGGCTACGACCCGCTGATGTTCATCCCCGCGCTGGGCGCCAGCGTCGCCCAGCTCTCGGCCGCGCAGAAGAATGCGCTGAGCCACCGGGCCCTGGCCTCGGTCGATCTGCTCCAGCAGATGCGCGAGGCCTGGCACCTGGGCTGAGTCCAGCCCTGCAGTCCCCACCATGGCCGAGATCATCAAGCTGATGCGCCCCGGGCAGCTGAGCCTGACGGCGCTGCCCCCGCTTTCCCTCTATGTGCACCTGCCCTGGTGCCTGCGCAAATGCCCCTACTGCGACTTCAACTCGCATGAGTGGCGCGAGGGCCGCGAGCTGCCCGCCGAGCAGGCGCGCCAGTACCTGGCGGCCCTGCGCGCCGATCTGGAGGCGGCCCTGCCCCTGATCTGGGGGCGCACGGTGGTGAGCATCTTCATCGGCGGCGGCACGCCCAGCCTGTTCGCCCCGGAGCAGATTGCCGAGCTGATCTCGGACCTGCGGGCGCGCCTGCGCCTGGAGGCGGACTGCGAGATCACCCTGGAGGCCAACCCCGGCACCTTCGAGCGCGAGCGCTTCAAGGGCTTTCGCGAGGCGGGCGTCACGCGCCTGTCGGTGGGGGTGCAGAGCTTTGACGATGCCCAGCTCAAGCGCCTGGGCCGGGTGCACAGCAGCGAGCAGGCCCGCGCCGCGCTGAGCGAGGCGGCGAGCTGCTTCGAGACCTTCAATATCGACCTGATGTATGCCTTGCCGGGCCAGGGCCTGCAAGACCTGGCCCTGGAGCTGGACACGGCCCTGGCCTATACGCCGCCGCATCTCTCGGTCTACCACCTGACCATCGAGCCCAACACGATGTTCGCGCGCCGGCCGCCCGAGCATCTGCCCGACCCGGATCTGGCCAGCGAGATGCTGGATCTGATCACGGCCCGCACGGGCGCCGCCGGCCTGGAGCGCTACGAGGTCTCGGCCTATGGCCGGCCTGGCCATCGCTGCGCCCACAACCTGAACTACTGGCAGTTCGGCGACTACCTGGGCATTGGCGCGGGCGCCCACAGCAAGCTCAGCTTTGCCCACCGCATCCTGCGCCAGGTGCGCTGGCGCGAGCCGGCGGCCTATATGACCAAGGCCATGGAGGGCCAGGCCGTGTCCAACGAGCAGGAGGTGGGCGCGGCCGAGCTGCCCTTCGAGTTCATGCTCAATGCTCTGCGCCTGAAGGACGGCGTGCCCCTGCTCATGTATCTGGAGCGCACCGGCCTGGGGGCCAGCAGCATCCACGCCGCCGTGGAGCGCGCCCGCGCCAAGGGCCTGCTGCAGCCCGACCCGGCCCGCCTCGCGCCCACGCCCCTGGGCTTCGATTTCCTCAGCGACCTCCAGTCGCTCTTTCTGGCCGAGTGAAGCTCAAGCTGCCATGACGTAAATGCTGAGCTGGCCATGCTTGGCATGGCGCTTGGCGGCGGCGGCGGCGCTGGCCACGTCTTCCGAGCGGCTCAGGCTGCCCGGGGCCACCCGCACCGCGCCGATGGACAAGGTGGTGCAGGGGTGGAAGCGGCGCTCGCCGTGGCGGTCCTCGGCCATGATGCCGCCGGCCTCCAGGGCCTCGGGATCGAAGAGGCCGCGGGCCAGCTCGTTGAAGCGCACCACGATGTCCTCGCAGCGCTGCTCCCAGTCGTCGCTCTGGAAGAGCACCACGAAATCGTCGCCGCCCACATGGCCCACAAAGTCGCGCTGGCTGTCGCAGTGGCTGCTGATGACGCGCGCCACCAGGCGGATCATCTCGTCGCCGCGCCAGTAGCCGTACTCGTCGTTGAAGGGCTTGAAGTGGTTCAGGTCGGCATAGGCCGCCACAAAGCTGCGGCCGCTGGTGATCAGGCGGCCGATGTGCTGGCTGATGGGGATGTTGCCGGGCAGGAAGGTCAGGGGGTTGGCGTGGCGCGCGGCCTCGATGCGGGCCTCGGTGACCGAGCGCACCAGCTGCTCGCCCGTGCCCAGGCCTAGATAGCGCCCGCCCTGGGTGATGATGAAGCCCTCGCGCAGATAGCGCTGATCGGCCGAGGTGAGCACCGAGGTCAGGGCCTCGATGCCGGTCTCGGCGTCCACCACCAGGGGCGTGGTGTTGGCGAAGAGCGTGCAGGAGCGGCGGCCGTAGAGGTCGTTGAAGAAGGGCTTGGCCCAGCGCGCGATGAACTGGCTGCGGTCGATCAGGGCCACGGGCCGCTCCTCGGCATCCAGCACGGCCATGGCGTGCAGCTGCTCGTGCTCCTCGAAAAGGCGGTAGAGCTGCTCATGCGTGGTGTGCTCGCCCACCGCGGGCGCATGCATCATCAGGCGCTCGGCCTTGACCCCGCTGACGGCGGCGCGGCGCAGCTCGGGCAGCACGGCGATATCGCTGCTGGCCAGCACCTCCTGGGCCGCGCCCAGGGGCTCGCGGGCGCCCTCCCGCGAGGGCCGGCCCAGGAACCAGCCCTGGCCGAAGGCCACGCCCAGATCGCGCAGCACGCGCAGTTCCTCGGCGGTCTCGATGCCCTCGGCCACCAGCTGGGCGCCGAAGGTCTCGGCCAGTTGCAGCAGGGCGCGGAAGGTCTGCAGCTTCTCGGCGTGCGCCGGCAGGTCGTGGCTGAAGTATTTGTCGATCTTGACCAGATCGGGCTGGATCTCGGACCACAGGCGCAGCGAGGAGCGGCCGTCGCCGAAATCGTCCAGGGCAATGCCCACGCCCTGGCGGCGCAGCGAGGTGATGGCGCGGCGCAGCACCTCGATATCGGCCACGCGCTCGTGCTCGGTGAGCTCGATCATCAGGTCGCTGGGCAGCACGCCGTAGCGCTCCAGGCTGGCCATGTTCAGCTGCCACTGCTCCTCCACGCTGGCGCGGGCCAGGGCGGTGGCGCTCATGTTCAGCAGCAGCTTGCCGGGGAGCTTGTGGGCCGCCCAGTCCTTGATGGCCTGCTGGGCGCAGCGCACCTCCAGCTCCACCGACAGGCCCTCGCGCCGGCCGGCGGCAAAGAGCGCGTCCGGGTACTCCAGGGCGCTGCCCAGGGGACCGCGCACCAGGGCCTCGTGGCCGTAGATCAGGCCGCTGTCCAAGCGCACCACGGGTTGGAAGAGGGTGGAGAGCAGATCCTCGTTGATCAGGGTCTGCACGCGCAGAGGCAGCGGGCGTTCGTTGCGGGGCAAGGCACTCATAGGGACGGCTTGGTTGAGGCCGTCAGACTGCCTTACAAATATGACACGGTCGGGAACGCGTTTGCGCAAAGCGCCGCGGCGTGGCTTCCGTCACACGCCGTGGGCACCAGGGAGGTGGGGCAGGGCGGCTGCGCGCCCCGCGGGCTCAGACGCGGTTGAGCGACATGCCCGAGGTGCTGCGCAGGCGCTCGATCAGGCGCGGCGCGATCTGGGAGAGCGGCAGCACCTCGTCGGCCGCGCCGGCGGCGATGGCCTCGCGCGGCATGCCGAAGACCACGCAGGTGGCCTCGTCCTGAACGAAGTTGTAGGCCCCGGCGTCCTTCATGACCTTCATGGCCTTGGCGCCGTCGGCGCCCATGCCGGTGAGCATGATGCCCAGGGCATTGGGGCCCACCACGCGCGCCGCGGAGTGAAAGAGCACCTCCACCGAGGGCTTGTGGCGGTTCACCGGTTCGCCGTCCTGCACGCGGGCGATGTAGTTGGCACCCGAGCGTTCCACGCTCAGATGCATGCCGCCCGGGGCGATATAGCCGTGGCCGGGCAGGATGCGCTCGCCGTCCTGCGCTTCCTTGACGCGGATCTTGCACAGGCCGTCCAGCCGCGCCGCATAGCTCTTGGTGAAGCCCGGCGGCATGTGCTGGGTGATGACCACGGCCGGGCAGTCGGCCGGCAGGTTGACCAGCACGTCCTTGGTGGCCTCGGTGCCGCCGGTGGAGGCGCCGATGAAGATGATCTTCTCGGTGGAGAGGCGGCCGATGCTGGCCACCGTGACCGGCTTGGCCGGCGCGGCCGCACCGCCGGCCCCGGCCGGCGCAGGGGCCGGCGCGCGGCGGATATGGGCCTTGGCGGCGATGCGCACCTTGTCGGTGATGTCCTGGGCCAGGGCGCGTATGCCGTCGGCCACGCCGATCTTGGGCTTGGCCACGAAGTCCACCGCACCCAGCTCCAGGGCCTTGAGCGTGACCTCGGCGCCGCGCTCGGTCAGCGTGGAGACCATCACCACCGGCATGGGGCGCAGGCGCATCAGGCGCGAGAGGAAGTCCAGCCCGTCCATCTTGGGCATTTCGACGTCCAGGGTGATCACGTCGGGGTTGAGGTTGCGGATCATCTCGCGCGCCACCAGCGGATCGGCGGCCGCGCCGATGCACTCCATATCGGGCTGGCGATTGATGATCTCGGTGAGGATGGAGCGCACCAGCGCCGAATCGTCCACCACCACCACTTTGGTCTTTGACATCTTGACTACTCCGGGAAACGGGGGCGGCTTCAGAACAGATCGATGGAGCCGCCGGAGGCGACCACCGGCTGGGCCTTCTGAGCCGCGTTGCGATCCTGCTGGATCAGGGCATCGGTATTCGTGGGGGCCAGGCGCTTGACCATGGCCTTGCCGCTGTGCGGCAGGAAGCAGACCTTGCGCGGGTAGACATCCAGCACGTCCTTGGAGACCACCGGGATGCGTTCCAGCTTCAGAAAATCCATCACGAAATTGGTGTTGCGCTCGCCCACATTGATGGTGTTCATGCCAGCGATGACGGCGCCGCCGCCGAAGATCTTGGCCTCCATGCGGCTCTTGGAGGCGCCGCGCTTCATCATCTCGTTGATCAGCATTTCCATCGCGTAGGAGCCGTAGCGACCCGAGTCGCCGGCGCCCTCGGGCAGCATGAAGTGGTTCATGCCGCCCACCTGGGCCTGGCGGTCCCAGAGGCAGGCGGCGATGCAGGAGCCCAGCGTGGTCATGACCAGCAGGTCCTCGTTGTCCACGAAGTACTCACCCGGCAGTACCTTGACGGCGGCGTTCTTGAAGTGGGCGTCGTAGAAGAAGAAGGAGGCTTCACCCGGCTTGCGGTGCTGGGCCTTGAGCTGAGCAACCCTGGCGGCACCAGCGCCGCTGCTGAGACTCAGGCCGGAGGATCCGGCGATAGGCGAGGGTGTACTCATAGGTAGGTTTCGGCCTTTGTCTGAGTTTCTTGAGCCCGAGGGCTCAGACCTTCTCGTAGATCGTCTTGCCGCGCAGGCGGAACAGGTCGCGCGACTCGGTGAAGTTCTCCGAATGTCCCACGAAAAGCAGGCCGTGAGGCTTCATGACGCGGTGGATGCGCTCCAGCACCTTGCGCTGGGTGGGCGCATCGAAATAGATCATCACATTGCGGCAGAACACGATCTGGAAGGGCTCGCCCAGGGACCACTGCTGGTCCATCAGGTTCAGGGTGCGGAACTCGATCCAGCGCTGCAGCTCGGGCTTGACCTTGATGCGCCCGGCATTGGCGCCGGTGCCGCGCATGAAGTAGTTCTTCAGGCGCTGCTGGGAGAGGCCGCGCGCATCGGCGCTGTAGACCCCGCGGCGTGCGGTGTTCAGCACATTGGTGTCGATGTCGCTGGAGACGATCTGCACCGAAGCGCTGCCGCCCAGGGCCTCGTGGCAGGTCATGGCGATGGAGTAGGGCTCCTCGCCGGTGGAGGCGGCGCAGCACCAGATGCGCACCGGCTTGCCGGCCAGGGGCTTGAGATCATCGGCCAGGGCGAGGAAGTGATGGTCCTCGCGGAAGAAGGAGGTCAGATTGGTCGTCAGGCAGTTGACGAACTCCTGCCACTCCTGCTCGGCCTGCGCGCCGGTGGTGGACTCCAGCCACTGCAGATAGCTGGCGAAGCTGCGGTGCCCGGTCTCCCGCAGGCGGCGTGAGAGCCGGCTGTAGACCATGGCGTGCTTGCCGTCGTGCAGGCTGATGCCGGCGTGGCGGTAGATCAGCTGCCGCACACGATCGAAATCGGCGCGGCTGAAGCTGAACTCGTGGTCAATGGCTTCAGCGCCAGCCATGGGAGAAGAGGGTGCAGCGGGCATGGTGTGGCGTCATTGTTTTGTGCGCCGTGCGCACCGGTCTTGATTTTGCATCGACCGCCAGTGTCTGTGGCGTCCCGCGTCAAGATAGTGCGAAGTAGCTGGCATGTGCGGGTTTTTTTCTCATCCGGACCCTTGTTGGGCACTGCTAGACTGCCGCGACTCTCCCAGGGAGCGCCTTGGATACCCCCTCTTCACCCCCCTCGCTGATCGACGCCCGCGGCTTGCAGCTGGAACAGGCTCTGCAGTTGCTGCAGCAGGCCGGTGCGCTGCTGCCCGAGACCGAGCCCTATAGTGCGGCCTGGTTGCAGGCGGTGATCGACGCGCTGTGCGACCTGTCCAGCAAGGACGCCCTGACCGGCCTGGTCAACCGCCGCAGCTTCGAGATGGCCCTGGCCCGCGAAGTCGACCGGGTGGCCCGCTCGGGCGAGCCGGCCCTGCTGATGATGTTGGATATTGACCACTTCAAGGCGGTCAACGACAGCTACGGCCACAGCGCGGGCGACCAGGTCATCCAGGCGGTGGCCCGCTCCATCAGCCAGACGGTGCGGCCCATGGACACGGTGGCCCGGGTGGGCGGCGAGGAATTCGCCATCATCCTGCCCAACTGCCCGACCAGCTACGGTGCCACCGTGGCCGAGCGCCTGCGCGAGCGGGTGGCCGAGCAGCGGGTGGAGGTCTCGCCCGGCCAGCAGCTGCAGGTCACGGTGAGCCTGGGCGGCGCTTTTGCACCCCAATGGGTGCGCTCCTCCCCGCTGCTCTGGATTGAGCGGGCCGATCGTCAGCTCTACCGGGCCAAGGCCGAGGGGCGCAACCGCGCCTGCCTGGAGCCGCACACCGATTCGCTGGTGAGCGCCGAGGAAAAAGGCATGTTGTTTGCTGTAACGCAACAGGATAGTGAATGAGTACAACACCTGCTCCTGCTGCATCTCCCGCGCGGCCGCGTGCGGGCGCCCGCACGATTGCCGTCACCAGTGGCAAGGGAGGCGTGGGCAAGACCTTTGTCACGGCCAATCTGGCCGCCGCCCTGGCGGCCCAGGGCCAGCGCGTGCTGGTGCTGGATGCCGATCTGGGTCTGGCCAATCTCGATGTGGTGCTGAACCTGCACCCCAAGCTGACCCTGCACGATGTTTTCACCGACAAGGCCACGCTGGACCAGGCCATCCTGCCCGCGCCGGGTGGCTTCTCGGTGCTGCTGGCCGGCTCGGGCATGGTGGAGTATTCCCGCCTCACGCCCGAGGTGCGCGACAAGCTGCTGAGCATCCTGGAGCAGGTCAAGCCGCGCTTTGACTGGGTGCTGCTGGACACCGGCGCCGGCATCTCGGACGTGGTGCTGTTTGTCGTGGCCATGGCCCAGGACGTGCTGGTCGTGGCCACCCCCGAACCCACCTCGCTGACCGATGCCTACGCCACCATCAAGGTGCTGGCCACCCAGCAGGGGCGGCGCCAGGTGGGCCTGCTGGTCAACCAGGCCGGCCGACCGGGCGAGGGCAAGCTGATCTGCGGCCAGCTGCAGCAGGTGCTGCAGCGCTTTGTGGGCTCGGGCCAGGCCTTCCGGCTCGACCTGCTGGGCGAGGTGCGCTCCGATGTGGCGGTGCGCCAGGCCGTGCTCAAGCGCCATCTGCTGCTGGAGCATTACCCGGGCAGCGACGCCGCCCAGGGCATCAAGGCCCTGGCGGCCCGCCTGCTGAGCTGAGTCCGCGTTCGCCATGACCCAGCAGGACAGCAAGACCGGCGCGCCGGCCGGTGTCACCACGGCCTATGAATGGGTGGGCGGCGAGGCCGCGGTGCGCGCCCTGGTGGACCGTTTCTACGATCTGATGGACCTGGAGCCGGGCTATGCCCAGCTGCGGGCCCTGCATCCCAGCAGCACCGAGGGCTCGCGCGACAAGCTCTTCTGGTTTCTCTGCGGCTGGCTCGGCGGCCCCGACTATTTCGTCGAGCGCTTCGGTCACCCGCGGCTGCGCGCGCGGCACATGCCGTTTCGCATCGGCATCGCCGAGCGCGACCAGTGGATGGCCTGCATGATGCAGGCCATGGCGGAGTGCGAGCTCGACCCCGAGCTGCAGCGCCGCCTGAGCGAATCCTTCATGGGCACGGCCGACTGGATGCGCAACGTCTGAGCCCCCAGGCTCAGAGCGGCTGCAGCAGCACCATCAGCGCGCCGCTGCCGCCGTCGCTGGCGCGGGCCTGCACAAAGGCCAGCACCTCGGCCTTCTGCACCAGCCAGCGTCGCACCCGGCTCTTGAGCACGGGCTCGCGGCCCGGCGAGCCATTGCCCTTGCCATGCACCACGCGCACGCAGCGCAGGCCGCGCTTGGCACTGTCTGCAATGAAGCCCCCCAGCGCCTCGCGGGCCTGATCGCGGCGCAGACCGTGCAGATCGATCTGGGCCTGCAGGGCCCAGTGACCGCGGCGCAGCTTCCTCACGGTGTCCGGCCCGATCTCAGGACGGCGGAAGGAGAGGGTCTCGTCGGTCTCCAGCAGGGAGTCCACATCGAAGTCGTCCGAGAGGGCCTGCAGCAGGGCGGCACGCTCGTCGGCTTCGCGCTGCAGGGGTTCGGGCGCGGGCAGGGGACGCTGGTGCTCCACGCGCTCGCGGTGCTGGGGCTTGAGGGCCGTCACCGCGCCTACGGCCAGCTCGAAGGCGCGCTGCTCCTGCTCCAGCAGCCGGGCCTGGGCGGCACGGCGCTCGGCCTCTTCCTCGGCCAGGCGGCGGGCCAGCTGCAGCTCGCGCTGCAAGGCCTTGAGGTCCTGCATGCTGGACAGGCGCAGCTTGGCGTTCACATCAGCCCCCGCTCAGCCAGGGAGACGGGCTCGCCCGCGCCGATCACCAGATGGTCCAGCACCCGCACATCCACCAGGGCCAGGGCCTTGCTCAGGGCCTCGGTGAGCTGGGCGTCGGCCCGCGAGGGCTCGGCCACGCCCGAGGGGTGGTTGTGCGCCAGGATCACGGCCGCGGCCCCCAGGGCCAGGGCGCGCTTGACGACCTCCCGCGGGTAGACCGAGGTCTGGGTGAGCGTGCCCTGGAACATCTCCTCCAGGGCGATCAGGCGATGCTGGGCGTCGAGAAAGAGCACGGCAAAGACCTCGTGCCCATGGCCGTCCAGCTGCAGGCGCAGGAACTGCTTGACGGCGTCCGGCGAGTCGAAGACGGGGCGCTGGGCCAGCTCGGCCCGCAGGGAGCGCCGGGCGATCTCCAGCAGGGCGGCGATCTCGGCCTGCTTGGCCGGCCCCAGGCCCTTGACGCGGGCCAGATCGGCCACCTGGGCGTGCAGCAGGCCCGGCCAGCCGCCAAAGCCGTCCAGCAGGTCCTGGGCCAGCTGCAGCACCGGGCGCTGGGCCGTGCCGGTGCGCAGCAGCAGGGCCAGCAGCTCGGCGTCGGCCAGGGCGGCGGGGCCGCGCGCCAGCAGCTTTTCGCGCGGTCGGGCCTCGGGCGGCAGGTGGTCGAGCGGCATGGCGGAAGGGCGCGGGGCAGGGGACGGAAGAAGGGTCAAGGCCTGGGCCTTAAAATCCGCGCAGTCTAGCGAACAAACCATGACCCAGAATCTCATCCAGGCCGGATCCTTCCTGACCCTGCACTACCGCCTCTCGGGGCCGGATGGCGCGGACCTGGTCAATACTTTCAATGACAAGCCCGCCACCCTGTCCCTGGGCACGGGCGAGCTGGCGCCGGCCATCGAGGCCCGGCTGATCGGCCTGCCCGAGGGCAGCCGCACCCGCTTCGAGCTGGCTCCTGGCGAGGCCTTCGGCGAGCGCAATCCGGAGATGCTACAGCGCGTCAAGCTCTCGCTGCTGCGCCAGCTGGGCGACCCGGACGAGCAGTACCACGTCGGCGACGTGGTGCAGTTCCCCACGCCGGACGGGCAGGGCAGCTATGCCGGCCTGGTGCGCGAGCTGGGCGAGGACTGGCTGCTGTTTGATTTCAACCACCCGCTGGCCGGCCAGCCGGTGAGCTTTGAAGTGCAAGTGATCGGAGTGCTGTGATGACGGGTGCCGTGACCCAGGAAGTGCTGCTGGCCGAACCGCGCGGTTTTTGCGCCGGCGTCGACCGCGCCATCCAGATCGTCGTGCTGGCGCTGAAGGCCTATGGCGCGCCGGTCTATGTGCGCCACGAGATCGTGCACAACCGCTATGTCGTGAACGATCTGAAGTCGCGCGGCGCCATCTTCATCGAGGACCTGGCCGAGGTGCCGCCCGGCGCCACCCTGGTGTTCAGCGCCCATGGCGTCAGCCAGGCCGTGCGCCGCGAGGCGGCCGAGCGCGGCTTCAATGTCTTCGATGCCACCTGCCCCCTGGTGACCAAGGTGCATGTGGAGGTGGCCAAGCTGCGCAAGGAAGGTTATGAGTTCATCATGATCGGCCACAAGGGCCATCCCGAGGTGGAAGGCACCATGGGCCAGCTCAGCGATGGCATCTACTTGGTGGAGGAAGCCTCGGACGTGCCCCATGTGCGCGTCAAGGACCCGAGCAGGTTGGCTGTCGTGACCCAGACCACGCTGAGCGTGGACGATGCGGCCGAGATCCTGGCGGCCGTGAAGCAGCATTTCCCGCAGGTGCGCGAGCCCAAGAAGCAGGACATCTGCTACGCCACCCAGAACCGCCAGGACGCGGTCAAGGTGCTGGCCCCCCAGGTGGACGTGGTGGTGGTGGTGGGCAGCCCGACCAGCTCCAACAGCAACCGCCTGCGCGAGCTGGCCGAGCGCCTGGGCACGCCGGGCCATATGGTGGACGCGGCCGAAGACCTGAAGGCCGAGTGGTTCGAGGGCCGGGCCCGCGTGGGCCTGACCGCCGGCGCCTCAGCGCCCGATGTGCTGGTGCAGGCCGTGATCGCGCGCCTGCGCGCCCTGGGCGCCACCAGCGTGCGCAGCCTGCCGGGCGTGGAGGAGCATGTGCGCTTCCCCCTGCCGCTGGGCCTGGGCGACAAGTCCATGGCCGAAGTGAGTTCCTCCCGATCTTGAAGCCGGCGCTCTGACCTCTCAAGAGCACGGCGCCCCGCACGGTGGCGCCGTTTTGCTTCCCTAGAATCGCGACGAACAAAGGACAACCCATGCTTGATATCACCCTGCTGCGCAAGGACCTGGATGCGGTCATTGCGCGCCTGAATGCCCGCAAAACCCCCCAGCCCTATCTGGACGTGGAGCGCTACAAGGCCCTGGAGGCCGAGCGCAAGGGCGTGCAGACCCGCACCGAGGAGCTGCAGTCGCGCCGCAACAGCCTGTCCAAGCAGATCGGCATGGCCAAGGGCAAGGGCGAGGACGCCTCGGCCCTGATGGCCGAGGTGGGCGGTATCGCCGATGAGCTCAAGGCCGGCGCCGAGCGCCTGGAGGCCATCCAGCTCGAGCTCAACACCCTGCTGATGAGCGTGCCCAATCTGCCGGACGAGAGCGTGCCGGCCGGCGCGGACGAAACCGGCAATGTGGAAGTGCGCCGCTGGGGCACGCCGCGCAGCTTCGACTTCGAGGTCAAGGACCATGTGGACCTGGGCGCGCCCCTGGGCCTGGACTTCGAGACCGGGGCCAAGCTCAGCGGCTCGCGCTTCACCTTCCTGAAGGGGCCGGTGGCCCGCCTGCACCGGGCGCTGGCCCAGTTCATGCTGGACGTGCAGACCGAGGAGCATGGCTACACCGAGTGCTACACGCCCTATATCGTCAACCGCGAGGTGCTGGAAGGCACGGGCCAGCTGCCCAAGTTCAAGGAAGACATGTTCTGGGTGCTGCGTGGCGGCGATGACCAGGCGGCCGAGCAGTACCTGATCTCCACCTCGGAGATCTCGCTGACCAACACCGTGCGCGAGCAGGTGCTGGATGCGGCCGAGCTGCCCATCAAGCTCACGGCCCACAGCCCCTGCTTCCGCTCGGAGGCCGGCAGCGCCGGTCGCGACACCCGCGGCCTGATCCGCCAGCACCAGTTCGACAAGGTCGAGATGGTGCGCATCGAGCAGCCCGAGCACAGCATGGCCGCGCTGGAGGAGATGACCCTGCACGCCGAAGCCATCCTGCAGAAGCTGGGCCTGCCCTACCGCACGGTGCTGCTGTGCAGCGGTGATATGGGCTTCGGCGCGGTGAAGACCTATGACCTGGAGGTCTGGGTGCCGGCGCAGAACACCTACCGCGAGATCAGCTCCTGCTCGAATATGGGCGCCTTCCAGGCCCGTCGCATGCAGGCGCGCTTCAAGAACGCGGCCGGCAAGAACGAGCTGGTGCACACGCTCAACGGCTCGGGCCTGGCGGTGGGCCGCACCCTGGTGGCCGTGCTGGAGAACTACCAGAACGCCGATGGCAGCATCACGGTGCCCGAGGTGCTGCGCCCCTACCTGGGCGGCAAGGCGCTGCTGCAGGCCTGAGCCTTCTCGGGATCCTGCAAAAGCGCGAAGGGCGGCCCGGTGGCCGCCCTTTTTCATGTGGGAGGGGCTCAGGCCAGCTTGAACTGAGACACCGTCTGAGCCAGCTGGGCCGCCTGGTGCTTCAGGCTCTCGGCTGCGGCGGCGGACTCCTCGACCAGGGCCGCGTTCTGCTGTGTGACCTGATCGAGCTGTTGCACCGCGTCGCCCACCTGACCAATGCCCTTGCTCTGCTCGGAGCTGGCGGCGCTGATCTCGCCGATCAGATCCGTCACCCGCTGCACCTGGGCCACGATTTCGCCCATGGTGCGGCCGGCCTCGTCGCACAGGCGGGCACCGGTCTCGACCCGCTCCACGCTGACCCCGATCAGGCTCTTGATCTCGCGCGCTGCCGTGGCCGAGCGCTGGGCCAGCGAGCGCACCTCGCCGGCCACGACCGCGAAACCGCGTCCCTGTTCGCCGGCTCGCGCCGCCTCTACCGCGGCGTTCAGGGCCAGGATATTGGTCTGGAAGGCGATGCCGTCGATCACGCCGATGATGTCGTTGATGCGGCGGCTGGAGGCCGTGATCTCCTCCATGGTGGACACCACTTGTCCTACCACCTGGCCGCCCTGGCTGGCCACGCCCGAGGCGCTGCTGGCCATCTGGCTGGCCTGGCGGGCGGTGTCGGCGTTCTGGCGCACCGTGGCGGTCAGCTCCTCCATCGAGGCCGCGGTCTGCTGCAGATTGCTGGCCTGCTCCTCGGTGCGCTGGCTCAGGTCGGCGTTGCCGGTGGCGATCTGGGTGGAGCCGGTGGCAATCGAGTCCGAGCTGTTGCGCACCTGGGTGACGATGGCCACCAGGCCATCGTTCATGCGCTTGAGTGCGGCCAGCAGCTGTCCGGTTTCATCCCGCGATCTGACATCGATGCGCGAGCTCAGATCGCCCGCACCGATGCGGTCCGCCACCTGCACCGCCTCGGCCATGGGCCGGGTGATGGACTGGGTGATCCAGAGCGCACACAGAGCGCCCGCCAGCACCGCCACCAGGGTCATGGCACCCATCAGCCACAGGGCCGTGCGGTAGCCGGCGGCGGCGTCCAGGGTGCCGGTGCGGGTCAGCTGGTCGTTGTGCTCCCACAAAGCATCCAGGGCCTTGCTCACCTCGCCATAGACGCTGCGTGACTCGCCCAGCAGCAGCTTCTTGGCCGCCTCGAGTTTGTTGTGGTCCTGGGCCGCCTCGCGCGAGATCGGCCCCAGCCGTGCCCAGATGGCCATATAGCGCGTGACGGCCTCGCGATAGGCGTCGAGATTCTTGCGATCCTGGCCATCGGCCACCAAGGCTTCGTAGCGCTTGAGCCCGGCCGCGATGGCTGCCTGGCTGCGGGCGATGCTCGCTTCCACCTCTTCCATCTCCCGCCCGGTGTTCATCAGCAGGTGCTGGCTCTCGAAGCGTCGCAGGTCCTGGGTGGAGGCGCGCAGCTGGTCCACTTCCTTGAGCGAGGGCACGATATTGATCGCGAAGAATTCCACGTGGCGGTTGGTCTGCCCGACCTCGATCACGCCCAGGGCCACCACCACGCTCAGCAGCAGCAGGAGCAGAGCAAAGCCACCGCCCAGGCGGGCGCCGATCTTCAAATTTCTCAGGTTCATCTCGCAACGCTCCCATGTCCGGTGTGGGGGCCGGTTGGCCCCATGCGTTGCGGGGCGCGTTCCGGGCCGAGAGTCATCCCTGAAGAGAGCCTGGCGAGCCCTTCGCGGTTCCGCCCTGATGCCCTCGCGGCCGTCTGGCGGGGCCTGATTGGACAGACTAGGGCCTGTTAACACTAATTGCGCCGAGGCAAATGGGCTGCGACAGTGAGTGCATGGAGATCACAGCAGCCCAATTCGCGCAGATCGAGCACTGCTTGCCGCTGCAGCGCGGCAACGTCAGTCTGTCCAATCTGCAGGTGTTGAATGCCATCCTCTACGTCGCCGAGCACGGCTGCAAGTGGCGTGGCTTGCCCAAGCGCTTCGGCAACTGGCACACGATCTACACGCGCATGAGCCGCTGGGCGAAGTCGGGCGTGCTGGACCGGGCCTTCGAGCAACTGCAGCAGGCGCAGGTCGTGCAGATCAAGATCGAAGCGGTGTCGTTGGACAGCACCAGCGTGAAGGTTCATCCCGATGGCACCGGCGCACCAAAAAAAACGGTCCGCAAGCTATCGGCAAGTCCCGTGGCGGGTGGAACACCAAGATCCACTTCGTCGCGGCGGACGCGCGCACGGCCATAACCTTCTCGCTGTCGCCAGGGCAGGCGCACGATGCGCCCGAGGGGCGGACTCTGCTCAAGCGGCTAGGCAGCCCCAATCGGCCCTTGCATTTGCTGATGGATCGCGCCTACGAGGGCAACGAAACTCGCCAATTGGCACTCGACCTGGGATTCATCCCTGTCGTGCCGCCCCTGAGCACGCGCATCGAGCCCTGGGAGTACGACCGGGAGATGTACAAGCGCCGCAACGAGGTCGAGCGCCTGTTCAGGCGCCTCAAGGGCTATCGCCGAATCTTCTCTCGCTTCAAAAAGCTCGACATCATGTTCACCGCCTTCATCAGCTTCGCTCTGATCGCTGATGGATTGCGTTTGTGTTAACAGGCCCTAGTCAGCGCCCGCACAACGCGCAGCTCATGCCCTCGCAGGATCACAGAGAATCTGGACAGCCCTGAACTTTGCGCTATACTAGCGGGCTCAACTCGCACACAACCACGCGGGCACCGTATTCAGGAGAGGTGGCAGAGTGGTTGAATGTACCTGACTCGAAATCAGGCGTACGGTATCCCCGTACCGGGGGTTCGAATCCCCCCTCTCCGCCAGACTAGCCCCGCTGCGCAAGCAGCGGGGCTTTTTTGTTGCTTCCGCCGACGGGCGGCGCGAGGGCTGGTCTGCTCAGGCTGTCACGAACATCACGATCACCGCCACGGCCATCACCGCGGTGGCGGTCCAGCCCAGCCAGCGGTGGCGGCGGCTCATCGTGAGCTCGCCCATCAGGGCGGGCGACTGGCCGATCCACATCATGGCGGCCATGATGGGGGCGGAGATCACGCCGTTGACCACGGCGCTCCAGACCAGGGCGCGTATGGGATCGAGCTCGAACACGCTCATCAGCGTGCCCAGGGCGGTGGCGGCGGCGATGATGCCGTAGAAGCCGCGCGCCTCACGAAAGCCGTGGGTGAAACCGCGCTTCCAGCCCAGCACCTCGCTGCAGGCATAGGCGGCCGAGCCGGCCAGCACCGGCACGGCCAGCAGGCCGGTGCCGATCAGGCCCAGGGCGAAGAGGGCGAAGGCGAAGTCGCCCGCCACGGGGCGCAGGGCCTCGGCGGCCTGGGTGGCGGTCTGAATCTCCACCATGCCGTGCTGGTGCAGGGTCACGGCCGTGGCCACCACGATGCACAGGGCGATGGCATTGGAGAACAGCATGCCCACATAGGTGTCCTGCTGGATGCGGCTCAGGTGCTCGGCGGTGTAGGCCGGGTGGCCGCGCAGCTGGGCGGCCTCGGGGCGGCGGTAGTTGTCTTCCGCCTCCTGGGCGGCCTGCCAGAAGAAGAGATAGGGGCTGATGGTGGTGCCCAGCACGGCCACCACCATGGCAGCGTAGTCGCCGGTCTTGAGACCCGGCGGCAGATAGCGCCAGGGCTGCAGGGATTCGCGCCAGAACTGCGCCCAGGGCACCTGCACGGCCAGCAGCACGGCGAAGTAGGCAAACAGCACCAGGGTCAGCCACTTCAGGATGCGCACCGTGCGCTCGTAGGAAAAGCCCAACTGGCCCACGATGCACAGTGCGCCGAAGCCCAGCACATAGAGCAGATGCGAGCCGCCCATCAGCAGACGCAGGGCCTCGGCCATGGCGCCGATGTCGGCGGCGATATTGATGGTGTTGGCCAGCACCAGCGCGCCCACCAGCAGGCGCGCCAGCCAGGCCGGGCAGACCTTGGCGATATTGGCCCCCAGGCCCTCGCCCGTGACCCAGCCGATGCGGGCCGAGAGCAGCTGGATGCCTATCATCAGCGGCGTGGTGAGCAGCAGGGTCCAGACCAGGCCGAAGCCGTACTGCGAGCCGGCCTGGGAGTAGGTGGCGATGCCGCTGGGATCATCGTCCGCGGCGCCGGTGATCAGGCCCGGGCCCAGGCGCTGGCCCATCTGGTTGAGGTGTCGGCGGATCATGCGTTCATGCCCGGGTGGATCGGGGTTGCGGTGCTGCGCGCCAGGCTACGGCTCAGCGGCTCCAGGCGCAGGCCCTGCGCGCGGCACAGGGCCTCGAAGCCCGGCGCGCTCAGCACTGCGCACTCCTGACGCCGCGCTGCGCCAATCGGGTCTTGCGGGTCGGGCGCGGCGCTGGGGTGGGTCATCAGCAGATCCCCGCTGCGCGCCTGGGCCAGCCAGCCCTGCAGCAGGGCCTGGTAGCGGGCCGTGTCGCCCTGGAAGTCGTAGACGCCCAGCAGGCGCTGGTTCTGCGGCAGGCCTTGCGCGGCGGCCAGGCGGCTGAGGCCGGCCTGGCCCAGACGCTGGATCAGCCAGGCCTTGCTGCCCAGGGGCTCATCGGCGCGGCGGGTGCTGCGCAGCCAGGGGCGGGCGCCGCGCGCCTGCAGCAGGTCCATCAGCGCCTCACGCACCTGGGGCAGCTGGTGCACATGCTGGTGGCCGTCCACGAAGTCGGGCAGGCGGCCCAGGCTCTGGCAGAAGGCATCGAGCTGGGCGGCCAGCTCGCGGCGCAGGGCTTGCGTGTCGAGCCGGCGCAGGGGGCTGCGCAGGATCAGCTGCTTGAGCGGCTGCGGGGCCAGGGTCAGGGGATGCTCGCTAAGATCCAGATGCCATCCCATGTCCAGAGCCTGCCCCTTGCCCGCCAGTTCTTCCCTGAATGTTCTTGCCGCCGCGTCCCAGGCGGGCGCACCCACCATACAGGACAGGGCCTGGACCCGGCCGGCCCGTGCCAGGGCCAGGGCTGCGGCATTGATGCCTGGGTGCAGGCCCAGATCGTCCACGCAGATGCACAGGCTGCGCGGCGTGGGAGCCGCGGCGTGAGCCGGCGCCTGCGCCTGCCCTGGCAGCTGCTGAGCTTCGTGCTGGTGGGCAGCGCCGCCGCGGCCCTGCACTGGGGCGTGGTCGTGGCCCTGGTGAGCGGCGCCGGTCTGCAGCCCCTGGTGGCCAATGTGGCGGGCTGGCTCTGTGCCTTCGGCCTGTCCTTCATGGGCCACCACCGCCTGAGCTTTCGCGCGCACGGTCGCCGCGCTCACCAGGCCCTGGGTCGATTCTTCCTGGTCTCGGCCCTGGGCTTCGCCCTGAACCAGAGTGCCTATGCCTTGCTGCTGCATCGCTTTCCCGCGCATTACCGCCTCAACCTCGTGCTGGTGCTGCTGGGCGTGGCGGGGCTGAGCTTTGTGCTGGGGCGCTACTGGGCGTTTGCCGGGTCTGCAGCGCCTGAGCGGGACAGCCCAGCGCCGCCGCCTGGTCCGGCTCGGCCGGATTGAGGCGCCACAGGCCGGCATCACCCTGCTGGCGCATCAGCTCGGCCCGGGCCAGCCAGGCGTACTGCCGGGTCAGCGCCCGGTCGGCCAGCACCCAGCTGGTGGGCGCGGCGCACAGCAAGGGGCCCAGCTGATCGGGCCGGGGCAGATGGGCCGCGGCCTGCGCGGCGGGCAGGAAGAGCCGGGCCTCGGCCAGCTCCTTGCGCCAGTTGTCTCGCACCATCACCTCGGGGGACTCCCAGTCGTCGGCCACCCAGACCGGTTCGGCCAGACGGGCGTAGAAGGGCAGATCGTAGTCGTAGCGGCCCAGCATCAGCACGGGCTCGCCATCGCGGTGCTGCTCCCGCAGCAGCTGGGCCAACTCCCGGGCATTGCGCTGCGGGTAGAGCGTGAGTGCCACCACGGCGGCTACGCTGGTCAGCGCCGCCCCCGCGCTCACCCACTGCCAGGCGCGGCGCTGCAGGGTCGAGCGCTGGGCGCCCAGCAGCCAGGCATCGGCCATCAGAGCGGCCAGGGCCGGCAGCAGGGGGAAGATATAGCCCACCAGCTTGGAGCGCGGCAGGGAGAAGAAGAGCAGCACCACGCCCAGCCAGATCAGCATCAGCCAGCGCAGATCGCCCGCGCCGCCCTCGCTCCAGACGCTACGCCGCGCCAGGCGCGACAGCCAGGGCAGCCAGGGCAGGCTCAGCAGGGCCAGCAGGGCGGCATAAAACCAGAAGGGCTGCACATTGTTGAAGCCCGCGCCGGCAAAGCGCTGGAAATGCTGCACGGCGAAGAAGAAGTGCAGAAAGCCCGGGTAGCGCGCCTCCTCGGCCAGGAACCAGGGCACGGTCAGCGCCGCCAGCAGCAGCAGGCCCGGCAGCCAGAACAGGGTGCGCAGCGTGGTCCAGCGCCGGCGCAGGGCCAGCCACAGCAGCAGGGGCAGGCCCGGCAGCACCAGGCCGATCAGGCCCTTGGCCAGCACGCCCAGGGCGGCCGCCAGATAGGCCAGCAGCAGCACGCGGCGCCAGGGCCGGCCGGCCTCGAAGCTCAGCGCGGCGTCGGCCCCCAGCAGCAGGGCACTGGCGATGCAGCCGGCCACCAGCATGTCCAGATTGGCGAACTGAGCGCCCACGAAGAACAGGGGCTGCACCAGCAGGGCCGTCCAGGCGGCCCAGGCCAGGGCGGGCGAGCTCCAGCGCCTCAGGGTCCAGAACAGGGCGCAGGCCGCGGCCCAGGCGCCCAGCAGGGGCGCGGCGCGTGCCGCCCACTCGTGCGGCCCGAAGAGGCCCAGAGCCCCGGCCGTGATCCAGTAGAACAGCGGCGGCTTGTGGAAGAAGGGCTGGCCATTGAGCCTGGGCGTGAGCCAGTCGCCGCTGCGCAGCATCTCCCAGGCCACGCCCACATAGCGGCCCTCGTCAGGCAGCATCAGGGGGCGCAGGCCCGCGGTGAAGCCCAGCCAGAGCAGGCCCAGCAGCGCCACGAGCAGGAACTCGCGGCGCGGTGTCGTCGCGCGATTCATCGGAACTGGGCGCTCGTGTCGGACGACTCGTCGGCCAGGCCCTGGCCCAGGCGCTGGCGCAGCACATAAAGCGGCCGCGCCTTGACCTCGGCAAAGATGCGGCCCACGTACTCGCCCACGATGCCCAGGGACATCAGCTGCAGGCCGGCAAAGAGCATCAGGCTGACCACGATGGTGGTCCAGCCGCTGATCTCATGGCCGTAGAGGAAGTAGGTGATGCTCAGATACACCCCGTAGGCAAAGGCGAGCAGGGCCAGGCCCATGCCCAGCAGGCTGACGGTGCGCAGCGGCCAGGTGGTGAAGGCGGTGAGTCCGTCCAGGGCCAGGGCGGCGAGCTGGGCGGGGTTGAACTTGCTGCGCCCATGCAGGCGCTCGGCGGGCTGGTAGGGCAGGGCCTCGCTGCGAAAGCCCACCCAGGCGTACAGGCCCTTCATGAAGCGGTTGCGCTCGGGCAGGGCCAGCAGGGTGTTGACCACGGCGCGGTCCATCAGGCGGAAGTCGCCTGCGCCGGCCGGCACCTCGAAGCGGTCGGCCCGGCGCAGCAGGCCGTAGAAGCACCAGGTGCCCAGGCGCTTGAGCAGGCCCTCGTCATCACGGGCCAGGCGCTGGGCATAGACCATATCGGCGCCGGCCTGCCAGCGCGCGATGAACTCGGGAATCAGCGCGGGATCATGCTGGCCATCGGCATCCATCAGCAGCACCACCTCGCCGCGGGCCTGCTCCAGGCCGGCGGTGAGCGCGGCTTCCTTACCGAAATTGCGCGAGAGCTGCAGCAGCACGCAGCCGGGCTCGCGGGCCCAGCGCGCCAGCAGGGCGGGCGTCTCGTCGCGGCTGCCGTCGTCCACCAGGATCAGCTCCCAGTCGCTGCTGCAGGCTTGCAGGCGCTGCACCAGGCGCGGCAGCAGCTCGGTCAGGCTGGCGGCCTCGTTATAGCAGGGAATGACGCAGGACAGGCGTGGCAGGCCCCGGCGCGTGCGCAGGCTTTCCGGCAGGGCGGCCGCGGCCGCGGTGGCCGTCGGCCCCACTGGCGAGGCCGGGGCCGGCCAGGGGCCGGTGGGCGCGCCATGCAGTGGCGAGGGCAGGGCAGACATTCAGGACACTCCGAAGCGACAGCTTGCCGCATATCTTGGCGCCCGCGTCTTATTGCATGCTTAAAAAAAGCTTGAAATGCCCACCCCCTGAGGTGTGTAGCTCCTTCGGCTCAGGGGCGTTCGCCACGGGCCAGACGGGCCTGGATCTGGTCCAGCACGGGCAGCAGCTCGGCCACGCTGTCCACCACATAGTGCGCGCCCTCGGCCGTCAGCTGGGCCGTGGCCCGTTCGCGCAGGCGCTGCTGCTCATCGGCCGGCAAGACCTGCCACTCGGCCAGCGAGAGGCCCACGGCATTGCCGCTGACGGCCACGCCTACGGCCCAGGTGCCGGCATTGCGGCCCTCGGCCAGGCCCACGCCGGTGTCATCCACCTTGACCACGGTGTGCGGCGGCCACACGCCCAGGTCCGCAAAGCTGCGGTACATCATCAGCGGGCTGGGGCGACCCGCGGCCAGGTCACCGGCGCAGACCAGGTTGTCGGGCTCGTAGCCGGCGCGCGCGGCGATGGGGGCCAGCACCCCCATGATGGGGCGGTTGTAGCCGGTGGTGGAACCGATCTTCAGGCCATGGGCACGCAGGGTGGCCACGGTGTCCAGAGCGCCGGGGATGAAGTCGGCGAAGTCCGGGATCACGGCCGCGTTCATGGGCGTGAAGACCTCGTAGAGGTGATCCACATCGGCATCGCTGAAGGGGCGGCCATGGCGGGCTTCCCATTGTGCGGCCACCTCGGGCAGGCGGCCCAGGGCCTGGATATGGTCCCACTTGGCCATGCCCATGGGGCCACGGGCCTGGGCCACGGTGAGCGTGATGCCGAAGCGCTCGAAGAGGCGCACGAAGGCGCCCATGGGCGCGCGCGAGCCGAAGTCCATGATGGTGCCGGCCCAGTCGAAGACCACGGCCTGCAGGCGATCGGAGTGCTGTTGTGTCATGAGTTCTCTATGGCGATGTGAGGAGGCGAGGGCGGGTGCGCCTCAGGCCGCGGTCCGCACGCCCATGCCTTGCAGCGCGCGGGCGATGGCGTCCACGGCCTGCTGCATTTCCTTCGGCCCGATGGCGCCGATGCAGCCCACGCGGAAGGTCTCGACCTCGGTGAGCTTGCCGGGGTAGAGCATGAAGCCCTGGGCCTTGGCGCTGGCGTAGAAGGCCTTGAAGTCATAGCCTGCATGCTCGGGCGCGCGGAAGGTGAGGATGATGGGCGAGAGCAGCTCGGGCTTGAGAAAGGTCTGGAGACCCAGGGCCGCCAGGCCCTCCACCAGCACGCGCTGGTTGGCCTGGTAGCGCGCCAGGCGCGCGGCCTGGCCGCCTTCCTCGCGGTACTGGCTCAGGGCCTCGGCCAGGGCCGCCACCACATGGGTGGGCGGGGTGAAGCGCCACTGGCCGGTGCGCTCCATATAGGCATGCTGGTCGTGCAGGTCCATGGCCAGGGAGTGGCTGTTGCCGGCGCAGCCCTCCAGGATGGCCTTGCGGATGAAGACAAAGCCCATGCCGGGCACGCCTTCCAGGCATTTGCCGCTGGCGGCGATCAGGGCGTCGAAGCGCAGGGCGCGCGCATCGATGGGCAGGGCGGCGAAGCTGCTCATGGCGTCCACGATCAGGCCGCGGCGCAGGCGCTCGCAGACCTCGGCGATCTCGGCCAGCGGATTGACGATGCCGGTGCCGGTCTCGCAATGGATCAGGCCCACATGGCTGATGCTGGGGTCGTCCAGCAGCAGGCGCTCCAGCTCCTGCGGGTCCACCGGCGCCTCTTCCGAGCGGCTGGCGATCGTGGTGCGCCGACCCATCAGGCTGGCCAGGCGGCCCATGCGCTTGCAGTAGGCGCCATTGTCCAGCACCAGCAGATGGCCGTCGCGCGGCACGACGGTGGCCACGGCGGCTTCCACGCTGAAGGTGCCGCTGCCCTGCAGGGGCACGAGCACATGGCTGTCGCGGGCGTGCAGGATGTCCAGCAGCTCGCCGCGCACGCGGGCGGTGAGGGCGTTGAAGTCGGTGTCCCAGGAGCCCCAGTCCTTGAGCATGGCCAGCTTGGTGCGCAGGGTGGTGGTCAGGGGGCCGGGGGTGAGGAGGATGTTGTCGCGGTCCATGGCGGATGAGTCTTGGGGGTGTGTCGGGGGGCGGCGGGCTTCAGCGCTGGCGCCAGGCCTGGGTGCGCACCTGGGCCCAGCGGCCCAGCAGCAGATAGAGGCAGTTCACCGCCAGCGAGACGCCGACGATGAGCACCGCCATGGCGGTGGCCGCGCCGATCTCGCCGGCCTCGTCCAGGTTCAGGATGGCCACCGAGGCCAGCTTGGTGTCGGGCGAGTAGAGGAAGACCACGGCCGAGACCGTGGTCATGGCGTTGACGAAGAAGTAGCGCGAGACCTCGATCAGGGTGGGCAGGCAGATGGGCAGGGTGACGCGCCACAAGGTCTTGTAGAAAGGCACCTTGAGCGAGGCCGAGACCGCCTCGAACTCGGGGTCCAGGGCCTTGAGTGCGGTGACCATGGTCATATGGCCCGTGGTGTAGAAGTGCACCACCGTGCACAGCACCAACAGGGCGCCGCTCTGGTAGAGGAAGTTCAGCGGGTTGGCCGGCGCGTTGAAGAAGAAGATATAGCCCAGGCCCAGCACCAGGCCGGGCACGGCCATGGGCAGGCTGGCCAGCAGGCGCACCAGGCTGCGCAGCGGGGCCAGGCCGCGGGTCTTCTCCAGCAGATAGGCGCCCAGGAAGATCAGCAGCGGGCCCAGCAGGGCGCTGCCGGCCGCCAGCTTCAGGCTGTTGATCAGGGCATCGCCCAGCTCCGCGTCCACGATGCCCACCACATAGTGGTCCAGGCTGAGGCTCAGGTTGTAGGGCCAGAGCTTGACGAAGGAGGCATAGACCGCCATCAGGAACATGGCCAGCATCAGGGCCGCGATCAGGGTGCAGAAGGCCAGCATCAGCGTGTCGAAGCCGCGCGAGCGCTTCGGAGCCAGGGCCACGGCGCGCGCGCCCAGCATGGCAGTCTGGCGGCGCTGCAGCCAGTGGTCCACGCCGAAGCTCAGGGCGGCGGGCGTGAGCAGCAGCAGGGCCACCACCGCGCCGCGCTGGAAGTCCTGCTGGCCGATCACGAGCTTGAACACATCGGTGGCCAGCACATTGAAATCGCCGCCAATCACCTTGGGCACACCGAAGTCCGTGATCACCAGGGTGAAGCTCAGCAGGGCGGCCGAGACCAGACCGTACTTGGCACCGGGCAGGGTGATGGTGATGAACTTGCGCCAGGCCGAGGCGCCCATGGCCTCGGCGCTTTCGTACAGGCGCGCGTCCGCCAGGCTCAGGGCCGTGACCAGCACCATCAGCACATGGGGAAAGACCGCGAAGCACTGCGCCAGCACCAGGCCCGGCGCGCCGTAGATGGTCTCGAAGCCCAGGGCCTGCAGCAGGCCCTTGGCCACGCCCTGGTTGCCGAACCAGTAGATCAGCGAGATGGCCGAAAGCAGGGAGGGCGCCAGCAGGGGCAGCAGGCTGATGCTGCGCAGAAGGCCCTTGGCCGGCATGGCGCTGCGCGTGAGGCCGTAGGCGAAGACAAAGGCCAGGGGCAGCACGATGAGGGTGACCATCACCGAAACCCAGAGGCTGTTCCACAGGCTGGACAGCAGGCCCGGCGAGGCCAGATAGGCCCAGAAATGGGCGAAGGCGCCGCCCTGGCCCGTCTGGCCACTCTGGCTACCCTGACTGAAGGCCTGGGCCAGCAGGGCCGCCAGCGGGCCGCCCAGGCCCAGCAGCAGCAGGGCGCACAGGCCCAGCAGGCCCAGCTGGGCCAGGCGCTCGGCCAGCGGCACCTTCTGGCGCGGCGCGGCGCCGTCTGGCTGAGCGAGGGGGCGGGAGGCGATGGGCATGCTCAGGGAGGAGGTCGGGGTGCTGCTCACGATGCGCTGCCGGCGGCCGGGAACACGCGCAGCCGGTCGGTGCGCAGGGCGAAGCGCAGCTGCCGGCCGGCGGCCACGCCGAACTCGTCCATCTGATTGAGGGAGAACTGCAGGTCCACCGGCTGGTTGTCCAGGCCGTCGATGGCGATGCGGGCCAGGCAGTTGCCGCCCAGGAACTCCACCTGCTGCACCTGGCCCCAGCACAGGCCGGGGTGGTCCTCGGGCAGGTGCTGCTCGATCATGCGGTCCTCGGGACGCAGATAGAGGGCCAGGCGCGCACCGGGGCGGAAGGCCGCGTTGTGACCCCCGGCGCCGGGCGGGCAGTACCAGCGCTTGCTGCCGCAGCGCACCCAGTGATCACCCTCGGACACGGCCTCCAGGAAATTGGTCTTGCCGATGAAGTCGGCGACGAAGGCGTCGGCGGGGCGGCGGTAGATTTCCAGCGGCGTGCCGACCTGCTCGATGCGGCCGGCATTCATGACGACGATGCGGTCGGCGATCGTCAGGGCTTCCTCCTGGTCGTGGGTGACGAAGACGGTGGTGATGCCGAGGCGCTGCTGCAGGGCGCGGATCTCGTCGCGCAGGTGCACGCGCAGCTTGGCGTCGAGGGCCGACAGCGGTTCGTCGAGCAGCAGCAGGCCCGGCGGCGTGGCAAGGGCGCGGGCAAGCGCCACGCGCTGCTGCTGGCCGCCCGACAGCTGGGCGGGATATTTCTTGCCCTGCGCCGTCAGCCCGACCGTAGCCAGAAGGTCGGCGACACGGGTGGCGATCTCCGGCTTCGAGCGGCCGGTATTTTCAAGGCCGAAAGCGATGTTCTGCTCGATCGTGAGGTTCGGGAAGAGTGCGTAGGACTGGAAGACGATCCCGTAGTCGCGCCGCGAAGGCGGCAGGGTCGAGACGTTGCGGCCGTCCTGCAGGATGGAACCGTGCGTCTGCAGGTCCAGGCCGGCGATGGCGCGAAGCAGCGTGGTCTTGCCGCAGCCCGACGGTCCGAGGAAACAGATGAACTCGCCGCGCTGGATGCTCAGCTGGATCTCGCTGAGGGCCTGGAAAGCGCCGAAGCGCTTGCCCAGGTCCTGCAGCTCCAGATAGGAGGTGGAGGCGCTCATGGTGGGCGTGCCTTTGGGGACCGGGGGCTTACTTCTTCTTCTCGCTCTTGCCGTCGTAGCGGCGGGTCCATTCGGCGAGCACGCGCTCGCGGGCGTTGGCCGATTCGGTGAAGTCCAGCTTCACCAGGCGCGACTCATAGTCGGCCGGGATGTTGGCCAGCTTGGGCGCCACGCCGGGCTGGGCGGTGATGGCGAAGTTCTTGCCGTACAGCACCATGGCGTCCTTGCTCGAGGCCCAGTCGGCCAGCTTCTTGGCGGCCTCGACCTTCTTCGTGCCCTTGTGGATGGCGAAGGCCTCCAGGTCCCAGCCCAGGCCTTCCTTGGGGAAGACCAGCTCGATGGGCGCGCCCTTGGCCTTGTTGGCGTGGCCGCGGTACTCGAAGGAGATGCCCGCCACGTATTCGCCGGCGGCGGCCATATTGCAGGGCTTGGAGCCGGAGTGGGTGTACTGGGCGATGTTCTCGTGCAGCGCGTCCATGTACTTCCAGCCACCGCCCTTGCCGTTGTCATCGCCCCAGAGCTTGAGCCAGGCCACCACATCGAAATAGCCGGTGCCGGAGGAGGCCGGGTTCGGCATCACGATCTGACCCTTGAACTCGGGCTTGAGCAGGTCCTTCCAGCTGGTGGGCAGGGGGATGTTGCGCTTCTTGGCTTCCACGGTGTTGAAGCACACGGTGGCGCCGAACACGTCCATGCCCCACCAGGCCGGCGGATTCTTCTTGTCGCGGTACTGGGGCATGATCGCGTCCAGGTTCAGCGGCGCGTAGGGCTCCAGCATGCCCTTGTTCTGCAGCAAGGCCAGGCTGGAGGCGGCCACGCCCCACACCACATCGGCCTGCGGGTTGGCCTGCTCGGCCAGCAGCTTGGCCGTGATCACGCCGGTCGAGTCGCGCACCCACTTGATCTCGATATCGGGCTGCACCTGGTTGAAGGCGGTCTGGTAGGCCTTCAGCTGGTCGGTCTCCAGCGCCGTGTACACGGTCAGCTGCACCTTGTCGGCCGCCAGGGCGGCGGTGGCGAAGGCCGTGCCCAGCAGGGCGGCCATGATCTTCTTGGCGAACGTCATCTCGATCTCCTTGGCAGAAAAGAACAGCCGTGTTTATGGCTTTTGCAAATGACAAACCCGTGTCACACAGGCAATGCAAGATCGAGGCCAAGGGTTTTTGTAGGTTGAATGTTGTCGATTGTCGACAATATGTAGTCGGGTCTATACACTGGAGTCCGCCATGAACAGCTCTCGCCAGATCCAGCCCCTGATCGCACAAATGCAGTGCAATTCGCTCGCCAATCTGGTGCAGGCGCATATCGAGGAGCAGATCCTGTCCGGCGCCCTCAAGGGCGGGGACAAGCTCACCGAGCAGTTGCTGGCCGAGCAGCTGGGCGTGTCCCGTGCGCCGGTGCGTGAGGCCTTCCGCATGCTGGAAGAGGCGGGCCTGGTGCGCACCGAGAAGAACCGCGGTGTCTTCGTGCGCGCCGTGCCGCTGGAAGAGGCGCTGGAGATCTTCGAGCTGCGCGCCATGATGGACCAGTACGTGGGTCGCAAGCTGGCCCAGACCCTGGGCGCGCCCGAGATCCGCGAGCTGCGCCGCATGGCCGACACCATGGAGCAGGCGGCCAAGAGCGACGCCGCCGCCCTGTTCCACGAGACCAATCTGGCCTTCCACGACCGCCTGCTGGAGCTGGCCGGCAATGCCAAGCTCTGCGCCGTCTACCGCAAGCTCACCAAGGAGCTGACCATGTTCCGGCGCCAGAACCTGAGCCACGAGTCTATGGCGATCTACGCCCGCGAGCACCGGCAGATCGTCAAGGCCATTGCCTCGGGCGATGCCGAGGCGGCTGGCCAGGCCATGTTCGAGCATGTGATGAACAGCCGCGAGCGCACCCGCCAGCGCCTGGCGGCCGACTGACCCCTCTCAAGACCCAAGAAGGACACCCGGCCCATGGCCCTGACCCTGGACGAGATCGAGGCCCTGCTGACGCAGCGCGGCCATGCCCAGTACAGCGGCGAGCCGGTGAGCCAGCTGGAGCACGCGCTGCAGACGGCCTGGCTGGCCGAGCAGGCCGGCGCGGACGACGAGCTGCTCAGCGCCGCCCTGCTGCACGATCTGGGGCATCTGCTGGATGAGGCCGCGGCCGACACGCCCACCCTGCAGGGCCTGGACGATCTGCACCAGTACAAGGTTCAGCCTTTTCTGCGCGGGCTTTTCGGCGAGCGGGTGCTGGCCGTGATCGGCGGTCATGTGGACGCCAAGCGCTGGCTCTGTGCCGAGCGGCCGGACTATCACGACAGCCTCTCCGAGGACTCGCGTCGCAGCCTGCGCCTGCAGGGCGGCATCTTCGAGCCGGCCGCCGCTGCGGCCTTCATCGCCCGACCCCATGCCCTGGAGGCGGTGCAGCTGCGGCTCTGGGATGACCTGGCCAAGCAGGCCGGCCTGCCCACCCCGCCGCTGAGCCACTATCTGGCGCGGGCGCGGCGCTGCGCCTTGCGCGCCTGAGCGCAGGCAGCGCATGGACATCAGCCTGCCCGTGCTTGCGGCCGTGCTGCTGGGCGCGCTCTTGCACGCCAGCTGGAACGCGCTGATCAAGTCCGCGCCCGACAAGGCGCTCAACACCGCCCTGATCCACGGCCTGGGCACCGTGCTGGCCCTGCCCCTGCTGCTGCTCACCGGCCTGCCCCAGGCGGCGGCCTGGCCCTATGTGATCACCTCCACCCTGATCCATATCGGCTACTACACGGCCCTGGCCGGGGCCTACAAGCATGGGGACCTGGGCCTGACCTACCCGCTGATGCGCGGCAGCGCGCCCCTGCTGGTGGCCCTGGGCAGCCATGCCCTGCTGGGCGAGCAGCTCTCCACCCTGGCCTGGGTGGGCGTGCTGACCATCAGCCTGGGCGTGCTGACCCTGGGCCTGGCCCAGGCGGGCTCGGCCGGCGGCGACGAACATCGCCGGCGCAAGGCCATGCGCTACGCCCTGATCAATGCTGTCTTCATCGCCGCCTACACCGTGGTGGACGGCCTGGGCGTGCGCGCCAATGGCGAGGCCGCCTCCTATGTGGCGGCGCTCTTTCTGCTGGACGGTCTGCCCTATCTCAGCCTGGTGCTGTGGCAGCGCCGGGATCGTCTGACCGAGGTGCGGGCCTATATGGCGGCGCGCTGGAAGCCCGCCGCGGGCGGCACGGCCGCCTCCCTGGGCAGCTACGGCATTGCCCTGTGGGCCATGATGCATGCGCCCGTGGCCACAGTGGCGGCCCTGCGCGAGACCTCAGTGCTCTTTGCCGCCCTGATCGGCAGCCTGCTGCTGGGCGAGCGCTTCGGCTGGCAGCGCGCGGCCGGCACCGGCGTGATCCTGGCCGGCATCATGGCCCTGCGCCTGGCCTGAAGTCCCGGGGCAGGGCGGCGCGGTAGCGCCCTGGCACGCGATTCGCTAGGCTGGCTGCATGGCGTATCGACAGCTTCTGGGCGGCATGCTCTGGCACTTCGAGGATCTGCGCAGCCTGCTGGCCCGGGCCAGCCCCCTGCGCTCGGGCGACCAGCTGGCCGGCCTGGCCGCGGGCAGCGCCACCGAGCGCATGGCCGCCCGCCTGGCCCTGGCCGAGCTGCCGCTCAAGGCCTTTCTGAACGAGGCCCTGGTGCCTTACGAGGCCGACGAGGTGACGCGCCTCATCGTCGATACCCACGATGCTGCGGCCTTCGCCCCTGTGGCCCACCTCACCGTGGGCGACTTCCGCGACTGGCTGCTGTCAGAGGCCGCAGACAGCGCCGCACTCGCTGCCCTGGCCCCCGGGCTCACGCCCGAGATGGTGGCGGCCGTTTCCAAGCTCATGCGCAACCAGGACCTGATCGCGGTGGCGCGCAAATGCCGGGTGGTCACCCGCTTTCGCAACACCCTGGGCCTGCCCGGGCATCTGGCGGTGCGCCTGCAGCCCAACCATCCCACCGACGATGTGCGTGGCATCGCCGCCGCCATCGTGGACGGCCTGCTCTACGGCGCGGGCGATGCGGTCATCGGCATCAACCCGGTCAGCGACAGCCTGGTGCAGCTGGAGGGCCTGCTGCGCCTGCTGGACCAGCTGATCACGCAGCTGGGCGCACCCACCCAGGCCTGCGTGCTCACCCATGTGAGCAATACCCTGGCCCTGATCGAGCGCGGCGTGCCGGTGGACCTTGTGTTCCAGTCCATTGCCGGCACCGAGGCCGCCAACCGCAGCTTCGGCATCGACCTGGCCCTGCTGCGCGAGGCCCAGGCCGCTGCCCTGGCCCAGGGGCGGGGCAGTCTGGGCGAGAACCTGATGTATTTCGAGACCGGGCAGGGCAGTGCGCTCTCGGCCGGCGCCCACCATGGCCTGGACCAGCAGACCAGCGAGGCCCGGGCCTATGCGGTGGCGCGCGCCTTCAAGCCCCTGCTGACCAACACGGTGGTGGGCTTCATCGGCCCCGAGTACCTGTTCGATGGCAAGCAGATCCTGCGCGCCGGCCTGGAAGACCATTGCTGCGGCAAGCTGCTGGGCCTACCCATGGGCTGCGATGTCTGCTACACCAACCATGCCGAGGCCGACCAGGACGATATGGACAATCTGCTCACCCTGCTGGGCGTGGCCGGCGTGAACTTCGTGATGGGCGTGCCCGGGGCCGACGACATCATGCTGAACTACCAGAGCAGCTCCTTCCACGACGCGCTCTATCTGCGCGAAACCCTGGGCCTGCGGCGCGCCCCGAGTTCCAGGCCTGGCTGGAGGGCCTGGGGGTGGTGGACGCGCAGGGCCGCCTGCTGCCCGTGGGCCCGCAACACCCGGCGCTGGCGCTGCTGCGCCAGCCCCTGCTGGCATGAGCGAGGATCCGACCGAACTGCCCGCCCACAGCGACGCCGCCTGGGCCGATCTGCGCACGCTCACCCGCGCCCGCATCGCCCTGGGCCGCAGCGGCGCCGCCCAGCGCAGCCGCGATGTGCTGGCCTTTGGCGTGGACCATGCCCTGGCCCGCGACGCGGTGCACCTGCCCCTTGACGAGGCGGCGCTGCAGGCCGAGCTGGCGGGGCAGGGCTGGGAGACGCTGTGCCTGTACAGCGCCGCGCCCGACCGCGCCCGCTACCTGATGCGCCCCGATCTGGGGCGGCGCCTGGCGCCCGAGAGCGCCGCGGCCCTGGACGCCGCCTGCGGCCGCTGGGGCGAGATCGAGCTGCTGCCGGTGCTGGCCGACGGGCTCTCGGCCCTGGCCGTGCAGCGCCATGCGCCCGCCGTGCTGGCCGCGCTGCGAGAGCGCGCCGGGCCGGGTCTGCGCCTGGGGCCGGTGCTGATCGCCCGCCAGGCCCGGGTGGCCCTGGGCGACGAGATCGGCGAGCGCCTGCGCGCCCAGGCGGTGCTGATGCTCATCGGCGAGCGCCCCGGCCTGAGCTCGCCCGACAGCCTGGGCCTCTACCTGACCTGGGCGCCGCGCCGCGGGCGCAGCGATGCCGAGCGCAACTGCATCTCCAATGTGCGGGCCGAGGGTCTGGCGCCCGCTGAGGCCGCGCGCAAGCTGCTGTGGCTGCTGCGCGAGGCTCGCCGCCTGGGCCAGACCGGGGTGGCGCTCAAGGACCAGAGCGATGCACCGGCCCTGGAAGCGCAGCCCGCCGCGCCCCGGCTGGACGGGGTCTGAGCCCGGCTCCCCCATCGGAGGGCCCCCTTCGGTTGTATGGTGCGCGCGCCCCGCGGCGACCATAGTTGCAGCGCAGTCAAGCAGTCGCCGCCGCCCGCGGCCAAGGAGCGCAGCATGTATTTCGAAGAAGTCGACGCCGGGGATTTCCGCATCTACGCCGGGGCCATGGAGCGCCCGCGCAGCTTTGGCTATGTGGCGGCCGTGGTGGTCATGCGCGTGCGCGGCGCCGCCGGCGAGCGCCGCGAGGCCTTTCGCGACGAGAACCTGGCCGGCGGCTATGGCTGGGCCTCGCCGGCCGATGCCCTGCGCTTTGCCATCAATGCCGGGCGCGATGTGGTGATGTGCGGGGCCCGCGCGGCCTGAGCCTGCCAGAGGCGGCCGCCGCCGCCGCTGGTGGCCGCGATTCCGTCATTCGTCGCGCCGCGGGCGCGCAAGCCTTGGTGGGCCGCCCCCGGGCAGGCTATCGTGCCGCCCATGTTCGAGTCGGTCCGCTCTTCCTCAGCCCTGCCCAGCCAGCGTCAGGCCTGGCAGGCCTTTGTCGCCTCCCTGACCTTGGGTCGGGTGGGCGTGGCCCTGGGCCTGGCCGCGCTGGCGGCCCTGCTGCTGGCCCCCATCTTCATCACGCCCATGCCGGTGCTGCTGGGCCGCACCCTCTTTGTGGCCCTGCTCAGCCTGCTGGCCTTTGCCGCCGCCGGCCAGTGGCCGCGCCGCCTGCCGGGCTGGCTGGCGCGCTGGTTCTGCCAGGTGGTGGTGGTGACGCTGGCGGTGCCGGGCGCTACCCTGCTGGTCTATCTGGTCTCGGTGGGCGGCGATATCGCCAGCCTGCTCAGCAGCGAGGGCCGCTTGCTGGGCTTTATGTGGATTGCCGGTTCGGGACTGCTGATCGGGCCGCTGCTGGCCATGGGCGCGCTCTACCGCCAGCGCGATGCCGAGGCGCGCAGCCAGGCCCTGCACTTCGAGCTGGAGCGCAGCGAGCTGGAGCGCCGCGCCCTGGATGGCCGCCTGCGCCTGCTGCAGGCCCAGGTGGAGCCGCACTTTCTCTTCAACACCCTGGCCAATGTGCGCGCCCTGGTGGAGACGGGATCGCCCCAGGCCGCGCCGGTGCTCTCCAGCCTGATCGCCTATCTGCGCGCGGCCATGCCGCGACTGCAGGACCAGAGCGCCAGCCTGGGCGACGAGCTGGGCCTGGTGCGCGCCTATCTGGAGCTGATGCATCTGCGCATGCCCGACCGCCTGGCCTACCGCCTGGAGGTGCCGGCCGAGCTGCAGGCCCTGCGCTTTCCGCCCATGGCCTTGCTGACCCTGGTGGAGAACGCGGTGCGCCACGGCATCGACCCCAGCGAGGAGGGCGGCGTGATCGAGCTGGGCGGCTGGCGCGAGCGGCCCGAGGGGCCGGTGCGCCTGTGGGTGAGTGACAGCGGGGTGGGTCTGGGGCAGGGCGGCGGCTCGGCCGGCTCCACGGGCACGGGCCTGCGCAATCTGCGCGAGCGCCTGCAGGTGGCGTTCGGGCCCTCGGCCCGCCTGGACCTGACCGAGAATCGCCCCCACGGCCTGCGGGCCGAGATCGAATTCCAGCCATGACTCTGCACGCCGCTCCCACCGCCCTGATTGCCGACGACGAACCCCTGCTGCGCGACAGCCTGGCGCGCGGCCTGGCCCAGGCCTGGCCCGAGCTGCAGGTGCTGGCCCAGGCCCGCAACGGGCGCGAGGCGGTGGAGCTGTTCGAGCGTCTGCAGCCCCAGATCGTGTTCCTGGATGTGCACATGCCCGGGCTCAGCGGGGTGGAGGCGGCGCGCCTGCTGGCGCGGCGTGCCCATCTGGTGTTCGTGACGGCCTATGAGCAGTATGCGGTGCAGGCCTTCGAGCAGGGCGCGCTGGACTATCTGGTCAAGCCGGTGGAGCCGGCCCGCTTGCAGGACACGGTGCAGCGCCTGCAGGAGCGCCTGGCCAGCCGCACCGGGGCGGGGGGCGGTGGTGCGGCGCTGGAAGCCGCGGTGGAGGCGGCCCTGGCCCAGCTCAGCGAGCGCCTGCGCGCCCCGGCCGTGGCGCCCAGCCCGGCCCAGCCCGCCTATCTGCAGTGGCTGCGGGCCTCGGTGGGCTCCACGCTCAAGCTGATCCCGGTGGATCAGGTCATATTCCTGCGCTCGGACGAGAAATACACCCTGGTGGTGTGGCAGGAGGGCGAGGCCCTGATTCGTACGCCCATCCGCGAGCTGATCGAGCAGCTGGACCCGCAGTGTTTTGCCCAGGTGCACCGCTCGGTGGTGGTGAACCTGCACGCCATCAGCCATGTGACCCGCGGGCCCAACGAGACGGCCGATCTGCATCTGCGCGGCCGGCCCGAGGTGCTGCCGGTCAGCCGCAGCTATCTGCATCTGTTCCGGCAGATGTAGAAGAAAAAAGGGCGGCCCGCAGGCCGCCCTTTCGCAGTGTGCAGACTGCTGCGGTGGCTCAGGCCAGCGCCTCGGTGCGCTGGTTCAGCCAGTCCAGGGCCGCGCCACTCAGCAGCGGGGCCAGGCGGCGGCGCACCTCGGCGTGGTAGCGGTTGAGCCAGTCCACTTCCTCGGCATTGAGCAGGCCGGGGGCGATGCAGCGCGTGTCGATGGGGCACAGGGTCAGGCTCTCGAAGGCCAGCATCTCGCCGAACTGGCCGTTCTCGGGCGTCTCGTGGGCCACATTGAGGATCAGGTTCTCGATGCGCACGCCCCACTGGCCCGGGCGGTAGAGGCCGGGTTCGTTGGAGGTGATCATGCCCGGCTCCATGGCCATGTTCGCGTCCGGCACGGCCTTGGAGATGCTCTGCGGGCCCTCGTGCACATTGATGAAATAGCCCACGCCGTGGCCCGTGCCATGGCCGTAGTCCAGGCCGTGCTGCCACAGGGGCACGCGGGCCAGGGCGTCCAGCATGGGGCTGAGCGTGCCGCGCGGGAAGACGGCGCGGCTCAGATTGATCATGCCCTTGAGCACCAGGGTGTAGTCGCGCTGTTGCGCCTCGCTGACCTGGCCGATGGGCCAGACCCGGGTGATGTCGGTGGTGCCGCCCAGGTACTGCGCGCCGGAGTCGATCAGCAGCAGGCCGTTGCCCTCGATCTGGGCATAGGACTCGGGCGTGGCGCGGTAATGCGGCATGGCGCCATTGGCATTGAAGCCGGCGATGGTGGGGAAGCTCAGGCCCTTGAAGCCTGGGCGCTTGGCGCGCGCGGCGCTGAGCCACTCGTCCACCGTCAGCTCGCTCAGGCGCTCGCCACGGGCCAGGGCGGCCTCGAACTGCGCGTAGAACTCGCACATGGCGGCGCCGTCCTGCTCCATGGCCTGGCGCACGAAAGCGGCTTCCTCGGCCGTCTTGCGGCTCTTGGCCAGGGTGCTGGGGTTGATGGCCTCGATCACGGCCACGCCGGCCGGCACGGCCTCGCGCAGGCCCAGGGTCACGCGCTTGGGGTCCAGCAGCAGACGGGCCTCGGCGGGCAGGGCGGCCAGGGCCTGGGGCGCCTGCTCATAGGCGGCCAGCTGGATGCCGTCGGCCGCCAGGCGCGCAGCCAGGGCCGCGTCCACCTTGCCGGCGCCCACGAAGAGGGTGCCGCCCCGGGCGTCCAGCAGCACATGGGCCAGGAAGACGGGGTTGTAGTCCACATCGGCGCCGCGCAGATTCAGCAGCCAGGCCACATCGTCCACGGTGGAAATGAAGTGGTGGCTGGCGCCGCGCGCGGCCATGCCGGCGCGCACCTGGGCCAGCTTGGCGGCGCGGCTCACCACGGCCTCGGGCGGCAGATGCTCGTAGACCGCGGCGGTGGGCAGGCCGGGGCGGCCCTCCCAGGCGGCCTGCACCACATCCAGATCGCTGCGGATCTTCAGGCCGGCCTGGGCCAGGGCCAGGCGCAGCTGCTGGGCCAGGGCCAGGCCCAGCACCTGACCGTCCACGGCCAGAGTCTGGCCGGCCTGCAGCTGCTCGACGATCCACTCGATGTAGTGGGTGGCGGCGCCGGTGGGGATCTTGACCAGCTCGATGCCGGTGCCGGTCAGCTCACGCTCGGCCTGCGACCAGTAGCGGCTGTCGGCAAACAGGGCGGCGCGCTCCAGGGTCACGACCAGGGTGCCCATGGAGCCGGTGAAGCCCGAGAGCCACTCGCGGCCCTGCCAGCGCTCGGGCAGGTATTCCGAGAGATGCGGATCGGCCGAGGGGACCAGGGCCGCGTGGGCGCCCTGGGCGCGCAGGGCGTCGCGAACGCGCTCAATGCGCAGGGCCTGGGGGGCGGTACGGGTATCCATGGTCGGGCGTCTCCGAAAAATAGGCGCGCCGCGGGCCGGGTGGGCGCGCGGCGCTTGCTGTGAATCAAGCGGTGCGGGGATTGTAGAAGCCCGCCCCGTGCCCCGCCGCCGCGGGGCCTTGGGCGCTCAAAGCTCGGTGCGCAGGGCCCAGAGCTCGGGGAAGAGCACCACGTCCAGCATCTTGCGCAGATAGCTGACACCGCCGGTGCCGCCGGTGCCGCGCTTGAAGCCGATCACGCGCTCCACCGTGGTGACATGGCGGAAGCGCCAGAGCCGGAAGGCGTCTTCCAGGTCCACCAGCTCCTCGCCCATCTGGTAGAGGTCCCAGTACTCGCGCGGCGCGCGGTAGACCTGCAGCCAGGCCTGCTTGACGCCCTCGTCGGCGGCATAGGCCTGGGTCCAGTCGCGCTGGGTGTGGCTGGCGGGCACGGCGATGCCGCGCCGCGCCATCAGGCGCAGTACCTCGTCGTAGAGCGAAGGCGCCTCGAAGGCCGCCTGCACCGGGGCCAGCAGATCGGGCCGGTGGGCATGGGGCTTGAGCATGGCCGGGTTCTTGTTGCCCAGCATGAACTCGATGCGGCGGTACTGCGCGCTCTGGAAGCCGCTGCTATTGGCCAGATAGGGCCGCAGCGCGCTGTACTCGGGCGGGGTCATGGTGGCCAGCACGTCCCAGGCGTGCACCAGCTGCTCCATGATGCGCGAGACCCGGGCCAGCATCTTGAAGGCCTCGGGCAGCTCGTCGGCCGCGACCTTGGCCACGGCGGCCTGCAGCTCGTGCAGCATCAGCTTCATCCACAGCTCCGAGGTCTGGTGCTGCACGATGAAGAGCATCTCGTTGTGCTCGGGCGAGAGCGGATGCTGGGCGCTGAGCACCTGGTCCAGGTGCAGATAGTCGCCATAGCTCATGTCCTTGGAGAAGTCGAGCTGTGCCTTCTCCTCGCGAACGATGTTTTCGGTGTGGTGGATGGGGCAAGTCATGTCACGGCCGCCTTCTGGTTGAAACGGGCTTCACGCCACTCGCCGCTGGCCAGCACCTGGTGCAGATGCTCCATGGCGTCCCAGACCTCGGTGAAGCCGATGTACAGCGGGGTGAAGCCGAAACGCAGGATATGGGGCATGGCGTCCAGGTTGGCCGGATCGCCAGCGCGGTAGTCGCCGATCACGCCGCGCGCGATCAGGGCCTGCACCACGGCATAGCCGGCTTCCTGCAGCGGGGCCTTGAGCGCCAGGCAGACCTGGCTGCCGCGTTGCGCCGGTTCGCGCGGCGAGGCCACGTAGACACCCAGCTCCGCGCAACGCGCCTCGGCCAGGGCAGCAAAGGCCTCGGTCAGGGCCAGGGACTTCTCGCGCAGCGCGGCCATGCCGCCCAGGGGCTCGGCGGCCAGCACGGTGTCCACGCCGCATTCCAGGGCCGAGGTGGCGATCACCGAGGGCGTGCCGCAGACATAGCGGCGCACGCCCGGCGCGGGCCGGTAGTCCGGCGTGAACAGGAAGGGCGCGGCATGGCCCATCCAGCCCGAGAGCGGCTGCCAGAAACGGTCGGCATGGCGCGGATGCACCCAGACGAAGGCCGGTGCGCCTGGGCCGCCGTTGAGGTATTTGTAGCCGCAGCCGATGGCGAAGTCGGCATTGGCGCCCTTGAGGTCCACCGGCACGGCGCCCGCCGAGTGCGCCAGGTCCCAGACGGTGAGCGCGCCCGCGGCATGCGCCGCGGCGGTCAGCGCCTTCATATCGTGCTTGTAGCCCGTGCGGTAGTTCACCTCGGTGAGCATCAGCACGGCCAGCTCGGCATTGAGCGCGGCGGGGATCTCGTCCACGCCGTCCACCAGCTTGAGCGTGAAGCCGTGCTGGCGGCACAGGCTCTCGGCGATGTAGAGATCGGTGGGGAAGTTGCTGCGCTCGGACACGATCAGGCGGCGCTGCGGGGCGTCGGTCTTGACGATCTCGAGTGCGGCGGCCAGCACCTTGTAGAGATTGAGCGAGGTGGAATCGGCCACCACCAGCTCACCCGGGGCCGCGCCCACCAGGCGCGCGATCTTGTCGCCCACGCGCTCGGGCAGGTGCATCCAGTCGGCCGTGTTCCAGGCCTTGATCAGGTCGCGGCCCCATTCCTTTGTGATCACTTCCTGCACGCGGGCGGCCGTGGTCTTGGGCAGCACGCCCAGGGAATTGCCGTCCAGATAGATCGTGCCAGGCGGCAGATCGAACTGGGCCTTGAGGCCGCGCAGCGGGTCGGCCGCGTCGCGGGCCAGGGCGTCGTCTCTCGTCTTCATGCTCACTCCATCAAAGGGAACGCAGCACGGCGCGCACCGGGGAGGCGCAGGCACCGGCCAGTTTCAGGGGCAGGGCGATCAGCTCGTAATCGCCCTCGGGCACATCGTCCAGCACCAGGTTCTCCAGCACGCGCAGGTTCAGGCGCAGCAGCTGCTGGTGGCTGTCCAAGGTCTTGCTGCTGGCCGGATCCACCGAGGGCGTGTCCAGGCCGATCAAGCGCACGCCACGCTCGGCCAGCCAGGCCACGGTCTCGGGGGCGTAGGCCGTGAAGTCGGGGTTCCAGACCGTGTCGGCGCGCTGCATGCAGCGCACCAGCACGCGCTCGGGCAGATCGGCCGCCGCATGGGCCAGGTGTTCGATGCGGATCAGCGCGCCGCAGCCGATGGCATGGATCACGCGGCAGGGGCCGAGGTAGGCGTGCAGATCCACCTCGGCGGCGCTGGCCACGCCATCGGCGTAATGCAGGGGGGCATCGGCATGGGCGCCCACATGGGGCGACATCGTCAGGGCCGAGAGATTGACCGGACAGCCCGGTGAGAGCCTGGCGGTCCAGCGCAGGGCATAGGGCTCGTCGCCGGGAAAGATCGGCGCGTCGGGAGCCACCAGGGGCGAGATATCCCAGAGGCGTTTCATCGTGCTGCTACTCCTTGTGCCCAGCGCTTTTGCCCAGGCGGCGCGCACCTTAACAAGGCTTGAAAAAGCGTGGTGTCGGTTAATTCCAACAAGGCGCGAGGATTTACACAAAGGTCGCGCAAGGCCCTGCACAGCGCATGGCCACGGGGGTAAGTCCCAGGTTCGAGGTCTGGGAAAATTGCTTGACGCCTAAACTATCGATGCCTAAAGTTGCCTGCATCCCGGATCAAGCAAGGCGACGCCCATCATGCGCATCACCTGTATCGGCGGCGGTCCCGCCGGCCTGTATTTCGCGCTGCTGATGAAGAAGCAGAACCCGGCCCACCGGGTGACCGTGCTGGAGCGCAACCGCGCAGGCGACACCTTCGGCTGGGGCGTGGTCTTCTCCGACCAGACCCTGGCCGCGCTGCGCGAGGCCGACCCCGAGACGGCGGACCAGATCCTTCAAGCCTTCAACCACTGGGACGATATCGCCGTGCACATCGAGGGCCGGCGCATGGTTTCGGGCGGCCACGGCTTTTGCGGCATCGGCCGCAAGAAGCTGCTCAACATCCTGCAGACCCGCTGCGAGGCCCTGGGCGTGGAGCTGCGCTACGAGGCCGACATCCCGGACGACGGCGCGGTGCAGGACGCCGACCTCATCATCGCGGCCGACGGCCTGAACAGCCGCGTGCGCCAGAAGTACGCTGACACCTACCAGCCCGATATCGATCTGCGCCGCTGCCGCTTTGTCTGGCTGGGCACGAGCAAGCTCTTCGACGCCTTCACCTTCGACTTCCAGAAAACGCCCTGGGGCTGGTTCCAGGCCCATGCCTACCGCTTCGATGCCACGCATTCCACCTTCATCGTGGAAGCGCCCGAGCCCGTCTGGCAGGCCGCAGGCCTGGAGCAGATGAGCAAGGAGGAGGGCATTGCGTTTTGCGAGCGCCTCTTTGCCGAGGTGCTGGACGGGCACAAGCTCATCTCCAATGCCTCGCATCTGCGCGGTTCGGCCCAGTGGATCCGCTTCCCGCGCGTGGTCTGCAAGACCTGGGTGCATCGCCGCGCCGAGGACGGCGTGCCCGTGGTGCTGATGGGTGACGCGGCCCACACCGCGCATTTCTCCATCGGCTCCGGCACCAAGCTGGCGCTGGAAGACGCCATTGCCCTGGCCCGCGATATCCAGGCCGCGGCGGGTGATCTGGACCAGGCGCTCGCCGCCTACCAGGCCAGTCGCAGCATCGAGGTGCTGCGCATCCAGAACGCCGCGCGCAACAGCACCGAGTGGTTCGAGAACGTGGAGCGCCATGCCCGCCTGGCACCCGAGCAGTTCGCCTATTCCCTGCTGACGCGCTCCCAGCGCATCTCGCACGAGAACCTGCGCCTGCGCGACAAGCGCTATGTGGAAGACTATGAGCGCTGGCTGGCCGAGCGCAGCGGCCTGGATGGCCAGCAGGCCGTGCCGCCCATGTTCACCCCCTTCAGCCTGCGTGGCCTGCGGCTCAAGAACCGCGTGGTGGTCTCGCCCATGGCGCAGTACAGCTGCCAGGACGGCCTGCCCGGTGACTACCACCTGATGCATCTGGGCGCGCGCGCCGCCGGCGGCGCCGGCCTGGTGTTTGCCGAGATGACCTGCACCTCGCCCGAGGCGCGCATCACCCCCGGCTGCCCGGGTCTGTGGAACGAGGCCCAGACCGCCGCCTGGCAGCGCATCGTGGACCATGTGCATGCGCACAGCACGGCCAAGATCGCCCTGCAGCTGGGCCATGCCGGTGCCAAGGGTTCCACCCGCGTGGCCTGGGAGGGCATAGACCAGCCGCTGGAGCATGGCAACTGGCCGCTGATCTCGGCCTCGCCCCAGCAGTACCTGCCGGGCGTGAGCCAGACGTCGCGGGCCATGACGCGCGAGGACATGGACCGCGTCAAGGCCGATTTCGTGGCCGCGACCCGGCGTGCCGCCGCCGCCGGCTTTGACTGGCTGGAACTGCACTGCGCGCATGGCTATCTGCTCTCCAGCTTCATCTCGCCGCTCACCAACCGGCGCGAGGATGAGTACGGCGGCACGCTGGATAACCGCCTGCGCTACCCGCTGGAGGTGTTTGCCGCCATGCGCGAGGTCTGGCCGCAGGCGCGGCCCATGTCGGTGCGCATCTCGGCCCATGACTGGGTGGAGGGCGGCACCACGCCGGAGGATGCGGTGCAGATCGCCGCCGCCTTCAAGGCCGCGGGCGCCGACCTGATCGATGTGTCCTCGGGCCAGGTCAGCAAGGCCGAGAAGCCGGTCTATGGCCGCATGTGGCAGACGCCTTTCTCGGAAGCCGTGCGCAACAAGGTGGGCATCGCCACCATGGCCGTGGGCGCCATCTCCGAGGCCGATCATGTGAACAGCATCATCGCGGCCGGCCGCGCCGACCTCTGCGCCGTGGCGCGCCCGCATCTGGCCAACCCGGCCTGGACCCTGAGCGAGGCCGCGAAGATCGGCTACCTGGGCGGCCCGGGTCTGGACTGGCCGCAGCAATACCTCTCGGGCAAGACCCAGCTGGAGCGTGAATTCGAGCGCCAGCGCGCCCAGGGCGGCGGTGCGGCCGCGGCGGAAGCCGCCAACAAGGCCCTGGGCGTATGAGCGCGCAGCGACATGCGGTGATCACCGGCGGCGGCAGCGGCATCGGCGCGGCCGTGGCGCGCCAGCTGCTGGACCAGGGCCTGCGCGTCACGCTGATGGGCCGCAGCCTGGAGCGCCTGCGGGCGCAGCAGCAGGCGCTTGGCCCCGAGGTGGGCCTCCAGGCCTGCGATGTGGGCGATGAGGCCAGCGTGGCTGCGGCCTTCGCAGCTGCGGGGCCCGTGGACATCCTGGTCAACAACGCCGGCCAGGTGGAGACCGCGCCTGTGGCCAAGACCTCGCTGGAAAGCTGGCAGCGCCTCCTGAACGTGAACCTCACCGGCACCTTTCTGTGCAGCCGCGCGGTGCTGCCGGGCATGAGCGAGCGCGGCTTCGGCCGCATCGTCAATGTGGCCAGCACCGCCGCGCTCAAGGGCTATGCCTATGTGGCGGCCTACTGCGCGGCCAAGCATGGCGTGCTGGGCCTGACCCGCGCCCTGGCGCTGGAGACGGTGAAGAAGGGCGTCACGGTCAATGCCGTCTGCCCCGGCTACACCGAGACCGAGATCGTGGCCCAGGCGGTGCAGACCATCATGGCCAAGACCGGCCGCACGGCCGAGGCCGCCCGCGCCGAGCTGGCCGCGGCCAATCCCCAGGGCCGCCTGATCCAGCCCGAGGAAGTGGCCGCCACCGTGGCCTGGCTGGTGGGGGAGGGCAGTGCCAGCATCACCGGCCAGGCGATTGCCGTGGCCGGTGGCGAGGTGATGTGAGGCCCGACATGCTGGACGACGCCCTGCCCGAACCCGATCTGGAATCGCGCGTCAATGACCGCGATCACCAGGCCCTCAAGCTCTGGCTGCGCCTACTGGCCTGCACCACGCGCATCGAGGACCAGATCCGCCAGCGCCTGCGCGCCGACTTCGGCACCACCCTGCCGCGCTTCGACCTGCTGGCCCAGCTGGAGCGCCACCCCGATGGCCTGAGCATGCGCGAGCTCTCGCAGCGCCTGATGGTGACCGGCGGCAATGTGACCGGCATCACCGACCAGCTGGAGGCCGAAGGTCTGGTGCAGCGCGAGCCGCACCCCAGCGACAGGCGCAGCTTCACGGTCAAGCTCACGGCGGCCGGCCGGCGCCAGTTCAAGCGCATGGCCGCCACGCACGAGGGCTGGATCGTCGAGCTGATGGCCGGCTGGGACAAGGAACAGAAAAGCCAGGTCTACGAGCTGCTGGCTGGCTTGAAGACGCATCTGGCCGAAACCACAAGGAAATGAGCGCCTCATGGACCAACACCTGATCGCGGGCAACCGCCAGAGCCTGGCCGACTACCGGCCCCAGCACTTCCTCTGGGAGCAGCGCGGCGCCGTGGGCTTGATCACCCTGAACCGCCCGGAGCGCAAGAACCCGCTGACCTTCGAGTCCTATGCCGAACTGCGCGATCTCTTTCGCACGCTCAGCTATGTGGACGAGGTGCGCGCCATCGTGCTGCAGGGCGCGGGCGGCAATTTCTGCTCGGGTGGCGATGTGCACGAGATCATCGGCCCACTCACCAAGATGAGCATGCCCGATCTGCTGGCCTTCACGCGCATGACCGGTGATCTGGTCAAGGCCATGCGCGCCTGCCCCCAGCCCATCATCGCGGCGCTGGATGGCGTCTGCGCCGGGGCCGGCGCCATCATGGCCATGGCCTCGGACCTGCGCGTGGGCACGGCCCGCAGCAAGACGGCGTTTCTCTTCACCCGCGTGGGCCTGGCCGGCTGCGATATGGGTGCCTGCGCCATCCTGCCGCGCATCGTGGGCCAGGGCCGGGCCTCGGACCTGCTCTACAGCGGCCGCAGCCTGGGCGGCGAGGAGGGCTACCAATGGGGTTTTCTGAACCGCCTGCTGGAGCCCGAGGTGCTGCTGGAGAACGCCCTGAGCTGGGCCGGCGAGATCGCCAGCGGCCCCAGCTTCGGCCACGCCATGACCAAGAAGATGCTGCACCAGGAATGGGCCATGGGCGTGGATGAGGCCATCGAGTCCGAAGCCCAGGCCCAGGCCATCTGCATGATGACCCAGGACTTCCACCGCGCTTACCACGCCTTCGTGGCCAAGCAGCGGCCCGAGTTCAAGGGAGACTGAGATGCATCTCAAGCACCTGGACTGGCCCTTCTTCGAGCCGCGGCACCGCGAGCTGGCCGCGGCGCTCGACGCCTGGTGCGCCACCCATCTGGAGGCCGCCCATGGCGAGGATGTGGACGCCGAATGCCGCAGCCTGGTCAAGGCCCTGGGGCAGGGCGGCTGGCTGCAGCATGCGGTGGCCGCCGGCGAGGGTCAGGCCATAGACACCCGCGCCATCTGCCTGCTGCGCGAGACGCTGGCGCGCTACAACGGCCTGGCCGATTTCGCCTTTGCCATGCAGGGCCTGGGCTCGGGCGCCATCTCCCTGCAGGGCACGCCGGCTCAGCGCGAGCGCTATCTGCCGCGCGTGGCGCGCGGCGAAGCCCTGGCGGCCTTTGCGCTCTCCGAGCCCGAGGCGGGGTCGGACGTGGCGGCCATGCAGTGCAGCGCCGTGGCCGATGGTGATGACTATGTGATCAACGGCGAGAAGACCTGGATCTCCAACGGGGGCATCGCGGACTTCTATGTGCTGTTTGCGCGCACGGGGGAAGCGCCCGGCGCCCGCGGCATCAGCGCCTTCATCGTGGATGCCGGCCTGCCCGGCTTCGAGATTGCCGAGCGCATCGAGGTGATCGCGCCGCACCCGCTGGCGCGCCTGAAGTTCAGCAATTGCCGCGTGCCGCGCAGCCAGATGATCGGCGCGCCGGGCGAGGGCTTCAAGGTGGCCATGCGCACCCTGGATGTGTTCCGCACCTCGGTGGCCGCCGCGGCCCTGGGCTTTGCGCGCCGCGCCCTGGAAGAAGGGCTGCGCCAATCGCGCGAGCGCGCCATGTTTGGCGCGACTCTTGCTGATCTGCCGCTGACGCAGGCCAAGCTGGCCGAGATGGCTTGCGGCGTGGACAGCTCGGCCCTGCTGGTCTATCGCGCCGCCTGGCAGCGCGACCAGGGCCAGACCATCACCCGCGAGGCCGCCATGGCCAAGCTGATGGCCACCGAGAGCGCGCAGCGCGTGATCGACGCCGCGGTGCAGCTGCACGGCGGACGCGGCGTGCGGCGCGGCGAGGTGGTGGAGTCGCTCTACCGGGAGATCCGCGCGCTGCGGATCTACGAGGGCGCCAGTGAAGTCCAGCAGTTGATCATCGGTCGAGACCTTTTGAAGAACGGCTAAAGCGCTATGAGCACCACCGCCCACCTGGATACCTTTGCAAGAGATCGCCTCCCTCCCAAAGACCAGTGGCCGGAGCTGCTGTTCGAGCTGCCGAGTCTGCAGTTTCCCGAGCGCCTGAACTGCGCCGACGCCCTCTTGGACCGTTGGGTGCGGGAAGGGCAGGGCGAGCGCCTGTGCATGGAGGGCGCGGCTGGCCTGCGCTGGAGCTATGCCGATCTGCAGGCCCAGGCCAACCGCATCGCCCGGGTGCTGGTGGAAGACCTGGGCGTGGTCAGCGGCAACCGGGTGCTGCTGCGCGGTGCCAACACGCCCATGATGGCGGCCTGCTGGTTCGCCATCATGAAGGTGGGTGCGATTGCCGTGGCCACCATGCCCCTGCTGCGGGCCAAGGAGCTGGTGCAGGTGATCCAGAAGGCCGAGGTCAGCCACGCCCTGTGCGACGAGCGCCTGGCCGAGGAGCTGCAGCTGGCCCAGGCCCAGTGCCCCACGCTGAAGCAGGTGCTGCACTACGGTGGCGCGGGCGCGCTGGAGGCGCGGGCGGCGGCCAAGCCGGCGGACTTCGCCAATGTGGACACCGCGGCCGAGGACTGCTGCATCATCGCCTTCACCTCGGGCACTACCGGCCAGCCCAAGGGCACCATGCATTTCCACCGCGATGTGCTGGCCATCTGCCAGTGCTGGCCGGTGCACTGCCTGCGCGCGCTACCCGAGGACAAGTTCATCGGCAGCCCGCCCCTGGCCTTCACCTTCGGTCTGGGCGGTCTGGTGCTCTTTCCCATGAGCATCGGCGCCTCCACCGTGCTGCTGGAGAAGGCCTCGCCCGAGGCCCTGCTGCCGGCCATTGCCCAGTACCGCGCCACCGTCTGCTTCACCGCGCCCACGGCCTACCGCGCGATGGCGGGCCAGGTGGGCGGCCATGATCTGTCCAGCCTGCGCAAATGCGTGAGCGCCGGCGAGGCCCTGCCGGCCGCCACCCGCGCGCTCTGGAAAGAGGCCACAGGCATTGAGCTGATCGACGGCATCGGCGCCACCGAGCTGCTGCACATCTTCATCTCCCACACCGAGGCCGAGGCCCGCCCCGGCGCCACCGGCAAGCCGGTGCCGGGCTACCGGGCCTGCATCCTGGACGAGGAGGGCCGGGTCTTGCCCCCCGGCCAGGTGGGCCGCCTGGCGGTAAAGGGACCCACCGGCTGCCGCTACCTGGCCGACGAGCGCCAGACCCGCTATGTACAGGGCGGCTGGAACCTGACCGGCGACGCCTATCTGCTGGACGAGCAGGGCTGCTTCGTCTACCAGGCCCGCACCGACGACATGATCATCTCCGGCGGCTACAACATCGCCGGCCCCGAGGTGGAGAGCACCCTGCTGCTGCATCCCAAGGTGGCGGAATGCGCGGTGGTGGGCGCCCGCGATCCGGAGCGTGGCGAGGTGGTCAAGGCCTTCGTCGTGCTGAAGCCGGGTGTGGCGCAAGACCCGGCCCTGATCAAGGAGCTGCAGGACTTCGTCAAGGCCAGCATCGCGCCCTACAAGTACCCGCGTGCGATAGAGTTCCGCGCCAGCCTGCCGCGCACCGAAACCGGCAAGCTGCAACGTTTCCGTCTGCGTCAAGAAGCCTGATAACCGGAGAGAGCGACGATGAGCAAGAAGACGACGAATGCTGTGCTGTGTGCGGCCCTGATGCTGGGTCTGGGTGCCGGGGCCGGCACGGCCTGGGCGGCCGACAAGGTCAAGATCGGTCTGCTGTCTACCCTCTCCGGCCCCGGTGCCGGCCTGGGCGTGGACATCCGCGACGGCTTCAATCTCGCCGTCAAGCAGGCCGGGGGCAAGTTCGGCGGCCTGCCGGTGGAGCTGGTCATCGCTGACGACCAGCAGAACCCCGATGTGGCCAAGCAGACGGCCGACCGCCTGCTCAAGCGCGACAAGGTCGACTTCATGACCGGCATCGTGTTCTCCAACATCATGCTGGCCGTGGGCCCCAGCGTCTTCGACGCCAAGGTGCCCTATATCAGCGCCAATGCCGGCCCCTCGCAGTACGCCGGCGAGCAGTGCAATCCTTACTTCTTCAATGTGGCTTGGCAGAACGACAACCTGCATGAGGCGGTCGGCAAGACCGTGATGGACAAGGGCTTCAAGAAGGTGGTGGTGCTGGCGCCCAACTACCCCGCCGGCAAGGACGCCATCAACGGCTTCAAGCGGTTCTACAAGGGCGCGGTGGCGGACGAGATCTACACCAAGCTCGGCCAGCTGGACTACTCGGCCGAGCTGGCCCAGGCCCGCGCCGCCAAGCCGGACGCCATGTACATCTTCCTGCCCGGGGGCATGGGCATCAACTTCATCAAGCAGTTCGTGGGTGCCGGCCTCTCCAAGGACATCACGCTCTTCGGCCCCGGCTTCTCGGCCGACGAGGACGTGATCAAGGCCGTAGGCGAGCCCATGCTGGGCATGTTCAACAGCTCGCACTGGGCGCATGACATGGACAACGCCGCGAACAAGAAGTTCGTGGCCGACTTCCAGAAGGAGTTCGGACGCCTGCCCTCGCTCTACGCCTCCCAGGGCTATGACGCCGGCCTGTCCATCGCCGCCGCGGTGCGCGATGTGAAGGGCAAGGTCGAGGACCGCGAGGCGGTGCTCAAGGCCCTGAAGGCGGCGCGCTTCGAGTCGGTGCGCGGCCCCTTCAAGTACAACAACAACCAGTACCCGGTGCAGGACTACTACCTGCGCGTCATCACCAAGGACGGCCAGGGCCGCGTCACCAACAAGACCCTGGGCAAGATCTTCAGCAACCACGCGGATGCTTACGCAGCCTCGTGCAAGATGAAGAGCTGAGCCCGCCGCCATGGACTGGATTCTGGTGGCCGAGCAGGCCCTCAACGGCCTGCAGTTCGGGCTCATGCTCTTCTTGCTGGCCGCCGGGCTGACCCTGGTGTTCGGCATCATGGACATGATCAACCTGGCCCATGGCTCGCTCTATATGGTGGGTGCCTATCTGGCGGCCGCCGTGGCTGCGGCTAGCGGCTCCTTCCTGCTGGCGGTGCTGGCGGCCCTGGTGGGCACGGCCGCCTTCGGCATGCTGCTGGAAGTGGCCCTGTTGCGCCGGCTCTACCAGCGTGACCACCTGAGTCAGGTGCTGGCCACCTTTGCCCTGATCCTGATGATCAACGAGGGCACCCGCATGATCTGGGGCTCGCAGCCGGTGATGCTGAACCTGCCCGCGCCCCTGTCCGGTCCGGTGGAGTTGCTGCCCGGCCTTTACTACCCGGCCTACCGCCTGCTGATCATCGGCGTGGGCCTGGCCGTGGCGGTGCTGCTCTATCTGCTGGTGACCCGCACCCGCTGGGGCATGTGGGTGCGCGCCGGCGCCTCCAACCGCGCCATGGCCACGGCCATGGGGGTGAACATCCGCTGGCTGTTCACGGCGGTGTTCGGCTTTGGCGCCGCCCTGTGCGCCCTGGCCGGTTCCCTGCTGGGGCCGCTGCTGGCGGTGCAGGTGGGCATGGGGGAGAGCATCCTGATCCTGGCCTTTGTGGTGATCGTGATCGGGGGCATCGGTTCCATCCGCGGCGCCCTGGTCGGCGCGCTCTTGGTGGGCCTGGTGGACACCTGCAGCCGCACCCTGCTGCCGGCCCTGCTGCGCCAGCTGGCCTCGCCCGAGGTGGCCTCCAATCTGGGGCCGGCCCTGGCCTCCATCCTGATCTATGTGCTGATGGCGGCCGTGCTGTTCTGGAAGCCCCAAGGCCTGTTCCCCGCGCGCGGCTGATGACGACCATGAGAATAAGCCTTTTGAATCACCGCGGCGCCGGCCGCTGGATCTGGCCCCTGCTGGCCCTGCTGGCGGCCCTGCCGCCCCTGCTGGGCGCCTTCGGCCTGGAGTTCTATGTGGGCGTGGCCACGCGGGTGCTGATCTTCGCCATCGCCGCCTCCAGCCTGAACCTGATCCTGGGCTTTGGCGGACTGGTGAGCTTCGGCCATGCGGCCTTTGTGGGCCTGGGCGCCTACACCGTGGGCATCCTGATGGACGCTGGCATCAGCGCCGCCTGGATCGCCTGGCCGGCGGCCATGCTGGTGGCGGGCCTGGCGGCCGGGCTGATCGGCGCCATCAGCCTGCGCACCCGCGGCGTGTACTTCATCATGATCACCCTGGCCTTTGCCCAGATGTTCTATTACTTGGCCGTCTCGCTGAAAGCCTATGGCGGCGAGGACGGTCTGCCCCTGCCGGCGCGCTCGGCCCTGGCCGGGCTCAATCTGCGCGACGACGCCAGCTTCTACTGGCTGGTGTTGCTGCTCTTTGCCGCCGTGATTCTGGGCCTGCAGCGCCTCTTGAACTCGCCCTTCGGCTGGTTGCTGCAGGGCGCCAAGGAAAACGAGACCCGCATCGCCGCGGTGGGTGGCCGGGTCTTCGCGGTGCAGTGGCAGGCCTTTGTGCTGGCCGGGGCCATCGCCGGTCTGGCCGGAGCCCTGCTGGCCAATCTCAACGGCCTGGTGACGCCGCACCTGATGCATTGGTCGCAGTCGGGCCAGCTGATGGTGATGGTCATCATCGGCGGGGCGGGGGCGCTGTGGGGCGGCACCCTGGGCGCGGCCGTGCTGCTGCTGCTGGAGGAACTGCTGGCGGGCTACACCCTGCACTGGCAGCTGGCCCTGGGCCTGGTGCTGCTGGCCGTGGTGCTGTTCGCGCCGCGCGGCCTGGCCGGCCTGGTCTTCAAACGTGGAGCCAAGCACCATGGCTGAAACGCAAGCCCTGCTGCGGGTGCAACACCTGGTCAAGCGCTTCGGCGCCCTGGCCGCCACCGACGACGCCAGCTTCGAGGTGGCGCGCGGCGAGGTCCATGCCCTGATCGGCCCCAATGGCGCGGGCAAGACCACGCTGATCCACCAGATCTCGGGCGCCCTGGCGCCGGACGCCGGTCAGATCCTCTTCGACGGGCAAGACCTGACCCGCCAGCCCATGGCCCGGCGCGTGCAGGCCGGCCTGGTGCGCAGCTATCAGATCACCAGCATCTTCAAGCGCTTCTCGGTGCTCGACAACCTGGCCCTGGCCCTGCAGGCGCGCCGGCCCGGCCGGCCCTCCTGGTGGCGCAGCGCCCTGCGCGACGAGGCGATCTTTGCCCAGGCCGAGGCCCTGCTGGCGCGCATCGGCCTGGCCAGCCAGGCGGACCGCGTGGCCGGCAGCCTGGCACACGGCGAGCAGCGCCAGCTGGAAGTGGGCCTGGCCCTGGCCGCCCAGCCCCGCCTGCTGCTGCTGGACGAACCCATGGCCGGCATGGGGCCGGATGAGTCCGAGCGCATGGTGGCCCTGCTGCACTCGCTCAAGGCCGAGGGCCTGACCCTGCTGCTGGTGGAGCACGATATGGATGCGGTCTTCCGCCTGGCTGATCGCATCTCCACCCTGGTCTTCGGCCGCGTGATCGCCAGCGACACGCCCCAGGCCATCCGCGAGCACCCCGAGGTGCGCAAGGCCTATCTGGGCGAGGACGAGGAACTGGAGGCCGCGCTGTGAGTCTGCTCGAGGTATCGGGGCTGGAAGCCTGCTATGGCCGCAGCCAGGTGCTGTTCGGCCTGGACCTGCGGGTGGAGCAGGGTCAGGTCGTGACCCTGCTGGGCCGCAATGGCATGGGCAAGAGCAGCACGCTCAAATGCCTGACGGGCTGGATGGCGCCCAGCGGCGGCCGCATCCGCTTTGCTGGCGAGGATGTGACGGGCTGGGGCGCCGACCGCATTGCGCGCCTGGGCCTGGCCATCGTGCCCGAGGGGCGCCAGGTCTTTCCCAATCTCTCGGTGCGCGAGCATCTGGAGGCCTTTGCCGCCAACCGCAGCGGCGCGCGCGAGCCCTGGGATGTGGAGCGGGTGTTCGCGCTCTTTCCGCGCCTGCAGGAGCGCAGCGGCAATATGGGCAACCAGCTCTCCGGCGGCGAGCAGCAGATGCTGGCCATAGGCCGGGCTCTGGTGACCAATCCGCGCCTGATGATTCTGGACGAGGCCACCGAGGGCCTGGCTCCGCTGATCCGCGAGGAGATCTGGCGCTGCCTGGCCACCTTGCGCGCCGCCGGCCAGACCATTCTGGTGGTGGACAAGTATGTGAAGCGCCTGATCCGCCTGGCCGACCAGCACAGCATCCTGGAGCGCGGCCGCGTGGTCTGGCAGGGCGACTCGGCGGCCCTGGATGCCGACCATGGCCTCTGGCACCGCTATCTGGGGGTCTGAGTGAACACCGTCTTCGAACGCCAGGAACTGGTGCGCTTCGGCCACTGCGATCCGGCCGGCATCGTCTTCTATCCGCGCTACTTCGAGATGCTCAATGCGCTGATCGAGGACTGGTTCACCCAGGGCCTGGGCGTGGACTACGCGCAGCTGCTGGGCCCGCGCCGAGTGGGCCTGCCCACGGTGCAGCTCAATGCCGAGTTCCTGCGCATCAGCCGCATGGGCGATGTGCTGCGCCAGACCCTCGCCATCGAGAAGCTGGGCCGCAGCTCCCTGACCCTGCGGGTGGCGTTCGAGGGCGCGGACGGCCTGCGCGCGCGCTTTGCCCCCGTGCTGGTCTGTACCTCGCTGCAGACCCACAAGGCCCAGCCTTTTCCCGATGATTTGCGCGCCGCCCTGGCGCGCGCTGTAGGAGACACAGCATGACGAGCAGCAAGCAGATTCTTCAGCCCGCGGACTGGGCGCCGCCGCGCGGCTATGCCAATGGCGTGGCCGCCAGCGGCCGCCAGATCTATGTGGCCGGCCAGATCGGCTGGAACGCGCAATGCCAGTTCGAGAGCGATGACTTCATCGCCCAGGTGCGCCAGACCCTGCTGAACATCAAGGCCGTGCTGGCCGAGGCCGGTGCCGGCCCCCAGCACATCACGCGCATGACCTGGTACCTGGTCGACAAGCGCGAGTACCTGGCCCGCGGCCGCGAGGTGGGCGCGGCCTACCGCGAGGTGCTGGGCCAGGAGTACGGCATTGCCATGAGCGCGGTGCAGGTGGCCGGCCTGATGGAAGACCGCGCCAAGGTGGAGATCGAGGTCACGGCGGTGCTGCCGGACTGAGCCCTAGACCCCGGCCTGCTCGAAGCGCGGTGCCAGGGCCAGGAACTGCTCGCGCAGGGCCGAGTCCTGGCTGTGACGCCAGGCCGCAAACATCTGCGAGGGCGGGATGGCCTCGGCCACCGGCCTGAACACCGCGCCCTGCAGACCGGCCCGCCGAAGGGCAGCCGGCACCACCGACACCCCCAGACCCTGGGCCACCAGCGACACCACCGACAGCCAATGCCTGCCCTCATGCTGCAGCCGCGGATAGAAGCCCTGCTCACGGCACATCTCGACGATGCGCGCGTGATAGTCGGGCGAGCCCTTGCGCGAGAACAGGATGAAGGGCTCCTCGCGCAGGCTGGCCAGGGACAGGGGCTCGTGCGCCGGGCCCTGCGCCGCCGCATGCCCGGCGGGCAGACAGCACAGAAAGGGCTCGCTGTAGAGCGGGCGATGCGCCAGGGCGGGGGGCAGGCGGTCGGTGTGGATCAGGGCCAGGTCCAGCTCCTCGCGCAGCAGGGCCTCGATCTGATCCTGGGAATTGAGCTCCACCACCACCACCTCGGTGCGCGGGTAGCGGGCCTGGAAGGCCTGCAGCCAGCCGGCCAGGCCGTTCAGCAGGACCGAACCCACAAAGCCCAGGCGCAAGCGGCCCACCTCGCCGGCCTGCACCTCGCGCGCCAGGGCGCAGGCCTCGGCCGTTTGCTGCAGCAGGGCGGCGGCGCCGGCGCGAAAGGCCTCGCCCGCGGGCGTCAGGCGCACGCTCTTGCTGTCGCGGTCCAGCAGCCGGGCGCCCACCGTGGCCTCCAGCTGCTGGATGGCCACCGAGAGCGGGGGCTGGGAGATGGCCAGGCGCTGGGCGGCCCGGCCGTAGTGCAACTCCTCGGCCAGTACCAGGAAGTAGCGCAGATGCCGGAACTCCAGGCGGGGGTCGGTCACCATAGTTCGAACATATCGTTGAAGTGGTTTTCTGAATTGGACACGAATCGTCGCACGGCAAATACTCAAGCCCGAGGGCCGAGCGGCTCATGTCATCGACAAGCAAGGAGATAGCAATGGCCAAGAGCACCAAGGCACAGTTTCAATGGGACGATCCCCTGCTGCTGGATCAGCAGCTCAGCGAGGACGAACGCGCTGTGCGCGACGCGGCCCGCGCCTACTGCCAGGACCGCCTGGCCCCGCGCGTGCTGGAGGCCTTCCGCCATGAGAAGACCGATGCCAGCATCTTCCGCGAGATGGGCGAACTCGGCCTGCTCGGCCCGACCATTCCGGAAGAATTCGGCGGCGTCGGCGCCAATTACGTCTCCTACGGCCTCGTCGCCCGCGAAGTCGAGCGCGTCGATTCGGGCTACCGCTCGGCCATGTCCGTGCAGTCCTCGCTGGTCATGCACCCGATCTTCGCCTACGGCACCGACGAGCAGCGCAACAAGTACCTGCCCAAGCTCGCCTCGGGCGAATGGGTCGGCTGCTTCGGCCTGACCGAGCCCGACCATGGCTCGGACCCCTCCTCGATGATCACCCGCGCCAAGAAGGTCGACGGCGGCTACCTGATCTCGGGCGCGAAGAACTGGATCACCAATTCGCCGATCGCCGACGTCGCCGTCGTCTGGGCGAAGTCCGACGCGCATGACAACAAGATCAAGGGCTTCGTGCTGGAACGCGGCATGAAGGGCTTCGAGACGCCGAAGATCGAGGGCAAGTTCTCGCTGCGCGCCTCCGTCACCGGCATGATCATGATGCAGGACGTCTTCGTGCCCGACGAAAACCTGCTGCCGGAAGTCTCCGGCCTTGCCGGCCCGTTCGGCTGCCTCAACCGCGCCCGCTACGGCATCGCCTGGGGCGCCATGGGCGCCGCCGAATTCTGCTGGCACTCGGCCCGCCAGTACACGCTCGACCGCAAGCAGTTCGGCAAGCCGCTCGCCGCCAACCAGCTCATCCAGAAGAAGCTCGCCGACATGGAGACCGAGATCTCGCTCGGCCTGCAGGGCGCGCTGCGCCTCGGCCGCCTGTTCGACGAACACCGCGCCCCGGCCGAACTCATCTCGCTGATGAAGCGCAACAATTGCGGCAAGGCGCTCGACATCGCCCGCGTCTCCCGCGACATGCACGGCGGCAACGGCGTTTCGGACGAATACGGCGTTATCCGCCACGTCATGAACCTGGAAGCCGTCAACACCTACGAGGGCACGCACGACATTCACGCGCTGATCCTCGGCCGCGCGCAGACGGGCATTGCCGCGTTCTGAGCCTGCGCTGAGGCGGCCCGCCCGGGCCGCTGTTTCAGCGCGCCGCCGGGCTGCTCAGCAGGGCCTTGGCCGCTTCGATGCGCAGGGCCAGCGGCGTGCTGGCGTCGTTCATGACCTGCAGCAGGAACTGCCGCGGGTCCTCGAGGCGCTCGGCGCCGGTGGCAAGAGCTGCCGCGGCCGGGGCCGGCGACACGGCAGGTGCCAGCTGCACCAGGGCCGCGGCAAAGTCCTCGGGCTTGATCGAGGCCAGGGGCCTGAGCAGATCGGCCTGACCTTCCTCGCTGGGTGGCACGTCCAGCCAGGGCGTGTCGGCAAACACCGGGGCCAGGTCGGGCGCCACAAAGGCCGACCACAGGCCTTCGCCGCCGGCCTGCTCGGCCGGGATGCGGGCTGCATGTTGCGGGCCTACGGGCTCACCCCGGGGCAGCAGTTCCAGCTGCTTCGCCGGCAGATCGGCCAGATAGCGCTGCCGCAGACCCTGCAGAAAGGCCTGGGCCTGCGCCAAGTCCACCGGCTGCGCCAGCGAGAACCAGAGCTGCAGCGCGTCGGTCCCCGAGACGGCGATGGCCGGCGCGGGCAGCGCCAGCTCCTGCTGCACCCCGTGCCAGACCCGGCCCAGCCGGCTCCAGTCGGCCGGTGTGCGCAGGGCCAGCACCAGGGCGCGGCTGCGCCCCTCCGGGCTCAGCAGGGCCTCAGCATCCTGCTGCAGATACAGACGTGAGAATTCTTGTGTAAGACGGCTCATGGTGATGCGTGCACTGAGGCATCACTGTAGCGGAGCCAGGGGCAGGTCGCGGTCGCCCGCGCCCAGGCTCAGTTCAGCGCGGTGGTGGCGCTGCCGCCCTTGTCGGCGCTGAGATCGGCGCGGCGCGCGCCGGTGAAGCGCTTGGCCCAGTAGGCATCGCGCATGTCTTCCACCCGCACCTTGCCGCCGGCACGCGGGGAATGGATGAACTTGCCGTCGCCCACATAGATGCCCACATGGGAGAAGGTGCGGCGCATGGTGTTGAAGAACACCAGATCGCCGGGCTTGAGTTCGTCTTTCTTGATGGGCACCAGGCTGGAGAGCTTGGCCTGCTCGTCGGCGCGGCGCGGCAGCACCAGGCCCACGCTCATCTCGAAGATGTGGCGGGTGAAGCCCGAGCAGTCGAAGCCGTTTTCGGCGGAGCTGCCGCCGCGCTTGTAGGGCACACCCAGGAAATTCATGGAGGCCAGCACCAGCTCCGAGGCCTTGTCGCGCACCTGGCCCAGCAGGCCTTCGTGTGCCGCCTGGCCCAGGATGCCGCGCTCGATCAGGAAGCGGCTCACCGCGTCGCCTGCGGGCTGACCCGCGCTCTGCGAGGCCGCAGCCTGGGCGGGCAGGGCGGCCGTGGGCAGTTGCTGCGCCTGGGCCACACCCGCGGCCAGCACGAGCGACAGCAGCAGACCCCGGGCCAGGGTCAGGCCTTGCGGTCGGTGTCGGGGGGCGGCAGAGGGGGCGGCGCGGCTGGCGTCGATCATGGTGTCGGCGCGCAGCTTAGGCGGGGGCGTTGCAGACGGTCAAGCGATAAGGGCGGGCCTTGCGGGTAAGTCCCCAGGCCTCTCGTGCGGTTTCGGTACAAACCCGGATTTGAACACAGGCCGGGCCGCAATCCCCCTGTGCAGGGGCTTGAGCCAGCGCAAAGATGTGTCAGGCCGTTGGGGCGGCGTGAAGAATGTCGCGCCCGGGTCAGGCTGCCGTCAGTGCGCCTGCCTGAAATATGAAACCGAGCCGTAACTGCTTTTTCAGCGGCACAAGATTCATCAGGAGACAGCGCGATGACGGACCAGGTTCGGGACTCCTACCAAGATTTTCATGCCCGCTCCCTGCGCGAGCGCGATGCCTTCTGGACCGAGCAGGCCGCCCTGATCGACTGGCAGCAGCCCTTCGAGCAGGTCTGCGACACCAGCCGCCCGCCCTTTGCGCGCTGGTTTGTGGGCGGGCGCACCAATCTCTGCCACAACGCGGTGGACCGCCATGCGGCCCGCCGGCCCGAGGACCGCGCGCTGATCTGGGTCTCCACCGAGGTGGAGCATGAGCGGGTCTACAGCTTTGCCCAGCTGCAGCGCGAGGTAGAGCGCATGGCCGCCATCCTGCAGGCTCAAGGGGTGGGGCCCGGCGACCGCGTGCTGATCTACATGCCCATGATTCCCGAGGCGGCCTTTGCCATGCTGGCCTGTGCGCGCATCGGCGCCATCCACTCCGTGGTGTTCGGTGGTTTTGCCAGTGTGTCCCTGGCCAGCCGCATCGAGGATGCCAGCCCTAAGCTCATCGTCAGTGCCGATGCGGGCAGCCGCGGCGGCAAGGTCGTGCCCTACAAGCCCCTGCTGGACGAAGCCATCACCCTCGCGGTCCACAAGCCCGCGGCCGTGCTGATGGTGGACCGTGGCCTGGCGCCCATGAGCCTGGTGGCCGGACGGGACCTGGACTACGCGGCCCTGCGCGAGCAGCACCTGGAGGCCCGGGTGCCCTGCGCCTGGCTGCCGGCCGAGCATCCCAGCTACACGCTCTACACCAGCGGCACCACGGGCAAGCCCAAGGGGGTGCAGCGCGACACCGGCGGCTATGCCGTGGCCCTGGCGGCCAGCATGCAGCACATCTTCTGCGGCCGTCCCGGCGAGACCTACTTCAGCACCAGTGATATCGGCTGGGTGGTGGGCCACAGCTACATCATCTACGGCCCCCTGCTGGCCGGCATGGCCACGATCATGTATGAGGGCCTGCCTGTGCTCACCGGGCGCACGGCCGCCCGAAGCCCGGTGAGCGTCCCCTCGGGGGACCGTCCGCCGCATGCGGCGGACGAGGGGCACCATGAACGGCCCGATGCCGGCATCTGGTGGCAGCTGGTGGAGAAGTACCGGGTCACGGTGATGTTCAGCGCGCCCACGGCGGTGCGCGTGCTCAAGAAGCAGGACCCGGCCTATCTGAGCAAGTACGACCTGTCCTCGCTGCGCGCGCTTTTCCTGGCCGGCGAGCCGCTGGACGAGCCCACCTCGCGCTGGATCTGCGAGGGCCTGGGCAAGCCCGTGATCGACAACTACTGGCAGACCGAGACCGGCTGGCCCATCCTGACCGTGGCCCATGGCGTGGCGCCCACGCCCACGCGCTTCGGTTCGCCGGGCCGGGCCATGTATGGCTATGACGTGCGCCTGCTGGACGAGAACACCGGCGAGGAGCTGCGCGAGCCCAACAAGAAGGGCGTGCTGACCATTGCCTACCCCCTGCCGCCGGGCTGCCTGCAGACCGTGTGGGGTGACGATGAGCGCTATGTGAAGACCTACTGGTCCAGCATTCCCGGCCAGCAGGTCTATTCCACCTTCGACTGGGGCCTGCGCGATGCGGATGGCTACTACTTCATCCTGGGCCGTACCGACGATGTGATCAATGTGGCCGGCCACCGCCTGGGCACACGGGAGATCGAGGAGAGCATCGCCAGTCATCCCAATGTGGCCGAGGTGGCCGTGGTCGGTGTGGCCGATGCGCTCAAGGGCCAGGTGGCCATGGCCTTTGCCGTGCTCAAGAACCCGGCCGTGGATGCGCTGCAGGAAGAGGGCGCCATCATGAAGCAGGTGGACCAGCAGCTGGGCGCCGTGGCGCGGCCGGCGCGGGTGCGCTTTGTGAGCGTGCTGCCCAAGACCCGCTCGGGCAAGCTCTTGCGCCGGGCCATACAGGCCGTGTGCGAAGGGCGCGATCCCGGCGACCTGACCACCATCGAGGACCCCAGCGCCCTGCATCAGATCCGCGAGCTGGTCCAGGGCTGAGGCCGAGGCTCCCCCCGGGGGCGGGGTCAGGGCGTGCTTCGCGCCCCGGCAACGGCCGTCCGTCGCATGGCGGCGCCTGTGGCGCCGCGGGCTTGGCACAATCGCCGGCCATGCCGCTGATCCCGCGGCTAGGAGCACACAACGATGATGAGCAAGATGCACCGCCGCCTGACCCTGGGCGGCCTGCTGGCCCTGGCCACCCTGCCGGCCCTGGCCGTGGCCCCCGGCCCCAGCGAGCTGCCGGGTCCGGCCTTCCCGGTCTACAAGGACGCCCAGGCCATCCAGAGCGCCTGTGACAGCGGGCTCAAGGCCGCCAAGCAGCGCCTCAAGGCCCTGGAGCAGCGCAAGGTGGACAAGGGCTGGCTGGCCGCCCTGGACGACTTCACGGCCTTCCAGGAAGACACGCAGTACCCCATCGAGTTCGTGCTCAATGTGCACCCCGACAAGGCGGTGCGCGACGCCGCCCAGGCCTGCTCGCTGCGCTGGGCCGATTTCTCGTCCAGCTTTGCCCAGAACGAGAAGCTCTACAAGGCGCTGAAGAAGGCGCCCGCGGCCGACGACATCGACCGCGAGCTGGTGCGCGGCACCCTGGCCGGCTTCGAGGATGGCGGCGTGGCCCTGCCGCCGGCCCAGCGCAAGCGCGCCAAGCAGCTGGCCGACCAGATTGCCGAGCTGAGCCAGAAGTTCGAGAAGAACATCCGCGATGCCGGCATCAAGGTGGCCTTCAGCGAGGCCGAACTCAAGGGCGTGCCCCAGGGCGTCTGGGCCAAGGCGCCGCGTGATGCCGAGGGCCGCGTGGTGCTGGGCGTGGACTACCCCAGCTATGTGCCGGTGCTGCAGAGCGCCGAGCTGGAGGCCACGCGCGAGCGCATGTGGCGCGCCAAGGTCAACGAGGGCGGCGAGGCCAATCTGCAGCTGCTGGACCAGATTGCCAGCAAGCGCCGCGAGTACGCCGGCCTGTTCGGCTTCAGCAACTATGCCGACTTCAATCTGCGCCGCCGCATGGCCAAGGACGGCGCCACCGCCACCCGCTTCCTGGACGATGTGAAGGGCGCGGTGGTGGAGGGCGAACGCAGCGATGTGCAGGCCCTGCGTCAGGCCAAGGCCGAGCATCTGGGCCAGCCCGCCGCCGCGGTCACGGTGCAGCGCTGGGACGCCACCTTCTACACCGAGCGCATCCGCAAGCAGCGCTTCAGCGTGGACCAGGAGGCCTTCCGCCAGTACTTCCCGCCCCAGGAGAGCCTGGGCTTCGCCATGCGCGTGATCGAGAAGATGATGGGCGTGCGCTACACCCGCGTGGCGGCCGAGCTCTGGCACCCCGAGGCGCAGGCGTATGCGGTGAGCGATGTGGCCAGCGGCAAGAGCCTGGGCACGCTCTATGTGGACCTGTACCCGCGCGAGGGCAAGTACAACCATGCCGCGGTCTGGCCGCTGCGCAGCAGCGCCACCCGCATCCAGCGCACGCCCACGGCGGCCCTGGTGGTCAATTTCGACCGTCAAGGCCTGACCCTGGACGAGATGGAAACCCTGCTGCATGAGCTGGGTCATGCGGTGCACAACAACCTCTCGGCCACCCGCTACGCGGCCCAGGGCGGCACCGCGGTGATGCACGACTTCGTCGAGGCACCCTCGCAGATGCTGGAGGACTGGGTCTACGACAAGCCCGTGCTCAAGCTGATGCAGGAGGTCTGCCCCGCCTGCAAGCCGGTGCCTGACGCCCTGGTGGACCAGGCCGTGGCCGCCAAGGGCTTTGCCAAGGGCAGCTTCTACGGCCGCCAGCATCTGTACGCCAGCTATGACCTGGCCCTGCACGGCAGCCAGCCCGAGCAGCCCCTGCCGCTGTGGGCCCGCATGGAAGGCGCCACGCCCCTGGGCTATGTGCCGGGCACCATGTTCCCGGCCGGCTTTGCCCATATTGCCGGCGGCTATGGCGCGGGCTACTACGGCTACCTCTGGAGCCTGGTGCTGGCCGTGGACCTGCGCACCGCCTTCAAGGACGGCAACAAGCTGAACCCGGCCGTGGGCAAGCGCTACCGCGACATCGTGCTGGGCAATGGCGGTCAGAAGCCCGCGCCCGAGCTGGTGCGCGAGTTCCTGCAGCGCGACAGCAATTCCAAGGCCTTCTTCGAAGAGCTGCGCAAGTAAGTCTCACCGCGCCGCACAGCGCCCGTCCGGCCCCGGCCCGGCGGGCTTTTTTGCGCCCGCGTCCGGCCTGGGCCGCGATACTCGGGGCATGCCGCCAGCCGAGACCGAGCGTCCCCAGCTCGACGCCGCCACGCGCCGCTACCTGCCCTGGGTGGTGGCCCTGGCCTTCTTCATGCAGACCCTGGATGTCACCATCCTCAACACCGCCTTGCCGGGCATGGCGCGGGACCTGGGGGTGGATCCGCTGCGCATGCAGTCGGCCATCGTGGCCTATCTGCTGACCGTGGCCATGCTGATCCCGGCCTCGGGCTGGCTGGCCGACCGCTTCGGCACGCGCAGCATCTTTCTCTGGGCCATCGCCCTGTTCAGCGGCGGCTCCCTGGCCTGCGCGCTCTCGCCCTCGCTGCCGGCCCTGGTGGCGGCCCGGGTGCTGCAGGGCGTGGGCGGGGCCTTGCTGGTGCCGGTGGGCCGGCTCACGGTGCTGCGCGCCTTTCCCAAGGACGAGTTCCTGCCGGTGATGACCTTCATCGCCCTGCCGGGCCTGGTGGGGCCCCTGGTGGGGCCGGCCCTGGGCGGCTTTCTCACCCAGTACGCCAGCTGGCACTGGATCTTCCTGATCAATCTGCCCGTGGGCCTGCTGGGGGTGCTGGCCAGCCTGCGCTTCATGCCCCAGCTGCGCGCCAGCGCGCCGCGGCGCTTTGACGGCAGCGGCTTTGCGCTCTTCAGCGCCGGCCTGGTGCTGCTGTCCCTGGCCTTGCAGGGCCTGGGCGAGCATGTGATCGGCACCGCCGTCTGCCTGGTGATGCTGGTGGCGGGCCTGGCCTGCATGATGGCCTACTGGCTGCATGCGGCGCGCGCGCCCGAGCCCCTGTTCGAGCGCGCCCTGTTCAGCATCCCCAGCTACCGCATCGGCCTGATCGGCAATGTCTTCGCCCGCCTGGGCAGCGGGGCCACGCCTTTTCTCACGCCACTCTTTCTGCAGCTGGGCCTGGGCTACACGCCCAGCGCGGCGGGCCTGATGATGGTGCCCACCGTGGCCGGGGCCATGGCCAGCAAGACCGTGGCCATCCGCCTGATCCGCGCCTGGGGCTACCGCCGGGTGCTGGTGCTCAACACCGTGCTGCTGGGCGCCATGATCGCCAGCTTTGCCCTGGTGCCGGCCGGCGGGCCGGTCTGGGCCCTGGCCCTGCACCTGGCCTTGTTCGGCATGGTCAACAGCCTGCAGTTCACGGCCATGAACACCCTGACCCTGGGTGAGCTGGATGCGCGCACCGCCAGCAGCGGCAACAGCCTGCTCTCGGTGGTGATGCAGCTCTCCATGAGCCTGGGCGTGGCCACCTCCAGCGCGCTCTTGCTGCTGTTCTCGGGCGGTGTCGGGGTGGGGCCGGGGCACCAGGCGGGCGCGGCCCTGATGCCGGCCTTTCGCGGCACCTATCTGGCCATCGGCGTGATGGCGGCGCTGGCGGCCTTCATCTTTGCGCAGCTGCGTGCGCACGAGGGCTCGGCCGAGGCTGGCGAGAGCCTGCAGGACTGAAAGGCAAGGCTCAGGCGCCGCGGCGCCAGTCGCTCTCCAGAAAGCGCAGCACGCTGTCCTCATGGTTGGGGCCTATCACCTGGCGCGCCGCCTGCTTGACCGCCTCGATGGCATTGCCCATGGCGATGCCGCGGTGCGCGGCCCGCATCATGGATACATCGTTGATGTGATCGCCAAAGACCACGATCTCACGCTCGGCCAGGCCGTAGCGCTGGGCCAGGGTGTGGATGGCCTGGTCCTTGGTGGCGCGCCGGTCGTGCACGGTGAGCCAGGGCCACTCGGGCAGGTAGAGGTCTTCGTTCAGATGGGTCTGCACCGCCTCGCCGCACAAGGCCTCGATCTCGGCCTGCAGGGCGGCCAGGGGGCCGTGCCTATCCACCACCACCAGGGTGACGAGCGGGTCGCGCAGCTCCTGCTCCAGGCGCGGGCTGCGGCGCAGGCGCGGATCGCCATTGGCCTGGCGCTCGTCCACAAAAGCCTGCTGACCGGCGTTGTGCGTGTCCTGCCAGAAGAGCTGGTCGCCCTTGGGCCCATGGGTGGCGCAAAAGGGCGAAAGCCCGTGGCGCCGCACCAGGGCGAGCAGGGCCTGGCCCAGCTCGGGCGCCATGGCATGCACCAGCTCGTGGCGGGCGCTGGCCATATCGCTGAGGTAGGCCCCGTTGGAGGAGATCACCGGCAGGCGCAGCGGCAGGCCCTCCAGCAGGCGCTGGATGGACACCACATGCCGCGCGCTGGCCACGGTGAAGACCAGGCCCTGGTCCAGCAGGCGGATCAGGCCCGAGCGCGTGGCGCTGGAGAGCTGGCCGCTGCGGTCCAGCAGGGTGCCGTCCAGATCACTGACGTAGAGACTCACGCCGCAGGACTCACAGCACTTCCGAGGCGAAGTCGGCCAGGCGCGAGCGCTCGCCGCGGGCCAGGGTGATGTGGCCGCTGTGGGCCCAGCCCTTGAAGCGGTCCACCGCGAAGGTCAGGCCCGAGCTGCCCTCGGTGAGGTAGGGCGTGTCGATCTGGGCCAGATTGCCCAGGCAGACGATCTTGGTGCCGGGGCCGGCGCGGGTGATCAGGGTCTTCATCTGCTTGGGCGTCAGGTTCTGCGCCTCGTCGATGATGACGAACTTGTTCAGGAAGGTGCGCCCGCGCATGAAGTTCAGGCTCTTGATCTTGATCTTGCTGCGCACCAGGTCATTGGTGGCGGCGCGGCCCCATTCGCCGGCACTGCTGTCGCCGCGGGCCAGCACTTCCAGGTTGTCGTCCAGGGCGCCCATCCAGGGGCTCATCTTCTCCTCCTCGGTGCCGGGCAGGAAGCCGATGTCCTCGCCCACCGGCACGGTGACCCGGGTGACGATGATCTCGCTATAGCGGCGCTCATCCAGCACCTGCGACAGGCCGGCGGCCAGGGTCATCAGGGTCTTGCCGGTGCCGGCCGTGCCGGTGAGGGTGATGAAGTCGCAGTCCGGGTCCATCAGCAGATTCAGAGCGAAGTTCTGCTCGCGGTTGCGCGCGGTCACGCCCCAGACGGCGTTCTTCTGGTGGCCGTAGTCCTTGAGCGTGCGCAGCACCGCGGTCTTGCCGGTGATCTCGGTGACCTTGGCGTAGAGCGGCGCGGCGCCGGGCGCCTCCAGATAGACGAACTCATTGACCAGCAGCGAGGGCACCAGGGGGCCGCTGATGCGGTAGTAGGTCAGGCCGCCTTGCTGCCAGCTCTCCATGGTCTTGCCATGGCGCTCCCAGAAGTCGGCGGGCAGGGCCTGCACGCCGGTGTAGAGCAGGTCCGAGTCTTCCAGCGTCTTGTCGTTGCGGTAGTCCTCGGCGGCCAGGCCCAGGGCCCGGGCCTTGATGCGCATATTGATGTCCTTGGACACCAGCACGACCTCGCGCTCCGGCTGCTGCGTCTTGAGCGCCTGCACCACGCCCAGGATCTGGTTGTCCGCCTTGCCCTGGGGCAGGCCCTGGGGCAGGGGGGTATCCAGCAGCTGGGTCTGGAAGAAGAGCTTGCCGCCGGCCTCGCGGTGGCCGGTGCCGTCCAGCGGCAGGCCCTGAGCCATTTCTTCCAGGGTGTGCTGCTGCAGGCTGGCGGCCAGGGCGTCCAGGTCGCGGCTGACCTGGCGCACATTGCGCGCCACCTCGGTCATGCCCTTCTTGTGCCCGTCCAGCTCTTCAAGCGTGATCATGGGCAGGTAGATGTCGTGCTCTTCGAAGCGGAACAGCGACATGGGGTCGTGCATCAGCACATTGGTGTCAAGCACAAAGAGCTTGGGCTTGCTCGCGGCGCGGGCCTTGGCGGCCGGCTTGCTTTTGGGCGTGGGCTTGGCCTGCGGTGCTGGTGCCGGGCTGACCCGGGCCAGGGGCGTTGCTGCCATGACGGGCGCCGGTGCGGGCATCGGCACGGGCGCGGCGGCCGGCTTGCGGGCGGGCGCCTGAGGCTGGACCGCAGGCGCGGCAGCAGCGGCTGCGGCCGGCGGCAGCGCGGTCTTGCCGGCGGCCTTGGCGCTGGTCTTGCGGGCGGAGGTGGGAGCCGCGGGGGGCTTGCTGCTCACCGCCAGCGTGGCGGCAAAGGCGGAGGGCTCGAGGAGGCTGGCGCGCTTGGTCGGGGGCTTGGGCAGTGGCATGGGCTGGGGTGCGGCGCCTGGGTTCAGGGGCCGGGGTTCAAAGGCAGAAGATAGATGCCCGGGCTCGGAAAGCAAAAAGCCGCGCAGCAGGCTGCACGGCTTTCAGGCGGGGAGATGGCTTCGGAGCACCAGGGCATGGGCCGATTATGCACAGCGGGAATGACAGCGCCGGCAGCGCGGCGCTGATGCAACAAAGCCGGCGCGGCGAAAGGGCCGGGCCGGCTTTGCGTGGATACTGGCAAGCTCGCGCTACCCAGAATGATCAGGCCGCGTCCTTCTTGAGCGACTTGACGGCCTTGAGGACCTCGTCCACATGACCGGCGACCTTGATGCCGCGCCATTCTTCGCGCAAGATGCCCTGGGCGTCGATCAGGAAGGTGGAGCGCTCGATGCCCTTGACCTTCTTGCCGTACATGATCTTGTTCTTGACCACGCCGAACATATGGCAGAGCTTCTCTTCCGTGTCGGCGATCAGCTCGAAGGGCAGTTCCAGGTTCTGCTTGAACTTGTCGTGCGAGACCATATTGTCGCGCGACACGCCCAGCACCACGGCGCCGGCCTTGACGAAGTCCTTGTGGCGGTCGCGGAACTGCATGGCCTCGGTGGTGCAGCCCGGCGTATTGTCCTTCGGGTAGAAGTACAGCACCACGGCCTGACCCAGGAAGGCTTGCGGCGTGAACTTCACACCGCCGGTGGCAAGAGCTTCAATTTCCGGAAGGGGTTTGTTGAGCGCTGGCGTCATGTGGCGTTCTGTAGTGAGTGTGCCCGCAAGGGCATAGCCGCCAATTATACGGTGAACGGCAAGCCCCACCCGGCGGGCCGGGTCGCCTAATGGGGGGATTGCCTCGCGCGCGGGCAGCCGCGCTCAGGCCGGCGTTTCGAGCAGCAGGGCCGCCAGCACGCTGCGGCCCTCGCTGGCCAGCACGTTGTAGGTGCGGCAGGCGGCGGCCAGATCCATGGTTTCCACACCGATGCGCGCGGCAATCAGGCTGCGGTAGACGGCTGGGCGCAGAAAGCGCAGCCGGGTGCCGCTGCCGAAGATCACCAGCTCGGGCTTGAGCGCGAGGATGCGCTCGAAATGGGCGTCGCCCAGGTCCTCGAAGCGCTCGGCGCCCCAGGCCTGCACATCGCCGCGCCAGGGCACCAGCAGGCTGTGTCTGTGGGGCTGTCCGTTGACCCAGACCTGGTCGCTGTCGTGGCGCGAAATGCTGTTGCCGCCTTGCTGCTCGTCGAGTTGGAACTTCATGCTGTGCTGACGCGGGCTGCGCCCGGGAACGGGGCAAACCCTGTGTTTAAATCTCGGGTTCTTCTCTGTCCGATCTCATCCGCCATCAGGAGTGCCCGTCTTGAAGCCCATTGCCAAGTCCAGCAAGCTGGCCAATGTCTGTTACGACATCCGTGGGCCCGTGCTCGACAAGGCGCGGCAGATGGAGGAAGAGGGCCAGAAGATCATCAAGCTGAACATCGGCAATATCGCCGCCTTCGGCCTGGAGCCCCCGGACGAGATCGTGCAGGACATGATACGCAACCTGCCGGCCGCCGCGGGTTATACGGATTCCAAGGGCCTGTTCGCGCCGCGCAAGGCGGTGGTGCACTACTGCCAGGAAAAGAACATCCGCGGCGTCACGGTGGACGATGTCTACCTGGGCAACGGCGCCTCCGAGCTGATCGTGATGGCGCTCAACGCCCTGCTGGACAATGGCGACGAGGTGCTGCTGCCCGCGCCCGACTATCCGCTCTACACCGCCGCGGTGGCGCTCTCGGGCGGCAACCCGGTGCACTACATCTGCGACGAGAGCAGCGACTGGTTCCCGGACATTGCCGACATCAGGGCCAAGATCACACCCAATACCAAGGCCATCGTCGTCATCAACCCCAACAACCCGACCGGCGCGCTCTATCCGGAGAGCCTGTTGCGGGAGATCGTCGAGCTCGCGCGTCAGCACCAGCTGATCATCATGGCCGACGAGATCTACGACAAGACGCTGTACGACGGCAATGTGCACACCAGCATCGCCTCGCTGGCCGACGATGTGCTGTGCCTGACCTTCAACGGCCTGTCCAAGAACTACCGCTCCTGCGGCTACCGCGCCGGCTGGATGATCGTCTCGGGCGAGAAGCGTCACGCCAGGGACTACATCACCGGCCTGAACATGCTGGCCTCCATGCGCCTGTGTGCCAACACGCCGGGCCAACTGGCCATTCAGACCGCCCTGGGCGGCTACCAGAGCATCAAGGACCTGGTGGCCCCCGGCGGCCGCCTGTGCCGCCAGCGCGATATGGCCTATGAGCTGCTGAGCCAGATTCCCGGCGTCAGCGTGGTCAAGCCCAAAGCGGCGCTCTATATGTTCCCCCGCCTGGACCCCAAGATCTACCCGATCGAGGACGACCAGCAGTTCGCCTACGAGCTGCTGGCCGAGGAAAAGGTGTTGATCGTGCAGGGGACGGGCTTCAACTGGATTGCCCCCGATCACTTCCGCCTCGTGTTCCTGCCCAACTCCGACGACCTCCAGGACGCGGTGGGCCGCATCGAACGATTCCTGGCGCACTACCGCAAGCGCGCCGGCCGTTGAAGAAGAACCTAATCCAGACGAATTGAGACTCCAGATGAAAGCGATCAAAGTCGGCCTCTTGGGCATTGGCACCGTGGGCAGTGGCACCTTCCAGGTGCTGCGTCGCAACCAGGAAGAGATTCGTGGGCGCGCCGGCCGCGGCATCGAGATCGCCATGGTGGCCGATCTCGATGTGGCCCGCGCCAAGAGCATCGTGGGTGACGCCTGCGAGGTGGTTGACGATGCGCGCAAGGTCATCGCCAACCCCGAGATCGACATCGTGGTCGAGCTGATCGGCGGCTACGGCGTGGCCAAGACCCTGGTGCTGGAGGCGATCGCGGCCGGCAAGCATGTGGTCACCGCCAACAAGGCCCTGCTGGCCGTGCATGGCACCGAGATCTTTGCCGCGGCTCATGCCAAGGGCGTGATCGTGGCCTTCGAAGCGGCCGTGGCCGGCGGCATTCCCATCATCAAGGCCCTGCGCGAGGGCCTGACGGCCAACCGCATCGAGTGGATCGCCGGCATCATCAACGGCACCACCAATTTCATCCTCTCGGAGATGCGTTCCAAGGGCCTGGACTTCGGCACCGTGCTGAAGGAAGCCCAGCGCCTGGGCTATGCCGAGGCCGATCCCACCTTCGACATCGAGGGCGTGGATGCCGCGCACAAGGCCACCATCATGAGCGCCATCGCCTTCGGCATCCCGGTGCAGTTCGACAAGGCCCATGTGGAGGGCATCACCAAGCTGCAGGCCGCCGACATCAAGTACGCCGAGCAGCTGGGCTACCGCATCAAGCTGCTGGGCATCGCGCGCCGCCGCGAGGCCGGCATCGAGCTGCGCGTGCACCCGACCCTGATCCCAGCCCAGCGCCTGATCGCCAATGTCGAGGGCGCGATGAACGCCGTGCTGGTGCAGGCCGATGCCGTGGGCACCACGCTCTACTACGGCAAGGGCGCCGGCTCCGAGCCCACCGCCTCGGCCGTGGTGGCGGACCTGGTGGACATCACCCGCCTGCACACCGCCGACCCCGAGCACCGCGTGCCGCACCTGGCCTTCCGCCCGGATGCGATGAGCGACACGCCCATCCTGCCCATGGCCCAGGTGGCCACCAGCTTCTACCTGCGTCTGGTCGTGGCCGACCAGGCCGGCGTGCTGTCGCGCATCACCACCATCCTGGCCGAGCACGACATCTCCATCGATGCCGTGCTGCAGCGCGAGTCCGGCGAGGGCGAGAAGCAGACCGACCTCATCATCCTGACCCACGAGACCCTGGAAGGCCGCATGGACAAGGCCCTGAGCCAGATGCAGGCGCTGGAGACGGTGCTGGCGCCCATCGTGCGCATCCGCAAGGAAGAACTCGCGTGAAGTACATCAGCACCCGCGGCGACAAGACGGAGCGCCGTTTCTGCGAGATCCTGCTGGAGGGCCTGGCGCCGGATGGCGGGCTCTACCTGCCGGTCCAGTACCCCAAGGTCGACGAGACCACGCTCACGAAGTGGCGCGGTCTGGCCTATGCCGACCTGGCCTTCGAGATCCTGAGCCTCTATATCGACGACATCCCGGCCGAGGATCTGCGCGCCCTGGTGCGCCGCAGCTACACGGCCGAGGTCTTCGGCACGCCCGAGATCACGCCGCTCAAGACCCTGGAGCCGGGCCTGGCGCTCGAAGCCCTGTCCAACGGCCCGACCCTGGCCTTCAAGGACATGGCCATGCAGCTGCTGGGCCAGCTGTTCGAGTACGAGCTGGGCCGCCGCGGCGAGACGCTCAACATCCTGGGCGCCACCTCGGGCGATACCGGCAGTGCGGCCGAGTACGCCATGCGCGGCAAGGCCGGCGTGAATGTCTTCATGCTCAGCCCGAACGGCCGCATGAGCCCCTTCCAGCAGGCCCAGATGTTCAGCCTGCAGGACGCCAATATCCACAACCTGGCGGTGGACGGCGTGTTCGACGACTGCCAGGACATCGTCAAGGCCGTCTCCAACGATCTGGACTTCAAGCGCCAGTACCGCATTGGCACGGTCAACTCCATCAACTGGGCGCGCCTGCTGGCCCAGGTCGTCTACTACTTCGCCGGCTACTTCCAGGCCACGAAGTCGAATGAGGAGCTGGTCAGCTTCACCGTGCCCTCGGGCAATTTCGGCAATGTCTGCGCCGGCCATGTGGCCCGCATGATGGGCCTGCCGATTGCCAAGCTGGTGGTGGCCACCAACGAGAACGATGTGCTGGACGAGTTCTTCCGCACCGGCGTCTACCGGCCGCGCGGTAGCGCCGACACGCACGAGACCTCCAGCCCCTCGATGGACATTTCCAAGGCCAGCAATTTCGAGCGCTTCATCGCCGACCTGCTGGGGCGCGACGGTGCGCGCGTGAAGACGCTGTTCACGCAGGCCGGCGGCTTTGTGCTGAGCGCCGAGGACAAGGCCCGCATTGCCGACTTCGGTTTCAGCTCCGGCCGATCCACCCATGCCGACCGCCTGGCCACCATTCGCCTGGCCCATCAAAAATACGGCCAGCTGATCGACACCCACACGGCCGACGGCCTCAAGGTGGCGCTGGAGCAGCGCGAGCCCGGCACGACCATGCTGGTGCTGGAAACCGCGCTGCCGGCCAAGTTCGCCGCCACCATCCGCGAGGCCCTGGACCTCGAGCCGCCGCGCCCCGCGGGCCTGGAAAACATCGAGGCCCTGCCCAAGCGCGTCACCGTGCTGCCGGCCGATGTGGCGCAAGTGAAGGCCTTCATCCAAGCCCATGTCTGAGCCCGCTGCCCCGCGTCCGCCCCTGCAAAGCCTGGACGAGGCGCTCGCCCGCCTGCTGAGCGCCGTGGCCCCGCTGGGTCGTGTCGAACAGGCGTCTACCTTTGAGGCCCTGGGCCGGGTGCTGGCCGCCGAGGTGGTCTCCACCCTGGATGTGCCGCCCGCCGACAACACGGCCATGGACGGCTACGCCCTGCGCGTGGCCGATGCCGCTGCCGGTGTGCTGCCCATCAGCCAGCGCGTGCCGGCCGGCAGCGTGCCTCAGCCCCTGCAGCCCGGCACCGCGGCGCGCATCTTCACCGGCGCGCCCATCCCACCAGGGGCGGACTGCGTGGTGATGCAGGAGCTTTGCGAGGCCGTGGAAGGCGGCGTGCGCATCAAGGCCGAGCCCAGCCCGGGCCAGCACATCCGCCGCCGCGGCGAGGATGTGCAGCAGGGCGCCACCGTGCTGGCCGCCGGCCATAAGCTCGACGCCGCGGCCCTGGGCCTGGCCGCCTCGGTGGGCGCGGCCACGCTACAGGTGGCCGCGCGCCCGCGCGTGGCCCTGTTCTCCACCGGGGACGAGCTGCTCATGCCCGGCGAGCCACTCAAGCCCGGTGCCATTTACAACAGCAACCGCTTCACCCTGCGCGGCCTCTTGCAGGGCCTGGGCTGCGAGGTGATCGATCTGGGCATCGTGCCCGACAGCCTGGACGCCACCCGCGCCGCGCTGCGCGAGGCCGCGGCCCAAGCGGATCTGATCATCACCTCGGGCGGCGTCTCGGTGGGCGAGGAAGACCATCTGCGCCCCGCGGTGCAGGCCGAGGGCCGGCTGGACTTGTGGCAGATCGCCATCAAGCCCGGCAAGCCCCTGGCCTTCGGTCAGGTCAAGGATGCCTGGTTCATCGGCCTGCCCGGCAACCCGGTCTCCAGCTTTGTCACCTTCTTGCTGCTGGTGCGCCCGGTGATCCTGCGCCTGCAAGGCGCCGCGGCGCTCACGCCGCGGGGCTTCAGCCTGCGGGCCGACTTTGCCTGGCCCAAGGCCGACAAGCGCCGCGAGTTCCTGCGCGCCCGGCTCAATGAGCGCGGCGGCCTGGCCCTGTTTGCCAACCAGAGCTCGGGCGTGTTGACCTCGGCCGTCTGGGGCGATGGTCTGGTGGACAACCCGCCCGGCCAGACCGTGGCGCCCGGGCAGATGGTGCACTTCATTCCCTTCAGCGAGCTGCTGTCATGAGCATCACGGTGCGTTACTTCGCGGCCCTGCGCGAGGCCCTGGGCGCCAGCGAGACCCTGGACTGGCGGCCCGGCCTGAGCCTGGGCGCGCTGCGCGACGAACTGATCGCCCGCGGCGATCCCCATGCCACGGCCCTGGCCCGCGGCCGCGCCCTGCGCTGTGCGCTGAACCAGCAGCTCAGCCGTGAGGACGCCCTGATCCCGGACGGGGCCGAGGTGGCCTTCTTCCCGCCCGTCACCGGCGGCTGAAGCGCCAGACGTCTTGCAAGGCCTGCACCTCACCGCCGATCTGCGCGGCTGCCCGTCCGACAGCGCCTTGATGAGCGATGCCGAGGCCCTGCGCACCCTGTGCGTAGCGGCCGTGGCCGAGGCGGGCCTGGGCGCCGTGGCCGAGCTCTTCCACCGCTTCACGCCCGCGCCCGGGCAGGCCCAGAGCGGCATCACGGGCGTGGTGCTGCTGGCCGAATCGCATCTGGCGGTGCACACCTGGCCCGAGCTGGGCGGGGTCACGCTGGATGTCTATGTCTGCAATCTGGGCGCGGACAACAGCGCTCGGGCCGAGGCCCTGATGGCGCGCCTGCTGGCCGCCTTCGCGCCCGCCGAGGTGCAACGCCAGGCCTTAGCGCGTGGCGGCCGCACCGACGGCTGAGCCGGCCGGCAGCGGCTGCTGCACCAGCCACTGGCCCTTGGGCGGCAGCAAGCGTGTCAGGTCCACGCTCTTGAGGCTTTGCCGGTCCAGCATCAGGATGCTGGGGCTGACCCGCTTGGGGACGCGCTGTCCCTGTAGTGCGCGCACCGCCAGATCCAGTGCGATACGGGCCTGGAGGATAGGCTGGTCGGTCGGCGCGGCCAGCACCTCGCCGCTGGCGATGCGCTCCACCACGTCCTCGGTGGCGTAGTAGGCCAGCAGCTTGGGCCTTGTGCCCGGGCGCTGGGCCACCAGACGCGCCGCGAACTCAATCGCCACCGCATTGCCGACGATGTAGTCGGGCATACCGGCCCGATCCAGGTGCTCGCGCACCAGGGTGCTCTGGGTTTTGGCGTCGGGGGCGCCGCGCCCGCCCAGGCGCAGCTCCACCGGCCTGCCGCTGAGCGCGTCCATCAGGCCGCGTTCACCGTCCTGCACCCAGGCGGCGTCGGCCGGGCCGGGAAACCAGGCCAGCTTGACCGAGCGGCCGCTGGCGTCGCGCAGCAGGTAGGCGATGGTCTGGGCCGCCATATCGGCGAAGCTGACCACCGCACGACTACTGACCTCGGCGCTGACGCCGTTGATCAGGTCGATCACAGCTTTCTTCTCGGCCATGGCCTGGGCGATCTCGTCCGACAGACCGTCGGCGCTGATCGCTGCCAGGATGTAGGCCTGCGCACCGAGGGCGCGGCAGTCGGCCCATTGCTTTTTCTGCAGCGGCAGGTCGGCGTAGCTGTTGGCCTGGTAGATGCCCAGCTGCACGCCCAGCTGCCTGGCCTGCTGGGCCAGGCCCCAGGAGACGCCCCACCAGTAGCGGTCCTTGCCGTGCGGCAGCAGGGCGCAGATGCGCCAGGGTTCGGCGGCGCGCTCCAGGAAGCCATAGTTCTGGCGCCGTCCGTCGGCCTGCACCTCATAGCCCTGCGCCGTCGCCGGTCGAGTCAGGCTCAGCGCGATCAGCAGCAGGGCGGCGAGGCAGGCGCGCGACATCATGGACGGGAGATTGACACGATTTGCGCCGCTGCGGCCACCCCTCGGGTGTAGGCCTCCTCGAACACTGAATAGCCGGCCAGGTCGCCATGCGCGAAATGCAGCCGACCCTGCGGCCGGTGCAGCGCCGCCAGCGCGGCCGAGCCGCGCAGCCCCGGTACCGGGATGCTCATCGCATGGCCCCAGCGCGCCAGGTCGATGCGCCGCAGGCGCGCCGGCAGGTCGGGATGCGTGGCCTGCAGGTCGGCGACGATGCGCCCCGCCCAGTGGGCCCAGGGCTCGCCGAGCAAGGCGCCACGCTGCGCACGCGGCAGGGCGCGGTAGGCGCTCAGCACGGTCGGCCCCGGTGTCGGGTCCAGACGCTGATGGCCCGCGTCGACATAGCCCAGCGTCTCGCTGCCGTAGACCACGCTGTCCCAGGCCGCTGGCACGCCCAGGCGCGGCAGCAGGGGACCGTCCAGCTGCAGATTGGCGACCAGCCAGGGGGCGTACTGCAGCTGCGCCACCGCGGCCCGCAGCGCTGGCGGCGACGCGTCCAGCAGGCGCTGGGCGACGAACAGCGGCGTGGCCAGCACCAGCTGGCGCGCCACCCAGCGCTCCGGCACGTCCGCCGCCTCGTTCCAGGCCAGCAGTTCAACCTCGTGCCGGCGCGGGCTGACGCGCAGCACCGTGCGGCCGGCCTGCAGTCGTCCGCCCAGATCCTCGGCCAGGCGCCGGGCCAGCCAGGCATTGCCCTCGGGCCAGGTCAGCACCTGGCCGCCGCGCTCGCCGCCGGGCTCGCTCTCGCCCGGCGCATGAAAGCCGTGGCGGCTGGCGAAGTAATGCAGGCCGGCCCAGGCCGAGACCACGCGGGCGTCGGCGCCGTACTCGTCGCGGCAGCAGTAGTCCAGATACCAGCGCAGGGGGGCGGCATCCAGCCCCTCGGCGTCCAGCCAGTCGGCAAAGCGCTGCGCGTCCAGCCGGGCATGGGCCGCGGTCCAGGGCGCGCGGCGGCTGGGCAGGGCAAAGCCCAGGCGCGAGATCTCGGCCACCCGGGCGCCGAAGCGGCGGTACTGCTCGCGGCAGCGTGCGTCCTCGGCCGGCGGCAGCAGGCCCTCGTGCCACTGGCCCTGGTAGAAGAGCCGCTCCTGCGGGCTGTGGCAGAGATGGCGCTCGTCAAACACCGTGCGGCCCAGCTCCTGGCGCGCCAGGCCCAGATCGTGCAGCAGCTCGCTCACCTCGTGCGCCTGCGGGCCGGGCAGGGGCAGGTAGTGCGCGCCCAGGGGGCAGGGCATGCCACCCATCTGGTGGCCGCGGCTGTTGCCGCCGCTCTCATCCTCCAGTTCCAGCAGGGCGAAGTCGGACAGGCCGGCGCGCTGCAGGGCCCGGGCGCAGGCCAGGCCGGCGATGCCGCCGCCCACGATCAGCACCTCGGTGCGGCGCAGCGGTCCGGGCGCCGTGCCGCTGGGCAGGGGCGCGCGCAGGCGGTGGCCGCGCGCGGCGCTGGCGCCCACCCAGCCGCCCTCCAGCGTGGGGGCCGGGTCTTGCCCGCAGCCGGACAGCCAGGGGCCGGCCGAGGCGGCCAGCAGGAGCTCTCGACGCTTGATCACGCGCTCAGTGCACCTTTCCCCACTCGGCCTCGAACTCCTGCACCAGCACCTGGTTGGAGAGCCGGTTCACCTCGGTGGGCACGCGCGCCATATCGGCCGGAAAGTCCAGCAGGGCGGCCATGCCCGGCACGGTGAGAAAGCGCAGGCCCTCGGGCAGCTGCCGCGGCGGCTGCCAGGGCCGGCGGTGGGCCAGCACATAGCCCCACTCGCCGAAGCTGGGCACATGGGCGTGGTAGGGGGTGGTGCTCAGGCCCACGGACTCGATGGTGTTCACCACGGTCCAGAAGCTGCGTCGCGCGATCAGGGGCGAGGTGGACTGCACCACCGCGTAGCCGCCCGCGTTCAGATGCTGGTCCACCAGCTTGTAGAAGCTGGCCGTGTAGAGCTTGCCCAGGGCGAAATTGCTGGGGTCGGGAAAGTCGATCACGATCACGTCGTAGCGCTGCTGCTGGCGCTCCAGCCAGCCGAAGGCGTCGGCGTTCACGATCTCCAGCTTGGGGCTGGAGAGGGCGCCGCCATTGAGCCGGCGCAGCAGGGGCAGCTCGGCGAAGAGCCGGGTCATCTGCGGGTCCAGCTCCACCAGGGTGATGTGCTCCACGCTGGGGTAGCGCAGGATCTCGCGCACCGCCATGCCGTCGCCCCCGCCCAGCACCAGCACCTGGCGCGGCGCGCCATGCGCGGCCATGGCCGGGTGGACCAGGGCCTCGTGGTAACGGTACTCGTCGCGCGAGTGGAACTGCAGATTGCCGTTGAGGAAGAGCCGGGTGCCGGCGCGGCCGTCGGTGACGACGATGCGCTGGTAGTCGCTGCTGTGCTTGAGCACGATGTGCTCGCCGTAGAAGCGGTCCTCGGCCCAGCTGCTCAGATGGTCGGCAGAGGCCATGGCCGCGGCGAGCAGGGTCAGGCTCAGGCCGCAGGCCCAGGCATGACTGCGCAGCGCGCGCAGCTCGCTGCGGAACAGCCACAGCGCCCAGCAGGCCACCAAGACATTGAGCAGGCCGAAGAGCAGGCCGGTGCGCACCAGCCCCAGATGAGGCACCAGCAGCAGGGGGAAGGCCAGGGCCACGCCCAGGGCACCCAGGTAGTCGAAGGTGAGCACCTGGGAGACCAGGTCCTTGAGCGCATAGCGCTGGCTGAAGAAGCGCTTGAGGATGCGCATCACCAGCGGGATCTCCAGGCCCACCAGGGTGCCCACCAGCAGCACCAGGCCGTAGAGCAGCACGCGAAAGCCCAGGCCCTGGCCGGGCGGCAGCAGGCTGTGGACGATGAAGAGGGCGGCCGGCATCAGGCCGCCGATCACGCCCACCAGCAGCTCGATCTTGAGGAACTGCGCCACCAGCTGGCGCTCGATATAGCGGCTGAGCCAGGAGCCCAGGCCCATGGCGAAGAGATAGGCGCCGATGATGGTGCTGAACTGCAGCACCGAGTCGCCCAGCAGATAGCTGGCCAGGGCGCCGGCCGCCAGCTCGTAGACCAGGCCGCAGGCCGCGATCACGAAGACGCTGGCCAGCAGCAGCAGTTCCTGGGGCGCGATACGGCGGGCGGCGGGGGTGTCGGTGGCAGGCTCGCCCGGGGGGCGAGCTTGTGGGCTGTCGGGCGGCGCGGTGCTGGGCGTCATGGGGCGCAAGCCTAACAGCGCGCCGGGCCGCCGCCGGGGCAAAACCGGGATGAAATGGCTAGCGCGCCGGACTCAGTTTCACCAGGCCGGCGCGCAGGGCGCGCATCTGCGCCTTGAGCTGGCGGGCCTGCTCGGGACTCAGGCGCAGCAGGGCCTTCTGGCCGGTGCTCAGGGCGGCCAGCGCCGGGTCAGCGAACTCGTAGCGCGGCCGGCCATCGGCATGCGGCGTGGCCGTGGGCACCAGGCGCAGCGGTCCGCGCGGCGTGGGCGTGGCCAGCATCTGGTCCAGCACCTCGACAAAACGGTCATTGAAATGCTGGCCGGCATGGCCGCTTTCCACATAGGCCTGCTGCAGCAGCGGGTAGAGGCGCTGGTACAGGCGCAGGGCCTGGGCGGTGTTGAGGCGTGAGAGCCAGGCCACGCTGGCCTGATAGCGCTGGGCATTGGCGCTGGCCAGCACGGTCTGGCCGCGGCGCTGGGCCAGGCGCAGCGTGCCGGGCGCGGGCTGCAGCAGCCACTGGCTGCTGGGCGGCTGGGCGCGGCCCAGGCTGTCCACCGTGTTCACAAAGCGCTGCACCAGGGGATCGACCCAGAGATACCGCGCCATGGCCCGTGGCCCCAGCAGACCCTGGGCCGCCGCATTCACCTCATGCGGCAGCAGGGCCGGCGCGCGGGCGCTGGGCGGCGGCACGGGGTGGCGCACGCTGCGCTCGGGGGCAGGTTTCGGGGTCAGGGCTTGCGCGGCGGGCGGGCTGGGTCTAGGGGCGCTGGGCGCGGCGGCCGCGCTGATCGATGCTGGCGCTGCGGGAGCGCTGGCCGTCGTCGTGACGGGGGGCGGAGCGACTGTTGAGGCCGCCGGCGTGGCCGACGGTGCCACGGCCCGGGTGACGACGCCGGTGTCGCGGGTGTTGTCCGGCCGCTCCGTGACGGCCGGTTTGCTGCCGCTGCGGCCCGCCAGCTGCCAGGCGATCAGCAGGGCCGCCAGGGCCAGCACGCCGCCGGTGGCGATCATCAGGCCGCGGGATCCCAGCTTGGGCATCATGGCTCGCGTCATCGCTCAGGACTCCGGGGCCTGGGAATGGCCCCTGCTGGACCCCGAAATTAACACGAGCGCGACGGGCGCCGGGTGAGCGCTTGTGAGCGCCGGGCCACTCACTAGCCCTTGATCGCCGCCGCCACGATCATGCCGATGGAGATGCACATGGCCCCCACCACCACGGCCAGGGCCAGGTTCTTGTGCTCGACGATCTCTTCCCAGAGCTTGTAGGGCGTGAGCTTGTCCACGATCACAAAGCTCACCCAGAACACCAGGACGCCAATCACGGCGTAGAGCACGGAGCCCAGCACCACGGCGGGCTTCAGCCATTCAAGATCCATCTCAGTTCTCCTTCAACGCTGTGCTGTTCCCGGGGGCACCGGGCTATTTGTGTCCGCCGCCGCCGCTGTTGTAGCCGCCGTAGGAGCCGCCGCCCGAGCCGGTGCGCACCCCCGAGCCGCTGCTATTGCGCTTGCACTGCTGGTATTCGGCGCTGCTCTCGCCGAAGTTGTCGCGGTAGTCCTGGCAGTCGTCGCCATCGCAGGAGCGCAGCATGGCAAAGAGCAGGGCGATCAGAAAGAGGCCCACCACGATATTGCGCAAGGTGTTGCCGCTGTCGCTGAGGCTGCCGGCATCGCGCTGCAGGGCCACGGCCGGCCCCTGCAGCTTGAAGGCGCGCTGCACCTCGCCCGCGTCCATCTGGCGGCCCAGGCTCCAGGTGATTTCCTGGCCGGTCTGCTCACGGCTGAGCAGGGCGCGGCCACATTCGTAGTCGCTGACCAGGGCGCGTTCCTCGCGGCGCAGCCGCCAGTAGAACTCGCCCAGCACATGGGTGATCTTGGCGGTGTAGGTCCAGCGCTTGCGGAAGGTCTTGCCCTGCCAGCTCACGCCGCCGCCCGCGGCGGGCTTGGGCGCGCCGGTGAGTGAGCGCACCAGGCTCCAGCCTTCCTGCGTGTCCACCAGGAAGGCAAAGCCCTCCAGGCGGTTGTAGAGCAGGTACTCGCGCCAGAAGGTCTGTTCGTCGTCGGCGCTCTCGGGCAGGTCACAGCGCTCCAGATAGCCCAGCACCTGCCAGGCGATGCGCTGGCCGCTGGTCTCCAGCGGCAGCTCGCCGCTGCTGCCCAGGGGAATCTGGGGCAGGGCCTCGCTGCCCACGCTCTGGGCGTAGAAGGCCAGATCGGCCCCGGCGCCCTGCGAGATGTCCACCACGGCCTGGCACTGGCCGCAGACGATGGAGCGGCTGTTCTCCAGCCGCGGCTCCAGCGCCGCGCCGCAGCTGGGGCAGGGCAGGCTGCGCGAGCCCAGGCTGCGGGCCTGGACCTCGCGCAGGCCGCTGAGCGCCAGCTCCTCCAGGCGCACCGGCCGGCCCAGCGACCATTGCGGTGCCGCGGGCCGGCTGTAGTCCAGCGTGGCCACCTCGTTCTGGGCATTGCGCAGGTCCACCACCCAGAAGCTGCGCTCGGCCTCGGGTGGCCGCGGCAGCTCGCCCTGGGCGGCAAAGAGCGTGGCCTGCACCTTGGAGGCCACCTGCCAGGCCTGGCCGGCCAGCAGTTGCTGGCTGCCGGGCTTGAGCTGCTCGGGCGGTGGCGCGGCCTCGGGCAGGGGCGCGTCAAAGGCCATCACGAAGGCGCCGTTGTCCTCCGAGAGCCAGGCACTGCGCCCGCCCGGGTCGCCGCCCTCGAACAGCAGATGCCATTCGTTCCAGCGCGCGTCCTCGTCGCCCAGTTGCAGGCGCCCCACCACGGTGAAGGCCGCGCCCGCATAGCGACCGCTGGCGCCCAGCTGCAGCGGGGAATAGTCCTCGAAGACCTCGCCGACCTGGCCGATGCGGCGCAGCGCCTCCCCCTCGCGCAGCAAGGTGGAGCGGCAATAGCTGCAGACGGCGCTGGCGCTGGCGGCCGAGGCGAACTCGACCGGGCCGCCGCAATTGGGGCAGGCCGCCTGCCAGCGGCGCTGGGGCGCGGGGGAGCTCAACTCAGCCGAGCTTCTTCAGCAGTTCGGCCTTCTTGGCGGCGAACTCCTCGTCGGTCAGGATGCCCTTGGCCTTGAGATCGCCCAGCTTCTCCAGCAGGGCCATGATCTCGTCGGCACTCTGCACCGCGGCCGGGGCCGCAGCGGCCGGCGCGGCACCGGCAGCGCCGCCGAGACCCGCCTGCAGCTGCTGGGCCAGCACCTGGCCCATGGCAAGACCTGCCCCCAGGCCCATGGCATCCCCGGCCACGCCGCCGCCACCGCCCTGGCCCACGCCCTCGGCCATCTTGGGCAGGGCCTGGGCGGCCTGGTACTGCATGAACTGGCCCATGTTCTGGCCGATCATGCCCATGCCGATCTTCTGGTCCAGGATCTTCTGCAGCTCCTCGGGCAGGGAGACGTTCTGCAGGGTCACCGACTCCAGCTTCAGGCCCAGGGCCTCGAACGCGGGGGCGGTGGCGGCCTGCAGGGCCTTGGCGAACTCGATCTGGTTGGCGGCCAGGTCCAGGAAGGGAATGCCGCTGCCGGCCACCGCGTCGCTGATGTGCTGCAGCATCAGGCCGCGCAGCTGACCGTCCAGGTCCTGCACGGTGTAGCGCTCGCGGGTGCCCGAGACCTCGGTGTGGAAGCGCTTGGCATCGGCAATGCGGTAGGCAAAGTTGCCGAAGGCGCGCAGGCGCACGGCGCCGAAGTCCTTGTCGCGGATGGTGACGGGCTGCTGCGTGCCCCAGCGCTGGTCCAGGCGCTGGCGGGTGCTGAAGAAGTAGACATCGCTCTTGAAGGGCGACTCGAAGAGCTTGTCCCAGTTCTTCAGATAGGTCAGCACCGGCAGGGTCTGGGTGCTGAGCTTGTACATGCCGGGGCCGAAGACATCGGCCACCTGACCCTCGTTGACGAAGACGGCGATCTGCGACTCGCGCACCGTGAGCGAGGCGCCGTACTGGATTTCCATCTCGGCCATGGGGAAGCGCCAGGCCAGGGTCTCCTCGTCCTGCTCGGTCCACTGCAGGATGTCGATGAACTGTTTCTTGATGAAATCCATCAGGCCCATGGCACGTTCTCCGGATAGCGTCGCGGCCCCTTTGGCCGCGGGCGGAGTATCGGTCAGTCGCCGGGGCTTGTCCCTCCCCCGGGGGTGTGAGCCCGGGGCGCTGTGCGTGAGGCGAAGCTCAGCGCCGGCGCGCGAAGGCGCTGCCGCCCAGCATGGCCGCGGCCATGGCCCAGAACAGCGGGGCCACACCCAGGGCCGCACCCAGGGCGCCGAAGACCAGGGGCATCACGGTCTGGCTGGTATTGATCATGGTGGTGCGCAGGCCCAGGGCCTCGGCCGCGCGGCCCGCGGGCGCGCTCTGGTGCAGCAGAGTCAGCACCGTGGGCTGGGGTGCGCCCAAGCCCAGGCCCAGCACGAAGGTGATGGCCATCAGCAGGCCCACGCTGTGGGTGAAGGGCATGGCCACATAGGCCAGGCCGGCCAGCAGCAGGGAGACCGTGAGCAGGGACCAGGGCTGGGCGCGGTGGGCGATGAAGGGCATGGCCAGGCGCACCGCAAAGGTGGCGGCGGCGAAGGCGCCCATCACGATGCCGATCTGCGAGGGCGAGAGCCCGATCTGCGCGCCATAGACGGGAATGGCGAAGTTGTAGATGTCCCAGCCCACGGTGAGGATGGCCATGGCGATGAAGAGCCGCCGCACCTCCGGGTCGCGCAGCAGCTCGAACACATGGCCGCGTTCGCCGCTCTCGAGGCGCGGCGGGCGCTCATGCTCGGGCAGCAGGCGCGCCCACAGGGCCAGCAGGGGCAGCACCGTGAACAGGGCCAGGATCAGGAAGGCCGCGCGGTAGCCCAGGGCATCGATGGAGATGCCGGTGAGCATGGGCGCCACGAAGGTGGAGGTGGAAAAGCCCAGGGCCACATAGCTGAAGTTGACCGTGCGTTCCTCGGGCGCGCTCATCTCGCCCACCGCGTGGTAGGCCGAGACATTGATCAGCATGAAGGCCAGGCCCACCAGCACCGCGGTGAAGAACAGGGTAGGGATGCCGGGCAACAGAAAGGGCGCCACGGTGCCCAGGCCCACGCCCACGGTGCCGATCAGCATGGGGCGGTTCACGCCCTCGCGGTCTATCCAGCGTCCCGCGGCCACCGAGAGCAGGGCGGGCAGCAGGGCATAGACCGCCATCAGGCCGCCCACGGTCAGGGCGGAGGCCCCCTCATGCTTGAGCGCGAAGAGCGAGACCGCGATCCGGCTGCCATTGAAGGCCACATGGTTGAGCACCAGCAGGATGACAATCAGGGGCAGGGGGCGCATCGCGTCTTGATTCTAGGCAAGGCCCCTGCGGCGCGGGTGGGCAGGGGCGTCGCAGATCGCACGCAGCAGGCCGGCCGTGCGGCCCGCGCGCGCCAGGGCAGATGCTTGCTTCAGAGCCCGGGCCAGCCGGCCTCGCGCAGGCCCAGACGCTGCAGCCAGTCCGAGGGCAGGTCGCCGGCCCAGACCAGGTTGTGGTGCGGCGGCAGGCGGCGCTTGGCAAAGGTCATGCGCGTGTCGGCCAGGGCCAGCAGGCTGTCGGCGCTCCAGTCGGCGCCGGGCGGGCTGGCGGCCACGCCCAGGGTGGCGGTCAGCGGAGGCTGCTGCTGCAGCTGGGCCAGGGCCGCGGCCACGCGCTCGCGCAGGCGCTCGGCCAGGGCCGTGGCCTGGGCCAGATGGCAGTCGGGCAGCAGGATCACGAACTCATCGGCCCCCAGATAGGCCAGCCGGGCCGCGGGCGGCAGCAGTTGCTCCAGCAGCAGGGCCAGCTGGGTCAGCACCTGGCGGGCCGGGCCTTCGCCCTCGCGGTCCTGGTAGTCCTTGAAATGGTCCAGGTCCAGGGTCAGCAGGGACAGGGCATGGCCGCTGGCGCGGGCCGCATCGGCGGCGGCACCCAGGGCCGCGCGCAAGGCCTGGCGGTCCAGCAGACGGGGCAGGGAGGACAGATCGGCCTGGACCACAGCACTCATGAACGACTCCATGCATTGGGATGGCCCATGCTATGCACGGCCCTGGTGCCCGGGCATGCTCCATTTCCCAGGGGCGGTGCGCGCCTGTCATGCCCCTGCCATGGGCGCGGCCTAGAGTGCTGCGCTTTTTCAGGGCGCGAAGGATTCAGGCATGCAGGCAAGCGAAACGGAGTCCCGGCACTGCGATCTGCTGGTGGTGGGGGCGGGCATCGTGGGCCTGGCCCATGCCTGGGAGGCGGCGCGGCGCGGCCTGCGCGTGATCGTGCTGGAGCGCGATGCGGCCTGCATTGGCGCCTCCATCCGCAATTTCGGCTTTGTCACGGTGAGCGGTCAGCGTGCCGGCGCCAGCTGGGAGCGCGCCCGGCGCAGCCGCGAGCGCTGGGCCGAGGTGGCGCCCCAGGCCGGCATCGACATCCTGCATCGCGGGGCCTGGATCTGCGCGCGCCGGCCCGAGGCCGTGGCCGTGCTGCAGGCCTTCATGGCCACCGAGATGGCCGCGGGCTGCGAGCTGCTGGATGCCGCCGAGGCCCTGCGCCGCCACCCGGCCCTGCGGCCCGAGGGCCTGGGCGCGGTGCTGCACAGCCCGCATGAGCTGCGGGTGGAGTCGCGCGAGGCCATTCCGCGCCTGGCGGCCTGGCTGGCCGAGGTGCATGGGGTGCAGTTCCGCTTCGGCGAGGCGGTGCTGGCCGTGGAAACACCGCGGGTGATCAGCGCCCGCACCGAGTACCGCGCGGAACGCGTGGTGGTCTGCGGCGGCGGCGAGCTCAACGGTTTGTTTGCGCCGCTGTGGGCGCCGCACGGCCTGCGCCAGTGCCAGCTGCAGATGCTGCGCGTGCGCCCGCCGGCCGGCTGGCGCCTGGACGCGCCGGTGATGGGCGATCTGAGCCTGGTGCGCTATGAGGGCTTCTCGGCCCTGCCCGAGGCCCAGGCTCTGCGCGAGCGCCTGGCGGTGGAGGAGGGCGAGAGCCTGGCCCATGGCATCCACCTGATCGCGGTGCAGAGCGCCGACGGCAGCCTGGTGGTGGGTGACTCGCACCACTACGGCCCGGTGCTGCCGCCCTTTGCTTCGGAGGCGGTGGATGCGCTGATCCTGCGCCATCTGCGCGAAAGTCTGGCCCTGGATGAGCTGACCGTGCTGGAGCGCTGGGTGGGGCATTACCCCTCGTCGCCCAGCCATCCCTGTCTGGTGCTGGCGCCGGACGCGGCCACGCGCGCCGTGGCCGTGACCAGCGGCACCGGGGCCAGCACGGCCTTTGGCCTGGCCGAAGAGGTGTTTACGGGCTGGTGAGCCGGCTGGTGAGTCGGGGGTCGAAGCGGATCAGGCCTCGGCCGGGTCGCGGGGCAGGGCGGCCGGTCGGCCCGCCAGGCGCCGCAGCCGGCGCTTGAGGTCCAGCCACTGCTTGTGGCGCGAACGGTCGATGCGCTTCACATCGATCAGGCTCAAATCCCCGCAGCCCGAGAGCGTGTGCAGGCCGGCCGGATGATCGGCGCGGGCCATCTCCCCGCTCAGGCGCACGCCGCTGTCCACGCAGCGCACGGCCTCGGGGCTGAGCTGCTCGAAGCGCAGCAGGCGCAGGGCGCTGCCGTAGCCGGCGCTGCCGTCCTGCACCGGCAGCCAGACCCGGCCGTCGCGGCCCACAAAGGGCTGGCCGCCGGGGCGGGCGCCGCTGCGGTCCTCGCGCACCGGGTTGCCGGCGTAGAGCTGCCAGGGGCCGGTCAGCGCCGGGGCGTGGGCCAGATGCAGCTCGCGCTGATCGCGTGCGCCCTTGCCCACCAGGGCAAAGAACATCCACCAGCGGCCCTCATGCTCGATCACCGAGGCATCGGCCACCGGCAGGCCCTGGAGCAGGGCGCACTCGCGCTGCCAGCGGTCCAGACTGTCGTCCTGGGCGCGGTACAGGGCCACCTCGTTCGCCCCGGCGCTCTCCGGCATCATGAAGGTCTGGCCCTGGTGCTCGAAGACCACCGGGTAGGACAGGTGGAAGGGCTTGGCCAGCACCGTGCGCACACCGCGCCAGGCCAGGCTCCCGGCGTTCAGATCGTGGCGCTCGATGATGCCGTGCTTGGTCCGGTAGTCGAAGGTCTCGACAAAGACATGCAGGGTATCGCCGCGGCGCAGCGCGAAGGGGTCGGCGTAATAGCGCCAGGGGCCGGCCTCGGGCAGCCAGGTGATCTGATCGCGCAGCGCGCTGAGCCGGGTGGCGTCGATCTGCGCAATGGGCGCGGGCACCAGGCCCACGCGCCAGAAATCGGTGCGGGGGCGCTTAAGCATGCGCCGGGGCGCTGCGCACCAGCAACTCCTGGTAGAAACCCAGCACCTGACCGACCGAGTGACCGCGGTCATAGCGCGTGGTCTGGTAGCGGGGGGCCGGGCGGCTGGCGCGCGGCTGAGCGCGCAGCTCGTCCAGGCGCTGGCGAATGGCCCGGCCCAGGGCCTCGACATCGCCCACCGGCACCAGGGTGGCGGGCTGGTCGGCCAGCATCTCGCTGGGGCCCTGGGTGGCCGTGGCCACGATGGGTACGCCGGCGCGCATGGCTTCCAGCACGGCCAGCGGGAAGGCCTCCTCGCGCGAGGGCGAGACAAAGAGGTCCAGCGCCTTCAGCGCGGCATCCACATCGGGGCGGAAGCCCAGCAGACGGATGCGGGCGTCGCCCTCGGCCAGCTGGGCCAGCTCGGCCTGCTGCTTGCCTTCGCCCAGGATGGCCAGCACGGCATCAGCCGGGGCATGGGCCTTGAAGGCGCGCACCAGCAGGTCCATGCCCTTGGCCGGGTGCAGCCGGCCCACCGAGCCCACCAGCAGCTGTTCGGGCTGCAGGCCCAGTTCGGCGCGCAGATTGGGGCAGGCGCGCGAGGCCGTGGTCGGCTCGGGTGCCCAGTTGTAGATCACGCGGTTCAGGCCGCGGTACTTGTCCAGCAGCTTCTGCTGGGCCTGGTTCACGCAGATCAGACCATCCAGGGCGGCGTGATGGTGATCCTTGTAGCCCACATGCAGGGTGCCGATGCGGGCCACGTCGCGGTCCAGGGTCGCAGCGGCCTTGCAGGCCGGGCCGAGATGGGCATGGCAGATCTGGGCTCGGAGCTGGCGCACCACCCGGCGCAGGCGCCAGCCGCGCAACAGGGGCAGGGCCAGGCCGTGGTAGCTCACGCGCGGCCCCACGGCACCGGCCAGGGCCGACTGACGCGGTCCCACCACGTGGACGCGGTGCCCCAGGGCAGCCTGGGCTTCCGCCAGGTCCAGGCAATGACGCTCGCCACCGGCAATGCGCGAGGAGAACACCACATGGACAATGGTGAGCGGCGAAGAGGTGGTCGTCATGCTTGATCTGAGACGTGCCGGCAGGCACAGCTTCTGGAGCCTCAGATTTTACAAAACTTCACATTAAGGTAGCCTGAAATAGGGACCCCCGGCCTGCGGGGGGCGTGGTGGCTCAGGCCTGGGGTTGCGGCGGCGGCTGTCGCAATGCGGGGCGGGCCAGCCAGGCCAGCCCGGCCACCGCGCTGAACAGGCACAGACCCCAGAGCCAGGGGCCGGCGGCCATGAGGGCTCCGCCCTGCTGCAGGGCCAGGGCAGAGCCGGCGCCCAGGGTCAGCAGGCGCAGGCGTTCGCCCCACAGCCGTCGGCCTTCCAGGGCCTGGCCCAGCAGCACGAGCTGGGCCATCAGGCCGAGTGCCGCCAGGGCGGCGGGCAGAGTGGCCATCTGGGGCGAGACGGCCAGAAAGTACACACCCAGCAGCAGCAGGGGCAGCAGTTGCAGCAGGCCATGGGTGGCCAGGCCCTGCGGGAGGGCGGGGGCGTAGCGCGCGAAGCGACTGAGGTCCGGGCGCGGCTTGGGGCAGGCGCGCTCGGCGGCTGCGGGGCGCCAGGCCGGCGGCTTGATCCAGACGCGCAGGCGATCGCCCCAGTTGTCGGCCAGACGCGCGTCGCGCCAGAGATCGGCATAGGTGCGCAGATTGGCGGTCCAGGGATTCCAGGCCTTGAGTTGACCCAGCACGCCGTACACGATGGGTTCGTCCTCGCGCTCCTCCACAAAAGTGCCGAAGAGCCGGTCCCAGAGGATCAGGATGCCGCCGTAGTTGCGGTCCAGGCAGTAGTCGTTCTGCCCGTGGTGCACGCGATGGTTGGAGGGCGAGACGAAGACTCGGTCGAACCAGCCCAGCTTGCCCACCAGGCGGGTGTGGACCCAGAACTGGTAGAGCAGATCAATCAGGCCCACCACCACGAACATCAGCGGCGGCACGCCCAGCAGGGCCAGGGGCAGGTAGAAGACCCAGCCCAGCAGGAAATCGCTGCCGGTCTGGCGCAGGGCGGTGCTGAGGTTGTATTCCTCGCTGCTGTGGTGCACCACATGCGCGGCCCACAGCACGGCCACCTCGTGGCCCAGGCGATGCTTCCAGTAGTAGAGAAAGTCGTAGAGCAGCAGGGCGCCGGCCCAGGCCCAGGGCGAGCTCAGCGACCACTCCGGCAGCATGGCCGCCTGCTGGAAGAGCGCGCTGTACAGGCCCAGCGTCAGCAGCGGGGTGAACACGGCCACCAACTGGCTGATGATGCCCAGGGACAGGCTGGAAACGGTGTCCGCTGCGCGATAGACCTGCAGGCCGCGGCGCCGGCTCCACCAGAACTCCAAGCCGATGAGGAGCAGGAAGACCGGAACCGCGTAGACGATGGGGTTGAGCATGGTGGCGGCAGTCTAGGTGGGTCAGCCCGGCACGCTCGCGGGGCAAACCCGGGAATTGGGGGGCTCTGTCTAAACGCGAGGGACGCAAATGGGGGCGGCCATTCCGGTGCGAGGTGCTGCCGCCTGTTTGGGCGACATGCCCGGCTGGCTGTCCGGGGGCTCGGCGTCTTAGTATGCGTATGAGGTGGGCATCCGCAATGCCCGCCCGCGGCCAGTCGGCGCCAGATGCCGACCTCCCAAGGAGTACAGCATGCAATGGTCCAGTCTTGTCATGGGCGTCGCCCTGTCTGCCACCCTGTTGCCGGCCACCGCCCTGGTGGTTGAGAACAAGGGCTACTACCAGCTGAGTTACGACGAGAGTTCCGATCTCGGCGGCGTCAGCAAGTGGTTTGGCGGAGCCGGTTTCCAGGGCTTTGGCTGGAGTTTCAACGACAGCATCCAGGTGCTGAGCGATGGCGGTGCGCCCACCTCCCTGGTGGTGCACCTCCCCAGTTTCGCCCTCAGTGCGTCTGGCGGGTGGGCGCTCAGTGATCCGGCGGCCTTTCTGGGCAAGCTGGCCTTCACCGAGGTGGGTGGCGCTGTCACCACGGTGCTGGCCGGGGCCGATGTGGAAGTTGATGGCAATGCCTTCCGCTACGACCAGGGGGTGGGCTGGACCGTCACCCGCTCGGGGCCGGCGTCGAATATCGGCTACTTTTCCGGCAATGCGAGCCTTCCCGGAAGCTTCAGCAGCCTCAAGGTCAGCAATGCCACGCTGACGCTGAGCGCCTCTGGCGGGCTTTTCGGCAGCATCCAGGCCACGGACCAGAACGTGCTGGAGATCAGCTTCAATGTCACGGCCGTCCCCGAGCCTGCGGGCTCGGCCATGCTGGCTTCCGGCCTGGGCGTGATGGCCTGGCTGCTGCGCCGGCGGGCGCGCCGCTGAGACCGCTTGGGTTGTGGAGCCGGCCGGGGCCGGTGTCGCCGCTCGAGTAAGCGGGACGGGGTGGGACGGGGTGGGACGGGGTCTTTGGCACTGGCCGAGCGAGAGTCCAGGTGCTAGGGTTTGGGGGGGAGACAAACCGCAAACCGGAGCCTCGACATGAGATGGTTCAAGCTGTCCGCGCTGCTGCTCGCTGGTCTGCTGAGCGCCTGCGCCAGTGCTCCACCCAGCTCCGATACCGGCCCCCATCGCCTGCTGCATGACGAGCTGTTCCGCGCCGCTGCCCAGCCTGTGCACACCGATGAGGTGTTTCGCCTCAGCCCTGAGATGCAGGCCTATGCCGATCGGGAGATCGCGCAGCAGGCGCGCAGCAAGGGCCTGCGCCAGGGCTTGCTGGACGCGCTCTACACCAAGAGCCAGCTGCAGCTGGAGTACGACGCCAGCCTGACCCGCAATGCCGCCGAGGCCTTTGAGGCGCGGCGCGGCAACTGCCTGTCCTTGGTGCTGATGACGGCGGCCTTTGCCAAGAGCCTGGGTCTGCCGGTGCGCTTCAACAGCGTTTATGTGGAGGAGCTCTGGAGCCGCACGGGCGACCTGATGCTGGTCTCGGGCCATGTGAACCTGAGCCTGGGCCGGCCCATGTTCGAGCGCAACGGTGCCCGCAGCTTCGAGACCGAGCTGCTCACCATCGATTTCCTGCCCTCGGCCGAGCTGCGCAAACAGCGCAGCCGCACCATCGACGAGGCCACCGTGCTCTCCATGTACTACAACAACCGCGCCGCCGAGGTTCTGCAGGCCGGCCAGCTGGACGAGGCCTACTGGTGGGCGCGGGCCGCGGTGCTGCAGGATCCGCGCTTTCTGGCGGCCCAGAACACCCTGGGTGTGATCTACCGCCGTGCCGGGCGTGTGGAGCTGGCCGAGCAGGTCTTCCGCGATGTGGTGCTGCAGGAGCCCGCCAATGCGCAAAGCCTGTCCAATCTGGTGCTGGTGCTCAATGAGCGTGGTCGCCGGGCCGAGGCCGAGCAGCTGAGCGCCCGGCTGCGCGAGCTGCAGCCCGAACCGCCCTACAAGTATTACGACCTGGGCATCGCGGCCATGAAGCGCGGCGAGTTCCTGGAGGCCAAGCGGCTTTTCACCCGCGAGATCGAGCGCTCGGCCTATGTGCATGAGTTCCACTTCTGGCTGGCTCTGGCCAACTACGGTCTGGGCGAGATGGGCGAGGTGCGCAAGCACCTGGCCCTGGCGCGCGAGAACAGCACCACGCCCACGGACCGCGAGCGTTACTCGGCCAAGCTGGAGAGCTTGCGCAACACCTTGCGGGTGAGCGAGCGCAAGCCGGGCTGAGGCGGGTGCCCCTGGGGCCGCTCAGGCGGGCAGGGGCGGCAGACCGTGGCGCTGGCGGGCGCGGTTGCAGGCCTCGTCACCCAGGCCCATGGGGGCGCGCATGCCGAACTCGCGGCAGGGCGAGGGGCGCCACTCATAGATGCCGCAGCTGGCGCGTTTGCCCACCTGGCCCACCAGGGCGGCGCAGCGTGGACGCAGATGGTCGCTGCCGCGCATGCGCATCAGGCGCTCATTGAGCTCCACGCACAGGCCATCCGGCACGCTGCCGCCCTCGCTCAGCAGCTCCTCGCGCGCGAAGTCCACGCGGAAGCTGGCGCAGCAGGCGCCGCAGCTCAGGCAGGGGTTGGTGTTCTCGGACGGGCTCATGGCGCCAGTGTAGGCGCGGGGCCGGCGCTCAGGTCGGCGCCCGCACCACGGTGACGCTGCATTCCGCCTCGGCCACCACCTGGGCCGAGACGCTGCCCAGATAGCGGCGCATGGCCGATTCGGCGCGCGCGCCCATCACGATATGGTCCACGCCGGCCTTGCTGGCGAAGTCGATGATGGCCTGGGCCGGATCCGGCGCCTCCAGCACATGGAAGGTCAGGCGCGCATCCTCCAGCTCCAGGGCGCGGCTGATGGGCCGGGCCCAGTGGCGCAGCGCGATCAGCTGCTTCACATGCACGCTGCGTCCCTGGGCGTCGGTGAGTTCGTCCATGCCGATGCGCGCGGTGCGCATCACGCTCACGCAGGCCAGGCGCGCGCCGGGCTCGGCATGCACCAGGCGGCGCGCGGCCTCCTGCAGGCGCTCCAGCAGGGCGGGCGTGGCGGACTGGGTGTCCACCGCGGCCATGATGATGGGGCTGCGCGAGAGCTGCTCGTCCACCGAGGCCTCCTCGCGCCTCGGTTCATGGCCCAGGGCGAAGAACCAGCGCTTGAAGGCCTTGAGCGCACCGCTGCGCTGCAGCTTGTGGGCCCGGGCGGTGAGGGGCACGGCCTCGGGGCGCTGCAGGTCGAGGGCGAGCTGGGCGGCGCTCGGATAGCGCCAGGCGGGGTTCACCTCCAGGCAGCGCAGGATGATTTCCTGCAGCCAGGGCGGCAGCTCGGGGCGGATGGCGCGGGGCGGCAGCGGCTCCACATAAAGGCGGCGGCGCAGGCCGCGCACCGAGCTGGGCTGGCCGAAGGGGCGCTCGCCGGTGGCCAGGTGGTAGAGCATCACGCCCAGGGCGAAGAGATCGCTGCGCGGGTCATTGCGCACGAATTGCACCTGCTCCGGCGACATATAAGGGCCGGTGCCCATGGGCAGCTCGAACTCCTCTTCCAGCAGATCGGGCAGGTGGTCGTGGCGCGAGAGTCCGAAGTCCACCAGCACGGCGCGGCCGTCGGGGCGGAACATGATGTTGCTGGGTTTGATGTCCAGATGCACCACATGCTGGCGGTGCAGATCGTGCAGGGCGGTGGCCACGCGGTGGCCGATGTCCAGCACCTCGTCCAGGGGCAGGGGCGCCTCGTCCAGGCGCGGGCGCAGCGAGCTGCCCTCGATGCGCTCCATCACGATATAGGCCTGGCGGGTCCAGTCGCCGCGGGCCACGAAGCGTGGCACATGCGGACCCTTGAGGGCCGGCATCAGCATCTGCTCGACCTCGAAGCCCACGATGGTGGCCGGGTCCTCGCCGCCCTTGATGCGCGGCACCTTCATGATCAGGGGCAGGTCCTCGCCAGGCACGGGCTGCACACGGCTGACGCGCCAGAGATTGGCCATGCCGCCCTGGTGAAGACGTTCCTCCAGGCGGAATCCATCGAGCACCATGCCGGGGCTCAGGGGGGCGGGCGGCGGCAGATCCTGGGTGCTGGCGGGACCTTGGCTCATGGTGTGTCGTGAGGCAGGGGCCTACTCGCCCACGGCCAGGCGGGCCGCCAGGCGCTGGGCAATGGGCTCGGGCAGGCCGCCAGCCAGGATGCGGGCGGCGGCGGCTTCCACGTCATAGGGCACGCGCTGGAAGCTCAGCTGGCCGCTGGCGGTGTCGAAGAGGGCGTAGCAGGCGGCCGGGTTGCCGTCTCGGGGCTGGCCGCAGGAGCCCGGAATCACCAGCCACTGGCGGTGGCTCAGCAGCGGGATGTCCACCCCGGGCACGGGCTTGAAGTCGCCCGCCTTGCCGGTGCCGGAGAGGTGGTAGAGCATGGGCTCGTGCATATGGCCGCAAAAGGTGTAGTGCGCGCGCGTGGCCTGCAGGCTGCGCATGGCCTCGAGCCGGCCCTGGATGTACTCGAAACCCTCGGGCGCGAAGGCATTGGCATGCACGAAGAGGCAGTCGTCCTGCTGGCGGCTCAGCGGCAGCTCGGCCAGAAAGCGCAGTTGCTCGACGTTCAGGCGCTCACGGGTCCAGGCAATGGCGACGCGGGCGTCCTCGCGCATGGTGGGCAGGGCCCCATGGGCCACGGCGCTGTCGTGATTGCCCAGCACGGCCACCGCGCCCTGGCTCACCAGCTCGCGCACCTGGTCCACCACCCAGGCGGGGTCGCCGCCATAGCCCACGTAGTCGCCCAGCAGGGCGAATTGCTGACAGCCTCGAGCCCGGGCGTCCGCCAGCACGGCCGTCACCGCTTCGCGGTTCGCGTGCAGGTCGCTGATCAATGCAAGCCTCATGCAGTCAGCATGCCATAAGGGGCTGACGGCAAGCTGAGCTATGCTGAGATCGCAGGTCTACAAGAGGTCCGACGTGTTGTTCATCCAGAAAGTCCTGCCCTTTTGCGTGCTCACCGGGGTCAGCCTCGTCGCGCAGTCGCAGGCCAGCTGCTCACGGGCGATGCAGGTGCCGGTGGCTGCCATCGGCCTGAGCGTCACCCATGGCGATGAGGGCTTTGGCGGGGTCTACCCCGAGATCCTGCGCTCGGTGCAGGGCTGCAACTTCGTGCTCAGTGCCGTGCCCCGGGCGCGCCAGCAGGCGCTGTTCGAGTCGGGGCGGGCCGATCTGCTGGTGCCCGCCAGCCGCTCAGCCCAGCGCGATGAATGGGGGCACTTCGTGCCCCTGATCCAGGCGCGGGCGGTGCTGATCTCGCTGCAGAGCGAGCGAGCGCCGCTGAAGAGCCTGCGCGAGCTGCGCGACCGGCGCGAGCTGCGGGTGGCCCTGGTGCGCGGCTTCGATTACGGCGAGGCCTACCAGGACCTGCTGCGCGATCTGAGGGCTCAGGACCGTCTGGTGCTGGAGGCCGATGTGCTGGGGGTGGCGCGCCTGATGTCGGCGGGCATGGCGGATGTGACGGTGATGGCACCCTCCATCCTGATCGGCGCCATCACGGTGGACCGACGCTGGAACGCCTTGCTGGACCGGCTGCGCATGGAGCCGGTGGACGAACTGCCCTGGGGTGATAGCGGCGTCTATATCTCGCGCGCCAGTGTGAGCGAGGCGGATCGTCTCGCGCTGACCCTGGCGCTGGAGCGCGTGGCCCGCAGCGGCCAGGTCTGGCGAGCGTTTCAGCGCCACTACCCGCCGGGCTCGCTCAATGAGAGCATCCGGCCGCGGCGGGAGTAGGGCGCCAGCCCGAGCCTCGGGGCTTCAGCCGATGCGACCGAGCAGCAGGTACTCCATGAGCGCCTTCTGCACATGCATGCGGTTCTCGGCCTCATCCCAGACCACGGACTGGGGGCCGTCGATCACATCGGCGCTGACTTCTTCGCCGCGGTGGGCGGGCAGGCAGTGCATGAAGAGTGCGTCGGGCTTGGCCGCCGCCATCATCTCGGCGTCCACGCACCAGTCGGCAAAGGCCTTGCGGCGGGTCTCGTTCTCGGCCTCGTAGCCCATGCTGGTCCACACATCGGTGGTGACCAGATCGGCGCCGCGGCAAGCCTCCAGCGGGTCCTTGAAGACCTTGTAGCAACCGGCGTTCTTGACGCCGGCCACTGCGGGGTCGATCTCGTAGCCGCTGGGCGTGCTGACGTGCACCGTGAAGCCCAGGATCTCGGCCGCCTGCAGCCAGGTGTTGGCCATATTGTTGCCGTCGCCCACCCAGGCCACGACCCGGCCCTTGAGGCAGTCCATGTCGATGGCGCCGCGTCGGTCCATGCCGCGCTGTTCGATATAGGTGAACAGATCGGCCAGGATCTGGCAGGGGTGGTACTCGTTGGTCAGCCCGTTGATCACGGGCACGCGCGAGTGGGCGGCAAAGCGCTCGATCTTGCTCTGCTCGAAGGTGCGGATCATCACGATGTCGACCATGCGGCTGATCACGCGCGCGCTGTCCTCGATGGGCTCGGCGCGGCCCAGCTGGCTGTCGCCGGTGGTGAGATGCACCACCGAGCCACCCATCTGGTACATGCCGGCCTCGAAGCTCACGCGGGTGCGGGTGCTGGCCTTCTCGAAGATCATGGCCAGGGTGCGGTCGGCCAGGGGCTGGTACTTCTCGTAGTTCTTGAAGCGGCGCTTGATGATGGCGGCGCGGTCGAAGAGATGAGCGTATTCCTCGGCCCGCAGATCCTTGAATTGCAGGTAATGGCGCATCAGGCTGTTTCCTGGTTTCATCGGCGGGTTTCAGGCTTTGGGCTGGGCCAGGAAGGCCTTCACCAGCGGTGCCAGAAGGGCCACCACCTGGGCGGCTTCCTCCTCGCTGAGGATCAGGGCCGGCACCAGACGGATCACGCGGTCCGCGGTGACGCTGATCAGGAGGCCCGCTTCGGCGGCCTGGCCCAGCACGGCGCCGGCCGGACGATCCAGCTCGATGCCCAGCATCAGGCCCTGGCCACGGATCTCCACCACACCGGCCACGCCGGCGAGCTCGCGCTCCAGGCCGGCCTTGAGGGCCGCGCCCACCTTGGCGGCATGGGCCAGCAGGCCGTCCTCTTCCATGATCTTCAGGGTTTCGACCCCGGCACGCATGGCCAGCGGGTTGCCGCCAAAGGTGGTGCCATGGTTGCCCGGCTGCAGCACGCCTGCGGCGCGCGGGCCGCAGACTACGGCGCCGATGGGCACACCCGAGCCCAGACCCTTGGCCAGGGGCATCACATCCGGCTGGATGTCGGCCCACTGGTGGGCGAACCACTTGCCGGTGCGGCCGATGCCGCACTGCACCTCGTCCAGCATCAGCAGCAGGTCATGAGCGTCGCACAGGCGGCGCAGGCCCTGCAGGAACTCGATACGGGCCGGGTTCACGCCGCCCTCGCCCTGGATGGTTTCCAGGAAGATGGCCGTGACGTTCGGGTGGCGCTTGATCGCGGCCTCGACGGCGGCCAGATCATTCAGCGGCACGCGCACAAAGCCTTCCACCAACGGGCCGAAGCCGGCCTGGACCTTGGGGTTGGCGGTGGCGGAGAGCGTGGCAATGGAGCGGCCATGGAAGGCGCCCTCGAAGACGATGCACTCGGGTGCCGTGTTGCCGCGGTCGTGCCCGAATTTGCGCGCGATCTTCAGCGCGGCCTCATTGGCTTCCAGGCCGCTGTTGCAGAAGAAGACCTTGCTCAGGCCCGAGAGCTCGCAGAGCTTGGCGGCCAATTGCTCCTGCAGGGGCACGTGGTAGTAGTTGCTGGTGTGGATCAGCTTGGCCACCTGATCCTGCAGGGCGGGCACCAGGCGGGGGTGGCCATGGCCCAGGGTATTCACCGCGATACCGCCCAGCGCGTCCAGATATCGTCGGCCGTTGACATCCCAAACCCAGCAGCCCTGGCCATGCGACAGCGCGATCGGCAGTCGGCCATAGGTTTGCATCACATGGGCTTCGGTGGGAGCAGCGGGCACGGTAGCTGGGGCGTTCATCAACTTTCCATTCAAGGGTGGAAGAAACTGCCGCCGGACGGGGCAGGGAAAGTTGATTCTAAGGGGGTGGTCTGGCGATGATCGGCCCTTGTGTCAAGAACTACCGCGGCTTTGTTCGGACTTCAGTTCCGACTGTGCTGCGGCGCAACACATCCAGGGCACAATAGCGGTCTTGCCGCACCCGAGCGGCCTGTCATCACCGCTTCATGAGCCTGTCCCCCAAACCGCGCGAAGTCTTTATCCAGGGTCTGACCTTGGAGGGGCGGACCTTTCGTCCGAGCGACTGGGCCGAGCGCCTGGCGGGGGCCATGTCCTGCTTCCGCCCAGGTGGCGCACGCGGCGGCCCCGGTGCCCATATCGGCTACTCGCCGTATTGCGTGCCCACGGTCATCAATGGCGTGAAGTGCGTGATCGTCAACGAGGCACTCAAGGACATCGAACCCATGGCCTGGGACTTCGTGATGAACTTTGCCCGTGACAACCGCCTGCAGGTGGCCGAGGCCTGCCTGCTGCCGGACGAGAAGCCGGCATCGTCCTCGCAATAAGGGACAGCCCTGCGTTGCTGCGCAATTTGTGAGTTGATGTAATTGCAGCAAGATCAGCGCCCGTTCGGTCGCTGCAGGCTACGATCATTCAAACAGTTGCAGGGCGGCAGGGCAGGGCTGCCAATGACCTTATGGAGTTCGCTTGAATCAGGTGCCAACCTGGGTGCTGCTGCGCGGGCTCACCCGCGAGAGTGGCCATTGGGGTGAATTCCCGCGACAGCTGTCCGAGGTCCTGGCGACTCAGCAGCCTGGCGTGCGGGTGATGAGTCTGGATCTGCCCGGCAATGGCACGCTGTACCGGCAGGCCAGTCCCAGTCGGGTGCCGGCCTTGCTGGAGGCCTGTCGCGATGAATTGCTGCGCCGTGGTGTTCACGGCCCCATTTACCTGCTGGCCATGTCCCTGGGGGGCATGGTGGCCTGTGAATGGGCGCTGAGCTATCCGCAGGAAGTGGCGGGCACGGTGCTCATCAATACCAGCCTGCGGCCCTACAGCCCTTTGTTGCAGCGCATGCGGCCGCTCAGCTACTGGAAGCTGCTCGCCCTGGGTTTGGTGAACCTCGGGGTGCGCTGGCGCGAGGCGAGGGTGCTGGCGGCCACGTCGCGTCTGACGGAGGGGGAGCGGCGCGCCGTGCTGGACACCTGGGTGGCGCTGCAGCGCCGCCATCCGGTGGCCTGGCGCAACGGTCTGCGGCAACTGCTGGCTGCTCTGCGCTACCGCGCGGGACGCGGGCGCCCGCATGCGCCCATGCTGCTGCTGTGCAGTCAGGCGGATCAGCTGGTGGATTGGCGCTGCTCGCAGGCGCTCAGCCGGGCCTGGGGGGCGCCACTGCGCCTGCACACCCAGGCGGGCCATGATCTGGCCCTGGATGATGCGCCCTGGGTGGCTCAGGCCATCAGTGACTGGCTGCGCGCCCAGGAAATGCATGCCAGCGCGGGGCTGGTGCGTGTCGCGGCCTCCTCGCTGCTGCCGCAGGGCGGCTGAAACGGTGAGGCAGGGGCTTTAGGGCTCGGTGCCAGGACGACAAAAGGCCCGCCGAAGCGGGCCTTTGCTTTGCACCGAGTCTGGTTTTGTCAGGCGGCCAGCGCCTTGATCTTGGCGGACAGGCGGCTCTTGTGGCGAGCAGCCTTGTTCTTGTGGAAGATGCCCTTATCGGCCACGGAGTCGATGACGGTCTGGGCGGTCTTGAACAGTTCAGCAGCCTTGGTCTTGTCGCCAGCGACCACGGCCTTTTGCACGTTCTTGATGACCGTGCGGAATTTGGAGCGCAGCGCCGTGTTGGCGGCGTTCAGCTTGACGTCCTGGCGAGCGCGCTTGCGGCCCGAGGCCAGACGGACGGTTTTCTTCTTGGCTTTGGAAGAGCTTGCCATTTTGTGTATTTACCCAGATGGTGCAAAGACGGCGAGTGTAGCACTTTTATGACTCGCGTGGCAATGGTTGGCGGGCGGCTGGCTTCATAATGCGCCGGCTTCGGCTCTACAAACCTGTTTCGCATGAATCTGCTGCGCGCCGCCTCCACCGTTTCCATACTCACCCTGGCGTCGCGCGTCACCGGCCTGATCCGGGAGCAGATGGTGGCCGCCCTGTTTGGGGCCTCCACCCTGACCGACGCCTTCCAGGTGGCGTTTCGGATCCCCAATATGCTGCGCCGCCTCTTTGCCGAGGGCGCATTTTCCCAGGCCTTCGTGCCTTTGCTGGCCCGTACCCGCGCGGCCGAAGGGGACGAGGTCACCCGCGACCTGATCGACGCCGTGGCCACCGTGCTGCTCTGGGCCTTGCTCTTGACCTGTGTGCTGGGCGTGCTGGGGGCGCCCCTGCTGGTCTGGCTGCTGGGCGCGGGCCTGCCCGATTCGGGGCGCGAGGCGGCCGTGGTGATGACGCGCTGGATGTTCCCCTATATAGGCTGCATGTCCCTGGTGGCGCTCTCGGCCGGCATCCTCAATACCTGGAAGCGTTTCATGGTGCCCGCGGTCACGCCGGTGCTGCTCAATCTCTCGGTCATTGCCTGCGGCTTCCTGCTAGCGCCCTGGATGCAGCGTCAGGGCTGGCAGCCCATCTACGCCATGGCGGTGGGGGTGATGCTGGGCGGCGTGCTGCAGCTGCTGGTGCAGATTCCGGCCCTGCGCCGCATCGGCGTGATGCCGCGCCTGGGGCTGAGTCTGGGTGCGCTGCGCCGGGCCTGGGCCAGCCCGGGGGTCAGGCAGGTGCTCGGTGCCATGGGGCCGGCTTTGCTGGGGGTGGGCGTGGCCCAGCTGTCCCTGGTGATCAATACCCAGATCGCGATCTTCGTGGCCGAGGGGGCAGCGTCCTGGCTCACCTACGCCGACCGCCTGATGGAATTTCCCACCGCGCTGCTGGGCGTGGCCCTGGGTTCGGTGTTGACGCCCCAGCTCGCGGCGGCCCAGGGCAAGGGGGAGGGTGAAGCCTATTCAGCCCTGCTCGACTGGGGTTTGCGCATGGTGCTGCTGTTGGCCTTGCCCTGTGCCGTGGCCCTGCTGCTGTTTGCCCAGCCCATGGTGGCCGTGCTCTACCACCGCGGGGCCTTCACCGGCCAGGACGTGGCGCAGACCAGTCTGGCCGTGATGGGCTATGGGGTGGGGCTGCTTGGTCTGGTGGCCATCAAGGTGCTGGCGCCCGGCTTCTATGCCCGGCAGGACATGCGCACGCCGGTGCGCATTGCCATCGGCGTCCTGCTTCTGACCCAGCTGCTCAATGCCCTGCTGGTGCCCTGGCTGGGCGTGGCGGGCCTGGCCCTGGCCATCGGCCTGGGCGCTCTGGTCAATGCCACCTGGCTGCTGCGCGGCTTGCGCCGACTGGGCAGCTACCAGCCGGCGCCGGGCTGGCCGGGTTTTGCCCTGCGTGTGCTGCTGGCCAGTGCTGCCATGGGCGCGCTGCAGTGGTGGCTGGCCCGCCATTTCGACTGGGTGGCCCTGGGCAAGACCGAACTCTGGCGTGCCCTGCTGATGGCGGCCAGCCTGGCCGGCTCGGCTCTGGTCTACTTTGCGGTGCTGGGGCTTTCCGGTCTCAATCTGCGTCAGTTCGTGCGCCGGGCGTAGACTGGTTCGCATGAGCGCCACGCTGCCGCTGCACCCGCCCACGGCCCTGGAGTACTTTGCCACCCTGGTGGCGGAGGACAGGGGGCTGAATCTGCTGGAAGCCGCCGCCGCCATCGCGCTGGACGAGCATCCCGAGCTGGATGTGCAATCGGTGCTGGCCGAGGTGGATGCCCAGGCCGCGCGCCTGCGTCAGCGCCTGCCGGCCGACGCCTCGCCAGTCCACCGTCTGCGCCTGCTGAATCATTTCTTCAGCAAGGAGCTGGGCTTTGCGGGCAATGTCAACAACTACTACGAGCGGGCCAACAGCTATGTGCATCGGGTGCTGGCCACGCGCCGCGGCATCCCGATCACGCTGGCGGTGATCTACCTGGAGCTGGCGGCCCAGATCGGGCTGGAGGCCCAGGGTGTGTCCTTCCCGGGGCATTTCCTGATCAAGCTGCATCTGCCCCAGGGCGAGGTGGTGCTGGACCCCTTCACCTGCGAGTCGCTCTCGCGCGAAGCGCTGGAGGAGGCGCTGCTGCCCTACCGGGGCGAGGATGCGGCCGCGGCCCTGTCGCTGGAGCACTGTCTGCGCGGCGTGCCGCCGCGCCAGGTGCTGGCTCGCATGCTGCGCAATCTGAAGGAGATCCACCGCAGTGAAGGCGACTGGCAGGCCCTGCTGGCGGTGCAGCAGCGTCTGCTGCTCCTGCTGCCGCAGGAGGCGCTGGAATGGCGGGATCGCGGCCTGGTGCTGGAGGCGCTGGGCCACTGGCAGGGCGCGGCGGCCGATCTGCAGCGCTATCTGAGCCTGCGGCCGGGCGCGGCCGATGCGGCCGAGATCGGTGCCCGCCTGGTGGTCCTGCGCGCGCGCGATCTGCCGCCCTTGCACTGAGGGGCCCCGGGGCGCCGCTTAGAATCCGGGCCGGTTGCGGTGCTGCCGTCTGGGCGTGCCGCGGGACGAAGGTTGATCCTCTTTGAAGCAGATTCCGCTCTCGCTGGGCCCCGAGCCCGTGTACAGCTTTGACAATCTCATGCCCGGCGCCAATGCCGCGGCACTGGCGCATCTGCAGGCGCTCAGCCCTGGGGCGCCGCCGGTGTTTCTGTGGGGCGGGGCGGGCAGCGGCAAAACCCATGTGCTGCGCGCCCTGGCCGGCGCCTGGCAGGCGGCCGGCGCCCAGGTGGGCTGGTATGGCGCGGGCACGGCCCTGCCCTGGGAGTTGCCGGCCCAGCCCAGCCTCTTGCTGCTGGACGATTGCCAGGACTATGACGCTGGCCAGCAGCACGCGGCCTTCCAACTCTTTGTCGAGGCGGCCACCCATGGCCTGGCCGTGGTGGCCACCGGCACCGCGCCCCCGGTGGACCTGGACCTGCGCGAGGACCTGCGCACCCGCCTGGGCTGGGGCCCGACCTTTGCCCTGCAGCCGCTCTCGGAGCAGGAGGTGCGGGCCGCCCTGCGTCGCGAGGCGGATCGCCGCGGCATCGCCCTGTCGGACGAGGTGATGGACTATCTGCTCACCCGTTTCGCCCGCAATCTCAAGCACCTGATGGGCCTGCTGGACCGGCTGGACGAGTTTGCGCTCTCCGCCAAGCGCGCCGTCACCGTGCCCCTGCTGCGTCAGATGTTGGCCGATCAGGCCGAGCAAGAAGAAAAAGCATGAACCTCACCCTTTTTGATCTGGACGGGACCCTGATCCCGCACGACTCGGACCACGCTTTCGGCGGCTTCATGGTCGATATCGGCTGGGCCGATGGCGAAGAGTGGCGCCGACGCAACGACGAGTTCTTTGCCGAATACCAGGCCGGCGCCCTGGATCTGGACCGCTATATCGACTTTGCCAGCTCGGTCTGGCGCCGGCGCCCGCTGGCCGAGGCCCTGGCTGCGCGCGAGCGCTTCATGGCCGAGGTCATGGCGCCCATGCTGCTGCCCCAGGCCCGCGCCCTTGTGAAAAAGCACCAGGACGCCGGCGATCTGGTGGCCCTGGTCACGGCCACCAATGAGTTCGTCACCGAGCCCATCGCGGCCGCCTTCGGCATCGACACCCTGATTGCGGTGAAGCTGGAGCGCGACGCCGAGGGGCGCTACACCGGTCGCGTGGACGGCGTGCCCTCCTTCCAGGCCGGCAAGATCACCCGGGTGGAAGCCTGGCTGGCCGGCTTGGGGCGACAATGGTCGGATTTCGAACGCATCCATTTCTACAGCGACTCGATCAATGATCTGCCGCTGCTGGAGCGGGTCAGCGATCCGGTGGCGACCAACCCCACGCCGGCGCTGGCCAAGATTGCCAGCGAGCGTGGTTGGGCCCAACTGACTCTGTTCCCATGATCAAGAAATTCATCGACAAGCTGCTGGGCAAGGGCACCAGCGGTGCCGCCGCCAAGGGCGCTACGCCACTGGGCAAGCGGGTGGAGATCCCGGTGGCCGAGCACGGCATTGACCCGAGCCTGCTGGACGACCGCGCGGTCAAGGTGGTCCAGACCCTGGCGGACGCGGGCTATGAGGCCTATATCGTGGGCGGCGCCGTGCGCGACCTGCTGCTGGGCATGCGACCCAAGGACTTCGACGTGGCCACCAATGCCACGCCCGAGCAGGTCAAGAGCCTGTTCCGCCGCGCCTTCATCATCGGCCGGCGTTTCCGCATCGTGCACGTGGTCTATGGCCGCGGGCGCGAGCACGAGGTGATCGAGGTCTCCACCTTCCGCGCCCTGCTGGGCAGCGAGAGCGCCGAGCAGGTCAGCGGCAACGAAAAGACCTCCAAGGCCGAGTTGGCAGGCAAGAGCCATGTGGTTGATGCCGAGGGCCGGGTGCTGCGCGACAACGTCTGGGGTCCGCAGATCGAGGATGCGGCGCGCCGCGACTTCACCGTCAACGCCATGTACTACGACCCCCAGCGCCAGCTGGTGGTGGACTACCACGGCGGTCTGGGCGATGCGCGCAAGAAGGTGCTGCGCATCATCGGCGACGCCGAGACCCGCTACCGCGAGGACCCGGTGCGCATCATCCGCGCCGTGCGCTTCGCGGCCAAGCTGGGCTTCGAGCTGGAGACCAAGACCCGCAAGCCCATCCAGTCCATGGCCGAGCTGCTGGCGAATGTGCCTGCCTCGCGCCTGTTCGACGAGATGATCAAGCTGCTGCAGACCGGCCATTCCCTGGCCAGCCTGGCCCAGCTCAAGAAGCTGGGGCTGGCGCGCGGCATCTTTCCCATCCTGGACGCCATGCTCACGCCCGAAGGCGATCTGCACGAGGGTTCGCGCGGCCAGTTCGTGCGCCAGGCCTTCGAGGACACCGACCGCCGCGTGGCCGAGGGCCGCGGTGTGTCGCCCAGCTTCATGCTGGCCTGCATGCTCTGGCACGAGGTGTCGGAGCGCTGGGCGCGTCTGCGCGAGGGGGGCGAAGCGCCGGTGCCGGCCCTCAGCCAGGCCATCGACGCGGTGTTTGATGCCCGCATCGGCGATATCTCGGGCCGCGGCAAGCTGGCCACCGATATGCGCGAGATCTGGATGATGCAGCCGCGCTTCGAGCGCCGCAGCGGCAACGGGGTCTACACCCTGGTGGAACAGGCGCGCTACCGCGCCGGCTTCGACTTCCTGCGCCTGCGCGCCGATGTGGCTGAGATCGAGCCTGCCCTGGCCGACTGGTGGGAAGACTTTGCCCTGGGCAGCGATGAGGAGCGCGAGGCCTTGCTGGAGCAGGCCCGCGAGGCCGACCGTCAGCGCCGCCCGCCGAAGGTGCACCGCCTGCCGCGCAAGGAAGGCGCGGCCGCGCGGGCGCCCGCTGACTCTGCGGATGCGGCCGAGGCGGGTGAGGGTGAGGTGGGCGGGGAGGGGGCTGCCAGCGCCGGCCCGGCCAAGAAGCGCCGCCGTCGTCGCCGTCCCGCGGGTAGCAAGCCCGCTGGCGCGCCCGCCGCCGAGTGACTGTCTTGAGGCCGGCCGAGGCGCCGCTTGCCACAGCCTACATCGGGCTGGGCGCGAATCTGGGCGATCTGCTGGCCACCCTGCGCGCCGCCCTGGGCGCGCTGGCCGCCTTGCCGCACAGCCGGCTCGCCGCGGTCTCCAGCGCCTGGCGCAGCGCGCCGGTGGAGGCGGGCGGCCCCGACTATCTGAATGCCGTGGCGCGCCTCGAGACCGCGCTCGCGCCCCTGGCCCTGCTGGATGCGCTGCAGACCATCGAGCAGGATCATGGCCGCGAGCGGCCCTACCGCAATGCCCCGCGCACCCTGGACCTGGACCTGCTGGCCCTGGGCGGGCTGAGCCTGGACGAGCCACGCCTGCGTCTGCCGCATCCGCGCCTGCACCAGCGCGCCTTTGTGCTGCGGCCTTTGCTGGAGCTGGCGCCCGCGCTGGTCCTGCCGGGTCTTGGCACCCTGGCCGACTGGCTGCCCGGCGTGGCCGACCAGCGTCTGGAGCGCCTGGACCTCGAACTCCTGAAGGACTGAAGCCCCATGAGCCTCTTCACCAGCGCCGCCGGCTGGCAGACCTTGGGTCTGCTGCTGCTGTCCAATGTCTTCATGACCGTGGCCTGGTACGGCCACCTCAAGGATCTGGCGGCCAAGCCCTGGTGGATCGCGGCCCTGATCAGCTGGAGCATCGCGCTCTTCGAGTACCTGCTGCAGGTGCCGGCCAACCGCATCGGCTATGGCGCGGGCTTCAGCCTGGCCCAGCTCAAGATCACCCAGGAGGTGATCACGCTGGCCGTCTTCGTGCCCTTCTCCATGCTCTATATGGGCCAGCCCTTCAAGACCGATTTCATCTGGGCGGGGCTGTGCCTGATGGGGGCGGTCTATTTCATCTTCCGCAGCGCCTGAAACCGCGCCGTACCGGCCTGGGGCGGTGCCTTGGTGCGCTGTGCGGCTACACTCCTGCCTTCGCCGCATGACGCGGTGATGAAGAATCCAAGACAAAAGCGCTGATGCGTCGTGCCCGCCTGCCCGGGCCAGTCCCGCGCGCACCAGGAGAATCCTCACATGCTGTTCGGCAAGCTGCTGCCCCGCGAGGGCAATTTTTTTGAGCTCTTCAATGAGCATGGCAATCAGATCGTCGAGGGCGCCCGCGCCTTCATGCTGATGGTCCAGAACTACAACGACCTGGATCAGCGCGAGAAATACGCCGCCGAGGTGGACAAGGCCGAGCATGCCGCCGACCGCATCACCGCCGAGGTGAACCGCCTGCTGCACCGCACCTTCATCACCCCCATCGACCGCGAGCAGATCCACGGCCTGATCAACGCCATGGACGACATCCTGGACCTGCTGCAGGACAGCAGCGAGACCATGTCGCTCTACGATGTGCGCAGCATTCCCGAGGAAGTGCTGCGTCTGGGCGAGCTCTCGGCCAAGTGCTGCGAGCGCGTGCAGCACGCCGTGTCCCTGCTGCCCAAGCTGAGCCAGCCGCAGACGGCCGAGGCCGCGATCAAGACCTGCGAGGAGATCGACAAGCTGGAGTCGGACGCCGACCGCGTGATGCGCTCCGCCATGTCCAAGCTCTTCCGCGAGCAGGAAGACGTGCGCGAGCTGATCAAGCTCAAGGCCATCTACGAGCAGCTGGAGTCCATCTCCGATCGCTGCGAGGACGTGGCCAATCTGATCGAGGGCATCGTCCTCGAGAACTCCTGATCGGACCGCTCCCACCATGGAATCGGTACAGATCGCGTTCTGGGTCGTGGCCATGCTGGTCGTGCTGGCAGTGCTGTTCGACTTCATGAACGGCTTCCACGACGCGGCCAACTCCATCGCCACGGTGGTCTCCACCGGCGTGCTCAAGCCGCAGCAGGCGGTGCTGTTTGCCGCCTTCTTCAATGTGGTGGCCATCGGCTTCTTCCACCTCAAGGTGGCGGGCACCATCGGCAAGGGCATCGTCGAGCCGGGCATCGTGGACCACCACGTGGTCTTCGGCGCCCTGATCGGCGCCATCGCCTGGAACATCATCACCTGGTGGTACGGCATCCCCTCGTCCAGCTCGCACGCCCTGATCGGCGGCATCGTGGGCGCGGTGATTGCCAAGGCCGGTGCCTCCAAGCTGATCGCCGGCGGCATCCTCAAGACCGTGGCCTTCATCTTCGTCTCGCCCCTGCTGGGTTTCCTGCTGGGCTCGCTGCTGATGGTGATCGTGGCCTGGCTGTTCCGGCGTTCCTCACCGCTCAGGGTGGACAACTGGTTCCGCCGCTTGCAGCTGGTGTCGGCCGGCCTCTACAGCCTGGGCCACGGTGGCAATGACGCGCAAAAGACCATAGGCATCATCTGGATGCTGCTGGTGGCCTCGGGCTATATGGCCGCCACCGATGACTCGCCGCCCAGCTGGGTGATCTACGCCTGCTATATCGCCATCGGCCTGGGCACCATGTTCGGCGGCTGGCGCATCGTGCGCACCATGGGCCAGAAGATCACCAAGCTCAAGCCCGTGGGCGGCTTCTGCGCCGAGACCGGCGGGGCCCTGACCCTGTTCCTGGCCACGGCCCTGGGCATCCCGGTCTCCACCACCCACACCATCACCGGCGCCATCGTCGGCGTGGGCTCGGTGCAGCGCGCCTCGGCCGTGCGCTGGGGCGTGGCCGGCAATATCGTCTGGGCCTGGATCTTCACCATCCCGGCCTCGGCCTTCATGGCCGGCATCTGCTACTGGCTGAGCTTCACGCTGTTCTGAGTCGGGGCGGCGCCCCCGCGAGAAAATGAAAGGCCCATGAGCTTCGCGGCTCATGGGCCTTGTTCTTGGCGGGGGGAGGGGGGCTACTGGCTGATCTCGCGCGCTGCCTCGGCCTGGGTCTCGAAATAGCGCTGGGCACTGAAGGCGATGGTGGTCATCAGCACGGCGCCGCCGATCAGCAGGCTCAGGATCACGGCGATCACCGCGGCCCAGCCGCTCGTGCGCAGGGGCTGGTCCGGGTTGTGGCGGGCCTGCCATTTCTCGTCAGGCGTGAGGCCGTAGACGATGGCGCTGAGCATGGCCACCGCCAGGCTCAGGCCCAGCAGGGGCATCAGCAGCCAGCTCAGGCGGTCATCCTGGCCCAGCTGTTCCATGCGCTGCAGGCCGTAGAGGCCCAGCAGGGTGGGGGCGGGGAAGAGCCAGCCCCAGCGGTCGGCCAGGCCATGCAGATAGAAACGGTGCAGGCCGAAGCCGCCCAGCAGCAGGGCCAGCCAGGTGGCCAGGGTCTTGGATTTATAGGCCGCCATGGGGATGCCGCCGCTCACTCGGGATGACTTTGATCGCCCTGGCCCAGCTGGCGCTGCATCAGCACCACATCCAGCCAGCGGCCGAACTTCCAGCCCGCGCTCTTGAGCACGCCGCTGTGCTCGAAGCCCAGGGCGCCGTGCACACCGATGGAACCCTTGTTCTCGGCGTCGCCGATCACCGCCAGCATCTGGCGTGCGCCGGCGGCCTCGCAGCGGCTGACCAACTCGGCCAGCAGCAGGCGGCCCACGCCCTGGCCCTGGGCCTCGGGGTGCAGATAGATGGAGTCCTCCACGCAGAAGCGGTAGGCCAGGCGCGGGCGGAAATAATTGGCATAGGCATAGCCCAGCACCTGCTCGCCGCGCTGGGCCACCAGCCAGGGCAGCTGGCGCCCCAGCACCTCCTGGCGGCGGCGCGCCATTTCCTGCTGGTCGGGCACCTCGGTCTCGAAGGTGCCCGTGCCGTGCAGCACCGCATGCGCATAGATGGACTGGATGGCAGGCAGGTCGGCCTCGGTGCTGGGCCGTATCAGCAGAGCAGGGGTCGTCATAAAGACTCTGGCGTTAAGGTTGTCTGAGTTTATAATGTCGGGTTTTGGTGCTGGTCGCTCGCATGCATGCGGCGCACCGCCATCGGCCAAGCGGGATTGTGCTTTCAATCCCGGCTGGACCGTCGGGCGGAGCGAAGTTTGTGCGCGAGGGGCGTATCTACAGTGCCAATCCCTGCCTGAAGTTCCCGTCCGCGGGGTTTCGGGTCGTTCGATCTGCTCGCCCTGAGTGTCTCCTGGTGCGGTGGAACGCTTTAGAGATCATCAAAGGATTCATCATGGTCGTGATTCGACTCGCACGCGGCGGCTCCAAGAAGCGCCCCTTCTACAACATCGTCGTGGCCAACAGCCAGCAGCGCCGTGACGGCCGCTTCATCGAGCGCGTGGGCTTCTACAACCCCATGGCTTCCGGCGCCGCCGAAGGCCTGCGCGTGGCCCTGGATCGCGTCAGCTACTGGACCGGTGTCGGCGCCCAGCTGTCGCCCACCGCTGCTCGCCTGGTCGAGCAGGCCAAGAAGGCCACCGCCTAAGTCAAGGTGCTGATGCAAGCCGCTCCCGCCAACGAACGCGATCCCCTGGCCTGGCCGGAGGATGCGGTGGAAGTCGGGCGCGTGCTTGACGCCTGGGGCATCAAGGGCTGGGTCAAGATCCAGTCCTATTCCACCGATGCCCAGGCCCTGTTTTCCTCGCGGCGCTGGTTCATTCAGCCGCCCGAGGGCAAACCGGTGGCAAAACCCTTGCCGCCGGTGCTCAAGATTCTGTCGGTGCGCGAACACGGCGAGGGCATCGTGGCCCAGGCCGAAGACGTCGCGGACCGCAATGCGGCTGAAGCCCTGCGCGGCGCCCGCATCTTCATTTCGCGCTCCGCCTTCCCCAAGGCCGACCCGAATGAGTACTACTGGGTCGATCTGATCGGCCTGGCCGTGCACAACCGTCAGGGCGAGCTGCTGGGCGAAGTCGTGGGTCTGCTGGATACCGGCCCCCACAGCGTGCTGCGCATCGCGCCGCCGGGCCTGCCCCAGCCGGTCAAGCCCGACCAGGAACGTCTCGTGCCCTTTGTCTCCGCCTTTGTCGATGAGGTGAGCCTGCCCGAGCGGCGCATCACCGTCGACTGGGGCCTGGACTACTGAAGCCCAGCGCCGCTGACCGCGGCCGCCGGCCTGCCGTCGCGATGCGCTTCGACCTGATCACGCTCTTTCCCGAACTCTTCGGGCCGCATCTCAGCGTGGGCGTGACCCGCCGCGCCTTCGAGAGCCGCCAGGTCGATGTGCGCCTGTGGCAGCTGCGTGACTACGCGGAAGACAATTACCGCCGTGTCGATGACCGCCCCTATGGGGGCGGCCCCGGCATGGTGATGCTGGTCGAGCCCCTGGAGCGCGCCCTTGCTGCGGTCAAAGCTCAGCGCCTGACCGAGAGCGGGGAGGCTGCGCCCGCCATCATCCATTTCAGCCCCACGGGCCGCCGCATCGACCAGGCCCTGGTGCAGGAGCTGGCGGCCGGCCCCGGCGCCGTGCTGCTGTGCGGCCGCTACGAAGGCATCGACCAGCGCTTTCTGGACCGCCACGTCACGCTGGAGCTGAGCCTGGGTGATTTCGTGCTCTCCGGTGGCGAGCTGCCGGCCCTGACCCTGCTGGATGCCATCGCGCGCCTGCAGCCCGGGGTGCTCAATGACGCTGCCTCGCACCAGCAGGACAGCTTCTCGGACGGTCTGCTGGACTGCCCGCACTACAGCCGCCCCGAGCTGCTGCACACCCCCGAGGGCGAGGCCCTGCCAGTGCCGCCGGTGCTGCTTTCGGGCCACCATGCCCAGATTGCGCGCTGGCGCCGCGAGCGCTCCCTGGCCCTGACCTGGGCGCGCCGTCCCGAGCTGATCGAGGCCGCCCGCCAGGCCGGCCGACTGAGTCGGGCGGATGAAAAATTCCTGGCCACTTTGACGAAGCCCGACAGCCCGCTATAATCCTGGGCTTTTCGATCCTCTACCGGGCTGCGCGCTTTAGTTTCAAGCGTGCGACAAGGTCAGTACCGGTGTGCAGATGTAGGGCCTCGTGCCCGGCGATTTGCCCACCTCAACCTGGCTTAAATTCCGCGCCGGCATGATCGCCTGGAGTGCAAACCCCATGAATCTGATCCAGACCCTCGAGCAAGAAGAAATCGCTCGCCTGAACAAGACCATCCCGGCCTTCGCCCCTGGCGACACCGTGATCGTCAGCGTGAACGTTGTTGAAGGCACCCGCAAGCGCGTGCAGGCCTACGAAGGCGTCGTGATTGCCAAGCGCAACCGCGGCCTGAACAGCAGCTTCATCGTCCGCAAGATCTCGAGCGGCGAAGGCGTTGAGCGTACCTTCCAGCTGTACAGCCCGCTGATCGCTTCGATCGAAGTGAAGCGCCGCGGTGATGTGCGCCGTGCCAAGCTGTACTACCTGCGCCAGCGTTCGGGCAAGTCGGCTCGCATCAAGGAAAAGCTGGCTTAATTTTGCCGCTTTCCCTTCGCAGAAAACCGCCCCTCGGGGCGGTTTTTTGTTTTCCGCCTTAAGCTTGCTGTCCATGTCCCGCCCGCCGATCCTGAATCCGCAAGCCGTGCCCGTGACGGGCGTCGACACCCATCTCCCTGCCGTGCCCTCAGCGGCCCTGAGCCCGGCGGCTCTGCGCCAGCGCTTTGCGGCGCCGCCGGCCTGGCAGCCCGAGATTGCGGGCGATGGCGGGCGCTTTGCCCAGCGCGAACCCGCCTCGGCCGCGGTGCTGGTGCCCCTGGTGATGCACGCGAGCGGCCTGCGCCTGCTGCTGACCCGTCGCACCGCACACCTGCGCTCGCATGCCGGCCAGATCAGCTTTCCCGGCGGCCGCGTTGAGCCCGAGGACGGCGGCGTGGTGGAGACCGCGCTGCGCGAGACGGCCGAGGAGATCGGCCTGGCGCGCGAGCAGATCGAGGTCATCGGTCAGCTGCCCATCTACACCACGGTCACCGCCTTCGAGGTCACGCCCGTGGTGGCCCTGGTGCAGCCGGGCTTCACGCTCACGCTCGATGCCGGCGAGGTGGACGAGGCCTTCGAGGTGCCGCTGGACTTCCTGATGAATCCGGCCCACCACCAGCGCCACACCTTCCACTGGGAGGCGGGCGAGCGCCAGTTCCTGTCCATGCCCTGGCAGCAGCGCGATGCGGCCGGCGTGTTGCGCGAGTACTTCATCTGGGGCGCCACGGCCGCGATGCTGCGCAATCTCTACCGCTTCCTGAGTGCCTGATCGCCCGAGTCGGCCCGTCGAGGCCGGCAAGCGCGCGAGCCGCGGCTATCATCCCGGCCCATGAACTTCTTTGCGGTCTTGTTCGCGCTGATCTGCGAGCAACTCAAGCCTCTGCCTCATGGCAATCGCATCCACGACGGCGTGATCTCCTGGGTCCGCTGGACCGGGCGCAACTTCGATGCCGGCCGCGAGCACCATGCCGGTGTGGTCTGGGCCATCACCGCCATCGGTCCGGCCCTGCTGACCGCGGCCGTCTACATCGCGCTGCGCCAGTTCAGCGTGCTGCTGGCCCTGGCCTTCGATGTGCTGCTGCTGTATCTCACCCTGGGCTTCCGGCAGTTCAGCCACTACTTCACCGACATCCGCGACGCGCTGGAGCGGGGTGACGAGCTGGAGGCGCGCCGCCTGCTGGCCGAGTGGCGGCATCTGGACGCCAGCGAGCTGCCGCGCACCGAGCTGCTGCGGCATGTGATCGAGCATTCCCTGCTGGCCGCGCACCGCCATGTGTTTGGCGTGTTCTTCTGGTTCGTGCTGCTCTCCACCCTGGGCCTGGGTCCGGCCGGCGCGGTGCTCTACCGCATGGCCGAGTTCGCCAGCCGCTACTGGGCCTTCAAGAGCCGCACCCTGGACGCGCCCACCAATGAGCGCCTGATGCTGCTCTCGCGCCAGAGCTTCGGCTGGATCGACTATCTGCCCTCCCGCCTGACCGCCACCGGCTTTGCCATCGTGGGCAATTTCGAGGAGGCGGTGAACGGCTGGCGCCGCGACGCGCGCCTGTGGCTGCATGCCAATGAGGGCATCATCCTGGCTGCGGCGGCGGGCGCCCTGGGCGTGCAGCTGGGGGGCTCGGCCGCGCCGGGCGTGACCCCGGACCGCAGCAAGACCTTCGAGGCCGGCGGCGATGTCGAGGCCACCAGCGCCCAGGGCTCCACGCCCGGCCAGGCGCCCATGCTGGGCCATCTGCAGAGCGTGGTGGGCCTGGTGTGGCGCTCCGTGGTGCTGTGGATGCTGCTGCTGGCCCTGCTGACCCTCGCCAACCTGGTGGGCTGAGCCCGGACCGAGGACCGTGCCTGCGCACGGTCCGACGCCGGGCGAAGGACGGGCCGCGTCCCGCGCGGCCCGGCTGGGGCGAGCCCGGACCGAGGACCGTGCCTGCGCACGGTCCGACGCCGGGCGAAGGACGGGCCGCGTCTCGCGTGGACCGGCTGGGGCGGGCCCGGACCGAGGACGGTGGTGCCCCGGGCTTCCTCAGCCCAGCATGACCGGCACCAGGGCCCGCATCACCTGCTCATGAACCCGGTTGAGCGTGCTCAGGGGCTGGGTGGAGCCGCTCATATAGACGGCCACCAGCCAGGGCGCGCGGCCGGGCGGCTGGATCAGGGCCACATCGTTGGCCGCACCGCGGGTGCCGGTGCCGGTCTTGTCCCCGGCCGTCCAGCCCGCGGGCAGGCCGGCGCGCAGGCGCTGCAGGCCGGTGGGGGAGCGCTGCATCCAGTCCAGCAGCTGGGCACGCGAGGCGGCTTGCCGGAGCGCCGTCTCGCCCAGCAGCAGGCGCTGCAGGGTGGCGGCCATGGCGGCGGGCGTGCTGCTGTCGCGCGGGTCGCCAGGGATATTGCTGTTGAGCTCGGGCTCCCGCCGGTCCAGGCGCGTGATCGTGTCGCCGAGACTGCGCAGCCAGGCCGTCAGGCCGGCCGGGCCCTCGCTGAGATCCAGCAGCAGATTGGCCGCGGCGTTGTCGCTGAGCTCCACGCTGGCGGCGCAGAGTTCGGCCACCGTCATCTGGCCACGCGCCAGCTGCGCCTCCACGGCCGGGGCATAGGGCACCAGATCGCTGCGGGCGATCTTCACGGCCTGATCCAGGCGCAGGGCGCCGGCCTCCACCCGGGCCAGCACATGGCCGGCCAGCAGGGCCTTGAAGGTGGAGCACATCGCGAAGCGCTGGTCCAGGCGGTGGCCCAGGCGCCGGCCGCTGGCGCTGTCCAGGGCGCAGACGCCCAACTCGCCGCCGCTCTCGACTTCCAGCGCGCCCAGGCGCTCGGCCAGGGCCGCATCGCCCCGCGGCTGGGCCGCCGCGTGCAAGACGGGCAGGGCCAGGCCGCTGGCCAGAAGAAGCTGGCGCCGCCTCATTTCAGCAGGGTCTGCTGCATGAAGAGGATGCTGGCGTAGAACTGGTAGTCGGCGTTCTCCTTGCGGGCGAAGCCGTGGCCCTCGTTCTCGGCGCGCAGATACCAGACCGTGCCGCCCTTGGCGCGCACCTTGTCCACGATCTGCTCGGCCTCGGTATAGGGCACGCGCGGATCGTTCTTGCCCTGCACCACAAAGAGCGGCTTGCTGATCTTGTGCGCATTGCTCAGGGGCGAGATCTTGTCCAGGAACTCGCGCATGGCCGGGTCGCGCTCGTCGCCATATTCCACACGGCGCAGGTCGCGGCGGTAGCTCTCGGTGTTCTGCAGGAAGGTGACGAAGTGGGAGATGCCCACGATGTCGATGGCGCCGGCAATGCGGTCCGCATAGTGGGTGGACACGGCCAGGGTCATGTAGCCGCCGTAGCTGCCGCCCATGACCAGCACGCGCGAGGCGTCCAGATCGGGCTGGGTGGCGATCCAGTCCAGCAGGGCGCCGATGTCCTTGACCGAGTCCTCGCGCTTGTAGCCGTTGTCCAGGGCCAGGAAGCTCTTGCCATAGCCCTCCGAGCCCCGCACATTGGGCTGCAGAAAGGCGATGCCCAGCTCGTTGACGTAGTACTGGTTGCGGCCCAGAAAGCCCACCGTGGCCTGGCCCTCGGGCCCACCGTGGATGGCGATGATCACCGGGCGCTTGCCGGGGAAGCGCTTGGCATCGGGGCGGCTGAGCAGGCCCGAGATGCCCAGGCCGTCAAAGCTCTTCCAGCGCACGATCTGCTGGCCGGCGAACTGGCGCGTGTCCACGCCGGGCGGGGCATAGGGCCGGGTCCAGGCCTGGGTGCGACCCTGGCTGTCCAGGGTGTAGAGCTGGCTGGGGCCCTGGGCATTGCTGAGGCTGAAGACCAGCTCGCCCAGGCTGCGGTGGTAAGCGGTGCTGCCCACGGCCCCCTCGGGAATGCGCGGTGCGGGCAGTTCCTTGAGGCTCTGGCCATCGAAGAGGCGCAGCTCGTCGCGGCCGTCCACATTGATCTGCAGGGCCAGCTGGCGGCCATCCTCGGTGGCGTTCACGCCGCTCACATCCCAGGGAATATGGTGGGTGATGCGTTCGAGGCGGCCGCTGGCCAGCTCGTAGCGCATCAGCTCACGAAACTCGCCGAAGCGGTCGCTGATCAGGTAGAGCGAGCGGTTATCGCGGCTGAAGGCGCCGGCAAAGTGCACGGCCTTCAGGCCCGGCTCGTTCGCGGCGGGCAGCAGCTGGCGGGTGGCGCCGCTGGCCAGATCCAGCAGCCAGACCTGAGACTCATTGGCCGAGATATAGCGCACCAGGGCCAGCTGCTTGTCGTCCCAGGAGGGCTTGCCGGCAAACCAGCCGGGGCCGGGCAGCTCGGCGAGCTTGCGGCGGCTCTCGGGTCGGGCCGGGTCCACCGACCACAGCGCGGTGCTGATCTGGGCGCGGCTGCCGCCCTGGGCGGTGCGGTCCAGGGGCACGGCGGTGTAGAGCAAGCGGCTGCCGTCGTGCAGCCAGCCCACCATATCGTTGCGTTCGTCGGGGTTGCTCAGCAGCACGGGTTCGCGGCCGGGCGCGTCCAGGCGGTAGAGCTGGGCCACCTCGGAACCGCCGGCGCTGCGCTCGAACACGATGTAGCGACCCTCGCGCGGCTCGTAGCTGGCCTGGGTCACCGGGTCGGCGCCCTCGGTCAGGGGCACGGGCTCGGCCAGGGGGGCGTCCACGCGGAAGAGCTGGGCCGTGCTGGAGCCGGCCTTGCGGTGCGAGACCAGCATCTCGCGGCGCAGCGGATGCCAGTCCACGAAGCTGTGGCCGCGGAAGTCGGTGTAGCGCTCCACCTGGCGCACCAGGCTTTGCGGAATCGGGGGAATGCCCTGCACCAGCAGATTGGCATTGGGCGCCAGCACGGCCTCAGGCGCGGCGGCGGCGGCGGGCTGTTGCGGCGCCTGGGCGCAGGCGGCCAGGAGCAGGGCGCCGAGCAGGGCGCTGAGCTTGGCCTTCAGGGCCAGCAGCGAGCGTTCAGGTGTCTTGGACATGATTCGGGCCAGAAAGGGCGGTGTGCCGCATTCTGGCCCGAGCGGGGGAGGATGACTTTCGTCATCCCTCAGGGTTTTTACGTTCAGGCCATGGCCTGGATGCCGGCAATCGCCCATTCACGGCTGCCGTCCAGCGGGCGCACCAGGTGCCAGACCTCGTCGAAGTTCTCGGCGGCGGACTCGCTCTGCTCGCGGATCAGGCCCCAGAAGCGCACGCTGACGATCTGCTCGCCATGCTCTTCCACGCTCTCCAGCACCTGGGCGTCCAACTGCAACACATCGGTGCGCTGGGTCGCGCCCTTGCGCGCCAGCAGCTCGCTCTGGATGGAGGCGTACATCTGCGGCGTGGTGAAGCGGCGCAGATCGTTCTGGTCGCCCGCGTCATTGGCCGCCTGCATGCGGATGAAGACCTGCTTGGCGATCTGCTCGAAGCCGGCGGCATCGAAGCCGGCCGGCACGGCCGGTGTGGCCGGTGCAGCGGGCGCCGCGGCGCTCAGCGGGGCGGCCGGGGCGGCGCTGCCGGTGGCCTGGGGCTGCCAGGCCGGCTGCTGCACCGGGGGCGGGTTCTGGCCGGGGAAGGGCGCGCCGGCACCGGCGAACTGCAGGCCTTGCGAGGCCGCCTTCTTGGCCGCGAAGCGGCGCATTACAAAGCCGATCACCAGCATCAACACCAGGCCCAGCAGGACCATGGTCATGATATTGGCCAGGGCCTCGCCAAAGCCGAAGTGGCTGGCCAGGGCGGCCAGGCCCAGGCCGGCGGCCAGACCGGCCACCGGGCCCAGCCAGCTGCGCTTAGGCGCGGCGGCCGCGGCGGCGGCACCACCGGCCACCGGAGCGGCGGCCTGCTGGCCGGGCTGCTGCTGGGGCGCGGCATTCTGCTGCTGGGCCGGGGCGTTGTTCTGTTGCGGCGCGGCCGGCTTGCCCGGCTGGGTGGGCGCCGGCTGGGCCGGCACGCTACGCTTCATGCCGCCGCCGCTCAGGCGTTTGGCCTCGACCTCGGTGGCCGTCATCAGGCCCAGGCTCACGAGGAGCGCCAGGGCGCTCAGGGTGAACTTGTTTGTCGTCTTCATCATCGGGCCGTCTCTCCTCGTGGCGTGGCGGTGGGGGTTCTGGGCTGTCGGCGGCAGATCGCTTCCGGCAGTGCCGGAGCAGATGGGGGCGCGGCGCGGCATTTCAAGAGCGGGTGTGCGGCTGGCGTTTCAGGCCTCGCGCACATCGGCCAGCACGGTGCTGCCGAAGTCGGGGCGGGCTAGGTAGCGCAGCACCTTGGCGGCGGCCTGCTCGGGGCTGTCCAGCTGGCCGTCGCGCTTGAAGCCGGCAAAGCGGGCCTGCTCGGGGAAGCGGGCCGGGTCGCCGCTGCGCAGCTGCAGCTGCATCTCGGTGTCGATGATGCCGGGCGCCAGCGAGACGATGCGCGCGCCGTTCGCGCGCTGGGCCTCGTCCAGGGCCATGGCCCGCGAGAGATTGTCCATGCCGGCCTTGGCCGCGCAGTAGGGGGCGCTGCCGGCCATGGCGCGCCGGCCCAGGCCCGAGGAAATGTTCAGGATCTTGCGCGTGGCCGCCCAGCCCTGGGTGGCGGCCAGGAAGGCGCTGGACAGCAGCAGGGTGGCTTCCAGGCCCACGCGCAGGGCGCGGGAGAGCTCGGCCAGGGGCACGCCGTCCACCGGGCCGGGCTCGGTCACCACGCCGGCGTTGTTGATCAGGGCGACCTCATCGAACTGAGCCGGATCCTGCGCTGCCAGCCAGGCCTGCAGGCGCTCGGCCACGGGCAGGGGCTCGGCCAGATCGCAGCGCCATTGCGCCAGGCCCCCCGGCGTGGCCGCCTGGGCCAGGGCCGGGCTTTCGCCGCGGGCCAGGCCCAGCACCAGGTGCTGCGGGGCCAGCAGCTGGCGGGCGATGGCCTCGCCCATGCCGCGCGAGGCGCCGGTGATGATGAAGAGCTTGTTCGGTGTGTTCATGGTGGGCTCGTAAGCGGTGTCAGGCCGGGCGGGCAAAGCCCAGCAGCAGATTGTTGGCGGGCATGTCCTGGCGCCGCGCCAGGGTCAGGCCGCGTGCGGCGGCGGCTTCGCTCAGTGCCTCCAGCCGGCGCAGGCCCCAGCGCGGGTCGCGTGCGCGCAGATCGGCGTCAAAGGCCAGATTGCTGGGGGCCGTGGGCCGATCGGCCTCGATGAAGGGCCCGTAGAGGGCCAGCAGGCCGCCGGGCGCCAGATGGCGGGCGGCGCCGTCCAGCAGGGCCGAGAGGGTGCTGGCTGGAGAGGCATGCAGCATATTGGCGCAGAAGATCAGGTCCAGGCGCCGGTGCGAGGCGGGCAGGCCCCAGTCGGCCGTATGCACGTCCAGGGCCAGGGCGGGCGGGCCCTCGGGCCAGAGCACGGCAATCGAGGCGCGTGCCTCGGCACTGGGGTCCGAGGCCAGCCAGTGCCAGCCGGGCAGGGCCGCTGCGAACAGGCTCACATGCTGGCCGCTGCCGCTGGCAATCTCCAGGGCCAGGCCTTGCGCGGGCAGCCAGGCTTGCAGGGTGTCCAGAATGGGTTGGCGATTGCGTTCGGCGGCGGGGCTGTGCAGGGCGCTCATGGCTTTGGCGTATCAGAAGTCGGCGGGGCAGTGCAGGGCCAGGCCGCGTGCGGGCAGGGCCAGGGCGCAGGCATGCAGCATCAGGCGCGGCGCGGGCGCACCGCCATAGAGGCTGTCGCCCAGGATGGGGTGGCCCAGGGCCTGCAGATGCACGCGCAGCTGGTGGGAGCGGCCGGTCACCGGCTCCAGCTCCAGCCGAGTGCTCTCGCCCTGATTGTCATCCTCATGGGCCAGCACCCGCCAGCGGGTGCGCGAGGGCTTGCCCAGGGCCAGATCCACCTTCTGGCGCGGGCGGTTGGGCCAGTCGGCGATCAGGGGCAGATCGATCTCGGCCCAGTCGTCCGTGGGGCCCTCCAGCCGGCCCTGGACGCGGGCCACATAGCGCTTCTCCACCCGTCGCTCGGCAAAGTCCAGGCTCAGGGCGCGCTGCATCTCGGGGCCGCGGGCAAAGAGCAGCAGGCCCGAGGTGGCCATGTCCAGGCGGTGCACGACCAGGGCGTCGGGCAGCTGCTCGCGCAGCCGGGCCCAGGCGCAGTCGCTTTCCTGGCGGCCGGGCACGGAGAGCAGGCCGCTGGGCTTGTTGACCACGGCCAGCCCGGCGTCCACATGCAGCAGCTGCATCAGAACTGGTCGATCCAGCCCGACTGCAGGGCGGACTGGGGATTGGACCCGGCGGCGCGCACCTGACGCAGGGCGGGCTCGCTGGCCTGGCCCAGGCTCTTGAGCACGCAGGCGGCCACCGTGCCGGTGCGGCCGATGCCGGCGGCGCAGTGCAGCAGCACGCTCTCGCCCAGGCGCAGGCCCTGGGCGATCTGCTCCACCCCGGTGCGGAAGGCCAGCGGGTCGCTGCCCAGGCCGAAGTCGCGCATGGGCAGGTGCAGCCAGCGGAAAGGCAGGCGGCCCTCGGTGATGGCCTTGTGGTAGCCGGGCGAGAGCTGGGCCACCTCTTCCAGGGGGTTCAGGCAGACCACCAGATGCAGCTGGCGCAGCCGCGCCTCGTCCAGAAAAGCGCCCCAGCTCTCCAGGCGGCCGGGCATGGATTGCAGCCAGAGCCGGCCGGGCAGATTCGCATCGGGCAGGGGAAGGGGGCGAAAAGGCATGGCGCTATTGTCAGTCAGGCCCGCACGCCCTGCCGCAAGCCATGGGCCCGCTATCGGCATGGTTTATAAACAATTTGTTTATTTATTGAGGGGCCCGCGGCAAGATGCCGTGCATGCAGTTCCGACCCGCCATCGCCCGCGCCTGCCGCGCCTTGTCCACATGAGTGCCGTGCTGACGCCCGCAAGCGCTGCGGTGGCGCCGCTGCGCCGGCCGCAGTGGCTGCTCTTTGCCCTGTGCGCCATCGCGCTGATGAACACGGCCGGGGTGGCCATGCCTTACCCCATCCTGGCGCCCATCTTCGTGCAGGGCCCGGCCGATGCCTTCACCCACTGGCTGGGCCTGCCGCCCAAGCTGCTGATGGGCCTGGCGCTGGCGGCCAATCCCCTGGGCATCCTGCTGGGCAGCCTGGTGCTGGGGCCGCTGTCGGATCGCTACGGGCGCCGCCGCCTGCTGCTGCTGTGCCTGCTGGCCACCCTGGTTTGCCAGCTCGCCAGCGCGGGGGGCCTGGTGCTGCGCGACTACCCGCTTTTTGTGCTGACCCGCCTGGCCACGGGCCTGGCCGAGGGCAGCGTGGCCATCAGCCGCGCCCTGCTGGCCGATCACCACGCGCAGATCGACCGCAGCCGGGCCTTTGCCTGGCTGAATGCCTGCCTCTACGGCGGCTGGCTGCTGGGCCCGCTGCTGGGCGGCCTGGCCTGGCAGGGGGGCGAGGCCTTGCCCTTTGCCCTGGCGGCCCTGGCCTTGCTGCCCTGCCTGGCCGTGCTGCTCTGGGCCTTGCCGGCCCAGGCCGGTCTGGCCCAGGCCGGCGGCGGCTTCTGGCAGGCGGTGCGCGAGCAGCAGACCCTGGGCCTGCTGCGCCAGGACCCGCTGCTGCGCCGCCTGTTCTGGCTGCAGCTGGCCTACACCACGGGCGTGCATGCGCTGTATGAGTTCGCACCGCTGTGGCTGCTGGAGAACCTGGGCCTGGATGGGCGGGGCATTGCCTGGGTCACGGCCGCGCAGTGCACGAGCATGGTGCTGGCCAGCGTCTGGGTCTCGCGCCTGCCGCGGGCGGCGCGGCCGCTGCGCCGGGCCGCGCTGCTGGCCCTGCTGGCGGCCCTGGGCCTGCTGCTGCTGGCCGCCGTGCCGGGCTGGGCCGGCGCGGCCGTGGTGGTGGCCCTGGGGGCGCCGCTGGCGCTCTACAACGCGCTGCTGCCGGCCTGGCTCTCGGAGCGCTTTGCCGCGCACGGCCAGGGCCGGGTGATGGGGCTGTGGTCCACGGTGTTCTGCCTGGCCAATGTGATGGTGGCCCTGGCCGGTGGGGCGCTGGCCCTGCTGCAGACGCGCTGGGTCATGGCCCTGGGTGGGCTGGCCGCCTGCTGGGCGGCGTTCAGCCTGCTGCGCCTGGCGCGGGAGCTGCGCACATGAGCACGGCCAACCGCGGTGAGGCTCTGCTCTACGCGCTGAAAAGCCGGGGCCCGCAGTCGGCCGCTACCCTGGCCCAGGCCTGCGGGCTCAGCACCATGGGCGCGCACAAGCAGCTGCAGGCCTTGCAGGCCCAGGGCCTGGTGGACTTCAGCGAGCAGCGCCAGGGCGTGGGCCGGCCCGCGCGGCTGTGGGCGCTGAGCGCGGCCGGCCATGGCCGCTTCCCGGATCGCCACGGCGAGCTGGCGGTGCAGCTGATCCGGCAGATGGGCCAGCTCATGGGCGAGGCCGGGCTGGAGCGCCTGATCAGCGCCCGCGAGCGGGAGCAGGCCGCCCTTTATGCCCAGCGCCTGGCGGGCCTGGACGGGCTGGACGCGCGGGTGCAGGCCCTGGCCGCGCTGCGCGCGGAGGAGGGCTATCTGGCGCGGGCCGAGGCCGGCCCCGAGCCCGGGGTCTGGTGGCTGATCGAGGACCATTGCCCCATCTGCGCCGCGGCCCAGAGCTGCCAGGGCTTCTGCCGCTCGGAGCTGGCCCTGTTCCGCCAGATCCTGGGACCCGCAGTCCGGGTGGAGCGCCGCGAGCATCTGCTGGCCGGCGCGCGGCGCTGCGCCTACCGCATCGAGGCCGCGCCACCGCCTGCGCCCGGGTCCAGCTCGCCGAACTGAGAGGCCTGGCCCAAGCGCTGGCGACGTGCCTGCAGGCGGGTGGCGTCGCGCCGTGCCAGGGCCTGGCTCAGCAGGGCCTCCACGCGCTCGGCCTCGGGCTGCTCGCCCAGCATGCGATGGCAGGCCAGGCGGCAGCGCAGCTCGCCCACCTGCAGGCAGCCGCCATCGCCCTCACCGGGCGCGGGCAGCAGGGGCAGGGCTTGCTCGGGCTGGCCGCGGCGGCGCAGCAGCTCGGCCAGGCTGAGGCGCCCGCCGCGCAGATAGTAGTGGCCGCCCATGGCCTCGACCTCGGCGATGCCTTGGCGCAGCATCGGCTCGGCCTCGTCCAGGCGCCCTCCGTACATCAGCAGCCGGCCCAGCATCAGGCGCAGGGTGCTGTGGCGTTCCTCGCCCAGGCGTTCGTCCTGGAGCAGGCTGCGGGCATGGCTGAGGTAGTGCAGGCCGCGCAGCAGGGCGGCGCGGGCGGCCTCGGGCTGCTGCTGCTCCAGCAGCTCCTCATGCGCCATGGCCGTGCTCAGCAGCAGATTGCCATAGGCCTGCTGCAGGCCTGCGGGATCCTTGACCTCGCGCGCCAGGGACAGGGCCTGCATGTGCAGGGGTTCCGCATGCTCCAGATCGCCCAGGCGCGCATAGACATGGGCGGCGCAGCTCAAGGTGCGGGAGAGCAGCTCGTGCTGCTCGGGCCGGCGCGCCAGCTCCAGGGACTGCAGGGCCAGGGGCAGGGCCTCGTCGGCCAGACCCAGCTCGGACAGGGTGAGCGCGGCAATGTTCAGGGCCAGCACCCGCTGGGCCGGCGGGCCGGCCAGCACCGCGGCGCGCAGGGCCGGGCGGTGCACGCGCTCCAGCTGGCCCTGCCACCAGCGGGCCTGGGCCAGCAGCAGCTGGGCCTCGCCCAGGGCGGGGCCGGCCAGGCCCGCGGCAAGCGCGGCCTCGGCCAGCTGCTGGGCCTGTTCCCAACGACGCGCCTGCAGCGCGTTGCGTATCTGCACCAGCGTGGCCTCGGCCTGGTCCGGGGCCAGCGCAGGGCAGAGGGGCGGCGTTTGTGTCTGCGTATTCATGGCGTGCCGCCAATCGTTCTGTTCTGCCTGTATGCGCTTTATCGGGCTTTTTGCCGCGCCCGTGCCTGGGGGCTATCCCGGAGTCCGGCCCGCCGGCCTGTGCGAGACTGCACGCGCCTTGAGGCAGCCGTATCAGGAGTGAACATGGAGTCGGGCGTGGGACGAGCCGCGGTGGCGGCCGGTGGGGAGGACACACAGACAGGGGATTGGGCGCAGCTCTTCGAGCTGGCGCCGGTCTCGCTGTGGCTGGAGGATTTCAGCGGGCTGCGCCGGCTGTTCGATCAATGGCGGGCCCAGGGGGTGAGCGATCTGCGCGCCCATCTGGCGGCCGATCCGGCGCGGCTGCAGCAGTGCAGTCAGGTGCTGCGGGTGCTGAGCGTGAACCGCCAGACCTTGCAGATGTTCGGCGCCCAGGACCTGGCGGCCCTGCTGGAGGGGCTGCCCCGCATCTTCCGCGACGAGATGCTGGCCCACCACGCCGAGGACATGGTGCGGCTATGGGGCGGCGAGCTGGAGTACCGCAGCCAGACGGTGAACTACACCCTGGACGGGCGCCGCCTGGACGTGCTGCTGCATGTGCGGGTGCTGCCCGGCCATGAGCAGGACTGGGGCCGGGTGCTGCTCTCGCTGGAGGATGTGAGCGAGCGCGAGGCCGCGCGCCGCGCCCTGCTCAGCAGCGAGCGCTATGCCCAGGGCCTGTTCGAGCATTCGCCGGTCTCGCTGTGGGTGGAGGACTTCAGCGGCGTGAAGCGTCTGCTGGACGAGGTGCGCGAGCAGGGCGTGAGCGACTTCCGCACCTTCACCGATGTGCATCCCGACTTCGTCGAGCGCTGCATGGCCGAGATCCGGGTGCTGGACGTGAACCGCCAGACCCTGCGCCTGTTCCGCGTGCCCGACAAGGCCAGCCTGATCGCGGCCCTGCCGCGCCTGTTCCGCGACGAGATGCGCCGCCCCTTCACCGAGCAGCTGATCGAGCTCTGGAACGGCCAGCTGCTGCAGCAGCGCGAGACGGTGAACTACAGCGCCGAGGGCGAGCTGCTGCATGTGCATCTGCAGTTCTCGGTGCTGCCGGGGCATGAGCACGACTGGTCTTTGGTGCAGGTCTCGCTGACCGATATCAGCGCGCGCAAGAAGGCCGAGGCCTATCTCGAGTTCCTGGGCAAGCATGACGCCCTGACCAAGCTGCGCAACCGCAGCTTCTTCAATGACGAGCTCAACCGCCTGGAGCGTCGCGGCCTGGGGCCGGTGGCGGTGCTGGTGGTGGATGTGAACGGCCTCAAGGCCGCCAACGATGCCTACGGCCACGCGGCCGGCGACGCCCTGCTGCGCCGCGCCGGCGAGGTGCTGGCCAAGGCTGTGGAGCCGCCGATGACGGCCTCGCGCATCGGCGGCGACGAGTTCGTGCTGCTGATGCCGGGCCTGGACGAGCGCGGCGGCGAGCAGTTGCTGGCCCAGCTCCAGGAACTGCTGGAGCTCAACAACCAGTTCCACGGTGGCGATCCCCTGGACCTCTCGCTGGGTCTGTCGGTCTGGCGCACGGGCGAGCGTCTGGAGGCCGCCGTGCACCGCGCCGACGCCCTGATGTACGAACACAAGCGCCGCTACTATCAGACGCGCGATCACGACCGCCGCGGCACGACAGGAGGATGAGAGCGATGAAGCGCATGAACCCGGGCCAGCTGCTGCTGGCCGCCGTGGCCGCCCTGGCCCTGCCGCTGCAGGCGGCTGACTTCGAACTCAAGGACGCTCAGGGTCGGCGCATCCTGCTCAAGGAGGATGGCAGCTGGCGCTATGTGGATGCAGCCCCGGTGGCAGCACCGGCCTCCGCCCCGGCGCCGCCGCCGCCCGCCCAGGCCGAGCTGCTGCTGGAGCGCCGCCAGGATGCGCCCGGCGGCTGCCGCTTCGAGCTGGCGCTGAACAACAGCCTGGGCTATGAGATCCGCAGCCTGGTGCCCGAGCTCACCGTCTACCGCAGCCAGGCCGGCAAGGACGTGCCTTACAGCGCCCAGCTGGTGGGCTTCGGCCCGGTGCGGCCGGGCGATGCGCACCGGCGCGCCCTGCAGTTCGCCGGCATCGCCTGCGCCGAGGTCTCCCGCCTGCAGGTGGGCGGCGGCGAGCGCTGCGAGATGGGTGATCTGAACAAGTTCTCCGACGCGCCCGGCCAATGCCTGGCGCGGCTCAAGGTCATGCCCAGCGAGCTGCTGCGCTTCGAGAAGACGACGCCGACCAAGAGCTGAGCCGGCGCGCGGCGTTCAGGACACGATGTAGGCGCCGGCCCCGGTGGAGAGCAGGCGCCCGTCGGCGTCCAGGAACTCCATGCGCGTGCTGGCCACGCGGCTGCCCAGACGCAGCACCTGGGCGGTGGCGCTGAAGCGCGGGCCGGTGGCGGGGCGCAGATAGTCGATGCGCAGGTCGATAGTGCCCAGCTTGCCGAAGCGTGCCAGGCGGGTGGCGGGCGCCTCGGCCATATGACGCGCCCCGATGGCGGCCATCACCGCCAGGCCGCCCATGGCGTCCAGCGTGGCGCTGATCACGCCGCCATGCAGGCGCTGGTGGGTGAAGTGACCGATCAGCTCGGGCCGCATCGTGATGTGGGCCCGCACCAGCTCGGCCTCCAGCTCGTCGATCTGCAGGCCGAGCACCTGGTTGAAGGCGATATGGGTCTCGAAGATCTCGCACAGGGACTGGACGAACTCGGGCTCGAAGAGGCGGGAGGCGAAAAGCGGCATGTGGACGGCGATCAGGGGGGGTGAGGTAGCTGCGGCGTATGTCCTCGGTCACGCCGCGCTTGCGCAGGCGTTCCAGCGCGGCCTGCAGGCGCTCGGCCAGACCGGGTTCGGACTGCCGGTTCAGCGCGAAGTAGTAGGCGCCCTGGTCCGTGAGCTTCCACAAGGGCTGCACCAGAGCCGGATCGGCCTGCAACTGCCTCAGGTTCCAGGCCATGCCCACCTCGGTGTCCACCACCGCATCGGCCAGGCCCGAGAGCAGCATGCGCAGGGCCGAGGCATTGCTGGCCTGCTCCGACAGCGCGGTGGCCGGCACCCCCGCGGCCAGCAGATCGCGCGAGGCGGCCTCACCCCGCACCACGGCATAGCGCAGGCCGGCCAGCTGGCGAGCCTCGCCCAGGCGCTCCGCGCCGCGGCGTCCGTAGACCCAGGTCACCCGTGGCAGCAGGGGACCGATCCAGTGAAAGTCCGCTTCGCGCTCCGGGAGTCGGGCCGTGGAATAGACCAGGGCGTTGGGTGTGTTCAGGGCATTGCGGTAGGCCCGCGCCCAGGGCACGGACTGGATGCGGCAGGCCAGGCTCGCCTCCTGGCAGACGGCGCGCAGGGTGTCGGTGGCGATGCCGCGCAGGCTGTCGCGATCACTGAAGTTGTAAGGCGCCCATTCCTCGGTGTAGGCCTCGAGCAGGCTCAGGCCCGCTGCATGCGCCTGCCCCTGGGCGAGGGCCGGTGCGAGAGGCAGCAGCCAGGGCCCCAGGCTCAGGGCCAGCAGGGTGCGCCGCTTGGTGTGGGGGGTACAGCTCATGCTCATGGAGCATGCCAGGACCGGCGCGGGTGTGCAGCCGAGGGAACCCGCAGCTCCGGGGGGGCTGCCCCCGGGGCTGGGGGAGGGATGTAGCAGCTCAGGCGGCCAGAGGAGCAGCCAGGGGAAAATCCAGACGGAAGCTCACCGCGTCACTGCGTCCGGTGCTCTCCAGCCTGGCCTGGCCGCCATGCAACTCCGCGATCTGGCGCACCAGATAGAGGCCCAGGCCGGCACCCGGTGATTGCAAGGCCTGGCGACCGCGGAAGTATTTCTCGAAGAGCCGAGGCACCTCATCTGCGGGGATCTCGCTGCCGGGATTGCTCACATGAAAGCTCAGGCCGGTCTGTTCGTTGTGCTGCAGCCGCAGCTCGATGCTGGCGCCGGGGGGCGTGTGGCGGTCGGCATTGGCCAGCAGATTGCGCAGGGCAACCCGCAGCAGGCCCGGATCGCAGCGCAGCAGCGGTGGCAGGGCCGCGTCGTGCAGCTGCACCCGACCGTCCGGCCAGTCGGCGACCAGGTCGTCCAGCAGCTCGGCCAGCATGGCTTGATCGCAATCGCGCGGCTGGAAGGGGGCGTGAGCCGTGTCCATGCGATCCACGGTCAGGTACTCGTCCACCAGGGCAGCCAGACGCTGGGCTGCGTTGCGCAGGTTCGCGCAGCGTGCCAGGGTCTTCTCGCGGGCCGCATCCAGATTGCGGGCAATCTGCTGGGCCGTGGTGTTGATGATGGCCAGGGGCGTGCGGAACTCATGGGAAATCATGGCCACGAAATCCAGCTGGGACTGCTTGGCCCGTCGCTCGGTTTCCAGGGCTGCGCGCAGATCCTGCTCCAGCGCTTCGCGCCGGGTGATCTCCTGGCGCAGCTCGGCGGTACGCGCCCGAACGGCCTGATCCAGGCGCTCGTTCTGGCGGGCCACCACGTCCACCACGCGGCGCTGCGCCTGCTCCTTCTCGCGGCGCAGCAGATCGTAGCGGCGGTTGAGCCGCATGCTCATCAGCAGCATGTGCAGGGCGGCCCCCAGCGCCGCCGCGTTATTGCTCCACACCGAGGTGGGGATGAGGCCCATATTGCGCACAAAGCTGATGACCACCGCTGCGTAGTAGACGCCGAAGATCAGCAGAAAGGCGCGGGCCTGTCCCTGGTCACGGCCCAGCCGGCACAGGGCGATACCGATGAAGAGCAGGATGTTCAGCATGGCGCTGCGCTGCATCAGCTGCATGCCGCCGCCGTTGTGGCCCGCGAGCACCAGCAGGGCACTGCCCAGGCTGATGCAAAGCGTCAGCAAGAGCAGGCTGTGGGAGAAGCGCGGCCAGGCCGCCTCCAGATCCAGCTGCAGCAGGGCAAATCGCGTGCCTATCACCAGGCTCATGCTCATGATCACGCCCAGCAGCGGATCGGAGAGCGTCACGGGCAGGTCCAGCAGCTGCTGGGGCAGGCCCGCAGTGAGCATCTCCACGCTGAGGGCACAGCCCACATAGATCAGGTACCAGGCGCTCAGGCGTTCCCGACTCATGTGCCAGAACAGGGTATGGAACAGCAGCAGCAGCAGGCCGAAGCCGAAGCCTATGCCGTAGACCAGGTACTCCCGACGGGCGGCCGCCCCATAGACCTCGGGACTGGAAAGCGTCACGTAGGTGGACATGGCGTTCTTGCTGCGCAGCCGTATCAATAGCTCGGTCTCGCGGCCTACCGGCAGCAGCAGGGGCAGCACGGGGTTGCGGGCGTCCACCACCCAATTTGAACGTCCCATGTCCTCGCCCGACTGCCCGGTCAGCTGCCATGATCCCTCGGCGTCCCGCTGGTACAGGCGGACATCGTCCAGCAGGGCATGGCTGAGCTGCAGCAGCCAGCGTTCCCCCGCCGGTGGCGTCTGCAGGCGCAGGCGCAGCCAGATCACGTCGGGTGTGTAGGCTGCGCTGAGCGATTCCTTCAAGTCCTGCCAGGTCCTGGCTGCCGCGGCCTCCTGGGGCAGCAGATCGCCGCGTGGGTCGCGCAGCATGGACATGAAGCCGCCCGCCGAAACGGCCTGCCGAGCGTCGAGCTGCAACATCGGCTGAGCCCGCGCCGGCAGCGCCAGCAGCAGCGCCAGCAGCAGTGCGACCCGCCATCCCCCCCATCCACTCCGGCCCATCGTGTTCATCGGGCGGCATTATCCGTGGCGGTCGCGAGGCGGGCTCTAGAATGCGCGCCCGCTCAGATTTGCTCAGCTTCGCCCTTGTCCGCTCGCCCTACTCTTGCGCCCATGTCAGACCTGATTCTTCTGGAAGATGAGGCGGTGCTGCGCGAGGAACTCAGCGAGTTTCTCGCCGGTTGCGGCTATCGGGTGCAGGCGGAAGCCTCGCTGGAGGGCTTTCGCCATCACTACGATCCCAGCCGCCATGCGCTGGCCGTGATTGACCTGGGCCTGCCCGATGGCGACGGCCTGACGCTGATACGGGAGTTGCGCGCCCGCGGTGAGCGCCTGGGCATCGTGGTGCTCACGGCGCGCGGCAGCACGCGTGAGCGCGTGGCGGGCCTGGACATCGGGGCCGATTACTACCTGGCCAAGACCTCGGACCTGGATGAGCTGGCCGCCACCCTGGCGGCCCTGTCCCGGCGTTTGCTCGGCGCCGGTGTGCTGCCGGTGGAGCCGGCCTGGGTGCTGGAGCTGCGGCCGCGCCGGCTGCTGCCGCCGGGCTGCGAACCCATTGGCCTGTCCGAGCAGGACCTGGTGGTGCTGCACACCTTGATGCGCGGGGCCGGCGAGATTGCCAGCCGCCAGCAGATCGTCGAGGCCCTGGGCGAGGACTATCTGAGCTATGACCAGCGCCGGCTCGACACCCAGATGCGGCGCTTGCGCCGCAAGGTGGATGAGGCCTGCGGCCTCACCCTGCCCATCAACACGGCGCGCAACGCCGGCTACCGCTTCCACGCCCGGGCCCTGATCCGCGCTTGATTGGGGCCCAGCCCCCGCCCGGGAGGGCAGGGGGCCGGCGGCCCTTAGCGCGTCTGCGGCACGAAGTCCAGCTCGAAGGCCTTGGGGGCGGCGCCCGGCGCGCTGCGCAGCATCACCCGCACGCGGATGGGCTGGGCCAGATCCGGCGGCACCAGGCCGGCGAACTGCCGACTGGCCGCGTCATAGCTCAGCCAGGCGGGCAGGGCCGCGCCATCCGCCAGGCGGGCGGCCTCGCCCTCCGGTGCTGCGGCTGCCTCGGCCGGCACCCCCAGCAGTTCCTGCAGCGGGCTGACGAAGCGCTCGCCGGGACGCAGGTCCACGCGCCATTCGGCACCTTCCAGGCTCAGGCCATTGGGGTTGCGCTGGGTCTTGCCCTCGCCGTCGTCCTCACGCTGCCACAGCGCCGGCTGGAGGCCGGCACGGGCGACGCGCGAACCCTGGGCGTGGGTGGCCAGATTGCCGGAGTTCTCGTTCCCGGCTGCGCCACCGACCAGACGGGCAAACTGCTCGGGCACCGGCGGCACGCCGGTGGTGATGTAGCCCGAGCCCGACTGCTGCACCTGGTCCGGCGGCAAGGCCGCGTAGACGGTGCCGGTCTGCAGGAAGCCCAGCTTCAGGCCGCCCAGGCGCGAGAGGTCCAGGAAGGGGTTGTCGTCATAGATCAGCCAGCGGCCGGACGGGGCCGCGACCGCGTCCGCGCCAGCCTGGTTGCGGAAGGCCTGGCCGGCGGCGAGCATGATGGCCTGGCGCGAGCTGGAGGCACTGCTGACCTTGCCTGATTCCAGGCTCAGATCGGCGCTGCTGCGCACGAAGACGCTGCCCTCGGCCGTGATGCCGCGGCTGGCGCCAACCTGGCCGATCACCAGGCTGCCCTGGTTCTCCAGCGCCACGTTGCCAGCGCTCTGGGCGGCAAAGCGCTCCACGCGGTTGCCCGCCTGGCGCAGCGTCAGCTCGGCGGCGCTGCCGGCGCTGCGCGCCTCCAGGGCCGTGGCCTGCAGGCTGCCGGCCGTCTGGCGGATGCCGCCCTGGGCCGAGACCAGACCGATCTGGCCGCCCTTGAGATCGGCGGCCAGCTCGATGGCGCCGGCGCTGCTCAGCGCTTGCTGGCGATTGCCGGTGCTGATGCCGGCCAGGCTGCGGTTCTTGTCCTCGCCGCCCAGCTCGCGTCGCACGCTGCCCACCTTGAGCGCGGACTGGCTGTGCAGGGCCAGGGCGCCGTCGTCGAGCTGCGCGGCCACGCTGCCGATGCGATTGCCCTGTTGCTGCAGCTTCACATCGCCTGCGGCCAGCAGGCGCAGCGCGTCGGCGTCCAGCGTGCCGCCGCTCTGCTGGATGCCGCCCTTGGCTTCCAGGCTGACGGTGGCCGCGCCGGCCTGCAGCTTGTCGCTCAGCTCGATGGCGCCGCCAGCGCGCAGCAGCTGCTCGCGGTCGCGGGTGCTGACGGCCTCCAGGGTCAGGGCGCCCGCGTTGTTGTAGGCCAGCGTGCCATGGGCCACCTCGGCGCCGAAACGCTGGACCTGGTTGCCGGCCTGCTGCAGGTCGACGGCACCCGTGCCGCCGGCCTTGATGCGCAGGGCCGCGGCCGTGAGCGCGCCGCCGCTCTGGCGCACGCCGCCGTCGGCCACGTCCAGCGCGATGCTGCCCTGGCCGGCCTTGAGCTGCTGGGCGAGCTGCAGCGCACCGCCGCTCTTCAGGCTCTGCGAACCGTTGCCGGAGGCGGTGTCCAGCCCGTCGAGGCCGCGCTCGGCGCTGTTGCCGCCCAGCGTGCGCGCCAGGCTGCTGACGCTCAGCGGGCCTTGAGTCTGCAGCGCCAGGCTGCCGCCGGCCACGCGGGCCGCGACCTGGCTGAAGCGGTTGCCCGCCTGCTGCAGCGTCACATCACCCTGGCCGCCGGCCAGCAGGCGCAGCTTGTCGGCCGTCAGGCTGCCGCCGCTCTGGCGGATGCCGCCATCGGCCGCTTCCAGGCTCACCAGACCGGCGCCGGCCTGCACATCCTGGCTCAGCAGCAGGGCGCCGCCGCTTTGCACCAGCTGCTCGCCCTGGCCCGAGTTCAGTCCGGCGCTGCGGCCGGCCTGCTGGCCCAGGCTCACCGTCACGCTGCCGATCTCCAGGCCGTCGGCATCGCGGTAGGCCAGCGGGCCCTGGCCGCTGGCGGCCAGCACGCGCACGCGATTCTGGTCCTGCTGCAGATCGATGGCGCCACCGGCCAGCACGCGCAGGCCATCGGCCTGGATCGCACCGCCCAGCTGGCGCACACCCTGCGCCGCCTCGAGGCTCAGCACCGCCTTGCCGGCGCTGACCGACTGGCCCAGCACCAGCTCGCCCTGCGTGCTGCGCAGGGTGATGTCGCGCTCATTGCTGGCCACGCCCACCAGGGCCTGGCCGTAGACGGCCTGGCTGGCCGCCGTGCCCACGGCGCTGACCTGCATGGCGCTGCGCGACACCACGTGGATGCTGCCCGTGCCGGCGCGTGCTGCCAGATTGGCGATCTGGTTGGCGGCCACGCCGCCCTGGTTCAGGGCCAGCGCGATCTCGCCGCTGGCCTTCAGGCCCAGCGCGTCGGCCTTGACCGCTTCGGTCTGGCGGATGTCGCCCTCGCGGGCCTCGACCCAGGCCTTGCCGCTGACATTCAGGCCGCGCAGGGTGCGGCCCTCGATGTCGCTGACCGCGTCGAAGACCACGCCGCGGCGGCCGACGAAGCTCAGATCCTTGGCGCTGCCGCCCACCTCGGCGGCCAGACGGCCGACCTCGTTCTCGTTCATCAGCGAGGCGCTGTCGGCGGCCGAAAGCAGCAGGGCGCCGGCCGTGATGATGGGCGCACGCCCTTCGGTGGCGCCGGCGCTGCCGAGCTGGTTGATCGCGCCCTGGCTGGCCTGCAGGCTGACCGTGGCATTGCTGCCGGCCTTGATGCTGTTGGCCAGCACCAGATTGCCGCTGCTGGCTTCGACGCGCACGCCGCGCTGGCCCACGTCGATGCCGGCCAGGGTGGCACCGGCGTCTGCCGTGCCGGCCGCGCCCACGGTCATGCCGATAGCGTTGAGCAGCTTCAGCTCGCCGTTGCCGGTGCGCGCGGCCAGGGTGCCGATGCGGTTTGCCGCCCCGGCAGCGTTACGCTGGGTCAGCACGATGTCGCCGGCCGCCTGCAGGGCCGCGCTGCGCGCGGCCACCGCCTGGCTCTGGGTCAGCGCACCGCCCTCGGCCTGCAGCCACAGGGTGCCGGGCACGATCACGCCGTTCAGGCCGGCGACGCTTTCGATGTTCAGCGCGCCGGTGCTGCGCAGGCTCAAGTTCGCTTCGGTGCCGCTGAGCTGGGCGGCCAGGCCGCGCACCTCGTTGGCGTTCAGCAGGGCCGAGCTGGTCTGCGAGGCCACGGCCAGGCGGTCAGCCCGGACGATGGCGCTGCCGGTTTCCAGCACCGAACCGGCCTGGGCCGTCAGGCTCACCGCGCCGCTGCCGGCCTCGATATTGCGTTCCAGGCGCAGATGGCCGGCGCTGGTGGACAGGCTGATGTCCTGACCGGCCGTGGTGGACAGGCCCTGGGCCGGGCCGCTGGCCACGCCGCGGCTGGTGGAACCCACGGCCCCGACCAGCAGGGCCTGGGCATTCTTCAGGGTCACGGCGCCGTTCAGGCCGGTGCCGGCCACCGTGTTGATCAGATTGGGGGCGATCAGCTTGAACTCGCCGGCACCGATCAGATGCAGCTTGTCCACGGTCAGCAGGCCGGTCTCGGTGCTGCGTGCGCCGTCGGCCACGCGCAGCGAGAGCGTGCGCTCGGTGCCGGAGGCGCCCGCGCCCTGCACGGTCAGCGCGGCGTTCAGCTGCACCTTGCCACCGGCACCCTGCACCGCCAGGTTCAGGGGGTCGCGCACCGTGGTGGCGCCGTCCACGCTGAGCTGGCCGCGGCTGGCCACCGGGCTCATGCCGGCCTCGCCGATCGTGATGTTGGCAAAGCCCGGCTGGAACACCGCGTTGGCGCCGCTGAACCAGGTGCTGCCCAGGGCCAGCGCGCCGTTCACGTCGTTGATGTCGGTGGCGCCCAGGCTGATATTGCGGTTGTCGCTCCAGCTGCGCAGGCGCAGCTCGCCGCCGCTGGCGGCCTGCAGGCGGGTGGCCGAGCTGTTGGTCAGGAACATGCTGTCCGCGACCAGCTCGATATGGCCGGTATTGCTGCCTGCGCCCATGCGGCCCAGGTAGATCTCGTTGCCGGCGCTGAAGATGCCGACCGAGCCGACCTTGCCGCCGCTGACGCCGCCGATCGTGATGTCACCGCTGTTCGACAGCAGGCGGGTCTTGGCCGTGTCCAGGCGCACGCCATGGTTCTGGTCGGAGACAAAGTCATTGCCGCCGCCGCCCTTGCCCTGCACCGTGATCTTGCCGGCGTCGGTTTGCACCAGGGCGCCTTGCGAGATGATCACGCCGTCGTAGCGCGAGCCCGAGGTGACATTGCCCACGAAGCTGGCATCGCCCTGGATGCTGATGCTGCCGCCGGCCGAGGCCAGCAGCGAGACCTGGGAGGAGCTGCCCTCGCCGATCACCACCGCGTCCTTGTTGCCGGCGCTGGAGGCGTTCTTGACGGCGGCATTCAAGCTCAGATTGCCGCTGCCGCTGTCCAGGGTGGAGAGACCGAACACATGGATGCCGGCGCCCGCGGCCAGGGTGTCCGGCGCGCGTGCGGCGAGGCTCAGCGCGCCGCCGGCCGTGGCGATCTGGCTGTTGAAGATCTGGATGCCGTCGGTATTGCCATCCGGATCGGCCGCCGTGCCCACGGCCGCGCCGGCCGCTGCCGTGCCGCTGCCGCCCAGGGCGACCAGGCCGCCGTTGGAGCGGATCTGGGCATTGTTCAGGTGGACGGCGCCGCCACCGGCCGCATCGGCGTTGTAGGCGTTCAGGCGCACATCCAGCTTGTTGCCGCCGGCATTCGTCACGCCGTCGATCTGGCTGTTCTTCAGCTTGATCGAGCGGTCGGCGGTGATGGTCAGGCTGCGCGCGGTGGCGTCCTTGACGCCGATATGGAAGGTCTCCTGCTTGTAGTCGGCATAGCCGGTCACGCCATTGACCGTGCCGCCGGTGACGCGGATGTCGGTGTTGGCCGCGCCCAGCACCAGGGTGGGCGTGCCCAGGGTGGAGGAGGCGGTCAGCACATCGCCCGAGGTGGCACGCAGATTGATCTCGGCGGCCTCCAGCGCGATCTGCATGGGGCCGGTCAGGGCCAGACGAGCCAGGGGATTGGCCACGCTGCCCACGCTGTCGCGCAGGGTGATGGCTCCGGGCACGGTGCCGGTGCTGTCCAGGGTCAGGCCTTGCGGCACCATGCTGCCGATCGCGCCGACCACGCCGGATTCGATCTTGCCCTTGAACTCGATCGCGCCGCCGGCGCCCACATAGGTGGAGCCGCTCTGCGCGCCCTGGCTGCTCAGGCTGACCGCCAGGGTCGGCGAGGCCAGCTTGACGTCCTTGTGGAAGACGATGTTGCCGGCGGTGCCGGCGCTGATGCCCAGCAGCTTGGTGGAGACCGGCGCGGCGCTGGCCAGGGTGGTGGGCTTGTAGAAGTTGACGCTGCCGCCGTTGCTGGAGAGCGAGCCGCCCAGCAGCACGCTGCCGCCGAGGTAGTTGCTTTCGTTGTCCAGGCTGCCCCAGAAGCTGATGTTCAGCCGGCCGGACTGCGAGGAGATCGACTTGCCGGTCGCCTGGATGATGTTGCCGTTGCTGCGGAAATTCAGCGTGGCATCCGGGCCCGAGGTCTTGGCCAGGTCCTCGTTGATGGTGATGCTGTTGTCGGCGTCGATATTGACCGTGGTGCCGCTGTTCAGCGCGCCTTCGATGGTCGGCTTTTTACTGCTGTCCAGCACGAAGTCCGTCGGGTCGATCAGCCAGGTGCCGCCGGCGCCGGTCACAACGCGGCCGCCCACGTCCATCTGGCCGCGGCTGGAGGTCTCGATGAAGCCGCCGCCGGCCTCGCCGCGCGCGCTGAGTTCGCCGCGGGTGCGGGTGTGCTCGCCGGACCAGGCCACGATGGTCCCGCCGCGGCCGCTGCCGCCGTCGGCCGCCACCTGGCTGCCGGCTTCAAGCTGCACGCTGCGCGCCTCGCGCACTGCGGCGTCCTTGCCCTGCACGCCGCCGCCCAGCAGCACCGTGCCGCCACCGGCCGCGCCCGAGGCGTCGACCCGGCCGCTGACCTTCAGCGTGTCGGCGGTGGCAACGATCTTGCCGCCGCTCAGGCCGCCGGCCTGGCCCTGGGCCAGGGTCTGGCCTGCCAGCTCGACGCGGCCGCGGCCGCCGTCCAGCCAGATCTCGCCCTGGCGTTCGTTCAGGCTGTTGGCCCGCACCGTGCCGCTCTGGTTGATCGCCGCGGCCAGGCCCGGCGCCGCCGACTGCGCGCTCAGCAGCACGCGGCCGCCATCGGCGATCAGGGCGCCGCTGTTGCGGATCGTGGCCTCGGTGGCCGCCGCATCCAGCTGCACCGAGACCAGGCCGCCCGCGTCCAGCTGCAGGCGGGCACCGCCGCCGGCCAGCAGCGCCAGCTGGCCGCCGTCGGCGGCCTTGATCTGGCCGCTGTTGTCCAGGCTCGGTGCCACCAGCACCACGAAGCGGCCATTGAGCTCGCCGGCATTGGAGATGCCGCCGGCCGCGCCCTCGGCGCCGAAGCGGTACTGGCCGTTCAGGAAGTCCTGGTCCTTGATGCCCAGCGAGGACACCACCAGGCCGCCCACGTCCACGCGTGCGCCCTGGCCGAAGACCACGCCCTGCGGGTTGACCAGGAAGACCTGGCCATTGCCGCGCAGCTGGCCGAGGATCTGCGAGGCGTCGCCCGCCACCACGCGGTTCAGCGCCACCGACTGCGCATTGGGCTGCAGGAACTGCACGCTGGCACCGCTGCCGATATTGAAGCTCTGCCAGTTGGTGATCAGCTTCTGGCTCTGCTGCTGCACCAGCAGATTGGCGCCCTGCTGGCTGATCTGGGCCTGGCCGGCCGTCACCTGGGCACCGCTGGGCAGGGCGCTGGCGGGAAGGGCCGGCGGGGCAGCCAGGACGAGGGCCGGCTGGAACGCCAGGGCCACGGCGAAGGAGAGCGCACGCGCGGCGCAGGGCATGGCGCGGTCTTGCTTGGACAGTTTCTGGTTCATTGTTGTTTGCTCCACGAGGCGCCCGTTCAGAACGCGATATTCCCGATCACCCAGATGCGGCCGCCGCGGGTCTGGCCGTCGCTGTCGCCGCTGCCGGCCACGGGGTTGGGGTTGACGCCGGACTTGGTGGCCATCACCAGCTTCACGCTGCCCAGGCGCTGATGCGCCAGCTGGGCGCCTATGCCCATGCCCTGCAGGGTGTAGCGGTTGGGACTGCCCGGCGGCAGGGCCTGGTTCCACAGGCTCTTGTACTGGCGCAGCCCGCCCACGTCATAGAAGGCGAAGAGCTGCAGCTGGCTGTCCAGCGGCGCCAGCGCCTGGGTCCAGCGCAGCTCGCCGGTGGCGATCCAGCCTTCGTCGCCCAGGCCTTCGCCGACCGGATAGGCGCGCACGCCGGTGGGGCCGCCGAGCTGGAACTTCTCGCCGCCGTCCAGGTTCTTGCTGGCCATCTGGGCGTTGAAGCTGCCGTAGAAGGCCAGGCCCGGCAGACCGGCCACCGGGGCCAGGCGGCTGATCGAGGCATTGAGCTTGCCAAAGCCGCCTGCCGTCCTGGCGGTGAGCGCGTCCATGGCCTTGAGCTCGGCGCTGGCGTCCAGGTTCACCTGGCCGGCGCTGGCCGTGGCGCTCCAGGCGTACTGGCCGCCCAGGCGGTCGATGCCGTCGCCCTGGCCGCTGACGCTGGCCACGGTGACGCGGCGCTTCTGTTCGGCCGAGCCGAAGAAGCTGTTGGACAGGGTCTTCACATCCAGATTGGCCGAGACCGTGCTGTTGCGCTGGGCGCCACGCTGCAGGGGCAGGCTGCCGTAGAGCGAGAACACGCTGCTGCGGCTGTTCAGGTCCAGGGCCGCCACCTCGGCACCCAGGTTCATGCGCATCTCGGCCCAGGCGGCGCCGAGCTTGAGACCGCGCTCGCCCAGCTGGGCCTGGCCGGCCAGCTTGAAGCTGTCCATATCGCGCGAGCGGCTCAGGTTCAGGCTGTACTGCTCGCCGTGGCCGCTGGGGCTGTTGAGCTGCAGCAGGGCGCTCTGGCGCTGCTCGCCGATATAGCGGCTGCCGTGGTTGTCGGCCCAGAAGGCGCCGCTGATCAGGCGGGTCTCCTCGACCTCGGCCGTCACCCGCGTGCTGCCGGGCTGCTCGCCGGCCGCCAGCGTGGCACGCACATTCTTCACACCCGGGGTCTCGCCCACCACGCGCAGCGCGGCGTCCAGCTCGCCGGTATGCAGGGGCTGGCCCGCCGGCACGGCCTCGGCCAGCATGCGCTCGACCAGCTCGGGCTTGATGCGCTCGCCGGCACCGGCCACGCGCAGGCCCTGCTGGGCATCGACCTGACCCTGCTGGACCGCGATGCGCACCTCGCCGCCATCGATGCGCTGCGGCGGCAGATAGGCCTGGGCCAGGCCGTAGCCCTTGTCCTGCAGCAGGGTGGCCACGGCATTGGCCGCCAGGTCCAGCTCCTTGAGGCTCAGCGAGCGCTCGGAGAAGGGGGCCAGGCTGGCCGCCAGCTCCTCGGCGCTGGCCAGGTTCACGCCCTCGACCTTGAAGCGCTTGATGAAGACACGCGGCTCGGCCGGCACCGGCTCGGGCTCGGGGGCTGCGGCCTGGGCCAGGGTGGCGGCCGGCAGGTTCAGCCCCTGGATGGCGATGGCGATCTGCTGGTCGCGCACCTGGGCCCGCGAGATGCGGACCTCGGCCTGCGGGTGGCCGTTCTCGCGCAGATAGCCGGCCAGGGCGTGCACGGCTTCCTCGTACTCGCTGAAGCTCAGCTCGCGGCCGGACCAGGGGGCCAGCACCTTCTCCAGGGCTTCCGGCTTGATGCCCACATCGCCCTCCAGGCGCAGGCCGCCCAGCGAGAGGCGCAGGCCCTGCGCCGCGGTCTGCACGCGCGGCTGGTTGGCGCGGATCACGGTCTTGGCCGCCGGGCGCGGCAGGGCCGGCTGCGCGTCGGCGCGGCGCAGGCTCTCGGCCACGGCGCCGACGTCGCGGCCGGGCTCATTGGGGTTCTCGGCGGCCAGCACGGGCGCGGCCAGCGGGGCCAGCACCAGCAGGGTGCAGGCGATCGGGGTCCGGACGCCGGGGCCGGACGGGCGGGTTTGTTGATGTTGCATAAGCTTGTCTCGAAAACTGGGCGAGGCGGCGTTCAGCCGCGGGCGGCGCCGAAATTGACCTGGCAGCGCTGGCCGGGTGGGATGGCCTGCTGCGGGTTGGGCAGCTGCAGGCGCACGCGGAAGGTGCCGCTGGCGGCGTCGATCACGCGGTCCACCTGGCTGACGCGGGCGCGCTGGCGGCCGCCGGCCAGCTGCAGCTGCACCTCGTAGAACTGACCCACGGCGATGCGACCGAAGCGCGCCGCCGGCACCACGGTCTCCACATGCAGGGGATCGAGCTGGGCGATGCGGAAGACGCGCTCCTGCTTGACCAGATCGCCGCGGTGGCGGAAACGGTCCACCACCACGCCTTGGATGGGGCTGCTGACCGCCCGCAGCTTCAGCTGCTCCTGGCGCTCCTTGAGCTCCAGCTCGGCCATGCGCTGCTCGGTGCTGAGCTCGTCGAGCTCGTGCTGGGAGATCAGCTGCTTGCGGTAGAGCTCCTCGTTGCGCTCGCGCTTGCGGGCACCGAAGTCGGCCTTGGCGCCCTGCAGCTCCACCGCGGCCTGCTCCACGCCGGAGTACAGGCGCGCCAGCACCTGGCCGGCCTGGACCACATCGCCGCGGTCGGCATGCACTGCCTCCAGCACGCCGTCCACCGGCGTGCCCACATTGACTTCCAGCGAGGGCTCCACCAGGCACAGGGCCTCGCCCGCAGCAAGACCCTGAGCCAGGGCGGTGCCGCCCAGGCCCAGGGCCAGTCCCAGCGCCGCCAGGCCCTGGCGCCCGCTTCGCGTGTTCATCGGATTGCGCATAGCTGTCTTCTTCTCTTTCACTCTCTATCGCTTCTTCATTCCATCTGGCCACTGAAGGACAGGGCCTGGCGGGTCTGGAAATCGGTCTTCAGCACGCTGCGGCGCATGGCCGCGTGGGCGCGTTCGGTGCGGCGCTGGGCCCGGCGCATCAGGCGCAGGCCCAGGGCCTGGGCGGGCACCCGCAGGGCCGGGCGGGCCAGGCTGCGGGCCAGCAGCCGGCGCAGCGGCGCGGGCAGGCCGCGCAGCAGCTCGTCCTCCAGGCTCAGCAGGGCTTCCCAGCTGCCGGGATCGCCCTGGCGGGCGCAGCGGCCGATCAGCTGGCGGTCCACCCGGGCGTTGTCATGGCGCTCGGTCAGGATCACGTGCAGGCCGCCAGCGGCGCGGCTGGCCTCGGCCAGCGGGATGTCGGTGCCGCGGCCGGCCATATTGGTGGCGATGGTCACGCGGCCCGGCTCGCCGGCGGCCTCGACGATGGCGGCCTCGTCGGCGTCCTGCTTGGCATTGAGCACCACATGGGCGATGCCGGCCCCGCTCAGCAGCGCGCTCAGCACCTCGGAGGCCGCGATCGATCGCGTGCCCACCAGCACCGGCTGGCCGGCGGCCTGGCGTGCGGCCACGCTGGCGGCCACGGCCTGCCACTTGGCCAGCTGGCTGGGCAGCAGGCGCTCGCCGCAGGCACGGCGTAGCGACGGGCGGCGCGGCGCCACCCGGGTGATGCCGGGGCCGAACACGGCCGCCACCTCGCCGGCCACCTCGCGCACGGTGCCGCTCATGCCGGCCAGGCGCAGATAGCGGCGGAAGAAGAGCTGGTAGCTGATGCGCGCCAGGGTCTCGCGCCCGGCCGTCATCGCCACCTCTTCCTTGGCTTCGATCATCTGGTGCAGGCCCTGCTCCCAGCTGCGGTCGGCCATCACGCGGCCGGTGTTCTCGTCGACGATCTGCACCTTGCCCTCGGCCACGATGTAGTGCTCGTCGCGGCGGAACAGATGCAGGGCGCCCAGCGCCTGCACCAGGGTCTCCTCGCTGCGCAGCGGGGCCTGCCAGATGGGCGGCAGCTCCTGCACCCAGCGCAGCAGGCGGGCGCGGCCCTGACTGGTGAGCGATGCGCGCGGAGGCTGCAGGCTGAGGCTGAAGTCCTGCTCGCGCACCATGCGACGGGCCAGGGCGACGGCCTGGCGGTAGTACTCGGCGGCGGCCTCGTCGCCCCGCTGGGCGGAGAGGATCAGCGGGGTGCGCGCTTCGTCGATGAAGACGCTGTCGGCCTCGTCCACGATGGCAAAGTGCAGGCCGCGCAGCGTGCTGCCACCGCGGGGCCGGGCCGCCAGCAGGCGGTCCAGGCTCAGGGCCAGGGGCTGCATGCGCTCGGCCAGGCGCTGGCGGTCGCGCAGATAGTCGAAGACCACGGTCTTGTTGCTGCAATAGACGATATCGGCCTGGTAGCGCTCGCGGCGCGTGGCCTCGTCGTCGCCTTCCAGCACCACGGCCACCCGCAGACCCAGGGCGTGGTACAGCGGTGCCAGCTTCTCGGCGTCGCGCGCGGCCAGGTAGTCGTTGACCGTGACCACATGCACGGCCAGGCCGGCCAGGCCGGCGGCAGCGGCGGTCAGGCCAGCGGTGAGGGTCTTGCCCTCGCCGGTATCCATCTCCAGCACCCGGGCCTGCAGCATCACGTAGGCGCCTTGCAGCTGGGTGTCGAAGGGCGAGAGCCCCAGGCTGAGCCGGGCCTGCAGGCACACCAGGGCCAGGCAGCGGGCGCTGAGCGCGGGCGTGAAGCCCTCACGCCCCAGGGCGCGCCGCAGGGCCTGGGTCTCGGCCAGCAAGGCCGACGGGCCGGCCTGCTCCAGGCCGGCTTCGGCACGCCGCGCCGCGCGCAGCACGCGGGCCAGCTCCAAGCGGCCCAGGGCGCCGCGGCGCAGCAGGCGCCGGCCGCACCAGGCCAGCGCACGGTCCAGCCAGGGCGCCTCGGTCCAGTCGCGGCGCTGGGCGTAGGGATCGGCGTGAAAGCCCAGGGAGAAGCTGCTCATCTCAGCTCGCGAAGGTCTTCAGGAAGAGCTGGCGCAGCGGGCGGTACCACTGCCGGGCCAGGGGTTCGGGCTCATGCACGAAGCGCACATAGACGCGCTGACCCACGGCCTTGGGCAGGGCATCGCCCAGCAGGCGCAGCTCGAAGTGGAAAAGCGAGTCCAGGGCCTGCGGCTCCTGGCGCGCGCTGCTGCCGGGGTCCAGGCCGATCTTGCCGCCGCCCTGCAGGGCCAGGGCCAGGCTGGGCAGCTGGGTGGTGGCGGCCGGGACCTCGCGCTCCAGGCGCGCCGCCAGCAGCTGGCCGATGCGGTCCACGCTGCGCAGCTCCACCCGGGTGGTGTGCTGGCGTACCCGGTCCACCTCGCCCTGGCCCACCACGGTGAGCAGGCTGAAGTGGCGCGGTTCCAGCACATAGGCCAGGTGCTCGCCGCGCTCCAGGTAGCGGCCCGGGAAGTCCTGAGGTGAGGGCATGACGAAGATGCCGTCCACCGGGGCCTCGATGCTGAGCTGGGCGCGGCGCTCGTCCAGGTCAGCCAGGCGCTGGCGGGCATGGCGCAGCTCGGCCTCCACCACCTGGGTCTGCACCCGGTCCATGGCCTGGGCGTGGCGCAGGCGCGAGCCCAGCTCCGCGCTGCGGGCCTCGGCCTGGGCCTGCTGGGCGTCCAGCTCGGGATCGGAGCAGGCCAGCAGGGGGCGGCCGGCGCGCACCGGCACGCCCGGGGCGGCCAGCACCTCGGCGCCGAAGCAGGCGTGGTGGGCGCGCACGCGCGAGGCCTCGGGCATCCAGATCACGCCCTCGGCATTGGTCCAGGAGGGCAGGGGTACCAGGGCCACGAAGGCGGTGGCCGCGCCCGCCAAGGCCAGGCTCAGGCTCCAGGCCAGGATCCGCCGTCCCTGCAGCACCGGGCTCAGGGCCAGGTACTTGAGCTGGGCCAGCAGGGGCTTGCCGAGGGTGCCCCAGGCCGACCACAGGGCCAGGACCACGCCCACGAAGAAGAAGCGCGGGGCCACCAGCAGCACGATGCCCACGGCCACCAGCATGCGGTAGCAGAAGGAGGCGATGCAGTAGCCCAGCAGCCAGGGCGCCTCGCGCGGCGTCAGCGGCGGTGCCTGCAGGCCCTCGCGCACGCGGAAGAGGTGGCGGTTGATCAGGTGACCCAGGTACTGGTTGGACTTCTGGGCCAGATTGGGGATCTCCAGCCAGTCGGCCAGCACGTAGTAGCCGTCGAAGCGCAGCAGGGGGTTGGCGTTGAAGATCACGGTGCTGACGCCGGCGGCGATCAGCACCTGATGCAGAAAGGCCTTGCCCACGCCCGGCGAGACCAGCACCCAGAGCCACAGCGCCAGCGAGGCCACGGCCAGCTCGGCCATCATGCCGGCCAGGCCCACCAGCATGCGCTGGTACTTGCTCTTGAGCGCGCTGGCCTGGCTGGCGTCCACATAGGGCACCGGCACCGCGACCAGGAACATCAGGCCCATCTCGTGGCAGCTCAGGCCCAGCAGCTTGAGCGCCAGGCCATGGCCCAGCTCGTGGATGGCCTTGAGCACCGGGAAGGCCAGGGCCAGCAGCAGCATGTTCTGCGCGGTGAAGACGCGCGTGGTGATGTCGGCGCTGAGCTCGTGCCAGTGCATGGCCGCGCCCACCAGGCCCGAGCCCACCAGGGCCAGCCAGGCCAGGCCCAGCCAGGGCAGCAGGGCGGGCGGCATCAGGCGCGCCAGCAGGCCCAGCAGACGGTCGGGATCCACCAGGGGCAGCTTGAGCGAGAGCGGGTTGCCCAGGTACTGCTTGAGGCGGGCCCAGCCCAGTTTGCGGCGGCGCTGCTCCAGATCATCCAGATCGGGGCGGCGGTCGCTCAGCAGCACATTGGCCTGGTGCAGCTGGGTCAGCAGCTGCAGGATCTCGTCCTGGGTGGGCGCCTCGTCGCCCAGGCCCAAGCAGGCCTGCTCCCAGATCTGGGCCAGGCTGCGCTGGCCGTCCATCAGGCCGACGATGCGCCAGGCCTGCTCGTTCAGGCGCAGGAAGCGGCCGCTGGCCTGGTCCTGCAGCACGTACCAGCGCTGGCCGCGGTAGCTGTGGCGCACCAGACGCGCATGGCCGCGCAGGGCCGGGCGCATCTGCTCGACACGGTACCAGGCGGCGGAAAACAGGGCGGAGCTCATGCCTTGGTCCTCACAGCCCCAGCCATTGCCAGGCCTGCAGGCGCAGCCAGTCGCCCATGCGGTGGGTCCAGATCCATAGCAGATGGCGCTCGCCCATCTCGATCTTGGCGATGCCCTCCATGCCCGGGCGCAGCTTGGCCGCCCGCTCACCGGCGGCGTCCAGCTGGGCCTCGACGCGGAAGAGGTTGCGGCCGTCGCGTGCGCTGGCCACCGGGGTCAGCAGGCGCACGGTGAAGCCGAAGGTCTCGCCCGGCAGGGCGGTCAGCATCAGGCTGCCGCGCTGGCCCATGGCCAGGGTGTCGATATCGGTCTCCTCCACCTGCAGGATCAGGCGGTAGGCGTCCAGCGGCGAGATCTCGAACAGGGTCTGGCCCTTCTTGAGGGCCGCACCCAGGCTTTGCGAGAGATCACCGCTGACCACCAGGCCGTCCAGCGGCGCGCGCACGGCGCTGCGGGCCAGCATGGTTTCCGAGAGCCGGCGCTGCGAGGCCGCCTGGCGGATCTGGGCCAGCGAGATCTGGATCTGGGCCAGGCTGTGCTGGGCCTGGGCCTCCTGGGCCTGCTTGGCGTACTGGGTCTGCTGGCTGGCCCATTTCTCGCTCTCCAGGCGCAGGTCGCGGTCGTCCAGCGTGGCCAGCAGATCGCCCTGCTTGACCACCTGGCCGGCGCGCACCTGGGCGCTGGCGACGAAACCGTCAAAGGGCGCGGCGATCACGCGCCGCACGCCGCCTTCCAGCGTGGCCTGGGCGGCGATGCGGTAGGGCCCGGTGGCCGTTGCCAGAAAGGCGCCGGCCAGCAGCAGGCCCAGCAGCACAAGCTTGCGCAGCGCATGACGGGGGCCGAGGAGCTTGGCGGCCTGGGCGGCCAGCGTGTCGCGCAGGCGCAGGGGCCAGGCACGTTGGGCGTGGCGCTTGTCCAGCAAAACGCGGCCCAGCAGCGGTGGCAGGCCGCGCGCCATCTGCAGCGCCAGGGGGTGGGGGCCTGGGCGGCGGGCCATTCGAAGACCATCACGCCCTGGCGGTGTTCGTCCAGCATGAAGGGCACCGACAGCACGCTGCCGGTGCCGAAGCCGCGCGCCAGGGCCTGCTGCTCGCGCAGCACGGCTGTGGCCGGCAGCTCGGGATCGGGCTGGCCGTCCAGCAGGCACAGAGCCTGGCCCTGGTCGCTGGCCTCTTCCATGGCGGCCTCCAGGGCATGGGCCAGGTCCAGGCGGCCGGAAAAATCGGCCGCATTCGACAGGGCCTGCAGGCGCAGGCGGCTGCCGCGCATCAGACCCAGGGAGACGCGGTCGCAGCCCAGCTTGTGGGCCGCCTCCGTGACGGCGCTGTTGCAGGCCGCGCGCCAGTCGGGTTCGGCCAGGGCCGCGGTCATCAGCTCCAGGGTCAGGAGCATGCGCTCGCGCAGCGCGTCCTGTTCGGCCTGGCCGGCCAGCGGGGCGGGAGCCAGCAGCCAGCCCAGGCCCCAGCGCAGCCAGTCCAGGGCCTGGCGTGGCGGCGTGACGGCCTCGAAGCGCAGGCCGACCACGCCTTGCAGCTGGCCGCGCTGCAGCAGGGGGTGGGCCAGCAGCCCGGCGCCGGGCAGGGCGCGCTGCAGCGGCGCGCGCTGGGCCAGCGCTTCCTCGCAGAGCTGGGCCAGCTCGGCCGAACAGGGCTGGCTGCCCTGGGGCCAGGCGGCCACGGGGCGCAGCTCGCCAGGCAGGCCCTGCTCGCCGAGCAGGCGTCCGTCCAGCACCAGCACCGCCTCGAGCACCGTGCCGCCGGCCAGTGCCAGGCCCTGGACCAGGGCCTGCAGCCACGCGGCGTGCAGGGCCGGGCCGTCGGCCTGGGGATCGGCGTCGAGCAGGAGTTGCCAGAGCGGCGCGGGAATGGGGGAGGCAGGACTCAGCATGGAAGCGGGGAGGGGACGGAGATCAGAGCTTGAGTTCGCCGTAGCGGCTTTCGTACTCGCGCAGGCCCAGGTCCAGCAGGGCATGCAGGCGCTTGGCGGCATAGGGGTTGAGCACGATGCGGTTGGACAGGGCCACCTTGACCTCGGCCATCTGGGTCTGCCAGGCCTGGTTGGCCCCGAACAGCAGCATGATTTCCTCGCGGGTGCCCAGCACATTGCAGACATTGGCGTAGCTGGTCTGCATCTGGCTGTCGTCCCAGACGATGTTGGGGGTGGTGGTGGCGGTCTGCGGCGGGGTCTTGTTGTCGTCCATGGTCATCAGAGTCAGAAAAAAAATGCAAAGGGGTTGAGAACTCAGCGGCGCGGGCCACCCAGAGGGGCGTCCCAGCGCACGCGTGGGGGGTGCCGGTACGTTGCAGGGGCAAGGCAGCGGCCAGCACGGCGGCCGCCAGCAGGGCCGGGGGCTCCTCGCCCTCACCCTGGCCTTGGACCTGTGCCTGGGCTTGGGTCTGGACCGCGGGTTGCTGCGCCTGCTCCTCGGCCGGCGCGCTTTCGGCCGGCAGGGGCTCGGGGGCCGCAGGCCGCAGCGCGTCCAGCAGGCTGCCGAAGGCAGCGTCCGACGGCACGCCCTGCTTGAGCATGGCGGCCGTGCTGGGCATCTCGCTGGCGCGCAGCGCATCCACCTGGTAGCGGGCCTCGCCCAGGCGGGCCTGCAGCGGCGCCAGGAAGAGCTGGGCACCCAGGGTGTACTGGGCGCGCTCGGGCGGCTGCTCGCCAGCCTCTACGGCCAGCACCGTCTCGCCGCCGTCCTGGCGCAGGGGGCTGTCCACCAGGCCGGTCTGCAGGCTCTGGCCACCGCCCAGGGCCTGCTCGGCCGGGGTGGCGCTGCCGGCGCTGTGCGGGGCCAGCAGGGCTTGCAGGGCCTGGGCGCCAGGGCCGCCAGCCTTGGCGAAGGCTGTTGCGCTGCCGGCGCTGCCGCTGCTTTGGCCGGCGCTGCCAGCCAGGCCCAGGGCGGCCTCGTCGCCGGCGCGCGCCGCATTCGCCGCATCCACATCGACCTGGCGCGAGGTCACGCCCTGCAGGCTCAGGCGCAGGGTGACGCGGCTGCCGTCGGCACTGCGCAGCTGGAACTCCTCGGCCACCAGATCGCCTTCGCGCAGGGCTTGGAGGGCGGCCGAGCCGGCGTCCAGGCGATAGCTCCAGCGGCCATCGGCGTCCAGGCTCAGCACCCCGTAGGCGCTGCGCTGCTCGCCGGCCTGGAAGCGGCCCTGGCCGGCATCCGGGTCCTGAATGCGCAGCTGACCGTTCAGGGCCTCGATGCGGTCCGGACGCAGGGTGGCGCTCAGATCACCCGTGATGCGGGCGGCATCCTCGCTGCCGCTGATGGCGATGCGCAGCGTGGCGCGGGCGCTGCCGTCGGCGCTGAGCAGCTCGAAGCGGTCCTCCACCTGCTCCCCCTCCAGCAGGGCCTGCAGGGCGGCGGCACCGGTCTTGGCCTGATAGGTCCAGCGGCCATCCTCGGCCAGCTCCAGCATGCCATAGGCGCTCTCGAAGCGGCCGGCCTGCAGGCGGGACTGGCCGGCGTCGGCGTCGTGCACCTGCACCTGGCCGCGGGCGGTCTCAGCCTGGCCGGGCTTGATGCTGCCGGCCAGCTCGCCGCCGATCTCGGCCTGGTTGTTCAGGCCGCTGATGCGGATGAGCAACTGGCCCAGCGTGCCGTCCAGGGCGCGGAACTCCAGCCGCTCCTCGCCGACCTGGCCGGCCGCCAGGGCCTGCAGGGCGGCCGAGCCCAGATCCAGGCGATAGGTCCAGCGCCCGTCTTCTTCCAGGCTGAAGAAGCCGTACTGGCCACGGCGCTGCTGCTGGGCCAGCAGGCCCGCGGCGCTGGCGTCGCGGTCGCTGAGGCTGATGCGGCCAGCCAGGGTATCGCCCTGGTTTTCGCGCAGCGCGCCACCCAGATCGCCACCAAACTCGGTCGCGTCGTCGGCGCCGGCCACGGTGATGCTGACCACGGTATTGCTGCCGTCCACGGTGCGCAGCACAAAGGTCTCGAGGCGGCTCTCGCCGCTGCGCAGACCTTGGACCGCGGCCGAGGCATTGTCCAGCTCGTAGCGCCAGCTGCCGTCGGCCGCCAGGCTCAGGCGGCCATACTGACCGGCCAGGGCCTGGGGCGTGAAGGTGGCAGCGCCACCGCCCAGGGCCGGCAGGCCCAGCTTGCCGCTGGCCACCAGGCTGCCGTCCTCGGCCACCTGGCCTTCGCCGGTGGGCGTGCCGACGATGACGCCGGGATCCACGGGGTCCGGGCCGGGCTTGTGCTCGGGCTTGGTCAGCGGTGCGCCGAACAGGCCCAGTTCGCCGTACTCGCCCAGCACGGTGACGCTGATCACCGGGTTCAGCGGGTCGCGCAGGTCGATGCTGCCGGCGCCGGGCAGCTGCACGTCGCGTGCGACGCTGCCGCCGCTGCGCAGGTCCAGGCCGCCGCCGCCCACGATGAGCTGACTGCCGCGTGCCGGCAGATTGAAGAGGTCCACGTTCTGGGTGAGTTCGGTGTCGTCCTCGCCGCTGCTCTGGATGAAGCTGGGCTGACCGGCCGTGAAGTCGATCTGCGCGTTGTCGCCGATCAGGAAGCGGCGCTGCTCGTCGCTGGCATTGACCGTGATCACATCACTGCCACGGCCGCCCATCACATAGCTGCGGCCGCCGCCCACGGTCAGACGGTCGTTGCCGCCCAACTGGGGCTGGGTGGCGAGGATCTGGGTCAGGGCGCCGCTGCCGCGGGTGTCGAAGACTACCGAGCCGGCGTCGCCGAGCACCACGTTGAGATCGCCATCGCCAAGATCATCGCCCTGGGTCAGGGTCTCGATCTTGTCGTTGCCGGCGCCGCCCAGCACGATTTTGCGACCGGCCCCGGTGCGGATCTCGTCGTCACCGCCCACGCTGGCATAGATGGCGTCGGCGAACAGGTCGCGGTAGCGGCGGGTCGGATCGGCGCTGCTGCCGTCGGTGCGGTGGTACTCCAGGTTGTCGCCGGCGATCACATCGCGGCTGCGGGTGGCGCCGACGATGTTGATGCGGTCGCTGCCCACGCCGCCGGCCACCAGGTTGTAGTCGGTCAGCGGATTGCCGGGCAGGGCCAGGCCGCTCATGATGATGCTGATCTGGTCGTTGCCGCCGGTGGCGGGGTCGGCATCCAGGCTCAGGAAGTCGGTCATGCGGCCGGCCGCGTCGAGCTGGATCGCGGCGTTGTCGCCGGCCACCACGCGCTCGGGGTTGCTGGCCGCATCGGGGCGCGCCTCGTCGAAGGGGCGCGAGCCGCGTGCCGACAGCAGCTGGATGGTGTCGGCACCGCCGCCGCCGATGACGATCTTGTCGCCATCGCGATCGGCCCCGGCGCTGCCCAGCGCGATATCGTCGTTGCCGCCCTGGGCCAGGCCCAGGCTGACGGCCTGGCGCAGCGCGCCCGAGCCGCTGGCGTCGAAGACCAGGCGGCCCGAGTCGCCCAGCACGATGCTGTTGCCGCTGCCGGCGCGGATCACATCGTTGCCCACGCCGCCGACCATCACCACATCGCCAGCCACCGTCGTCATGCTGTCGCCGCCGCCCTGGTCCAGGCCGAGGCTGGTCAGCGAGAGCAGTACGCCGCGGTTGTTGCGGCGCAGCTCGACATTGTCCCCGGCCATCACGACGCGAGCCGTCTTGCCGCTGACCGCCATCTGGTCCGCGCCCATGCCGCCCACGACCAGGGCCTCGCCCATATCGGAGTTCTCGGCACCGACCGGGCCGATCTGGATCTGGTCGCCGTCACCGGTGGAGATGCTGGCGTCGCTGCTGACGAAATCGGTCAGCACGCGCGCGCCGGTGTCGGGATGCAGGCTGAACTGCAGGCCGGCGTTGTCACCGCCGACGACGCGGAAGTTGCGGGTCTCGGACTCGATGGCGATGTTGTCGCGGCCATAGCCGCCCAGCACCACCACCTCGCCGTCGCCGATGCGGATGCGATCGTCGCCGCCGAAGCCCAGATCGCTGCTGTCCACGCGCTGCAGCAGGCCGGAACCCGACACGTCGTAGCTCAGGCGGCCGCTGTCGCCCAGCACGATGGCGCTGTCGGCCGCGCCGCGGGTGGCGACGTCGATGCGGTCGCCGCCCATGCCGCCCAGCACGATCTTCTGGCCTCGGCCGGTGCTGATGCGGTCATCGCCGCCCTTGTCGGCATTGCTGCTGGCGATGCTCAGCAGGGCGTAGCTCAGGGCCTGGCGGCGGTAGTCGCCGGCGTCGCCAAAGATCATGTCCTCACTGATGGCCCCGGCGCTGACCGTGATCTGGTCCGCGCCCATGCCACCCAGCACCACCTGCAGGCCGAGGTCGGCCTGGGTGTCGCGCTGGCCCAGCGTGATCTGGTCATCGCTGCCGGTGGCGGCGATCGCGTCGGTGGACAGCAGGTCGGTCAGGCCGCCCTTGTTGTCGAACACGGCGCGGGCGTTGTCGCCGGCCACGAAGCGGCCGGTGCGGCCGCGGTTCTCGGTCTGCGCCGCCTTCAGCGCCGCGCCCGAGAGACCGCTGGTGTTGACCAGGCCCATGATGCCGGTGAACAGCGCCATGTCGGTGGGCAGGCCGTGGCCGCTGGCGCTGATGTCCACCGTGTCGCGGCCGAAGCCGCCGATCACGAGCTTGTAGCCCTCGGCCAGCTGGATGCGGTCGTCGCCGCCGATGGCCTCGTCGCTGCTGCGCGCCTGGCGCAGCACGCCGTTCTTGGCCAGCTGGTCGTAGAGCAGCTCGCCGTTGTCGCCGATCGCGATGCTGGTGCCGTTGCCGCCGACGATCAGGTCGGCGCCGAAGCCGCCGATCAGCACCTGGCCGCCGTGGCCGGTGATGATGCGGTCGTCGCCGCCCTTGTCGATCACGGTGGAGGCGGCCTTGAGCATCTTGTTGCTCAGGGCGGTGCGGCGGACTTCGCCGTTGTCGCCGATCACCAGATCCTCGGAGCTGCCTGTGCCGGCGCTGATCTGGCCGGTGACGGGATCGATATGGCCGGCGATGAAGACATCATCGTTGCCCATGCCGCCGATCACGATATTGCGGCCCAGGGCCGTCGTGCTGCCGCTGCGGCCGATCTTGATGATGTCGCGGCCGCCGGTTTCGGCGCGGCTGTCGGTGGAGACCATATCGGTCATGCCGCCGGCGCTGTCGAAGTCGATGGTGGCGTTGTCGCCGGCCACCAGGCGGGTGGCGTTGGACTGCGGCGTGCCCGCGACCTGGTCCTCGCCATAGGCGGCCAGGACGATCCGGTCGGCACCGCTGCCGCCCAGCACGACCTTGTCGCCGTTGCCGGCCACGATCAGGTCGTCCGCCGGGATGGCGCTGTCGTTGAAGTCGGTGCTGGCAACGCGCTTGAGCAGGTTGGGCACGCTGCCGGCGACCACGCTGTCGTGGCGCTCGATGCGACCGTTGTCGCCCAGGATCACGTCCACGCTCTGGGCGCGGCCGTGCGTGAGCAGACCGGTCTTCTCGTCCTGGCCGGCGCTGATCAGCACCGTGTCCTGGCCGACGCCGCCGATCACGTAGTTGGTGCCCAGATGGCGATCGGACTGGTCGCGCGGGTCGCCCACCAGCACCCGGTCGTCGCCGCCGGTGCCGGCCGTGGTGTCCAGGCTGTAGAACTGGGTCATGCCGCCGCGCGCATCCGTTTCGACGCGGGCGTGGTCGCCGGCGATGAAGCGGAAGTTCTTGGCCGTGGAGTTGCCGGCCGCAAAGCCGATCTGGTCTGCGCCGCCGCCGCCTATCACCAGGGCCGAGCCGTTGGAGAGACTGATGCTGTCGTTGCCGGCATTGCTTTCGCCCACATAGGACAGGGCGTAGTCCAGCATGTGCTGGAAACCGTCCTGCTCGGTGAAGGTCCACTTGCCCTTGGCATCGAGCGCGCGCTTGAAGCTGAACTCGCCGTGGTCGGCCAGGATCAGGTTGGTGGCCTCGGCCGCATCGGCGCCGACGATGGTGTCTCCGGCCGCGCCAGCCAGCACCACATTGCTGCCCGAGCCCAGGTAGATCTGGTCGGCACCGCCGCCCAGATGGCCGAAGGTCTTGGCGAACAGCACCTGGCGGGTGTGGAAGTCCACCATCAGCAGGCCCAGGTCGGCCATGATGGTGTCGTTGCCTTCGCCGCTGCCGCCGATATTGAAGCTGTCCGAGCCCAGCGCGCCCATCAGGATGTCGTCGCCGCTGCCGCCCTTCAGGGTCTGGCGTCCGCCCTGCAGGTTCTGGTTCTCCAGGGTCTGGCCCTTCCAGATCCAGGTGCGGCCGATGGAGTTGCCCTGGCCGCCAAAGCCGGCCAGCGCGCCGGCGCTCTGCAGGCTCAGGTAGTCGCTGACGCTGGCGAGGCCGGCCGGCTTGGGCGCCTCGTTGGGGTAGGTGATGAAGGTGTCGGCCACCAGCAGGTCGGCGCCGGCCTGGCCCTCCAGCACATCGTTGCCGCCGTTGCCGACGATCAGGTTGTTGCGGCCATCGCCGGTCAGGCGGTCCGCGCCCTGGCCGCCGAAGAGGTTGTGGAAGCCGCGCACCTGCACCTGGCTGTTGTTGGCGCTGCCGAAGGCGCTGCTGCCCTCCAGATTGACGGTGACGCCGCGGCTGTACTCCGAGAAGTCCAGCGTGTTGCGCTGGTTGTCGCGGTCGCCCAGGGTGGATTCGCCCGTCAGGCTGCCGCTGATGCCGGCGCCGTCGCGCACCCGCACCACATCGGAGCCACGGCCGCCGATGACGTGCTCGAAGCCCTCGAACTTGTAGCCGTAGCCGCGGTCGTCGCCCACGGCCTGCTGGGCCGCGCCGGCGCTGAGGCCGGTCTGGTTCATGCCGCCGGCGGCATTGGTGACCCAGCCCTGGTTCATGCCGGTCAGGGTGATCAGCAGGTCGCCCTCGTCGCCCGAGAAGTCCAGCAGGTCGCCGCCCGAACCGCCGCGGATGCGGTCGATGGTGTCGGCCTTGGCCCACTTGACGGTGTTGCCGCCCTGCCAGGCCTTGAGCTGGGCGTCGTTGACGGTGACGGCCTGGGTCTGGGCTTCGAAGTCCAGCCAGTTGGCGCCGCTGGCGTCGCTGATGGTGGTCTGGCCCCAGTTGCCGAGGAAGCGGTAGCGGTCGTCGCCGCTGCCGCCCTGCATGGTGGTGGCGCCGCCTCGCGCGATCAGGGTGTCGTTGCCACCGCCGCCGATCAGCAGGGCCGTGCCGCTGTCGGAGCCGATCAGCGTGTCATTGCCGGCGCCGCCCTTGAGCACGTCGTTGCCGGCCCCGGCGATGAAGAGCACCGAGACATTGGCCGACAGGGCGGAGGCGTCGATCAGGTCGTCGCCGGCCCCGGCATAGGCCTTGACGCGGCTGACGCCGCTGAAGGTCTTGGTGTAGGTATTGCCGTTGGGCAGCTTGGCGCTGACCTTGAGGCCGCCTTCCTCGGTGAGGGTGAACTCCTCATTGCCATCGGTGGTGTCGCGGCGCTTGCGGTCGCTGGCGCCCTTGTCCACCGAGGCATTGCCGTCGATGCTGCCGATGCGCGAGCCCATGTGCAGGGTCAGCTCGCTGCCGTCCATGGAGCCCAGCACGGGCTTCTTGGCCGACGGATCGTGGTCCCACTCGAACAGGGTCACGTCCATGAAGGTGTACTCGTACACCCGCACATAGTCGATCAGCGCGAACAGCTCCACATAGGCGGCGATGAAGGCCGTGCCCTTGAGCTTCATCGAGACCACGTCCAGCGGATCGTCCGAGACCGCGGCGATCAGCTCGTTCGCGCGGTACTTGTTGTCCATGTTCTCGTCGTAGAGGTCCAGCGTGCCGAGCAGCTTGATGCCGCCCTCGACGCCGCCGCGCGCGAGGCCCAGGTTCAGCTCGGCCACAGCCACCAGCTTGGCGGACAGCGTGACCTCGGGACGGTCCACGCCATTGACGATGTTGTCGCTGAGGTAGAAGCCGTTGAAGATGTCGGTGACGCGGTGGCTGTCCAGGAACTGGCTGATGCCGTAGGTGTCGAAGCCCAGGGTCAGCGCGGCCTGCAGCTTGATCTCGCCGGCCAGGCCCACGAAGAGCGGGCCGAAGACCGGGAACATCTGGCGGAAGCCCACCTTCACTTCCAGCTTGGGCGGGGTGAAGGTCATCAGGTCGGCCGGCTTGCCCGACAGCAGCTTGAGCACGGTGCCGGTGGGGTCGGCAATGATGGGGAACTTCAGTGCGCTGCCGGGCTTCTTCAGCGCGGCCTTGAAGTTCTCCATCCCTTCCTTGGGGCCGATGGTGGTCTGGCCAGGCAGGTTCAGATCGGGGATGCCGATGTCGATGCTCGGCAGCCAGGAGGTGAAGTCACCCAGGCTGAAGTCCAGCTTGGGGAAGATGTCGATCAGGCTCAGCGCCGGCAGGGTGATGTCGGGCAGGCGCACGGTCAGCGGCGCCTTGTTCGCGTCGATGAAGCGGCTGTACTTGAGCTTGAAGGCCTCGAACTGCTGGGTGACGACCGTGACCGGCGGTGCCAGCTCATAGTCCTTGCCGGCGACCAGCCAGTGGATCTTGGGCGGGATGACCTCCAGCGGCGGCAGGAAGGGGCGGATCTCCAGCACCTGGAAGTTCACGCCCAGGTCCAGCACGGCCGCAGGCTTGTTCGGATCCACCAGCTGGGCCAGGCCCGGGGGCCAGGCCACGTTCAGATAGCCGTTGGCGTCCACGCCCGGCACGCTCCATTCGTAGTCGGTGCCCAGCACATGGGCGCTGAGCTTGGGCATCTTGATCTTGAGCTGGGGCAGCACGCGCAGATCGAAATCCGGCGTGATGCAGCGCACCCGCACGTCGAAGGTCGGCAGCACATTGCCGGCCAGCACGTCCGAGATCTTCAGCTCCGGCCAGCCGTAGCCCACCTCGAGGATGAAGCCCACCGGCCGGCCCTGCTTGTCCAGCACGCCGTCGAGGGTGAAGTCCTTGCGCCAGGTCTCGTAGGGGGCGGGGATGCTGCCGTCCATGGACAGGTCCAGCGTCAGCTCCGGCAGCTTGCCCTTGAGCAGATCGGTGGAGGAGATTTCGCCGGCCTTCCAGCCCGCGCCCCACTTGACCTCGACATGGCCGGGCTTGCCGGCGTTCTCGTAGTCGACCCGGTAGCTGTCCTCGCGATAGGGCAGGGGCACCTTGATCTCGGGCACGGGCAGCTTGGACAGGCCGCCCAGGTTCATGCTGCGGTCCTTCTTGCCCGCGATGATGATGACCTCGGAGACCGGGATCAGCAGGCCGTTGGCCGTGGGCAGATCGTGAAGGGTCTTGATCATGTGCGTCATCGCGATGACGAAGTCCAGCTTGGCGTTGCCGCCGAAGATCTTGGACATGTCCTCCGCCAGATCCAGCGCGGAGTAGTCGCGGCCCATCAGGTCCGAGAGGCCGGGGATGGGCGTGGTCAGTGCGTCGATCACCGGCATGATGGGGCCGGTGGCCTTGTTCACCGCGTCGACGATGGGCGTCAGGAACTGGCTGAAGAAGCTGCCGGCGTCCATGCGCAGATCGGTCATCCAGACGCTCATGCTCTCGTGGAAGAGCTTGTCGTAGCCGCTGGTCAGGAACTCGTCGAGCTTCTTGCCGATCGCGCTCTTGTTGTTCGCCTCCCAGGTCAGGTGGAAGTCGCCCAGGATATTGGGCAGATAGCCTTCGCCGCCCAGCGAGGTGCCGAGCTTCATGTGCATATTGACCTGGGCCTGCGCCGCCCATTCGACCTTGATCAGGTCGGCCAGCTTGGCCGCGCGCAGATCGGCGTAGCTCAGGCGCCCGTTGGTCAGGCCCGACAGGGCCGAGATGCCGAAGAGGCCACGGTCCTTCAGGTCCACGCTGAAGCTGCCATGGAACTGGGTGCGCGAGCCCTCGGCGCCGGTCTTGCCGCCGAAGAGCTGGTTCGTGCGGTTGTAGCCGGTGCTGACGTTGTCGCCGGTGATCCAGTCCTTGCCGGAGCCCCAGACGCCGCCGTCGTTGTCCTTGACCCAGCCGTCCCAGTTGTCGGTCAGGGTGCCGTTGAGCACCAGCACCTCGGCATTCAGACTGGCAGGCTTGTTGCCGCTGCCGGCCTTCAGATAGGCGTCGATGGTGAACTGCAGCTCGCTGACCGCCGCCTCCTGGGTGGGCTTGCCCACCAGCCAGAGGTTGTTGATATGGCTGTCCTGGGAGTTGCTCACCCAGGGGCGGCTCGCGTCCACCGTGCCATCGGGGCGCAGATTGGTGGTCTGGCCGATGCCGGCATGGCCGGGCATATTGGTGACGACGTAGAAGCCTTCGTTGACGTCGACGCCGAAGCCCAGGTAGAAGTTCCAGCCCAGACGCAGGTCCAGACCGCCGTCGAGCTTGAGGTTCAGGCCGGGCACGCCGATGTCGAAGCCCAGGTCCAGATTGGGCGAGTAGGTCTGGCCCAGCTTCATGCGGAACTGGATGGCGCTGGCCTGGCCCAGGGCCAGTTCGGTGGCCATGCTGGTGGCGCGCTTGTACAGGACCTCCTTGAACTCCTTGAGCAGGGTCGGCGGGATGCTGTACTGGCCGGCGGCGTAGTCCTTCTTCAGCTGGTCAGCGGCCTCCTGCTTGGCGGCATCGCTGGGCTTGAAGTCCTTGGCCGATTCCTTCATCGCAGCCAGGGCCACGCTGCCGCCGAACACATCGCGCAGCAGGCTCTCGTAGCTGTAGTTGGCGGTGCTGGCGTCCTGGTAGGCCTTCAGCACGAACTTGGCCATCTTGTCGATGGTGTCCGGATAGCCGTTCTTCTTGACCTCGTCGTTGGCGGCCTTCATCTGCGTGAGCAGCGCCTGGATGGTCGAGGCCGAGCTGCCGATGGCGCCCACCACATCGTCCACGATCTTCTGCAGGCCCGAGTCCAGCACCACATTGCCGGCGCTCACGGTGTAGACCGGCGTGCCGTCGGCGCGCAGTTTCTGGATGGGCTGACCGTTCTCGTCCAGGCGCACCTGGCCGTTGGCATCCAGCTCGTAGACCGGGGTGTTCACACCCGAGGTCACCCAGGCGGTGCGCTGGCCCGGCAGCACGGCCGGGATGAAGAGTTCGGCATTGCCCTGGTTCACGCCCAGGTAGTCGGCGATGCGCGGGTCCAGCGCGCGCTGCGGGCCGGCGATGTACTCGACCACCACGTCGTCGGCGGTGATCACGCCGTCGTTGTTGTAGTCCTGCAGGAAGTTGCGGAAGGGATTGGCCGCCAGGTCGATGGCGTTGATGATCTTGTCGCCGTTGGTGTCCAGCGTCAGCTGCTTGAACAGGAACATGCGCAGCGCGTTGTCCAGGCCGCCGTACTCCTGCACCGCCGAGCTCAGCGCTTCCTTCAGCGAATTGACCAGATTGCCGCGCAGGTCGGCGATGAACTGGGTCGCGTCCTTGAGCTTGTCGCCGATGATGGGCAGGTCCAGCACCGAGCTGAAGGCGTCCAGACCCTTCTGCACCGTGCCCAGCAGGGTGTCGACGGTGTTGACGATGATGGTCGGATCACGCAGCAGGAAGATCAGCGAGTAGTTGATCGGCTTCTCGGGCGTGCTGACGCCGCCGGTCGCCTTCTCCACCAGGCTGACCAGATCCGCCTGCCACTGCTTGAGCTGGGGCAGGACCAGGCTGATGTCGAAGCCGTTGCTGCTGGGGTTGTTGCCATTGCCCCAGATGGGCGGCTTGCCGCCGCCGCTGCTGCCGCCGGGCAGGGCGCCGCCGGTGCTGGCGCCGCTGCCGGCATTGTTGTTGTTGTAGGGGTCAAGATTGGAACCGGGCAGGGGCTTGTCCGCCGTGTCGATCGGCGCGCCCTCGGGCGTGGTGCCGCCATTGCCGTTGCCGGTGCTGGGCGGGCGCGGCGGCTTGGCCGCTTCCACAATCTGCACCTGGAACTCGGGCAGGCCGGTGGCGCCGCCCAGCTTGGCAAAGCCGTTGGCCAGGTTCGCGAAGCTGGCGTCCAGCGTGCCCAGGGGCATGGGGTTCACGAAGCCGGCGATCTGCTGCAGGGCCAGCTGGCCCAGGTCGTCGGAGAGTTTGAGCTGCAGGGGCAGGCTGGTCTTGGCGAAGCTGGCGGCGTCCACCAGCACGTCGAAAGCCTCCTTCTGCTGCTGCTTGCGCTGCTCCGCGTCCAGCGGGTTCACCGGGCGCAGATACAGGCGCTCGGCGCTGCTGGCCTTATCGCCGCTGTTCAGCAGCCAGGCGGCCTTTTCCTCCACCTGGGCCGAGCCGCCGCGCACGCTCAGCGAGTAGATGCCCTGGGTCGAGTCGAAGGACATATTGGCGCCGCTGGCGCTCAGGCTGAAGCTGGCAAACGTGCCTTCGTCGTCGGCCAGGCCGGCGCTGCCGGCGGCGCGGTGGTCGTAGAGGAAGAGGCGGCCGCGGTTGGCCCCCTTGGAGAGGTCCAGCCCCAGGGCCAGGTTCAGCTGCAGGCTGCCGAACACGCGCATCAGGGCCGTGCCGTCCACATCGCTGAGCTGGCCCAGGCTGCCGGCCAGGGCTTCCAGCTGCTTGCGCTGGGCCTCGCTGAGCAGATTCATCAGCTCGGGCTCGCGCAGCAGCAGCTTCAGCGGCATGCGCTTGTCGATCACCAGGGACAGGGGCAGCTTGATGCTCAGCGCCTCGGCACCCGGCGTGCTGTCCAGGCCCAGGATCACGCTCTCCGGCGCCAGGCCGAAGGCCTTGCCCAGCAGCTGCTGGAGCTCCATCAGGCTGCCGCTGCCCTGCTGGGCCAGCTTGGCCACCACGCCGTCGAACAGGGTCTGCAGACCGAAAATGTCTTTCAGATCGCTGCCCAGCAGCGGGATCAGGCGGCCGAGCTGGCCGAACTGGCCCATGCCGGCCAGGTCCCCCACCAGCTGGGGCAGGGCCTTGAGGTCGCCGGTCAGGGTCGACCAGTCCAGTTCGCCCAGGGCGCTGAGCACGCCCAGACCGTCGCTGGGCAGCAGGCTGATCTTGGAGGACTGCTCGCGGCCCGCCAGCAGCTCGCCCACCTGCTCGACCTGCAGTTCCAGGCGCGTGCCCGGCGTCACCGGGCTGGCGATGCCGTTGGGCGTGCGCACTTCCAGGCCGCTGATGGTGAGGCCTGCCTTGGGCGCGCTGCCGGGCGTGCCGGCGAAATCGCCGAACACCGGGGTGCTCATGGTCTCGTCCAGCTGCAGGCGGCCGGCGATGCCGAAGCTGCTCAGCTGGATGGGCTTGACCGTGACGGCCAGGCTGCCCGAGCTGCTGATCAGCAGCTGGCCGTTCACCACCGTGACCGGCAGGCCCTCGGTGGATTGCAGCAGGGCGTCCAGCTTGGCCAGCTTGGCGGCCTCGTTATTGGCCGGGTCGTTCTTGGCCGCGTTGACCGCGGTCCACAGCGCCGTCTTCAGTGCGCCGAGCAGCTCGTTGAGGCTGCCGAAGCCCTGGCTCTGGGCCACGGTCAGCGTGAAGGGCACGGCCAGGCCGTCCTTGAGCACGACCAGACTCAGGTCGCGCAGCAGGCGGCCCTGGGCGTCATAGATATTGGCCGCGTCCTCGTTCAGGTCCAGGGTCTTGCCATCGGCGTCCAGCGCGGTGCCGCGCACCTCGGTGTCGCCCGAGAGGCCGGCCACCAGCTTGCCGTTCACCAGATCCAGGGGGAACAGGGCGCTGGCGATGATGGTGTTCAGGTCCTTGATGCGCTGGACATCGCTGGGGTCGCTGCGACCCTTCTCGGCGCTGGCCGCATCCAGGATGGACTTGCGGATCGCTGCCGCCAGCTGCTCCAGCGAGGCGAAGCCCTCGGTGGCCTGGGCGCGCAGATTGACGTCCAGCACCGTGCCACCCTGGTTGACCGTGAGCGGCAGGTCCACGAACAGGCGGCCTCGGCTGGCGTCGTAGATCTGGGTGGGCGTCTGCGACAGGCTCAGCGTCGTGGCCTTGGCGTGGAACTTCAGCACCTGGACCTTGCGCACCTTGGCCGGATCGCTCTCCTTGGAGGCCGGGTCGGGAATCAGCACGGTGCTGACGAAGACGTGACCGGCATAGGGGTCGGTGCCACCCAGCTTGGCCTGCAGGGCCGCGTGGATGGCGGCGTCCAGATCGGCGGCCAGGTCGGCCACGCTCTGGTTGGTGGCGGTGTCGGCGGCGCGCAGCACCAGGTCCAGCTGCAGCGAGCCCACGTTCACCCGCAGGCCCACATCGCGCAGCAGACGGCCGTTGGCCTGCACCGGGGTGCCGGTGGCTTCCTGGCTGCCCTCGGTGCTGATGGGGCCGCCCAGGCCCAGCTGCGCATCCTGCGAGGAAACAGCGTCCCACAGGGTGTTCAGGCTGACGCGCGCATCCGCCGCTGCCGTGGGGCTGGCGCGCAGCGTGAAGCGCATGCTGCCCTCGTACTCGGTGCGCAGCTCGTTGAACTTGAGGTCCAGCAGGCCGTACTTGGCCTGGCCGGGCTGGTCCAGCGTGGCCGGCAGATTGCCGTTCTGGCCATGCACCTCGGCCTTGTAGCGGCCGCCGATCTCCACGTTCTGCAGGAACAGCTCGGCGCCCTTGGTGCGCGCCCATTGGCCGTTGCCCAAGCCCAGCTCGGTGGCGGCGCTGCTGTTGCCGCTGACGAAGAGCTGGAGATTGGCCACCGAACGGCTCAGCGTGACGATCTCGAGCTGGCCGTTGTTCAGCACCACCTGCAGCAGCTGGCCCAGATTGCTGAAGCCCTTGCCGCCGCTGCCCAGATAGGTATGGCCGGCCACGCTGGTGGCGGCCAGGGCGGCATTGAAGTCGGCGACCAGATCCTGCAGCGTGGTGTTGCTGGGATCGCGCGCCACGGTGATGGCGACGGGCGCGCTGTAGTCCAGGGACAGGGACAGCGTGGCGTCGCTGCTGATCTGGCCGTTTTCCGGCAGCTTCACGGCCTTGGCCCCGGGGTAGAGGGTCATGGGCTTGAAGCCCAGCACCAGGGTGGCCGGATCGTTGGCATCATCCAGCGCCAGGCGGAAGCTCTCGGTGGCGGCGCGGCTGTTGAACTGCAGCCAGTTGGTCTTGGCATCCAGCTGGGCCTTGACGGCCTGGCCCACGGTGGCAAAACCCAGGCGGGCCAGCACGCCGCCGGCCGTCACGGCCTGGGCATCCAGCACGGCCTGCAGATCGCCGCGCAGATCGGCCATGCCGGTGTTGTTGGCGGTATCGCTGGCCTTGAGGGTGAAGGCATAGACCTCGCCGTCGAAGACCAGGCGGAACTTGGCGTCCAGACCCAGGATCAGGCTCGGCAGCGGCGCACCGGTGCCGCTGGCGCCGATCACGGTGTTGATCGCGCCACCGGCACGCAGCGAGAAGGCGTTGACCTGGCTCATGTCCAGGCCCAGGGTGGCGCTGAACCAGGCCTGGCTCTGCAGGTCCAGGCTGGCCTTGGTGGACAGCGCCGAGAGCGGCCCCACCTTGTCCTGCAGCTGCAGGGCCACCCCTTGGTTGCTCAGGGCCGGCGCGAAGCGGATGTCGAAGAGCAGACTCTTGCTGGCCTGGTCATAGCGCGGGTTCAGCTCGAAGCGTTGGCCCGTGCCGGCCAGGCTGTCATTGACGGCCTGCTGCAGGCGCTCCATCAGGTCATCGAAGCTGACGAAGCTGGTGATGCGGTTGATCTGGCTGTCCTGGCCGCCGATCTTGAAACCCAGGCGGTCAAGGGGACGCAGGGCCTGGTCGGCCGCATGGTCCGACACCAGATTGCCGGCCCGCAGCTGCAGGGCCGGTGCGTCGCTTGCGGCCCAGGGGCCCTTGAACTCGATGTCCCAGCTGCTGGCGGCGCCGGCCACGGCGCGCACCTCCAGGCTGGCCTCGCTGAACTGGGCGTCCCACTGGCGGAACATGGCCACCAGATCGGCCTTGATCGCGGCGGCGCTGCGGTTGTTCCAGTCCAGACCCGTGGATTCGTAGTACTTGCCGCCCAGATTGACGGCAAAGCCGAACTGCCCGCTGGCCACATGGCCCAGGGCCAGGCGCTGCACCTCGTTGAGGCCGGCGCTGGCCCCGGCGGGCAGCTGTGCCGGGTTCAGGGTGTAGAGGGCCGCATCGGCCTCCAGGCGGCCGCGCAGCTCGCGACCGTCCACATTGAGCGCGGCCACGGCCTTCTTGGCGAAGCCAGCACCGCTGAAGGTGATGTCGAAGTACTGCACGCCCTGGGTGAAGCCCACCACGGCCGCATCGGCCGTGCGCACCGTGACGGCGCCCGCGCCCAGCACGCTATTGAGCGCGCTCTCGATGCTGCTGCTCCAGGTGCCGCTGGCGGGCAGGGTGATGGTGCTGCTGAAGCTGCTGCCGTCCGGGCGGGTGCCCGAGATCACGAAGCTGCTGCCCGCGGCCGCATGCACCAGGGACAGGCGCTGCACCGCGTCGGCCGTGGCCGAGCCGCTGGTGACGGCGCTGACCGCCACGCCGGCGCTGGCCGCGACACGCAGCTCCACATTGCTGTCGGGCCGGGCCTGCTGAATGGCCAGCTGACCCCAGACGCGCCCGTCGACGCCGCGCACCAGATTGCTGCTGGTGACATCGAGCAGGCCGCCGGCATTGGCGGCGCTGGTGTCGCCCAGCTGCACCTCCAGCAGGGCCTGGGCCTGGCCGGCGCGTGCGCCGACAAAACTCACCACCAGATGCTTGGCGCTGCCGCCGACCAGCACATTGCCCTTGCCGATCTCGGGCAGGGATTCCAGCGCCTGCTGCACCTCGGCCAGGCTGCTCAGCAGCGAGAGTTCGGGGGTCCAGGCGCCGTTGCCCAGGCGCAGGCGGAAGCCGCCCGAGGCGGCATGCAGGTCCAGGCACTGCTCTTCATTGCTGCGCAGCGCGGCACTCAGCACCAGACCGCCCTGCACCAGGCGGGCCACCTCGGCCACGGCCGTGCCCTGGGGCTTCCAGCGCAGATTGCCGTCCAGGGCGGCGGCCAGCTTCTGGTCGATCAGCTGGGCCAGCTGGTTGATATGGGTGAAGCCGGTGGTCTCGCTGGCCTTGACGACGATGCTCACCACGATGGGCTTGGCCTCGCCGGGGCGCTGGATCTGCACGTCGAAGCTGCTGTCCTCGCTGAGCACGGGCGAGATCGGCTTGGCGGCGATCACGCCGGCGCTGATGGTCTGCTGCAGACGCTGGTCCACCACCTGGCTGACCAGCTTGCTGAAGTCCAGCACATCGCCCAGGCGCTGGTGGGTGAAGGGGAGCAAGGCGTCGAACTTGCCGGCGTCGCGCAGCTCGGCCAGGTAGGTGCCCAGGTCCTGCAGCATGCGGGTCAGGGCCACGGCATCGAGATTGGCGAAGCTGGACAGGGCTTCGAAGCGGCTGGCGCTGAAGCTCAGGGTCTTGCCCGCCACCTCGCTCCACAGCGCGGCCGCGCCGCCATTGAAGCTGAGCGAGACATGGGGCTTGCCGCCGGCCAGGCTCTCGAAGCTCAGCATGCCGGCGCTGCCGGCACCGATATTGCCCAGCACATCGAAGTCGACGCTGGCGCTGACCTGGGGGCTGTTGGCCGCGCCTGCCCGGCTGTCGATCAGGGCCAGGTAGCCGACGTCGTAGGGGCTCTTGATCTCGGAGGGCTTGAGCGCCATGCCGGGGACGATGGCACCGCCCATGCCGCTGGGCAGACCGATGTTCAGGCTCAGTGTGCCGCTGTCGAAGCTCAGGCTGCCGACGGCGCGGGCTTCCAGCATGCCCAGGGCCACGGCCGTGTCCAGCTTGCCGCTGCCGCTGTGGACGCGGGCCGTCAGGCTGCTGATGGTGAGGCTCTTGTCCAGCGAGGTGTCGTAGCGCAGGCGCAGATTGACCTGGGCCGTCAGCGCCGCGCCGGCACCGTTCATGAAGTCCAGGCCCAGGGGCTTGAGCTGGTCCTTGAAGCTCAGGCGGCGCAGGAAGTCGCGCGTCAGGCTCAGGTCCAGGTCCAGCACCGGCACGCCACCGGCGCCCGTGGTGGCGCCGATGTTCATGAACTCGCCATTCCCCGGCGTGGCCAGCGCTTCCAGATGGGCGTAGTGGCCCTGGCCGCTGAGGTACTCGCGCAGGCGCGCCAGCAGACCGCTGAGGGTCTTGGACGGTGCGCTGGCATCGGCCAGATAGTCGTCCAGCACCGTGCTGCCCTGGGGCGTGCGGAAGCTCAGCAGATCACCCAGGGTGCGGCCATCGGCCGTGGTCAGCAGGCTGCTCAGGCCGGCATCCACCAGGGGCAGCTTCTGACCCATCACCTCGCTCAGATCGACCTGGACGCCCAGCTTGCGTGCGCCGTCGAAGACCGATTTCAGGCCATTGGCCGAGACCGCGTCCAGTGTCGTGTCCGTGAAGGTCTGCAGCTGCAGCGCGCCGCCCATCAGGCGGCCGTAGAAACCGGTGCCGGCGCTGCTGCCCTCGATGCGCGCGTCCTGGCCCTGCTGAAGCAGGGCCGCGACATTGCTGCCATTGGCGGTGCTGGCAGCGTAGTCGGCCAGGCTCACGCGGCCCTGGCCATCCAGGTCGCTGGCGTCCAGCAGCCGGGTGGTGACGCCGGCATGCAGGGTGAAGCGGTTGGCGCTGCCGGCGTCCGGTGTCAGGTCCATGCCGAGCTCGAAGCGGCGCAGGCTGATCAGGCTCTGTGCATCGCTGGGGCGGGCCAGTCCGGGCAGATCGGCGGCGGCGCTGCCAGCGTTCAGGGTGGGCAGCAGCAGGCCGGCATCCAGCTCCAGATTGAAGCGGCTGCGGGCCTGGCCGCTCCAGGCGCCGCTCTGGTTGAAGCTCTTGGCCTGGCTCTCGTCCAGGCTCAGGCTGATCTTGAAGCCGGCCTGGACCTCCTTGGCCGCCGGGTCGAACTGGGGCGTGACGCTGATGGTCCAGGCCGGCTTGTTGCCGGTGGCGGACTTCAGGGCGCTCTCCAGGGCCGTGCCCAGACCCTGCAGCGTGGCTCCCGTACCGGCGCCGCTGAAATAGCTCGAGGCCGCAGCCTGCAGGCCGAAGACCTGGCCGGCCCCGGTGCTGCTGCTGATGCCCAGGGCACCGTTGACGCTCTGGCCTAGGCCGGGCAGTGCGTTGTTGAGCAGCGGGTTCTTCAGGGCCTCGCTGCCGGCGGCGTCGATCTTGCCCAGCAGGCTCAGCATCTGGGCCTGCAGATTGGCGTTCAGCGTCAGGCTGGCCGCGTCGAGCTGCAGCAGGCCCTCATAGGCCTGGCCGGCCTGGAACAGGGCCAGGGCATCGATGGTGCCGCTGGCGTACTCGAGCCGCCAGTCGCCGCCGCGCTCGGCCGCACCGGTGAGGTTGCTGGAGGCTGCCACATCGGCGCCGGTGAGGCGGGCCAGGTCCTGTACAAAGGACTGCCCCTGCTCGCTGGCGGCCACGTCGCAGCCATAGAGCAGCAGGTCGGCCCCCTCGGCCAGGGCGGAGCGCCAGCCGCGCAGCTGTTCGGCATGGGCATCCAGATTGCCGCGATTGAGTTCGCCGCTGCCCAGGGCCAGGCGGCCGTCCTCGCCGTGCGAGATCAGGTGCATGGCCTTGAGCTGCTGGCCCGGACGCTGGCTCAGCCACTGGCTGATCTGGGTCACGCCATCGCGACTGGGGTCCAGCACCACCACCTCGACCGGGGTCGGCGCTTCGCCGCGCCGCGCCAGGGCGTCGCGCAGCAGGGCCTGATGACCTTGCACGCTGGGGTCGACGAAAACCACCTCCTGCGCGCGCGCGCTGCTGGTGCCCGCGGCCAGGGTTTCGGCAAACCAGGTGCCGCCCTGCAGGGTGGGCAGACCGGCCTGCAGCTGTTGCTGCAGCGCTTCCTGCGGCAGCTGCAGCACGGGGGGCGCATCCAGCTCGCGTGCGGGGGGAGGAGGGATCACGAGCCCTTCTGCCGAGAGCAGCTGGCGAGGTTCCAGCGCCTCGATGTGCAGCCGGCGTTCGCGCTGCGGTTGATGACGACGCTCGCCCAGCCCCAGGGCGCGGCGCAGGCGCTGGGCGGTGTTCAGGCTTTGATGGGGCAGGGTGGGCGAGGTTTTCACAGGACGCTCCCGGGGAAGGGGTCGATTTCTAGTGCGCACGCCGCCGCCGGCGCGTGGGGCGCAGGGCGGCGGCGTGGGCTCATGGCGGTGACTGAGGGGGGCTGCGGTCTGGCTACAGGGGCTGCAGCAGCGCGCTCAGGTCGTCGAGGTCGTGCTGGCTGAGGATGCCGACGGCCTGCTTGAGCTTGAGGCGGTTGAGCAGGTAGTCGTAGCGGGCCTGCAGGAAGTCGCGCTTGGCGGTGTAGAAGAGGCGATACGCGTCCATGACCTGCACCGGCGTGAAGAGGCCGGACTTCATGCCTTCCTCGCGCGCTTCCAGCGCGCTCTGCTGGGCCATCACGGCCTTGCGCAGGGCTTCCACCGAATCCAGGCTGGCGAGTACGCCGTTGAAGGCGCCACGGGCCAGGCGTTCGCTGCGGCGCAGCTCCTGCTCCTGCTCGCTCTGGGCCTTGTCGCGGCGCGCATTGGCTTCGCGCACCAGGGAGCTGGTCATGCCGCCCTCGAAGAGCGGGATGTTGACGCGCAGGCCCAGCTCGGCGTTGTTGTAACGCTGGCCGCGGCCGAACAGCGAGCCGCCCGTGTCCTGGCGGGAGGTGCTGGCCACCAGATTGACGCTGGGGGCGTAGCCGGCCTTCTGACGCTTGATCTCCAGATTGGCGATCTGCACCGCCAGGCGCCGCGCCTGCAGGGCCAGGTTCTGATCGATGGCGGCATTGACCCAGGGGCCCACCTCGGCGGGCAGGGGCTCCGAAGGGTTGAAGTCACCCTTGAAGCCGCCCAGGGGCGGCAGCTCCTCGCCGATGATTTCCTTCACACCCAGGCGGGCGTCCTCCAGGCGGTTGGCGGCCTCGCGCTCGCGGGCACGCGCCTGGCTGTGGCGGGCCTCGGCGTCGAAGAGCTGGGTGACATTGCCCAGGCCGCTGGTCTTGCGGGCCTTGGCCAGCTCGTACTGGCGCTCGGTGGCGTCTCGCTCGGCGCGGGCCAGGGCCAGGCCGTCGTAGCCGGCCATCACATTGAGCACGGCGCTGGCCACGCGCAGGATCAGGTCCTGTTCGGCCGCCAGCAGATTGAAGCGGGCCTGCTCCACAGTGACGCCGGCCTGGTTGTACTTGAACAGGGCCGGCGCGCGCAGCAGGGGCTGGGTGATGGTGAGACCCAGATTGGCGCTGGGGTAGCGGGTGGCGCCGGTGGGGAAGCTGGGGTTGGAGGCCTGCACCACGTCCTGCCGGATGGCGGACTTCTGATAGTCCAGCGTGGCCGTGGGCAGCAGGCCGGCGCGAGCCTGGGGCACGGCTTCCGAGGCGATCTCGTAGTCGGCGCGAGCGGCCTGGTACTTGGGGTCGCGCTCCAGAGCCTCGCGATAGACGGCCAGCAGGGCCGTGGCCTTCTCCGAGGCGGCCAGTGGCGGCGTCTCGGGGTCCCGGACCAGCATCAGGGGGCGCACCACCAGCAGGGGCGCGCGCGAATCCAGGCGCTCGCCGCGCTGGCCCGGCGCGGCGGCGCCGCGTGCCACCGTCTGGGCGCTGGCCAGGCTGCCGGCCTCGGCGGGCAGGCGCAGACTCAGGGCGTAGCGGGCGTCACCGGACTGGCCGTGGGCCAGCAGGGGCGCGCGACCGGCCAGGTCGAAGATCAGGCGGGCGGAGCCCAGGCGGGTGGATTCCAGGCGCAGGCCGGCTACGCCGGGGTGCGGGGCGCTGAATCGCGATGCGGCCTCGCGCACCTGTTCGGGACGCCAGCCCAGCAGGTCCACCACCAGGCGGGACGGCTCTTCCAGGGTGTAGGACTGCAGGCGGGCGGCGGGCACGCCAGGCAGGCTCAGTTCCAGCCGCCCCTTGTCCACGCTGGCTTCGATGGCGCTCAGGCGCGGCTCGCTGCTGCCGCCCACCCGGGCCTGGGCCACGGGGCGGTCGGCGGCCAGGCTCAGGCGGATGCGGCCTTGGCCGTCGCGCAGCTCGCCGGCGCTGTCGACCAGGTCCACGTCCTCGAGCAGCAGGAATTCCAGGCGCGGCACGCCGCCCTGGGTGGTGGCGGACACGCGGGCAAACAGCGGCACCGGACCGGCGCGGAAGCCGGCGGCCAGTTTTTCCACCGAGGCCGGCGAGGCGCCGGGCAGCTCGACCAGCAGACGGGCGGGCTGATCCAGCACCGAGACCTCGGCCATCAGCTCGGCGCTGCCGGCCAGATGAATGTCCAGCAGATCGTCGCGGGCGGACAGGCGCAGCTCGCGCAGCTCCACGGCCGCGCCGGCCTGGCCGGTCTTGCTGGCGTTCAGCACCAGCTCCCAGCGGGAACGTCCGGGCGTGGCGGCCACGATGCTCTGGTCTACCAGCTCATAGGCCGCGCCCAGCTCCACCCAGACGTAGGCTTCCTCGTTGGGCAGGAAGACGGCGCGGGCGCTGCGCACCAGGCTGCGCTCCTGCTGCAGGCGCTGGACCAGGGCCTCGACCTCGGCGCGGCTTTGCCGGCGCAGATCGATGCGCAAGGCCTGACCCTGGTTGCCCAGGCTGACCTGGCTCAGGCCGCCCAGCGGCGCTTCCAGCTGCAGGCGCTGCAGGCCCGGGGTGCTGGAGGCCAGCAGACTGGCTTCCAGCGGCCCCGGGGCAGCGACTGCGTTCGGCGCGGCCAGGGCCACGCCTTGACTCCCCACACACAGCGCCAGGGCGATATGAGCTCCCAGCACGGTGACGTCCCTCGTTAGCTTCATTCTTGGATCCCAACCACGTCGCGCAAAAAAAAGCTGCGCTGACTCTCGTGTTCTTGTTTATGTCTTTGCGAACTGAGGCCACATGGCGCCCCGGCTCAACTTGCTTGTTGTTGGCGCGCAAGCGTAGGGGGCCTTGGAAAAGTGAAACTGAGCGTTTCTGAGCGCGCTGGCTGTGCTTGAAGCTGAGAAATTTCTCGTGGGAGATTTGTCAGGATTTGCCGTTTTTTAGTGCTTGATGGAGCTCAGATGCGCAGCCGGCATCCGACCTCCCCTTGGCGTGGATGCAATGTGTTGTGAATCCTGCGCAACAGGCGACGGAGTTCCTGGGCTGGCTGGGCGCGAGGTGGGCGCGGAGGCCGTCACCCGCCGGCAGCACCCAGCGCTGCAGCTTGGCAGCAGTGACGGCCATCAACGATGGCGAGGCTCAGGGCTAAGGGCTGGGGCCTGTCGGTGGTCTGCAGCGATAGGCGGATAGCCCAAGGCCCGGAGAAGTACTCGAGGAGGCCTCGTGGCGCGCGGAGACAGAACCGGAGGAGTCAGCCCGGCGAGTGATGCCGGGGAAACGGGCCATCGCCGTGTTATTCACACGGCGAAGCTACACGGTCGGCTTCGCCGGTGCTGCTGCCCATGCCTCTGTCAGGACTGGAACCCCAGAAAAAACAAAGGGTTGCAGCCTTTCGGTGCAACCCCTTGGGTATCGGTGGTGGAGAGGAGGAGGATCGAACTCCCGACCTTCGCATTGCGAACGCGACGCTCTCCCAGCTGAGCTACCCCCCCACTGCAAAAAAAGTATAGCAGCGCACTTCGGCATCTTGCAGCGCCGGGCCGAGCCTTGGCCGGGCTGGGCTTGCCGTTTCTGCGGGTTTTCTGCGACAGCGCAAAAGCCCTGCACTCTGGGACACTGGCCGACGCTGTTTGGCGCCTGAGGCCGCGTCTGAATGAGAGGCGTGTTCCGGGCTTGTCTTTCTTGATTCCTGCAGGAGTGTGTTCATGGCCGGCCCCACGCCCCAGTGGTTTGATGCCCAGTACAACAACCGGGCTCTGGTGCCGGAGAGCGCCCAGATCCTGGCGCGCTGGAGCGAGGCCTCGCGCCTGAGCCGCGAGCAGCTCACGCGTGCACGGCTGGACCTGGCTTATGGCGAGGCCCCCAGCGAGCGCCTGGATCTGTTTCCGGCCCAGGTGGAGCAGCCCGCGCCGGTGCTGGTCTTTCTGCATGGTGGCTACTGGCGGGCGCTGGACAAGTCGGACCATTCCTTTCTGGCTCCGGTCTTCTGCGATGAGGGCGCCCTGGTCGTCGTGCCTAACTACGCGCTGTGCCCCGCGGTGAGCATCGAGCACATCGCGCTGCAACTCAGCCAGGCCCTGGCCTGGGTCTGGCGCCATGCGGCCGATCATGGCGGCGACCCCAACCGCATCGTGCTGGCCGGGCATTCGGCCGGTGGGCATCTGGCGGCCATGCTGGCCTGCTGCGACTGGAAGGCGGTGGGGCGCGATCTGCCGCGCCATCTGGTCAAGGGCGTGCTGTCCATCTCGGGCCTGCATGATCTGGCCCCGATCCGGCGCACGCCTTTTCTGCAGACGGATCTGCGCCTGGACGCGCAGGCCGTGCGCCGGCTCTCGCCGGTGAACTTCCCGGCCCCCGAGGCGCCCATCTACTGCGTGGTGGGTGCGCAGGAGAGCGAGGAGCTGCGGCGCCAGAACCGCCTGCTGCGTCAGGCCTGGGGCGAGGCCGTGGTGCCGCATTGCGAGGAGCTGCCGAGGCTGAACCACTTCGACATCCTGCACGATCTGGCCGATCCCGAGGGCCGCAGCCACCGCCTGGCTCGCAAGCTGCTGGAGCTGCGCTGGTATAGCGGTCTGCTATGAGCTGCATTGAAGCTATGTATTGGCTCCCGCTGCGCGCCTGAGTTAGCGTCGCAGGGCGCTGCCGAGACGGCGGTCCGGTGGGCGCGCACGACGACGGACCCACTCTGATCACACTGGAGAGCATCATGGGCTTGAAAGGATCGAAGACCGAGCAGAACCTCAAGGACGCGTTTGCCGGCGAGTCGCAGGCCAACCGGCGCTACCTCTACTTCGCGAACAAGGCGGACATCGAGGGCCAGAACGATGTGGCGGCCCTGTTCCGCTCCACGGCCGAGGGCGAGACCGGCCACGCGCACGGGCATCTGGAGTTCCTGGAGCAGGTGGGCGATCCGGCCACGGGCCTGCCCATCGGCGCCACGCGCGACAACCTCAAGGCCGCGGTGGCCGGCGAGACGCACGAGTACACCGATATGTACCCCGGCATGGCCAAGACCGCGCGCGACGAGGGCTTCGACGAGATCGCGGACTGGTTCGAGACCCTGGCCAAGGCCGAGCGCTCGCATGCCAACCGCTACCAGAAGGCCCTAGACGCCCTGGTGGACTGAGGTGCTTTGACCTGCTTGCCGCGGCGCCGGCTCAAGCGGCGCCGCAGTCTTGTGCGCTGGGCCGTTGCGGCCGAGCGCACAAGACTGCGCCCAGCCCGATCTCGATCTCGCCAGGAGCCCGCATGAGCACTCGCGAAGGCAATCTCGAAGCGCCCACCCGGCATCCGCTGGACTGGAAGAACCCGGCCTTCTACGACGAGGCCCTGTGTCTGCAGGAGATGGAGCGCATCTTCGACATCTGCCACGGCTGCCGGCGCTGTGTCAGCCTGTGCCAGAGCTTCCCCACGCTCTTCGATCTGGTGGACGAGGGCCCCACGGGCGAACTGGACGGGGTGGACAAGCGGGACTTCTGGAAGGTGGTCGACCAGTGCTATCTGTGCGACCTCTGCTACATGAGCAAGTGTCCCTATGTGCCGCCGCACAGCTGGAACCTGGACTTTCCCCACACCATGCTGCGTGCCAAGGCCATCAAGTTCCGCAAGGGCGAGGTGGGAGCGGCCGAGCAATTCCTGGCCTCCACCGATGTGCACGGGCAGTTCGCCGGCATCCCGGTGGTGGTGCAAACCGTGAACGCGGTCAACCGCACCCGCCTGGCGCGCCGCGCCCTGGACGCCGGCCTGGGCGTGCACCCCGAGGCCTGGATGCCCGAGCTGGCGGGCTGGCGCTTTCGCTGGGGCGCGGCCCGCAGTCCGGCCTCGGTGGCCACGGCGGGCGAGCGCACGCCGGGCAAGGTGGCCATCTTCTCCACCTGCTACATCAACTACCACGAGCCCGGCATCGGCCATGACCTGCTCAAGGTGCTGGCGCACAACGAGATCCCCTATGTGATCGTCGAGAAGGAGGCCTGCTGCGGCATGCCCAAGCTGGAGCTGGGGGACCTGGAGACGGTGGAACGGCACAAGAACGCCAATATCCCCGTGCTGCAGCGCTATGTCGAGCAGGGCTATGCCCTGATCAGCGCCATCCCCAGCTGCACCCTGATGTTCAAGCAGGAACTGCCCCTGATGTTCCCGGACGAGGCGGCGGTGCAGCAGGTGAAGGACGCCATGTGGGACCCCTTCGAGTACCTGGTGGCGCGCCACAAGGACGGCTTGCTCAAGACCGATTTCAAGACGGCGCTGGGTCGGGTGTCCTACCACGTGCCTTGCCATGGCCGGGTGCAGAGGATAGGCCGCAAGACCGAGGAGATGTTCAAGCTCATCGGCCAGACCGTGGAGCTCAAGCTCAACACGGTGGAGCGCTGCTCGGGCCATGCCGGCACCTATGGCGTGAAGACGCCGTATCACCCCGTGGCCATGAAGATAGGCCGGCCCGTGTTCAAGGCCATGGCCCGGGACGAGCCCGATCACATTGCCAGCGACTGCGCCCTGGCAGGACACCACATCGCCCAGGGCATGGCGCAGGCCGGCACGCCCGCCAGAAGCCTGGCGCATCCCCTGAGCCTCTTGCGCCTGGCCTACGGGCTGGTCTGAGCGGTGGCTGCGAAACCGGAGTGCAGAGCATGAGTCCCCCCACCATCACCGCCGACAGTCTGATGAGCCTGGAAGCCTATGCGCGCCAGCGCAAGCAGGGGCAGGCCGGCATCATTGCCCACCGTCGCCTGCGCAGCGTGCGCCTGGGCGAGCATCTGAACCTGCAGTTCGAGGACGAGCGCAGCATCCGATACCAGATCCAGGAGATGCTGCGCATCGAGAAGATCTTCGAGGAGGAGGGCATACAGGCCGAGATCGAGGCCTATGCGCCCCTGGTGCCTGACGGCACGAACTGGAAAGCCACCCTGCTGATCGAGTATCCCGACCCGCATGAGCGCCGTCGCGAACTGGCCCGCCTGATCGGGGTGGAGGACAGGCTCTTCGTGGAGGTGGAGGGGCATGAGCGCGTCTACGCGATTGCCGACGAGGACCTGGAGCGCGAGAACGCCGAGAAGACCTCGGCGGTGCACTTTCTGCGCTTCGAGTTCACGGCCCCGGCGCGCCAGGCGCTACGGGCCGGGGCCCGCGCCAAGCTGGGCTGCGACCACCGGCACTACCCGGCCCATATGGACATCGTGCCCGAGACCCTGGCCAGCCTGGCCGGTGATCTTCAGCCCTAGGCCGCGGTCGCGGCCCCGGCCCCGGCGATCTGCCGCCTCAGTGCTCGATGCCGCCCAGGAAGTACTTGATCACGCCCTTGGCCGCAAAGCCCACCAGGCCGAAGCCCAGGCCCAGCAGCAGGATGAAGGTGCCGAACCGGCCGGCCTTGGACTCGCGCGCCAGCTGCAGGATGATGAACACCATGTAGAGCATGAAGGCGCCGACCCCGAAGCTGAGGCCGAAGGCGGCGATCTGCTCTTCGCTATAACCAAACATCAGAGCGCTCGCACCAGGTCGCGGTAGGCATGCCAGCTGGCGTGGCCCAGCAGGGGCAGCAGGGGAATCAGGCCCAGCATCAGGGTGGCCATGCCCAGCAGGGTCAGGCTCATCAGCAGCAGGGCCCACAGGGCCACCGGTGCGGGATGCTCCATCACCACGCGCCAGCTGGTGTAGACGGCGCCCAGCACCGAGATGTCCCGGTCCAGCAGCAGGGGAATGGCCACCACGGTGGACGCAAAGACCGGCGCTGCCAGCAGGGCGCCCAGGCCCAGCCAGGCCTCGAACAGCAGACCCTGCTCGCTCAGCACCACCTGGCGCACAAAGTCCAGCGGTGTGTCCACCCGCCCCGGGGCCAGGGCCGTGATCAGGGAGGCCGAAGTCATGACCCAGCCGGTGCCGGCAAAGGCCAGCAGCACGCCGAAGATCACCAGACGCCCGCCGCGCTCGCGCTGGGGCCGCCAGGCGCTGCGCACCGTGTGCCAGCCGGGCTGCTCGCCGCGCTCCAGCGCTCGGCTGATGGCATAAAAGCCCGTGGCCAGCACCGGCGCCACCAGCAGAAAGCCGGAGAAGGCGCCGGCCAGCAGCCAGAACTGCTGGCGCGCCAGAAAGACGATCAGGGCACCCGCCAGGGCCATGAGCAAGCCCTGGCACAGCGAGGGGCCGGGGCAGGCCAGCAGGTCGTGCCAGCCACGCGCCAGCCAGCCCAGGGGCCGCAGCAAGGGAATGGGGCGCACGCCAAAGGCGCGTGATTCCTGCAGGGCTTTCTCGGTGCTTCGCATCGTGGCGCCATGCTGCCAGGGCCCTGGCTGCCACGGCTTGATGCGGATCAAGCCGCGGCGTTGGGCAACTGGCGCAGTAGCTCGCGCGCGGCCGTCTGCAGATCCTCGGGCTCGCCGCTGGGCAGGGCCAGGCTCAGGGCCTGGGGCAGCAGGCGGTAGTGGCCCTGCAGGGAGCGCTCGTAACCGGGGTCGTAATGCTCGCGCATCAGGGCGGCAAAGACCTGGGCCCATTCGCCCGCCAGGGCCTGGGCCTGCCAGCGCCGCACGGTCTCGCGGCCGCGCAGCTCCACCAGACCGTCCAGCAGGCGGCAGAAGGCCTCGGGCGCGGCGGCGAAATGCGCGTAGTCCTGCAGGAGCAGCTGCACCCGGGCGGCTTCGGGCATCTCGATCCAGAGGCAGTGGCCCTGCTCGCGCATGCGCCGGTGCAAGGCCTCGGGCACGCGCAGCTGGCCGATCTTGCGGCTCTCGCTCTCCACAAACACCGGGCGGGCCGTGTCCAGCGCGCGCAGCTGCCCCCAGAGCTCGGAGTCGAAGGCCTTCTGGCTGGGCTGCGGCTGCTCGGGCAGGCCGCCCAGCACCGAGCCGCGATGCCGGGCCGCACCCTCCAGGTCCAGCACCTGGGCGCCCTCGGCGGCCAGGGCCTGCAGCAGGCGGGTCTTGCCGCTGCCGGTGCGGCCGCACAGCACCCGCAGGTCCAGGGCCAGGGGCAGCTCATCCAGATCGGCGCGAACGCGCTCGCGGTAGGCCTTGTAGCCGCCCTGCAGCTGGCGCGAGCGGAAGCCGATCTGGCCCAGGAACCAGTTCATGGCGCCCGAGCGCTGGCCGCCGCGCCAGCAATAGACCAGGGGCTTCCAGTGCTTGGGCTTGTCGCGCACGCGCTCGTCCAGATGGCGGGCGATATTGCGGCCCACCAGGGCGGCACCGAGCTTGCGGGCCTCGAAGGGCGATTCCTTGTAGAGCGTGCCGACGATGCGGCGCTCCTCGTTGTCCAGCACCGGCCAGTTCACCGCGCCGGGCAGGTGGTCCTCGGCGAACTCGGCGGGCGAGCGCACATCGATGATGCTGTTGAACTGGTCCAGATCGGCCAGGGCCTCCTCGGCCTTGATCAGATAGCCCAGGCTCATGCTGGTAGCGAGACTGCGTCGAGCAGCTCGGTTTCGATCTGCAGCTGGGCCTTGTTCTGCTGCAGGGCCGGGCCGTCGACCAGGAAGGTGTCTTCCACGCGCTCGCCCAGGGTGGAGATCTTGGCCAGCTGCAGATTGATGCCGTGACGGGCCAGCACGCGGGCGATGGCGTAGAGCAGGCCGGCGCGGTCGCTGGTGCTGATGGACAGCAGCCAGCGCTGGGCGCGCTCGTCTGGGCGCAGCGCGATGCGCGGCGTGAAGGGGAAGCTCTTGACCCGGCGCGAGAGCCGGCCGCGGCGCGGCTCGGGCAGCGGGCCCTCGCTGGCCAGGGCCTGGCCGAGCTTGGCTTCGACCAGGGAGACCAGGTCGCGGTGGTTCAGGTCCTGGTCGGGGCTGATGACCTGGAAGGTGTCCAGCGCATAGCCGCTGCGCGTGGTGTGCACCTTGGCGTCCAGGATGTTGAAGCCGGCGCCGTCGAAATAGCCGCAGATGCGGGCGAAGAGATCCTGGCGGTCGGGGGCGTAGACCAGCACCTGCAGGCCTTCGCCCACCGGCGAGGGCCGGGCCCGCACCACCGGCGCGCCGCCGTCCACATGGCGCCACAGCGAGCGCGCGTGCCAGGCAAGGTCGCCCGCCTCGTGGCGTGCGAAATAGCTCAGCTCCAGCGTGGCCCAGAGCGGGGTCTCGGTATCGGGCAGCATGGCGTGCAGGGCCAGCAGCTGGCGGGCCTCCTGCTTGCGGGCCTCGATGTCGGCATCCAGATTCGGTTTGGCCCCACCCAGGGCGCGCAGCGTCAGGCGGTAGAGGTCTTCCAGCAGCTTGCCCTTCCAGGCGTTCCAGACCTTGGGGCTGGTGCCGCGGATGTCGGCCACGGTGAGCAGGTAGAGCGCGGTGAGGCGGCGCACATCGCCCATGCGCTTGGCAAAGGCGGCCACCACCTCGGGGTCGGAGAGGTCTTCCTTCTGCGCCACGCGCGAGAGCGTCAGATGCTCCTGCACCAGGAAGACCACCAGGGCCGTGTCCTCGCGCGAGAGCCCGTGCTCGCGGCAGAAGCGGCGTGCCTCGGTGCCACCCAGCTCGGAGTGGTCGCCACCACGGCCCTTGGCCACGTCGTGGAAGAGGGCGGCGATGTAGAGCAGATGCGGCTTGTCGAACTGCGCGGCCAGCTGCGAGCAGAAGGGGTATTCGTGGGCGTGTTCGGGAATGAAGAAGCGCCGCACATTGCGCAGCACCATCAGGATGTGCTGGTCCACGGTGTAGACGTGGAAGAGGTCGTGCTGCATCTGGCCCACGATGCGGCGGAAGACCCAGAGGTAGCGGCCCAGCACCGAGGTCTGGTTCATCAGCCGGAAGGCATGGGTCTGGCCCTCGGGCTGCTGCAGGATGCGCATGAACATGGCGCGGTTGGCCGGGTCGCGCCGGAAGGCGCCGTCCATCAGGCCGCGCGCGTTGTAGAGCGCACGCAGGCTGCGCGCCGAGAGGCCCTTGATGCCGGGCGTCTGCTGGTAGACCAGAAAGGTCTCCAGGATGGCGTGGGGCTCGCGCTCGTAGAGGTCGTCGCTGGCCACTTCCAGCATGCCGGCGCGGTCCAGGAAGCGCTCGTTGATGGGACGCATCAGGCCCTGCTGCGAGCCCATGATCTGCTCTTCCAGATTCAGCAGCAGGATCTGGTTGAGCTGGCTCACCGCCTTGGCCGCCCAGTAGTAGCGGCGCATCAGCACCTCGGAGGCGCGCTGCCCGTCGGTGGAGGCGTAGCCGAAGCTCTGGGCCACGGCGGTCTGCAGGTCGAAGACCAGGCGGTCCTCGCGCCGGCCGGCCACCGCGTGCAGGCGGCAGCGGATCAGGGCCAGCAGGCCCTCGTTGCGCTGCAGCTGGCGGCTCTCGAAGGGCGTGATCAGGCCGCGGGTGCTGAGCGCCTGCCAGGTCTTGCCCAGGCCGGCGGCGCGGGCAATCCAGATCAGCATCTGCAGGTCGCGCAGGCCGCCCGGGCTTTCCTTGCAGTTGGGCTCCAGGGCGTAGGGTGTGTCGTCGTACTTGACGTGGCGCTGCTGGGCCTCCAGACGCTTGGCGCGCAGAAAGGCGCGTGCGTCCATGGCCTGCATCAGCCGGCGCTCGAACTGCTTGAACAGTGGCTTGGCGCCGGCCAGGGGCCGGGCCTCCAGCATGGCGGTCTGGACGGTGACGTCGCCCGCGGCCTCGCTCACGCATTCGCCCAGGGTGCGTACCGAGGAGCCGATCTCCAGGCCCACATCCCAGCAGGCGGTGATGAAGCCCTCGATGGCGCTCTTGAGCACGCCGGGCTGGTGCGCCTCCAGCCCATCGGGCAGGAGCAGCAGCACGTCCACATCGGAGTAGGGGAAGAGCTCGCCGCGCCCATAGCCACCCACGGCCACCAGGCAGGCCTCCTCGGGCAGTCCGGCATGAGCCCAGAGGGCCTGCAGGGTGGCGTCCACCTGGCGCGCCAGCTGGCGCATCAGGCGCCGGGCCCCGGTGACGCTGGCGCGCTGCTGCAGGAACTCGGCCAGCAGCGCCTGCTTGCCCTGCTTGAACTGGCGCCGCAGCTCGGCGATATCCGGGCCCTGGCTCATCGGCGGGCGCCGCCTCAGGCCGCGGCGGCGGCGGTGATGAAGTCGGGCGGCGGCGGGCTGCCGGCCGAGAGGGTCAGCACCTCGTAGCCCGTGTCGGTCACCAGGATGGTGTGCTCCCACTGGGCGGAGAGCGAGCGGTCCTTGGTGACGATGGTCCAGCCATCGCCCATTTCGCGAATCTCACGGCGGCCGGCGTTGATCATGGGCTCGATGGTGAAGATCATGCCGGGCACCAGCTCCTCCAGGGTGCCGGGGCGGCCGTAGTGCAGCACCTGGGGCTCTTCGTGGAACTTCTTGCCGACGCCGTGGCCGCAGAAGTCGCGCACGACGGAGCAGCGCTCGGCCTCCGCATAGGTCTGGATGGCCTCGCCGATGGCGCCGGTGCGCGCGCCGGGCTTCACGGCCGCGATGCCGCGCATCAGGCATTCGTGGGTCACCTCGAGCAGGCGTTCGGCGGCGCGCTTGATCTCGCCGACCGGATACATGCGGCTCGAATCGCCATGCCAGCCGTCGAGGATGAAGGTCACGTCGATATTGACGACATCGCCCTCGCGCAGCGGCTTGTCGTTGGGAATGCCGTGGCAGACGACGTGGTTGATCGAGGTACAGCTCGACTTGGGGTAGGGCGTGTAGCCCGGCGGCTGGTAGTTCAGCGGCGCGGGAATGGCCTTCTGCACATTGACGATGTAGTCGTGGGCCAGCTTGTCCAGCTGCTCGGTCGTGACCCCGGGCTTCACATGCGGGGTGAGCATGTCCAGCACTTCGGAGGCCAGGCGCCCGGCGATGCGCATGCCGTCGATGTCGGCGCCGGTCTTGATGGTGATCGTCATGGCGTAATTTTAAGGCCTGGCGGCAGGGCCTGCCGGCTCAGGCCCTATTGCCGTCCTGCTCAGTCCGCCCAGACCACCAGGCCCGTCCAGGCCGTGGCCAGGACCACGATGCCGAAGGCGATGCGATACCAGGCGAAGGGCACGAAGCTGTGGCTGGAGATGTAGCGCAGCAGCCAGCGCACGCAGATCCAGGCGCTGATGAAGGAGAAAAGCAGGCCGGTGGCGAAGAGCGGAATGTCGGCCGCCGACAGCAGATGACGCTCCTTGATCAGGCTGTAGACGCCGGCCCCGATCAGGGTGGGGATGGCCAGGAAGAAGCTGAAGTCGGTGGCCGCCTTGCGCGACAGGCCCAGCAGCATGCCGCCGATGATGGTGGAGCCCGAGCGGCTGGTGCCCGGCACCATGGCCAGGCACTGCACCAGGCCGACCTGCAGGGCCTGCAGGGGCGTCAGGTCGTCCACGCTATGCACCTTTACGGCGGTGGCGGGGCGCTTCTCGGCCCACAGGATCACGAAGCCGCCCAGGATGAAGGTGGTGGCCACCACGGTGGGCGTGAACAGATGGGCCTTGATCGCCTTGCCGAAGAGCAGGGCCAGCACCACGGCCGGCAGGAAGCCGATCAGCACATTGAGCACGAAGCGGCGCGAGCGCGGCTCGCTGAAGACGCCGGTGGCCGTCTCGGCCAGACGCTGCCAGTAGACCAGGATCACAGCGAAGATGGCACCGGTCTGGATCGCGATGTCGAAGACCTTGCTCTTCTCGTCGTCAAAGCCCAGCAGGGCGCCGGCCAGGATCAGGTGACCGGTCGAGGAGATCGGCAGGAATTCGGTCAGGCCTTCCACCACGCCCATGATGGCGGCCTTGATCAACAGCAGCAGGTCCAACGCTTGTACTCCGGGAAAACTAGATGCGGCGGCGATGATAGCGGCCCCGCATGGCTTGACCCCCGGGAGTCCCATGCATACATTACTGACTAGTCAGTCAGTATTCCCCCATGTCCAAGCCCGCCGCCCAAGCCCGCGCTCCCGCATCCCGGTCCGCGTCCGCCGACGCGCGCCAGCCGGCGCCCGTGCGCCAGCGTCGCAAGGAGGCCCGCCCCCAGGAGCTGCTGGCTGCGGCCCTGGAGTTCTTTGTGGACAAGGGTTTTGCCGCCACGCGCTCCGAGGAGGTGGCGGCCCGTGCCGGCGTGTCCAAGGGCACGCTCTACCTCTACTACCCCAGCAAGCAGGAGCTGTTCAAGGCCGTGGTGCGCGAGAACCTGGCCGTGCACATTGCCGAAGGCCTGCAAATCGTGGCTCAGCATCAGGGCAGCATGGCCGATCTGCTGCGCTTTGTGATGAGCGAATGGTGGCGCCGGGTGGGGCAGGGCGGGGCCGCCGGCATCTGCAAGATCATGGTGGCCGAGGCGCGCAACTTCCCCGAGCTGGCCCAGTTCTATGTGGACGAGGTGATCGAACCCAGCCATCAGCTCATAGGCAGCGTGCTGGAGCGCGGCATCGCCAGCGGCGAGTTCCGCCCGGTGCCGCTGGACGAGACGGTGCAGGTCATGATCGGCCCGGTGCTGCAGCAGATGTTGTTCCAGAGCTCCTTCGGGGCCTGTCAGATGCACCGGCCGCTGCCGGAACCGGCGGCGGTGCTGCAGATGCAGATGGATCTGATGCTGGAAGGCCTGCTGCAACGGCCACCGCCTCGCTGAGGCGTCTGCCCGCACGAGCGTGGCGCCGCCACATCACCGGGCGCGGGCGCCGAAATAGAATCCGCGCAGCATGAATTTGAAGGACCGTCCCACCATGAACATCGAACAAGCCCGCTTCAACATGATCGAACAGCAGATCCGTCCCTGGGACGTGCTGGATCAGGGCGTGCTGTCCCTGCTGTCCCTGGTCAAGCGCGAGGACTTCGTGCCCGCCGCCCACAAGGCCCTGGCCTTCATGGACACCGAGATTCCCCTGGGCCATGGCCAGGTGATGCTGGCCCCGCGCGTCGAGGCCCGCCTGCTGCAGGAACTCAAGGTGGCTCGCCATGAAAAGGTGCTGGAGATCGGCACGGGCTCGGGCTATATGTCGGCCCTGCTGGGCCACAAGGCCCAGAGCGTGATCAGCCTGGAAGCCCAAGCCGAGCTGGCCAAGCAAGCCGCCGAGAACCTCAAGCGCGCCGGCGTGCTGAATGTGAAGGTGCTGAACCAGGACGGCAGCCAGGGCCTGGCCGCCGAGGCGCCCTTTGATGTGATCCTGCTCTCGGGCTCGGTGGCCGAGGTGCCGCGCGCCCTGCTGGACCAGCTCAAGCCCGGTGGCCGCCTGGCCGCCGTGGTGGGCCGCGAACCGGTGATGCGCGCCATGCTCTACACCCGCGTGGGCAGCGAGTTCAAGGCCGAGCCCCTGTTCGACACCGTCACCCCGCGCCTGGCCGGCTTCGCCGAAGCCTCCGCCTTCAGCTTCTGATGCTGCTGCGCCAGCTCCCGGCCCCCGAGGCGCATTCGCGCCTCACGGGCGAGGCGCCGCCCCTGCTGCTGGATGTGCGCGAGCCCTGGGAGGCTCAGACCGCGCGCATCCGCGTGCCGGGCGAACAGCGCCTGATCCCCATGGGCCAGCTGCCGGCGCGTCTGGACGAGCTGGACCCCGCGCAGTCCGTCGTGGTTTATTGCCATCACGGCATGCGAAGTCTGCAGGTCGTCGCATTTCTGGAGCGCCAGGGCTTCGAGTCGGTCTATAACCTCGCCGGCGGCATCGAGGCCTGGTCGGTGGAGGTCGACCCCCAGGTGCCGCGCTACTGATCCCTCGTCCGAGACATTGCTCATCACGAACCCGCTCTAGCAAGGAAGACTCATGCCCGCCGATCACAAGAAGACGATGAACCCGATGAATCGCCTCGCCCAGGCCCGCTTGCGCATCGGCCGTCTTCCCCTGGCCCTGGGCCTGCTGTTCGCCGCCGCCGGCGCCCAGGCCCAGAGCCTGCAAGAGCTCTACGACGCGGCCCGCGCATTTGATGCCACCTATCTGGCCGCGCGCGCCCAGGCCGAGTCGGCCCAGTACAAGGCCGAGCAGGCCAATGCCCTGGCTCGCCCGACCCTGGGCGTGGGCCTCAACGGCACCCATCAGCAGGCCGATCCCCCGACCAGCTACAGCACCGTGGGCGGCCAGCGCGTGCAGGTCACCGGCGACCGCGTGGGCACCACCACCTGGCAGAGCGGACTGAACGCCAAGTACGCGCTCTACAACCGCGCCAACGCCATCACCATCGAGCAGTCCCGCCGCTCGCTGAGCGTGGCCCAGTCCGATCTGGAAGCCGCCGAGCAGGACCTGATCGTGCGCGTCTCCCAGGCCTATTTCGATGTGCTGGCGGCCCGCGATGTGCTGGCCGCCACCCGCGCCAACAAGGCCGCCAATGCCGAGCAGCTGGCCTCGGCCAAGCGCAATTTCGAGGTGGGCACCGCCACCATCACCGACACCCGCGAAGCCCAGGCCCGCTACGACCTGAGCACCGCCCAGGAGCTGGCGGCCGAGAATGATCTGCGCGTCAAGCGCGTCACCCTGGACCAGATCGTGGGCCGCGCCGGCGTGGAACCCAAGCCCCTGGCCCTGCCGGTGGCTCTGCCGGCCGTAGCACCCGTGACGGTAGACCCCTGGGTGGCCCAGGCCGATGAGCTGCATCCCCTGGTGCGCAAGGCCCGCCTGGGTCTGGAAGTGGCCCAGCTGGAAACCGGCAAGGCCCGCGCCGCCGACGGCGTGACCGTGGACCTGACCGGCACCCTGGGCGTGTCCAACGTCAAGGGCTCGGGCGCCCAGCTGCCCGGCACCACCACCTCGGGCACGGTGGGCGTGCAGGTGAACATGCCGCTGTACACCGGCGGCTACAACCAGAACCGCATCAAGGAAACCCTCTCGCTGGAAGAGAAGGCCCGCAACGATCTGGAGTTCGCGCGCCGTTCGGTCGCCGAGGGCACGCGCCGCGCCTTCCTGGGCGTGCAGTCGCTGCAGGCCCAGGTCAAGGCCTACGAGGCTGCCGAAGCCTCCAGCAAGCTGGCCCTGGAAGCCACCCAGCTGGGCTACAAGGTGGGCGTGCGCGTCAACCTGGACGTGCTCAATGCCCAGAACCAGCTCTACAGCACCCAGCGCGATCTGGCCAAGGCCCGCTATGACACCGTGCTCACCGGCCTGCGCCTGCGCCAGGCTTCGGGCCAACTGCGTCCCGAGGATGTGGCGGCGGTGAATCAGCTGCTGGCCAAGTAAGCCGTTTCCTCGCCTCTTGCGCACCCCGCCGCAGCAGCCCTGCGGCGGGGTGTTTCACTTTCCGAAGAGCCTGCCGCGGGCAGCCTCGGTGATGGCCACCACGCCGGGGTGGGTGAGGCGACGCTCCACCGAGATGGCGTAGAACTCCTCCACCAGATCCTGGCTGCGGCCCAGCACCTCCACGCCGTACTGCGCGCAGGTCTCCTGCTCCAGCACCGAGGGGGCGGTGAACACGCCGCGGCCCTGGCGGCCGAAGGCATTCATCAGCGCACCGTCGTCAAATTCGGCCAGCACGCGCGGGTGCAGATTGTGGCGGGTGAGCCAGGCCTCCAGCAGGGGGCGCACGGCGGCGGCCTGGCCCTGGATCAGCAGGGGTGCGTCATTCAGGCATTCGGGGAAGCGGCCCTTGAGCTGCTTGCGCAGGGCCGGGGCGGCGAAGAAGCTCAGGGGGCTGGCGCCCAGGGCGTGGTTGAAGGCCTTGACGCTGACCTTGTGCGGCAGGGGCTCGTCGGCCAGCACCAGGTCCAGCTTGTGCACCGCCAGCTGTCCCAGCAGGTCCTGGAACTTGCCCTCGTGGCAGGAGAGGTGCAGGTCTTCCTCCACATCCAGCGCCGGCTCCAGCAGGCGGTAGGCCACCTGCTTGGACACCGAATCCGCCACGCCCACCTTGAGCTCCACCTGGCGCCGCCCCTGCTTGGCCTGGCGCAGCTTGGTCTCCAGGTCCTGGCCCAGGGCGAAGATCTGGTCCGCATAGCCCAGGGCCAGGCGGCCCTCGTCGGTGAGCTCCAGCCGTCGGCCCGCCTTGCGGAAGAGCTTGCGCCCCAGGCGTTCCTCCAGCAGCTTGATCTGGCTGGACAGGGTCTGGGGCGTGGTGTTGAGCTGCTCGCCGGCGCGCACAATGCCGCCGGCCTTGGCCGTGACCCAGAAGTACTGCAGGTGCTTGAAGTTCATGAGAGCGTCTCCTTAATTCGATTTTATCGAAACAAGAAGCTTGAAAAATCGAATTTACGCGAAGTGTTGTGCCGCCTACATTGGCGATGGGCGAGAGGTTTTGAACACACCTCGCCCCGTCTTGAAAGGACATGAGCATGAACTCCCCGCGTGAACCCTCCCAAGCCAATGTCGCGGTGCTGCCGCTGCAGCAGGCGGCCGGGCGCCGCGACTCCCTGCTGGCCAGCCACCGTGTGCTGCGCAATACCTATGCCCTGCTGGGCATGACCCTGCTGTGGGCCGCGGCCGTGGCCGGCGGCACCGCCGCGCTGGGCCTGCCGCATCCCGGGATGCTGCTGACCCTGGGGGGCTATTTCGGCCTGCTCTTCCTGACCTACAAGCTGGCGAACAGCGGCTGGGGTCTGCTCTCGGTCTTCGGCCTGACGGGCTTCATGGGCTATACCCTGGGCCCCGTCATCAGCCACTACCTGGGCATGAGCGGCGGCACCCAGATCGTCACCCTGGCTCTGGGCACGACGGCCGTGACCTTCTTTGCGCTCTCGGCCTGGGCGCTGACGTCCAAACGGGACTTCAGCTTCATGAGCGGCTTCCTCTTCGCCGGCATGGTGGTGGCGCTGCTGATGGGCCTGGCCGCCATGTTCTTCGAGCTGCCCGCGCTCTCGCTGGCCGTCTCGGGTCTGGTGGTGCTGCTGGCCAGCGGCCTGATCCTGATGGAGACCAGCCGCATCGTGAACAGCGGCGAGACCAACTACATCCTGGCGACCGTGGGCCTGTTCGTCTCGATCTTCAACCTGTTCTCGGCCCTGCTGAGCCTGTTCGGCTTCGGCAGCAGCAACGAGTGAGTGCCCGCAGAGGCGCAACGATTGTGTGAGGACTCCCTGAGTCTTGGGCTGACGGCCTGAAGCGATTCAAGTCAATGAGCCACGCCGGCGCCGCCTGACCGCGGTGGCCGGCATTTTTTTTGGTCTCGCCGCCTGGCTGCTCGCGCGACGCAAGGCCTGGCTGCGGCGAGTGCGGACGGGGCGCGGCACAATGCCGCCCCATGCTTTATCTGCTCTCGCCTGCCAAGTCGCTCGACTATGAAACTCCCGTGCCGCCCGCGCTGGCGGCGCTGGCCACCGAGCCCCAGTTCATTGCCCAGTCCCAGGCCCTGATCGAGGTGCTGCGGGGCAAGAGCGTGGCCGATATCGCGGCCCTGATGGACCTCTCCGAGGCCCTGTCCACCCTCAATGTGGAACGCTATCGCGCCTGGGAGCCGCGCTTCACCGAGGCCAACAGTCGGCCCGCGGTGCTGGCCTTCAACGGCGATGTCTACGAAGGCCTGCAGGCCGGCAGCCTGAGCCTGGAGCAGATGCAGTGGGCCCAGCAGCATGTGGCGATTCTTTCGGGCCTGTACGGCGTGCTGCGCCCGCTGGACCGCATGCAGCCCTATCGCCTGGAAATGGGCACCCGCCTGGCCACGCCACGCGGCAAGAGCCTCTACGAGTTCTGGGGCGATGGCCTGGCCGAGCACCTGAACCGCCGCGCCGCCGAGCAGCAGGTGCCGGTGATCGTGAACCTGGCCTCGCAGGAGTATTTCCGCGCGGCCGATCGCAAGACGCTGCAGCCGCGCGTGCTGGAGTGCCAGTTCGAGGACTGGAAGAACGGCCAGTACAAGATCATCAGCTTCTTCGCCAAGCGTGCGCGCGGCCTGATGGCGCGCTACTGCATCGAGCAGCGTGTGGACCGGCCCGAGGGTCTGCGCGACTTCAAGCTGGAGGGCTACGCCTTCGAGGCCGGGCTGTCCACGCCCGAGCGCCTGCTGTTCCGGCGCCGTCTGGCCGACTGAGCGTCACGGCACATGCTGCAGAATTGCGGCTCATGAGTGCCGCACAGTCCATCACCCCCGAACTTCGTCAGTGGATCGTCGAGCAGGCCCGGGCCGGCGTGGCGCCCGAGCAGGTGCTGCAGGCCATGGTCAGCAGCGGCTGGGAAGAGGGCGTGGCCATACAGGCCCTGGAGCAGACCCTGGAGGGCTATCTGCACGAGCATGCCAGCGCCAACGGCCTGCCGCCGCCCTCGCGCGTGCCCCTGCCCGATCTCGGGGGCGCGCCGTCCAGCCTGGTGGTGGACGGGCATGAGATCAAGGTGCTGCTCACGCTGAAGAATCCGCAGCTGGTGCTCTTTGGCCAGTTGCTCAGCGAGGCCGAGTGCGACACCTTGCGCGAAGCCGCCGCCGGCCGCCTGGCCCGTTCCGAAACCGTGGCCACGAGCAATGACGGCAGCGAGGTGAATGCCGCGCGCACCAGCGAGGGCATGTTCTTCGAGCGCGGCGAGAACGAGATCTGTGCCCGCCTGGAGGCGCGCATCGCAGCCCTGCTGAACTGGCCGGTGGACCATGGCGAGGGCCTGCAGATCCTGCGCTACCGCCCCGGGGCCGAGTACCTGCCGCATTACGACTATTTCGACCCGCGTCACGCCAGCACGCCGGCCATCCTCAAGCGCGGCGGCCAGCGCGTGGCCACCCTGGTCATGTACCTGAACACGCCCGAGGGCGGGGGCGGCACCATCTTTCCGGACGTGGGTCTGGAGGTGGCGCCGGTCAAGGGCAATGCGGTCTTCTTCGCCTATGACCGCCCGCATCCCATGACCCGCAGCCTGCATGGCGGCTCGCCGGTGCATGCCGGCGAGAAATGGGTGGCCACCAAATGGCTGCGCGAAGGGCGCTTCGAATAAGGGACAGCGCTTCTTGCGCCCGCTTAAGTTGACGCCAAGGACGGGCGCCTAGAATGCGGCTGTCCTCACCGACGCAAGACCACAAAGCATGAAAAAGAACCTGCTGATCCTGGCCCTGAGCGGCCTGCTGTCCCTGGGCGCCAATCTGGCCCAGGCCCAAACCCAGGCTCAAGGCGCGCCGGCCACCCCCGGCGCCTGGACCGAGTCGGCCGACGGTCGCGCCCTGGGCGCGCAGAAGAAGGTCAAGGCTGCCAAGAAGAGCCATGGCGCCAAGAAGGCCGCCAAGAAGAAGGGCAGCAGCGCCAAGAAGGGCAAGAAGGCCGGCGGCAAGGCCAGCCTGCACGCCGCCAAGGCGCGCCGCGCCCCGTCGCACCTGCACTGAGCCATCAGCGCTGAGACGCAGCCGGCCCGGGTCGCCCCCGGGTCGGGTGCTAGCGGCGCAGCGGCAACTGGCTCTGCTTGAGCTGGCGCAGCACGAAGCTGCTCTTGCTGTGCCGGATACCCGGGATCTTGTAGAGCCGTTCACGCAGCAGGCGTTCGTAGTCGCGCGTGTCGGCCACGGCGATGCGCACGTAGTAGTCGTAGTCGCCCGAGACCAGAAAAGCCTCCAGCACCTCGGGGATCTGCTCCAGGGCCTGGCCGAACTCGAACAGGGCTGCGTCCGAGTGGTCGTTCAGGGTCACCTGTACGATCACCGTGTCCGCCAGGCCGATCTGCGCGGCATTCACCCGCACCGAATAGCCCTCGATCACCCCCGCCTCCTCCATGCGCTTGATGCGCGTCCAGCAGGGCGAGCTGGTCAGGCCCACGCGCTCGCTCAGGGCCTGCAGGCTGATGCGCGCATCCTGCTGCAGCGCTTCCAGGATGGCGATATCGAATTTGTCCAGTTTCATGCTGCGACGGGTTGGTGATTCGAAAAACTTTCCTGATTCTCCACCGTAATCCAGAAATTTCAGCAGCCTTTGCTGTGTCATCCCGGGCACAGTGAGGGCATGAATGCCTCCGTCGAAGCCCTCCAGCGCCCCGCGGCCCCTGCCGCCCTGATGCACGCCGAGCCGGCCCGTGCGCCGCGTAACGGGGCCGAGGCCCTGATTGCCGGCCTGCTTGCCCTGGGCGTGGACACGGTCTTTGGCTACCCCGGCGGTGCGGTGCTGCCGCTCTATGACGCCCTGCACGGCGAGCCGCGTCTGCGCCATGTGCTGGTGCGCCACGAGCAGGCCGCGGTGCACGCGGCCCAGGGCTATGCGCGCACGACGGGCCGTGTGGGCGTGGTCTTCGTGACCTCGGGTCCGGGCATGAGCAACACCACCACGGGCCTGCTGGATGCCCTGTGCGACTCGATTCCCGTGCTGTGCATCAGCGGCCAGGTGGCCACCACGGCGATCGGCACCGATGCCTTCCAGGAGTGCGATGCCCTGGGTATCTCCAGGCCCGTGACCAAATGGAATGCCCAAGTGCGCCGCGTGGAGGATCTGCTGCCCTTGGTGGGCGAGGCCCTGCGGCGCTGCCGCGAGGGGCGACCCGGGCCCGTGCTGCTGGACTTTCCCAAGGATCTGCAGCTCGCACCCCTGGCCGAGCCCTGGCAGGCGCCGTGCCTGGAACCTGCGGCGCCGGCCGAGCCGCCGGCTGAGCGCGTGGCGGCCGCCCTGGCCCTGCTGGCCCAGGCGCGCCGACCGGTGTTTTACGGCGGCGGCGGCCTGATCAACGCCGGCCCGGCCGCCTGCGCCGAGTTCACGGCCCTGGTGCGGGCCTGTCGTGCGCCCTGCACGCTGACGCTGATGGGTCTGGGCGCCTATCCGGCCGAGGATGAGCAGTTTCTGGGCATGCTGGGCATGCACGGCACGCTGGAGGCCAATCTGGCCATGCACGAGGCGGATCTGGTGGTCTGCGTGGGCGCGCGTTTCGATGACCGGGTCACGGGTCGGCTGGAGGGCTTCTGCCCCGATGCCAAAGTCATCCATCTGGACATCGATCCGCGCTCCATCGGCAAGGTGCGCCGCGCCGAGGTGGCCCTGCTGGGTGATTGCGGCGCCAGCTTGCGGGCCCTGCGCCGCGGCCTGGGCGCGGTGCCTGATCTTTCTGCCTGGTGGGCGCGTATTGCCGGTTGGCGTGCGCAGCGCTGCCTGGACTTCGAGGACCGCGCCGACCTCATCCTGCCCCAGGCCTTGATGCGCAGGCTCGATGCGCGCCTGGCCGGCCGCGACGCCATCGTGGCCACCGATGTGGGCCAGCACCAGATGTGGGCTGCCCAGCATCTGCGCCAGCGCCGGCCCGGCCGCTGGCTGAGCTCGGGCGGGGCGGGCACCATGGGCTATGGCCTGCCGGCGGCCATCGGCGCCCAGATCGCGCATCCGCAGGACCTGGTGGTGTGCGTGAGCGGCGATGCCTCGGTGCTGATGAATATCCAGGAGCTGTCCACCGCCGTGCAGCACCGCTGCCCGGTCAAGCTGGTGCTGTGCAACAACCAGTACATGGGCATGGTGCGCCAGTGGCAGCAGCTTCTGCACGGCAACCGCCTGTCGAACTCCTACACCGAGGCGATGCCTGACTTCGTGGCCCTGGCGCGGGCCTTTGGCTGGTCGGCGCGGCGCGTGGAGCGGCGCGAGGCGCTGGAGGCGGCCCTGGCCGAATGCCTGGACAGCGTCGGCCCCTTCTTCCTGGATGTGGTGGTGCAGGCCGAGGAGAACTGCTTCCCCATGATGCCCGCGGGCGCGGCGCAGCACGAGATCTGGCTGGGGGAAGGGCGGCCCTACGACTACCGGCCCGAGTGAGCGACATCGGGGGCGGGCGGATCGAGAAAAAACAAAAGGCGCCCGAGGGCGCCTTTGTGCTTGCAGCGAGCGGAGCTTAGACGCGCTTGCGGTACTCGTGGGTGCGGGTGTCGATTTCGATCTTGTCGCCGTTTTCCACGAACAGGGGCACGGAGATCTCGAAGCCGGTGCCGACGATGCGGGCGGGCTTCATGACCTTGCCCGAGGTGTCGCCCTTGACGGCCGGCTCGGTTTCGATCTCGCGCACCACGCTGGTGGGCAGTTCGACCGAGATGGCCTTGCCGTCGTAGAAGGTCACTTCCACGGGCATGCTGTCTTCCAGGTAGGACAGGGCGTCACCCATGTTCTCGGACTCGACTTCGTACTGGTTGTACTCGGTGTCCATGAACACATACATCGGGTCGGCGAAGTAGGTGTAGGTGCAGGCCTTCTTGTCCAGAATGATCTGGTCCATCTTGTCGTCGGCCTTGAAGACGGTTTCCGTACCTGCGCCGTTCAGCAGGTTCTTCATCTTCATGCGCACGGTGGCCGCGCCGCGGCCGCCACGGCTGTATTCGGTCTTCAGCACGACCATGGGGTCCTTGCCCTGCATGATCACGTTGCCGGCGCGGATTTCTTGAGCGATCTTCATAGGGGTTCCGAGTCTGGTGGGATTGAGTGATGAGGGCTCTTCGGGTTCTGCAGCCCAGGTCTGGCCTGGGTTTGCGGGCTCCGAGGCCCGGCGCACGCCCTGTCCCTGATCTTCAATCACTCGGGCGGCAAAACCCCTGATTCTAGCTGCTTTCCGTGAGCTTTCTAGGCTTTGTCCCGGATGAACTGGCGCAGCTGGGTGAGCAGATCGGCCTGGGCCGTCAATTGCGCACGCCAGGCCTGGGCATGGGCCAGGGCGGCCTGAGGCTCGGGCAGGCGGGCGGGCGCCCAGTCGCCCAGGCCGTTCCAGGCCCGCCACAGGCCGCGCCAGCAGGCGGCCAGGGCCGGTTCGGTGCCAGCCAGCCAGCGCTCCATGAAGGCCTCGAGCTTGGGGCCATGCGCGCCGTCATCCTGCGGGTAGATGTGCCAGAGCAAGGGCTTGCCGGCCCATTGGGCGCGCACAAAGGAATCCTCGCCGCGCACGCAGTTGAGATCGCAGGCCCAGAGCAGGCGGTCATAGTCGTCCTGGCTCAGATAGGGCAGGGCCTGCCAGCGCAGGCCCGGGGGCAGGGCGGGGGCATCCGGTGCAGCCAGCGCGGCCTGGGCCGCGCCGGGGCAGACCAGGAGCAGGGTGGGCGCCTCGCCCAGCCGGGCCAGCAACTCGCCCAGGCCCGCATTGGGGTAGGCAAAGAGGCTCACCAGGCGCTCGCCCGGCCGCGGGGCCATGCCCTGCTGCGCCAGCCAGGCCGGGGCGTCGAAGGCTTGCTGCGTCGCCAGCAGGCCGGGCTCGCGCAGCAGGCCGCCAGTGCGCGTGCTGAAGCCGGGATAGAAGAAATGCTTGGACAGGCCCCGGCCGGGCCCGCTGAACTGGGGCGAGGCCAGGCCGTGGCTGCGCTCCACATAGCTTTCGGCGCTGAGGTATTCCAGATTGATCCAGGCCGGCGCCGGCTGCTGGCGCGCCATCAGGGCCACGAAGTCCTCGGGCAACTCGCAGCCGAAGGCCTCGATCACCACGGCGCCGCAGTCGCTCGCCTGCGCGGCCTCGGCCCAGGGATGCACGCTCAGCCCCGGCGGCGGGCCCTCGGGCGCCATCCAGCGCAGGGCGCTGGCGTCGTCGATCCAGAGCCGCACCGGCGTGCCGCTGGCGGCCAGCTGGCGCGCCAGGCGCCAGCACACGCCGATATCGCCGTAGTTGTCGATCACCCGGCAGAACAGGTCCCATCTCGCTTGCGTCATCACGCGCATTATCGAAGCCCGTGAAGTGCGGCCCCAAGTGGTTGCACAATCGCGGCCCATGCAAGAGAGTCCTGCCGCGCCCGAGTCCGCCGAACCGCTGGAGACGCCTGCCGACGCAGCGTCCCAGGCTCGCGAGCGCCTGCTGGCCGAGGTGGCGGCCCTGCCCAGCCTGCCCGGCGTCTATCGCTATTTCGACGCCCAGGATCAGGTGCTCTATGTGGGCAAGGCCAAGAACCTCAAGCGCCGCGTTTCCAGCTATTTCCAGAAGGACCATGGCGGCAGCCGCATCGGCCTGATGGTGGCGCGCATCGCGCGCATGGAAACCACGGTGGTGCGCACCGAGGCCGAGGCCCTGCTGCTCGAGAACAATCTGATCAAGGCGCTGAACCCCAAGTTCAACATCCTGTTCAGGGACGACAAGAGCTACCCCTATCTGCGCCTCTCGGGCCATGCTTGGCCGCGCGTGAGCTACTACCGTGGCGCGGTGGACAAGCGCCATCGCTACTTCGGGCCCTTCCCCAGCGCCTGGGCGGTGAAGGAGTCCATCCAGCTGATCCAGAAGGTCTTTCGCCTGCGCACCTGCGAGGACACGGTCTTCAACAACCGCAGCCGGCCCTGCCTGCTCTATCAGATTCGCCGCTGCTCGGGCCCCTGCGTGCCCGAGGGCCAGACCGAGGACTATGCGCGCGATGTGCGCCATGCCGAGCGCTTTCTGCTGGGCGAGACCCAGGAGGTGCTGGACGGCCTGCAGGCCCAGATGATGGCCCATGCCGAGCGCTTCGAGTACGAGCTGGCGGCCGAGCTGCGCAACCAGATCCAGGCCTTGTCCAAGGTGCTGCAGCAGCAGGCGGTGGACGAGAACAGCGCCACCGGCCGCGACCGCGATGTGGACATCCTGGCCGTCAAGGTGCAGGGCGGGCGTGCCTGCGTGAACCTGGCCATGGTGCGCGGCGGCCGCCACCTGGGCGACCGCGCCTACTTCCCCAAGCATGTGGAAGACGCCACCGCCCTGCAGCTGGCGGCGCTGGAGGCCGAGGCCGCGGAGCAGGAGGGCGACGACGCCCCCCCGGCCGCAGAGCGCCCCAGCCCCGAGCGCCAGGTGCTGGAGGCCTTCATGGCCCAGCACTATCTGGACGCCCAGGTGCCCTCGCTCATCGTGCTCAGCGAGGCGGTGGACGAGGCCCTGGCCGCCGCGCTCACGGCCCAGGCTGGCTACAAGGTCACCACCCAGGCCCAGCCGCGCGGCCAGCGCCGCGTCTGGCAGGAGATGTGCGTCAAGGGGGCCGAGCTGGCCCTGGCCCGCCTGCTCTCCGAAGAGGGCTCGCAGCAGGCGCGCACCCGCGCCCTGATCGAGGCCCTGGACCTGAGCGTGGCCGAGCCCGAGCAGTTCCGCATCGAGTGCTTCGACATCAGCCACACGGCGGGCGAGGCCACCATGGCCTCCTGCGTGGTCTTCGAGGGCCACCAGATGCAGAGCAGCCAGTACCGTCGCTACAACATCGAGGGCATCACCGGCGGCGACGATTACGCGGCCATGCGCCAGGTGCTGACCCGACGCTACAGCAAGCTGGCCGAGGCGGCCCAGCTGGGCACGGGGCGCCTGCCCGATCTGGTGCTGGTGGATGGCGGCCGTGGCCAGGTGGCCATGGCGCGCGAGGTTTTCGAGGAGCTGGGCCTGGACCTGTCCCTGATCGTGGGCGTGGAGAAGGGCGAGGGCCGCAAGGTGGGTCTGGAGGAGCTGGTCTTTGCCGACGGGCGCGAGAAGGTCTACCTGGGCCGGGACTCGGCCGCCCTGATGCTGGTGGCCCAGATCCGCGACGAGGCGCACCGCTTCGCGATCACCGGCATGCGCGCCAAGCGCGCGGCCACGCGCACCGGCGGCTCGCGCCTGGAAGATGTGCCGGGTGTGGGCCCGCGCAAGCGTGCGCTGCTGTTGCAGCGCTTTGGCGGGGTGCGCGGTGTGGCCGCCGCCAGCGTCGATGATCTGGTCGGGGTCAAGGGCATCTCCCGCGAACTGGCCGAGGAGATTTACCGTGTCCTTCACTGAACTGATGCGCCGCCTGAGTGCCTGGGCCGGCCTGGGCCTGCTGCTGGGCTGGCTGGCCGGCTGCGGCGGCCCGCGCGTGCCGCTGAATCCCTCGCCCGGCGCCCAGCCCGGCAGCACGGCGCCCGCGCCGCAGCCCGCCGCGGGCGAGGGCCCGCGCGTGGCGGCGCCCGGCCCGGCGCCGCTCGTGCCCAAGCTTGGCCCGCCGCGCCCGGTGCGCACGGCCACCGAACTGCGCCAGCAGGCCGCGGAGCGCCTGGTGGCCGCCAACCCCGAGCGCAGCTATCTGGGTCCGGTGCCCGAGCCCCTGCTGGCCATTCCGGTGCTGGAGGTGGAGCTGCATGCCGATGGCCGGGTCAAGCACATCGCCGTGCTGCGCCGGCCCGGTCAGGCCCATGACACGGTGCAGCTGGCCATCGACGCGGTGCATCGCGCCGCCCCCTTTGGCGATGTCTCGCGCATGCCGCGACCCTGGAAGTTCAGCGAGACTTTTCTGTTCAACGATCAGCGCCATTTCAAGCCGCGTACCCTGGACCAGTGATGGTGCTGTGAAGCGCTGTTCACTGGCTTTCGCATGAAAGAGACAGCCCGCGGCAGGTCGCCTGCCTCGGGCACAATGCCCGCATGTTTTTCACCCTGCCAACCCTGCTGACCTGGGCGCGCATCGTCGCGATCCCGCTGATCGTCGGCGTGTTCTATCTGACGGAGATGGCACCGGCGCATCGCAATCTCTTCGCCACCGTGCTCTTCGTGCTGGTGGCGCTGACCGATTGGCTGGACGGCTACCTGGCCCGCAAGTTGAACCAGACCTCGTCCTTCGGGGCCTTTCTCGATCCGGTGGCCGACAAGTTCCTGGTCTGCGCGGCCCTGCTGGTGCTGCTGGAACTGGGCCGGGTGAACGCCCTGGTGGCCCTGGTGATCGTGGGTCGCGAGATCGCGATCTCGGCCCTGCGCGAGTGGATGGCTCAGATCGGCGCCTCGCGCTCGGTGGCCGTGCACATGGTGGGCAAGCTCAAGACCACGGCCCAGATGGTGGCCATCCCCTTCCTGCTCTTCGATGGTCCGCTCTTCGGCGTCATCGACACCCGGCTGTGGGGCACCTGGCTGCTCTACATCGCCGTGGTGCTGACCATCTGGTCCATGGTGTACTACCTGCAGAAGGCTCTGCCGGAGATCCGCGCCAAGGCCAAGTGAGGGTGGAGCGGCGGGCGCCCACCGCCCGCGCTGGGCGACCCGCGGCGAGTCGCTTTGTATCGGGACTTGCCCCGGCTCAGCGCCCGTGGGGATTGCGTCTAGAATCCTCTTCCCCGAGTTCCAGCCAGGCGTGGCCGGCGTGCGGCACGCGAGCCATCTTCAAATCCTTTTGAGGGGTTTTTTGTGAACAAGTCCGAACTGATCGAGCACATTGCCAAGCAGGCCGATATTTCCAAGGCAGCCGCCGGGCGCGCGCTGGAGGCCCTGATCGGTGGCGTCAAGACGACGCTCAAGAAGAATGGCAGCGTGTCCCTGGTGGGTTTCGGAACCTTCAGCGTGACCAAGCGTGCCGCCCGCAGCGGTCGCAATCCCCGCACCGGCGACGCCATCAAGATCAAGGCGGCCAAGGTGCCCAAGTTCCGTCCGGGCAAGGCCCTCAAGGACGCGATCAACTAAGATCCGCGTTTCACCGGTTTAGACCGGGTGCTTAGCTCAGTTGGTAGAGCGGCTCCCTTACACGGAGTAGGTCGGCGGTTCGAGCCCGTCAGCACCCACCATCTGCATGGCTAGAATGCCAGCGCGCAAAGGCGAACCGTGGTTCGCCTTTGTCGTGTTTGAGCGCGGCACCCCGACCAAGACCGCGCCGCCCTCCGAGGATCCCGATGTTTGATTTCGTTCGCAAGCACAACCGCCTGTTCCAGCTGATGCTGCTGATCCTGATTCTGCCGGCCTTCGTGCTGGTGGGCGTCGAGGGCTACTCCCGCTTCATGGACGGCAGCAATGCCGGCGTGGCGACGGTGGACGGTCGCAAGATCACCCAGTCCGAATGGGATGCGGCCCACCGCAACCAGGTGGACCGCCTGCGCTCGCAGATGCCCAATCTGGACATGAAGCTGGTGGACACGCCCGAGATGCGCCGCGAGAGCCTGGACCAGCTCGTGCGCGAGCGCGTGCTGCTGGCGGCGGCCAATGGCCAGCATCTGAACATCAGCGACGAGCGCCTGCAGCAGCTCTTCCGCACCGACCCGCAGTTCGCCTTCCTGCGCAACCCGGATGGCACGGTCAACAAGAACCTGCTGCTGGCCCAGGGCATGAGCTCGGAGATGTTCGTCCAGCGTCTGCGTCAAGACCTGACCCTGCGTCAGGTGATGCTGGGCGTGGCCGGCACGGCCGTGGCCGGCAAGGCGAACGCTGGCGTGGCCTTCGATGCCCTGCTGCAGCAGCGCGAGGTGCAACTGCAGCGCTTTGAGGCCAAGGACTTCCTGGCCCAGATCAAGCCCAGTGATGCCGATCTGGAGGCCTTCTACAAGGATCCCGCCAACAACGCCCGCTTCAAGCTGCCCGAGACGGCCCAGATCGAGTACGTCGTGCTGGATCTGGAGTCGCTCAAGGGCGGCGTGACGGTGAGCGAGGACGAGCTCAAGAAGTACTACGAAGAAAACCAGGCTCGCTACACCGTGGCCGAGGAGCGCCGTGCCAGCCACATCCTGATCAAGGCCGACAAGGACACGCCGGCCCCCGAGCGCGCCAAGGCCAAGGCCCGTGCCGAGGAACTGCTGGCCCAGGCCCGCAAGAACCCCGCCGGCTTTGCCGAACTGGCCCGCAAGAACTCGCAGGACGAAGGTTCGGCCACCCGCGGCGGCGATCTGGACTTCTTCCCGCGTGGCGCCATGGTCAAGCCCTTCGAGGACGCGGCCTATGCGCTCAAGCAGGGCGAGATCAGCAATGTGGTGGAGTCGGACTTCGGCTACCACGTGATCCAGCTCACCGGCGTGCGCGGCGGCGACAAGAAGAGCTTCGAGTCGGTGCGCGCCGATCTGGAGCAGGAAGTGCGCCGCCAGCTGGCCCAGAAGCGTTACGCCGAGCTGGCCGAGCAGTTCAGCAACACGGTCTACGAGCAGTCGGACAGCCTCAAGCCCGCGGCCGACAAGTTCAAGCTCGCCGTGCAGACCGCCGTGGTGCAGCGCCAGCCGGCGCCGGGCGCCACCGGCCCGCTGGCTTCGGCCAAGCTGCTCGAAGCCGTGTTCGGCAACGAGGCCCTGCGCAACAAGCGCAATACCGAGGCCGTGGAAACCGGCCCCAGCCAGCTGGCGGCCGCCCGTGTGGTCGAGCACAAGCCTGCCCGCCTGCCCGAGCTGGCCGACGTGAAGGCCGAGGTGCGTGCCCAGCTGATGAACAAGCTGGCGGCCGAAGCCGCCGCCAAGCAAGGCAAGGAGCGCCTGGCCGCGCTGCAGAAGAGTGGCGAGGCCACGGGCCTGGAGCCGGCGCAGCTGATCTCGCGCGCCCGTCCCGCCAATCTTCCGCCCAAGGTGCTCAACGAGCTGCTGCGCGCCGATGTGAGCAAGCTGCCGGCCTATGTGGGCGTGGACAGCGGCGAGGGCGTCTATGTGCTGGCCCGTATCGGCAAGCTGCTGCCGCGCGATCCGGCGGTGATCGACGAGCAGCGCGCCACCCAGCAGTACGCCCAGGCCTGGGCGGCGGCCGAGTCCCTGGCCTACTACAACGCGCTCAAGACCCATTACAAGGTCAAGATCAACGCCCCGGCGGCCGCGGCTTCGGCCGTGGCGCCCTGAGCGTTCGGGCGGTGGATTGAAGGCTGGAAGCGCTTCGCTAGATTTTTTTGAGTCAGTCTCGCGAAAATCTCTTCCCAGCGTTTAATTTCTGTCTATAATCTATGTCTCTGCGGTGGCTATAGCTCAGTTGGTAGAGTCCCAGATTGTGATTCTGGTTGTCGTGGGTTCGAGTCCCATTAGCCACCCCACCCAAAAATGAAAAGGTCGACATCGCAAGATGTCGGCCTTTTTGCTTTGCGCGCTGCGCTTGCCCGGCCTGCCTACTTCAGGCACTGCAGCTGACTGCTGCCATAGGCCACGCATTGCAGCGCGCCGCACTGGCAGTTGGAGATGGGCGTGTAGCTTGAACCGCCGATCTTGAGCTCGCTCACGGTGCACTGGCAGGCGGGCGGAGCCAGTGGTACCGGCGTCTGCGCCTGAGCAGGGCGGCTGGGGCTCAGCCACAGGGCGCCGGCCGTGGCGGCAAGGCCCAGCAGGGACAGCAGGCCTGCCGCCAGCAAAGCCAGGTGAGGGCGCTTGGGCGCGTGTTTGACGATCGGATCCATGCACAACTCCATCGGGTTCTGAGGCCTGTCAGCATAGGCTTCGCATGCCATGGACGCAAAAAAGCCCGCCGAGGCGGGCTTTGCAGATTGTGGAGAGGGCCAGGTCTTGCTGTGTCTCTCCGGGGGGGGGGGGGGGCTCCAAGGCCTCAGACCAGGCCCTGCTTGCTGGCCAGCACGGCCGCTTCGGCGCGGCTGGACACATTGAGCTTCTTGTAGATGCTCTTGATGTGATCGTTGACCGTGAACCACTTGATGCCCATGAGGTTCGCGATCTCCTTGATCGTGAAACCCTTGCTCAGATAGGTCAGCACCTCGTTCTCGCGCGGGGTCAGGCGCTCCCACTCGGGCGGCGGGTCCAGCACCACGCCGCGGGCGCTGTGGCTGTTGCCGCTGGAGGAGGACAGTGGGCTGAAGCCGGAATTCAGGCCGCCGGACAGGCTCATGGGGCCGGTATCGCCCGAGGAGCCGGGGCGGAAATGCGAGAGCAGACGACGCGCGATGGCCGGCGAGAGCGGCGGCTGGCCGCGCACGATGCGCTGCAGCTCTTCCACCAGCACCTCGAAGCGGTCTTCCTTGAGCAGATAACCGTCGGCGCCGCATTGCAGGGCGGGGAAGAGGTGGTCGTCGTCGGAGTAGAGCGTGGTGACGACTTTGACGGCGGGCGAGCCGGCCAGCTCGGCCAGGAACTCCATGCCATTGCCGTCGGGCAGTTCGAGGTCGACCAGGATGAGCTTGAAGCCCAGCTCGGGGCTTTCGGCCTTGAGGCGGGCCACATGACGGCGGGCCCCCTCCAGATCGCCAGCCTCTGTGATTTCCATGGCGTAGCTGAAGCTCTCGCGCACGACACGGCACAAGAAGCTGCGAGCAACGGGGTTGTCTTCAATGATCAGTACTTTGACGGCCATGGTGTGAGGCAGTTCCGCTCAGCGCGCCATCCTAGCGCACAACGCCTGTGACGCATGCCCCGCAAAAGGAGGGCATGCGTTGCGAGATGTTGCCCAGCGGATGGCCGCAGGCTCGGGGGCTGGCGCGCTCAGGTCGGCATGCGCAGCACCAGCTTGCCCACCACCTGGCGGCTGCTCATGCGGGCAAAGGCCGCCGGCAGCTCCTGCATGGGCAGCACCGCATCGAGCACGGGCTTGACCTTGCCCTGGGCGTACCAGGCGGCCAGCTCGCCCAGCATTTGGGCGTTGCGGGCCGGTTCGCGGCGCGCGAACTCGCCCCAGAACACGCCCACCAGGGAGGCGCCCTTGAGCAGGGTCAGGTTCAGGGGCAGGGCGGGGATCTGGCCCTGGGCAAAGCCCACCACCAGATAGCGGCCGCGCCAGGCGATGCTGCGAAAGGCCGCCTCGGCCAGATCGCCACCCACGGGGTCGTAGATCACATCCGGCCCGCGTCCACCGGTCAGGGTCTTGAGCTCCTCGCGCAGCTGGCCGCGGCTGTAGTTGATGACGGCATCGGCACCCAGGGCCAGGCAGCGGGCATTCTTCTCGTCGGAGGACGTGGCCGCGATCACGCGTGCGCCCGCGGCCTTGGCGATCTGGATGGCCGCCGTGCCCACGCCGCCGGCCGCGCCCAGCACCAGCACGGTTTCGCCGGGCTGCAGGGCGGCGCGGTCCAGCAGGGCGTGGTGGCTGGTGGCGTAGGTGCAGAGAAAGGCGGCCGCATCCTCGAAGGGAAAGCCCGGCGGCAGGGGCAGGGCCTGAGCCGCGGGCAGGCAGGCATGGCTGCCGAAACCGCCGGTGCCGGCAAAGGCCGCCACCGCATCACCGGGCTTGAGATGGCGCACGCCTTCGCCCGCCGCCTCCACCACGCCGGCGAACTCGGCGCCTGGCACGAAGGGCGTGGGCGGCTTGACCTGGTACTTGCCCTGCACGATCAGCAGGTCGGGGAAGTTGAGGCTGGCCGCGCGTATGGCCACGCGGATCTGGCCCGGGCCTGGCTCCGGCGTGGGCAGTTCCTTCCAGCTCAGGGCATCCACGCCCACAGGGTTTTCGCACAGCCAGGCTTGCATGGTGTTCGCTCCTCGTCAGTTCCGGCGGGCGATGATAGGCAGGGGCGGGTTGCCAAGGGGTCGCGCAGGTGACGCGCTGCCTACAATGGCTGCATCATGCGTATCCTCATTGCGAACGACGACGGCTATCTGGCGCCGGGCCTTGCGGCCCTGGTGAAGGCTTGTGAAGGGCTGGGGCAGATCGATGTGATCGCCCCCGAACAGAACGCCAGCGGCACCTCCAATGCCCTGACCCTGGGCCGGCCCCTGTCGGTCTACACGGCGGCCAATGGCTTCCGCTATGTCAACGGCACGCCCTCGGACTGCGTGCACGTGGCGCTGACCGGCCTGCTGGACTACCGGCCCGACCTGGTGCTCTCGGGCATCAACAACGGCGCCAATATGGGCGACGACACGCTCTACTCCGGCACCGTGGCAGCGGCCACCGAAGGCTTCCTCTTTGGCATCCCGTCCATCGCCTTCTCCCAGGCGGACAAGGGCTGGGGCGAGCTGGAGGCCGCTGCGCAGGCCGCGCGCGCCATCGTCGAGCAGGTGATCGCGGGCGGCCTGGGCCACCCCTTTCTGCTCAATGTGAACATCCCCAACCGTGCCGATGCCGCCAGCCTGCCGCGGCGCATCACCCGCCTGGGGCGCCGCCACGCCAGCGAGGCGGTGATCCGCCAGACCAATCCGCGCGGTGAACCCATCTACTGGATCGGCCCGGCCGGTGACGCCCGCGAGGCCGGGGAGGGCACGGACTTCCATGCCACGGCCAACGGCCAGATCTCGATCACGCCGCTGCAGGTGGATCTGACCGACCACGCCGGCCTGCCGGCCTGGCGTCAGCGCCTGGGGCTGGAGGCGTGATGCGAGACACGGCCGCGCTTCGCCGCCCAAGGACCGCATCATGAGCGAGGCGCCCAAGCGCCGTTTTCCGCTGCCGCTGGACAAGCTGGGCTCGCAGCCGGCGCGGCCCGCGCGCGAGCTGCTGCGCCCGCAGCGCCCGCTGCATCAGGCCGCCCAGGACGCGGCGCGCCTGAGTGCGCCCAGCGGCCTGGGGCTGGACTCGGCCGGCGTGCGCCTGCGCATGGTGCAGCGCCTGCAGCGCGAGGGGCTCAAGGACGAGCGTGTGCTGCAAGCCCTGGCCAGCGTGCCGCGCCACGAGTTCGTGGACAGTGCCCTGGCCATCCAGGCCTATGAGGACACCAGCCTGCCCATCGGCCATGGCCAGACCATCTCCAAGCCCTCGGTGGTGGGCCGCATGATCGAGCTGCTGATGGCCGGCGCCACCGCCCGCAGCGCGGGCCAGCTGGGCCGGGTGCTGGAGATCGGCACCGGCTGCGGCTACCAGGCCGCGGTGCTGGCCGCACTCGCGCGCCAGGTGGTGAGCATCGAGCGCCTGCGCCCTCTGCACGACAAGGCCCAGGGCCATCTGCAGGGGCTGGGTCTGCTGCGCCAGATTCGCCTGATCTATGGCGATGGGCGCCTGGGTCATGCCGGTGCCGGCCCTTATGACGCCATCATTGCCGCGGCCGGTGGCGAGGACCTGCCCGAGCCCTGGCTGGCCCAGCTGGCCCCGGGCGGACGTCTGGTGGCGCCCATGCAGGCGCCGGGCGGCCGCGGCCAGGTGCTGGTGGTGGTGGACCATGTGGTGGAGGCCGGTGCCTCGCGCCTTGTTCGCACGGTTCATGAACCGGTGCTGTTCGTGCCCCTAAAATCGGGCGTCATGTGAATTCCGCGCCTTTGCCGGCGCCTGGAAACGCTTCAAGCATGCAATACAACACGAACCGGATTCCGGCGGCCCTGTCCGCTCTCGCACTTGTGTCCATCCTGGCGGGCTGTGCCTCGCCCAAGCACAAGGCCCCTGTGGAGGACCGGCCCATCAGCGGCGGCGCGCGCAGCAGCGTGCCGGCCCCCGCGCCGAGCCCGGCGCCCACGACCGACACCAAGCCGCTGCCCGGCGCCGAGAACGCCGGCAAGCCCGGCTACTACACGGTGAAGCAGGGTGACACCCTGATCCGCATCGCGCTGGAGAACGGCCAGAACTGGCGTGATCTGGTCAAGTGGAACGAGCTGGAGAACGCCAACCGCATCGAGGTGGGTCAGGTCTTGCGCGTGGTGCCGCCAGGCATCGACGCCGGCGCCGTGAGCGCGCGCCCGGTGGCCTCGGCCAAGGTCGAGAGCCGTCCGCTGGACAGCAGGCCGGCAGCCTCCGCCGCGTCAAGCGCGCAGTCGCCCGCCGCCTCGGCGCCCAGCACGCCCGCACCGGCGCCGGCTGCTGCCGGCGGCGATGATGATCTGCCCTGGGGCTGGCCCGCCAGCGGCCCGGTGACCGCCGGGTTCGACGAGGCACGCAACAAGGGCCTGGCCTTCAGTGGCAAGGCCGGCGACCCGGTGCTGGCTGCGGCCGATGGCCGCGTGGTTTACGCGGGTTCGGGCTTGCGCGGCTACGGCAATCTGGTCATCATCAAGCACAACGCGACTTACCTGACGGCCTACGCGCACAACCAGACCTTGCTGGTCAAGGAGGATCAGGCTGTGCGCAAGGGGCAGAAGATTGCCGAGATGGGGGCCAGCGACGCCGATCAAGTGAAACTTCACTTCGAGGTGCGCAAGCAGGGCAAGCCCATCGATCCGGCCAAGCTGCTGCCAGCCCGTTAGGACACAGCATGGGGGCGATGAGCAAGGATCATGAAGCAGTCTTCTTTGCACACAAGCCCCGCGGCGCGGCCAGCCGGATTTGTTCCCCCCGGGCCGCTGCGCCTGCAGGATCTCGAGGCCCTGCCGGCCGCGCTGCCTGACGAAGATGATGGCGCCAGCGCGGCGCCTCCTCCCGCGCCCAGCGAGGAGGACGAGGACGCCGAGGTGCTGCGAGCCAGCAGCGCAGCCCGCGCCGCCGGCACCCCTGGCGCCGAACTGGAGCTGGGCAATGCGCTGCAGGCCTATCTGCGCGACATCCGCCGCACCCCGCTGCTGACCCCCCAGGAAGAGTACGAGACGGCGGTGCGCGCCCGCGCCGGCGAATTCGCCGCGCGCCAGTCCATGATCGAGCACAACCTGCGGCTCGTGGTCAGCATTGCCAAGAACTATCTGGGCCGCGGCCTGCCCATGAGCGATCTGATCGAGGAGGGCAATCTCGGTCTGATGCATGCCATCGGCAAGTTCGAGCCGGAGCGCGGTTTCCGTTTCTCCACCTATGCCAGCTGGTGGATACGCCAGAGCATCGAACGCGCCCTGATGCACCAGGCGCGCCTGGTGCGTCTGCCGGTGCACATCGTGCGCGAGCTCAACCAGGTGCTGAAGGCGCGGCGTGCGCTGGAGGCGCTGCGCAGCCAGGACGGCCAGGAGGCCGTGGTGCGCGCCGAGGAGATCGCCGCGCGCCTGAACCTGCCCCTGTCTCATGTGTCCGATCTGCTGGCCTATGCCGAGCTGCCCAGCTCGCTGGACTCGCCGGTGGACCGCAATGGTGAGGGCGGCGAGTCCATGATGGATCTGGTGGCCGACGAGCAGGCGGTGGACCCGCTGGGCCACCGTCTGAGCCATGAGCTGGAGGCCTTGCTGGCCCATGGCATGGCGGCGCTCAATGAGCGCGAGCGCGAGGTGCTGGCCGGCCGCTACGGCCTGGCGGACCGCGAGCCCGAGACCCTGGATGTGCTGGCCATCCGCCTGGGGCTGACGCGCGAGCGCATCCGCCAGATCCAGATTGAGGCGCTGAACAAGCTCAAGCGCAATATGCAGCGCCACGGCATCAATCGCGACGCCATCTTCTGAGGCCTGCGTCGCGTCCCGCGCGGGCGCACCCGGCGAGCCTGGGATAATCGCGCGCCATGACGCAAGAGAACGAATGGCTGAAGGTCGAGGCCCTGGACCTCGAGGCGCAGGGCGTGGCCCGCAATACCGAGGGCAAGGTGGTCTTCATCGATGGCGCCCTGCCCGGCGAAGAGGTGCAGGTCAGCGTCGGCCGCAAGAAAAACAACTGGGAGCAGGGCACGCTGATGGCCCTGCGGCGCGAGAGCTCGCAGCGCGTGACGCCGGGCTGCCCGCATTTCGGCCTGCATGCCGGCGCCTGCGGCGGCTGCAAGATGCAGCATCTGCACGCCGGTGCCCAGGTGGCGGTGAAGCAGCGCGTGGTGGAGGACAACCTCTGGCATCTGGGCAAGGTCAAGCCCGAGACCCTGCTGCGCCCCATCGAGGGGCCCACCTGGGGCTATCGCTATCGCGCGCGCTTCTCGGTGCGATATGTGGCCAAGAAGGGCGTGGTGCTGATCGGCTTCCATGAGCGCAAGAGCCGCTATGTGGCCGATATGCAGGTCTGCAAGGTGGTGCCCGCCAGCGTCAGCGATCTGCTGATGCCGCTGCGCGAGCTGATCGCCAGCATGGAGGAACGCGACCGCCTGCCGCAGATCGAGCTGGCCATGGGCGACAACGGCGAGGCCACGGTGATGGCCCTGGTGCTGCGCCATCTGAATCCGCTGCCCGAGGGTGACAAGGCCAAGCTGCGGGCCTTCGCCGCGGCCCACCCGGCGGTGCAATGGTGGCTGCAGCCCAAGGGCCCCGACACCGTGCAGCTGCTGGACGAAGGCGGCCCCGAGCTGGCCTACACCCTGCCCGAGTTTGGCGTGCGCATGCCCTTCAAGCCCACCGACTTCACCCAGGTGAATCCGCACATCAACAGCGTGCTGGTGGGCCGCGCGCTGCGCCTGCTGCAGGTGCGCAAGGATGAGCGGGTGATCGACTGGTTCTGTGGTCTGGGCAACTTCACCCTGCCGCTGGCCACCCAAGCGCGCGAGGTGCTGGGCATCGAGGGCAGCGAGGCCCTGGTGCAGCGCTCGCGGGAGAATGCCCGCCGCAACGGCCTGGAGGCCAAGACCCGTTTCGTGGCGCGCAATCTCTTCGAGATGACGCCCGAGCTGCTGGCCGCCGATGGCGTGGCCGACAAATGGCTGGTGGACCCGCCGCGCGAGGGCGCCTTTGCCCTGGCCAAGGCCGTGGCCGACATCGCCGAGAACCCGGCGCTGGCGCCGGGCTGGACCCCGCCCAAGCGCATCGTCTATGTGTCTTGCAACCCGGCCACCCTGGCGCGCGATGCGGGCCTGCTGGTGAATGTGGCCGGCTACCGCTGCACGGCGGCCAGCGCGGTGAATATGTTCCCGCACACGGCGCATGTGGAGAGCATTGCGGTCTTCGAACGCTGAAACAGAAAAAGGGCCGTGAGGCCCTTTCGTTTTTATGCGCCACGCAGTTGGCGCTCATCGCGCGGAGTCCGCGGATCCGGCTCTGCCGGGCCGTCGGACTCGCCCCCTCGAGGGGGCCGGCGCAGCCGGTAGGGGGTGTTAGTCCCTCTCTCCGCCAAAGATGCCCAGCAGAGACAGCAGGCTCTGGAACACGTTGTAGAGATCCAGATAGATGGCCAGGGTGGCGCTGATGTAGTTGGTCTCGCCGCCGTCCAGCACGCGCTTGATGTCGTAGAGCATGAAGGCCGAGAACACGGCCATGCTCAGCACCAGCAGGGTCAGCATCAGGGCCGAGGACTGCAGGAACATGTTCACGACGCCGGCCACCAGCATGATGATGGCGCCCACGAACAGGAACTTGCCCAGGCCCGAGAGATCGCGCTTGATCACCGTGGCCAGGCTGGCCATGGCGAAGAAGATGGCAGCGGTGCCGCCAAAGGCGGTCATGATCAGGCCGGCGCCGTTCTTGAAGCCCAGGATCTGGGCCAGCAGGCGCGAGAGCATCAGGCCCATGAAGAAGGTGAAGCCCAGCAGGGCCACCACGCCGGTGCTGCTGTTCTTGGTCTTCTCGACCACGAACATCAGGCCGAAGGCGCCCACGAAGAAGATCAGGGTCGACAGGCCGAAGCCCATCTTGGCCATGATGCCGGTGGACACACCGATCCAGGCGCCCAGCACGGTGGGCACCATGGACAGGGCCAGCAGCCAGTAGGTGTTGCGCAGCACGCGCTGGCGGTCGCTGGCCAGCGCGGAGCCATAGGCGGCGCCGTATTGGTTTTGCAGGCTTTCGTTCATAAGTCCTCCGAAGATGTCGTCGTTGGCGCCCTGGCAGGCCGGGCACCTGGCGCGATTCTAGTCACAGCCTCGCGTTCGGACCGGCGGCTGGTACCCGGAATGTCCCGGGCGCACGGGTCGCGGTCGTTTCAGCTTTGCACCCGGAGTGTGAATGCCCTGGCTCATGGGCGCTACAGTGGGCGCTTCACCCTTGGATTTCAAGAGCAAGATCATGAAGCAAAAGCCCTATCTGACCCTGGATGACGTCAAGCGCATTGCCGCGGCCGCCGAAGCCGAGGCCCGCAACAACAGCTGGGCCGTGAGCATCGCCATCGTGGACGACGGCGGTCATCTGCTGTGGCTGCAGCGCCTGGATGGTGCCGCGCCGGTGTCGGCCCAGATCGCGCCGGCCAAGGCCCATACCGCCGCCCTGGGCCGCCGCGAGTCCAAGATCTATGAAGACATGATCAACCAGGGCCGCGTCTCCTTCCTGAGCGCGCCGGGCCTGCAAGGCCTGCTGGAGGGCGGCGTGCCCATCCTGGTGGACGGCGCCTGCCTGGGCGCGGTGGGGGTGAGTGGCGTGAAGTCCAGCGAGGACGCCCAGATCGCCCGCGCCGGCATTGCAGCCCTGGCCTGATCTTTGCGCCCGGGGTGGCGGGGCGACGGCCGGGGGGGGGGGGGCTCGTGCCCGCGGCCCTCGCCGGTCGAGATGGCCGCGAGGGCAGGGCATATCGCCCTACTAATGCCGCCTTGTGCGATCTGCGTTCACTTCTGGGGCCGGAGGCCGGGCGCTGACACCCGCGCGTCACGCAAATATTTGCGCAAACCAACTCGGTACTAACCCCTGGCGGGTTATACTTTGCAGGTTTACCCGCAACCACCGCTACCCCAGCGAAACATCCCCCGTTTCCCCTACCGGACTCAGGCTTTCGGCGACCCCTCGGCGGGTAGCGATATGGAGCAGAGCTGGGCGCGCGCACAATAAACGGAGTTCCCCGTGCTGCCCGATCTGCTTTCCTCCTCCCCAGCGATCCTCGCCCTGGCAGACGGCACGGTCTTCAAAGGCAACGCCCTCGGCGCTGCCGGCCACACGGTCGGCGAAGTGGTGTTCAACACCGCGCTGACCGGCTATCAAGAAATCCTCACCGACCCCAGCTACTGCCGGCAGATCGTCACACTGACGTATCCGCACATCGGCAACTACGGCGTTAACGAGGAGGACGTCGAGGCCTCGAAGATCTTTGCCGCAGGTCTAATCATCAAGGAGCCTCCGATCCTTGATTCCAACTTCCGCAAGAGCCGCACGCTGGCGCAGTACCTGCGTGACGAGGGCACGGTGGCCATCTCCGGCATCGACACCCGCCGCCTGACTCGCGTGCTGCGCCGCACCGGCGCGCAGAACGGCTGCATCCTGGCCCTGGCGGCCGGCGAGCAGATCACCGATGCGCACATTGCCGAAGCGATTGCCAAGGCCCAGGCCGCGCCCAGCATGGCCGGGCAGGATCTGGCCAAGGTCGTGAGCCGCAGCGAGCGCGAGACCTGGACCCAGACCGAGTGGGTGCTGGGCCAGGGCTATGGCGAGCAGACCGCGCCCAAGTTCCATGTCGTGGCCTATGACTTCGGCGTCAAGAGCAATATCCTGCGCATGCTGGCCTCGCGCGGCTGCAAGATCACGGTGGTGCCGGCCCAGACCCCGGCCTCCGAGGTCTTCGGCCTGGAGCCGGACGGCGTCTTCCTGTCGAATGGCCCTGGTGATCCGGAGCCTTGTGACTACGCCATCAAGGCCGCCGCCCAGCTGATTGAGGCAGGCATTCCCACCTTCGGCATCTGCCTGGGGCACCAGATCATGGCCCTGGCCTCGGGCGCCAAGACCTTCAAGATGAAGTTCGGCCACCACGGCGCCAACCATCCGGTTAAGGACCTGGACAACGGCCGCGTCAGCATCACCAGCCAGAACCACGGCTTTGCGGTGGATGCCGACACGCTGCCGGCCAATCTGCGCCCCACCCACATCAGCCTGTTCGACGGCACGCTGCAAGGCCTGGCCCGCACCGACAAGCCGGCCTTCTGCTTCCAGGGCCACCCTGAGGCCAGCCCCGGCCCGCACGATATTTCCTATCTGTTTGACCGCTTCATCGGTCTGATGGCCAAGGCCTGATGGAGTAAGACAATGGCAAAACGTACCGACATCAAGAGCATCCTCATCATCGGCGCGGGGCCGATCGTCATCGGTCAGGCCTGCGAATTCGATTATTCCGGCACCCAGGCGTGCAAGGCGCTGAAGGAGGAAGGCTACCGCGTCATCCTCGTCAATTCCAACCCGGCAACGATCATGACCGATCCGGGCCTCGCCGACGCGACCTATGTCGAGCCGATCACCCCGGAAGTCGTCGCCAAGATCATCGCCAAGGAGCGCCCCGACGCGCTGCTGCCGACGATGGGCGGCCAGACGGCGCTCAACTGCGCCCTGGACCTGCACCGCCACGGCGTGCTGGAGAAGTACAAGGTCGAGATGATCGGTGCCAACGAGCACGCGATCGAGAAGGCCGAGGACCGCCTGAAGTTCAAGGACGCGATGACCAAGATCGGCTTGGACTCGGCCAAGTCCGGCATCGCGCACACGCTGGAAGAGGCCTGGTCCGTGCAGAAGCGCATCCAGGCCGAGATCGGCGGCAGCGGCTTCCCCATGGTGATCCGTCCCAGCTTCACCCTCGGCGGCACCGGCGGCGGCATCGCCTATAACCGTTCGGAATTCTTCGAGATCATCAATTCCGGTCTCGACGCCTCGCCGACGACGGAAGTGCTCATCGAAGAATCCGTCCTCGGCTGGAAGGAATATGAAATGGAGGTCGTCCGCGACAAGGCGGACAACTGCATCATCATCTGCTCCATCGAGAACATCGACCCGATGGGCGTTCATACGGGCGACTCGATCACCGTCGCCCCCGCCTTGACCCTGACGGACAAGGAATACCAGATCATGCGCAACGCCTCGATCGCGGTGCTGCGCGAGATCGGCGTCGAGACCGGCGGCTCCAACGTGCAGTTCGCCGTCAACCCGGAAAACGGCCGTCTCGTCGTCATCGAGATGAACCCGCGCGTTTCGCGCTCCTCCGCGCTCGCCTCCAAGGCCACCGGCTTCCCGATCGCCAAGATCGCGGCAAAGCTTGCCATCGGCTACACGCTCGATGAGCTGGAGAACGACATCACCGGCGGCGCGACCCCGGCCTCCTTCGAACCGTCCATCGACTATGTCGTGACGAAGATCCCGCGCTTCGCCTTCGAGAAGTTCCCGGGCGCCGAGCCGACGCTGACCACCGCCATGAAGTCGGTCGGTGAAGTGATGGCCATCGGCCGCACCTTCGCCGAATCGCTGCAGAAGGCGCTGCGCGGTCTCGAAACGGGCCTCACCGGTCTGACCGAGCGCAGCACGGACCGCGAGGAGATCGTGCAGGAGATCGGCGAGCCCGGCCCCGAGCGCATCCTCTTCCTGGCCGACGCCTTCCGCGTGGGCATGAGCCTGCAGGAGGTGTTTGACGAGACGGCGGTGGACCCCTGGTTCCTGGCCCAGATCGAGCAGATCGTGCAGATCGAGGCCTCGATCAAGGGCCGCACGCTGGAATCTCTGTCCACGGCCGAGCTGCGCCTGCTGAAGCAAAAGGGCTTCTCGGACAAGCGCCTGGCCAAGCTGCTGGGCACCAACCAGCACGAGGTGCGCAAGGCCCGCCACGCCCAGGGCGTGCGCCCGGTCTACAAGCGCGTGGACACCTGCGCGGCCGAGTTCGCCACCGAGACGGCCTATATGTACTCCACCTATGACGAGGAGTGCGAGGCCGAGCCCACCGACAAGAAGAAGATCATGGTGCTGGGCGGCGGCCCGAACCGCATCGGCCAGGGTATCGAGTTCGACTATTGCTGCTGCCATGCCGCCTTCGCTTTGAAGGATGCAGGCTATGAAGCGATCATGGTCAACTGCAACCCGGAAACGGTCTCCACCGACTACGACACCTCCGACCGTCTCTATTTCGAGCCGCTGACGGCCGAGGACGTCATCGAGATCCTGAAGGCCGAACAGACCAACGGCGAAGTCGTCGGCGTCATCGTGCAGTTCGGCGGCCAGACGCCGCTGAAGCTTGCCGAAGCACTGGAAAAGAACGGCATTCCGATCCTCGGCACCGCGCCTGACATGATCGACCTTGCCGAGGACCGCGACCGCTTCCAGAAACTCCTGCAGAAGCTCGACCTCGCCCAGCCAAACAACGGCATCGCCTATTCGGTCGAGCAGGCCCGCCTCGTCGCCGGCGAGATCGGCTTCCCGCTGGTCGTGCGCCCGTCCTACGTTCTCGGCGGCCGCGCCATGGAAATCGTGCACGGCGATAAGGACCTGGAGCGCTATATGCGCGAGGCCGTGCGCGTGAGCGAGAAGTCGCCCGTGCTGCTGGACCGCTTCCTGGAGGATGCGGTCGAGGTGGACGTGGACTGCATCTCCGACGGCAGCGATGTGATGATCGGCGGCATCATGGAGCACATTGAGGCGGCCGGCATCCACTCCGGCGACTCGGCCTGCTCCCTGCCGCCCTACACCCTGGCTGCCGACATCCAGGACGAGCTGCGCCGCCAGACCGCCGCCATGGCCAAGGCCCTGAAGGTGATCGGCCTGATGAATGTGCAGTTCGCGATCCAGGGCGATGTGACCAAGGGCCTCGCGGCCTGCACCGTCTATGTGCTGGAAGTGAACCCGCGCGCTTCGCGCACCGTGCCCTATGTGTCCAAGGCCACCGGCCAGCAGCTGGCCAAGATCGCCGCGCGCTGCATGGCGGGCGTCAAGCTCAAGGACCAGAAGGATCGCAAGGGCCGCGCGCCGGCCGAGGTGGTGCCGCCGTACTACAGCGTCAAGGAAGCCGTCTTCCCCTTCAACAAGTTCCCGGGCGTGGACCCCATCCTCAGCCCCGAGATGCGCTCCACTGGCGAGGTGATGGGCGCGGCCAAGACCTTTGGCGAAGCCATGCTGAAGAGCCAGCTGGGTGCGGGCAGCCGCCTGCCGCGCCAGGGCAATGTGCTGATCACGGTCAAGAACGCCGACAAGCCCCGCGCCATCGCGGTGGCCAAGGATCTGCACGCCCTGGGCTTTGGCGTGGTGGCCACCAAGGGCACGGCCGCGGCGATTGCTGAGGCCGGCGTGCCGGTGACCGTGGTCAACAAGGTCAAGGACGGCCGTCCGCACATCGTGGACATGATCAAGGGCGGCGAGATCCAGCTGGTGTTCACCACCGTGGATGAGACCCGCACCGCCATCGCCGACAGCCGCCACATCCGCCAGGCGGCCCTGGCCAACCGCGTGACTTACTACACCACCATGGCCGGCTGCGAAGCCGCCGTGGAGGGCATGAAGCACCAGGACGGCCTGCTGGTGCAATCCCTGCAGGAACTGCACGCCGAACTGATCTAAACTCCGCTCCCAGAAGATCCGCCGCCGCGCCTCAGGGGCTCCTGAGCGGCGGCGGATTCATTTTGTCTTCTCTCTAGTATTTTGATAAAGATGGCCACGATCCCTCTGACCAAGCGCGGCGCCGAGAAGCTCAAGGAAGAACTGCATCGACTCAAGACGGTCGAGCGTCATGCCGTGATCAACGCCATTGCCGAAGCGCGTGCCCAGGGCGACCTGTCCGAGAACGCCGAGTACGACGCGGCCAAGGATAAGCAGGGCTTCATCGAAGGCCGCATCCTCGAGATCGAGGGCAAGCTCTCGACCGCCCAGATCATCGACCCCTCCGAGCTGGATGCGGGCGGCAAGGTGGTGTTCGGCACCACGGTGGATCTGGAAGAAGAGGAAAGCGGCGCCGCCGTGACCTACCAGATCGTCGGCGACCAGGAAGCCGACGTGAAGCAGGGCCGCATTTCCATCTCCTCGCCCATCGCCCGCGCGCTGATCGGCAAGGAAGTCGGCGATGTGGCCGAGGTGCAAGCCCCCGGCGGCATCAAGCGCTACGAGATCGTCGAGGTTCGCTACCAATAAGCCGGGCTCGATGCTGCAGCGTGCCCAAGCCCTGCTGGCCGCCCTCTGGGGCGGCCTTCTGCTATGCGTGGCCGGTCTGGCTGCGCCCAATGCTTTTGCCGTGCTGGAGCGCGCGCAGGCTGGCGCCTATGTGGGGCGGCTGTTCTCGCTGGAGGCCAATACCAGCCTGGTCCTGGGCCTGCTGCTGGTGCTGATGGCGCGACGCCTGGCGCGCGATGGTGAGGGCAAAACGCTGTCGCTGGATCTGCTGCTGCCGGCCGGCGCGCTGTTCTGCACCGTGGTGGGCTATTTTGCGCTGCAGCCCATGATGGCGGCAGCCCGGGCGGGGCAGGGGGCTTTGCCCTTTGCTGCCCTGCATGGCATCTCGCTGGCCCTGTTCGGGCTCAAGATCCTGCTGGTGCTGGCCCTGGCCTGGCGCGCGAGCGCCAGGCGCTGAAGGCGCCGGGGCGGGCGCCCCGGTCGCGGGACTTCAGTCCCGGGCGTTCTTCTTGACGCTGGTCTGGCGCTTCTTGGCGCGCTTGAGCTCGCCACCCTGGGCCACACGCTGGTTGCCCAGCACATTGAGCTTCTTGATCTGCGGGCGGCCGTTGCCGTTCTTGGAGAACTTCACGATCTTGACCACGCGCGGCGCGGGCATGCTGTCCTCGCGCTGGGTCTTTTCCTTCTCCGGCATGGGGCGCCACAGCACCAGCAGCTTGCCGATGTGCTGGATGGGGGCGGCGTCGAGCTGGTCGGCCAGGACCTGCAGCATGCCTTCACGGGCAGCGCGATCATCGGAGAACACGCGCACCTTGATCAGGCCGTGGGCCTTCAGGGCGGCGTCGATTTCCTTGCTCACGGCAGGGGTGAGGCCATCGGCACCGATCATCACCACCGGATTCAGGTGATGGGCATCGGCGCGCTTGTCCTTGCGCTGGGCAGGGGTCAGTTGAATTGCGGGCATGCCCGTATTATCCGTCCAAGATGAAAATTCAAACCAAGAGCAAAAAAGTCAACAAGGCGTGGCTGAACGACCACGTCAGCGACCCCTATGTGAAGCAGGCTCAGAAAGAGGGCTATCGCTCCCGTGCCGCCTACAAGCTCAAGGAGATCGACGAGGAGCTGCGCCTGGTCAAGCCCGGTCAGGTGGTGGTGGACCTCGGGGCCGCACCCGGCGCCTGGAGCCAGTATCTACGCCGGCGCTTTGCCCCCAAGGCTGCGGGTGTCGGTGGCGCGGCCGTCGGCGAGCTCAATGGCACCATCATCGCGCTGGATCTGCTGGACTTTGAGCCGATTGAGGGCGTGCACTTCATTCAGGGTGATTTCGAAGACGAGGCCGTGTTGCGACAGCTTGAGGCCGCCGTGGGCGACCGGCCCGTGGATCTTGTGGTTTCGGACATGGCCCCCAATCTGTCCGGGGTGGAAATCACGGACGCGGCCCGCATCGAGGCCCTGGTGGAGCTGGCCATCGATTTCTCGCGTCAGCACCTCAAGCCCGAGGGCGCCCTGGTGGCCAAGGTCTTTCACGGCAGTGGCTATACCCAGCTGGTGGAGGCCTTCAAGAAGGCCTTCAAGAAGGTCAAGCCCATCAAGCCCAAGGCCTCACGGGATCGCTCGGCCGAGACTTTCCTGGTGGGCATCGGCCTGAAGTAGCACCCGGCGGGGAGGCTTCGGGGCGTGAAGCCTTGGCAATCTCTATGGGCCCGTGTGGGAAAGTCAATCGGGCCGGGGGCTTGACTGCAATAGAATCAACCCCATATGCCGTGCAAGTGCCGCCGTTGGAGCGGTGCAGCTGAATGAATCAAAGGAGTCGCGGTGAACAATCAGTGGTTCTCGAAGGTAGCTGTTTGGATGGTGATAGCCCTGGTGCTATTCACCGTTTTCAAGCAGTTTGATCGGGGCGCGACTCAGGGTAACCAGCTGGCTTACTCGGACTTCCTGGAAGAGGTGCGCTCCAAGCGCATCAAGCAGGTCACCCTGCAGGAAGGCGCCGGCGGTACCGAGATCGTTGCCATCCGCAACGACGACAGCAAGGTGCGCTCCACCGCCACCTATCTGGATCGCGGTCTGGTCGGCGACCTGATCAACAACGGCATCAAGTTCGACGTCAAGCAGCGCGAGGAGCCCTCTCTGCTGATGAGCCTGCTGGTCAGCTGGGGGCCGATGCTGCTGATCCTCGGCGTCTGGCTGTTCTTCATGCGCCAGATGCAGGGTGGTTCGCGCGGCGCGATGGGCTTCGGCAAGTCCAAGGCCAAGCTCCTGACCGAAGCGCATGGCCGCGTCACCTTCGCGGACGTCGCCGGCGTGGACGAGGCCAAGCAGGATCTCGAGGAAATCGTCGAATTCCTGCGCGACCCGCAGAAGTTCCAGCGTCTCGGCGGCCGCATTCCGCGCGGCGTGCTGCTCGTCGGCCCGCCCGGTACCGGCAAGACGCTGCTGGCGCGTTCCGTCGCCGGTGAAGCGAACGTGCCCTTCTTCACGATTTCCGGTTCGGACTTCGTGGAAATGTTCGTCGGCGTCGGCGCGAGCCGTGTCCGCGACATGTTCGAGCAGGCCAAGAAGAACGCACCCTGCATCATCTTCATCGACGAAATCGACGCGGTCGGCCGTCATCGCGGTGCCGGTCTCGGCGGCGGCAATGACGAGCGCGAGCAGACGCTGAACCAGCTCCTCGTGGAGATGGACGGTTTCGAGGCGAACGAAGGCATCATCCTGATCGCCGCGACCAACCGCCCGGACGTTCTCGACCCCGCGCTGCTGCGTCCCGGTCGCTTCGACCGCCAGGTCTATGTGACCCTGCCGGACATCCGTGGCCGCGAGCAGATCCTGAACGTGCACATGCGCAAGGTGCCCATCGGCCAGGACGTCAATGCCTCCATCCTGGCGCGTGGCACGCCGGGCATGAGCGGTGCTGACCTGGCCAATCTGGTCAACGAGGCCGCGCTCTTCGCTGCCCGCCGCAATGCGCGCACCGTGGAGATGATCGACTTCGAGCGCGCCAAGGACAAGCTCTATATGGGCCCCGAGCGCAAGAGCATGGTGATGACCGAGGACGAGAAGCGGGCCACCGCCTATCACGAGTCCGGCCATGCCATCGTGGCCGAGATGCTGGAAGGCACGGACCCGGTGCACAAGGTCACTATCATGCCGCGTGGCCGTGCTCTGGGCGTCACCTGGCAGCTGCCCGAGCGTGATCAGTACAGCAAGTACTACAAGCAGATGCTCAACGAGATCAGCATCCTGTTCGGTGGTCGCGTGGCCGAGGAGCTCTTCCTCAAGGACATCTCCACCGGCGCGTCCAATGACTACGAGCGTGCCACCCGCATTGCCCGCGATATGGTCACCCGCTACGGCATGAGCGAGGTGCTGGGCCCCATGGTCTATGCCGAGAACGAGGGCGAGGTTTTCCTGGGCCGCTCCATGACCAAGACCACCAATATCAGCGAGACCACCCAGCAGAAGGTCGATGCCGAGATGCGCCGCATCCTGGACGAGCAGTACGCCATCGCCAAGCACATCCTGGAAGAGAACCGCGACAAGGTGGAGGTCATGACCGATGCCCTGATGAAGTGGGAAACCATTGACCGCGACCAGGTGGTGGACATCATGGCCGGCAAGCCGCCGCGCGGCCCTGGCGAACCGCTGAACCCCAGCAGCGGCCCCAGCAATGGCGGCACGCCGCCGGTCAGCACGGACGGTGCTCCGGCCGCCGCCTGATCCTCTCGCAGTCCTGCCCAGGCCTGTCTCGCTGAGACGGGCCTTTTTCTTTGTCTCTTCTTTGTCTCTTCGCTTCCCCTGAGCACCATGTTCTGGCAGACCACGCGCTACCGCATCGACCTCCGCCGCCCGCAGGTGATGGGCATCGTCAATCTCACGCCCGACTCCTTCTCGGATGGCGGCCTTCACGCCGATGCGCGGGCCGGCTTGGCTCATTGCGAGCGTCTCGTGGGGGAGGGCGTGGACATCCTGGACATCGGCGGCGAGTCCACCCGGCCGGGTGCGGCGATCCTGAGTGCGGAGGAGGAGTGGGCCCGTGTCGAGGGCGTGCTGCGCGGTGCGCTGAGCCTGGGCGTGCCCGTCTCCCTGGACAGCTGCAAGGCCGAGGTGATGCGCCGCGCGGCCGATCTGGGGGTGGACATCCTCAACGATGTGCGGGCCCTGCGCGACGCCGGGGCCGAGCAGCTGATGCAGGATCATGCGCAGCTGGGCGTGTGCCTGATGCATATGCGTGGCGACCCGGGCAGCATGCAGTCCCTCACCGACTACGACGATCTGCTGGGCGAGGTGAGCGAGTTCCTGGCCGCCCGCGCGCAGCGCCTGCGCGAGCAGGGCGTGGCGGCCGAGCGTATCGTGCTGGATCCGGGCTATGGCTTTGCCAAGACCTCCGAGCAGAACTGGGCCTTGCTGCGTCAGCAGCGTGCGCTGCTGGGCTTGGGCTATCCGCTGCTGGCGGGCTGGTCGCGCAAGCGTGCTTTGGGTGAGCTGACCGGTCGGGGCGTGGACGAGCGCCTGGCCGCGAGCCTGGCGGCGGCCCTGGCGGCCGTGGCGCATGGGGCGCGCATCGTGCGGGTGCACGATGTCGCCGCAACCGTGGACGCGCTCAAGGTCTGGGTCGCGGCTGCGGGTCCCGGCTTGGGCGAAAATAGCGATCATCAAGACATTCAGGAGGCTGCTCGCAATGAGCCGTAACTACTTTGGCACCGATGGCATCCGTGGCACCGTGGGCCAGGCGCCGATCACGCCGGACTTCATGCTGCGTCTGGGGCATGCCGTGGGTCGCGTGCTGCGCAAGGAATCGGGTGGCAGCCGCCCCAGCGTGCTGATCGGCAAGGACACGCGCATCTCCGGCTATATGCTGGAGTCCTCGCTGGAAGCGGGTTTTGCCTCCGCCGGTGTGAATGTGCTGCTGACCGGCCCGCTGCCCACACCGGGCGTGGCCTACCTGACCCGGGCTCTGCGTCAGCAGTTGGGCGTGGTGATCAGCGCCTCCCACAATCCTTTCGCTGACAACGGCATCAAGTTCTTCTCGGCCTCCGGCGAGAAGCTGCCCGACACCTGGGAAATTGCCGTGGAGCAGGCCCTGGAAGAGCAGCCCTCCTGGGTGGATTCGGCCAGCCTGGGGCGGGCACGCCGCATCGAGGATGCGCGCGGCCGCTATATCGAGTTCTGCAAGAACTGCTTTGGCTCCGACCTCTCGCTGCGCGGCCTGAAGATCGTGGTGGACGCCGCCAACGGCGCGGCCTATCACGTGGCGCCGGACGTGTTCCATGAGCTGGGCGCCGAGGTCATTGCCATCGGTTGCAAGCCCGATGGCTTCAATATCAATGCCGGTTTCGGCGCCACGGCGCCCGCTGCGCTGGTGGCTGCGGTCAAGGAACATGGGGCCCATTACGGCGTGGCGCTGGACGGCGATGCCGACCGCCTGCTGCTGGTCGATGCCCAGGGCCGTGTCTACAACGGCGACGAGCTGCTCTACGTGATGGTGGCCGACCGCCTGGGGCAGGGCCTGCGTGTGCCGGGCGCCGTGGGCACGCTGATGACCAATATGGCGGTGGAGCTGGCCCTGAAGTCGCGCGATGTGGACTTCGTGCGTGCCAAGGTGGGCGACCGCTATGTGCTGGAAGAGCTGGCCGCGCGCGGCTGGCAGCTGGGCGGCGAGGGCTCCGGCCATCTGCTGGCCCTTGACAAGCACACCACGGGCGACGGCATCGTCAGTGCCCTGCTGGTGCTGCAGTCCATCTGCCGCACGGGCAAGAGCCTGGCCGAGCAGCTGGCCGGCGTGGACCTGTTCCCGCAGACCCTGATCAATGTGCGCCTGCAGGCCGGCCAGGACTGGAAGAGCAATGCCCATCTGGCCCGTGAGCAGGCCGAGGTCACGGCCGATCTGGGCGCGCGCGGCCGGGTGCTGATCCGTGCCTCGGGCACCGAGCCCCTGCTGCGCGTGATGGTTGAGGCCAGCGACGCCGCCCTGGCCCAGCAATGTGCCCAGCGCCTGGCGGATGCCGTGCGCGCCTGAGAGCCCGGCCTCCCAAGTGAAAAGCCCGCCAATCGGCGGGCTTTTCTGCATTGGAAGATCGCGCGGCGCGATTTACTTCTTGGGCGGCATCAGCACGCGGTCGATCACATGGGCCACGCCATTGGTGGCACCGATGTCCGCACGCTCAACCAGGGCCTCTTCCACGGTCAGAAAGCTGCCAGCCTTGGCCAGGGCCACATTGGCGCCCTGCAGGGTCTTGGCATTGCCGTTGACCACTTCGGCCGAGGCTAGCTTGCTGGCCACGATGTGATAGCTCAGCACGGCCTTGAGCTGCTCCGGATCCTTGGACAGGGCTTCCAGGGTCTTGGCCGGCACGGCCTTGAAGGCCTCGTCGCTAGGAGCGAACACGGTCAGGGGGCCGGCGCCGCGCAGGCTGTCACGCAGACCGGCCTGCTCGACCAGGCGGTTGAAGGTGCTGAGCTGGGGCTCGCGGCCCAGGGCCTCGGCCAGCGGGGCCGGGGCAGGGGTGCTGGCGCAGCCCAGCAGCCCCAGGCTCAGGGCGCTCAGCGCGAGAAAGTGCGTGGCTTTGTTCATCATGATCTGAGATCTCCGATCCGGGGCAAATGCCCGTGGCTGCGGACTCTAGGCAGGCCATGTGACAACGGGGTGAATCAAAAATGACAGAAAAACGGCGCAGGCCTCACCTCTGGCGCGATGGTCACGGACCTGTCATATTGAATTCATAGGATGGCGAACATCGTCAACCAAGCACTTCGATAGGGCTGCTATGAATATCGTGCGACTGAGCAAGGGTTTTGTTTTCGCGGCGGGTGTGATTGCCGCTCCCCTGGCCCTGGCACAGGACGTGACCGGCGCCGGCGCCTCCTTCCCGGCTCCCGTGTATGCCAAGTGGGCCGATGCCTACAACAAGGCCACCGGTGCACGCATCAACTATCAGTCCGTGGGTTCCGGCGCTGGCATCCGCCAGATCAAGGCCAAGACCGTGGACTTCGGCGCCTCCGATGCGCCGCTGAAGGACGATGAACTGGCCAAGGACGGCCTGGTTCAGTTCCCCACCGTGATCGGCGGCGTGGTGCCGGTGGTCAATATCAAGGGTATCACCCCGGGTCAGATCAAGATGACCGGCCAGCTGCTGGGTGACATCTATCTGGGCAAGATCACCAAGTGGAACGACCCGGCCCTGGTGGCCCTGAACCCTGGCGTGCCTCTGCCGGGTGATGCCATCGCCGTGGTGCGCCGCGCCGACGGTTCCGGCACCAGCTTCCTGTTCACCAACTACCTCTCCAAGGTCAATGCCGAGTGGAAGGCCAAGGTGGGTGAGGGCACGGCCGTGAACTGGCCCACCGGTGCTGGCGGCAAGGGCAATGAAGGCGTGTCTTCCTATGTGCAGCGCCTGCCCAGCTCCATCGGCTATGTGGAATACGCCTACGCCAAGCAGAACAAGATGTCGCATGTGCTGCTGAAGAACCAGGCCGGCAACTTCGTCGCCCCCAGCGATGACGCCTTCAAGGCTGCCGCTGCCGGCGCCGAATGGGCCAAGAGCTTCTACCAGGTGCTGACCGAGCAGGCCGGCAAGGACAGCTGGCCCATCACCGGCGCCACCTTCATCCTGATGCACAAGGTGCAGGACAAGCCCGCCAGTGCCAGCGCCTCCCTGAAGTTCTTTGACTGGGCCTACGGCAGCGGCGACAAGATGGCCGATGACCTGGACTATGTGCCCCTGCCCGCCTCGGTCAAGGACCTGGTGCGCAAGCAATGGGCCGACAACATCAAGGACGCCGCCGGCAAGCCGGTCGCCTACAAGTAAGCTGAACCGCGTCGACCCCGACCCGCAGCCCGGCAGTCTCACCAGCCTGCCGGGCTGTTGTCGAATCCAGCGACCCGACCTCCCGAGGAGCCCGCAGTGGCCGCAATACTTCCCGCCAACACCTACGACCCGGAGCGTGCCCAAGAGCGCGCCCAGCCCCAGGGCAGCCCGCCGCCGCGCCGCAAGACCGCACCCTGGGCCGATACCCTGTTTGCCGTTCTGGCGCATGGCGCGGCCTGGCTGACCCTGGCCCTGCTGGCCGGCATCATCATCTCCCTGCTGATCGGGGCGGCCCCGGCCATCCAGCACTTCGGCCTGTCCTTCCTCTGGACCAGCGAATGGGATCCGGTGCAGGAGAAGTTCGGCGGCCTGGTGATGATTTACGGCACGCTGATGACCTCCTTCATCGCGCTGCTGATCGCGGTACCGGTGAGCTTCGGCATCGCCCTGTTCCTGACCGAGCTGGCGCCGCTATGGCTCAAGCGCCCGCTGGGCGTGGCGGTGGAACTGCTGGCCGCTGTGCCCTCCATCGTCTACGGCATGTGGGGCCTGCTGGTTTTCGGCCCCATTCTTGCCACCTATGTGCAGCAGCCGCTGCAGGCCCTGTTCGCCGGCGTGCCCCTGCTGGGTTCCCTGGTCTCGGGCCCGCCGGTGGGTATCGGCATTCTCTCGGCCGGCGTGATCCTGGCCATCATGATCATCCCCTTCATCGCCTCGGTGATGCGTGACGTCTTCGAGGTCACCCCGCCCATGCTCAAGGAATCGGCCTATGGCCTGGGTTCCACCACCTGGGAGGTGGTCTGGAAGGTGGTGCTGCCCTACACCAAGACCGGCGTGGTGGGCGGCGTGATGCTGGGCCTGGGCCGCGCCCTCGGAGAGACCATGGCCGTGACCTTCGTGATCGGCAATATGAACCAGCTGAACTCGCTCTCGGTCTTCGAGGCGGCCAACAGCATCACCTCGGCCCTGGCCAACGAGTTCGCCGAAGCTGGCGAAGGCCTGCACCAGGCCTCGCTGATCTATCTGGGCCTGGTGCTGTTCTTCATCACCTTCGTGGTGCTGGCCTGCTCCAAGCTGCTGCTCAACAAGCTCAAGAAGAACGAAGGAGCTCGCGCATGAGCACCGTGATGGACGCCAAGCGCCTGGCCATGCACGCAAGGCGCAAGCGCATCAACACCCTGGCCCTGGGCCTGTCCATGGCCGCCATGGCCTTCGGCGTGTTCTGGCTGCTGTGGATCCTGTTCGAGACCGTGCGCCTGGGCGTGGGGGGCCTGACCCTGGCCACCTTCACCGAGATGACCCCGCCGCCGCAGGCCGAGGGCGGCGGCCTGGCCAATGCCATCTTCGGCTCCATCGTGATGGTGGGCTTGGCCACGCTGCTGGGCACGCCCATCGGCGTGCTGGCCGGTGTCTACCTGGCCGAGTACGGCCAGAAGAGCTGGCTGGGCGCCACGGTGCGATTCATCAACGACATCCTGCTCTCGGCGCCCTCCATCGTGGTGGGTCTCTTCATCTACGCGGTCGTGGTGGCCAAGATGAAGAGCTTCTCGGGCTTTGCCGGCATCCTGGCCCTGGCCCTGATCGTGATTCCGGTGGTGATCCGCACCACCGAAAACATGCTGAGCCTGATCCCCAATGCGCTGCGCGAGGCCGCCTACGCCCTGGGCACGCCCAAGTGGAAGGTGATTCTCTCGGTGACGCTGAAGTCGGCCCGTGCCGGCGTGCTCACCGGCATCCTGCTGGCCCTGGCCCGCATCTCCGGCGAAACCGCGCCCCTGCTGTTCACCGCGCTGTCCAACCAGTTCTGGACCAGCTCGCTGGGCGAGCCCATGGCCAGCCTGCCGGTCACCATCTTCAAGTTTGCGATGAGCCCCTACGAAAACTGGCAGAAGCTGGCCTGGGCGGGCGTGTTCATCATCACCATCGGCGTGCTGCTGCTCAATATCCTGGCGCGCGTGCTGTTCAAGAACAAGCATTAAGTACAAAGGAAAGGCATCAACCATGGACGCCAAGGTCGATATGCCCGTGACCGAGAAAGCCAAGCTCTCGGTGCGCAATCTGAACTTCTACTACGGCAATTTCCACGCCCTGAAGAACATCAATCTGGACATTCCTGAAAAGAAGGTGACCGCCCTCATCGGCCCGTCGGGTTGCGGCAAGTCGACCTTCCTGCGCACGCTGAACCGCATGTTCGAGCTCTACCCCGAGCAGCGCGCGGAAGGCCAGATCCTGCTGGACGGCGGCGACATCCTGACCAGCAAGGAAGATGTCTCCCTGATCCGCGCCAAGATCGGCATGGTCTTCCAGAAGCCCACGCCCTTCCCGATGTCCATCTACGACAACATCGCCTTCGGCGTGCGCCTGTTCGAGACCCTGCCGCGCGTGGAGATGGATGAGCGCGTGGAATGGGCGCTGCAGAAGGCCGGCCTGTGGAACGAGGTGAAGGATCGCCTGCAGGAAGGCGGCACCGGCCTTTCCGGCGGCCAGCAGCAGCGCCTGTGCATCGCCCGCGCCGTCGCCGTCAGCCCGGAAGTCATCCTGATGGACGAGCCCTGCTCGGCGCTCGACCCCATCGCGACCGCCAAGGTCGAGGAACTGATCCACGAGCTGCGCGCCAACTTCACCATCGTCATCGTGACGCACTCCATGCAGCAGGCAGCCCGCGTCTCGCAGCGCACCGCCTATATGTACCTGGGCGACCTGATCGAGTTCGGCCCGACCGCCGAGCTCTTCATGAAGCCCAAGCGCAAGGACACGGAGGACTACATCACGGGCCGTTTCGGCTGAAGCCGAAACACGCCCGTGATGTAGCGGCGAAGACTAACTTTGCGCAGCAAAGTTAAGCGAAGCGGGTCGGAGCCACTACTCCGCCCCTGCCCCACAAGGAGCAAAGAATGAGCGACAAGCATCTCTCCACCCAATTCGACGCCGAACTCAGCGGCATCTCCACCCGCGTGCTCGAGATGGGCGGCCTGGTCGAAGCCCAGGTGGCCCAGGCCGTGGAAGCCCTGGTGCAGTTCAGCAACGAGCAGGCCCAGACCGTGCTGCGCACCGAGGAGCGTGTGAATGCCATGGAGGTCGAGATCGATCACGACCTGCACAGCATCATCGCCCGACGCCAGCCCACGGCGCGCGATCTGCGCCTGCTGATCGCCATCTCCAAAACCATCGCCAACCTCGAGCGCGTGGGCGACGAGGCCTCGCGCGTGGCGCGTACCGTGCAGCGCCTGGTGAATGCCGGCGTGTCCAGCCGCCTGCGCCTGCCCATGTCCGACCTGAGCTTCGAGGCTGACCTCGCCGTGGCCCAGCTGCGCAAGGCCCTGGACGCCTTTGCCCGCCTGGACGTGGACAAGGCGCTGGAAGTGCTCAAGCAGGACGACGCCATCGACAAGGAGTTCGACGGCCTGCTGCGCAAGCTGATCACTTACATGATGGAAGACCCGCGCACCATCTCCTCCTCCATCGACCTGGTCTTCGTGGCCAAGGCCATCGAGCGTGTGGGCGACCACGCCAAGAACCTGGCCGAGGCCATCATCTACGTGGTCAAGGGTACGGACGTGCGTCACAACACGCCCGAGGCCGCCGAGAGCATGGTGCGCTGAGCCCCTGGGGCCTCACACGCAAAGAACGACGACAGGAGTACAAAACAATGAGTCGAATCCTGGTGGTGGAAGACGAATCGGCCATTGCCGAACTGATCTCCATCAATCTGCGCCACGCCGGTTTTGAAGTCACCCTGGCCGGCAGTGCCGACCAGGCCCAGCTGGAAGTGGACCGCGTGCTGCCCGATCTGGTGGTGCTGGACTGGATGCTGCCGGGCCAGTCCGGCCTGGCCCTGGCCCGCCAGTGGCGCGGCGCGGCCCGCACCAAGGAGCTGCCCGTCATCATGCTGACCGCCCGTGCCGACGAGACCGACAAGGTCTCGGGCCTGGATGCCGGCGCCGATGACTACCTGACCAAGCCCTTCTCGACCAACGAGCTGCTGGCCCGCATCCGTGCGGTGCTGCGCCGCAAGGCGCCCGAGGCCCTGGACTCGGTGGTGGAGATCGCCGGCCTGAGCCTGGACCCGGGCACGCGCCGCGTCAGCCGTGCGGGCGTGGAGGTCAAGCTGGGCCCCACCGAGTTCCGCTTGCTGCACTTCTTCATGACGCACCCGGAGCGCGTGCACAGCCGCTCCCAGCTGCTGGACCGCGTCTGGGGCGACCATGTGTTCATCGAGGAGCGCACGGTGGATGTGCATGTGAAGCGCCTGCGCGAGGCGCTGGAGCGGGTGCAGTGCGCGCGCATGATCGAGACCGTGCGCGGCGCCGGCTACCGCCTGACGCAGCAGATCAGTGCCGTCTCGGCTTGAGCTGGACCACGGCGTGGCTGAATCCCTGAACTGGTTGGTGCCACGCCTGCTGATCGCGGCGCTGGCGGTGGCGGTCGGTACCTTTGTGGGCAATCTGGCCGGCAACTGGTCCAGCCTGCCCATGCTGGGCGAACTGCTGGGGGCCGCCGGCGGTGTCGGCGCCCTGGTCTTGCTGGACGCGGTGCGCGGCCATCGTCTCATCCAGTGGCTGCGCGGCAGCCAGCAGGGTGGGGCACCGCGCGACACGGGCTTGTGGGGCGAGCTGGGCTACCGGGTCGAGCGTGCCATCCGCGACCGCGATCGCGCCCTGGCCCGCGAGCAGCAGCAGCTGCAGCAGTTCCTCTCCGCCATCGAGGCCTCGCCCAATGGCGTGCTGATGCTGGATGCGCACGACCAGATCGTCTGGTGCAACCGCGTGGCGGGCGATCATTTCTCGCTCGATCCGGTGCGTGATCTGCGCCAGCGCATCACCAATCTGGTCCGCTACCCGGCCTTTGTCAGCTACCTGCAGGCCGGCCACTATGCCGAGCCTCTGATGTTGGCGAACGCCCGCGGCCGAGCCACGCTCTCGGTGATCGTGCGGGCCTATGGCGAAGGCATGCGCCTGGTGCTGAGCCTGGACGTGACCGAGCGCGAGCGCGCTGAGGCCATGCGCCGCGATTTCGTGGCCAATGTCTCGCACGAGATCCGCACCCCGCTGACCGTGCTGACCGGCTTCATCGAGACCATGGCCAGCCTGCCGCTCACCGAGGCCGAGCGCAAGCGCGTGCTGAGCCTGATGGACCAGCAGACCCAGCGCATGCTCAGCCTGGTCAGCGATCTGCTGACCCTGGCCACGCTGGAGGGCAGCCCGCGCCCCGCGCCGGACCGCTGGGTGGCGCTGGACGCGCTGCTGCTGCGCGTGTCCAACGATGCGCAGGCCCTCTCGGCCGGCCGGCATCGCATCCAGGTGGCGTCCGGCACCCAGGTGGAGCTGGCGGGCGTGGAGTCCGAGCTGCTCAGCGCGGTGGCCAATCTGGTGAGCAATGCCGTGCGCTACACGCCGGAGGGCGGGGAGATCGAGGCGAGCTGGCGCCTGATGCCCGATGGGAGCGGCGAGATCTGCGTCAGCGACACCGGCCCCGGCATCGCCCGCGAGCACATCCCGCGCCTGACCGAGCGCTTTTACCGGGTGGATGGCAGCCGCTCGCGCGAGACGGGCGGCACGGGCCTGGGCCTGTCCATCGTCAAGCATGTGGTGCAGCGCCATGGCGGCGAGCTGCAGATCCAGAGCGAACCTGGCAAGGGCTCGCGCTTTCGCCTGTTGCTGCCCGCGGTGCGGGTGCGCAGCCGGCACGGCGAGGCCGAGGTGGGGGTGGAAGCGGCCATGCCCGGCGGTGGCGGCTGAGCTGCCCCACGGCGCCTGAGCAACAAGGCCCCGGCACCGGATGGTGCGCGGGGCCTTCTTCTTGCTGCGGTCTGGCGTGGGGCTCAGTCCGCGCGGCGCAGGATCAGGTAGTGCTGGCTGCGGTCGGTGGGGCGGGCGGCCTGGCCGGCCAGCACCCAGCCGGCGGGCAGGGCGGGCCGGACCTGGCGGTCGGCCAGCAGCAGGGCATGGCTGCAGGGGCTGTCGGCCAGGGGGCGGCGGGCATCCACCGTCCAGCCGCCCTGGAACTCCAGCGCCGCCAGCAGCGATAGCGGCTGGCCCGGTGCGGCCAGGCAGCTCGGCGTGTTGCTGCCCAGCTGGGCCTGCAGGCGCTCCACCAGGGGGCGGTTGCTGCGCGCATAGTCCAGCACCGGCAGCCACAGGCTCAGACCCAGCAGCCAGACCAGGGCCACACCGCCCGCCGGCAGCACCAGGCTCTTCCACAGCGCATGCTGGTGACGGGCGGTACGCCAGCGCACCAGGCCCAGCCAGGCCGCCGTGCCCAGCAGGGCCACGACCAGGGCCAGGGGATGGAAGCTGGGCTCGAAGCCCTGGGCCAGCTTGCGCACATTGGCCAGGGCCTTGGGCGGCCAGCCCAGCTGCATCGACGCGTAGTAGATCCAGATGAACAGGGCCACGGCGCTGAAGAAGAAGACCGCGAACCAGTCCATGGCTGCGGCCACACCGCGCCGCAGTGTGGGCAGGGCAAAGCTGGCCAGCACCGCCAGAGCCGGCAGGCCCAGCAGCAGGGCGCGGTCCGAGCTGTTCATCAGCAGGCAGGTCACCAGGGGGACGCCGAAGCCCAGCAGGGGGGCGCTGACGTGGCGGTTGGCCCAGTGCAGGCGCCAGCGCCACAGGGTCCACAGGGCCAGCGGCCAGGCCGGCCAGCAAAACCAGGCCAGCAGGCTGAAGCTGCGCAGCGGATCCTCGGCATAACCGTCCAGGCCGACGCGCCAGGCCCAGCCTTTGAAGGCCCAGGCACTCAGGGCGCTGAGCACGGTGGCGGCCAGCAGCCAGACGCGCAGGCGCCGCGCGTCCTCGAAGCGCGAGAGATGGTTCAGCACCATGCCGCCCAGGCCCAGGGCCAGGGCCACGGCCGGCGCACCGCTGGCGGCCAGCACCGGCAGGGCGATCAGCACCGCCAGCCGCGCCTTGGTCTGGCGGAAGGGGGAGGCCGCCAGGCCATAGAGAAAGAGCGTGCAGGCCAGCAGCTGCATCATCTCGGGCGTGGTCTCATGGCCCAGTTGCAGCAGGCCCAGGCAGGCCACCAGGGCCAGCAAGGCGCCATCGGCCAGGGCGCGGGCGTAGTCCACCGCATGGGCCTCACCGCCAAAGGCGAAGGCCACGGGCTGGGCAGCATCGGTGCGCGCCAGATGAAAACAGCTGTACCAGACCAGGCAGAGCACGCCGACCAGGGCCAGGCCGAAAGGCAGGCGGGCCGCCAGGGCCGGGTCGAGAAAGGGCAGGGCCTTGATGGCCAGGGCGCCCACCCAGTAGGGCAGCAGCCCGCCCTCGGCCGGCAGCCCCGCGATGGCGGGCTGCCACCAGGGGGCATGGCCCTGGGCGATGCTGGCCATATAGCCAAAGGCAGTCAGGTCCGCATTGCGCCAGGGGTCGCGACCGAAGAGGCCGGGAATCACATAGGCGGCGCAGAACAGCAGCAGGGCCAGTCGCGGCAGGCGCTGAGCGCCGCGCTCGGGCACGATGGCGGGGTTCGGCAGGTTCACGCGAGGTGTTCTCTTGTACTCCGGGCCGGATCATGCCCGAAGAAGGCTGGACAAAACAAAAGGCAGCCTAGGCTGCCTTTGTGTTGAGTGGCAGCCTGGGCTGCCTTTGTATGAGAGGCCGCCTGGGCTGCCTCTGCCACGGAGATGCAGGCTTGCGGCGCTGCATTCCGTGGCCCGCATCAGTTCGGGCTCGTGAAGAATTACTTCTTCAGGTGAGCGAACTTGTTGCGGAACTTCTCGACGCGGCCGCCCAGATTGTCGATGCTCTTCTGGGTGCCGGTGTAGAAGGGGTGCGATTCGCTGGTGGTTTCCAGCTTCACCAGCGGCATGGTCTTGCCGTCGATTTCGATGCTTTCCTTGGTCTGGACGGTCGAGCGCGTCACAAACTGGAAGCCGTTGGACTGGTCCACGAAGACAACTTCGCGGTAGTTGGGGTGAATGCCATCTTTCATGGAAACCTCTCGCCTGTGGAGTTCAATGCCGGGAGCCACGCACACACCATGCGCGCGCACTTTCTGGCGGCGGAAAAACGCGGATTGTAGCCTAAAACGACAACGCCGCCCAGAGGGCGGCGTTGGGAAGGCAGGCTTGAATGACCCGGCCGGTTCGCGCAGGGCGCGCACCGGCCTCGGCCCTCACTCAGCCACCGCGACGCATCATGTCGAAGAAGTCGAGGTTGTTCTTGCTGGCCTTCATCTTGTCGAGGATGAACTCCATCGCCTCGATCTCGTCCATGTTGTAGAGCAGCTTGCGCAGGATCCAGCTCTTTTGCAGGATCTCGGGCTTGAGCAGCAGCTCTTCGCGGCGGGTGCCGGACTTGTTGATCTGGATCGAGGGATAGACGCGCTTCTCGGCCATGCGACGGTCCAGATGGATTTCCGAGTTACCTGTGCCCTTGAACTCTTCGAAGATCACTTCGTCCATGCGGCTGCCGGTGTCGATAAGGGCCGTCGCGATGATGGTGAGCGAGCCGCCTTCCTCGATATTGCGTGCGGCGCCGAAGAAGCGCTTCGGACGCTGCAGGGCATTGGCGTCGACACCACCGGTGAGGACCTTGCCCGACGAGGGAACAACGGTGTTGTAGGCGCGGCCGAGGCGGGTGATCGAGTCGAGCAGGATCACGACGTCACGGCCATGCTCGACAAGGCGCTTGGCCTTCTCGATGACCATTTCGGCAACCTGCACATGGCGCGTCGCCGGCTCGTCGAAGGTCGAGGAAACGACCTCGCCCTTCACCGAACGCTGCATGTCCGTCACTTCTTCCGGACGCTCGTCGATCAGGAGAACGATGAGATAACATTCCGGATGGTTGGCGGTGATCGAGTGAGCGATGTTCTGCAGGAGAACCGTCTTACCCGTGCGGGGCGGCGCGACGATGAGCGCGCGCTGGCCCTTGCCGAGCGGGGCGACAAGATCGATGACGCGGCCGGTGATGTTCTCGTCACCCCTGATCTCGCGCTCGAGCTTGAACTGCTCCTTGGGGAACAAGGGCGTCAAGTTCTCGAACATGATCTTGTGCTTGGACTCCTCCGGCGTCAGGCCGTTGACGCGGTCCACCTTGACCAGGGCAAAGTAGCGCTCGCCGTCCTTGGGCACGCGCACCTCACCCTCGATCATGTCGCCGGTGTGGAGATTGAAGCGTCGGATCTGGCTGGGCGACAGATAGATGTCGTCCGTCGAGGCCATATAGCTGGTCTCGGGCGAGCGCAGAAAGCCGAAGCCGTCTGGCAGCACTTCGAGCACGCCGTCGCCAAAGACCTGTTCACCGGCCTTGGCGCGCTTTTTCATGATCGCGAACATCAGCTCCTGCTTGCGCATGCGAGCGACGTTGTCGATCTCCAGCTCCTCGCCCATCTTGATCAGGGCCGAGACGTGAAGCGCTTTCAGTTCTGAAAGATGCATGGGTTGAAAACCCTCGGGGATAGCGTCCAAGACCCTGCCAAGGGTCGGGAACCGTGACTCCGATACCCAAGCCGCCTGCAACTGCCTCCAGCGCGGCACCGATCGTTCAGATCAGCAGCTCGGCCGGGAAAAACTCGGGAAAGAGGCGGGGGGCTTGGGTGCCGGGTCCATGCGCCGAAAAGACACCCTGTACGGGTCGGGCATGGTGGCAATCTGCTGCTTGCGGTCCCGGGCGGGAACCCAGGAGCCGCGAGCAGGTGGGGAAGATTATAGGTTAGCGTCCAGGAAGGCCGTCAACTGGGCCTTGGACAGAGCGCCCACCTTGGTGGCGGCGAGCTGACCGTCCTTGAACAGCATCAGGGTCGGAATGCCGCGGATACCGAACTTGGCCGGCACTTCGCGGTTCTCGTCCACATTCATCTTGGCGATCTGCAGCTTGTCCTGATAAGTGGCCGAGACCTCGTCCAGGATGGGGGCGATCATCTTGCAGGGACCGCACCAGTCGGCCCAGTAGTCAACCAGCACCGGCTTGCCGGCCTGGATCACGTCGGCTTCGAAAGACGCGTCGGAAATATGTTTGATCAGTTCGCTGCTCATGGCTTGTCCTTGGGCTGGCCGGCTGACTCAGCCGGCAACAGGGCACAATCATTCTGACATAAAGCCCCGCTGCCCGAGGGAGCCGGGGCCAAGGTCCAGATCGGGCCCGACAAGAACAAGACAAGACACGCTTCCATGGAGCACAGCATTCACCATTTCCCGCTTGACGCGGCCCACGGCAGCGCCCAGTTCTGGTCGCAGCTCGCGACCCGGGTCTCGGCGTGGCTGGACGAACAAGGCCTGTCTGCCCGCGACGCCGTGCTGCTGCTACCTTTTGCCCAGCACCTGGCGCCGGCGCGGCGGGCGTGGATCGCCCAGGCGCACACCCAGGGGCGCCCCGGCTGGCAGCCGCGCATCGAAACCACCCACAGCCTGGCCTCGGCCCTGGGGCCCAGCGCCTTGCCCCAGGCCCAGCAGATCAGCTTCGACGCGGCCATCGACGCCCTGGCCGCCCGCCAGCTGCTGCAGGGCCAGAGCTGGGTCCAGGCCCTGCAGCGCAGCGATCCACGCGCCTACGAGCTGGCGGTGCAGCGCCTGGTGGAATCCGCTCACGCCTTTGCCCGCGCCGCGGCCCTGCGCGCGCCGCAGGAGCGGGCTGAGTTCTGGGCCCAGGGCCGCGAGGCCCTGCAACTGCAGGCCGGCCCCGGCGGCCTGGAGCGCGCCCTGGCCCTGGTGGCCCTGGAATGGGCGGCGGCCGACCCGCGCAGCCCCGCCACCGATGCGCTCTTCGCGCTGCGCCCCAGCGCCTGGATCCATCTGCAATGCGGCGGCCCGGATCGCCTTGCCGCGGCCTTGCTGGGCAGCGCCGAGGCCGCGGGCCTGCCGGTGCTGCGTCTGAGCGCCGATCTGGATCTGGACCAGGCTTTTGCCGCCGGCCCCCCGCCCGGCCGGGTGGAACAGGCCCTGGGCCGCGATTTCGAGGACCTGGCCCAGTGCAGCGCCGCGGCGGTGCTGGGCCATCTGAACGCCGGCCGCGCGCCCGTGGCCCTGATCGCCCAGGACCGGGTGCTGCTGCGCCGCGTGCGCGCCCTGCTGGAGCGCCAGGGCCTGGTGATTGCCGACGAGACCGGCTGGACCCTGGCCACCACGGCCCCGGCCGCCCAGCTCATGGCCCTGCTGCGTGCCTGCCGCCGCGAGGCCAGCCTGGACGACTGGCTGGCCTGGCTCAAGACCGACCTGGCCGCGCCCCTGGCCGAGCGGGCCGGCAGCGGCGCGCTCAGCGCCCTGGAGGCGCGCTGCCGCGCCCGCGGCTGGTCGCGGCCCCAGGCGCTCAAGCCCGAGAAGCTGCCGCCCGGCGCCGCCCGGCTCTGGACCCTGGCGCAGGAGGCCATGGCGCCCCTGCTGCAGCCCGGCAGCGCCAGCCTCAGCCTGGCCCAGTGGCTGGAACGCCTGGGCGAGTTGCTCCTGCAGCGCCTGCAGGCCCAGGCGCGGCTCGAAGCCCAGCCCGCCGGCCCCGAGCTGCTGGACGCACTCTGGCTGCGCCGCCAGCCCTGGCCGGACTCCGCGCACGAGGCCGTGCTGCAGCGCTCGCAGCTGGACCTGGCCGACTTCACCGCCTGGGCGGATGCCACCCTGGAGGCCGCCCAGTACGTGCCCAAGGCCGAGGGTCAGGTGGAGGTGATGATCACGCCCCTGGCCCGCGCCATGCTGCGTCCCTTCGGCGCCATCGTGCTGCCCGGCGCCGACGCCGGCACCCTGGGCCCGGTGCCCGCCGGCCCGGCCTTGCTCAGCGATGCCCTGGTGCAGCGCCTGGGCCTGGAAAGCCTGGAAGACAAGCGTCGCGCCCTGGCCTGGCAGTTCGCCCAGGCCCTGCGCGCGCCGGTGCTGACCCTGCTGCGCTGCCACCAGCGCGGGGCCGAGCCGCTGGCGCCCAGCCCTTTGCTGGAGCGCCTGCTGCTGGCGCGCCAGGCGGCGGGCCTGGGCCCGCTGCCCGCCTGGGTCGATACGCGTGAGCGCGAAGTCCTGCCCGCCGCGCCGCGCGGCCGCAGCGCCGCCCAAGGCGGTGGCCGCCTGCCCGCGGCCCTGAGCGCCAGCGCGGTGGATGCGCTGCGTCGCTGCCCCTACCAATTCTTCGGCCGCGTGCTGCTGGGCCTGCGCGAGCAGGACGAGCTGGAGAAAGAGGCCGACAAGCGCGACTACGGCACCTGGCTGCACGCCGTGCTGCACCAGTTCCACGAGGAGCGCCTGGCCGCGACCGAGCCGCTGGACGATGGCGAGCGCCTGCAGCAGGCGGCGCAGGCGCAGATGCGCGCCCTGGGCCTCTCGCCCGCGGAGTTTCTGCCCTTCTCGGCCAGCTTCGCGCGCTTTGCGCCGCGCTATCTGGCCTGGCTGGCCGAGCAGGAGGCGGCCGGCCGCCACTACCAGGCCGGCGAGCTGGACCGCGAGGTCCATCCCTGGCCCGAGGACGAGCGCCTGAGCGGCCTGCGCCTGCGCGGCCGCATCGACCGTGTGGACCGCGTGGACCTCGCGGGCGACACGCGCCTGCTGGTGGACTACAAGACCGGCAGCGTGGCCGGGCTCAAGGCCAAGGTGGCCCAGCCCCTGGAAGACACGCAGCTGGCCGTCTATGCCGCCCTGATGCAGGGCGCGGGGGAGGGCGCCGCCCTGGCGGCGCAATACCTGGCCCTGGATGACGCCAAGGGTCTGGCGGCGGTGGAGCACCCCGAGGTGGACCGCAGCGCCGCGGTGCTGCTGGCCGGCCTGCGCGAGGACCTGCGGGCCCTGGCGGAGGGGGCGGCCCTGCCGGCCCTGGGCGAGGGCCTGGCCTGCGCCTATTGCGAAATGCGCGGCCTGTGCCGCCGTGATGACTGGGATGAGGTGGCCCTGTGAGCCCTCAGCAAGCGATGAATCAAGCCGCCTACACGGTGGACGGCGCGCCGGTGGCGCGCGAACGTTTCTATGCCCTGGCCTGCGACCCGCGGCGCAGCGTGGTGGTGGAGGCCTGTGCCGGCGCGGGCAAGACCTGGATGCTGGTCTCGCGCATCCTGCGCGCCCTGCTGGATGGGGCGGAGCCGCAGCAAATCGTGGCCATCACCTTCACCCGCAAGGCCGCGGGCGAGATGCGCGAGCGTCTCTCGCAGTGGCTGGCCGAGTTCGCCCAGGCCGATGAGGCCGGCCGGCGCGAGGCCCTGGTGCAGCGCGGCCTGCCGCCCGAGCAGGCGCAAGCCCTGGCCCCGGCCCTGGCCGGCCTGCAGCAGCGCCTCTTGCAGCAGGGCCGGGCGGTGGAGATCCGCACCTTCCACGCCTGGTTCTCCCAGCTGCTGCGCGCCGCCCCGCTGGAGCTGCTGGAGGCGCAAGGCCTGGCCCCCGAGCTGCAGCTGCTGGAGGACGAGGCCGAGCTCATGCCCGAGCTGATGGCCCGCTTCCAGAGCGCGGTGCTGGCCGATGCCGCGCTGCTGGCCGACTACCAGGACCTGGTGCTCAGCCAGGGCCGCAACAAGCTGCAGGCCTGGCTGGAGGCGGCCTTCTCCAAGCGGGTGGAGATCCGCCTGGCTCACGCCGCCGGGCGCCTGCTGGGCAGCGTGCCGGATGCCGCGCTGGATCCAGCCGCCGCTTTTGCAACCTTGGCCGCGTCGCTTCAGGCCCTGGCGATTCAGCTGGGTCAGGCCAAAACCGCCACGCCCAGGAAAGCCGCGGTGGCGGTGGAACAGGCACTGACGGCCTGGGGTGGCGCGGCCGATGCCGGCGCCACGCTGGAGGCTTTCGAGGCCATCTGGGCCGCGCTCTTCACCGCCAGCGGGGGCCTGCGCAAGAACCTGGGCGAGGCGCCCGAGCTGCTGGCTGCGGGCGACGCCCTGTTGCAGATCCGCCAGGCTCGCGAGCAGGCCCAGGCGGCGCGCTGGCACCGCCAGATGTGCGGCCTGGCCCTGGCCCTGCTGGCCGAGTTCGAGGCGCTCAAGCGCGAGCGCGGCCTGGTGGACATGAACGATCTGGAACGCGGTGCCCTGGCCCTGCTGTCCGACCCGGTGCTGGCCGGCTGGGTGCAGGAGCGTCTGGACGGTCAGATCCGCCATCTGCTGATCGACGAGTTCCAGGACACCAGCCCCTTGCAATGGCATGCGCTGCACGCCTGGCTGGCCGGCTATGCGGGTGCTGGCGGTGGCGCCAGCGGCCAGCGTCCGCCGGCGGTCTTCATCGTGGGCGACCCCAAGCAGAGCATCTACCGCTTTCGCCGCGCCGAGCCGCGGGTGTTTGCCGCCGCGCGCGACTTTGTGCGCGAGGCCCTGGACGGCGTGCTGCTGGCCTGCGACCACACGCGCCGCAACGCGCCCCAGGTGCTGGCCGCGGTGAACGCGGTGTTCGACAGCGCCAGCCGCGCGCAGGAGTACAGCGGCTTCCGCGCCCACACTACCGAGTCCGGCGGCGCCGCCTCGGCGTTGGAGGGCGTCTTCTTTCTCGAAGACGGCGGCGCGCAGGCGGATGCCGAAGCCGAGGCCCCGGAAGACGCGGCGGAAGAGGGTGCCTGGCGTCCCAGCCTGACCCAGGCGCGCGAGGAGCCCGAGCTGCACCGCCGCGCTGCCGAGGCCCAGCGCCTGAGCGCCTGCATCGCCGAGCTCATCACCCAGGGCCAGGTCTTGCCGGGCGAGATCTTCGTGCTGGCGCGCAAGCGCGAGGGCCTGCGCGTGCTGGCCCAGGCGCTGAAGGCGCGCGGCATTCCGCATGTGGCGCCCGAGGAGCAGCCGCTGCTGGAATCGCCCGATGTCTGCGATCTGCTGGCCCTGCTGGATGCCCTGGCCTCGCCGGGCCACAACATCTCCCTGGCCCATGCCCTGCGCAGCCCGCTCTTCGGTGCTGACGAGGCCGATCTGCTCTGGCTGGCCGAGCGCTCCGGCAGCGCCGACTGGCTGGACCGCCCCGCGCCCACCGAGCGCTGGTCCTGGTGGGGGGCGCTGCAGGAAGCCGCGCCCGAGCAGCTCTCGCCGGCCTTGGCCCGTGCACAGGGCCTGCTGGCCCGCTGGGCCGAGCTGGCGCTCGCGCGCAGCCCGCATGATCTGCTGGATGCCATCCTGGCCGAGGGCGAGCTGATGAGCCGTCTGGCCGTGGCGGTGCCGGCCAGTGAGCGCGCCGCGCGCCTGCATGCGGTGGAAAGCTTGCTGGCCCTGGCCCTGGATCTGGATGGCGGCCGTTACGCCGGGCTCTACGGCTTTGTGCGCGCGCTCAAGAGCCGGGCTCTGACCCTGGCGGCGCCGGCCGAGCCCGAGGCGGTGCAGCTGCTCACGGTGCACGGCGCCAAGGGCCTGGAGGCGCGTGTGGTCTTCCTGATCGACGGCGAAGCCGGCCCGGCCCGCGCCGAGAGTTCCAGCCTGGCCGTGGCCTGGCCGGTGCAGGACAGCGCGCCGGCCACCGTGGCCTTTCTGGCTTCGGAGAGCCGGCCACCGCCCTCGCTGCAGGCCCTGCTGGACGATGAGCGCGAGCAGCGCCAGCGCGAGGAGCTCAATGCCCTCTATGTGGCCATGACCCGGGCGCGCGAGCGCCTGCTGATCAGCCGCACGCCGGCGCGCCGCGCCGCCGCGAGCGCCACCTGGTGGAGCCGTCTGCAGCCCCTGGCCGCACCCCTGGCCGTGCCGCCCGAGCCCGAGGCCAGCAGCGCTGCCGCCAGCGAGGCCAGCCTGCTGCGCCTGCCGCCCGCGCCGCCGCGCCAGGCGCAGCCCGGGCCCGACGCCGAACTGGCCCACAGCCTGGGCCAGGGCCCCGAGGTGGTGGACGACAGCGCGGCCCTGGGCGAGGCCCTGCACCGGGTGCTGGAGTGGTGGAGCGGGCCGCAGGGCCTGCGCCAGCCGCTGGAGCGTCTGATGGCCGCGGCCAGCCAGATGTATGGCCTGGACGCGCGCCGCAGCGAGCGCCTGGAGCGCAGCGTGCGCGCCATCCTGGCCAGTGCCGACTGCGTGCCCTTCTTCGAGGCCGCGACCCTGCGCTGGGCCGGCAACGAGGTGCCGGTGAGCTGGCAGGGGCAGGACATGCGCATCGACCGCCTGGTCTGCCGTGATGAGCCGGGCGAGGGCACTGCGGTCTGGTGGGTGCTGGACTACAAGCTCAACCCCGCGCCCCACACCCAGGCCGAGTACCTGGCGCAGCTGCGCGGCTACCGCGCCGCGGTGCAGGCCATGCAGCCCGGCGAGCCGGTGCGCGCAGCCTTCATCACCGGCCAGGGGCGGCTGATCGACTGCACGCCGCTCGTCGCGGATTTGCCGGCCTGAGGTCCTGGCCCTCCTGGGGCGGCGAAGCCCACTGGCCTGCTAGCGCGGCTGGGGTGACTGGGCGAAGCAGTAGAACAGGCCGCCGCTGCCCAGCTCGGCCAGCCGCGCGGGGCTGCAGCCGCGCGTGCGGTGGGAGGAGTTCCAGGAGCCGGCCCAGGGTTCGGCGATGGCGCTCACCCGGTCGTGGTGGCCCACCAGGGCGCCCTGGCTGGAACCGTCCTCGGCCGTGTCGGCGCTGCTGCGCCAGCCGCGGCAGCTCATGTCCGCGTCCAGCGGGGAGGGCGCCGTGCCGTCCGGCCGGCTGCCGGTGAGGATGTCGTGCACCTGGCCCGGGATGGGCTTGCCGTGCTCGCTCAGCGCACTTTGACGATTGATGCCGGCGAAGCCCGGCGCATGCAGCTCGTCCACCGTGCGGGCTATCAGTTGGCCCTGGGCGTTGTGCCAGGGCCCGGGGCCGATGCGCTCCCGCGCATGCACGGCCGGCTCGCCCTGCAGATTCTTCAAGTTGGAAGCCTGGCTCAGATAGGCCCGCCAGCGCAGCGCACCGGCGCCCGCGGCCGAGGCCAGAGCCTGGCAATGCGCGTCCGCGCCCTCCAGCCCGCCCAGGTCGCCGCCGCGGCCGGGGCTGGCGCTGGTGACGAAGAAGCTCATCGGGGGTGGCGACGGTGGCGAGGGCGTGGCGCAGGCGGCGAGCGCGAGGGTGGGCAGCAGTGCGAGATGGCGGATGAGGGCTTGCATGGCTTGCGAGTGTGGGCAGTCCGAGCGGTCTTGACTGCTAGGTTTTGCGCGGGGACGGCAAGGGCCGCGCGGCCACTGTTCACGACCCCTCGTCAGGGTGTGGCGCGTTTGCCTATCTGTGTTTGCCAGCGCTGGACGGCGTGGGCATCATGCCGCCGAAGAAACATGTAAGACCTGTCCGGCTTGGGGCCGGTTTTATTGCCTGAGAATGAACAAGTTGCCGGGAAAAGTCTGGTGAATCGACAGCTTGTTTGGCGCCGGCCGGATGGGTAAATCCGACGGTTGGCGTGTTATCCGGCAGATGCTGTCCTCATGTAACCAAGTTGGGTATCAATGATCCGCCATCCGTTTGTTCTGTCACGCAAGATACTTAAGTCCGTCGAGGACGGAATTCGCAGCATCAAGCTTGGTACGTTCACCGAAATCGAAATCAAAGCTCTTCTTATTGATCTTCGCGAAGTGGCGAAGTACATGAGAGATCGCTTGTCCAGTGATACAAATGACTTTACTACCCAAAATAGAAACTTCATTGAAGTCTGTGATTTCATTGCACATGCAAGCAGAGATAGAGGGCTCATAGAAGGCAACGTACGACGCCACGTCCGTCGGCTACATGAATCGCTAGAATCATCTACGATTGAGGATTTTCAGAAAATTCCGGTCGATGGAGTTTTGAACGCCAACTCTATGGTTCTTTCATTGGTTGCGATCGCGTATTTTAGCCTATCATCAAAAGATAAGTCCATCGGCATGGATTACTTCCGCGAAGTGCAAGAACGGCAATCTGAAATCGCGCTTTGCATAATGTCACTGCTCCAAGATTCATTCATTGAACTACAAGAGGAAGAGGGATATGCTGTACTTCAACTCTACCCGTACAATGGCCTATATCGCGTGTACTGCCGAGTACTGAAGTCCAAGATGGAGCGTGAAGCACGGGAAAGAACAGGGGGCAAAGGCAGAATCGTTTTAGGATTTCCGGTGGTAATTAGTGCCGCGGCATGCACGTCTGCTGAGGAATTGGACGTTGCTGACAATGAATTCCCATTCCCCATCTTTCAAACCTATCGCGATTCAGGGTTTGTTCTCAAACTCAGACGATTGGCGTAATAATAAAATCGATGCCTAACCATTCTGCAGGGACTTGCCGGTAAATAAGCCAGCCCTGTGTTGACTGTTTGCGATACCTGCCTTTGCTGTTTTCCCATCGGGACCTGAGTTTGGATTTGATGCAGCGCCACAGAGAACCGACTGCACATCAACAGGCGGCTCTGCCAGCCGCACCAAGCCAGAGGCTTGGCTCTTCGCCGGGCACCCACAGTCCTCAGGACCATGTGTGTCCGGGCTCAGCCTTGTTGCACTCGGGCTTCGGTGCGGGCCCAGATACCAACCGCTAAGCCCATCCGCTCATCGTTGCGGCCGCCCAGCGCCCCGCCTCCCCTGACCGTCCCCCACCCCGCCAAGCCCCCCCTCCCACCCTGGGATAATCGCCGGCTATGACCGATCACGCCGCAAGCGCGGCCCGGGGCGCTCGCGCGGTTCCCGTCATCCCCGTGGATGACGCCGCCGACACCGCCACCGAGGCCCTGCGCTTCGAAGACTATTTCCGCGAGGGTGTCGCGCCGACCGAGGCCTTGCTGTGGTGGCAGCTGGAGCGCAACGAGGCCTTGCTGGCCGCGCTGCGGGCCTTGTGCCATGGGCCGGCTGCCCTGGTGCGCTTGCGCACCTGGGTGTTCATGGAGCTGATGGCGCTACCGGAGTCGCGCGTGGCGCGTGACACCCTGAACCGCCACTTCCACAGCCTGCGCGAGGAGGCCCTGGAGCTGGTGCTCAAGCGCCTGCGCGAGGCCGAGCTGCTGGCCTGGGACGGCTCCAACCAGGTCTACAGCGTCACGCCCCTGGCCCAGCGCCTGATGGGCGTGCTCTCGCCCCTGACCCAGGGCAACTCCGAGCACGATGCCGACCTGGCCGCCATGCTGGCCAATGTGGCCGGCGCCCACACCCTGGGCACCCTGGACCCGGCCCAGCTGCACCATCTGCAGGCCCAGCTGGCACGGCTGTACGACGAGTTTGCCGACGCCATCGCCTCCGGCTCGGAGTTCCATCTGCGCCGGGCGCGCCAGCGTTTCGAGCGCGCGCTCAAGCTGGTGGAGAAGGCCAGCGATGCGCTCAAGGCCATCATCGAGCAGGCCGAGGCCGAGGGCAACGCGCGCCTGGAGCGCCTGGCGCGCGAGCTGGGCCTGGCCCAGGCGCGCCTGCTGGCCATGGCCAGCCAGTTCAACCGCGCCCTGCAGCAGGTGGACCGCCAGCGCGTGACCCTGGGCTCCACCGGCATCACCACCACCGATGTGCGGCGCTGGCTGCAGAACGTGCCCTTCCTGGAGAACCTGTCCCTGGGCGCGCTTTCGCGCCCGGTGCATCCGGTGCTGGTGGCCCAGCACGAGCTGCTGGACACGACCGAGGCCGAGTTCGAGCGCGACCGCCCCAAGCCGCCCGAGGTGATGGCCCTGCCGCCGGGCCAGGCCGCGCCGCCGGGCCAACTGGCCGTGCTGAGCCTGCCGCCCGAGATGGACGAGCTGCAGGCCTTGCTGGGCCGCTGGCACGAGGCCGGCCATGCCGAGCAAAACCTGGCCCCCGCGGTGCTGGGCGGCAGCTATGCGCGCGCGGCCTACCGCGCCCAGCTCCTGCCCCTCTTGGGCGATGCCCAGGCCCAGCATCTGAGCGGCGCCACCGGCGATATGGCGCGCCAGCCCTGGCGGGTGCGCTGGTCGGCCGAGCAGGCGCCGGTGGACGATGAGTATGTGCAGTGGATGAGCCACGGCGTGCTCTACAGCACCGAACGCCAGGCCGCGCCCACCGCCCCCGAGACGCCATCCCCGGCCGCCCCCGAGGCCGCCGCCGCTGCCCCTTCTTCCGAGACCCCATGAGCCAACACGCTTTCGACGAGGCCGCCCAGCTGGCGGCCCAACTGCTGGCCCGCCGCTGGCTGCCGCGCAACCATGCCCTGGTGCGCCGCGCCCTGATCGACACCGAGCTCTGGGCCGCGCTGAACCAGCGCCTGGCCGCCGTGGGCATGCGCGTGATCGACAACCTCTATGCCGACCACATCTGCCTGGCCATGCTGCGCCCGGCCGAGGTCTCGGTCTTCGGCGAGACGGGCCTGGCCGCCAACAACAATCTGGACCTGCCGCGCGACGGCGTGGCCCTGCTGGTGGTGCTGTGGTCGCTGATCGTGCTGCCCAAGCGCCAGCGCCAGATCGCCCGCGCCGATGCGCAGGACGGGGAAGGGCAGGGCGAAATGTTCGCCACCGACAAGCCCCTGCCCCTGGCCGCCAGCGTCTCGCCCACGGTGAGCTACCGCAGCCTGCTGGCCGACTTTGGCAACCAGCTGGGCAAGAAGATGCGCCTGGACGCCAACCTCAAGCTGCTGGAGCGCAACGGCTTCATCATCCGCCGCGGCGAGGACATTGCCGAGGGGCCGCTCCTGGACCTGCTGCTGGACTACGAGACCCTGGCCCCGCGCATCCTGGACGGCGCCCTGGCCGATGTGCTGGCGCGCAGCACCGACCCCACGGTGGCACCCCTGCTGGCCAAGCTGCGCCAGGCCGAGCAGGAGGAGCTGCCCGACGCGCTGGATGAAGCAGAAGAAGCGCCAGCGCCGGAGGCGGCCACCGACGCCAAGAACAAGAACAACGACCACAACAGCGAGTCCTGATCCACCATGTTTCATCTGCAATCGCTGGAGCTGCTGCACTGGGACTACTGCCGCCGCGTCTCCATGCCGCTGGACGGTTCCATCATCACCATCGCCGGCCCCAATGGCTCGGGCAAGACCACCTTGCTGGATGCCATGCGCACCCTGCTGGGCCTGGAGTGCTCGGGCGGCCGCACCTACAAGACCTATGCCCGCCACGCCAATGCCGAGACGGCCTGGCTGCGCGCCCTGGTGGACAACCGCCCGCGCGGGCGCCAGAACAGCTCGCGGCCCTTTGCCAGCTCCCTGCTCTATGCCGACCAGGTGACGCTGGCCTGCCGTATCGAGCGCCAGGGCGGCGACTGGGTGCGTCGCTACATCATGGTGGACGGGGTGCATGAGATCGAGGCCCTGACCGACAAGGCGGAGAAGGACTGGCTGGGCATCGAGGCCTGGAAGCGCCGCCTGGAGGCCGCGGGCCTGACCCGCGCCATCGGCCGCGTGCTGGCCCTGGAGCAGGGCCAGACCGACCGCCTGTGCGAGCTTTCTTCCAAGGAACTGCTGCGCCTGGTGTTCGAGGTTTTTGGCGACCAGGAGGTGCTGGACCGCTACGACCAGGCCCGCAGCCACCAGCAGCAGCTGATGAAGGAGGTGGAGCAGGCCACCCATGAGCTCTCGCACGCCCAGGCCCAGCTCTCCGACCTGGCCAACCGCGTGAACAGCTACCAGCAGTACCAGCTGCGCCTCAAGGAGCGCGAGCGCCTGGCCACCGAGGTGGTGCCGGTGCTGCAATGGTCCGAGGGCCGCCAGCGCCTGGCCCAGCAGCTGCGCGAGTTGCACCGCCAGCGGCTCTTCGCCTCGGGTGACCGGCGCCAGATGTCGGCCAAGCGCGCCGAGCTGCATGCCTTGTTTGAAAAGGTGGAGGCCGCCAAGCGCCGCCTGCAGGAGCTGGAGAGCGAGCGCAAGCAGGCGCGCGCGGCTTTTGACGCTGCCCGCGAGGCCGAGCGCCCCATGGAGCTGCTGGCCAAGCGCGAGGAAGAGCTCAAGACCCTGGCCGCGGTGGAGACCGATGGCGCGGAGCTGAGCCAGCGTCTGGAACACCTAAGCAGCCAGCAGCATGCGCTGCGCGAGGCCTTCACGCGCCAGAACGACCAGTCCCGCAAGGCCCAGGCCGCCATGGACGCGCTCAGCGGCCAGCGCCTGCCGCCGCCGCCGCCCGAGGTCTCGCGCTTTCGCAAGGCGCTGGACGAGGCTGGCATCGCCCACCATGTGCTGGCCGACTGCATCGACATCGCCGACGAGACCTGGCGCGCCGCGGCCGAGGGCTTTCTGCGCCCCTCGCGCTGGGTGGTGGTGCTGGAGCGCTCGTCGGACGAGGGCCGCGCCTTCGGCCTGGCCGCCAGGGAACGCTACCGCCACTATGTGGTGGGCGATGCCGAAAGCGCCCCGGCCCTGCCGCCCAAGGAATCGCTGCTGGCGGCGCTGAACATCAATGCCAAGCTGCCGGGCTGGCTGCTGCGCCAGCTGGCCAGCATTCGCTGCGTCAAGGACACCGAGGCCGGCGCCCAATACTCCAAGTCGTCCGGCGGTGAGTGGATCACCCAGGACGCCTACTACCGCGACGGCCGTGGCGGCCGCAGTCTCTGGGTGGAGGCGCGGGACTACCAGTTCGGCGCCTCGGCCCTGGACTCGCGCCGCGCCTCGCTGGAGCGCGAGCTCAGCCGCTACGACGTGGAGCTCACCCGCATCGCCAAGGAACAGGCCGAGGTGGAGCGCCAGCTCAAGGACGCGCAAAAGGCCGCCCAGGGCCACAAGGCCGCCCAGGAGCTGGCCGAGCGCGCCGCCGAGTTTGCGGAAGGCCGTGCCCGTCTGGCCGGCCTGCGCCAGGCGCGGGTGGAGGCCGCCGGCCGCATGGCGGCCCTGGACGGCGAGCATGACCGCGCCCTGACCCAGGCCACGCGCAGCGAGCGCGACTACGAGGCCGCCCAGGGCGGGCTCAAGGCCAGCGAGGACAATGTGCTGCGCGGCCAGCGCGAGCAGGAGCAGCGCCTGCAGGAGCTGCGCGCCAGCGCCCGCGCCTCGCGCGAGGCCGGGGCCAGGTTCCCCGCCAGCTGGGTCCAGCCGGCGCGCATTGCCCAGCTGCGCGACGAGTTCGAGAACGCCAAGCAGGCCGAGATCGCCATGCGCCATGTGCAGCAGGAGCTGGACACGGGCCTGAACAAGGGCACCTGGGAAACCGATGTGGCGGTGCAGGAGCGCCATGCGCGCATGAGCGTCTCGGTGCTGGAGCAGAGCACCCAGCTGGACGACCGCCGCGCCAGCAACGAGATGGCGCGCATTGCCGCTTTCAATGCCCGCGAACGCTATATCGATGTGCTGCGCGCCACGGTGCGCCGCTACAAGAAGAATGTGCAGGAGCTGGGCGAGCTGGCCGGCGTGATCGCCCAGGCCGAGCTGCCGCATCTGGACAACGACGATATGGTGCTGGCCCAGGCCGGCCTGCATGTGCGCTTCAACTTCGACGGCAAGGGCGAGGTGGGCCTGAACGACGGCGAGGCCTCGGGCGGCCAGCAGGTGCTCAAGAGCCTGATCCTGCTGGTGGCCCTGATGAAGGACGACGAGACGCCCGGCGGCTTTGTCTTCATCGACGAGCCCTTCGCCCACCTGGACGTGCGCAATATCCAGCTGGTCGGCCACTTCCTGCGCAGCACCCGCGCCCAGTACCTGCTGACCACGCCCATCACGCACAACGTGGAGGTTTTCGAGCCCAGCGAGATCACCCTGGTCACCAGCAAGAAGCCGCGCGGCGAACGCTGGGCCCCGCCCATCGCGGTGATCCAGCGCCGGCCCGAGAAGTCGATCTACGACTGAGGCACCGCGCCTCCCACCCGCCCGGTGAGCCCACCGGGCCTTTGTTTCCCTTCTGTCCTGCCGTACCCCGATGTCTGCTGTTTCCGTCTCGTCCGCCGCACCCACCGCCACCCTGGCCGATCTGCCCTCGCTGGCGGCCCTGCTGGACTGGCGCCTGGCGCAAAGCCCCGAGGGCGAGGCCTACCGCCAGTTCGACCGCGCGGCCGGCCAGTGGCGCAGCCTGAGCTGGCGCGCCACCGGCGAGCGGGTGCTGGCCCATGCCCGCGCCCTGGCGGCGCTGGGCCTGGCGCGCGGTGAGCGCGTGGCCCTGCTGCTGCCCAATGGCTTCGAGACCGTGTGCGTGGACCAGGCGGTGCTGCGCCAGGCCCTGGTGCCCGTGCCCATGCACGCCATGGACAACCCGGACAGCATTGCCTACGTGCTGGCCGACAGCGGCGCGGCCCTGCTGGTGGCCCAGGAGGCGCGCCAGTGGCAGCAGCTGCGCCAGAGCCTGGCGGCACAAGGCCTGAGCCTGCCGGCGCTGCGCCGCGTGGTGCTGCTGGAAGGCGAGGCTGATGCTGCCGATGCCACCGATGCCAGCGCCGTGCCGGTGCAGACCCTGGCCGACTGGCTGGCCAGCGGCGCCAGCCACGCAGCCCCGGCCGCCCAGCCGCGCGCCGAGGAGCTGGCCGCCCTGGTCTACACCTCGGGCACCACGGGCAAGCCCAAGGGCGTGATGCTCAGCCATGGCAATGTGATGTCGAATGTGCGCGCCACCCTGGCCCGGGTGCCGGCGCGCGCGGACGATGTCTTCCTGTCCTTCCTGCCGCTTTCGCACACCTTCGAGCGCACCGCGGGCTACTACCTGCCGATTGCCGCGGGCTGCTGCGTGGCCTTTGCCCGCTCGGTGGCCGAGCTCTCGGAAGACCTGCGCAGCCAGCGCCCCAGCATCCTGATCTCGGTGCCGCGCATCTATGAGCGGGTCTACAGCGCGCTGCAGAACAAGCTGGCCGCCGCGCCGCTCAAGGCCTGGCTCTTCGCCCAGGCCCAGGCCGTGGGCTGGCGCCGCTTCAGCCGGGCCCAGGGCCTGGCGCTGGAAGCGGGCGCACCGCCGGCCTGGCTGGACGCCCTGGCCTGGCCCCTGCTGTCGCGCCTGGCGGCGCAGCCCCTGCAGGCCCAGTTCGGCGGGCGCCTGCGCCTGGCTATCAGCGGCGGTGCCGCGCTCTCGGGCACCCTGGCGCGCTGCATTCTGGGCCTGGGTCTGCCCATTCTGCAGGGCTATGGCATGACCGAGACCTCGCCCGTGATCGCCGCCAATGGCGTGGACGACAACGACCCCGCCACCGTGGGCCGCGCCCTGGACGGGGTGGAGCTGCGCATCGGGGCGAACCAGGAGCTGCTGGTGCGCGGCCCCAGCGTGATGCAGGGCTACTGGAATCGTCCGGAAGACAGCGCCGCCGCCTTCAGCGAGGGCTGGCTGCGCACCGGCGACCAGGCCGCCATCGAGGGCGGCCGGGTGCGCATCCTGGGCCGGGTCAAGGAGATCATCGTGACCTCCACCGGCGAGAAGATCGCGCCGGCCGACCTGGAGCTGGCCATCCAGGCCGACGGTCTCTTCGAGCAGGCCTACTGCTTTGGCGACAACCGGCCCTTCATCGCCGCCCTGGTGGTGCTCAGCCGCAGCGGCTGGGCCAGCTTGGCCGCCGGCCTGGGCCTGGATGCCCAGGACCCCGCCAGCCTGGAGGCGCCGGCCGCGCGCGCCGCGGCCCTGGAGCGCATCAAGGGCCTCACGCGCAGCTTCCCCTTCTACGCTCAGCCGCGTGCCGTGGGCCTGACGCTGGAGCCCTGGAGCATCGAGAGCGGGCTGATGACGCCCACCCTCAAGCTCAAGCGCAAGAACCTGGCTGCGCATTTCGCGCAGCGCATCGAGGCCCTGTACCGGCGCTGAGGCGCGGGCCTCACTCCAGCGAGGTGGGCGTGGGCTGCCAGACGCCCTCGCTCACATGCTCGAAGAGCACGCAGCGCACCCAGCGGGGCCGCTGCGCGCCGGGCAGCGCCAGGTGGTGGCGCAGGAACTGCTCGGCCGCGCTGTCGGGCTCGCTGAACTCGAAGCCGCTGCACAGGCCCAGGCTGCCCTGGGCCTGGCTCCACACGCGCCGCACCCGACCGCTGAACTGGGGCACGCCCTCATCTTCGCCCAGCAGCAGGCGCACCTCGTAGAGCGTGCCGGCCAGGGGCTGCTCGGCGCGGGTGAGCACGCGGATGCCGCGCTCGCTCAAGTCCAGCACCACGCCGCCGGCGGCCTCGGCCTGGCTGGCAGGCTTGATGACCCAGACCGGGATCTGCTCCCGCGCCACCGGCACCAGAAAGAACTCCACCCTTTCGTGGCGGCGGCGCTGGGGCCCTTGCGGGGGCTGGCCCGGGGTGGGCGAGGGCGAATCCATCAAGGCGTTCATGAGGGGGCGGGCTCCTTGGGGCTGGCGCTTGTTGTGGCGCCATTGCAGCAGGGCCAGATCACAGGGGCGTGAACAGGTGCTCGCCCCGGCCTGGGCGGGCTTCAGTTGCGCGCGTGCGTGATGCGGTACTCGGCCACCCCGGGCAGTTCGCCCAGGCGGCTGGCGAAGCGGCTCAGGGTCTGGTCCTTGTAGTTGCGCCGGGCGGTGCAGACGAAGCGCCATTCCTCATGGCCGGCCCTGTGCTCGATGCTGAGGGAGCCGGGCGCGAAGCGGTAGCCCAGGCGCTCGGCAAACTCGGCCAGCTCGGCCTGCTGAAAGCGCCGCTCGGGTGTGCCGCGCAGCGTGACGGCAATGGCCGGGTGCGAGGGCAGGCGGGCCTCCAGCTTGGCGCCCCACATCATCAGGGCGGCGCACAGCAGGGTCAGGGTGATGGCCGCGAAATAGAAGCCCATGCCCACCACGATGCCCAGGGCCGCCGCGGCCCAGATCGAGGCGGCCGTGGTCAGGCCCGAGATGTTCATGCCCTCGCGCATGATGACGCCGGCACACAGAAAACCGATGCCCGTGACCACGCCCTGGATCACCCGCGTGGGGTCGGTGAAGGGTGGGGCCAGACCGCTGAGCTGGCCGCCGAACCATTGCTGGGGGTAGGCCACCAGCACCGTCACCGCGCAGGAGGCCATGCAGACCAGGGCATAGGTGCGCATGCCCGCGGCGCGGCCGTGGTAGGCCCGCTCATAGCCCAGGATCAGGCCCAGCACCATGGCGCCCAGCAGGTGCATCAGCACCAGCAGATTGGCCTGCCACTGGCCCAGGGCCCAGTAGCGCAGCAGCTGTTCCAGATCGGGCATGGCAGTCTCCGGAGGTCGCCTGAGCCGCATGCTACGCCGCGCCAGCCCGCGCGCCCAGGGGCGCTTGTCGACACCATGGGGGACAGGTCTTGCGGCCCCGACCTGGGTCGGAGCGGGTGATCCCGGGCCGGGCTGCGTCTCTTTTGCATTAGGATGCCGCCCGTTGGTGCTCGCGCGGCGTTCATGGCCGCGCAGTTAAACGGGAATCAGGAGGGCCTCGCCGGCCCAGCCTGAGCTGCCCCCGCAACGGTCAAACGGCCGGTGTCTCTCTCAGGCTTCGCTGCACAGGCGAAGCCGGTGGGTCACCCGCTCGCATCTGCCACCCACTGGGCTGTCGCCGCCTTCGCTGCCGCGGGCGGGCCTGGGAAGGGTTTGCGAGTCGTGCCGTCAGCCCGGATACCGGCCAACAAGGTGGTGCGTGCCGGCTCCCGCGGGAGCCGCGCGTGCTTTTGTGGTGCGGGCCTGCGGGGAAGCGGGGCTGCACGCCTGATTGCAGCCGCCCGCCCGGCCGCTGCCCACTGCCATGCCCAGGCCTTCCTTGCCCTGTCCGATGCGGACCCGTCGCGCGCCCTGAGCGCCGCGGCCGGCGTCCGCACGCCCCTCCTTGTCTTGTTCCCCTCATCGGCCCGTCGCCGGCTTGCGCCGCGTCGGTGCCCAGCCTTGCGCCCTCCCAACGGGCCCGTCCACCCATGTCCGAACGCTCCCGCATTCCCTTTTCCCTCAGTCCCCTGCTGCTGGCCCTGGCCACCGGCGGCGCCCTGGCCCAGGCCGCGGCCGCCGAAGCCTCCAAGCGCCTGGCCCCGGTGCAGCTGCAGGGCCAGGCGGCCCGCCCCGCCGACGGCCTGCAGGGGCCGCAAAGCACGGCCTCGCGCCTGGACCTGAGCCCGCTGGAGATTGCCGCCAGCCTCGAGACCCTGGAGGTGGCGCGCCTGCGCGCCCGGGGCGATGCCGCGGTGTCCGAGCTGGTGGGGCGGGCCACGGGCATCAGCGCCATGGCCTCGCCGGGCTCGGGCAGCACCTATGCCAGCCGCGGCTTCAGCGGCAATGACTCGGTGGCCCAGGCCGAGGACGGGCTGCGCATGGCCACGGCCTCGGGCACCCAGTCCGGCCCCTCGGACAGCTGGGGCTATGAGCGCATCGAGCTGCTGCGCGGCCCGGCCTCGGTGCTGTTTGGCGACGGCGCCATCGGCGGCCTGCTCAATCTGGTACGCAAGGCGCCGCAGCGCCAGGCCCGCACCGAGCTGGAAGCGGGCCTGGGCAGCGAGGGCGAGTACCGCCTGGGCCTGGGCCTGAACCGCCCCCTGAGCGAGCGCACGGCCCTGCGCCTGGATGCGCTCGTCAAGGGCGGCGATGGCGCCATGGCCCGCGGCGAGCACCGCCAGCGCAAGCTGATGAGCAGCTGGCGCTGGGAGCCCAGCCAGGCCCTGCGCCTGGACCTGAGCCTGGACGTGCACCGCGAGCGGCCCGGCGCCTATTTCGGCACCCCGCTCAAGCCCGATGGCAGCCTCTGGCGCGAGCTGCGCCGCGAGAACTACAACGTGGAGGACGCGCTCTGGCGCATGGACCAGGAGCGCGCCCGCGTGCGCCTGGACTGGCAGCTGGCGCCGGAGCTCAGCCTGCGCAGCCAGGCCTACCGCTTTCTGGCCGACCGGCGCTGGCGCAATCTGGAGGAATACGCGGCCACGGCCGATGGCCGCCAGATCCAGCGCCAGGGCTATCTGGGCATTGCCCACCAGCTGCGCCAGAGCGGGCTGCGCAGCGAGCTGCAGGGCCGGGCGGGCGCGGCGGGCCAGCTGCAATGGGTGGCCGGCGTGGAGCTGACGCGCCTGGACTTCGAGCACGCCAATGATCTGTACGACTACGACACCGTGACCCGCGTGCCCCTGCAGGACTTCGACCCGGGCCGCTATGTGGTGCGCGAGCCCGTGCTGCCGCGCCAGCGCTCCGAGATGCGCCAGCACGCGCTCTTCCTGGAGGGCGACTGGCAGCCCCTGGCCGGCTGGCATCTGGCGGCGGGCCTGCGCCAGGACCGCAGCCGGGTGGAGCGCGAAGTGCTGTCGCCCAAGCCCGATGCCTGGAGCGGCCGCTTCAGCCCCGACAGCTGGCGCCTGGGCCTGGTCTTCCAGCCCGACGCCGCGCAAAGCCTCTATGCCCAGTACAGCAGCGGCAGCGACCCGGTGGGCACCATCGCCACCCTGAGCAAGGCCAACCGCGAGCTGCGCCCCACCGAGGGTCGGCAGTTCGAGCTGGGCTACAAGCGCGCCGGCCGCAGCCTGGAGTGGAGCGCGGCCCTGTTCCAGATCCGCAAGGAGCACATCCTGACCCGCAACCCCGAGCGCCCCAGCGAGAGCGTGCAGGGCGGCAGCCAGCGCTCGCGCGGCCTGGAACTGAGCGCACGCTGGCTGCCCGCACCCGCCTGGCGGGTGGATGCCAATGCCAGCTGGCTGCAGGCGCGCTATCTGGCGCTGAGCAGCATGGTGAACCAGCAGCTGGTCTCCTATGCCGGCAATCGGGCGGCCAATGCGCCCGAGCGCCAGGCCAATCTCTGGCTGGGCTACCAGCAGCCGGCCTGGGAGGCGGGCCTGGGCCTGCGCCATGTGGGCCTGCGCTACACGGGGGCCAGCAACAGCCGCAGCATGCCGGCCTACACCGTGCTGGACGCCAGCCTGGGCTGGCGCCTGAGCGAGCGCAGCCGCCTGCGCCTGCAACTGCGCAATCTGGGCGACAAGCTCTACGCCAGCAGCGCCTACACCGACAGCCAGGTCCTGCTGGGCCGCCCGCGCAGCGCCGATCTGGTGCTGGAACAGCGCTTCGAGTGATGAGGCCGCCCGCCATGCCCTCGCTCTCGCCGCGCGCCTGGCCGCCCCGGCTGGGCAAGCGCCATCTGCACCTGCTGCACCGCTGGCTGGGCATTGCCCTGGGCCTGCTGGTGCTGGCCTGGCTGCTCTCGGGCCTGGTGATGCTCTTTGTGGCCCGGCCCGAGCTGGGGCCGGCCGAGCGTGAGCAGGCCCTGGCGGCGCCCCTGCAGCGCCCCACGGTCAGCGCCGCCGCGGCCTGGGCCGCGCTGCAGCAGGCCGGTGCGCCCGAGACCGTGAAGCTGCAGCAGCAGCTGGGCCGCCCGGTCTGGCTCTTTCTGGCCGGCAAGCGCTGGTGGGCGGTGGATGGCCTGAGCGGCCAGCCGCGCGCGGCGCTCAATGCGCAGCAGGCCGCCCAACTGGCCCAGGACTATGGCCAGCGCCTGAGCGGCCAGGCCCTGGCCGTGCAGACCCTGGAACTGCTGGAGGCGCCGGACCAGTGGAGCGTCTACAGCCGCTTCAATGTGCAGCGCCCGCTCTACCGCGTGGCCCTGGACGATGGGCAGGGCCTGGAGCTCTACATCGCCCAGCGCAGCGGCGAGCTGGTGTTGGACACGCGGCGCAGCGAGCGCGCCTGGAACTGGCTGGGCTCGGTGACGCACTGGCTCTACTTCACGCCGCTGCGTGTGCAGGGCGCGCTCTGGCGCGATGTGGTGCTGTGGAGCAGCGCCCTGGCCCTGGGCCTGTGCGCCCTGGGCCTGCTGCTGGGCTGGCAGCGTCTGCGCCTGGGCTGGGGGCGTGGCGGCCAGCGCTACGCCAGCGGCAGCATCAGCCCCTACCGCGAGCGCTGGCAGCGCTGGCACCATCTGCTGGGCCTGCTGGGCGGCGGCGTGCTGCTCAGCTGGATCTTCAGCGGCTGGCTCTCCATGGGGCCCTGGGGCTGGCCGGGCAGCGATGGGGCCGCGGCGGCCGAGGAGCAGCGCCGCTGGCGCGGCCCCGCGCTCACGCGCGAGGCCCTGGCACGCCTGCAGCTGCCGCCCGCCTGGCCCCGCGACTGCGGCGAGCTGCTGGTGCAGCCTTTCCAGGGCGAGGCCTTGTGGCTGGCCAGCACGCCCGGCGGCACCCGGCCGCTGGACGCGCAGGGCGGCTGGCTGGGCGCGGGCCTGAGCGAGGCGCGCCTGCAGGCCGCAGCCCGCACGCTGCGCCCCCAGCAGCCGCTCACCGAGGCCGGCTGGCTCAGGGAACCCGATCTGCACTACTACGCGCTGCGCCACCAGCGCCGCAGCTTTCCGGTCTACCGCGTGGTGTTCGGCGGGGCGGGGGCGGACAGCGTGGCCTACTACCTGGACCCGCGCACCGCCCGCGTGGCCCTGCGGGTGGACGAGGCCGCGCGCTGGAACCGCTGGCTCTTCAACGCCCTGCACCGCTGGGACCTGCCCCCGCTGCTGAGCCTGCCGCTGGCGCGTGAGGCCCTGGTGATTGCGCTGAGCCTGCTGGGCCTGGCGCTCAGCGCCGCGGGCCTGCTGCTGGGCCTGCGACGCCTGGGCTGGCTGCCGCGACCCCAGCTCCAGGGCCAACCCCAGATCCAGCCCCGACAATCACCGCATGAATCAAGATCCCGATGAGCGAACGAGCGGCGCGGCCGCCGTGCCCCCTGAAACCCCCACGCCCCAGCGGCCCAGCATCCTGCCTTACCGGCGCCATCTGCTGGTCTGCACCGGCCCGCGCTGCACGGCCGACGGCCAGGCCCAGGCCGTGTTCGACAGCCTGGGCGAGAAGTTCAAGGCCGCCGGCATTCAGGACGGGCCGCTGCGCGTGAAGCGCAGCCGCGTGAGCTGCTTTGCCGCCTGCAAGGGCGGCCCGGTGATGTGCGTGCAGCCCGACGGCACCTGGTACTACGACGCCCAGGGCGAGAACCTGGATCGCATCATCCAGGAGCACCTGGTGCAGGGCCGGCCCGTGGCCGAGCTGGTGTTCCACCAGGGGCCGGGGGAGGGCGGGGAGGTGGCATGAGCCCGCAGCGCGGCCGGCTCGCCGACGCATGGCACCATGTGGAAGGCCGCTGCAGTCAGAATCGAGGCGAGGCTGGTGTAACAAGCTGCCGGATGTGCCGGCGGATTCAATGCTGTATGAACATGCAGAACAGCGCGGAGGCACCGTTTTGAATCAAGCACTTGGCGGCGCATCAGCGCCCGACCTTATGCAGCACGCGCCGACGTTGGGGCATAGCGCTTGTCACCCCATATCGCGTTAGCCCTCATGACCTACGACCCTATTACGGACGTTCTCGATGAACCCTTGGCAGTCACACCAAGTGTCCTTTCAGCGGTCGTTGAATTCAAAGAGGCGTCCAAGCTTGACTACCTTCCTGGCGTTGTCTCGGGGGCAGAAAAAGCACGACTGACCGAACTCGTAGACACGCTTACTGATTCCCTGGTGGCAGGTATCACAGCCCACCCATCAAAACTTTGGGTCATGCGACAGTTTCAAGCTGCTCTCCTTCGCCTCGACGACCAGGATACCGAGGCAAGGGAGCATCTCGGTATCGAGCTTGAGCGCCTCATGGAGATTCTTGGAGTCGAAAGCTCCGATGGCTTGCTGTCTTTCTACCTTGGTGGCCTGTGAACGGGCTAACAGGTCATTTCAGCGGACTGCCTTCGGCAGCCGCTGAAGTCCGGGGTTGGGCCTTATAGGGATGCGTCATGATTCCACAGAGCTGCCTACTTATCGAATCCAAGAAGTTTCCGATCATGCCTGGCGAAGATCAGGAGATCGTCAACGAACGCATGTACGGTAAGGCGCTTTGCCAGTACCTCGAATCGGTACTACCTCGTGCTGGCCTAAATGTGTCGTTTTACTGTGCCGAAGATTGGGGCTGGTGGCTGGAGGTCGAGCGCGATGCCTTCAAAATGGGCCTTTGCATTTACTCAGATCCTGAAGCGGAAAAGGACCCAGAGCGGTATGCCATCCTTCCATCTATACAACAGGAGAAGAAGTGGTCATGGTCGAAGTTTAGAAACATAGACAACTCGAAGAATGTGTTGGAACTTGTAGCTATCCTCGAGCGATTGCTGAAAAGTGACAGTGACATCCCTACTGTCACAAGGCACGATGACTTTCCATTCGCATGAGGCCCAACCCATCATTCCACCGGGCCTGTCGCGGCAAGCCGTGCCAGACCGGTGAATTCAAACGTTGGGCGTCATGACCTACGTCGATCCACGGCCACTGTCGTCGGCTGAACTCGCGGTACTGCAAACAGTGCTTGCTGTAGCGCCAACACCTCACACGCCGGCACTGCAGGAACTCCCCCTTGAAAACTTGCTTGTGCATTCGCAGTGCGACTGCGGGTGCGCAAGTGTTGGCTTCCTCGTTGAAGAGGACCGGCCGCGCAGCGACACCAAGCTCGTTGCCGATGGTCTCGGCCTGTCGGCGGGAAACAGGCAGGTGGGCGTTATCGTTTACGGCTCCGCAGGGCAAGTGGTGGAACTCGAGTTGCATTGGCCCTACGACGGCGGCGCACCGTTGCCGCGGCCGGAAACCATCGTGCCTTGGGAGCGAGGGCGGGAAGTCACGGAGGCCGAGCAATGACTGACGCCCAACCCATCATTGCAGCGGAGCCGCGCCAGCTGTGACCTGTGTACGGACCTTGTAGCCACTCCGGCAGCGAGCCTCGGGATGATGTTGTCCCTGGCGGATCACTCGCTGCACACCGCGGCCGCAGCCCAACAGCCTCGGGCTCTGTCGGCGCACATTCCTTGAACAAGGGCTGCGATGTCTCGATCCGCCTCTTTGTCGCCCCTGATCCTGGAAGCCACGCCCGGTTGAGCCGCTGGCTACGCAGAACGTATCAACCGAGACACCACGGCGAGCGCCGGGCAAGCCCAGCGCTCGCCGCCGCGCTCGCTCAGGCGCCGGCGTCCGGCCTGCCGATCTTCGGCGCGGTGCGCACGCTCAGCACCATGGTCACGGCCAGGATGGCCACTACCACGCCCAGGGACACCATCACCGGGATCTTGTAGAGGTCGATCAGCATCATCTTCACGCCGATGAAGGACAGCACCACCGCCAGGCCGTAGCTCAGCAGATGGAACTTGGTGGCCATGGCCGCCAGCAGGAAGTACATGGCGCGCAGACCCAGGATGGCGAAGATGTTGGAGGTCAGCACGATGAAGGGGTCGCTGGTGATGGCGAAGATCGCGGGGATGGAGTCCACGGCGAAGATCACGTCGGTGATGCCCACCAGGGCGATGACCAGCAGCAGGGGCGTGGCCAGGCGCTTGCCGCGCTTGAGCGTGAAGAAGCGTTCGCCGTCGAAGTTCTCGCTGACCGGCATGAGCTTGCGCAGCAGCTTGAGCGCCGGGTTGCTCTCCAGATCGGGTTCCTGGCCGGCGGCCCACCACATCTTGATGCCGGTGATCAGCAGGAAAGCGCCGAACACATAGAGGATCCAGTGGAACTGCGCGATCAGCCAGCTGCCCACCAGGATCATCACCGTGCGCAGCACGATGGCGCCGATGATGCCGTACATCAGCACCCGCTTCTGGTAGGCCGGCGGCACCGAGAAGTAGGTGAAGATCATCAGGAAGACAAAGATGTTGTCGACCGCCAGGGACTTCTCGATCAGGTAGCCGGTGAGGAACTCGAGGGACTTGGTGGTGGCGAGCGCGGAGTCGCCGGTGCTGTCCTTGACGGCCCACCAGAACAGGGCGTTGAAGGCCAGGCTCAGGCCCACCCAGACCAGGGACCAGTTGATGGCTTCCTTGACGCTGACCTCGTGCGCGCCCTGCTTGCGCAGCACGACGAAGTCGACAAACAGGGCCGCCAGCACGCTGACGACAAAGAAGATCCAGAGCCACAGGGGTGCAATCGTGGTCATCGATTCAGCTTTCTTCTAGCAAGACGGTTGAGGGAACGCATGGCGGCTGCCATGAGATCCGAAAGGTCTTGCGGGGCAGAACCGGCCTGATGCCGGCAGCTGCGGGACCCGGGTGCACGCCTGAGTAGGCATGTACCGTATTGACGGGCCGCCGCCACGGCCTTGCACCGTGCAGCTACTCCCCTTGCGGAATGGCCGAAGTGTGCCCGATCTTGCGCGGGCGTCAAGCAGCATCCGGTGGCCGCAGCGGGCTTTTTCCACGGCGCATGCCGGGCCTAGAAGAAGAAAAGCCGGCCGGGCTGTGGGCCCACCGGCTTGATGATCAGCTTGATCAGAGGTGCGCGCGCCCGTTCAGCGCGTGGCGTGCCAGTCTCAGACCGCCAGCAGCTCCACCTCGAACATCAGGGTGGCGTTGGGCGGGATCACGCCGCCGGCGCCGCGGGCACCGTAGCCCAGCTCGGCCGGGATCACGAGGATGCGGGTGCCGCCGACCTTCATGCCCTGCACGCCTTCGTCCCAGCCGCGGATCACCATGCCGGCGTCCAGCTGGAACTTGAAGGGGTCGCGGCGGTCCTTGCTGGAGTCGAACTTCTTGCCGCGCAGGCCGCCTTCGCTCTTGTAGAGCCAGCCGGTGTAGTGCACGGTGACGCGGGCGCCGCTCTTGGCCTCGGCGCCGTCGCCGATCACCTTGTCCTCGAACTGCAGGCCGCTGGCGGTGCTGGTCAGGTTCAGGCTCACGGCCTCTTCGCCGCCGGACACGCCCAGCAGCTCCACCTCGAACATCAGGGTGGCATTGGGCGGGATCACGCCGCCGGCGCCGCGGGCGCCGTAGCCCAGCTCGGGCGGGATCACCAGCACGCGGGTGCCGCCCACCTTCATGCCCTGCACGCCTTCGTCCCAGCCGCGGATCACCATGCCGCCGTCCAGTTCAAAGTCGAAGGGCTCGGCGCGGTCCTTGCTGGAGTCGAACTTCTGGCCTTTGACGCCGTCTTTGTAGAGCCAGCCGGTGTAGTGGACGCTGACGTCCTGGCCCGACTTGGCCTCGGGGCCGGTGCCCGGCGTGGTGTCTTCGTACTGGAGGCCGCTGGCGGTGGTGTGCATGATGGTCTTGCTGTCCTGCTGGGAGGATGAGGGGAATTCAAATGTGGCCGGCATCATAAGCCCCCGCCAGGCGGCCACGGCCTGCGCCAGGGTTTCGGCCAGGGGCAGGCCCGGGGTCAACGGGGGCAGGCCCAGGGCCGTGGCGGCCCGCTGCAGGGCGGCCACCGGCTCGCTCAGGTCCAGGGGGCGGGCGCCGTTCTGCTTGGAGAGCTTCTGCCCGTCTTCGGCCAGCACCAGGGGGGTGTGCAGATAGCGCAGTGCGGGCAGGCCCAGGCAGCGCTGCAGAAAGCGCTGGCGCGGCGTGTTGTCGGCCAGGTCTTCACCGCGCACCACATCGCTGATGCCTTGCTCGGCATCGTCCACCACCACGGCCAGCTGATAGGCCCAGAGCCCGTCGGCGCGCCGGAGCACGAAGTCGCCCACCTCGGCTTCCAGGGCCTGCTGCTGCGCGCCCAGGCGGCGGTCCTGCCAGGCGATCAGGCCGGCGCCCTCGGTGAGCAGGCGCCAGGCCCGTGGCGCCCGCGGGCCCAGGCCGCCACGCGCGGGGCGGCAGCTGCCGGGGTAGACCAGCTCGCCGTGGCGCTCGGGCCCCTGGCCGGCGGCGGCCAGGGCCTGGGCAATGTCCTTGCGCGAGCAGGCGCAGCCATAGGCGAGGCCGGCCGCCTGCAGCCGCGCCAGGGCCTGGGCATAGCGCTCGCCGCGCTGCGACTGCCACAGCGGCGGCTCATCGGGCCGCAGGCCCAGGCGGTCGAGCTGGGCCAGGATCTCCTGGTCGGCGCCGGGCACGCAGCGAGGCGTGTCCACGTCCTCGATGCGCACCAGCCAGCGGCCGCCATGGGCGCGCGCGTCCAGCCAGCTGGCCAGGGCGGCCACCAGGGAGCCCTCGTGCAGCAGGCCGGTGGGGGAGGGCGCGAAGCGGCCGCGGTAACCGGCCCCAGGCCCAGGGCTCACAGCAGCAGGCCCTCGTGCTGGTGCACCAGGGCCTCGCGGGTCTTGGGCGCCTGCAGCTGCTCCAGCCACCAGGCCAGGGCCTTGCCTGGGGGCTGGCCGGTGTTGCGCCAGGCGTAGTGCATGGGGAAGAGGCGCTTTTCCTGGTAGGTGGGCGGGGCCACTAGGCGGCCGGCCTCGATATGCCGGCGCACCATGGACACCGGCAGGGAGCCGCAGCCCAGGCCGCGCATCAGGGCCTCCAGCTTGGTGGCCATGGAGGGCACGGTGAGCACATCCTGGCCGGGCATCACGCCCACGGTCATGGGCGCCAGGCTGCGCGCGCTGTCGGCCACGGCAATGATGCGGTGCTGGGCGATGTCGGCGGCCGAGAGCACGCCCTCCTGGCGCGCCAGGGCGTGGTGGGGCGCCACGCAGAACACCATCTCCATATCGCCCAGCAGCTCGCAGAAGACCGAGCTGCCCGGGGGCTGGGCGCTGGTGCCAATGGCCAGATCGGCCTGGCCGCTGAGCAGGGCCTCCCAGGTGCCGGAGAGCACTTCCACCCGCAGCTTGAGCCGGGTGGGCGGGCCGCTGGGCGCGCCGTCGCCGGGGCTGAGCTGGTAGAAGCTCTCCATCAGGTCGAAGAGGGCGCGGCGCGCCACCGCGTCGTCGATGGCAATCGTGAGCTCGCTCTCCCAGCCGGTGGCCACGCGGCGCACGCGGTTGGCCACGGCGTCCATCTCCTGCAGCAGGCGGCGGCCTTCGACCAGCAGCTCCTGGCCGGCGGCGGTGAGCTCGGCCTGGCGGGAGCGGCGATCGAAGAGCAGCACGTCCAGCGCTTCTTCCAGCTGGCGCACGCTGTAGGTCAGGGCCGAGGGCACCTTGCCCATCTCGCGCGCGGCCGCGGCAAAGCTGCCGCTGCGGGCAATGCTGTCCATCATGGCCAGGGCTTCGGGGGTGAGGACGCGGCGCTTGTCGGTCTGGGACATCGTGGGCGGGAGGGGCGGTGTGGGATCGTTCAGGCCAGGGCTTCATCTTATTTGAATGCTGGCTTCAGGCCCCCAGCGCCCGCTGCCCGGGCCGGCCTCCTACAGTGAGATCCATGGCGCCACCGTGCGCCCCACCCACAAGGAGATGAGCATGATTGAACTGATCAAGTCCGCCGACCGGGGCTATGCCGACCATGGCTGGCTGAAGTCCTTCCACAGCTTTTCCTTCGCCGACTACTACGACCCCAAGCGCATGGGCTTCGGGCCGCTGCGCGTGATCAACGAAGACCGCATTGCCCCGGGCACGGGCTTCGGCACCCATGGCCACCGCGATATGGAGATCATCAGCTATGTGCTGGAGGGCGAGCTGGCCCACAAGGACAGCATGGGCAACGGTCATGCCGGTGGCGCGCATGCCGGCGTGATCCGCCCCGGCGATGTGCAGCGCATGAGCGCTGGGACAGGCGTGATGCACAGCGAGTTCAACAACTCCAAGACCGGTGCCACCCATTTCCTGCAGATCTGGATCATGCCGGATCAGCGCGGCGTGGCCCCGGGCTATGAGCAGCGCCATTTCCCCACGGAAGACAAGCGCGGCCGCCTGCGCCTGGTGGCCTCGCCCGATGGCGCCGAGGGCTCGGTGAGCATCCAGTCCAGCGCGCGGCTCTATGCAGGCCTGTTCGACGGGGCGGAGTCGGCCGAGCTGGCTCTGGCGCCGGGTCGCGTGGCCTATGTGCATCTGGTGCGCGGCAAGCTCACGGTGAACGGCCAGGCCCTGCAGGGCGGTGACGCGCTGCAGCTTGCCGAGCTCGGCCAGATCGAGATCTCGGGCGGTGAGGACGCCGAGGTACTGGTCTTCGACCTGCCGCGCTGATGCGCGCCGGCACCGCGGCCGGCGGTGCCGGAGTGTGCAGCGCACCGCGGCCGGCGGTGTCGGAGTGCCCTGCGCACCGCCGGCAGCGGTGCTTTACCTGAGATCGGCAGGGCCGCCGTCTGGATAGACTGCGGCCCATGCAAAATCTGCTGACCCTGCTGAAGTTTCTGCCCCTGATCGACTGGCTGGCGCTGGCGGTGTTCTTTGCGGGCTGGGTGGGCTATGCACGATTCGCCAAGCAGCGTTCGCTGACCAAGGCCTCGGTGCTGGGCGCCACCAACCGCGAGCGCCACCGCTGGATGCTGCAGACCACCTACCGCGAGGTGCGGGTGATCGACGGCGTGGTGGTGCAAAGCCTCTCCACCAGCCCCTCCTTCTTCGCCTCCACCACCATCCTGATCATCGGCGGCCTGCTGGCCGTGCTGGGCGCGAGCGACAAGGCCACCGAGCTGGTGCGCGAGCTGCCCTTTGCAGCGCGCACCAGCGCCCTGGTCTTCGACCTCAAGCTGGTGCTGCTGACGGCTATCTTCGTCTACGCCTTCTTCCGCTTCACCTGGAGCATGCGCCAGTACACCTTTGGCGCCCTGCTGGTGGCCGCGGCGCCGGAATCCAAGCAGTTCGATGCCGACCCCAGTCTCTCACGCGAGGCCTTTGCCAAGCGGGCCGGCAAGGTGGTGGCCCTGGCGGCCGAGACCTTCAACGACGGCCTGCGCGCCTACTACCTGGCCTTTGCCGCCGTGTGCTGGTTCTTCTCGCCCTGGGCCTTCATGACCGGCACCCTGGGCGTGATCTACATCCTCTACCAGCGCGAGTTCCGCTCGGAGGTGCTGAAGGCGCTGGAGGGCGACGGCCGCGCGCTCTGAGCGCAGCCACCGCGCGCCCTCAGAACTGCAGAAAGCTCAGGCCCGCCCCAAGGCTGGTCTGGCGGAAGTTGTAGTCGGTGAGCGTCTCGCCATAGCCGCGGAAGGCCTGCACATACCAGCGCAGGCCGTTGGGCTGGTCGGCATAGACCGGGTAGCTCCACTCCAGCTGCAGGGCGCCGTACTTGGCCAGATCGCGCAGGGTGCTGCGGTAGAGCAGCTGCACGGTGTGGGGGCCATGGGCCCAGTTCAGCTGCAGCTCGCTGCGGCCGCGGTAGTCCACCAGATCGGGGTTGTTGTCCTCGCTGCGCGCTTCCTTGAGGCGCTGGCTCATGCGCGCGATCAGGGACCAGGGGCCGCGTTCGAAGCCGGCCGCCAGGTTGATGCGATTCCAGCTGCGCGAGAGCGGGTCGGACTGGCCGTTGGACTGGTGCGTCAGGCTCAGCTGGCCATAGCGCCACTGCCAGTCAAAGGGCAGGCGGCGCAGGCCCTCGGGCGTGGGCAGCACATAGATCAGCTCGGGCTCGTAATCGCTGTTGCGAAAAGGCTTGGAGTCCTTGCCGTTCCAGATCTGCCACATGGCCTGCTGGGTGTAGGCGGCCCAGAGGTCGCCGCCGGGCAGCAGAAAGTCCTGGGCCAGCTTGGTGCGCAGCGAGATCTGGAATTTGGCCTCCTCGCGCCGGTAGTTGGGCTGGGTCACGGCCGCCTGGGTGGGCGAGCTCGGCGCGCGGTTGATGCGGCTGGTCACGTGCAGCGGCATCACGTAGCTGGGCCGGTAGCCCACGAAATTGAAGACGCCGCGCTTGGTGCCCGGCTCCAGCTCCCAGTAGCGGGCCAGCAGGCTGGGGGGCTCGACGGCTCCCTCGCGCAGCGGCGCGGCGGCCGGCAGGGGCTCGCCCTTGGGGGCCAGCAGGGAGGTCGCGGCGGCGGCGGGCGCGGCGGCGGTGGGCGCCACCTCGGGCGCACGGCCCAGGGCCCGGTCGTAGCAGGCCAGGCGGTCGGCCGGCGCGCCAATCGCGGCGCAGGCCTGCAGGGCGGCGGCATCGGGGGCGCTGCCGCCCTGGGCCTGGATCAGGGGGCTGCTGGCCAGCAGGCTCAGGCCAAGCAGGGCGGGGCGGGCCGACATGGGCACCCGACTACTTCAGTCCGCCGCTGAGGAACTGCTGCAGGCGCTGGCTCTGCGGGCGCAGCAGCACCTCGCGCGGGTTGCCTTCCTCCTCGATCTGGCCCTTGTGCAGGAAGATGACGCGGTTGGAGACCTCGCGGGCGAAGCCCATTTCGTGGGTCACGAGCAGCATGGTGCGGCCCTCGGCGGCGAGCTTGCGCATGACGTTCAGCACCTCGCCCACCAGTTCCGGATCGAGCGCCGAGGTCACCTCGTCGAACAGCATGATCTTGGGCGAAAGGGCCAGGGCACGGGCGATGGCGACGCGCTGCTTCTGGCCGCCGGAAAGCGGGCCGGGGTAGACGTTCTTGCGATGCGCCACGCCCACCCGGGCCAGCAGGGCTTCGGCCTTCTCCAGGGCCTCGGCCTTGGGCACGCCCAGCACATGGACGGGCGCTTCAATCACGTTCTCGATCACGCTGCGGTGGCCCCAGAGATTGAAGTTCTGGAACACCATGGCCAGGCGCGCGCGCCAGCGCTGCAGCTGCTGGGCATCGGCCGCGCGCAGGCTGCCGTCGCGGTCGGGCACCAGGGCCAGGTTCTCGCCGTCCAGCGAGAGCGTGCCCTGGTGGGGTTGCTCCAGCAGGTTGAGACAGCGCAGGAAGGTGCTCTTGCCCGAGCCGGAGGAACCGATGAGGGTGATCACATCGCCCTTTCTGGCCGACAGGGACACGCCCTTGAGCACCTCGCGTTCGCCGTAGCGCTTGTGGAGGTCCTTGACGATCAGGCTGCTGCTGCTGTTGTTGTTCGTACTACTCATGGTGTCCTCAATCTCCCAGCAGCTTGCCGCTGCGGCGGGCTTCCAGGCCCGCAACCTTGGCGATCTTCTGGCCGGCGCGCACCAGGCGCACCGAGTCGCGTGCGAAGAGCAGGCCGTCCACGGGGCTGTGCAGGTCGGTCACCGCATTGCTGATCGGGTCGATCACCTGGGCCAGCACCTCGCCGGCCTGGAGCCAGTCGCCCGGCTGGCGCAGGAAGGTGAGCACCCCGCCCACCGGGCTTTTCACCGGCATGCTGCCGGCCAGGGGGCGGGCATCGCCCAGGGGCTCGGGCAGGGCTGGCACCGGCTGCTCGATCAGGCCGCGCCAGGCCAGGAAGTTCAGCAGGTTCTCGGCGTCGCGTTCGGCCAGGGCATGCTCCACATCGGCCTGGCCGCGCAGCTCCACGGTCACCGAGAGGCAGGCCTGGGGGATGGGCGTGCCCGCGGTCTCGAAGCGCCGCGCCCAGCGCCACCAGGGCTGGGAGCAGATTTCGTCAAAGGGCTTGTCGCCGGAGTCCAGGGCCAGCAGGGTCAGGCGGGAACCCAGGAAGCGGGCCAGGGGCTCGCAGGCCGGGGCGCAGGGCTGCTCGGTGTAGAGGTGCAGCACGGCCTCGGCATCGCAGTGCAGGTCCAGCACGATGTCGGCATCGCAGGCCAGCAGCATGAGTTCACGGCGCAGGGACTGCAGCTCGGTATCCACCGGGCTCTGGGCGATGGCGCGGCGCAGGGCCTGGCGCAGCAGCTGCACATTGCGGGTGGCATCGGCGCCCAGGCTCGCCGCCACCTCGTCGGCCACGGCCTCGATCAGATCGGGGTAGTAGCGGTTGAAGTTCTCGCCCGAGGTGGCCTCGAAGCGACCCAGATGGCCGTGCAGCAGGTGCTGGGACAGGCCGATGGGGTTGGCCATGGGCACCAGCACGATCTCGCCCTTGATGCGGCCCTGGGCCTCCAGGGCGTCGAGCTTGCGGCGCAGATGGTGGGCCACCAGCATGCCGGGCAGTTCGTCGGCGTGCAGCGAGGCCTGCAGATAGGCCTTGCCCGCGGCGGCGCCGGGCTGGCCGTAGTGCAGGGAGATCAGCTCTCGGTGCGTGCCTGGGGTGGGCGGGAGCAGGGCGTGGGTGTGCGTTTGCATGGGAACAGCGGTGGCGAGGTGCTTCAGCGTGCCATCAGCGGGCGCAGCCAGCGGCGCTCGGCCAGATGGAACAGGCCCACCAGGCTGAGGGTGAGCAGGAAGTAGAAGACCGCGGCGGTGATGAAGGCCTCGAAGGGCAGGTAGTAGGTGGAGTTGACCTGACGGGCCGCGCCCGTGAGGTCCATGATGGTCACGATGCTGGCCAGCGAGGTGCCGTGCAGCATGAAGATGGCCTCATTGCTGTAGGCCGGCAGGGCGCGGCGCAGGGCCGAGGGCAGCACGATGCGGCGCAGCATCACCCAGCGGCTCATGCCCAGGGACTTGGCGGCCTCGATCTCGCCCGCCGGCAGGGCCTTGATGCTGCCGGCGATGATCTCCACCGTGTAGGCGCAGGTGTTGAGCGCAAAGGTCAGGCAGGCGCAGAACCAGGCGGAGCTGAAGTAGGGCCACAGCGCGCTCTGCTGCATCCACTCGAACTGGGCCAGGCCGTAATAGACCAGGAAGAGCTGCACCAGCATGGGGGTGCCGCGGAAGATATAGGTGTAGAACCAGATCGGGCCCCAGATCCAGCGCTGGGGCAGGGTGCGCAGCACGGCCAGCGGGATCGCGAAGGCCAGGCCCAGGCCCAGGGAGATGAGCAGCAGCTCGAAGGTGGTCTGCGCGCCGCTCAGGTACAGCGGCAGGTTCTCGGTGATGGCGGACAGGTCCATGGCAGGATCTCAGAGCTGGCCTTGGCGCTGGCCCACGGACAGGCGCTTTTGCAGCCGGTCGAACACCAGTTCCGAAACCGTGGTGAAGCCCAGATAGATCAGGGCCACGGCGGTGTAGAACACAAAGGGCTCCTTGGTGCTGCCGGCGGCCTGCTGGCCGCGCGTCATCAGATCGTGCAGGCCGATCACGGAGACGATGGCCGTGCTCTTGATCAGCACCAGCCAGTTGTTGGACAGGCCCGGCAGCGCGTGCCGGAACATCTGCGGGAAGCTGATGCGGGCGAAGACCTGCCAGCCGCTCATGCCATAGGCCAGACCCGCCTCGCGCTGGCCCGGCGGCACGGCCAGGAAGGCGCCGCGGAAGGCCTCGGTGAGGTAGGCGCCGAAGATGAAGCCGATGGTCAGCACGCCGGCCACATAGGGGTCGATGTCGATGTAGTCCTCGTGCCCCAGGGCCAGGGCGAGGTTGTTCACCGCCACCTGGCCGCCGAAGAAGATCAGCAGCATCAGCACCAGATCGGGCACGCCGCGGATCAGGGTGGTGTAGAGGTAGGCCAGGCCGCGCGCCCAGCGCCAGCGCGAGAGCTTGGCCATGGCGCCCGCCAGGCCCAGCACCATGGCCAGGGCCAGCGAGGCCAGCGCCACGCCGAGGGTGACCAGGGCGCCCTCCAGCAAGCTGGGCAGAAATCCGTGTAGAAACATGAGTACTCAATCAAGCGCGCTGCCGGGATGGAGCGCCGGGCTGTGCCCGCGCGATTCATCGCACGGCACCCGAGGACCCGGCTTGGCCGGTCCTGCGGGTGCGCCCCCTCGAGGGGGCCGGCGTCAGCCGGTAGGGGGGAGATTACTTCGGTGCGATGTCGTACTCGAAGTACTTGTCGTTGAGCTTCTTGAAGCTGCCGTTGGCCTTCAGCGCGGCAATGGCGGCGTTGAACTTGGTGGCCAGGCTCTTCTCGTCGGCCTTGCGCAGGCCCACGCCCACACCGGTGCCGAAGTACTTCACATCGGTGTAGCTGGGGCCCATCAGCTCGAAGCCCTTGCCGGCCGGCGTCTTGATGAAGCCGGTGTCGGTGGCCACCATATCGGCCAGGGTCAGGTCCACGCGGCCGGACTTCAGGTCCAGGAAGGCCTGGTCCTGGGTGGCATAGCGCACGATCTCGCTCTGCTTGAAGGTGGCGTCCACGAACTTCTCATGGATGGTGGCGCGCTGCACCGCGATCTTCTTGCCCTTGAGGCCGGCGGCGCTGAACTCGAACTTGGCGCCGGACTTGGCGGCAAAGCGGGCCGGCACGTTGTAGTAGGGGTTGGAGAAGGCGATGGCCTTCTTGCGCTCGTCCGTGACGGACATGGAGGCGATGATGGCGTCGATCTTGCGCGCCTGCAGGGCCGGGATCAGGCCGTCGAAGTCCTGCTGCACCAGGGTGCATTCGGCCTTCATCTCGGCGCACAGGGCCAGGGCGTAATCGATCTCGAAGCCCTTGAGCTTGCCGTCCGCGCCCACTTCGGAGAAGGGGGTAGGCGCCTTCCACGCCGATGCGGATCTTCTTCCAGTCCGGGGCCTGGGCCTGGACGGCGGTGGCGGCGCTCAGGGCCAGGGCGGCCAGGGCGATCAGGGAACGTCGTTGCATGGGAGGCATCTCCTGAGGGTTTTGTGCGGATTGCAGTGTTGCATGTCCAGGCTTCGCCCGGGCATCAGGGTTTGAGCGAATGCAAAAACTCGGCCACGGCGGCGACCGTGGCCGGCGCATCTTCCTCCTGGGGCAGGTGGCCCAGGGTGTCAAAGCGTTGCAGGCGGGCGCCGGGGATGGCAGCTTGCAGGGCCTGGCCATCCTCCAGCGGCAGCAGGTGGTCGCGGGCGCCCCAGAGAATCAGGGTGGGCGTGCGGCCCAGGCCGGCCAGAGGCGCCAGGTCTTGCGGCGCCCGACGCTGGTCCAGCAGCTGCACCAGGGCGGCGCGATTGCCCTCGCGCAGGGTCAGCTCGAAATAGCGCTCCACGGTCTCGGCGCGCAGCCGGGCGGGCTGACCATAGGCCTCGCGCAGGGCCTGGGCCAGCAGATGGCGGGGCAGCAGGCCCTCGGCCAGCCAGCTCGCGCCGGGCAGCCGCGTCAGGGTCAAGGCCAGGGGCGCGGCCTCGGGGCGGAACTCGCGCGCGCCCGCATTGAGCAGCACCAGGCCGGCCGCGCGCTCGGGCTGCTTCAGGGCCAGCTGCCAGGCCAGCTGGGCGCCCAGGCCCTGGCCCACCAGCACCGCACGGGGCAGCTTGAGCTCCTGCATCAGGCGCTCCAGCAGGGCCAGATAGGCCGCGTCGCTGTAGTCACCCGAGACGGCGGGGCCGCTCAGGCCGAAGCCGGGCAGATCCAGGCTGACCACGCGCCGGCCCTGGGCGCGCAGCGCGGGCAGCCAGCCCTCCCAGCTGTGCAGGCTGGAGCCGCTGCCGTGCAACAGCAGCAGGGGCAGGGTGTCGTCCTTGGGGCCCTCGTCACGGTAGTGCAGCAGCTGCGGGCCCAGTTCCAGAAAGTCCGAGGGCGGGGGCGCCCAGCGCCCCACCAGGCTTTCCAGGCTGCGCTGGGGCGCACGAAAGGCGGCGCTGAGCAAGGCCAGGGCCAGCAGGGCCAGGCCCAGCAGACGCAGCAGCCATCCCGCGGGGCCCAGTGCTTCGCGTTTCATGGGGTGTGGGGACCGTGGCTTGGGGAGGGCGAGGGGCGACCGCAGCTCAGGCCGCGCGGTGGGCCTCGCTGGCGGGGCGCTGGATCTCGGTGGCCGGGGCCAGGCCGGCGTCCAGGGCTTCGCGCTCGTCAAACACAAAGCAGCTGCCTTGGTAGTGGGCGCCACCCACTTCCTCGAAGTACTTCAGGATGCCGCCCTCGAGCTGGTAGATGGGCGTGTCGGTCAGGCCCTGCTCCTGCAGATAGAGCGCGGCCTTCTCGCAGCGTATGCCGCCGGTGCAGAAGCTCACCACGGTCTTGCCCTGCAGCTGCTCGCGATGGCGCTGCACGGCCTCGGGGAACTCGCTGAACTTGGTGATGCGCCAGTCCAGGGTGTGCTCGAAGCTGCCGTAGTCCACCTCGAAGGCATTGCGGGTGTCCAGGGTCACGACCGGGCGCCCCTGGTCGTCATGGCCCTGGTCTAGCCAGCGCGCCAGGGTGGCGGCGGGCAGGGCCGGCGCGCGTTCGGCGCGGTCCGGCCTGATGGTCGGGTGGTTCATGCGAATGATCTCGGGCTTCACCTTCACCAGCAGCTTGCGGAAGGGCACGGCCGCCGACCAGCTTTCCTTGGGGGCCAGATCGGCGAAGCGCTCATCGGCGCGCAAGGCGTCCACCCAGGCGCGCACGGCCTCGGGGGCGCCGGCCAGGAAGAGATTGATGCCTTCCTCGGCCAGCAGCACGGTGCCCTTCAGCTCGAGGGTCGCGGCCAGGGCGTACAGACGCTCGCGCAGCGCCTCGCAGTCCGACAGCCCCACAAACTTGTAGGACGAGATATTGAGAATTTGTGTGTCTTGCATAACCAGGGCGCGAATTGTAGGGGGGACGGCGAAACAGGCCCTGGCGGTGGGGCACCTCCTGCATATGTGGGGGGAGGGCGTGGCCTGTCCCCAAAGCAGGTGTCAGCACGCGAGCAGTAATGCTTCTCAACGCTTGCCGGGGCCTGTGCGGCTTCACACAATGAAGCCACGCTGAGGCGCTCGACAAGACGGACTCAGCACGCGGGGGCTCGCACCTCCGGCTGCGGGACATGGGGGGAGACGGTTGCGACCTGCCTCGTCGCCGCACCGGCTGACCCACCACGACGGGGCTGGAGTCGCTCATGAAGTTCAGCATCCCACCGCGTGCTGCCCGCGGCCGTTCACGCTGGCTGGCAATGGGACTGGGTGCGGCCTTGCTGGCCGGTGCCGCCGTCGCCGCAGACCCGCCCTTCTTCAGCGGGCCGTCCATGGCCAAGCCATCCACCCCCACCGTCTTCGCCGGCAAGGGCTTCGCCCCGAATGCCTCGGTCACCCTGATGGTGCGCGATCCGGCCGGTAGCACCGCTGGCTACAGCGCCGTCACCAGTGCCGAAGGGGCTTTGAGCTATCAGCTGACGCCCAGTCAGACCGGCATCTACACCCTGACCGTGACGGACAGCGGCGGTCGCCAGCTGGCTTCGGCCACGGTGTCGGTGCGCCCCTGAGCCGCCTCTCAGCCAAGGAGTCTGTCGTGAAGCATCTGCACAAGATTCTGGGTCTGGGGGGATTGGCGGCGGCGCTGGCCTGGTCGCCCGCGCTATCGGCGCCGGGCGGCCCGGACGAGCTGCTGTTCGTGTCCAACCGCAGCGGCAATCTGTTCGAGATCTACCGCATGGCCGCTGACGGCAGTGCCGTCCAGCGCCTGCTGCCGGAGCGCGGCGAGGCCGGCGAGATGAGCTGGTCGCCCGATGGCAGCCGGGTGCTCTTCACCCGGTCCCTGCCGGGCCGAGGGCAGAACATCTACAGCGTCTCCCTGCAGGATGGCCGCGTGCGGCAGCTCACGAACGACCTGCTGCCCAATGCGGAGCCCAGCTGGTCGCCCGACGGCCAGCGCATCGCCTTCGTCTCCTCCCGCGATGGCAGCCGACGTCTCTACATCATGGACGCGGACGGCGGCAACCCGCGCCGTGTGACCGACTCCACCGAGGAGGACGAGACCGCGCCGCGCTTCTCCCCGGACGGAAAGCGCCTGGCCTATCTGGCCAACAAGCCTGCGCATGGGCTGCGGGTGGCCGTTGCGGAGCTGGGCAGCCAGCGCTGGCAGGTGGTGAGCGACAACAAGGAGCGCAGCCACGAGACCCAGCCGGTCTGGTCGCCCGATGGCAGCCGTCTGCTCTTCAGCGTGATCAAGAGCCAGATTGCCCAGCTGGTCGTGATGGCCGCCGACGGCAGCGCGCGCCAGCAGCTGACCAGCGGCGAGGCGCGGCATGTGGCCGGCCAGTGGTCGCCCGACGGGCGGCAGATCCTGTACCTGGCGACACCCGGGAACGCCGCGCGGCAGAGCCTGCGCCTGATGGCGGCCGATGGCAGCGGAGCCCGCTCGCTGCTCCCGCAGGACAGCGACGTCATGAATGCGCAGTGGTCGGCCGACGGACGCCGGATTTTCTTCGTGGAGCAAACGGCGACGGGAGGAAAGATCTTCTCCATCGATACCGAGGGCCAGGGCTTGCGTCGCCTCTCAGGCAACGAGGGCTTCGACCTGAATCCGCTCGTGTGCTGCACCCGCTTGGCCGCGCGGCTGGCCAGCACGCACTGAGGCCCCGCTTCCTCTCCCACGGACTACAGCCCATCCTCTCCAGGAGGTCCCATGAAGATTCCCTGCTACACGCGTCGCCTGGTGGCCTCGGCCCCATGGCGCCCCACTCTGCTGGTTCTGGCCATGGCCGCCTTGGCACCCCAGCTGGGCCTGGCTGCCAGCAAGACCTACACCCTCAACGCCGACTTCTCCGCCGGCACGATAGAGAACCTCAACTTCACCGTGGTGCCCAACCAGCTGCAGGTGAATCTGGTGGGCGTGGGCTCCAAGTACATCTTTGTGGCCAACCACAACGAGGACTCGGTGTCCAAGTTCGACACCACCAATGTCATCGATGCCGGGACGGGCAATGTGCTGGCGCCGGGGCGTGAGGTCGCACGCTACAAGACCTATATGGGTGCGCCCGGGCAGAGCCTGGGCGGCAATCCCTCGCGCATCGCCATCGATGTGGACGGGAATGCCTATGTGCTCAATCGCATGCCCGGTATCGGGGCGCCGCCTTATCTGATGAAGATCCTGGTGGACACGGCCATTGACCGCAACGGCTCGGGCACCATCAACACCTCGGAGGAAAGCAACGGCACGCCGGGCATACAGGGCGCCGAGATGATGCCCCTGACCAGCAACAGCAATGCCGGCATTGGTGACGAGCGCGTGGCCTGGATCGCGCCGATCGGTGCAGACACCTCCTTCGGCCGCTCCCTGTGCATCGCCCCGGACGGCAAGCTCTGGGTGGGCATCTGGAACCAGGCCCGCTACTACCGGGTGGACCCCGCCAATGGCGCCACGCTGCCCATAGGCCCCAGCGCCGTGCCCTATGTGCAGCTGAACGGCTGGAACCCGTATGGCTGCACCGTGGACAAGAATGGCATCCTCTGGAGCGCCACCATAGGCTCGGGCGTGGGCGGCGTGGGCCGGGTGGACACCAACACCGGCGCGCAAAGCCAGATCGCCAGTCCCTACCACCCCTACAACTACGGCATCGCCCAGGGTAACGGCAAGATCTACCAGGCCCCCTATGCGGGCAACTACGGCTGGTCGGCCTACGACCCCGTCACCAACGCGTGGGCGCGCAGCCCCCACAGCTACAGCGGGGCGGGCATTGCCGTGGATGGCGAGGGCAATATCCTCTCGACCGATTACTCGGGGGTGCGCAAGTACAAGCCCGACGGCACCCTGCTGTGGAGCAAGAGCGAGGGCGGGACGACCTATGGCGTGATGATCGACGGGAACAACGACGTCTGGGTCATGAACCTCAGCACCAACCGGGCCACCAAGTACCGTGGCAGCGACGGGCAGCTGATCGGCTTTCTGCCCACCGGCGCCTACCCCTATGTGTATACCGATGGTTCGGGTCTGACCACCAAGAACACCACGGTCAACAAGCTCGGCACCTGGACCGTCGTCTATGACAGCGGCGCCGCCGGCACCGCCTGGGGCCGGATCGGCTGGAACGATCTGGTGCCCAGCGGGGCCAGCGTGGAAGTGGTGGCCCGGGCCTCCGACAACCCGGCTGCCCTGGACCTGCAGACCTACGCGCCGGTGAGCAAGAACGCCAGCTTCACCGCCATGGGGCGCTACATCCAGGTGCGCACCCGGCTGCAGATGAATGCGCTCAACGAGACGCCCATCCTTTACGACCTGACCATCAACAGCGCCGTGCAGGCCTGTGATGTGGACGGTGACGGGGATGTCGATACCAATGATCTGGCCCTGATACGCGCCGGTATCGGCAAGACGCCGACTGCCAATGATCCGCGGGATGGCAACGGGGACGGCGTGATCGATGCGCGCGATGTGCGCGCCTGCACCCTCAAGTGCACCCGCAGTGCCTGTGCGACCGGACCTGCGGCGAACTGATTCCTGCCCTTGTTGACCTGACTTGACCTGACTCTTAGGAGACGTGCATGAAAGCAAAGTTCTTGACTCTGGGCTTGCTCGTGGCAAGCCTGCTGGGCGGCGCAGCGCAGGCCTCGGTGGTCAGCCTCAGCCCCAGCAGCCAATCGGTGCTGCTCGGCCAGTCCTTCACAGTGGACCTGAACATCAGCGGGCTGAGCAGCAGCGAAATCGTGTCCACCTTCGATCTCAATATCTATTTCGCGCCCGGCGTGCTCAGCGGCACCAGCTTCACCCTGGGAAGCGGACTGGGCGGGGCCTGGGATGCCAGCCTGAGCGTGGTGCAGAGCGACAACTTCGACCTGTTTGCCTTCTCGCTCGAGTACGACCCGCTGCGCAGCATGCAGGACAACGATGATGCGCTGGCCGCCCTGCAGGCCGATGGGGGCTTCACCCTGGCCACGCTCAGCTTCGATGCCACGGGCCTGGGGGTCTCGCAGCTGAGTTTCGGCAGCGGCCCCAATGAGCGCGATGTGGTGGGGCGCGATGCCGAGTTCCTGCGCAATATCAGCTTCCAGGGGGCATGCGTGGCCGTCAATGCCCAGACCGGGGGCAATAACAGCTGCGCCACCGTGCCCGAGCCGAGCTCTTATGGCTTGACCCTGGCCGCGCTGCTGGCCGCAGGCTGGGCGGCGGGCTGCAGCCGCAGGTCCCGCCCCAGCGCCTCGCAGGTCTGAGGACCTCGCCCGCTATTGCGGAGGCGCCGGCCGGCTGGGCACGCCGGCGCTGCAGATCTCGATATGGCCCGGGCTGTGCACAAACCAGCCGCCGCGGTGGCGGCGCGCGTCCAGCAGCTCCAGCCAGGTCTTGCTGTCGGTGCGCAGCAGCTGCAGCTTGGGGCGCTCGGCCTCGGGCATATCGGCCAGCAGGCGCAGGCGCGGGATGGCGCTGCGCTGCTCGGCCTGCTCGTAGAAGCCCATGTTCGGGCCGCCGCGCGGCAGGCTGGCCAGCAGCTCCATGCCCTTGATGACCCGGCCCACCACGGTGATATTGAGGTCCAGGCCACGCGGCGCATGGCCGATCACGGCGTAGAGCTCGGCGCCGGTGCTGGAGTCCACCTCGTTGCCGCGGCCCGCACCCACCATGCCGTAGCAGTGGGCCAGCCAGGCCTTGTCGGCCTTGGGGTCGGCAGCCACGGGAAAACCGTCCACAAAGCCCGTCACCGGGGCCCAGCCGTCCACATCGGGCAGGCGGCTGATGGGCAAGCCCTGGTAGGCGATGGAAAACTCGGCCGGCAGCTTGGCCTGGGCCTGGCCCAGGGAGCGGGCCTTGGCCGGCTCGTCGCCGTCCGGGTCGCCCCATTGGGTGACGAAGTTGTCCTGCACCCGCACGACGGCCAGGCCGTCATAGAAGCCGGCGCGCGCCAGGGTGCGGATATTGGCCACATGGCGGGGTGCAAAGCGCGGGGCCAGCTCGATCAACACCTGGCCCGGGCCGCGCGGCGTCTGCAGGTCCATCAGCAAGGTGTTCTGCGGATCCAGCGTGCGCCAGTCGCCCGCCGGGGCCTGGGCCAGGATCTCGGCAGCGCCGCGGGCGGGCTTGGCGGCCGGCGTCTGGGCGTGGGCGGCGGTGCCCAGGGCCAGCAGGGGGGCACCGAGCAGCGGGGCCACGGCAGAGAGCAGGTGTCGGGTCTTGCGCATGGGGCCGGAGCATAGCGGCGGGCACCCCTGCGCACAATTGCCGAAGGCGCTCCTGCGGCGGCGCGGGCCGGGGTGGCGCCGAGCCCCTCCGTACAATTGCCCGATGGCTTTTGTTCACCTGCGTACCCATACCGAGTTCTCCGTCGTCGACGGCACCCTGCGGATCGACGATGCGGCCAAGGCGGCCGCCAAGGACGGGCAGGTGGCCCTGGGCCTCAGCGATCTGGCCAACCTCTTCGGGGGCGTCAAGTTCTACAACGCCTGCCGCAAGAACGGGGTCAAGCCGGTGCTGGGCGCGGACTGCTGGATCGAGCCCGAGGCCTCGGACAAGCCGGCCACCCGCCTGCTGCTGCTGGTGCAGAACTTCCAGGGCTATCTCAATCTCTGCGAGCTGCTCTCGCGCGCCTGGATCCAGAACGTGCAGCGCAACCAGGCCTGCCTGAAGTGGGAGTGGATGCAGGAGCTGAGCGAGGGACTGATCTGCCTCTCCGGCGCCCAGTTCGGCGGCCTGGGTCAGGCCTTGCTGGCGGGTGACAAGGCCCGTGCCAGCGACTGGGCACGCCGCCTGGCAGCCCTCTACCCGGAGCGCTTCTACATCGAGCTGCAGCGCGCCGGCCTGCCCGGCCAGGAAGCCCTGGTGCGGGCCAGCGTGCCCCTGGCGGCCGAGCTGAATCTGCCCGTGGTGGCCACCCACCCCATCCAGTTCCTGAGCGAGGAAGACTACGAGGCGCACGAGGCCCGGGTCTGCATTGCCGATGGCGAGACCCTGGCCAATCCCAAGCGCGTCAAGCGCTTTCTGCCGGGCCAGTTCTTCCGCAGCCAGGCCGAGATGGAGGCCTTGTTCGCCGACATCCCCAGTGCGATTGCCAACACGGTGGAGATCGCGCGGCGCTGCAGCCTGACCCTGGTGCTGGGCAAGCCGCAGCTGCCCAACTTCCCCACGCCGCTGATGGAAGACGGCACGCCCATGCCCATGGCGCAGTACTTCCGTCAGCTCTCCTTCGAGGGCCTGGAGGAGCGCCTGCAGCTGCTCTTCCCCGACCCCGCCAAGCGCGAGGCCCAGCGTCCGCGCTATGTGGAGCGCCTGGAGTTCGAACTGGACACCATCATCAAGATGGGCTTCCCCGGCTACTTCCTCATCGTTGCCGACTTCATCAAATGGGCCAAGCAGCAGAACATTCCCGTCGGGCCGGGCCGCGGCTCGGGCGCGGGCTCGCTGGTTGCCTATGCGCTCACCATCACCGACGTCGATCCCCTTCGCTTCTCGCTGCTCTTCGAACGCTTCCTCAATCCCGAGCGCGTCTCGATGCCCGACTTCGACATCGACTTCTGCCAGGACCGCCGCGACCGCGTCATCGACTACGTCAAGGACAAGTACGGCCGCCCCGCGGTGAGCCAGATCGCCACCTTCGGCACCATGGCGGCCAAGGGCGCGCTGCGCGATATCGGCCGGGTGCTGGGCATGGGCTTCGGCCATGTGGACTCCATCGCCAAGCTGGTGCCGGCGCCGCCGGGCAAGACCGTGACCCTGGCGCCCCTGCCGCCCGACTTCGATCCGGACAAGGCCAAGATGGTCTATGCCCGCCACGAGTCGCCGGAGATCGAGGAGCGCGAGAAGGAAGACGAGGAAGTGGCCGGCCTGCTGGCCCTGGCGGCCAGCGTGGAAGGCACGGTGCGCTCCATCGGCATGCACGCCGGTGGCGTGCTGATCGCGCCGGGCAAGATCACCGACTTCTGCCCCCAGTACCAGCAGCCGGGCTCCACCAGCGCGGTGAGCCAGTACGACAAGGACGACGTGGAGGCCATCGGCCTGGTGAAGTTCGACTTCCTGGGCCTGGCCACCCTGACCATCCTGGAGCTGGCCAAGGACTTCATCGTCGCGCGCTATCCGGAGCAGAAGGACTTCGCCTTCGAGAAGATCCCGCTGGACGACAAGAAGACCTACAAGCTCTTCTCGGACGGCCTGACCGAGTCGGTGTTCCAGTTTGAATCCAGCGGCATGCAGAAGATGCTCAAGGACGCGAAGCCCTCGCGCCTGGAGGACCTGATCGCCCTGAACGCCCTGTACCGCCCGGGCCCCATGGACCTGATTCCCACCTTCGTCGCGCGCAAGCACGGCAAGGAGGTGGTGGAGTACCCGCATCCCCTGACCGAGCCGGTGCTGGCCGAGACCTACGGCATCATGGTCTACCAGGAGCAGGTGATGCAGATCGCCCAGGTCCTGTCCGGCTACTCGCTCGGCGAGGCCGACCTTCTGCGCCGCGCCATGGGCAAGAAGATCAAGGAGGAGATGGACAAGCAGCGCGCCCGCTTCGTCGAGGGTTCTGTCAGGAACGGCGTGTCCAAGCCGCAGTCCGACCTGATCTTCGACCTGCTGGCCAAGTTCGCCAACTACGGCTTCAACAAGTCGCACGCCGCCGCCTATGCCATCGTCTCCTACCAGACGGCCTATCTGAAGGCGCATTACCCGGTCGAGTTCCTCGCCGCGAACATGACCATCGAGTCGGACGACACCGACAAGCTCAAGGTCCTGCTCAACGATGCCAAGCTCTTCGGCATCGAGTTCGAGCCGCCCAATGTCAATCTGGGCGTGCACCGCTTCGAGCCCCTGGGGCCCAAGAAGGTCAACTACAGCCTGGGCGCTGTCAAGGGCACGGGCGTGGGCGCCATCCAGGCCATCGTGGCGGCACGCAATGAGGGCGGCCCCTTCAAGAGCTTCTTCGACTTCTGCGTCCGGGTGGACCGCAAGCAGGTGAACAAGCGCGTGGTCGAGGCCCTGATCAAGGCCGGCGCCTTCGATGTGCTGGAGCCCGACCGCGCCCGCCTGCTGGCCAGCGTGGCCCTGGGCTACACCTATGCCGAGAACCTGCAGGCCAATGCCAACCAGGGCGGCCTGTTCGACTTCGACGACAGCACCCACGGCTCCTCCACCGCCGAGCCGCCCCTGGTGGAGGTCGCGCCCTGGAGCATCAAGGAAAAGCTCAGCCACGAGAAGACGGCCATCGGCTACTACCTGAGCGGCCATCTCTTCGACCAGAACGGCGAGGAGGTGCGCCGCATGGTCAAGCGCCGCATCGCCGAACTGCAGGACAGCCGCGATCCGGTGATGGTGGCCGGCATCGTCAGCGATATGCGGGTGATCAACGGCCACCGCGGCCGGGTGGCCATCTTCAAGCTGGACGACAAGAGCGATGCCATCGAGGCCGTGGCCAACGAGGAGCTGCTCAATGCCAACAAGGAGCTGTTGGCCGAGGACGAGCTGATCATCGCCTCGGGCAAGGTGCAGAACGACCGCTTCTCGGGCGGCCTGCGCATGAACATCCAGCAGGTCTGGAGCCTGGCGGCGGCGCGGGCGCGCTTTGGCCGCTATGTCTATGTGCCGGTGAAGCAGGCCCTGCCGCCCCTGGCCGAGCTGCTGCGCCAGTGGCCGGCCAAGCGGGTGGAGGGCGAGCAGGGCACGGTGATGCAGGGCCTGAAGGTGCGCACCCACCACTTCCTGGCCCAGGGCCAGGCCCAGCTGGACCTGGGCGAGGACAGCCGCTTCTGGCCCTGCGAAGAAGCTCTGCAACTGCTGCAGCGCTTTGCGCCGGGAGCCGAGCCCGGAGCGCCGGCCGCCGCCAAGCCCGCCAGCCCGGGCGCCGCGGCGCTGCAGGGCGCCCAGATCGTCTACGACTAAAGCCGGCGCGCGCGGCAGCTGTCGCGTGCTCACGACTCCCCCGGCGACTCCCCCTGGATAAGGCCCCAGTTCGGGCTTTGCGGCGGCGCCGGGCGACGTAAGCTGGCGGGGTGCAGCTCGTCCCCAGCCCCAGCAGCGCCGTTCCCGGCGCCACCGGTCTGATACTGACCGGTGGCGGTGCGCGCGCGGCCTACCAGGTGGGGGTGCTGGCGGCCCTGGCCCAGCTGCGGCGCGATGCCGGCATGGCCGGCCCCGGCGCGCAGAACCCCTTTCCCATCATCGCGGGCACCTCGGCCGGCGCCATCAACGCCGCCACCCTGGCGAGCTATGCGGACGACTTCGACGCTGCGGTCGATGGCCTGATGCACATCTGGCAGAACATCCATGTGGATCAGGTCTATGCGGCCGATTCCCTGGGGGTGATACGCACCGGCGCGCGCTGGATGACCATGATGAGCCTGGGCTGGGCCCTGGCCCGCTGGCGCCGCAGCCGCCCGCGCAGCCTGCTGGACAACGAGCCCCTGCGCGGCCTGCTCAGCCAGTGGGTGCGTCTGGAGCGCCTGGACAAGATGCTGGGCGAGGGCCATCTGCACGCCCTGGCCATCAGCGGCTCCAGCTACACCACCGGCCAGCACGTCACCTTCTACCAGACCCATGCGCCCATCACGCCCTGGCAGCGCTCGCAGCGCCTGTCGGTGCGCACCCAGCTCACGCTCTCGCACCTGATGGCCTCCTCGGCCATTCCCTTCATCTTCCCGGCCGAGGAGATCGAGCTGGACGGCCAGGCCGAGTGGTTCGGCGATGGGTCCATGCGCCAGAGCGCCCCCGTCTCGCCCGCCGTGCACCTGGGGGCCGAGCGGGTGCTGGTGATCGGTGCCGGCCGCATGCATGAGCCGCCCGGTCATCGCCAGGTGCTCAACGAGGGCCACCCCAGCATGGCCCAGATCGCCGGCCATGCCCTGTCCAATATCTTCCTGGACGCGCTGGCGGTGGATGTGGAGCGCCTGCAGCGCATCAACCACACCCTGTCCCTGCTGCCGCCCGAGGCGCGGCGCAATACCGCGTTGCGGCCGGTGGACGTGCTGGTGATCGCGCCCAGCCGGCGCCTGGACGATATGGCGGCCGAGCACCAGGGCAGCCTGCCGCCCAGCATCCGAGCCCTGCTGCGCAGCGTGGGTGTGGCGGGCGAGGGCAAGCAGGCCAGCGGCTCGGCCCTGACCAGCTATCTGCTTTTCGAGCCGTCGTTCACGGGCGACCTGATCATGCTGGGCATGGCCGACACCTTGGCGCGCCGCGCCGAGGTGCAGCGCTTCTTCGGCTGGCCGGCCCAGCCGCCCAGCGTGGACCCGGCCGTGATGCGGCGCCGGCGTGCCGGCTTTGCGGAGCCGGTGGCGGCCTGAGCCACCCGGTCGCCGCTCAGTGGGGCGGCAGCAGGGGCAGCCGCAGCTCGGCGCGCAAACCGCCTTCGGGCCGGTTGAGCAGGCGCAGGCTGCCGCCCATGCGCTGTACCAGGTCGCGGGCGATGTAGAGCCCCAGACCGCTGCCTCCGGTCTCGCGGTTGCGCGAGGCTTCCAGGCGGAAGAAGGGCTGGAACACCGCCTCCAGCTGATCGGCGGGGATGCCGGGGCCGGCATCGTCCACCCGCAGCAGCAGGGTGCCCGGCTCGCGCGCCAGGCCCAGGCGGATGGGGCCGGCACCGTAGCGCAGGGCATTGCCCAGCAGATTGTCCAGCACCCGTCGCAGCGCCTGGGGCTGGACCCGCGCCACGGCCGCTGCCTCGGGTGAGGCCCCCAGATCAGCCTGCACCGGCTGGCCCTGCTCGGCCAGGTCGTCGGCCAGGGCCTGGACCAGGGCGGCGACATCGGTGTCCTGTAGGGCCTCGTCACCCGCGCCGCGGAACAGGCTCAGGGTCTGATCGATCAGGGCATTCATCTCGCGGATATCGGCCGCGGCGCGCTCGCGCTGCTCGGCCGGGGCGTCCAGGGTTTCCAGGCGCATGCGCAGCCGGGTCAGCGGGGTGCGCAGATCGTGGGAGATGGCGGCCACCATCAGGCCGCGCTCGCTGAACTGGCGACGCAGGCGCTGCGCCATGCCATTGAAGACCCGGGCCGCCTCGCGCACCTCGCGCGTGCCGCGCTGCTCGTCCAGGGCCTGGGGCCGGGTCGGGCCTTCCAGCGCGCCCGAGAGCTGCTCCGAGGCCTGCACCAGCTCGCGCATGGGGCGCGCCAGCCAGCGCGAGCCCCACCAGGCGGCCAGGGCGATCACCAGCAGGCGCACGCCATAGTCCAGCAGCAGCACGCCCGCGGGCAGGCGCGGCCCGGGGCGGGGGCCGTGATGGGGGGCTTCGCCGCCGGGGCCTCGCGGTGGGGGCAGGGCGGCGGCGTCCTCACCCAGGGCCGCGTCCTCCGCCTGCGGAGCTTGGGGGGCGGGCGGGCGCCGGGGTGGCGGCTGCAGGCGTTCATGCAGGGGGCGTTCGCCCAGGCCCGGGGTGGGCGGCAGCGAGGGCAGGGTGGGCAGGCGACCTGGCGCATTGGGGCCGAACTGCACCAGGTGCACGGCGGCATAGGCCAGCAGATGGCTGCCCACGAGCGCGGCCCACATCAGCAGGAACAGGCGTTTGGCCAGGGTGTCGGTGAACCAGCCCATGTCGCGGGCCTCAGCTGATCTGGACATCGAAGAGATAGCCCTCGCCCCGCATGGTGCGGATCAGGCGTGGCGGCGCATCGCCCAGCTTCTGGCGCAGGCGGGAGACGCCCAGGTCGATGCTGCGGTCGTTCACCTCCACGCCCGGGGCCCGGGTCAGCTCGATCAGCTGCTCGCGGCTGAGCACCCGGCCCGGGCGCTCGGCAAAGGCCAGCAGCAGGCGGAACTCGGCGCTGGACAGGGCCACCACCACGCCCTCGGGCGAGACCAGCTGGCGCAGCAGGCGGTCGAAGCGCCAGCCCTCGAAGCGGAACTCGCGCCGGGCGCTGCTGGCGGCCTCCTCGCCCCGGCCCAGGCGGCGGCGGATGGCGTGGATGCGTGCCACCAGCTCGCGGGGCTCGAAGGGCTTGGCCAGGTAGTCGTCGGCGCCCATCTCCAGGCCCACGATGCGGCTGACCGGGTCGCCCTGGGCCGTGAGCATGATGATGGCCGTCTCGTGGTGCTGCTGGCGCAGCCAGCGGCACAGGGACAGGCCGTCTTCGCCGGGCAGCATCAGGTCCAGGATCACCAGGTCGAACTCGCGGCTGCCCAGCAGGCGGCGCATTTCCACACCATCGGCCGCGGCCGTGACCTGCATGGCAAAGCTCTGCAGATAGTCCTGCAGCGCATGCCGGATCTCGGCATCGTCATCCACCACCAGGCAGCGCAGCGCGCCCGGGCCGCCCTTGCTCATCGAGGTCTCCTGCTGTGTCTCGAGCCCATCCGGCTCGGCGCACGATACACCAGGCGTGAGCTCGGTCATGGCAGGGCGGCTCAGGCGGCGATGGCCACGTTCAGGCTGGCCGTGTAGCCCGCCGCGATGCTGCCGCTGACGCTGGCCATCTGCAGGGTGACGCCGTCGCTGAAGACGTTGTCGCTGGAGAAGCTGATCTGGCCGAAGTTGCGCGCGCTCTCGCTGTAGCCGGTGGCGCCGGCATACACGGTGTTGCAGACCTCGGTGGGGAAGGCGATCTGCGAGGTACGCAGCTTGCTCGTGTAGCTGCTGGCGCTGGCCAGGCTGCGGTAGACCTCGAAGTGCATATGCGGCATGCGGCCGGCATAGCAGCCCGGGAAGATGGTGGCGAAGGTGGCGATGCCCTCGCTATTGGTCTCCTGCACGCCCCGCAGATAGTTCTGCTGGGTGATGCCGCTGGAGTAGAGCGAGTAGAGACCGTCGCGGGTGCAGTGCCAGAGGTAGATGGCATAGCCGGCCAGAGTGGCGCAGCTGCCATTGGTGTTGAGCAGGCGGATGCTCAGGCTCAGGGGCACGCCCTCGGCTGTGCCGCTGACGCCGGCCACGCTGGAGCGGATGTCGCTGCGCACGATGCCGGCCAGGGCCAGGGCATTGCTCACGCCGCTGCCGTTGCTGTTGGAACCGTCGCCGGGGTAGGGGCCGGCGGTCTCCTCGGGGATCACCGAGCAGCTGCTGGTGCTGGTGCCACCGCTGGTGCTGCTGCCCGAGCTGCTGCTACCCGAACTGCCGCTGGAGCTGCTGCCCGAACTGCTGCTGGAGGATGCGCTGCTGCTGCCCTCGTCACCCCCGCCGCCGCCACAGCCCAGCAGGGCCAGGCTGCCGGCACCGGCCAGCCAGCCCAGCGCGCGGCGGCGCTGCTGCAGGCGCAGCAGGGCGGGCAGGTCCTGGGCCAGTCCTTCGTGATGGTCCTCGTGCAGGGGGGCTGAATGGCGCGCATGGGGTAACTCCTGGGTGTGGGTGGCGGGCGGACATCGCCCCGCCATGCCTGCATTGGAGTGGCCCGCCTTGTCAGCGGTTTAGCGAGTTTGTGTCGGGGCTGACAAAGAAGCCGCGTCCGCCTCGGGGGGCGCTTCGGTGTCGGCATACGCCTGCCCGTTCACCCGCAGCCCGGCGCCGGAAAGCCGCCGCGCCAGGCGCGGGCCCAGGCCGCGCACGCGGCGCAGCAGCTCAGGCCAGTGGGCGAAGGGGGCGCGGGCGCGCTCGGCCAGCAGTCGCTCGGCCAGCTGCGGACCGATGCCGGGCAGGGATTCGAGCTCGGCCCGGTCGGCCTGATTGAGCTCCAGGGTTGCCGTCTGGGCCTGCAGACCCCGGGGCGACAGCCAGGGCGACAGCAGCAGGGCGGCCAGGTGCAGCCAGCGGCGGCGCGGGAGCTGAGCCGCGCGCGCCGGCATGGCTCAGTCGCCCAGCTGGGCCTGGACCATGGCGGCGTAGGCGCCGTCGCGGCGCATCAGCGTGCCGTGGTCGCCCGACTCCAGCACCCGGCCCTGGGCCAGCACATGGATGGCATCGGCCCCGCGCACGGTGGAGAGGCGGTGCGCGATCAGGATCAGGGTCTTCTTGCCCTGCCACTGCTCCAGGGCCTGCTGCACGGCGCGCTCGCTCTCGGTGTCCAGGGCCGAGGTGGCTTCGTCGAAGACCCAGATGGGCGCGTCCTTGTAGAGCGCGCGGGCGATGGCCAGGCGCTGGCGCTGGCCGCCGCTGAGCTTGCTGCCATTGGCGCCCACATTGCTGTCCACGCCCTGGGGCAGGCCTTGCACAAAGTCCCAGAGGTGGGCGGCGCGCAGGGCCTGTTCCAGCCGCGCGGCATCCAGGGGCTGGGCATAGGCCACGTTCTCGGCCACCGAGGCATCAAAGAGCACGATGTCCTGCGAGACCACGGCGAACTGGCGCCGCAGATCGGCCTTGCGCAGCGCGGTGATGTCCTGCCCGTCCAGCAGGATGCGGCCGCCGTCCGGCTGGGCAAAGCCCAGCAGCAGGTGGATCACCGAGCTCTTGCCCGCGCCCGAGGCGCCGACCAGGGCCGTGGTCTGGCCCGCCGGGATGTGCAGGTCCAGGCCATCCAGGGCCGGGCGCTCGGCCCCGGGGTATTGCAGGCGCACGCCTTCCAGGCGCAGCTCGCCCTGCACCGGCAGGTGGGGGGCGGCGCGGCCGCTGTCGGACTCGGCCGGCAGGTTCAGCAGCTCCAGGCAGCCGCGCGCCAGCACCGTGGCATTGCTGATGGGGGTGGCCAGGTCGCTGAGGTGGCGCAGGCGCGAGATCAGCAGCAGCAGGGCAGTGATATAGGCCACGAACTCGCTGGCCGAGGTCTGGTCGGCCCGCGCCTGCAGCAGGGCGATGCTGGCGATCAGGGAGAGGCCCACGCTGGCCACCAGCTGGGACAGGGGCTGGTTCAGCGCTCCGGCCGCAGCCTGCTTGAGTGAGTTGCGGCGCACATCCATCGCGATCTCGGCAAAGCGCTCGCGCTCATAGCCAGCGGCGTCGAAGCTGCGCACCACGCGCCAGGCCCGGGTCACATCGTCCACCTTGGCCGCCAGATTCATCTGGGCGTCGTAGCTCAGCGTGCCCATCTTGCGCACACGCTGGTTCACCTTCTTCACGACAAAGGCCATGGCCGGCAGGGTGACCATGGACATCAGGGTGAGCTTCCAGTTCAGGATGAAGAGGTAGCCCAGCATGGCCAGGGCCGGCAGACCGTCGCGCAGCAGGGTGCTCAGGGTGTGGCCCAGCAGGGACAGGGACTGCTGCGGGTCATTGATCACCTTGGTGACCGCCATGCCGGGCTGCAGGCTGGTGTAGACGCTGGCGTCGGCGCGCAGCAGGGCATTGACCAGGGCCTGGCGCAGATCGGTGACGCTGCGCAGCACCGTCCAGTTCAGCAGGTACTGGCCGGCGAAGCTGGTCAGGCCGCGCACCACATACAGGCCGATCAGGGTGGCGGGCACCCACCAGATGGAAAAGGTCTCCTGCTCGAAACCCGGCTTGAACACGCGCTTGAGCAGTTCCGGAATCAGGGGCTCGGTGGCCGCGGCCGCCAGATAGGCCAGCAGGGTCAGGGCCACGCCCAGGCGGTAGGGCTTGACGAAGCTGAGCAGGCGCCGCAATGCGGATTCGTCAACGCGGCTGTGAATCTGAGGGGTCATGCTGCAGCCCCTTCACCGCGACGCAGCCAAAAATGCAGGCGCAGTGCGCGCCAGAACCAGCCTCGCCGCAGATACTGGCGTATCAACTGCGCGGGTGACATAGGCAGACTGGCGAGCAGTTGGGTGTGGCATGTGTGGAGAGCGGCCGTATTGGCCCGGCGGGCGATGAAGCGCGCAGCGCTCACATAGCTTCGGGCAATGTAGTGCGCGATGGCGAAGCGCGCGCCGTCGCTGAGCGGCGGCTGCATGGAGTGCAGGCGCTGCGGCAGGCCGACCAGGGAGTCCATCATGTCTTTGAGTTTGTTCTCGTTCAGTGTCGCCAGAATGCTGCCGGCGCGCTGTCGGTAGCCCACCCAGCATTCTGGGATGTAGACGTAGCTTCTCGCCCGCAGGGCGAGCTCCGGGGAGGTGTAGAGATCCTCGTAGTAGCGACCCACAGGAAAGCGTAGATCTTCAGCCCAGAGCTCACGCCTGGCGATCTTGCTCCACGTGTGCAGTTTGCCCTCGGCAAACAGGCCTTCGAGCAGCAAGGAGGTGTCGCTCAGGCGCTGGCGCGCGGGGCCGCGGAAGGTGTGCCGATGATGCTCGCCGCGCAAGCGGTGCTTGAGTTGCGTGTGCTCACGCACGACTGTGAAGTCGCACAGAACCAGATCGCAGGCCTGCTGGTCCAGGGCCAGAGCCAGTCCGCGCAAGGCGCCAGTCATCAGCAGATCATCCGAGTCCAGAAACCAGACATAGCGCCCGGTGCAGGCTTGCAGCAGGCTGTTGCGCGCGGCCGAGAGGCCCGCGTTGCGAGCATGACGCAGCAGGCGAAGCTGGCCGGCATGCTCGGCTGCCAAGGATTCCATCACGCGGGCCGAGCCGTCTGTAGAGGCATCGTCCAGCAACAGAATCTCAACGCGTTGTGGTGGGGCCAGCGCCGGTATCTGCTGCAAGACCGACGCCACACAGGGACGCAGCCATTCCTCCACGTTGTAGACCGGGATCAGGATGCTCAGCCAGGGACGGGCCTGCGCTGGCGGCGGCTCGGCCGGAGCAGGATGAGGGGGGCTGGGCACAAACTCGTCCATCAAGGCGTGGCTCCCTTCGCGGCTGCGGCCGCGTCGACGGCCTTCTTCAGCCAATGACTGAAGCGCAGGCCGCGCCACAGCCAGCCACAACGCACATACTCGCGCTGCAACTGGGCGATGCTTAGGGGCATGGAGCGTCGCATGGCCTCGAGAAAGCGGGGTAGGTATTGAGCGGACAGTGCAGCATCGTGCTGGAGATGGCGCGATGCCCCGATGAAGCCCCGGGCGACGAAATGGGACCAGGCAAACAGGGCGCGGGGGGCGATGTCGGGGTGCGCCGCCAGTGCCTGGCGCGGTTGCTGGAGGGCCTCCAGCATATGGGTTTCCTTCTCCACGCTGGGTTCGCTGCGCAAAATGCTGCCGCTGCGCATGCGGTACGCGACCCAGACTTGGTCTTCGTACCACCAGTTGCGCGTGCGCAAGGCCAAGAGGGGGGTCGTGCTCATGTCCTCGAAATAGCGTCCTTCGGGAAAACGCAGATCCGCGCCCCAGAGACTTCGCTTGGCGATCTTGGACCAGGTGTAGAGATGGCCAGCCGTGAACAGCCCTTCCAGCAGTTCCGAGGTGCTGTCGCGCAGTTGGCCGGGCGGCGCATGCAGCGTTCGCCGATGCAGTTCTCCGCGCAGGCGGTGCTTGAGGCCCATGCGCTCGCGCTGTAGGCGGAAGTCACAGATCACCAGCTCGGGCTGGTGCGCCTGCACGAGCCGGCGCAGTCCCTCGATGGCCCCGGGCATCAGGTAGTCGTCGGAGTCGAGGAACCAGACGTAGTCGCCCCTCGCCTGATCTAGAAGACTGTTCCGGGCGGCCGACAAGCCACGATTTCGCTCATGGCGCAGCAGGCGCAGTCCGGGCGCCTCGCCTTGCAACTCGGTGAGCAAGGCATCGGAGCCATCTGTAGAACAGTCGTCAAGCAGGATGAGCTCGACGCCTGCATCCATCTGCGCTGTCACGGAGCTCACGCACTCGCGCAGATAGGCCTTGACGTTGTAGACCGGGATGAGGACGGACAGCCAGGGTGTGCTCGTGTTCATTTTTCTGGAGGTTTCGAGTTCAGCAGGCGTTCCCACAGGTCTTCATAGTCGCCGAGCATGTGGTCGACAGCGTAGTGTCGCTTGACGTCCTGTCGACCATTCAGGCTCAGGCGTTCTGCCTCGGAAGGGTTTCTTAGAAGGACTTCGAGGGTGTCGGCCATGGCGACAGGATCGCGGGGCGGCACCAGGCGGCCATTGACGCCGTCCTGTATCAGCTCCTGGATGCCGGGTACGGCCGTGCCCAGCACCGCGCATCCGGCGGCCATGCCCTCCACCAGGGACAGGGGCATGCCCTCGTAATGGCTGGAGAGCACAGCGATCTGGTGCTGCATCAGCAGGGCCGGCACGCCGGGGTGAAAGCCCAGGAACTGCACTTGCTCGCCCAGGCCCAGGCGCTTGACCAGGCGTTTGGCCGCGGCCTCGTGGTAGCGGCTGCCGCCGCCTGCCAGCAGCAGGGGCGGACGCAGGCCGCGCTGGGCCAGCAGGGCCAGGGCGCGTATCAGGGTCAGGTGATCCTTTTGCTTGGCGAAGCGTGCCGCCATCACCAGGCCGGGCTGGCGCAGGGCATAGGGGTGAGACTCGGCTTCGGCAAAGGGCTGCAGGCGGATGCCGTTGGAGATGGCGATGCAGCGCTCGGCCGGCATGCCCAGGCGCAGCAGGCTCTGGCGCACGCCCTCGGAGCAGCCCACGATGCGGTCAGTGCGGCGCGCCAGGAACAGGGCCTGGGCGCGGCGCCACAGACCGTAGCGCTCACGCGAGTTGTGTTCCACATGCACGAGATGCGGCACGCCGGCATACAGCCCGGCCCAGCGGCCCAGCAGATGCTCGGGGAAGCCGTGGGCCACCAGCACCTCGGGCCGCCAGCGCCGGCACAGACGCCAGAGCGCGAACAGGGTGAGCAGGCGGCTGCCGCCGGGCAAGACCTCGATGGGCAGGCCCTCGGCGCGCAAGGCCTCGATGCGTGCCGGGTCGGTCTGGCGCTTGTGGCGTAGCACCAGCAGGGGCTGGCTGCGGCCGCTGGCCACGCCAGCCCGCACCAAGTCCAGGGCCACCTGGGTGGCGCCGGAGAAACCGCCGGTGACGAAGTGCAGCACCCGGGGTGGGGCAGGGCGCATGGTGGGGCTTTCGCCTGAGCTCATTCGCGCCAGTGGTCCGCGATCCAGGGCGCGGGCAGGGGGCGGCGCCAGTTGCCGTTGTGGCGGCCGGCCAGGGCGTCGGGCGGATTGACCACGCCATGGAAGATCAGGATGCGGGCGCCCGCCGGAATGCGCGGGGTCTGCCAGTAGTTGCGCGGCCAGCCGGGGATGCAGTGGTACTTGTAGCTGGCGCACCAGGCGGCGTCCCAGTACTTGAGCAGGCCTTTTTGCTGCATCTCGTCGGAGAGGTAGGCCTGTTCATTGCGGAAGCGCTGGCGGATGGCGTCGAACTCGCGGCGGAACTTGGCCAGGATGTCGGGGTGGCGCCCCAGTTCGAAGCGGTAGACCGAGGAGTTGCCGGTGATGCGCCAGGGGCGCTTCCAGTCGTGAATGATCAGGAACTCGCCCGGCACCTCGAAGAAGGGCGTGATGTCGTCCACGATCACCACGTCCAGATCCAGGAAGAGGGCGGTGCCGCTCAGGCCGTACTTCTCGACCAGGTCATCGCTGAAGGTGGTCAGCTTGGTCCAGCCGCGCTCCGGGCTGCCGGGCGGCAGGTCCAGCGGCGGGATGGGCTGGCACTCGACCTCGGCGCGTATGCCCTCGCGGCGGTCGGTCAGGCAGACGAAACGGAAGTCGCCGCGCAGATGGCGGCGCACCATGGCGTAGAGCCGGTTGACGTACTCGGGGCCGTACTTGGTGCCCCATTTCATGCAGATGACGATTCTCATTGGAGCGACTTGGCTACCCTTCTGTATTCCCGCGCGGCACCCACGGAACCGGCTCGGCCGGGCCGTCGGGTGCGCTCCCTTGATGGGGCCGGCGAAGCCGGTAGGGGGTGGGTCATAGCTCTTCGACGTGGCGCGGGGGATAGCTGTCCCAGCTGAGGCAGCCCGGGCATTGCCAGAAATAGTGCTGGGCCTCGAAGCCGCAGGCGGCGCAGCGGTAGCGCTGCAGCGGGCGCACCGCATGGTCCAGGGCGGCGGTGAGCAGAGGGGCTTCTTCCTCGCTCAGCTGAGCACCGCTTTGCTGCACCAGGGCGCGGGCGGCAGATAGGCTGGGCTCGGCACGCAGATGCTGGACCAGGCGCTGGCGCTGGGCCGTGGTGTCCGGGTCCAGGCGTGCGATGGCGGCCAGCAGCTGCATGCCGGGGCTGCGTTGGTACTGGGTTTGCAAGGTGGCCAGGGCCTGCTGCTCCAGACCGGCGCTCAGGGCCGCGTCCGCATAGTCGCGCGCCACCAGGTGGAAGGCCTCGGGGCTGGCGCTGAGCAGGCCGGCATAGGCGGCCATGGCCTGCTCGGGCTGTTGCCGGCGGGCCAGCATCTGGCCGGCCAGCACATGGGCTCGGGCGGCGCGCGGCGCCACCTTGCGGGCCTCGGCCAGCAGGGCCTGGGCCTCGGCATCATTGCCCTGACCCTGGGCCTCCTGGGCCAGCTCGCACAGGTAGTTGGCAATGCGGCCGGCAAAGCTGCCGCTGCCGCCCTGCTCCAGATGGCGGGCTACCTCGGCGGCCTTGCGCCAGTCGCGCGAGCGCTCGTAGAGCGAGAGCAGGGCGAGCTCGGCCTCGGTCTCGAAGGCGGTGCCTCGCAGGGCGGCATAGGCTTCCTCGGCGCGGTCGAAGAGGCCGGCCTTGAAGAAGTCCTGCGCCAGGGCGTACTGGGCGCGCTCGCGCTCGGCCAGGGGCAGGTCACCGCGCTGCAGCAGGTGCTGGTGCACCCGCACCGCGCGCTCGTACTCACCGCGGCGGCGGAAGAGATTGCCCAGGGCGAAGTGCAGCTCCGAGGTGTCGGGGTCGTTCTGCACCGCCTCGATGAAGGCGTCGATGGCCTTGTCCTGCTGCTCGTTGAGCAGCAGATTCAGGCCCTTGAAGAAGGTCTTGGGGGCATCGCGCTGCTCGCGCTTCCACTGCCGGGTGTCCAGCTTGGAAGCCAGCCAGCCCAGGGCGAAGGCGACGGGCAGGGCGATCAGCAGCCAGCGCAGGTCAAAGTCCATCGCGCACCACGCTGGCGTTGGGGGGCGTGGCCTCTGCGCTGGGCGCGCTGCCCGGCTCGCTCAGCTGCTGCTGGCGCTGCGCCACACGGCGGTGCTTCCACCAGGCCGGCACCATGGCGAGCACGCCCAGGGCCGCGCCGCAGCCGAAGGCCACGAGCACGATGATGACCATGGGCGCACGCCATTCATGGCCGAAGAACCAGCGCACTTCGGCCTCCTGGCTGTTGTTCAGCGCGAAGGCGAAGAGGGCGAAGAAGATGAAGGCTCGCAGGAGCCAGACGAACACACGCATTGCGGGATTCTAGGCGCCGGCTCGGGCGCGTCGCGAGGCTCAGGCCTCGGCCTTGTCGTCCACGGGCAACTGGGCGTCCACGGCTTCACGCAGGGCCTTGCCGGGCTTGAAGTGCGGCACCAGCTTTTCGGGGATCAGCACCTGGGCGCCGCTGCGCGGATTGCGGCCCATGCGGGGCGGACGGCGGTTGATCGAAAAGCTGCCGAAGCCGCGGATCTCGATGCGGTGGCCCTTGGACAGGGCGTCGGACATGGCGTCCAGGATGGTCTTGACCGCGAACTCGGTGTCGCGCTGGGTCAGCTGGCTGAAGCGCTCGGCCAGGTGGGCAACAAGATCGGATCGGGTCATGACGGGAATGCTTGGCGGGGGAAGAAAGAAGGCTCGCCCTCGGTGAGAGTGGCGAGCCTTGAGCGTCACCAGGGCAGCAAGGCTAGCAGAGCCTTGCCGCCCTCAGAACAGGGTTATCAGCCGTTGTTCTGGTTGTCCAGCTTGGCACGCAGCAGGGCGCCCAGGCTGGTGGTACCGGCGTTCTCGCGCTCGTTGGTCGCGGACAGGCGCTGCATGGCTTCTTGCTGGTCAGCGTTGTCCTTGGCCTTGATCGACAGCTGGATGTTGCGGGTCTTGCGGTCGATGTTGACGATCACGGCCGTCACTTCGTCGCCTTCCTTCAGCACATTGCGGGCGTCTTCGACGCGGTCGCGGCTGATTTCGGAAGCACGCAGATAGCCCAGCACGTCGTCGGCCAGTTCGATCTCGGCGCCACGGGCGTCAACGGTCTTGACCTTACCGGTCACCGACATGCCGCGGTCGTTGACCGAGGTGTAGCTGGTGAACGGATCGGCGTCCAGTTGCTTGATGCCCAGGGAGATGCGCTCGCGCTCGACGTCCACGGCCAGCACGATGGCTTCGACTTCCTGGCCCTTCTTGAAGTTGCGCACGGCAGCTTCGCCAGTCTCTTGCCAGGACAGGTCGGACAGGTGCACCAGACCGTCGATGCCCTGGGCCAGGCCCACGAACACGCCGAAGTCGGTGATGGACTTGACCGGGCCCTTGACGCGGTCGCCGCGCTTGACGTTCTCGGCGAACTCTTCCCAGGGGTTGGCCTTGCACTGCTTCATGCCCAGCGAGATGCGACGCTTGTCTTCGTCGATCTCCAGGACCATGACTTCCACTTCGTCGCCCAGGGAGACGACCTTGGAGGGAGCCACGTTCTTCTTCGTCCAGGACATTTCGGAGATGTGGATCAGGCCTTCGATGCCCGGTTCCAGCTCGACGAACGCACCGTAGTCGGTGATGTTCGTGACCTTGCCGAACAGGCGGGTGCCAGTCGGGTAGCGACGGGCCACGCCGAACCAGGGGTCGTCGCCCAGCTGCTTCAGACCCAGCGACACGCGGTTCTTCTCGGCGTCGAACTTCAGGACCTTGGCGGTCAGTTCCTGGCCGACCTGAACGACTTCGCTCGGGTGACGGACGCGGCGCCAGGCCATGTCGGTGACGTGCAGCAGGCCGTCGATGCCGCCGAGGTCAACGAACGCACCGTAATCGGTGATGTTCTTGACGACGCCGTTGACGATGGCGCCTTCGGACAGGGTTTCCAGCAGCTTGGCGCGTTCTTCACCCATGGAGGCTTCCACCACGGCGCGACGCGACAGCACAACGTTGTTGCGCTTGCGGTCGAGCTTGATGACCTTGAATTCCATGGTCTTGCCCTCGAACGGGCTCATGTCCTTCACCGGGCGGGTGTCCAGGAGCGATCCGGGCAGGAAGGCGCGAATGCCGTTGACCAGGACGGTCAGGCCGCCCTTGACCTTGCCGGAGACGGTGCCGGTCACGAACTCGCCGGACTCCAGCGCGTTCTCCAGAGCCAGCCAGGAAGCCAGGCGCTTGGCCTTGTCGCGCGACAGGATGGTGTCGCCGTAGCCGTTTTCGATGGCATCGATGGCCACCGAGACGAAGTCACCGACGTGAACTTCCAGTTCGCCCTGGTCGTTCTTGAACTCGTCGATGGGCACGTAGGCTTCCGACTTCAGGCCGGCATTCACCACCACGAAGTTGTAGTCGATGCGCACGACTTCGGCCGAGATGACCTCGCCCGAGCGCATGTCGGCTTTTTGCAGCGACTCTTCGAACAGAGCGGCGAAGGACTCACCACCGGTGGCGTTTTGGATTTGGGACATGGTTGCTGCGGGAAGACCCCGCGGGTTAGGTTGTTGAGTTCGCCGCCCTCGATGAACTGACGTTCGGAGGGAAGGGCGGCGGGCCCTGTGACATGGTGTCACTGCGACCGGCAAGCCAGGGGCTCACCGGCCGTTTGCCCTCTCAGCCTTGCGGGCCGAAAGGACCGCGCTCCTGCCACCAAGCCAGCACCAGATCCCTTGATTCCTCAATGGTCTGGGCCGAGTTGTCCAGCGTGAACGCATCGGGTGCGGCCTGCAGCGGCGACGCGCTGCGACCCTTGTCGCGCGCGTCGCGTGCTTCAAGATCCGCACGCAAGTCCTCGATATTAGCCGAAATTCCCTTGGAAATCAATTGCTTATGGCGGCGCTCGGCGCGCGTGGCGGCGCTGGCGCTCAGGAAAACCTTGAGCGGGGCGGCCGGGAAGATGGCCGTGCCCATATCGCGGCCGTCCGCCACCAGGCCTGGCAGGCGGCGGAAGTCCAGTTGCAGCTGATGCAGGGCGGCGCGCACCGCCGGGTGCACGGCCACGCGCGAGGCCATCAGGCCGGTGGCCTCCTGGCGCAGGGCGTCGCTGATGTCTTCCTCGTCCAGGAAGGCGCGGCCCTGCTCGAAATGCAGGTCCAGGCCGACGGCGACGGCAGCGACGGCGGCGCCGTCATCCAGATCCACGCCAGCGCGGCTGGCGGCCAGGCCGGTGGCGCGGTAGAGCGCGCCCGAGTCCAGCACCCAGTAGCCCAGGGCCTGGGCCACCTCGTCGGCCAGGGTGCCCTTGCCGGAGGCGGTGGGGCCGTCGATGGTGATGACGGGGATGTCCTCGGGCCGTGCCTGCACCACCTCGAACAGGGTCTCGAAGTAGTCGGGGAAGGTCTTGGCCACGCAGTGCGGCTCCAGGATGCGCACCGGCACCGGCCGATCGCTCACCAGGGCATTGAAGGCGGCCAGGGAGAAGCACATGGCGACGCGGTGGTCGTCATAGGTGCGGATGGCGGCGGGCTTCCAGGCGCCGGCGCTCAAGGGGTGGACCCGGATCCAGTCCGGTCCTTCCTCGACCTGGGCGCCGAGTTTCTGCAGTTCGGCCGCCATGGCGGCAATGCGGTCGGTTTCCTTGACCCGCCAGCTGGCGATATTGCGCAGGGTGCTGGGGCCGTCGGCATAGAGCGCCATCACGGCCAGGGTCATGGCGGCGTCGGGAATGTGGTTGCAGTCCAGGTCCAGGGCCTTGAGCGGCCAGGCGCCGCGCCGCACCTCCAGGGCATTGGCCTCGGCGTGCACCTCGGCGCCCATGGCCTGGGCGGCCTCGATGAAGCGCACATCGCCCTGCAGGGAACTGCTGCCCACGCCCTCGATGCGGATGGGTTGTTCGGCCGCGGCAATGGCGCCCAGGGCGACGAAGTAGGAGGCCGAGGACGCATCACCCTCCACATGCACCGCGCCGGGCGAGCGGTAGCGGCTGCCGGCGGGAATGGTGAAGCGCTGCCAGTCGGCGTCGCGCCGCACCTCGATGCCGAAGCGCTTGAGCAGTTCCAGCGTGATGTGGATATAGGGCTTGGAGATCAGCTCGCCGATCACCTCGATCTCGATATCGCGCTCGGCCACCAGGGGCAGGGCCAGCAGCAGGGCCGTGAGGAACTGGCTGGACACATCGCCGCGCACGCGCACCGGCGTATCGAGCTTGAGCGCGGCCGGGCCCTTCAGGCGCAGCGGCGGATAGCCTTCGTGGGCCAGGCAGTCGATGGGGCAGCCCAGGGCGCGCAGCGCGTCCACCAGATCGCCGATGGGGCGCTCGTGCATGCGCGGCACCCCCGAGAGCTCGAACTCGCCGCCCTGGGTGGCGGCCAGCAGGGCCAGGGCCGCGGTGAGCGGTCGCATGGCGGTGCCGGCATTGCCCAGGAAGAGCTTGGCCTGTGCCACGCCCAGGCGGCCGCCGATACCGGTGACCTTGAGCGGGCCCAGGGGCTCCTGCTCCAGATGGCAGCCCAGCTGGCGCAGGGCGGCCAGCATCACGCGGGTGTCGTCGGAGTCCAGCAGATCGTGGACCAGGGTCTGGCCTTCGGAGAGACCGGCCAGCAGCAGCACGCGGTTGGAGATGCTCTTGGAGCCCGGCAGGCGCACGGTGCCCGCTGCCGAGCGCAGGGGCGGCAGGTCCAGAAAGGGGGTCTTGAACATGGGGAGGGGCTTCAGGAGTCCTTGCGGGAGGCGCCGCGCGGCATATTCATATGCCAGTTGCTACGGGCCTCGGAGATCAGGCGGATGCGTGCCTCGAGCGCGGCGGCGTCGCCGCCCTGCATCATGGCTTCCAGCGCATCCAGAGCCTGGCGGAACAGGCGCGACTGCAGCAGCACCTCGGTCTTGTTGGCCATCAGGATGTCGCGCCAGACGGCCGGATCGCTGGCGGCGATGCGGGTGAAGTCGCGAAAGCCCGGTCCGGCCAGCGAGAGGAAGTCGCGCCCCGCGGGCTGGCTGGCCACGGCCTGGAAGAAGGCAAAGGCCAGCAGATGGGGCAGGTGGCTGACGGCGGCAAAGGCCTGGTCGTGGTTCTCCGGCGTCATCTTCAGCACCTGGGCGCCCAGGGCCGACCAGACGTCGGTGGCCTTCTGCACCAGGCCGGCCTGGGTTTCGGCCAGGGGCGTGAGGATGACCTGGCGGCCCTGGTAGAGCGCCGCGTCGGCATGCTGCACGCCGGCCGACTCCTTGCCGGCAATCGGGTGGGCCGGCACGAAGGCGGGCAGATGCTGCTTGCCCAGGGCGCGGCGCGCGGCCTCCACCACATCGCATTTGGTGGAGCCCACGTCCATGAAGAGCACCTTGGGGTCCACCAGGTGGCGCACGGCGCGCAGCGTGGATTCGGTGGCGGCCACCGGCACGGCGAGCAGCACGATGTCGGAGCCCGAGACGGCCAGCAGGGCGGATTCGGCCGCCACATCGATCACGCCCAGGCGGCGTGCGGTCTCGGTGGTGGAGGGCGACTTGCTGTAGCCCACCACCCGCTTGACCAGGCCAGCCTTCTTCAGGGCCAGCGCAAAGGAGCCGCCCATCAGGCCGCAGCCGATCACGCCGAGTTGATTGAACATGGTCTTGCGGTACTTCAGGTCTTGAGCGGGTAGGCGCCAATCATCTTGAAGAAGGCGCAGATCTGGCGCAGCTCGGCCAGGGCCGCTGCGACATGGGGCTGGCTGGGGTGGCCGTCCAGGTCGATGTAGAAGTAGTACTCCCACTGTCCGGTGCGCGCCGGGCGCGACTCCAGCCGCGTCATGGACACGCCATGCGTCTTCAGCGGCACCAGCAGATCATGCATGGCGCCGGGCTTGTTGGGCACGGAGACGATGAGGCTGGTGCAGTCGCGGCCCGAGACGGGCGGCATGGCCATGGTCTGCGGCAGGCAGATCACGGCAAAGCGGGTGCGGTTGTAGGCCTCATCCTGCACCGCGTGGGCCACGATATGGTGGCCGAAGAGGCTGGCGGCGCGCTCGCTGCACAGGGCCGCCCAGGCCGGGTTCTCGGCGGCCAGGCGGGCGCCCTCCGCATTGCTGGAGACGGCGCGACGCTCGGCGTGGGGCAGGTGCTTGGTGAGCCAGTTCTGGCATTGGGCCAGGGCCTGGGGGTGGGCCAGCACGGCCTCGATGCCCTGCAGCGAGTTTTCCTTGCGCACCAGGTTGTGGCGGATCAGCAGGCTGACCTCGCCCACCACATGGGCGGGGGTGTGCAGGAACAGGTCCAGCGAGCGGGTGACCACGCCCTCGGTCATGTTCTCCACGCCCACCACGCCGTACTGCGCGCCGCCGCTGGCGGTGGCGTGGAAGACCTCGTCGAAGCTGTTGCAGTAGATCAGGTCGGCCGCGCCGCCGAAATACTCGATGGCGGCCTGCTCGCAGAAGGTGCCTTCGGGGCCCAGCACGGCCACCCGCTGCGGCGACTCCAGCGCCAGACAGGCCGACATGATCTCGCGCCAGATGGCGGCCACATGCTCGCCCTTGAGCGGGCCCTGGTTGGCGTTGCGGATCTTGGCGATGACCTGGGCCACCCGGTCGGGGCGGAAGAAGGGCGTGCCCTCGCGGCGCTTGAGCTCGCCCACCTGCTCGGCCACGCGGGCGCGCTGGTTGAGCAGGCTCAGCAGCTGCTGATCCAGGCTGTCGATCTGGTTGCGCAGGTCCAGCAGGGCGGGGTTGGCCGCCGGCTCGGGGGGCATGGGGGTGTTGTGGGGATCGGCTGCTTCAGCCATGACGCTTCTCAAAGTCCTTCAGATACGTGACCAGCGCCTGCACGCCTTCCAGCGGCATGGCGTTGTAGATCGATGCACGCATGCCGCCCACCGACTTGTGGCCTTTGAGTTGCAGCAGTCCGCGCTCCCTGGCGCCAGCCAGGAAGGCCTCGTTCAGGCTTTCGTCGCGGAGGTAGAACGGAATGTTCATGCGCGAGCGGCAGTGCGCCGCCACGCGGTTTTCGTAGAAATCGCTGGCGTCCAGCGCTTCGTAGAGCAGACGCGCCTTGTCGATATTGCGCTGCTCGATGGCGGCCAGGCCGCGTCGGCCGGCGTACTCGAAGGCTTTCAGCCACTTGAACACCAGGCCCGCGACATAGATGCCGAAGGTGGGCGGGGTGTTGAACATGGACTGGGCCTCGGCCACGGTGCGGTAGTTGAAGGCCGAGGGGCAATGGGGCAGGGCGCGGTCCAGCAGGTCCTCGCGCACATAGACCAGGGTCAGGCCCGAGGGCCCCACATTCTTCTGCGCGCCGCCAAAGCCCAGACCCACGCGCGACCAGTCGATGGGGCGCGAGAGCTGGTGGGAGGAGCAGTCGATCACCAGCGGTGCGTCGCAACCCAGGGCCTTGAGGTCGGGCAGCTCGTGGAACTCCACGCCGTCGATGGTCTCGTTGGTGCAGACATGCACATAGGCCGCGTCGTGGCGCAGCTGCCAGCTGGCGGCGGCCGGGATGCCGGTGTAGCGGCTGGCCGCGGTGTCGGCGGCAATCGCGACATCGGCATAGCGGCGTGCTTCCTCGGCGCTCTTCTTGGACCAGGCGCCGGTCACCACCACATCCACCGCGCCGCCGCGTGAGAGGTTGAGCGGCACGATGGCGTTCTCGGCCAGGCCGCCGCCTTGCATGAACAGGATGCGGAAGTTGCTCGGCACCTGCAGCAGCTCGCGCAGATCGGCCTCGGCGGCCTCGTAGATGGAGATGAACTCGCGGCCGCGATGGCTCATCTCCATCACGCTCATGCCCGAACCCTGCCAGTCCAGCATCTCCGCCGCCACCTGGCGCAGCACGTCTTCGGGCAGGGCGGCGGGGCCGGCGGAGAAATTGAAGGGACGGGGCTGGATCATGGAACAGCGGGTCGGGCGGGTGAGGGGCTTACTTCTTGGCGGGGGCGGGTGCCGGGCTGGGCTTGGGTGCGGCGGCGGGCTTGGGCGCTTCCAGGCCCAGCTGCTTGGCCACGGTCTGCTCCAGGGTCTTGAGCCGGGTCTCGACCGTGCCTCGGGTGTCAGCCACCAGCTTCTCGGCCAGGGCGCGCTGCATCTCGGGGCCCAGCTGGCCGTACTTCTTGTTCACCGGCGAGTCCAGCCAGGCGGCGAGCTGGCGCAGCTCGTCCTCGCTGAAGCGCTCTTCCAGAATGGCGCCGATGGTGCTGGGTGCCAGCTTGATGGCGCGGTCGCGCATCAGCGGCGCGGTCTCGTCCACGAACTTCTTGATCTCGCCCTCGATGGCCTTGGCGGTGGCTTCGCGCTTCTCGGCGGGCACCTGCTGCAGGGCCTGGCCGGCGCCTTGCATCAGCTGGCCCACGGGCTGCTGCAGCATGGCGCGTGACATGGCTTCCAGGCCCGGCTGCTGCAGCTGCAGCACGCGAGCCACCAGCTCCTTCTTGGCCGGGCTGCTGCCGGCCGCGGGGGCGCTGGCAGCGGAGGCCTGGGCTTGCGCCAGCGAGGCGACGCAGCCCATCAGGGCGGCCAGGATCAGGGGGCGAAGGGCGTTGCTCATCAGGGGGCTCATTCCTTGCTGTCGGTGCCGGCCTCGCTGGCGCCGGACTCGGGGTTGTTGTCGGCGCCATCATTGGCGTCGTTCTCGACGATGCGCTGCAAGCCCGAGAGCTTGGCACCGTCATCCAGGGCGATCAGGGTCACGCCTTGCGTGGCGCGGCCCAGCTCGCGGATTTCGCTGACCCGGGTGCGCACCAGCACACCCTTGTCGGTGATCAGCATGATCTCGTCCTCGGCGCGCACCAGGGTGGCTGCCACCACGCGGCCATTGCGCTCGCTTTGCTGGATGGCGATCATGCCCTTGGTGCCACGGCCGTGGCGGGTGTACTCGGTGATGGCGGTGCGCTTGCCGTAGCCGTTCTCGGTGGCGGTGAGCACGCTCTGGTTCTCGTCCTCGGCCACCAGCATGGCGATCAGGCGCTGATCCGGCTCCAGCATCATGCCGCGCACGCCGCGGGCCTGGCGGCCCATGGGACGCACATCGTCTTCGTCGAAGCGCACGGCCTTGCCGCCGTCGCTGAACAGCATCACATCGTGCTTGCCATCGGTCAGGGCCGCGCCGATCAGGTGGTCACCCTCATCCAGGTCCACGGCGATGATGCCGGCCTTGCGCGGGTTGCTGAAGTCCTTCAGCGAGGTCTTCTTCACCGTGCCCAGGGCCGTGGCCATGAAGATGAAGTGATCTTCCGGGAAGACGCGGAACTCGCCGGTGAGCGGCAGCACCACGGTGATCTTCTCGTCCTGCTGCAGCGGGAACATGTTGACGATGGGCTTGCCGCGCGAGTTGCGCGAGCCCTGCGGCACTTCCCAGACCTTGAGCCAGTAGACGCGGCCGCGGTTGCTGAAGCACAGGATCCAGTCGTGGGTGTTGGCGATGAAGAGCTGGTCGACCCAGTCGTCTTCCTTGGTCTGCGTGGCCTGCTTGCCGCGACCGCCGCGCTTCTGGGCGCGGTACTCACTCAGGGCCTGGCTCTTGATGTAGCCGGTGTGCGAGAGCGTCACCACCATATCGGTGGGCGTGATCAGGTCCTCGGTGCCCAGCTCCTGGGCGTTGTGCTCGATCAGGCTGCGGCGTGCGCCGATCTTGGTCTGGCCGAACTCCTGGCGAACCTGGATCAGCTCCTCGCCGATGATGACGGTGACGCGCTCGGGCTTGGCCAGGATGTCCAGCAGATCGGCGATCACGGCCATGACGTCCTTGTACTCGCCGACGATCTTGTCCTGCTCCAGGCCCGTCAGGCGCTGCAGACGCATCTGCAGGATCTCGCCGGCCTGGTCTTCGGAGAGGCGGTACAGGCCGTCGGCCTGCATGCCGTAGTGGGCCGGCAGGCCTTCGGGGCGGTAGGCCTGGCTGCCGCCTTCGGCGCGGCTGAGCATCTCGCGCACCAGGGAGCTGTCCCAGCTCTTGCTCATCAGCGCCGCCTTGGCCACAGGCGGGGTGGGCGAGGTCTTGATGGTCTCGATGAACTCGTCGATATTGGCCAGGGCCACCGCCAGGCCTTCCAGCACATGGCCGCGCTCGCGGGCCTTGCGCAGCTCGAAAATCGTGCGGCGGGTCACCACCTCGCGGCGGTGCTCCAGGAAGACCGAGATCAGGTCCTTCAGATTGCACAGCTTGGGCTGACCGTCGACCAGCGCAATCATGTTCATGCCGAAGCTGTCCTGCAGCTGGGTCTGCTTGTACAGATTGTTCAGCACCACCTCGGGCACTTCGCCGCGCTTGAGCTCGATCACCACGCGCATGCCGGACTTGTCCGACTCGTCCTGGATGTGGCTGATGCCCTCGATCTTCTTCTCGTGAACCAGCTCGGCGATGCGCTCCAGCAGCGTCTTCTTGTTCACCTGGAAGGGGATCTCGTCGACGATGATGGCCTGACGATTGCCCTTGTCGATGTCCTCGAAATGGACCTTGGCGCGCATCACCACCTTGCCGCGGCCGGTGCGGTAGCCATCGCGCACGCCGGCCATGCCGTAGATGATGCCGGCCGTGGGGAAGTCCGGCGCCGGGATGATCTCCATCAATTCATCGATGGAGCAGTCCGGGTTCTTCAGCGCGTGCAGGCAGGCGTCGACGACTTCGTTGAGGTTGTGCGGCGGGATGTTGGTGGCCATGCCCACGGCAATGCCGGTGGCGCCGTTGACCAGCAGATTGGGCAGCCGCGTGGGCAGCACCAGCGGCTCCTTCTCGGAGCCATCGTAGTTGGGGCCGAAATCGACGGTTTCCTTGTCGATATCCGCCAGCATTTCATGGGCGATTTTGTCCAGGCGGATTTCGGTGTATCGCATGGCGGCGGCGTTATCGCCGTCCACCGACCCGAAGTTACCCTGGCCGTCCACCAGCATATGGCGCAGCGAGAAATCCTGGGCCATGCGCACGATGGTGTCGTACACCGCGGTATCGCCGTGCGGGTGGTATTTACCGATCACGTCACCGACGATACGGGCCGACTTCTTGTACGGCCTGTTCCAGTCATTGTTCAGCTCGTGCATCGCGAACAGCACGCGCCGGTGCACCGGCTTGAGGCCGTCGCGCGCGTCGGGCAGGGCCCGCCCGACGATCACGCTCATCGCGTAATCGAGGTAGGAGCGCCGCATCTCCTCTTCGAGGCTGATGGGCAGGGTTTCCTTGGCGAATTGGGTCATGCGATGGTGGGCACCGGCCGCTGCGCGCCCGTGCCTGACTCGTTGGAGACAGAAAGGCGGAATTCTAATTGCCCGGGGTTGTAGTGGCTGCGCAACATTGAGCGCGTGAGGCGCGCGCCGCGCCGCCACAATGCAGAGGTCCCGATGCCCTATGGCACAATCACTCAGTCCCTAGGAGAAACCCGTAGCAGGGTGGCTCCAAAGGTTTGTTCCAGCTTCGGACAATTTCGCAGGGCAACTGCGGCCTTCCTTGAGAGGAGAATCATGAAGAAACTGAACCGTGTGGCGTCGCTCTTCGCAGTCGCTGCTGTTGCCACGTCTGGCGCATTCGCTCAGACCGTGGATAACTGGCGTGCGACGGACGGCACCGTCTGGAAGAACGGCACCAACGAACTGTGCTGGCGTGACAGCAACTGGACCCCGGCAACGGCCGTCCAGGAATGCGACGGCGCGCTGAAGCCGGCACCCAAGGTCGAGGCTCCGAAGCCTGCCCCGGCCCCCGCTCCGGTGCCCGCACCGAAGCCGGCTCCCGTGCCTCCCGCTCCTGTGAGCGAGAAGGTCACCTTCGCGGCTGACACCTTCTTTGACTTCGACAAGGCTGTTCTGAAGCCCGAAGCCAAGGCCAAGCTGGATGACCTGGTCTCCAAGACCAGCGGCATCAACCTCGAAGTGATCATCGCCGTCGGCCATACCGACAGCGTTGGTACCGACGAGTACAACCAGAAGCTGTCGGTGCGTCGCTCGGAAGCCGTGAAGGCCTATCTGACCTCCAAGGGCGTCGAGAAGAACCGCGTGTACACCGAAGGCAAGGGCGAGAAGCAGCCCGTCGCCGACAACAAGACTGCCGAAGGCCGCGCCAAGAACCGCCGCGTGGAAATCGAAGTGGTCGGTACCCGCAACAAGTAATGCGTCTGGCGGCCTTGTGCCGCCTGCCATTGCCAACCCCGCCTCGGCGGGGTTTTCTTTTGTGGCGGACCATCCGCTACCATCTCGCCCATCATGATCAATGCCGACCCTCAAGAGCTGGCCAAGTTCGGCGAGCTCGCCCACCGCTGGTGGGATGCCGACAGCGAATTCAAGCCCCTGCACCAGATCAACCCGCTGCGCCTGAACTGGGTGGACGGACTGTCGCCCCTGGCCGGCCAGACCGTGTTGGACGTGGGCTGCGGCGGCGGCATCCTGGCCGATTCCATGGCCCGCAAGGGTGCGAACGTGCTGGGCATCGATCTCTCGACCAAGCCCCTGCGGGTGGCCCAGCTGCACGCCATGGAGGCGGGTACGGAGCACATCGAGTACCGCGAGATCGCGGTGGAAGCCCTGGCTGAGGAGCGGCCGGCCTCCTTCGACACCGTCACCTGCATGGAGATGCTGGAGCATGTGCCGGATCCTGCCTCGGTGGTGCGCGCCTGTGCGACGTTGGTGAAGCCGGGCGGCTGGGTCTTCTTTTCCACGCTCAACCGCAATGCCAAGGCTTTCGCCCTGGCCATCGTGGGCGCGGAGTACCTGCTCAAGATGCTGCCGGCCGGCACGCACGAGTACGCGCGCTTTCTCAAGCCCGCCGAGCTGGGACAGTTCGCGCGAGAGGCCGGGCTGGAGCTGCAGCAGCTGCGCGGCCTGCACTACAACCCGCTGACCCAGCGCTACAGCCTGGGTGGCAACACGGACGTCAACTACCTGATGGCCTGCCGCAAGCCTCTGCTCGCATGAACGCCGCCGTGTTCCGTGCTCCCGGGGCCATGCGCTTGAGCCGGCCACTGCGTGCCGTGCTTTTCGATCTGGATGGCACCTTGGTGGACAGTGCGCCGGATCTGGCGGGTGCCGCCAACGAAATGCTGCTGGCGCGGGCGCTGCCGCCCTTGCCGCTGGAGCAGCTGCGTCCCATGGCGGGTGCCGGCGCGCGCGGCATGATGGGGCTGGCCTTCCAGGTCACGCCGCAGGATCAGCGTTTCGAGGCGCTCAAGGCCGAGTTCTTTGACCGCTACGAGGCACGCCTGCTGCGCGAGACCCGGGCCTTCGACGGGGTTGAGGCCTTGCTCGATGGGCTGGAGTCCCTGGGTTTGGGCTGGGGCATCGTGACCAACAAGTCCGAACGCTTTGCCCTGCCGCTGACGGCCGGACTGGGTCTGGCCCAGCGCGCGGTGGCCGTGATTGGCGGCGACACCACGCCGCATGCCAAGCCGCATCCCGAGCCGCTGTACGAGGCAGCACGTCGTGCCGGCCTGGCCCCCGAGGAATGCATCTATGTCGGCGATGATCATCGCGACATCCTGGCCGGGCGGGCTGCAGGCATGCAGACCGTGGCGGTCTCCTGGGGCTATCTGGGCCGGGGCGAGCCCATCGAGGCCTGGGGGGCGGACGCCCTGGCTGCTCAGCCGCAGGAGCTGCTGGCCCTGGTGCGGGGCGCAATGCAGCAGCAATCGCAGCAAGTCGGGGCTTGAAGTTCAAGACCCTGGCATAATCTAGATGTTCTATGGGGCCGACCTGGTTTCGACGTGGGTGCGGATCCGGAGTAGGGCATGCCGAGCACCAGTTCGCTCGTTAATCCACTGGAAAAAACTAACTGCAAACGACGAAAAGTTTGCCCTCGCTGCTTAATTAGCACGAGGCTCCGCAACAGCAGGCCTATGGGCTGGGGTGGCAACACCTGCGGAGTCATTCACATAGGCTGGTTGTCCGGTGGGCCGCACACCGAATGACGAGATCTAGCGGCTGGTTGAGTTGGCAGCGTGCTCCTGCGCGGTCGCTCGGCGAGAACTAAGTTCAGAGGGCTAAGCATGTAGAACTGCCCGGTGATGGCTTGCGGACGCGGGTTCAATTCCCGCCGGCTCCACCATTTACTGTTTTTGGGACGTCCCACAAGGTCCCAGACAATCCAAAAGGCCTAAGTGAATCAAGAACTTAGGCCTTTTTCTTTGGTTCTTGACGTCCCACGGCAACCCCGTAGATCCGACTGGCAATGCAGTAACTTTTACAGTAACTTGGAAAAAGCACGCGAAGTGCGCCAGGAGTTACTGCATGGCTCGCAACCTGATCCCGTCAGATCTGACGATCCGCACCATCAAGCCGGGTGATCCACGCAGGCGTCTGAGCGACGGAGACGGCCTGTACCTGCTTCTCTATGTCCGCGGCGGCTCGCACGGCTGGCGGCTGGACTACAGCTTCCAAGGGCTCCGCAAAACGCTGAGCCTGGGCACGTATCCGGATACCGGCGTGGCGCTGGCCCGGCAGAAGGCCGACGAAGCCCGGCGCCTGGTTGCACAAGGCGTGGATCCGAGCGACGCGCGGATGGAGGCCAAAGCGCAAGCCTCACGGCAGCGCGAAGCGGAGTTGCGCGACGAGGCCGGTTTACCGGTGGTCGGATCGTTTGAAGCAGTCGCACGGGAGTGGCTCGAAACGGTGCACCAGGCAAAGGTCAGCGCGGGGCATGCCAAGCGCACCCAGATCCGGCTTGAACAGGACGCCTTCCCATGGATCGGCAAACGGCCGATAGGGGAGATCGAGCCACCGGAACTCCTTCAATGCCTGCGGCGGGTCGAAGCACGCGGTGCCATAGAGGCACAAGGAGGGCTTCGAGCCCTTCATGGTGGCCCAGGGTGGCAGCCGCGTTGAGGGCAAAACCGAGTTCACCAAGCACATGATCCGCATGTGCCATGCCAGACAGCTGCAGCAAGGCCGCTCCGAAGCGAACGAGATCATCCTGATCAACAGCCACGACGGCGCCAGCTCCTACCAGATGCTGGCCGGGGTGTTCCGCTTTGTCTGTTGCAACGGACTGGTCGTGGGCGACGTGATCGAGGACATCCGTATCCCGCACAAGGGCCAGATCCAGCACGAAGTCATCGAGGGCGCATTCCGGGTGCTGGAGGACTTCAAGGCGGTGGACGCCGCCACGCAGGGCATGAAGGGGCTGATGCTGCAGCCCGAGGAGCAGCAGGCCTTTGCGAGGGCGGCGTTGGCGCTCAGATATGGTGAGCAGGCCGCCGGCAGCACCACGCCGGCGGCACCGATCACCGCGCAGCAACTGATGCAACCGCGCCGGATGGAAGATCAGGGTGACGGCCTTTGGCTGAGCTTCCAGCGAGCTCAGGAGAACCTGATGCGCGGCGGGCAGCCCGGACGCAGCGCGCAGGGAAGGCGCATTCAGACGCGCGCAGTGGGCAGCATCGACCGCGGCGTGCAACTCAACCGCGCGCTGTGGGTGCTGGCCGAAGAGATGCGCAAGCTGAAGGCATGACCGGGTTCTGAGTCCTGGAGACCAGCGAAGCGGGCCGAGGTCGGCCCGCTTCGCTTCGCCTTGCCCCTGGCCTACAGCGCCAGCGAGAGAAAGGTCAGCGCGCCGGTGACGATGGCCGATGCCGTCACCAGCGCGGCGCAAGCCCACCAGCTGACGCGCGACCGGCTACGGCTTGCGGTGCAGCTCGTCGCTGCCGCGACGAGGCTGTGTACGGCCGGCTGCAGCTCACTGTAGACCAAGGCGCGCGTGAATGCCGCTACCGATTGACACTCGGCATGGGCTGCTTCATGCATCAAATCCCGGCTGGTGCGGGCGATGTGCTTGGCCGCCACGTCGTGGGCATGGGCCGCAAGCTGCGCCATGCGCGCCTCAACTGCCGCCACTTGCGCTTCGAGACCTGTGCAGGATCGCTCGACCGTGCAGGCAGCCGATCCCACTTTCTCGACAAGCGCTTCGACGCGCTCGAGCACCACTTCGACTTCTGCCATCGCCTGCACGAAGAACGCTTCGCTGGCGTAGTGGGGCGCCTTCATGAGAGAAGGCTCACTTGCTCCATGGCAGGCTCCACCAGCGATCCCAGCTCAAGCGCGGCAAAGCATGCGTCCAGCTCGGGAATGGCTCCCAAGGCCAGCTGGCGATTGGCCATCCGACGGGCCAGCTGGATCTTTGCCCCTTTGTCCGGTTCCTTCAGAATCGCTGTCTTGTAGTCGGTGTCATCGGCAGCAAGCTCGAACAGGTCGCCGTGGCCTGCCTGCATTCGTCGATAGATCTCGTTGAACGGCAGCTTGCAGTCGGGTCTGGCGTGGGCGATGGGGTTGTCTCTGAGGAAACTGAGCAGCGGGAAAAAGATGTCCTCCACTTCCTCATCATCCTCGACCATGTTGAACACGAGCTTCAGGCGTTCCGGCGGTATCCCCATCCTCGAGAGGTCAGCCAGCGTCGCCATCGTGTCCTTCTGCTGCTTGGTCGCGGCCACAGAAGGGATGACAAAGGCGTCGAAGTTCTCGTGGCTGCCGCGGTAGCGGCGCATCAGGGCCAGCAGGTCTTCGACATTGCTGGCACCGATGTCCACCACCGCATGGTCAATGGTCTGGAGGTACTCATGAAGTTCACCGAAGCGGCTGCCACGGATGGCACGATTGCTGTCTTCGTCGGCATTCAGGCTCTCGACGTTGAGCAGCTCGGCCTGTGGCATGCGAGGCAGCAGCAGGTGGCGGGCGATGGTGGACTTCCCGACGTTGCCGGAGAAGCTGATGACGGCGATCTTCATGGGGCACTCCTTGGCGCGGATGAAGGGGTTGGTCTCCAGCCTGCTCATGTAGGCGTCCGCGAGCGCCTTGCCAGAGCTGCGAGCTGTTGAGTTCAGCGAGGGGGCAGCAGCGGCAGTTCGCGCGGGTGATCCTGGCGGGGCGGTGTGCCCTTTATGGACCGCCGCAGATGGCGTTTGAGCTGCCCGCATGTCGGGTCGAGCCACAAGCTGGCGGCGACGCGCGATCCGGTTCAGCTCTCGCGACACGGTTGCGAGGCTGACATGGATGCCAGCGTCTGCGAGCGCCTGGCGGATTGCGCCGAGGGTGTAGCCGTTCGTGCGCAGGCGCTCGATCTCGTCGTCGAAGGCGAGTGCCTTTCGGTTCAAACGTCCAGGAGGGCTGGTGGGCAGCAGCGAGGCCATGGCTTCAAAGACGTCCAGCGCGTCGGCAAAACCTGTGGAAGACCCGCCTGCGGATCTTCCAGGCTTGGTGTCGGCTTTGCATGGGTTTGCATCCTTTTGCAGTTCTCTTGCACCTGTCTTGCAGTCCGTTGCACTTGGTGTGCAGCGGCTCGAAGCAGGGACGGCTCTGCTACTAGTATTTGTCTAGGAAATCGCGATTCGAGTTGCTGAATTCTGGAGAAATTCAGCAAGCTGAAAGCGCGATTTCTCGCCCATACCTTGGTTCATGGTTGAGTGCAGGATAGGCGGAGCGCCAGCATTTGGATGCACTTCATGCATCGGCGCCCGGTGCGAAGAGATTGGCTCTGGTGGAGTCACTCGGCGCCCTGCTTTTGTCCGCGAATACCTTGAGGACGCGCTGTGAGAGCGAGGGTGGCGCAGTGTGGCGTGCTGGCTGCGCCAGCTGTGGAGCGGCGACCGAGACGCGGAGGTCAAGTAGCTCCCCTGACTTCTGACTGAGGCGAGCACAGGAGCCGTCAACCCAGCGCGTTCACCTGGTTTGAGGAACCAGACCGTCTACGCGATAGGGCTCGCTGCAGGTGTCTTCCCTTTCGGCCCATGAGGACTCGCGTACCTCCAGGCCCTCCAGGGAGGCGATTGCATCGTCGCCTGATGCGGGATAAAGATTGGCGCCAAGATTTTGTAGCCATGACTCCATCAGACCTTGGGTCGGGTGCCGGTGCCAGATTGATGCTGATGCGTGGCCGCAGGCCAAGGGAGTGCGATGAACTGGCAGCCGGTTCTATGCACGTATGGATCCAGTCGAACTTGTTGCATTTGAGCAGGCTCAGACCCGATTCGCGTGGCTTGTTTCATGCTGGCGCGTATGAGCAAGCGTTTTCCGATGACACCACCTAAGCCCGAAAGAGTCTGTTGGGGCTGTGACTTGTACTGTCGTGCCGACGATATGCGATGTGGCAACGGCAGCATTGCCACCTCCCATCCAAGTGAGCTATTCGGTAGTGACTGGATGTCCTGGGGCATCGACGCTACTGCGGAGGTAAACGCGCCAGGTAGCTCGGCCCCGGCGTCAGTGGGCATCGTCAGCAAGGGGCAAGACCAGGGGCAGTAGGCCCAGAGTTTGAACGCTGACACACTTGCGCGGAGGGGCAGTTGAGAGTTGGCTGAGGAGTGGACCTGAAGCCGTGGCACCTGAGCACGTTGCAGGGCTATCGAAACAGCGGGTGCAGAGATTCAAACTGAATGCGCTTGCAGAAGGTGGACGTGCGGCTGGCTTGATATTCGTCAAGCATCTGCTCGTGTGCTGGAACTATGGTCTTGTGACCATGTTTCATCGCACTCGCAGCCTAGTAGGCAAGTTAGCGCTCATCCAGACCAGCTTCTTGGTGATTGCTCTCGCCTCGATCGCGTTCACCGTCTGGGTGTCGTGGCAGCTAGAGGGCGGGGCCGGCGCTATCAATGAGGCAGGGCGCATGCGCATGCTGAGCTACCGCATGACACTTGCCCAGGCTGCCGGCGACGCAAGCAGTCTTGCGAGCGATTTCCGTGATTTTGAGCAGATGCTGGCCCGTTTGCGCAGCGGGGATCCTCAACGACCTCTCTTTGTGCCGGATACCCAGGACTGTCGTGAACGTCTCGAAGAGATCGAGCGGCAGTGGCCTGTGCTCAAGACAGCCTTGTCCGAAGACCTGTCTCCGGCGGTGATGCGTCAGCACGCCGACGTTTTCGTTGCGCGCATTGATGGCTTGGTAGGCGCCATCGAGCATACGATCGCAGCCCGAACCTCCATCCTGGGCGGACTCTGCCTGGGGTTGGTGGTGCTGGTGGTCGCAGCCTCCGTCGTCTTTGTGTCAGGCACTTATGTCTGGATCGTCCAGCCATTGCAGCGCCTACGTGAAGGCTTGCAGCGCGCCGCCGCCGGTCAGCTCGGAGCCCGCGTGGATGAGTCTGCTTCTGTCGAAGAGTTCCGGGAGTTGGCGCGGGGCTTCAACCGCATGGCCCAGGCCCTGCAACAGGCTTACGAGGGGCTGGAAGGCAAGGTCAAGGAGAAGACGGCGCACCTGGCCCGGCAGAACGAACAGCTGCAGGCTCTGTACGAGGTGGCGCAGCTGGGGCATCAGACCGAAGGCGGGCTTGAGGCGCTGGGCCAGACCTTTGCCGAGTGCATTGCCAGGATCGCCCGGGCCGACGCCTGCGCGGTGCGCCTGTCGGCCCAGGGCGGTGCACGTTGGATCATGCTGGCCCAGACCTGCCTGCCGCAGGCCATGGTCGAGTCCGAGCAGTGCCTGGAGCACGGCAGCTGTGCCTGCGGCGCGGCGCCGACGCCGGAGGGGGCTCGCGTCATCCCCATCCTGCGCGAAGGGCTGGCCAGCCTGGGGCACTGCGCCGCAGCGGGCTACCAGACCGTGGTCTCGCTGCCCATGCGTAGCGGCACCGGCGCGATCGGCGAAGTGGAGCTGTTCCACTATGGCGAGCAGCGTCTGGGCGAGCAGGAGCGCCAGCTGCTGGAGGCGCTGGTCGGCCAGTTCGCCACCCAGGTGGACAATCTGCGCCTGGCGGCGCGCGACCGCGAGATGGCGGTCTCGGAGGAGCGCAATCTGCTGGCGCAGGAGCTTCACGATTCCATCGCCCAGGTGCTGGCCTTTCTGAAGATCCATGTGCAGCTGCTGCATGGCGCCGTTCAGCGCCGGGATGAGCAGGAGCTGATGCGCAGCCTGGCCGAGATCGATACCGGCGTGCGTGAGTGCTATGCCAATGTGCGCGAGCTGTTGGTGCATTTCCGGACCCGGCCGGGGCATGAGGACATCGAGCATGCGATCCGCACCATGCTGGCCAAGTTTGAGCACCAGAGCGGCGTCACCACCCATTTGCAGTTGCGCGGCACCGGTCTGCCGCTGCTGCCGGATCAGCAGGTCCAGGTCCTGCACATCCTGCAGGAAGCGCTGTCCAATGTGCGCAAGCATGCTCAGGCCGACCATGTGAGCCTGCGTGTGGACCAGGCCCCGCACTGGCGCTTCGAGGTCCAGGACAACGGCCGGGGCATGCCGGTGGTCGCGGCCGAGGCGGAGCCCGGCGCCCAGGTGGGCCTGCAGATCATGCGCGAGCGTGCTGCGCGCATATCGGCGCGCCTGGATATCGAGCGGCCGTCCGAGGGCGGTACCCGCCTGGTGCTGACACTGCCACGCCAGGACCTGATGCCGGCCGCCCCGACGGCGCTTGACAAGGAGGAAGTGAGCGCATGAGCCTGCCCCTGTGCATACGCGTGCTGGTGGTTGATGACCACACGTTGTTTCGGCGCGGCCTGATTGCGCTGCTGAAGCAGGAGCCCGCCGTGGAGGTGGTGGGCGACGCCGCCGACGCCAGTGAGGCGATACGGCTGGCCCACGGCCTGAAACCCGATCTGATACTGCTGGACAACCATATGCCCGGCGTCAGCGGCATTGCCCTGCTGCCCACGCTGAGGCAGGAGCTGCCCGAGCTGCGCGTGCTGATGCTGACGGTCAGCGAGGACGAGCAGGATCTGGCCGCGGCTCTGCGGCACGGGGCCCAGGGCTATCTGCTCAAGACCGCCGACGGCGACGAGCTGGCAGCGGCGCTGATACGCACGATGCGGGGCGAGTCGGTGATCAGCCCCGAGATGAGCCACAAGCTGCTCAATGTGCTGCGCGGCCCCGCCGGCGGGGCGGCTCCGGCCGGGCCCGTCGAGGCCGCCGAAGCGGCACCCGATGCGGAGCTGGCCTTGCTGTCCCCGCGCGAGCTGGAGATCCTGCGGGAGCTGACCCTGGGCGCCAGCAACAAGGAGATCGCGCGCGCGCTCAGCATTGCCGAGAGCACGGTCAAGATCCATGTGCAGCACATCCTGCGCAAGCTGAAGCTGAGCTCCCGCGTGCAGGTGGCGGTGTGGGGCAGTGAGCGCGGACTGGGCAACCCCCGGTCCGCCGCCTGACCCGATACTTGCGGCGGCCCTGCCATCGTTGCACCGGGCCTGGGTCTGCCGGCTTGATCTGCCGCAAGCGCGCCACAGCGGGGCGTGGCGCTACTCCTTCAGAACTACCACCGCCTGTGGCGGCCTAGTCCTTCTGCGCGGCGGGCATCGACCCTTGGTGGATGCACAGCGCGTCCGGCGCTTCCTACAGTGACTGCAAGTTCACAAGCAGCCTGGGAGCGCAAGCCATGTCCTCCAGTTCGAGTGCCTCGCAGCCCGCCAGCGGCCGGTCCTTGTCCGTCCTGATCGTCAGCACCTTGGCCTTCACGGTGTGCTTCATGGTCTGGATGATGTTCGGCGTCATCGGCATTCCGATCAAGAAGCAGCTGGGCCTGAACGCCACCGAGTTCGGCCTGCTGACCGCGATGCCAGTGCTGACCGGCTCGCTGATCCGCGTGCCGCTCGGTATCTGGACCGACCGCTTCGGCGGCCGCATCGTGTTCTTCACGCTGATGCTCTGCTGCGTGATCCCTATCTGGCTGATGAGCTATGCCACGGCCTACTGGCAGTTCCTCACCATCGGCCTCTTCGTCGGCCTGGCGGGTGGCTCTTTCTCGGTGGGCACGCCCTACGTGGCGCGCTGGTTCCCGAAGAACCGGCAGGGTTTCGCGATGGGCGTGTTCGGCGCCGGCAACTCGGGCGCGGCGGTCAACAAGTTTGTAGCCCCGGCCCTCGTCGTGGCCTTCGGCTGGGTGATGGTGCCCCAGGTCTACGCGGCCATCCTGCTTGGCACGGCCATCCTGTTCTGGCTGTTCAGCGCGCATGACGAGCGCCATGTGGTGGCCAGCAAGGCAAGCTTCGCCGAGCAGCTCAAGGCGCTCAAGGATCCCAAGGTGCTCAAGTACTGCCAGTACTACAGCATCGTGTTCGGCGGCTACGTGGCCCTCTCCCTGTGGATGGTGCAGTACTACGTGGGCGAGTACGGCCTGGACATCCGCGTGGCCGCCCTGCTGGCCGCCTGCTTCTCCCTGCCCGGCGGTGTGCTGCGCGCCATCGGCGGCTGGCTCTCGGACAAGTACGGTGCGCACAGCGTCACCTGGTGGGTGATGTGGGTGAGCTGGATCTGCCTGTTCATCCTCTCCTATCCGCAGACCGATTTCACGGTGCAGACGGTCAACGGCGCCCGGACCTTCCACATCGGTCTGGACGTCTATGCCTTCACCACCTTGCTGGCCGTGTTGGGCGTGGCCTTCGCCTTCGGCAAGGCCAGCGTCTTCAAGTACATCAGCGACGACTACGGCCAGAACATCGGCGCCATCAGCGGCATCGTGGGCCTGGCCGGCGGCCTGGGCGGCTTTGTGCTGCCAATCATGTTCGGCGCGCTGATGGACCTGACCGGCATCCGTTCCAGCGCCTTCATGCTGATGTACGGCGTGGTCTGGGTCTCGCTGATCTGGATGTACTGGACCGAGGTGCGCAAGACCGAGCTGATGGGCAGCAACGCACCGGCCTCGCCCATCGCGCGCCAGGCCGCCCGCTGAAGGAGTCAATCGATGAACACGACATGCACCCCGGTCGGACTGCACGCCGCCACGCGGCAGGGCGCCGACATCACGGACTGGCGTCCCGAGGACGAGCAGTTCTGGGCCAGCACCGGCAAGCGCATTGCCTACCGAAATCTCTGGCTCTCGATCCCGGCCCTGCTGTGCGGCTTCGCCGTCTGGGGCATGTGGGGCATCATCACCGTGCAGATGCTGAACCTGGGCTTTCCGTTCAGCCAGGCCGAGCTCTTCACGCTGACCGCCATTGCCGGCATCTCGGGCGCCACCATGCGCATCCCGGCCAGCTTCCTGATCCGCATGGCCGGCGGCCGCAACACCATCTTCCTGACCACGGCCATGCTGCTGGCGCCGGCCGTGGGGACCGGCGTGGCGCTGCAGCATCCGGAATGGCCCTTGTGGGTCTTCCAGCTGATGGCGCTGTGGTCCGGCGTGGGCGGCGGCAACTTCGCGTCGTCGATGTCGAACATCAGCACCTTCTTCCCCAAGCGCCTGCAGGGCACGGCCCTGGGTCTGAACGCCGGCCTGGGCAACTTCGGCGTCACCACCATGCAGATCGTGATTCCGCTGGTGATGACGGTCAGCCTGTTTGGCTGGCTGGGCCTGGGCGGCGAGCCCATGGTGCTGGTCAAGGACAGCGGCTGGATCTTCGGCAAGATCAAGGCAGGCACCCCCACCTGGATACAGAACGCCGGCTTCGCCTGGGTGCTGTCCCTGGTGCCGCTGTCCCTCCTGTGCTGGTTCGGCATGAACAACCTGAAGTCGGTCACGCCCAAGGCCGGCTCGCCGATCACGGCCTTCCTCAAGATCACCTATCTCTACTCGCTGGCCTTCATCCCCTCCATCGGGATGCTCTACATCTACCTGCCGGCGCCCACCGGCCTGGGTCTGCTGAATATGTGGGTGGCGATCCCGCTGGACATCATCGCGGCCCTGGCCGTGATGCGCCTGGCCGCCTTCGGTGAGATGCGCGAGAACGTGGCCAAGCAGTTCGCCATCTTCTCCAACAAGCACACCTGGAGCATGACCGCGCTCTATGTGGTGACCTTCGGCAGCTTCATCGGCTTCTCGATGGCCCTGCCGCTGGCGATCACGGTGATCTTCGGCTTCCAGCACGTGCCGGACGCGAATGGCGTGCTGCAGCACACGCTGAAGAACCCCAACGCCCCCTCGGCCCTGACCTGGGCCTGGATCGGCCCCTTCGTCGGTGCCGCCGTGCGGCCCATAGGCGGCTGGATCTCGGACAAGGTGGGCGGCTCCATCGTCACCCAGATCATCTCGGCCGTGATGGTCGTGGCCTCGGCCGCCGTGGGCCATGTGCTGATGCAGGCCTATGGCTCGGCCACGCCGGAGCAGCATTTCCCGACCTTCATGGCGCTGATGGTGCTGCTCTTCGCCGCCAGCGGCGTGGGCAACGGCTCCACCTTCCGCAGCGTGGGCGTGATCTTCGACCGTCAACAGGCCGGCCCGGTGCTGGGCTGGACCTCGGCCGTGGCCGCCTACGGCGCCTTCATCGCCCCGGTGCTGATCGGCCAGCAGGTCAAGGCCGGCACGCCCCAGACCGCCTTCTATGGCTTCGCCGTGTTCTACGCCGTCTGCCTTGTCCTGAACTGGTGGTTCTATCTGCGCCGCGGCGCCGAGATCAAGAACCCCTGAACCCGATACCTCGAGGACCCACCATGAGTCATTTTCTCGACCGACTGAGCTACTTCGCTCAACCCAAGGAAGACTTCGCCAGCGGCCACGGCCGCAGCACGGCGGAGGATCGCACCTGGGAAGACGCCTACCGCAACCGCTGGTCGCACGACAAGATCGTGCGCTCCACCCACGGCACCAACTGCACCGGGTCCTGCTCGTGGAAGATCTACGTCAAGGGCGGCATCGTCACCTGGGAAACCCAGCAGACCGACTACCCGCGCACCCGCCCGGACCTGCCCAACCATGAGCCGCGCGGCTGTGCCCGCGGGGCGTCCTACAGCTGGTACCTCTACAGCGCCAACCGGGTGAAGTACCCGATGGTGCGCGGCTCCCTGCTCAAGCACTGGCGTGCCGCCCGCGCCGTGGCCAAAACACCGGTCGATGCCTGGGCCAATATCGTCGAGAACACGGAAGCGCGCCGCGAATGGCAGAAGGACCGAGGCCTGGGCGGCTTCGTGCGATCGAGCTGGGACGAGGTCAACGAGATCATCGCCTCGGCCAATATCTACACCATCAAGAAGCACGGCCCCGACCGCGTGATCGGCTTCTCGCCGATCCCGGCCATGTCGATGATTTCCTACGCTGCCGGCAGCCGCTACCTGAGCCTGCTGGGCGGCGTCTGCATGAGCTTCTACGACTGGTACTGCGACCTGCCGCCGGCCAGCCCGATGATCTGGGGCGAGCAGACCGACGTGCCCGAGAGCGCCGACTGGTACAACTCGACCTTCATCATCGCCTGGGGTTCCAACGTGCCGCAGACGCGCACGCCGGATGCCCACTTCTTCACCGAGGTGCGCTACAAGGGCGCCAAGACGGTGGCGATCACGCCGGACTACGCCGAGATCTCCAAGCTGGCCGACCTCTGGCTGCACCCCAAGCAGGGCACGGATGCCGCCCTGGCCATGGCCATGGGCCATGTGGTGCTGAAGGAGTTCTTCTTCAAGGATGGCGGGGCAGGGCGCTCGGCCTACTTCGATGACTATGCGCGCCGCTACACCGATCTGCCCATGATCGTGCGGCTGAAGAAGCAGACCGGCGCCGATGGCCGCGAGATCCTGGTGCCCGACCACTATCTGCGCGCCAGCGAGTTCGGTGCCAAGCTGCACCAGGCCAACAACCCCGAGTGGAAGACCCTGGCCTTCGACGCCCAGGGCAAGGTCGTGGTGCCCAACGGATCCATCGGCTTCCGCTGGGGCCCGAACGGCCGCGAGGACGAGGGCAAGTGGAACCTGGAGAGCAAGGAAGCCAATGCCGGATCCGATGTGAAGCTCAGGCTCAGCGCGCTGGAGGGCGAGGCGCAGGCGCACGAGTTGGTCGAGGTCGGTTTCCCCTACTTCGGCGGTGTGGAGACGCCGCACTTCACGGCCAACAAGCAGCAGGACGTGATCCTGCGCCGCGTGCCGGCCGTGCGCCTCAAGCTGGGCAAGCACGAGGACGCCGAGGAGGTGCTGGTGGCCACGGTCTTCGACCTGCAGGTGGCTCAGTACGGCGTGGATCGCGGCCTAGGCGATGACTCGCCCGCCAGCTACGACGAGAACAAGCCCTACACCCCGGCCTGGGCCGAGCACATCACCGGCGTGCCGCGCGAGCAGATCGCCACCGTGGCCCGCCAGTTCGCCGACAACGCCGACAAGACCCGCGGCAAGTCCATGGTGATCATCGGCGCGGCCATGAATCACTGGTACCACTGCGACATGAACTACCGCGGCATCATCAACCTGCTGATGATGTGCGGCTGCATAGGCCAGAGCGGCGGCGGCTGGGCGCACTACGTGGGCCAGGAGAAGCTGCGCCCGCAGACCGGCTGGACGGCGCTGGCCTTCGCGCTGGACTGGATACGCCCGCCGCGCCAGATGAACTCGACGAGCTTCTTCTACGCCCACACCGACCAGTGGCGCTACGAGAAGCTGGACGTGTCCGAGGTGCTCTCGCCACTGGCCGACAAGAAGAAGTTCGGCGGCAGCCTGATCGACTACAACGTGCGCGCCGAGCGCATGGGCTGGCTGCCCAGCGCTCCCCAGCTCCAGACCAATCCCATCACCCTGGTCAAGCAGGCCCAGGCGGCCGGCGTGGATGCCAAGGACTTTGCGGTCAAGGGCCTGAAAGACGGCTCGCTGCGCATGAGCTGCGAGGACCCGGACCATCCGGGCAACTGGCCTCGCAATATGTTCGTCTGGCGCTCCAACATCCTGGGCTCCTCGGGCAAGGGCCATGAGTACTTCCTCAAGCACCTGCTGGGCACCACCCACGGCGTGCAGGGCAAGGACCTCGGCCCCAACGATGCCAAGCCACAGGAGGTGGAGTGGCATGCCAAGGCGCCGGAAGGCAAGCTGGACCTGCTGGTCACGCTGGACTTCCGCATGAGCACGACCTGCCTGTACTCGGACATCGTGCTGCCCACAGCCACCTGGTATGAGAAGAACGACCTCAACACCAGCGATATGCATCCCTTCATCCATCCGCTCTCCACGGCGGTGGATCCCGCCTGGCAGGCCAGGAGCGACTGGGAGATCTACAAGGGTTTCGCCAAGAGCTTCAGCGAGCTCTGCGTGGGGCATCTGGGTGTCGAGAAGGAGCTGGTGCTGAGCCCGCTGATGCACGACAGCCCGGCCGAGCTGGCCCAGCCCTTTGGCGTCAAGGAATGGAAGAAGGGCGAGTGCGAGCTGATCCCAGGCAAGACCGCGCCGCAGATGGCCGTGGTCGAGCGCGACTACCCGAACCTCTACAAGCGCTTCACCGCCCTGGGTCCGCTGCTGAACAAGCTGGGCAATGGCGGCAAGGGCATAGGCTGGGACACCAAGACCGAGGTCGAGCAGCTCGGTGATCTGAACGGCCGCGTCCGCGAAGCGGGCGTGACGCAGGGCATGCCGAAGATCGAGAGCGATATCGACGCCACCGAGGTGGTGCTGCAGCTGGCGCCCGAGACCAACGGCCATGTGGCGGTCAAGGCCTGGGATGCTCTCAGCAAGCAGACCGGCCGCGAGCATGCCCACCTGGCCCTGCATCGCGAGGACGAGAAGATCCGCTTCCGCGACATCCAGGCGCAGCCTCGCAAGATCATCAGCTCGCCCACCTGGTCGGGCCTGGAGAGCGAGAAGGTCTCCTACAACGCCGGCTACACCAATGTGCATGAACTGATCCCATGGCGCACCCTCACCGGCCGCCAGCAGTTCTACCAGGATCACCCCTGGATGCAGGCCTTCGGCGAGGGCTTCACCAGCTACCGGCCGCCGGTGGACCTGAAGACGATCGCCGAGGTGGAGAACCTCAAGCCCAACGGCCACAAGGCCGTGGCGCTGAACTTCATCACGCCGCACCAGAAGTGGGGCATCCACAGTACCTACAGCGACAACCTGCTGATGCTGACGCTCAACCGCGGCGGCTCGGTGGTCTGGCTGTCGGAACAGGACGCCCGCGAGGCCGGTATCGAGGACAACGACTGGATCGAGCTCTACAACGCCAATGGCGCGATCGCGGCACGGGCCGTGGTCTCGCAGCGGGTGAAGCCAGGCATGACCATGATGTACCACTCGCAGGAGAAGATCATCAACACGCCGGGCTCCGAGATCACCGGCACGCGGGGCGGCATCCACAACTCGGTGACCCGCATCGTCACCAAGCCCACGCACATGATCGGCGGCTACGCCCAGCTGAGCTACGGCTTCAACTACTACGGAACCATAGGCACCAACCGCGACGAGTTCGTGCTGGTGCGCAAGATGGCCAAGGTCGATTGGATGGATGAGGAAAGCACGGAGGTGTCGGCATGAAAGTACGCGCGCAAATCGGCATGGTTCTGAACCTGGACAAGTGCATCGGCTGCCACACCTGCTCGGTCACCTGCAAGAACGTCTGGACCAACCGCCCCGGCGTCGAGTACGCCTGGTTCAACAATGTGGAGAGCAAGCCCGGCATCGGCTATCCCAAGGAATGGGAGAACCAGGAGAAGTGGCATGGGGGCTGGCACCGCCTGCCCGACGGCCGCATCGAGCCGCGCCAGGGCGGCAAGTGGAAGCTGCTGATGCGGGTCTTCGCCAATCCGCACCTGCCGCAGATCGACGACTACTACGAGCCCTTCACCTTCGACTACGACCACCTGCAGTCGGCGCCCAAGAGCAAGGCGGCGCCCACTGCGCGGCCGCGCAGCCTGATCACCGGCCAGCGCATGGAGAAGATCGAATGGGGCCCGAACTGGGAGGAGATCCTGGGGGGCGAGTTCGTCAAGCGCTCCAAGGACAAGAACTTCGATGATGTGCAGAAGGACATCTACGGCCAGTTCGAGAACACCTTCATGATGTACCTGCCCAGGCTGTGCGAGCACTGCCTGAATCCGGCCTGCGTCGCGAGCTGCCCCTCGGGCTCGATCTACAAGCGCGAGGAGGACGGCATCGTGCTGATCGACCAGGACAAGTGCCGCGGCTGGCGCATGTGCGTGTCGGGCTGCCCCTACAAAAAGATCTACTACAACTGGCAGAGCGGCAAGGCCGAGAAGTGCATCTTCTGCTACCCGCGCATTGAGGCCGGCCAGCCCACCGTCTGCTCCGAGACCTGCGTGGGTCGCATCCGCTATCTGGGCGTTCTGCTCTACGACGCCGACCGCATCGAGGCCGCGGCCAGCGTCAAGGACGACAAGGACCTCTACCCGGCCCAGCTCGACATCTTCCTGGATCCGAACGATCCGGCGGTGATCGAGCAGGCGCGCCGCGACGGCGTGCCGGAGGCCTGGCTGGAGTCCGCCCGCAAGAGCCCGGTCTACAAGATGGCGGTGGACTGGAAGGTGGCCCTGCCCCTGCACCCCGAGTACCGCACCCTGCCCATGGTCTGGTATGTGCCACCGCTCTCGCCCATCAGCGCCGCGGCGCATGCGGGCCAGGTCGGGGTGAACGGCGAGATCCCGGACGTCAAGCAGCTGCGCATCCCGGTGCAGTACCTGGCGAACCTGCTGACGGCCGGCGACGTCGCGCCCGTCGAGCAGGCCCTGGAGCGCATGCTGGCCATGCGCGCCTACCAGCGCGGCAAACATGTGGACGGCGTGGAGAACCTGGCGGCCCTGGAGCAGGTGAAGCTCAGCCGCCACCAGGTGGAAGACATGTACCAGACCATGGCCATCGCCAACTACGAGGACCGCTTCGTCATCCCGACCACGCACCGCGAGTACGCCGAGAACGCCTACGACCTGCGCGGCGGCTGCGGTTTCAGCTTCGGCAACGGCTGCTCCGAGGGGCAGAGCGAAACCAGCCTGTTCGGTGGCAAGCAGCGCCGGACCATTCCGATCAAGACCACGGTGTGAGGAGCGCATGATGCAAGAAGAGCGCAAACCGCTATCCCCCTTCGCGCTGAGCTGCCGCGTGCTGGCGCGCCTGCTGGACTATCCCGGCGAGGAGCTGCTGGCGGCGCTGCCCGCGCTGCTGACCCTGCTGCGCGAGCAGGGCAGCCTGTCCTCCGCCAGCCTGGCCGAGATCGAGGGCCTGGTGCTGCAACTGGCGCGTGGTGACCGCTATGAGGTGCAGGCCCGCTATGTCGAGACCTTCGACCGCGGCCGCGCCACCAGCCTGCACCTGTTCGAGCATGTGCACGGCGATTCGCGCGAGCGCGGCCCGGCCCTGGTGGATCTGGCCCGCACCTACGAGCAGGCCGGCCTCTTCTTCGAGGCCAGCGAGCTGCCCGACTATCTGCCGGCCGTGCTGGAGTTCGCCTCCACCCAGCCCGAGGCCACGGCGCGGAGCTTCCTCGCCGAGATGGCCCACATCCTCAACAACATCCATGCGGCCCTGCTCAAGCGCGAGCAGTCGGCCTATGCCGCGGCCCTGGCGGCGGTGCTGGAGCTGGCGGGCGAGCGGCCCCAGGCCCCGACCGCGCCCGCCGCAGCGGAGGAATCGCTGGATGAAAGCTGGGTGGAACCGGCGGCTTTCGACGGTTGCAGCAGCCAGGGGCAGAACCGTCCGGGCCAGGCCCAGCCCATCCACATCGTCAAGAAGAACCCGGCCAGTCAAGGAGTCCGTCCATGAATGCCGCATCGCTCGACTTCGCCCTTTTCGGCGTCTATCCCTACGTCTGCCTGAGCGTCTTCCTGCTGGGCAGCCTGCTGCGCTTCGACCGCGACCAGTACAGCTGGAAGAGCGACTCCTCGCAGCTGCTGCGCGCGGGCAGCCTGCGCTGGGGCAGCAATCTCTTCCATATCGGCGTGCTCTTTCTCTTCGTGGGGCACACCGTGGGCATGCTGACGCCGCACTTCATCTATGAGCCCTTCATCAGCGCCGGCCACAAGCAGCTGATGGCCATGGTCAGCGGTGGCGTGGCGGGCCTGCTGGGCTTCATCGGCATCAGCATCCTGCTGCACCGCCGCCTTGGCGACGAGCGCATCCGCCGCAACAGCAAGACCAGCGACATCCTGCTGCTGCTGCTGCTGTGGGTGCAGCTGCTGCTCGGCCTGGCGACCATCCCGCTGTCGGCCCAGCACCTGGACGGCGGCATGATGATGAAGCTGGCCGAATGGGCCCAGCGCATCGTCAGCTTCCGCGGCGGCGCGGTGGAGCTGCTGGCCGAGGCCTCCTGGGTCTTCAAGCTGCATATGTTTCTGGGCATGACGGTCTTCCTGATCTTCCCCTTCACGCGGCTGGTCCATGTCTGGAGCGGTTTCGGCACCCTGGCCTATCTGCTGCGCCCCTACCAGCTGGTGCGCAGCCGGCGCATGTCGCTGCCGCCCGGACACACCACCCCGCAACGCTGAGGAGACCATCATGAGTCAACAAGGATGTGGCGGCGGCGCCTGCACCTGCGGCGGCGGGAGTGCCGGCCTGGCCGATGGCACGGCCGAGGTCCTGGCGACGGACCGGATCGCGCCGGTCGCCCGGGTGAACGGCGTACCCCTGCACGGCGCGGGCGAGTCGCCCGATCCCGAGTCCCTGCGCCAGCGCGCCTACACCGAGCTGCTGCGGCAGGCGGCCCAGCAGGCGGGCCTGCTGGAGGCTGGCGACAGGCCGGCCCTGGACGGGGTGCCCAGCGCCGCAGCCTCGGACGCCATCGAGCTGCTGCTGGCGCGTGAGCTGGCGCAGCAGGAGCCCGACGAGGCAGCGTGCCAGCGCTTTCATGCGGCCCATGGCGCACGCTTCGCCCAGGGGGAGCGCGTGCACGCCCGCCATCTGCTGCTGGCCGTCACCGCCGGGGTGGATGTGGAGGCACTGCGCAAGCGCGGCGAGCATCTGCTGGTCGGCCTGCGCTGCGGCGACGCGGCGGCCTTTGCCGACGCGGCGCGCGAGTTCAGCAACTGCCCCAGCGGCGCCCAGGGTGGCGATCTGGGCTGGCTGCAGCGCGGCGACTGCGCCCCCGAGTTCGGCGCGGCCCTGTTCGGCCAGGATGAGGGGCAGGCGCATGTCGGGGTGCTGCCGCGCCTGATCTGCACCCGCTTCGGCTTCCATATCGTGCGCGTGGAGGCACGCGAACCCGGTCAGGTCCAGCCCTACGAGCGCGTTCGAGGCGCCATTGCCCAGACGCTCAAGCAGCAGTTCTACGTGACCGCACTGCGGCAGTTGCTGCAGCGCCTGGCCGCCGAGGCCAGCCTCGAGGGCGTCGAGCTGGACGCGGCCGACTCGCCCCTGTTGCAGTAAGTCGCGGCGACGCCACCATGCCTGCCGACGACCTGCTGGAGCGGCTGCGCCGCTTCAATACCGAGTACTTCCCGCAGTACCAGGCCCGCTTCCGGGCGCTGGTGGAGGACGGCCAGCATCCGACGACCCTGTTCATCGGCTGCTCCGACTCGCGGGTGGTGCCCTATCTGCTGACCGGCGCCGGGCCGGGCGAGCTCTTCCTGGTGCGCAATGTGGCGGCCTTTGTGCCGCCCTATGACGGTGTGCTGTGCGAGCGGCATGACGTTGCCGGCGTGGTGCAGGTGCGGCGTGCTGCCGACCGGCGTTGGGTTGGCCATCACGGCACGGCCGCAGCCATCGAGTTCGCCGTGCTGTCGCTGGAGGTGAAGCACATCATCGTCTGCGGCCACAGCCATTGCGGCGGCATCCGCGCGCTCTATGGCGAGACGCCTGAGGAAGCCCTCAATCTGCGAGCCTGGCTGGATCTGGGCCGGGAGGCCATGCTGCCGCTTGAGCCCGGGCCGGAAGTCTTGCGACGCACCGAAGAGCGATCCGTGCTGCTGCAACTGGAGCGGCTGATGGAGTATCCCATGGTGCGCGCCCGCGTTGAACGCGGCGAGCTCAGCCTGCACGGCTGGCACTACATCATCGAGGACGGGCAGGTAAATGTCTTCGATGTGCGCAGCGGAAGCTTCGTGCCTTCGGACAGGGCTGACCACGCAGGGCAGGGGCCGTTTGCTGCTCTGGACGGCACACCTTGATACGACTTGCACCTAATCTGCCAAGTATTCGCTGCGTCAAATTCGTCCTCGAATGCCAAGTCTCCAGGTCCGGGGTGCTTCATTCCAGGTGTAGAGGACCGATTGCTGGGCCAGGTCCAGATTGCCCAGATTGCTCGCACCGAAGTCAAGATCCAGCTGCTTGCTCAATGCGTAACTGACGCTAAAGCCCGCCAGCACGACGGAGGGCACGGGCTGGGGCGGCCGGTTAGCCACATCTGACGCCAGCACCATGCCTGCCATGCAGTCTGCACGCAACTGGGCGCGCCAGGATCCGTGCTGCCAGTCCAGCCTGGCGCCCAGGCTGTGGCGCGGACGCTTCTCGAGGCGCTGGCCATGCTCATCGCGGGCTTCCAGGTACTGGTAGCTCAGCTGGGCCTCCAGCCCCGCCGGCAGCGCCTGGCGCAGGCCCAGCTCAAGGCCGTGCATGCGGGCATGCTCCACGTTCTCGAAGCGCAGGGTCTGGCGCAGGCCGGCGCTGCCCGTCAGTGTGGCCAGGATCAGGTCGTCCACCCGGTTCTCGAAGAGCATCAGCTGCAGGCCGGTATCGCGTCGGTCCCAGGCCAGACCCAGTTCGGCGGAGCGGTTGTGCTCGGGCCGCAGGGCCGGATTGGAGACATAGGTGTAAGGCCCCTCGTCTTCGCTGAAGCCTGGCGTGATCTGCTTGAGCGTCGGTGGCTTGAACCCGGTGCTGTAGCCGCCCTTGAGGGTCCACTGCGCGGCCGGATGCCAGACCGCATACAGGCGCGGGCTGAGCTGGCTGCCGAAGCGGGAGTGCTCGTCATGGCGCAGGCCGCCCGTCAGCGTCAGCGCTGGGCCGAAATCCATCTCGTCCTGGATGAAGAGGGCGCGGTGCGAGACCTGGGCGGACCCGCCCGGCAGACCCTGATTGAGCAGGCGCTCCTCACGCGCCTCGGCGCCAGCGGTGAACAACTGGCCGGCCCTGCGGCCCGAGGCCTGCAGTTCCAGCACCCGATCGCGCAGGGCATTGGGGTTGAGCGCCGTGACCCCCAGGCTGCGCGAGTTGTCCATCGAGATGCGGCTCTCGTAGGCGCGCACGGTGCTGCGCCACTCGGCGGCTCCACCCCAGTCGGCCTGCCAGTCCAGCGCGAGCTGCTGGCGCGAGATGTCGGTGTCCGACTCGAACACGCGCTTCTTGCCGCTGCGTTCCAGCATCATCGCGTCGCGATCCTCGTGGCCGGAGCGGGCCTCCAGCGTGAGCCGCTGCTGGCCGCCGGGGGCCCACTGCAGGCGCAGGGCGGCGTCCTGCTTGCGGCGGCCCTCCAGGGCCGAGATGCGCGGGTCCACGCTGGAGCCCACGGCGCTGCGGCGGGTCTCGCCCAGCGTGAGCGTCGCGCCCAGTCCCTCGGCCAGCGGGCCGGAGATCCGCAGCCCGGCGCGATGCCCGTCCCCGCCGGCCCGCTTGGGGTCGTCGCCCACCGAGCCTTCCAGCCGCATGCTGGCCTGCAGGCTGCGGGCGGGCGCGCGCGTGAAGATCTGCACCACGCCGCCCATGGCCTCGGCGCCGTAGAGCACCGACAGCGGGCCGCGCAGCACTTCGATGCGCTCGATATCGTCCACGGCCACCCAGTCGAGCTGGAAGTCGCTGTGGCCTATCACGCCGTCGCTGGCCCCGATACGGCGCCCGTCCACCAGGAAAAGGGTGTGGCGGGCATCCATGCCGCGCAGGCTGATGGTCTTGCGCCCGCTGATGGTGCGGCCGAACAGGCTGACGCCGGTTTCCCCGCGCAGGGCTTCCAGCACATTGTCGGCGCCGCGCTGCTCGATCTGGGCCGCGGTCACGACGCTGATGGCCGCCGGCGCATCCGGGAGCGCCATGGCGTGGCGGGTGGCCGAGACCACGACCGGGGGCAGGGTCTCGTAGCCGGCGACGCTCTGGGCCTGCGCTGGCAGGCCGAGCAGCGTCAGGGCAGCCAGCATGGTGGCCGAGGGGAGGGGGCTGCGGTGCATGTGTTTCATGGCGTTCGGTTCCTGCTCTTTCATGCCTGCAGCATGCGCGCCCGGTTCGCGCGCCGCCTTGAACCAGTTCGGGTTTATGGAGCTTTGCGCCCGCTTGCGCGGAACTTGAACTGCTTCAAGGACGCCGCCCGGGCGCGGCGGGAGCATGCCGGCGTTCCTCATGCAAGAACCTCAAGGAGAACGCGATGAAGATTGCCACCCTGACCCCGCTGGCCTTTCTGCTGGCCCTGGCCCTGCCGCTGGGCGCCACCGCCCAGGACCGCAAGGACGTGTCGCCGGGCGACGTGAAGTACCACGCGGCGCCCTCACCGCTGGCCGATGTGCCCATGGTCCAGAGCAGCAATCCCAAGGCGCCTCCCATGAGCCAGGCCGAGTTCGATGCCGCGCGCAAGATCTATTTCGAGCGCTGTGCCGGCTGCCACGGCGTGCTGCGCAAGGGCGCCACCGGCAAGCCCCTGACGCCCGACATTACCCTGGGCAAGGGCACGGACTATCTGAAGGTCTTCATCGCCTATGGCTCGCCGGCCGGCATGCCCAACTGGCAGACCAGCGGCGAGATGAGCGAGCAGGAGGTGGACGTGATGGCGCGCTACATCCAGCACGAGCCGCCGCAGCCGCCCGAATTCAGCATGGCCGACATGAAGAAGACCTGGAAGCTCATCGTGCCGCCACAGCAGCGGCCGAAGAGGAAGATGAATGACTACAACATCGACAACATCTTCTCCACCACGCTGCGCGACAGCGGCGAGGTGGCGCTGATCGATGGCGACACCAAGAAGATCATCAATATCGTCAAGACCGGCTACGCGGTGCACATCTCGCGCACCTCGGCCTCGGGGCGCTATCTCTTCGTGATCGGGCGCGATGCCAAGATCAATATGATCGACCTCTGGATGGAGAAGCCCGACAATGTGGCCGAGATCCGCGTGGGCCTGGAGGCGCGCTCGGTGGACACCTCCAAGTTCAAGGGCTTCGAGGACAAGTACGCGATCGCTGGCAGCTACTGGCCGCCGCAGTACACCATCATGAACGGCGACACGCTGGAGCCGCTGAAGATCGTCTCCACGCGCGGCAACACCGTGGACACGCAGGAGTACCACCCCGAGCCGCGCGTCGCCTCCATCGTGGCCTCGCACTTCAAGCCGGAGTTCGTCGTCAACGTCAAGGAAACCGGCCAGACGCTGATGGTGGACTACTCCAATCTCGATGCCCTCAAGGTCACCAGCATCGGCACCGCGCGCTTCCTGCACGATGGTGGCTGGGACAGCAGCAAGCGCTACTTCATGGTGGCGGCCAACCAGAGCAACAAGATCGCCGCAGTGGACGCCAAGGAAGGCAAGCTGGTCAAGCTGGTCGACGTGGGCAAGATCCCGCATCCGGGCCGTGGTGCCAACTTCGTGCACCCGAAGTTCGGTCCGGTCTGGGCCACCGGCCATCTGGGGGACGAGACCATCTCGCTGATCGGCACCGATCCGGTCAAGCACAAGCAGTACGCCTTCACCGAGGTGGCCAAGCTCAAGGGCCCGGGTGGTGGTGCGCTCTTCATCAAGAGCCATCCCAAGAGCCGGCACCTGTACTCCGACACGCCTCTGAACCCGGACTCGGCGGCCTCGCAGTCGGTGGCGGTGTTCGATATCGGGAACCTGGAAAAGGGCTACACCGTGCTGCCCATTGCCGAATGGGCGGGCCTGAAGGACGACGGCGCCAAGCGCGTGGTGCAGCCCGAGTTCAACAAGGCCGGTGACGAGGTCTGGTTCGCGGTCTGGTCGGCCAAGAACAAGGAAAGCGCCCTGGTCGTGGTGGACGACAAGACGCTCAAGCTCAAGGCCGTCATCAAGGACCCACGCCTGATCACGCCCACCGGGCACTTCAATATCTACAACACCCAGCACGACGTTTACTGAGCGTCCCGCCGGCCGGCCTGTCACTGGCCTCCCGCCCTCCGGGTCGGGCGGTCGGGGCGGGCCGGCCTTGTCTCGACAAGAGAAGGAGGTTCAGTGATGCAAGCCAGGCCGGGCCGGCGGTGGCTGCTGGGTTCGGCCCTGTGTCTCGTGCTGGCCGGCCTGGTGCCGCCGGCGCGCGCGCAGGTCTGTGCCCTGCAGCGGCCGCCTCCGCCCGTGCCGGCGCTGGAGGTCGCGGGCTTGCGGCTGCAGCGCGGCGCGCAGGACGAGCTCCAGCTGCTGGCCGCCGGGACCCAGCAGGTCCTGCGGCGCTGGCCGCTGCGCGACCGGCTGGGGCGTGTCGCCGAGGCCGGTGCTGAGCTGCAGCTGATGCAGGCACCCGAACGGCGCAGCGTGCTGGCCGTGATCGCCGGCCTGCACGAGATCTGGGAGATCTCCCACGACCCGGCCGCCGAGCCGCTCTTCGACGGCTTGGTGCACGACTACCGCATGGGCGAAGGCCTGGCCAGCCCCGGCTATCTGGGCCTGCGCCGCATGCCCCTGGATCAGACACTGGGCCGGGCGCTGCTGGTGCCCGGCCGGCCCTGGCTGCTGGCGCAGCAGGGCGCGGACGTGGTGCTGGTCCACCTGGACGTGCGCCGCCTCATCGCGCGGGTTCCGCAGGCGGCTCTGGCCAGCCTACGCGTGGGTTGCGGCCGCGGCCCGGACGAGGCACCCCTGCTGCTGCTCTCCACAGACAGCGCACAGGGCCTGCTTGCGCTGGACAGCCGCGGCTGGCGCCTGGTGGCGCCGCCCCCCGAGGCTCAGGCCGCGATGCGCGAATAATGCGCCAGGCGCTGGGTGTCGGGGATGTGGATGTCGCGCCGGGCCACGTTGATGAGGCCGGCGTCCTCGAGCTCGCGCAGCACGCGGGAGAAGTACTCCGGCGTCAGCGACAGTCGCGCCGCGATGGCGGCCTTGCTGACGGGCAGCGAGACCGTGATCGGTCCGGGACGCGGCGACCGGCTCGAGGCCGTCGCGTGGTGCTCCAGCAGATAGCCCACCACGCGCCGCAAGCCGCTGTGCAGGCAGCAGGATTCCAGGTCGCGCTGCAGGCCCTGCACCCGCTGCGAGGCGCCCGCCAGCATGCGCAGCGCAAAGGCCGGCTGATGCAGGATCAGCTCCATGACCGCGGCGCGCGGGATGCGCAGCAGCAGGGCGGACGTCAGAGCCTGCGCGTTCAGGCGCTGCTGGCCGGCATTGAACATGCACAGCTCGCCGATGGGCTGGCCCGGGCCGGCGAGCTCGAACACCTTCTCGGCGCCGCTGTCGGCGATGGCGTAGATCTTCAGATGACCGGTGAGCACCATATGGAAGGCCTCGCAACGCTCGCCGGCCGCGAACAGCATGGCACCGCGCTCCAGGCGCTCCAGCCCGCAGCCGGCATGCGCCACCCGTTCGAGCAGGTCCGGCGCCAGCTCGCCAAACAGCGGCAGCACGGACAGATAGCTCGCAATATCGAATCGGGCGTGGGTCATGGGCGCAAGCTCCTTGGGCATCGGCAACGAGGCGCGATTCTTGGTCTTGGCGGCGCCCGCGGTTTGATGCGGCTCAAGCCGACGGGGGGACTAGTTCCTTGGAACTAGGGCGCCCTAGCTCGTTTGGCGGAGGGGGCGGATCCGGTTCCGCGCTCAGACCGGCCGGGCCGGATAGCGCGCCAGGCGCTGGGTGTCGAGGATGCGGATGTCGCGGCGCTCGATCTCGATCAGGCCGGCGCTTTCCAGCTCGTGCAGCACGCGCGAGAAGTACTCCGGCGTCAGGCTCAGGCGCGAGGCCAGCGTGGCCTTGCTGACGGGCAGCGACACCGTGATCGTCTCGCCGCTGACGCAGTCCTCCGCCTGCTGGTCGCGCAGCAGGTAGCCGATGACGCGCTGCACGCCGCTGTGCAGCGCGTAGGCCTCCACGTCGTGCACCAGGCCATGCAGGCGCCGCGAGATGCCGGCCAGCATGCGCAGCGCGAAGCGGGGGTCGTGCTCGATCTCGGTCAGCACCGCCTGCTTGCTCACGCTCAGCAGCAGGGTGTCCGTCAGCGCCTGCGCATTGATGATGTAGGGCTTGCCGGTGAACATCAGGGCTTCGGCAAAGCTGTGGCCCGGGCCGGCGATCTCGATCACCTTCTCCTGGCCCGCCGGCGACAGGGCGAAGAGCTTGACCTGGCCGGTGACGGTGACGTGGAACTCCTCGCAGGGCTCGCCCAGGCGGAACACGGTGTCGCCGCGTGCCAGCCGGCGTAGCTGGCAGCCCCCGGCCAGGCGTTGCAGCTCGGGCGGGCTCAGGTCGGTGAACAGGGGCAGCACCGCCAGGTAGCGGGGCAGGTCGAAAGCGCTGCGGGTATCCATGGATGCGGGGCGTGCCGGTCGGGGTGCCCGGATTTTGTGCACCGACCCCGGGGTCCGAATTGACGCGCGTCAATGGATGGAGATCAAGCCCGGGCCGGCGGCCGAGCGCCGGCCGGCACTCAGCGCACCAGGCTGGCGTAGACGCTGGTCAGGCCGCGCGGCAGCTCCTGCGGCCGCCGGATCTGGATCCAGCCGCGCGGGCCGAAGAGGTGGGGCAGATAGTCATGCGCCTCGGCGTCTATGCTGACGCAGAAGGGGGTGAGCCCCGCCGCCCGGGCCTCGCGCACGGCCTGGCGCGTGTCCTCGATGCCCCAGCGGCCCTCGTAGACATCGAGGTCATTGGGCTTGCCGTCGGTCAGCAGCAGCAGCAGGCGCTGGCGTTCCGGCCGCTCGCGCAACTGCAGCGTGGCGGCGCGCAGCGCGGCTCCCATGCGGGTGTAGTAGCCCGGCTTGATGGCCCCCACGCGGGCCTGGACCTGGCTGTCGTGCCGCCAGCTCTCGTCGAAGCCCTTGAGGTGCTGCAGGCGCACATGCTGACGCCGCACCGAGGAGAAGCCCAGCATCGCGAAGGCATCGCCGCAGCCGTCCAGCGCCTCGCCGAAGACGAACAGGGCCTCGCGGATCACGTCGATCACGCGCTGCTCGTTATTGCAGTGAGCGTCGGTCGAGAGCGAGAGATCGGCCAGCAGCAGCGTGGCCAGGCTGCGCTCGCCGCGGCTGCGGCGTGCGAAGACGGCGGGCTCGGGGCCGCCCCGGGCCTGCAGCAGGGCGCTGTGGCGAACCCAGGCGTCGATGTCCAGGGTCTCGCCCTCGGCACAGCCGCGCTGCCACCGGGGCGCGGCACGCAATACCTCCAGACGGCGGCGCATCAGGGCGGCGCTGCGGCGCAGGGTCGCGCCGGGCACGAAGTCCTGTGCGGGCAGGGCCTGCATCAGCTGCACCGCGCAATGAGCGGGCAGCAGGCGTTTCTTCTTCCAGTCCCATTCGGGCAGGGCCAGGGGGGCGCCCAGGGGCATGTCGTCCTGGGCGGCGCTGGGCAGGTCCAGATCGAACTTGATGCGCGACGCGGTGCTGCGCTGCTTGCGCCTATGCGCCAGGCTCAGGCGCTCCATATCGTCGGCGGCCAGCCGGGCGTTCTCGTCGGGGCTATCGTCCTCGGGCCGGTCCAGGGCCGCGTGCTCGCTCCAGGTCAGCAGGGATTCGAGCTTGGAGGCCAGCAGCAGGGCCGGGCGGCCGTCCCTGGCCTGCTCGTCCAGGCGCCGCGTGCGCCGGCGCGCGCGGCCGCCGCTGCGGGACTCGCCCTCATGCGGGCCCTGGGCCGCGGCCGTATCCTCGGCGCCCGGTGCCGCCGATGCCGCCGGCATCGCCGCCGTGTCGCTCAGGGCTTCGATCCACATCCAGACCGGCGCCACCTCCGCGGGCGAGGGACTGTGCGCGGGCAGGCAGCCGTCCTGCAAGGCGGCCCGCAGGGCCTGCTCGGCCAGGGCCGCCGGGCCGCGCAGACGCGTGGCGGCGGGGCGCAGCGCCAGCTCGGCCTGCAGCAGGCCTTGCCAGCGGGCCTGCAGGCCGGGGCAGCGCTGCAGCGCCAGGCGGCTGGCGCGCAGATTGTCGGCCAGCCAGCCCCGGCCCGGCCGGTAGGCCGCGGCCAGGGCTGCCAGCCAGAGATAGAGGTCGCGGTTCAGCGTGGCGCTGTCGTGCACGGCGATACGCGGGGGCAGAGCCAGCGTGTCGGCGTCCAGCAGGCTGCGCTCGCCGCGCAGGCCGCTGCCGGCCAGGCGCTGCAGCCAGTCGCGCGGACCGCCCAGCCGCGAGGCCGCCGCCGGCACCAGGCGCACGCCCGCCGGTCCGCCCGCGGCGCGAAAGAGCAGGGTGGCGCTGCGCTGCACTTCGTCCAGGGTCACCGCGGCGCCGGTGTGCTCATGGCGCTGCGCCGCGCGGGTGATGAAGCGGTGCCAGTGTTCGCCTATCCATTCTTCCATATCAGCTCCGCTCCTGGTGGCGCTGGCGCAGCGTTTCACGCACCGCGTCCAGGCCGACCTTCCATTCCAGATTGGCGCCCGGACTGGTCCGGGCGGCGTGCGAGCTCTCGCACTCGGCGAGACACTGCCCGCATTGCACGCAGGAGAACATCATGCGTTTGATATTGCGCGGCTTCAGGCGCATGGGGCAGGCCTGGTCGCAGGCCGAGCCGGTGGGCGCCCGGCTCGTTGCGCAGTCGCGGCAGTCGCGCGCGCGCCCGCGATCGAAGGCCACCACCAGGGCCTTGGGGTTGGCCATCCAGGCCAGGCTCTGGAACAGGCCCACCGCGCAGCCGAAGCGGCAGAACAGATGGCGGGCCAGCGCCATCTCCAGCGTGAGCACGGCTCCGGCGATCAGGATGAAGCGGGCCTCGGCCGCGCTCAGCGTGCCGCCCAGCAGATGGCCCCAGACGCGCTGCGGCGGCAGCAGATAGCTCAGCAGCGTGATGGCCCACAGATAGCCGAAGAAGGCGCAGGCGAGGAGGAAGAGGGGCCACCAGCGCGCGTCTGCCCGCTGGCCGGGCCGCAGTGTCTGCGGGCGCTCCCAGACGCTGTGGCGGCCGCAGGCCTTGTGCAGCAGCGCGTTGAGTCCTTCCACCAGGGAGAAGTGGGGGCAGAGCCAGCCGCAGTAGAGCCGGCCCCAGCGCCAGGCGATGTAGAGGAAGCCGCCCACCAGCAGGAGCAGGGGCAGCAGGGCACGCACGACCAGCGTCAGCGCTGCCTGGGTTGGCGAGGCCTGATGCCGGGCCAGCGCATCCAGCCCCAGGCTCCAGCGCAGGCCCAGCACCCAGAGTTGGGTCTCGCTCAGATCAAAGCGCAGCAGATTGAGCGCCGGCGCCAGCAGGAAGAGCGCGAAGAAGGCCGCCTGCGTCAGGCGCCGGCGGCGCTGCAGGCGGGCCAGCGCCAGTTCAGGCATGGCCGTCCAGCGGCCCCAGCACGGCGGCCGCCACCTCGGCCAGGGCGGCCACGGTCTCGGCATCGTCGCTGAGGGCGGCAATCACCGCGGCCTGCACCGCTTGCCCCAGGCCCAGGCCGGCCACGGCCAGGCGGGCTGCCATCACCAGCAGCCGGGTGCTGGCGTTCTCCTCCAGCTCGTGCTCGTTGAGGCGGCGCAGCGCCTGCGCCAGACGCACCAGCTCGGCGGCCAGGGCCTCGCTGCAGCCGCTTTCGGCCTGCACGATGCGACGCTCGATCTCGGGCGCCGGATAGTCCAGCGAGAGCGCGACGAAGCGCTGGCGCGTGCTGGGCTTGAGGCCCTTGAGCAGGTTCTGGTAGCCCGGGTTGTAGCTGATGACCAGCATGAAGCCGGGTGCGGCAGGCACCAGCTCCCCGGTGCGCTCTATGGGCAGGAGGCGCCGGTCGTCGGCCAGGGGATGCAGCACGACCGTGGTGTCCTTGCGCGCCTCCACCACCTCGTCCAGATAGCAGATCGCGCCTTCGCGCACCGCGCGCGCCAGCGGGCCGTCGCTCCAGCGCGTGTCGCCGCCGCTGATCAGGTGGCGGCCCACGAGGTCGGCGGCGCTGAGGTCATCGTGGCAGCTCACCGTGATCAGGGGCCGGCCCAGACGGGCCGCCATATGTTCCACCAGCCGCGTCTTGCCGCAGCCGGTGGGGCCCTTGATCAGCAGGGGCAGGCGGCTCGCGAAGGCCTGGGCGAAGAGCTCGCACTCTGCGGCCTGGGCTGCGTAGAAGGGCGCGGTTTCGCGCAGCGAGTGCATGTTCATCTGCCTCTCCCCGCCGCGCTCAGGCGGCCCTCAGCGCACCAGCCGGCAGCGCTTCCTCGTCGCGGCCTGGGCCGACGAAGAAGGCCGCCAGATAGGTCAGCAGGCCGGCCAGGAACATCAGGCCGCCCGCCACCCGCACCCAGTAGAAGAAGCGCAGCTGATCCTGCGTGGCCATGAAGCCGAGCGCGCCCTCGGTGGGAATGCGCTGCAGCCAGACCTGCAGGATGCCGGCGCCGGTCAGGGCCAGCACCATCACCGCCATGCCGATGCTCATGATCCAGAAGCTCCACATCTCGCAGGCCTGGGCGCGCCGGGAGTTGGCTTCGCGGCCGCGGATTTCCGGGATGGCATAGGCCATCATGGCGAGGTTCAGCATCACATAGGCGCCGAAGAAGGCGAGGTGTCCGTGCGCGGCGGTCATCTGCGTGCCGTGGCTATAGTAGTTCACCGAGGACAGCGTGTGCAGGAAACCCCAGACGCCGGCGCCGAAGAAGGCCATGACCGAGCAGCCGATCGACCACAGCAGCGCCGCCTTGTTCGGATGGTTGCGGCCGGCCTTCCAGGTCATGACGAAGGTGAAAATGACCATGGTGAAGAAGGGCGCCACTTCCAGCGTCGAGAACAGCGAGCCGATCCACTGCCAGTACCCCGGCGCACCGATCCAGTAGTAGTGGTGGCCCGTGCCGAGGATGCCCGAGAAGAGGGCGAGGCCGACGATGACGTAGAGCCATTTTTCCACGACCTCGCGGTCGATGCCGTTGAGCTTGATCATCAGGAAGGCGAGCACGGAGGCCATGATCAGCTCCCAGACGCCCTCGACCCATAGATGGATGACGTACCACCAGTACATCTTGTCGAGCGCGAGGTTGGCCGGGTTGTAGAAGGCGAAGAGGAAGAAGAGCGCGAGGCCCCAGAGGCCGAAGAGCAGGATGTTGATGACCGTGGTCTTGCGGCCCTTCAGCGCGGTCATGGTGATGTTGAAGAGGAACATCAGCACGACGACGACGATGCCGACCTTGGCGATGAAGGTCTGCTCCAGGAATTCGCGGCCCTCATGGATGCGGAACATGTAGCCGACGACCGTCAGTCCTGCCGCCACGAAGAACATCCAGAACTGGACGACGGCGAGCTTCGGGCTGTAGAGCTCGGTCTCGGTCTCCTCCGGAATCATGTAGTAGGTCGCGCCCATGAAGCCCATGAGCAGCCAGACGACGAGCGCGTTGGTGTGGATCATGCGCACGATGTTGAAGGGGATGTAGGGGAAGAACAGGTCGCCGATCAGGTACTGCAGCCCCAGCGTGATGCCGAAGACGATCTGGCCGATGAACAGGCCGATCGCGCCCATGAAGTACAGGCGCGCGACCGATTGCGACTTGAATTTGAGTGTTGCGGTTTTCATGTTCGGCTCAACCTTCGATATTGGGAGGCCACTTCTCGGTGTCCACGCCATTGGTCCAGCGCAGGAACTCGACCACGTCGTCCAGCTGTGCGTCCGTCAGGTGGAACTGCGGCATCTGTCGGCGGCCCGGCGCCTGGGTGGGCTGGGCCTTCATCCAGGCCTTGATGAAGTCGGGGCCGCGACGCGTGTAGACATTGCCCAGCTCGGGGGCGAAGTAGGCGCCCTCGCCCAGCAGGGTGTGACAGCCTATGCAGTTGCGGGTTTCCCAGATGTGCTTGCCCCGCACCACGGCCGGGGTGATCTCGGCCGCCTTGGACCGCTGCGGGATGCGCTGCTCGGTGTCGAAGATGAGCGCCGCAAACAGCAGCACGAAGAACGCCGTGCCGCCGTAGAAGATATTGCGGGCCATCTGGCTGGTGAAGCCTCGGCTCATGGTGGAGGTCCTCCAAGGGAGTTTGGAATGGCCATAGCCTAGGGAAACGCTCGGGAATTTCCTTGAACCTGTACAAGAAATCCATGTTTTTGCCGACCTCAGGCCTCTGGCCGGTCGCCGGGGCCGGTGGCGAGGTGATACCGCCGGACTCGGGGTTTGCGCTGGCGCAAACCCATATGTAGTGTTCGAAAGCTAGTCTCGCCCCACATTTAGTGTTCTGGGCCTGCCATGTCGAATACCCGTTTCCTTGCCGTCCCCGCCTCCGTGCTCAAGCGCGATGGGCGGCGCATGCCTTTCGATGCCCGCAAGATCGAGCTGGCCCTGCAGCGCGCCGGCATCGCCAGCGGCGAGTACGGCAGCGAGGAGCTGGACCTGCTGATGGCCGGCGTGCTGAAGGTGCTGGCGCACCGCTTCGCCGGCGAGACGCCCGGTGTCGAGCAGATCCAGGACGTGGTCGAGCAGGCCCTGATCGCCGCCAACCACCTGAAGACCGCGCGCGCCTACATCGTCTACCGCGAACAGCATGCGCGGCTGCGCCAGGACCGCAAGACCCTGGTCGATGTCGAGAGCTCGATCAACGAATACCTGGAGCGTGCCGACTGGCGTGTCCAGGCAAATGCCAACCAGGGCTACTCGCTGGGCGGCCTGATCCTCAATGTGGCCGGCAAGGTGACGGCCAACTACTGGCTCTCCCATGTCTACCCGCCCGAGATCGGCCGCGCGCACCGCGAGGGCGACCTCCACATCCACGACCTCGACATGCTCAGCGGCTACTGCGCCGGCTGGTCGCTTCGCACCCTGCTGCACGAGGGTTTGAACGGCGTGCCGGGCAAGGTGGAGTCCGGGCCGCCGAAGCATATGAGCTCGGCGGTGGGCCAGATCGTCAACTTCCTCGGCACCCTGCAGAACGAATGGGCCGGCGCCCAGGCCTTCTCGTCCTTCGACACCTATATGGCGCCCTTCGTGCGCAAGGACGCGATGAGCTACGCCCAGGTGCGGCAGTGCATCCAGGAGCTGGTCTACAACCTCAACGTGCCCTCGCGCTGGGGCACGCAGACGCCCTTCACCAATCTGACCTTCGACTGGACCTGCCCCGAGGACCTGCGCGAGCAGGTGCCGGTGATCGCCGGCGAGGAGATGCCCTTCGCCTATGGCGAGCTGCAGGCCGAGATGGACCTGATCAACCGCGCCTATATCGAGGTGATGAGCGCGGGCGACGCCAAGGGCCGGGTCTTCACATTCCCGATCCCGACCTACAACATCACGCCGGACTTCCCCTGGGAGTCGGAGAACGCCGGCGCGCTGTTCGAGATGACGGCCCGCTACGGCCTGCCCTATTTCCAGAATTTCGTGAACTCGGAACTGCAGCCGAACATGGTGCGCTCGATGTGCTGCCGCCTGCAGCTGGATCTGCGCGAGCTGCTCAAGCGCGGCAACGGTCTGTTCGGCAGCGCCGAGCAGACCGGCAGCGTCGGCGTGGTCACCATCAACTGCGCACGCCTGGGGCATCTGCACCGCGGTGACGAGGCCGGCCTGCTGGCCGCGCTGGACCGCCTGCTGGAACTGGGCAAGCAGAGCCTGGAGATCAAGCGCAAGCTGATCCAGCGCCTGATGGACCAGGGCCTGTTTCCCTATACCAAGCGCTATCTCGGCACGCTGCGCAACCATTTCTCGACCCTGGGCGTCAACGGCCTGAACGAGATGCTGCGCAACTTCAGCGGCGACACCGAGGACATCACGACCGAGGCCGGCCACGCCCAGGCCCTGCGCCTGCTGGATCATGTGCGCGCGCGCATCACCGCCTTCCAGGAGGAGACCGGCCATCTCTACAACCTGGAGGCCACGCCGGCCGAGGGCACGACCTACCGCTTCGCACGCGAGGACAGGAAGCGCTGGCCCGCGATCCTGCAGGCCGGCAGCGCCGAGCAGCCCTACTACACCAACTCCTCGCAGCTGCCGGTGGGCTTCACCGACGACCCCTTCGAGGCCCTGTACCGCCAGGAGGCCCTGCAGTCCAAGTACACCGGCGGCACCGTGCTGCACCTCTATATGGGCGAGCGTGTCAGCGACGCCGTCGCCTGCCGCGAGCTGGTGCGCCGCGCGCTCAGCCGCTTCCGCCTGCCCTACATCACCGTGACGCCGACCTTCTCCATCTGTCCCAAGCATGGCTATCTGGCCGGCGAGCATGCCTTCTGCCCCAAGTGCGACGCCGAGCTGCTGGCGCGCAAGACCTCTGCTTCCACTTCCAGTCACAAGGAGCCGACTCCATGAACATCCCATCCCCCCAAGTCCACCCGGCGGGCGTCGAGATCCAGCTGCGCGACGAGGAACGCCAGCCCTGCGAGGTCTGGACCCGCGTGATGGGCTACCACCGCCCGGTTGCCAGTTTCAATACCGGCAAGCAGGGCGAGCACCGAGAGCGCTGCTTCTTCAAGGAGCCCGTCGGCGCCGCCCGGGCTCGCTGAAGGCCGGCCGCATGCTGCGCATCGGCGGCCTGCAGCCGCTCAGCAGTGTCGACATGCCCGGACGCCTGGCCGCGGTGGTGTTCCTGCAGGGCTGTCCCTGGCGCTGCAGCTACTGCCACAACCCCGAGCTGCAGGCCGTGGCGCCTGCCGCGCCGTGGCGCACGGCGGGCCTGGGCTGGGATCAGGTGCTGCGCTTCCTGGCGCAGCGCCGTGGCCTGCTCGACGCCCTGGTGTTCTCCGGCGGCGAGCCAACCCTGCAGCCCGCGCTGGCGGACGCGATGACCCAGGTGCGGGCGCTGGGCTTCCAGGTGGGGCTGCACACCGCGGGCATGTATCCGCGGCGGCTGCTCGAGGTGCTGCCCCTGCTGGACTGGATAGGCCTGGACATCAAGGCCCCCGAGTCGCACCTGGATGCGCTGGTAGCGGCCTCGGGGAGCGCGGCCAGGCTGCGCGCCTCGCTGGCTCATGTGCTGCGCAGCGGCGTGGCCTACGAGTGCCGCACGACCTGGCACCCCGAGTTGTTTGCGGTGGAGGAACTGGACGGCCTGGCCGACGCTCTGGCCGCGCAGGGCGTTCGACATTGGGCCCTGCAGCGCCGCGACGGTGCCCAGGCCGCGGTTCCGGATGCCGCGCGCCTGCAGCGCCTGGCGCGCCCCTTCGCCAGCTTCGTGCTGCGCTGAGCGCCGGGCTCAGACCTGACCGCGCGAGGGCAGCTCGGGGATCAGGGGGCCGAGCGCGTCCAGGGTGTTCTTGAGGACCAGGCCGTACTCGGTATCGCCCTCCATCACCAGGGCACGCTCGAAGAAGAGCCGGTCGGCATCGTCCCGGCCGCGCAGCAGGCGCCAGATCGCGTCGCTGCGGGCTCGCAGGGTCAGGGCGGCACCGCCCCGGCCGGGCGCCACCTCGAAGCCCCGGGGGCCCAGCCGCAGCCGCAGCCGCAGGCCCGGCTCCACCAGTTCCAGCTCGACGATGCGGCCCTGCAGGGCCTGGCGCTGTGCCGGGTCCAGCTTGGGCCAGAGCAGAAGATCGAGTGCCCGGGCGGCGACGAAGGAGGGCGGCGCCACCGGCAGGCGGCGTACCAGGCTGCGGCCGTGACTCAGCAGCAGATGCAGGGGTGAAGACTCAGGCATGGCTCAGCGCCTCCATGCCGGGCCGGCGCCGGGCGAAACCACGCACCAGGGCGCCGGGCAGGGGCAGGGCGGCCAGCCGCTCCTGCGCGGTGGCGGCGCAGGCGCCCTGGTTGAGGACGGCGTCGAACTGCTGCAGCACCTCGGCGAAGCCTCGGCTGCAGGGCGAGAGCCGAAGCCGCGCCACGCCCGCAGCGCGCAGGGCGGCGCCCTCGCCGATCAGGCAGTGCAGGGCGGCCGACTGGATGGCGATGCCATTGAGCGCGAGAAAGGGCTGGCCTTCGACGGTGCTGAGCAGCAGGCCGTCCCCGTCGTCGCGGCAGCGGAACTCGCACTGATCCTTGCTGAGCCGGTGGTGCCGGGCGGTGAAGCAGCGCGCCGAGAAGGCCAGCGGCATGCGGCCGAAGCCGAAGACCTCGGTGGGCAGCGGGCTGCTGCCGCCGGGCGGATTGATGCGGGCAATGGCGTCGAGCGAGAGCTCCAGCGGCGGCGCCCAGCCGGTGATGCCGGGCTCGCGCAGATGCTCCTGCAAGGCCCCGGCGCTGTAGATATTGAGATGCGGCCCCAGCACCAGGGGCGGGCGCTCGGCGGCGGGCTGGCGGCTCCAGGCCTGCAGGGCCGCGGCATCGCCGGCCTCCACCTCGAACTCGCGCTGCTCCGCGATGCGCCGCATCGTGCGCAGCTCGGCCTCGCTCATCAGCAGGGGCAGGGTGGCCAGGCGCACGGTCTTGCCGCAGGCCTGCAGATCGCGGCCCAGGTCCAGCCAGTCCGCCAGGCTGAACTCGTTGCGCCGCGAGCAGGTCACCTCGCCGAGCACCACGGTCTGGGCCGGGCTGTCGGCCAGTTCGGCGTAGGCCTGCAGCAGATGCTGGCGCGGCCACCAGTACTGGAGTGGGGCCACCGTGAAGGCGATGGAAGGGGTGTCGGTCATGGGCTCTTATCTCCAGGGGCGGTCATAGGCGCCCAATGTGTGCTGCTGACCCTCGGCCCAGCGCGCCAGCTCGGCCTGCCAGGCCGGGGCCACCGTGTAGCGCCCGTCGCCGGCCAGGCTGTCCAGGGCCTGGCGCCACACGCGGGTCACGCCCGCCACGTAGCTGGGGCTGCGCTGGCGGCCCTCGATCTTGATGGCCCGGACGCCGCTGGCGGCCAGCTGCGGCAGCAAGGCCAGGGTGTTGAGGCTGGCTGGCTCCTCCAGTGCATAGTCGCGGTCGCGGCGCTCGCCCACCTCGAAGCGGCCCTTGCAGAGCGTGGGGTAGCCGCGCGCCTCCTGTGGGCCATAGCGATCGATCAGCACCCCGCCCAGACGGGCGTCGACCCCGGCCGGTCCCTCCTGCCACTGCACGGCCGAGGGCGGCGAGCAGGCGCCGCTCATGTTGGGCGACTTGCCGGTGGCGTAGGAGGAAAGCGAACAGCGCCCCTCCGCCATCACGCAGAGCCCGCCGAAGGCGAAGACCTCGACCTCGACCTCGGTGTGGCGTATCACCTGCTGAACCTGCTGCAGGGTCAGGACGCGCGGCAGCACCGCGCGTTGAACGCCGTAGCGCTGCCGGTAGTACTCGATCGCCTCGTAGCTGCTGGCCGAGGCCTGGACCGACAGATGCAGGCGCAGCGCCGGGTGGTGGTCGCGCGCGTAGGCCAGCACTGCGCAGTCGGCCACGATCAGCGCGTCGGCACCCAGTGCGGCGGCGGCGTCGACCGCGGCGCGCCAGGGCGCCTCGTCGCGGGCATCGGCATAGGTGTTGAGGGCCATCAGCACCTGGCGACCACGCGCATGGGCATAGGCCACTCCTTCGCGTATCTGCTCGGTGTCGAAGTTCAGGCCAGCGAAGTTGCGCGCATTGGTGGCATTTCTGAGGCCCAGGTAGACGGCGTCCGCGCCGGCGTCAATCGCCAGCGTCAGCGCGCGCAGGGAGCCGGCCGGGCAGACCAGCTGGGGCACGGTTTCACGAGGGGACATGGCAAGCCTGTGTGGCCAAACGTTGAGGAAGCCCGCAATCTAGGTCTGCGCTGCCCATGTGGTTTTGCTTTGCGACAAACCGGCCGGTCGGCCCCGGCCGGCTTGCTGCAAATCAAAAGATTCATATTCAATATTGATTTAAAGGAGGCGGTTCGGCAAAATAGTTCCATCAAAAATGCAACTTATGGAAGCGCCATGACCGTCTTGGAGAGTCCCGCCCGCATCGACGTGCGCAGCATTCCGCCGCACGAGCGCCATCCCAGGATCTTTGCCACCTTCGAGCAACTGCCGGTCGGGGGCTGGATCGACCTGGTCAGCGACCATGAGCCGCTGCCCCTGCGTGCGCAGTTCCAGGCCCAGTGGCCCGGCCAGTTCGACTGGGAGACGCTGGAAAGCGGCCCGACGCAATGGCAGACCCGCATCTCGCGCCGCCCGGCGGCCAAGGCCTGCTGCGGCTGCTGCGGCGGCGGCGGCGGCGCGCAATCCTGAAGGTGCCGGCGGCATGGCCTCCGTCTTCGTTCCTCTGCAGGACCCGGTGCCGCGCCGGCGCGCGGCTTTCGCCCTCTGGGAGCTGGGCTTCCGTCCCTTCTACCTGCTGGCCGCCGGCCTGGCCCTGCTGAGCGTGCCGATGTGGGCCTTGCAGTTCTCGGGTCTGCTGGGGCAGGCCTGGCTGCGCGGCCCGGCCTGGCATGCGCACGAGATGGTGTTCGGCTATGCGCTGGCGGTCATCATCGGCTTTCTCTTCACGGCGGGGCGCAACTGGTCGGGTCAGCCCACGCCGACCGGGCGTCCCCTGATGGCGCTGGCCGCCTTGTGGCTGCTTGCCCGGGTGCTGGTGCTCACGCCCTGGGCCTGGGCCGCGCTGCTGGCCAATCTGGCCGTGCCCTGGCTGGCCGCCTGGGGCTTGTGGCGGGCGCTGCGACGCGCCGGCAACAAGCGCAACTACTTCTTCGTCGGCCTGCTGATGCTGATGGGCCTGGCCGCGGGAGCGCTGCACCTGAACCTGATGGGTCTGCTGCGCCTGCCCGCACGCCTGGAGGCCGGCATGGGCCTGCCGCTCGGCCTGGACATCGTGCTCTTCATGATCGTGGTGATGGCCGGCCGCGTCGTGCCCATGTTCTCCAACAACGGCGTGCCGGGCATGGAGGCCCGGCGCGACCCGCGTCTCGAGAAGGCGGTGCTGGGCAGCGTGCTGGCCCTGATGGTGCTGGACGCACTGGGGGCGGGCGGACCGCTGCTGGCCGCCGCGCTGGGGGCTGCCACCGTGCTGCACCTGTGGCGCTGGTGGCTGTGGCAGCCATGGAAGAGCCTGTCCAACGCCCTGGTCTGGGTGCTGCATGCCGCCTATCTGTGGCTGCCGGTGCACCTGGGCCTGCGCGCAGCGGCCGTGCTGGGATGGATCGCGCCCGGGCCGGCCACGCATGCGCTCACCGTGGGCGTGATCGGCCTGATCACGCTGGGCATGATCACCCGCACGGCCCTGGGCCATACCGGGCGGCCGCTGCGCGCCGGCCGCTTCGAGACCCTGGCCTATCTGAGCCTGCTGGCGGCGGCCCTGCTGCGTGTCTTCCTGCCGCTGTCCGCTCCCTCCCTGCTGCTGCTGTCGGTCCAGCTCTCGGCGGCGCTGTGGAGCCTGGCCTTCGCCCTCTATCTGTGGCGCTATGCACCGATACTGCTGCGCCCGCGCGCCGACGGCCTGCCCGGATAGATGTGCCCAGAAACTAGGATTGAGTGATGCGACTGACCACGATGAGCGACTACGCCCTGCGCCTGCTGATCTATCTGGGGCGCCATCCGGACCGGCTCTGTACCACGGCCGAGGTGGCGCAGGCCTACGGCATCTCGGAAGCGCATCTGACCAAGATCACCCACCAGCTCGGGTTGGCGGGCTGGATCACCACGGTGCGTGGCAAGGGCGGCGGCATGCGGCTGGCGCTGGAGCCCCAGGACATACGGCTCGGCGAGCTGGTGCGTGGCATCGAGCCCGACTTCTACCTGGTGGAATGTCTGGGCGAGCTCAATGCCTGCACGCTCACCGGCCAATGCCGCCTTACCGGCATCTTCAAGCAGGCCCTGGCGGCCTTTCTCGAGCAGCTGGACGCCCATACCCTGGCCGAGCTGCTGCCCGTGCCGCGTCCGGGCGCACGCGCACGCGCCGCTGCGCAGGCGGTGAATCTGGTCCTTCCGCAACGCGGACGCCGTGCCCACGATGACGCCGAGCCCTGATACCCAGGCGCAGCGCGTCATCCCGCTCTATGCCGCCGAAGCCAAGGTCTATCCGCGCTCCGTCAGTGGCCGCTTCACGAACTGGCGCTGGGTCTTTGTCGCGCTGACCCAGCTCTTCTTCTACGGCACACCCTGGCTGCAATGGAACGGGCGCCAGGCCCTGCTCTTCGATCTGGAGACCCAGCGCTTCTACGTGCTGGGCCTGATCTTCTATCCCCAGGACTTCATTTACCTGGCGTCGCTGCTGGTGTTCAGTGCGCTGGCGCTGTTCTTCTTCACCGCGGTGGCCGGCCGCCTGTGGTGCGGCTACAGCTGTCCGCAGACCGTCTACACCGAGCTCTTCCTCTGGATCGAGCGCCATACCGAGGGCGACCGCCAGGCCCGCATCAGGCTGGACGCCGCGCCCTGGGGCTGGGAAAAGCTCTGGCGCAAGAGCGCCAAGCAAGGAGGATGGCTGGCGCTGGCCGGCTTCACGGGCTTCAGCTTCGTGGGCTACTTCACGCCCGTGCGCGAACTGGCGGCCGGCCTGGGCAGCTTCTCGCTGGGGCCCTGGGAGCTGTTCTGGGTGCTGTTCTATGGTGCGGCCACCTATGGCAATGCGGGCTATCTGCGCGAACAGATGTGCAAGTACATCTGCCCCTATGCGCGCTTCCAGAGCGCGCTGATCGATGCCGACTCCCTGATCATCAGCTACGACGCACGACGCGGCGAGCCGCGCGGCGCGCGCTCCAGGAAGAGCGCCGAGCTGCAGGCCCGGGGCGTGGGCGACTGCGTGGACTGCACGCTGTGTGTGCAGGTCTGCCCCACGGGCATCGATATACGCAAGGGGCTGCAGAACGAGTGCATAGGCTGTGCCGCCTGCATCGATGTCTGCGACCAGGTCATGCTCAAGACCGGGGCGGCGCCCGGCCTGATCCGCTACGCCACCGAGAACGGCATGCGCCAGGGCCTGACGCGGCGCCAGATGCTGGGCCGGGTGCTGCGCCCGCGCGTGCTGGTCTACGGCAGCATCATGGCCGCGCTGCTGGCCGGCTTCGGCTGGAGCCTGTCGCAGCGCCAGCTGCTTCTCATCGATGTGATCAAGGACCGCAATGTGCTGGCGCGCCCGATCGCCGATGGCGCTGTCGAGAACAGCTACCGGCTGCAGCTGATCAACCGCAGCGAACGTCCGCTGCGCCTGCAGCTGTGGGCCGAGGGCCTGGCGGGCCTGCACCTGACCGGCGCGGCCACCCAGCCCCTGCGCGTGCCGCCCGCCGGCATCGTCAACCTGCCGGTGCAGCTGCAGCTGCCCTACAGCCCCGGCCTTGCCCCCGGCGCCCACCCGGTGCGCCTGCAGGCGCTGGACCTCGACCGTCCTGGCGTCCGTTTCGAGAGCCAGGCCAGCTTCTACCTGCCGCGCTGAGACCGTGAGCACGCCGGCGCCCCTGGCCCCGCACCGGCCCCTGTTTGCGGCCGCTGCGCAGGCGTGGTTGCTGGGCGCGCTGTGGTGGGCCGCAAGACTCGGCGGCTTGGCCCCGCCCGGTCTGCTGCCTGCCACGACCCTGCATGCCCTGCTGATGAGCCTGGGCTTCCTGCCGCTGTTCATCGCCGGCTTTGCCTTCACCGCGCCGCCGCGCTGGCTGGGCCTGCAGCCGCCCGATGGCCGAGGGTTGCGGCCCTGGGCTGCGCTGGCCCTGCTGGGCTGGGGCTTGCTGCTGGCCGCCGACGTCCTGGGCCAGGCGGTGCCGGCGCGTCTGGCCCTGCTGCTGCCGGCCCTGGCGCTGGCCCGCTTCGCCCTGGGGCTGCTGGCCCTGTGCCGCAGACCCGGCGTCCGGCACGCCCCCCAGGCCTGGGGCATCGCCGCCGGCCTGGGGGCCTGTGCGCTGTTGCTGGCGCTGGCGGCGCTGCAGCTGCCCGATACCCAGGCCCTACACCGCCTGGCGCTGCTGGGCCTGCATCTGGCGGTGGGCGGTGTCTTCGTCCTGGCCCTGCAAAGGCTCAGCCCCTTCCTGCACCAGCAGGGACGGCGCGGCCCCTGGCTGCTGGCGCTGCTGCTGGGCGGACTGCTGCTGCGTGTGGCCCTGCCTGCCGACGCGGCCGGCCCGGGGGCGCGCTGGCAGGGCGCGGCGGCTGCTGGCGAGCTGGTGCTGGCCGCGCTGCTGCTGCACGACGCCTTGCAACCGGCGCTGGCGCGGGCCCGGCGCACGCCCCTGATCGCCCAGCTCTGGCTGGCCTATCTCTGGCTGGCCGCCAGCTTTGTGCTGCACGCCGCCGCCCGGCTGGGCCTGCTGCCCGCCGCGGCCGGCCTGCATGCGCTGGCCCTGGGCTTCATGGGAGGCACGCTGCTGGCCATGGTCAGCCGGGTGACGGCCGTGCAGCAGGGGCGCAGCAATGCCGTCGACGGTCCGCTGCGTGCGCTGCAGCTCTTGCTGCAGGGGCTGCTGCTGCTGCGCCTGGCCGCCTGCCTGTGGCCGCGAGCCGAGCTGCTGACGGCGGCGGCCGGCGCCTTCGCCCTGCTGGCGCTGGGCTGGCTGCTGCGCTATCTACCCTGGCTGCTTTCCAGCCGCACAAGGAGCTCCTCATGAACGACAGCGAACTGCAGACCTTGCACGAGCGGCTGATGCAGGCCCTGCGGCAGGTATCCGACCCCGAGCTGGGCGAGAACATCGTGGACCTGGGCCTGGTCGAGCGCCTGCGGCTACAGGCCGAGCCCGGCTGCGCTGCCCTGACCCTGGTACCGACCAGTGCCACCTGCCCCATGGCCGACGAGATCATCGAAGCCGCCGGCGCGGCGATGCAGGTGTTGTGTCCGCCGGGCTGGGTCATCGAGGTGGAGATGGACTGGGAGCTGCCCTGGTCGCCCGAGCGCTTGGCGCCGGCGCTGCGCGCGCGCTTCGGCTGGGGCGCGGCGTGAAGCCGGCAGGTGGGGGCAGGGCGCTGCCGCGCTGGCAGGTCCTGGCCTGCGCCCTGTTGGCTCTGGCCAATCTGGCGGCCGCCCTGCTGGGGGCGCTGCAGCGTGTCGGCACCCTGGGCGGCAGCCCGGGGTGGGCCGTTCTGCCCCTGCACGGGGTGCTGATGATGGCGGGCTTCTTCGGCAGCCTGATCGCGCTGGAGCGCGCTGCCGCCCTGCATCGCGGCCTCTGGGTGCCCCTGCTGGCGGCGCTGGCGGGCGGCCTGGCCCTGGCCGGCCAGGAGGGGCTGGCGGCCTGGGCCTGGGTGCTCAGCGCGCTGGGCCTGCTGGGCCTCTACCTCTGGGCAGGCTGGCGCCGCGCGGTGTCCCTGCCGCTGGTGATCGAAGCCTTGGGGGCGCTGTCCTTGCTGGGGGCCGCGCTGTGCTGGCGCGCCGGGGCGGGCGAAGCGGCACGCTGGGGCTGGAGCCTGTTCCTGGTGCTGACGATCGCGGGCGAGCGCCGCGAGCTGATGCGCCTGCTGCCGCTGCCGGCCTGGGCGGCGCGGGCCTTTCTGGCGGGCGTGGCCGCCTGCACCGGCGTGGCCGGCCTGCTGGCATTGGGTTTGCCGGTCTGGGCCGATCGTCTGGGCTGGAGCCTGCTGGGCCTGCTGGCGCTGTGGCTGCTGCGCTTCGACATCGCGCGTCATCAATGGCGCGCGCCGGCCTGGGCCGGGCACACCGCGATCTGCCTGCTGGCCGGCTATGGCTGGCTGCTGGCCGCCGCCGTCGCCGGGCTGGCCGGCCTGGCGCTGGCCTGGCATCTGCTGTGGCTGGGGTTCGTGCTGGCCATGGTCTTCGGCCACGCCCCCTTGATGCTGCCGGCGCTGGCCGGCTTGCGCCCGCGTGCGAGCCGCTGGGCCTTGCTGCCCCTGGGCCTGATGGCGGCCAGTCTGCTGCTGCGCATGGCGGCCGCGACGCACTGGCCGGCCCTGTGGCCCTGGGCCGGGGCCGGCCATGTGGCGGCGCTGCTGCTCTTCGGCCTGACGATGGCCGTGCTATGCCGTCGGCAGCAGGCGCGAGCGCAGGCCCGCTGAGAGCCAGACACCTTCGGGTCCGGCCAGCATGGCCTGGACCCCGGGCAGCTGCTCGCGCAGCCAGCGCCGCGATTGCGCGGGGCCGGCCACCATCATCGCGGCCCCCCAGCCGTTGACGGCTTCCACGCTAGGCGCAACCAGGGCCAGGCCCTGCAGGCCCTGGCTGGGCTGGCCGCTGCGCGGATCCAGGATGTGGTGATAGCGGTGCCCCGCCAGCTCGAAACCGCGCTCGTAGTCGCCCGAGGCCGCCACGACGCCGCCGCTGAGTGCCAGCACGCCCAGCAGTTGCTGCGGCGCGCGCGGGTCGCGCAGGCCGACGCGCCAGGGCCGGCCCTGCAGGGTGCCGCTGCACAGCACGTCGCCGCCGCCATTGATCAGCGCATCCTGCACGCCCTGGCGGGCCAGCGTGCGCAGGCCCGCTTGCAGGATGGGCAGCTTGGCGATGCCGCCCAGGTCCAGGCGCATGCCGGCGCGCGCCAGCCTCGCGGTGCCGCGGTCCGCGTCGAGTTGCAGGCCCTGCGGCCCGACCAGGCCCTGCTGCCGCAGCAGGGTAGCGGGATGTGGCAGCCGCGGCGGCTGGCCGGGCTCGAAATGCCAGTCGGCATAGGCGCCGACCGTGGCATCGAAACGGCCCTCGCTGCGCTGCGCCAGGGTCTGTGCCTGCTGCAGCACCGCCATCAGCTCGGGCGCCACCGGCAGCGGCGCGCCGCCGGCCGCGCGCGCCAGCAGGCTCAGCTGGCTGGAGCTGCGGTAGCGGCTCATCATCTCCGACAGACGCAGCATCTCGGCCCAGGCGGCTTCCAGGGCGCGTGCGCGCAGGCCGGCGTCGGCGTGCTGGATGACGATGTCGACCCGGGTGCCCATCAGCGCCGCCGTGCTGCGCTGTACCGGGGACTCGGCCGTGGCCCGTGCCTTGCGCGGCAGCAGCACGCAGGCCAGCGCGCCCAGGGCCAGCTCGCGCCGTCGCGTCAGGAATGCCTGTGCCATGGCCCGGTCAGCGCGACTGCGCCACCATGTAGTCCACCGCGGCCTTGACTTCCTCGTCGGTCAGCGAGGATCCGCCGCCGCGCGCCGGCATCATGCCCTTGGCGCCGGTGAAGCCCTCGAGGGCGTGCTTGTAGAGCAGCTCCTGGCCCTGCGCAATGCGCGGACCCCAGTCCGCCTTGTCGCCAGGCTTGGGGGCGCCGGCCACGCCGGCGGCATGGCACATGGCGCAGGTCTTGCCGAACACGCTCTTGCCTGCGCTGTTGTCGGCCACCGGGGCCGGGGCCGGTTCGGCCGGTGCTGCAGGGGTGGCGATGCCGGCCGGCGTGGTCGGCGCGGCGGGGCTCTCCTGCTTGCCACAGGCGGCCAGCAGCAGGACGGCGGCGGTGAGCAGGCAGGTCTGGACGGTCTTCATCTTTGGAACTCTCCGATCGAATGTGCGCGCATTCTGTGCACAGACCCGCGGGCTCCGCCAGCCTATTGTTATATGAACGATACAGATTTTGAGCTTTTCTGAAATCCTTGACCTGGTTTAAGGCGGCCATGCGCCCCGATGGAGAGGATGCGCCTGGCCCGAGAAGGCCATTCGACCACCGTCACCCGCCACTGCGCCCACCGCCCGCTTCCGTCCTATGTTCCATGCCCTGTTCCGCCGCGCATCGCGGCCCAGCCTGTGCCGCTGGGTGCTCGCCGGCCTGCTGCTGAGCTGGGGCCTGGCCTGTGCAGCGCCGCTGCTGCGGCCGGCGGTGCTGACCCTGGTGTGCTCCGGCGCCGGGATGTCGCGCCTGGTCGACCTGAGCCGGGGCGAGCCCGTCGAGACGGGTCACGCGGCGATCCCGGACCTGCCGGATTGCGCGCAATGTCTGGCCGCCACCGTCGCGGCCCCGCCGCCGGCGCCGCAGGGCAGCAGCTTTGGTGGGCCTGACCGGCCGCTGGCCCAGCGGCCGGCCGTGCCGGCCCCCTTCCTATTCGCGGCCCCCATGCCTCCCGCGCGAGGGCCACCCGATTCCGTTTGATCAACCCAAGAGGTGAGACCATGAAAGAAGAAGACAAGAAGAACTCCGGCGCGATGAGCGGCACCCCCGCCCCCCAGGGCCTGGCGCGACGCCGCTTCATCAACAGCGCGGCACTTGCCGGCCTGACCCTGGGTGCGGCCGCCTGCGCCGACAAGAAGGGTGAGGGCGCTGCCGCCCCGGCCGCCAGCGGCACCGCTGCAGGCGCACATGGCGGCGAGGCCAACAGCACGCACCTCAAGCCCGGTGAGCTCGACAGCTACTACGGACTCTGGAGTGGCGGCCACACGGGCGATATGCGCGTGCTGGGCCTGCCTTCGGGCCGGGAGCTGCTGCGCATTCCCTGCTTCGTGCCGGATGCGCTGGTGGGCTGGGGCATCACCAACGAGTCCAAGAAGGTCATGGGCACCAAGCCCGACGGCTCGCTGCGCTACACCGTGGGCGACACCCACCACACCCATGCCTCCTACAAGGATGGCAACTACGACGGGCGCTATGCCTGGATCAACGACAAGATCAACAGCCGGATCGCCCGCATCCGCCTGGACTACTTCGTCTGCGACAAGATCACCCAGCTGCCCAATGTGCAGGGCTTCCACGGCATCTTCCCGGACAAGCGCGACCCGGTGGACCCCAAGATCAACTACACGACACGGGTCTTCTGCGGCGGCGAGTTCGCCACCCCTCTGCCCAATGCCGGCAGCGATGATCACAGCAAGTACCGCTCCCTGTTCAGCTGCGTGGATGCGGAGACCATGGAACTGCGCTGGCAGGTGCTGATCGACGGAAACTGCGATCTGACGGCCACATCCTACGACGGCAAGTTGGCAGCCACCAACCAGTACAACACCGAAATGGGCGCGCACTACGAGGACATGATGTCCGCCGAGCGCGATGCCTGCCTGTTCTTCAACATCGCGCGCATCGAGGAAGCGGTCAAGGCCGGGAAGTTCAAGACCATTGGCAGCTCCAAGGTGCCGGTGGTGGACGGCACGCGCGACTCCAACAAGGATCCGCGCACCGCGCTCACCGCCTATGTCTCCGTGCCCAAGAACCCGCACGGCGTGAACGCCAGCCCCGACCAGAAGTACTTCATCTGCGCCGGCAAGCTCTCGCCCACGGCCACCGTGATCGAGCTGGCCAAGGTGCTGGACTGGTTCGAGGGCAAGAGCGAGAAGATCGACAACGCCATCGTGGCCGAGGTCGAGATCGGCCTCGGCCCGCTGCACACCGCCTTCGACGGCCGCGGCAATGCCTACACCTCGCTCTTCCTCGACAGCCAGGTGGTGAAGTGGAACATCGACGAGGCCATCCGCGCCTATGCCGGCGAGAAGATCAATCCGATCAAGGACAAGCTCGACGTGCAGTACCAGCCCGGCCACCTCAAGACGGTGATGGGCGAGACGCTGGACGCCTCCAACGACTGGCTGGTGTGCCTGTGCAAGTTCTCCAAGGACCGCTTCCTCAATGTCGGCCCGCTGAAGCCGGAGAACGACCAGCTCATCGACATCTCCGGCGACAAGATGGTGCTGCTGGCCGACCACCCGGTGCGCGGCGAGCCGCATGACTTCATCATCTTCAAGCGCGATCTCCTCAAGCCCAAGCAGGTCTATGCCCTGGACGACTTCCCCCATGCGGTCAAGGACCCCAAGGAGTCCGGCGTGGTGCGCAACGGCAAGAAGGTGACGGTCAAGATGACCTCTCAGGCCCCGGCCTTCTCGCTGCGCGAGTTCAAGGTCAAGAAGGGCGACGAGGTGACCCTGATCCTGACCAACCTCGACAAGATCGAGGACCTGACGCACGGCTTCGCGATCCCCAATCACAACGTGAACTTCATCGTGAACCCGCAGGAGACGGCCTCGGTGACCTTCACCGCTGGCGAGCCGGGCGTGTACTGGTGCTACTGCACGCACTTCTGCCACGCCCTGCACCTGGAGATGCGCACGCGCATGATCGTGGAGGCCTGAGGCCGCGCACGATGCCACCGCTGCCGGCCACTCGAGCCGGCCGGCAGGGGTGGCAGACAAAGAGAGCTCAGATGACGCTAGTCGACAGACTGTTCGCGGCCTGCCTCCGGGCGCTGGCCGCGGTTTTTTTCCTGGTGGCCGCCTGTGCGCAGGCCGCCCCTGGGCAGCAGGCCTACGAGGCCCAGCTGCCGCCCGATCTCGCCACCGCGCCCGATCTGTGCGCGCTGCTGCCCTGCAAGGAGGTGTTTCCCGGCGCCACCAGCTTCTCGCTGCGCCGCGGCCAGCCGCCCTATGTCGAGGCCTACGGTGCACCGGATGCCGCGGGCAAGCCCGCGCTGCTGGGCTACGTGATGCTGTCCACCGACATCACGGACACCCCGGCCTACTCGGGCAAGCCCGTGGTCACGCTGATCGGCATGGACACGACCGGCCGCTACGTGGGCGTCAAGGTGCTCAAGCATTCCGAGCCCATCCTGCTGCTGGGCATTCCGGAAGCGGCCCTGATCAAGTTCAACGAGCAGTACCTGGGCAAGTCGGTCAAGGACCAGATCGAGGTCGGCCCGTCGCGTCCCGACGAGAACGTGCTGGGTGTGGATGCGATCTCCGGCGCCACCGTCACCGTGGTGGCGCAGAACCAGGTGATGCAGCTCTCCGGCAGCGCGGTGGCGCGCCAGGTCGGCATCATCGCGCCCACCGTGCGCGAGCCCGCGCGTTGGCGGGAGAGCGGGCGGCGCTATAGCTGGAGCGAGCTGCAGGCCATGGGCGCGGTGCAGCAGCTGCGCGTCAAGCCCGAGCAGGTGGGCCTGGCTCCGGCGGCCGAACCCTTCATCGAGCTGTGGTTCGGCGATCTGAACCACCCCGACCTGGGCCGCAGCCTGCTGGGCGAAGGGGCCTACGCCAGCCTGCGATCGCGCCTCAAGGAGGGCGAGCAGGCCTTCTTCATCGTGCGCAGCGCCGGTGCCGAGTCCTTCAAGGGCTCGGGCTTCGTGCGCGGCGGCATCTACGACCGGGTGCAGCTCAAGCAGGGCGCCGATGCCTTCACCTTCCGCGACCTCGATGCGATCAATCTCTACGGGCTGGAAGCCGCGGGGGCACCGGCCTATACCGAGTCGGCCATCTTCGTGGTCCGTTCGGCCAGCTTCTCGGCCGCCTATCCCTGGAAGCTGGCCTTTCTGGGCAACCGGGTGGATCGCGCCACCGGCCACCGAAGCTTCGCGGTCTTCGAGAGCAAATACTGGTTGCCGGCCGAGCTGCTGCAGGGCGGCCGGCCCGCGGTGCTCGAGCCCGATGCGCCCTGGCTGCGAATCTGGAAAAGCCAGGCCCTGAAGATCGCGCTGTTTGCCGCGCTGCTGCTGGGCGTGACCGTGGTCTACGCACTGCGCGAGCGGCTCACGCGCCTGTCCACCCACAAGAACAAATGGCCGGTCAACGGTTTCAAGTACAGCGCCTGGGCCCTGTCCATCGTCTTCGTGGGCTTCGGCCTGATGGCGCAGCCTTCGATCACCCAGGTGCTGACCTGGTTCCACAGCCTGCTGTTCCAGTGGACCTGGGCCCTGTTCCTGAGCGACCCCTTCATCTTCGTGTTCTGGATCTTCATCATCGCCACCGTGTTCCTGTTCGGGCGCGGCCTGTTCTGCGGCTGGATGTGTCCCTTCGGTTCGCTCTCGGAGGCGATCTTCAAGATCGCCCGCAAGCTGGGCCTGCGGCGCTGGCAGAAGCCCGTGCCCCAGGCCCTGCACGACAGGCTCAAGTGGCTGAAGTACGCGATCTTCTTCGGCCTGCTGGCAGTCTCGATGTTCGATATGGGGCGCGCCGAGATGCTGGCCGAGGTGGAGCCCTTCAAGACCACCTTCCTGGTGGGCGTGTTCAACCGTGCCTGGCCCTACGGGCTCTTCGTCGCCTCGCTGCTGGGACTGTCGTTGTTCATCGAGCGTCCCTACTGCAAGTACCTGTGCCCGCTGGGCGCTTCGCTGGCCATGCCCAGCACCTTCCGCTGGTTCGGCCTCAGGCGCAAGCAGGACTGCAATTCCTGCCGTGCCTGCGCCGTGGGCTGCGGCGCCCAGGCCATCGATGCGGACGGCCGCATCGACCACCGCGAATGCCTGCACTGCCTGGACTGCATGGTGCTCTATACCGACCAGAAGGGTTGCCCGCCGCTGGCCCGGGAGCGCAAGCGCCGCGAGCGCGACGGGCTGCTGATCACGCCCATTGGCCGGGACGGCTACTACATCCCCATCGACGCGGTGCCGGCCATCTCGCCCAAGGCCGCGCAGGGGCCGGACCCGCGCCTGCCCACCGAGCCGGCCCGGCCCTATGCCGCGCGCGGCGCGATGAGCGCCTGGCAGGTGCTGCTGCTGGAGATCCGCGACCACCTCTGGCCCTGGAGTCGGGAGGGCTGGAAGAGCCAGCGCGCGCTGCAGGTGGCAGGCTTCTCGCTGGCCCTGGCCGCCAGCCTGGCCTGGCTGCTGGCAGCGCAGGGCAGGCTGTCCTCGGCGGCCATCATCGCCTGGTGGTTCGGCTGGAGCGTCTACGAGGTGCTGATACGCATGGGCGGCCGCCGCTATGTGAAGGACGGCCCCTGGTGGCGCGCCAATTACCGCGTGGCGGGATGGATGGACATGCTCAGCTATGTTGGCTTCAAGAACCTGCTGATCGGCGCGGCACTCTTCCTGGCGCTCAAGGCTCTGGGAGGGCTGAGCGCATGAAGCCGCCCGACGCCGGTCGGCCGTGGCGGGCGCTCGTCCTGATGCAGCTGGCGCTGCTGGCCCTGCTGCCGCAGGGCACGGCCCTGGCCGGAACCTGGCGGGTGCGGCCGGGAGAGTCCATCCAGCAAGCCATCGAGCGAGCCGCCCCGGGCGATGTGCTGGAGATCGAGCGCGGCTTCTATGACGAGAACCTGCGCATCAGCAAGCCGCTGACGCTGCGCGGCATCGATCGGCCCACGCTCAGCGGCGGTCAGCGCGGCGACACCATACGCGTGGCCGCCACCGATGTGAGCCTCGAGGGCCTGATCGTGCGTGACTCCGGCCACGATCTGAAGGCTCAGCAGGCCGGCATCTACATCCAGCCCGGCAGCCACCGCGCCCTGGTGCGGCGCTGCGACCTGGTCTACAACCTCTTCGGCCTGTGGATAGAGAAGGCCGATGAGGTCCGCATCGAGCACAACCTGATCACGGGTCTGCGCGACATCAACTCCGCGCAGCGCGGCAACGGCATCCAGCTCTACAACACGCGTCAGGCCCGCATCATCGGTAACAACATCAGCTTCGTGCGCGACGCCCTCTATGTAGATGTCTCGCACCATGCCGAGTTCCGCGCCAACAAGCTGCATCACAGCCGCTACGGCACCCACTACATGAACTCCTACTACAACCTGTGGGAGGACAACGACAGCTACCTCAACCGGGGCGGGCTGGCGCTGATGGAGGTGCGCGACCAGGTCGTGCGCCGCAACCGCACCTGGGGCAATAGCGATTTCGGCATCATGCTGCGCACGCTGCAGGACTCGGTGATCGAGGACAACATCGTCGCGGGCAACAACCGCGGCTTCTTCATCTACGACGTCGAGTACGCGACGCTGCGCGGCAATCTGGTGGTGGACAACCGCGTCGGCGTGCACCTTTCGGCCGGCTCCACCCGCAATGTGGTCCAGCGCAACGACTTCATCGCCAACCGCGAGCAGGTGCGCTATGTGGGCGCCCGGGACGAGCCCTGGGGCGACGCGCGCACCGGCGGGCGAGGGCAGGGCAATCACTGGGACAACTACCTGGGCTGGGACCGCGATGGCGACGGCCTGGGTGATCTTCCCTACGAAGCCAACGATCTGGTGGACCGTCTTCAGTGGCGGCATCCCAGCGTCAAGCTGCTGCTGGGCAGCCCCGCGGTGCAGGCGCTGCGCCTGCTGGGCCAGCAGTTCCCGGTGTTGCGCGTTCCCAGCGTGGTGGACGCACACCCGGCCATGCAGCCGCAACACAAGAACTGGAGCGAATGGCGTGACAAGCAATTCCGCTGACGCGCTGCGCCTGCAAGGCGTGGTCAAGCAATACGGGCAGGGGGGCGCGCTGCTGAGGGCGCTTGACGGCGTGGACCTGGCCGTGCCACGGGGCCAGCTCTTCGGCCTGATCGGACACAACGGCGCCGGCAAGAGCACCTTGTTCAAGCTGGTGCTGGGTCTGATCGAGCCGAGCCGCGGCCGGCTGTGGGTCGATGGCTGCGAGGTCGGCGGCCGCAACTTCCGCGAGGCGCGCCGCCGCCTGGGCTATCTGCCCGAGAACCTGGTGCTCTACGACAATCTCGACGGCCTGGAGACCCTGCGCTTCTTCGCGCGCATCAAGGGCGCGCCGCTGTCCCAGTGCGCCGCCCTGCTGGAGGAGGTGGGGCTGGCGCATGCGGGACGCCGGCCGGTGCGCGAGTATTCCAAGGGCATGCGCCAGCGCGTCGGCCTTGCCCAGACGCTGATCGGCCGCCCGCGCCTTCTCGTGCTGGACGAACCGACCTCCGGTCTCGACCCGAGCGCGATCCGCGAGTTCTACGCGCAGCTGGACCGGCTGCGCGCGCGCGGCGTCACTTTGGTGATCAGCTCGCACATCCTGGCCGAGCTGGAGCAGCGCGTGGATGCGCTGGCCATGCTGTCGAACGGACGCCTGTGCGCGCAGGGCTCGGTCAAGGCGCTGCGCGAGCGATCGGCGAAGCCGCTGCAGCTGCGCGTGCAGGCCGACGCTGCGCTGCTGGACAGGCTGCCCGCGCAGCTTGCCGCCCTGCCCGGGCTGGGCTGGCTGCGCCAGAGTGCCCAGCAGGCCAGCCTGGCCTGCCCGCGCGCCTTGAAGATGGACCTGCTCCAGCGCCTGGCCGTGCTGCCGCTGCAGGATCTCAGCGTGCAGGAGCCGACATTGGAAGACATCTACTTCGAGCTCCGTGAGGCTTCGGCACTCCCGGGCCCTGCCGTGCCGGAGGCCGCATGAAGGACGGACTGCAGACCCGCCAGATCGGTGCGCTGGCGGCCAAGGAGTTCAGCGACCGGGTGCGCAAGCGCTGGGTGCTGGCCGTGGCCCTGGTGTTCACGGTGTTCTCGCTGGCCATCACCTACTTCGGCAGCGCCGCCCAGGGCCAGATCGGGCCGCGCTCCATCGAGGCCACCATCGCCAGCCTGGTCTCGCTGGTGATCTACCTGATCCCGCTGATCGCGCTGCTGCTCGGCTTCGATGCCATCGTCGGCGAGCGCGAGCGCGGCTCGCTGGATCTGCTGCTGGCCCTGCCCATCACGCGCCTGGAGCTGCTGCTGGGCAAGTACCTGGGCCTGGCGGCAGCGCTGGTGCTGTCCACCCTGGCGGGCTTTTCGCTGGTGGCTGCCCTGCTGTGGCAGCGCTTCGGCGCCGCCGGCCTGTACCACTACGGCGGCTTCGTGTTCAGCTCGGTGCTGCTGGGGCTGGCCTTCCTGAGCCTGGCGATGCTGCTGTCGGTGCTGGCCCGTGACCGGACCCGTGCCTCCGGCCTGGCCATCGCGCTGTGGTTCCTGCTGGTGCTGGTGTTCGACCTGCTGCTGCTGGGACTGCTGGTGGCCAGCGCCGGCGAGCTGGGTCCGCTCAGCGGTGACGGATTCGCCTACCTGCTGCTGCTCAACCCCGCGGATCTGTTCCGCATCCTCAATGTGTTCTCGCTGGACGATATGCGGCGCCTGTACGGCCTCGCCAGCGTCGTGCCACCCGCGCTGGGAAGTCCCTGGCTGATGGGCGGTGCGATGGCGGCCTGGATCGTGCTGCCGCTGGCGCTGGCGGGATGGAGATTCAAGCCATGAACCTGATCGACACCCCCACCAGCCGGCGCCGCCTGCTCTGCGGCTGCGCCGCCCTCGCCACCCTGGGTCTGGCCGCCTGCGGCCGCAAGGAAGACGATGCCGGGGACGCCGGCCGGCCGCGCGAGATCGCCGCGCAGTCGAGCTGTTCGCTGGACGGCATGCTGCTGTCCGACTACCCCGGTCCCAAGGGCCAGATCATCCACAAGGGCGATAGCGAGGTGGCCTGGTTCTGCGACAGCGTGGAACTTCTGGCCACCTTGCTGAAGCCCGAGCAGCTGCGCCCCGTGCTGGCCGCGCATGTCCAGGACATGGGCAAGGCCGACTGGGACAAGCCGGTGGGCCACTGGATCGACGCACGCCAGGCCATCTATGTGCTGGGCAGCAAGCGCCACGGATCGATGGGGCCGACGGCCGCCAGCTTTGCCGACGAGCGCGCCGCCCAGGGCTTCGCACAGCAGTGGGGCGGCCGCGTGCTGCGCTATGCCGAGATCAAGCCCGATATGGTGGACTTGAGCGGTGGCGCCCTGCATGACACCCGAATGTGAGTGGCGCATGCCTGCTCGACGTCGCGCTTTGCTGTCCTTGCTCGCCACCGGTGGAACTGCTGCCTTGATCGGCTGCGGGCTATACCTGATTCGGCGGAATCAGGCTGCAGCGCCTGCGTCGTCGTCCACGAACTTGGCGGCGATGGACGAGGTCTGCTTCTTCGCTCCCCTGTATCCATGGAGTGGAAGTGGTGAACGCTTTGCTGCACGTCAAGTGCCGGCCGATGCCCGCTGCCCGGTTTGCGGGATGTACCCGTCCCGCTATCCCCACTGGGCCGCGCAGGTTATATTCTCGGACGGAGACACGCATTTTCTGGACTCGCCGCTAAGCCTCTTTCACTATCTGCAGCGGGTCCATCGCTTTGCGCCCGGACGAAAGCGTAGCGGTGTCGCTGCCATCTACGTGAGCAACGTGAACAGCGAAGATGCAGGTGCTGATCGAGCCATGAACTCGGACCGCTGGGTGCCAGCAGAGCAGGCCTTCTTCGTTCATGGGTCGGACCTCATGGGGCCGATGCGCGGTGGCAACCTACCGGCTACTTCTTCCAAGGAAGCGGCCAATCTGCTGATCGCTCGACATGGCGGTACGATACTTAGATTCTCGCAGCTAGAAGATGCACTTCCGTCTTCATTGCAGGGCCTCGTGCGCCACGGGCACTGAAGCCATCTTTAGAAAGTTCCCATGCCGATGGATCAGCGCTTCTAATGGATGGAAAAAATCAGGCGGACTAGGGCAATTGGTTGTCGAATTGAGCGCCGGCCTGTATGCGCAGGGCCCTGAGGTCCGGCAGCTTGATTCTGTAGCCCCTCATGATCAGCAGTCCCATCTCCTGAAGTCTGCGAAGCCCTCGAGACAGTGTTTCGGGCGTTAAGCCCAACTGGGACGCAATATCTCGCTTCTGCTGTTTTAGCGAGATTTCGGCGTCATGGGCTTCGTGAGATGCTTCGCTGCACTCGAGTAACCACGACGCTATTCGTGTGTTGGCGTCCTCTGTTAGCAGTGCTTGCCTTTGCAGCGTAGACCGGCATGCCTTTGACGCAACGCTGGCAAGAAGTGCGCGGGCCAGGGAACGATCTCGCAAGCAATGTGCTTCGACCTCCTCGATTGGGAATTCATGGACCAGGCTTGAAGTGAGTGCGCGTGCAGTTTCCGAGTAGGGACTGTTGGTCCACGCACTGCTGACGTCTATCCATTCGCCGGGGCCCAACGCCATGCTTTGCCACCATCTGCCCGAACGATCCGTCTTGCCGAGACAGGTCTGACCTTCTACGAGGAGCCAAAGGCTCTTTGCCGGAGCGATGCCCCCTTCCAGCACTGTGCTTTGGCTGGCAAATTTGTGCAAGGTTCCAAGACCCGCCATGGCGATGGCCGACTCATGAGAAACCTGGACGGGAATGCATGCCTTGATGATCAGTTTGCTCAAAAGAACTGCGTACAGGCTTGAGCTTGAATGTGCTGAGACTCCAGTTTGATCAGCGGCTAGATTGGGGAATATTTGTGTTTGCGGCATCGCGGACATCGCGATCGCCGAAGGGATGTGGTTGGGCTGACTTGCGTTCTGAGAAGGGGCAGTGTGCATGGCTATCTCCGCTGTGGTCGTGTCAGCTTCGGCGTGTCATCACGAAGCTCATGGAGTCGAACACAACGGCCAACTTTGTGGATTTGATCCGTCGCAACGTGCCCTCGGTGGGGTTCCGATCTAGTTCTTTTGAACTACCCCTATTGAATCGTCTCGGGTCAAGTAGACACCTTCGAGCCTCAGCTGGACTGCCCAAAGTCGAGCAGACAGCCTGTCCCTTCCGGCTCAAAAGTGTCTCGGGAATCCGGAGCGAATCAGGGGGCGCGGCGAATCGTCATTGAATCGCCCCGGATTCCCTAGACACCTTTGAGCCGTTGGGAATGGCGGCGCTCGAACTCTGCCGGTGAAGTATCTCCGGCACTGCCGTGACGGCGCTTGGGGTTGTAGAACATCTCGATGTAGTTGAAGACGTCCGCTCTTGCGTCATCGCGGGTCAGGTAGGTCTGGCGGCGAACGCGCTCGCGCTTGAGCAGTTGGAAGAAGCTCTCGGCCACGGCGTTGTCGTGGCAGTTGCCTCGACGGCTCATGCTGCTGACCAGGTTGTGGTCGCGCAGGAAGTCCTGCCAGTCGTGGCCTGTGAACTGGCTGCCCTGGTCCGAATGCACCGTGACCGGCTGCCTGGGCTGGCGACGCCACAAGGCCATCATCAGTGCGTCAAGCACAAGGACTGTGTCAATGCGACTGCCCATTGACCAGCCTACCACCTGGCGCGAGAACAGATCGACCACCACGGCCAGATAGAGCCAGCCCTCATGGGTGCGGATGTACGTGATGTCGGTCACCCAGGACTGATTGGGCTCGGCCACCGCGAACTGGCGCTGCAGATGGTTGGGGGCTACGACAGCAGGTTGGCCGCCGCGCATGCCAGGGCGGCGTCGATAGCCGGTCTGCGAGCGCAGCCCTTCAAGCCGGAGTAATCGGGCCACGCGATGCTTACCGCAGCGCTCGCCCAGATCGCGCATATCCAGCGTGAGCTTGCGGTAGCCGTACACGCCGCCGCTCTCCAGCCATGCATGCTTGAGCAGGCCCAGCAGCCGCTGATCGTCCTTGGCCCGAGGGCTCGCAGGCGCGGCCTTCCAGGCGTAGTAGCCGCTGGGGTGCACCTTCATGACCTGACACAGGCGCCGCACGCTGTGCTCCCGCTCATGGAGCTCGATGAACGCGTACTTCACCCGGACTGCTTGGCAAAGTACGCTGCGGCCTTTTTTAGGATGTCACGCTCCTCGGTCACGCGCTTGAGCTCAGCCTTCAGACGACGCAACTCGTCGGCTTGCGACAGCTGGACCTGACGCTCGCCGGCGGGCATGCGGCGCGCCTTGATCCACTCATACAGGCTGTGCTGGCTCACGCCGAGCCTTGCCGACACGTCGGCCACCTTGTGCCCGCGCTCGGTGATCTGCTTGATCGCTTCGATCTTGAATTCTTCGGGGTATCGCTGCTTACTCATGGCACATCCTATTGGGCCTCAGGTTTGAGGCTCAGAGGTGTCTACTGAATCCGGGGCGATTCACATCAAGGACCCGGGTCGGGAGAGGCGGGATACCTGTTGGTGCGAAGCGACGCAGTGACTTTTGAAGTAACTCACTATCCTTCGGGAACGTGAATTCAATGTTGATGCGTGCTTGCGCGGATTGTTCAATTCCCGCCGGCCCACCACTACAAGGTCCAAGCAAGTGCGCGGACAACCGAAAGGCCTAAGTGATTCAAGCACTTAGGCCTTTTTCTTTGTCCGCTTGCTTTCGGGCAAGGCCACCAATACCCGGTATCTGACGGGGTAACTTTCCGGGTAACTCGGCCTGAGGTGGGGCAGGAACAGATGGCGTGAAAAGTGTTTTTTTGCTCCCGCTAACGCAGCGATGCCCGCTCAAGAAGCGTTCTTAAGATGCCGAGCGAATCCGCCTCTTGCATCGAGCGGCCCGGACGCACGCACCCGTGCACGCATCGGGGCAGGTCAGGTGCCAGACAACTGCCCTTAGCTGCCGTCCTCTGCAATGACTTCACGTATCGCGTCTTATGCCGCCGACCTCGTCACAAACGCGCACGCGCATCACGCGGCATCGGCCTATCGCCCTTTGCGTCGGCTGATGCTGGCGCGAGGTTGGGGCATTCTGTGCCTGTGTGCACCAACGGCAGCCTGGCCTCAGACGGTCACTGTTGGCCCCGGCGTCTACTTCGCTGATTCGCGCAGTGGCGCCAATGGCACTGCGGGCAAGGATGCCGGCGGCGGCGGCTCTTGCGTCAGTGGTCCCGTGCCGGGTACCGCGGGCGGTGTCGGGCCCTCGATTGAGGAGACGATCAAACTCGGCCTCGTGTCCCTGAGCTACCCCGGGACGCTCATCGGCGCGGGCAGCCGCGGCGGTGATGGCGGCAAGGGCGGCAATGGCGATGCCACCGGCCAGTGTGGCAAGGGTGATTTTGATGGTCGTCCAGGCGGCGCGGGCGGCGCCGTGACCGTGTTCGTGAAGCCCGGTGCCAACCCGGCTGAGGCGGTCTACAGCACCACGAGCACCGGCGTGGTGGCGGTCAGCCACGGGGGCGCGGGCGGCAATGGCGGCGACAACACCCGCGGCAAAGACGACTACAAGGGCGGCGATGGCGGGGCGGGCGGTGCGGGCGGCAATGTCCGCCTGGAGAACGCGCTTTCCCTGCAGGTCAGCGGTGGGCTCGGTGCGCTGGGCTTGTTGGCCCAAAGCGGTGGCGGCGCTGGTGGCGCCGGCGGCGATGCGGCCAACAAAGCCTATGCGGGCAGTGGCAAAAGCGGCGGCACCGGTGGTGATGTGGTGCTGCGCAACACCGGCAAGATCCTGACCGACGGTGGCAACGCCATGTCTGCACAGAGCATTGGCGGCTTTGGCGGTGATGGCGGCGTGAATACCAAGAGCCACAGCGGCAGTGGCGGCACGGGCGGCAACAGCGGCACCCTGGCCGTGGACAACACGGGGGCGCTGCAGGTCGGATCCGGGGCCCGTGCAAGTTGCAGTGACAGCGTCACGGCGAACTGCAATCCCGCGGGCGGCTTCGGCCTTGCGGCCCAATCGGTCGGCGGCGGCGGCGGCCATGCCGGTGCCAGTGCCGGGCTGCACATCCTGGGTGCCGAGGGCGGCGCCGCCGGGCATGCGGGCGCCGTGGTGGTGAACAACACCGGCGCCATCTCCGTGTTCGGGCCCTCGGGCACCGGTTTGTTTGCCCAGGCGATTGGCGGCGGTGGCGGCTCGGGCGGCATGGCCATTTCCAGCGGCAGCAAGACCACGGCCGTTGGCGGCGCCGGCGGCGCGGGCGGCGACGGTGGCGCCGTGACCGTCATCAACTGGAACAGCCTGTGCACCGGCCTGGCCTGCAGCGGACAGGACCGCTGGGCGGCCGATGACTCGAGCGCAGGTGGTGCCATCGCCCTTGTGGCCCAGAGCATTGGCGGCGGCGGCGGTGTGGGCGGCTTTGCCAAAGCCAAAGGCCGGGCCACGACCATTTTCGGCAATGCCTCGGCCATGGCCGTGGGCGGCACCGGCGGCAGTGGTGGCGCAGGTTCGCAGGTGCTGGTGACCCATGTCGGAAACCTGGGAACTGCCGAGATCAGCTCACCCGGCTTGCTGGCCCAAAGCATTGGCGGTGGCGGCGGCAGTGCGGGCGGGGCTCTGGCCTATGCCACGGCCCTGGCCGGCGACAGCGCTGCCGTGTCTCATGGCGGCGCCGGCGGTGGCGGCGGCAACGGTGGCAATGTGCTGGTGAACTGCAACAACTACAGCACCTTCGCCTCCAGCTTCAGCCCTTGTGCCGGAACCGCCGTGCTGACCGCGGCACGAAGCGACTTCCGCATTGCCACCACGGGCCTGGCCTCACCTGGCATCGTGGCCCAGAGCATTGGCGGCGGCGGTGGCGCGGGCGGCTACGCCATGTCCCTGTCCGGCAGCCTGATCGGCTCGCAGTCCCTGGGCTTTGGCGGCAGCGGCGGCGCGGCCGGCAGCGGCGGCCAGGTCTTTGCCAGCAGCAATGGCCAGAGCATCAGCACCTACGGCGCGCAATCGCCGGCGTTGCTGGCCCAGAGCATTGGCGGTGGCGGCGGCTCCGGCGGCAGCACCATGGATTTGAGCCTGGCTTACACCGGCAGCTCCGCCTCGGTGGGCGTGGGCGGCAAAGGGGGCAGTGGCCAGTCGGCGGGCGCCGTGGCGGTTTACAACCCCGGCGGCGTGATCAACACCAGCGGCGAAGGCTCACAAGGCCTGGTGGCGCAGAGCATTGGCGGCGGCGGCGGCAATGGCGGCTCGGCCATCACCCTGGCGGCCTCGGGGCGCTATGCCGGCTCCTTGTCGGTGGGCGGCAATGGCGCCACGGGCGGTACCGGCGGCAATGTGAGCCTGGTCAACGAGGACAGCAGCAGCAACCCGGCTTTCGGACGCGGCGTCATCACCACCCAGGGCGCCGGTGCGAGCGCCCTGGTGGCGCAGAGCATTGGCGGCGGTGGCGGCCACGGCGGTTACTCGGTGGCGATCTCGGGCGCGGAGTTCGTGGCCGGTGCGGTCAGCGTGGGGGGCAGCGGCGGCTCGGGCAACCATGCGGGAACGGTCAACGTCACCAACAAGGGCGCGCTGACCACCCAGGGCGGCGGTGCGCCCGTGCTGCTGGCCCAGAGCATTGGCGGCGGCGGCGGCTCAGGCGGCCATGCCATTGCCGGCACCGTGGCGGGCATGGGCAGCATCAGCATCGGTGCGGGAGGCAGCGGTGGCTCTGGGGCCGTGGCCTCTTCGGTGCAGGTGAACAGCACCGGCGCCATCGCCGCTCAATCCAGCCAGGTCGGGCATGCCCCGGGCATCCTGGCGCAGAGCATCGGCGGCGGCGGTGGCCAAGGCGGCTTCAGCGCCGCCGGGGCGCTGTCCTTCCAGGGCAGTGTCGCGCTGGCTGTGGGCGGTGGTGGTGGCAATGCGGGCAGTGCCGGCACGGTCAGCATCGACCATGGCGCGAGCCTGCTCACCCGTGGCGCCTTTTCCCCGGGCATTCAAGGCCAGAGCCTGGGCGGCAATGGTGGCAACGGCGGGCATACCCTGGCCGGCGCCCTGGCCGGCGGGCTGAGCCTGGCCGCCAATCTGGGCGGCGGCGGCGGCAAGGGGGGCACCGCTGGCGATGTCTGGCTGCATATCCATGGCGCCGATCAGCGGCTGGTCACCGAGGGCGACCAGTCGCCCGGCGTGCTGGGGCAAAGCCTGGGCGGCGCCGGCGGCAGCGGCGGCTGGGCTGTCAGTGCTTCGGCCAGCATGGCTGCAGCGCCTTCCGTGTCCCTGGGCGGCGCGGGTGGCGCCGGCGGCAAGGCCGGCCTGGTGTCCATGACGGCCCGCCTGCCCGTGCAAACCAGCGGGCATATGGCGCCCGGCCTGGCGGCTCAAAGCATCGGGGGCAATGGCGGCAGTGGCGGCTTCACCGCCGCTGGTTCGGCTACCACCATCGTGGCCATGGCAACCAGCGTCGGTGGCACGGGCGGCTCGGGCGGACAAGGCGGCACGGTCAATATCAAGGCCGATGCGCCGGTGCTCACCAGCGGCCAGCAGTCATTCGGCCTGCTGGCGCAAAGCATCGGCGGCAACGGCGGCAATGGCGGCTCGGCCCTGTCGGGCAGTGCATCGACGGGCAACCCCTCGATGGCAGTTTCCGTTGGCGCGGCGGGCGCGGCAGGTGCCACCGGAGGCACGGGACAGAACGCCGGCAACGTCGCCGTGGTGGGGCGCAGCACCGTCATCACCCAAGGTCAAGGCGCGGTCGGCGTGCTGGCCCAGAGCATCGGCGGGGGTGGCGGCCAGGGCGGAGCCACCGCTGCGATTGCGGCCTCCGCCTCGGGCGGCGATCCCGACAACAAGAGCCTGGCAGCCGCCGTGACGGTGGGCGGCAAGGGTGCCGCCGGTGGCGCCGGGGCCGAGGCCTCCGTGCGCTTGCTCGGTGCCGTGCAAACCGGCGTGCCCAGCCGCAACAGCGCCTCGGGCGCGGCCGGCCAGGGCGACCGGGCCGCCGGTGTGCTGGTGCAAAGCATCGGTGGCAGCGGCGGCCAGGGGGGCGCGGCCAGCTCGCAGGCCATCGCCGGCTCCGCCGCGGCGGCTGTGGCGATTGGCGGCGGTGGTGGCAGCGGCAGCAACGCGGGCAATGCGCTGCTCAACTTCGATGCCCAAACCTATCTGGCCAGCAACGCGGACCTGCTCAAGTTCTACGGCAACAACCCGGCGGCCGCCCTCAAGCATTACATCGAGTGGGGTTTCGGCGAGGCCCGCCCCACGCAGAGCTTCAATGCGGCGCAGTACCTGGCGAACTACAGCGACCTGCAGGCCTCGTTCAACGGCGATCTGGCTGCAGCCACCAACCACTACGTGGGCACCGGCTTCACAGAGGGCCGCAACGCGGCCACACCAGCCGGCAGCGCCCCGGTCGGACTGGCGCTCAGCGACAGCACCACGGCCTTGGTGGACCCGCTGATCTACATCGCGTCCCACCCCGATTTGATCCGTGCCCTGGGCAATGATCCCTTGGCCGGCCTGCGGCATTACCGGGACTGGGGCTATGGCGAAGGTCGCGTGACCAATGCCTTCAATCCCGCCCAGTACCTGGCCAATTACGCGGACCTGCGGGCGCTCTATGGCAACGACACCCGCGCCGCCACGGTGCACTGGATCACCACCGGTCAGGCCGAGGGGCGCTCGGCCAGCGCAGCGGCAGGCAGCACGCCGGTCAGCAAGGTGGTCTTGCCCAGCGTCTCCACCTTCGGCCAGCAAGCTCCCGCCATGGTGGCGCAGAGCATCGGCGGCGGGGGCGGGCAGGGCGGTGCTGCATCCGCCAGCGCGGTCAGCAACCAGCATGCTGCCTCGGTGGCCATCGGCGGCTTTGGTGCTGGTGGTGGCGATGCCGGCATGGTGGTGGTGACCCCCACCGGCGCCCTGAGCACGACGGGCGCACAGTCCCCCGGCGTGCTGGCGCAGAGCATTGGCGGCGGCGGCGGTCATGGCGGCTCGGCATCGGCCTCTGCGGACGGTTCACAGGGGGCGGTTGAAGCCGCCGGTGTGGCGGCCTACACCGGCCTGGTCGGCTCGACCGTGGGCAAGGCGACGGTGGCCGTGGCGCAGAAGTTCAGCCAGGACAGTGGCGCGCCGAGCAGCTCCAGCGCCAAGAACGACAACGGTGTGGGCGCCTCGCTCAGCATCGGCGGTGCCGGTGGCATGGGCGGCAAGGGCAGCGCCGTGGCGGTGGACAGCAGCGCGCTGGTGAGCACCCTGGGTGAACTCTCGTCCGGCCTGTATGCGCAAAGCGTGGGCGGCGGCGGCGGTCACGGCGGCAGCAGTACCAGCAATGCCAAGGGTGGCAACAGTGCGGTGGCCCTCAGCCTGGGCGGCAGCGGCGGCACGGGTGGCGACGCGGGCTCGGTGCAGGTGCGCAACAGCGGCAGCATCGGCACGGCCGGCGCCCAATCCCTCGGCGTCTTGGCCCAGAGCGTGGGCGGCGGCGGCGGTGATGGCGGCTCGGTCAGCGCCAGCTCGCAGGCCGGTGGCAAGGCGGCCGCCTCCCTGGGTCTGGGGGGCAGCGGCGGTGGCGGCGGCAGCGGCGGCAGCGTCACGCTGATCAACAGCGGCAGCGTCAGCACCTGGCAGAGCCATGCCGGCGGGCTGTTCGCCCAGAGCGTGGGCGGGGGCGGCGGCAATGGCGGTGCCGCCAGCACGGCCGCCAGCGTGACGCCGGCCGAAGACGACGGCAAAACCAGTGCCAGCACCGGCACGGCCAGTGCATCGCCCAACAACCAGAGCAACTCGGCCAGCGCCGGCAGCGTGTCGGGCAGCAACGCCAGCAAGGGCGCTGCCGCGGGCGCCAACAGTGGCTACGCGGCCAGCCTGGCCCTCGGGGGCGCAGGTGGCAAGGCGGGCCATGGCGGCACGGTGGTGGTGCAGCACAGCGGCAGCGTGAGCACAGGCCTGGCGGTGCAAGACGGCGTGGTGAACAGCATTGCCCACGCCCCGGCCCTGCTGGCCCAAAGTGTGGGCGGCGGCGGCGGCCAAGGCGGCAGCAGCAGCAGCAATGCCGACGCGGCCAAGAGCAGTGTGGCCATCTCGCTGGGCGGCCTGGGTGCAGGCGGTGGCGACGGAGGCGCGGTGACCGTGCATGGCAGCGCCGGCAGCCTGAGCACGCGGGGCGCCTTGTCCTCCGGCTTGATCGCGCAAAGCCTGGGCGGCGGCGGTGGCAACGGAGGCTCGGCCAGCTCCACGGCCGGCCAAGGCAGCTCGGCCTCGGTGGCCCTGGGCCTGGGGGGCACAGCGGGTGGCGGCGGCCACGGCGGCGCGGTGACCGTGTGTGGCACACGCCAGTCTGACGGCAGCTGCGGCAGCGCGCTGGGCAGCAGCATCAGCACCGCGGGCGTGCAGTCGCACGGCGTGTTCGCTCAAAGCGTGGGCGGCGGCGGTGGCAGCGGCGGGGCCGTCAGCGTGGCGGCCACGGCGGGTGACGCGAGTGGGGGTGACAACAGCGCCAGCGCCGGCAACGGCAGCAGTTCGGCGTCCGCCTCCAGCGGTGTGGCGGTGGCCGCAGCTTTGGGCGGCAGCGGTGGCAGCGGTGGCTACGGCGGGGATGTGCGGCTCTCCATCGCGGCCGCGGTCAGCACGGCCGGCGCGCGCTCGACGGCTTTGTTTGCCCAAAGCGTGGGCGGCGGTGGCGGTGAAGCCGGCAGCAGCAGCAGCAACGCCAGCAGCGGCGCCCATGCCGTGAGCCTGGCGCTGGGCGCCAGCGGCGGCAGCGGTGGCCGGGGCGGCAATGTGTCGGTGGACCTGGCCAGCAGCGCCCAACTGCAAACCCGTGGCCTGCTGTCCCAGGGCCTCATGGCCCAGAGCGTGGGCGGCGGCGGTGGCGTGGCGGGCAGCACCAGTGCCACCAGCGCCGATGCCGGCAACAGCAACACCAGCCTGGCCTTGGGCGGCAAGGCGGGCAGCGGACAAGATGGCGGCACGGTCAAGGTCAACAGCGGCGGCAGCATCAGCACCAGCGGCTGGGGCGCGGATGGCCTGGTGGCCCAGAGCATCGGCGGCGGCGGCGGCACCGGCGGTGCTGCGTCCAGCAGCGCTTCAACCGGCCAGGTCTCGGCAGCCCTCGCCCTGGGTGGCCAGGGCGGTGCCTCTGGCAAAGGCGGCGATGTCACGGTGACCTTGTTCGCCGGCAGCATCAAGACCGAGGCCGAAGCGGCCCGCGGCCTGCTGGTGCAAAGCATTGGCGGCGGCGGCGGCAGCGGGGGCAGCGCCAGCAGCAGCACAGGCGGCGACAACACCAAGTCGGTCAGCCTCGCGCTGGGTGGGCAAAGTGGCAGCAGCGGCGGCGGCCAGGGGGGCACGGTCAGCGTCAGCACCACCGGCACGGCGACCCTGGCCACCCAGGGGCATTTCGCGACCGCGCTGATGGCCCAGAGCATCGGCGGCGGCGGCGGCGTGGGCGGCAGCAGCCAAGGCAGCAGCACCGCCAGCGGCAGCAGCTACACCCTGGGACTCAACCTGGGCGGCGCAGGCGGCGCCGGGGGCAACGGCGGCGCGGTGACCCTGGATCTGCGTCAGAGCAATTCCAGCGTCAGCACGCAGGGCCTGGCCGCCTTCGGGGTGATGGCGCAAAGCATCGGCGGCGGCGGCGGGGTCGGCGGCGCGGCCGCCTGGCATCAATCTGGCAGCCTGGGCAGCGTCTCGATCAGCAGCCAGCTGGGTGGCAGTGGCGGTGACGGCGGCGATGGCGGCAGCACGCGGCTGCTGTCCGACCAGACGGTGAGCACCGCGGGGCACCTGGCCGTGGGCCTTCTGGCCCAGAGCGTGGGCGGCGGCGGCGGCGTGGGGGCTGCGGCCACCTCGTCCAGCGAGGGCAGCGCCTTCTTCGGTAGCGTGAACCTGGGTGGCAGCGGCGGCAAAGGCGGCGCGGGCGGTACGGTGGAGCTGGCGCTGGGCCAACGGGTCAGCACATCCGGCAACCTGGCGCATGCGGCGGTGGCGCAGAGCATTGGCGGTGGCGGCGGGCTCAACCTCAGCCGGGCCAGCGGCACGGTGCTGGGCGGTGGGCAAGCCAAGGCGGGCGCTCGCGTGCTGCTGTCCAGCAGCGCCGCGGTGGAGACCGGCGGCATGGGGGCCTTGGGCCTCGTGGCCCAGAGCATCGGCGGCGGCGGTGGTCTGTCGACCTCCTTCGGCTCGGTCGGCCTGGGTGGCGCGCCGGGCTTTGCCAACGGCGGCGTGGTGCGCCTGTGCAATGGGCTGGACAGCGCCGGTCAGTGCAGCGGCGATGTGGCGCTCTTTGGCAGCGTCAGCACCCGTGGCCCCCTGAGCCATGGCCTGGTGGCGCAGAGCATTGGGGGTGGTGGTGGCCTGGTGCTGAGCCCGGAGAACCCCGTGCAGACCAGCTTGCGCAGCAGCGGCGCCATCGGCAGCGACGTGACCGTCTGGACCGCCCAGGCCATCAGCACCCAGGGCAACGGGTCTGCCGGCCTGGTGGCCCAAAGCATCGGGGCCGGTGGCGGTCTGGTCGGTGACCATTACTGGGCCACTGGCAGTGTCACCCACAAGCTGAGCATGGCCAGCAGCACGGATGTGTCCACCGGCGCGGCGGTCAGCGTGGATGCCTCCAAAGGCTCGCAGCCCTGGAGCACCAGCGGCATGAATGCGCCCGCCCTGGTGGCGCAGAGCATTGGCGGCGGCGGCGGCTACTTTGCCCACACCAACCTGACCCAGGCCAGCCGGGTGGACCTGAGCTTCCAGCTCGGCGGCACCGGCGGCAGCAGTGACGGCGGCACCGCGCGGGTGGCCCTGGGTTCGCGAGCCATCAGCACCGCCGATGCGGGCAGCCTGGGTGTGCTGGCCCAAAGCGTGGCGGGTGGTGGCGGCATGTTCTCCTGGGTGGCGCCGACGGTGGCGGCGCCGGGCAGTGCGGCCAGCACCAATGCCACCCTGAGCGGCCAGCTGGGCCAGACCGGCAGCGGCAGCCGGGCGTTTGACGCCAGCGTCAGCGGCAGCCCCGCGATCAGCACCAGCGGCCTGCACTCGGCGGGCCTGGTCGTGCAGAGCGTGTCCAATGGCGGCGGCGTGGCCCTGGCGGCGGGACGTTTGGGCCAGGGCTTCAGCGGCACCATGAACCTGGGCTCGACGGCCACTGGCAAGAACGATTGGAAGTTCAGCGGCCTCGTGACGGCCCAACTGGACGGCGGCAGCATCAGCACCCGGGGCGATATGGCGCCGGCCCTGGTGGCCCAGACGGTCAGCGGCGGTGGTGGTTTGAGTCTCGCGCTGGCCAGCGACGCCAAGCTGGGCGGCCGGCCCGGCAGCCCCGCCTACCCGGGCGAGGATCAGCGGTCCAAGCCGGCCGTGCTCGTGAACAACCGCGCAGCCATCAGCACCACGGGGGCCGGCTCGATCGGCATCGTCGCGCAGAGCGTGGGCAATGGCGGCGGCCTGGCCTATGCCAGCAGCAGCGCCACCCTCGGCGCGGGCGGCAGCGGCGGCCATGGCGGCACGGTGGAGGTCAACAGCTACGCCCCCATCCGCACCTCGGGTGTGAATGCCTACGGCATCCTGGCCCAGAGCGTGGGCGGCGGTGGCGGCGCCGTGATCGGCGTGGGCAATGCCCTGAACGTGACCTACAACAAGGGCAGTGGAGACGCCGGGGCTGTGACCGTCAATGTGTTTGCGGACATCAGCACCAGCGGAGATGGCGCTCACGCCATCGTGGCGCAGTCGATCGCCGGTGGCGGCGGCATCGTCGCCAGCGGAACTCAGACCACCACCTACAAAGGCGGTTCCGGCAAGAGCGGCGATGTGAAGGTGAACTACGCCACCGGTGTGAAGGTGACGGCCTCGGGCCAAGGCGCGCACGCCTTGTGGGGCTCATCCTCGACCGACCCGGTTGTCGAGGTCGGCGAGGGCGCAACTTTGGTGGGCGGCAGCGGCGTCGCCGCCATGTACTTCGAAGGCCCCATCAACGAGTTGCACAACCGGGGGCAGGTGGGCAGTGCCGACGGGCACGCCGGTCGCGCCGTGCAGACCACCGGAGGTGACATCACCATTCACAACCACGGTGTGCTGCTTGGCAACCTTCATCTCACCGAGGGCGCGCGCAACGAGGTGCACAACCACAGCAGCGCCAGCATGCTGCACGGCGGTGCGCTCAACCTGGGGGGCACAGGCACGCTGCGCAATGACGGCACGATCATGCATGGTGGCGAGGCCGGTGCCGCCACGCGCATCGACGGCCACCTGATTCAAGGGGACAGCGGCATCCTGGCGCTGCGGATGGACCACACCACCGGGGTGGCCGATCAGTTGCACGTGACGGGCAACGCAAGCCTGAAGGGCCGCTTGCAACCCGTTCTGCAGACGGCGCACCTGATCACGCCGGGCACCCATTCGCTGGGCACCGTCTTCAGCGCGGGCGGTGGGCTGGATGCCAGCGGTTTGTCCGTGACCGACACGGCCATCCTCGACTTCCGCCTGCACCCCCAGGATGGCAAGCTGGGCTTCAGCATGCATGCCGACTTCAGCCCCGAGGGCATGAACGAGGACGTGCAGCGCCTGGGCGACCTGCTGGCCGCCGTCCAGACGGAATCACGCGAGAACTTCCGCGAGCTGACCGCCCGCCTGGTGGCCCTCCCAACCCCGGAGGCGCTGCACCAGGTTTACTGGGAGCTCAGCGGCGCCGGCGCCACCACGGTGGCGACGGTGGGAACTCGGTTGAGCACCTTGTTCGGGCGGCTGCTGACGGATCGCGCGGGCGCCCTGCCTGGCGCACCGTCATCGGGGCGGCCGGCACAGCAAGCCTGGGTCCAGCTGCTGGGTGAACGCCATAGCGCCAGCTACGATGGCGCCGGCACCTCGGATATCAATGCCCAGCTGGGCGGCCTGGCCTTCGGGCTGGAAACCTCGCTCGACGCCGACACCTTGGTGGGGGCCGCACTGTCGAGCAACCGCTCCCGCCTGGAAATGTCCCACGGTTACCAGGCGCGCGGGCCGGGCGTTCAGCTCGGCGCCTATGCGTTGCGTGAGGCGGACAGCCGCTGGGGCCGCCTGTACCTCACGGGTTCGCTGACGCATTCACGCCAGGTGCTGGATACCGAACGTCGATTTGATCTGACGGGCGCCAATTACCGGGCCCAGATGCGCACACAGGCCTGGGGAGCGCGGGCCGAGACAGGCCTGCGCATCAACTCGCCCGGATGGCGCATCGTCCCCTTTGCGGCCTTGCACCTTCAGCACTTCACCATCCAGGCGCATGACGAGGAGGGGGCGGCCCAGCCCCACCTGGCCCTGAGCTATCAGCGCAGCGCGTTCACTCAGCTGCGCAGCGAACTGGGCAGCGCCGTCGAGGGGCAGATCATGCTGCAACGCGGCGCCTCGCTGAAGCTGAGGGGCCGCCTGGGTTGGGCCCACGAGGCCTGGAGCGAGCACCGCATGTATGCGGCCTTCAAGACTCTCAACGGTCGGCCCTTCAGCGTCGGCGGCCTGATGCCCACGCCCGACCTGGCCACCCTGTCCGGCCAGGCCGAACTGCGCCTGAGCCCATCACTGGCCGTGGAGGCCAATCTGCAGGGAGAGTACGGACGAAACACCCGCACGCGAGCCGGCAGTGTTGCGCTGCGCTATGTCTGGTGAGGAAAAGCCCCTGCATTCCGGAGCCTGCTGGGCCCGGAAGCAGCGGTTGGCCCTCGCTGCTGGTGGCTGAAGGCCCGTTGCCAGCGCACCGCCCATGCCCTTGATTTCAAGGGCCCGCCACCTGGAAGCACCGTTTGGGGGACGGTAGACGGGATGGTGGAACGGCGACCAGAAAAAGAAAAAACCCAAGTGAAATCAATCACTTGGGTTTAATTTTGGCGGAGAGGGCGGGATTCGAACCCGCGGTGGGCTATTAACCCACACACGCTTTCCAGGCGTGCGACTTAAACCGCTCATCCACCTCTCCGAAGCCCGCCATCATAGCGCAGTTTTTAGGGGCGCCCAGGAAATTCCGTGAGAAAAATTGTGAACCGGCCCTGGGGTAGCATGCGCGCGCCGGTCGAAAGGCCGGCACACGTCTTCAGGGCGGGGTGAAACTCCCCACCGGCGGTATCCGGAGCGATCCGGGAGCCCGCGAGCGCCTTCCGCAAGGAAGGGTCAGCAGATCCGGTGCGATGCCGGAGCCGACGGTCACAGTCCGGATGGAAGAAGATGTGCTGACGCGCTGGCGTCGCGGCGTGGTGCTCCGGCACCTGGGGTCGCGGCGTGAGCGTTGTCTGCGCGCCCTGAAATGTCTTCTCTCCAACGCGAGGAGCGTTTCAACATGTCTGCCATTACCGCAATTTCCACTTTTCCCACCACTCATGCCGAGGCTCAGGCCTGCGGCGAGCAGGAAATCCTGCGCATGCCGGCTCGTCTGGCCGCGGCCCTGCTGGCCATGCGCGAGGGCCGGCCGGTCGTGCTGACCGACGACAACGACCGCGAGGACGAGGCCGATCTCATCCTCGCGGCCGAGCGCCTGAGCGAGGCCTCGATGGCCCTGCTGATCCGCGAGTGCAGCGGCATCGTCTGTCTGTGCCTGCAGGACGCCATGGTGCAGCGCCTGGCGCTGCCGCCCATGGTGGGGCAGAACCAGAGCCGCTACGGCACGGCCTTCACGGTGAGCATCGAGGCGGCGCAGGGCGTGAGCACGGGGGTCAGTGCGGCCGACCGGCTGACCACGGTGCGTGCCGCGATCGCGCCGGATGCACGGCCCGAGGACCTGGCCCGGCCCGGCCACGTCTTCCCGCTGCGTGCCCAGCCCGGCGGCGTGCTGGCGCGGCGCGGTCATACCGAGGGCTCGGTGGATCTGGCCCTGATGGCCGGCCTGTCGGGGGCTGCGGTGCTGTGCGAACTGATGAACGCCGATGGCACGATGGCGCGCGGCCAGCAGGTGCTGGACTTTGCCGAGCGTCACGGCCTGCCGCTGCTCAGCATCGCCGAGCTGGCCGACTACCGGCGCGAAGGCTGGCGCCAGGCGGCCTGAAGGCCAGGAGGCCTGATCTGGCCGTTCAGCCTGCCTGATCTGGCCGTTCAGCCTGCCTTGTGGCCCTTCATCAGGGCCATGGCGGTGCCGATCAGGCCGCTGACCTCGCCCATATGGCCCGGCACGATCATGGTGTTGTTCTTCTGGGCGAGCTGGGCGTAGGCGTCCACGGCCTTCTCCGCCACCTTGAGCTGAACGGCCTGCTGGCCGCCGGGCTGCTCGATGGCCGCGGCGATCTTGCGGATGGCCTCGGCGGTGGCTTCGGCCACCGCGCCGATGGCTGCCGCCTCGCCCTGGGCCTTGTTGATCTCGGCCTGCTTCTCGCCCTCGGAGCGGGCAATGGCGGCCTCTCGCTCGCCGGTGGCGATATTGATCTGCTCCTGGCGGCGGCCCTCGGAGGCGGCGATCAGGGCGCGCTTCTCGCGCTCGGCCGTGATCTGGGCCTGCATGGAGTGCAGGATGGCCGGGGGCGGGGTCAGGTCCTTGATCTCGTAGCGCAGCACCTTCACGCCCCAGTTCAGCGCGGCCTCATCCAGGGCCTGCACGACCGAGCTGTTGATCACGTCGCGCTCCTCGAAGGTGCGGTCCAGCTCCATGCGGCCGATCACGCTGCGCAGCGTGGTCTGGGCCAGCTGGGTGATGGCCACCACATAGTTGCTGGCGCCGTAGCTGGCGCGCATGGGGTCGGTCACCTGGAAGTAGAGGATGCCGTCCACCGTGAGCTGGGTGTTGTCCTTGGTGATGCAGACCTGGCTGGGCACGTCCAGCGGGATCTCCTTGAGCGAATGCTTGTAGGCCAGTCGGTCCACAAAGGGCACGAGGATGTTGAGGCCGGGCGTGAGCGTGGCGTGGTACTTGCCCAGACGCTCCACGATCCAGGCGTGCTGCTGGGGCACGACCTTGATGGCGCGCACGATGAAGATGGCGGCGATCACCAGCAGGATCAGGGCGATTTCCATGACGGGTATTCCTCCTCGGTAGGTTTCTTGATCTCGGGCCAGGCGCTGATCAGGGCGCCAGCACCAGACAGCTGCCCTCGACGGCGCGTATGGTGTGCAGGCCCGGCGCCGGGCTGCCGCTGCCGCCGAAGCGGGCCTGCCAGTCGGCACCGCGGTAGCGCACGGTGGTGCGGCCATCGGCCTGCCACTGCGCCACCTGCACCTGCTGGCCCACGTCCAGATTCACGTCAGGGTTGCTGGCGCTGGGGGCTTGGGGCTGGCGGGCGCGGCGCTGATGCCAGAGCAGCACGGCCAGGCCGCCGACCATGGCGGCGCTGACGATCTGCAGGGCAGGGCTCAGGCCGAGGTGGGCGGATAGTGCGCCGGCGGCGCCGCCGAGTGCCAGCATCAGCAGGTAGAAGGTGCCCGTGGCCAGCTCAAGTGCCACCAGGGCGCCAGCGGCGATCCACCAGGGGGTCGGACCGTTCCAGATCTCCATGCAGCCTCCCGTCTTTATGTCGGCCGAGTGTAGCCGTCCTGTTTGTGCGACAAAGAATGAAGATGCGGGCAGAAAACCGCTGACGCACGGCGCTTGGCCCTACACTTCGCGCCTTCTTTTTTCTGCTGCCCCTTTTGCCCCCGGAGGCCCTGCATGCTGCGCTTTCGCTTCCCCATCGTCATCATCGACGAGGACTATCGCTCCGAGAACACCTCGGGTTTGGGCATCCGCGCCCTGGCGGATGCCATCCAGAAAGAGGGCTTCGAGGTGCTGGGCGTGACCAGCTATGGCGACCTCAGCCAGTTCGCCCAACAGCAAAGCCGCGCCAGCGCCTTCATCCTGTCCATCGATGACAACGAGTTCACGCCCGGCCCGGAGCTGGATCCGGCGGTGGTGAACCTGCGCAAGTTCATCGAGGAGATCCGCTTCAAGAATGCGGACATTCCCATCTACGTCTACGGCGAAACGCGCACCTCCCAGCATCTGCCCAACGATGTGCTGCGCGAGCTGCATGGCTTCATCCATATGTTCGAGGACACGCCGGAGTTCGTGGCCCGCCACATCATCCGCGAGGCGCGCAGCTACCTCGACGGCCTGGCGCCGCCCTTCTTCAAGGCGCTGATGGACTACGCGCAAGACGGCTCCTACAGCTGGCACTGCCCGGGTCACTCCGGCGGCGTGGCCTTCCTGAAGAGTCCGGTGGGCCAGATGTTCCACCAGTTCTTCGGCGAGAACATGCTGCGCGCCGACGTCTGCAATGCGGTGGAGGAGCTGGGCCAGCTGCTTGACCACACCGGTCCGGTGGCCGCCTCCGAGAAGAATGCCGCGCGCATCTTCAATGCCGACCACTGCTTCTTCGTCACCAACGGCACCAGCACCTCCAACAAGATGGTCTGGCACCACACGGTGGCGCCGGGTGATGTGGTGGTGGTGGATCGCAACTGCCACAAGAGCATCCTGCACAGCATCATCATGACCGGCGCCGTGCCGGTCTTCATGACGCCCACGCGCAACCATTACGGCATCATCGGCCCCATCCCGGAGAGCGAGTTCTCGCCGGAGACCATCAAGAAGAAGATCGCCAAGAACCCGCTGCTCAAGGGGGTGGACGTCAAGAAGGTCAAGCCGCGCATCATGACGCTGACCCAGAGCACCTATGACGGCGTGCTCTACAACACCGAGACCATCAAGAGCAAGCTGGACGGCTGGATCGACACCCTGCATTTCGACGAGGCCTGGCTGCCGCACGCGGCTTTCCACACCTTCTATGGCTCCTACCATGCCATGGGCAAGAACCGCCCGCGCCCGAAGACGGCCATGGTCTATGCCACCCAGTCCACCCACAAGCTGCTGGCCGGTCTGAGCCAGGCTTCGCAGGTGCTGGTGCAGGACTCGCAGAACGTGAAGCTGGACAAGCATCTGTTCAACGAGGCCTATCTGATGCACACCTCGACCAGCCCGCAGTACAGCATCATCGCCAGCTGTGATGTGGCCGCCGCCATGATGGAGCCGCCCGGCGGCACCGCCCTGGTGGAGGAGAGCCTGGCCGAAGCTCTGGACTTCCGCCGTGCCATGCGCAAGGTGGAGAAGGATTACGGCAAGTCCGACTGGTGGTTCAAGGTCTGGGGCCCGGATCGTCCGCTGGCCGCCGAGGGCGTGGGCAAGCCCGCCGACTGGATGCTCAAGGCCAATGAGAAGTGGCACGGCTTCGGCTCCATCGAGGCCGGCTTCAATATGCTGGACCCGATCAAGTCCACCATCATCACGCCCGGCCTGGACATGAGCGGCAAGTTCGCCAAGAGCGGCATCCCGGCCAGCATCGTCACCAAGTTCCTAGCCGAGCACGGCGTGGTGGTGGAGAAGACGGGCCTGTACAGCTTCTTCATCATGTTCACCATCGGCATCACCAAGGGCCGCTGGAACACCCTGCTGACCGCGCTGCAGCAGTTCAAGGACGACTACGACAAGAATGCGCCGCTGTGGCGCATCATGCCGGAGTTCGTGGCCGCCCAGCCGCGCTACGAGCGCATGGGTCTGCGCGATCTGTGCCAGAGCATCCACGAGGCCTATGCCCAGGGTGACATCGCCCGCCTGACCACCGAGGTCTACCTCTCGGACCTGGAGCCGGCCATGAAGCCCAGCGATGCCTATGCCCACATCGCCCAGCGCAAGACCGAGCGCGTGGCCATCGACAAGCTGGAAGGTCGTGTCACCACCTCGCTGCTGACGCCTTACCCGCCTGGCATTCCCCTGCTGATCCCGGGCGAGCGCTTCAACAAGAAGATCGTGGACTACCTGAAGTTCACCCGCGACTTCAATGCCAAGTTCCCGGGCTTTGCCACCGATGTGCACGGTCTGGTGGCCGAGCAGGGCGAAGACGGCCAGACGCGCTACTTCGTGGACTGCGTGGCCAAGTAAGGCCGGTGGCTGTGCCCTGCGGGGCGCAGCACCCCAAAAAAGGGCCCCGCGGGGCCCTTTGTCTTGCGCGCCTGAAGTGCCTGAAGCTCAGGAGGCTTCGTCGGCCAGGGCCACGTGGCTGAAACCACCGTCCACATAGATGACTTCGGAGCTGATGCCGCCGGCCAGGTCCGAGAACAGGAAGGCGGCGGTATTGCCCACATCGTCGATGGTGACATTGCGGCGGATCGGCGCGCTGGCGGCGAAGGCCGAGAGCAGCTTGCCGAAGTCCTTGATGCCGGAGGCCGCGAGCGTCTTGATCGGGCCGGCCGAAACGGCGTTGACGCGGATGTTCTTCGGGCCGAGGTCGACGGCGAGATACTTCACGCTCGCCTCGAGCGCGGCCTTGGCGACGCCCATGACGTTGTAGTTCGGCACATAGCGCTCGGCACCCAGATAGGACAGGGTCAGCAGGGAGGAGCCGGTGCGCAGGCGCGGTGCGGCGGCCTTGGCCATGGCGGGGAAGCTGTAGGCCGAGATGTCGTGGGCGATGCGGAAGTTCTCGCGGCTCAGGCCTTCCAGGAAATCGCCGGCAATCGCCTCGCGCGGCGCAAAGCCGATGGAGTGCACAAAACCGTCAAATTCCGGCCAGGCCTCGCCCAGCTGGGCAAACAGCCGTTCGATCTGGGCGTCATCGCTGACATCGCAGTCAAACACCAGATTCGAGCCGAACTCGGCGGCGAATTCGGTGATGCGCTCCTTGAATCGCTCGCCCTGATAGCTGAAGGCCAGTTCGGCCCCCTCGCGATGGCAGGCGCGGGCAATGCCGTAGGCAATCGAGCGGTTGGACAGCACGCCCGTGATCAGCAAGCGCTTGCCGGCGAGAAAACCCATGGTGGTTCCTATCTGGTCATTAAAATGAGCGCGGATTTTGGCATGGCATGCCGCACACGCAAACCATCTGGCTTGCGGGCATGGTGCTTGCATAGTACAATCCTGCCTTCGCTGAAGAAGCTGCATGCAGCGATCAGTGCGGCGAAGATGGTGGGCGGATTCATCCAGCCCATTTTTTTTGCTCGATCTTTTTTTGACCTTTTTGAGCTCGGAATCCGAAGAAACACCCCGCATGAGTTGGCAAGCCGCTGTTGAGAAGACCGTGATCGGCCTGGGCTATGACCTGGTGGACTGCGAGCGCAGTGCCGGTGGCCTGCTGCGCGTCTATATCGACAAGCTGGCGGAGCAGGCCCGTGCCGGCGAGGTGATCACGGTGGATGACTGCGAAAAGGTGACCCGCCAGCTGCAATATGTGCTGGAAGTGGAAAACGCCGACTATCAGCGCCTGGAGGTTTCCTCTCCCGGGCTGGATCGCCCCCTGAAGAAGGCCGCCGATTTCGCGCGCTTCACGGGCGAGCAGGTTGAAATTACCCTCAAGCTGGCCTTCCAGGGGCGCAAGCGCTACAGCGGCGAGCTGCAGGCGCTGGAGGCTGCCGAGGGTGAGGCCGCGGGCTGGCGCCTCGTGTTCAACGACGGCAAGCAGGATCAGGCGCTGGATTTCAGCCTGGACGAGGTGCGCAGCGCCAAGCTCGCACCCGCGATCGATTTCAAGGGTCGCAAGAGCAAGCCCGCTGCGGGCGAATCCCAGGACAAGACGAACAAGGCCGACAGCAAGAAGGCTTCCTCGAAAAAGAAGAAGCAGAGCAATGCCAAGGCCAGGCAGCAGCCGGACGACGATGTGTCGCCCGCTGCCGCCGGCAAGGATGACAAGGTTGACGGAGGTCTCGATCAATGAACCGCGAACTGTTGATGCTGGTGGACGCGATTTCGCGCGAGAAGAGCGTGGAGCGCGATGTCGTGTTCGGTGCGGTGGAAGCCGCGCTGGCCTCGGCCACCAAGAAGTTGTATGGCGGGGAGGTCGACATCCGCGTGGCGATTGATCGCGACACCGGCGAGTACGAGACCTTCCGTCGCTGGCATGTGGTGCCCAACGAGGCTGGTCTGCAGAACGCCGACGCCGAGATCCTGCTCTTCGAAGCCCAGGAGCAGATCGCCGACATCGAGGTGGATGACCACATCGAGGAATCGGTGGAGTCCGTGCCCATCGGCCGTATCGGCGCCCAGGCCGCCAAGCAGGTAATCCTGCAGAAGATCCGCGACGCCGAGCGCGAGCAGCTGCTCAATGACTTCCTCTCGCGTGGCGAGAAGATCTTCATGGGCACGGTCAAGCGTCTGGACAAGGGCGACATCATTGCCGAGTCCGGCCGCATCGAAGGCCGCCTCAAGCGCAACGAGCTGATCCCCAAGGAAAACCTGCGCACCGGCGACCGCGTGCGTGCCGTGATCCTGGGCGTGGACCCCACCCAGCGTGGCCCGCAGATCATGCTCTCGCGCTCCAGCCCCGAGTTCATGAAGGAACTGTTCGCGCAGGAAGTGCCCGAGATCGAGCAGGGCCTGCTGGAGATCAAGAGCTGCGCTCGCGATTCCGGCAGCCGTGCCAAGATCGCCGTGCTCTCGCACGACAAGCGTGTCGACCCGATCGGCACCTGCGTCGGCGTGCGCGGCTCGCGTGTCAACGCTGTGACCAATGAACTGGCCGGCGAGCGCGTGGACATCGTGCTGTGGTCGGAAGATCCGGCCCAGTTCGTGATCGGCGCCCTGGCGCCGGCGAATGTGCAGTCCATCGTGGTGGACGAAGAACGGCACGCCATGGACGTGGTGGTGGACGAGGAAAACCTCGCCATCGCCATCGGCCGCGGCGGCCAGAATGTGCGCCTTGCCTCCGAGCTCACCGGCTGGCGCATCAACATCATGTCGGCCGAGGAATCGGCCGCGAAGCAGGAGCAGGAAACCGAAGTCGTTCGCAAGCTTTTCGTTGAAAAGCTGGACGTGGACGCCGAGGTGGCCGACATCCTGATCGCCGAAGGATTCACCAGCCTGGAAGAAGTGGCCTACGTGCCGATGCAGGAAATGCTGGAGATCGAGGCCTTCGACGAGGACACGGTCAATGAGCTGCGCACCCGGGCCAAGGATGCGCTGTTGACCATGGAAATCGCCCGCGAAGAAAAGGTCGAAGAGGTGTCGCAGGATCTGCGTGACCTCGAGGGCATGACGCCGGAGCTTGTGGCCAAGCTCGCCGACGGCGACATTCATACCCGTGACGACCTGGCCGACCTGGCCGTCGACGAGCTCGTGGAGCTCGCCGGCCTGGAAGAAGCCGCAGCGCGCGCCCTGATCATGAAGGCCCGCGAGCACTGGTTCAACGCCTGAAACAGGGCCCAGCCACACACTCGCGTCGCATCGAAAGCATTCTGAAGGATTCCCACAATGGCTGTGACCACCGTCGCCCAGTTCGCTGCAGAGCTACAAAGGCCTGCAAGCACGCTGCTTGAGCAGCTGCAAGCTGCGGGCGTCAAGAAGGCGTCTGCTGATGACGCCCTGAACGAAGCCGACAAGGAACGTCTGCTGGACTACCTGCGCACCGCGCATGGCACCGCAGGCGCTGCCGAGCGCAAGAAGATCACCCTCAAGCGCACCTCTACCAGCGAAATCAAGCAGGCCGACTCCACCGGCAAGACCCGCACCGTGCAGGTCCAGGTGAAGAAGACCCGCACCTTCGTCAAGCGCGATGACAGCGGCCTCGATGACGCGGCCGCCCAGGCTGCCGAGGAAGCAGAACTGCAGCGCCGCGAAGAGGAAGCTCAGGCTCAGGCCGAGGCCCTGCGCAAGCAGGAGGAAGAGCTGGCCGCCCGCGTCCGCGAGCGTGAAGCCGCCGAAGCCGCCGCCAAGGCCGCCGAGGAGCAGCGTCGCCAGGAGCGCCTGGCCGCCGAGGCCCGCGCTGCCGAAGAGGCTGCCGCCGCCAAGGTGGCGGCCGAAGCCGCTGCCCGCGAGGCCGCGCGTGAGGCTGCCGCCGCCCTGAACAAGGCCGCGGCCCGCCCTGCACCGGCTGCACCGGCCCCCGCGCCGACCCCGGCTCCGGCCCCGGCCCCTGTGGCTGCTGCCGCACCGGCCCCTGCGCCCGCACCCGCACCGGTTGAAGCGCCCAAGCCCGCCCTGCGCGTGGTCAAGGCCGTGGACGTCAGCGCCGAGGAAAAGCAGAAGCAGGCCGATCTGGAGCGTCGCCGCAAGGCCGCCGAGGCCGAGGCCGCCGCCATCCGCGCGATGATGAACGCGCCCAAGAAGGTGCTGGTGGCCAAGAAGCCCGAGGAGGCCAAGCCGGCAGCCACGCCGGCCATCCAGGGCACCATCCACAAGAAGCCGGGCACCGGCGCGGCTGCCGCTCCGGCGGGCAATGCCGCCGCCAAGCCGGGCGACAAGAAGTCGGTCAAGTCCGAGAAGCTGTCTTCCAGCTGGGCCGATGACGCCGCCAAGAAGCGTGGCCTCAAGACCATCGGCGCCGGTGCGCCGGCCGGTCGCGGCCAGCCGGGCTGGCGCGCGCCCAAGGGTGGCGCGGGCCGCCGCGGTGACCGCGGTGATCGCAACGGTGCAGCCTCCAACTTCGTGGCCCCGACCGAACCGGTGATCCAGGAAGTCCATGTGCCCGAGACCATCTCGGTCGCGGACCTGGCGCACAAGATGTCGATCAAGGCTTCCGAGCTGATCAAGCAGCTGATGAAGCTGGGCCAGATGGTCACCATCAACCAGCAGCTGGACCAGGAAACGGCCATGATCCTCGTTGAGGAAATGGGCCACAAGGCCTTCCCGGCCAAGCTGGACGATCCGGACGCCTTCCTCGAGGAAGAGGGTGGCGCCGAGCAGCAGCACGAGTCGCTGCCGCGCGCTCCGATCGTGACCATCATGGGCCACGTCGACCACGGCAAGACCTCGCTGCTCGACGCCATCCGTCATGCAAACGTGGTCGCTGGCGAAGCCGGCGGCATCACGCAGCATATCGGCGCCTATCAGGTCGAGCAGAACGGCCACAAGATCACCTTCATCGACACCCCCGGCCACGCCGCGTTCACCGCCATGCGTGCCCGTGGTGCGCAGGCGACGGACATCGCGATCCTCGTGGTCGCCGCCGACGACAGCGTGATGCCGCAGACGATCGAGTCCATCAACCACGCCAAGGCGGCGGGTGTTCCGATCATCGTGGCGATCAACAAGATCGACAAGCCCGATGCCAATCTGGAGCGCGTGAAGAGCGAGCTGGTGGCCGAGGAAGTCGTGCCGGAAGAATTCGGTGGCGATTCGCCCTTCGTGGGCGTGTCCTCCAAGACCGGCCAGGGCATCGACGAACTGCTGGAGCAGGTGCTGCTGCAGGCCGAGGTGCTGGAACTGACGGCGCCCAAGGATTCCATGGCCAAGGGCCTGGTCATCGAAGCCAAGCTGGACAAGGGCCGCGGCCCCGTGGCCACGGTGCTGGTGCAGACCGGTACCCTCAAGCGCGGCGACGTGGTGCTGGCCGGTTCGACCTTCGGCCGCGTGCGCGCCATGCTGGACGAAGACGGCAAGCCCTGTACCGAGGCCGGCCCCTCCATCCCGGTGGAGATCCAGGGTCTGACCGAGGTGCCGCAGGCTGGCGACGAGTTCATGGTGCTGGCCGACGAGCGCCGCGCCCGTGAAGTCGCCACCTTCCGTCAAGGCAAGTACCGTGACGTCAAGCTGGCCAAGCAGCAGGCCGCCAAGCTGGAGAACATGTTCGAGAACATGGGTGCCGGCGATGTGCAGACCCTGCCGCTGATCATCAAGGCCGACGTGCAAGGCTCGCAGGAAGCCCTGGCGGCCTCGCTGCTCAAGCTCTCGACCGACGAGGTCAAGGTGCAGATCGTGCACGCCGCGGTCGGTGGCATCAGCGAGTCGGACGTCAACCTGGCCATCGCCTCCAAGGCCATCGTCATCGGCTTCAACACCCGTGCCGACGCCGGTGCGCGCAAGCTGGCCGAGCACAATGGTGTGGACCTTCGTTACTACAACATCATCTACGACGCCGTGGATGAGGTGAAGGCAGCGATGGGCGGCATGCTGGCGCCGGAGCAGCGCGAGGAAGCCCTGGGCACGGCCGAGATCCGCGTGGTCTTCGTGGCCTCCAAGATCGGCACGGTGGCCGGTTCCATGGTTACCTCGGGTCTGGTGCGTCGCAACGCCAAGTTCCGCCTGCTGCGCGACAACATCGTGATCTACACCGGCGAGGTCGAATCGGTCCGCCGCGAGAAGGACGATGTGAAGGAAGTCAAGGAAGGCTTCGAGTGCGGTATCAAGCTGAAGAACTACAGCGATATCAAGGAAGGCGACCAGCTCGAGTTCTTCGAGATCAAGGAAGTGGCCCGGACTCTTTGAGCCCCCTTCGCTTCGCTCCTGACCCGGGAGCCCGCAAGCTTGGTCTTGCGGCCCCGGGGCGCCGCCTGCAGCATCGGGGCGGTTTTTCGGCGGGGCGTGGCTTGGTCGAAACCCCGCCTAGCAGTTCAGGCGGGGTTTGCATTTGGAGCTTTGAAACACCATGCGTCATAAGAGAGCAATTCCCAACCGCGGTTTCCGCGTGGCCGACCAGATCCAGCGCGATCTGGCCGAGCTGATCCGCGAGCTCAAGGATCCGCGCATCGGCATGGCCACCATCAGCGCGGTCGAGGTCACGCCCGACTATGCGCATGCCAAGGTCTATTTCTCGGTGCTGGTCGGTTCGCCCCAGGAAACCGAGGAGGCCCTGAACGAGGCCGCCGGTTTCCTGCGCAACGGCCTGTTCAAGCGTCTGGCCATCCACACCGTGCCGACCCTGCATTTCCACTTCGACCGCACCACCGAGCGTGCCGCCGAGATGAATGCCCTGATCAGCAAGGCCAACGCCAACCGCGCGGCCGACGAGGCTTCTGACGAAGGCCGCGAGGACTGACAAGCCACCGGCCATGCACGCCACGCCCGCCACCCCTGTTACCGCCGAGGCCCGCCCGCCGCGTCAGCGCATCCAGCGCCGGCCGGTGCATGGCGTGCTGCTGCTGGACAAGCCCCTGGGCCTGTCCAGCAACGACGCGTTGCAGAAGGTGAAGTGGCTGCTGCGCGCCGAGAAGGCCGGCCACACCGGCACGCTGGACCCCCTGGCCACCGGCCTCTTGCCCCTGTGCTTCGGTGCGGCCACCAAGTTCAGCCAGGTCAGCCTGGATGCCGACAAGGCCTACGAGGCCACCCTGCGCCTGGGTCAGACCAGCAGCACGGGCGACGCCGAAGGGCAGATCCTGCGCGAGCGCCCGGTGGCGCTGACGCGCGAGCAGATCGAGGCCGCCTGCGCTGCCCTCACCGGTGAGATCGATCAGGTGCCGCCCATGCACTCGGCGCTCAAGCACGAGGGCAAGGCGCTGTACGAATATGCCCGCCAGGGCGTGGAAATCGAGCGCCCCGCGCGCCGCATCACGATTCACGCGATCGACATCCTGGACTGGCAGCATGAGGCGCTGAAGATTGCCGTGCGCTGCAGCAAGGGCACGTACATCCGCACCCTGGCCGAAGATCTGGGTGAGCTGCTGGGTTGCGGCGCTCATCTGTCGGCGCTGCGTCGCACCGCCAGCGGCCCCGTGCAATTGCGCGATGCGATCAGCCTGGATGCCCTGGCCGCCATGAGCGAGACGGAGCGCGAATCCATGCTGCGCCCCCCGGACTGCCTGCTGGAGGAATGGCCGTCGCTGCGTCTGGACGCGGACGACACCGCCAAGTTCCTCAACGGCATGCGGCGCCGCGTTTCAGCCGCCGACGCGCCGCATGTGCGGGTCTACGGACCCCAAGCCCGGGCCCTGCTGGGCAGCGCGTCGATTGAAGCCGGTGAACTGATTCCCGGCCGCCTGCTCAGCCCGCAGGAAGTGCAGTCCCTGCTGAGCGCCTGATGTACCGCCAAGATTTTTGAGAAGAGCCTCCCATGAGTAAGCAGATTCGCAATATCGCGATCATCGCGCACGTCGACCATGGCAAGACCACGCTCGTCGACGAGCTTCTGAAGCAGTCCGGCTCGTTCCGTGAAAACCAGCGCGTCGCCGAACGCGTCATGGACTCGAACGACATCGAAAAAGAGCGCGGCATCACCATTCTCGCCAAGGCCACCTCGGTCGAATGGAAGGGCGTTCGCATCAACATCGTCGACACGCCCGGCCACGCCGACTTCGGCGGCGAAGTGGAGCGTATCCTCTCGATGGTGGACGGCGCGATCGTTCTCGTCGACAGCTCGGAAGGCCCGATGCCGCAGACCAAGTTCGTGGTCGGCAAGGCTCTCAAGGTCGGCCTGAAGCCCATCGTCGCCATCAACAAGATCGACCGTCCGGACGGCCGTCACGAGGAAGTGCTGAACGAGGTCTTCGACCTGTTCGCCAATCTCGACGCCACCGACGAGCAGCTCGACTTCCCGATCCTCTACGGTTCGGGCCGCAACGGCTGGACCTCGCTGGAAGAGGGGGCGCCGGGCGAGCAGTGGGGCCCCGACATGTCGGCCCTGTTCAACACCATCCTGAAGCATGTGCCCTCGCAAAAGGGTGACCCTGCCGCCCCGCTGCAGCTGCAGATCTCGGCGCTGGACTTCTCCACCTTCGTGGGTCGCATCGGCGTGGGCCGCATCAGCCAGGGCACCATCAAGCCCGGCATGCAGGTCTCCGTGGTGGAAGGCCCCGGCGGCAAGAGCGTCAACGGCCGCATCAACCAGGTGCTGACCTTCCAGGGTCTGGACCGCATGCAGACCACGCAGGCCGGCCCCGGCGACATCGTGCTGATCAACGGCATCGAGGACATCGGCATCGGCGTGACCGTGACCGACCCGACCAATCCCCAGCCCCTGCCCATGCTCAAGGTGGACGAGCCCACCCTGACCATGAACTTCTGCGTCAACACCAGCCCCCTGGCCGGTCGCGAAGGCAAGTTCGTCACCAGCCGCCAGATCTGGGACCGCCTGCAAAAGGAGCTGCAGCACAACGTGGCCCTGCGCGTGAAGGAGACCGATGAAGACGGCATCTTCGAGGTCTGCGGCCGTGGTGAACTGCACCTGACCATCCTGCTGGAAAACATGCGCCGCGAGGGCTACGAGCTGGCCGTCTCCAAGCCGCGCGTGATGTTCCAGGACATCGACGGCGTCAAGTGCGAGCCCATGGAACTGGTCACCGCCGACGTGGAAGAAGAGCACCAGGGCGGCGTGATGCAGGCCCTGGGTCTGCGCAAGGGCGAGATGCTGAACATGGAGCCGGACGGCCATGGCCGCGTGCGCCTGGAATACCGCATCCCGGCCCGTGGCCTGATCGGCTTCTCCAACGAGTTCATGAACCTGACCCGCGGTTCGGGCCTGATCTCCTCCATCTTCCACGACTACCAGCCCTACAAGGGCGAGATCGGCGGCCGCGTCAACGGCGTGCTGCTCTCCATGGACGATGGTGAGATCTTCACCTACGCCCTGGGCAAGCTGGACGACCGCGGCCGCATGTTCGTCAAGCCGAACGATCCGGTGTACGAGGGCATGATCGTGGGCATCCACAGCCGCGACAACGATCTGGTCGTCAACGCCACCCGCACCAAGCAGCTGACCAACTTCCGCGTCAGCGGCAAGGAAGACGCGATCAAGATCACGCCGCCTATCGAGCTGACGCTCGAGTACGGTGTGGACTTCATCGACGACGACGAGCTGGTCGAGATCACGCCCAAGAGCGTGCGCCTGCGCAAGCGCCACCTGTCGGAAAACGAGCGCAAGCGCGCGGCCCGCGGCGGCTGATGAAGCTGAGCCGGGTCCATCCGGCCCGGCCGGCGCGTCCCGAAAGGGATGCGCCGCTCGCCTGAACCACCCTCCAGCGCCCCCGCTTTCCCCGGGGGCGCTCTGCCATCCATGAAGCACAGTCGCGCGGTTCTCCTGATGATTGCGGTCACCCTGCTGTGGAGCACGGCCGGCGTGGTCTCGCGCCACCTGGAGGCGGCGCGCAGCTTCGAGATCACCTTCTGGCGCAGCGGCTTCAACGCCCTGGCGCTGGCGCTGGCCCTGGCCTGGATGCGCGGCCCGGCCCTGTGGGGGCAGTTGCGCGCGGCGGGGCGGCCGGTCTGGATCTCGGGCCTGTGCTGGGCCACCATGTTCACGGCCTTCATGCTGGCCCTGACCCAGACCTCGGTGGCCAATGTGCTGGTCACCATGTCCCTGGGCCCGCTGCTCACGGCCCTGTTTGCGCGGCTTTTCCTGCATCACCGCCTGCCGGCACGCACCTGGGGCGCGATTGCGCTGGGCAGCGCCGGCATCGCCTGGATGTTCGGCCACGAGATGCGCGGTGGCGGCCAGGCCCTGGCCGGCATGGCCATCGCCTTTGCCGTGCCCCTGGTCGCGGCCACCAACTGGACCTTGCTGCAGCACAGCCACCGCCGCGGCGCGGCGGAGGAGGGCGCTGCGGCGCCCGACATGCTGCTGGCCGTGCTGCTGGGCGCGCTGATCTCCTGCGCGCTCACCCTGCCGCTGGCTTGGCCGCTGCAGGCCGGCTGGCACGATCTGGGCCTGCTGGCCGGCCTGGGCGTGTTCCAGCTGGCCTTGCCCTGCCTGATCGTGGTGCAACTCAGCCGCGTGCTGCCGGCGCCGGAGATCGCCCTGCTGGGTCTGCTGGAGGTGATCTTCGGGGTACTCTGGGCCTGGCTGGGTGCGGGGGAAGCCCCGTCTTCCGCCGCCCTGGCCGGAGGTGCTATGGTGCTGGCCGCCCTGGTGGGCAACGAGATCCTCGGCCTGCGGGCCGGTCGGTAAACCACAACAAGAAGTCTGATGGAGTTGGCATGAGTTCCGCCGCCCTGATTCCCGCCCTGCAGTCCGACGGCCAGATCCTGGCCGAGGTCAATGGCTGCCTGGGCCTGATCACCCTGAATCGCGCCAACGCGCTCAATGCCCTGTCGCTGGCCATGATCCGCGACATCACGGCCCTGCTCAAGCACTGGGCCGCCAGCCCGGCCATCCAGGCCGTGGTGGTGCTGGGCGCCGGCCGCGAGGGCAAGCCGGCCGCCTTCTGCGCCGGTGGCGACATCCGCTTCTTCCACCAGAGCGCCACGGCCGGCACCCCCGAGGCCGCGGCCGCGCTGGAAGCCTTCTTCACCGAGGAATACGCGCTCAACCACCTGATTCACCACTATCCCAAGCCCTATGTGGCCCTGATGGATGGCGTGGTGATGGGCGGCGGCATGGGCATCAGCCAGGGCTCCAAGCTGCGCGTGCTCACCGAGCACAGCAAGCTGGCCATGCCCGAAACCAATATCGGCCTCTTCCCCGACGTAGGCGGCGGCTGGTTCCTGGGCCAGTGCCCCGGCCATGCCGGCGAATGGCTGGCCCTGACCGGCCAGCCCATCGGCGCGGGCGATGCCATCGCCCTGGGCCTGGGGGATGTCTTCGTCAAGAGCAGCGAGTTGCCGGCCATCGTCGAGGCCTTCCGCCATGGTGAGCAGCCCAGCGCCGAGCATGTGGTGGCCGAGGTGATGGAGCGCGCCGACCTGGCCCCCGCTCCCGACTACCTGGACCTGCGCGCCCGCATCGACCAGCATTTCTCCCAGCCCGGCGTGGCCGAGATCATGGCCTCGCTGGCCGCGGCCGATGACGCCTGGGCCCGCGAGACCCTGGCCGCGCTGAAGAAGCGCTCGCCCCTGATGATGGCGGTGACCCTGGAGCAGGTGCGGCGCGCCCGCCGGCTCAGCCTGGCCCAAGACCTGCGCATGGAGCGCGATCTGGTGCACCGCTGTTTCACGCTGCGCCCCGGCGCTGCCTCCGAGACGGTGGAAGGCATCCGTGCCCTGGCCGTTGACAAGGACCACGCGCCGCGCTGGAACCCGGCTCGCATCGAGGACGTGACGCCCGCCATGGTGCAGGCCTTCTTCGAGAGCCCCTGGCGCGCCGAGCAGCATCCGCTGCGCGATCTGGCCTGAGTCTCTGCGGCGGCGTCACTCCCCCGCGAGAGGGGCCGGCCGCGTCCCCCCGCCTGCGCTAGAGTGGCTCACAACACTTTCAGCCGCGGGGGCCATGTCTTGATCATCCACACCAGCCTGGGACCGGTCCGCCCGGCGCACGCATGAGACCGGCGGCGGCCATGCAGCAGTCCCTGGGGAACTGGCGCCAGCGCGTGGACTCGCTGGGCCTGCCGTTCCGCGCCCTGCTGATCAGTGAGGTGCTGAACCTGCTGGCCCTGATGGTGGGCGCGGTGGCCGTGCCCTGGTGGATTGCAGGGCAGGGTGGGGCGCATGATCTGGCGGCCTATGGTTTTACGGTCTCGGCCCTGCTGTTCTTCGTGATGCCGGCCCTCGCGCCCCTGGGCGACCGGCGGCCCAAGCGCGGGCTCATCGTGGCCGGCCTGCTGCTCTATGCCCTGGCCGCGGCCCTGCTGGCCAGCCCGGCGAGCCTGGGTCACTATCACCTGGGCTGGGTGCTGGCCACGGCCCTGGTCAGCGCCCTGGCCGCCGGCCTGGTGGCGCCGGCCATCCTGAACATCGCGGGCGAGATGGTGAGCGCCGAGCGCCTGCCCGAGGCCCTGAGCCTGCAGCGCAGCGCCCAGTCCCTCGGCCGGGTGCTGGGGCCGGCGCTGGGCGGGCTGGCCCTGAGCTGGTCCACCGGCCTGGCCCTGTGGCTGCAGTGCGGCCTGCTGCTCTCGGCGGCGCTGCTGGCGCGGCGCCTGCCCGGCGGCATGCCGCCGCGCGCCGGGCATGGCGAGGAGCGCGGCCTGAAAGCCTGGCGGCGCGATCTGCAGGCCGGCCTGCGCGTGTGCTGGACCATGCCGCTGGAGCGGGGCTGGACCCTGGTGAACTTCGTCAGCGTGCTCTTCATGGTGCCGGCCTTCACGATGCTGGTGCCGCTCAAGGTGCAGTCGCTGGGGCTCTCGGGCGCCTGGCTGGGCGCGGCCGAGACGGGCCTGTCCCTGGGCATGCTGCTGGGCGCTTTGGGCGGCTCGGCCTGGGTGGCAGCGCGCATCGGTCGCTATGCCACGCGCATTGGCGCCACCATGGCCCAGGGCCTGGGCTTGGCCCTGGCCGGTGCCACGGAGCAGGGGCCGCTCCTGGTGGCGGCTCTGTTCTTCGTGGGCCTGGCCAATTCCTGCGGCGTGCTGGTGGGCCAGACCCAGCGCATGCTGGCCATCCCCGCCCACTTTCGCGCCCGGCTGAGCGCGGCCGGCATGATGACCCTGAACATCGCCGCGGCCGCCGGCCCGGCCCTGGCCGGCCTGGCCCTGCTGCATCTGGCGGTGAGCCAGGTCTATCTGCTCTTCGGCCTGATGGCGGCGCTCAGCGCCCTGGGCTTTTTGCTGGTGCCGGACTTCCGCACCCTGATGAGCCTGGACCACGAGGCGGCCAAGGGCTGGTACGCGCGGCGCCATCCCGAGCTCTTCGGCGGCGTGGCCGGGGAGAACGTTTCTTCGAGTTTGTCGAAACGCGGCGTTTGAATAATCTGCTTTTTATGGATTGAGCACCTCTCTAAGCTCGGGGCCTCGGGGGTTTAGCCCCCTTCCTGTCCATGAACAAAGAGGTGTAGTCATGAAGCTGTCCAGCAGCTGGCGCGTTGGTATCTGGAGCCTGTTCGGCTTTCTCGTCCTGCTGTGGAGCGGGGGGCTGGGCCTGATGGGTGCCCTGCTGGACTGGGCCGCTCACGCCCTGGCCAGCGGGGATGCCGCGCGCCTGGGTGAAGCGGCCGCCGCCTGGCAGCTGCCGCCCTGGATGGCCTTCTGGGTGGATGAAACCCTGCTACGCAATCTGCAGCAAAGCCTGAGCTGGCTGCTGGACCTGGGTCGCTCCAGCCTGCCCTGGTTGGGCGAGGCGCTGGGCTGGCTCACGCCCCTGCTGTGGGTGCTGTGGTTCTTCGGCGTGCTGGCCCTGTTCTTCCTGACCCTGCTGGGTCTGCGCCTGCTGCGCTCCCTGCCGGCGGCGGGCCGCTAGGGGGTTTTCGGGCAGGAGGCTGCCAAGCTGGGACAATAGCGGTTTTGCTCCCGCAGCCGTTCACCAGTCCGTCCATGAGTTTCCTGCCCTCTGATCGATCCGATGCAGCCGCCGCGGCCCAGCCGTCGTCTGCGTCGCCCTGGCGCCTCTCCGTGGCGCCCATGCTCGACTGGACCGACCGCCACTGCCGCTACTTCCACCGCCTGCTCACCCGCCACACGCGCCTGTACACCGAGATGGTGACCACCGGCGCCCTGCTGCACGGCGACCAGGGCCGTCATCTGGACTTCAACCCGGAAGAACATCCCGTGGCCCTGCAGCTGGGCGGCAGCGAGCCCGAGGATCTGGCCGCCTGCGCCAAGCTGGCCGAGCGCTGGGGCTATGACGAGGTCAATCTGAACTGCGGCTGCCCCAGCGAGCGGGTGCAGAAGGGCGCTTTCGGCGCCTGCCTGATGGCCGAGCCCCAGCTGGTGGCTAATGGCGTGAAGGCCATGCGCGATGCGGTGAGCATTCCGGTGACGGTGAAGCACCGCATCGGCATCGACAAGATCGAGAGCTACGACTTTGTGCGTGACTTCGTGGGCACCATCGCCGAGGCCGGCTGCGAGGTCTTCATCGTCCATGCCCGCAATGCCTGGCTGCAAGGCCTTTCGCCCAAGGACAACCGCGAGATCCCGCCGCTGCGCTACGAGCTGGTGCACCGGCTCAAGCGCGAGTTTCCGCAGCTCACCATCGTGATCAATGGCGGCCTCAAGACCGATGCCGAGATCGCCGAGCAGCTCCAGCATGTGGACGGCGTGATGGTGGGCCGCCAGGCCTATCACGAGCCCTGGCAGATGGCGCAGTGGGACTCGCGCTTCTTCGGCCAGGCCGATCCGGCCACGGCCCAGGCCGGGCGTGAGGCGGTGGAAGCCGCCTGGGTCGAGTATCTGAGCGCCACGCAGGCGCAGGGCCGCTCCTGGGCCACAGCCATGCGCCATGCCCTGGGCCTGTGGAATGGCGCGGCCGGCTCGCGCCGCTGGCGCCAGATCTGGTCCGACCACAAGCTCAAGAGCCTGAGCCCCGCCGAGGTCGCGGCCCTGGCCACCGAGGCCCGTTCCGGTGTGGCCCGCCATGTGGACGAGCACCAGGCCCGCCATGCTGCGGCCTTGAGCGTCTGAACGCCTGAACGCCGCCATGCCGCCGCGCCAGTTCTTCCACTGCTACGAGACCGCGCTGGGCTGCTGCGGCATCGCCTGGAACGAGCGCCTGGCTCTGATCGGCTCGCAGCTGCCCGAGGAGAACGCCGGCGCCACCCGCGACCGCATGCGCGCCCGCTTCCCCGCCGCGCGCGAGCTGCCGCTGGAGCCCGAGTTGCCGGCCCCGATCCAGCGGGCCATGGCCGGTGTGCGCGCCTTGCTGGCTGGCCAGGCCACCGATGCGGCCGAGCTGCTCGCGCTGGAGCTGGACGACAGCGCGCTGCCCGAATTCCACCGCCAGGTGCTGGCCCTGACCCGGCGCATTCCCGTGGGCCAGACCCTGAGCTACGGCGAGATCGCCACGCGCCTGGGTCAGCCCGGCGCGGCGCGCGCCGTGGGCCAGGCCGAGGGCCACAATCCTTTCGCCCCCATCGTGCCCTGCCACCGCGTGCTGCCGAGCACGGGCAGCGGCAGCCCGGGCGGCTTTTCCGCCCATGGCGGCCTGGCCACCAAGCAGCGCCTGCTGCTGATCGAGGCGCGTGCCACCGGCCAACTTGGCGGCGAGCAGGGCAGCCTGTTCGGCGCCTGAGCCTCACCTCTTCTACCTTTTTCTTCAATTCATGTCGTTTGCTTCCCTGGGCCTCGAGCCTGCGCTGCTGAAGGCCCTGGCCGAGCTGGACTATCAAGACCCGACCCCTATCCAGGCGGTGGCCATTCCCCCGGCCCTGGCCGGCCGCGATCTGCTGGGCCAGGCCGCCACCGGCTCGGGCAAGACCCTGGCCTTCGGCCTGCCCCTGCTGCAGCGGGTGCTGCAAGGCGGTGAGGGCCGGCGTCTCAAGGCCCTGGTACTGGCGCCCACGCGCGAGCTGGCGTCTCAGACGGCCGAAGCCCTGCGCGATCTCGCGCGCCTGCTGCCGGGGCGGCTGAAGATCGCGGTGGCCTTTGGTGGCGTTTCCATCAATCCGCAGCTCATGGGCCTGCGCGGCGGCTGCGATGTGATGGTGGCCACGCCGGGCCGTCTGCTGGACCTGCATGCTCACAATGCCCTCGGCTTCGAGGCCCTGGAGCTGCTGGTGCTGGACGAGGCCGACCGCCTGCTGGATATGGGCTTTGCCGAGGAGCTGCAGCGCATCCTGGCCCTGCTGCCGGCGCGGCGTCAGAACCTCTTCTTCTCCGCCACCTTCCCGGCGGCGGTGCAGGGTCTGGCAGACAGTCTGCTGCGCGAGCCCCTGCGTGTGGAGGCGCCGGCCGAGGCGCCGCCGGACATCCTGCAGCGTGCCATCCGCGTGGACGAGGCCCAGCGCACGCCCCTGCTGCGCCATCTGCTGCAGACCGAGGGCTGGTCGCGCCTGCTGGTCTTCGTGGCCACCCAGTACGCCACCGAGCTGGTCTCGGACAAGCTCTGGAAGGCCGGCATCAAGGCTGCGGCCCTGCATGGCGAGCTGAGCCAGGGCACGCGGCGCGAGGTGCTGGCGGCCCTGAAGGCCGGCACGGTGCAGGTGCTGGTGGCCACCGATGTGGCGGCGCGCGGCCTGGACATTCCCGAGCTGCCGGCGGTGCTGAACTACGACCTGCCGCGCTCTCCGGCCGACTACACCCACCGCATCGGCCGCACCGGACGGGCGGGCGCGCATGGCGTGGCGCTGAGCTTTGTGACGGCGGCGGCCGAGGCGCATTTCCGCCTGATTGAGAAGCGCCAGGGTCAGCGCGTGCCGCGCGAGCAGATCGCGGGCTTCGAGCCCAAGGAGCAGCCGGTGCAAGAACCCGGTGCGGGTGGCGTCAAGAGCGTGACCCGCAAGAGCAAGAAGGACAAGCTGCGGGAAGCAGCAGCCGCCGCCGCCGCTGCGGCGGCCTCCGCGCCCAAGCCCAAGGACTGATCAGTCCCAGGGCGCCTTGTCGTCCGGGCCGGCGGACGCGGCGGCCGTCACGGCCGCAGGCGTCTGGTCCAGGTCCAGCACGGTCTTGTCGGGCGCCACCAGCTGGCTGTCGGCCACGAAGCCGCTGGGGGCCGAGCCCAGGAAGTCGTGCTCGCCGCCCAGGCCTTCGATCAGGGCCGGAATCAAGTCGCCCAGCTCGCCCGCGGCGATGGTGGCGTCGGCGTCGAACTGCTCGTCCTTCTCGGGCTTGTCATGGCCCTCGAACACCAGGTCCAGGAAGCTGATCTTCTTGATCTGCAGGGTGTCGGTGAGCAGGAAGGACACGCGGTCCTTGTAGCTCATGGCCAGGCGGGTGGGGCGCTTGCCGGCTTCCAGGTGCTGGCGCACCTCGTCGATGTCCAGGGCGTGGCGGGCATAGCGCACCACGGACTTCATCTCGTCCTCGCTCTTGAGCTCGCACTCGCGGTCGATGGTGAAGCCCTCGGGCGCCACGCCGTCCATCAGCCAGGCGGCCATGCAGGTGGCGGGGGCCTCGGCGCTTTGCACCAGGTGCAAGGTCAGGCCCTCAAGCGTCTTGATCAGCAGGCTCACCACCTCCTCGCAGCGTGCGGGGCTGGAGGCGTCGATCATCAGGAGGCGCTGCTCGGGCGCGATCCAGATGCGGATGCTGCTGCGCTTCTTGAAGCACAGGGGCAGCAGCTCCTGGGTGGCCTGCTCCTTGAGGTCCTTGAGCGCCTTCTTGCCGGGCTTGCGGCCGGTCTGCTCCTCGATCTGGGCGGCAATCTCGTCCACCCGCTCCTTGACCACGGAGCCGGGCAGCACGCGCGACTCCACCTGCAGCTTGAGGTGCAGGTGGCCGTCGATCACCTCGACCAGGGGGCCGTGCTCGATGCCGCGCGGCGGCACCCAGCCCAGGGACAGGGGTTCGGTGGCGCCGCAGGGCTGGAACTGGCCCTTGGCCAGGGCCTCCTCGACTTCTTGGCGGCTGGGCTGCCAGCTGGCGCCCACGCGGTAAATCGTCAGGTTCTTGAACATCGGATGCGTCGTCGGAAATGCAAGCGCCCCGGCAGGACCGGGGCGCGATAAGTGTGTGCGAAACGGTTGAGCGTCATTGTCGCTCAGCCCCGGGCTGTGGGGCCTGCCGAAATGGCAGCAGTCCGGCTCAGCGGCCGGATTCGGCCGCAATCTGGCGCAGGGCCTGCTCGAAGACCTCGGGCGGCTGGCCGCCGGAGATCAGATGCCGCTCGTTGATGATGACGGCGGGCACCGAGCTGACACCCAGGGAGTGGTAGAGCGACTCGGCATCGCGCACGGCATCGGCGTAGCGCTCGGAGGCCAGCACGGCGCGGGCCTGTTCGGCGTCCAGCCCCACGGCCACGGCGCGCTCCAGCAGCAGGGCATGGTCGCTGGGGTCGCGGCCCTCGGTGAAATAGGCCGTGAAGAGCGAGAGCTTGAGATCGCGCTGCGCGCGCGCGCTCTGCTCGCCGGCCCAGTGCAGCAGGCGGTGGGCGTCGAAGGTGTTGTAGATGCGGCTGCGTGCGCCCTGGGCGAAGTCAAAGCCCAGGGCCGCACCGCGCTCGCGGATGCGCTCGCGGTTGGCGGCCAGCTGGGCCGGCGGCAGGCCGTATTTGCGGGCCAGGTGCTCTTCGATGTCCTCGCCCTCGGGGGCCATGCCGGGGTTGAGCTCGAAGGGCTGGAAGTGCAGCTGCACCTCAAGCTCCGGCATGCGGGCCAGGGCCTGCTCCAGGGACTTGAGGCCGATGGCGCACCAGGGGCAGGAGACGTCGGAGACGAAATCGATCTTCATAAGGCCTGCAATCTAGCCCAGCTGGCGCGAGCTTGCCCGCGCCAGGTAGAACCACTCACTGCCGGGCTGGGCATTCACGGCCGGGAAGACGATGCGTCCGTCGTCCGGGGCCAGCACCGGCGTGCCATCGTGGCGGGTGCCGATGCGCTCGCCCTTGCTCACCGGATCGAAGCTGGCCCAGGTGCGCTCGAAGCGGTCGCCCTCGTGCTCGCGGTCCACCACCTCGTAGAGCTGCAGCAGCTCGGGCGCGGCGGCGGGGCGGGGCGCCACCACCTCCGCGTCCACCATGCCCAGCAGCACCAGCACCCGCAGGATGGCCTTGTAGGCGAACTCCGGCGCCTCGGGGTCGGCATGCTGGCCGCACTCCAGGGTGATGCCGTAGCCGCCGCGCGAGCGCATGAACTCGGTGGTGCCCACGCCGTAATGCGGGTCCTGCTGCAGCGTGGCGCGCCGGCTGCCGTCGCCCGCCCTTTCGGCCCGGCGCTGCAGGCCCAGGGCATAGGTGGAGAGCCAGCCCTCCACGATGCGCTCCGTGCCCACGCAGGCGGCCAGCAGGCCCTCGGCCTGTTCGTGCGCAAAGGGCTCCAGCTCACCGCGGTTGTTGCGCGGGCCCAGCATGGCAAAGGGCTTGCCCTGGCCCTGGAAGCTGTGCAGGTCCAGCAGCACCTCGTGGTCTGCCAGCCAGCGGCACAGCGGGCCGGCGATGCGGTCCTCAAAGTCCTGCGGCACCACGGGCGGGCGCAGATTGCGGTTGAGGTTGCGATCACCCTCGCGCCGGCCCAGCTGGTGGGCCAGGGGGTTGACGATGGGAATGAAGCTCAGCGTGCCGCCACGCAGCTGCAGGGCGCCGCTGTCCAGCTCGGCCATCACGCGCTGGATGGCGGCCACGCCGCAGACCTCGTTGCCATGCACGGCGGCCGTGACCAGCAGACGCGGCCCGGGCTTGAGGCCGGCGTATTGGTGGATGCGCAAAAAGGCGGGGAGGGCGGGCGTATCAGGGCGGCTGCTCATGGTGACGGATCAGGGGATATGCGGCGGCCATGGTAGGTCATGGCCCAGGGGCGGCCCGTGCGGCAGGCCATAGCTTTTGAGCGGGGTCTTATCTCAATGCTTCATGCCTGGGCGGCTTGTCGATGACGGGTGGGCAGGGTGGCCAGCAGCACGCCCAGCAGGGCCAGGCCATAGGCCAGGGCCTGCACCAGGCTCAGGCGCTCGCCCAGAAAGACCAGGCCCACCAGGCCGGTGGCCACCGGCAAAAACACCATGAAGACCCCGGCCTGGGCGGCCGGCACGCGGGCCAGGCCGCTCATCCAGAGCCAGACCGTGATCATGCTGGCCGCCGCGGCGTAGAAGAGCAGCAGGCCCCAGTCGCCCGCGGCCGGGCGGCTGAAGTCATAGCTCAGGGCCTGCCACAGGCCCAGGGGCGTGACCAGGGTCAGGCCCCAGAGATTGATCAGGCTGCTGATGCGCTTGGCCGAGACCTGGGCGGTGAGCTGCTTGCCGATCACCACATAGCAAGCCTCGCAGAGCACGGCCGCCAGCAGCAGGGCCACACCCAGCAGGGAGGCCGCACCACTCGCGCCGGCTGCCGGCTCGCGCACCACCGCCACCAGGGCGATGCCCAGCACCGAGCAGGCAATGCCCAGCAGGACGCGCCGCGCGATGCGCTCGCCCAGCACCAGCCAGCTCAGGGCCGCCACCGCCGCCGGGATGCCGGCCATGATGACCCCGGCCACCAGGGCCGAGCTGCGCTGCAGGCCGAAGAGCAGGCAGATGGAGAAGAGGAAATTGCCGATGAAGGATTCCAGAAACAGCAGCCGGCGCGTGCGCCCGTCCAGCGGCGGCTCGCCCGGCGCGCGGCGCAGCCAGGGCAGCATCAGCACGGCCGCCATGCCGAAGCGCAGCCAGGCCAGCAGAAACACCGGAAACACCGCCAGCAGCAGCTTGGACAGGCCCACATAGCTGCCCACCAGGCTGGTGCTCAGGGCCAGGCTGCCATAGGCCAGCCAGGGCACGGCGGCGTGGCTGCTGGTGTGGCCGGCGGTGGCCGAGGAAGGCGTAGACGCGGGCGCCTCCATCGATCAGGCCGCCGCCGGGTTGATGCGGATCCAGGTGGTCTTGAGCTCGGTGTACTTCTCCAGCGCGTGCAGGGACTTGTCGCGCCCGTTGCCGCTTTGCTTGTAGCCGCCGAAGGGCACGGTGAGATCGTCCTCGTCGTACTGGTTCACATGCACGGTGCCGGCGCGCAGGGCGCGGGCCACGCGGTGGGCGCGGTCGATGTGCCGGCTCCAGACGCTGGCGGCCAGGCCGTAGGGGCTGGCATTGGCCAGGGCCAGGGCCTCGGCCTCGGTCTTGAAGCTCAGCACGCTCATCACCGGGCCGAAGATCTCCTCGCGCACGATCTTCATCTCCGGCCGCGCGCCCACAAACACCGTGGGCTCCACAAAGAAGCCGCCGCTGTCCTGGCGCACCTGGCGGCCGCCCACGCGGGCCTGAGCGCCCTCGGCGCGGCCCGCCTCGATATAGCCCAGCACCGTGTCCAGCTGCTGGCGGTCCACGATAGCGCCCTGGCTGGTCTGCGCATCCAGCGGGTCGTCCGGCTGGTGGCGCGCGGCCTGGGCCGCCACCAGCTCCACAAAGCGCTCGACCTGGCTCTCGTGCACCAGCACCCGCGAGGGCGCATTGCAGCTCTGGCCGGCGTTGAAGAACATGCTGCCCGCCGCGGCGCGGGCGGCGCGCTCCAGATCGTCCACATCGTCGAACACCACAAAGGCCGACTTGCCGCCCAGCTCGTTGTAGACCCGCTTGAGGTTGGAGCGGCCCGCGTACTCCAGCATGCGCCGTCCGGTGCGGGTGGAGCCGGTGAAGCCGATGGCGTCCACCTCCATATGCAGGGCCAGGGCCTCGCCGGCTTCAAAGCCATAGCCCGGCACCACATTGAGCACGCCCTCCGGAAGGCCGGCTTCGGCACAGAGTTCGGCAAGGCGAAGCAGCGACAGGGAGGCGACTTCCGCCGGCTTCAGCACGACGGAATTGCCGGCGGCAAGCGCCGGGGCGATCTTCCACGCGCCGATCATCAGGGGGAAATTCCACGGCACGATGGCGCCGACGACGCCGACAGGTTCGCGGTGAATGAGGCCGAGAACGTCGCCCGATGTCGGCGCGATCTCGCCATAGACCTTGTCGATGGCCTCGGCATACCAGGCGATGCAGCGCGCCGCCGCGGGTACGTCCACCCCCAGGGCGTACTGGATGGGCTTGCCCATGTCCAGGGTCTCCAGCAGGGCCAGCTCCTCCTTGGCCGCCAGCATCAGCTCGGCAAAGCGCAGCAGGATCTTCTTGCGCACGGCCGGCGGCTTGGCCGCCCAGCGCCCCTGCTCGAAGGCCTGGCGCGCGCTGGCCACGGCCGCGTCGACATCCGCCGCCTGCCCGCGCGCCACCCGGGCCAGCCAACGCCCGTCGATGGGGGAATGCTTGTCAAAGTCCTGGCCGTCTGCGGCCTCGCACCGCTCACCGGCAATGAAGGCCCGGCCATCGGGCTGCAGGGCGGCGGCACGGGCGTGCCAGTCGACGGGGGTGGGGGCAGGTCTTGTCATGGAGGTGTGCGGGGCGCTGAGTCAGACGGAAAAAGGGGCTGAGGGATCGGCTGTCCGCCCCCGGGATGGCAGGCGCATCATGCCTGCATTCGCGGGCGTTTGCCGGCACGCCACCCCCGCCGGTGTGATTGACCGGGGTGGGCCGGCTCTTCTCCAATCGCCCCAGCACACGCTCCGCATGGCCGGCCGTGCCACGCTCGTTTCCCTGCGCCTCGCACCTCACTCCAGGAACCTCAGCCCACCATGCGTATCCACCGCGGCCTGTTGCAGCAGGCGAGCGAGCAAGGCCTGATCAGCGCGCAGCAGGTGCAGCCGCTGTGGGACTTCTTGGCCGAGCATGAGCGCCACCAGGCCCATGAGCAGCCGGGCTTTCGCGCCACCCACATCCTCTACTACCTGGGCGGCATGGTCGCGATTGGCGCGATGAGCCTCTTCATGAACCTGGGCTGGGAGCGCTTTGGCGGCTGGGGCCTGTTTGCCATCGCCCTGGCCTACGGGGCCGCGGGCCTGGCGCTCACCGAATACCTGCTGAGGCGCCGCCAGCTGCAGATTCCGGCCGGCATCACGGCCACCTTTGTGGTGGTGCTCACGCCCTTGCTGGTCTATGGCCTGCAGGTGGGCCTGGGGGGGTGGGCCGATGAGGGGCAGCGCCTGGCCTACCGGGACTATCACCACCGAGTGGACTGGCGCTGGCTGCTGATGGAGCTGGCCACCCTGGCCAGCGGGGCCGTGCTGCTGTGGCGCTACCGCCTGCCCTTTCTCGTGATGCCGGTGGCGGTGACGCTCTGGTACCTGAGCATGGACCTCACGCCCTTCGTGTTCCAGGCGCAGGACCAGAGCTGGGCGCTGCGCCAGCTGGTTTCCCTGTGGTTCGGCTTGCTGGTCGTGCTGCTGGCCTTCTGGGTGGATGTACGCAGCCGCCACCGGACGCGCGACTACGCCTTCTGGCTCTATCTGTTCGGCGTGATCAGCTTCTGGGTTGGCCTCTCGCTGCAGCGCTCGGACAGCGAGCTGAGCAAGTTCTTCTACCTGTGCATCAACCTGGGCCTGATCGCCGTGGGCGCCATGCTCTCGCGCCGCGTGTTCGCCGTGTTCGGCGGCCTGGGCGTGGCCGGCTACCTGGCTCATCTGGCCCACGCGGTGTTTCGCGACAGCCTGATGTTCCCCTTTGCGCTCACCCTCATCGGCCTGGGTCTGGTGGGCCTGGGCATCCTCTGGCAGCGCCACGAGGCCCGCCTCAGCGCCCGGCTGCGGAGCTGGCTGCCGGAGGCGGTGAGGGAGTTGGTGGAGAGGCGGGGGTGAAGCGGGGGTGAGGGTGGCGAGTGGCCCTGCTTTTCAAGAAAGCCACGTCGAGGGCGGCCGGTGTTAGGCGGCGGAGTTGCTGCCTCGCAATTTGTTTGGCGTCCAGGTTTTGAGTGGAAATGCCGCGAGTTTTGTTGGTGCTATTGAAGTTAGGTGAATAATTTTGGTGGAGTAAAGAATGCAAAGATGGGAATATAAAACCATGAAGGTGGAGGCGAAGGGTTTGTTGGGTGGGGTGGTTGATGCAAGCGCGCTTGATGTGCTTCTGAATCAGCTGGGAAGTCAAGGATGGAATCTTGTTTCTGTTTTTGATACCAATATGCTGCACGGTCAAAGCCGAGAAATTGTCGCAATATTCAAGCGCGAGACCGTTTAAGCTGGCCTGAGGCGCCCCGCCGCCGCCGTCAGCAGTGCTCGCCTTTTTGAGGGTTGGTCTTCAGCGATTGACTTGCGATGAGCTTGGGGAAATTATTCTCTGGTGATCGGTGCACTGGATCCCACTGCTCTGCGAATCTTTCGATGGAATCGAATCATGTTTTCAGGCCGCTGCTGGTGGCTCAGCTTTCATTCTTGAAATTTCATGTCCATGGTTCCCCTTGACGAATACCGGGTCACTGATCCCCGCGCCTGGCTCCTCTCTGCCCTGGGTGCGGCGGCTGCTGTGGTGAAGGTGTGGGATGCAGTCAGAGTGGGTGTGAGCCCCAAACTCGCGCTGGCGGCCACGGTGTTGATGGTCCTGGTGCTGATCGTCGCTCGTGGTTTGCGGCGCAAATCGGAGCTGGTGCCCGAAACCAAGACGGTGCGGGTGACGACCAGCATATTCGGTCGCCAAGTTTCTATCCGCGAGCTGGATGTTTCAAAAGCCGCCTGGGTGCGTGCTCGGCCGATAGCTGACAAGACTCAACTGGTGGTGGAGCTTGGCACGGCAGGCTATACCACCAAGGAACTGGTTCGCGTCTCCATGGCGCAGAGTCAGGGGATATCCATCGCCGAGGATCTCTGCGCGCGAATCGCCTTGCATTTGAATATTGCCGACAAGGGCTACAAGCCGATGTCCTGAGTCCAACGCGGCTGACTGCCTAAGAAAAGCCCGGCCGACCGGCCGGAAGAGTGCCTCCCCTTTTTTGCCCACCTCAACCCAACAAATCCCTGATGTCCGCACAGACCCAAGTCCCCGTGTTGTCTGCGATCTTTCTCGCCCTTTTGTGCAGCGCCTGCTCGCCCAGCGGCTCCAGCCAGACTGCGGGGGGCGATGCGGCCGCGGCGCCTGCTGCCCCAGCGGCTCAAGCCGCTGCGGTCAGCTACGAGATCGTGACCGAGACCCGGCCCAAGGATTTCGCGGCCTACAAGAAGTTCCAGGAAGATGCGTACACCCTGTGCGCCAACACCTTGAAGCTGAGCCAGCGTGCCGTGGTGCCGATGACAGAGGTCTCGCCCGATAGCAGCCTGACCCGCGAAACCTGGACCAGTGACGGCAAGAACTTTCTGTACAAATCCGAAGTCCAAACCCTGGGTTTGCCGGATCTAGAGGCCGGCTGCCAGCAAAAGCCGGGCCGCAGCATCGAGTACCGCTTGACCCAGGCCGATGGCAGCCGCCACCACTGGGGTGAGGACTCTGTGCGCGGTCCCACGCCCCTGAGCAGCGAAGCAGCGCTCGAGCCGATGCCACCCCTGCCCACGCCTAGCTACAGCCGGGAGAAAACGGTCAACGGCATCGCCCTGCGCTGCCCCTCGGCCGAGGAAATGCGGCTCATCGCCCAGGTGGCCGAGGAGACCTGTTTCATCGACACCCTGGGCGGACACCGGGTACGTGATGCCGACGGCCGCTTGATTGGGGCCTACACGGCCAGCCAGTTCGCGGGTGCGGCGCTGCATGTGGTGCAGGTGCCGATCTCGGCCAAGGTCCAGCTGGCCGTGAATCCGGCGCTGTTCAAGAAGCCCTGAGCGAGGCCAGAGAATCTCGCAGCGCCCTACATGCCTCTGGGTAGTCGCTTGTTTGTCATAAAAGGGAGAGGGATGAAATTCAATCGAGCTGAGCTCAGCTACTTTCTTTCACTGCTGGCGGTGGGGAGCATGCTGGGGCTGTGGTTTGTCGCTCCGATGCTCAGTCTCGCCCTCATGGGCCTTGGCCTGGGCTATGGCAGCCTGGTGTGGACCCAGGGCCTGACGATCGCCCTTGTTGTTCTGGTCCTGGGCGCTGTTTGGAAACAGCAAGGGGCGCTCGTGCCGGCGGCCATTGCATCCGGCCGCGAAAAACGTTTCCGGCTTGGCAGCGTCCTCACCGGCCTTGCCAACCTCGCCGTCGGTCTTGCGCTCTTGGGCTGCGTCCTCGGCTATCTTCTCCATCGCGAGTTCTTCCTCGCGGCGGGCTTTGTGATAGCCGGGGCGCTCATGCTGGCGCTTCCTTTGAATATTGTGGGAATCCTGTGCATTGAAACCTCACGGCAACGCCCTTGAGGCGAAGCTCGTCTTCGTCTTCGGCACCCTCAAGCAGGGTTTCCCCAATTTCGCCACCAACCGGGGGCGCCGCGTAGGTGATCCCGCGCAAGCCAGCCGCTACCGCACCCAGCAGCGCTACCCGCTTTATCTCGTGGGCCCACGGCATTCGCCCTGGCTGCTGGACGCGCCGGGGCAGGGCGCCCAGGTGCTGGGCGAGCTGTATGCGGTGAGCGCCGAGGTGCTGGCGGATATGGACCGGCTGGAGCGGGTGCAGGCGCCTGATGGCTATGTGCGCCAGCGCATCATGGTGGAGCCCGTGGCCGACGATGGTTCCGCCTGCGGACCGGCCCGCGAGGCCTTCGTCTACCTCAAGCGCGCCGAGCAGCTGGACCCCGCCGAGATCCGCCTGGGGCCGCTGGCCGAGTACCAGGCGGCGCATGCGGCGCTGTACCAGCCGAGGGTCTGAAACAGGAAAGGGCACCCCCTTGCGGTGGGCGCCCTGGGGCATTGATCAGGGAAAGCCGAGGCCTCAGGCCGCGCGCCGCAGCGCGCCGCGCAGGGTGTCGAAGATCTGGTCGATATGGCTGCGCTCGATGATGAGCGGCGGGGAGAGCGCGATGATATCGCCCGTCGTGCGGATGAGAAGGCCCTTCTCATAGGCCTTGAGGAAGGCGTTGAAGGCGCGCTTGGTGGGCTCGCCCGGGATCGAGGCGAGCTCGACGGCGCCGATGAGGCCGACATTGCGGATGTCGATGACGTTCGGGCAATCCTTCAGCGAGTGCAGGCCGTCCTCCCAGTAGGAAGCAAGCTCGGCGGCGCGGGTCAAGAGGCCCTCTTCCTTGTAGGTGTCGAGCGTGCCGAGCGCGGCGGCGCAGGCGATCGGGTTGCCGGAATAGGTGTAGCCGTGGAAGAACTCGATGAGATGTTCCGGGCCGTTCATGAAGGTGTCGTGGATTTCCGAGGTCACGAAGACGGCGCCCATCGGGACGCAGCCGTTGGTCAGGCCCTTGGCGGTGGTCATGAGATCGGGCGTCACGCCAAAAGTCTGGGCGGCGAAGGGCGCGCCGAGGCGGCCGAAGCCGGTGATGACTTCGTCGAAGATCAGGAGGATGCCGTGCTTGTCGCAGATCGCGCGCAGCTTTTCGAGATAGCCCTTCGGCGGGATGAGCACGCCCGTGGAGCCGGCGACCGGCTCGACGATCACGGCCGCGATGGTTGAGGCGTCGTGCAGGGCGACGAGGCGCTCCAGATCGTCGGCAATGTCGGCGCCATGCTCCGGCTGGCCCCGCGAGAAGGCGTTCTTGTCCGGGAAATGGGTGTGCGGCATGTGGTCGACGCCGGTCAGCAGCGTGCCGAACATCTTGCGGTTGGCGACGATGCCGCCGACGGAGATGCCGCCGAAATTGACGCCGTGATAGCCGCGCTCGCGGCCGATCAGACGGAAGCGCGAACCGTCGCCCTTGGCGCGGTGATAGGCGAGGGCGACCTTCAGCGCGGTCTCGACCGATTCGGAGCCGGAATTGGTGTAGAGAACATGGTTCATGCCCTCGGGCGCGATGTCGACGAGGCGGTTGGCGAGCTCGAAGGCCTTGGGATGGCCGAGCTGGAAGGCGGGCGCGTAGTCGAGTTCTCCGGCCTGCTCGCGGATCGCCTCGGTGATCTTCGGACGGCAGTGGCCGGCATTGACGCACCAGAGACCCGCCGTGCCGTCGAGGACCTGACGGCCGTCATGGGTGGTGTAGTGCATGTCCTTGGCGCCGACGAAGAGGCGCGGCTCCTTCTTGAACTGCCGGTTTGCCGTGAACGGCATCCAGAAGGCATCCAGCTTGGCGCTGTCGTGGCTCACGGGGCTCATGAGGGGCTCCTGTCGCAAGAATGTGTTGCTGGCAGTCTAGGCAAGCCGGTGCGCAATGTGCGTGCAAGCGCGCACCGCGTTAACCCGCGGTTTTGCACATTCATGCGATAGTCCGGCGACCAAACCGCAGGAAATTCGAACGATGGGGTCTGAAGTGCAACTGGATGCGATTGACCGCGGCATCCTGAACGAGCTGCAGCGCGATGGTCGACTCTCGAATGTGGAGCTGGCGCAGCGGGTGCACCTGAGCCCCTCGGCCTGTCTGCGCCGGGTCAAGCAGCTGGAGGAAGCGGGCGTGATCGACCGCTATGTGGCCCTGGTGAACCCCAAGGCCGTGGGCCGGCCGGGGACCAGCTTCACCATCATCAATCTGGAGCGCACCACGCCCCAGGTGCTGGCCGCCTTCGAGCAGGCCGTACGCGATGTGCCCGAGATCCTGGACTGCTTCTTCGTGGCCGGCAGCAACGACTATCTGGTGCGCTTTGCCTACCGCGATGCCGAGGACCTGGAGCGGGTGCATGGCGAGGTGCTGATGCACCTGCCGGGCGTGGCCCGGGCCAACTCCATGCTGGTGCTGCGCACCGTCAAGAAGACCACGGGCTTCGAGCTCTGAGCGGCGGGGCGCTCAGGGCCTGTGCCTGAACTCAGGCGCCGAGCAGGCCTGAGGCGGCCAGCAGGGCGCAGAAGGCGAACAGCAGGCCGGCGTGGCCCCAGCCTTCCAGCGAGCGGCCCGCGCTCTGCTGGGTCTCGCCGGCCAGCAGGTAGTGGCGCGAGAGGGCGATGAAGGGGGGAATGCTGCTCACGGTGTGTTCCTTCCTGTCGGTGTCTGTGCCTGGGGCACCCGGGGTCGCGCGGTGTGCGCGATCTGGGAAGGAGTGTGGCAGTGCTCGGTGAAAACCCTATGACAAAACTCAGGGTTTTTACCGGGGTGCTGCGCAGGCGCCGATTCAGGCCGTGCGCGTGCCCCCGCGCAGCATGGGCAGCAGCTGCACCACCAGCATGCTCACCAGGATGAGCCCGCAGCCGGCCAGGCCGGCGGGGCTGAGGCGGTCGCCCATCAGCAGGTAGCCGAAGATCGCGGCAAACAGGGTTTCGGAGGAGAGGATGATGGCGGCGTCCGCCGCATGGGCATAGCGCTGGGCCACCACCTGGGCCGTGAAGGCCACGCCCACCGAGAGCACGCCGGTGTAGGCAATCGGCAGGGCCGCGGCCTGCAGGGCCTGCCAGCTGATGGGCTCGGCCACCAGGGCATAGGCCAGGGCCAGCAGGCCACACACCAGGAACTGCCCGCCCGCCACCAGAAAGGGCGCGCCCAGGCGGTCCGCCACCCGGCCCACCAGCAGCACATGCAGGGCCCAGGGCAGGGCGGAGGCGATGACCCAGGCGTCTCCCAGACCGATGTTCAGCTCATGCGCGCCCGAGAGCAGGAAGGCGCCCACCAGACAGGCCAGGGCACCCGGCCAGACCGACCAGTGCGGCAGGTGGCGCAGCAGCAGCCAGCCCAGCACCGGCACCAGGGGCACGTAAAGCGCGGTGAGGAAGCCGGCATTGGTGACCGTGGTGGAGACGATGCCGATCTGCTGCATGGCCGCGCCCATGAGCAAGAGGCAGCCCAGGCCGGCGATCTTGAGCGCATCGCCGCCCGCCAGGCTGCGCTGCTGGCGCTGCAGACCCTGCCACTCGCGCCACATCAGCGGGGCCACGACCAGGGTGCCGATCAGGAAGCGCACGCCGGTGAAGGCCATGGGGCCGATATCGGCCATGCCATGGCTCTGGGCCACAAAGGCCGAGCCCCAGATCAGGGCGATGACGACGAGCAGCAGATTGGCTTGGATGCGGGACAAGATCGGGCGGCCTGCGATTTGGGCGAAGCCCGCGATTCTACGGAGTCACCCGCTGAGGCACGCGGGTGCAGGTTCAGGGTGGCGGTACCCCGTCCAGAGCGGCGGGATCGGCCTGCAGATAGGCGATCTCCTCGGGGCTGAAGCCGGCGGCCTCGCGCGCCTTCAGATTGAAGGGCGGGCGCAGGCGCGGGGCCTCGTACTGGCGCACCAGGCCCGGGTAGAGGGCCAGCGGGTCCAGGCCGCGCTCGCGGCACAGATGCCGGTACCAGCGGTTGCCGATCTCCACATGGCCCACCTCGTCGCGCAGGATGATGTCCAGGATCTCCACCGCCCGCGTGTCGCCGGCCTTGGCCAGCTTGGCCTGCAGGGGCGGGGTGGCGTCCAGGCCGCGGGCCTCCAGGGTGCGGGGCACCAGGGCCATGCGGGCCAGCACATCGCCGGCGGTGCGCTCGGCCATGCTCCACAGGCCGTCGTGGGCGTCGAAGTCACCGTAAGCAAAGCCCAGGCCCTGCAGATGTTCGTGCAGCAGGCTGAAGTGCAGGGCCTCCTCGGCGGCCACGCGCAACCAGTCGCGGTAGAAGGCCTCGGGCATGGCGGGGAAGCGCCAGACCGCGTCCAGGGCCAGATTGATGGCGTTGAACTCGATATGGGCGATGGCGTGAATCAGGGCGGCCCGGCCCTCGCGGGTGAAGGGCGAGCGCTTGGGCACCTGCAGGGTGGGCACCAGGCGCGGGCGCTCGGGGCGGCCGGGCAGGCCCTCGGGGCGGGCCAGGGACCGCTCGGGCTGCAGCGCCACCGTGCCGGCCAGGGCCTGCGCGTGCAGCGCGCGCGCGGCCGCGGCCTTCTCGCCGGGGACGCTCAGGCAGAGGATGCGCAGGGCTTGGGCGCGGAGCTCGGGATCGTGGTGCATGGCAGGGGCGGCATGATACGCCGCCCCTGTCGGCGCGGGCTCAGTAGAGCTCGCTCCAGGCCTTGGTGTAGCGGCCCTCGAACGTGCCATCGCCATCGGCATCCACTTCCAGCAGCACCTGGGTCGCGCTTTGCGGGGTGAGGCGCAGCTTGGAGCGGGCGTCGCCGGTGATCATCAGCTGGCCGCTGCTGGGGTATTGGGCGCCAGCCTGGGTGACCAGCGGGGTGATGGTCTCCACGCGCACGCTCTTGCCGTCCAGTCGGTTGCTGCTGACGGTGGCGGTGCTGCTGCTGGTGCTGACCCCCAGCGCCGTGGTGCGCAGGCTCAGGCGGGCGTCCTGCACCTGGTGGCTGAAGCTCAGGCCGCGCAGGGTGCCGCTGAGGCTGAGCTTGTCCACCACCAGGCTGATTTCGCTGGCACCGCCGGACTGGCTCACCTGCACCTCGAAGCTGCCCGTGGCGCCGTAGCGGTCGCTGCCCTCGATGACCGTGAAGTCATTCAGGCCCATCTGCAGGGCGCCGCTGAAGCTGCTGCCGCCGAAGCTGCCGCTGAAGGTCTTGGCCGTCATGCTCAGGCCGCCCTGCAGGAGCTGGCCGTCCTGGCGGCAGCTGCGGGCGTCGATGTTCAGGCTGTCGCCCGCGTCCAGATTGGCGTTGTTGTTCTGATCGTTGAAGCTCACGAACAGGCTGCCGCCCTGGGCGCAGGCCAGGCTGTTGGTGCTGGTGCCCAGGGCCTGGGCACGTCCTTCCTGGCCCTGCTGGGGGCGGGCCATGCCGCCGCCGCTGCCGGGGCCGCCGCCCAGGCCGAAGCCGCCGGCTTCCAGCAGATAGGACGAGCTGACTAGCGCCGCCTCGGCCGCCTGCTGGTAGTTGCTGGACGTGATGCCCAGGCTGTTGCTGGCCACGGGCAGGCTGGGCGCGCCATCGGCCCCCGCGCTGCCGCCACCGCCCCCGCCGCAGGCGGCGAGCAGGGCCGTGGCCGTCAGGGCGGACAGGAGCTGGGGTGCGCGGCGTAGGCGCGGGCTGAGCGGGTTCATGAGGCGATCCTCCCTGGTGCCGCCAGCAGGCGGCCATCTTGTGCTGCGATCTTGCGTGGGCGAGCCCTCGCGGCCCGTCCGGGCCGTTTTTTAGCAGGGCCGACGCCGCGCGACCAACCCTCCGAGGGGTGAAGGACGGGGCCCTTAAAATCCGCTACCTCTCGAGGGTCCCCTCACAAACAAGCACGAAGGAGCCGGCCATGGCCGTCTATCAGCTGGGCGAGCATGTGCCCGAGATTGCCGACAGCGCCTGGGTGGCCGATTCGGCCCAGGTGATCGGTCGTGTGAGCCTGGGCGAGAACGCCAGCGTGTGGTTCAACGCCACGCTGCGCGGCGACAGCGACCATCTGCACATCGGCCCCGGCTGCAACATCCAGGACGGCTCGGTGCTGCATGCCGACACCGGCTTTCCCCTGCACCTGGCGGGGAACGTGACCGTGGGCCACCAGGTCATGCTGCACGGCTGCACGGTGGGCGAGAACTCGCTGATCGGCATCGGCGCCGTGGTGCTCAATGGCGCACGCATCGGCAAGAACTCCCTGGTGGGGGCGGGCGCCCTGGTGACCGAGGGCAAGGAGTTTCCGGACGGGGTGCTGATCGTGGGCAGCCCGGCCAAGGTGCTGCGCGAGCTGACACCGGCCCAGATCGAGGGTTTAAAAGCCAGCGCCCGCCACTACATGAACAACTCGCGCCGTTACGCGACAGAACTGAAAAAGATTGGTTGAACCCCTGATGAGTGAACTGCACAAATTCCTGTTCCAAGGCCTGCCGGTGCGCGGCATGCTGGTCCGCCTGACCGAGGGCTGGCAGGAGGTGCTCAAGCGCCGTGCCTCGCGCGAGGCCTACCCCGCCGAGGTGCGCCAGCTGCTGGGCGAGATGGCGGCGGCGGGCGTGCTGATGCAGTCCAACATCAAGTTCAACGGTGCCCTGGTGCTGCAGGTGATGGGCGACGGGCCGGTGAAGCTGGCCGTGGCCGAGGTGCAGCCGGATCTGGCCTTCCGCACCACCGCCAAGGTGGTGGGTGAGGTGCCCCCCGGCGCCCAGCTGGAGGCCATGCTCAATGTGCACGGCAAGGGCCGCTGCGCCATCACCCTGGACCCCAAGGACAAGCTGCCGGGCCGCCAGCCCTACCAGGGCGTGGTGCCCCTGCATGGCGACCAGCGCGAGCCCCTGCAAAAGCTCTCCGAGGTGCTGGAGCATTACATGCTGCAGTCCGAGCAGCTGGACACCCGGCTGGTGCTGGCCGCCAATGACGAGATCGCCGCCGGCCTGCTGATCCAGCGCCTGCCCATCAAGGGCGAGGGCAATCTGGAAGGTGGTGCCGCGGCCGAGCGCAACGAGGACGGCATCGGCCAGTCCGAGGATTTCAACCGCATCAGCATGCTGGCCGCCACGCTGACGGCCGAGGAGCTGCTGACTCTGGACGCCGACACCATCCTGCGCCGCCTCTTCTGGGAGGAGCAGGTGCAGCGCTTCGAACCCCAGCAGCCGCGTTTTGCCTGCAGCTGCTCGCGTGAGCGCGTGGGCCAGATGCTCAAGGGCCTGGGCCGCGAGGAGGTGGATTCGGTGCTGGCCGAGCGCGGCGATGTGGAGATCGGCTGCGAGTTCTGCGGCCTGCTCTACCACTTTGACGCGGTGGATGTGGGCGAGCTCTTCACCGCCCAGGTGCAGCAGCAGCCGGGCAACGGCACGGTGCAGTGAGCCCGCGCATCACCCGGTCCGGCGGACCGGGTGTTCTGAGGTGAGGACCGTTCTCAGTCGACGCGGCTGACGCGGTCCAGCGGGCCGGGCTTGAGCTGGGTCTGCTGGGCGATATGGCGCTCCAGCGCTTCCACGTCGAGCAGGCCCATGCGGCGGTCCGTGCCCTCGTTCAGCACGCGAAAGCCGTCGCCGCCGCTGGCCAGGAAGCTGTTCACCGTGACCCGGTAGCTGGCCTTGGGATCCAGGGGCTGGCCGTTGAGCTTGACGCTGCCGGGCACCACGCGGCTGCCCAGGGGGCGGCGGCGGTCCTGGCTGTAGCTGAAGCCGGCCGAGACGTGCAGGGTGACGATCTGGTTGCCATCCTGGCTGCGCCACTGCTGTTCCAGCAGGGCGATGATCTGCGCGCCGCTGAGCGTCATGGTGGTCAGCATATTGCCGAAGGGCTGGACGGCGTAGACATCGCCAAAGGTCAGCTCGCCCGAGTCTCGTCGCAGCAGATCGGCCCGCACGCCGCCGGCGTTCATGAAGGCGATCACGGCGCCGCCGTCCGCCGGCTTCGCGGTGGCCGCGAGCTGGGAGTCGGCGATCAGCTGGCCCAGGGCGGTGGCACCGGCGCGGCTGATGTTGTCGCGCGTGAAGCTGGCGTCGAGCCGACCGATGACGCGCCGCTCCAGCGGGGCGGCCAGGGCCTTGTAGGCGGCGATCAGCGAGGTCTGTGCCGGGTCCTTGGCGAACTGCTCGGTGCGCACGATCACATTGTTGGCGCTGGCGCTGAGCACGTCGCGCGTGCTCCGGTCGATCACCAGATCGATCTCGCTGACGATGGTGCCGTAGCGGTCGCCGCTGGTCACCAGGCGGCCATCAATCTGGCACTGGTAGGCGCGGTGCGTGTGGCCGCTGACGATGAGGTCCACCGCCTTGTCGAGCTTCTTCACGATGTCCACGATGGGGCCGGAGATGCCCGTGCACTCGTTGTAGTCGCCGGTGGGGAAGCCGCCCTCGTGGATCATGACCACGATGGCCTCCACCCCCTTGGCGCGCAGCTCGGGGACCAGCTTGTTGACGGTCTCGGCCTCGTCCTCGAAGCGCAGGCCGGCCACCCCGGTGGGCGTGACCAGTTCCGGTGTGGACTTGAGCGTCAGGCCGATGAAGCCCACCGGGATGCCCTCGAAGTGGCGGATCTCATAGCCGGGCAGCAGGGTCTGGCCGGTGGCTTCGTCCACGGTGCTGGCCGCCAGGTACTTGAAGCTGGCGCCCTTGAAAGGCTGGGGGCCCTTGCAACCCTCGGTGGGGTGGCAGCCGCCCCGCTGGCGGCGCAGCAGCTCGTCCTTGCCCGCATCGAACTCGTGGTTGCCCACGGCGCTGAGCTGCAGGCCCATCAGGCTCAGGGACTCGATGGTGGGCTCGTCATGGAACAGGGAGGAGAGCAGGGGGCTGCCGCCGATCAGATCGCCGGCCGCGATGAACACATGGTTGGGGTTGCGCTTGCGCAGCTCGGCCACCGCGGTGGCCAGGTGCTCGGCGCCGCCGGCGGCCACATTGATGGTCTTGCTCGGGTCCTTGGGGTCCCGGATGCGGATGCCGCTCGCCGCGGGCTCCAGATTGCCGTGGAAGTCATTGATCGCCAGCACCTTGAGCTGAAGCGGGCCGCGGGCCGGCGGCGTGGTGGGCGTGGCGCAGGCGCCCAGCAGCAGGGTGGTGGCCAGGGCCAGGACGAGGCGACGGGGCTTGTTCTTCAGGGACATGCGGTTCTCCCGAGGGGCGGGCAGGCGCGAGACGCGCGACATCATGGGCCGGGACTATAGCGGGCAAACGTTTGCTAGCGTAGGCCGGGATCACCCTGCCCGGGCGCTGGGCGCTCGGGCGGTCTCAGCGCGGGGCCGGGTCGCTTGAGGCCAGGCGCGCGGCGCGCTGGCGCAGGCTGGCGTGCTCACACTCGGGCACATCGCAGTTCTGGCAGAACCAGGCCTGCTCGGGAAGGGCCTGCTGGCGCGCCTGCATCCGGGTGAAGAGGCCCTTGCCCCGACCCGAACCCAGCAGCCCGCGCCGCAGCAGCAGGGGCGTGATGGCGTTGAGCGCGGACTCCAGCCGCGCCTCGCCCCGGCCGCCCACGCTGCTCCAGCCCAGGCCCGCCCCCATCAGTGCGCGGCGCAGGGCGGCATCCACCGGCTGCTGGACCTGGGGGCCGTCGCGCTGCAGGCCGTCGGCCACCCAAGGCAGGTCCAGGGCCGTGAGCAGGGTGAGATCGCAGCCGCGCTGGAAGTCCAGGGCCATGGTCAGCAGGCTCTCGTCCTGGAACAGCAGCTGGCTGTAGATGGCCGTCATCAGCGGCGTGGTGTCGCCGATGACCAGATCATGCGTGGCCGCCGCCGCATCGATCTGGTGGGCCTGCTCGGCGGCGATGGCGGCCTGCTCCTCGGCGCGCGGCGTGCGGCCCTGCTGCTCGCACCAGTGGCGCAGGTGCTCGGGCACCATGGCGCAGCGCAGGCCGGTGTCGCGGCGCAGGCGTTCGGCCAGGGCCTGGGCCAGCTGGCTCTTGCCCGTGCTCTCGGCGCCGATCAGCGCAATGCGCAGCATCAGGCGCGTGCCGGCGCCAGCTGGCGCTGCCAGGCGCGCCAGCCCGCCACCGACATGGGGATGAAGACGGCGTAGAGCAGCACCGTGAGCCAGTAGCCCTTGTAGGCGAAGAGGGCCACGCTCACCGCATTGACCAGCACCCAGACGCCCCAGTTTTCCTGGTATTTGCGGCCCAGCAGGTACTGGCCCAGCAGGCTGGCCACGGTGGGGAAGGCGTCCCAGTAGGGCAGGGGCGAGTCGGTCTGGCGGTCCAGCAGCAGGCCCAGCAGGGGCCAGGCGGCCAGCACGGCCAGCAGGGCCAGCCAGCGCGAGCGCGGGCTCATCAGGCGCACGCGCAGCTTGTGGCCCTGCTCATCCCGCCCACGCAGCCACTGCCACCAGCCCCACAGGGCCAGGGCTGCAAACACCAGCTGCAGCGAGGCCTCGCCATAGAGCTTGCCGTCCCAGAACAGCAGGAAGTAGAGCAGGGAGCTGCCCAGCGCCAGCGGCCAGGCCAGGGCATTGACGCGCATATTGCAGACCACCATCCAGACCGCCAGCACGAAGGCCAGGAGCTCGGTCCAGGTGATGGGGCTGCCCAGCAGCTCGAAGGCGGGCGTGAAAAGGGGATGCAGCAGCTGCAGCAGGGTGTCCATGAGGAAAACCGGCCAGGGACTAGCGCGGGTTCGACGCAGCGGCATCCGAGGATCCGGCTCTGCCGGTCCTGCGGATGCGCCCCATGGAGGGGCGCGCGAAGCGCGTAGGGGGGAGCCATCAGCGGCGGACCTGGACGTAGACCTCGTCGGGCTTGATCATGCCCAGTTCGAAGCGCGCCTTCTCTTCCACCATCTCCAGGCCCTCGCGCAGATCGCGCAGCTCCGCGTCGAGCTGGGCATTGCGGGCGCGGGCCTGGTCGTTGGCGGCCACCTGTTGGGCCAGCTCGGACTTCAGCTCGGCCACGCGGGCCACGCCGCCCTTGCCCAGCCAGAGCTGGGCCTGGATGGCCACGAGGAAGGCAGCGAGGATGAGGCCCAGGAGTTTCACGCCCGCAAGTGTAGCCGTCAGAAATGAAAAACCCCTCGGCCGCGTTCACCGCAGGCGAGGGGTGGGAGCGGTGCGCGCGAGGCGCGGCGCTTACTTCAGGTTGTAGAAGGCGGCGCGGCCGGGGTAGACGGCGATATCACCGAGCTGTTCCTCGATGCGGATGAGCTGGTTGTACTTGGCGGTACGGTCGGAGCGCGCGAGCGAGCCGGTCTTGATCTGGCCGCAGTTGGTGGCGACGGCGAGGTCCGCGATGGTGGAATCCTCGGTCTCGCCCGAACGGTGCGACATGACGGCCGAATAGGCGGCCTTGTGCGCGGTCTCGACGGCGTCGAGCGTTTCGGAGAGCGAGCCGATCTGGTTGACCTTGACGAGGATCGAGTTGGCGACGCCCATCTTGATGCCGTCGCGCAGACGCGCCGAGTTGGTGACGAACAGGTCGTCGCCGACGAGCTGCACCTTCTTGCCGACCTTGTCGGTGAGCAGCTTCCAGCCGTCCCAATCGTCTTCCGCCATGCCGTCCTCGATGGAGAAGATCGGATACTTGGCGGTCAGCTCGGCGAGATACTCGGCCATGGCGCCCGGCTCCAGCGTGCGGCCTTCGCCTTCCAGCACGTACTTGCCGTCCTTGAAGAATTCGGTCGAGGCGCAGTCGAGGCCCAGGGCGATCTGCTCGCCGGCGGTGTAGCCGGCCTTGTCGATGGCTTCCAGGATCAGCTGGATGGCGGCCTCATGGCTCTCGACGCTGGGGGCGAAGCCGCCCTCATCGCCCACGGCGGTGCTGATGCCCTTGTCGTGCAGGATCTTCTTGAGCGCGTGGAAGACCTCGGCGCCCCAGCGCAGGGCCTCGCGGAAGCTGGGCGCGCCCACGGGAATGATCATCAGCTCTTGCAGGTCCAGCGAGTTGTTCGCGTGGGCGCCGCCGTTGATCACATTCATCATGGGCACGGGCAGCTGGTTGCCGCCCATGCCGCCGAAGTAGCGGTACAGGGGCAGGCCGCTCTCTTCAGCGGCGGCGCGGGCCACGGCCATGGAGACGGCCAGCATGGCGTTGGCGCCCAGGCGGCTCTTGTTCTCGGTGCCGTCCAGGTCGATCAGGGTCTTGTCCAGGAAGGCCTGCTCGGAGGCGTCCAGGCCCAGCACGGCTTCGCTGATCTCGGTGTTGATGTGTTCGACGGCCTTGAGCACACCCTTGCCGAGATAACGCTTGCCGCCATCGCGCAGTTCGACGGCCTCATGCGCGCCGGTGGAGGCGCCCGACGGAACGGCCGCGCGGCCGAAGCTGCCATCCTCGAGGTGCACGTCCACTTCGACGGTGGGATTGCCGCGGCTGTCGAGAATCTCGCGGCCGATGATGTCAACAATGGCGCTCATTGAGAAAGTCTCCGGTAGGAAGTTGGTAACTCAGTTACGTTCGGCGCGCATGGTGCCAGCAAACGGTTACGCGCGCAGAACAATCGTGCGGTGGGTGTTTGGCCCGGGGGCTCAGACCCCGTCCACGATCAGCATGCGCATGATGCCGGCCTGGGCGCGCAGGCTCTTGGCATGCTGGTAGGTCTCGGAATCGTAGAAGGCACGGGCGCGGGTGTGGTCGGCAAACTTGAGCACGACCAGGCGGCTGGGCTGCCAGTCGCCTTCCAGCACCTCGATGGCGCCGCCGCGCACCAGCACTTCGGCCCCATGCTCCTGCATGGCCTTGGTGCTCCACTCGCGGTACTTGGCCATCTGTTCGGCGTCGGTCACGGTGACATCGGCGATGACGTAGGCGGCGTTGCTCATGGGCGGCGGGCTCGTGGGGAAGGGGCAAAGAAAAGCGGCGCGGCCTGCTGGAGGATCGCGCCGCGCTCGGGGGTCAGCAGAAGAAGTCGTTTTCCAGCAGGGGCTGGGCCTTGACCACGCGGTCCAGGGCGACCAGCTGCTCCAGCAGCGCCCGCATATGCTGCAGGGGCACGGCGTTGGGGCCGTCCGACCAGGCCTCGGCCGGGCGCGGATGGGTTTCCATGAAGAGGCCCGCCACGCCGGCACCCACGCCGGCGCGCGCCAGCACCGGCACCATCTCGCGGGCGCCGCCGCTGGTGGCACCCTGGCCGCCGGGCTTTTGCACCGAGTGGGTCACGTCGAACACCACGGGGGCGCCGGACTTGCGCATCTCGGCCAGGCTGCTCATATCGGCCACGAGGTTGTTGTAGCCGAAGCTCACGCCGCGCTCGCAGGCCAGGAAGCGGTCCTCCGAGAGGCCGGCCTCGCGGGCCGCCTCGCGTGCCTTGTCGATGACGTTCTTCATGTCCCAGGGCGCCAGGAACTGGCCCTTCTTGACGTTCACCGGCTTGCCGGACTTGGCCACGGCGCGGATGAAATCGGTCTGGCGGCACAGAAAGGCCGGGGTCTGCAGCACGTCCACGACGGCGGCCACATCGGCCACCTGGGCTTCGTCATGCACATCGGTGAGGATGGGCAGATGCAGCTGGCGGCGCACCTCGTCCAGGATCTTCAGACCGGCCTCCATGCCCACCCCGCGCTTGCTGCTGCCGGAGGAGCGGTTGGCCTTGTCGAAGGAACCCTTGTAGATCAGCGGGATGCCCAGGGCGCTGCACGCTTCCTTGAGCCGGCCCGCCACCTCCATGGACATCTCCAGACCCTCGATCGAGCAGGTGCCCGCGATCAGGAAGAAGGGGCGGTCGATCCCGACCTCGAAATCGCACAGCTTCATGGGCTAGATCCTCAGGCCTTCTTGTGGGTCAGCGCCGCCTTGATGAAGGCGGTGAATAGCGGGTGGCCGTCCCAGGGCGTGGACTTGAACTCGGGGTGGAACTGCACGCCCACATACCAGGGGTGTACCTCGCGCGGCAGCTCCACGATCTCGGTGAGCTTCTCGCGCTGGGTGATGGCCGAGATCACCAGACCGGCTTCCTGCAGCTTGTCCAGATAGTGTTCGTTGGCCTCGTAGCGATGACGATGGCGCTCGGTCACGACCGGGCCATAGATGTCGTGCGCCAGGGTGCCGGGCTTGACGTCCGAGCTCTGGGCGCCCAGGCGCATGGTGCCGCCCAGATCGCTCTTCTCGTCGCGCTTCTGGATGGTGCCGTCGGCGTCCTGCCACTCGTCGATCAGGGCGATGACCTTGTGCGGAGCCTCGGGGTCGAACTCGGTGGAGTTGGCGCCGGCCAGGCCCGCCATATTGCGGGCGTACTCGATGGTGGCGACCTGCATGCCCAGGCAGATGCCCAGATAAGGCACCTTGTGCTCGCGGGCGTACTTGGCGGCCAGGATCTTGCCTTCCACGCCGCGCTTGCCGAAGCCGCCGGGCACCAGGATGGCGTCGTACTGGGCCAGCTGATCGATGTTGTCGGCGCTCAGCAGCTCGGAGTCCACATACTCGATCTTGACGCCGGCATGGTTGTGGATGCCGGCGTGGCGCAGGGCCTCGTTGAGCGACTTGTAGGAGTCCGACAGGTCGGTGTACTTGCCGCACATGGCGATGGTGACCTGCTTGGCCGGGTTCTCCACCTCGTGCACCAGGGTGTCCCAGCGCTTGAGGTCGGCGGCCTTGGTGTTGAGCTGCAGCTTGGTGCAGATCAGCTGGTCCAGACCCTGCTCATGCAGCACGCGCGGCACCTTGTAGATGGTGTTCACGTCCCACATGGAGATCACGCCATACTCGGGCACATTGGTGAACAGCGAGATCTTCTCGCGCTCATCGTCCGGAATGCGGCGGTCGGCGCGGCACAGCAGGGCGTCCGGCTGGATGCCGATCTCGCGCAGCTTCTGCACCGTGTGCTGGGTCGGCTTGGTCTTGAGCTCGCCGGCAGCGGCGATCCAGGGCACATAGGTCAGATGGACGAAGGCGACGTTCGTCGGGCCCATCTTCAGGCTCATCTGGCGCGCGGCTTCCATGAAGGGCATCGCCTCGATATCGCCCACCGTGCCGCCGATCTCGACGATGGCCACGTCCACCGCCTCCGGCGTGCCGTGACCGGCGCCGCGGCGGATGAACTCCTGCATCTCGTTGGTGACGTGCGGAATGACCTGCACGGTCGCGCCGAGATAGTCGCCGCGGCGTTCCTTGTCGATGATGTTCTTGTAGATGCGACCGGTGGTGATGTTGTCGGTCTTGGTGGCCGAGCGGCCGGTGAAGCGCTCGTAGTGGCCGAGGTCGAGGTCGGTTTCCGCCCCGTCGTCGGTGACGAAGACTTCGCCGTGCTGCGTCGGGCTCATGGTGCCCGGGTCGACGTTGATGTACGGATCCAGTTTGATGAGGGTGACTTTGAGGCCGCGCGATTCGAGGATGGCTGCCAGGGAGGCCGATGCGATGCCCTTGCCAAGGGAGGACACGACACCGCCGGTGACGAAGACGTACTTGGTCATTGTCTTGCAGCGTCCCCGGTGCACAGGAACGCTGTGGTGGTAAAGCGTGATTATAGCGAGGTCGCCGCCCCGCCGGCCGCGCCGCACTCCTGGCGCAGGGCTTGCAGCACCTGGAGCACCAGGGCGGCGGTGTCGTCCGGGCGCTCGAAGGGGTAGAGATGGCTGCCTTCCATCCAGTGGAAATGCCGGCCCGCCAGGGCCTTGGAGGCCACGACCCCGCCCTGGCGCAACTCCTCGGACTGCGTGCCCGCGATGAAGCCCACCGGGCAGCGCGGCGCATGGCGACGCAGCACGGCATCCAGGTGGTGGGGCAGGGTGTTGTAGATGCGGGTCTCCACCTCGCGGGTGAAGCGCAGATGCCACTGGCCGTCCGGGCCGGGCGCGAAGCCGCAGTCCACATAGTCGGCCAGCACCCGCGGGTCCCAGCGTGCGAACTTGTGCTTGGACTCGAAATGCGCCTGCACCGCGGCGCGGTCGGGCCAGCGGTGGCGGCGCTGGCGCGAGATCTTGCCCGGCGAGACCCGGGCGATCAGGCCCGTGGCCTTGACCATGCGCACGCTGTGCGCGCGCCAGCCGCTGACCACCGGGCTGTCCAGCATCAGCAGGCCTTCGACCAGCTCGGGCCGGCGGCAGGCCGTCAGCAGGCTCAGCAGGCCGCCCAGGGAATGGCCCACCAGCATCACCGGCCCCGGCGTCGTCATCTGCGGGCGCACCTCGCGCTCGATGAAGTGGATCAGCTGGTCGCGCAGATGCGGCCAGTTGCTGGTGACGGGGTAGTCCGGCTCGTGGCCGAACTGGGGCAGGGCATGAACCTGCCAGCCCGCGGCACGCCAGGCCTCGAAGAGCACGCGGTAGCAGCCGGCCGGGAAGCCGTTGGCGTGCGAGAAGACAAGCGTTCCTGCGGGATGTGGGCTCATGCGTGCTGGCTCAGGGCCTTGAGCCGGTACAGCGCTTCCAGCGCTTCGCGGGGGCTCAGGGCATCGGGGTCCAGATCATGCAGGGCCTGCAGCGCCGGGCTGGTCGCCAGGGTGACAGCGGGCGCCTCCGGCTCGGGCGGCGCGGCGAAGAGATCGATCTGCGCCTCGCCCTCGCTGGCCTTGGCCTCCAGGGCCTCCAGCGTGGCGCGCGCCTGGCGCACCAGGCTGGCGGGCATGCCGGCCAGGCGCGCCACTTGCACGCCGTAGCTGCGGCTGGCGGGGCCGGGCTGGATCTCGTGCAGGAAGACGATGTCCTCGCCGCTCTCCACCGCCGAGACATGGTGGTTCTGCGCCTGCGGGTGCTTGGCGGGGAACTCGGTCAGCTCGAAGTAGTGAGTGGCAAAGAGGGTGAAGGCGCGGTTCTTGTCGTGCAGATGGCTGGCGATGGCGCCGGCCAGAGCCAGACCGTCGAAGGTGGAGGTGCCACGGCCGATCTCGTCCATCAGCACCAGGGACTGCTCGGTGGCACCGTGCAGGATGGCGGCGGCCTCGGTCATCTCCAGCATGAAGGTGGACTGGGCATTGGCCAGATCGTCCGCCGCGCCGATGCGGGTGTGGATGGCATCCATGGGCCCCAGGCGGCAGCTGGCTGCCGGCACATAGGAGCCGATGGCGGCCAGCAGGGCGATCAGGGCGACCTGGCGCATGAAGGTGCTCTTGCCGCCCATATTGGGGCCGGTGATCACCAGCAGCTTGGTGCGGGCGTCGAGCCGGCAGTCATTGGCCATGAACTCGCCGCTGCCCGTCTCGCGCAGGCGCATCTCAACCACCGGGTGGCGACCGCGCTGGATGTCGATGCAGGGCTGGCTGACGAACTCGGGGCGCACCCAGTTCAGCGTGGTCGCGCGCTCGGCCAGGGCCGCCAGCGCGTCCAGACTGGCCAGGGCGCGGCCCAACTGGGTCAGGGGCTGCAGGGCCTCGACCAGATGATCGATCACCAGCTCGTAGAGCAGCTTCTCGCGCGCCAGGGAGCGCTCCTGGGCCGAGAGGGCCTTGTCCTCGAAGGCCTTGAGCTCGGGCGTGATGTAGCGCTCGGCGTTCTTCAGGGTCTGGCGGCGCTGGTAGTCCATGGGCACCTTGTCCACCTGGCCCTGGGTGACCTCGATGTAGAAACCATGCACCTTGTTGAACTGCACACGCAGATTGGCGATGCCGGTGCGGGCGCGCTCGCGCGCCTCCAGGTCCAGCAGGAAGGCGTCGCAGTTCTGGCTGATGCCGCGCAGCTCGTCCAGCTCGGCATCGAAACCGCTGGCGATCACACCGCCCTCACGCAGCAGCACGGCGGGCTCCTCGGCAATCGCGCGCTCCAGCAGCTCCAGCACATGGGGCGAGCCCGCCAGGCCCTCGGCCAGCCGGTCCAGCAGCGGCGCGCCATGGCCGGCGCCGGGCAGGGTTTCGCGCAGCTCGGGCAGGGTCTGCAGGGTGGCGCGCAGGCCGGCCAGCTCGCGCGGGCGCACCTGGCGCAGGGCCACGCGGGCGGCGATGCGCTCCACATCCGAGACATGGCGCAGGGCTTCGCGCAGGGGCTCGTAGCCGGTGGCGATCAGGGCGGCCACGGCCTGGTGGCGGGACACGGCCTCGGCGCGCTCGCGCTTGGGGTGCAGCAGCCATTGGCGCAGGGCGCGGCTGCCCATGCCGGTGCGGCAGCCGTCCAGCAGGGAGAGCAGGGTGGGCGCGCCGGAACCGGATTCGCCGCGCAGGGTCTGGGTCAGCTCCAGATTGCGCTGGGTGGCCGGTGGCAGGTCCAGCAGCTCGCCGCCGCGCAGCACCTGCAGGCTCTTCACATGGCTCAGGGTGCGGCCCTGGGTGTGTTCGGCATAGGCCAGCAGGGCGGCGCCGGCGGCCTGCGCGGCCTCCAGGCGCTCGGCATTGAAGCCCTGCAGGCTGGCCACGCCCAGCTGCTCGCAGAGCTTGCGCACGCCAAGCTGGGTGTCGAACTGCCAGCCGGGGCGGTTGGTGATGGGCAGGCGCGCTGCCAGCACGGCCTGGGGCTGGCGCTCGCGGTCCACCAGCACCTCGGCCGGATTCATGCGGGCCAGGAAGGAGGGGAACTCGGGCTCGCGGCATTCGGCCAGGCCCAGCTCACCCTTGGTGAGTGAGAGCCAGGCCAGGCCCAGGGTTTTGCCCTGCTGGACCACGGCCAGCAGCACCGAGTCCTGCTTGTCGGCCAGCAGCTCGCTGTCGGTGACCGTGCCGGGGGTGACGATGCGCACCACCTTGCGCTCCACCGGGCCTTTGGAGGTTGCCACATCGCCCACCTGCTCGGCGATGGCCACCGACTCGCCCAGGCGGATCAGCTTGGCCAGGTAGGACTCCAGCGCATGCACCGGCACGCCCGCCATCACCACCGGCTGGCCGCCGCTCTGGCCGCGGGTGGTCAGGGTGATGTCCAGCAGGGCATTGCACTTGCGGGCATCGTCGTAGAAGACCTCGTAGAAGTCTCCCATGCGGAAGAACACCAGCACATCGGGGTGCTCGGCCTTGATGCGGAAGTACTGCGCCATCACCGGGGTGTGGGCGCTGAAGTCCTGGGGTTCCTTGCTGCTGGAGGCTGCGGTCATCGGGCGCGGGACTGAAATGAACAAAGCCCTCGGGCGAGGGCTTTGCAAAGACGGTGGAGCCGGCGCGCAGTGTAGCGCGCCGCTCGGTGGGCGAAAGGGCTCAGACCGGGGCGTCTTCGCCGCCGGCAGCCACATCCTTCTTGATGCGCACCGGGCCGCGCTTCTTGGCCGGTGCGGCGGCCGCAGCCACGGCATCGGCCGCGCTGGGCTTCTCGCCACCCTCGGCCGGGGCGGTGGCCTCGTCCTCGAGCTTGATCACGCGGGTGTAGGGCGCCAGGATCTGGACCAGCTGGCCGTAGATCTTGGGGCTGCCGGCCACCACTTCACGCTGGTTCAGGAAGTCGGCCTCGCCGGTGAAGTTGCCGATCAGGCCACCGGCCTCGGTGATGATCAGGGAGCCCGCGGCCACGTCCCAGGGGTTCAGGCCGGTCTCGAAGAAGGCGTCGTAGTAGCCGGCGGCCACATAGCAGAGGTCCAGGGCGGCAGCACCCGGGCGGCGCAGGCCGGCGCACTGGGTCATGACCTCCTCGAACATCTTCACATAGCGCTTGAAGTTGTCGCCGCGACGGAAGGGGAAGCCGGTGCCGATCAGGGCATCGCTCATGCGGGTACGCTTGGACACGCGCAGGCGCTTGTCGTTCAGGAAGGCGCCGCGGCCCTTGGTGGCGTAGAAGAGGTCGTTGCGGCAGGGGTCGTAGACCACGGCCTGCTCGATCTTGCCGCGGAAGGCCAGGGCGATGGACACGGCATAGACCGGGAAGCCGTGGATGAAATTGGTGGTGCCGTCCAGGGGATCGATGATCCAGACGTAGTCCGAATGCTTGTTGCCGTGCGCGCGGCCCGACTCCTCGGCCAGGATGCCGTGGTCAGGGTAGGCCTGCAGCAGGGTCTCGATGATGGCGTTCTCTGCGGCCTGGTCCACCTCGGTCACGAAGTCATTGGGCGACTTGGTGTTGATCTTCAGGATGTCGAGATCCAGGGACGCGCGGTTGATGATGGAACCTGCTGCACGGGCCGCCTTGATGGCGACATTGAGCATGGGATGGAGTGCGGCTTGCGTCATGGAGTGAACCTGCAAACAAGAAGGGGGTGGACTGGCGAAGGCAAAGAACTGGGCGGTGAGCCCGGACTGCATGGCCCGGCCGCGGATAATCGCGCATTTTAGCCCAGAGCGCGCCTGCGTTCCCAGCCCTTTCACCGTGGATTCTTCCCGCACCCGCTTCATCCTGATACAGACCAGCCATCCCGGCAATGTGGGCGCCACGGCGCGCGCGATGAAGGTGATGGGTTTTTCCGAGCTGGTGCTGGTGCGCCCGCGCTTCGCCGATGTGCTCTCGCAGGAGGAAACCGTGGCCATGGCCAGCGGCGCGGCCGACATCCTGGCGCGGGCCCGCATCGTGGACAGCCTGGCCGAGGCTCTGGACGGCGTGAGCTTTGCCTGCGCCACCGCCATGACGCCGCGAGACTTTGGCCCGCCCACGCATGCGCCGCGCCCGCTTTTCGAGCAGCTGGCCGCCAGCGAGCACCGCCTGGGTCTGGTCTTCGGCTCCGAGCGCTACGGCATGAGCAATGAGGACGTGTACCGCTGCCACGCGGTGCTCTCCATTCCCACCCATCCGGACTACGGCTCGCTGAATCTGGCCCAGGCCGTGCAGCTGCTGGCTTATGACCTGCGCCAGGCCCTGGGCGGCTTCGAGGTGCAGGCCCGCACCGCCGCGGCCGAGCTGGCCGATGGCCAGGCGGTGCAGGGCTTGCTGGCGCATCTGGAGCAGGGCCTGGTGGCCATCGACTACCTGAACCCGGCTGCGCCCAAGAAGCTGATGCCGCGCCTGAACCAGCTCTTCAACCGGGCCCAGCTCACGGTGGAGGAGGTGCACATCCTGCGTGGCCTGGCGCGCGCCATGCTCAAGACCCGCGACGGCAAGGGTTGATGGCCGCGGCTAGACTCTCAGACCCTGTTCGCATTTCCCTCAGTCCGAAGACTTCTCCATGTTCCAGCGCCTTCGCGAAGACATCGCCTGCATCCTCGAACGCGATCCGGCCGCCCGGTCGGCGTGGGAGGTGCTGACGTGTTACCCGGGCCTGCATGCCCTGGTGATGCACCGCCGCGCGCACTGGTGCTGGACCCATGGCCTGAAGTGGCTGGGGCGTTTCATCTCGCATGTCTCGCGCTGGCTCACCGGCATCGAGATCCATCCCGGCGCCACCATAGGCCGTCGGGTCTTCATCGATCACGGCATGGGTGTGGTGATCGGCGAGATGGCCGAGATCGGTGACGGTTGCACCATCTACCAGGGCGTGACCCTGGGCGGCACCTCCCTGGTCAAGGGCGCGAAGCGCCACCCCACGCTGGAGCCCGGCGTGATCGTTGGCGCCAATGCCTGCGTGCTGGGCGGCTTCACGGTGGGTGCGGGCGCACGCATCGGCTCGCTCGCCGTGGTCACCAAGCCGGTGCCGGCGGGGGCCACCGCGGTGGGCAACCCGGCGCGCATCATCGAGGCCCAGGCCGATGCGCAGCGTGAGGAAGCCGCGGCGCGCATGGGCTTCTCGGCCTATGGCGTGACGCAGAGCGATGACCCGCTCTCGCAGGCCCTGCGCGGCCTGATCGACAACGCCTCGGGCCAGGACCACCAGATTGCCCTGCTGTGGAAGGCGGTGGAGACCCTCTCGCGCAAGGCCGCGGCCGAAAAGGACTGCCTGCCCGCCGATGCCGCCCGCGAAGAGTGCTTCGAGGCGGCCCGGCTCAATCAGCTGATCGGCAAGTAACTCGGGCTTGGTTCGGCCCCGAGCTCGCCCGCTCGGCATTCACCGAGTGGCGCCACCGATCCGGCTTGGCCGGTCGGTCGGTGCCGCCCCCTTGAGGGGGGGCGCGTCAGCGCGTAGGGGGCGGTTCAATGATGATGGCCATGCTCGCCATGGGCGTGGCCATGAGCGATTTCTTCTTCGCTGGCTGCCCGCACCGAGACCACCTTCAGCGAGACCTTGAGCGCCACGCCGGCCAGGGGGTGGTTGCCGTCCAGCAGCACCTGCGGCCCCTTGATCTTGACCACGTGGTAGCGGCGGAACTCGCCGTTCTCGCCTTCACGGATTTCCAGCTGGCCGCCGATCTTGACCCCGGGCGGGAAGTCGGCCTTGGGGATGCTGCGCGTCAGGCTCTCGTCGCGCGCGCCGAAGGCCTTGTCCACCGGCAGGTCCAGCGTGGCCTGGAAACCGGCCTCCTGGCCCATCAGGGCTTCCTCGATGGCGGGCAGGGTGTTGCCGTAGCCGCCCACCAGCAGGGCTTGCGGTTCCTTGGAGGCTTCGATCAGGCGGCCCTGGGCGTCGGCCACCTTGAGTTGCAGGGTGGCGATGGTGTCTTTGGCGATTTTCATGAGGTCTTGTTCTTCAGGGCGGATTTGGGGCGGAAGGCCTTGCAGACATCCTCCCGGGTTTCGAGGTAGGGGCCGCCGATCAGGTCGATGCAATAGGGCACGGCGGCAAAGATGCCGCTGGCCTTCTCGTGGCCGGACAGGGTCTCGGCAATGGCCTTGGGCTGGCCGGGCAGGTTGATGATGAGCGCCTTGCCGCGGATCACGGCGACCTGGCGCGAGAGGATGGCCGTGGGCACGAAGTGCAGGGAAATCTGCCGCATCTGTTCGCCGAAGCCGGGCATCTCGCGATCGGCCACGTCCAGCGTGGCCTCGGGCGTGACGTCGCGCGGTGCCGGACCGGTGCCACCGGTGGTGAGCACCAGGTCGCAGCCCGCCTCGTCCACCAGCTCGCGCAGGGTGGCAGCGATGCGCTCGCGCTCATCGGGAATCAGGCGCGGCTGGAACTCGATGGGGTTGAGCAGGGCGGCCGTCAGCCAGTCCTGCAGGGCAGGCAGGCCCTTGTCTTCATAAACGCCGATGGAGGCGCGGTCGCTGATGGAGACGATGCCGATGCGGACCTGATCAGGACTCGTCGCCATCATCGTCACTCCCGGTGTCGTCACCCGCCTCGCGGCTGGCGCGCTTGAGCTCGGCCTTGATCAGCTGGAAGAGCTCGCGGTAGGCGCGGCCGTGGCGCTGCTCCTGGTCAGCCGGCTTGGGCGTCTTCAGGTCCTTGCGGGCCGAGCGCACCAGGCTGCGCAGCTGCTGCACGTCCACGCCGGCAAACTCGCTGATGAAGGCCTGCAGGGCCTCATCGTTGTCCAGCAGGCGCTCGCGCCAGCGCTCGGCCTCGTGCAGGGCCAGGCTGTCCTGGGCATGGCCCAGCTTGAAGGCGGCCACGGCCTCGCGGATGGGTTCGGGGTCGACCTTGCGCATCAGCTTGCCGATGTACTGCAGCTGGCGGCGCTTGCCTTCGAAATTGCTGATCTTCTTGGCGTCGCGCACGGCGTCGCGCAGGATCTCGGGCAGGTCCAGGGGCTCGAGCCGGCTCTCGGGCAGGGTCAGCAGATCCGCGCCCAGGGCCTGCAGATCGTGCATATCGCGCTTCTTCTGGCTCTTGCTCGGGCGCTCGTCGAAGTCGGCGTCGAAGTCTTCGGGGATTTCGCTCATAAGTATGATTGTCGCCCACTCCGATTTCTTGCATCAGCCCCATGTCCCAAGACCTCAGCCTTTCCGCCACCGCACAGTCCGGCTTCAGCTACAGCCCGGCGCGTTTTCGCGAGCTGGTGGAGACCGTGCTGGCCGAGGCCAAGCGCCTGGGTGCCAGCGATGCCGGCGCCGAGGTGAGCGAGGGCTGCGGGCTCTCGGTCTCGGTGCGCCGTGGCCAGCTGGAGAACGTGGAGCGCAACCGCGACAAATCCCTGGGCATCTCGGTCTATCTGGGCCAGCGCCGCGGCAATGCCAGCACCTCCGACTTCTCGCCCCAGGCGCTGAAGGACACGGTGCGCGCCGCTTATGACATCGCGCGCTTCACGGCCGAGGACCCGGCCGCTGGCCTGCCCGACGAGCAGGATCTGGCGCTCGATCCTGCGGCCCGACCCGAGCTGGATCTCTTCCATCCCTGGGCCCTGGATGCCGAGACCGCCGCCAGCCTGGCCCTGCGCTGCGAGGCCGCGGCCTTCGCCACCGACCGCCGCATCAGCAACTCCGAGGGGGCGGCCGTCTCGGCCCAGCAATCGCATTTCTACACCGGCAACACCAGGGGCTTTGGCGGCGGCTACGCCAGCTCGCGCCACAGCCTCTCGGTGGCGCCCATTGCCGGCCGCGGCGCGCAGATGGAGCGTGACGCCTGGTACAGCTCCATGCGCGCGGCCGAGGATCTGGCCTCGCCCGAGGCCGTGGGCCGCTACGCCGCCGAACGCGCGCTGGCGCGCCTGAAGGCTCGCAAGGTCAAGACGGCCGAGGTGCCGGTGCTTTTCGAGAGTACGGTGGCGGCCGGCCTGCTGGGCGGTCTGGTGCAGGCCACCAGCGGCGGTGCGCTCTACCGCAAGGCCAGCTTCCTGCTGGACAGCCTGGGCCAGAGCGTGCTGGCCTCGCACATCGATGTGGCCGAGGATCCGCACGAGATCAAGGGCAAGGGCAGCACGCCCTTCGATGATGAGGGCGTGATCACCCGGCCGCGCCAGCTGGTGCAGGGCGGCGTGCTGCAGGGTTATTTCCTGTCCAGCTACTCGGCACGCAAGCTGGGCCTGCGCACCACGGGCCATGCGGGCGGCTCGCACAATCTGCGCATGACGAGCCGCGCCACCGCGCCCGGCGATGACCTGCCCACCATGCTGCGCCGCCTGGGCCGTGGCCTCTTCGTGACCGAGCTGATGGGGCAGGGCGTCAACTACGTGACCGGTGATTACTCGCGCGGCGCCAGCGGCTTCTGGGTGGAGAACGGCGAGATTGCCTACCCGGTGCATGAGGTGACGATTGCCGGCAATCTGCGCCAGATGTTCCAGGACATCGTGGGCATCGGCGCCGACGCCTACACCGTGGGCAGCAAGACCATTGGCTCGGTGCTGATCTCTCGCATGAAGCTGGCCGGCAGCTGAGGCTGCGCGGCCCCGGCTGCCGGTGCGAGCGATGGCGTGCAAGCGCCAGGCGGGCGCGCTGCTGTCAGCCTCTTGAAAGCCTGCTGTAGGTGCTTTTTCAGATACTGCGAAAGCGCGCGCTTGTCACTCTGGTTTTCACGGGTTTGTCCCGGTAGGTGGCCGGGGGACGACTCCTAGAATCGACGCGCTCACTACAGCATTCATCATCAAGAGGAGATCAACTGATGGAGCGTCGTTCCTTTGTCAAGCAGGCCGGTCTGGCTGGCGTGCTGGCGGCCGGTGCAGCCCCCGCCGTGGTCAATGCCCAGGCCAATGTGCGCTGGCGTCTGGCCTCGAGCTTCCCCAAGTCCCTGGACACCATCTACGGCGGCGCCGAGGTCTTCGCCAAGGCCGTGAAGGCCATGTCGGGCGGCAAGTTCGAGATCTCCGTGCATGCGGGCGGCGAGCTGATGCCCCCCTTCGGCGTGGTGGACGGCGTGCAGAATGGCACCGTCGAGCTGTGCCATACCGTGCCCTACTACTTCTATGGCAAGGACCCCGCCTTCGCCCTGGGCTCGGCCATCCCCTTCGGTCTGAACTCGCGTCAGATGACGGCCTGGATGATGCACGGCAACGGTCGCAAGCTGATGAACGAGTTCTACGCGAACTACGGCATGCTCGGCTTCCCCGGCGGCAATACCGGCGTGCAGATGGGCGGCTGGTTCCGCAAGGAAATCAAGACCGTCGCCGACATGCAGGGCCTGAAGATGCGCATCGGCGGCTTCGCCGGCAAGGTCGTCGAAAAGCTCGGCGTCGTGCCGCAGCAGATCGCCGGCGGCGACATCTATCCCTCGCTCGAAAAGGGCACCATCGACGCCGCCGAATGGGTCGGCCCCTATGACGACGAGAAGCTCGGCTTCTACAAGGTCGCGCCCTACTACTACTATCCCGGCTGGTGGGAAGGCGGCCCGAGGTGGACTTCTTCATCAACCAGAAGGCCTATGACGCCCTGTCCAGCGAGTACAAGGCCATCATCGATGCCGCCTCGGCCCTGGCCCACAGCGATATGCAGGCCAAGTACGACGCGCTGAACCCCACGGCGCTGAAGCAGCTGGTGGGCGCGAAGACCAAGGTGCTGCCCTTCTCGCCGGCCATCCTCGACGCCTCTTTCAAGGCTTCGATGGAGGTGTTCGAGGCCAACAGCGCCAAGAGCCCGGCCTGGAAGAAGATCTACGCCGATCTGCGCAATTTCCAGCGTGACCAGGTGCTGTGGTTCCGCTTCGCCGAAGGCCGCTTCGACTCCTTCATGGCGGCTCAGAAGCTCTGATCGCCTGCTGGGCCTGCCCTCGCTTGAGGGGCAGGCCGGCCCAAGCAAAAGGCGCCCCGCGGGGCGCCTTTCTTTTGTACTTTCAGCGGGCCGGCTGGGCCCGGGCTGAATGCTGCGGAGTGCCGGGTGGGCAGGGTCCCGCCCGGCGGCGCATCATTTCTTCTCGCTGGACATGGACTCCTGCAGGGCCTTGAGCGGATCGTCGTCCGCGGCCGGCGCGCTGCCGGCGCCGTCGGCCGCGCTGGCGGCCGGGTCGGCGGGGTCGGCCTCGGGGGCCTGCACCTCGGGCGGCGGCATATTGGCCTCGAGCTCACGCTCGACCTGCTGCATGTCCACGGCCTCTTTCTTGTCCAGGCCGCCGGAGACCATGCTGGGGAAGAGGATGGTGAGGCCCACCATGACGATCTGGATGCAGACGAAGGGCACGGCCCCCCAGTAGATCTGCCCCGTCGTCACCGGCTGGGTCACCTTGCCCGTCACCTTGTCGAGATAGGGCACCTTGGCGGCGACCGAGCGCAGGTAGAAGAGCGCGAAGCCGAAGGGCGGGTGCATGAAGCTCGTCTGCATGTTGATGCCGAGCAGCACGCCGAACCAGATGAGGTCGATGCCGAGCTTGTCGGCGGCCGGCGCGAGCAGCGGCACGATGATGAAGGCGAGTTCGAAGAAATCGAGGAAGAACGCCAGGAAGAAGACCAGCAGGTTCACCGCGATCAGGAAGCCCGTCTCGCCGCCCGGCAGCGAGACCAGCAGGTGCTCGACCCACAGATGCCCGTTCACGCCGTAGAAGGTGAGCGAGAAGACGCGGGCGCCGATGAGGATGAAGAGCACGAAGGCCGACAGGCGCGTGGTGGCCGTCAGCGCCGAGCGCACCACGTCCATGGTGAGCCGGCCCTTGGCCGCGGCCATGAACAGCGCGCCGACCGCGCCCATGGCGCCGCCTTCCGTCGGCGTCGCGATGCCGAGGAAGATCGTGCCGAGCACGAGGAAGATCAGCGCCAGCGGCGGGATCAGCACGATGATGACCTGCTGGGCCATGCGAGAGAGCAGGCCCAGGCCGGTGATCTTGTTGATCACCGCAATCACGAAGGCCAGCATCACGCCGGCGCACAGCGAGACCACGATGGTCTCGTCGGTGGCGACCTGGGTGATGGTCTCGCCCTTCCACCAGCTCAGCACATCGGCGTAGTGCTCGCCGAAGAACACCGCGATGGCGGTGGAGGCGATGGTCAGCAGCAGCAGGGAGAGCAGGCCGCTCTTGCCGCTGTCTTCGCGGATGGTGCGGGCCTCGGCCGGCAGGGCCGGCACCCAGGTGGGCTTGAAGATGGCGATCAGCACGATGTACAGGCAGTACATGCCGGTCAGTGCAAAGCCGGGGATGAAGGCGCCCTTGTACATGTCGCCGACCGAGCGGCCGAGCTGGTCTGCAAGCACGATGAGGACGAGCGAGGGCGGGATGATCTGGGCGAGCGTGCCGGAGGCGGCGATGACGCCCGAGGCGATCGACCGGTCATAACCGTAGCGCAGCATGATCGGCAGCGAGATCAGGCCCATGGCGATGACCGAGGCGGCGACGACGCCGGTGGTGGCCGCCAGCAGCGCGCCGACGAAGATGACCGCATAGGCAAGGCCGCCGCGGATGGGGCCGAAGAGCTGCCCGATCGTGTCGAGCAGGTCCTCGGCCATGCCGGAGCGTTCGAGCACGATGCCCATGAAGGTGAAGAAGGGGATGGCGAGCAATGTGTCGTTGCGCATGATGCCGAAGATGCGCAAGGGCAGGGCCTGCATCAGCGAGGCGGGCAGAAGGCCCATCTCGATGCCGACAAAGCCGAAAAAGAGGCCGCAGGCGCCCAGGCTGAAAGCCACGGGAAAGCCCATCAGCAGGAAGAGCACCAGGCCCACGAACATGATCGGGGCCATATTGCTTGCAAGGAATTCCATCTGTGCGTCTCCCTCAGGCCTTCTTGTTTTCGTTCTCGGCCAGGCGGCGGATGGCCTCGGCCAGTTCCTCCTCGGCGCTGGGGCCCTCGCCCTTCTTGGTCGGGTCCTCGATCAGGCCTTGCAGAAAGGCCAGGCGCTTGATCAGCTCGCTCACGCCCTGCAGCAGCAGCAGGGCAAAGCCCATGGGCATGAGCATGTAGACCGGCCACAGGATCAGGCCGCCGGCATTGGAGGACATTTCATTGGAGCGCCAGGCCTGCAGGAAGAAGGGCACGCTGTAGTACAGCACCACCACGCACAGGGGCAGCAGGAAGGCGGCAAAGCCGAAGACATCGATCCAGGTCTGGGTGCGCTTGGAGAAGCGGCTGATGACCACGTCGATGCGCACATGCTCGTTGTTCAGCAGGGTGTAGCCCGCCGCCAGCAGAAAGGAGCCGGCAAACAGATACCACTGCACCTCGAGAAAGGCGTTGGAGGAGAAGTTGAAGGCCTTGCGGATGACCGCGTTGACCGCGCTGATGACCGTCGAGGCCAGGATGAGCCAGATGACCCATTGGCCGATGCGACGGTTCATACCGTCGATCAGCCTGGATAAGGCGAGCAGGGGGGACACGAAAGCTCCTCGATTCTTGTGTCTGCATGGATGGTTTCGCGGCGCCACCCGGGACGTGAATCCCTCGGGGCGCAAAACCGGCAGCGTGGAATGTACGAGCGGGGAGCTGACGTCTTGCTGAATGAGGAGCCACCCTAGGGCATGTCCTAGGGCGGGCTTGCAGGCGCGGTGCAACAGCTGCACCGCCCTGGTGCCTCAGCGCTGGCTGGCAGCCTGGTAGAGGCGGGTGGAGCGCGCGCCGGAGCGGCAGAAGGCCAGGATGGGCTTGGGCAGGCTGGCCAGCAGCTCGCCGAAGGCCGCGATCTCCTCGGGCGACTGATAGGCGCCATTCACCGGCAGGTGGCGGTATTCCAGGCCGGCGGCGCGGGCCGCGGCCTCGATCTGTGCGCTGGTAGGCTGGTCCGGGCCGCCCTCATGGTCGGGGCGGTTGTTGATCACGCTGCGAAAGCCGGCCGCGGCGGCCTCGGCCATGGCGGCGGGCTCCAGCTGCGGGGCCACGCAGAGTTCGGGGGTCAGGGCTTGGAGGGGCAGGCTCATCGCGATCTCCGTGAATTCCATGGGGGATAGGGTGGGGCGTCACGACGCCCCGTGCGCCGAGCTTACTGGCTCAGCGCCTTCTTGACGGCGGCCGAAACCAGTCCCATATCGGCCTTGCCCGCCAGCTGGGCCTTGACCGCGCCCATGACCTTGCCCATGTCGCCGGGGCCCTTGGCGCCCAGCTCGGCCACGATGGCGGCCACGGCAGCGTCGATTTCCTGCGACGAGAGGCGGGCCGGCAGATAAGCCTCCAGCACCAGCAGTTCGGCGCTTTCCTTGTCAGCCAGGTCCTGGCGGCCGGCCGCGGTGAACTGGCTGATGGCGTCCTTGCGCTGCTTGATGAGCTTGTCCACGATACCCACCAGGGCCGCATCGTCCACCTCGACGCGCTCGTCCACTTCCTTCTGCTTCACGGCAGCCAGCAGCATGCGGATGGTGCCCAGGCGCTCGGCGTCCTTGGCGCGCATGGCGGTCTTCATGTCTTCGGTGATGCGTTCTTTCAGGCTCATGACGAGATCTCGATGGTGTTTGCGGGTGGTGGTGTGGGACGCAGAAACGAAAAAGCCCGCGGCAGCGTCCTGCGCGGGCTTTTTCGTGGCCTGTCCGCCGGAGCGGGCTGGCTGGACTCCTGGAACGCTGCGGTCCGCGAAGTCCTGAGGCTGATCAGTACAGCTTCTTGGGCAGCTGCATGCTGCGCACGCGCTTGTAGTGGCGCTTGACGGCGGCGGCCTTCTTGCGCTTGCGCTCGGCAGTCGGCTTCTCGTAGAACTCGCGGGCGCGCAGGTCGGTCAGCAGGCCCAGCTTTTCGATGGTGCGCTTGAAGCGGCGCAGGGCAACATCAAACGGCTCGTTCTCTTTGACGCGAATGGTGGTCATGAAACTCTGTTTCCTTCTTTAGGCGCTCGGTGTTCGCAAGGGGCCCAGAACCAAAATCTGGAGTCCCGAAGCAGAAGTATCCGGATTCTGCTTCCGAATCGACGCGCAGGGTTTGCTAGCAAAGACGAAGAGTATAACAATAATTTTAAGAACAAGCGAGATCTTGCGCCCCGGACGGCTCCAAAGCGCGCGCGCAGGCGGCGGCGCTGGACCAGGCCCACTGGAAGTTGTAGCCGCCCAGCCAGCCGGTCACGTCCACCACCTCGCCAATGAAATGCAGGCCCGGCACCTTCTTGCTTTCCAGGGTTTGGGAGCTGAGCTCGCGCGTGTCCACCCCGCCGCGCATGACCTCGGCCTTGCGCCAGCCCTCGCTGCCGTCGGGTGTGAGCTGCCAGGCCTGCAGCTGTTCGGCCAGGCGCTGCAGGTCCTTGTCCTTGCAGTCGGCCATGGGGCGGTTGCCGGGCAGGGCCAGACGAGACAGCCAGGCCTGGGCCAGGCGGCTGGGCAGCAGCTCGGTCAGCTCATTGCCCAGCTGCTTGCGCGAGCCGTTCTTGGCGGCGAGCAGGGCCTCGGCCAGGGCCTGTTCGGGCGCCAGGTCCAGGCTCAGGGCCTGGCCCTCCTGCCAGTAGCTGGAGATCTGCAGAATGGCCGGGCCGCTGAGGCCGCGGTGGGTGAAGAGCAGGTCTTCGTGGAAGCGGCCGCGCTGCTTGCCGCTGCCGGTGCTCACATAGACGGGCAGGGACAGGCCGGCCAGCTCGGCAAAGGGCGCCCAGTCGGCCGGCGCGAAGGTCAGCGGCACCAGGGCCGGGCGCGGCGTGACGATGCGGTGGCCCAGTCGCTCGGCCAGGCGCAGGCCCCAGTCGCTGGCGCCGATCTTGGGAATGGACAGGCCGCCGGTGGCGATCACCAGGCGGGTGCAGCGCAGCGGGCCGGCGCCCGTGTCCAGCTCGAAGCCGCCCTCGGGCAGGGGGCGCACGGCTGCCACGGTGCAGGGCTGCCAGCGCTGCACGCCGCCGGCCTCGCATTCCTTGAGCAGCATCTGGATGATCTGCTCGCTGGACTCGTCGCAGAAGAGCTGGCCCTTGTGCTTCTCGTGGAAGGCGATGCCGTGCTGCTTCACCAGGGCGATGAAGTCCTGGGCGCTGTAGCGTGCCAGGGCCGAGCGGCAGAAGTTGGGGTTCTCGGAGAGGAAGTTGGCCGGCGCCGCCTCGCGGTTGGTGAAGTTGCAGCGGCCGCCGCCGGAGATGCGGATCTTCTCGGCCACGCGCGGTGCATGGTCCAGCAGGGCCACGCGCAGGCCGCGCTGGCCGGCCATGCCGGCGCAGAACAGGCCGGCCGCACCGGCGCCGACCGCGATCAGGTCAAAACTCTGCATGCAGATGGGTTCGCAGGGGAGGGATGGGCTTACTTGAGTTGCACGCCCTGGGCGTCGAAGACCTGGACCGTCACGGGAATGGCGGCGCGCACGCTCTGGGTCACGGTGCAGAAGTCCTCGAACTGGCTCAGCACCCGGTCCAGATGCTCCAACTGGGCCGCGGCCACGCCCAGGTGCAGGCGGGCCGTGATGCCCAGCACCCGCATGCGGCCCTCGGCATTGCGGCCCACGCTTGTCTCCAGCTCGCAACTCAGGGGCTCGGGGGCTTGCCTGAATTTGCGCAGAGCGAACAGCAGAGAGTCGCTGAGGCAGGTGCCCACCGCCGAGCTCAGCAGCTGGACCGGCGAGGGGCCGGCCGAGCTCCCCAGCGGTGGAGGTTCATCACTGAGCACCGTGGCCGCGAGGCCCTCGAAATGGGCTTCGAACTGGTAGTCGCGGCCTTGCTGCAGGCGGGTGCGGTAGAGGGTCTCGGCCATCATCGGTCCTTCATCGTCGGGGCGCTCAGATTGTAGGTGCCGGGTTTTCCAGTGCCTGCTGTCCCCCTGGTGGCGTGGCATAAGTCCCTGTGCGACCCCGCGGATAGGGTGAGCCCCGCCCTGTGCGCAAAAGTTCTTCGCTACCATTCGCTTCAAGCTAGGGGGGCGCGTATGAACAGGGGATGCCCTGCACTTGCCGCCCTCTGCGCAAGCCCTCTACATTGCTTGCAGCCGCCGGGGCCAGGCCTTGCCGCCCCGGGCGAACGCAGCCCGCCACGCCCAGCCTCAAATTCATGGAAAACTCTGCCGCCCCGCACGCCGGTGCATCGCCTCAGACCAGCGATGCCTGGTATGCCAGCCTGAAGCTGCAGGAGCATGAGCTGGCCGGCGCCGTGCTGAGCCTGGTCGAGCCACTGGGGACCCTGGTCACGGTCAAGTCCCTGGCCACCGGCCGCTATATCTATGCCAGTGCGGGCCTGGGCCTGATGTTCTCGCAGACCGAGACGGGCATCGTGGGTCTATCTGATGCCGAACTGATGCGGGGCGAGGAGGTGCAGGCCATGCGGCGCGCCGAACAGGCGGTGATGGCCCAGCGCTCGGTGGTGCTGAGCGAGCACCGGGTGGAGCTGGGCGGGCGCCGCCGCGAGTTCTCGGTCACCCGCATTCCGCTGGGCACGGAGCATGTGATGGCCATGTGGGTGGAGCGCACCGAGGAGCGCCACCGCGAGACCCATCTGCAGCGCGCGCTCAACCAGATCGAGCAGCAGCAGAAGGCGCTGGAACAGATCCGGCGCGAGATGCAGCAGGGCAGCGGCCGCGACGAGACCTCGGGCCTGTATCTGCGGGCCCAGTTCGACGACCAGCTGCTGCGCGAGATCGATCTCTCCACCCGCGAGCACCGCGAATTCGCCCTGGTGCTGATTGCACTGGATCCGGCGCCCGCCGCCATCCAGTCCCTGGGCGAGGAGGCGCACCAGCGCATGCTCGAGGGCCTGGGTCGCATGCTGCGCGCCAACACCCGGGCCATGGACGCAGCCTGCCGCATTGGCGATCACCTGTTCGCCGTGCTGCTCTCGGGCGTGGGCCTGGCCACCGCCCACGCGCGCATGGAGCAGCTGCGCCGCCAGTGCACCGCGCAGATCGTGGTGCTGAACGGCCAGGATCTTGGGCTGTCGCTGTCCATGGGCGTGGCCAGCTTCCCGCACACCGCCTCCAAGCAGGACGAGCTGCTCAAGGCCAGCGAGACCGCGGTGCAGGAAGCCCAGCGCCGCGGCGGCAATCAGGTGGTGCTGGCGCCCATTCCCTTTGGCATGCTCTGAGCGCTCAGAGGCTGCGGCGCCTGGGGGCTGCCCCAACAAAAACGCCACCCGAGGGTGGCGTTTTGCTTATCAGTCCATGCTTCAGCTCAGACCCTTGTAGAGCATGTAGGCGGCCAGCACGAAGAGCAGCAGGGCGAAGGCGCGCTTGAGCTGCTTGACGTTCATCGCATGGGCGGCCTTGGCGCCCAGCGGCGCCATGGTCACGCTGGCCGCGGCGATCACCACCAGGGCCGGCAGGAAGAGGTAGCCCAGGGCGCCGGGCAGGGCGGGCGCCAGGTTCCAGCCGCCGATCACATAGCCCAGGGTATTGGCCAGGGCGATGGGAAAGCCCAGGGCCGCGCTGGTGGCCACGGCATTGTGGATGGGCACATTGCACCAGGTCATGAAGGGCACAGAGACAAAGCCGCCGCCCGCGCCCACCAGGCCCGAGAGCAGGCCGATGCCCGCGCCCGCGCCGATCTGGCCGGCCGTGCCCGGCATCTGGCGGCTGGGCTTGGGTTTCTTGTCGCGCAGCATCTGGAAGGCCGAGAAGCTCACGAAGCCGGCAAACACCAGGGCCAGCCAGCTGCCCTTGAGCAGGGCGAAGATGCCGGCGCCAGCGACCAGGCCGCCGATCAGAATGCCGGGTGCCAGGCCCCGCACCAGCTCCCAGCGCACCGCGCCGCGCTTGTGGTGGGCGCGCACGCTGGAGATGGAGGTGAACATGATGGTGGCCATGGAGGTGGCGATGGCCATCTTCACCGCCATATCGGCGGACACGCCCTGCTTGGACAGCATCCAGGTCAGGAAGGGCACCATCAGCATGCCGCCGCCAATGCCCAGCAGGCCGGCCAGAAAGCCGGAGCACAGGCCGAGCGCGAGCAGCTCGGCCAGGAACAGGGGATCGAGGTTCATCGGGGAGAGGGGGACGCAGCGTCCAGAAGTTTCAGGATCTCTTGCCACTCGGCGGGCGTGACCGGCGTGATGGAGAGCCGGTTGCCGGGCTGGAGCAGGCGCATGCCGGCCAGCGTCGGGGTCTGGCGCAGCTCGGGCAGGGCCAGCAGGCGGGTCTTGCGCACAAAGCTCACGTCCACATGCAGCCAGCGCGGCTTGGCGGGATCCGACTTGGGGTCGTGATAGGGGCTGGCGGGATCGAACTGCGTGGCGTCCGGGTAGGCGGCGCTGCAGACCTCGGCCAGGCCGGCAATGCCGGGCTGGGGGCAGGAGGAGTGGTAGAAGAGCACGCCGTCGCCCAGGGCGAAGTCGTCGCGCATGAAGTTGCGGGCCTGGTAGTTGCGCACCCCGGTCCAGGGCACCCGGCCCAGGCGGGCCAGGTCGTCGATCGAGCACTCCTCGGGCTCGGACTTCATCAACCAGTAGCTCATGCGGCGGTCTCCGTGCCTGCGATGCTCTGCGGCATTCACCGGCGAGGACTGCGGCCGCCGAGGCTTATGCGTGCTTCTTGCGCTGGGGATAAGGTGTCCACCGCGAACCGTGAACCGCATTCCTGAACCCAGGGGGATTCAGGTGGGCGAGGTCAACCGGGCTTCGGGTTCATCTGACGCGAGACGATCACGCCCGCCGGGTATTTTCCAAGCCCTTGCTCGTAGAGCATCGGTTCAAGGAAATATAGAGCTCACGCGAACGCGATGGACGCCATGATTCTATGCCTTCACGCGCGCCGACGCTGGCGGTGATGCAGCGCCGGGCGACAGGCGTGCCTCAGAGCAGCTGGCCGTCCTGGCCCAGGGCTTCGTCCAGGCGGCGGATCAGGGCCTCGAGCTCGGGCGAGGGCACGGTGTCGCTGCCGTTGGGGCTGGTCGAAGCGGCCGGCGCCGCGGTGGCGCTGCTGGCGGCGGCGGGGCCTTCGGCCAGCTGGTAGGCCAGGTTCAGCGCGGCCAGCACGGCAATGCGCTCGCGGGCCTTGACCCGGCCGGCGTCGCGGATGGCGCTCATCTCGCGGTCGACCTGGGCCACGGCGCGAGACAGCAGGGCCTCGCCGCCCTCGGGGCAGCCGAGCAGATAGCTCTGGCCCATGATCGTGACTTCCATTTGCTTCATATCGATGACTACTTCTCGTTCCTGGCGGTTTCGCTCTCGACGGGAAGCCGCTCCAGCAGGGCGTCGATGCGCTGGCGGGCCGCCGACAGGCGCGAGCGCAGCTGGTCGCGCTCATGGCCCACGGCCTGCAACTGCTCCTGCAGCAGCGCGTTGGTGCGCTGGAGCTCCTCATGACGCAGCAGCAGGCGCTCGACGCGGTCGAGCAGGTCGGTGATGCTAGGCATGGCTTCCCATCTCAAGAGGCATTGCCGGCCATTGTAGGGGCCGGGTTGTCGCAGAAGGCTCGCACCTGGCAGCGCTCGCACAGCGGTCGGCGTGCCTGGCAGATGTAGCGGCCGTGCAGGATCAGCCAGTGGTGGGCGTCCACCAGATAGGCCGGCGGCACGCGGCGCAGCAGAGCCTGCTCCACCTCCAGCACATTCTTGCCCGGGGCCAGGCCGGTGCGGTTGCCCACGCGGAAGATGTGCGTGTCCACCGCCATGGTGGGCTCGCCGAAAGCCACATTGAGCACCACATTGGCGGTCTTGCGGCCCACGCCGGGCAGGGCTTCCAGGGCTTCGCGCGAGCGCGGTACCTGGCCGCCATGCTGCTCCAGGATGATCTGGCAGGTCTTGTAGAGATTCTTGGCCTTGGTGCGGTACAGGCCAATGGTCTTGATGTAGTCCGCCAGACCGTCTTCGCCCAGGGCCAGGATCTTGGCCGGCGTGTTGGCTACGGGGAAAAGGCGACGGGTGGCCTTGTTCACGCCCACATCGGTGGCCTGGGCCGAGAGCAGCACGGCCGCCAGCAGCTCGAAGACGCTGGCGTATTCCAGCTCGGTCTGCGGGGAGGGGTTGGCGGCCTTCAGGGTGGCGAAGAAGCCCTCGATCGCGGTCTTGTTCATGGGCGCGATTGTGCCCGGCCGCGACCTGCGGGGGGGCCGCGGTCGACTCACTCCGCGCGCTTGGCGCGAGCGCGTGCCAGGGCGGCCTCGATCATGGCGCGCTTGCGGTCCAGCACCAGCGGATCGCTGATCTGGCTGGCGGCCGGCAGATCGGCCAGCTTGGCCTGGGCCTCGGCCTGCAGGCGGGCATCGTTCTCGCGCTTCTCGCGCGCCAGGCGCTCGCCGCGGAAGCGGTAGCGATCCAGGGCCTCGGCCGCCTGGGTCGCGCTCCAGGCCTGCCAGCCGCTGGCCTCACCGCTGGCATTGACCAGGGAGATGCAGTCCACCGGGCAGGCGGGCAAGCAGAGCTCGCAGCCCGTGCACTGGGCCGCCACGATCAGGTGCATGGCCTTGGGCGCGCCCACGATGCAGTCGGCCGGGCAGGCCTTGATACACAGGGTGCAGCCAATGCACCAGGCCTCGTCGATCACGGCCAGCTGACGCGGCGTCTCCAGCCCGTGTTCGGGGTTGAGCGGCAGCAGCGGGCGGCCGGTGAGGGCGGCCAGTCGCGCCACGCCCTCGGCCCCGCCGGGCGGGCATTGATTGATCTCGGCCTCACCGGCGGCCAGGGCCTCGGCATAGGCCTGGCAGTCGGGGTAGCCGCAGCGGGTGCACTGGGTCTGGGGCAGGGCCGCGGCCAGGCGCTGGGCCAGGTCGGCGGCGGGGGAGAGAGTGGAGGCGCTCAAGCTTTCTTGGTCCGGCGGGCGCGGCTGGGCGCCGCGGCCACGCTCAGGGGCTGCTGGTCGTAGGTGGCGATGAAGTCACGCACCGTGGGGTAGACCTTCTCGCGCCAGCGGCGGCCCGAGAAGATGCCGTAGTGGCCGGCGCCGATGGCGTCGTAGTGGCGTTGGTGCTCGCGCGGGATGCCGGCGCAGAGCTCATGGGCGGCGCGGGTCTGGCCGGCGCCGGAGATGTCGTCCAGCTCGCCTTCCACGGTGAGCAGGGCGGTCTGGCGGATGTCCTGCGGACGCACCAGCTCGCCGTCCACCTCCCAGGTGCCGTTGACCAGGGCGAAGTCCTGGAACACGGTCTTGATGGTGTCCAGGTAGTACTCGGCCGGCATGTCCAGCACCGCGTTGTACTCGTCGTAGAACTGGCGGTGGGATTCGGCGCTGTCATCGTCGCCGCGCACCAGGTCCAGGAAGTAGTCGTAGTGCGAGCTCAGATGCCGGTCCGGGTTCATGGCCACGAAACCGGTGTGCTGCAGAAAGCCCGGGTAGACCGCGCGGCCGGCGCCCGGGTAGTTGGGCGGCACGCGGTAGATGACGTTGTTCTCGAACCAGCTGAAGCTGCGGTTCATGGCCAGGTTGTTGACGGCGGTGGGGCTCTTGCGGGCGTCGATGGGGCCGCCCATCATGGTCATGGAGCGCGGCGTGGCTTCGCCCCGGCTGGCCATCAGGGAGATGGCGGCCAGCACCGGCACCGTGGGCTGGCAGACCGAGATCACATGGCAGTCGGTGGCGCCGATATGACGGATGAACTCCTGCACATAGGCGATGTAGTCGTCCAGATGGAAGGGCCCCACCTCGGTCGGCACCATGCGGGCGTCGGTCCAGTCGGTGATGTAGACCTTGTGGTCCTTGAGCAGCTGGCGCACGGTGTCGCGCAGCAGGGTGCTGTGGTGGCCCGAGAGCGGCGCCACCACCAGCACCGTGGGCTGATCCTTCATCTTGGCCAGCACGGCCTGGTCATCGGTGTAGCGCTTGAAGCGCAGCAGGCGGCAGAAGGGCTTTTCCAGCGGCACCAGCTCCTGCACGGCCACATCCACGCCATCGACTTCGACGCTGTGGATGTTGAAACCGGGCTTCTCGTACTCCTTGGCCAGGCGGTGCATCAGGTCCAGCCCCGCCGACACCCGCTGCGACAGCGGCAGGTGGGTAAAGGGCGAGAGCGGGTGGCTGTAGAGCTTGGCCGAAGCGCTGGCGAACTCCGCAAAGGGGCTCAGCAGGGCTCGCTGGGTTTCGTAGAGCTGATACAGCATGGATGGACCTCGCTAAGGGGTGGCTGGGGCAGGGCGACCGAGACGCAGGCCGCGGCACCACGCATCGTTTCACACCAAGATAGTGCCAGAAATGATGCGGCGCAGCATTACGCCAGCCTGGCGACCCGCCAAAGCCGTCAAGAATGCGCGCTTGGCGCCTCGGCAGGCCCAGGCTCTCAGCTCTTGAGCACGGCCGCCATCGCCTGGGCGACAGCCGGCAGGTTCTTTTCGTTCAGTGCGGCCACGCAGATACGGCCCGAGTCCACGCCGTAGATGCCGAACTCGCTGCGCAGGCGCTGCATCTGGGCGGCCGAGAGGCCGGAGTAGCTGAACATGCCCTTCTGGCGGGTCACGAAGCTCAGATCCTGCGTGACGCCGGCCGCCTGCAGGGCCTGGACCAGGGCTTGGCGCATGGCGCGGATGCGCTCCCGCATGCCGGCCAGCTCGTCCTCCCACAGTTGGCGCAGGGCGGGGGTGGACAGCACGGTGGCCACGACCTGGGCGCCATGGGTGGGCGGGTTGGAGTAGTTGGTGCGGATGACGATCTTCAGCTGGCTCAGCACCTTGGCGCTTTCCTCGGCCGTGGCGCAGACCACCGAGAGGGCGCCCACGCGCTCGCCATAGAGCGAGAAGCTCTTGGAGAAGCTGGTGGAGACGAAGAAGTCCAGGCCGCTGGCCAGGAACTGCTGGATCACGGCGCCGTCTTCGGCAATGCCTTCGCCAAAGCCCTGGTAGGCCATGTCCAGGAAGGCCACCAGGCCGCGCGCCTTGACGGCGTCCACCACCTGGGTCCACTGGGCAGGCGTCAGGTCATAGCCGGTGGGGTTGTGGCAGCAGGCATGCAGCACGACCACGGTGCCGGCAGCGGCGGCGTTCAGCGCGGCCAGCATGCCCTCGAAGTTGATGCCGCGCCCGGCCGCGTCGTAGTAAGGATAGGTCTCGACCGCGAAGCCGGCATTGGTGAACAGGGCGCGGTGGTTTTCCCAGCTCGGGTCAGAGATCAGCACCTTGGCCGTCGGGTTCAGGCGCTTGAGGAAGTCGGCGCCGATCTTCAGGCCGCCGGTGCCGCCCAGGGCCTGGACGGTGGCCACGCGCTTGGCGGCCAGCACGGCGCTGCCGGCGCCGAACACCAGCTCCTGCACGGCCTTGTCATAGGCGGCGATGCCGTCGATGGGCAGGTAGCCGCGGGCCTTGGGGTCAGCCTGCATCTGGGCTTCGGCCTGGGCCACGCACTTCAGCAGGGGCAGCTTGCCGTTCTCGTCGTAGTAGACGCCGACGCCCAGATTGACCTTGGCGGGGTTGGTGTCGGCGTTGAATTGCTCGTTGAGGCCCAGGATGGGGTCGCGGGGGGCCATTTCGACGGCGGCAAACAGGGTCATGGGAGCGTTCCTGACAAGACGATGGCAGTAAGGAGGAGGGTGGGGCGGCTGCACGGGCTGCAGGCGATGTGCGCCTGCGCTACCCTGTCGGGTTGCGCAACCCGCGAATTCTAGGCGGGCCGGCGCGACATCCCAGGGATCGCCCCATGCAAGAAGCACCTAACGTCAAACCCGCCACCGTGGCTGACAGCGAGCCGCCGAAGGGCGAGTTCGTCAATTTCGAAGGCTCGCCGTTCCAGCTCTTCCAGCCCTTTCCGCCGGGCGGGGACCAGCCCACGGCCATTGCCCAGCTCTGCGAGGGCGTGAACGACGGCCTGAGCTTCCAGACCCTGCTCGGCGTCACCGGCTCGGGCAAGACCTTCACCATGGCCAAGGTGATCGAGGAGACGCAGCGCCCGGCCGTCATCCTCGCGCCGAACAAGACGCTGGCCGCGCAGCTCTATTCCGAGTTCAAGAACTTCTTCCCGGAAAACGCGGTCGAATATTTCGTTTCCTACTACGACTATTACCAGCCGGAGGCCTACGTCCCGCGCTCGGACACCTATATCGAGAAGGACAGTGCGATCAATGAACAGATCGAGCAGCTGCGCCTGTCCTGCACCAAGAGTCTGCTGGAGCGCCGCGATGTGGTGATCGTGGCCTCGGTCTCGGCCATCTACGGTATCGGCAATCCCAGCGACTACCACCAGATGGTGATGACCCTGCGCGTGGGCGACAAGCTGGGCCAGCGCGATGTGATCGCCCAGCTGATCCGCATGCAGTACGCGCGCAACGAGATGGAATTCAGCCGCGGCCATTTCCGCGTGCGCGGCGACACCATCGACGTCTTCCCGGCCGAGCATTCCGAGCTGGCCCTGCGCATCGAGCTCTTCGATGACGAGATCGACGGGCTCTCGCTCTTCGACCCGCTGACCGGCCAGATCCGCCAGAAGATTCCGCGCTTCACCGTCTACCCCAGCAGCCACTATGTGACGCCGCGCGAGAAGGTGCTGGAGGCCCTGGAAGGCATCAAGACCGAGCTGCGCGAGCGCGTGGCCCAGTTCGTGGCGGACGGCAAGCTGCTGGAGGCCCAGCGCCTGGAGCAGCGCACGCGCTACGATCTGGAAATGCTGGAGGCGACGGGCTCCTGCGCCGGCATCGAGAACTATTCGCGCTACCTCACCGGCCGCCGCCCCGGCGAGCCGCCGCCGACCCTGTTCGAATACGTGCCCGACAATGCGCTGATCTTCATCGACGAAAGCCACGTGACGATCCCGCAGATCGGCGCCATGTACCGGGGCGACTTCCGGCGAAAGGCGACGCTGGCCGAATACGGCTTCCGCCTGCCCTCCTGCATGGACAACCGCCCGCTGAAGTTCGCCGAGTTCGAGCGCAAGATGCGCCAGGCCATTTTTGTGTCGGCCACGCCGGCCCAGTACGAGAAGGACAATGCCGGCCAGGTGGTCGAGCAGGTGGTGCGACCCACGGGTCTGGTGGATCCGATTGTGGAAGTGCGCCCGGCCACTCATCAGGTGGACGATGTGCTGCAGGAGATCCGCCTGCGGGTGGAGGCCAATGAGCGGGTGCTGATCACCACCCTGACCAAGCGCATGGCCGAGCAGCTCACCGACTATCTGACCGACAACGGCGTCAAGGTGCGCTATCTGCACTCCGATGTGGACACGGTGGAGCGGGTGGAAATCCTGCGCGATCTGCGCCTGGGCACCTTTGACGTGCTGGTGGGCATCAATCTGCTGCGCGAGGGCCTGGACATTCCCGAAGTCTCCCTGGTGGCCATCCTGGATGCCGACAAGGAAGGTTTCCTGCGTGCCGAGCGCAGCCTGATCCAGACCATAGGCCGGGCGGCGCGCAATCTGAACGGCAAGGCCATCCTCTATGCGGATCGCATCACCGACTCCATGCGCCGCGCCATCGACGAGACCGAGCGCCGCCGCGCCAAGCAGATCGCCTTCAACGAGGCCAATGGCATCGTGCCGCGCGCCCTGAACAAGCGCATCAAGGAGCTGATCGAGGGCGTCTACTCCGACAAGCCGGGCCGCGACGACCAGAAGCTGATCCAGGCGGCCGAGGTGGAAAGCCTGTCCGAGAAGGACCTGGGCAAGCGCATCGCCCAGCTGGAAAAGCAGATGCTGGAGCATGCCCGCAACCTGGAGTTCGAGAAGGCGGCCCGCCTGCGCGACCAGCTGGCTCAGCTGCGCGAGCAGGTCTTCGGCGCGGCGGTGCACGACAATGTGGTGCCCCTGCAGCCTGCCACCGCCGGCAAGCCGGCCGTGCCTGCCAAGCGGGCCTGAGCTCGGGGCCGAGCGCGGGGCTGGCTGCGTCGGGGCGTTTTCCGCCCCATGTCCGCAGGCTTGCCATGGGCTTTGCGGGCCGCCCGGGAGGGTTGCCCAGCAAGTCTGGCGATAATTGAGTAAAATGCTCGGGCATACCCCAGGGTTAACCCGTGAGCCTCGCTCGGTCGCGCCCGGTATGGCCAGTTCGCTGGTTCGTCATCCTGCTGTTGCCGAGGCCGATGGTCCTACCAGACCGAAGGAGAAGTTACATGCGACTCACCACCAAAGGTCGTTTTGCCGTCACCGCGATGATTGATTTGGCCCTGCGCGAGAACAGTGGCCCGGTGGCGCTGGCGGCCATCAGCCAGCGCCAGCAGATCTCGCTGTCCTATCTGGAGCAGCTGTTCGGCAAGCTGCGCCGCCACGAGCTGGTGGAAAGCACGCGTGGCCCCGGCGGCGGTTATTCCCTGGGCCGCAAGAGCGAGGACATCACGGTGGCCGACATCATCGTGGCCGTCGACGAGCCCATCGACGCCACCGGTTGCGGCGGCAAGGAAAACTGCATGGGCGAGGACACGGGCCGCTGCATCACGCATGAGCTCTGGACCAGCCTGAATGCCAAGATGATCGAGTACCTGGACTCGGTGTCCCTGCGCAAGCTGGTGGAAGACCAGCTCGCCAAGGGCGTGACCATCGAAGAGGCGCCCATCAAGCGCGCCATCTCCACCGTGCCCGTGGTCAAGCCCATCCGCATCACGGCACCGAACTCGGTGTTCGCCCTGGGCAATGCGCTGAGCAAGTAAGCGACCCGCCCCGCAAGACGCACAAGACGAAGTCAAGAAGCTAGACAACATGGACATGACGCCTCACTTCCCCATCTACCTGGACTATGGCGCGACCACGCCGGTCGATCCCCGTGTGGTCGACGCCATGATCCCCTGGCTGCGCGAGCATTTCGGCAATCCGGCCTCGCGCAGTCATGCCTGGGGCTGGGAAGCCGAGGCGGCGGTGGAAAAGGCGCGCGAGCAGGTGGCCGAGCTGATCAATGCCGACCCCCGCGAGATCGTCTGGACCTCGGGCGCCACCGAGTCCATCAATCTGGCCCTCAAGGGCGCCGCGCAGTTCTACAAGAGCCGCGGCAAGCACATCATCACCCTCAAGACCGAGCACAAGGCCACGCTGGACACCTGCCGTGAGCTGGAGCGCCAGGGCTTCGAGGTGACCTACCTCGACGTGCAGGAGAACGGCCTCATCGATCTGGCCGCCTTCCAGGCCGCGCTGCGCCCCGACACCATCCTGGTCTCGGTGCTCTTCGTGAACAACGAGATCGGCGTGATCCAGGACGTGACGGCCATCGGCACGATCTGCCGCGAGAAGGGCATCATCTTCCACGTGGATGGCGCCCAGGCCACCGGCAAGATCGAGATCGACATCGCCCAGCTGCCCATCGACCTGATGAGCCTGGCCTCCCACAAGACCTACGGGCCCAAGGGCATCGGCGCGCTCTTCGTGCGCCGCAAGCCGCGCGTGCGTCTGGAAGCCCAGATGCATGGCGGTGGCCATGAGCGCGGCATGCGCTCCGGCACCCTGGCCACGCACCAGATCGTGGGCATGGGCGAGGCCTTCCGCATTGCCAAGGAAGAGATGGCCAGCGAGCTGCCGCGCATCCGCGCCCTGCACCAGCGTCTGCTGGACGGGCTCTCGGGCATCGAGCAGGTCTTCGTCAATGGCGACCTGCAGCAGCGCGTGCCCCACAACCTGAACATGTCCTTCAACTTCGTGGAGGGCGAGTCCCTGATCATGGGTGTGAAGGGCATTGCCGTCTCCTCGGGCTCGGCCTGCACTTCGGCCAGCCTGGAGCCCAGCTATGTGCTGCGCGCCCTGGGCCGCAGCGACGAGCTGGCCCACAGCTCCCTGCGCATGACCATCGGTCGCTTCACCACCGAGGAAGAGATCGACTACGCGGTGACGGTGCTCAAGGATCGCGTGGCCAAGCTGCGCGAGCTCTCGCCGCTGTGGGATATGTACAAGGACGGCATCGACCTTTCCACCATTCAATGGACCGCGCACTGAGCGGCGGGACCACACAAGACACGTTGGAGTAAGACCATGGCATACAGCGACAAGGTGGTTGACCACTACGAGAATCCCCGCAACGTCGGCGCCTTCGACAAGGGCGACGAGACGGTGGGCACCGGCATGGTGGGCGCGCCCGCCTGCGGCGACGTGATGAAGCTGCAGATCAAGGTGAACCCGGCCACCGGCCTGATCGAGGACGCCAAGTTCAAGACCTATGGCTGCGGTTCGGCCATCGCCTCCAGCTCGCTCGTGACCGAATGGGTCAAGGGCAAGAGCCTGGACCAGGCCCTGTCCATCAAGAACACCCAGATCGCCGAAGAGCTGGCCCTGCCGCCGGTGAAGATCCACTGCTCCATCCTGGCCGAAGACGCCATCAAGGCCGCCGTGGACGACTACCGTGCCAAGCACGGCCAGTCCGCCGACGCCGCGGCCCAGTAAGGACCGAGCACGATGTCCGTGACCCTGACCGAAGCCGCGGCACGCCATGTGACGCGCTACATCTCCAAGCGCGGCCGCGGTGTCGGCGTACGCCTGGGTGTGAAGACCACCGGCTGCTCGGGCCTGGCCTACAAGCTGGAGTACGCCGATGAGGTGGCGCCCGAGGACGTGGTGTTCGAGGGCCATGGCGTCAAGATCCTGATCGATCCCAAGAGCCTGCCCTATCTGGACGGCACCGAGCTGGACTTCGTGCGCGAAGGCCTCAACGAGGGCTTCAAGTTCCGCAATCCGCGCGAGAAGGATCGCTGCGGTTGCGGCGAATCCTTCCGCGTGTAAAGTCCCGCGCCGCTCTTGCGGATCCAGGCGCGGCTCGCGGCCGCGCCTTTTTCATAGTGTTTCCCAGCCTGCCGCCATGAAACTCGACGACGATGATTTCAGCCTCTTCGGCCTGCCTCAGCGCCAGGCCCAGGACCGCGCCGAGATCGAGTCGCGCTGGAAGGCCTTGCAGGCTCAGGTGCACCCGGACAAGTTTGCCGCCCAGGGCGCGGCCGCCCAGCGCCTGGCCATGCAATGGGCCCTGCGCGTGAACGAGGCGCACCAGCGCCTGCGCGACCCGCTCAAGCGCGCCGCCTATCTGTGCGAGCTGCGCGGCGCCGCCCTGCAGGTGGAAAGCAATACCCGCATGCCGGCCAGCTTCCTGATGGAGCAGATGGCCTGGCGCGAGGCCCTGGACGAGGCGGCCGATGCCGCGGCCGTGCAGGCCCTGGACGACGAGGTGGCTGCGCGCGAGCGCGAGTTGTTGGACCAAACCCAGCGTCTGCTGGATGAGGCGGGCGATGCCCCCGCTGCGGCCGAACAGGTGAGAGCCCTGATGTTCATGGCGCGCTTTCGTGCCGACATCGATCGCCGCCTCGAGGCCCTAGGACAATAAAGACATGGCACTGCTGCAGATTTCCGAACCCGGGCAATCGCCCAACCCGCACGAGCGCCGCATCGCGGTGGGCATCGACCTGGGCACCACCCACTCCCTGGTGGCGGCGGTGCGTCATGGCGTGGCCGAATGCCTGCCCGACGAGCAGGGGCGCGTGATCCTGCCCTCGGCCGTGCGCTACCTGCCCGAGGGCCGCCGCCAGATTGGCGCCGAGGCCCTGGCGGCCCAGGCCCAGGATCCGGAAAACACCATCGTCTCGGTCAAGCGCTTCATGGGCCGGGCCCTGGCGGATGTGGCCGGGCGCGAGAAGCTGCCTTACCACTTCGAGGACACGCCGGGCATGCTGTCCCTGGCCACGCGCGAGGGCCTCAAGTCCCCGGTGGAGGTTTCGGCCGAGATCCTGGCCACCTTGCGCTTCCGGGCCGAGGACAGCTTTGCCGACGACATCTTCGGTGCCGTGATCACGGTGCCGGCCTATTTCGATGACGCCCAGCGCCAGGCCACCAAGGACGCGGCCCAGCTGGCCGGCCTCAAGGTGCTGCGCCTGATCAACGAGCCCACGGCCGCCGCCATCGCCTATGGCCTGGACAATGCCAGCGAGGGGCTCTACGCGGTCTATGACCTGGGCGGCGGCACCTTTGATATCTCCCTGCTGCGCCTCACCAAGGGTGTGTTCGAGGTGGTGGCCACCGGGGGCGATGCCGCCCTGGGCGGTGACGACTTCGACCAGGCCCTGGCCGACTGGGCCCTAGCCCGGGCCGGCCGCCAGGTGAGCAGCGCCCACGACAAGCGCGCGCTGCTGGTGGCGGCCCGCGCCGCCAAGGAAGCGCTCTCGGCCGCCGAGCACACCGAGCTGCTCGCTCAGCTGGATGGTGGCGAACTGCGCCAGGCCCTGAGCCGCGCCGAGTTCGACGCCCTGAGCCGCCCCCTGGTGGACAAGACCCTGGCCGCCGTGCGCCGTGTGCTGCGCGATGCCAAGGTCAAACCCGACGAGGTGCAGGGCACGGTGATGGTGGGCGGCTCCACCCGCATGCCCTGCGTGCGGGCCGCGGTGGGCGCGCTCTTTGGTCGCGAGGTGCTGACCAATCTGAATCCCGACGAGGTGGTGGCTCTGGGCGCTGCCATCCAGGCCAATCAGCTGGCCGGCAACAGCGCCGATGGCGAGATCCTGCTGCTGGACGTGATTCCCCTGTCCCTGGGGCTGGAAACCATGGGCGGCCTGGTGGAGCGCGTGATCGAGCGCAATGCCACCATCCCCGTGGCCAAGGCCCAGGACTTCACCACCTTCAAGGACGGCCAGACCGCCATGGCCATCCATGTGCTTCAAGGTGAGCGCGAGCTGGTGGCCGAGTGCCGCTCCCTGGCTCGCTTCGAGCTGCGCGGTATTCCGCCCATGGTGGCCGGCGCCGCGCGCATCCGCGTGACCTTCCAGGTCGATGCCGATGGCCTGCTCAGCGTCTCGGCCCAGGAGCTGACCTCGGGTGTGGAGGCCGCGGTGCAGGTCAAGCCCAGCTACGGCCTGTCCGACGATCAGATTGCCGGCATGCTCAAGGACGGCTTCGCCAGCGCCGAGACCGATATGGTCGCGCGCAAGCTGCGTGAGTCGCAGGTGGAGGCCGAGCGCATGCGCCTGGCCACGCTCTCGGCCCTGGCGGCCGATGGCGATCTGCTCGGCGCCGAGGATCGCGCCGCCATCGAGGCCTTGCTGGCCGCCCTGGCTGCCGCCGCCGCCGGCAGCGACGCCGACGCCATAGACGCCGCCGTCGAAACCCTGGCCAAGGGCACGGAAGCCTTTGCTGCCGAGCGCATGAACCGCGGCATCCAGCAGGCCCTGACCGGCCGCAGCATCGAACAAGTCTGAGTCCACCCCATGCCCATCATCAAGATCCTGCCCCACGCCGAGTACTGCCCCCAGGGGGCCGAGATCACGGCCCCGGCCGGCACCTCCATCTGCGAGGCGCTGCTGGACCACGATATCGAGATCGAGCACGCCTGCGACCAGGTCTGCGCCTGCACCACCTGCCATGTGATCGTGCGCCAGGGCGGGCGTTCGCTGTCCGAGATGGAGGAGGGCGAGGAGGACATGCTGGACCGCGCCTGGGGCCTGGAGCCCGATTCGCGCCTGTCCTGCCAGGCCATCCTGGGCCAGCAGGACGTGACGGTCGAGATCCCCAAATACTCGATCAATCACGCCAAGGAAAACCACTGAAGCCCGTGGAGTGCCTGGCATGAAGGTTCTGGGCTTCGAGTCCTCCTGCGATGAAACCGGTGTGGCCCTGGTCGAGGTGCCGGCGCCGGGGCAGGGCGGGGCGCCGCGCCTGCTGGCCCAGGCCCTGCACAGCCAGATCGCCATGCACCAGGCCTATGGCGGCGTGGTGCCCGAGCTGGCCTCGCGCGACCACATCCGCCGTGTGCTGCCCCTGACCCGCGAGGTGCTGCAGGCGGCCAATCTGTCGCTGGATGAGGTGGATCTGATTGCCTACACCCAGGGGCCGGGTCTTGCCGGCGCCCTGCTGGTGGGGGCGGGCGTGGCCGTGTCCCTGGCGGCGGCCCTGGGCAAGCCCACCCTGGGCATCCACCACCTGGAAGGGCATCTGCTCTCGCCCTTTCTCTCGGCCGATGCGCCGGAGTTCCCTTTTGTGGCCCTGCTGGTCTCGGGTGGCCATACCCAGCTGATGCGGGTGGACGAGGTGGGGCAGTACGAAATCCTGGGCGAAACCATTGACGATGCGGCGGGTGAGGCCTTCGACAAGAGCGCCAAGCTATTGGGTCTGCCGTACCCGGGCGGCCCGCATCTTTCGCGCCTGGCGGAGCAGGGCGATGCGGCGGCGTTCGAGCTGCCGCGCCCCCTGCTGCACAGCGGCAAGCCCGACTTCAGCTTTGCCGGCCTCAAGACCGCGGTGCTGACCCAGGTGAAGAAGCTGGGTGAGTCGCCCAGCGAGCAGCAGCGTGCCGACCTGGCGGCGGCCACGCAGGCCGCCATCGTTGAGGTGCTGGTGAAGAAGTCCCTGCTGGCGCTGAAGACCACCGGGCTCAAGCGTCTGGTGGTGGCCGGCGGCGTGGGCGCCAACCGGCATCTACGCGAACAGCTGAATGCGGCCTGTGCCAAGCGCGGCGTGCGCGTGCACTACCCCGAGCTGAGTCTGTGCACCGACAACGGCGCCATGATCGCCATGGCGGCCGCGCTGCGCGTGCAGCGCGGCCTGGCTCAGGCCCAGCCGCCGGGCGGCGGCTTCTCGGTGCGGCCGCGCTGGCCGCTGGGCGCGGCTTAGTCGCTTGCTGGCGGCGGCTTAGCTGACGCTCAGCTCGCCCGAGCCTTCCAGCTGGCGCTTGGCCAGAGTCAGGGTCAGCACCCCGTTGTCCAGCTTGGCGCTGGAGTTGTTCTGGGTCACTTCCTTGGGCAGATTGATCTGGCGCGAGAAGCGGGTCACGGCGCGTTCGCGGTAGAGGCTGTGCTCGCCTTCGCGGGCTTCGGCGCGGGGCTGCTCGGCATCGATGCTCACCTTGCGGCCCTCGATGCGCACCTTCACCGCTTCCTTGGTCACGCCCGGCAGGTCCAGCTGCAGGATGTAGCTGTGCTCGGTTTCGCTCACATCCAGCGCGGGGCTGCGCAGGGCGACGGCGTCGGGGCGCTCCAGATCGAACAGGCGCTCCACGCGGCGCGAGAGTTCGGCGGCGGCTTGCAGATGGGCATTGCGGGCAACGGGGATCACGAACATGAGAGGCTCCTGGATAATTTCGGGTTTCGTCCATCGCTGCTGTTGTGCTTGGGAGCAGCGCCCATGACCCTGAGCTGGGAGCGCCGTCCGGTGCTTTCAAGCCCTCAAAAAATAGAGTTTTCGATGTCTTGGAATCGTCTTGCCTGCCACTATCTGCGACCGCTTGCGCTGGCGGCCGCGAGTCTGCTGAGTGTCGGCGTCCAGGCGGCCGAGCCCCTGCGCCTGGCCCTGATCGAGGGCCTGTCCGGCCCCTTCGGCAATGCGGGCGAGGCGGTCTACCGCAATCTGCTCTGGGCCACGGAGCGCGTGAATGCGCGCGGCGGCGTGCAGTTGCCCGGCGGTGCACGGCCCCTGCAGCTGCTGCGCCTGGACAGCAAGGGCAATACCGAGGAGGCCCTGTCCATGCTGCGCTCGGCCGTGGACCAGCGTGCGGGCTTCGTGCTGCAGGGCAATAGCTCGGCCACGGCCGCGGCCCTGATCGATGCGCTGAACAAGCACAACGAGCGCGAGCCCCAGCGCCGCGCCCTGTTCCTGAACTACTCGGCCGTGGATCCGGCGCTGACCAACGAGAAGTGCAGCTTCTGGCATTTCCGCTTCGATGCCCACGCCGATATGCGCCTGGCCGCGCTCACCGACGAGCTGGCCCAGGACCGTGGCCTGCAGAAGATCTATCTGATCGGCCAGGACTACAGCTTCGGTCAGCATGTGCTGAAAAAGGGGCGCGAGATGATTGCGGCCAAGCGCCCCGACGTCGAGATCGTGGGTGACGAGTTGCACCCCGTGGGCCGGGTCAAGGACTTCCTGCCCTACGTCACCAAGATCAAGGCCAGCGGCGCCCAGGCCGTGCTCACCGGCAACTGGGGCAATGACCTGACCCTGCTGATCCGCGCCGCGCGCGATATCGGGCTGAGCGCACGCTTCTACACCTTCTACGGCAACGGCCTGGGCGCGCCGGCGGCCCTGGGCGATGCGGGCATAGACCGAGTGCTGGCCGTGGCCGAGTGGCACCCCAATGTGGGCACGCCCAGTTCGGACCGCTTCTACGAGTCCTTCCGCGCGCGCTTTCCCAAGCCCGAGGACGACTATGTGCATGCCCGCATGCAGGCCATGGTGGAGGTGCTGGTGGCGGCCATGGAAAAAGCCCGCAGCGCCGACCCCACGGCCGTGGCCCGCGCCATGGAAGGCCTGAAATACGACGGCAAGACCCTGGGCGGTATGCATGCGGGCCAGATGCGGGCGGCCGATCACCAGTTCATCCAGCCGCTCTATGTCTCCGTCATGAAGAAGGCGGGCGGTCCCGGCGTGCGCTTCGATAACGAGGGCTCGGGCTACGGTTTCCGGACGCTGCGCTTTGTGGAGGCGGCGCGCGCGGAGCAGCCGCAGCAGTGCCGCATGAAGCGTTTCTGAGCGCAGCTTGGGCCGGCACCTGGGGTTGGTCTATAATCCGCAGGTTTTTCGGGCTTGGATGTTGCTATGCAAGGTCCAAGCCCCGGGAAATACCAGCACGGCATGGGTCGGTTTCACCCGTGACCGCAAGTCAAAACCACAGGAAACCGTCTGAGCCGCCGGCCATTTTCCGGCGCTGCCAGCGGATTCCATCCTTACAGGAACGCAATCATGGCAGTCGCCGATATCAAGAAGGCCGAGATCGTCAAGAGCAACGCCCGCAGCGCCAACGACACCGGCTCCCCGGAAGTCCAGGTCGCTCTGCTGACCGCTCGCATCAACGAGCTGACCCCCCACTTCAAGACCCACGCCAAGGATCACCATGGCCGCCGCGGTCTGCTGAAGATGGTCAACACCCGCAAGAGCCTGCTGGCCTACCTGAAGCGCACCGACGCTTCCCGCTACACCGCTCTGATCCAGAAGCTGGGCCTGCGTAAGTAATCGACGCCGGATGATGAAGAGCCTGTCTGGACTTTGCCCAGCACAGGCTCTTTGTTTTTCAGGCGTTCCATGGAGTCGAGCTGACGTGGCGCTGCTGTGTCATTCCAACAGGGCTTGAAGGTCGGTATGAGACCAAGCTTTACTGGAATGGCATCCCGCCAAACCCAGCCCCACTCCCGGTTTTGCACCGCACCGCAAGCGGTCGTTTACAACTGAGGAGAGCAGAACATGAGCATGTTCAACAAGGTCACCAAAACCTTCCAGTGGGGTCCCCACACCGTCACGATGGAAACCGGCGAGATCGCTCGCCAGTCCACCGGCGCCGTGCTGGTGAACATTGACGACACCGTGGTGCTGGCCACCGTGGTCGCGAAGAATGAGCCGAAGCCGGGCCAGGATTTCTTCCCGCTGACCGTCAACTACCAGGAAAAGACCTACGCCGCCGGCAAGATCCCGGGTGGCTACTTCAAGCGCGAAGGCCGTCCGTCGGAAAAGGAAACGCTGGTTTCCCGCCTGATCGACCGTCCGATCCGCCCGCTCTTCCCGGAAGGCTACAAGAACGACACGCAGGTCGTCGTCACGGTCGTCCAGCATGATCTCGAAAACGATCCCGACGTCCTGTCGATGGTTGCCGCTTCGGCTGCGCTCACGATCTCCGGCGTTCCCTTCATGGGCCCGGTCGGCGGCGCGCGCGTCGGCTACATCAACGGCGAATACGTCCTGAACCCGGGCAAGACCCAGCTGCTGGATTCCAAGATGGATCTGGTGGTGGCCGGTACCGAAGCCGCCGTGCTGATGGTGGAATCCGAAGCCGACCAGCTGAGCGAAGACGTGATGCTGGGTGCCGTGGTCTATGGCCATGAGCAGGGCCAGATTGCCATCAACGCCATCCATGAGCTGGTGCGCGAAGCCGGCAAGCCGGTCTGGGACTGGAAGGCTCCGGCCAAGGATGAACCCTTCATCGCAAAGCTGACCGAGCTGGCCGAGCCCGCCCTGCGCGCCGCCTACCAGATCCGCTCCAAGCAGGCCCGCACCCAGGCTTGCCGCGAGGCTTATGCCGCCGTCAAGGCTGGTCTGACGGCCGCTGGCCTCGAGTTCGATGGCGTGGAAGTCGACGGTCTGCTGTTCGAGATCGAAGCCCGCATCGTGCGCAGCCAGATCCTGGCCGGCGAGCCCCGCATCGACGGCCGCGATCTCGAAACCGTTCGCGCCATCGTTTCGGAAGTCGGCATCCTGCCGCGCACGCACGGCTCGGCTCTCTTCACCCGCGGCGAAACCCAGGCCGTGGTCGTTGCCACGCTCGGCACCGGCGAAGACGAGCAGTATGTCGACAGCCTGACCGGCATGTACAAGGAACGCTTCCTGCTGCACTACAACTTCCCGCCCTACTCGGTCGGTGAGACGGGCCGCATGGGCTCCCCGGGCCGCCGCGAAATCGGCCACGGCAAGCTTGCCTGGCGTGCGATCCGTCCGATGCTGCCGACGGCGGAACAGTTCCCCTACACGCTGCGCGTCGTCTCGGAGATCACCGAGTCGAACGGCTCGTCCTCGATGGCCACCGTCTGCGGCACCTCGCTCGCTCTCATGGACGCCGGCGTTCCGCTGGCAAAGCCGGTTGCCGGTATCGCCATGGGCCTCATCCTTGAAGGCGACCGTTTCGCGGTTCTCTCCGACATCCTCGGCGACGAAGACCACCTCGGCGACATGGACTTCAAGGTCGCCGGCACCGCCGACGGCATCACCTCGCTGCAGATGGACATCAAGATCGCCGGTATCACCGAAGAGATCATGAAGGTCGCTCTCGGCCAGGCACAGGGCGGCCGCAAGCACATCCTCGGCGAGATGGTGGACGCCGTGGCCGGTGCCTCGACCGAGGTCTCGCAGTTCGCGCCCCGCCTCTACACCATGAAGATCAATCCGGAGAAGATCCGCGACGTGATCGGCAAGGGCGGCGCCACCATCCGTGCGCTGACCGAGGAAACCGGCACCACCATCGACATCGCCGAGGACGGCACCATCACCATCGCCTCTACCGATGCCGACAAGGCCGACCTGGCCAAGAAGCGCATCGAGCAGATCACGGCCGAGGCCGAGATCGGCAAGGTCTACGAAGGCCCGGTCACCAAGATCCTGGACTTCGGCGCCCTGGTCAACATCCTGCCGGGCAAGGACGGTCTGCTGCACATCAGCCAGATCGCCCACCAGCGCGTGGAGAAGGTCACCGACTTCCTGAGCGAAGGCCAGATCGTCAAGGTCAAGGTGCTGGAGACCGATGAGAAGGGTCGCATCAAGCTGTCGATGAAGGCCCTGATCGAGCGTGAAGCCGCTCCGGCTCCCGCCCCGGCAGCCCCGGCCGCCGAAGAAGGCGCCGCGGAGTAAGCCTGCTGCGATGAAAGCCATCGCCATCAGCCGCCCCGGCGGCCCCGAGGTGCTGCAGCTGATCGAGCGCGCCGACCCCGTCGCCGGGGTCGGTGAGTGCCTGATCGCGGTTGAGGCCTATGGCATCAACCGCCCTGATGTGCTGCAGCGCAAGGGGGCCTACCCGCCGCCCGCCGGTGCCAGCGATCTGCCGGGCCTGGAGGTGGCGGGGCGCATTCTTGGCGGCGACGCCGCGGCCCTGGCGGCCGCCGGCCTGCAGCCGGGCGATGCGGTCTGTGCCCTGGTGGCCGGCGGCGGCTATGCCGAGCGCTGCGTGGCGCCTGTGGGCCAGTGCCTGCCGGTGCCTGCGGGCTGGAGCATGGCCGAGGCCGCCAGCCTGCCGGAGACCTTCTTCACCGTGTGGAGCAATGTCTTCGAGCGCGCCGCGCTGCAGCCGGGCGAAAGCCTGCTGGTGCATGGCGGCAGCAGCGGCATCGGCGTCACGGCGATTCAGCTGGCCAAGGCCCTGGGTTCGCGGGTGCTGGTGACCGTGGGCACGGCCGAGAAAGCCGCGGCCTGCGTGCGCCTGGGGGCGGATGTGGCGATCAACTACCGTGAACAGGACTTCGTGGCCGAAGCTAAGGCTGCCACCGGCGGCCGCGGCGTGGACGTGATCCTGGACATGGTGGCGGGCGACTATGTGGCGCGCAATGTGCAATGCCTGGCCGACGATGGTCGGGCGGTGATCATCGCGGTGCAGGGCGGGGTGAAGGCGGAGTTCGACGCAGGCCAGGTCTTGCGTCGCCGCCTCAGCATCACCGGCTCCACCCTGCGGCCGCGTTCGCTGGCCTTCAAGGCCGGCATCGCCCGCGCACTGCGCGAGCGGGTCTGGCCCTTGCTGGCGCAGCGCCGCATCGCGCCCGTCATCTACCGTGAGCTGCCGGCCGCCGAGGCGGCCCAGGCGCACGCGCTGATGGAGTCGGGCGAGCATGTCGGCAAGATCGTGCTGAGCTGGTAGGCAAGGACAAGAGAGAAGAAGAGGGCGACGCAATGCGCAAGAAGCTTGTTGTTGGCAACTGGAAGATGCATGGCAGCCGTGCCACCAATGCGGTGCTGCTGGCCGGTTTGAAGGAGGCGGGGCCCTGGAACGCCGATGTGGCGGTCTGCGTGCCTTTCCCCTACATCAGCGAGACCGCGCTGGCCCTGACCGGCACGGCCATCGCCTTCGGTGCGCAGGACTGCTCGGCGCATGAGCAGGGCGCCTACACGGGCGAGGTGTCCTCGGCCATGCTGCAGGACATCGGCTGCCGCTATGTGATCGTGGGTCATTCCGAGCGCCGTGCCTACCACCACGAGGGCGATCAGCTGGTGGCCGACAAGGCCAAGGCGGCCCTGGCCCATGGCGTGACGCCCATCGTCTGCGTGGGCGAAACCCTGGCCGAGCGCGAGGCCGGTCGCACCGAAGAGGTGGTCAAGCGCCAACTGGCGGCCGTGATCCACACGCTGACGCACTGCATCGGCGAGATCGTGGTGGCTTATGAGCCCGTCTGGGCCATCGGCACCGGACTGACGGCTTCGCCCGAGCAGGCGCAGGCCGTGCACCATGTGCTGCGCCAGCAGCTGCAGGCAGCCAGCAAGAAGGCCGACGCGATGCGCATCCTCTACGGCGGCAGCGTCAAGCCCGACAATGCGGCCCAGCTCTTTGCCCAGGCTGATATCGACGGCGGCCTGATCGGTGGCGCGGCCCTCAAGGCCGCCGACTTTGCCGCCATCTGCCGGGCTGCGACCTGAATCTGACAAGAATTACTGGAGTGTTTTGAGATGCAAGTTCTGATGAACCTGGTGCTGGTGGCTCAGCTGCTGGCGGCCCTGGCGATGATTGGCCTGGTCCTGGTCCAGCATGGCAAGGGGGCCGATATGGGCGCCTCCTTCGGCAGCGGTGCCTCCGGCAGCCTGTTCGGTGCCACGGGCAGCGCCAACTTCCTGTCGCGCAGTACCGCCGTCTGCGCCACGATCTTCTTCGTGTGCACCCTGGCCCTGGCCTATATGGCCAACCACCGCAGCAGCGCCCCGGCTGGCGACAGCATCCTGGACCGTGCCGCGCCGGTGAGTGCACCGGCCTCGGGGGCTGCAGTGGCTCCGGCTGCCGTGCCCGCCCCGATCGCTGCACCGGCTGCCTCGAACTGAGGCGCTGGCGCGCAGGGCGCACTGTGTGTTGCGCCCTGCATGCTTGCCTGAGCAAATTTCTGCCGTTTCTCTCTGAACCCTAGGGAATTTCGGTATAGAATGCGAGGCTGTCTGGGAAGCAAACCTCACGCAAACAGACAGCAGTAAAACAAGCCGTCGTGGTGAAATTGGTAGACACGCTATCTTGAGGGGGTAGTGGCGAAAGCTGTGCGAGTTCGAGTCTCGCCGACGGCACCAAAACAATAATCGGCCGATAGCGGCATCTGCGCTCCGAGGGGCGGATGATCGGCCGATGCGCCCCGAAGTGGCGCCGGGTTGTCAAATCCGGTGTTGCTGGGGACAGAGCGGGCGCGGTCCGTGAGCGATGGCATCATCGCTGGCGGCGCGCCCGTAGCTTTTGGCGAAAGCCAAATGCGATTCATTCTCGATAACTGAGTTTTTCGCCATGAATCTGGAACAGTACCTGCCCGTCATCCTTTTCATTCTGGTCGGTGCGGGTGTCGGTGTGGCCCCTCAGTTGCTCGGCGCTCTGCTGGGCCCGCGTCGCCCTGACGCGGCCAAGAACTCCGCTTACGAGTGCGGCTTCAACGCCTTCGACGACGCGCGCATGAAATTCGACATCCGCTTCTATCTGGTGTCGATCCTCTTCATCATCTTCGACCTGGAAGTCGCCTTCCTGTTCCCGTGGGCCGTGGCGCTGCGCGATATTGGCGCAACCGGTTTCTGGGCGATGATGATTTTCCTGGGCATTCTGGTCGTGGGTTTTGCCTACGAATGGAAAAAGGGTGCTCTGGACTGGGAGTGAGGCCGCTCTTCTTCTGATGAGCGCGTCGGCCGCCCTGCCTGGCAAGGCGGCCGCAAATGGGGCGGCCTTGGCCGCCTCGGCAATTTGGGATCCTTGCCATGGGCATTGAAGGCGTTTTGAAGGAAGGCTTTGTCACCACCTCGGTCGACAAGCTGATCAACTGGTCCAAGACCGGTTCTCTGTGGCCGATGACCTTCGGTCTGGCCTGCTGCGCCGTCGAGATGATGCAGCTTTCCATGCCGCGTTACGACGTCGAGCGCTTCGGCTTCGCGCCGCGCGCCTCGCCGCGTCAGTCCGACGTCATGATCGTCGCCGGCACGCTGACCAACAAGATGGCGCCCGCGCTCCGCAAGGTCTACGACCAGATGCCGGAACCGCGTTACGTCATCTCGATGGGCTCCTGCGCCAATGGCGGCGGCTACTATCACTATTCCTATTCGGTGGTGCGCGGCTGTGACCGCGTGGTGCCGGTCGACATCTATGTACCCGGCTGTCCTCCCACGGCAGAAGCGCTCCTCTACGGCGTGCTGCTGCTGCAGAAGAAGATCCGCCGCGAGAACACCATCGCCCGCTAAGCACCCATGAGCATCAAACTCGACACCCTGCAGGCGGCGCTTCAGTCCGTCCTCGGCGACAAGATCCTTGAACTCAAGCGCGAACTGGGCGAGCTGACGCTGCGCGTGCGTCCGGCCGACTATTTCGAGGTGGCTCGCACGCTGCGTGATCACGCCGATCTGAAGTTCGAGCAACTGATCGACCTCTGCGGCCTGGACTACAGCGACTACGGCAATGGCGCCAGCGCCGTGGCCGAGGGTCCACGCTTCGCCGTGGCCGTGCACCTGCTGTCCGTCAGCAAGAACTGGCGCCTGCGTCTTAAGGTGTTCGCAGCCGATGATGATCTGCCCCAGGTGGCTTCGATCAATCCGCTCTGGAACTCGGCCGACTGGTTCGAGCGCGAAGCCTACGACATGTACGGCATCCTCTTCACCGGTCACCCGGACCTGCGCCGCATCCTCACCGACTACGGCTTCGAGGGCCATCCGCTGCGCAAGGACTTCCCGGTCTCGGGTCATGTGGAGATGCGCTACGACGCCGAGCAAAAGCGCGTGATCTACCAGCCGGTGACCATCGAGCCGCGCGAGATCACTCCGCGCGTCATCCGCGAAGACAACTACGGCGGGCTGTAAACCATGGCCGAAATCAAGAACTTCAACATCAATTTCGGCCCGCAGCACCCTGCGGCGCACGGGGTTCTGCGTCTCGTTCTCGAGCTTGACGGTGAAATCGTCGAGCGCGTCGATCCGCATATCGGCCTGCTGCACCGCGGCACCGAGAAGCTGATCGAGACGAAGACCTATCTTCAGGCCGTTCCCTACTTCGACCGCCTCGACTACGTGGCGATGATGGCCAATGAGCACGCCTATTGCCTGGCCATCGAGAAGATGCTGGGCATCGAGGTGCCCGAGCGCGCCCAGTACATCCGCGTGATGTTCGCCGAGCTGACCCGCATCCTCAACCACCTGCTGTGGTTGGGTGCGCACGGCATCGACTGCGGCGCGATGAACATCCTGATCTACTGCTTCCGCGAGCGTGAAGACATCTTCGACATGTACGAAGCCGTCTCGGGCGCGCGCATGCACGCGGCCTACTTTCGTCCGGGTGGCGTCTACCGCGACCTGCCGGACAGCATGCCGCAGTACAAGGTCAGCAAGATCAAGAACGCCAAGACGATCGCCCAGCTCAACGAGAACCGTCAGGGCTCGCTGCTGGACTTCATCGAGGACTTCTGCCGCCGCTTCCCCAAGAACGTCGACGACTACGAGACCCTGCTGACCGACAACCGGATCTGGAAGCAGCGCACCGTGGGCATCGGCGTGGTCTCGCCGGAGCGCGCGCTGAATCTGGGCTTCAGCGGCCCCATGCTGCGCGGTTCGGGCATTGCCTGGGACCTGCGCAAGAGCCAGCCCTACGATGTCTACGCCAAGATGGACTTCGACATCCCGGTCGGCACCAACGGCGACACCTACGACCGCTATCTGGTGCGCGTCGAGGAAATGCGCCAGAGCTGCCGCGTGGTCGAGCAATGCGTGAAGTGGCTCAAGGCCAACCCCGGCCCGGTCATCACCGACAACCACAAGGTGGCGCCTCCCGGCCGTGTCGACATGAAGTCGAACATGGAAGAGCTGATCCACCACTTCAAGCTCTTCACCGAGGGCTTCCGCGTGCCCGAAGGCGAGGCCTATGCCGCCGTCGAGCACCCCAAGGGTGAGTTCGGCATCTACATCGTCAGCGATGGCGCCAACAAGCCCTACCGCCTGAAAATCCGTCCGCCCGGCTTCGCCCATCTGGCCGCCCTGGACGAGATGGCCCGCGGCCACATGATTGCCGACGCCGTGGCCGTGATCGGCACCATGGACATTGTGTTCGGCGAAATTGACCGGTAAGCGCAGCGATGAGCAGCAGCAATAACGAATATGTGTTGAGCGAGGCCACCCGGGCCCGCTTTGACCGCGAGGTCGCCAAGTACCCGGCCGATCAGGCGCAGTCGGCCGTGATGGCCTGCCTGTCCATCGTGCAGCAGGAGCAGGGCTATGTCTCGCGCGCCGCGGAAGACGTGATCGCCGCCTACCTGGGCATGCCCGCCATCGCGGTGTATGAGGTCACGACCTTCTACAACATGTACAACCAGCAGCCGGTCGGCAAGTTCAAGCTCAACGTCTGCGCCAACCTGCCTTGTCAGCTGCGCGACGGCCAGACCGCGCTGGACCATCTGTGCCACAAGCTCGGCGTGGAGCAGGGCGGCACGACGGCCGACGGCCTGTTCACCGTGCAGAAGAGCGAGTGCCTGGGTGCTTGCGCTGATGCGCCTGTGATGCTGGTCAATGACCGCCAGATGTGCAGCTTCATGAGCGAGCAGCGCCTGGACGAGCTGGTCGACACGCTGCGGGCGCACGCCGCCGCCAAGAACTGAGGGACGGGAAGCATGCTGGACCTTTCCAAATTCCAGGCCACCGGTGCCGAGACCTGTTTCCATGACCGCCACATCGGCCCGCAGATCTACGCCGGCCTGAATGGCAAGAACTGGAGCCTGCAGGACTACGTTGCCCGCGGTGGCTACCAGGCCCTGAAGAAGATCCTCAAGGGCGAAGGCACGGCCGACGGCGCGCCGCTCACGCCTGACCAGGTGATCGCCGAAGTCAAGACCTCCGGCCTGCGCGGCCGTGGCGGCGCCGGCTTCCCCACCGGCCTGAAGTGGAGCTTCATGCCCCGCCAGTTCCCGGGCCAGAAGTACCTGGTCTGCAACTCTGACGAGGGCGAGCCGGGCACCTGCAAGGATCGCGAGATCCTGATGCACAACCCGCACATCGTGATCGAAGGCATGGCCATCGCCGCCTTCGCGATGGGCATCACCGTGGGCTACAACTACATCCACGGCGAGATCTTCGAGGTCTACGAGCGCTTCGAAGCCGCGCTGGAAGAGGCGCGCGCCGCCGGCTTCCTGGGCGACAAGATCCTGGGTTCGGACTTCAGCTTCCAGCTGCATGCCTTCCATGGCTTTGGCGCCTATATCTGCGGCGAGGAAACCGCGCTGCTCGAAAGCCTGGAAGGCAAGAAGGGCCAGCCGCGCCTGAAGCCGCCGTTCCCGGCAAGCTTCGGCCTCTACGGCAAGCCCACCACGATCAACAACACCGAGACCTTCGCGGCGGTGCCCTGGATCATCCGCAACGGTGGCCAGCCCTACCTCGAGATCGGCAAGCCCAATAACGGCGGCACCAAGATCTTCTCGGTCTCGGGTGACGTCAACAAGCCCGGCAACTACGAAGTGCCGCTGGGCACGCCCTTCGAGAAGCTGCTGGAGCTCGCCGGCGGCGTGCGCACCGGCCGCAAGCTCAAGGCCGTGATCCCCGGTGGTTCGTCCGCGCCCGTGCTGCCTGCCGATATCATGATGCAGTGCACCATGGACTACGACTCCATCGCCAAGGCCGGCTCCATGCTGGGCTCGGGCGCGGTGATCGTGATGGACGACTCGCGCTGCATGGTCAACAGCCTGCTGCGTCTGTCGTACTTCTACGCCCACGAGAGCTGCGGCCAGTGCACGCCGTGCCGCGAAGGCACCGGCTGGATGATGCGCGTCATGGAGCGCATCGCCCACGGGCAGGGCAGGGCCGAAGACCTCGACCTGCTGAACTCCGTGGCCGACAACATCCAGGGCCGCACCATCTGCGCCCTGGGTGACGCGGCGGCCATGCCGGTGCGGGCAATGATCAAGCACTTCAAGCACGAGTTTGTGCAGATGATCGAACAGGCGCAGCAGCGCAGCGCTGCCAAGGCGGCCTGAGCGAGCCAGGACAGAACATGGTTGAAATCGAACTCGACGGCAAGAAGGTAGAGGTCAAGGAAGGCAGCATGGTCATGCATGCTGCCGAGAAGGCCGGCGCCTACATCCCGCATTTCTGCTACCACAAGAAGCTCTCGATCGCGGCCAACTGCCGCATGTGTCTGGTCGACGTGGAGAAGGCGCCCAAGCCCATGCCGGCCTGCGCCACGCCCGTGACCCAGGGCATGATCGTGCGCACCAAGAGCGAGAAAGCCATCAAGGCCCAGCAGGGCGTGATGGAGTTCCTGCTCATCAACCACCCGCTGGATTGCCCGATCTGCGACCAGGGCGGCGAGTGCCAGCTGCAGGATCTGGCCGTGGGCTATGGTGGCAGCAAGAGCCGCTACTCGGAAGAGAAGCGCGTGGTCTTCCACAAGAACGTGGGCCCGCTGATCTCCATGGAGGAGATGAGCCGTTGCATCCATTGCACCCGTTGCGTGCGCTTTGGCCAGGAAATCGCCGGCCAGATGGAACTGGGCATGGCCCACCGCGGCGAGTTCAGCGAGATCCAGACCTTCGTCGGCCGCAGCATCGACTCCGAGCTCTCGGGCAATATGATCGATGTGTGCCCGGTCGGCGCCCTGACCAGCAAGCCCTTCCGCTACAGCGCCCGCACCTGGGAACTGTCGCGCCGCAAGAGCGTCTCGCCGCATGATTCCACCGGTGCCAACCTGGTCGTCCAGGTCAAGGGCAACCAGGTGATGCGCGTCGTGCCGCTGGAGAACGAGGCCGTCAACGAGTGCTGGATCGCTGACCGCGACCGCTTCTCCTATGAAGCCCTGAACAGCGATGCCCGCGTCCAGCAGCCCATGATCAAGCAGGGTGGCGCCTGGAAGGCGGTGGATTGGACCACCGCACTGGAATACGTCGCCACCGGCCTGAAGAGCATCAAGAACGACCATGGTGCCGCCGCCATCGGCGCGCTGGGTTCGGCCCACAGCACCGTGGAAGAGCTGCACCTGCTGGCCAAGCTGGTGCGCGGTCTGGGCAGCCAGAACGTGGACCACCGCCTGCGTCAGGCCGATTTCGGCAATGTGGCCGAGGCCGGCAAGGCTCTGTGGCTGGGCACCAGCATCGCCTCGCTGTCCGAGCTGGACCGCGCTTTCGTGATCGGCTCGCAGCTGCGCAAGGATCACCCGCTGTTTGCCCAGCGTCTGCGTCAGGCTGCCCGCCGCGGCGCCAAGATCGTGGCCCTGGGCGCCAGCCAGGAAGACTGGCTGATGCCCGTGGCCGCCCGCGTGGCCGCCGCCCCCAGCGCCTGGGTGCAGAGTCTGGCCGATGTGGCCGCCGCCGTGGCCGCCAGCACCGGCGCTGCAGCCCCGGCCGCTGGCACCGCCAGCGATGAGGCCAAGACCATCGCTGCAGCCCTGCTCTCGGGCCAGAAGAAGGCCGTGCTGCTGGGCAATGCCGCCGCGCAGCATCCGCAGGCCGCCAGCCTGCTGGCCCTGGCCAACTGGATCGGCGCCCAGACCGGCGCCAGCGTCGGTTACCTGAGCGAAGCCGCCAACACCGTGGGCGCCCAGCTGGTGGGCGCACAGCCCCAGGCCGGTGGCCTGAACGCCGGCCAGATGCTGGGCGGCGAGAGCCTCAAGGCCGTGCTGCTGCTCAACACCGACCCGGTGCTGGACAGCGCCAACGCCGCCGCTGCCGCCAAGGCCCTGGCTGCCGCCGAGATGGTGGTGGTGATGAGCCCCTTTAAGACCGGTCTGGAGTACGCAGACGTGCTGCTGCCGACCGCGCCCTTCACCGAGACCTCGGGCACCTTCGTCAATGCCGAGGGTCGCGCACAGAGCTTCGTGGGCGTGGTCAAGGCCCTGGGCGAGACCCGTCCGGGCTGGAAGATCCTGCGCGTGCTGGGCAATCTGCTGGGCCTGGAAGGCTTTGCCCAGGAGAGCTCAGAGCAGGTGCGAGGCGAGGCCCTCGGTGCCGACTTCGCGGATCTCTCCGCCCGTCTGTCCAACGCCACGTCGGCTGCCGTGCAGATCCCGGCCCCGGCCGCGGGTCTGGAGCGTCTGGGCTCGGTGCCCATCTACGCCGCCGACAATCTGGTGCGCCATGCCAGCTCCCTGCAGCTGAGCCATGACGGTCGCCAGGCCGCCGTGGCCGGTCTGCCCCAGGCTCTGTGGGACCAGCTGGGTCTGCCGGAGCAGGGCGCCCGCGTGCGCATCACGCAGGAAGGCGCCGGCGCTGCCGAGCTGTCTGCCAAGCTGGAAGCCGGCCTGCCCGCCCATGTGGTGCGCGTGCCGGCCGGCGTGGCCGAGACCTCCGCCCTGGGTGCGCTGTTCGGCGCCCTGAATGTGAGCAAGGCCTGAGGACGCGAGCGATAACACCATGATCGAAACCCTCTACACCTCCGGCGCTGCGCTGCTGGGTGGCCTCTGGCCCCTGGTCTGGAGCCTGCTGAAGATCGTTGCGGTGATCCTGCCGCTGCTGGGCTGCGTGGCCTACCTGACGCTGTGGGAGCGCAAGGCCATCGGCTGGTCGCAGATCCGTCCGGGTCCCAACCGCGTGGGTCCTTATGGCCTGCTGACCCCGATCGCCGATGCGGTCAAGTTGATCTTCAAGGAGATCATCGTGCCGGCGGCGGCCAACCGGGGCCTGTTCTTCCTGGGCCCGGTCATGACCATCATGCCGGCCCTGGCCGCCTGGGCCGTCGTGCCCTTCGGCCCGGAAGCCGCCGTGGCCAATGTCAATGCCGGCCTGCTGTTCCTGATGGCCATCACCTCGCTCGAGGTCTATGGCGTGATCATTGCCGGCTGGGCCTCCAACTCGAAGTACGCCTTCCTGGGCGCGCTGCGCGCCTCTGCCCAGATGGTGTCCTACGAAATCGCCATGGGCTTCTCCCTGGTGGTGGTGCTGATGGTCACCGGCAGCATGAACATGACGGAGATCGTCACCTCGCAGGAGAAGGGCACCTTCGCCGCGATGGGGCTGAACATCCTGTCCTGGAACTGGCTGCCCCTGCTGCCCATCTTCGTCGTCTACTTCATCTCGGGTCTGGCCGAAACCAACCGCCACCCCTTCGACGTGGTGGAAGGCGAATCGGAAATCGTGGCCGGCCACATGATCGAGTACTCGGGCATGTCCTTCGCCATGTTCTTCCTGGCCGAGTACGCCAACATGATCCTGGTCTCGGCCATGTCGGTGCTGATGTTCCTGGGCGGTTGGAGTGCGCCGATCTCCTGGAGCCTGCTGGGCATGGAGACGCCGAGCTTCATCCAGAACACCATGGCTTTCTGGAACTGGTTCTGGGTTTTCGCCAAGACCTTCTTCGTCGTCACCCTGTTCCTGTGGGTGCGTGCCACCTTCCCCCGCTTCCGCTATGACCAGATCATGCGTCTGGGCTGGAAGATCTTCATTCCCGTGACCCTGGTCTGGCTGGTCGTGGTCGGACTGTGGATTCAGTCTCCCTTCAATATCTGGAAGTGATTGGCATGAGCGTCAGCCATTTCTTCAAGAGCTTCATGCTCACCGAGCTGTTCAAGGGCATGGCCCTGACCGGCCGGCATTTCCTGTCGCGCAACATCACGGTCCAGTTCCCCGAGGAAAAGGGCCCGGTCTCTCCGCGCTTCCGCGGCGAGCATGCGCTGCGCCGCTACCCGAACGGCGAAGAGCGCTGCATCGCCTGCAAGCTGTGCGAAGCCATCTGTCCGGCCCAGGCCATCACCATCGAGGCCGGCCCGCGCCGCAACGACGGCACGCGCCGCACGGTGCGTTACGACATCGACATGGTGAAGTGCATCTATTGCGGCTTCTGCCAGGAAGCCTGCCCGGTCGACGCCATCGTCGAGACCGACATCTTCGAATACCACGGTGAGAAGCGGGGCGACCTCTACTTCACCAAGGACATGCTGCTGGCCGTTGGCGATCGCTACGAGCCCCAGATCGCAGCCAACAAGGAGGCCGACGCCAAGTACCGCTGAAGCCTGCGGCCCGGAGTTCCGGGCCGATCTTCGTGTGAGCTTGCTGGAACCGCATGGATACCATCACCGCGCTCTTCTATGTCTTCTCGGCCGTGCTGCTCGGCGCTTCGTTCCGTGTGATCACGGCACGCAGCACCGTGCACGCCGCGCTGTTCCTGATCCTGGCTTTCTTCAGCGCCTCCTGCATCTGGATGCTGCTCAAGGCCGAGTTCCTCGCCATCACCCTGGTGCTGGTGTACATCGGCGCCGTCATGGTGCTCTTCCTCTTCGTCGTGATGATGCTGGACATCAATTCCGACCATGTGCGCGAGGGCTTCTGGAAGCACCTGCCGCTGGCCGGTCTGGTGGGCGCCCTGATCGCGCTGGAGATGGCGGCCGTGCTGATGGGCGGCTTCCGCGTCTCGCAGGCGCCCGAGCTCTCGGCTGCGGCCGTGAAGATGGGCAATACCAAGCTGCTGGGCATCGAGATCTACACCCACTATCTGTACCCCCTGCAGGTGGCCGCGGTGCTGCTGCTGGTGGCCATCATCGCCGCCATCGCGCTGACCCTGCGTCGCCGCAAGGACTCGCGCTCCCAGGATCCGTCCCAGCAGGTGCGGGTCAAGAAGGGCGACCGCCTGAAGATCGTCAAGGTGCAGCCCAGCATCGATGTGCCGGCCGCAGCGGCCGCCGAGAACAACACGCAAGGAGGCGCTTGAGATGGCTGCGCTGACCCTGGGACATTTCCTCACGCTGGGCGCGATCCTGTTCGCGATCTCCGTGATCGGCATCTTCCTGAACCGCAAGAACCTGATCGTGCTGCTGATGGCCATCGAGCTGATGCTGCTGGCGGTCAATATGAACTTCGTCGCCTTCTCCCACTACCTGGGTGATATGGCCGGCCAGGTCTTCGTGTTCTTCATCCTGACCGTGGCCGCGGCCGAGTCCGCCATCGGTCTGGCCATCCTGGTCGTGCTGTTCCGCAACCGCGCCACGATCAATGTGGAAGAGCTGGACACGCTGAAGGGCTAAAGGAACAGGACGCATCAAGATGTCTGCAACACTTTCTCAGAACATGCTGCTGGCGGTGCCGCTGGCCCCGCTGTTCGGCGCCATCGTTGCCGGCCTGTTCGGCAAGCAGGTCGGTCGCCGCGGAGCTCACACCATCACCATCCTGGGCGTGCTGATCGCCTTCATCATCTCGGCCATGACCCTGAAGTCGGTGGCCGTGGATGGTGCCCGCTTCAACCAGACCATCTATGAGTGGATGGTGCTGGGCGGCCTGAAGATGGAGATCGGTTTCCTGGTCGACGGCCTGACCGCCATGATGATGGTGGTCGTGACCTTCGTGTCGCTGATGGTGCACATCTACACCATCGGCTACATGGAAGAGGACCCGGGCTACCAGCGCTTCTTCAGCTACATCTCGCTGTTCACCTTCTCCATGCTGATGCTCGTGATGAGCAACAACATGCTGCAGCTGTTCTTCGGCTGGGAAGCGGTGGGTCTGGTGTCCTATCTGCTGATCGGCTTTTGGTACACCAAGCCGACGGCCATCTTCGCGAACATGAAGGCCTTCCTGGTGAACCGGGTGGGTGACTTCGGCTTCATCCTGGGCATCGGCCTGCTGGTGGCCCACGGTGGTTCGCTGAACTACACCGAGACCTTTGCCAAGGCCGGCGAGCTTTCGCAGATCAAGTTCCCGCTGCCCCTGTGGGGCGGTGAGTGGATGCTGCTGAGCGTGGCCTGCATCTGCCTGTTCATGGGCGCGATGGGCAAGTCGGCGCAGTTCCTGCTGCACACCTGGCTGCCGGACGCCATGGAAGGCCCGACCCCGGTTTCAGCCCTCATCCATGCCGCCACCATGGTCACCGCCGGCGTCTTCCTCGTCGCCCGCATGTCGCCGCTCTTCGAACTGTCGCACAATGCGCTGCTCGTCGTGACGCTGGTCGGCGCCATCACCGCCTTCTTCGCGGCGACGGTCGGCCTCGTGCAGAACGACATCAAGCGCGTCATCGCCTATTCGACCTGCTCGCAGCTCGGCTACATGTTCGTGGCCCTCGGCATCGGCGCCTATGGCGCGGCGATCTTCCACCTCTTCACGCACGCCTTCTTCAAGGCGCTCCTGTTCCTTGGCGCCGGCTCGGTCATCATGGGCATGCACCACGATCAGGACATCCGCAATATGGGCGGCCTGCGCAAGTACATGCCCATCACCTGGATCACCTCGCTGCTGGGCTCGCTGGCCCTGATCGGCACGCCGCTGTTCTCGGGCTTCTACTCCAAGGACTCCATCATCGAAGCCGTGCACGCCAGCCATCTGCCGGGCGCGGGTTTCGCGGGCTTTGCGGTGCTGGCCGGTGTCTTCGTGACCGCCTTCTACAGCTTCCGGATGTACTTCCTGGTCTTCCACGGCAAGGAGAACTTTCACCACAAGCCCTTCCCGGGCGAGCACGATCACCATGACGACCATCATGGTGAGCATGACCACACCCCGCACGAGTCGCCCTGGGTGGTGACCGTGCCCCTGGTCCTGCTGTCCATTCCCTCGGTGGTGATCGGCTTCCTGGCCATCCAGCCCATGCTGTTCGGCGACTTCTTCAAGGATGCGATCTTCGTGAACCACGAGACGCACCATGCGATGACCGAGCTGGGCGAGATGTTCCATGGCGCGGGTGCCATGGCCGTGCACGCGCTGCAGACCGCGCCCTTCTGGCTGGCTCTGGGTGGCGTCGTGACCGCCTATGTGTTCTACATGGTGGCGCCCAGCATCCCGGCCACCCTGGCCAAGGTGCTGCGTCCGCTGATCGTGATCCTGGAGAACAAGTACTTCATGGACTGGATCAACGAGAACATCCTGGCCCGCCTGGCGCGTGGCCTGGGCTTGGTCGCCTGGAAGGTGGGTGACCAGGGCGTGATCGACGGCGTGCTGATCAACGGCTCGGCGCGCGGCATCGGCGGCATCGCCGGCCTGGTGCGTCGCCTGCAGACCGGCCACCTCTACTGGTATGCGCTCGTGATGATCCTGGGCGTGATCGGCCTGATGACCTGGAAGCTCTGGCCTTACATCGGGCCCCAATTCAAGGCCCTGGCGGGCTTCTGAGGCGAGGGCGGAGAACAAGAATGTTGCTTAGTCTTGCCATTTGGTTGCCCATTGCCTGCGGTCTGCTGCTGCTGGCCCTGGGGCGTGATGAACAGGCCAACACCGTGCGCTGGCTGGCGCTGGTGGCATCGGTCATCAGTTTCCTTGTCACCCTGCCGCTGATCACCGGCTTCGACACCGCCACGGCGGGCATGCAGTTCGTCGAGAAGCAGGTTTGGATCGAACGTTTCAACGTGATGTACCACCTCGGCGTGGATGGCATCTCGATGTGGTTCGTGCCGCTGACGGCCTTCATCACCATCATCGTGGTGATCGCCGCCTGGGAGGTGATCGAGAAGCGCCTGAAGGAATACATGATCGCCTTCCTGCTGCTGGAAGTGTTCATGGTCGGCGTCTTCGTCTCGCTCGACATCGTTCTCTTCTACGTCTTCTTCGAGGCGGGCCTCATTCCGATGTTCATCATCATCGGCGTGTGGGGCGGCAAGGATCGCGTCTACGCTTCCTACAAGTTCTTCCTCTACACGCTGCTCGGCTCGGTTCTGATGCTGCTCGCCATCATGGCGATGTACTGGCAGGCCGGCACGACGGACATTCCGGAACTGCTCGCCTACAACTTCCCGGCCCATATGCAGACCTGGCTGTGGCTGGCCTTCTTCGCCTCCTTCGCGGTGAAGATGCCGATGTGGCCGGTCCACACCTGGCTTCCCGACGCGCACGTTCAGGCGCCGACGGCAGGCTCAGTCATCCTGGCCGGCGTCCTCCTGAAGCTCGGCGGCTACGGCTTCATCCGCTTCTCCATGCCCATCGCGCCGGATGCCGCGCGCGAGTACGCCTGGGTCATCATCACCCTGTCCCTGATCGCTGTGGTCTATGTGGGTCTGGTGGCCCTGGTGCAGCAGGACATGAAGAAGCTGGTGGCCTATTCGTCGGTCGCCCACATGGGCTTCGTGACCCTGGGCTTCTTCATCTTCAACGAACTGGGCGTCTCCGGCGGTCTGGTGCAGATGATTTCGCACGGTTTCGTGTCGGGCGCCATGTTCCTGTGCATTGGTGTGCTCTACGACCGCGTGCACAGCCGTGAGATCGCGGCCTACGGTGGCGTGGTCAACACCATGCCCAAGTTCGCGGCCTTCGCCCTGCTGTTCGCCATGGCCAACTGCGGCCTGCCCGCCACCGCCGGTTTCGTCGGCGAGTGGATGGTGATCCTGGGCACGGTGAAATACCACTTCTGGCTGGGTGCCATTGCGGCCACCGCCCTGATCTTCGGCGCCGCCTACACCCTTTGGATGTACAAGCGCGTGTACTTCGGCGAGGTGACCAACGACCATGTGCGTGAGCTCAAGGACATCAATGCCCGCGAGTTCTTCATGCTGGCCGTCCTGGCCGTTGCCGTGCTCTACATGGGTCTGTATCCCAAGCCCTTCACCGACGTGATGCATGTCTCGGTCACCGAGCTGCTCAAGCACGTGGCCCAGTCCAAGCTGGTCGCTCCCTAAGCTGAGAGGCCAACAACCATGAACTCTATGAACTGGCTCTCGGTCTATCCCGAAATCCTGCTGCTGGTCATGGCCTGCCTTGTGGCCATGGTCGACCTCTTCGTCACCGACGAGCAGCGCCGCCCCACCTACTGGCTGACCCAGCTGACCCTGGTGGTCGTGGGGGCCATGCACCTGAGCTACTTCAACGAAGGGCGCATCGAGACCGGCATGCAAGGCATGATCGTCTCCGATCCCATGGGCCATCTGCTGGGCTTCTTCGCCTGCGTGGCCACCTTCGTGACCCTGGTCTATGCCCGTCCCTACGCTGGCGTGCGCGACATCCTGAAGGGCGAGCTCTTCACGCTGTCCCTGCTGTCCCTGCTGGGCATCATGATCATGCTGCAGGCCAACAATTTCCTGGTCATCTACCTTGGCCTGGAACTGATGAGCCTCTCGCTCTACGCCCTGGTGGCCCTGCGTCGTGACCATGCCGGCTCCACCGAGGCGGCCATGAAGTACTTCGTGCTGGGCGCCCTGGCCAGCGGCTTCCTGCTCTATGGCCTGTCCATGATGTACGGTGCCACCGGCTCGCTGAGCATCCCGCGCGTCTTCGAGGTCATCGCCACCGGCGCGCCCAACAAGTCCGTGCTGGTCTTCGGTGTGGTTTTCGTGGTGGCCGGCCTGGCCTTCAAGCTGGGCGCTGCACCCTTCCATATGTGGGTGCCGGACGTCTATCAGGGCGCCCCCACGCCCATGACCCTGCTGCTGGGCGCCGCGCCCAAGCTGGCTTCGTTTGCCATCACCATCCGCCTGCTGGTGGAAGGCATGCTGGGTCTGGCCGTGGACTGGCAGCAGATGCTGCTGGTGCTGGCCGTGGTCTCCCTGGTGGTCGGCAACCTGGCCGCCATCGCCCAGACCAACCTCAAGCGCATGCTGGCCTACTCCACCATTGCGCAGATGGGCTTCATGCTGCTGGGCCTGGCCTCGGGCGTGGTGGGCGACAGCCGCGACCTCACCGCCAATGCCTACAGCTCCGCGCTGTTCTATGTGCTGACCTATGTGCTGACCACCCTGGGCAGCTTCGGCATGATCCTGCTGCTCTCGCGTCAGGGACATGAGGCCGAGGAGATCAAGGACCTGGCGGGTCTCGCCAAGCGCAGCCCCTGGTACGCCCTGGTCATGACCATCTTCATGCTGTCCCTGGCAGGCATCCCGCCCACGGCCGGCTTCTACGCCAAGCTGTCGGTGCTGCAGGCCATGGTGGCGACCAATGTGCCGTTCTACATCGGTCTGGCTGTGGTGGCGGTGCTGCTGTCCCTGGTGGGCGCCTACTACTACCTGCGCGTCATCAAGGTCATGTGGTTCGACGAGGCCAGCGACACCGCTCCCATCGGCGCCCCCGGTGATGTGCGTGCCGTGCTCTCGCTGAACGGCCTGGCCGTGCTGGTCTTCGGCCTGCTGCCCGGCGGCCTGATGGCCTGGTGTGCCCAGGCTGTGGTCAAGCTGCTGGCCGCCTGAGTCCCGGCGGATGGATCAGTCCGCCGCCGTCTGGCTGGTGTTGCTCGCGGCCCTGGCCGCGGCCAATGCGCCGTTCTTCACCGAACGGCTTTTCTTCTTCGGTCCGCGCCTGAGTCCCAAGAGCCTGGGCTGGCGCCTGGCCGAGCTGGCCCTGCTGGCCCTGCTGTGCCTGGGCCTGGGTTTTGCGCTGGAGGCCCGCGTGGGCCAGCGCCATCCCCAGGGCTGGGAGTTCTACGCGGCCGGCCTGTGCCTCTTCCTGACCCTGGCCTTCCCGGGCTTTGTCTGGCGCTATCTGCGGCGTCATCGCCATGGCTGAGTTGAGCCCGGCGCACGACGACGCGCATCTGCGCGAAACCACCCTCGAGTCCCGCCTGGTCTACGAGGGGCATTTCCTCAAGGTCAGCCGCGACCGCATCCGCCTGCCGGACGGTCGTGAGTCGGCGCGCGAGTTCATCCGCCACCCCGGCGCGGTGATGATCGTGCCCTTGCTGGACGATGGCCGCCTGCTCTTGGAGCGCCAGTACCGCTACCCCATGGAGCGGGTGATGCTGGAGTTTCCGGCCGGCAAGCTGGACCCGGGCGAGGACAAACTGGCCTGCGCCCAGCGCGAACTGCTGGAGGAAACCGGCTACCGTGCGGCCGAGTGGGCCCATGCCGGCGTGCTGCACAACGCCATTGCCTATTCGGACGAAGGCATCGAGATCTTCTTTGCCCGCGGCCTGGTGGCCGGCGAGCGTCAGCTCGACGAAGGCGAGTTCCTGGACCTGGTGATGCACTCGCCGGCCGAGCTGGACCAGCTGGCTGCGCGCGGTGAGCTGACCGATGCCAAGACCCTGATCGGCATGCTCTGGCTGTCGCGCTGGCAGGCCGGCGAATGGGTATTGGACTGGCAGCCTGCAGCCTGAGGCGAGCCGGGTCACAATTTACGCCATCATGCTCGTCCTGAATCTTGGCTGCGCCCAGGGTCACCGCTTCGAAGGCTGGTTTGGCTCGGCGCAGGACTTCGAGTCCCAGCAAACCCGTGGCCTGGTCAGCTGCCCGGTCTGCGCCAGTGCCGAGGTGCAGCGCCTGCCCAGTGCGCCGCGCCTGAATGTGGCCCATCTGCGCCAGGAGAAGTCGTCCGGCAGCGCCATCAAGCCGCCCCTGGCCCGACGGCGGAGCAGGGCGAGCCGAGCCCCGAAGCCGCCACCGTGAGCCGACTGCAGCAGGCCGCGCTCCAGGCCCTGCGCCAGGTGATGGCCAAGACCGAGGACGTGGGCGAGCGCTTTGCCGAGGAGGCCCGCCGCATGCATTACGGCGAGGCCGAGGAGCGCGCCATCCGCGGACGCGCCAGCCGCGAGGACGCGCTGGCCCTGGTGGACGAGGGCATCGAGCTGATCGCTCTGCCCGAGGCGCTGAAGAATCCCCTGCAGTAGGGCGCGTTGCGGCGCCTTGGCGCCGTAATACGGCGTAACCGTTGCGGCCCTCGCCGCGGCCCGTGTCGGGCACCGCCACTCATCCCCGATTTCTGCGGCTCAGCGGCGCCAGCTTTGCGTTCGTCGCAAGCCCGCTGTCGCGGCTGAGAGCCGCATGGCAAGATGCCCGGATTCTGATAACACGAACTCCGGAGCTCCGATGCCGCTGCGCCCACGCTTGCTTGTTCTCGCTGTCGCCACCGTTCTTGCCGCCTGTGGCAAGCCGTCGGACCAGCCCTCGGGCGCCGGGGAGGCCCGGGCCGCCAGCGCCGTGGCGCTCAAGCCCCTGCAGGTCTCGCCCGAGGATGTGCTGACCCTGGGCCTGTCCAGCTATGCCAGCGGGCCGGTGATCACCGGTTCCATCCAGCCCGAGAAGCGTGCCGATCTGCGCGCCGAGGTGCAGGCCGTGGTGCTGCAGGTCTACAAGGAGAACGGCGAGCGCGTGAAGCGCGGCGACCTGCTGGTGCGCCTGGACGACAGCGCGCTGCGCGAAACCCTGTCCTCCGCCGAGGAGGCGGCGCGTGCCGCCGGCCAGAGCTTCGAGCAGGCCGAGCGCCAGTTCCAGCGCATGAAGACCCTGCAGGCCCAGGGCATGAGCTCCCTGCAGGCCATGGAGGACTCCGAGGTCCGTCGCAACAACGCCCAGAGCGAACTGGTGGCGGCCAAGGCCCGCGTGGCCACGGCCCGCCAGCAGCTGCAGCGCACCGAGGCCCGCGCGCCCTTCGACGGCATCGTCTCCGACCGCAAGGTCTCGCCCGGCGACACGGCCCAGGTCGGCAAGGAGCTGGTCAAGGTGATCGACCCCAGCAGCATGCGCTTCGAGGGCCTGGTGTCGGCCGACCGCATGTCCGAGCTGCAGCTGGGCCAGACCGTGTTCTTCAAGGTCAACGGCTATCCCCAGGCCGACTTCCAGGGCCAGGTCAAGCGCATCGCGCCGGCCGCCAATGCCACCACCCGCCAGGTGGAGGTGCTGGTGAGCTTTGCCGGCGAGCAGCAGCCGGGCGTGGCCGGTCTCTATGCCGAGGGCCGGGTGAACAGCCAGAGCGTGAGCGCGCTGATGCTGGCCGACAGCGCCATCCAGCGCGAGGGCGACCAGACCTATGTCTGGCTGCTGCGCGACAACAAGCTGGTCAAGCAGGCGGTCAAGCTGGCTGAGCGCGACGAGCGCCTGGGCCTGTACCGCGTGATCGGCGGACTCAAGCAGGGCGAGCAGGTGCTGCGCCACCTCAATGCCGCACTCTCCGACGGCCGGCCGGTGCAGCTGGCCAAGGCCAGCGCGCCCGCCAGCGCCGCTTCCGCTGCGCGGCAGGGAGGCTGATCCGCCATGCTGCTCTCCAACTTCAGTGTCAAGAAACCGATCGCGACCATCGTGATCATCATCGCGCTGATGGCCCTGGGCCTGCTGGCGCTCAAGAAGCTGCGCGTCAACCAGATCCCCGACGTGCAGCAGCCGGTGCTGGTGGTGAACATCAACTACCCGGGCGCCTCGCCCGAGACCACCGAGCGCGAGATCATCAACCGGATCGAGAAGTCGCTGCAGAGCATCTCGGGGGTGGACGAGGTGCGTTCCTCGGCCAACGAGGGCAATGCCCAGCTGGTGCTGATCTTCAAGTTCAACAAGAACATGATCGAGGCGGCCGACGAGGTGCGCAACGCCATCGGTGCGGTGCGACACAAGCTGCCCACCGAGATGCGCGAGCCGGTGCTGCAGCGCATCGACCCGGCGGCCGAGCCCATCATGCAGCTGGCCCTGTCCTCCGACAGCCAGAGCCATGCCGAGATCTCGCGCCTGGCCGAGGATCAGCTCTCGGATCGCTTGCGCGGCATTGCCGGCGTCTCCACCGTCACGGTCAATGGTTCGCTCACCCGTGAGCTCTCGGTGCTGCTGCATGCGCAGAAGCTGCGCGAGTTCAATATCTCGGTCACCGAGGTGGTGAACGCCCTGCGCGCCCAGAACACCACGGCCCCGGTGGGCAAGGTGCGCGGCACGCTGGAGGACCAGAGCATCCGCCTGCTGGGCCGCATCGAGTCGCCGGCCGAGTTCGAGCAGATCGTGGTCAAGCGCATCGGCGAGCAGCGGGTGCGCCTGGGCCAGGTGGCCAGCATCCGCGACGGCTTTGCCGAGCGCACCAGCGTGAGCGTGCGCAACGGCCATCCGAATGTCGGTCTGTCCGTCACCCGCTCGCGCGACGCGTCCACGGTGACCGTGGCCAACGAGATCCGCAAGCTGGTCGAGGACATCAACAAGACCCTGCCCAAGGGCACCAAGCTGGAGGTCACGCAGGACGGCGGCAAGGACGCACAGAACAGCCTCAACAATGTGATCCACGCCCTGGTCTTCGGCGCCGGCCTGACCATTCTGGTGGTCTATGTCTTCCTGAATAGCTGGCGCTCCACCCTGATCACGGCCCTGTCCCTGCCCACCTCGGTGATCGCGGCCTTCATCGCCGTGTGGCTGTGCGGCTTCACGCTCAACTTCATGAGCCTGCTGGGCCTGTCCCTGGCCATCGGCGTGCTGATCGACGACGCCATCGTGGTGCGCGAGAACATCGTGCGCCATATGGAGCGGGGTGCCGACCGGGTGACGGCGGCACTCAAGGGCACGGCCGAGATCGGCCTGGCCGTGGCGGCCACCACCTTCTCCATCGTGGCGGTCTTCGTGCCGGTGGCCTTCATGCCCGGAGTCTCGGGCGAGTGGTTCCGTCCCTTCGGCCTGACCGTGGTGGCCTCGGTCCTGGTCTCGCTCTTCATCTCCTTCACCCTGGACCCCATGCTCTCGGCCTTCTGGGGCGATCCCCCGGGCCATCACGAGGCGCCCAAGAAGGGCATCTCGGCCTTGCTGCAGCGCTTCAACACCTGGTTCGATCACCAGGCCGACCGCTACGGCCGCGTCATCGCCTGGGCTCTGCATCACCGTCGCTGGATGGCCTTCTTCGCGGTGGCCAGCTTTGTGGTGGCGATTGCCCTGCAGGCCAAGTTCGGCGGCTCGAGCTTCCTGCCGTCCTCGGACTTCGGCACCATCGCCGTGGAGGTGCGCACGCCCGCCAGCTCCAGCCTGGAATACGCCAAGCTCAAGATGGAGGCCGCCGCCAAGCTGGCGCGCGAGATTCCCGAGACCCGCGCCACCAACAGCTATGTGAACGTGAGCGGCGGCCGCATCTATGTGGACCTGGGCAAGAGCACCGAGCGCAAGCGTAGTGCCGGCCAGATCGCCCAGGACCTGCGCGAGCGCGTCTCCGCCCTGGTGGGCGCCGAGTATGTGGTGCTGGAAGACCTGAACAACGGCGCGCAGAAGCCGGTGCAGATCCGCTTCTACGGCACCGACTCGCGCAAGCTGCTGGAGATCACCAACGACTACATGGCCAAGCTGCGCCAGGTGCCAGGCGCGGTGGACGTGGGCCTGTCCGAGCAGGACCCGCAGGACGAGTTGCAGATCGAGCTCAACCGGGGCCTGGCCAATGCCATGGGCATCTCGGTGGGCGACACCGCCACCGCCCTGCGCGTGGCCTTTGCCGGCGTGGAGGTGGGCGACTGGGTGGACCCCAGCGGCGAGACCCGCGATGTGGCCGTGCGCCTGGCCCCGGAGGACCGGGTCGAGGCCGGCAATATCGAGCGCCTGCCCATCACCGTGGCCGGCAGCGGCATGATGGTGCCGCTGGAGCAGATCGCCACGGTCACCATGGGCAAGGGCCCGTCCAAGATCCAGCACGCCGATGGCAAGCGCATGATCGCCGTCTCGGCCAATGCCCAGGGCCGCTCGCCCGGCGAGGTCACGGCCGACGCCATGAAGCTGGCCAAGGCCATCAACTTCCCCGAGGGCTATGGCATCAAGCTGGCCGGCGCCTCCAAGGACCAGGAAGAGGTCTTCGGCGCCATGCTGGTGGCCCTGATCTCGGGCATCGGCCTGATGTACCTGATCCTGGTGATGCAGTTCGGCAGCTTCACCGCGCCCCTGGGCGTGATGCTCTCGCAGCCCCTGTCCCTGATCGGTGTGGTCGTGGCCCTGCTGCTGACCAAGGGCACGCTGAACCTGATGAGCTTCATCGGCATCATCATGCTGGCGGGCCTGGTGGCCAAGAACGCCATCCTGCTGCTGGACGCAGCACGCCAGGAAGAGGCCAAGGGCGTGCCCCGCGAGGAGGCGCTGATGCACGCGGGCCGGCAGCGCTTTCGCCCCATCCTGATGACCACCTTCGCGCTGATCGCCGGCATGCTGCCGGTGGCCATCGGGGTGGGCGAGGGCGGCGAGTTCTACCGTCCCATGGCCGTGGCCATCATCGGCGGCACCATCACCTCTACCTTCCTGACCCTGCTGATGGTGCCGAGCTTCTACGACAGCATCGAGATCATGCGCGACCATCTGCGCGAGAAGTTTTTGCGCCGCGAGGCCCGCTGGAACACCGCGGTCTCGGCGCTGCTCTGCGGCCTGGAGCTGATCGCCTTCCTGACCCTGCTGCGCTTCGTCTTCCGCCTGCTGCGCGGCACCTGGCGCTGGCTGCAGCGCCGCCGTGGCGGGGCTTCGGCCCTGCCGCAGGGGGCGGACTGAGTTTGCTAGATCAAGCCGCTTGTGAAGCCGCCCCCCGGGGCGGCTTTTTCTTTGGCCTGCGATCGCCGGGCGGGAGCACGCGAGTGCGGGCAGGCCTGCTGCTGCGTGTCCCCCGGCCGCTGCGCGGCCTCCTCCTTGACCTCCGCATCAGGCCTGCCCGCCCTCGCGTGCTGAAGTGAGGCGGCTCTCTTGCGCAGACGTCCTAAGGCGCCGGCGTCGGGATACGGGTAGGCCCAGCGGCGCAGGTCAAGGAGGAGGGGCGCGCAGCGACCCGGGGGACACGAAGCCGATGGGCCTGCCCGTGTCCCGGCGCTTCGACGGCTCGACCGCCAAAGCTCAGAGCAGACGCCCGGGGTTCAGCAGGCCCTGCGGGTCCAGCGCTGTCTTGATGGCGCGCATCAGCTGCAGGCCTACCGGATGGCCGCGGCGGGCGAGCTCCTCGCGCTTGAGCCGGCCGATGCCGTGCTCGGCCGAGATGCTGCCGCCATGGGCCTGCACCGCGTCGAACACCAGGGCGTTCACCGCGGGCTCCTGCTCGCGCAGGAACAGGGCCGGATCTTGCCCCTCGGGTGCCTGCACGTTGTAGTGCAGATTGCCATCGCCCAGATGGCCGAAGTCCACCAGGCGCACGCCGGGGAAGGCGCGCTGCAGGGCCGCATCGGTGCTGGCCACGAAAGCCGGGATGCGCGAGACGGGCAGGGCGATGTCGTGCTTGATGTTCAGCCCTTCCTCGCTCTGCGCCAGCGGGATGGACTCGCGCAGATGCCACAGGGCCTGGCTCTGCTCCAGGCTCTCCGCCACCGCCGCGTCCAGGATCAAACCGCGCTCCAGGGCCTGCTCCAGCAGGCCTTCGAACAGGGCGCGGGCATGGGCCTCGCTCTCGCTGTCGGAGAGCTCCAGCAGCACCGTCCAGGGCGCGGCCGGCAGGGGCTGGGTCAGCTGCGGGAAGTGGCGCCGCACCAGGGACAGCGAGAAGGCGTTCATCACCTCGAAGCCCGTGAGCCCCGAGCCAGCGCGGGCCTGGGCCAGGCCCAGCAGGGCCACGGCAGACTCCAGGCTGTCACAGGCGGCCAGGGCCGTCATCTGCGCCAGTGGGCGCGGATAGAGCTTGAGCGTGGCCGCCGTGATGATGCCCAGCGTGCCCTCGCTGCCCACGAAGAGATCGCGCAGGTCGTAGCCGGTGTTGTTCTTGCGCAGGCCCGAGAGCCCGTCCCAGACCTCGCCCTGGGCCGTCACCACCTCCAGGCCCAGGCAGAGCTCACGGGCATTGCCATAGCGCAGCACCTGGGTGCCACCGGCATTGCTGGCCAGATTGCCGCCGATGGTGCAGCTGCCCTCCGAGCCCAGGCTCAGGGGAAAGAGCAGGTCCCGCGCGGCTGCGGCTTCCTGCACCGCCTGCAGCACGCAGCCGGCCTCCACCGTGAGTGTGAGATTGGCGGCATCCAGCTCGCGCACGCGGTTCATGCGGGCCAGGCTCAGCAGCAGCTGGCGGCCGCTCTCGTCGGGCGTGGAGCCGCCCACCAGGCCGGTGTTGCCGCCCTGGGGGATCAGACCCACACCATGCGCTGCGCAGAGCTTGACGAGAGCCGCCACCTCGGCCGTGCTGCCGGGGCGCGCCACGGCCAGGGCACGGCCCTGGTAGCGCTTGCGCCAGTCGCGTTCGAAGGGCGCGGCGTCCGCCCCCTCCAGCACCTGGCTGGGGCCCAGCAGCGCGCGCAGCGCGTCCAGAAAGGCCGCGCTCATGCCGAGGCTTCCCGCTTGGCCGCGGCCAGGCGCTGGCGCACATGCAGGGCGCAGGCGCTGAAGATCAGGCCGGCCAGCAGCAGCTCCAGCCAGGCCAGGACCACCGAGGGCCCACGGTCGCTGCTGGCGCGCAGCGCGCCTTCGGCGGCGTAGAGCCAGATCATCAGGCTCAGCCAGCGGAAGGTGTAGAGCCGGTAGCGCCACAGGCCCAGGATGGGGATCAGCAGGGGCAGGGCCTTGATGGCCAGGGTGCCGCGGCCCGTGGGCGCCAGCCACAGCTCCCAGGCCAGGCAGAGCAGGGCCAGGGCGATCAGGCTCAGCAGGGCCAGATTGCGGCTGAAGCGCTCCTGCGGTGTGGCCTGGCTGCGCAGGCTGGCGGCCGTCGGGGTGTTGTTTGAGGGGCTGGCCGAGGCGCTCTCGGCACGGGCTTGGGGGGAGGGCGGGGGAGGCGCGCTGGACATGGCTGGCATCATAGCCAGCATGACGGTTTCCAATTTCTCTACCGGCCCGCTGCGCCGCCGCCTGCGCGAGCGTCTGCTGCACTGGCCCTGGCTTGCCACCCTGCAGACCCTGCGCCTGCGTTTTGCCGAGGCCCGGCTGGGCCAGACCGCGGGCAGCCTTACCTTCACCACCCTGATCTCGCTGGTACCCCTGCTCACCGTGGCCCTGGCCCTGTTCACCGCCTTTCCCATCTTTGCCAGCTTTCAGCAGTCGCTGGAGCAGTACTTCCTGAAGAGCCTGATCCCGCCCAATATCGCCAAGCCGGTGCTGGGCGCGCTGACCCAGTTTGCCGCCAAGGCCAACCGCCTGGGTCTGGCCGGCCTGGTGGTGCTGGGTGGCACGGCCCTGGCCCTGATGTTCACCATCGACCGCACGCTCAACACCATCTGGCGGGTCAAGCGCCCGCGGCCCATGGTGCAGCGGGTGCTGGTCTACTGGGCGGCGCTGACCCTGGGCCCCCTGCTGCTGGGCGGCAGCCTCACGCTCACGGGCTATGCCATCTCGGCCGGCAAGGGCCTGATGAGCGATATGTCCGGTGACCTGCGCCTGCTCTTCCGCCTGGTGGAGCTGCTGGTGCTGTGGGTGGCGGTGGCGGGGCTTTTCCACTACGTGCCCAACACCCATGTGCGCTGGCGCCACGCCCTGGCCGGCGGGCTCTTCGTGGCCCTGGCCTTTGATGTGGCCAAGTCCCTGCTGGCCTGGTACGTCAAGCAGGTGCCGACCTATTCCACGCTCTACGGCGCCTTTGCCGCCGTGCCCATCTTCCTGGTCTGGCTCTATCTGGGCTGGGTGATCATGCTGGTGGGTGCCCTGATCGCGGCCAATCTGCCGGCGCTCAGCGGCCGCATGCTGCGCCGGCCCGAGAGCCCGGGCCTGGGTCTGGAGCTGGCGCTGGAGGCGGTGCGCGCCCTGTGGCGGGCGCGCCAGCGCGGCGAGCCCGGGCTCTCGGCCCAGAGCCTGGCCCAGCGTCTGCGGGTGGACCCGCTGCAGCTGGAGCCCTCGCTGGATGCCTTGCTGGCGCTTGATTGGCTGGGCCGCCTGGAAGAGGCGGGCGAGCAGCGCCTGGTGCTGCTGTGCGAGCCGGCCCAGACCCTGGCCGCGCCCCTGCTGCAGCAGCTGCTGGCGCGGCGCGGCGGCAGTCTGAGCCCGCTGTGGCAGCGTGGCGACTGGGCCCGCTGCACCCTGGTGGATCTGCTAGGGGTGGAGCACCACGAGTAGGGCCGTGGCCGGGTCCGCGCTGCGGTTGCGGATGGCATGCGGCCCGTCCACCGCATAGCGCGCGGTCTCGCCGCTCTTGAGCGTCTGCTTCAGGCCGCCCGCGCTCACCTCCAGCTCACCGCCCAGCACCGAGAGGTGCTCGCGCGAGCCCGGCTCATGCGCGGCCGACTCCAGGGCGCCGCCGGGCTGCACCGTCAGCTCGTACCACTCGAACTGGCCGGCCAGATCAATCGGCCCCAGGATGCGCAGGGTGCACAGCCCGTCCGGGCTGGCCAGGCTGGGCGTGGCGTGTGCGGCCACGGTCTCGATGGCCGGCGCCGCCGGGCGCTCGCCGCTGAGCAGCTCCGAGAGCTCCACCCGCAGCGCATTGGCCAGGCGCCAGACCACGGCCACCGTCGGGTTGGCCTGGTTGCGCTCGATCTGCGAGAGCATGGACTTGGACACGCCCGCACGGCGCGAGAGCTCGTCCAGCGACAGGCCCTGGGCCTGGCGCAGGTTCTGCAGGGTGGCACCGACCTTGGGCGGCTCCAGCGACTCGGACAGGTTGGCGGACATGCTTGACCTTGAAAAGCAATTCTCAGATACTGCACGAAAGTTCGATATATCGAACCACGTTCTGTTTAGTGAATTGTGCACCAGGAGAGCCCAGCATGAGCGCCAGCGCCCAAGACTTTTACGCCCATCTGCAGACCGAATTGGCCGGCATCCGCGAGGCGGGCCTGTACAAGAGCGAGCGCATCATCAGCAGCCCCCAGGGCGCGGTGGTGCGCACGGCCGATGGCCGCGAGGTGATCAATCTCTGCGCCAACAACTACCTGGGCCTGTCCTCCCACCCCCAGGTCATTGAGGCCGCCCACGAGGCCCTGCGCACCCATGGCTATGGCCTGTCCAGCGTGCGCTTCATCTGCGGCACGCAGGAGGAACACAAGCAGCTTGAAGCGCGCATCTCCAGCTTCCTCGGACTGGAAGACACGATCCTCTATTCGTCCTGCTTCGATGCCAATGGCGGTCTCTTCGAGACCCTGCTCGGGGAGGAGGACGCCATCATTTCCGATGCGCTGAACCATGCCTCGATCATCGACGGCGTGCGGCTCTCCAAGGCGAAACGCTTCCGCTATGCCAACAACGACATGGCGGCGCTGGAGGAGGAGCTGAAGAAGGCCGAGGGCAGCCGCTTCAAGATGATCGCGACGGACGGCGTCTTCTCGATGGACGGCATCATCGCCAACCTTCAGGGCGTCTGCGATCTTGCGGAAAAATACGGCGCGATGGTCATGGTGGACGACAGCCATGCCGTCGGCTTCGTCGGCAGGCACGGCCGTGGATCGGCCGAGCATTGCGGCGTGGAGGGCCGGGTCGACATCATCACCGGCACGCTCGGCAAGGCGCTTGGCGGTGCTTCGGGCGGCTATACGTCGGGCAAGCGCGAGGTGGTGGAATGGCTGCGCCAGCGCTCGCGGCCCTATCTCTTCTCCAACACCGTGGCGCCCAGCATCGTGGGCGCCTCCATCGCGGTGCTGGACATCCTGGAAGCCTCCACCGCCCTGCGCGACAAGCTGGAGGCCAACACCGCCTACTTCCGCGAGGCCATCCAGGCCGCCGGCTTCGAGATCAAGCCCGGCACCCACCCCATCGTGCCCATCATGGTCTACGACGCGGTGATGGCCCAGAAGCTCAGTGCCCGCATCCTGGAGCTGGGCGTCTATGCCGTGGGCTTCTTCTATCCCGTGGTGCCCAAGGGCCAGGCGCGCATCCGCGTGCAGCTCTCGGCCGTGCATGAGCGCGAGCATCTCGAGAAGGCGGTGGCCGCCTTCGCCCAGGCCGGCTGCGAGCTGGGCCTGATCCAGTAAACCCACCAGCAGTACACAGAACGACCATGACGACCAAGATCCTGATCATCGGCGCCAACGGCCAGATCGGCAGCGAGCTGGCGGTGGAGCTCGCCCAGCGCCACGGCAATGACAACGTCATCACCAGCGATGTGGCCCCTGAGGGCCGCGTGCCGGCCCTGCGCCACGAGATGCTGGACGTGACCGACGCCGCCGCCCTGGCCGCGGTGGTCAAGCGCCATGGCATCACCCAGATCTACCACCTGGCCGCTGCACTCTCCGCCACCGGCGAGCAGCACCCGATGTGGGCCTGGGACCTGAACATGAAGGGCCTGCTCAATGTGCTGGAGCTGGCCCGCACCCAGAAGCTGGACAAGATCTTCTGGCCCAGCTCCATCGCGGCCTTCGGCCCCAGCACGCCCGCCCTGGACACGCCCCAGACCACGGTGATGGATCCCACCACCATCTATGGCATCTCCAAGCTGGCCGGCGAGCGCTGGTGCGCCTGGTACCACGCCAAGCACGGCGTGGACGTGCGCAGCCTGCGCTACCCGGGCCTGATCAGCTACAAGACCCCGCCCGGCGGCGGCACCACGGACTACGCCATCGACATCTTCCACGGCGCGCTCAAGGCCGGCCGCTACACCTGCTTCCTGGAGCAGGGTCAGGCCTTGCCCATGATGTACATGCCCGATGCGCTGCGCGCCACGATCGAGCTGATGGAGGCCCCGGCCGAGGCCATCACCCAGCGCGGCAGCTACAACCTGGCCGGTGTGAGCTTCACCCCCGCCGAGATCGCGGCCGAGATCAAGAAGCACATCCCGGACTTCCAGATCGACTACGCGCCCGACTTCCGCCAGGCCATCGCCGCCAGCTGGCCCCAGCGCATCGACGACCGCGTGGCCCAGGCCGACTGGGGCTGGAAGCTGGAGTACGACCTGGCCGCCATGGCGCAGGACATGCTTACCCAGCTGCGGCCGCAGCTGGCCGCCTGATCCATCCAGCGGCGGCCGCAGCTGGCCGCTTGATCCGTGCGCGTCACCGTTCATTGGTGAAACTCCGGCCACGCTGCCGGTTGCGGTGCAGCAAGCCGCTGGGCGACACTGCGCGCCGTGTCCTTCGCTCTGAACTGGCCCCGCCCCTCCTGGGGCGGGCCGCTCATCCCCTTGCCCTCGGCCCTGAGCCGCGATCCGCAGCTCGGCCGCGCCCTGCTGCTGGCCCTGCTGCTGCATCTCTGGCTGGTGCTGCTGGTGGGCAATGCCCCGGGCGGCAGCGCCAGGCCGGGGGAGGGCGTCTGGGGATCGCTGAGCGTGCGCCTGCGCAGCGGCGAGCCCAGCGATCCGCGCCCCGGCCCGCCGCGGGCTGCCCCGCCCGAGACACCGCGCCAGGCCCAGGGCCCCGTGGGTCGGGCCCGTGGCGAGCGCGTCGGCGGCCAGGTGCGGCGTGAGGACGAGGCCCGGGCCTTGCCGCCCACACTTGGCGCCGCCCGCGAAGGCCTCTGGAATGAGCAGACCGGCCAGCGGCTGGAAGGTGAGACCTCGGCGCCCCAGCTGCCGCGGCCCGAACCGGTGCCGGGCGCTGAGGCGACAAGCCCCGAGCCCCTGCAGAAGCTGCCCGAGGCCCCGAGCCTGCCGCCCCAGGTCCTGCGAGAGCTGACGGCGCCCGCCGCGCCCAGCGAGCGCCCGGGCACCGTGCCGGCGGCCGGCCTGGCACTCGCGCCTGAGCTCGCGAGTGAGGCCCTGCCACCCGCCCCCCGTGCTCCGCGCCTGCCCCAGCTCGCGCCCGCCCCCCTGGCGCGCGAATCCCTGCCGGCCGCGGCGGCGCCCAGCCTGAGCCCGCTGCCCGCGGCCGAACTGCCTGCCTTGCCCGAGCCGGTCACGCGCAGCCTGGCCGCCCCGGTGGGCCGCAGTGCATTGCCTGAGCCGGCCGAGCGCCTGGCCCCGCTCAGTCCGGCCGCCGCGGCCGCCAGCGCGCCCGAACTGCTGAGTCCGGCCCCGGCCGCCCCCAGCCTGCCCGAGCCGCGTCTGCAGCAGCTGCCGGCCACGGGCACGGCCAGCAGCAGCCTGCAGCGGGCCAGCGCGCCGCTGGCCCCGCTGAGCAGCGGCAGCGGCAGCACGGCCCCGACCCCGAATGAGGCCCTGCCCAGGGCCCCGGCCGCGCCGGCCCTGCTGCCGGCCGTGCCGCCGCCCCCCCTCATCGGTGCGCCGGATGCCGGGCCCCGGCTCGGCCAGGATGTGGCCACGCCGCCCTCGGCCGCGGCCAGCGCCCCCGCGCCCAAACTCAATCTGAGCCTGCCGCGCGGCGGCGAGACCGCGGGCCGCGAGTCGCGTGGCGTGTTGCAGCTGATGCCGCATCCGCCCGAGCGCAAGAACAAGCTGCAGCAAGGCATCGAGGATGCGGCCCGCAAGGACTGCCGCGAGGCCCATGCCGACAAGGGCCTGCTCGCCGCCGTGCCCCTGGTGCTGGGCGCGGGCAGCGACAAGGGTTGCCGCTGGTAGCGGCCCCGGCGCTCAGGCGCCCAGCAGCTCGCGCAGGGCGCGCAGCATGGCGTCCGGCGCCTCGGCCATCAGGGAGTGGCCGGCATTCAGGCGCTGCACCCGGGGCACGGCGCTGAAGGCGGCCTGCAGCGCGGTGGTCTGCTTGGGCGCCGTCATCTGGTCGCGCTCGCCCAGGATCAGCTGGGTGGGACAGCGCACCTGGGCGGCGGCCTCCAGGCCGCGGGCGTAGCTGTCACACAGCCTGAAGTCGTGCTCGAAGAGATTGAGCCCCCTCTGACGCGACTGGATCCGGTGCTTGAGCGCCAGCTCCCCGCCCTGCAGCCAGGCGCCCGGGCCGGGGTAGGAGGGCTTGGCCGCGATGCCGCCGAAGGAGAAGGTGTTGACCATGGCGATGGCGCGCCCGGGTTGCTCGCGGGCGGTGCCGAGCAGCTGTTCCGAGACCTTCATCGGGAAGGCCGTGGCCACCAGGCCCAGGGCGCGGGCGCGCTGCGGCGCCTGGGCCGCGGCCTCCAGCGCGATCAGGGAGCCCATGCTGTGGCCCACCAGGGCGGCCTGGGCATCGGGCGCAAAGCCGGCGGCGTCCAGCAGCTGCCAGACCCAGGCGCCCAGGGCCTCCACGCTCGCCAGCGGCCGGCCGGCGCTGCGGCCATGGCCGGGCAGATCGGGCGCCAACACCGCATGGCCATGGTGGGCGAACCAGCGCGCCAGCAGGGTCCAGACGCTGTGGTCGTTGAGGGCGCCGTGCAGCAAGACCAGGCAGGGCAGGGTGGTGTCCAGCGGACGGCCGCCGGTGTAGGCATAGGCCTCGTGGCCGTTGACGGTGAGTTTCATCGTGCGAGGTCCTGGGGCTTACTTGGCCGCGATCTTGAGTGCGCGCTTGAGGTCGGCGATCAGGTCGTCCGCATCCTCCAGACCGATGGACAGGCGGATGGTGCCCGGCGCGATGCCGGCCTGGGCCAGGGCCGCGTCGTCCATGCGGAAATGCGTGGTGCTGGCCGGGTGGATCACCAGGGAACGGCAGTCGCCCACATTGGCCAGGTGGGAGAAGAGCTGCAGTGCCTCGATGAAACGGCGACCCTGCTCGCGGCTGCCCTGCAGATCGAAGCTGAAGACCGAGCCGCAGCCGCGCGGCAGCAGGCGCTGTGCCAGGGCGTGGTCCGGATGGCTGTCCAGGCCGGGGTAGCCGACGCGGCTGACCTGGGCCTGGCCCGCCAGGAACTCGGCCACCTTCTGCGCATTGGCCACATGGCGCTGCATGCGCAGGGGCAGGGTCTCGATGCCCTGCAGGATCAGCCAGGCGCTGTGCGGGCTCAGGCAGGCGCCGAAGTCGCGCAGGCCCTCGCGCCGCGCGCGCAGCAGGAAGGCGCCCACCGTGCTCTCCTCGGCGAAGACCATGCCATGGAAGCCGGGGTAGGGCTCGCAGAGTTCCGGGAAGCGGCCATGCCGCTCATGGGCGGCCTGCCAGTCGAAGCGGCCGCCGTCCACCAGCACGCCGCCCACCACGGTGCCATGGCCCGAGAGGAATTTGGTGGCCGAGTGGTAGACCAGGTCCGCCCCCAGCTCGACGGGGCGCTGCAGATAGGGCGTAGTGAGCGTGGCGTCCACCAGCAGGGGCAGGCCGGCCTCGTGGGCGATGGCGCTCACGGCCGGGATGTCCAGCACGTCCAGGCCCGGGTTGCCCAGGCTCTCGCCGAAGAGCAGCTTGGTATTGGGCTGGATGGCGGCGCGCCAGGCGTCCAGATCGCCGGGGCGCACGAAGGTGGTGGTGATGCCGAAGCGCGCCAGGGTGTAGTGCAGCAGATTGTGCGAGCCGCCGTAGAGCGCGGCCGAGGCCACGATGTGCGAGCCCGCGCCGGCCAGGGTGGCGATGGCCAGATGCAGGGCGGCCTGGCCGCTGGCCGTGGCGATGGCGCCCACACCGCCCTCGAGCGCGGCCATGCGCTCCTCGAAGACCGCGGTGGTGGGGTTGGAGATGCGCGAGTAGACATGGCCGGCGCGCTCCATATTGAAGAGCGAGGCGGCGTGCTCCGCGCTTTCAAACACAAAGGAGGTGCTCAGATGCAGGGGCGTGGCGCGCGCGCCGGTGGCGGGGTCGGGGGCGGCGCCCGCGTGTAGCGCCAAGGTGTCAAAGCCGGGGTCGGTGTAGCCCGCCATGGTGTCTCCGATGTATTTGATGCGGAGATTGTGTGCTATGTTGGACGCCAGTTTGGAAGGAGTCTCAGCATGAAAGTCGTCGACATCCTGCGGGTCAAGGGCGGCACCCTGTACACGGTGTCCCCCGACCAGCCCCTGGCCGAGGCGGTGAGCACCATGGCCGAATTCGATATCGGCTCCCTGGTCGTGATGGAACACGGCGATCTGGTGGGCATGCTCACCTTCCGTGAGGTCATCCAGGCCGTGGTCAAGAACAGTGGAACGGTGGGCGCGAGCCTGGTGCGCAGCGTGATGGACGACCATCCCCTGACCTGCACACCCGAGACCGAGATCGACGAAGTGCGCCGCATGATGCTGGGCCGCCATGCGCGCTACATGCCCGTGCTCAACGGCCGCACCCTGCAGGGCGTGATCTCCTTCTACGACGTGGCCAAGGCCGTGGTGGACAGCCAGGACTTCGAGAACCGCATGCTCAAGGCCTATATCCGTGACTGGCCGGTGGAGGAAAACCCTTCGCCCGAGCCCAAGCTCTGATCCACGAGTCGCGAAGGGCGCTCGCCGCGCCCACGCCCCAAGGCGGCCTGCGGGCCGCCTTTGCTTTGTGCGCCTGCTCGTAGAATCGGCGAGCCCAGCAACCACGGATTCCCATGTCAGGCAGCACTTTCGGTTCCCTGTTCCGCGTCACCAATTTCGGCGAGAGCCACGGGCCCGCCATTGGCTGCGTGATCGACGGCTGCCCGCCCGGCCTGGCACTTTCCGAGGCCGACATCCAGCCCGAGCTGGACCGCCGCCGCCCTGGCACCAGCCGCCATGTGACCCAGCGCAAGGAGGCCGACGCGGTAGAGATCCTCTCAGGCGTCTACGAGGGCCAGACCACCGGCGCGCCGATCTGCCTGCTGATCCGCAACACCGACCAGCGCAGCAAGGACTACGGCAATATCCTCGACACCTTCCGCCCCGGCCACGCCGACTACACCTACTGGCGCAAGTACGGCATCCGCGACCCGCGCGGTGGCGGCCGCAGCTCGGCCCGCCTGACCGCGCCCACGGTGGCAGCCGGTGCGGTGGCGCGCAAATGGCTCAAGGCGGCCTACGGCACCGAGTTCCGCGGCTGCATGACGGCCCTGGGCGAGATCGAGATTCCCGTCGAGGACTGGAGCCAGACCGGGCTCAACCCCTTCTTCGCCGCGGGCAGCAGCAAGGTGGCCGAGCTGGAAGCCTATATGGATGCGCTGCGCAAGTCCGGCGACTCGGTCGGCGCCCGCATCTACGTGGAAGCCACCGGCGTGCCGGTGGGCCTGGGCGAGCCGCTCTATGACCGCCTGGATGCCGACATCGCCTATGCCATGATGGGCCTCAACGCCGCCAAGGGCGTGGAGATCGGCGACGGCTTTGGCGTGGTGGCCCAGCGCGGCAGCGAGCACGGCGACGAGCTCACGCCCGAGGGCTTTGCCAGCAACCACGCCGGCGGTGTGCTGGGCGGCATCTCCACCGGGCAGGATCTGCGCGTTTCGGTGGCCATCAAACCCACCAGCTCCATCCGCACGGCCAAGGCCTCCATCGACCGTGCCGGTCAGCCCACCCAGGTGGAAACCTTCGGCCGCCACGATCCCTGCGTGGGCATACGCGCCACGCCCATTGCCGAGGCCTTGCTGGCCCTGGTGCTGATGGACCATGCGCTGCGCCACCGCGCCCAGTGCGGTGATGTGCAGCTGAGCCAGCCGCCCATTCCCGGCCAGCGCTGATGAGCGAGCGCGCGCCCGACACGGGGCGCAGCACCCTGGGCGCCAGCGCGCTGCTGTCCTGCGCCTATTTCGCGGCCATCGGCGGCTTCAATCCCTATGCCCCGCTCTGGTACAAGGAGCTGGGGCTCTCGGTCTTTGCCATCGGCGTGCTGGTCTCGCTGCAGAGCTGGACCCGGCTGTTCGCGCCCTATGCCTGGGGCGCCCTGGCCGACCGCAGCGGCCAGCGCGTCTGGATCATCCGCTGGGCGGCCCTGGCCAGCTTCATCGCGGCCCTGGGCTTTGTGCTGCCGCCCGCGCCCCTGAGCCTGGGCGTGGCGGTGTTCCTGATGTTCCTCTTCAACGCCGCCATCGTGCCTCTGACCGAGGCGGTGGTGGCGGCGCGCATCACCGATGCCGAGGGCCGTATGGATGCACGGCGCTATGGCCGGGTGCGCGTCTGGGGCTCGGTGGGCTTTCTGGCCAGCGTGGTGCTGGCGGGCTGGTGGTACCAGTGGCTGGGCCTGCGCGCCTTCGCTGCCACCACCCTGGTGCTGCTGGGCCTGGTGGTGCTGGCGGCCTGGCGTCTGCCGGTGCAGCGCACGGCCGTGGCCGCGCACGAGGCCGGCGCGCCGATTGCGGCCGTGCTGCGCCGGCCCGAAGTGGCCTGGTTCTTTGCCGGGCTCTTCATGACGGTGCTGGCGCATTCGGCCCTCTATGTCTTCTTCAGCCTCTATCTGAGCGAGCTGGGCTATGGCAAGGGCATGGTGGGCCTGCTGTGGGCGGTGTCGGTGGTGGTGGAGATCGCCTGGTTCGCCTTTCAGGGCCGCCTGCTGGAGAGCGGCAGCCTGCACCGCTGGCTGCTGGCCTCGGCCCTGCTGACGGCGCTGCGTTTTGCCATCACCGCAGCCTTCGGCCAGAGCCTGGCCCTGCTGATGCTGGCTCAGAGCCTGCATGCCCTGACCTTTGCGGTGCAGCACACCGCCTGCATCGCCCTGATCACCCGCTACTTCCCCGGCCCGCTGCGCGGCCGCGGCCAGGCGCTCTACTCGGTGCTGGGCTACGGCTTCTCGGGCGTGCTGGGCGGCCTGGGCGGGGGCTGGCTGGCCCAGCAGGCCGGCTACGCCAGTGTGTTCTGGGCGGCCAGCGCCGTGGGCCTGCTGGGCGCGGCCTGCTGCTGGCGCAGCATGCGCCTGCATGAATCAAGTCTGAGTTCTCGCTGAAGACCGCCTGAAGGCGCGGTGTCGCCATCGCCCTGCTGTGCAGGTCGTGCCCAGCTTTCTGCATTTCGTCGCAGCGCAGCCCCGTGCCAAGATGGCGCTTCCTACACTGCCGTCACTTTTACAGCAGACGGATATTGGGGGAGACCATGCGCAAGCAGTGGCTTTATGGCGGCACGGCCGCCCTGGTGCTGATTGGCGGGGCCGGCGTGGCCGTCTGGGCGTCCAAGGGCGATCCCGGCAAGGGCGCGAGTGCGGGCAAGCCCGAGGCGGCGGCGCTGGAGTTTCGACCGGCCGAGGTGGTGCGGCCCCAGCAGGTGGCCATGCCGGGCCTGATCGAGTTCTCCGGCCCCCTGGTGGCGCCGGGTACGGTGATCGTGCGCAGCAAATCGGCCGGCACCCTGCTGAGCCTGGCGGTGGGCGAGGGCAGTCGCGTGCGCGCCGGCCAGGCCCTGGGCCAGGCCGATCTGGAGGAACTGCGCTACCGCGTGGCCGAGCGTCATGCCACGGTGGAATCGGCCCGCGCCCAGCTGGCCCAGGCCGAGCGCCAGCACAAGGCCAACGAGGGCCTGGCGGCGCAGAACTTCATCGCGCCCACCGCGCTGGAAACCTCGCGCGCCAGCCTGGAGGCGGCACGCGCGCAGGCGCTGGCGGCCAAGGCTCAGCTGGACACCAGCCAGGTCGGCCTGCGCCAGGCGGCCCTGGTCTCGCCGATCAACGGCGTGGTCTACAAGCGCCATGCCCTGCCCAGCGAGAAGCTCACCGCCGAGCAGCCCATCCTGACCATCGTCGATCTCTCCAAGCTGGAGCTGGCCGGCCTGGTGGGCACGCATGATGTGAGCCGCCTGCAGCCCGGCATGCCGGTGCAGGTGCGCATCGAGGGGGTGGAGCAGCCGGTGCAGGCCCATATCGCGCGCATCGCGCCGGCCGCCGAGCCGGGCACCCGCTCCATCGGCGTGACCCTGGAGCTGGCCAATCCCAAGGAGCAGTTCCGCGCCGGCCAGTACGCCGTGGCGCGGGTGGAGCTGCCCGATGAGCGCGAGCGCCTGACCGTGCCCCAGACCGCGGTGAGCAGCAATGCCGGCCAGGAGCAGGTCTGGCTGATCGAGCAGGGTGCCCTGGTGCGCCGCATCATCACCACCGGCCGGCGCGATGCGCGTGAGGGCCGTGTCGAGGTGCTGCAGGGCCTGAGCCCCGAGAGCCAGGTGCTGGCCGCACGTTTTGACAATCTGCGCGAGGGCAGCAAGGCCTCGGTGGTGGCCGAGCGGCGCCCCGCCGCGGCCGTGGCCAGCGCGGCCAGCGGCGCCGCGCGCGCCCAGCAGTAAAACCGGACGGAGCAAGCCATCATGTGGATGACCCGTGTTTCGATCCGCCACCCGGTGTTTGCCACCATGGTGATGGTGGCCCTGTGCGTGCTGGGCCTGTTCTCCTATGCCAAGCTGGGCGTCGAGCAGATGCCCGACATCTCCATGCCCGGCGCCTGGATCGATGTGCGCTACCCCGGCGCCAGCCCCGAGGCCGTGGAGCGTGAGGTGGCCAAGCCGCTGGAGGAGATGATCAACTCCATCGCCGGCGTGCGACGCATCCAGTCACGCAGCTTCGAGGGCCGGGCCCAGACCAGCGTGGAGTTCACGCTGGACACCGATATGGGCCGCGCCATGCAGGATCTGCGTGATCGCATCGCCCTGGCCCAGGCGCGCTTCCCCAAGGATGTGAAGCCGGCCAATGTCTCGCGCTTCCAGGGCGACAACAGCCAGCCCATCGTGGTGATGGCCCTGATGAGCAAGACCCGGCCGGCGCGCGAGCTCTCCATGATCGGCGAGCTCACCATCGCCAAGCGCCTGCAGCGCGTGGAAGGCGTGGCCACCGTGGACATCGGCGGCCTGAGCCAGCGCGAGGTGCGCATCGATCTGGACCCGCTGCGCCTGCGCGCCTACGGCATCACGCCGGCCGAGATTGCCCAGGCCCTGGCCGCGGCCAATGCCGACCAGCCCGTGGGTCTGCTCTCCGACCGCTACCAGGACGCCTCGCTGCGCGTGGAGGGCCGGGTGCGGGATCCCAAGCAGTTCGCCAGCGTGGTGGTGGCGCGCCGCGGCAATCTGGTGCTCACCCTGGGCGACCTGGGCACCCTGGTGGAGCGCGAGCGCGAACCCGACAGCCTGGCCCGCATCAACGGCCAGCCGGCGGTGAGCTTCAATGTCTTCAAGCAGCAGGACGCCAATATCGTCAAGACCGGCGACGCGGTGCAGGCCGCGGCCGATGAGCTGCGCAAGAGCCTGCCCCAGGACGTGGAGCTGCGCCTGATCTTTGCCAGCAGCGATTTCGTCAAGGGCTCGCTCAAGGGCCTGCAGCACACGCTCATCGAGGGCGCGGCGCTCGCCGTCGCCATCGTGCTGCTCTTCCTCAATTCCTGGCGCAGCACGGTCATCACGGGCCTCACCCTGCCCATCGCCATCATCGGCACCATTGCGGTCATCAACACACTCGGCTTCACGCTGAACATGATGAGCCTGCTGGCGCTCACCCTGTCGATCGGCATCCTCGTCGACGATGCCATCGTGGTGCGCGAGAACATCACCCGCCACCTGCATATGGGCAAATCCCATGTCCAGGCGGCGCTCGACGGCACCAACGAGATCGGCCTTGCCGTGATCGCCACCACCGCGACCATCATTGCCGTCTTCCTGCCGGTCGCCATGATGAAGGGCATCGTCGGCCAGTTCTTCTACCAGTTCGGCATGACCGTCTCGATTGCCGTCATCATCTCGCTCTTCGTCAGCTTCACGCTGGACCCCATGCTGTCCAGCGTCTGGTACGATCCACCCGGCACGTACATGAAGCGCGTGCCCGTGCTGGGCCATCTGATCCGCGGCACCGACCGCCTGATGGACGTGCTGCACGCCGTCTATGAGAAGACCCTGCGCTGGGCCTTCTCGGGCCGCCGCTACCGCCTGTGGCTGCTGCCGGCCTATGGCCGCCCCTTTGCGGCGGACGGCCGGCGCAACCAGGCCGCGCCGCGCCGCCTGCGCTCGGCCACCATCACGCCGCGCGGCCTGGTGATGGCCGCGGGCGCCGGCAGCTTCGTGCTGGCCCTGGGGCTCACGCCCCTGGTGGGCACCGAGTTCGTGCCCGAGACCGACCAGGGCTTCACCCAGATCAATCTGCGCATGCCCGTGGGCTCCAGCCTGGAGCGCAGCCATGCCAAGGTGGCCCAGGTGGAGGAGATCCTGCTGGGCTTCCCCGAGATCAAGACCATCTCCACCGTGGTGGGCAGCAGCGGCGAGGGCCTGTCTACCGGCCGCAACCAGGCCGCGCTGAACATCGCGCTGACCGACCGCAAGACCCGCAAGCGCACGCAGAAGGAGGTGGAGAACGCAGCGCGCGAGGCCATCGCCAAGATCCCCGGCATCGATGTCTCGGTGGGCTTCAACCGGCCCATCTATGTGGCCATCCTGGGCTCGGACGCCGAGGTGCTGACCCGTACCGCCCAGGAGTTCGCCGACAAGGTGCGCAAGATCCCCGGCGCGGTGGATGTGGAGATCTCGGCCAAGCCGGGCCTGCCCGCCTATGCGGTCAAGCTCAAGGATTCGGCCATCCGCGAGCTGGGCCTGACCCCGCCCCAGGTGGCCGCCTCCCTGCGCGCCTATGTGAACGGCGAGACCGCCACCTACTGGACCACGCCCGACGGCACCCAGGTGGAGGTGAATCTGCGCCTGCCGGGCTCGCTGCGCGAGCGCATCGAGCAGATGAGCAAGCTGCCCGTGGCCTATGCGGCCAATGGCTCGCCCATCGCCCTGGACCAGGTGGCCAGCATCGAGCCGGTGCTCAACCCCGAGGTCATCCGTCGCCAGAACCTGCAGCGCCGCGAGGCCATCTTTGCCGGCGTGCAGGGCCGCAGCGCCGGCGATGTAGGCGCCGATGTGCAGAAGCTGGTCAAGGAAACCCAGCTGCCGCCGGGCCTGTCCTTCGATGTGGGCGGCCAGACCAAGGACCAGGAAGATGCCTTCAAGGGCATGCTGGGCGCCATGGGCCTGGCGGTGATCTTCATCTACATCGTGCTGGCCAGCCAGTTCGGCAGCTTTGTGCAGCCCATCGCCATCATGGCCTCGCTGCCGCTCTCGCTGATCGGCGTGATCCTGGCCCTGCTGCTGTGGAACTCCACGCTCAATGTGTTCTCCATGATCGGCCTGGTGATGCTGATGGGCCTGGTGACCAAGAACGCCATCCTGCTGGTGGACTTTGCCAACCATGCGCGCCAGGCCGGCGCCACGGTGGCCGAGGCCCTGCTGCAGGCCGGCCTGATCCGCATGCGGCCCATCATGATGACCACGGCCGCCATGGTGTTTGGCATGCTGCCCATGGCCATCGCGCTGAATGACGGCGGCGAGGTGCAGGCCCCCATGGGCCGGGCCATCATCGGCGGCGTGATCACCTCCACCCTGCTGACCCTGATCGTGGTGCCGGTGCTCTATTCCTACCTGGTGCGCGAGCGCAAGCCGGCGGCCAGCAACGCTGCCAACGCGCCGGCCGGGGCCGCGCTGCAGCCGGCGGGCGGGGACGACTGAATGAGGGCGGGGCGGCGCTAGCAGCTGCCCCGCATCAGCACCTCGAAACCCAGATCGCGGTGGGGCTCGGCCAGAGCCTCGCCGCGCATCAGCTTGAGCAGCATGGCGGCCGCTTCGCGGCCGATCTCGCCGCGGGGCGTGCGCACGGTGGACAGCGGCGGCAGCATCTGGTCGCTGCCGGTCAGGTCGTTGAAGCCGGCCACGGCCAGGCGCTCGGGCACCGCGATGCCCAGGCGCAGCGCGGCCAGCAGGGCGCCCTGGGCCAGGTCATCGTTGTTGAAGAAGATGGCGTCCACCTCGGGCGCGGCGGCCAGCACCCGCTCCAGCAGGGCGCCGCCCAGGGCCAGGGAGGAGGGCGCGGCGTCCAGGAATTCCAGCGCCGGCTCATAGCAGCCTGCGGCCTGCAGGGCGGCGCGGTAGCCCTCCGCGCGCTGCAGGGTGCGCGGGTCGAGTTGGGCCGCGGCAAAGGCGATGCGGCGCCGGCCGCGGGCCAGCAGGGCCTCGGTGATGGCACGGCCCGCGGCGGCCTGGGAGAAGCCCACGCTGTAGACGCCGGCGCGCTGGCTGTTCTCCATCACATGCACACAGGGCACGCCGCTGGCGGCGATCAGCTCCGCGGCGGCCGGGCTGCGGTCGAAGCCGGTGACGATCAGGCCGGCCGGGCGGTGCAGCAGATAGCTGCGCAGCAGGGCCTCTTCCTCGGCCGGGTCGTAGTGGGTGACCCCGATCAGGGTCTGGTAGCCGGCGGTGAGCAGGCTGCGCTGCACGGCGTCCAGCAGGTCCACGAAGAGGGCATTGGAGAGCAGGGGGATGAGCACGGCCACCTGGGAGCTGCGGCTGGAGGCCAGGGCGCGCGCCGCGGGGTCGGGCACATAGCCCAGCTGGGCCACGGCGGCCTGCACCCGCGCCACCAGCTCCGGGGCCACCGCACGCTCGCCGCGCAGGGCGCGCGAGGCGGTGATGGGGCTGACGCCGGCCGCCTGGGCCACCTCCTGCAAGGTGACGCGGCCGCTGGAGCGGCGGCGCCGGCCCGGGGCCGCGGTTGCGAGGTTTTGAGGCGTCTTGCCTGACATGGGTGCGTACTTTCCCTGATGTGGTGCGTTCTGAGCGGCGCCTAGGATAGCGCTATCCAACGCTCTGGCACAATCCGGGTGGCTGCCTAGCCGCTCCTTGTGATGCCGGCGCGGGCCGTGGTGGTGGGGCTTTGCAGCTCGCCACCTTTTGTTTGATTGACCTGGATAGCGCTGTCCAAATGAATGCAGTGGTGGTGATGGGCGTGGCCGGCTGTGGCAAGTCCAGCCTGGGTGCGGCCCTGGCGAAGGCACGCGGCTGGGCCTATATCGAAGGCGATGCCTTCCATGCCCCGGCCTCGATCGCCAAGATGCGCGCCGGCATTGCGCTGGACGACGCCGACCGTGCCGGCTGGCTGGACGAGCTGGGCCGCCAGCTGCGGCAGCACCCGGACGGCGTGGTGCTGGCCTGCTCGGCCCTGAAGCGGGCGTATCGTGAGGGCCTGCGCGCCGCGCGGCCGGATCTGGGCTTTGTCTTCATCGAGATCTCCCGCGAGCTCGCCCTGGCCCGGGTGGCGGCGCGGGCGGCCCAGCATCTGTTCCCGGCCAGCCTGGTGGACAGCCAGTTCGCGGCCCTGGAATCCCCGCTGGGCGAGCCTGGCGTGCTGGGCGTGCCGGCCGATCAGGCGGCCGAGGCCCAGCTGCAGCAGGCCCTGGCCTGGCTGGCCCCCAACAAGGAGAACGAGCATGAATGAAACCCTGCGCAAGTGCACGGATGCGCTGATGGCGGCCTGCCTGGCCGTGATGGCCCTGGCCGTCTTCGTCAATGTGGTGCTGCGCTACGGCTTTGGCAGCGGCATCGCCGCCAGCGAGGAGCTGTCGCGCCTGCTCTTCGTCTGGATGGTCTTCATCGGGGCCACCGCCGCCTACCCGCGCGGCGAGCACATGGCCTTCACCAGCCTGCTGCTGCCCCTGCGCGAGAAGCCGCGGGCCCTGCGCGCCATGACGGTGCTGATCCGCCTGGCCGTGATCGCGTCCTGCGCCCTGCTGGCCTGGGGCGCCTGGCAGCAGGTGGTGGTGGGCATGGACAGCAGCTCGGTGGTGCTGGGCTACCCGGTGGCCCTGCTGCCGCTGCCGGCCCTGCTGTGCGCGGCGGCCATCGCCCTGATGGCCCTGTGGCAGCTGATCCGCGGCGAGGCCCTGGACCTGGGCCACGAAGTCGACGTCGAGTAAGCCCGCCCGTCGGACCTAGAGCAGAAAGAAGATCCTCATGAGCAATGAAGCGCTCGCATTCGTGATGTTCTCCGCCGGCATGCTGGTGCTGATGGCCATTGGCATGCCCATGGCCTTCGCCCTGGTGCTGACCGGCGCGGGCATGGCCTGGGCCCTGGACTTCTGGGACACCCAGCTGCTGGCCCAGAACCTGGTGGCCGGCGTGGACAGCTTCCCGCTGCTGGCCGTGCCCTTCTTCATCCTGGCCGGTGAGCTGATGAACGCGGGCGGCATCAGCCGGCGCATCATCAGCATGGCCCAGGCCTGGGTGGGGCATATCCGCGGCGGCCTGGGCTTCGTGGCCATCGGCGCGGCGGTGCTGATGGCCAGCATGAGCGGTTCGGCCCTGGCCGATACCGCGGCCCTGGCCACCATCCTGCTGCCCATGATGCGCCAGCATGGCTACCCCATGCACACCTCGGCCGGCCTGATCGCCTCGGGCGGCATCATCGCGCCCATCATCCCGCCGTCCATGCCCTTCGTGATCTATGGCGTGACGACCAATACCTCGATCTCGGCGCTCTTCCTCTCGGGCATCGTGCCGGGCCTGATCATGGGCGTGGGCCTGATCATTGCCTGGAAGATCACGCTGCGTCAGCTGGACCTGCCGGGCGAGCCCGCGCCGCCGCTGAAGGAGCGCCTGCGTGCCACGGCCAAGGCTTTCTGGGCCATCCTGATGCCGGTGATCATCATCGGCGGCATGAAGTCGGGCGTGTTCACGCCCACCGAGGCGGCCGTGGTCGCGGCCTTCTATGCCCTGGTGGTGGCCCTGTTCGTGCACCGCGAGATGAATATGGCCCAGCTGCACGGCGTGCTGGTGCGCGCTGCCAAGACCACCGCCATCGTGATGTTCCTGTGCGCCGGCGCCCAGGTGGCCAGCTACATGATCACGCTGGCCGATCTGCCGGGCGTGCTCACCGGCTGGCTGGGCGGTCTGATCGAATCGCCGCGCCTGCTGATGGCCGTGATGATGATCGTGCTGGTCATCATCGGCACCGCGCTGGACCTGACGCCCACCATCCTGATCTTCGCCCCGGTGATGCTGCCCATCGCCGTCAAGGCCGGCATCGACCCGGTGTACTTCGGCCTGATGTTCGTGCTCAATGGCGCCATCGGCCTGATCACGCCGCCGGTGGGCACGGTGCTGAACGTGGTGGCCGGCGTTGGCCGGCTCTCCATGCATCAGGTGATCAAGGGCGTGAACCCCTTCCTGATCACCTACACCCTGATCCTGGCTCTGTTCGTGGTGTTCCCGCAGATCGTGACCGCGCCGGTGGCGTGGATGCGCTGACAGTCCCTTTTCGTTTTTCGCTCCCATTCCAACCAAGGAGACCCTGATGAAGACCCTTCGCCGTACCCTGCTGGCCGCCGTTGCCCTGGCCGCGCTGGCTCCCCTGGCCCAGGCCCAGGACATCAAGCCCCGTCTGATGCGCTTCGGCTACGGCCTGGCCGAGAACAGCAACCAGGGCCGGGCGGTCAAGGTCTTCGCCGAGCAGGTGGAAAAGCTCTCGGGCGGCAAGATGAAGGTGCGCGCCATTGGCGGCGCGGCCCTGGGCCCCGACACCCAGATGCAGCAGGCCCTGATCGGCGGCGCCCAGGAAATGATGGTGGGCTCCACCGCCACCCTGGTGGGCATCACCAAGGAAATGGCGCTGTGGGACACGCCCTTCCTGATCGCCAACACCAAGGAAGCCGACGCCCTGCTGGACGGCCCGGTGGGCGAGAAGGTCAAGGCCAAGCTGGAAGAGAAGGGCCTGGTGGGCCTGGTCTATTGGGAGAACGGTTTCCGCAATCTCACCAATAACAAGAAGCCGGTGGCCAAGCTGGAAGACCTGGACGGCATCAAGCTGCGCGTGATGCAGAACAACGTCTTCCTGGACAGCTTCAAGACCCTGGGCGCCAACGCCGTGCCCCTGCCGTACTCCGAGCTCTTCACGGCCCTGGAGACCAAGGCGGTGGACGGCCAGGAGAACCCCTACAACACCATTCTCTCGGCCAAGTTCTACGAGGTGCAGAAGTACCTGACCATCACCAACCACGTGTATGCACCGTGGATCGTGACCGTCAGCAAGAAGTACTGGGACGGCCTGTCCAAGGACGAGCGCGCCGTGCTGCAGAAGGCCGCCGTGATCAGCCGCGACTTCGAGCGCAAGGACACCCGCGAGGAAGCCGCCAAGGCCCTGGCCGAGCTGAAGGCCAAGGGCATGCAGATCACCGAGCTGAGCCCCGCCGAAGCCGGCCGCATGCGCGACAAGCTGACCCGCATCAACGCCACCGTGGCCACCCAGGTGGGCATGGAGCTCTGGAACGAGACCCAGACCGAGCTGGCCAAGATCCGCGGCAAGAAGTAAGCGGGATACACCACGCGGGAGCAGAGCGCCGGGAGGCGCTCTGCGTCGCCGATGTTTGAGTTTGTTTGCGGACTGAAATTTGACTTCAGTCCGATATTGAACTTACACTGACAGCCATCAGGCACTGATCCATCAGGAGGATCGCCATGGCTCTCGCCTTTCACGCCCCCGAACCCGCCGCGCCCGACGCCGTGCCCGGCCTGGACTCGCCCGCCGCGGCCGCCGCCGGCCTGCGCACCTTCTTCCATATCGCCCAGGCCTGGGGCCTGAGCAATGAGGAGCAGCAGCGCCTGCTGGGATGCGGCCGCAGCACCTTCTTCGACTGGAAGGCGGGCCGCATCAAGCGCGGCCTGGATGGCGCCACGCTGGAGCGCCTCTCCCACATCTTCGGCATCTACGCCGCCCTGCAGATCCTGCTGCCCCTGCCCGAGCGGGCCAATGCCTGGGTGCGCCGGGCCAATGCTGCGCCCCTGTTCGGCGGCGGCTCGGCCCTGGAGCGCATGCTGGGCGGCCAGGTGGCCGATCTCTATGCCGTGCGCCAGTACCTGGATGCCCAGCGCGGGGGCTGGGCTTGAGCGCGGCGCCCGAGATCGATCTTTTCTGGCCCGACAGCTGCCGGCTCATCCCCAGCCGTTTTCCACCCGTCAGCCTTTTCGAGCGGGTGGCCGAGCCGGCCGACCTGGACATCGTCTTCGCCATCGAGGCCCTGGGCAATCCGCGCCTGCGCCAGCAGGTGGGCGAGCTGAGCCTGGTGCCGCCGGCCGAGCGCATCAGCGGGCCGGGCACCAGCGCCATCATGGCGGCCTTCACCCATCTCAATCCCGAGGGCTCGCGCTTCTCGGACGGCAGCTACGGCGTCTACTACGCGGCCGAGTCGCTGGAGACGGCCGTGGCCGAGGTCAGCCACCACCGCGCCCGCTTTCTGGCCCGCACGGCCGAGCCTCCGCTGGAGCTGGATCTGCGCTGCTACCGCCTGGCCGTGCGCAGCCGCCTGCTGGATGTGCGCGGCCAAGGCCTGCCCCTGCATGACCCGCAGGACTACAGCGCGGCCCAGGCTTTTGCGCGCGGTCTGCGTGAGCGCGGCCAGCCCGGCATCGTCTACGACAGCGTGCGCCGCCCCGGGGGGCAATGCGTGGCCCTGTTCACCCCGCGGGCGGCCCAGCCCCCGGCTCGCCAGGCCGAGCATGTGAGCCTGGTCTGGGATGGGGAGCGCATGCAGTCCTGGTATCTGAAGTCCGAGCCGCGGCCGCTGTGAGCGCCGGACCTCTGGCTCAGTCCAGGGCGAGGGCCACGCCGCGCAGGGCCGGGGATTCGCGCGCCTCGATCAGGTAGACCGGCATGCGGGCCAGGTAGTCGCGAAAGCGCCCCTTGCCGATCAGGCGTTCATGGAAGGCCGAATCCTTGATGCGCGCCGCCACCCGCGGCAGCACCCCACCACCCAGATAGATGCCACCTCGCGCGCCCAGGGTCAGGGCCAGGTTGCCGGCCACCGAACCCAGAAAGGCCAGCATCAGGTCCAGCGCCTCGACGGCCCGGGCGTCCGAACCCTCCAGCGCAGCCTGGCTGATCTGCGGGGCGTCCAACCCGGCGGGGGGCGTGGCGCCGTCCAGCGTGCACAAGGCTTCGTAGAGCCAGGCCAGGCCCTGGCCGGAGACGGCGCGCTCGGCCGATGCGTGGCCGAAGCGCTGATGCAGCTGGTTCAGCACGGCCTGTTCGCGCGGTGTCACCGCACACAGGGTGACATGCCCGCCTTCGCCCTCCAGCGCGCGGTAGCCGCTGCCGCAGGGCAGCAGCCCCGAGACGCCCAGGCCGGTGCCTGGCCCGATCAGGGCCAGGGGCGCGCCGCGCTCCGGCTCGCCGCCGCAGAGCCAGCGCCTTTCCTGGCTGGACAGCACGGGCAGGGCCAGGGCCAGGGCGGTGAAGTCGTTGATGACCTTGAGCTCCTGCAGGCCCAGGGCCTGCTGCAGCGCCTGGATGGAGAAGGACCAATGGTGGTTGGTCATCTGCACCCGATCCCCGGTGACGGGATTGGCGATGCCGATGCCGGCACGCCGCGGCCTGGGCAGGTTCATCGAGCCCAGGTAATGCTCGATGGCCGACTGCAGGCTGGCATGCTCGGCGCAGGCATAGCTGCGCACCGCCTGCATTGGCGCGCCGGGTCCGGCCTGCCAGGCAAAGCGCGCATTGGTGCCGCCCACATCGCCCAGCAGGCGGGGCGAGTCTCCGCAGTCGCGGCTGTTGGTGCGTTCGTCGACAGGGGAGCCCATGATCATCATCATGCGATGCGTCTTTGCTGCTCGGCGTCAAAGAGGTGGGCGGCATCGGCCTCCCAGGCCAGGTTCACGTTCTCGCCCACCTGCATGCGCAGGGTACCGGGAATGCGTACGGTCAACTGGCCCAGTGCGGTTTCCACCAGTGCATAGGTCTCGGGGCCGGTGGGCTCGATCATGCGCAGCTGGCCGGCCAGGCCTTGATCGGCCAGTCGCAGATGCTCGGGGCGCAGGCCGTAGAGCAGGGCCTGGGGCGCGGCGGCGCCACGTTCGGCCAGGGCCGCCTGCTGCTCACTGCTCAGGGGCAGGGCCTGCGCGCCGGCTTGCAGGCCGTTGGCGCTACGGCTGGCGTTCAGGAAGTTCATCGGCGGTGAGCCGATGAACTTGGCGACGAAGAGATTGGCCGGGCGGTCATAGAGCTCCACGGGCGTGCCGAACTGCTGCAGCACGCCGTCCTTCAGCACGGCGATGCGGTCGCCCAGGGTCATCGCCTCCACCTGGTCGTGCGTGACATAGACCGTGGTCGTCCCGGTGCGCTGGTGCAGGCGCTTGATCTCGGTGCGCATCTCGATGCGCAGCTTGGCGTCGAGGTTGGACAGCGGCTCGTCGAAGAGGAAGAGTTTCGGATCGCGCACCAGCGCCCGGCCCATGGCGACGCGCTGGCGCTGGCCGCCGGAGAGCTGGCCGGGCTTGCGGTCGAGCAGATGGCCGATCTGCAGCATGTCGGCGACCTGCTTGATCGCCTTGTCGCGTTCCTCCTTCGCCACGCCGCGGATTTCCATGCCGAAGGCGATGTTTCCGGCGACCGTCATGTTCGGATAGAGCGCGTAGGACTGGAACACCATGGCGATGTCGCGCTTGGAAGGATGCAGGCCCGCGACCGAGCGCCCGTCGATGGCGATATCGCCGGAGCTGATCGGCTCGAGGCCGGCGATGGTGTTGAGCAGGGTGGACTTGCCGCAGCCGGAGGGGCCGACGAGCACGAGGAAACCGCCTTGTTCGATCTCCAGGTTGATGTCCTTGAGGATTTCGAGCGCGCCGTAGGACTTGCGGACCTGGGAAATTGTCAAAGCGCCCATGTTCTCATCATCCTTTCACCGCGCCGGCCGTGAGCCCGCGCACAAAGTACTTGCCCGCCACCACGTAGACGAACAGGGTGGGCAGGGCCGCGATCAGGGCGGCGGCCATGTCCACGTTGTATTCCTTGACCGAGCTGGAGGTGTTGGCCAGGTTGTTCAGCCCCACCGTGATCGGTTTGGCATCCGCACCCGAGAAGACGACGCCGAAGAGGAAGTCGTTCCAGATGCCGGTGATCTGCAGGATCATCGCCACGACGAAGATCGGCAGCGACATCGGCAGCATGATGCGGAGATAGATCTGCCAGAACCCCGCCCCGTCGATGCGCGCCGCCTTGAACAGCTCCTCCGGCAGGGAGGAGAAGTAGTTGCGGAAGAAGAGGGTGGTGGTGGGCATGCCCGCCAGCACATGCACCAGGATCAGGCCCCATACCGAGCTGGCCAGGCCCAGGGCGCCCAGCACCTGGCTCATGGGCAGCAGCACCACCTGCATGGGCATGAACACGCCGAACAGCAGCAGGGCGAACATCAGCTCGCTGCCCCGAAAGCGCCACTTGCTCAGTACATAGCCGTTGAGCGCGCCCAGCAGGGTAGAGATGGCCACGGCCGGCACGACCATGAGCACCGAGTTCATGAAGAAGGGACGCAGGCCACCGCAGTCGGTGCCGGTGCAGGCGCTGCTCCAGGCCTTGCTCCAGGCGGCCAGGCTGGGCGCCAGGGGCAGGGAGAGCAGGGTGCCGTTGCGGATCTCGTCCATGCTCTTGAGCGAGGTCGAGACCATCACATAGAGCGGCGCGAGGAAGAACAGGGCGAAGACGCCCAGCGCGGCGAACAGGGCCCAGCGCTGAAGGGTGAGGCGCGAGAGGCTCATGGCTTTTTGCTCCGCAGCTCGGAGTAGAGATAGGGCACCACGATGGCTGCCACGGTGGCCAGCATCATGGTGGCGCTGGCCGCGCCCAGGCCGATCTGGCCGCGCGAGAAGGCCATGGTGTACATGAAGGTGGCGGGCAGATCGGTGGCGTAGCCGGGGCCGCCGGCGGTGAGCGCCATCACCAGATCGAAGCTCTTGATGGCCAGGTGGGACACCACCATCAGGGTGGAGAAGAACACCGGACGCAGGCTGGGAATGATGATGCGCCAGTAGATGCGGGGCAGGCTGGCGCCGTCCACCTGGGCCGCCTTGATGATGGCGTCGTCAATGCCGCGCAGGCCGGCCAGGAACAGCGCCATCACAAAGCCCGCCGACTGCCAGACGGCGGCGATCACCACGCAGTAGATGGCCATGTCCGGATCGATCAGCCACTCGAAGCTGAATTGCTCGAAGCCCCAGCTGTGCATCAGATGCTGCAGGCCCAGTCCCGGGTTGAGCATCCATTTCCAGGCCGTGCCGGTGACGATGAAGGACAGGGCCATGGGGTAGAGGTAGATGGTGCGCAGCAGGCCTTCGGCGCGCACCTTCTGGTCCAGCAGCACCGCCAGCAGCAGGCCCAGGGCCATGGCACCGCCGATGAAGAGCCCGCCGAACACGCCCAGATTGCGCAGGGCCAGCCACCAGCGCTCGCTCTCGAACAGGGTCTGGTACTGGGTCAGGCCCACGAACTCGTAGTTGGGCAGCAGGCGCGAAGCTGAGAGCGAGAGGTAGCCGTTCCAGGCGATCAGGCCGTAGATGAAGAGAAAGGACAGCAGGAAGCTGGGCGCGATCACCAGCTTGGGCAGCCAGGTGCCGCGAGGGTCGGGGGCAGGGGCGGTCATGCGAGGGCGCGGGCCCTGTGGAGGCCCGTGGAAAACTGCTGAGGTCGGCCCGGGGACGGCATGACCGCCCCCGGGCCCCGGACGTTGCCGTCAGGAACGCGTCTTGGCCGCGGCCACGATCTTGGCCTGCGCCTCCTTGGCGCTCATGCGGTCGCTGTTCCAGAACTGGCTCACCGCATCCTTGATCGCGCCTTCGGCCGCGGCCGGCACCGCCATGCCATGGGCGATGGAAGGCACCAGGCCGCCACCCTTGGCATTGGCCGCGAAGTCGCTGGCCGAGGTCTTGGCGCATTCATCGAACTTGTCCATCTTCATGCCCATGCGCACCGGGATGGAGCCCTTGTTCAGATTGAACAGCTCCTGGAACTCGGGCGACATGATGGCCGTGGCCAGGTCGCGCTGGGCCTTGACATTGGCCTCGTTGCGCAGCTTGAAGAGGGCGAAGGAATCGATGTTGAAGGCAAAGGCCTTGGCGGTACCCGGGGCGGCGGCGCAGATGAAGTCACGGCCCGGTTGCTTGCCCGCGGCGATGAATTCGCCCTTGGCCCAGTCGCCCATGAGCTGCATGCCGGCCTCGCCCTTGATGACCATGGCGGTGGCCAGGTTCCAGTCGCGACCGGGGGCGTTCTTGTCGGTGTAGTCCTTGATGCGCTTGAAGGTGCTCAGCACCTTCTCCATCTGCGGGCCGGCCAGGGTGGCGGCGTCCAGCTGCACCAGGGCCTTCTTGTAGAAGTCCACACCGCCCACGCCCAGGGCCACGGATTCAAAGGTGGTGAAGTCCTGCCAGTTCTGGCCGCCATGGGCCACCGGGATGATGCCGGCCTTCTTCAGCGCCTCGGCGGTGACGAAGAACTCGTCCCAGGTGGTGGGCAGCTTGGCGCCGGCCTTCTTCAGCGCCTCGGGATTGGCCCAGAGCCAGTTCACGCGGTGCACATTCACCGGGGCTGCGATGTAGTGGCCCTGGTACTTCATGATGTCGCTCACGACCTTGGGCAGCAGCTCATCCCATTTGCCGGCCTTGGCCACCTCGTCCATATTGGCCAGCACGCCCTCGCGCGCCCACTCCTGCAGGGAGGGGCCCTTGATCTGGGCGGCAGCGGGCGCGTTGCCCGAGACCACGCGGGACTTGAGCACGGTCATGGCGGAGTCGCCGCCGCCGCCGGCTACGGCGAAGTCCTTCCAGCTGTGACCCTGGGCCTGCAGTGTGGCCTTGAGGGCGGTGGCCGCCTTGGCCTCGCCGCCGCTGGTCCACCAGTGCAGGACCTCGACCTCGCCGGCCTGGGCCGCGCCGGCCAGCAGGCCGAGGGCCGCGAGCAGGGGAAGGGTGCGCATCTTGGGCTTGTTCATGTCTTTGTCTCCGTAGGGATGGGATCGGTCGGGTTCAGAACCACCATTCGAGCTGGGCACCGGCGCTGGTGCCGCTGGTCTTGTCGGCAAAAGCGGCCTGGCCCGTGACATTGCCGGCCGCCTTGTTCCAGCGGGCCGTGGTCATATAGAGCCGGAACTCGGGGCGGCTGAAGAAATCGGGGCCTACCGACAGCGTGGGCGCAATCGTGAGTTTGGTCAGACGCGCCGAGGGCGCGCCGCTGGGTTTGTACTGAGAGACACCCAGCTCGCTGACCAGCTTGAAGTTGCGGCTCAGCGCGTAGGAGGCGCGGCCACCCACCGAGCTGGAGCGGATTTCGCCGCCCAGCGCGTTCTTCTCATTGGCCAGCAGCAGCAGGGCCTGGCCGCCCAGGGGGCCGTTCTGCCAGCTCACCGACTCCACCAGACGCCAGGACTTGGCCTGCGAGCCGGCGGTGAGGTCGCCGAAATTCGAGTTCAGGCCGGCCGAGCCCTGCGCGTACTGCAGCCACAACACATTGTTGAAATTGCTGCCGAACAGGCGTTCCTGGTCGTGGCGCAGCGAGAGGCCGGCGCCGTTCTTGCCGCCGGCGAACTGCCCCTTGGTCACGGTGGCAAAGACATTGAGCTTGCCGCCCGGGTTGGTGGGAATGTCCACCCACTCCAGATTGCCGCGGTGGCCGGGATGCACCGCATCGGACTCGGTCTTGTAATAGGCCACGCCCAGCTTGCCCGGGCCCACATTGAAGCCCTTGGCGCCTGCGCCCACGCCCTTCATCTCGGTGAAGTAGGTGTCGACGATGTGTACATCGCCACGGCGACCGCGCTCCTTGCCGATCCAGAAGGTGGCCTCGGGCGCGATGTCGAAGCCCTTGGCCTCGCCATACATCTGCTCGATCTTCAGACCGTCGCCATTGGTGTCGGTGGCGGCGGTGTAGTGGCTGGTCATCAGGGTGACGCGGTAGTCGATGCCATCCTTCTTGAAGCCCTGCGAGAGCTGGAACTCGCCGTAGAAGTCGCACTCATTGCCCAGCCGGTACTTCATGCCGCTGCTGCCCTGGTTCAGGCCGTAGCAGGCGCGGGACGTGCTGTTGGTGGTCAGGCCAGGGCCAGCACGGAAGTAGCCGGTCCAGTCCAGGGCCAGGGCGCTGCCGCTGCCGATCAGCAGACTCAGGGCCAGGGGAATGCGCTTGAGCGCCAGATGAGAGGTCATGGATGTCTCCAGGGTGTGTGCCTTCTGACGCGGCCCCGGGATAGCGGCGTTAAGAAAGCGTTTATCTTTTTGCATGCGGGCTGAACTTTAATTTTTCGTTCAGCTTAGTGCATAGGTGCTTACCCTTTGGTGCGTTGTGCGCGCAACTGGTGCAGCCGCCGCCCTTGGGCGGGCCGCACTGGAGACTGGCTTGGAGGGCGCTGCCATCGGCAGCACGCAGGACGGCCGCTGCCGGGCGGGCGCCCGCGGCGGTTCAGCGCCTGGCCGTGGCGGGTCGGGCTGGGCGGGGCGATGGCGTGGTCGGAGGCGCCTGATGCGCGATCGGCAGGCTCACGCTCACCTGCAGCCCCTGGGGATGGAGGCCCTGGACCTGCACCGAGCCACCATGGCGCTCGGCGATTTCCTTGACGATGGCCAGGCCCAGGCCGCAGCCATTGCCCTCATGGGTGGCGCGGAAGAAGCGCTCGAACACGCGGCCTCGCAGCGGCTCGGGAATGCCCGGACCGTTGTCGGAGACAGTGAACAGGGCCTGCCCCTGGCGCCGCTCCACCTGCACGGTGACCGTGCTGCCCGCGCCGGCGTAGCGCAGGGCGTTGTCGATCAGGTTCAGCAAGGCCTCGCGCAGCAGCAAGGGGCTGCCCATGACCTCGATGCTGGGCGCGGCGGGGGCGCCGTCCGGCCCCGTATCCTCGGCCTCGCCAAAGCCCAGGTCGATGCGCCCCTGCAGGGCGCGCGGCACCAGCTCGGCCGTGAGCTCGCGGGCCAGGCGCGCCAGGTCCACGCGCTGCAGGGGCTGGCTGGGGGCCGACTCGGGCTCGGTGCGCGCCAGGGCCAGCAACTGGTTCACCAGATGGGCGCTGCGCGTGGCGCTCTCATGCACGCGCAGCAGCCGCGCCTGCAACTGGGCCTGGCGCGCGGGATCGCCCGCCTCGGCCAGGGCCAGCTCGGTCTGGCTCTTGAGCCCGGCCAGCGGCGTGCGCAGTTGATGCGCCGCGTCGCTGATGAAGCGGCGCTGGGCCTGCACATTGCCCTGTACCGCGTCCAGCAAGGCATTGATGGCCTGGGCCAGGGAGCGCAGCTCGGGCGGTGCGGCATTGAGCTCGATGGCGTGCAGATCATTGGGCGCGCGGCCTTCCACCAGCTTGCGCAGCCGCGTCAGCGGCGCCAGGCCGGCGCTCACGCCGGCCCAGACGATCATGCTCATCAGCACGATCAGCACCGAGAGCGGCAGCACGGTGTCGATCAGCAGGCGGCGTGCCAGCTCCTCGCGGTTGGCGCTGGAGCGCGCCACCTGCACCAGCATGGTTTGCTGGCGCTGCGGATCCTCGCCGAAGTGCAGATAGAGCGCGGCCACGCGGATGCGCCCCGGGCGCTCGCGCTCGGGCGTCTCGCTGAGTTCGCCGTCGTAGAAATAGGGCGTGCCCAGGCGCGGTGCGGCGCTGTGCAGCGGGGGCTCGGGCAGATTGCCATTGCCCAGGATGAACTGGCCCGGGGGCGAGCTCACGGTGTAGAGCAGCTTGTCGCTGGGATCGGCTTCCAGCACATCCTGGGCGGCGCGGGGGAAGTCGATCAGCAGGCCGTTGCCCAGGGGCTTGACCTGGCGCGCCAGCGAGCGGGTGGCCTGCAGCAGGCTGGCGTCCACCGCCTCGGCGGCATAGCGGCCGGCCAGCTGGTAGGTGAAGAGCGCGCCGGCCAGCCACAGCACCAGCTGGGGCAGCAGCAGCCACAGCAGCAGCTGGCGCTTGAGCGAGCGCGAGCCCAGGTGCTCAGCCAGCCAGAAGCGACGTCCGGGCAGGTTCACCTCAGGCGCCCGCGGGCTCGGCTTCCAGCAGATAGCCCAGGCCCCGCACGGTGCGGATGGCCACCTGGGCACCCTCCAGCTTGCGGCGCAGGCGGTGGATATAGACCTCCACCGCATTGTTGGCGCTGGCCGCCGGATCGCCGGCCCCGCCGCTCCAGGCCTGGGTGATCTGCTCCTTGGTGATGACGCGGCCGTGGTGTGTCATCAGCAGCTCCAGCAGCTCCCACTCGCGCGGGCTGAGTTCCAGCATCTCGCCCGCGACGCGGGCGATGTGGGTCTCCCGCTGCAGGCTCAGGCGGCCCAGCTCGTCGCTGGTCTTCTGGGCGCGGCTTCGGCGCAGCAGGGCGCGCATGCGCGCCTCCAGCTCAGGGAAGTCGAAGGGCTTGCCCAGGTAGTCATCGGCTCCGGCATTGAGGCCGGCCACGCGGTCATCCAGGCTGTCCAGCGCGGTAAGGATGAGCACCGGCAGGCTGGCATTGGTCTCACGCAGCTGCTTGAGCACGGTGAGCCCGTCCACCAGGGGCAGGCCCAGGTCCAGCACCACCAGATCAAAACTCTGCTTGGCCAGCAGGTACTGGGCCACGGCCCCGTTGGGGGCATGCTCCACGCTGAAGCCGCAGGCGCGCATCTGAGCGCACAGTGCGTCGGCCAGCAGGGCGTCGTCCTCGGCAAGCAGAAGGTTCATGAACAGCAGCTTAACAGTGCTGGCTGCTGCCGGGGATGGGGCTTGTGCGGAGGGCTGGCGGTGCGGGCTCTGATCGGTTCCCGGGGCTGGGCTCTGCCTGGCGAACCAGGCTCAACCTTGCAGCCACTGCAGTAGCAGATAAGCGATCAGCGGAACGCCGTAGGCGACCAGCAGCACGTTCCTGGCTTGGGCGACATTGGCCTCGATGGGGTACATCTCGTAGCGTGTTGAGAAGCCGGGTGCGGGTCCGAGCGATTCAAGGCCCAGCCTGCGAACCCGGTGACAGCTCAACGGGAGCACCGGGAAAAAGAAAATGCAGAAGAACTTGGTGGCGGTGTACCAGCCTTCTGCGTCCTGATCGCGTTTGCCGTAGAGCTGGGTGCCAATGCCGTTGAATGTGAACATGCGAAATGCGTCGCCCGCAGGCGTGCCGAACCGAATCGACCGCAGTGTCACCGCGCCGGGCTCGATCCCCTTCGCCTGAACGCTTTACGGAACGGCCAATTCGTGACTTTGCCCGCGCTTTGTCGGCGCATGTCAGCCTCGCCACCCTGGCAGCCTCAGGCCTCGCGTCTCAGCACTCGACGATATTCACCGCCAGGCCGCCGCGCGCGGTTTCCTTGTACTTGGTCATCATGTCGGCGCCGGTATCGCGCATGGTCTTGATGACCTTGTCCAGGCTCACGAAGTGGGTGCCGTCGCCGCGCAGGGCCATGCGGGCGGCGTTGATGGCCTTGACCGAGGCGATGGCGTTGCGCTCGATGCAGGGCACCTGCACGAGGCCGGCAATGGGGTCGCAGGTCATGCCGAGATGGTGCTCCAGCGCGATTTCCGCGGCATTCTCCACCTGTTCCGGCGACCCGCCCATCACGGCGGCAAGACCCGCGGCGGCCATGGCGGAGGCGGACCCCACCTCGCCCTGACAGCCGACCTCGGCGCCGGAGATCGAGGCATTGTGCTTGATGATACCGCCGACGGCGGCAGCGGTCAGCAAAAAGTCGACCACGCCCTCGTCATGGGCGTTGTGCACGAAGCGCGAGTAGTAGTGCAGCACCGCGGGCACGATGCCGGCCGCGCCATTGGTGGGCGCGGTGACCACGCGGCCGCCGGCAGCGTTTTCCTCGTTCACGGCCAGGGCGTAGAGGTTCACCCAGTCCATCACCTGCAGCGGGTCGCGCAGCGCGGCCTCGGGGTTGGCGGTGAGGTCGCGGTACAGGCGGGCGGCCCGGCGCTTGACCTTGAAGCCGCCGGGCAGGATGCCCTCGGTGCGCAGGCCGCGGGCCACGCAGTCCTGCATCACGCGCCAGATCTTGAGCAGGCCCTCGCGGGTCTCGGCATCGGGGCGCCAGTGGCGCTCGTTGCGACGCATCACCTCGGCGATGGAGATGCCGTGTTCGCGGGTCAGGGCCAGCAACTCGTCGCCGGTCTTGAAGGGGTAGGGCAGGACGGTGGCGTCGGGCGCGATCACCTTCTGCTTGGAGCCGTCCGCAGCCACTTCGTCGCTGACCACAAAGCCGCCGCCCACCGAGTAGTAGACGCGGTTGGCGATTTCCTGGCCCTGGGCATCGAAGGCCAGACAGCGCATGCCGTTGGCGTGGAAGGGCAGGGACTCGCGGCGCTTGAAGACCAGGTCCTTGGCCTCGTCGAAGCGCAACGCGCGCTCGCCGATCAGATTCAACGCACCGGCGCGAATCTCATCGAGCAGGGCCGGGATGGCCTCCACGTCCACCGTGTCGGGCTCATGACCGGCCAGGCCCAGCAGTACGGCCTTGTCGCTGCCATGGCCCTTGCCGGTGGCACCCAGGCTGCCGTAGAGGATGACCTGCACGCGCGCGGTCTGCGCCAGCAGGCCCTCGTGCTTGAGCCGCAGGCCGAAGAGACGCGCCGCGCGCATCGGTCCCACCGTGTGGGAGCTCGACGGGCCGATGCCGATCTTGAACAGGTCGAAAACGGAAACGGCCATGGTCGGCGCTCCTCGGGCCTATCAGGCCTGGTCCTTGTACTCAGAGAGGGGCACGCAGGAGCAGAACAGGTTGCGGTCGCCGTAGACATTGTCCACGCGGCCCACCGGCACCCAGTACTTCTGCTGGCGCAGCGAGGCCACCGGGTAGGCGGCTTCGTCGCGGCCGTAGCCATGCGTCCACTCGCTCTTGAGCAGGCTCTCGGCGGTGTGCGGGGCGTTGACCAGGGGGTTGTCCTCGCGGGTCCAGGCGCCGCTTTCCACCTTGGCGATCTCGCCGCGGATGGCGATCATGGCGTCGCAGAAGCGGTCCAGCTCGAAGCGCGACTCGCTCTCGGTGGGTTCCACCATCAGGGTGCCAGCCACCGGGAAGGAGAGGGTGGGCGCGTGGAAACCGTAGTCGATCAGGCGCTTGGCCACGTCCTCGGCGCTCACGCCGCTCGTGTCCTTGAGCGGGCGCAGGTCCAGGATGCACTCATGGGCGACGCCACCGCCCTTCACGCCGGCGATATTGCCGCTGAAGTGGATGTCGTAGTGCTCGGACAGGCGGGCGGCCACATAGTTGGCCGAGAGGATGGCCACCTCGGTGGCAGCCGTCAGGCCCTCGGCACCCATCATGCGCACATACATCCAGCTGATGGGCAGCACCGCGGCATTGCCCAGGGGCGCGGCCGAGACGGCGCCGATATTGCTGGCGGCGCCGATGCCGGCCGAGCGGTGCGCCGGCAGGAACGGCGCAAGATGCGCCTTGACGCCGATCGGACCCATGCCGGGACCGCCGCCGCCATGCGGGATGCAGAAGGTCTTGTGCAGGTTGAGGTGCGAAACGTCGCCGCCGATATCGCCGGGACGGGCAAGGCCGACCATGGCGTTCATGTTGGCGCCGTCCATATAGACCTGGCCACCATGGTTGTGCACGATGGCGCAGATCTCGCGCACGTTGGTTTCGAAGACGCCATGGGTGGAGGGGTAGGTGATCATGCAGGCGGCCAGGTTCTCGCCGTGCTGCTCGGCCTTGGCGCGGAAGTCGGCCATGTCGATATTGCCGTCGTTGCCGCACCTCGTCACCACCACCTTCATGCCGACCATCTGGGCGGAGGCCGGGTTGGTGCCGTGAGCGGAGGTCGGGATCAGGCAGACGTCGCGATGGCCTTCACCGCGCGCGGCGTGGTAGCGGCGGATCGCCAGCAGGCCGGCATATTCGCCCTGCGCGCCGGAATTGGGCTGCATGGAAAAGCCGTCATAGCCGGTGATCTGGCAGAGCTTTGCCTCGAGGCTCGGTCAGCAGCTCGGCATAGCCCTCGGCCTGGTCGGCGGGCGCGTAGGGATGCAGGTTGGCGAATTCCGGCCAGGTGATCGGCATCATTTCGCCGGTCGCGTTGAGCTTCATGGTGCAGGAGCCGAGCGGGATCATCGCACGGTCGAGCGCCAGGTCGCGGTCCGAGAGGCGGCGGATGTAGCGCGTCATCTCGGTTTCGGCGCGGTTCATGTGGAAGATCGGGTGCGCCAGGTATTCGCTGGTGCGCACCAATTCGGCCGGGATCAGGGCGGCGATGCCCTTGTCGAACTCGGCCAGATCTGCCTTCACACCGAACACGGCCAGCACGGCCAGCAGATCGGCGCGGGTGCTGGTCTCGTCCAGCGAGAGGGAGACGCTGGTCTCGCTGGCGCGGCGGAAGTTCATGCCCGCAGCCACGGCGGCGGCCAGCACGGCGGCGGTGTCGGCGCCGGTCTTCACTTCCAGGGTGTCGAAGGCGCTGCGGTTGGCCACACGCTCACCCAGCAGCTTGGCCAGGATGGCGGTGTAGCTGGCCACGCTCTGGGCAATCGCCTTCAGGCCCTGCGGGCCATGGAAGACGGCATACATCGAGGCCATGACGGCAAGCAGAACCTGCGCGGTGCAGATGTTCGACGTCGCCTTCTCGCGGCGGATGTGCTGCTCGCGCGTCTGGAGCGACAGGCGATAGGCGCGGTTGCCGCGGGCATCGATGGAGACGCCGACGAGGCGGCCGGGCATGGAGCGCTTGTAGGCATCCTTGACGGCCATGTAGGCCGCATGCGGGCCGCCGTAGCCGACCGGCACGCCGAAGCGCTGGGTGCAGCCGATGGCGATGTCCGCGTCCATGTCGCCGGGCGACTTGAGGAGGGCGAGCGCCAGCGGGTCGGCGGCGGCAATCAGCAGGCCGCCCTGGGCGTGCACCGCATCGGCAATCGGCTGCAGCGAACGGATCTCGCCATTCACGCCCGGGTACTGCACCAGGGCCGCGAAGCACTCGCTCTTGCCGGCATCTTCGGCGCGGCCCACCTGCACCGTGATGCCCAGCGGCTCGGCGCGGGTGCGGATCACTTCCAGGGTCTGGGGCAGCACATCGTCGGCCACGAAGAAGACCTGGCTCTTGCTCTTGCCCACGCGGGCGGCCAGGGTCATGGCCTCGGCGGCGGCAGTGGCCTCGTCCAGCATGGAGGCATTGGCGATGGCCATGCCCGTCAGGTCGGTGACCATGGTCTGGAAGTTCACCAGGGCTTCCATGCGGCCCTGGGAAATCTCGGCCTGGTAGGGCGTGTAGGCGGTGTACCAGGCGGGGTTCTCGAGGATGTTGCGCAGGATGACGCCCGGCGTCAGCGTGCCGTAGTAGCCCTGGCCGATGAAGCTCTTGAGCAGCTGGTTCTGCTGGGCCACGGCCTTGAGCTCGGCCAGGGCCTGGGCCTCGCTCAGCGCGGCCGGCAGGTCCATGCCCACGCTGCGCTTGATGCTGGCCGGCACCACCGCCTCGATCAGGGCGCGGCGCGAGGCCTGGCCGATCACGGACAGCATGGCCGCTTCGTCGGCGGCATCGGGGCCGATATGGCGGGCCTGGAATTCGGCGGCGTTTTCGAGCTCGGACAGGGGCTGGAGCGCAGACATCAACATGGCAATTTCCTCGAGATGCAACAACGGGCACTGCGTGCCCGTTTGCTGCTGGCGAACTACTTCAGAGAGAGCAGGGGGGCGATCAGCTGTTCTTGACCAGCTCGTCGTAGGCGGTGGCGTCCATCAGGCCGTCCAGCTCGGCCGGGTTGGCCAGCTTGACCTTGAAGAACCAGCCGGCCTTGAGCGGGTCGCTATTGGCCAGGGCGGGGTCGTTGCGCAGCTCCTCGTTGACCTCGGTGATCTCGCCGCTGACGGGCATGTACACATCGGCGGCGGCCTTCACCGACTCCACCACGCCGGCCACGTCCTTGGCGGCAAAGCTCTTGCCCACCTCGGGCAGGTCCACGAAGACCACATCACCCAGCGCGTCCTGTGCATGGACCGTGATGCCCACGGTGACGACGCCGTCGGCTTCGATCTGGACCCATTCGTGGTCGGGGGTGTACTTGATGCTCATGGGGAGGCTCCGTGCAAAAAAGAGGTGGGCTGAAAGGGGGGCGGGCCGGGATCAGCCGCGGTAGTAACGGTTGGGCGTGAAGGGCGTGGCGCTCACGGTCATGGGCGTGCGCTTGTCGCGGACCAGGGCGAAGAGCTCGGTGCCCAGGGCGGCGTGCTCCTTGGCCACATAGGCCAAGGCCACCGGCTTGCCCACGGTGGGGCCCACGGTGCCGCTGGTGACCACGCCGACCTCGGCGCCGCTGGCGTCCACCAGCTTGGCGCCCTCGCGCACCGGCATGCGCTCGCTGCTGAGCAGGCCCACGCGCTTGCGGGTGGCGCCCTCGGCCAGCTGCTGGTCGATCACCGCGGCGCCGGGAAAGCCGCCGGCGCGCGCGCCGCCATTGCGGCGCACCTTCTGGATCGCCCATTCGAGCGCGCCTTGCGCCGGCGTGGTCGCGGCGTCGATGTCGTGGCCGTAGAGGCAAAGGCCCGATTCCAGCCGCAGGCTGTCGCGTGCGCCCAGCCCGACCGGGCGGACCCGCGCATCGGACAGCAGCGCCTCGGCGAGCGCCACGGCCCGGTCGGCGGAAACCGAAATCTCGTAGCCGTCCTCGCCGGTATAGCCGGAGCGGGTCAGGAAGGTGGGAATGCCGTCCAGCTCGAAGAAGCCGCCGGTCATGAAGGTGAGCTGGGCCACGGCCGGGTTCAGGCGCGAGAGCACGGTCACGGCCTCCGGGCCTTGCAGGGCCAGCAGGGCCTGCTCGGGCATGGGGATGACCTCGCAGCGGCCGCCGATCTTGGCCTGCAGATGGGCGATGTCCTGCACCTTGCAGCCGGCATTGACCACCACGAAGAGGTCGTCGGGGCGGCGGCAGACCATCAGGTCGTCCAGGATGCCGCCTTCCTCATTGGTGAAGAGGGCGTAGCGCTGCTTGAACACGCCCAGGTCCACGATGTCCACCGGCACCAGGGTTTCCAGCGCGGCGGCGGCGTCGGCGCCCACCAGGCGCACCTGGCCCATGTGCGAGACGTCGAAGAGGCCGGCGGCGGCGCGGGTGTGCTTGTGCTCGCCCATCAGCCCCAGGGGGTACTGCACCGGCATGTCGTAGCCGCCAAAGGGCACCATCTTGGCGCCGAGTTCGAGGTGCAGCGCGTGCAGCGGGGTCTTGAGAAGTTCGGCGGCGGACATGGGGAGAAACTCCGAGGGCATCATCTGATGGCCACTCCCCGGGTGAGGGAGTGGGGATATGCCCTCGCTGTCCGCTTTACCTGAGAGATTGGCACCCGGCGTATTGCCAGAAGCTTGCCCCTTCGGTGGACGGACTCCAGGGTCCGCCTCTCTCCAGTGAGGAACGCTCGGGTCGGAGCGTTTTGTCAGTCCTTTTGCCTGAGCGTTCGCAGCGTGGGATCAACCGGTGCCACTGCGCCTTCGGCGGCTCGCGCGAGCAAGCTCTCTCCTGACGGGCGGCATTGTAGCCACGCTTTGACGCCGCCCGATCAAGATATTTGCGCGCTCAGGCGCCGAAGCCGCCATCGATGCTGAGGTGGGCGCCGGTGACGAATCCGGCCTCGGGCCCCGCCACATAGGCCACCATCGCGGCAATCTCCTCGGGCTGGGCGTGACGGGGCAGGGCCATCAGGCCGTGCATGCCGGCCGCGAAGTCGCTCTGTTCCGGGTTCATATCGGTATTGGTCGGCCCGGGCTGGATATTGTTGACCGTGATGCCGCGCGGCCCCAGGTCCCGCGCCATGCCTTGCACCAGGCCCAGCAGGGCCGACTTGCTCATGGCGTAGACGCTGCCGCCCGCAAAGGGCATGCGATGCGCATTGATGCTGCCGATATTGATGATGCGGCCGCCCCGGCCCATGTGGGCCAGCGCGACTTTGGCCGCGACGAAGACGGCGCGCACATTGACCGCCAGGGTCTGGTCAAAGTCCTCCAGACTGAACTGGTCGACCGGCCCCAGCTTCAGCACGCCGGCGTTGTTGACCAGGATGTCGATGCGGCCGAGGGCGGCGGCCGCCTGGTCTATGGCCTGGCCAAGGGCCGCGGCATCCGCGGCGTCGGCGCGCAGGGCCAGCACCCTGGCGCCCTGGGCATTGAGTTCCTGAGCCAGTGCCTCGGCCACGCCGGCCGACTGCTGGTAGGTGAAGGCCACGGCGGCGCCCTCGCGCGCCAGTCGGCGGACGATGGCGGCTCCGATGCCACGGGCGCCGCCGGTGACAAAAGCGGTCTTGTTGCTGAGGGTGGGGGTCATATCGGCTCCTGCTTGCTTGGGGAAAGGTGAATCGGTGACCCAAGGATGGAGGAACGATTGCAAAGCTTGTAGACCTGAGTCCGGAATATCAGCTTCAACCATTGGTATAAACAGGCCATGGAAGCCCTGAATCTGCTGGACTGCTTCATCCAGAGCGCCGAGGCCGGTGGCTTCTCGGCGGCGGCCCGTCGCCTGGGGCTGACGCCGGCGGCGGTGTCCAAGAATGTCGCCAGGCTGGAGGCGCGCCTGGGCTTGCGCCTGTTCCAGCGCAGCACACGCAGCCTGGTGCTCACCCCGGGCGGGGCCCAGTTCCTGCGACAGGTGGCCGGCCCCTATGCCAGCCTGCAGGACGCGTTCGCGGCCGCGGCCGCCGACGAGGCCCAGCCCAGCGGCGTGCTCAGGCTGAGCGTGGGCAGCGCCTTCGGGCGAGGCTTCATCCTGCCCCTGCTGGGCGAGTTCCTGCGCCGCTATCCGGCCATCGTGCCCGACTGGCAGTTCGACAACCGCGCCGTGGACCTGATTGCGGACGGCTTCGACGCGGCCATAGGCGGCGGCATCGAGCTGCCGCCGGGCGTGGTGGCCCGGGAGCTGGTGCGCACCCGGGTGGTGGCGGTGGCCTCCGCCGACTACATGCGCGGCCGGCCCTGGCCCGCCCATCCGGGCGAACTGGCGGCCCTGGACGGCATCGTGCGCCGCTCGGCCAGCACGGGACGGCTGCGCAGCTGGGTGCTGCGCCATGCGGGCAGCGGCGAGGAGGCGTCGGCAGAGAGTCCGGCCCGTCTCATCCTGGATGATCCCGAGGCCATGGCCCAGGCCGCCTGCCAGCATCTGGGCGTGGCCCTGCTGCCCCTGCATTTCACCTCCCAGCTCCTGGCGGAGGGACGGCTGCTGCGCCTGCTGCCCGAGTGGTCTGCCGATCTGGGGGCGGTCTCGGTCTACTACGCCAACCGCAAGCTCCTGCCGCCGCGCACGCGCGTCTTCGTGGACTTCCTGCTGGCGGCTTTCCGTGAGCCCGCCCTCCGGGCCCGCTTCTGAGCTTAAGCCCCGGCTAAGCCCCGGCTAAGCACCCCATAGACAATTCTCAAACCTATGCGACTCCTTCTTGTCGAAGACGACCCCATGATCGGTGAGCCCCTGCTGGACCTGCTGCGCGCCGAGGGTTACGCCGTGGACTGGGTGCGCGACGGCGAGTTGGCCGATACCGCGCTGCAGACCCAGAACTACGACCTGCTGCTGCTGGACCTGGGCCTGCCCAAGCGCGACGGGCTCTCGGTGCTGCGCACCCTGCGTGGGCGCAAGCAGCGCCTGCCGGTGCTGATCGCCACCGCGCGCGACGCCCTGGCCCAGCGCATCGAGGGGCTGGACGCGGGCGCGGACGACTATGTGATCAAGCCCTTCGAGCTGGACGAGCTGCTGGCCCGCATCCGCGCCCAGCTGCGCCGGGCGCAGGGCGTGGCCGAACCGGTCTACGAGCATATGGGCGTGAGCCTGAACCCGGCCACGCATGAGGCCGCGGTGAATGGACAGCCCGTGGTGCTCACCGCGCGCGAGTGGGCGGTGCTGGAGCCCCTGCTGGCGCGGCCGGGCCTGGTGCTCTCGCGCCAGCAGCTGGAGGAAAAGCTCTACAGCTGGAAGGACGAGATCAGCAGCAATGCCGTGGAGGTCTATATCCACGGCCTGCGCAAGAAGCTGGGCGCGGGCCTGATCCAGAACGTGCGCGGCCTGGGCTATATGGTGCCCAAGCAATGAGCATGGCGCCGCGCGACACGGCGCCCTCGCTCAGGCGCCGGCTCATGCTCTTCGTGCTGGGGGCGGTCTGCCTGGCGGCCCTGCTGCAGGGCGTCTCGGCCTACCGCACGGCCCTGGCCGAGGCCGACGCCATCTTTGACTACCAGATGCAGCAGACGGCCCTGTCCATGAGCGGGGCCGTGCCCAGCCCGCGCCATGTGATGCCCGAGGAGCTGGAGCTCATCATCCAGGGCTGGAGCCTGGACGGCCTGCAGCTCTTTGCCCCGCCGCCGCGGGCGCGCCTGCCGCAGCGCGCGGTGCTGGGCTTTGCCGATGTGATCGGTGAAGACGGCAAGGCCTACCGGGTGCTCTCCATGCAGACCGGCGGCCAGGTGGTGCAGGTGGCGCAGGAGCTGGCGGTGCGCGAGCGCCTGGCCAGTCGCCTGGCCTGGCGCACCATCACGCCCATCGCCCTGGCCCTGCCGGTGCTGCTGCTGGTGGTGGGCTGGGTGATCAGCCATTCTCTGGCCCCGGTGGAGCGGGTGCGGCGCCAGCTCTCGCAGCGCGCCGCCGAGGACCTGGCGGCGGTCAGCGAGCAGGGTCTGCCGGTGGAGATCCGGCCCATGGTGCGGGAGCTCAACTCCCTGCTGGAGCGGGTGCGCCAGGCCTTCGAGGCCCAGCAGCATTTCGTGGCCGATGCCGCGCACGAGCTGCGCTCGCCGCTCACCGCGCTCAAGCTGCAGATCGAAGGTCTGCAGCGCGCTTCTGACGAGGCCGCGCGCACCCAGGCCCGCGGCCGCCTGGCTGCCGGGGTGGACCGCGCCAGCCATCTGGTGGAGCAGCTGTTGCTGCTGGCCCGGCAGGAGGCCGGGGCGGGCCCGGCGCAAACCCTGGATCTGGAACTGCTGCTGCGCCGCTGCCTCGCGGAGCAGGTGGGCGCGGCCCAGGCCCGCGGCATCGATCTGGGCCTGCTGCGCGCCGACGCGGTGCAGATCCGCGGCTGGCCCGATGCCCTGGCCGTGCTGCTGCGCAATCTGCTGGACAACGCCATCAAGTACAGCCCCGAGGGCGGCAAGATCGATGTGCTGTTGCTGGACGAGGGCGAGCGCGTGCGCCTGCGCGTGGAGGACAGCGGCCCCGGCATCCCGGCGGAGGAGCGCGAGCGCGTGTTCGACCGCTTCTACCGCAGCGCCGGCGCCCAGGGCCAGGCCAGCGGCAGCGGTCTGGGCCTGGCCATCGTCAAGACCATTGCCGAGCGCCACGGCGCCCAGCTGCTGCTGGATCGCTCCGAGGCCCTGGGCGGCCTGCGTGTGGATCTGCTGGTCGACAAGACCTGACCCTGCACGCAGGGCCGCGGCACTTTAAGTGCCTTCTAAGTGTCGGGGTTCACAGTCAAGCCATCGCAATCACACAGCACAACGGAGGTTGTATGGCTCGAGTGGAAAAGATGGTTCCCTTCAAGCGCCTGGTCTGGGCCCTGGCCGCGGCGGGTGTGCTGGGGCTGGGCGGTGGTGCCGTGGGCGCCCTGGCCGTGACCAAGAGCGAGGGCGCCGCTGCCGCTGCTCCCGCGGTGGTGGTGCCCGATGGGCAGGGGGAAGCTCCGCGGCCCCGAGCGCGGCAGCGGCTGCCATGCCCCTGGCCCCCGACTTCGCCCAGATCACGGCCCGCAACGGCCCGGCGGTGGTGAACATCAGCGTGACCGGCAGCGTCAAGACCTCGCGCCGCGGCGCCCAGGCCATGCCGGACATCGATCCGGATGATCCCTTCTACCAGTTCTTCCGGCGTTTCCAGATCCCGGGCCAGCCCGGCGGTGAGCGTTCCATGCCGGTGCGCGGCCAGGGCTCGGGCTTCATCGTCAGCGAGGACGGCGTGATCCTGACCAATGCCCATGTGGTGCGCGACGCCCAGGAGGTCATGGTCAAGCTCACCGACCGGCGCGAGTTCCCGGCCAAGGTGCTGGGCAGCGATCCCAAGACCGATGTGGCCGTGCTCAAGATCGAGGCCCGGAACCTGCCCACGCTCAAGCTGGGCAGCACCCAGGACCTGCGGGTGGGTGAATGGGTGCTGGCCATCGGCTCGCCCTTCGGCTTCGAGAACAGCGTGAGCGCGGGCGTGGTCAGCGCCAAGGGCCGCGCCCTGCCGGATGACAGCTTCGTGCCCTTCATCCAGACCGATGTGGCGGTCAACCCCGGCAACTCGGGCGGTCCGCTCTTCAATGCGCGCGGCGAGGTGGTGGGGATCAATTCCCAGATCTACAGCCAGTCCGGCGGCTACCAGGGCATCTCCTTCGCCATTCCCATCGAGGTGGCCAAGCGGGTGCAGCAGCAGATCCAGCAGGGCGGCCGGGCCCAGCACGCGCGCCTGGGCGTGGTGATCCAGGATGTGAACCAGGCCTTTGCCGATTCCTTCAAGCTGGAGCGTCCGGCCGGTGCCCTGGTCTCCAGCGTGGAGCCGGGTGGACCGGCGGCCAAGGCCGGGCTGAAGGCGGGTGATGTGATCCTGAAGTTCAATGATCAGCCCATCATCGCGTCTAGCGACCTGCCGGCCCAGCTGGGCCAGGCCACGCCCGGCGAGAAGGCGCGGCTGGAAGTCTGGCGCCAGGGCCAGCGCGAGAGCCTGAGCGCCACCCTGGGTGACGCCAGCGAGAAGCGCCAGGCCAAGGCCGACGCCGATGCCCAGGCCCCGGCGGGCAAGCTGGGCCTGGCCCTGCGCCCCCTGCAGCCCGGGGAGCTGGGCGAGCTGCGCGAGGGCCTGGTGGTGGAAGACGTGGGCGGCGCCGCCGAGCGGGCCGGTGTGCAGCCGGGCGATGTGCTGCTGGCGGTGAATGGCACCAAGGTCAGCAGCGTGGAGCAGGTGCGCAGCGTGGTGGCTAAGTCCGAGAAATCGGTGGCCCTGCTGGTGCAGCGCGGCGGCCAGCAGATCTTCGTGCCGGTGCGCATAGGCTGAGGCCTGGAAGGGGAATGCGGCCCGGCAACGGTCGGGCCGTGACTTTGTACCGCCCTGGCGCCACAAAACCTGTGGCGCCCTTCTTTTTGGGCCGGCGATTTAAGTTCCCGGGGCCGGATGCCGCCCTGTGTGGATGAGGGCAGCAAACACCGCTTGCAGCCCGCCACCAGACAACCCCTCAGGAGTGCCCCATCATGTTGAGCCTGCACACCAACGCCGCTTCCCTCTCGACCCAGGGTTCCCTGGCCAAGACCAACAAGGCCCTGTCCACCTCGATGACCCGTCTGGGCACGGGCTTCCGCGTCAACTCCGCGATGGACGACGCTGCCGGCCTGCAGATCGCCACCCGTCTGAACGCCCAGACCCGCGGCATGGCCGTGGCCCAGCGCAACACCCAGAACGGCATCTCCATGCTCCAGACCGCCGAAGGCGCGATGGACGAGATGACCAATATCGTGCTGCGTATGAAGGACCTGGCCACCGAAGGCGCCAGCGGCACGGCCACGACCGATGACCTGACCGCCATGAAGGCCGAGTTCGACGACCTGGCCCTGGAACTGGAGAACATCACCACCAACACCAAGTTCGGTGGCCAGGCCCTGCTGGGCGCCACCGGCACCCTGGGTGCGGGCACCGTGACCTTCCAGATCGGCTCGGACAAGGCCGAGAAGTACGACTTCAAGGCCGACACCGAAGTCAAGAAGGTCTCCACCGACGTCGCCGCCCTGAAGGCCGGCACCTTCACCACCAGCGCCCTGGCCAACACGGCCATCGACCTGGCCAACGACGTGCTGAAGTCCATCGGCAGCGCCCGCTCCAAGCTGGGTGCCGGTGCCAACCGGCTGGACCACGTCTACAACAACCTTCAGAACATGAAGACCAATGTGGACCAGGCCAAGGGCCGCATCATGGACGTGGACTACGCGACCGAGAGCTCGAACATGACCACCAAGCAGATGCTGATGCAGGCTTCGTCTTCGATGCTCAAGCAGAGCAACGGTATGTCCGGCATGGTCATGTCCCTGCTGCAGTAATCGCTGCAAGCTCCCCTGCGCTGGGGAGCCATGCGCCAAGAAAGCCAGGCTCTGCCTGGCTTTTTTCTTTTGTGCCGGCGTTTAAGTTCCCTGTCTGGTCGGCCGCCTTGTGAAGGGGAGGGCAGGCCGGAACGCCTGCCCCACAGACAACCCCTTCAGGAGTGCCCCCATCATGTTGAGCCTGCACACCAACGCCGCTTCCCTCTCGACCCAGGGTTCCCTGGCCAAGACCAACAAGGCCCTGTCCACCTCGATGACCCGTCTGGGCACGGGCTTCCGCGTCAACTCCGCGATGGACGACGCTGCCGGCCTGCAGATCGCCACCCGTCTGAACGCCCAGACCCGCGGCATGGCCGTGGCCCAGCGCAACACCCAGAACGGCATCTCCATGCTCCAGACCGCCGAAGGCGCGATGGACGAGATGACCAATATCGTGCTGCGTATGAAGGACCTGGCCACCGAAGGCGCCAGCGGCACGGCCACGGCCGATGACCTGACCGCCATGAAGGCCGAGTTCGATGATCTGGCCCTGGAGCTGGACAACATCACCGCCAACACCAAGTTCGGCGGCCAGGCCCTGCTGGCGACCGGTGGCACGCTGGAAAACGCCGCCGTGACCTTCCAGATCGGCTCGGACAAGGCCGAGAAGTACGCCTTCGATGCCAGCACCGAAGTCAAGAAGGTGGCCACCGATATCGCCACCCTGAAGGGCAATGCCTTCGGCACCGCTACCCTGGCCAACACCGCCATCGACCAGGCCAACAATGTGCTGAAGGCGATTGGTGCCGCCCGCTCCAAGCTGGGGGCCGGCGCCAACCGTCTGGACCATGTCTTCAACAACCTGCAGAACATGAAGACCAATGTGGACCAGGCCAAAGGTCGCATCATGGACGTGGACTACGCCACCGAGAGCTCGAACATGACCACCAAGCAGATGCTGATGCAGGCTTCATCCTCCATGCTCAAGCAGAGCAATGGCATGTCCGGCATGGTCATGTCCCTGCTGCAGTAATCGCTGCAAGCTCCCCCGCACTGGGGAGCCACGCGCTGCAAAAGCCAGGCTCTGCCTGGCTTTTTTTGTGCCGGCATTTAAGTTCGGGGCCAGGCCAGCCGCCTTGTGAAGGGGAGGGCAGGCCGGAACGCCTGCCCCACAGACAACCCCTTCAGGAGTGCCCCCATCATGTTGAGCCTGCACACCAACGCCGCTTCCCTCTCGACCCAGGGTTCCCTGGCCAAGACCAACAAGGCCCTGTCCACCTCGATGACCCGTCTGGGCACGGGCTTCCGCGTCAACTCCGCGATGGACGACGCTGCCGGCCTGCAGATCGCCACCCGCCTGAACGCCCAGACCCGCGGCATGGCCGTGGCCCAGCGCAACACCCAGAACGGCATCTCCATGCTCCAGACCGCCGAAGGCGCGATGGACGAGATGACCAATATCGTGCTGCGCATGAAGGACCTGGCCACCGAAGGCGCCAGCGGCACGGCCACAGCCGATGACCTGCTGGCCATGAAGGCCGAGTTCGACGATCTGGGCAAGGAACTGGACAACATCACGACCAACACCAAGTTCGGTGGTCAGGCCCTGCTGGGCGCCACCGGCGCCCTGGGCGTTGCTGCCGGCGTGACCTTCCAGATCGGTTCGGACAAGGCCGAGACCTACGCCTTCAAGGCCGGCACGGAAGTCACCCAGGTGTCCACCGACATCGGTCTGCTGAAGGCCAATACCTTTGCCTCTTCCACCGATGCCAACGCCGCCATCGATCTGGCCAACACCGTGCTGAAGTCCGTCGGTGCCGCCCGCTCCAAGCTGGGTGCTGGCGCCAACCGTCTGGACCATGTCTTCAACAACCTGCAGAACATGAAGACCAATGTGGACCAGGCCAAGGGTCGCATCATGGACGTGGACTACGCGACCGAGAGCTCGAACATGACCACCAAGCAGATGCTGATGCAGGCTTCGTCCTCCATGCTCAAGCAGAGCAACGGCATGTCCGGCATGGTCATGTCCCTGCTGCAGTAATCGCTGCAAGCTCCCCCGCGCTGGGGTGCGATGCGCCAGGAAAGCCAGGCTCTGCCTGGCTTTTTGTTTTTCCGTGCCTGGTGGGGTGCCGAGGCCCTGCGGGCTTAAGCGCTGATGTGCGCCGGTCGCTTTGAAAGGGTAGACGAGGACCCACACCCATGCCCGAACCGCTCAGCCCACGATCCATCGCGCCCCTGGCGGCCGTGGCCGCGCCGCGCCGCATCGAGGCGCAGGCCCAGGGCGGCACGCGCCAGCCGCTGCCGGGCGAGCTGCTGCGTCTGCGGGTGAGCCTGGGGCCGCTGGGCGAGCTGCTGGCGAGCGACGAGGCGGGCCTGCGTCTGCAGCTGCCGGCCGGCACGGCCAGCCCGGGCGAGTGGGTCTCGATGCGCGTGCTCAGCGGCCTGCCGCGCCTGGCCCTGCAGCGCCTGCCCGAGAGCGTGTCTGCGGGGTTGGCCGAGGAGGCGCTGCCGCCGCCCGCTAGCGGCCAGGCCGGCGAGGAGGACTGGCGCTACGCGGCCCTGCGCCCCGACCGCGCCTGGCTGCAGCGCCGCCAGCAGGGCCTGGAGGCCCGGCAGCCGGCCAGCGTGGCGGCCCAGTGGCGTTCGCGCGCGCTGGCCGAGCAGCTGCGCCTGGGCATGGTGGACGCAGGAAACGGCTCGCTGGCGCCCGGCGCCGCAAGCCTGGCCCAGCGTGCGGCCGAGCAGGGCGCGGCCCTGCAGCTGCCGGGCTGGGGCGGCCAGGTGCTGTGGATGCGCCTGATGGCGCCGCTGCCGCAATGGGGTCAGGGCTTGAGCCATGCGCCGGCGGAGCCCGGAGAGGGCCGGGAAGAGGACGGCCTGCCGCCCGCCGCGGACGCGGGCCTGTGCCTGAGTCTGAACCTGCGCTTTGGCCGGGGCTGGCTGATGCTGCTCTTGCAGTGGCGCCAGGGCCTGCTGCTGCATTTCGTGCTGGACTCGCCCGAGGCCGCACAGGCCCTGCGGCAGCGCCTGCCGGCGGTGTCGCGGCGCCTGGCCGCCGTGCCGTTGCGCCTGCGGCATTGCCGGCTGAGCCTGGTGCCGCCCCTGCTGCCGGAGGCCGCGGCCGCGCAGCGCGCGCTGGGCCTGGCCCAGAGCAGCAGCGCCGGTCTCTTCCGCGCGGCGGCCGAGATCGCCCAGCTGCTGCAGGAGACGCCGGAGGGTGGCTGAGCCGCCCTACTTGCGCTTTCCTCAGAGCACCATGGTGGCCAGCACGTCCAGGCGCAGGGCGTTGCGGGCTTCCAGATCGTCCATCACCGTCTTCATGAAGGCGGTGTTGTGCTCGATATTGCGCACCACCACATAGACCACGCGCACCACATCGTCCACGCCGAAGTCCTCGCCGCGCTTGGCGGCCAGGCCCAGCAGGAAGAACTTGATCAGGGCGAAGCGCACGGCCAGGTCCATGAACTCGCGCTCCAGCTCGGCGATGCCCCGGCGCGGGAACAGGGACTTGCCCAGATCATTGAGCAGGTAGTTCTTCAGCAGCTGGGGCTGGGCGGCCTCCAGCGGTGCCCAGCGCTCGCGCATGGCCGCGTCCAGGCGGGCGGCGGCGGCGCTGCCACCCTGGCCCAGCTGCAGGCCTTCCTGCACGTCCAGGATCAGCTCGCGGAAGGAGGGGCGACCACGGTGGGCGGCCAGATATCGCTGCGTGGTGTCGAAGAGCATGCTCAGCTGGGCCTCGTGCAGCACGGGCAGCTGGGCCAGCAGGCTGGGCACCTCGGCCAGATTGGCCGGGTTGAGGTAGTGGCCCATGGCCTCGGCCAGAGCCTGCTCGCCCGCCGGGCCGCGGCTCTCGATGCGGGCAATGCGGCGCAGCAGCATGCCAGCCTGCACCAGGGACTGGGCTGCGCTGAGCGTGGGCAGACGCACCAGGGCCTGCACGGCCTGGGCGATCAGGCGCGCATGCTTGCGCACGGGGTCCTGCTCATCGTCCGCGGGGGCGGCGCGCCGGCCGTAGAGCGGCACCAGCTGGGCATTGGCAAAAGGCAGCTGCAGGCTGATGGGCTCCAGGGCCGCAGCATCGGTCAGGGCGATGCGCGCGGCCTCGGGACAGCTCAGCGTGGCGTAGACCTGGTGCTCCTCGGCGTCGGTGGCGTAGGAGCGAGGGTAGTGGCTGCAGGTGTCCGACAGGGCCTTTTCGCCCAGCTGGCCGTGGATGCGGCACAGCCGGCTCTCGTCCAGAAAGGGGCAGCTGCCGTCGCTGCGCATCAGGATGCGCGCATAGGACTTGCTGTTGCCACCGGCCGGCAGGCGCTCCAGGCTCTCGCGGAAGAGGCTGGCCAGGGGCTCCTGCTTGACCTCGCGGTACTGCTGGTAGCTGGGCTTGTCGATGGCCACCGTCCAGCCGGTGCAGCAGTTCTCCGGGCAGCTCGAGCCTGCGCAGCGAAACTGCTCCATATAGCGCGGCGCCGCTGCGACCGGGCTGTGTTTTCCCATAGCCAGTTCTCCGTTCTCGAATTCAGGACCCTGAGATCAACCCAGCGCGCCGATGACCGCGATCTCGCGCTGCTCCGGGATCTCGTTATATGACAAGACCGCCAGTCCCGGTGCGAAGAGACGCGCATAGCGGGCCAGCAGGGGGCGGATCTGTGGCATGACCAGCAAGACCGGGGCGGCGCCCTGGCCCTTCATCTGGTCACGCGCGGCGGGCATGTGCTGCTGCAGCTGGGCCAGCAGCTGCGGGTCCACCGGGTAGCTGTCCAGCTGCACCTTGGCGTTGCCCTGGCGCGCCTGATTGAGCGCGCCCAGCAGCAGGTTCTCCAGATCGCTGCCCAGATTGAAGACCCTCAGCGTGCCCACCGGGCCGCAGAGCTGACCCACGATCTGGCGGCGCAGGGTGCAGCGCAGCTCGGCGGCCAGCAGGATGGGATCCTTGGTGGTCTCGGCGTTCTCCACCAGGGTGCTGGCGATGGGCACGATGTCCTTGAGCGAGACGCCCTCGGCCAGCAGCAGGCGGAAGATCTTGAGCAGCTGGGCGTGGTTGTAGGCCTTGTCCAGGGCCGCGGCCAGCTTGGGCGCCAGGGCGGTGAGGCGCTCCTGCAGGGCGGCCACGTCATCGAAGCGCAGCAGCTCGGGCAGCTGCTCGCGCACCACCTTGGAGAGATGGGTGGCGATCACGCTGGGCAGGTCCACCACCTGGTAGCCCAGGCCCAGGGCGTGGGCCTTCTGGTGGCTCTCGATCCAGACCACGGGCAGGCCGTAGGCCGGGTCGGCGCCGGGGATGCCGTCCAGCTCGCCATAGACCTGGGCCGAGGCGATGGCCATCAGGCGCTCGGGCTGGACCTCGGCCTGGGCGATCACGCTGCCGCCCAGCAGCACCGAGTACTGGCTGGGCTTGAGCGAGAGGTCGTCGCGCACCTGGATGGGTGGCAGCAACAGGCCCAGGCCCTCGCTCAGGCTCTGGCGCATGCCCTTGACCCGCGCCTGCAGCGGCGCGCCATGGTCGGGGCTGATCAGGCTCACCAGCTTGTAGCCCAGGGCCACCGAGATGGGCTCCACCACCGGCAGGGCGCGCCAGTCCAGCTCGGGCGGAGCGGCGGTGAGCGCGGCCGCGGCCAGGGGCTCGGCGGGCTTGATGCCCTCGGCCGCCTTGCGGCTCATGCGCCAGCCGGCATAGGCCAGGGCCGCGGCAAAGCTCATGAAGGCCAGGGTGGGCATGCCCGGGATCAGGGCCAGGGCCAGCATCACGGCCGCGGCGCTGTAAAGCACCTGGGGCGAGGCCAACAGCTGCTGGCCGATCTGGGCCTCGAAGGCGCCATCGGCATCGCCCGAGTCGCTGACGCGGGTGACGATGATGGCGGCCGCGGCCGAGAGCAGCAGGGCCGGGATCTGGGCCACCAGGCCGTCGCCGATGGTCAGCAAGGCATAGGTGCGGAAAGACTCGCCCAGGCTCAGATCGTGCATCAGCGCGCCGATGGCCACGCCGCCGATCATATTGATGAGCAGGATCAGGATGGAGGCGATGGCATCGCCGCGCACGAATTTCGACGCACCGTCCATCGAACCGAAGAAGGAGCTTTCCTCTTCCAGTTCGCGGCGGCGCAGCTGCGCCTGCTTCTCGTCGATGAGGCCGGCGGAAAGGTCGGCGTCGATCGACATCTGCTTGCCGGGGATGGCGTCGAGGGTGAAACGCGCGCCGACTTCGGCGATACGCGTCGCACCCTTGGTGATGACGATGAAGTTCACCACGACCAGGATCATGAAGACCACCAGGCCGACGACGAAGTTGCCGCCGATCACCACATTGCCGAAGCTCTCGATCACCTGGCCGGCAGCGTGCGTGCCCTCATGACCGTGCAGCAGCACCACGCGGGTGGAGGCCACGTTCAGCGACAGGCGCATCAGCGTGGTGGCCAGGATGATGCTCGGGAAGACCGAGAAGTCCAGCGGCCGCTTGCTGTTCACGCTGACCAGGATCACCACCAGGGCCAGCACGATATTGAAGGTGAACAGCACGTCCAGCAGCACCGGCGGCAGCGGCAGGATCACCATGGCCAGGATGGCCATCAGGAACAGCGGCGCGGCCACGCGGTAGGGGCCCAGCTGGGCTTGGAGTCGGGCGAGGAAGTTCATGGTGGCGTCGGATCGGAAAGATGTTGCGGCACGGCCAGATCGCCGGGCAGCTGGGGCGCGCTCTTGCGCTTGCCGCTCTTGAAGGCCTTGAGCTGCATCACATAGCTCAGCACCTGGGCGACGGCCTGGTAAAGCGAAGCCGGAATCTGCTGCTGCACCTGGCTGCTGTTGTAGAGGGCGCGGGCCAGGGGCGGCAGGCTCAGCACCTGGACCTGGTGCTGGCGCGCCACCTCGCGGATGTAGAAAGCCATCTCGTCCACGCCCTTGGCCACGACGAAGGGGGCCTCGGCGCGCTGCTCGTCATAGCGCAGGGCCACGGCGTAGTGCTCGGGGTTGACCACCACCACATCGGCCTCGGGCACGGACTTTCGCACCCCGCGCTGGGCCATGGCGCGCTGCAGCTGGCGGATGCGCTGGCGCACCTCGGGCCGGCCCTCCTGCTGCTTGTACTCCTCCTTCAGCTCCTGCTTGCTCATGCGCTGGCCGCGCAGGAAGAGGATCTGCTGCAGGGGAGCGTCAACCAGGGCGAAGAGGCCCAGCAGGGCCGCCATCACCAGCAGGGCGTCCAGCACCATGCCCGCGCCCTGCGGCAGGGCCTGGTCCAGGCTCTGGCCCTGCAGGGCCACCCAGGCGTCGGCCAGGCTGCGGCTCAGATAGACCATGACCGCAATCAGGCACAGGATCTTGAGGATGGACAGGCCCAGATCGTTCCAGTGCTTGGCGCTGAAGAGGCGGCCCAGATTCGAGATGGGGCTCAGGCGGCTGAGCTTGGGCGCCCAGTTGCCGGCGGCAAAGATCAGCCCGCCGGGCATCAGCGAGGCCAGCATGATGGCCAGAGGCAGGATCAGCAGGGGCGCCACCATCTTGAGCAGCAGCAGCAGGCTGTGCGAGAAGACGTTGGACCAGACATTGTCCTGGGCGCCGTCCAGGTCCAGCGGCGCCAGCAGCAGGTGGAAGAGGGCGCGGAAGTCCTCCAGATAGCCTGGCATCAGCAGGAGCAGCAGCTTGAGCGCCAGCAGAATGCCCACGGCCATGGGCAGGTCGCGCGAGCGCGCCACCTGGCCCTGCTCGCGCGTTTTGCGCAGCTTGTGTTCCGAGGGCTTTTCGGTCTTGTCGCCACCGGCGGACTCAGCCATGGCCCACTCCCTGGCGCAGGCCACGCTCCACCATCTCCAGCACCTGGCGCGTCATGCGCAGATAGTGATCGGGCACATGGGCCAGCATGCGGGTCAGCATGAAGAGGCCGAAGATCGTGACCAGGGAGAAGCCCAGCGAGAAGAGGTTGAGGCTGGGCGAGACGCGGTTGAGCAGGCCCATGCCCATCTGCACCACCAGGGTGGAGAAGACCACGGGCAGGGCCAGCAGCAGGGCGGCCGAGAAGACCCAGGCCAGGTTGTAGGCCACGGTCTCCAGGGCCAGGGCGTCCAGCCCCGAGCCCACCGGCCAGGCGCGAAAGCTGCCGCCCAGCACCTGGATGAAGATCAGATGCCCGTCCACGCTGAAGAAGACCAGCATGCACAGCATGGAGAGCAGGGCCGTCACCACATCGGACAGCGAGCCGTTGAGCGGGTCGTTCATCACCGCCATGGCCAGGCCCAGCTGAGAAGAGAGCAGAAAACCCAGCACCGTGATGGCCGTCATGGCCAGCTGGAAGGCCAGGCCCAGCACCAGGCCCAGCAGGGCCTGTTCGGCCGCGGCCACCACACCGGCCAGGGACCAGGGATCCAGGGGCAGGGCGGTGGCCTGGGAGATGGGCATCAGGATCACGGCCAGCACCAGGGCCAGCAGCACGCGCACGGTGACCGGCACCATGGCGTCACCCACCATGGGCGCGGCGGCCAGAAAGGCCAGCGCCCGGCAGAAGGGCCACCACAGGGCATTCAGCCAGGGCAGCAGCTGCTTGATCTCCCACTCCACCTCAGGCTCCCGAGGCGAAGGCGCTTGGGGCCGGCGCCGGACTCATGTGACCAGCGCCGCCGCGCGCTCGAAGATGGAGACGCAGAAGTCCATCAGATAGCCCACCATCCAGCGCCCGCCCAGGCCCAGCACCAGCAGGGTGATCAGCAGCTTGGGCAGGAAGGACAGGGTTTGCTCATTGATCTGCGTGGCGGCCTGGAACAGGCTCACCAGCAGGCCCACCACCAGGCTGGGCAGCACCAGCAGGGTGACCAGCAGCAGGGTGATGTGCAGACCTTCGTTGATCAGGTCGGCCGCGATTTCCGGGGTCATGGGGTCAGCTCACCATGCGGACGCTGGAGACCAGGGTGTTGACGGTCAGCGTCCAGCCGTCGATGAGCACGAAGAACAGGATCTTGAAAGGCAGCGAGATCGAGGTCGGCGGCAGCATCATCATGCCCATGGCCATCAGCACCGAGGCCACCACCAGGTCGATCACCAGAAAGGGGATGAAGAGCATGCAGCCGATCTGGAAGGCGGTCTTGAGCTCGGAGAGCACAAAGGCCGCCAGCTTGACGGCGAAGCCATGCTTCTCGGGCTGGGTCACGCCTTCCTCGCCGGCCAGCTTGGCCACCTGGGCCAGTGAGCTCTTGCTGGTCTGGGCCAGCATGAAGCGCGAGAGCGGCACCTCGGCCGTCTGCAGGGCCTGGGTCAGGGTGATCTTCTCGGCGTCATAGGGCACGAAGGCCTGCTCCCAGATCTGCGTGCCCACGGGGCGCATCACCAGGATGGTCAGGATCAGGGCCACGCCCGTGATCAGGCGGTTGGGCAGGCCCTGCTGCAGGCCCAGGGCCTGGCGCAGCAGGGACAGCACGATCACGAAGCGGGTGAAGCTGGTCATCATCAGCGCCAGCACGGGCAGCAGCCCGAGCAGGGTCATGATGATCAGGACCTGGGTCTTGACCGTGAATTCGTTGGCCGCGCCACCCGGCTGCGCGCCGGTGATCTTGATGCTCTGGGCCAGCAGCGGGTGGTGCAGCAGGCTCAGGCCCGCGCCCAGGGCCAGGGCGCCCAGCTTCCTCATCGGAATGCTCCCGTGCGGGGACTCATGGCTGCAGCTGGTCCAGGTCCAGGCCAGCGATCTCGACGATCTTGAGCCCGTAGTTCTCGCCGGCCACCACCACCTCGGCGCGGCCGATGGCCGTGCCATTGACCTTGATGGTCAGGGGCTCGCCGGCCAGGGTGTCCAGCTCCACCACGCTCTCGGCCTGCAGATTGGCCAGCTCGTAGAGCGAGATCTGGGCCTCGCCCACCTCGAGGGTGAGGGTGACCGGGATCTTGCGCATCAGCTTGGGCAGATCGCGCTTGGCCGGGGCCGGGGCGGCCTCGGGGCCCGGCAGGGCCAGGTCTTGCTCGGCGTACTCGCCCAGCAGCTCGTCGATGGGATCGTTCATGTTCATCTCGTGGCTCATATCACTCGGCGTCGGCGAAGGAGGTCAGGCACAGCTTGCCCTGGTGTTCGGCCACGGCGGCGGTGAACAGGCGCGAGCCGTCCACCAGCACCTCGGTGGCCTTGAGTCGCACCGGCAGCACCGTGCCCGGGCGCAGGTCCAGCAGCTCGCCCAGGGGCAGGGTCTGCTCCAGCAGGCGGGCCTTGAGCGTGAGCGTGAGCTGGCGCGGCAGTTCCGCGGCCTCGGGCAGCACCTGGGGCTTGCGCGCCACCTGGCCCTCGCTCAGGCGCTTGAGCACCAGGTCGATGCAGGGCGCGTCCAGCAGCAGCACGATCTCGCTCTCCAGGCCCAGGGCGCCATCGCTCACGGGAATCTGCACCGACCAGCAGCCGGGCGCATTGCGGGGCGCCAGGCTGCTCTCCAGGGCCGGCACCTCTTCGATCTCCAGCAGGCCCAGCACGCGTTCGAGCAGCTGGCGGCCCAGCAGGGCGAGCAGGCGCTCCTCGGTGGCGGTCTCGGGCGGGGCCTCGTCGCCGGCCAGCACCTGGGTCTCGTCGGCGCCGCTGCCATAGCGGTGCGCCATCAGGCTCAGCAGCAGGCGGCGCTCGACCAGGCAAGCCACGCGGCCCAGGGCGGTCTCGCCCAGCAGCCAGCGGCCGGTGGGCGCGGGCGTGCCCAGGGCAGGCTTCAGGCTGATGGGCCCCAACTGGTACTGGGCGCGGTAGCGGCGGTTGAACTGGCGGAACAGCTCACCCAGGCTCTCGCCCAGGCGCAGCGTGAAGCGCGGCAGCAGATGCACCGGGCGACCCAGGGTGCGCGGGTCCAGCACGGCGGAATCCGTAGGCGTCGAGCGCGGGGCGTGAGCAGGCATGGGCGGGTGGGGTGACTCGCGGCGGTGGGCCGCACAAAGCGCCGGACTGGAAACCGGGCGCACATATTCTGGCTGGGCCGATTCTATAAACCCGACGGCCTTGAAATCAAAATCCCGCAAATACCCCGCCCACTGTGGGTGGGGAAAAAATCACAACAGCTTTATTTAAGTCATTGCGCTACCCCGTCGCCTGCTAAGCATGGCGCCGCCCACGCGCAATTTCAGCCGCCAGTACTCGGGCTGAGTTTACAATTTGCTACGATTCACGAGTTCGTGGCGCCTGCCGCTCGCTTTGTGACAACTCGCATCTGGCCTGCGCACAATGTCACGCCATGGCCGCGGCTGTGCGGTTTGATGTGTGTCGCGCCTTGCCCGTTTTGAAATGAGCGGGTTACATTGCAGCTCATCAGGGCACACCCGAACGAAAGTCGGGGTCGCAAAGCTTCCGGTCTACCGCCGGCGCCACCCGCGCCGGTCACGATAGCGGGGTTGCCAGACCTGAGTCTGCCGCTCCACGTGCCGCGTGGTGCATGGTCAGTCGCTCTCGCCTGCCGGACCGCCACCTTGCGGTCTGTTGTGACCTCTTCTGGCTTTCGCCAGGGCTTGCCGCTCACCTCAACCAGGACGCAGCGACCATGAGCAAGCCACTCGCCAGCTTTCTTCCCCACGCTTCCGATCGATCCGGCGCATCGTCCGATGCCGCACCGGGCGGCTCGGCCGTGCGTGCGGTCTGGGCTGTTTTCGCCCCGGCGGATTGGCAATCGCACATCGGGTCGCAGAGTGAAGCGAGCGCGCAGTCCAAGTGGGATCAAGCTGATTAAGAGGCTTGATCCCGGCCCAGTTCCGACGATATCCAGCTCAGTTCAGGTCTGTCACGCCCATAAAATGCAGATGTGCCCCGGATGAAACTGATAAATGTGATTTCATCATTTTCAACCAGACGCATTCGCGCCGAACAAGAGGGTGTTTCAAAATGGGGAGTTCGATTTTGAGATACGTCTCTATCTAGTTTCTAGATAACACCAGGCCCTGATTTTCCTGCGCCTGGTGATATAGCCAAACCAATCAGATTAAATCGCCCCGTGTGCGGGGTGAGGGGATGGTTTTGCCTGTGCGCAGGCGGCCATCGGGAAACCGCGAAGGACTGGAATCAATATGGCCGCAATCGGCAGTATTCCCGGCAATATGAGCGTGCCGCTCGGCAATCAGCCGCTGCAGGCCGAGCTCGCGCGCCTGGAGCAGGACGCCCTGCATCTGGCCTCCGGCCTGGCCCAGCCCGGCACCCCGCCTGCGCCCCAGGGCTTTGCCCAGAGCATGGCCGATGCCCTGCGCGGCATCGATGCCCGCGATCAGGAGGCCAGTGCCCAGATCGCCGCGGTCGAGCGCGGCGAGAGCGATGACCTGGTGGGCGCCATGCTGGCCAGCCAGCAGGCCAGTCTCTCCTTCTCCATGCTCATGCAGGTGCGCAACAAAGTGGTGGGCGCCGTGGACGAGCTGATCAAGCTGCAGCTCTGAACAGGACGCCACCGCCATGCTGAAAGCCCTTACCACCCGTCTCGCACCCGCCTGGCAAGCCCGCCCGGCCCTGCCTGCGGGCTTTGCCAAGAGTCTGCTGCCCCTGCTGGGCCTGGCCGTGCTGGGCACGGCCCTGGCCCTGATGCTGATGTGGCGCGACCAGGCCAGCTACAAGCCCGTGTTCGGTGCCCGCGAGCGCGTGGCCTCGGGCGAGGTGCTGGCCGTGCTCGAGGCCGAGCACATCGGCTACCGCCTGCATCCCGACACCGGCCAGGTGCTGGTGCCGGAGGGGCAGCTGGGCAAGGTGCGCATGCTGCTGGCCGCCAAGGGCGTGGTCGCCAAGCTGCCCGCCGGCCTGGAGCTGATGGACAAGAACGACCCGCTGGGCGTGAGCCAGTTCGTGCAGGACGTGCGCTTCCGTCGCGGCCTGGAGGGTGAGCTGGCCCAGAGCATCATGAGCCTGGACGCGGTGGATTCCGCCCGCGTGCATCTGTCCATCGCCAAGTCCTCCTCCTTCGTGCTGTCCGACGGCCAGAAGAGCTCGGCCTCGGTGGTGCTGGCGCTCAAGCCTGGCCGTGTGCTGAGCAATGAGCAGATCGCTGCCGCCATCAATCTGGTGGCCGGCAGCGTGGCCAGCCTGGAGCCGGGCCGCGTGAGCCTGGTGGACCAGGCCGGCAATCTGCTCTCGGCCCGCGTGGACCTGAGCGAGGGCTTCGACGCCAACCAGGGCAACGAAGCCCAGCGCCGCCATCAGGACGAGGTGCGCCGCAATGTGCGCGAGCTGCTGGCCCCGGTGCTGGGCGAGGAGAACTACAAGCTCAGCGTCACGGCCGAGGTCAACAACGACCGCGTGCAGGAAACCCGCGAGCAGTACGGCGACGCGCCCAAGCTGACCAACGAGGCCATGCGCGAGGAGCAGGATCGCGAGCGCATCGCCCTGGGCATTCCCGGCTCGCTGTCCAACCGTCCGGTCAATGCGCCGGATGCCGGCGCCTCGGCCCCCGCCGACGGCAATGCCAGCACCGCGCGCAAGAACGCCGCCACCCGCCAGTACGCCTACGACCGTAGCATCACCCAGGTGAAGAAGAGCCGCGGCACGCTCGCGCGCCTCTCGGTGGCCGTGGTGCTGAACAATGGCGCGGCCCCCGGCGGCGCCAAGAGCTGGACGCCGGACGACCTCGCCAAGGTCGAGCGCCTCTTGAGCAACGGCCTGGGCATCAATGCCCAGCGCGGTGACAAGCTGGCTGTCTCCACGCTGAACTTCCCGCAGCCGCCGGCCCAGGCGCCCTGGTACGAGCAGCGCGACAACGTCCTGCAGTTCGGTGGCTGGTTGGGCTATGCCCTGGCCGCCCTGCTGGGCTACTTCCTGCTGGCGCGGCCGCTGCTGCGCCTGGCCCAGCAGTCGCTGGGGCAGGGCGCCCGTCCCGTCGGTGCCCCGGGCCTGAGCCCGCTGGAACCCCTGGGCCAGCCGGCCCTGGCCGGTGGGGCCGGCGCCGCCGCCGGCGCGCCCCTGCCCGAGCTGGCCGGCCAGGCCGCCGCGCCGGGCCTGCCCGCGCCACCGGCCGAGCAGCCCATGGCCGTGGTGCCCCTGCTGGAGAACTATGAGCTGCCGCCGCCGGGCTCCCCGGTGGATGTGCTGGTGGACCACCTGAAGGTGCTCGCGGCCAAGGAGCCGGAGCGGGTGGCCGAGGTGGTGAAGCAATGGGTGCAGAAGAAAAATGCGTGACACCGACGATTTCATTCCCGCCACCAGCGCGGCCGAGCTGAGCCCCGTGGAGCGTGCGGCCATCGTGCTGCTGAGCATGGGCGAAGAGCCGGCCTCGGCGGTGCTGCGCTGCCTCTCCCGCGAGGAGCTGCTGGACGTGACCCAGGTCATGTCCCGCCTCTCGGGCATCAAGGTGGACTGGGTCAAGACCGCGCTGCAGGGCTTTTTTGACGACTACCGCGAGCAGAGCGGCGTGCACGGGGCCTCGCGCAGCTATCTGAAGCGCTCGCTGGACCTGGCCCTGGGCGGCGATATCGCCACCAGCGTGCTCAACACCATCTACGGCGACGCCATCCGGCCCAAGATGCAGCGCCTGCAATGGGCCTCGCCCAAGTGGCTGGCCGAGCGCATTGCCGACGAGCATGTGCGCATGCAGGCCGTGTTCCTGGCCTTTCTGCCGCCTTCCCTGGCCAGCGATGTGATCGCGGCCCTGCCCGAGTCCGGTCGCGATGTGCTGCTGCTCAATGTGGCCCGCCTGACCGAGGTGGACGCCGAGCTGCTGGCCGAGCTGGAGGTGCTGGTGGAGCGCTGCCTCTCGGGCCTGGGCCAGCAGGGCGCCGCCGTCGAGGGCGTGCGCCAGGTGGCCGAGATCCTCAACCGCCTGCCGGACCAGCGCCAGCAGATGGTGGAGCTGCTGCGCGCCCACGATCCCAAGGTGGTGGGCGAGATCGAGGTCAGCATGTACGACTTCTTCATCCTCTCGCGCCAGCCCGAGAGCGTGCTCACCCGCGTCATCGAGGAAGTGCCGATCGAGCTCTGGGCCGTGGCCCTCAAGGGCGCCGAGCCCCAGGTGCGCGACGCCATCCTGGCCGCCATGCCGCGCCGTCAGGCCCAGAGCTTCGAAGACCTCATCCGCCGCAGCGGCCCGGTGCCGCTCTCGCGCGCCGAAAGCGCCCGCAACGAGGTCATGGCCCAGGTCAAGGCCCTGGTGGACGCCGGGGAGATCCAGGTCCAGCTCTTCGCCGAGGCCACCGTCGAATGAAGCCCCAGCTGCGTCCGCACCGCTTTCCGCCCCTGGCCCAGCTCAGCGCCCACCGCGAGCTGGACCAGAGCTCGCCCGCCCAGCTGCAGGACGCGCTGGCGCGCGGCTTCCAGGAGGGCCTGTCCAAGGGCTACGAGGAAGGTTATGCCAGCGGTCTGCAGTCGGGCGCCGAGGCGGCCGAGATCCAGGGGCGCGAGCAGGGCCTGAAGCAGGGCCTGCGTGAGGCGCAGCAGCGCTTCGAGGGCCTGGCCGCGCCGGTGGACGCGCTGCTGGCCGAGCTGAACCAGCTGCGGGCCGACTACCAGGCCGCGCTGCGCAAGGAAGTGGTGGAGCTGGTGGAGAAGGTGGCCCGCCAGGTCATCCGCGCCGAGCTCACCCTGCAGCCCACCCAGCTGCTGGCCCTGGTGGACGAGACCCTGAGCAGCATGCCGGTCCGCCGCGAGGGCGTGGAGGTCTATCTGAATCCCGAGGACCTGCGTCGCATCCAGGACCTGGCGCCCGAGCGCGCCCAGGCCTGGAGCCTGCTGCCCGACGCCGCGCTGGAAAGCGGTGAATGCCGCCTGCTGGCCGGCGGGCGCGAGGCCGACGCAGGCTGCCGCCAGCGCCTGGAGGCCTGCATGGGCCAGGTCAAGTCGCAGCTGCTGGATCAGCCGGTCGTGGGGAGTGCCGCATGATTGCCGCGGCGCTGCGCAAGGTCGAGCTGGGCGAGGTGCCCGTGGCCACGCCCACCGGGCGCCTGGTCGGCGCCTCCGGCCTGCTGCTGGAAAGCGTGGGCTGCCCCCTGCGCACCGGCCAGCGCTGCATGATCGAAGGCGCGGCGGGCGAGTGGATCTCTGCACAGGTGGTGGGCTTCCGCGAGCAGGTCTCCTACCTGATGCCTTTCAAGAAGCCCGAGGGCCTGAGTACCGGCGCCCGCGTGCTGCCGGCGCCCGAGGGCCGCGCGCCCATGATCGGCCCGGCCTGGTTGGGCCGCATCGTCAACGGCCTGGGCGAGCCCATCGACGGCCTGGGCCGCCTCAGTGGCGAACACCCTCTGCCCAGCCAGCCGCCCAAGATCAATCCGCTGAAGAAGACCCCGGTGCACGAGCCCCTGGACGTGGGCGTGCGGGCCATCAATGGCCTGCTGACCCTGGGTCGCGGCCAGCGCGTGGGCCTGATGGCCGGCTCCGGCGTGGGCAAGAGCGTGCTGCTGGGCCTGATCACGCGCCAGACCGTGGCTGATGTGGTGGTGGTGGGCCTGATCGGCGAGCGCGGCCGCGAGGTGCGCGAGTTCATCGACCTGAGCCTGGGCGAGGCCGGCCTGGCCCGCGCCGTGGTGGTGGTGGCGCCGGCCGACGAGTCGCCGCTGATGCGCATGCGCGCCACCGAGCTCTGCCACACCATTGCCGCCCATTACCGCGACCAGGGCCAGCATGTGCTGCTGCTGGTGGACTCGCTGACCCGCTACGCCATGGCCAAGCGCGAGGTGGCCCTGGCCCTGGGCGAGCCGCCGGCCACGCGCGGCTATCCGCCGTCCGTGTTTTCCGTGCTGCCCGAGCTGGTGGAGAGTGCCGGCAATGGCGAGCATCCGCGCGGCAGCATGAGCGCCATCTACACCGTGCTGGCCGAGGGTGATGATCAGCAGGACCCGGTGGTGGACACCGCCCGCGCCATCCTGGACGGCCATATCGTGCTGTCCCGCGCCCTGGCCGAGCGCGGTCACTACCCGGCCATCGATGTGGCCCAGTCCATCAGCCGCTGCATGGCCCTGGTGGCCGGCAAGGCGCAGCAGCAGGCCGCGCGCGAGCTCAAGGCCCTGGCGGCCCGCTTCGAGCAGGTGCGCGAGCTCATGCCCCTGGGCGCCTATGTGCCCGGGGCCGACCCGCTGACCGACCGTGCCGTGGCCCTGATGCCGCGCATCGAGGCCTTTCTGCACCAGGGCGTCAACGAGGCCGCGCCCCTGGATGAGACCCTGGCCCGTCTGCAGGAGCTGCTGGCATGAGTCAGACCGGACTGCAAAACAATCTGCAGCGCCTGATCGCGCTGCGCGAGCAGGAGCTGGAGCGCCAGCAGGCCCAGCTGGCCGCCAAGGAACAGACGCGCGCCCGCTATGCCGCCACCCTGGCCAAACTGGAGCAGCTCAATGCCCAGATCGGCCCCACCGGCGCGGCCGTGCCCACGCTGGCGGCCAATAGCGCGGTCTACAAGCAGGCCGTGATGCAGTGGGCCGAACAGCAGCGCCAGGATCTGGTCCTGCACGAGGCCGATATGGCCGTGCAGCGCCAGGCCATGCTGGCCCTGGCCCGCAAGCAGGAGGCCTATGGCCAGCTGCTGGGCCGCGCCCAGGCGCGCGCCCAGGCCGCCCAGGGAAAACGCGAGCAAAAAGGGCAGGACGAGCTGGCCGCCCAGGTCTGGCATCGCAGCGGCAACGGGGGCTTTGATGAGCTGGTTTAAGCCCGCCGCCGCTTTGGTCGCCCTGAAGCAAGGAAGTCTCATCGACCACCTTGCAGGAGCTCGCCATGGCTAGCATTGACCCGACCACCCTGGCCACCAATCTGGCCACCGCCTACACCCAGTCCACCCGCAATCTGCTGGCGGCCCAGACCAAGACCGCCCAGGCCACCTCCAGCGCCCTGAGCAAGCTGCAGAGCGCGCTCAAGAGCTTCGACAGCGCCCTGGACTCGCTCTCCGGCAAGAAGGGTGTGGCCGCCCTGGGCGCCAGCTTCGCCGACAGTGCCTATGGCAGCGCCGAGGCGCGCAGCACCGCCGTGCCGGGCAGCTACCCCATCTTCGTGGAGCGCCTGGCCAGCAATCACCAGGTCGCCTTCGAGAATCTGCCACCCCAGGACATCTCGGCCTGGCCCAGCGGTCCGCTGAACATGACGGTCAACCTGGCCAACGGCACGAATTTCGTGGTCAATCTGGCCAATGCCGACAGCGACGGCGACAAGATCCTGTCCCAGGTCGAGCTGGCTCGGGCCATCAACCAGGCCTCGGGCAATGGCGGCAATGTCAGCGCCCAGGTGCTGACCGTGGGGGGCCAGTCGCAGCTGATGCTGAACTCCGGCGTCGGCGGTGCCGGCGGCAAGATCAGCCTGGACGTGAGCGGCATTCCCGCCGGCAATCTTCGCACCGCCCTGGGCAGCACGCCCAAGGAGCTGGTCGCCGGCCAGGACGCTGTGGTCTGGCTGGGTGCCCAGAACACCGGCACCCGCATCCAGCAGGGCAGCAACCAGCTCACCGCCATCCCCGGCGTGACCGTCACGCTCAAGAAGGCCCAGGCCAGTGGCGACAGCCCCCTGAACCTGACGGTGTCCAAGGACGACAGCGCCACCAGTGCCAACGTCAAGACCTTCATCGACGCCTACAACGCGCTGAAGAAGACCCTGGACGATCTCACCGCGCCCGGCAAGGATGGCGCGGCCTCGGCCGCCTTTGCCTCGGACGCCGGCGTGCGCTCCCTGCGCAACCGCCTCAACAGCGTGCTGCGTCAGGAGTTCGGCGGCTCCAGCCTGCGTGAGCTGGGCATCACGGCCGACCGCAGCGGTCAGCTCAGCCTGGACAGCAAGAAGCTCAACGCCACCCTGGCCAAGAAGCCCACGGCCCTGGACACGGTGTTCGGCAGCAGCCTCAAGGCCAATGCCAGCGGTCTGATGGGCGCCATGGCCGGCGTGATGGACCTCTGGACCAACAGCACCACGGGCCAGATCCAGCAGCGCCAGACCTCGGTGCAGGCCACGCAGAAGGCGCTCACCGCCCGCCAGACCCGACTCGACGCGCAGTACGACCAGGCCTACGCGCGCTATCTCAAGCAGTTCACCGCATTGCAGCAGGTGCAGTCCCGCATGAGCGAGACCAGTAGCCTCTTCAATGCGATGGGCACCTAGACCCCCGCACGATGACCTACGACGCCTACCAAAGCTACCAAGCCGTCAATCTCAAGGCCCAGACCGCCCAAGCCTCGCCGCTCCAGCTGGTGCTGGTGCTGATGGACGGTCTGCTCGATGAGCTCGCTCGCGCTCGCGGCCATATCGAGGCCCGCCGCTACGAGCTCAAGGCGGCCAGCCTGGAGAAGTGCGTCAGCATCATCAACGGCATGTCCAGCGCCCTGGACATGGAAGCCGGCGGCGAGGTGGTGCAGAACCTCGCCCGGCTCTACGACTACTGCGCCGAGCGCCTCTACCGCGCCGGCATCGAGCTCAAGGTCGAGATCATCGACGAGGTGCGCCAGCTGCTGGAGCAGATCCGCGGCGGCTGGCAGGGCGTGCAGGACCGCGAGGGAGGTCTGCGTGGATAAGCAGGCCAGCCCTGGCGCTGCTGCCGCCCTGACGGGCGAGCGCCTGCCGCGCCTGCGCTTCTGGAGTCAGGCCCTGCGCGAGGCCAGCCGTGCCCGCGACTGGCTGGCCCTGGGCCGCCTGGATGGTGAACTGGCCCAGGCCCTGCGCGACTGGGCCGCCCGGGGCGGCGTCTGGACCCCGGCCGAGCGCCAGGCCCTGGAGCAGCTCAAGCTCGCCCACGCCCAGGCCCGCGCCATCTGCGAGGCCGAACTGCGCAATCTGGGCGACACCCTGGACCTGATGCGCCAGGGCCGTGACCGCTGGCAGGCTTATTCGGAGAGCGCGAGCTGGTCCGCCGCCGCCGGTGAGGAAGAACTGAGCGGAGAGCAGGCATGAGCGGTCTGGCCTTGAATTCCTGCGCCGGCGCGACCGGCACCCCCAACACAGCCAACACCACCAGCCCCCTGGGCGGCCTGCTGGCCGTGGCCGCGCCTGCGGCCCAGCCCGCTGGACCCCAAGCGGATTTCGCCCAGGCCATGCTGCAGCAGCAGCCCTCGCTGCCACCCCTGCCCGGCACGCTGCAGCCCGCCTCGGATGAACCCGCGGCCGAAGGCACCCAGCCCGCCAACGCGGCTGTGGACCTGCTCAGCGGTGAGCATCCCCAGGCCCTGGCCCAGCAACTGGCCGCGGCCCTGGCCGCCCAGCCCGCGGCCGGAGAGGGCGCGCCGGCCGAGGACAAGCCCGCTGCCGAGCTGACCCTGGACCCGCAAAGCGCCTATGCCCTGGCGGCCCTGGGCCTGCTGCAGCCCGCCCCGCAGGCCGCGGCCCCGGTGCAGGCTCAGGTCGCCGCTGCCGCGCTGCCCGCTGCCGCGGCGCGGCCGGCGAGCGACGTGGCCCTGAACGTCACGCTGGCCGAGGCCGCGCCCAAGCCGGGCCGCGAGATCGACAGCCCCTCGGGCGCTGAATCCGCCGCGGCCCCTCTGCCCGAGTTCGGCAGCCTGCTGCGCGCCGAGTCGGGCGCGCCAGCCCCGGTGGGGCAGGGCAGCGGCCCGGCTCTGGAGCCGCGCCTGGCCCTCAAGGGCGAACCGCGCCAGTGGCAGCAGCCCCTGATGCAGGCCCTGGGCGACCGCCTGCAGCTGGAGATCTCGGCCCGCAGCGAGCAGGCCGTGATCCGCCTGGATCCGCCCTTGCTGGGCCGCGTCGAGATCGCCATCCGCCACCAGGCCGGTGATCTGCAGGTGCGCATCGCCGCCAGCCACGGCGAGGTGGCGCGCCAGATCCAGCAGGTCAGCGATCAGCTGCGCCAGGACCTGGTGCAGCGCCACAGCGGCGAGGTCAGCGTGCAGATCAGCCAGGGCGGCCTGCGTGAGGGCGATGCCCGCCAGGCCTTCCGCGACGGCGGCCAGCAGCAGGCCCAGCAAGAACAGCAAGCGCAGCAGCGCCGTCCCGGCCGCGGTCTGGCCGAAGAGAACCCAGCCCATGACGAGGGCTACGGTCTGGCCCAGGCCCTGGCCGCTCACACCTGAATCGGAAACGCGCAATGAGCAAGAACCTCAAACTGATGCTGGTGGGCGGCCTTGCGGCCCTGCTGCTGGCCGTGGGCGCCGGCGGCGCCGTCTGGTGGAAGATGAGCCGTGCGGCCGCCGCTGCCAGCGCGGGGGAGGGTGAGGGCGAGGAGCGCAAGGCGCCGCCCAAGCCGGCCCCGGACTACAAGTACGTGACCCTGGACAAGGTGCTCGTCATGCTGCGTGGCCGCAGCGGCGACTCGGTCTCGCACTACATGGCCGTGGACGTGGTCTTCAAGGCCCTGCCCGAGCAGGAGAAGCGCACCAAGGAGCATCTGCCCCTGCTGCGCACCGTGGCCGTGAAGGCGCTGTCTTCCTACACCGTGGAAGCGGCCCAGGGCATGACCGTGGTGGAGTTCGCCGAGGTGCTGAACAAGGCCTACAAGGCCAGCTACGCGGCCGAGCACCGCGAGCCGCCGTTTGCAGAAGCCCTGATCGGCAAGCTGATCATCGAGTAAGCCGCCCGCCCCAGCACAGCCCGTGACGGAACGCCCCATGTTCGCCCCTGCCGCCGCCTCTGCCTACGCCGAGTTCGCCCAGACCGCCCCTGGCGGCCTGAGTGCCAGCGATGAGCAGGACCAGCTGCGCCAGTACGCGCCCCTGGTCAAGCGCATCGTGCGCCAGCTCTCGGCCCAGGCCAGCGCGGTGATGGACCGCGAGGACATGGAGCAGATCGGCCTGATGGGCCTGTTGGAGGCGCTGCGCCGCTACGGGCAGCCTGACGAGTCCTTCGGCGCCTTTGCCGCCCTGCGCGTGCGCGGCGCCATCCTGGACGAGCTGCGCCGCCAGGACTGGCGCCCGCGCTCGGTGCGCCAGGACAGCCACCGCGTGCGCGATGCGCTGCGTGCCCTGACCCGCAAGCTGGGTCATGAGCCCAGCGAGGCCGAGGTGCTGCATCACCTCAAGCTCAGCCCCAAGGAATGGTCGGCCTACCAGCAGGCCGAGGTGGCCGAGGAGCTGGCCAGCTTCGACGAGATGGTGGCCGAGCTCAGCGAGCTGCCCAGCGAGACCCGCTCGCCCGAGGCGCAGCTGATGGTCACCCGCTCCATCGCCCAGGCCCTGCAAAGCCTGGACGAGCGTGAGCAGAAGGTGATCCAGCTTTACTACGAATTCGACGCCAGCCTCAAGGAGATCGCCGCCGTGCTTGATCTCACCGAGGCCCGCGTCTCCCAGATCAACAAGGCGGCCCTGCGCAAGATGCGCGGCTTCCTGCAGCAGGCCTGAGCCCACTAGGAAAGAAGTAAAGCCATGCAACCCTTTGTCGGCATCCTCATCGTGTTGGGCTGTGTCTTCGGCGGCTTCATGCTGCACGGGGGCAGTTTCAAGGTCATCTGGCAGCCGGTGGAGCTGCTCATCATCCTGGGTGCGGGCCTGGGCGCCATCGTGCTGGGCAATCCCAAGCATGTGCTGTCCGAGATGGTGCTGCAGCTCAAGAAGGTGGTGGGCCGCAAGAAGCCCGGCGAGGAGTTCCAGCGCCAGCTGCTGCTGCTGATGTACGAGCTGCTGCAGACCGCGGCCGGCGGCCTCAAGGCCCTGGACGCCCACGTCGAGGCCCCGCACGAGAGCGTGCTCTTCAAGCGCTATCCGCTGATCCTGGAAGAGCCCAAGCTGCTGCACTTCATCGTGGACAACTTCCGCCTGATGGCCATGGGCAAGATCAATGCCCACGAGCTGGAGGGCGTGCTGGAACAGGAGCTGGAGGCCATCTACGAAGAGCTGTCCCAGCCGGCCAAGTCCCTGGGCAAGATCGCCGAGGCCATGCCCGGCTTCGGCATCCTGGCTGCGGTGCTGGGCATCGTGATGGCCATGAGCTCGGTGGCCGATGGTGCCGGCACCGCCGAGATCGCGATGATGGTGGCGGCCGCCATGGTGGGCACCTTCATCGGCATCTTCTTCTGCTATGCGCTCTTCGATCCGCTCGCCAACATGATGAAGCAGATCGTGCACGAGGAGATGGCCGCGCTGGAATCGGTCAAGGTGGTGCTGGTGACCCATGTCTCGGGCAAGCCGCCCCTGCTGGCCATCGACGCCGGCCGCCGCCTGGTGCAGCTCAACATCAAGCCCAGCTTCGCCCTGCTGGAAAGCTGGATCGACAAGATGCAGAACCCGGGCGACGCCGAAGCCACGCCGCGCCGCCGCGCCACCGACCGCATGCCGGGGGGAGAGCGCCGTGCTGCCTGATGGCAACAAGGCGGGCAAGGCCCGCGGCAGCGACGCGCACCACCCCACGGTGGTCAAGCGCGTCTCGCGCAAGGCCCATGACGAGGCCCATGGCGGCGCCTGGAAGGTGGCGTTTGCCGACTTCTGCCTGGCCCTGCTGTGCCTCTTCCTGGTGCTGTGGCTGCTGGCCTCTCGTAACTCCGAGCGCATGCAGGTGGTGCTCAAGAGCGCTGGCGCCAATCTGCTGGAAGACGGCAACGGCCTGACCAATTCCCTGGCCTCGGGCTCGCGCGGCAGCATGATCGAGCGCTATCCGGTGCCCGCCTACGGCGAGACCCGCGCCGAGGGCGAGTCGCGTTACAGCAGCAACTCCGAGGCACAGAGCGGCCCGGCCTCGCCGGCCAAGGCCCGCTACGAGACCCCGGCCGAGATGCAGCAGCTGGCCCGCGTGATCGAGCGCGTCAGCGCCGAGGAGGGACTGGGCGGCAATCTCAAGACCGCGGTCACGCCCCAGGGCCTGCGCCTGATGCTGCACGACACCGAGTCCAGCGGCATGTTCGAGCGCGGCAGCGCCGTGCCCTCGCCGCGCTTTCGCGGCCTGCTGCGCAAGCTGGGCCCGGTGTTTGCGCAGATGCAGAATCAGCTCATCATCGTGGGCCACACCGACGCCTCGCAGTACAGCGACCGCGGGCCGGCGGCCTTCTCCAACTGGGCCCTGTCCAGCCACCGCGCGATGGCGGCCCGCTACCACCTGATGGAGGGCGGCATGCCCGAGCGCAGCGTGATGCAGGTCTCCGGCATGGCCGACAGCGCGCCGCTGGAGCCGGCCGATCCGCTGGCCGCCGCCAACCGCCGCATCGAGCTGATGGTGCTGAGCAGCCGCCAGGCCGCCCTGCTGGCCGGCATGTTCGGTGCGCCGCGCCAGCCGGCCGCCCTGGGCGAAGGCCTGGGCCCGCTGAGCGCCGATTCCCCCGAGGCCTCGCGCGATGCGCGCCGGGTCCTGCAGACCGCCCCCAAGGAGTGAGGCGGCATGCGTACCAAAGCAAGAGGTGAGCGTATGAAGATCACGGGATCCCAAGGCCAGGCCATCGAGAAGCCGGCCGGCGAGAGCAAGGTCGGCGAAAGCGCCAAGACCCTGGCCGCGGCGCCCGCCGTGCTGGGCACGAGCGCGCCCGCGGCCCTGGCCTCCAGCGTGCTGGAGCCGGCCAAGGCCGCCCTGCAGGCCCTGCCCGAGATCGACCAGGCCAAGGTGGAGGCGCTGCGCGAGGCCCTGGCCCGCGGCGAGATCAGCTTCGACGCGAACCGCCTGGCCAAGCTGATCCAGCGTTTTCACGGCGGCGGAGGGCAGGGCGCATGAAGGCCAGCGAGGCCCTGAACCTGCTGCTGCGCGATCTGCAGGCCGACCGCGCCGGCTACGGCCGCCTGCGCGGCCTGCTGGACGAGCAGTTCCAGGCCGCGCTGGCGCATCGCAGCGAGCGCCTGGCCAGCCTGGCCGACGAGATCGTGAGCCTGGTGGACGAGCTCAACGGCCGCGGCCTCAAGCGCGGCGCCCTGCTGCAGCAGCTGGCCGCACGACCCGGCGAGGCACCCAGCATGGGCGCCCTGCTGCGCCGCCTGCCCGAACCCCTGGCCCGCAGCCTGGGTCAGGCCTGGCAGGCGCTTGAGCTGCTGGTGCAGGACTGCAAGGCCGTCAATCAGCGCAACTGCCACCTGATCACCGAACAGCATGCGCTGATGCAGCGCGTGCTGGGCGTCGAGGAGGTTCTCTATGCTGAACGCTGAGTTCAAGCTGGGCGCCGGGGGCTTTCCCAGCCTGCCGAACGCCCCGGCCGCGCGCGGCGCCGGTGGCAGCGAGTTCTCCAGCCTCTACCGCCAGCTCAATGCCGAGGTGGGCCGCTTCATCGAGCAGGGTAGCAGCGGCGCGGCCGCCGGTCTCAATCCCGAGGGCCTGATGCACCGCCTGCAGAGCACGCCCGTGGCCGCCGGTCTGGTGGCCGAGACGGGCGAGGTGGGCGCAGGCCCCAGCGAGGCCCAGCAGGCCTGGCTGCGCGAGATCGCGCCGCACGCCGAGGCCGCCGGCCGCCAGCTGGGCGTGGCGCCCGATGTGCTGGCCGCCCAGGCCGCGCTGGAAACCGGTTGGGGCCAGCGCCCCATACGCCGCGACGATGGGGCCGACAGCCACAATCTCTTTGCCCTCAAGGCCGGCGGTGCCTGGCGCGGCCAGACCGCCGAGGTCATGACCACCGAGTACGAGCAGGGCGAGGCCAGCCAGCGCCGCGAGGCCTTCCGCAGCTATGCCAGCCCGCGCGAAGCCTTCCAGGACTTCACCCGCCTGATGCTGGGCAGCCCGCGCTACCAGGGCGCGCTGCAGACCGGGACCGATGCCCTGGCCTATGGCCGTGCCTTGCAAAAGGGCGGCTATGCCACCGACCCGGCCTATGCCGACAAGCTGGCCCAGGTGGCCGCCCGCATCAGGAGCGGCCAGTGAGGGGCCAGGTCTTGCTCAAGCCGGTGCTCGCTGCCTCAGGGATTGGCGGGTTCGACCACGCCGGCTTCCAGCACGCGTGCCTGGATGATGCGGCCGCTGCTGAGGTTGCGCACGCGGATGCGGGCGTCCTGGGCGCCGCCATCCAGGGCCTCGCCCGCGGCCTGCACCTCGATGCCCTCGTGGCGCGCCAGGATGCGCACGCGCTCGCCGCGCTTGACCAGCTGGGCCGCCAGCAGCTGCCGCTTTTGCAGCAGCTGGCCCGGGCGCAGGCTGCTGCGCGGGGCCTGGCCCAGCACATCGTCCAGGCGGGCGAGTGCGTCGCTGGTCTGGGAGATGTCGCGGCGCTGCAGCTCCACATCGCCTTCGCCCAGGGCCTGGCCGGCGGCCACGGCGCGGGCGGCCACCAGCACCTCGGCATTGAGGCTGGCGCGCAGCACAAAGTCCTGGGCCGGCTGGCCCGCACAGCGCGCGCTCAGGCGCAGGCGCGAGAGGCTGCGCAGGTCCACGGCCACGATCTCCCAGCCGGCCGGGCAGGCCGGGCGGGCACGCGGGGCCACCGGCGTGATCTGCACATCGGGGGCCACCCAGCCCTCACGGTCGGCCAGTTCCAGCACCGCGCGGCGCGCGGCGTCCTGCACCTGGGCCTCCAGCGTGGTGGCCGCAGCGAGCCAGGGCGCCAGGGCGCAGCCCAGGCCCAACAGAAGTTTTCTCGGAGAACGAAGCATGAGCATTGATTTCAGCAAGGCCTTGGGCCAGCACGGCGACGCGCTGCGTCTGCGCGCCGAGCGCACGAAAGTGCTGGCCTCGAATATCGCGAATGAAAGCACACCTGGCTACCAGGCGCGCGACATCGATTTTGCCGCGACCCTGCGCCAGGCTCATGCCGACGCGCAAGACGGTCTGCTGCTGGACACCGATGCAGGCGAACTGCAGTACCGCGTACCTTTTCACGCTGCCCAGGACGGCAACACCGTGGAGCTGGGTGTGGAACAGGCCGCCTTCTCGCAGAATGCCAGCGACTTTCAAACCAGCTTGACCTTCGTGAACATGAAGCTCAAGGGCCTGGCCAAGGCCATCAACGGGCAGTAAGGGAGAGAGGCCATGTCCTTCAAGCAGATCAGCCAGATTGCCGGCTCCGCCATGTCGGCCCAGACCGTGCGTCTGAACACCATCGCCAGCAATCTGGCCAATGCCCAGTCGGCTGCCGGCAGCGAGGGCGAGGCCTACCGCGCCCGCAAGCCGGTGTTCGCGGCCCTGGCCCAGGCCGGCGGCGAGCAGGGCCTGGCCGGCTCGCGCGTGCAGGTGCTGGACGTGGTGCAGAGCGACGAGCCCCTGCGCAAGGTCTACGAGCCCGAGAACCCGCTGGCCAATGAGAACGGCGAGGTCTTCTATCCCAATGTGAACTCGGTGGCCGAGATGACCGACATGCTGTCGGCCTCGCGTGCCTTCGAGACCAATGTCGAGGTGCTCAGCCGGGTCAAGTCCATGCAGGCTTCCCTCTTGCGCCTGGGCGAGTAAGGAGTTTCGACCATGAGCAACGCAGTCAGCGAAGCCGGCAAGAGCGGCAGCAGCACGGCCGGCAGCGGCGCGGTGAACCAGATCACCGGCAACGGCGGCATCTCGAACATGTTCACCACCTTGCTGGTGGCCCAGATCAAGAACCAGGATCCGCTCTCGCCCACCGACCCCAGCCAGTTCGTGGGCCAGCTCACCCAGCTCAGCCAGATGGAGGCGCTGCAGGCCCTGTCCTCCCAGGGCGCGGCCAACGCCAGCATGCTGTCCAGCCTGCAGATGATCGCCCTGGGCGGCCAGGTGGGCAGCACGGTGCAGGCCAAGGTGGAGCAGCTGGAACTGGGCAAGGACAAGATCAACACCCACTTCAACCTGGCTGCCAGCGCCGCGCCGGCCACCCTGGTGCTGACCGGCGCCGATGGCAGCGAGAAGCGCATCGACCTGGGCGCGCGCGCCGTGGGCGCCCACAGCTTCAGCCTGGACCCGGCCGCGCAAGGCCTGGCCCCGGGCCGCTACCGCCTGCGCATCGAGAACGAGAGCAAGCAGATCAGTGCCGTCGAGGTGGAGGCCCAGCTCAGCAATGTGCGCCTGACCGGCGACGGCGGGGCCCTGGTGGGCCTCGGCAGCTTCGGCGAGGTCGATCCCGCCGCCATCACCCAGTTCAAGGGCCGCCAGGGCTGAAGCCCGCGCCCCGCCCACGCACCCGTTCAAGGAATACCCATCATGTCTTTCGAAATCGCACGTTCCGGCATCAACGCGGTCAGCGGCTCGCTGGAGGCCATCAGCAACAACATCGCCAACTCCGGCACCTACGGCTTCAAGTCCAGCCGGGCCAACTTCTCGGCCATGTATGCCGGCAGCCAGGCCAATGGCGCCGAGGTGTCCTCGGTCTCGCAAAGCCTGGAGAAGAGTGGCGGCCTGCTGAACACCGGCCGCGGCATGGACGCCATGATCCAGGGCCGCGGCTTCTTTGCGGTCAAGGACTCCGCGGGCCAGCAGGTCTACACCCGCGTGGGCATCTTTAACGTGGACAAGGACGGCTTCGTGGTCGATGCCAACGGCCGCAAGGCCCAGGGCTATAACGCGGTGCTGGATGCCAATGGCCGCCCCGTGCCCGGCGCCGGTCTTGGCGCCTTCGGCGACCTCAAGGTGCCCACCGGCCAGATCGGTGCCCTGGCCAGCGACAAGCTGCAGTTCAACGGCAATCTGAGCGCCGACTGGAAGGTGCCGGGCGCCCCCGGTCCGCTGCCGGCCTTCAACCCCAACGATCCCACCACGTTCAACAGCTCCATCACCTCGGTGGCCTACGACTCGCTGGGCAACAAGCACAGCAGCACGCAGTACTTCGTCAAGACCGCGGCCAACACCGTTCAGGTGCGCTACACCGTGGACGGCGCCCTGCAGGCCGCCCCGGTCACCACCCTGAACTTCAATGCCCAGGGCCAGCTGACCGCCGTGCCGGCCGCCACCCTGAACGTGGCGCTGACCAACGGCGCCAATCCCCTGGCCATTGCCATCGACTACACCGGCACCACCCAGTTCGCCGGCGAGACCACCACGCTGACCAACAATGCCAACGGCAATGCCGCCGGCACCATGACCGGCACCAGCATCGCCGCCGACGGCTCCATCATCGCCACCTACAGCAATGGCCAGAAGCAGTCGGTGGGCACCCTGGCCGTGGCCAACTTCGCCAACGAGAACGGCCTGGTCGCCATCAGCGACACCAGCTGGGAGTCCAGCGTGGAGACGGGCGCGCCCCTGTTCTCGCGCCCCGGCACCGCCACGGCCTCGGCACTGAGCACCGGCGCCATCGAGCAGTCCAATGTGGACATGACCGGCGAGCTGGTGAACCTGATGACGGCCCAGCGCAACTACCAGGCCAACACCAAGGTCATCTCGGCCGAGAACGAGATGATGCAGAACCTGATGCAGGCCGTCTGAGGACGCTGAGTCATGGACGCCTTGATCTACACCGTGATGAGCGGCGCCGAGCGCGTGATGCGCGCTCAGCAGGTGCATGCCAACAACCTGGCCAATGTGGAGACCGCCGGCTTTCGCGCCAATCTGGAGGTGTCCAGTGCCCGTCCGGTGGCAGGCGCCGGCTATGCGGCCCGTCACCTGAACCTGCTGCAGAGCGAGGCGGTCAGCGCCAAGGAAGGCTCGCAGCGCGAAACCGGCCGCGAGCTGGATGTGGCCATCCAGGGCGAGGGCCTGTTCGCCGTGCAGACCGCCCAGGGCGAGGCCTACACCCGCGGCGGCAACTTCACGCTGGACGCCGAGGGCAATCTCAAGCTGGGCGCCCATGCGGTGCTGGGGGAGGGCGGCGCCATCACGCTGCCGGCTCACAGCAAGGTGGAGATCACGGCCGATGGCGTGATCTCGGTGCAGGCCCCCGGCGCCCAGGAGCTGCAGGCGGTGGACCGGCTGAAGCTGGTCAAGCCCGAGTTCGACCAGCTGCGCAAGAACGAGCAGGGCCTGCTGGTGGCCCGCGACGGCCAGGCCCTGGCGGCCGATGCCACGGTCAAGGTCGGCAGTGGCCGCCTGGAATCCAGCAATGTGTCCGCGGTGGAGGAGATGGTCGCCACCATGAGCCTGGCCCGCGATTTCGAGATGCAGATGAAGCTCTTCAAGTCCGCCGACGGCATGGCCGAGGCCGGCAACCGACTCATCCGCGAGTGAAGCTCCGGCTTCAACCCCGATCACCCCAACAAGGAGTAGCGCCATGAATCCCGCCATGTGGATCAGCAAGACCGGTGTGCAGGCGCAGGACGCCAAGCTGCAGGCCATTGCCAACAATCTGGCCAACGTCAACACCGTGGGCTTCAAGCGTGACCGCGTGATGTTCGAGGACCTGTTCTACCAGGTCGAACGTCAGCCCGGCGCCCAGGGCGAGGACGGCAATGCCGCCCCGGCCGGCGTGCAGCTGGGCAATGGCACCCGCCTGGTGGGCACACAGAAGGTCTTCACCAACGGCAATCTGCAGACCACCGGCCAGAACCTGGACATCGCCATCGTCGGTCAGGGCTTTCTGCAGGTCGAGGGTCCCAATGGCCGTCCGGCCTACACCCGCGCCGGCCAGCTGCAGGTCAATGCCGAGGGCCGCCTGACCAATGCCCAGGGCCTGCGCGTGCAGCCCGAGATCACCATTCCTGCCGGCGCCACCTCGGTGAGCATCTCCGAGAACGGCATGGTCAGCGCCACCGTGGCCGGCAATGCCGCGCCCACCGAGCTGGGCCAGCTGCGCCTGACCGGCTTCATCAACCCCACCGGCCTGCTGGCCCTGGGCGACAACCTGTATCAGGAAACCACCGCCAGCGGCGCGCCCGCCGAGGGCATTCCCGGTGCCGAGGGCCTGGGCAAGATCAAGGCTGGTTCGCTGGAAGGCTCGAACGTGCAGGTGGTGGAGGAGATGGTGGACATGATCGCCGCCCAGCGGACCTACGAGATGAACACCAAGGTGCTCTCCGCCGCCGACTCCATGCTCCAGTACCTCTCCCAAGCGGTGCGCTGACATGACTCCCCCCCTACGCGCTTCGCGCGCCCCCTCGAAGGGGGCAACGACGACCGCCCGGCGAAGCCGGATCGGCGTCGTTCGCTCGGGAATGCAGGCCGTGTCGGCCCTGCTGATGGTGGCCCTGCTCAGTGCCTGCGCCACCCTGCAGCCGCCCCAGCCGCCCGCGCCCGAGCCCGGGCCCCTGGCGCCGAGCACGGGTCTGCAGTCGCGCGCCCAGGACAAGCCGCGGGGCGGCGGTGTCTACCAGCCGGGTCGCGCCACCAGCCTCACGGCCGACACCCGGGCCTTCCGCCCCGGCGATGTGCTGACCGTGACCCTGGCCGAGACCACCCAGGCCAGCAAGAGCGCCGACACCCAGCTGGGCAAGCAGAGCAGTGCCGGCTTCAGCGGTTCCCTGCGTAACAGCGCCACCAAGGGCGCGCTGCAGGGCCAGCGCGATTTCAACGGCACGGCGTCCAGCAGCCAGCAGAACCAGTTGCAGGGCGCCATCACCGTGGTGGTGCACGAGGTGATGCCCAACGGCCTGCTGCGCGTGCAAGGCGAGAAGAGCCTCTGGATCAACCAGGGCGAAGAGCTGATCCGCCTGGGCGGCTATGTGCGCCCGGCCGATGTGGACAGCGACAACCGCGTGTCCTCCCAGCGCATCGCCAATGCCCGCATCAGCTACAGCGGCCAGGGTGATCTGGCCAGCGCCAACACCCCGGGCTGGCTGACGCGCATGTTCAACAGCCCTCTGGCTCCGTTCTGAGTCCCATCACCATGAAGAAGCTGCTCGGCGCCATCCTGCTACTTGCCGCCACCTTGAGCCAGGCCGCACCGCGGCCCCTGGGCCAGCTGGTCAATATCGAGGGCGTGCGTGACAACCAGCTGCTGGGCTACGGCCTGGTGGTGGGCCTCAATGGCAGCGGCGACAGCACCCAGGTGCGCTTTGCCGGCCAGTCGGTCAACAACCTGCTCAAGCAGTTCGGCGTCAAGCTGCCCGAGCGGGTGGATGCCAAGAGCAAGAACGTGGCCACGGTCATGGTCAGCGCCAGCTTCCCCAGCGGCTACCGCCGCGGCCAGACCATCGACGTGACCGTCTCCTCCCTGGGCGACGCCAAGAGCCTGCGCGGCGGCGTGCTGCTGCTCACCCAGCTGCATGCGGCCGATGGCGAGGTCTACGCCCTGGCCCAGGGCAATATGGTGGTGGGCGGGCTCTCGGCCCAGGGCCAGAGCGGCTCCAGCGTCACGGTCAACACCCCGACCACCGGCCGCATCCCCAACGGCGCGAGCATCGAGCGCGAGATCGAGAGCGACTTCGACAGCCGCCCCACGGTGCAGCTGAGCCTCAAGCGCCCCAGCTTCCAGACCGCCACCCGCATCGTGGACGCGATCAACAAGCGCTTCGGTCCCGAGACCGCCAGCACCCGCGACGCCACCGGTGTGGAGGTGCAGGCCCCCGCCCAGCCCACCCAGCGCGTGGCCTTCATGGCCCAGCTCGAGGGCCTGGCGGTGGACACGGCCGATGCCGTGCCCAAGGTCATCTTCAACTCCCGCACCGGCACCGTGGTCATCGCCGAGGGCGTGCGCGTGCGGCCGGCTGCGGTCTCGCACGGCGCGCTCAAGGTCGTGATCAGCGAGAAGCCCCAGGTCAGCCAGCCCCAGCCCTTCAGCCAGGGCCAGACCCAGGTCACGCCGCAGTCGCGCGTGGCGGTGGACCAGGGCAATGGCCGCATGCTGCGCTGGCCCCCGGGCACCAGCCTGCAGGCCATCGTGGACACCATCAACAGCATCGGGGCGAATCCGGACGACATCATGGCCATCCTCCAGGCCCTGGATCAGGCCGGCGCCATCGAAGGCGAACTCCAGGTCATCTGAGCACGCGAGCCCGCCATGAGCATCGAAAACTCCCTGCAAGGCCCCGCCGGCCTGGGCGCGCCCCAGGATGAGGCCGGTCGCCTGCGCCAGCGCGCCACCGACGCCGCCGTCAAGTTCGAGGCCTTCTTCATCAAGCAGATGATGAGCCAGATGCGCTCGGCCACCCGGGTGCTGGCCGACGAGGACAGCCCACTGAAGAACAAGGTCAACGAGGACATGCTGGACCTGGCCGACGGCCTGGTGGCCGACGCCATGGCCGGCCAGCGCGCCTTTGGCATTGCCGACCTGATGCTCAAGCAGGTCTTGCCCAGTGTGGGTTTAAGTGCGGCGCCCGCCGGGTCGCCTTCTTCTTCTGAAGCGGGCCCCGACGGCTCGCAAGCGCCCCGCGCCGCACAGCCATGAGCCTCATCAACAATGCCCTGTCGGGCGCCATCGCCGCCCAGGCGGCCCTCAGCACCAACAGCCAGAACATCGCCAATGCGATGACCCCGGGCTACACCCGCCAGGGCGTGCTGCTGAACTCGGTGCTCTCCGGCGCCCGCGGCCAGGGCAGCGCCGGGGCGGGCGTGCAGGTCTCGGGCCTGCTGCGCTTTGCCGACGGCTACAAGTCTCAGCAGATGTGGCAGGCGGCCAGCAATCTGGGCCACTACAGCGCGGCCCAGCCCTATCTGAACCAGCTCGAGCAGGTGATGGCCGACGACACGGCCAATATCAACCAGGGCATGGATGCCTTCTTTGCCGCGCTCAATGCCGCCAGCGTGGAGCCCGACTCGGTGCCCCTGCGCTCCCAGGTGCTGACCACGGCCGAAAGCCTGGCCCGCCGCTTCAACAGCATGCAGCAGCTGCTGAGCACCCAGACCCGCGCGGTCAATGAGCAGCAGTCCGCCGCCGCCAAGCAGATCAATGGCTACGCCGCCGACATCGCCCTGCTGAACAAGCAGATCGCCGCCGGCCGCGCCACCGGCATCAATGTCTCGGGCCTGCAGGATGCGCGCGAGCAGCGCATCGACGCCCTGTCCAGCCTGGTGGGCCTGCAGGTGGTGGAGCAACCCGATGGCAGCGCCAGCGTCTCCATGAAGAACGGCCAGCCCCTGGTGATCGGCTCCGAGGCCGGCAGCGTGGACATCAACACCGCCACCGGCGTGATGATGCTGCAGTTCTCGGGCAGCAGTTTCGAGGTCAAGGAGTCCGAGCTGGCCGGCCAGCTGGGCGGTCTGCGCGAGTTCATGCGCAGCGTGGTCGCACCCATGCAGACCCAGCTGCGCGACCTGGCCGATGGCCTGGTCACCGCCGTGAACAGCCAGCTGGCCGCCGGCCAGGACATGGCCGGCAATCCGGGGGCTGCCCTGTTCGCCCCGGTGGGCGCGGACGGCCGCGTCAGCATCAACAGCGCGCTCAAGCCCCAGCAACTGGCCTTCGCCAAGACCGGCAGCGCGGCCGGCAATAGCGAGAACCTGGGCAAGCTGATCGCGCTGCGCGACAGCGTGAATGTGGGCGGCACCAAGCTGGGCGATGTGTTCACCCAGCTGGTCGGCAAGCTGGGCGTGCAGAGCCAGCAGAACATCGCCGGCCAGAAGACGGCGCAGACGGTGCGCGATCAGTCCGAGGAGAACTGGAAGTCCACCAGCGGCGTCAACAGCGACGAAGAGGCCATCAGCCTGATGCAGTACAAGCAGATGTACGAGGCGAATATGAAGGTGGTGGCTGTGGCCAACCAGCTCTTCGACAGCCTGCTGGCCATGGCCTGACCGCGAGCAAGGAGCCCCATATGCGCATCGCCAGCAATCAGTACCACGCCACCATGAACACCGCCCTGCAGACCGCCAACAGCGGGCTCACGCAGGTGATGCAGCAGCTGGCCTCGGGCAAGCGCGTGCAGGTGCCCTCGGACGACACCATCGCCACCGTGCGCCTGGCCCGCCTGGCGCGCGAGGAATCGGCCCTGGGCCAGTACCGCAACAATATCGGCGCGCTGCAGGCGCGCCTGCGCAATAGCGAGGCCATCCTGGGCAGCATGGAACAGGACCTGGGCATGGCCCGCGATCTGCTGGTCTGGGCGGCCGACGGCAGCAACACGCCCGAAGATCTGAAGGCCATGTCGGCCTCGCTGGCCACCCTGCGCGACAGCCTCTTCCATGTGGCCAATAGCAAGAACGCCGAGGGCCGCTTCATCTTCTCCGGCACCGCCACGCTGAGCGACACCGTGGTCTTCAACGCCGCCGCCGCAGTGGGCGGCCGCTACAGCGCCGGGGCCGGCGTCAATGACGAGCAGCAGCAGGTTTCGGTGGGTACCGACATCACGGTGGCCGGCAATGTCTCGCTGGAAACCTTCTACGACTATCTGAACAAGCTCGACCAGGTGGTGGCCGACCTCTCGGCCGGCACCCGCATCGGCAGCGCCCCGCTGGGTGATCTGGATCTGGCCCTCAACGGCATCTCCGCCCATGTGGCCGATCTGGGCCGCCGCCAGAACATCCTGAACACCCTGGACGACAGCCACGCCTCGGTGAGCCTGTCCAACCAGCAGGCCTCGCTGGATCTGGGCGCCCTGGACTACTCCGAGGCCGCGGTGCGCCTGAATGGCTACACGGTCGCCGTGCAGGCCACGCAGAAAGCCTATGCCAAGGTCAGCACCCTGAGCCTGTTCAACGTTCTCTGATCCCTCTACACCCCGGCCCGCCTTGCTGAACACCCCGCCCATCCAGACCCCGACGCGCAGCACCGCCACTACCCTGGGCGGCAGCGACGCTGCCCAGCGCACCAGCGCGGTGGCGCCGGTGCAGCGCGTGCCGGCGCCCGAACGCGCTGCCGGCACGGCCCGGGCCTACGATCAGGCGCCGCGCGGCGGCCCGCGCAACACCCTGGCGAACGCTCTGCGCGAGCCGGGCCTGCAGCAGCAGCTGGGCGCCCTGCAGCAGGGCCAGGACTATCTGGAGCGTCTGGGCGCCAGCCTGCAGCAGCTCAAAAGCGGCCTGAGCCAGCAGCTGGCCCGGCCGCAGGGGGAGGGAGCATCCCTGCAGCCCCAGCTCGACACCCTGCGCCAGCTCTGGGCCCAGCGCGCGGCCGAGGCCGGTGGCCAGCTGGATGCCCGGCTGCTGCCCGCGCCCGAGGGCGAGAGCGCGCGCCAGCGCTTCCGGCTGCGCGGTCTGGACATGAACAGCCTCGCCTCCGAGGGCAGCGAAACCCTGCGCCTGTCCCTGCCGGGCCAGCCGCGGCCGCTGCTGGTGCCGCTGGACGGTCGCGGCCTGCAGCCGGCCCTGCAGAGCCTGCAACGCGCGCTGGCACCCACCGGCCTGCGGGTGGAGACCCAGGGCGGCGAGCTGCAGTTCAGCGTGGAGGAATCGGCCTGGCCGGCCTTGCGCGAGGGCCTGGCCCTGCGCGGCGATGGCAAGCGCTTCCCCAGCGGCCAGATGGTGCGCGCGGTGCTGGACCCGGCACCCGAGGCCCTGGCTCCCCAGGGCTGGAAGCTGGACGGCCCCGAGGCCCAGCGCCGCAGCCTGGTCCAGGTGCTGGATGCCCAGGCCCGCGTGCAGCGCGCCCGTCAGGCCCTGGGCCAGCGCCTGGACCAGGCGCGCAAGCTGGGCGACTCGGCCGGCAGCGCCGAGGCCCAGGCCGAGGCGGTGCACCGCTTCGCCGCCGAATTCGCGCGCAGCCCGCGCCTGCCGGCCATGGACTATGGCCGGCTCAGCGCCCTGGCGCCGGCCGTGCAGGGCCTGCACCGTCAGCAGGTGCAGCAGCTGCTGCTGCCGCCCGAGGCGGCCGGCAGCCTCTGAGCGCATCAGATCCTGATGCGTGCCGCGACCCCGCCCTTGGGGTAGTGCTGGTAGACGCGGGCGCTGCCGTCCCGGCCCAGCAAAAGCACCTCGTAGGCATCGCGGCGTCCTTCATAGACCGGACCGTCCATGCCCGGTGAGCCTATGGGCATGCCGGGCACGGCCAGGCCCAGGGCCTGGGGCCGCTCCTTGAGCAGGCGCAGGATCTCGCGCGCCGGCACATGGCCTTCGAGGGCATAGCCGCCCACCCGGGCGGTGTGGCAGGAGCCGTATTTGAGGTCTATGCCCAGGCGTTTGCGCATGGCGGCATTGCCCACATCATCCACCCGGGTGCGCAGGCCGGCGGCCTGCAGATGCAGCACCCAGTCCTGGCAGCAGCCGCAGTCCGGATCCTTCCAGATCTCGACCAGGGGCGCCGCCGAACCGGTGGCCTGCACCAGGGCGGGGGCGAGCAGGGCGGCGGCGCCCGCCAGCAGCTGCCGCCGTGTGAGCAGGCTGGGTCTTGCGGTCTTCATCGTCACTGGGCCGCGGCTTGCAGTTCGGTGACCATGAAGCCGCTGGCGGACTTCTCGGCGCGGAAGCGGACCTTGTCGCCGACCTTGAGCTGATCGGCCATGGCCGCTTCCCTGAGCTGGAACACCATGGTCATGCCCGGCATGTCCAGGTTCTTGATCTCCCCGTGCTTGAGGGTGATCTTCTTGTTGTCGCGGTCGATCTTGCGGATCTCGCCCTCGCTCAGCGCGCCGTCCTGGGCGATGACTGACAGGGAAGAGCCCAGGCCGATCAGGGCGGCCAGGCCGATATTTTGGAGAGTCTTCATGGGGGCTCCTTGGCGGGGGTCAGTGCTTGTGCTCAGCGTGGGGGGCTTGGGTTTGGGTTTGGGCTTTGACCGGCTTGGCAGACGGGCTGCTGGCGATCACCTTGATCTTTCCGACCATGCCGGCCTGGTAGTGGCCGGCGATCAGGCAGGCGAAGTCGAACTCGCCGGCGCGGTTGAAGGTCCAGACGATTTCGCCGGTCTGGCCCGGGGCCACATGGGCCATATAAGGCTCGTCATGCTCCATGCCGGGGTGCTTGATCATCATCTCGGCGTGAGCGTCCAGCGCCTTGCGGGTGCCGATGACGAACTCATGCATGAGCTGACCCTCGTTGCGGATCAGGAAGCGCACCGTCTCGCCCTGGCGCAGCGCGATGCGCGCCGGCGTGAAGCGCATCGCGTCGTTCATGCTGACCGCGATGGTGCGACGGGCCTGCGCCGCCTCGGCGGCAATGCCCCAGTCCTGCTGCTCCAGCCGGAGCGGGCCGACATGGCCGGCCTCGCCATGGGCCAGGGCGCCCAGGCTGCTCCCCAACAGGGTGATGGCGGCCAGGAAGTTTCTTTTGCGCATGTATGTCTCCAGAAAATCAGTGCGAGTGAGGGCTGCTGCCGGGCTTGCGCGCGCGCAGCTCTGTGGGGGTGCTGGCGCTCGTGCCGGCCGGCAGCTGGCGCGGCATTGAACGCCCGCCTTCTGCGGCAAAGCGGGCCGGCTCGGGCAGGGCACCGCTCCACTCGAAGGCCACCTCGCCCGGCGGGTGGCGGTACCAGCCGGGGTCGCTGTAGTCGCCGGGTTTCTGGTCCTTGCGCACCTTGAGCACGCTGAACATGCCGCCCATCTCCACGCCGCCAAAAGGGCCCTGGCCCGTCATCATGGGCAGGGTGTTGTCGGGCAGGGGCATCTCCATCTCGGCCATGTCTGCCATGCCGCGCTCGCCCATCACCATGTAGTCGGGCACCAGCTTGCTGATCTTCTTCACCACCTCGCGGTGGTCCACGCCGATCAGGGTGGGCACATCGTGGCCCATGGCGTTCATGGTGTGGTGGCTCTTGTGGCAGTGAAAGGCCCAGTCGCCCGGCTCGTCGGCGATGAACTCGATCTGGCGCATCTGGCCCACCGCCACATCGGTCGTGACCTCGGGCCAGCGCGCGCTTCGGGGCACCGGGCCACCGTCGGTGCACGTCACCTCGAAATCATATCCGTGCATGTGGATCGGGTGGTTGGTCATCGTCAGGTTGCCGACGCGCACACGCACCCTATCGTCCTTGGAGACGACCAACGGATCGATGCCAGGGAAGACACGGCTATTCCAGGTCCACAGGTTGAAGTCCGTCATTTCCATGACACGCGGGACGTAAGTCCCGGGATCGATGTCGTAGCCACTGAGCAGAAATACGAAGTCCCGGTCGACGGGCATGAACTTCGGGTCCTTTGGGTGAATAACAAAGAACCCCATCATGCCCATCGCCATCTGGACCATTTCGTCCGAGTGCGGGTGGTACATGAAGGTGCCGGACTTCACGAGATCGAACTCGTAGACGAACGTCTTGCCGACGGGGATGTGGGGCTGTGACAGACCACCGACACCGTCCATGCCTGACGGGAGGATCATCCCGTGCCAGTGGATGGTTGTGTGCTCCGGCAGCTTGTTGGTCACAAAAATGCGAACACGGTCCCCCTCGACCGCCTCAATTGTCGGTCCCGGGGACTGGCCGTTGTACCCCCAGAGATAGGCTGTCATGCCTTCCGCCATCTCGCGCTCGACAGGCTCCGCGACAAGGTGGAACTCTTTGACGCCATTGTTCATGCGGTAGGGCAATGTCCAGCCGTTCAGCGTTACGACGGGGGTGTAGTCCGGACCGTGGCGGGCAGCAGCGGCGGCATCGTGTCAGGGCTGGCCTGCAGCACCGGCTCGGGCAGGGCGGCCAGGGCCACCTTGCTCACCGCGCTGGCGGCCACGCTGGCGCCGATCGCGCCACCGGCGCGGAAGAAATCACGTCGGGAAACCATGGTCTTGTGTGCTCCGTCGGGGTTCAGTGGGCGGCGGTCGCGGCGGCCGCGGCGGCGCCGGGGCCGGTGGGCGCGCTGGCGGCCGAGAGACTGGGCTTGCCCAGCAGGGCCATGTCCAGATCGGCCTGGGCGATCCAGAAGTCGCGCTGGGCGTCCATTGCGGCATTGACCGTGGCGATCTGGGCCCGCGCATCGGCCAGCAGCTCGAAGACCCCGATGAACATGCCGTTGTAGCGCAGCAGGTTTTCCTCGGAGATGCGGCGGGCCAGGGGCACGGCTTCCTCGCGGTAGTGACGCGCAATCTCATAGGCTGCGCGGTAAGCCTGGTAGGCCTCGCGCAGCTCGGAGCGGGCCTCGATGGCGGTCTGCGCGGTGCGCTCCAGGCTTTGTCGGTACAGGCTCTCGGCCCGGGCCACCCGCGCATCGCCCCAGTCGAAGAGCGGCAGCTCGAGGCTGATCTCGTAGCCGCGCTGGCGGCTGCCCTCGCTGCTGCTATTGCGCTTGAGGTCCAGCTCCAGCACGTTGATGAAGCGGGTCACCCGGCTCAGGCCCAGGCTGCGTGCCGTGGCCTCGGCCTGGGCCTTGGCGGCCTGCACATCCAGGCGCTGGCTCAGGGCCAGGGCTTCCAGATCGCGCGCCTCGCGGGGGCTGTCGGGCAGCTCGGGCAAGCGCTCGGGCAGGCGGAACTCGATCTGCGGGCCCCACAGTCCCAGCAGCCGGCTCAGGCGCTCGCGCGCTGCCACTTTGGCCTGCTGGGCGCGGGCGCTGTTCAGGGCGGCCTCGCTGTAGAAGGCCTGCTCGCGCGCCTGCTGCAGGCGGCTCCAGTTGCCGGTCTGGGCCATGCGGCGGCCCAGCTCGGCCCCGGCCTCGGCGGCGCTCATCACGTCCTGGCGGTAGCGCAGGCCCTGCTCGGCGGCCACGGCGGCATAGAAGGCCTTGCGCGCTTCGCTGGCCAGGGCCAGCATCTCCTGCGCCACCTGGCGCTGCGTGGCGGCCAGGCGCCGGTCTTCCACCTGGCGGGCCAGGGGCAGGGCGATGAGATGACCCAGATCCAGGCTGAGCTTGCGCTCGATCTCGCGCTCCTCGCCCTTGCGGCTGCGCCCGAAACTGAAGCCCGGGTTGGGCAGACGGCTGGCCTGCACCAGCTCGGCCTCGGCCACGCCCAGGCCATGCAGGCTGGCGCGCAGGCCGCGGTGATTGAGCAGGGCGATCTGGGCCGCGCTCTCGGCCGTCAGCGGCCGCTCCAGCAGCTCGTCCACGCGCTGCGCCACCTGGGCTTGCTCGGCCGCGTTGCGCGGCAGGGCCAGGTCTTGTCCCAGATGCTGCCGGGCGATCTCACGCACGGGTTCGGTGCCGCCCTGGCCGCCCAGGCTGGCACAGCCTGCCAGCAGGACCGCGCTGCTCAGCAGGGCTCCCTGGCGCAGGAGCTGCGCCGGTTTCTTGAAGAGGGATGTCATGGCCGTCCCTCAGTGCTGGTGCGCCGCGGCGGGGGCCGAAGCCCCCTGCTGCGCCTCGCGGGCGTAGGCGCGCCAGCCGCCGATGCGGGCGACGCGCTCATTGCTCTCGCGCCAGGGCTGCAGCTGCAGCTCGGGCAAGGGGCGGTAGTGTTGCAGGGCCGGGCGGTAGACCAGGGGTGGGACCGCGGCGCTGGGGTCTTGGGGGAGGGGGCGGGGAGGGGGGGCCTCAGGCGCGGCGAAGGCTGCCGGGAGCTGGAGCGTGAGCACCAGTGTCGGCAGGCACAGCCGCGCCAGGGCAGGGCGTGACAGAAGGGCGAACATGGCCAGGATCTCGCGTGAAGAGAGCGAACGGTCCTGCGACGAGGGCGCAGGGCGCTTATCGCGGTCCGTCAGGCGTCCTTGAGACGCCGCGGCCGCGGCTTCAGGCGAGCAGGCTTTGAGGTGGTCGGTCCAGGCCGCCCGGGCGCAGGCCCTCGGGGGTGGGGGGCACGGTGGCCACGGCCAGCGGCTTCTGGGCGGGCAGGTCCAGCAGGGGCAGGCCTGGGATCAGGGCCAGGCCGCTGCAGCAGGAAGCGCAGGCGCTGCACTTGCCGGTGCCATGTGTTTGGCCGTGGGTCTTGCCCTGATCGGAATGCCCATCCGGGCCAGCCACTTCGACAGGGTGGGCCGCATGCTCATGCGGCGAGGCTTCGGACGCCGGGGCGTGATGCGCGTGAGCTTCCAAGCCCAGCGCCGTTGGCGGCACCGGGGCGCAATGGTGCAGGCCATGCGCGGCGTAACCCTGCAGGGGCAGGGCCACGGCCAGCAGCAGGGCCAGCATCAGGCGCCAGAAGGTGCTTCGCATGGCCCGCAGTGTAGTGCAGGGAGACGGGGATCAGCAGCTGCCGCGGTTGCTGTTCAGGCAATGCAGGCTGCCATCGGCGCGGGCACGCTCCAGCTCGGCCAGCACCTCGGCCCGGTCGCGGGTTGAGCCGCGCTCGAACTCGGGGGCATAGCTGGACTCGCGGCTCATCTTAGCCAGCAGGCCGCTGCGGCGGGCCGCGTCCAGCTCGGCCAGCACCTCGGCCCGGCTGCGGGTGGAGGGGCGCTCGAACTCGGGGGCGTAGCTGGATTCGCGGTTCATCTTGGCCAGGCTGCCGTCCAGGCGGGCGGCTTCCAGCTCGGCCAGGACTTCGGCGCGGCTGCGACCGCCTTCGCTCGGGGTGGACACCGGGTGGGCGGCCACCGGCAGGGCGTTGGCGGCGAGCAGGCCGAGGGTCAGGGTCAGGGTGCGGATCATGCAGGGCTCCTACAGGGGGTTGAGAAGAAGTGGCGACTCCAGGTGCGCCATGGATCTCACTGTAGAAAGCGGGCTCCGACGCGGCCCGGTCCGGCGCATTACGCTTGTGTCATGCGCGGCAGCAGCAGGCCGATGCGGGTGCGGCCCAGGGCCGACTCGGCAAAGGGCTGGCCGCCATGCATGCGCGCGATGGCGGCCACGATGGCCAGGCCCAGGCCATGGTTGCGGTCGGCCTGGGCGCGCGCGGGGTCTGCGCGGTAGAAGCGGTCAAAGAGCCGGGGCAGATGGGCGGGCGCGATCTCGGGGCCCTCGTTGAGCACGGACAGGCGCAGCCAGCGCGCATCGTCCAGCGACTCGATGGCGATGCGCAGCACGCTGCCCGGCTGGGCATAACGGGTGGCATTGCCCAGCAGATTGGACAGGGCGCGGCGCAACAGGCCCGCATCCAGCGCCGCGCTGGCGTCGCCGGCCACTTCGGCGCGCAGCCCGGCCTCCAGCAGGGCGGCCTCGTGGAAGTCCAGCACCTCGGCGGCCAGGGCGGCCACGCTGGCCAGCGGCTCGCGGCGGGCGGCCCGGCCACGGTCGGCATGCGAGAGAAACAGCATATCGGCCACGATGCCGGCCAGGCGGTGCAGCTCTTCGAGATTGGAGCCCAGCAGCTCCTGCAGCTCGGCATCGTCGCGACGGCGGCGCAGGCTCAGCTCGCAGCTGCTGATCAGGGTGGCCAGCGGGGTGTTGAGCTCGTGGGCCACATCCGCGTTGAAGGCCTCCATCTGCCGATAGCTGGCGGCCAGGCGATCCAGCAAGGCGTTGAACTGGGTGATCAGGGGCTGGAGTTCGCTGGGCTGGTCGCGGCCGTCCAGGCGCCGCTCCAGATCATGGCCGCCCAGGAGCTCGGTCTGGGCGCGCAGCCGGTGCAGGGGGGCCAGCCCGCGCCGCACCAGGGCATAGGCCCCCGCGGAGACTGCCGCGGCCCCGCCCAGGGCCGCCAGGGCCAGTATCCAGGCCACGCGCTGCAGCAGGGCGGCGTCGGCCCGGGTGTCCAGGCGCAGCCGCACCTGCAGCGGTGTGGACTCGCCCGAGGGCGGGGCGGCGGCGAAGTGCCGGGTCTTGCCCGCAAGCTGCGGATCGTCTTCTCCCGCCGGGCGGTGGGAGAACAGCAGCCGGCCCTGGGCATCGTGCAGGCTCAGGGCCAGCTCGCTATGCCCGGCCAGCAGATCGCGCAGCTGCTCGTCGCGCTGGGCCCCGGAGCGGCCCTCGGCCAGCAACTGCTGCACGGCCTGCTGCTTCTGGTCCAGGGTCTGGGTCTGACGCTGGGCCAGGGTCAGGCTCAGGGCCAGGTAGATGGCGCCGCACAGCAGGCCCAGGCCCAGGATGGTCAGCAGGGCCAGGCCGCGCGAGAGGCGCAGGCCCAGGCTTGGCGGCGTCGCGGCCGAGGGCCTGTCCTCGCTCACGGTTCACGCTCCTCCAGCACATAGCCCATGCCGCGCACGGTGTGCAGCAGGGGACGCTCGAAGGGCTGGTCCAGCTTGGCGCGCAGGCGGCGGATCGCCACCTCCACCACATTGGTCTCGCTGTCGAAGTTCATGTCCCAGACCTGCTCGGCCAGCTCGGTGCGCGACAGCACCTCGCCCTGGCGGCGCAGCAGCAGGCTCAGCAGATTGAACTCCTTGGCCGTCAGGTCCAGGCGCTGGCCGGCACGCTGGGCACGACGGCGCAGCAGGTCCATTTCCAGCTCGCCCAGGCGCAGCTGGGTGGCCTCGGCCGGGTTGCGCGCGCCCTGGGCGCGGCGCAGCAGGCCCCGGATGCGGGCCAGCAGCTCGGAGAAGGCAAAGGGCTTGACCAGGTAGTCATCGGCGCCGGACTGCAGGCCGCGCACCCGGTCTTCCACCTGGGTGCGTGCGGTGAGCATGAGCACGGGCGTGTCCCGGCTCTGGCGCAGGGCGGCCAGCACGGCCAGGCCGTCGATGCCGGGCAGCATGCCGTCCAGCACGATCAGATCGTGCCGGCCCTGGGTGGCCAGATGCAGGCCGTCGATGCCGTTGTCGGCCCACTCCACCGTGAAGCCCGCTTCGCCCAGGCCCTTGCACAGATAGTCGGCGAGCTTGGTCTCGTCCTCGATCAGCAGCAGCTTCATGCCGGCATTGTGCCGGCCGGCCCGTCGCGCCGGGATGACGAATTCGTCATCTCGCCGACCGCCCGGGGACAGGTGGCTTCAGGCGCCCAGGGTGTCCAGCAGCAGGGCTTGCACCAGATGGCGCTGGTCCAGGCGCTCGTCGCCCGGGGCCGGCTGCGGCCTTGCGGCCGCGCGCAGGGCGCGCAGCTGCGGCACCAGGGCGCGCACCGCATGGTCGGCGCGCGCCAGGCCGATGAAGACGGGCAGCCCCGCGCGGCGCTGCAGGGCGCGGGCATGGTCGGGGGGCAGGCCCTCGCAGTCCACCGCATCGTACAGGCGCTCCAGCATGCGCAGCAGGGCCTCGCTCTGGGCGGTGTCGGCCTCGTCCAGCCAGCCGCTCGCGTCCAGGCGCGCCACGCGCGCGCCCAGGGCCGCAGCGGCAGCCTCCAGCTCGGGCAGGCCGGGATCCTCGGGCGTGCGGCACAGCAGGGCGATGTTGCGCCCCTGCAAAGGACAGGGGGCGGAGGCTGTCACCTGCTCCTGGGACTCCAGGGCCAGGGCACGACGCAGCAAGGCCTGGCACCGGGCCGGCTGCAGGGCCTCGGCGCCATTCGCGGTTGGGGGCTGGGTGGCGGGGTTCATGCTCGGTCGCCAGCCTAGTGCGGCGCCGGGGCCAGGCTTTGCGTCAGGTCAAACAAGGGGCTGGCGTTGCGCTTCTGTCACCATCGGTTTACAAAACGTCACCCGGCGTTGCCCGCTGTCATCGAGAGTTCCTGGGCCCGTCGCGAAGGCCGCCTACGCTGAGAACCAAGACAGATCAATCAGGAAGGAGCCCCCATGCTGACCGCCACCGAAGCTCAACGCCACACCCGTCCGATGGCCACGCCGCCGGCCCCGTTGCCTCATTTCGAGGTGCCCAACGAGGCCCAGCGCATTGCCGCCATGCTGGAACTGGTGGCCGCGACGGTGCCGCTGCAGCGTCGCGTGGTGCATGCGGGGGACACCATCTACCAGGCGGGCGAGGATTTCGGCCGCCTGCACATCGTCAATGCAGGCTTCTTCAAGATCGTCAACAGCGCCTCCGATGGTCGCGAGCAGGTCGTGGGCCTGCAGTTTCGCGGCGACTGGCTGGGCTTCGATGGCATCGCCAACGGGCGCTACGGCTGTGACGCCGTGGCCATGGACACGGGCGAGATCTGGAGCTTCAGTTACGAGGCCTTGCTGCAGGCCTGCCTGGCCCAGCCGCGCCTGCTGGGCCTGCTGCACGAGGCCATGAGCCGCGAGATCAGCCGGGACCGCGACTCCCTGCTCTCCCTGTGCACGCTCTCGGCCGATGCCCGGGTGGCCGACTTCCTGCATTACTGGGCCGAGTCCCTGGCCCGCCGCGGCCTGCGCGCCGACCAGATCAGTCTGCGCATGAGCCGGGCCGAGATCGGCAACTACCTGGGCATGACCATCGAGTCGGTCAGCCGGGCGCTGTCGCGCCTCTCGGCCAAGCGCCTGATCCGCTTTGCGGAGAAGGGACGTCGCGATATCGAGATTCCCGAGCTCTCGGCCCTGGCCGCCTTTGTGCATGGCGGGCCGGCGCCGGCCAGCCTGCTGCAATAAAGCTCGGGGCCCGTCACCGCTTCTGCCCCCGAATCGGGCGACGTGCCGTGCGTCCAGCGCCGCCCTGGTCTGCCGCTAGCGTGAGAATCGCGCGGCGCGCGGGGCTCATCATGATGTTCAAGCCGTTTCCGGCTCGTGGTCCCGCGTCTCAAAGGGAGGATCACATGTCAGAAACAAAAAACCGTACCCACTCGCCACGGCCCTGGTGGGCACCGGCCTTGATCGCGATCAGCGTCTGGGGCAGCGCCCTGGCGCCGGCAGCGGCCCAGGAAGCGCCGCGCCACGCGGCTGCATCCTCGGCCACGGCCGCTTCAGCGGCCGCATCATCGGCCTCGGCGCCCACGCGGCCCGGCCCGGCCGCCAGCGCCGGTACCGCCGATCTCGAGCAGCTCGGCCAGCGCATCGACAAGCTGGCCGCGGCGGTGTCTGCGGCGGCCTCGGCGGCCCAGCCCAATGACAGCTGGCAGGACGTCAAGTCCGTCATGCTCAATGTGCTGAGCAATCGCATCGATGCCTTTCTGTTCGGCGGCGGAGGAGGCGGCGCGGTCTCTGCGGGTGCCAAGCTCCTGGCCCTGCTGGCGCTTGTTTACGCCGGGCTGAAGCTGCTGCTGGCTTTTTTCCTGCTGTATCGCGGACCCTCGGGAGGGCGCCTGGATGCCTTGCGTGAGCGCATGTGCCGCAATCGGGGCCTGGCGGTGCTCAGGTGTGGGCTGGCGATTCTGGCGCTGGCGTATACCGGCGTCGCCTACTACTTGGTCGCCGGCGCGGCATCGGCCTCCGATGCCAGCTCCGCCGCAAGCCTCGAAGCCCTGCGAAGCAGCCTGCAGAGCTGCCAGGCCCAGCTCCAGGCAAGACCGCAGGCGCAGCCCGCCACGGGGCCCGCCGCTGGCGCCGCGAATGCGGAGCTGATGGCGGCTGTGGAGCGGCAGGGTCAGGCCTGCGTGAACGCCTTGCGAACCCAGGGCGCCACGCTCTCACGCTTGCAGGAGCAGGTCCAGGCGGTGGAGTCGGCGCAGCCCAGCGGGCTCAGCAAGATGCTGACCTTCCTGGCCTGGGTGCTGGCCCTGGGGGCCCTGGCCCTGCTGCTGCAGCGCGCTTTGCGCTAGCTTGCCCGGGAGATTGGCGTTCAGACCCCCAGGGCCGCCGCGATGGCCGCCGCCAGGCCCTCGCGGCTGAAGGGCTTGCGCAGCAGGGGCACGTCCTGCAGCGCGGGCTGTTCAAGGGCCAGCAGATCGGCGGCGTAGCCGGACATCAGCAGCAGGGCCGTGCCCGGATGCTGGCGCCGCAGCCGCACGGCCAGTTCGGTGCCGCGCATGCCGCTGCCCAGCATCACATCGCTGAGCACCAGGTCATAGTCGGCGCCCGGTTCGGCCAGGACGGCCAGGGCGGCTTCGGCGCTGTCGCAGGCCCGGACCTCGCTGTCCCAGGCGTGCAGAAAATTGAGCAAGACCTGGCGCACCTCGGCCTCGTCTTCCACCAGCAGCACGCGCAGGCCCGGGGGCGGGGCGGTTTCGGTCCGGCCCAGGCCGCGCCCGGGCTCCAGCTCGGCGGCCGGGGCCGCGGGGAAGTAGAGCGTGACCGTGCTGCCCTGTCCCGGCTGGCTGTCGATGCTGATGGCACCGTGTGACTGCTTGACGATGCCGTAGACCATGGAGAGGCCGAGGCCGGTGCCCTTGCCGACTTCCTTGGTGGTGAAGAAGGGCTCGAAGGCCCGCTTGCGCACCGCCTCGGGCATGCCCTGGCCGCTGTCGCTGACGGCGATGGCCAGCAGGGGCAGGCTCTCGGGCGCCAGCTCGGCAGCCAGACCCGGCGGCAGCTGCTCGCAGCGCCAGGCGCGAAAGCGCAGGCGCCCCCCCTCGGGCATGGCGTCGCGCGCATTGATGGCGATATTGAGCAGGGCCGACTCCAGCTGGCCCGCATCCGCCAGCACGGGCGGGCAGTCGGGCGCGGCCTCGTCGTCGATCTGTATGCGCTGATCCAGGGTGCGGCGCAGCATGCCGGCCAGCGAGGCCAGCAGGCCCGCGATCTCCACCCGGCTGGGCTGCAGCACCTGACGGCGCGAGAAGGCCAGCAGCTTGGCCGTGAGCTCGGCGCCGCGGCGGGTGGCGCGCATGGCGGCGGCCACCATGGGCGGCGCCAGTTCATCACCGGCCACTGCGGGCAGTTCCTCCAGCACCTGCAGATTGCCCTGGATCACGGTGAGCAGATTGTTGAAGTCGTGGGCAATGCCGCCGGTCAGCTGGCCCACGCTCTCCAGGCGCTGGGCATGGCGCAGCGCCTCCTCGCCCTGGGCGCGCTGCAGCACCGTGGACAGCAGATTCCCCAGCGACTCCAGGAAGCGCAGCTCGTCCTCACCAAAGCGCTGGGGCTGGCGCGAGCGCACGACCAGGGCGCCGACGCAGCGGCCCTGGTCCAGCAGGGGCATGCCCAGGGCGCTGACCAGGCCAGCGCGGCGGTAGGCCTCGGGCACCTCGAAGCGCTGCTCGCTGGCATAGTCGGTCACCACCACGGGCCGTGCCTGGCCGATCAGAAAGGCCAGGGGCGAGCCGGCCGCGCAGGGCAAGACCCGACCCTCGGCCTCTTCTTCCAGCATGCCCGCGGCACCGGCCACGCGCAGGGCGCGACCGTCGGGCTCGAGCAGGTACAGGCGCGACTGTTCCACCTCCAGCGCCTCGGCCACGGCGCGCGGCGCCTGGCGGAAGAGGGCGGCGGGATCGCGGGTATCCACCGCCAGGCGACCCAGCTGGGCCACATGCTCGGCATAGCGGGCGCGCTGCAGGGCCTGGCGCATGCGCGGGTAGGCGCTGATGTCGCGGATGGCCGCCACCACATAGGGCAGGCCCTGATCCTGCAGCGGGCTCAGCGCGATCTCCACCATGACCTCGGAGCCATCGCGGCGCCGCGCCACCAGTTCCATCTGGGTGCCCATGGGGCGCGGCCGCGGATTGCGGGCATACGCGTCGCGGTAGGCCGCATGGCGGGGGCGGATGCTGTCGGGCACCAGGGCATCGACCGGCTGGCCCAGCAGGGCCCCGGACTCGTAACCCAGCAGGCGCTCTGCGGCCGGGTTGGCGCGCACGATCAGGCCGCCAAAGTCCACCAGGAGCAGGGCGTCGGGGTAGGCACTGAAGAGGGAGCGGAAGAGGCCCGCCTCGGCCAGGGAATCATCGGCGCCCGGGGATGCGGGGGGCGGCGGGACCTCCGGCATGCTGCTCATGGCCTCTCCACCGCCGGCACGAGCAGATAGCCGGCACCGCGGACTGACTTGATCAGCTCGCCGCCTTGCTGGGGCGCCCCGGCTTCGAGCTTGCGTCGCAGCCGGCCCACCTGCACATCGATGGTCCGGTCATAGGGGCCGGCCTCGCGGCCGCGGGTCTGGTCCAGCAGGAAGTCGCGCGAGAGCACCCGGCCCGGATGGCGCGCAAACACCAGCAGCAACTCGAACTCGCCGCCGGTGAGGGCGACTTCGCCCAGCGCTGCATGCACCAGGCGGCGGGCGCCGACATCCAGGGTCCAGTCCAGCATGCGATAGCGCTCGCGCGCCGGAGCGGCGGTCACCGGGCTACCGGCCGGCGCCGGCGGCGGCACCAGGCGGCGCAGCACGGCCTTGACCCGCGCCAGCAGCTCGCGCAGGTCAAAGGGCTTGGTCACATAGTCGTCCGCCCCCACCTCGAGGCCGACCACCTTGTCGATGGGGTCGCCGCGGCCGGTCACGATGACCAGGCCGCAATGCCAGTGCTCGCGCAGCTGGCGGGCAATGGCAAAGCCGTCCTCGCCGGGCAGGCCGAGGTCCAGGAGCACCAGCAGCGGCGCATCCTGGCCCATCAGCTCCATCAGGGCCGCCCCGGTGGCCAGGGGCGTGACGCGGTAGCCCTGGGCACGCAGATAGCTGGCCAGCAGCTGACTGATATCAGCCTCGTCGTCGACGACGGCGATGTGGATGGGCGTGGCGGTGGCGACGTTCATGGCCCGCATTGTCACCAGGATCCGCCGACCCGGCCGAGGCGCTGTCAGCAGGAGGCGACACAGAGCGGGCGATGGCCGCGCCACGGGGCGCGGCCGGTGAGGTTCAGACTTGCTGCTGACGGCGGCGGCGCGTGCCGACGAAGGCGGCTGCCGCCACGCCCACCAGGGCCAGGCTGGCAGGCTCGGGAATGCCGCGCGGCTGGACGCTGAAATTGGCCGGATCGCCGAAGGGGTCGCCGGAGCGGGCCACGGCATAGCCGCCGGAACCGCATTCGCGGCTCAGCGGCTGGAGCTCGCCACCGCGGGCTGCCAGCGTGGGTTCGCAGCCCCAGCCGTCGGAGTTGTAGCCCAGGTCGCCGGAGATGGTGGCCACGATGTCGTAGTCCAGGGTGAAGCTCTCGCCCGCGCCGATCAGGCCCAGGTTCACGGCGTAGGCGCCACCGGCGCCGCCCACGACGCTGTCACCCTGGCAACCTGTGTAGCCGGCCAGGCCGCTGCCCACATCGTCGCTCACGCAACTGCGCTGGCCGTTGAGGTCCTGGCTCAGCGTGGTGTGATCGCGGGCGACCGTGACGCCGTTCTTCTTGACGCTCAGCAGCAGGTCGGACAGACCCTCGCCGATGCCGGACAGTGCGATCTCACCCCAGTCCACATTGAAGCTGAAGATGAAGTCCTGGGCCACGCCGCTGGTGTTGGTGTAGGTGCGGCTGAAGCGCACGCTGGTCTGGGCGTCGAAGCTGCCGTTGCCCGAGGCGCGGGCGCCGAAGTAGCTGAAGCCGCTGGCATAGCCATAGGTGTGGAAGAAGACGGAGCCGCTGCCATTGCCGTCGCTCAGATAGAGGTCTGAACCTGCAGAGCTGCTGCTGGGCGGATTGCCCTGGGCGTGATTGGCGGTGCCGTCCACCAGGCTGCCGCCACGAGGCAGCTTGTAGCTGGCGTCGATGACGATCTGGCCATCGACCAGATTGCCGTAGGTCAGGGGGGCGGCAGCGGCCGTGCCGGCCAGCAGGGCGCCGAGGGCGGCGGCCAGCAAGGGCTGTGCGAATTTCGGAATCTTGCTCATGGTGTTCAGCGAAGTGCTTGTTGTTGTGCAAATGCGCCAGCGCATTAGCAACTGCCATGCCCCCTGAGCCGCCGCCCTTTGGAATCAAGGGTTTGCATTCATCATGAGCCAAAGAGCTCATGGGGACGTAAAGAATGCCGACACACCCATCGGAGGGGGCTTGCCTTCTAGGGTCAAGTCTTGCTTCGGGCGACGAACCGGCACCGCGGATGGCGTCACGTCAAGCTCCGGGTTCGCTCGGCCCGGCTGCGGCACGCGGCTTTGTGCCCGGTCAAGCTCGCGTGGGCCGCCCTGGCTTTCAATCGATGCGAACCCAAGCCAAGAAAGGAGTTCGCGATGTCGGTTTTCAAGGATCTGTTTGCCAGCGATGTGGGCCTGATGAGCCTGGTGGTGCTGCTCATCGTGCTGGGCATGGGCGCCTTCTATGTGCGCTTCTTCCTGCGCCATATGCGCGAGGACGAACGCCGCGCGCGGGCCAAGCAGCGCTCAAGCTGAGCGTGCGGCCGGGACCCTGGCTTCAGCGGGCGCGCCGCCGGCCCAGTCCGTGGCCGGTGCTGGGCCGTGGGGGCGCCCAGGCTTGACCGCTCCAGTCTTCCTGCAGGGCCTGTCCCGCCTGGCTGTAGTGCAGCTCGCTGCCGGCCGGCGCTGCCAAGCCGGCCAGGCTGAGGCGCAGCAGGGGCAGGGCCTGTTCGGTGGCGGGCGACTCGATATCGATGCGGTGCCAGCTCGACGGTCCCGGGGGCGGACCGCCGAGCGAACGGCCCCAGCCGATCACGGCGCCCAGACCGCCGGCCTGCAAGGCCTCGTCCAGGCTGGCGTGCAGGGCGTCCAGACGCTCGGCCAGCGCGGCGTCGGCCGGCAGTTTCAGGTAGATGAAGTCCACCCGGGCAGTGTGCACCAAGCCGGCCGCCGGCGGCTCAACTGCCCACGCGGGCCAGGTCCAGATCGCGCGTTTCGCGCACCCGCCACAGGGCGGCCAGGGTGAGCAGGCTGTTGGCCGCCAGGTACAGACCCACGCCGCTCAGGCCGTAGGCCTTGTTCAGCTCCAGGGCCACCAGGGTGGGGACCGAGGCGCCCACGATGGAGGCCAGGTTGTAGGCCAGCGAGGCGCCGGAGTAGCGCACCTCGGTGGGGAAGAGCTCGGGCAGCAGGGCGGCCATGGGGCCGAAGGTGGCGCCCATCAGGGCCATGCCCAGGATGATGAAGCCCAGCAGCTGCCAGGGCGAGGCCTGGCCCAGCAGGGCCGGCATGGCCAGGCCGAAGGCCAGGATGGCACTGGTCACGCCGATCAGCCAGCGGCGGCGGCCCAGGCGGTCGGCCCAGAGCCCGCCCATCAGGGTGCACAGGCCGAAGACGATGGCGCCGATCAGCAGCAGTCCGGTGAAGGTATTGGCCGGAATGCCCAGGCCCAGCGCATGGCCGGCACCCGAGAGCGCCACCGGGCTCTTGGAGTAAACCTGGACAAAGGCCGTCATCAGGTAGAAGAGCACATAGGTCGTCGTCATGATCAGGGTGCCCATCAAGAGGGCCAGACCATGGCGCTTGAAGACCGCGCTGACCGGCGCATGCAGCTTCTTGCCCTGCTGCTCGGCCTGGCGGAACACGGCGCTTTCATGCAGGGTCAGGCGCACATAGAGGCCCACGCCCACCAGCACCACCGAGAGCAGGAAGGGGATGCGCCAGGCCCAGTCCACCAGGGCCTCGGGGCCCAGGAAATAGCTCAGCAGGAAGAACACGCCATTGGCCGCGAACAGGCCCATGGGCGCGCCCAGCTGGGGGAAGGCGCCATACCAGCCGCGCTTGCCCTCGGGCGCGTTCTCGGTGGCCACCAGGGCGGCACCGCCCCATTCACCGCCCAGGCCTATGCCCTGGCCGATGCGGCAGACGCACAGCAGCACCGGCGCCCACAGGCCGATGTGCTCGTAGCTGGGCAGCAGGCCGATGGCCACGGTGGACAGGCCCATGGTCAGCAGGGAGGCCACCAGGGTGCGCTTGCGGCCGATCTTGTCGCCGAAATGGCCGAACAGGGCCGAGCCGATCGGCCGGGCCAGAAAGGCCAGGGCCAGGGTGGAGAGCGAGAGCAGGGTGGCCGCCGAGGGATCGCCCTTGGGGAAGAACTGGCTGTTGAAGACCAGCACCGCGGCGGCGGCGTAGATGTAGTAGTCGTAGAACTCGATGGCGGTGCCGATCAGCGAGGCCAGGGCGACCTTGCGGGGCGAGTTCAGGGGCGCAGCTTGCGCGGAGGGCCGCTCGACGGCGGCAAGCGAGGGGGAGGACATCGGGGGTACAGCCTGGGAACTTCGGGTCAGCAAGAGGCCGGCAGAGGAGCCGGCCGCCCATGTAGCGGCTCGGCAGCGCAGGCGCTGCGGGTCACGCCACAGGGGAGCGGGGCATGCGGGCCACGGATCACGGGCCGAAGACGGGGCCTGCCGGGGTCAGGCCGTCACGCCGCAGCGCTGGGGGGGCCGGGATGGGGCCGCCGGGGTGCGGCCGCTGGGCGGGTGGGCCCGGGCCGCGCGCGCTGGCGCGAAGCCCGTGATGATACCGGGGCCCTCCCGCCGGGGCCGCGGGTCGGGTGCGCCCGTGCGCTCAGCGCGCGCGCCGGCGCGGCAGCAGCCCCAGGGCCAGGGCCGTGCCCAGCAGCACGATGGCGCAGCCGCCGGCCATGCGCCAGGTGAAGGCCTCGGCCAGGAAGAGCCAGCCCCAGACCACGGCGAAGCCGGGGATCAGAAAGGTCACGGCAATGGTGTTGGTAGGGCCTATGCGCTGCATCAGGCGGAAGTAGAGGATGTAGGCCACGCCGGTGCACAGCAGGGCCAGGGCCGCCACGGCCGCCCAGGCCGGCGCCGAGGGCAGGCTGGCGGGCCAGAAAAAGACGGCCGGGGCGGCCAGCATCAGGGCCGCGCTGAACTGGCTGCCGGTGGCCACGGTGAGCGGGCTGCAGCGGCTCAGGAAGCGCTTGGTGAAGTTGGCCGCGATGCCGTAGCACAGCGTGGCCAGCAGGCAGGCCAGCACCGCCCAGCCGCTGCCGCCGGGCTTGAAGCTGGCCTGGTCCCAGGCCAGAAAGACCACGCCGGCAAAGCCCAGGGCCAGGCCGGCCATCCGGCTGACATTCAGGCCCTGGCTCAGCCAGGCCCAGGCCACCAGGGCGCCCCACAGCGGCGTGGTGGCATTCAGGATGCTGGACAGGCCGGCCGTGATGGACAGGGCCGCATAGCTGTAGAGCGCAAAGGGCAGGGCGCTGTTGAGCAGGCCCACCACCAGCAGGGGTCGCCAGTCGCGCCGCAGCTCGGCCAGGCCCTGGCGCGCGGCCAGCAGGGGCAGCAAGAAGAGCGAGGCGCCCGCCACTCGCAGGGCGGCCAGGGGGATGGCGCCGAACTCATGCGCGCCCAGGCGCATGAAGAGAAAGGAGGCGCCCCAGATGGCGGCCAGCAGCAACAGCTCGCCCAGGTCCAGGCTCTTGATCATGTGAGGAGGTCTCCGCGCGGGCGATGTCTAGTTCTTGGGGGCGGCCGCGGCGCGGCGCCAGAGTTGCAGCACGGCATAGCTGCGGTAGGGCTGCCATTGTTCCGGATCGGCGGGCGCCTCCTCCGCGGCCCGGGCCGCCAGCATCTTCTTCAGCACCACATCGCCGGGCGGGAAGGCATCGGGCCAGCTCCAGCCGCGCATCAGCATATAGCCGGCCGTCCAGGGACCGATGCCGGGCAGGGCCACCAGCTCGGCATGCGCGGCCTCGAACTCGCCCTGGCCGCCGATCTCGCCCGCATAGCGCAGCTCGGGCCAGGCGCGGGCCAGGGCGATCAGGGCCTCGGCACGGCGGCGGATGATGCCCAGCTCGGCAATCGCCTCCACTGGCGCCTGGGCGATGGTTTCGGGCAGGGGAAAGAGCCGGTCCACACCGGGCGCGGCCTGGCCGGCGTCCAGCGGCGTGCCGAAGCGCTGCACCAGGCGCGCACCCAGGGTGCGGGCCGCGGCCACCGTGACCTGCTGGCCCAGCACGGCGCGCACGGCCAGCTCGAAGCGGTCGGTGCAGCCGGCCAGACGCAGGCCCGGCGTGGCCTCGGCCAGATCGCCCAGGCGGGCGTCGATGGCGGCGGGCTCGGCGTCCAGGTCCAGCCAGCGCCGCACCAGGGGAATCAGGCTGGCGGCCGTGCCCCAGACCGCCGCGCAGGGCGAGAGCAGCAGCACGGGCTGGGCCGTGTCGAAGCGCACGACCAGGCGCCCGGCATGCACCCGCCCGCCATGGCGGATGCGCAGGCTGCGGCTGACCGTGCGCTGGGCCAGGTCCACGGTCTCGATGCCGGGGATGGCGCGCGCGGCCAGGAACTCCAGCAGGGCCTCCACCGCATAGGGCGGGCGGTAGGCCAGGCGCAGCGCGGGCTCGCCGCAGGCCGTGGCCACCGGCGGCGCGCCGCGGCGCAGGGCCGAGGGCTGGAGCCGGTACTGCTCCACAAAGGCGGCGTTGAAGCGCCGCAGGCTGCGAAAGCCGGCGGCGGCGGCCACCTCGGTGATGGGCAGGGCGCTGTCGGCCAGCAGCTGCTTGGCCAGCAGCAGGCGGCGGGTCTGCAGGTATTGAAGAGGCGAGACCCCATGCTCGGCCGCGAAGATGCGGCGCAGATGCCGGTCGCTGATGCCCAGGCGCCGCGCCAGGTCTTCCACCGACTCGCTCTCGCCGGCCTCCAGCAGGGCGGCGGCCTGGCGGGCCAGGGTGCGGGAGGCGTCCATCACGCTCCAGCGCAGGGGCGCGGCCGGCGCCATCTCGGGCCGGCACTTGAGGCAAGGGCGAAAGCGGGCCGCCTCGGCCTGGGCGGCGCTGGCGAAGAAGCGGCAGTTCTCCTGGCGCGGCGTGCGCACCCGGCAGACGGGGCGGCAGTAGATGCCGGTGGAGGTCACGCCCACGAACCAGTGACCATCGAAGCGGGCATCGCGGGCCAGCAGGGCCGGGTAACACTGGGCCCGGTCCAGGCCGGGCGCAGCGATGTCAGGAACCGTGTCGGGAGCGGAAGGCATGCGGCCATCATAGGAGGCGCTCAGCCAGCCGCTCGCCGTTTACGGACATCTGGATGCAAGTCCACCTTGCCGCCCTACATGGACTTGAAGAGGTGAACGTAGGCGCGGCTCACGGGCAGCTCGCGTTCATGCTCGCGGATGCGCAGAAAGAGCCGGCTGGCGGCGTCGCGCCGGGTGCCGGCCAGATGGGCCATATTGACGATGGTGGAGCGGTGCACCTGCAGGAACTGCTCCGGGTCCAGCTGGGGCAGCAGCTCGACGATGGGCGTGCGTATCAGGTACTCGGCCTCGCCGGTCTGCACCACGGTGTACTTGTCGTCCGCGTGGAAGTAGCGCACCTGCTGCACATCGATCTGATGGGTCAGTTCGCCCTGGCTGGCGCGCAGCCAGCGCAGGCGCGGCACGGCGGCCGGCGCGGGCGGGCTGAGCTGCTGCAGGGCCGCGGCCAGCGAGGCATCGGGTTCGGGCGCGGGCGCGGCCAGGGCGGCGCGTAGGCGCTCCACGCAGCGGGCCAGACGCTCGGTCTTGAGCGGCTTGAGCAGATAGTCCAGGGCCGCGGCCTCGAAGGCCTGCAGGGCGTACTCGTCATAGGCGGTCACAAAGACCACGCGGGTGCTGCCCTCGATGCCCTGGGCCACCTCCAGGCCGCTGAGGCCGGGCATCTGGATGTCCAGGAAGGCGATGTCGGGCGCCTCGGCCGCAATGCGGGCAGCGGCCTCCTCGCCATCGCGGGCCAGGGGCAGGATCTCCAGCGCGGGCCAGAGTGTGGCGAGCTGGGTCTTGATGTACTGGGCCAGATGCGGCTCGTCATCGGCAATCAGGGCGCGGGGCATGGGGCAAGGGCTCAGTGGCGGGGGTTATGCGGGGCTTCAGCGGATCAGGGCAGGGGCAGGCTGAGCCGGGCCAGGGTGCCGCCGCCGGGGGCGGGCTCCAGGCTGAGCGCGGCGGCGGCGCCGTAGCGGCTGGCCAGACGCGCGCGGATGTTCTCCAGGGCCATGCCCTGGCCGCCGCGGCGCGGGCGCCGGGCGGCGGCGTCCAGCCCCTGGCCATCGTCCTGCACGCTGACTTCAAGGCGCCCCTCTTGGGCCTGCACCCGCAGCTGCAGCCGGCCGCCGCTGGTCTGGGGCTCCAGGCCGTGGTGGATGGCGTTTTCCAGCAGGGGCTGCAGCATCAGCGGCGGCAGGGGCAGCTCGCGCAGGGCCGGGTCGGCGAGCTCGATCTCGTAGCGCAGGCGCTGGTCCATGCGGGTCTGCATCAAGGCCAGATAGGTCTGGGCCAGGTCCAGTTCCTCGCCCAGGCGGCCGTCCTCGCGGCGCAGCTGGCCCAGGCTGCTGCGCAGATAGTCGGTGAAGGCCTCCAGCATCTGCTTGGCGCGCGCGGGCTCCTCGTCCATCAGGCAGTGCACATGGGCCAGGGTGTTGAAGAGGAAGTGCGGCTCGATCTGGGCCTGCAGCAGCTTGAACTGGGCCTCGGTCACGCGCAGGGCCTCGGCCTCGCGCCGCTCATGCCACCAGAAGAGCAGGCTGGCCGTCGTGGTGCAGAGGAGGGCGATGAACAGGAACTCCTGCAGCACGCCCGGCCGGCGGATCAGCTGGCCCCAGAGGTCCATCTGCAGCAGCAGGCCCAGGAGGCTCAGGCCCAGGGCGCCGCCCAGCACCACCATGCTGAGGTTGAGCCCCGTGTGCAGCAGCGCGGCGCGCCAGCCACGGTCGGCATTGATGCGGTTGAGCAGCGTCTCGGGCAGCGCCCGCTCCAGCAGTCGGTAGGCCGCGAAGATGGTGAAGGACACGCAGCCCGCGATCACCAGGTTCTCGAACAGGGCCCAGGCCCAGGCGCGCGGCTGGGCCAGCCGGCCCTGGCTGATCAGGCCGGCCAGGGCCAGGCCGCCGCCCACCAGCAGGGCCACGCCCAGGGGCACGCAGAGCTGCGCCCACAGCGGCACATCGCGGTGCTTGTAGAGCTTCCAGCTCAGGCGCCAGGCCTGGCGAATCTGCTGGATGACGCTGGGCTGGGCGGGGCTGTTCATCATGGAGCGGCAGTGTAGGCAGGCTGGCGGATGGCCAGCCAGGCTGGGCGACGAATGGACAGACCGGCCGATGGCTGGACGGCATTCCCGACGAGGGGGGCGGGCGCGTCACGCCGCCTGCCTACAATCCGCGCGGAAATTCATCTTCGCAGCAAGGAAACTCATGCAAGTCCACGCCTCCATCTTCAAGGCCTATGACATCCGCGGTGTCGTGGGTCAGACCCTGGACGAGACCCTGGCCGAGCACCTGGGCCGGGCCTTCGGCACCGAAGCCAAGCTGGCCGGTGAGAAGGCCGTGGCCGTGGGGCGCGACGGCCGCCTCTCGGGCCCGGGCCTGGTGGCCGCGCTGGTCCGCGGCATCCAGTCCACCGGCCTGGACGTGGTGGACATCGGCGCCGTGACCACGCCCATGCTGTACTACGTGGCCGCCACCCGCGGCAAGCACGGCTGCAACTCCGGCATCCAGGTGACCGGCAGCCACAACCCCAAGGACTACAACGGCTTCAAGATGGTGCTCAAGGGCGCCGCCGTCTACGGCGAGCAGATCCAGGGCCTGCGTCGCCGCATCGAGGCCGAGGACTACGCCACGGGCAAAGGCCGCGTGGGCCAGATGGATGTGCTGGCCGAGTACAGCCACCGCATCGTCAAGGACTGCAAGCTCAAGCGCCCGCTCAAGATCGTGGTGGACTCGGGCAACGGCATCCCCGGCGCTTCATCGCCCGCCATCCTGCGCGCCCTGGGCTGCGAGGTGATCGACATCTATTCCAAGGTGGACGGCGACTTCCCCAACCACCACCCGGACCCCAGCCGCCCCGAGAACCTGGAAGACCTCAAGCGCATCGTGCACGCCACCGATGCCGATCTGGGCCTGGCCTTTGACGGCGACGGCGACCGCCTGGGCGTGGTGACCAAGGACGGCGAGATGATCATGCCGGACCGCCAGATCATGCTCTTCGCGGCCGACATCCTCAGCCGCAAGCCCGGCGCCGAGATCATCTTCGACGTCAAGTGCACGCAACGCCTGGCCCCCTGGATCCGCGAGCATGGCGGCAAGCCCCTGATGTGGATGACCGGCCACTCCCTGGCCAAGGCCAAGCTCAAGGAAACCGGCGCCCCCCTGGCCGGCGAGCTCTCGGGCCATATCTTCTTTGCCGAGCGCTGGTACGGCTTTGACGACGCCATGTACACCGCGGCCCGCCTGCTGGAGATCCTCTCGCGCTCGGCCGACCCCAGCGCCGTGCTCCAGGCCCTGCCCACCAGCTTCAACACGCCCGAGATCAATGTGCCCTGCGCCGAGGGCGAGCACCACGAGGTGGTCAAGCAGCTCAAGGAGATCGCCGAGTTCCCCGGCGCGGCCGAGATCGTCACCATCGACGGCCTGCGTGTGGAATACACCGACGGCTTCGGCCTGATCCGCCCCTCGAATACCACGCCGGTGCTGGTGCTGCGTTTTGAAGGCCACACGCAAGCAGCGCTGGAGCGCATCCAGCACGATATGCTGGCCCAGCTCAAGCGCGTGAAGCCGGACGCCACCTTCGCCGCCTCTGCCCATTGATGGCTCCCCCCTACCGGCTTCGCCGGCCCCCTCAAGGGGGCGCCACCCACGGACCGGCGTAGCCGGACCCGTGGCGGCCGCTGGGGTCATGCATCAGGCCACGGTCCGCGCCATCACAGGATGCGCTGGGGTGCAGCCATGAAGTCGTGGCTGGCCCGCGGGCTCTACGGCTGGGCCCTGCGCCTGGCCACGCCGCTCTACCTGCTCAAACTCTGGCGGCGCGGCGCGGCCGAGCCCCTGTACCGGGCGCATTGGGGTGAGCGCCTGGGCCTGTATCGCGGGCCGGTGGCCGAGCCGGGACGGCTGTGGCTGCATGCGGTCTCCCTGGGCGAGACCCGGGCGGCAGCGCCGCTGATCGCGGCCCTGCGTGCCCAGCGCCCGGGCCTGCGGCTCTTGCTCACGCATGGCACGGCCACCGGACGCGAGGCCGGTCAGGCCCTGCTGCAGCCGGGCGATGCCCAGGCCTGGCTGCCCTATGACACGCCCGGTGCCACGCGGCGCTTTTTGCGCCACTGGCAGCCTGCTGCGGGCGTGCTGATGGAAACCGAGATCTGGCCCAGCCTGCAGCACAGCGCCCGCCGCGCCGGGCTGCCCATGGTGCTGGCCAATGCGCGCCTGTCCGAGAAAAGCCTGCGCCAGGGCCAGCGCCTGGCGGCCCTGATGCGGCCGGCGGCCGGCGCCCTGAGCCTGGCCCTGAGCCAGACCGAGGCCGATGGCGAGCGCCTGGCCCAGGCCGGCGTGCCGCGCTGGGAGCGGGCCGGCAATCTCAAATACGATCTGCGGCCCGATGAGGCCTTGCTGGCCCGCGGCCGGGCCTGGCGCGCGGCCCTGGGACGGCCCGTGCTGCTGGGCGCGGTGACGCGTGAGGGCGAGGAGATCGCCCTGCTGCGCGCCTTCCAGCGCCGTTACGCCGGGTGCTCAGCGGCCGAGCGGCCGCTGCTGCTCATCGTGCCGCGCCATCCCCAGCGTTTTGACGAGGTGGCCGGCCTGGTTGCGTCGCAAGGCCTGAGCCTGGCGCGTCGCAGCGCCTGGGACGAGACGCCGCCGGCCGAGGCGGCCCGGGCCGAGGTCTGGCTGGGCGACAGCCTGCGCGAGATGTCGCTCTACTATGGTCTGGCCGATCTGGCCCTGCTGGGCGGCAGCTTTGCGCCCCTGGGCGGTCAGAACCTGATCGAGGCGGCGGCCTGCGGCTGCCCCTTGCTGATGGGGCCGCACACCTTCAATTTCGCCGAGGCTGCGGAGCTGGCCCTGCAGGCCGGCGCCGCGCGCCGCGTGGCCGATCTGGACGAGGCCCTGACCCAGGCGCAGGCCCTGCTGGGCAAGTCGGGGGCCGAGCGTGCCGTCATGGCCGAGGCCGCGCAGCGGTTCGCCGCGGCCCACCGCGGCGCGGCCGAGCGCATGGCGGCGCGCATCCTGGACCTGCTGCCGGCCCGGGGCTGAGGCCGCGCGGCCGGGGGCGCTCAGAGCCGCCGGTTGTAGCTCAGGAAGACCTGATCGCGCACCCAGCCCAGGGACTCGTAGAGCGCCTGGGCCCGCTGGTTGTCGCGCGCCGTGGTCAGGTCCATGCGGCGTATGCCCTCGGCCCTGGCCAGAGCCTCGGCCGCCAGCAGCAGGGCGCGGCCCGCGCCGCTGCGCCGGGCCTCGGGTGCCACGAAGAGGTCGTAGAGCACGAAGATGGGCGCCGCCTCCACCGAGCAGAAACTGGGATAGAGCTGGCTGAAGCCTATGGGCCGGCCCGGCTCACGCTCGGCCAGCAGCAGGCGCGATTCGCCGCGGGCCAGGCGTTCGGACAGGAAGTGCCGGGCGCCCTCCAGATCGGCCGGCTGCTCATAGAACTGGCGGTAGGCGTCGAAGAGGGCGGCCAGGGTCGGCAGATCATCGGCCTCGGCGCTGCGCACGCGCAGGCGAGCGCCCTCGGACAGGGGCGGGCTCAACTCAGCGCACCCGCAGGCGCGGCGCGCCCTCGGTCGGGCGCTCGTCCAGCACCTCGCCGATTTCGGCGGCGTACTCGAAGCCCTCGCGGCGGAACAGGGCCAGCACCTCGTCCACGGCCTCGGGGGCGCAGGAGACGAGCAGGCCACCGCTGGTCTGCGGGTCGCTGAGCAGGGCGCGGTCCTCGGCGGCAAAGCCCTCGGGCAGGGCGATCTGGCTGCCGTAGGAGGCCCAGTTGCGGCCCGAGGCGCCGGTCACAAATCCCTGGCCGGCCAGGGCGCGCACGCCGGGCAGCAGGGGCACGCGCGACCAGTCGATGCGCAGGGCCAGGCCCGCGCCCCGCGCCAGCTCCAGGCCGTGGCCGGCGAGGCCGAAGCCGGTGACATCGGTCAGGGCATGCACGCCCTCCAGCGCCGCCAGGGCCATGCCCGGGGTGTTGAGCTGGGTGGTGCTGGCCACCATGCGGGTATAGCCCTCGGCATCCAGCTGTTCCTTCTTCAGGGCGGCGGAGAGCACGCCCACACCCAGGGCCTTGCCCAGGATCAGACGGTCGCCGGGCCGCGCATCGGCATTGCGCTTCAGGCGCTTGGGGTGGACCAGGCCCAGGGCCACCAGGCCGTAGATGGGCTCCACCGAGTCGATGGTGTGGCCGCCGGCAATCGGGATGCCGGCTGCGGCGCAGACGGCCTGGCCGCCGGCCAGGATGCGGCCTATGGTCTCGGGCGGCAGCACATTGATGGGCATGCCCACCAGGGCCAGGGCGAAGATGGGACGGCCGCCCATGGCGTAGACATCGCTGATCGCATTGGTGGCAGCGATGCGGCCGAAGTCATAGGGATCGTCCACGATGGGCATGAAGAAGTCCGTGGTCGCGACCAGGGCCTGTTCCTCATTGAGCTGGTAGACGGCGGCGTCGTCCGCGGTCTCGATGCCCACCAGCAGCTCGGGCGGCACCAGGCCGCCGACGCCGCTGCTTTTCAGGATTTCGGAGAGCAGGCCCGGGGCGATCTTGCAGCCGCAGCCGCCACCATGGGACAGGCTGCTGAGACGGGGCACGCTGGCTTGGGGGGAGGACGATGTGGCGCTCATGGCGCCGCATCATAGGTCAGGCCATGGTCTTGAGCTTGCGGTAGAGCGTGCTGCGGCCTATGCCCAGCTGGCGGGCAGCCTCCGAGAGATTGCCGGCGGCGGCCTGCACCGCCGCGGCAATGGCCTGGCGCTCGGTCTGGCGCAGGCTGATGCGGGCGGCGAGCGATGGCGCCAGGTTCATGGTGGACACGACCGCTGGAAGCTCGGGGCGGGGTGTGAGGGCGGTGACTTGAGGCCGGCTCGTGTCGCGCTCCATCCGGTCGGGCTGCGGGCTCGGACGCGCCAAGACCTCGCGGCGCGGGGCGGGGCGCTCGGCCTGGGCCAGGCTGAGCTTGGCAAAGAGCGCTGCGCTGCTGTGCGCGGCTTGCAGGCACAGCGGCCCGGCCTGCTGGGCCAGGGCGCCCAGACTTTCGCCGAAGAGGCTGGCCAGACTCTCGCGGCGCAGCGAGGCCGGGCTCAAGCCCAGCAGGCGCATGGCGCTGCGGTTGGCGCCCAGCACGCCGCCATCGTCGTCCAGGGCCAGCTGGCCTTCGCCCAGGGTGCCCAGGGCGCTGGGCTGGGAGGCCAGGTGCAGGCGATGGCTGTGGCGGAAGCGGTCGCCAAACCACTGGGCTTCGATCAGGCGCGCCGACATGCTGGCCAGGGCCAGGGTGTGGGGGTGGTAGGAGCGGCGCTCGCCGGACACGTCGATGACGCCGAGCAGGGCGCCCTTGTGGTCGAAGATGGGGGCGGCCGAGCAGGTCAGGAACTGCAGGGCCCGCAGATAGTGCTCCTGGCCGTGGACCAGGGTGGGGGCCTCGGTCATCAGGGCCGTGCCCACCGCATTGCTGCCCTTGTCGGCCTCGGCCCAGAGCGCGCCGGGGGCCAGGGCCACCTGGTCGGCGCGCTGCAGAAAGCCCGGGTCGCCCAGGGCGTGCAGCACGCAGCCGCTGGCATCGGTGAGCAGCACCATGCTCTGGGCATGCATCAGCTGCTCGTAAAGCATCTCCATCACCGGCAGGGCCTGGGCGCAGAGCCGGGCATTGCGCTGCTGCAGCTCGGCCAGGGCCGACGGGCCCAGCCGGCGCAGATCGGGTCGGCCCTCGCTGGCAAGACCGAAGGCGCGGCAGCGTTCGTGCGAGGCGGCGATCTGCTGCAGATGCGCACCCTCGGTCGGCAGGCGCAGCGCGGGGGCTGCGGCGGCGAGGGCGGGGCTGGTCTGGGGCATGGCTGGCTCCACAAGAGGCGGCGAGCGGGTGCCTCAATATGAACCAGGCGGCCAAGCCCTGACAAGCGGGCATTCGCTAGCCGGCGGCCTCTTGCAGGCGTCGGCCGTGCGGCCGTTCGGGCCAGGCCGGCCCCGCCGGCGCCGGACCCGCACCAGCGCGGTGCGGGGTCAGGCGTTGCTGGTGGCCCGCACCTCGGCCAGGGTGCTGATGCCCGCCAGCACCTTGATGATGCCGTCCTGCCTCAGGGTGCGCATGCCTTCGCCCAGGCCGCAGTGCTGGATCTCCTCGGCGCGTGCACCGGTCTGTATCAGGCGGCGCACATCCTTGGACACGCTCAGCAGTTCGTGCAGGCCGGCGCGGCCCTTGAAGCCCGTGTGGTCGCATTGCGCACAGCCGGGGCTGTGATAGTGCTGCAGCTGGCCGTTGCTGCCGTAGCTGGCGCTCCATTCGGCCATCAGGGCCGTGCGCTCGGGACGCAGATCGGCCGGGAAGACGTGCAGATAGTCGTCCAGCAGCTCCTGCAGCTGGGCCTCGCTCAGGGGCTCGGCCTTGCGGCAGCTGGGGCACAGGCGCTTGACCAGGCGCTGGGCCAGCACGGCCAGCAGGGAGTCCGCGAAGTTGAAGGGGTCCATGCCCATGTCCAGCAGGCGGGTCACGGTCTCGGGTGCGCTGTTGGTGTGCAGGGTGGAGAGCACCAGGTGACCGGTCAGCGAGGCTTCGACGGCGATATTGGCGGTCTCCTCGTCGCGGATCTCGCCCACCATGATCACGTCCGGGTCGGCACGCAGAAAGGCCCGCAGGGCCTTGGCGAAGGTCCAGTCGATCTTGGGGTTCACCTGGACCTGGCGCAGGCCCTGCTGGGTGATTTCGATGGGGTCTTCCGCGGTCCAGATCTTGCGGTCCGGCGTGTTGATATGGCCCAGGGCCGAGTGCAGGGTGGTGGTCTTGCCCGAGCCTGTCGGGCCCACGCACAGCACCATGCCGTAGGGTCGGTTGATGGCGTGCTTGAGGGCCGCGATATTGGGCGCGCTCAGGCCCAGCTTCTCCAGCGGGATGGGGCGGGCCGAGGAGAGCAGGCGCATCACCACATCCTCCAGACCGTTGTTGGTGGGGATGGTGGCCACGCGCAGCTCCAGCCGGTGCTGGGCCGAGAAGCGCGAGAAATTGATCTTGCCGTCTTGGGGCTTGCGTCGCTCGGAAATGTCCAGATCGCACATGATCTTGATGCGCGCGATCATGGCGTTGCGGTAGGTGTGGGGCAGCTCCAGATAGGGCTGCATATGGCCGTCCTTGCGGAAGCGGATCTTGACCTTCTCGCGCCCGGGGTAGGTCTCGATGTGCACATCGGACACGCCCTGTGCATGGGCCTCGATGATCATGGTGTTGATCAGGCGCACCAGGGAGTTGTCGGACTGCTCGATCGGCGTGTCGTCCTCGCGGATCGTGGTTTCCTGGCTGTCGCGCTCCAGGCTCTCGATCAGGGCGTCGGCATTGTCGAGCTGGAAATCCAGGGTCAGGGCCGGGATGCGCAGATCGCTGGGGGAGGCGGCGGCGCTGCTGCTGCCGAAGCGGTCGTAGATGCCGGGCAGGGCAAAGTGCAGGGTGCCCACCTTGGTCAGCGTGGGCACGACCTTGAGCTGGGAGATGAACTCCACCTCGTCGATGGCGTCGCGGCGCGTGGGATCTTCCATGGCCACGATCAGCTTGCCATCGCGCAGCACCAGGGGCATGACCTCCAGGCGCTTGGCCACGGCGAAGGGCAGCTTGCGCACCGCGTCGGCCTCGACGGGGAAGTTGTCCACGTCCACCAGGGGGTAGCCCATCTTGCGGGCCAGGGCCGACTGCAGCTGCTGGCGCGAGATCACGCCGCGGCGCACCAGCAGCTGGCCCAGGGGCACGGAGCGGTCCTCGCGCTGCTGGGCCAGGGCTTCGTCCAGCTGGGCCTGGGTGATGAGCTCCAGGGCCAGCAGGGCTTCACCGATGCGCACCATGGGCATCTTGGCCTGCTGCTCGATGGCCTGCATCAGCTGCTCGGGGCTGACCACCTGCTTGGCCACCAGGATGTCGCCCACGCGGCGGCTGCGCAGCTCGCTCTGCTCGCGAGCGGCGTCCTCGATCTGCTCGGCCGAGGCGGCGCGCTCGCGCAGCAGCAGCTCGCCCAGGCGCTCGCCCAGCTCGAAGCCGGCCAGCACCTCGCGCGGCACGAAGACGCGCAGCACGGCGTCATCCTTGTCCGAGACGGGCGGGAAGAGGTAGAGGCCGTTGTCGTCCTGCACATGACCGATGGTCACGCCCTTGAGTTCGCCGCCGCCGTGATAGCTCAGGCGGAATTCGCTGCGCGGGCGTTCGTCCAGGGCCAGGGCATCGTCGCTGCCCACCGCCTCGCGCGGCAGGGCCGGCACGGGGCGCAGCAGCTTGAGCGCACGGAACTGGCTGTACTTGAGCGGCATGGCACTGCGTGCCGGCGGCACGGTGACCTGGGCCAGGCGCTCGCCAGGCACCATCAGGATCACATGGCCGCTGGTGCGGCTGTTGTTCAGGCCCAGGATCTCGCAGGGCTCGGGGGCCGTCTGGGCCTGGGGCTGGGGATAGGCCGCATAGGGCGGCGTGGGCCACTGGAAATTCGGATCGCGCTGCGCCACGCCGCCCTTGTCGGGATCCTGGGCCTTGGCATGGGGCCAGTTCAGGGGCGTGGACGGGTCGTGCATCAGGGTCTCCGGTTCTGCGGTCGGGTCCGGCAGGCATGGCAGGGGCGCATGTGCCGCGGTGCTCAGCTTAGCGCCTTTGCCGCCTGACTGATCCGCAGATCAGGCCAGGGGGCCTGGCGCAGATGTCAGGGCGCCCCCCGGCGCGTGGCAAATATGTCACGCCCCGCGGGCCGGTGCCGGCTCTGGAGCGGCGCCAGGTCTTGCCCGGTGGAGCCCGGGAGGGCGGCCGCGGGCCGGGCAGCGGGTAGCATGCCGGCATGTCACAAGCTTCCGAACCCCTGCTGCTGCTCACCGGCTTCGAGCCCTTTGGCGGCGAGACCGTCAACCCTGCCTGGGAGATTGCCCGCAGCCTGGACGGTTCGCTGATCGAGGGCGTGCGGGTGCGGGCCTGGCAGCTGCCCTGTGTGTTCGGCGCGGCCCTGCAGGCCCTGGACGAGGCTTTGCAAGCCCATGCGCCGGTCCTGGTGCTGGCCCTGGGCCAGGCCAGCGGTCGCTGCGATCTTTCGGTGGAGCGGGTGGCCATCAATGTGGACGATGCCCGCATCCCCGACAACGCCGGCGCCCAGCCGGTGGATGAACCCGTGTTGCCCGATGGTCCGGCGGCCTATTTCTCCACCCTGCCCATCAAGGCCATGGTGGCGGGCCTGCGCGCCGCGGGCTATCCGGCCTCGGTCTCGCAGAGCGCCGGCACCTTTGTCTGCAACCATGTCTTCTACGGCCTGCAGCACCGCCTGGCGGGTACGGCCGTGCGCGGCGGCTTCATGCACATTCCCCTGCTGCCCGAGCAGGCGGCGCGCCACCCCGGCCAGCCCAGCCTGCCGCTGAGCACCCTGGTGGAGGGCACGCGCCTGGCCCTGGCCCTGGCGCTGCGCACCCGGGAGGATGTGCGCGAGCAGGGCGGCACGATCGCCTGAGCGCCCTTCCGTTTCTTCTCTTCAGTCGGACGAGTTCTCGCTGTAGGCCCGCCAGCGTGCGCTGGCCTGGCGCATCAGCGCCACCTGGACGGCAAAGCGCGGGCAGGCCCGGCAGGCCAGCATGTGCAGGCGCACGGCCAGACGCTCGCGCCAGGGCAGGGCCTGGTCTTCGGCGCGCAGCACCAGGGCGGTGACGTCGCGGCAGCTTCTTCGTAGCAGCGGCATGGTGGAGAGTGTCAGGAACGCGCCGGCGCGGCGCCGGCAAACCAGTTCAGCTGCAGGCATTCGCGCAGGCGCAGCCGGGCACGATGCAGCATGACCCAGAGATTGGTCGGGCTGATGGCCAGAACCTTACAGATCTCCTCGGTCTCCAGCTCCAGCCACTCGCGCATCATGAAAAGCCGGCCTTGCTGGCCCGGCAGATGCTCCACACAGGCCTCCAGCACCTTGATGAACTCCAGCTGGCGCAGCGCGGCCTCGGGGTCGCCCCAGTCCTGCGGCGCCTCGCGCCAGTGGCCGTCGGGCAGGAAGAGTGCCTCGTCTAGATCCTGACCATCCTCGGGCGTGGCGCTGATTTCGCGCTGGTGACGGCGGATCTGGTCCACCAGCTTGTGCTTGAGGATGCCGATCAGCCAGGTCTTGAGCTGGGACTGGCCGGCAAAAGCCTGGGGCTTCTCCAGCGCGGCCAGCAGGGTTTCGGAGACCGCGTCTTCGGCCCAGTCCGGGTTGCGCAGCTGCAGGCGCGCGAACTTGAGCAGCTGGGGCCTGAGGGTTTCAAGCGCCTTGGCGACATCGCTCATGAGGCTGGCGCTGCGCGGGCAGCGGCACAAAAAAGATGGGGCCCAGTGTAAGGACTCAAGAGCCCCTGGCGACAGACCCACGGGTCGGACATCAAGACACCGATCTTGCCAAACCCCCAGCTCACTACACAGGAGATCCTCATGAGCATTCGCAGCACCCAAGTTCTGTCCTCCGCCTTCGCCGCCGCCCTGGCCCTGGGCCTGGCCCAGCCCGCCGCCGCCCAGGACAGCGGCAAGGAAAAGTGTTTCGGCATTGCCAAGGCCGGCCAGAACGACTGCGCCAGCCTGAGTGGCAGCCATTCCTGCGCCGGACAGGCCAGCAAGGACATGGCCGCCGACGAGTGGAAGTACGTGCCCAAGGGCAGCTGCAAGAGCATGAAGGGCATGACGGCCGAGGAGGCCAAGGCCATGCAAGGCGGCAAGAAGTAAGGCGGCCGGAGTCCCTGTCATGCATGCAAGCCCCGCTTCCGCGCGGCCGCCACAGGCCGGCATAGGCTGGCGTCAGCCGCACTATGCCGCGCTGATGGCGCAGCAGCCGACCCTCGGCTTCATCGAGGTGCACTCGGAGAACTTCTTTGCCGAGGGGGGCGCGGCCCTGCAGGTGCTGGAGGCGGGCCGGGCCCGCTATGCGGTGAGCCTGCACGGCGTGGGGCTCTCCCTGGGCTCGGCCAGCGGTCTGGATGCCCGGCATCTGGAGCGTCTGGCTCGCCTGGTGGAGCGCATCGAGCCGGTCCGGGTCTCGGACCATGCGAGCTTCGCCCGCGTGGGGCCGCGTCATGGGCAGGACTTGCTGCCCATCGCCTTCACCGAGGCCAGCCTGGAGCTGATGGTGAGCCATGTGCAGCAGGTGCAGGAGCGGCTGCGCCGGCCCCTGCTGGTGGAGAACCTCAGCGCCTATCTGGCCTGGGAAGACGATGCCCTGGCCGAGCCCGAGTTCTTCAACGCCCTGGTGGCACGCAGCGGCTGCCAGCTGCTGCTGGATGTGAACAATCTGCTGGTCAATGCGCTCAACCGCGGTCTGGCACCCGAGGCCGCGCGGCGCGACGCCTGCGCCTGGATCGATGCCCTGCGGCCCGGCAGCGTGGGCGAGATCCATCTGGCCGGCCACAGCCAGCAGGACGGTCTGGTGGTGGACGATCACGCCAGCGCCGTGCCGGCGGGGGTGTGGGCCGTCTACCGCCATGCCCTGCGGCGCCTGGGCCCGCAGCCCACGCTGATCGAGCGGGATCAGGACATTCCGTCCCTGGATGCGCTGCTGCTGGAGGCTGCCGAGGCCGAGGCCATCGCGGCGCAGGAGCTGGGCGCATGAACGGCGCCGAAGACGCCCGCCAGCGTGAGCTGCAGCGCCAGCAGGCCCTGCTGGCGTCGCTGGACAGTGGGCGCTTCAGCGGCTTCGCGCCGGGGCAGGCACCCCAGGCCCTGAACGTTCAGCAAGCCTCGCCCTCCCTGGGGCTGCAAGCCTATCGGCGCAACGCCCAGGGCCTGGCGGACCGGGCGCTGGCGGCCGCCTATCCGCGCCTGCAGGCCGAGCTGGGCCAGGCGGACTTTGCCGCCATGGCCTGGAGCTTCTGGCGCCGGCAACCGCCGCGCAGCGGCGATCTGGGCGACTGGGGGCAGGACTTGCCCGCCTTCCTGGCCGCTCAGCCGGGCATGGAGCGGGAGCTGGTGGCGCTGGCCCGGCTGGAGTGGGCCTGCCATGGGGCCGAACGCGCGGCCGATGTGCCGGCCGATCTGCCCAGCCTGGGCCGGCTGGCGGCACAGCCCGAGCGGGCCTGGCGGGCCCGGCTGGCGCCGGGCCTGCAATGCGTGGCGCCGCATCAGCTGGTCTGGCGCCAGGGCTGGCGGGTGCGCGAGCAGGACCTGGCGGACCAGCCCGCCACACTGGACTTCATGCGCCAGCTCATCAGCCAGCCCACGCTGGCGGCGGCCCTGGACGCCTGCCTGGCCCGGCATCCCGATTTCGACTTTGCGGCCTGGCTGCAGCAGGCCCTCGGCGCGGGCTGGCTGCTGGGGCTGGAGGAGGCCCCGCAGGACGCGCAGCCCGACACAGCGCCCTCACACGAAAGCACGGCATGAAGACCCTTCTGAACACGCTGTGGCAGGCTGCCTGCGACGCCGGCCTGGAGCGGCCGCGCCAGATGACGCCGCCCCTGGCCAGCCTGCTCACGCAGGCGCGCTGGCTGGCCCAGCTGCTGGCGCGGCTCTATGTGGCGCGGGTTTTCTGGCTTTCCGGCCTGAGCAAGCTGCGCGACTGGGAAATCACGCTGGCCCTGTTCCAGGACGAGTACCACGTGCCGGGCCTGCCGCCCGAGCTGGCGGCCTGGCTGGGCACGGGCGGCGAGCTCGTGCTGCCGGTGCTGCTGGTGCTGGGGCTGGCCACGCGCTTTGCGGCGGCGGGGCTCTCGGTGGTGAATGTGGTGGCGGTGCTCAGCCTGGCCGAGATCGCGCCCGCCGCCCTGCTGGGCCATCAGCTCTGGGGCGCGCTGCTGCTCATGCTGCTGCTGTGCGGCGCGGGCCGCTGGTCGCTGGACGGCTGGCGGGCCGGCTCCTTCACTCGCGGGGCTGGAACTTGATGATCAGGTGGGGCGGAACGCGGCCATCGGTGTCGCGCGGCAGCACCTCGGTCTTCTCGATGGCGCGCAGCACCGCCTTGTCCCATTCCGGATCGCCGCTGGGCTTGATCAGGCGGCTGCTGACGATGGTGCCGTCCGGCGCCACGCGAAGCTCGGCCTCGGCCACCGGATTGCCCAGGCCCGAGTCGCTGTAGATGATGTTGGGACGGATGCGGGCCTTGATGCGGCCGGCGTAGGTCGACGAGGGGCCGGCGCTCTGCAGGGCCGTGCCGGTGGCATTGGGCGCACCGCTGGCGCCGGCCATGCCCTGGATGCGCTTGAGGTTTTCCTGGCGCTGTTTCTCCAGCGCGGCCTCGGCCTTCTTGGCGTCCTGCTTGGCCTTTTCCTGCTTGGCCTTGTCCAGCTTCTCCTGCTGGGCTTTCTCCTGGCGGGCCTGCTCTTCCCTCTTGTCCTTCTCGGCCTTCTCGGCCTTCTCGGCTTTCAGGCGCTCCTCGCGGGCCTTCTTGTCCTTGAGCTCCTGCTCACGCTGCTTGCGCTCGGCCTCTTCCTCGGCGCGCTTCTTGTCCTCGAGCTTTTTCTTCTTCTCGCGCTCGGCGGCGATCTCGGCCTCGCGCTGCTCCTGCAGGCGTTGCTGCTGCTCAATGCGCGGATCGGGGCGCGGATCGGGGCGCGGCGGCTCGGGCGTGGGCTTGGGCGGCTCGGGCTGCGGTTCCGGCGGCGGCGTTTCCTCGCGCGGCGCGGCGGCCACGGGCACGGCGGCCCAGAGCTCGGCCTCGATGGCCGGCTCGGTCTGGCTGCGCCAGTTCAGGCCGGCGGTCAGGCCCAGCAGCAGCAGGCCATGGGCAACCAGGGCCAGGACGATGCCGCGGCCCAGGCCCGGAGCGGGCGGCGGACGCAGGGAATCGTGTTGCAGGGCGGTGGCGGCACTCATGGGCGGGACGTCGGGTGATGCAGGGGCACGGGGAGGGGGGAGGGCGGAGATCAGCCGCCGCTGCTGGCGCCGCTCTTCACGGCCAGGCCCACCTTGGGGATGCCGGCGCTTTGCAGGGCGTCCATGACCTTGACCACGGCCTCGTACTTGACGGCCTTGTCGGCCGAGATCACCACGGGCGAGTTCTCCTTGCCGGCCTGAGCCTGCTTGACGCGGTCGGCCAGGCGGTTGAGCTGCACGGCCTCGGCCTCGCCCTTGTCGATCTTGAGCTTGAGCTTCTCGTCGCTGCCGACGATGACGTGGATCACCTGGTCGGGCTGCTGGCGGCTCTTGCCCACGCTGGGCAGGTCGACCAGGCCGGTGGTGATCAGCGGCGCGCTGACCATGAAGATGATCAGCAGCACCAGCATCACGTCGATGAAGGGCACCATATTGATCTCGTTGATGGTGCGGCGGCGGCCGCCGCCACGGGGGCTGATGGCGGCCATATCAGGACTCCCGCAGGACTGCCCGTGCACGGGGCAGCAGATGAATCGAACGCGCGGGCATCATTCAATCGGCTCCGTGATGGTGGCCCGAGGGCGTGCCGGCATTGCGCTGCAGGATGTTGGAGAACTCCTCGATGAAGGTCTCCATGGTGATGGCGCTGCGGTCGATCTGGCGGGCGAAGCGGTTGTAGGCCAGCACCGCGGGAATGGCGGCGAACAGGCCGATGGCGGTGGCCACCAGGGCTTCGGCGATGCCGGGGGCCACAGTGGCCAGGGTCACCTGCTGCAGATTCGACAGGCCCACGAAGGCGTGCATGATGCCCCAGATCGTGCCGAACAGGCCCACATAGGGCGAGACCGAGCCCACCGAGGCCAGGAAGGAAAGGTGGGACTCCATGGCATCGAGCTCGCGCTGGAAGCTGGCACGCATGGCGCGGCGGGCGCCGTCCAGCAGGGCGGTGGGCTCGGTGACGCGGCGCTCGCGCAGCTTCAGGAACTCGCGCATGCCGGCGGCGAAGATGCGCTCCAGCGGGGCGCCCCCCTGCTTGCCGTTGACGCTGTTGTAGAGCTCGTTGAGGTTCTTGCCCGACCAGAACTCGGACTCGAAGCCCTCGTTGCTGGTCTTGACCTTGGACAGCGCAAAGAACTTGCTGAAGATCACGCTCCAGCTGGCCAGGGACATGGCCAGCAGGCCGGCGATCACGAGCTGCACCGCCAGGCTGGCGTGCATGATCAGGCTGACGATGGAAAGATCTTGATTCATTCTGGGGTGGTGGCGGGCAAGAGAGGGGCGGCGTGGGCGTCCAGCGCCTGCAGGATCGAAGCGGGAATGCGGGTGGGCTTGAACGTGCGGCTGTCCACGCAGCCGATGCGGATCTCGCCCTCGGCCAGCAAGGCGCCGTCGCTGGCGCGCCGGGCCTGCTGGAACAGCGTCATGCTGACACGGCCGCGCTCGGTGAGCTGCACCGAGACCTGTAAAAAATCGTCAAGCCGGGCCGGGCTGAGGTAGTGCACCGCGGTGCTGCTCACGATGAACATGGCGCCACCCTCCACGCGCAGGCGCTCCTGCTCGAAGCCCAGGGCACGCAGCCACTCGGTGCGGGCGCGCTCGAAGAACTTGAGGTAGTTGGCGTAGAAGACCACGCCACCGGCGTCGGTGTCTTCCCAGTACACCCGCAGGCCGTGGGAGAAGTCGCTCATGCTGTTTTCTTGGCGGGCAGGGCGGCGGCCAGGCGGGCCACGGCCTCCTTGAGATCATCCAGGCTGCTGGCGAAGGACAGGCGCACCCAGCGCTCCGCACCCAGCTTGCCGAAGTCCTTGCCTGGGGTCAGGGCGATATGGGCCTTGTCCATCATCTCGAAGCAGAAGTCCCAGCTGCTGTCGCTGAAGGCCGAGACATCAAACCAGACGTAGAAGGCGCCGTCGGGCATCACCGGCACCGTGAAGCCCAGCTGCTGCAGGGCCGGCACGATGTAGTCGCGCCGGGCGCGGAACTCGGCGCGGCGCTGCTCGTAGATCGCCAGCTGCTCGGGCTCGAAGCAGGCCAGGGCCGCATGCTGGGCCACGCTGGAGGCGCAGATGAAGAGGTTCTGCGTGAGCTTTTCCACCGCGGGCAGCAGGGCCGGCGGCAGCACCAGCCAGCCCAGGCGCCAGCCGGTCATGCCGAAGTACTTGGAGAAGCTGTTGACCGAGATCACATCCTCGCCCAGGGCCAGCACGCTGTGGCCGAAATGGGCCTCGTAGCTCAGGCCCAGGTAGATCTCGTCCACGATGCTGACGCCGCCGCGCGCGCGCACGGCCTCGACGATGGCGCGCATTTCCTGCGGCTCGATGGAGGTGCCGGTGGGATTGCTGGGCGAGGCCAGCAGCACGCCGCGGGTGTGGGCGTCCCAGGCGGCCTCGATCTGCGCGAGCGAGGGCTGGAAGCGCTGCTCGGGCCCGGCCGGCAGCAGCACGGCTTCGGCATCGGCCGCGGCCACGAAATGGCGATTGCAGGGGTAGCAGGGGTCGGGCATCAGCACCCGGTCGCCGCGCTCGAACAGGGCCAGACAGGCCAGCTGCAGCGCGGCCGAGGCCCCGGCCGTGACCACGATGCGCTCGGGCGCGATCTGCAGGCCGAAATGCGTGCCGTACCAGCGCGCGATGGCCTCGCGCAGGGCCGGCAGGCCGGCGGCCGGCGTGTACTGGGTGCGGCCGGCCGCGATGCAGGCCTGGGCCGCGGCCTGCACGGCGGGCGGCGCGGCAAAATCAGGTTCGCCGATGTTCAGGTAGATCATGCGCCGGCCACCCTGGGCCGGATCGCAGGCCGCGCTGCGGGCGATCTCGGCCGCGGCCTTGGCGCATTCCATCACGTAGAAGGGCTCGATGTGATCGAGCCGCTGGGCCAGCTTCATGGCTTGCGTGCGTGCGGATGGGCGAGGGGGCTCAGCGCCTGGCGGCCTTGACCTCGGTCGGGCGCAGGTCCACGGCCGCACGGTCCAGCACGCCGTTGACGTATTTGTGGCCGTCGGTGCCGCCAAAGCTCTTGGCCAGCTCCACCGCCTCGTTGATCGCCACCTTGTAGGGGATGTCGATGCAGTGCTTGAGCTCGTAGGCGCCGATCATCAGCACGGCGTGCTCGATGGGCGAAAGCTCGGTGGTCTTGCGGTCCACATGGGCTGCGAGCACGGCGTCCAGGTCGGCGGCCTCCATCACGCAGCCGTGCAGCAGGGCTTCGTAATGGGCCTGGTCGGCCTTGTTGAAGCCGTCCTGCTCGCGCATATGGGCGTCGATGGCGCCGGCGTCCTCGCCGGCCAGCAGCCACTGGTAGAGGCCTTGCAGCGCGGCCTCGCGGGCGCGGCGGCGGGCGGACTTGGGCGCGGCACGCTTGCCGGCCGGCTTGTTGGTCTTCTTGTCTTCAGCCATGGTCGTGTTCAGCGCAGGGTGTCCAGCAGATTGGCCATCTCGATGGCGACACGGGCGGCGTCGCGGCCTTTTTCGTCCACGCGGGCCCAGGCCTGTTCTTCGTTCTCGACGGTGAGGATGGCATTGGCCACGGGGATCTGGTAGTCCAGCGAGACACGGGTCACGCCTGCGCCGCTTTCATTGGCCACCAGCTCGAAGTGGTAGGTCTCGCCGCGGATGATGCAGCCCAGGGCCACCAAGGCGTCGAAGTCCTCGCGCTCGGCCAGGGCGTGCAGGGCCACCGGCACTTCCAGGGCGCCGGGCACGGTGATGTGGTGGATGTCGGCGGCGCTCACGCCCAGGGCCTGCAGCTCTTCGATGCAGTGCTTGGCCAGGGCGGAGGTGAGCTCGTCGTTGAAGCGCGCTTGCACGATGCCAATGCGCAGGTCTTGGCCGTTCAGATTGACGGCCTGGCCTTTGTCGGCTGCTTGCATGAAATGAAGGTCCTTAAGAGTTGTTGTCCGGGGCGCGGAAGCCGCTCACCTCGAGGCCATAGCCCGTCATGCTGGGCATGCGCCGCGGGCTGCCCAGCAGCTGCATGCGCTGCACACCCAACTCGCGCAGGATCTGGGCCCCCACGCCGTAGGTGCGCAGGTCCATGGTGGCGCGAGGAGCTGCACCGGCGTTGACCGGGCGCTGCAGGCGCTCCGCCAGACCCTCGGCCTCCTCGCCGCAGTTCAGCAGCACGGCCACGCCGCGGCCGGCGCGCTGGATCTCGGCCAGGGCGCTGGGCAGGGGCCAGGAATGGTTGCAGGGGCCGGTTTCCAGCAGGTCCAGCACCGACAGCGGTTCGTGCACGCGCACCAGCACCTCGTCCTCGGGCGTCCAGTGGCCCAGGCTCAGGGCCAGGTGCAGGGCGCCGCTGCGGTCGCGGAAGCTGCGGGCCAGGAATTCACCCTGGGCCGTCTGCATGGGGCGCGAGCCCGCGGCCGTGATGATGGATTCGTTGCGGCTGCGGTACTCGATCAGGTCGGCAATGGTGCCGATCTTCAGGCCGTGCTCCTGGGCGAAGAGCTCCAGGTCGGGCAGGCGGGCCATGGTGCCGTCGTCCTTCATGATCTCGCAGATCACGCTGGCGGGGCTCAGACCGGCCATCTGGGCCAGATCGCAGCCGGCTTCGGTATGGCCGGCGCGCATCAGCACGCCGCCGTCCTGCGCCTGCAGGGGGAAGATGTGGCCAGGCTGGACCAGATCGCTGGCCTGGGCATGGCGGGCCACGGCGGCCTGCACGGTGCGGGCGCGGTCGGCGGCCGAGATGCCGGTGGTCACACCTGTGGCGGCCTCGATGGACACGGTGAAGGCCGTGCCATGCTTGGTACCGTTGCGCGTGGCCATGGGCGGCAGCTGCAGGCGTTCGCAGCGCTCGCGGGTGAGGGTCAGGCAGATCAGGCCACGGCCGTACTTGGCCATGAAATTGATCGCCTCGGGGCTCACATGGTCGGCCGCGAGCACGAGGTCGCCTTCATTCTCGCGATCTTCCTCGTCAACCAGAATGACCATGCGGCCGGCTGCCAGTTCGGCAACCAGCTCGGGAACGGGTGATATGGGCATAGGGCGTGATTGTAGGCGGGCTAGAGTGACCAGCCGCGCGGCCGGGCGATCAGGCGCAGATCCTCGCCCACCGGCGTGATCTCGCGCCAGCGCAGCTGCGGCGCCTGGTCCAGGGCCTCCAAGGGGCCGAAGGCGGCCATCTCGCGGCCCTGGCCGAGCAGTTTGGGCGCCAGATAGACCAGGAACTCGTCCACCAGACCGGCGCGCAGCAGGGAACCGTTGAGCTTGTGGCCGGCCTCCACATGCAGCTCGTTGACGCCGCGCGCACCCAGCTCACGCATCAGGGCGGCCAGATCGACCTTGCCCTGCGCATCGGGCAGCAGCACGATCTCGGCGCCGGTCGCCCGCAGGGCAGCGGCGCGTTCGGGCGAATCCTGGGCGGCAAAAATCAGGACCTGTCCGGGCGGCTGCAGGATGCGCGCCGCCGGCGGGGTCTCCAGGCGCGAGTCCACGATCACGCGCAGGGGCTGGCGGGGCGTTTCCACCAGGCGCACGTCCAGGCGTGGATCATCCTCGCGCACCGTGCCGATACCGGTCAGCAAGGCCCCCGCGCGGCGCCGCCAGGCATGGCCGTCACGCCGGGCAGGCTCGGCCGTGATCCACTGGCTGCGGCCGTCGGGCAGGGCGGTGCGGCCGTCCAGCGAGGCCGCGATCTTCATGCGCACAAAGGGCTGAGCACGCAGCATGCGCGAGAAGAAGCCGATATTGAGTTCGCGCGCCGGCATGGCCAGCAGGCCCAGGCCGGTGCGAATGCCGGCGGCCTGCAGGCGCGCCATGCCCTGGCCTGCCACCTGGGGGTTGGGGTCGCCCAGGGCCACCACCACCCGCCCCAGGCCGGCTGCGATCAGGGCGTCGCAGCAGGGCGGGGTGCGGCCGTGATGGGAACAGGGCTCCAGGGTGACGTAGGCGGTGGCACCGCGCACATCCTCGCCGCGCGCCTGCGCGTCACGCAGGGCCATGACCTCGGCATGGGGCTGGCCCGCGGCCTGGGTATGGCCGGCACCCAGCAACCGGCCGTCGGGTGCCAGGATCACGCAGCCGACGCGGGGATTGGGATCGCTCAGGCCGATGGCCTGTTCGGCCAGGCCCAGGGCCTGGCGCATGGCCGCTTCGTCGGCGGCGCTGAATGAGTCTTCGACAGCGGTCATGGCGGCAGTCTAGCCGCGCTCAGCCGCCTGCTTACTGAGGATCGGGCTGATGCTCGACGGTGGCGCTGTTGAAGAAATGCCCCTGGCTCGGATCCAGCGGGTAGCCGGCCGGGCAGCGGCGCGAGCCGGCCACCACCAGGAAGTTCTGCAGCACAAGCGAGCCCTCGACCTTGAGGTAGTTCAAGGGATGCTCGGCATTGCCGATGCTCTTGTCGGCGTTGTAATCGGCGCTGTAGCGGCACACGCGGTAGGCGCTGGGCCCGCTGAGCGCTAGATCCAGGATGTTGAGTCGTCCGTCCCAGCTCGGTGGCGTGCGCCCGACGTTGGGGTAGACGATGCAGTAGTAGCGCACGCCCTGTGTGCGGGTGGGGTCGGCGGCGGGCGGCGCGTTGTTGAAGCACTCGTGGGTGGGGGCGGGCAGCTTGTCGATGACGGCCACCAGGCCCAGATTCAGGGGCAGGGCGGGGCTCAGGGGCAACTCGGGGTCGGGGGTCTCGCCGGTGGAGAAGCGCACATGGCCGGCCAGCAGCATGGCGTTGACGCTGCCGCTGCACTGGGCTTCGATATCGGCCTGGCTGAGGGTCTCGGTGGTGGCGGAGGCCGACAGGCCGCTGCAGAGCTGGATGATCAGGCCGCTCTTGTTGTCGAAGATCCAGGCCACGCCGCTGGCCAGGGCCGGCGGCTTGAGCAGACTGCGGCCGTCGCCCAGATCCCTGGCTTCGGGTGGGATGGTCGGATGCCGGTCGGCGGGGCGGCGCAGCGGCGTGCCGTCGGGCGGAACAGAGAGCGCACCGGCCAGGCGCGGATCGCTGCGGCTGATCACGCTGTCCAGCTGGATCTGCTGCTGCTGGCCGAAACGGTCCTGCCAGACCACCTGCACGGCGACCGCGACACCCAGCCCGTCGGCCGTGGGGTTCACGGTGCGGGTGAGGTTGTAGCTGGCGTTGCCGATCTCATCGCCGGCATCCGTGCGCGTGGGCTCGGAGACGATCTGGGCATAGGCGCGGCTTTGATCCTCGGCATTCCCGGAGGCCTGCAGCAGCGAGTAGGCCCTCAGGGTTTCCATCTCCTGCTGGGCCAGGCGCACGGCCTCGGTGCGCTGTCGGGCCAGGTCGGCGCTGTTGCGCATGGTGCCCTGAAGGCCGATCAGGGCCACCATGCCGAAGGCCATGACCAGCAGCGAGACCAGGGCCTCGATCAGGGTCACGCCGTGCTGCGGGCGGATGAGCGTGCTGGTCTTCATTGCGTGGCATCCATCCAGCTGCCCGGCACCCGCACAAAACTGCCGCGCTGATTGCTGATCGTGCTCAGGGTGCTGGCGTCGTAGGCGATATCCACCGTGCCGCTGGCCACCATATCGCCCTCGCTGAGCAGGGCGCCGATCAGGCGGGCGGGCTGGCCGCTGCCGTTGGTCCAGCTGGCATCGCCACGCACATAGACCAGGCCGTTGAGCAGCATGGGGCCCTGCAGCTGCAGTGCGCCGTTGACCACCAGCACGATCGGACGGGTCGCGCTGCCCAGCTGCACATTGCTGCTGAGGCTGGCGGGGCCTTCCACCCAGACCAGATCGGCGCCCGCTGCAATGGCCTGGCTCAGCGCGGCCGAGCAGTCGCTGTTGCCGCAACGCAGCTCGCGCATCGCCGCCTGCTGGCGGTAGGTCTGGGGCGCCATGCCAAAGAAGAGACGGAACATATCGTCCGCCGTACCGCGTCGAAGGCTGGCGTCATCCCGGATCAGGGCGCTGCCTGCAGGGGTGCCCGGCGTACTGCTGGAACGGTCCAGTGAGCCGCGGTACTCGGCCTCACCGGTCTGCATCAGCAGGCCGCCGGACTCGGGATGGGTGTTGTGCAGGCCCAGACCCACATTGCCCAGATCCACCGTGCCGCGCACGGTGAGGGGGCTGGCTGGAGGGGTCTTCAGCGCGCTGACCAGGGCTGCGTCGAACTGCAGGGTGTCCTGCGCGAGGTTGTTGGTGGCGGCGCGTGCCAGGTTGCGGCAGTTGGCCAGCAGGTCGGTGCAGCCCTGCACCGTGATGCGCACCACGCCGGGCCGTGGCGAGACGGCAAAGCGGGTGCCGAACATGGGGCGGATCTGGGCATTCGGGTCGGCGGCGGGCACCAGGGTCACGGCGCCATTGGCGGGGCAGTCGCATTGCCAGCCCTGGCCGCCGTTGCGGGCGCAGGCCGCGACCTCCCAGTTCACATTCAGGATCTTGCGGCTGATGCTGCGGTCGGCCGCAATGCCCAGGTGGATATCGCGAAAGCGCTGGCCCGCGGCCGCCGGCTGACAAGCGGCATCGACCAGATCGCCGTTGAGCGCGCCCAGCACCCACTCGGCCCCGGCCTCGGCGGCCTCTTGAGCCAGGGCGGCACGGTAGTAGTTGCTGCCGATACGCTGCTCGAAGACCAGATTGCGGTTGGAGAAGGCCGCCACCATGGCCATCACGAAGAACAGCACCATCACCAGCACCAGGGTGCTGGCTCCTTGCTCGCGCGTTCGGGGCCGACGCTGTGGGGGCTGGTGCATCATGTGGCAGGGCAGGCGCCGAAAACCGCATCGTTGCGCAGGCGGGTGCTGACGTTGATGCTGCGAACCACGTTCTGACGGTCATGCCGGGCGCGGCCTTCCAGGCGCAGGGAGATGTCGAGCACCTGCTGCTGCAAGCAGCTGGCCGGCGTCGGGCAGGGCACGAGGCAGAACTCCGAGAGCGCGATGGTCTGGGTCCTGGGCGTGACCTGGAGCACCGTCACCTCCAGGGTGTTGGGGTCGGTCAGGGGCTGCCAGGTGCCGCCCAGATTGAACTGCAGGACGCCCTGCCGCAGGCGGTAGCCAAAGACCTCGTTGGGATCGACCTGGTTGTTCTCCTTGGAGGCGTTCTTGGCATCCAGCGCCGAGGTGTAGCTGTAGAGCACCTGCTGACCATCCGCCGACACTTGCAGCGCCAGCGGATAGGGATTGGCCGTCACGGCCTGGCCCGGCGCCCAGACCGACTGGAAGGCCTGCGCCCGGAAGCCGGAGCGACGCAGGTCGCGCAGCATCAGATCGGCGGCGGCGCGCAGATCCTGCTGGATCTGGGTCTCCAGCGTGAGGCGGCGATGCTCCTCGATCTGGTTGACCATCATCATGGAGGCGCCGGCCACGATGATCATGCCCACCGTGATGCCCACCATCAACTCGACCAGGCTCAGACCGACTTGGCTGGTGCGGGTGGCTGAGCGTGCTGACTGGCGCCTGACCATGGCTCAGCTTTCCGTCAAGGGTGCCGCGCAGCGGGGGACATCGCTGTAGGAGCCGTTGGGGGTGCACAGGGTGGGCCGTCCCAGCGGCGTGAGCTGCATGCGCAACTGATAGCCGCGGCCACCGCTGATCTGCACCATGACGTTGCCGGGCGCGGTCTGCAGCGTGGGCACCATGAAGGCCAGGGCATAGCCCACCACGCCCTCACGGCCCGTGTCGTAGCGGAGGTCTTCCGATGGGGTGAGGCTGACCCCGGTGAGCGCGGGAATGGACACCGTCTTGAGTTGCAGAAAGCCGCCGGTGCAGATCGGCGTGCTGCTGCAATCACAGCGCCCAAGGGCGCTGAACTCGGCAATCGTGTAGCAGCTTTGCGAGCCGCCGCTGCTGAAGAAGACGTTGACGCGGCGGTTGCGCAGGCCGGCCTCGGAGCGGGCGTAAACCATCAGGGTGCTGAGTTCGTCGGCCACAAGGCGCACCCGGCGCTTGTTCATGAAATCGGCCAGGGAGGGCGCGGCAACCGCCAGCACGATGCCCAGGACGCCGACCGTGACCATCAGCTCGATCAGGGTCAGCCCGCGGCCACGCTGGTGCCGGACCGGGATGCTGGCCTTGCAACGCGGCTTCATCACTGTGCCCAGCACTTGCTCGACGTCGCCTGGCTGGCCGAGTCGGCACTGGTGTAGCTGACCTGTCCACCGCTGACGGCAATGCCCAGCTTGGCGCAGACGCTGTCCTTGGCCTGGGCGCCGCTGGAGATGGGGGTGGCGGTCACGGTGTAGGTGCTCATGGCGACATTGCTCAGCGCAATTTCGTAGTAGCCCTTGGGTGATTGGCCGCTGCTGAAACCCAGATCGCTGAGGTTGGCGGCGTAGCCGGTGCGATTGGCGCGCCAGCGCTCCTGCGCCTGCTGCACCGCCGTGAGCATGGCGATGGCGTCGGAGCGACGGCTCTTCTGCACCGCCTGCTGGTAGGCCGGCAGGGCCACGGCCGCCAGCACGCCCACCACGACTACGGCCAGCATGATTTCCACCAGCGTGAAGCCACGCGCTCCACGCGCGCGCAGCAATGGAGAAGCTGGCAGAGATGGTCGCAGTACCGGCATGCTGGGATTGTGGGGAGTGGGCGTGAGGTATTTCACATCTTGCCCGCCGTTGGTCGTCGGACTGTGGCCGTTGGTCGCTGGCTCCCTTGTTCAAGGGGGCAGGGTTAACAAGGAGGCAGGCGACCCACGGGAGCGGCGGGGGCGCAGCTGCGTACCCGGCCTGCGATGCTGACGATATGGCGGATGCTCTGCCGGTCCGGTCCGACGATGTCGATGCTGCCGGTGGAGGTCACGCTGCCCTGGCGGGGCTGAAAGCTCATCTGCGGCACATTGGCGCGCAGGCTGTCGAAGCCGCGTCCTGACGGCAGCCATTGCAACTTGATGGGCTCGGTGCCCTGCAGGCACAGGGCTTGACCCTGGTCCGAGCAGACGCAGTCACCCGCCTTGCCGCTGTGCACCACATAGCAGCTGCCCTGCGGGTGCTGGCTGAAGCGCAGATGCACGGCGCCGGCGCCCAGCACAGCCAGGCTGCGGGCCTCCTGGAGGTCGGTGAACAGGGTCTGGGCAATGCCTTGCAGACGCTGGCGCTGCTGGATCTGGCGCAGCTGTGGCAGTGCCGCCGCCAGCAGAATGCCCAGGGCCACGCAGGCCATGCAGCCCTCGATCAGGCTGACGCCGCGCTGTGCGGGCATCCGCGGACGGACACTGAAGAGCTTGGGACGCATGGGGCCTCCGCCGTGACAGCTGGGGAGATTGCTCAGAGCAATCTAGGCCGGCCACGCGGGGCTTTCTGTCCTGCCGAAGGGGGAGCGGTGGGGGATGATCCCTCCCCCGGGTGTGCTCAGATGTCGCGGATCAGCTGGCGGAACTCGTCCACGTCTTCGAAGCTGCGGTAGACCGAGGCAAAGCGCACATAGGCCACCTTGTCGATCTTCTTGAGTTCGCGCATCACCAGCTCGCCGAGCTTGGTGGAGGGCAGCTCGCGGGCGCCGCTGGTCAGCAGCTTTTCCTGGATGCGCTCCAGGGCGGCGTCGATCTGCTCGATGCTGACCGGCCGCTTGCGCAAGGCCAGCTGCATGGAGGCGCGCAGCTTGGACGGATCGAAATCGGCCCGCGAGCCGTCCTTCTTGACCACCACGGGCAGGGCGATTTCGGCCCGCTCGTAGGTGGTGAAACGCTTGTCGCAGGCCTGGCAGCGCCGCCGGCGCCGCACCACATCGCCCTCGTCCGATTCCCGGGTCTCGACGACCTGGGTTTCACCGTGATTGCAGAAGGGGCAGCGCATCGGCGGCGGGCGGGCTTCAGCGGTAGACCGGGAAGTCGCGCGTCAGGGCGGCGACCTTCTCGCGCACGGCGGCCAGATTGGCCTCGTCATGCGGCTTGTCCAGCACGTCGCCGATCAGGTGGCCGATCTGCCGGAACTCTTCTTCCTTGAAGCCGCGCGTCGTGCCGGCCGGCGTGCCGAGGCGGATGCCGGAGGTGACGATGGGCTTTTCCGGGTCGAACGGAATGCCGTTCTTGTTGCAGGTGACATAGGCGCGGCCGAGCGCGGCTTCGGCGCGCTTGCCGGTCGCGTTCTTCTTGCGCAGATCCACCAGCATCAGGTGGTTGTCGGTGCCGCCCGAAACGATGTCGAGGCCGCCGGCCTTCAGCGTCTCGGCGAGCGCCTTGGCGTTCTTGACGATCTGCGCGGCGTATTCCTTGAATTCCGGCTGCAGCGCCTCGCCGAAGGCGACGGCCTTGGCGGCGATGATGTGCATCAGCGGGCCGCCCTGGAGGCCCGGGAAGACGGCCGAGTTGATCTTCTTGGCGATGTCCTCGTCGTTCGTCAGCACGACGCCGCCGCGCGGGCCGCGCAGCGACTTGTGCGTGGTGGTGGTGGCAACGTGGCAATGCGGGAACGGCGACGGATGCTGGCCACCGGCGACGAGGCCGGCGATGTGGGCCATGTCGACCATGAGATAGGCGCCGACTTCATCGGCGATCTCGCGGAAGCGCTTCCAGTCCCAGATGCGGGAATAGGCGGTGCCGCCGGCGATGATGAGCTTCGGCTTGTTCTTGCGGGCCTTCTCGGCGACATCGTCCATGTCGAGCAGGTGGTCGCCTTCACGCACGCCGTAGGAAACGACGTTGAACCACTTGCCGGACATGTTGACCGGCGAGCCGTGCGTCAGGTGGCCGCCCGAATTGAGGTCGAGGCCCATGAAGGTGTCGCCCGGCTGCAGCAGTGCGAGGAAGACGGCCTGGTTCATCTGCGAGCCGGAATTCGGCTGCACGTTGGCGAAGTTGACGCCGAACAGCTTCTTGGCGCGCTCGATGGCGAGTTCTTCCGCGATGTCGACGAACTGGCAGCCGCCATAGTAGCGCTTGCCCGGATAGCCCTCGGCATACTTGTTCGTCATGATCGAGCCCTGCGCTTCGAGCACGGCGCGGGAAACGATGTTTTCCGAAGCGATCAGCTCGATCTCGCCCTCCTGGCGACGGTTTTCGTTCTGGACGGCGGCCCACAGTTCGGGGTCGACGTTGGCGAGGGTCGATTGGCTGCGATCAAACATGATGGTGGTGGTTCATGATGAGGGTTGGGCCCGGGACGAGCCGCGGCGACGCGCGCAACGGCTTGCAGGGCTGCCCAGGCGAACGGCTGATGACGGCCGGGCCTGGGCCCTGAACCGTTCGCGCTCCCCGGTGGTCCACCACCTCGGGCCGCCAGCCGGTTGATGCCGTCAGCAGCCTTGATCGCCAGTTGCGCGAAGGCCCCAGTGTAGCGGACACCAGGGCCTTGTTCGGGTGTGAAAAATGAAGCGGGCGAGCCTCAGTCCAGCAGAGCCAGCTGCTCCTGCTTGGTCGCCGGCTTGCCGGTACCGGCGGAGGCCTCCCGCTCGCTGCGCGGTGCGGGGGCATAGCCCCGACCGGCGATCAGGGACTTCATCTGCTCGTGCTCGGCCAGCACGCGGCCGGCATAACCGGCATCGTCGGGCAGATTGGCGGCGCCCACGTAGTAGCGCAGGCCTTCTTCCAGACTGCCGGCGCGCTGGATGCACTCCTTGAGCACCTGCACACCGACCCGCAGATTGGTGATGGGGTCGAAGGCTGCGAGATTGCCGCCGAAGGCCTCGTACTTGTCGTCGTGCACCCGGGTCATGACCTGCATCAGGCCCTGGGCGCCCACGGCGCTCTGCGCGAAGGGGTTGAAGCCCGACTCGATGGCCATGATGGCCAGGATCAGGGTGGGTTCCACGCGGGCGCGCTGGCCCACGGTCCAGGCCTCCTGCACCAGGCGGCTGACCGGCTCGGGCGCCACCTTGTAGCGGCGCGACAGCCACATGGCCACGGCGGCCTGCTGGCGGGTCAGCTCCTTCGGGTCGGCCGCGGTGGCGCGCGTCAGGGCTTCCGGCTCTGACAGACCCATCAGGGTGTTGCCCGAGGCTTCGACACGGGCTTCCTGGCGGGCATTGAGCCAGCCAAAGGCTTCGGTTTCGAGCTTGTGGCGGAGATCCGCCTGGCTGCTGAACATCAGCAAAACAGCCACCACGGCCAGACCCAGCAGGGCCAGGGTGTTGTGGCTGACCACCAGCAGGCCTTGACCGATGTCCTTGACAAACAAGGTTCCGGCCGCGGCGGCGCTGCGGGCGAGGGATAAGACATTGCGACGCGCTGTCATGCGACTCCTTTCTTCTCCGCCAGCCCGCCGGGGCTCGTCCTCATCGGGCGAGTCCTGCAGGTGTGGCAGTGATAATGGGCCGGCAAATCTCGGGGCTTGTCGAGCATCAAAGCTCAGCAAGACCCGGGCCGGGTCCATCGGCAGCGGGGCGCTTCGCCGTCCCAAGGCGAGGCGCGGGTTAACCCTGAAGGTTCAGGGCAGACGGGATTCTAAGGGTCAAAAATAACCCGTCAAGCTTATGGCCTTGATTCAAAATTACTTTCAGTTATGAAGTACCGAGATCTTCGCGACTTTCTCCACGGATTAGAGGGGATGGGAGAGCTGCGGCGCATTGCCACGCCGGTATCCCCCCTACTTGAGGTGACGGCCCTCAGCGACCGCGTTTTGCGTGCCGGCGGACCGGCGCTGCTGTTCGAGAAGCCCACCGGCTACCAGACGCCCGCCCTGACCAATCTCTTCGGCACCACGCGTCGTGTGGCCCTGGGCATGGGCGCCCAGAACCTGGAGGAGCTGCGTGATGTGGGCCGGGTCCTGGCCAGTCTCAAGGAGCCCGAGCCCCCCCGCGGCCTCAAGGACGCGGGGCGCCTGCTGCAGATGGCCAAGGCCCTGTGGGACATGAAGCCCAGCCGGGTGCGCGAGGCCGCCTGCCAGCAGGAGGTGATGGCGGGCAGCGAGGTGGACCTGAAGCGTCTGCCGATCCAGACCTGCTGGCCGGGCGAGCCGGCCCGCTGATCACCTGGGGCCTGGTGGTGACCCGCGGGCCGCAATCCGTGGCCCAGCCGCGCCGACGCCAGAACCTGGGCATCTACCGCCAGCAGCTGATCGGCCGGCGCCAGCTCATCATGCGCTGGCTGGCGCACCGAGGCGGTGCCCTGGACTTCCGTGAGTTCGCCCTGGCCAATCCGGGCCAGAGTTTCCCGATTGCCGTGGCCCTTGGGGCCGACCCGGCCACCATCCTGGGCGCTGTGACCCCGGTGCCAGACTCGCTCTCCGAGTACCAGTTCGCCGGCCTGCTGCGCGGCTCGCGCACCGAGGTGGTGGACACCGGCGTGGGCGAGGCCGATCAGCGGCTGCAGGTGCCCGCCAGCGCCGAAATCGTGCTGGAAGGCCATATCCCGGTGGCCGTGCCGGGCTTCGAGGGGCTGAGCGAGGACGGCGTGCCGCTCAAGGAGAAGGGCGGCTATCTGCATGCCCTGGAAGGCCCGTATGGTGATCACACGGGTTACTACAACGAGCAGGACTGGTTCCCCGTTTTCGAGGTCAGCCGCCTGACCCAGCGCCGCGATCCGATCTATCACAGCACCTACACCGGCAAGCCGCCCGATGAACCCGCCATTCTGGGCGAGGCGCTCAACGAGGTCTTCGTGCCCATCCTGCAGAAGCAGTTCAGCGAGATCGTGGACTTCTACCTGCCGCCCGAGGGCTGCAGCTACCGCATGGCGGTGATCTCCATCAAGAAGGCCTATCCCGGGCACGCCAAGCGCCTGATGTTCGGTCTCTGGAGTTTCCTGCGTCAGTTCATGTACACCAAGTTCATCGTGGTGGTGGACGAAGACGTGAACATCCGGGACTGGAAGGAAGTGGTCTGGGCCATCACCACCCGCATGGACCCGGTGCGCGACACCACCTTGGTGGAAAACACGCCCATCGACTACCTGGACTTCGCCTCGCCGGTCAGCGGCCTGGGCGGCAAGATGGGCTTGGACGCCACCAACAAATGGCCCGGCGAAACCCCGCGTGAATGGGGGCGCACCATCACCATGACGCCCGAGGTCACCGCCCGCACCGAGGATCTGTACCGGCAGCTCTTTGGCTGACGCCTGGTTTCAACTAGGGTTTGCCGAGGCTTGAAGCGCCCGGCGCGCGCGCCTACTGTTGAGAGGCCTGCAACGCAGGTCAACACGCTGGCGCAGTCTCTGCGCGCCAGGAGCCCCGCAGCAAATGGCTGTGGAGCCCCAAGCGGTGGCGTCAGCCACCAGCCCCTCCCAGTCTCTGGCTCGGGAGGGGTTTCTATTTCCGGGGTCTGAAAAGCGGTTTGCGGGTTGTAGCTTGTGTTGTGCGTTCAGCGCCCGCCCAGCAGGCCCAGCCATTCGTAGACCACATAGCGCGTCTTGCGTATCGCGTCGCTCGACGGGAACCAGTCGGCCAGGCTGTAGGCGGTGCCCGGACGCAGGCCCAGCGGGGCCGGAATGATCTCCAGGCCCTGCTCGGCGCCGACCTCGCGGAAGGCCCGCAAGGCCCGGGTCATGTGCTGATCATGCGTCACCAGCAGCACGCGCCGCACGCCGTCGGCACGCAGCAGGGGCAGGCTCAGCCGGGCATTGGCCCGCGTGTCCAGGGAGCGATCCTCGGCCCAGCGCAGCGGCTGCATGAACTCCTGGCTGGCGCTCTGCTGGGCCAGCGAGGCCTCGCTGGCGCCGCTGCCGCGCAATTCTCCCGAAGGCCCGCCGCTGAAGCCCAGCGGCCAGTCGCCGCGCCTGGAAAGCCAGACGCCATAGCGCAGGCGTTCCAGGCTGAGGGGCTTGAGGCTGGGGCCGCCGTACTCCGGCAGCTCGCGCAAGGCGCCACCGCCCAGCACCAGCACCGCGGTGCTCATGGGCTGCGCGCGCAGGCGCTCCACGGCCTGGGCGTCCAGGGCTGGATGCGGTTCCAGCAGCAGGCGCTGCAGGCCGTCGGCGCCTATCTCGGTGAAGGCAAACCACAACCCCAGCACGCCCGAGCCCAGCAGCAGGCGGCCCAGCCAGGGACTGGGCCGCAGTAGGCCGGCTCCAAGCAGCGTCAGCAGAAGCAGGGGCGTGGGGGGCTGCAGCAGGGTCAGCAGAAAAGGCTTGAACTCGAGCAGGGGATGTAGCAGGTCGCGCATGGCGGAGGAGCTGGGGCGCCAGCAGTGTCGCCCCGAAGCGGGCACAGGATAATCGGCCGCTGTTGCATTGCCTGCCTTCGCCCATGCCTCTGGCCTCACTCATTTCCGGCCGCCCCTGGCTGCGCCGCCTTCTGGCGGGCCTGGGCACCCTCCTGCTGCTTGTGCTGCTGGCCATGTGGTTGCTGCCGCGCTGGGTGGCGGGCAGCGGCATGCAGCTGGCCAGCCAGGCCCTGGGTCGTCCGGTCAGCGTGGAGACGGTGCGTCTGCAGCCCTGGCGCCTCGCGCTGGTGCTGCAAGGCCTGCGCATCGGGGGTGCCACCCCCGCGGAGCCCGCGCTGCTGGAGGTGGGCGAGATCGATGCCGCCCTGTCCCTGCGCTCACTCTGGCACCGCAGCCTGGTGCTGGAGTCCTTGAGCGTGCAGCGGCCGCTGCTGCGCCTGAGCCGGCTTGCCGAGGGGCGCTATGACATCGACGATCTCATCCAGCACCTGAGCCAGCCGCGTGCCGCCGCCAAGCCCGAGAGCGCCGAAACGCCGGATTTCGCGCTCTACAACCTGCGCCTGTCCGAGGGGCAGGTCTGGCTGGATGACCGGCCCTATCAGCGTCAGCACAAGCTGGAGGCGCTGCAGCTGGATCTGCCCTTTCTCTCGGCCCTGGACAGCCACGTGGCGACACATGTGCAGCCGCGCCTGGCCGGTCGGCTCAATGGCAAGACTTTCGATCTAGGCGGTGATGCGCTGCCCTTTGCCGAGCGGCGGGAAGCCGCGCTGGAGCTCAAGCTGCAGGACTTGGACTTGCAGCCCTACCTGGCCTATTGGCCGACGGCACTGCCCCTCAAACCCCTGCAAGGCCGGCTCCAGGCCGATCTGCGCCTGAGTTTCGCCCAGGCGCCCGGCAAGCCCTCGGAGCTGAGTCTGGGGGGGCGGCTGAGCCTGCTGGATGCGGTGCTGGACCGCGGGGCGCAGGCCGACTGGCTGGCCTGGCGTGAGCTGAGCCTGGAACTCAAGAGCCTGCAGCCGCTCAAGCGGGAGTTGCAGATCGACAGCCTGCGCTGGGTGGGGCCGCGCCTGCAGCTGCAGCGCGATGCGGCCGGCCGCCTGGGGCTGCCCGCTTTCGACGCGCCGGCGCCGGGCGCCGGCGCCGCCAGTTCCAAGAATGCGCCAGCCTGGCGTCTGAGTCTGGCACGCCTGAGTCTGGAGGATGCGGGGCTGGACTGGCAGGACCAGCGCGTTGGCGCCGCCCTGCGCCTGCAGCCCCTGGGCCTGGAGATCAAGCAGCTCAGCTGGCCGCTGCAAGGCCAGGCGGCGCTGCAGCTGCAGGCCAGCCTGCAGGACGGCGGCAAGGCTGCGGGCCCCAGCGCCAGCCTGAACGTGCAGGGCCAGCTCAGCGCCGAGGCCCTGACGCTTGAAGCCGGCTGGCAAGACCTGGCCCTGGCCTGGTTGTCCCCCTATCTGCAGGCCGAGCTGCCCCTGGCCCTGCAAGGGCGCCTGGCGGGCAAGGCCAGCCTCAAGCTTGCCGAGCCCCTGGCGGCGCAGGCCGAAAACCGGCTGCAGGCCGGTTTGCAGGCCCTGCGCCTGGATCAGCTGCAGCTGCAGCAGATGGGCCCGGGCGGGCGGCGCGAGCCCCTGGCCAGTCTGGCCAGCCTGAGCCTGGACGAGGCCTCCCTGGCCCTGGACAAGCGCCAGCTGCAGCTGGGCCAGCTGAACCTGCGCGAGCCGCGCCTGCAGCTGCGACGTGCGGCCGATGGCCGCCTGCTGCTGCCGCTGCCGGTGGCGCCCAAGGCGAGTGAGCCGGCCGCAGCCGCTGCGGGCAGCCCGGACTGGTCGCTGCGCCTGGCCGGCCTGACGGTGGAGCAGGGCGGACTCAGTCTCAGCGATGCCTCGGTGCAGGCCCTGAATCGCCGCGAGGGCGAGGCCGACGATGCCCCCTATCAGCTGGTGGCCGAACAGCTGCGCCTCAAGCTGCAGAACCTGGCCTATCCGGCCGGCGCCAAGGACCGGGCCGCCCTGCAGCTCAGCCTGCAGCTGGGCCGGCCTGCCGCGGCCAGCCGCCGCTTTGCCAGCAGCGCACGCGGCAGCAATCCCCTGGGCAGCCTGCAGTTCCAGGGCCAGCTGGGTCTGGCGCCCCTGGCCCTGAGCGGCAGCCTGCGTGCCGAGCGCCTGCCCCTGCAGGCGGCCGACCCCTATCTGGACCGGCGCCTCGGCCTGCACCTGCGCCGGGCCGAAGCGGGGTTCCGGGGCGAGCTGAATCTCAGCCAGGCCGCACAAGGCCTGCAAGCGCAGGCGCGCGGTGATCTGCTGCTGGCCGATCTGCGCCTCATGCAAACCCGCGAGCGGGATGGCCGTCGCGAGGTGGGCGAGGAACTGCTGAGCTGGCAGGCCCTGAGCCTGGCCGGCCTGCGCGCCGAGCTGGCGCCCGAGAAGGCGCCGCGTCTGGAGGTGCAGAAGGCCTCGCTGAACGATTTCTTTGCCCGCCTCATCGTCGACGAGCAGGGGCGCTTCAATCTGCGCGATCTGGGGCCGCGCGAGGCCCAAGCCCAAGCCCAAGCCCAGGCCGCTTCGGCGCCGGCCACGGCCGCCTCCGGCCCGGCCCTGCAGTTCCGCCTGGGCGAGCTGCAGCTGGCCAATGGCAATGTGGACTTCAACGACCGTTTCATACGCCCCAGCTACAGCGCCAAGCTCAGCGAGCTGCAGGGCACCCTGGGCAGCGTGGACAGCGCCCAGGCCCAGCTGGCACCGCTGGCGCTCAAGGGCAAGGTGGCCGGTACCGGCCTGCTGGACATCAGCGGCCAGCTGCGCCCCGGCTCGCCGCCGCAGATGGACATCCGGGCCGCCGCCACCGATATCGAGCTGGCGCCGTTCTCGCCCTATGCCGGCAAGTACGCCGGCTACGCCATCGAGCGCGGCAAGCTCTCCACCCAGGTGCATTACCGCATCGATGCCGACGGTCGCCTGCAGGCCGACAACCAGGTGGTGCTCAATCAGCTGAGCTTCGGCGAGAAGATCGACAGCCCGGATGCCACCAAGCTGCCCGTGCTGCTGGCCGTGGCCCTGCTCAAGGACAGCCAGGGCGTGATCGATGTGAACCTGCCCGTCAGCGGCTCGCTCAATGACCCGCAGTTCAGCGTGGGCGGGCTCATCCTCAAGGTGATCATCAATCTGCTGGGCAAGGCCCTGACTGCGCCCTTCTCCCTGCTCACCGGCGGAGGCGGGGCGGACATGAGCCAGGTCGCCTTCGCGCCGGCCAGCGCCCAGCCCGCCGCCGACCTGCAGACCCAGCTCGACAAGGTGGCCAAGGCCCTGAGCGAGCGCCCGGCCCTGAACCTGACCCTCACCGGCTGGGCCGATCCCCAGGCCGAGAGGGCCGCACTGCAGGCCGCCCAGGTCGAAGCCCTGATCCAGGCCGAGCGCCGCCGCGAGCTGCGCCGCCAGCAGCTCAGCAGCGGACGCGGCGCCCAGGCCGCGACCGGGGAGGGCGCCGAGGCCCCGCTGCCGCCGCTGAGCGAGACCGAACGCCTGCGCCTGCTGCGCCAGGTCTACCAGGCCAGCAATCTGCCGAGCCGCCCGCGCAATCTGCTGGGCCTGCTCAAGGATGTGCCGCCCGAGCAGATGCAAAGCCTGCTGGCCGCCGCCCAGGTGGCGGATGCCGAGGCCATGCGCCAGCTCGCCCTGCAGCGCGCCGTGGGCCTGCGCGACGCGTTGCTGGCCCGCGGTGTGCCCAATGCGCGGCTCTTTCTGGCCTCGCCGCGCCTGCATGAGACCGAGTCCGGCGCCGAGGCCAAGCCCTGGGTGCCGCGGGTGGATATGGCCCTGGGCCTGCGCTGAGCGCGCCGGCCTGGGCTATGCTGCCGGCCGAGCCGGTTTTCGAGAGTGACAGCGCGCATGAATCCACATTCTTCCGACGCCCTGCGGGGTGATGTCATCACCCTGGGCGGGGGCTGTTTCTGGTGCACCGAGGCGGTGTTCGAACGCGTGCGCGGCGTGCTGGCCGTCGAGTCCGGCTATTGCAATGGCCAGAGCCCGGCACCGAACTATGAGCAGGTCTGCACCGGCCAGACCGGCCATGCCGAGGTGGTGCGCGTGCGCTTCGACCCCGAGCAGGTCAGCCTGCGCGAGCTGCTCGCGGTGTTTTTCGCGGTGCACGATCCCACCACGCTGAACCGCCAGGGCGCGGACGTGGGCACGCAGTACCGCTCCGGCATCTACGTCCACAGCCCGGCCCAGGAGGCCGTGGCCCTCGAGGTGCTGGCCGAGGCCCAGACGGCGCATGGCGGGCGCGTCGTGACCGAGCTGCTGCCCGAGCGCAATTACCACCGCGCCGAGGACTATCACCAGCACTACTACGCCCGCAACCCGGAGCAGGGCTATTGTGTCTTCGTGGTGGCGGCCAAGGTGGACAAGTTCCTGGCCACCTTCCGCCGCCTGGCCCGCGAGCCCGAGCCGGGCTGAGCATCGATGATCGAGCTGCAGGGGCTGCGCTACCGCTATGCGCAAGGCCCGGAAATCGCCTTTCCCGACCTCGCGCTGGGCACGGCCCCGGGCCTGTTGCTGCGTGGCGCCTCGGGCAGCGGCAAGTCCACGCTCCTGGCCCTGATGGCCGGCCTGCTGAGCGCCAGCGCAGGCGTGGTGCGCATGGCCGGCACCGAGCTCGGGGCGCTGAGCGCCCGCCAGCGCGATGCCTGGCGCGGTGCGCAGCTGGGCTTTGTGCCGCAGCGCCTGCATCTGAGCGCGGCCCTGAGCGTGCGCGACAACCTGGGCCTGCCCTATCTGGCGGCCGGCCAGGCTGTGGAGGAGGCGCGGGTGGACGAGCTGCTGGCGCGCCTGGACCTGCAGGCCCTGGCCGGGCGGCGGCCGCATCAGCTCAGCCAGGGCCAGGCCCAGCGGGTGGCCCTGGCGCGGGCCCTGCTGCGCCGCCCGCGCCTGCTGCTGGCCGATGAGCCCACGGCCAATCTGGACGACGAGAACGCTGCCGCCAGCCTGGACCTGCTGCAGCAGGCCGCGGCGGAGCAGGGCGCGGTGCTGGTGCTGGCCACGCATGACGGCCGGGTGGCCGAGCGCCTGGGCGCCCGGCTGCCCAGCCTGCAACTGCCCAAGCTCAGCGGAGGTCGGCCATGAGGGGCGGCATGCTGGCCCTGGCCTGGCGCTATCTCTGGGCCCGCCCCCTGGTGGCCGGGCTCAACCTCCTGCTGCTGAGCCTGGGCCTGGCGGCGGTGAGTTTCGTGCTCCTGGTCAGCGAGCAGATCGAGGCCGGCGTGCGCCGCGATCTGGCCGGCGTGGACCTGGTGGTGGGCGCCAAGGGCAGCCCCATGCAGATCATGCTGGCGGGCCTCTTCCACCTGGACGTGCCCACCGGCAATATCCCGCTCAGCGCCCTGGACGAGCTGCGGGCCCAGCCCCTGGTGGCCAGCGCCGTGCCCCTGTCCCTGGGCGACAGCCTCAAGGGTTTTCGCATCGTGGGCACCACGGCGGACTACCCCGCGCTCTATCAGGGGCGTCTGGCCGAGGGGCGGTGGTGGACCCAGCCGCTGGAGGCCGTGCTGGGCGCCGAGGTGGCGCGGGCCACGGGCCTGCGCCTGGGCGACAGCTTTGCCGGTAGCCATGGCCTGGGCGAGGGCGGCCACGAGCATGGTGATCATCGCTACCGGGTGGTGGGCGTGCTGGCGCCGGGCGGCACGGTGCTGGACCGTCTGGTGCTCACCGATCTGGCCTCGGTCTGGAAGGTGCATGAGGACATGCATGCGGTGGACGAGTCCGACCGCCGCGCCCTGGAGGCCGAGCGCGAGATCACCCTCGCCCTGCTGCGCTACCGCAGCCCGCTGGCGGCGGTGAGCCTGCCGCGCTGGGTGAACGCCCAGGACGGGCTGCAAGCCGCCGCCCCGGCACTGGAGACGGCCCGCCTGCTGCGCATGGTGGGCGCGGGCACCGAGGTGCTGCGCGGCTTTGGCGCCGTGCTGCTGCTGGCGGCCGGGCTCTCGGTCTTCGTGGCCCTGCTGCATGCGGTGCGCGAGCGCCAGGGGGATCTGGCCATGTTGCGCATGCTGGGCGCGCCGCCGGGCCGGGTGGGCCTCTTGATCGCGGCCGAGGCGGTCTGGCTGGCCGGCCTGGCCTGCGTTCTCGGCCTGGCCCTGGGCCATGGCTTGACAGCTTTGCTAGGCTGGGTGCTGGCCCAGCAGCAGTCGCTGCGGGTGGTGGGCAGCTGGTTCTCCGTCTGGGAGTGGCTGGTGCCGGCCCTGGCCCTGCTGCTGGCCCTGCTCAGCAGCGCCTGGCCTGCCTGGCGTGCCTACCGCCTGGACGTGACGGAGCTGCTGCAGGCGCCGCACTGAGTGCGCTCTTGCCAGCGCCGCTTTCATCGTTTTCTCTCGAGGTTCCGCCATGAAGTTTTCCCTGCAAGCCCTGCTGATCGCCCTGTCGCTGAGCGCCTCCGGCGCGCTGCAGGCACAATCCAGCCCGGCAGCCGCCCCGGCCGCCAAAGCGCTGAGCGAGCATGTGAAGGCGGACATCGGCCGCCACCGCGCCATGTCCAAAGCGCATGAGGAGGCGGCGCGCTGCCTGGAGTCCGGCGAAAGCGAGGAGCGCTGCCAGAAGGCCCTGCTCGCGGCCTGCCGGGGTCTGGCCATCGGCAAATACTGTGGCTTGAAGCATGAACACTGAACTGCCCACCATGAAGACCTCTTTCTCCGGCTGGCTGGCTCTGGCGCTGCTCGTCGGTGCGGCGCTGCCAGTGGCGGCCCAGGCCCCGGCCATGGGCCAGGGCCCCGGCTATCACGACCCGCGCAGCCCCTTCAAGCCGCTGGAGGAGCGCGAGGGCGTGCTGTCCTGGCCGCTGCTGTCCTCGGTGACGGTGAAGGCCGAGAAGAAGCGCCTGGTTCCCAGCTTTCCGGCGGCCGTGCAGGCCCTGGACAAGAAGACGGTCAAGATCCAGGGCTTCATGATGCCGCTGGAGCCGGGTGACAAGCAGCGCCATTTCCTGCTCTCCTCGGTGCCCACCAGCTGCTCCTTCTGCGTGCCGGCCGGGCCCGAGGGCCTGATCGAGGTGCGCAGCAAGACCCCCGTGCGCTACACCCTGGAGCCGGTGACGGTGGAAGGCCAGATGGCCGTGCTCAGCAACGACCCCTATGGCCTCTTCTACCGCGTGACCGAGGCCCAGCCCGTCGCCGCCAACTGAACCCTGCTGACCCAGGCATGGCCCGCAGCCCCCGCATGAGTTCCCACGCCCTGGCGCCCTGGCGGCGCTGGTCGCTGTGGCTCGTGCTGAGCCTGCTGCTGAGCCTGCAGGGCCTGGGCCAGTGGCACCGTATTGCCCATGCTCAGGGCGCCCCGGCGTCTCAGGGCCATTCGCATTCCGATGACTGGGGCCATGCCGCCGGTGGTCTGGACTGTCAGCAGCTGGACCACCAGGCCCATGACGGCGCGCCGCCCCGGGCCGCGCCCCTGCTGCTGGCGGCGCATCGCGCCGAAACCCCGGGCCGCGCCGAGCGCGCCGCCCAGCATGCCGCCCCGCGCTGGGCGCGCAGTGCCCGCGCCCCGCCCGGAGCGCTTTCGCCTCTTCACGCCTGATTGACGCGCGCCGCTTCGTGCGGATGGCCTGAGCCATCCCGCCGCCGCGCGCCCTCCCTTGTGTCCGCAAACGATCTGCGGCCGGCTCTTTTCTGAGGCCGGCCCGTCGCCTTTGCCTGCGAAAGCCTTCCGCCATGAAGTTCCTGATCTCCCCCGTCCGTCCCCGCCCGGCCTTCGCGCCGCATCTGCTGAGTCTGGCCATCGCCGCCCTGGCCCTGCCCGCCGGGGCTCAGAGCACCCAGAGCTCCGCTGCCCCCGAGAAGCTGCAGCCCGTGCTGCTCACCGGCAACCCGCTGCGCGAGAAGGAGCCGGTGCAGCCCAGCCTGCAGCTCTCTGGCGATGCCCTGACCCTGCGCCGCGGCGCCACCCTGGGCGAGAGCCTGGACGGCCTGCCCGGCGTGGCCGCCACCTATTTCGGCCCGAACGCCAACCGCCCGGTGCTGCGCGGCCTGGATGGCGACCGGGTGCGCATGCTCAGCAACTCCGGCGCCTCCATCGACGCCTCCAGCCTCAGCTATGACCATGCGGTGCCGGTGGACCCGCTGGTGGTGGACCGCATCGAAGTGCTGCGCGGCGCGGCTTCGCTGCTGTACGGCGGCAATGCCATCGGCGGCGTGGTCAACACCCTGGACAAGCGCATCCCGCGCGAGCCGGCTCAGGGCCTGTCGGGCGCGGCCGAGCTGCGCCTGGGCGGCGCCGCGGCCGAGCGCAATGGCGCCGTCACCCTGGACGGCGGCAGCAACGCCTGGGCCTGGCATGCCGATGTCTCCGGCCGCAAGGCCGATGATCTGCGCGTGCCGGACGGCCGGGTGCGCAACTCCGCCAGCGACAGCCATGGCGGCGCCCTGGGCAGCTCCCTGCTGTTCTCCCAGGGCTTTGCCGGCGTTTCGCTGGAGGACTACCGCAATGACTACGGCGTGACCGTGGAGCCGGATGTGAAGATCCGCATGCAGCGCCAGCGCCTGGCCACAGCCGGCGAATGGCGCGATGCCGGCGGCCTGTTCCCGCGCATCGAGTGGCAGGCCAGCCGCTCGCGCTATGAGCACCAGGAGGTGGAGGGCACGGGCGAGGTCGGCACGACCTTCAAGAGCCGCGGCAGCGATCTGCGCCTGCAGGCCGAGCATGCGGCCCTGGGGCCGGTGCGTGGCGTGGTGGGCCTGCAGTGGGAGCGCTCGGACTTCTCGGCCCTGGGCGAGGAAGCCCTGGTGCCCGGCACGCGCAGCCGCTCGGCCGCGCTCTTCGTGCTGGAGCAGTACCGCAGCGGTCCGCTGTCCCTGGCGGCCGGTCTGCGCCAGGAATCGGTACGGGTGGAGTCGGACGGCGATGCCCCGGGCGCCGAGGAGGCGCGCTTTGGCGAGGCCGGGCGGCGCAGCTTCAAGCCGCGCAGCCTCTCGCTCTCGGCCGGCTATGCCCTCAGCCCCAGCCTGAGCCTCCAGGCCAATCTCAGCGACACCCAGCGCGCGCCCATGTTCTACGAGCTCTATGCCAATGGCGTGCACGTGGCCACCGGCGCCTATGAGCGCGGCGATGCCAGCCTGGGCCTGGAACGCGCCCGCGGCCTGGACCTGGGCCTGCGCTGGCAGGAGGGCGGCAGCCTGCTGCGCGCCAATGTCTACCAGACGCGCTTTCGCAACTACATCGCCCTGGATGCCACCGGCGCCAGCTTCAGCAACGAGCAGGGCGAGACCCTGCCCGAGTACCGCTACACCGGCGTGCCGGCCCGCCTGAACGGCCTGGAGCTGGAAGCCCGCCAGACCCTGCCGCGCATGGACTGGAGCGGTGCCTGGCGTCTGACCCTGGGCGGCAGCCTCGATGCGGTGCGCGGCAGCAACCGCGCCACGGGCGAGCCCCTGCCGCGCCTGGCGCCGCGCCGCGCCACGCTCTCGCTGGCGGCGGACGATGGCGGCCTCTGGTCTGCCAGCCTGGAGCTGCGCCTGGCCGCGCGCCAGAACCGGGTGCCGGCCCTGGACACGCCCACGGCCGGCTACGGCCTGCTGCGCCTGAACCTGGCCCGCCAGCTGCGCCTGGGCGGCTATGACGCGCTCTGGTATCTGAAGCTCGACAACCTGGGCAACAAGACCGCCTACAGCGCCACCAGCATGGCCACGCTGCGCGATCTCTCCCCCTGGCGGGGCGCTCGGCCCTGATGGGCCTGCAGGTCCGCTTCTGAGGGCTGCGCCGCCCGGCGCTCAGGGGGCCAGGCGCTCCCTGAGCCAGCTGCCGTCCGCCTGCAGCTTGTAGCTCAGGCGGTCGTGCAGGCGGGACTTGCGGCCCTGCCAGAACTCCCAGCGCTCCGGCAGCAGGCGGTAGCCGCCCCAGTGTGGCGGGCGCTCGGGGTTCAGGCCATGCTGGGCGGCGGCCTTGGCGGCATTGGCCACCAGCACCGCGCGCGAGCTGATCACCTGGCTCTGGGGCGAGGCCCAGGCGCCCAGGCGCGAGTCCAGCGGCCGGGAACGGAAGTAGGCGTCGGACTGCGCGGCGTCCACCTGCTCCACCCGGCCCTCGATGCGCACCACCCGCTCCATCTCCACCCAGTGGAACTGCAGGGCGGCAAAGGGATGGGCGGCCAGCTCGCGGCCCTTGCGGCTCTCGTAATTGGTGTACCAGACCAGGCCGCGCTCATCGATGTCCTTGATCAGCACGATGCGGGTGGAGGGCCGGCCTTCGGGCCCCACCGTGGCCAGGGTCATGGCATTGGGCTCGGGCACGCCGGCCGCCAGGGCCTCGTCCAGCCAGGTCTTGAACTGCTGCAGGGGCTGGCCGGCCACCTGCTCCTCGACGAGCTCGCCTTGTTCGTAGCTCTTGCGCAGATCGGATAATTTGCTCATGCCCGCCAGTATGCAGGAGGGCGCAAGCCCGAGGAGGCGGCCTGGATCAAGCCTCAGCCGGGCTCGTGGCAGACGGCTTCGATATTGTGGCCATCCGGGTCCAGCACGAAGGCGCCGTAATAGTGGGGGTGATAGTGCGGGCGCAGGCCCGGTGCGCCGTTGTCGCGCCCGCCCGCGGCCATGGCGGCCTGGTAGAAAGCCTCGACCAAGGCGCGCGAGCCCACGCGAAAGGCAATATGGATGGGCGGCTGGTTGGGCGTGCCGCGGCTGATCCAGAAGTCGGGCTTGGGCGGCTCGCCAAAGCCCGCCACATCAGTGTGGCCGGTGATCGAGGCCGGAAATTCCGCCAGCTTGGCATAGCCGATGGGGGCCAGCGCCTCGCTGTAGAAACGCTTGCTGCGCTCGAAATCGCTGATGACGAGGCCGGTGTGATCGATCATGTGCGGGTCTCCCTGGGTCTGTGGTGTGGCTGTGCTGTGTCTGTGGTGTGTCTGCGGCGAGCCGCTTATCGGCAGTCGCCGTGCCAGGCTTATACCTAAAAACGTTTAAGTAAACCCCCCAGTGACAAGGCCCACCCGGGCTGGGCATGCTTGTGTTACAGAAGAAGAGGCAAGCGGACAGATGTCGCAGCCTCACGTTGGGCAGTACAAGCAGTAGCAAAGGACCACGGCGAACGATGAATGGGCAACCGGTAATCGTCGTGCTGGCCGCCGGGCGCGGAACGCGCTTTCGTGGCACAGGGCACAAGCTGGAGCAGGCGCTGGGGTCGGACACGGTGTTGGCGCGCACGCTCAAGACCGTCATCGCCACGGGCCTGCCCCTGGTGGTGGTGAGCAGCGCGCGCATGGCGCCCGCCGTGCGCAGCCTGGTGGCCAGCCGCGATGTGGTGGAGCTGCCCGAGCGCGATGCGCGCGGCCTGCTCGAACCCGTGGGCATGGGCTACTCCATCGCGGCCGGCGTGGCCGCGGCGGGTGACGCCCCGGGCTGGCTGATCCTGCCGGCCGATATGCCCCTGCTCAAGCCCGCCAGCATCCTGGCCGTAGCCGAGGCCCTGGCCCAGCATCCGGTGGTCTATGCCCAGCACCGCGGTCAGCGCGGCCACCCGGTGGGCTTCAATGCCGAGCTCTTCTCCGAACTGGTGGGGCTGCAGGGGGATGAGGGCGCGCGCCGCATCCTGGCCCGCTATCCCTCGCACGGCCTGGAGCTGGATGATCCCGGCGTGCTGCTGGATCTGGACACGGCCGAGGATCTGGAGCGCCTGCGCCACCACAGCGGCGAGGCCGGCGGCCTGTCCTTGGGGCAGGGGGCTGCGGGCGGGGGCTGATCAGGCGCAGGCCCCGGCTCGCAGTGCCGGCGTCGCCGCTGCGCACAGGCCATGGCCCAGGGCCAGGCCATAGAGCCGCTCCAGTTCACGGTCGCGGATACCGCGCTGGCGCAGGCTCAGCACCGTGCGCTCCAGATATTCCAGGCTGCTACCGTAGCGCCCGTGGGCATGGCGCAGCACGCCCAGCACCTCGCCATCGCTGAGCAGGCCCGAGCATTGCGGGCTGCGGCGTGACAGTGTGAAGCCCAGGGCCAGGTGCGCGCTGTCGGACAGCGGGGCCTGGCCGGGCAGGGCGTGGCAGCGCAGCCAGCGCGCCTGGTAGGACCCATTGACCATCTCGCGCTCCCAGACCTGGCGCAGCACCGCGGGCGCCCGGGCCGCTGCGATGCGGTAGACCAGGCCGGTGCAGCAGCCGCCGGAGAGCAGGGCCAGCACCAGGCCGGGCCGCTCGGGCGTGCCGCGGTAGACCCGCGAGCGCATGCGCAGCGCCCGGTGGAAGCCCTGTACCCGGGCCAGCCACTGACCGTCGTGCTCAAACTCCGGGCGCCAGATCAGGGAGCCATAGGCGAAGAGATGCAGGTCGCGGCCCTGCAGGCGGGCCAGATGCTCCTGCAGCAGGGCGGCACTGCGCTGGACCCAGCCGGCCGGGGCGAGACCCTCCTCGGTGGGGGCCATGGCGGGAAGCGGGGAATCGGAGCGGTCGGGCGCTGACATCGAGGCCCTATGCTGCCACAGGCCGAACCAGGCCCGGGATGGTGAGGCGTGGCCGGCGCACGCTTGTAACCACTTCGTACCCGGTGATGTGCTGCGTGCGGCAGCTTTTCCCTGTGAGAGCGTGTAATATGGTTACGTGCTTCCAAAACGTCGAGTTACATCGACCCATCGCATGAACAAGACCCTGAGCCATGTCACCGAGCGAATCCGCGTCCGCAGCGCGGGCACCCGCGAGCGCTATCTGGCCGGCATCGAGCGCATGGCAGCGCGTCCGCGGGGCGTCGAGCGCATGGGCTGCGCCAATGTGGCGCATGCCGTGGCGGCCCTGCCGGCCAATGAAAAGCTGCGCATCGTGGCCGAGAAGGCGCCGCATCTTGCCGTGGTCACCTCCTATAACGACATGCTCTCGGCCCACCAGCCGTTCGAGACCTATCCGGCGCTGATCCGCGAAGCCGCGCGGGAAGCCGGCGGCGTGGCGCAGGTCGCCGGCGGCGTGCCGGCCATGTGCGACGGCGTCACCCAGGGCCAGCCGGGCATGGAACTGTCGCTCTTCTCGCGCGACCTGATCGCCATGGCGGCGGGCGTCGGCCTGTCGCACAACATGTTCGATTCCGTCGTCTATCTCGGCGTCTGCGACAAGATCGTGCCGGGCCTGACGATCGCGGCGCTGACCTTCGGCCACCTGCCCGCCATCTTCATTCCCGCCGGCCCCATGACCTCGGGCCTGCCGAACGACGAGAAGGCGCGCGTGCGCCAGCTCTATGCCGAGGGCAAGGTCGGCCGCGCCGAACTGCTGGAAGCCGAATCCAAGTCCTATCACGGCCCCGGCACCTGCACCTTCTACGGCACCGCCAATTCCAACCAGATGCTGATGGAGATCATGGGCTTCCACATGCCCGGCTCGGCTTTTGTGCATCCGCATGACGGTCTGCGTCAGGCCCTGACCGAGGCCGCCGTGGCCCAGGCCCTGGCCATCACGCCGCGGGCCCGCTACACGCCCATCGGCCGTGTGGTGGATGAGCGCTGCATCGTCAACGCCATGGCCGCCCTGCTGGCCACCGGTGGCTCGACCAACCACCTGATCCACTGGGTGGCGGTGGCACGCGCCGCCGGCATCCTGATCGACTGGAGCGACTTCGCCGAGCTCTCGGCCGTGGTGCCCCTGCTGGCCCGGGTCTATCCCAACGGCGCGGCCGATGTGAACCAGTTCCAGGCCGCGGGCGGCCCGGGCTTTGTGATCCGCGAGCTGATGGACGCCGGTCTGATGCACGAGGACGTGCTGAGCATCAATGGCGAGAGTCTGCGCCCGCAGACCCGTCTGCCGGCCCTGGCCGCCGATGGCAAGAGCGTGGCCTGGCAGGAGCTGCCGGCCGCCAGCGGCGACGCGAGCGTGCTGCGCGGCGCGGCCGAGCCCTTCAGCGCCAGCGGCGGCCTGAAGATGCTGACCGGCAATATCGGCAGCGCCGTCATCAAGATCTCCGCCGTCAAGCCGGAACGCCACGTCATCGAGGCGCCGGCCAAGGTCTTCCACGACCAGCTCGAACTCAACGCCGCCTTCAAGGCCGGCGAGCTGACGGGCGATTTCATCGCCGTCGTGCGCTTCCAGGGACCCAAGGCCAACGGCATGCCGGAACTGCACAAGCTGACCACCGTGCTCGGCATCCTGCAGGACCGGGGCCAGAAGGTGGCGCTCCTGACGGACGGTCGCATGTCCGGCGCCTCCGGCAAGGTGCCGGCGGCGATCCACGTGACGCCCGAGGCCCTGGCCGGCGGACCGCTGGCCCGGCTGCGCGATGGTGACCTCGTGCGCCTGGATGCCGTGGCCGGCACCCTGCAGGCTCTGGTGTCCGCCGATGAATGGGCCGCCCGCGAGCTGGCCCAGATCCGCCCCGAGGCCCTGGACGAGAATGGCTGGGGCATGGGCCGCGAGCTCTTTGCCGGCATCCGCCGCAATGTGAAGAGCGCCGAGGAGGGCGCCGTCACCTGGTTGTGATGGACCACCCCCTACGCGCTTCGCGCGCCTCCTCAAGGCGGCACGCTCGAGGGTCCGGCAAAGCCGGATCCCCGGGCGTCGCTCGATCGGGCACATCGGCCGCGCCGGGCCCGACGTTTCAACTCACGACTATTCTTTGCTTCAGTCCGATATGAGCCACAGCAACGACACCCTCAGCCTGGCCAGCCACGGCCCCGTGATTCCCGTCATCGTGATCCAGCGCCTGGAAGATGCTGTGCCCCTGGCCGAGGCCCTGGTGGCCGGTGGCGTCAAGGTGCTGGAGGTGACCTTGCGCACCCCGGTGGCCCTGCAGGCCATGGAGGCCATGGCGCGCGCCGTGCCCGAGGCCATCGTGGGCGCGGGCACCCTGCGCAGCGTGGCCGATGTGAAGGCCGCACGCGATGCCGGTTGCCAGTTCGGCGTGAGCCCGGGCTATACCGACGCCATCGGCGCGGCCTGCCGCGAGCAGGGCCTGCCTCTGCTGCCGGGCGTGTCCACCGCCAGCGAGGTGATGCAGGCCAATGCCGCCGGCTACAGCTTCCTGAAGCTCTTCCCGGCCGTGGCCGTGGGCGGCATCAATCTGCTCAAGGCGCTGGGCGGCCCCTTCCCGGATGTGGCCTTCTGCCCCACCGGCGGCATCTCGCTGGAGAGCGCGCCGCAGTTCCTGAGCCTGCCCAATGTCAAGGTCTGCGGCGGCTCCTGGCTGACCCCGCAGGACGCGGTGGAGCAGGGCGACTGGGCGCGCATCACGCGCCTGGCGGCCCAGGCCCAGGCCCTGCGCGCCTGAGGACCTGATCCTGCGGCCGGCCTTGCACAGCAAGGCGCCGGCTTGAGGGGGCGGTGCGGGAGCGCTTGCCCCCGGGCACGGCGTTGCGTGCCCGCCATATCGCCAAAAAATACGCGCTTTGCTGCCCAGTTCGGGAACTCCCGTGCCTGGGGCTGCGCTATGGTCGTATCCGGAGCGAGGGAGAGGCCTGACGATTGATCGTCAGCACAGTCATCGTTTGTTGTTCTCAGGAGCACACGCATGCAGCTCTCCAACTTCCGCATCGCCACCAAGCTGATTGCGGCCTTTGTGATCGTCGCCGCCATTGGCGCGGGCATGGGCCTGATGGGCCTCTTCAATATGAGCCGCATCAACGATGCGGGCAACCTCATGTATGACAAGGAGTTGCTGGGGCTCTCCTACATGAAGGAGGCCAACATCAACCTGCTCTACCTGGGGCGCGATGTGCGCAACACCCTGCTGGCCACCAGCGAGGAGCAGCGGCTCAAGGCGCGGGCCAATCTGCAAAAGAACCTGGAGCTCACCAAGAGCAATCTGGAGAAGGCGCGCCCGCTCTACCACACGGAAAAGGGCAAGGCCGCCTTCGAGAAGCTGGACGCCTTCTGGCGGGACTACGAGAAAGCCCTGAAGGAGGTGGATGCGCTGGCCGGCGCCGCGCCGCTGGGGCAGGCCAGCGAGGGTGTGAACTATCTGTTCACCCGCTTCGCCCCGGTGGTCAACCTGGTGGATGACCAGATGACCGTGCTGGCGCGCCTCAAGGAGGGCAATGCCGAGCAGCTCTCCAAGGAAACGGACGAGACCTATCACAGCAGCTTCAGCATGACCATCGTGCTGATCCTGCTGGGCGTGGGTGTCGGCGTGGGCCTGGGCTACTTCATCAGCCGCAATGTGACTGCCTCGCTGCAGCGCGCGGTGGCCGGCGCGCAGGAAATGGCTGCAGGCAATATGTCGCTCAGCTTTGCGGCCCAGGGTCGGGACGAGACCGCCCAGCTGCTGCGCGCGCTGGAGGAGATGCGCCAGCGCCTGCAGGAGATCGTGGTGACGGTGCGCAACAACTCGGAGAGCGTGGCCACAGCCAGCGCCCAGATCGCCCAGGGCAATGCCGACCTGAGCCAGCGCACCGAGGAGCAGGCCGCGGCCCTGGAAGAGACCGCCGCCACCATGGACGAGCTGGGCTCCACCGTGCGCAACAACGCCGACAACGCTCTGCAGGCCAATCAGCTGGCCCAGGGCGCCTCGGAGGTGGCCAGCCGCGGGGGCCAGGTCGTGTCCGAGGTGGTCACGACCATGCAGGGCATCAACGAGAGCTCGCGCGAGATCTCCAACATCATCGGCGTCATCGACGACATCGCGTTCCAGACCAACCTTCTGGCGCTGAATGCCGGTGTGGAAGCCGCCCGCGCGGGCGAGGCCGGCAAGGGCTTTGCCGTCGTGGCGCAGGAGGTGCGGGAACTGGCGCAGCGCTCGGCAAGCGCCGCCAAGGACATCAAGGCGCTGATCGGGGCCAGCGCCGAGCGGGTGGAGCAGGGCACGGCCCTGGTGGATCGGGCCGGCCAGACCATGGACGAGGTGGTGAACGCGATCCGCCGCGTCACCGATATCGTGGGTGAGATCAGCAGCGCCAGCGCCGAGCAGAGCAACGGGGTGGGTCAGATTGGCGAGGCCATCAGCCAGATGGACAAGGTGACCCAGCAGAACGCCGCCCTGGTGGAGCAGAGCGCCGCCGCTGCGGAGAGCCTGCGCAACCAGGCCCAGCAACTGGTGCAGGCCGTGGCCTTCTTCCGCTAGCGCCGGGCGGGGACGCGCCCGCGCTCAGCGCTGCAGATCGAAGATCAGGCAGGTGGTGCTGGCGTGGGCGTAGAGCTTGCCGTCATGCCCCACCAGCTGCGCCTCTGAGGTGGCAACCTGCTTGCCCGCGTGCACCACGCGACCGATGGCGCGCACCCGCGGCACCTGCACGCTCAGGCCACGCACCAGATTGAGCTTGAACTCCAGCGTGGTGTAGCCCTTGCCCACGGGCAGGATGGTGTGCACCGCGCAGCCCAGGGCGGAGTCCAGCAGGGTGGCGAACCAGCCGCCATGCACGCTGCCCAGAGGGTTGTAGTGCCGCAGCAGAGGCTGGCCCTGGAAGACCACCTCACCGCGCTCGGCCGAGATCAGGGTGAAGTCCAGGGTCTTGGCGATGTGCGGCGGCGGCACCTCGCCCTGGAGCATGGCCTGCATCTGCTGCAGGCCGTCGCGGCCCGCCAGTTGCTCGGGCCGGGCCAGGCCCGGCTCGGGCTGGATGCGGGCGCGCACCGCGGCCTCCTCGGCCAGCCATTGCTGCAAAACCTGATCGTGTTCCTGGGTGCTCATGCGGTTCTCTGAATGGTTGTAGCTGCAATCATTGTAGATACAATAATGAAATGGCTTCTGTCACCCAGGCAACAAGCGTCGCCGACGACGGCACCCTGATCGCCACGCCCCAGGGCTGCACCAATTTCAAGCTGCGCCAGTTGACGCGCCACGTGGCCCAGCAGGTGGAGCCTTTTTTCGCCCCTACCGGGCTCAAGCCCACGCAGTACTCGCTGCTGGCCCATATCGACCATCTGGGGCCGATACAGCCCAGCCTGCTGGCCCGGCGCATGGGTCTGGAAGCCTCCACGCTCTCGCGCAATCTGCAGCCCCTGATCGCCGGCGGTTGGGTGGAGCAGGGCGCGGGTGGCGATGCGCGCAGCCGTCAGCTGCGGCTCACGCCGGCCGGCCAGGCCAAGCGAGCTGCCATGAAGGCCGACTGGAAGCGGGCACAGCGGGCGCTCAACGAGCGCCTGGGCGAGGCCCGGGTGGCCCAGCTTCATGCCTTGATCGATGAGTGCCTGGCCCTGCTGGGCCCGGAGGCCGCGGCCGAGGATTGATCGAGCCTGGGCCTATGCCGTTTCCTGAGCCGCCTCCAGGCGCGCGCGCAGGGCGGCCAGATCGGCCAGCACCAGGGTCTTGCCTTCCTTGCGCACCAGGCCCTGGCGGCTGAGCGCGCTGAGCTCGCGCGCCACCTGCTCGCGGTTGGTGCTGATGCGGGCGGCCAGATCCATATGCTTGGGCACGGGCGTGAGCCGGGCCTGATTGCCCACCACGCCGGCCCCCTCGGCCAGACGCAACAGCTCCACCCACAGGCGCTGCTGCACGCTCAGCACGCTGAGCTCCACCACCCGGCGCGAGAGCCGGCGCACCATGCCGGCCAGGCGCTGCATCACGCGCAGGCCGATCTGCGGCTCCTCGCGCATCAGGGCCAGGAAGTCCGCCCGTGGCAGCACGGCCAGCACGCTGGGCTCCAGGGTCAGCACATCGGCCGAGCGCGGCCGGCCGTCCACCGCGGCTACCTCGCCGAAATAGTCGCCGGTCCTGTAGTCGCTGAAGGTCACCTGCTTGCCACCGGCCGAATAGGTGGTGACGCGCACCGCGCCCGAGACCAGCAGATAGAGGTCGGCATCGGGCGCCGCATCGGCCACCAGGCTGACCTGGGCCTCGGTGCTGCGCCAGCGGCATTGCCGGGCCAGGCGGTCCAGACGCTCGGTCGATAATCCGCGCAACAAGGGCATATCGCGCAGCGCAAAGCTGGAGGGTGGGGCAGGCATGGTGCGGGTGAGCGGGTGAGCAGGTTCAGCGAGAGCGCGACAGCGGGGCTGGCCATTCTGCCTTCGGCGCGCCGTCTGCGCTGGGCCAGCGGCTGGGTGTTGCTGAGCTTTGTGGGCCTGCATCTGGCCAATCATGCGCTGGGCCTGCTGTCGATTGCCGCGGCCGATGCCCTGCGTGAGGCCTTGCAGCAGGTCTGGCGCAGCCCGCCGGGCACGGTGCTGCTCTACGGTGCCGGCGTGCTGCACATGGCCCTGGCCCTGGGCGCGCTGACGGCACGGCGCGGCTGGCGCATGGCGCCGCTGGATGCGTTGCGCATCGGCCTGGGCCTGCTGCTGCCCCTCTTGCTGATCAGCCATGTGCCGGCTACGCGCTGGGCCTTCGAGCAGTTCGGCCTGGAGTCGCCCTATGCCCGCGTGGTGCGGGGCCTGTGGACGCCCGATGGCGCGGCCTTGCAGCTGGGCTTGATGATCGCGGCCTGGAGCCATGCGGCCCTGGGCTTGCACCTGGCCTGGCGTGCTCGGCCCAGCTACCGCCGCATCTTCTCGGTCTGGCTGCTGCTGATGGTGCTGCTGCCCCTGCTGGCCGCCCTGGGCTTTCTGATGATGGGCCGTGAGCTGGCCTGGCGCGAGCTGCCCGAGGCCTTGCGCAGCACACCGGCCCAGGCCGCACTGATCGCGGACTTCAAGCGCCAGCTGGTCTGGGTCTATGGCCTGCTGCTCGCGGCCCTGCTGCTGTGGCGCGGCCTGCGCGCGCTGTGGGAACGGCAGCGCGGCGCCGAGTGGCGCCTGCACTACCCCGAGCGCAGTGTCAGCGTGCGGGCCGGCTGGAGCGTGCTGGAAACCAGCCTGGCCCATGACATTCCCCATGCCTCGCTGTGCGGTGGACGGGCGCGCTGCTCCACCTGCCGGGTGCGGGTGGAAGGGCCGGCCGCGCACTGCAATCCGCTCAGCGCGGAGGAGCGCCGCACGCTGGCGCGGGTGGGCGCCGGGCCTGATGTGCGCCTGGCCTGCTGCCTGCGCCCGCGCGGTGAGCTGCGCATTTGGCCCCTGATCGACAGCCGCCGGCCCGAGCCGCGGCCCGAGCGCGAGGTGGCGGTGCTCTTCGTGGACCTGCGGCGCTGGTCGGGCTTCTCGGAGCGGCACTGGCCGGCCGATCTGGTCTATGTGCTGGACCGCTATTTCGCCCTGGTGGGCGAGGCGGTGCAGCAGGCCGGCGGCCTGCCCAACCAGTTCATCGGCGATGGGGTGATGGCCATCTTCGGCCTGGACTGCGAGTTCGCCGAAGGATGCCGTCGCGCGCTGCGGGCCGCGGCCCTGATCGATGCGCGCATGAGTGCCTGGCGCGAGGAGCTGCAGGCCCAGTTCGGCGAGGGACTGGACTTTGGCATGGGCCTGCATGGCGGGGCGGTGGCGATTGGCGAGCTGGGACACGGCGGCACCACCAGCCTCACCGCCATCGGCGAGGTGGTCAACACCGCCAGCCGCCTGCAGGCCCAGTGCAAGGCACTGGAGACGCGCCTGGTGGTCTCGGAGCGGGTGCTGGAAGCGGCCGGCGCGCCTCGCCCCATTGAGGCCCGCCACCAGCTGCAGCTGCGCGGCCGGCGCGAGGCACTGGCGGCCTACGCCCTGGCGCCGCAGGCCCTGGCCAGCTGCTGAAAACTGTGCGCAAAGGCACTGCGTGTCCGAAGGCCGGCGCGCAAACTTCTTCCCATGGCGCCGCACATCGCAGACGCCACCCAAGGAAGAAAGGACTCACCATGAACCGCAAGTCTCTGGCCGCTGCCATCGCCTCCACCACCCTGGCCCTGTTCGCCGGTGCCGCCCTGGCCGATACCTCGGCCGACGATATCGCGCCCGAGCTCAAGACGGCCCAGCCCTCCAGCCTGAGCCGCGCCGAGGTGCAGGCCGATCTGGCCCTGTGGCGCCGTGCCGGCCTGCCGGGCGCCTACGGTGAGAACACCGTGGACAGCAGCAGCGCCGACTACCAGGCCCGCTTTGCCGAGTACCAGCGCCTGCGCCAGGGCCCGGCCTTCCTGGCCGAAGTGCGCCGCATCCAGGGCGCTCAGCCCGTGGCGGCCCAGGTCAAGAGCGGCCAGCCCGGCTGAGCTCAAACAAGCCCTCAGGCCGCCCGGCGTGAGGCCTGCTCCGCCTTCGCTTCACGGCGCAGCGCCACCGCATCCGGCAGCGGACGCGCGTGAGCGCTGAGCCGGAACACGCCGAGTGCCGCATTCACCTCGCCGGCCTGGTTCTGCAACCGGCCGGCCGAGGCCGCCAGCTGCTCCACCAGGGCGGCGTTGTGCTGGGTGATGCCGTCCAGATGCTGGATGGCCTCGTGAATCTGCGAGATGCCCTGCAGCTGCTCGCGCGCGCCGGTGTCGATGCCGTCGATGATGCCGGCGAACTGGCTCACCGAGACCAGGGTCTCGTCGATGCTCTGGCGGGCCGCTCGGGTCTGGGATTCGCCGGCCTCCACCTTCTGCGCCGAATCACTGATCAGCTGCTTGATCTCGCGCGCCGCGCCCGAGCTGCGGCCCGCCAGGGCCCGCACCTCGCTGGCCACCACGGCGAAGCCGCGGCCATGCTCGCCGGCGCGCGCCGCCTCCACCGCGGCATTGAGCGCCAGGATATTGGTCTGGAAGGCAATGCCGTCGATGATCTGGATGATTTCGCCGATGCGGTGTGAGGAGCTGGCGATGGCGCCCATGGTGTCCGTCACCGAATGCACCACCTCACCGCTGCGGCGCGAGACGCTGTTGAGCTCCTCGGCTACGCCGTGGGCGCGGCGCGCGGCATCGCCGCTGGTGCGCACCGTGGCCGTGATCTGCTCCATGCTGGCCGCCGTCTGCTCCAGGCTGGCGGCCTGGGATTCGGTGCGTGAGGCCAGGTCGCGGTTGCCCTTGGCGATCTCCTCGCTGGCCTGCAGCATGCGGCCCAGCTCGCGCTGGCTGTCCGAGACCAGGGCACGCATATTCACGCTGAGCTGATTGAGCGCCAGCTCCAGGCCGCGGATCAGGCGGTTGCCGCTGGGGCGCAGGCCGGTGCTCAGATCGCCGGCCGCCAGTTGGTTGGCAAAGCGCAGCAAAGGGGCGAGGGCCGCGCGGCGGCGCGACTGCAGCCAGATGTTGGCGGCGGCGGCCAGCAGCAGCAAGCCCGCCAGCGCCCAGTACCAAGCCAGGCTGCCCATCAGCCAGCCGGCCGCGCCCAGGAGCAGGTAGCCGCCCCAGCCGTCGGCCTGGCGCAGCAGACGCTGCAGGCCACGCTGGGCCGAGGCCAGCGTGCCTTGGCGCAAGACCTGGCCCTCATGCAGGCGGTGCTGCAGGGTGCCGCTCTGGGCCTCGCGGCGCATCTGGGCGTAGAGGGTCTCGGCCGCCTGGATCTGTTCGCGGCTCGCTTCACTGCGCACCGACATATAGGCCACGGGTCGTCCACCGTCGAGCAGGGGGGTGACATTGGCCTGCACCCAGTAGTGATCGCCGTCCTTGCGGCGGTTCTTCACCAGGCCCGACCAGGGCTTGCCCGCGGCAATCGTCTCCCAGAGGTCGCGAAAGGCCTCGGCCGGCATATCGGGATGGCGGATGAGGTTGTGGGGCTGGCCCAGCAGCTCATCGCGTGTGTAGCCGCTGACCTCCACAAAGGCCGCATTGCAATGCAGGATGCGCCCCTTCAGGTCCGTGGTCGAGACCAGGCTCTGCCCACTCGGGAAAGGATACTCACGCTGCGTGACGGGCTGGTTGTCTCTCATCAAACTGTCTCCTGATCAACGCAAAGTATCCCCATAGATGAGGGGGCTGTAACTTGACGTATCTCAAGCGCGGGGGCGCCGTTGCGTGAGCGCGACCAGGGGCTGGGTAGGATGTGCCGATGATGAGTAGTGAGTACCTGGATCTGAGGAACTGGCCGCGGCGGGCGGCCTACGAACATTTCCGCGCGCTGGCCCAGCCCGTCTTCAGTCTTTGCGCCCATCTGGAGGTGGGAGCGCTGGCGCGCCGGGTGGCCGCCTGTCCGGGCGCCACGCCGTTTCTGGTCTATCACCATGCGGCGCTGACGGCCGCCAACCAGGTGGAGGCTTTCCGCTACCGGCTGGCGGATCAGGGGGTGCGGGTGCATGCGGCGGTCGACGCCAGCACCACGGTGCTGCGCGAGGATCAGAGCCTGGGCTTTGCCAATCTGCGCTATGAGCCGCACCTGGCGGACTTTGTGGCCGGTGCACTCGCCGTGCTGGCTGCGGCCAAGCAGCGGGCCCCGGGCCTGGGCGGCGAGGACAGCGGTCCGCGCCCCCTGATTCATATGACGACGCTGCCCTGGCTGCACTTCAGCAGCTTCACGCATGCGCGCGGCGCGGGCGATGCCGATGTGCCCAAGCTGGCCTTCGGCCGCATCGAAACCCGTGAGGGGCGCCGGCTGATGCCGGTGGGCGTGGAGGTGCATCACGCCCTGATGGACGGTCTGCACGTCGCACAGTTCTATGCCGCCATGCAGGCGGCGCTGGACGCGGCGGACTGAGCGCCGAGCCTCAGCCCAGGGTGACGACCACTGGCGCGTGGTCGCTGGGGCGCTCGTTGCGGCGGGGCTGCTTGTCGATCTCGCAGGCGCTGACGCGCGCACGCAGCGCCTCGCTCACCAGGATGTGATCGATGCGCAGGCCCTGGTTCTTGCGGAAGGCCAGATTGCGGTAGTCCCACCAGCTCCAGCTCTTGGGCGGATGCTCGAAGAGCCGGAAGGCGTCCACCAGACCCAGGCCCAGCAGGCCCTGGAAATGCGCGCGCTCCTCGGGCGTGCAGTGGATCTGGCCGGCCCAGGCCACGGGGTCGTAGACATCGCGGTCTTCGGGGGCGATATTGAAGTCGCCCATCAGCACCAGCTCGGGATGCTGCTGCAGCTCCGCCTGCACCCAGGCGCGCAGGCTCTCCAGCCAGGCCATCTTGTAGACGAACTTCTCGCTGTCGGGCGCCTGGCCGTTGGGGAAATAGGCGCCGATCACGCGCACCGTGCCCAGGGTGCCCGCGATCACGCGAGCCTGCTCGTCGGCAAAGCCCGGGATGTTGCGCAGCACGGTCTCGCTGGCCACGGGTTCGCGGCTGAGCAAGGCCACACCGTTATAGGTTTTCTGGCCGAACCAGTGCACCTGATAACCCGCGGCCTGGATCTCGGCGGCGGGGAACTTGTCGTCGGTGAGCTTGGTTTCCTGCAGCACCAGGGCATCGACGGGGTTGGCTGCCAGCCAGTCCAGCATCTGCGGCAGGCGCACGGCCAGGGAGTTGACGTTCCAGGTGGCGAGTTTCATGGGCGAGGGCCCGTCGGGCGGCGCGGGCGGCAGAGAACAGCGAGGCCGCGATTCTAGGCGTCCCGCTCGGCTCCGTCCGGAGCCGGCACGCGCAGACCGCGGCGGCTGATCTCGGCCATCAGCTCGGTGCGCCGCGTCACGCCAAAGCTGCGCAGCAGGTCCGTCACATAGGACTTGCGCACCGTGGCTTCCTCAATGCCCATGCGATTGGCGATGGCCTTGTTGGACAGGCCCTGACACAGGTAGTACAGCACCTCGCACTTGCGCGGCGAGAGCCCCAGGGCCGCCAGATCGCGCAGCTGGGCGGCATCGGCGCCGGCGGCCGTGGCACCGCTGCTGCCGCAGGCGTCGGAGAGAAAGATCTCGTTGCCGGTGACGGCCGAGATGGCCCGGCCCAGGGCCGCGCCATCGTCGGCGGCCTTGGAGATGTAGCCGGCGGCGCCATGGGCCAGGCAGTAGGCAATGGTGCTGCGGTCGTCGTCGCCCGACAGCATGATCACGCGGCAGGCATTGGGCCCGCTCTTGATGAATTCCAGCAGGTCCAGCCCCGATTTGGGGCCACCCAGGTCGATATCCAGGAAGGCAATCTCGAAGCACTGGCGGCTGAGCGCCTGCAGGGCACCCTCATAGCTCGCTTCCTCGTGGATGCGGTATTGCGGTGCGTTTTCCTCGATCAGCATGCGCAGGGCCTGACGGATCAGGCTCTGGTCTTCGACGATCAGGATCTGGGCACGGTCGTTCAGGGCTGCCACGCTCGTTCTGCTCTTCTAGTTATGGGAATGCGGTCCGTCGGCCTGAGTTCAGGTCCGGACCATGGTGCACGGGAGCCCACGGCCGGAGCGCTGGAACGCCGGCTGAAACGCCGTCCGATGGGGCCAGGAAATTAGCATTGAGCCTGTCCCTGGTCCATGGGACATATGTCTTGTCGTGGATTTTATGAATCATTAACTGGACATCTATGGGGTAGGAGCTGAAAAGCCGCCACCCTAGACTGAATCATTCTCTTGACACGCTGGCGATGGGTATATCGGTCGGCGCGATGGAAATCGTGATTGAGTTCACGAATATTGTCGACAAGTGCAGTGCGGCAGGCAACGCTTGCCCCTTTGCGAACACAGAAAAGTGCAGCCCGAGGCTAGCTCAAGAGGCGCCGCACCGGCGCAAAGCCGCCCGCGGCGGCGTGGTTTTGCGGCGGATGTGGCATCCGGTGGCGGTGCGGCGGGGCTGGCGGGAGGAGTTTTCAGGGCGCCGGGTTTTCTGCCCGGCTCTGGAAACAGATCGAGGAGATTGAAACATATGATTATTAATAGGCCCATGGTGCGCGCGAGTATGGCGACCAGCCTGATATTCCTGCAGCTGGTGCTGGGGGCATTTATTTTGCTGCTCGGCGCCAGGAAATTCGAGACCGAGTTTCTGTCGGCCCTGGACGAGGTGGACCGCGCCAACGACTTCGCCCGGGGCCAGCTCGAGCCGGCCCGGCAACGCCTGCAGGAGCTGCAGGCACTCCAAGGCCTCAGGCCCGCCCGGTCGGAGCTGCTGGGTGAGGAGGCGGTGGAGCTGCAGCTGCCTTCGCGCGGCATCACGCCGGATCTGCACGCGGCCTATTTCGGCCTGCTGGAGCAGCAGTTGCGGGGCGCCAGCACCGGTCTGCGGGGCTTGCAATCGCACAGCGAGCGTCTGCGCACCGGGCTGCGGGTGGCGCATGGCGAGCTGGGGCGCCTGCTGCTGGTATTTGCGGGCCTGCTCCTGCTGTCCCTGCTGGCCATGGCGCTCTGGGTGCTGAGCGAGCGGGAAGGGCGTGGTCTGGAGCCCACCCCGCTGTCGCCCTCCCAGTCCGCCCCGCGCCGTGGCCTGCAGACCTGGTGGCGCCGGCTGCTGCCGCGGATGGCGCCCTCGGTCCCGGTGCATGAGCGCGAGCCGGATGCCGCCAGCCCCGGCCATGAAGTGGCGCGGGCCTGCCGGCTGATGGGCGAGCTGCAGCAGTCGGTGCAGGCCTCCTCGCAGGCCGTGGAGCAGGCGCGGGTCTTGTCCTCCGGCCTGGGCCAGCAGGCGGCACGCTGCCAGGCCTTGATGAGCGAGATCGTCGGCCAGATGCAGGCGCTGCGTGCCAGCGTGCGCCAGGTCCGGGCCCTGGTCGAGCCGGTGGACCGCATCGCCTTCGAAACCCAGGTGCTGGCCGTCCATGGGGCCCTGGTCTCGGTGCAGGCCGGCCAGCAGGACGGCGCCCTGCTGGCGACCGAGGTGCGAGCTCTGGCCCAGCGCTGCACCGAGGCCGCCCGGGATGTGAAGCGCTGCATGGCCCAGGCTGCCGAGCAGGTGGAGCAGCGCGGCGAGCAGGTGTTCGGGGCGGCACAGGCCCTGGGCGAGATCGTCGCCAGCGTGGAGCGCCTGGCCCAGATTACGGCCGATGTGAGCTTTGCCGGTCTGATTGAATGCCAGGCCCTGGAGCATCTGGGGCAGGCGCTGCGTGGCCTGGAAAGCGCGCTGCAGGACCGCGAGGCCCACGCGTCATCCTGAGTGGCGCCTATTCAGGCTTTCTGTGGATAAGTCTGTGAGTGCGCTTTAGATGAGTGCTGCAAGTCAATGATTCATAAAGCCGTCGCACGCTTTGCCTCATTTTGAGGCGGTGTGGCCACCGGGGCGGGCGGGCGCCAGAACACCACCACATTGCCCGCCGCCACCAGGCCCAGGCCCAGCAGGCCGGCCAGGCTCCAGTGGTAGCCCTCCAGCCAGGCCGAGATGTTCAGGGCCACCACGGGAAACAGCACGGTGCAGTAGGCCGCGCGATCGGCGCCCAGGCGGCCCACCAGGGTCAGGTAGGCGGTGAAGCCGATCACCGAGCCCGGAATCGCCAGATAGAGCCAGGCGCCCAGATAGCGGGCCGAGAGCTCCAGCTGCGGCGCCTGGCCGCTGGCCAGGGCCAGCAGGGCCACGGCGCAGGCGCCCACGCTCATGGCCCAGGCGTTGGTCTGCAGCGGGCTCTGGCCGCGCGCCTGCAGGGCGCCCGAGAGCAGATTGCCCAGGGAGAAGCAGTAGGTGCCGGCCAGGGCCAGACCCAGGCCCCAGAGGGTTTCGGGCCGGCCCAGGTCCTTGAAGACCTCGCTGCCGAAGAGCAGCAGCAGGCCGGCCAGGCCCAAAGCACCGCCCAACAGCACCCGGCCTGAGAGCGGCTTGCCCTGGAAGAGGCGCCCGTTGAGCGCGTTCCACAGCGGGGCGGTGGAGAAGCACACGGCCACCAGGCCGCTGGCGATCCAGCGGCTGGCGTGGAAGAAGCACAGGAAGTTCAGGCAGAAGAGCAGCAGGCCCTGGCAGGCCAGCAAGTGCCAGACGCCGCGGGGCGGCAGCCGCCACTGGCGGCGCCAGGCCAGCCAGGCCATCAGCACGGCCGCGGCCAGCCAGAAGCGGTAGGCGATGGACCAGGCAATGGGCACGCTGCCGAGCTGCAGCTTGAGGGCGATCCAGGTCGTGCCCCAGATCAGGATGGTGGCCAGGTAGAGCAGGGCGGTGCTTTGCATAGGCCCCGCAGTCTGGGGCCAGCGCGGCGCCGGGCGTGGCAGGAAATTGCGCAGTTTTGCGATGCCGGCCACGGCCGGCGGCCGATGCGGCGCCCGCCCTGGTTATGCTGGCGCCATGTCCGGCGTTTGTCCTTCCAGCCCCTTGCAGCCTGCCGCCTTCGGCGTGTTCGAGGCCATGCAGCGTTCGCGGGCCCAGGCCCTGCGCACGCGGGCCGTGGGGCGCGACGGCGCCTGGCTGGTGCACTGGCGCAATGCCGACACTCAGACCCATTACCAGCGGCCCGGACACCACACGCTGTCGCTGTACCTGCAAGGGGGCGAGCAGGTGCGCAACCGCGACGACCTCTCCGCCCGCGGCGGGCCGGGCAGCCTGTGCAGCCTGCCGGCTGGCCATGCCTCGCGCTGGGATGTGCAGGGCGAGTTGCAGCTGCTGCACCTCTACCTGCCCGAGCTGCCTCTGGCCGCGGCGGCCGAGCGCTGGTTTGATATCGACCCGCGCCTGGCGGGCCTGCGCGAGCGCATCTATTTCGAGGATCCGGTGCTGGCCGCATGGGGCGCGCGCCTGGCAGCGCTGGACTGGGCGCATCCGGACAGCGCCCTGGCCCTGGAGCATGGCCTGCTGCAGCTGCAGGCTCGCCTGCTGCTGGCCCATGGCACGCAGAACCTGGCGCCGCCGCGTCTGCGCGGTGGCCTGTCACCGCAGGCGCGGCGCCGGGTGCTGGACCGCATGGAGACCGAAGGGGCCAGCCCCAGCCTGGCCGAGCTGGCCGAAGCGGCCTGCCTCTCGGAGTACCACTTCCTGCGCATGTTCAAGAGCAGCTTCGGCCAGAGCCCGCATGCCTGGCTGATGCGCCGCCGTCTGGACCGCGCGCGTGAACTGCTGGCCCAGGGCCGGCTGAGCCTGGCCGAGGTGGCGCAGCGCTGCGGCTATGCCCACCTGAGCCATCTCAATGCCGCCTTGCGCGGCGCGGGCCTGGGCTCGGCCCGGCGCTACCGCGAGGCCACCCAGGGCCTGGTCACGGCCTGATCAGAAGTGCAGCCAGGCGGCCACGCCCAGCAGCACGCCCACGCCGCCCACGGCCAGCGTGGCACCTTCCATCCAGCGTTTGCGGGTCAGCAGAGCGATGGCGGCCAGGGCGATGGAGATCTGCAGGGCCGTCGTGGCCTGGGCCCAGCGGTGGTGCAGATGCAGCTGCTCATCGCTGCGCTTGTCCCAGTCGCTGGACTCCTGCTCCAGGGCCTCGGCCTTGCCCTTGATCTCGGCCTTTTCCTTCTTGTAGCGCTCGATCTCTTCCAAGTAGCGGGCGCGCTTGTCCTCGGCCACCAGCACCACGGCCAGCTCGGCCAGGTTCTGCTTGCTGCTCTTGGCCTGGTAGTAGTTCCACTGGTTGGAGGCCTCGGTCTTCTTGATCGCGGCGTTGTTCTTGAACAGGCCCGCATTGGCCTGGGTGGCGCCGCCCATATAGGCAAAGAAGGCACCCACCGTGGCCAGCACCGCGGTGATCACCGCCAGCTGGCCGGCCAGGCCCTTGGGTTCGTGCTGCGCCGCATGTTCCAGCTCGTGGTCATGCGGGCCGTGGACGTGGAATCCGCCTCCGGACATGTGTGAGTCTCCAGGTTTCGAGGGGCTCAGATTGTGCCCGGGCCGGATGAAGATTTGCTTGAGGCGCGGCTTGCAATGTCCTGGGTGCGCTGGCGGAACAGGGCCGCCCGCGCCAGCAGCACGGTGGTGACCGGCGCTGTGACCGCCAGCAGGATGATGATGAGCCAGCTCTGCAGCTCCAGGCGTTCCTGGCGCAGTGAAAAGTAGAGGATGGAGGCCATGGCCACGGCCCAGACGCCCAGGGCGCTGGTGATGGCGGGCGCGTGCATGCGCATGAAGAAGCTGCGCAGCCGGTGCAGGCCCAGGGCGCTGATCAGGGCCAGCAGGCCGCTGATCAGCAGCAGCAGGCCCACCAGGGCCTCGGCCCACAGGGGCAGGGGGGATCACGAGATCGGCCGCGCTCATTCGATCACCTCGCCGCGCAGCAGGAACTTGGCCAGGGCGGCCGAGCCCAGAAAGCCGAAGAGCCCGATCAGCAGGGCCACCTCGAAGTACATCTGGCTGTTGTAGCGTATGCCCAGCACCAGCACCAAGAGCATGCCCAGCACATAGAGAAAGTCCAGGGCCAGCACCCGGTCCTGGGCGCTGGGGCCGCGCAGCAGGCGCAGGCCGGCCAGGGCCATGGCCAGGGTGTAGCAGGCCAGGGTGGCGATGATGGCGCCGGAGAGCAGGGGGCTCATTCGAAGATCTCCCGCAGCGGGCGTTCGTAGCGCTGCTTGTAGTCGGCAATGAAGCCAGCCTCGTCCACGCCCTCGCCCAGGTCAAACACATGCAGCAGCACACTGCGGCGGTCGGCGGCCAGCTCGGTCCAGACCGTGCCGGGCACGGCCGTGGTGATCACGGCCAGGGCGGCCAGGCTGGCGTTCTCGCGCAGCTCCAGCGGGATGCGCACAAAACGGCCCTCGGGCGCCTCGCGCATGCCGCCCAGCACGCCGCGTGCCACCTGAAGCGCCGAGACCCAGACATCGCGCCCCACGGCCGAGACCAGGCGCAGCAGCACGCCCAGGCGGCGCACCGGCGCCTGGGCCGGCCGCAGCGGCGCGCTCAGCAGCGGCGCCAGCACGGCCAGCAGGGCGGCGATCAGGGCGTGTCCCAGGCTCAGGCCGTTGAGCAGCAGCCACAGGGCCGCCAGGGCCAGGGAGAGCAGGGGCGAAGGCAGCAGGCGTTTCATGGGCGGACCTCCGGCGGCAAGGCGGCCGGGGGCGGCACCGGCTGGCTGCCCAGCACGGCCTCGATATAGGGGCCGGGCCGGTGCAGGGTCTGGGCCGCTGCCTCGGTGTAGCGCAGCACCGGGCCAGCCTGCCAGCTCAGCAGGGCGCAGGCCGCCAGCAGCAGCACGATGGGCAGGCACTCGATCACGCGCAGCAGGGGCGCGGGCCGCTGCTGTGGCGCCCAGAAGTAGCGGATGCCTATGCGCGAGAGTGCGATGGTGGCCGCCAGGCCCGAGAGGATGAGCAGGGCCAGCAGCAGCCAGCCGGCCACGCCGGGCGCGGGTGCCGCCTGGCCCAGGCCGGCCGGGTTGAGCAGGGCTGTCAGCAGGGCCAGCTTGGAGACAAAGCCCGAGAGCGGCGGCAGACCCGCTACCAGCAGGGTGCAGACGATGAAGGACAGGCCCAGGAAGGCCATGGCCGCGGGAATGGCGCGGCCGATCAGGGCCTGCTCGTCCTCGTCCAGGTTCACGCCCTCGGGCACCACGGCGCCGGGCAGGGGCAGCAGCGCCTCGTCCTCGGCATCGGCCCGCATGGCCTCGTCTTCCACTTCACGTGAACGCTCGATCAGCTCCACCAGCAGAAAGAGCGCGCTCACCGCCAGCGTGGCGCTGAAGAGGTAGAAGAGCGCGCCGCCGGTGACGGCCGACTGGCGCATGCCCACGGCCGCCAGCAGGGTGCCGGCTGAGGCGATGACCGAATAGCCCGCCAGCCGGCCCGGATGCTGGCTGGCCAGGGCGCCCAGGGCGCCAAAGCCCAGGGTGGCCAGGCCGCCCCAGACCAGCACCTGGCCGCCCAGAGGCATGGCCGTACCGGCCTCGCCGGGGAAGAACAGGGTCCACAGGCGCAGGATGACATAGATGCCGACCTTGCTCATGATGGCGAAGATGGCGGCGACCGGGGCGGTCGCGGCGCTGTAGGCGCCCGGCAGCCAGAAGTTCAGCGGCCACATGCCGGCCTTGATGAGGAAGGCCAGACCCAGCAGGGCGGCGCCCGCATGCATCAGACCGCGGTCGGCCTGCGGGATCTGGGCCAGCTTGAAGGCCATGTCCGCCATGTTCAGCGTGCCGGTGATGCCGTAGAGCAGGGCCGCGCCGAGCAGGAAGAAGGAGGAGGCCAGCAGATTGATGGCGATGTAGTGCAGGCCGGCCCGCACCCGCGTGCGCCCCGAGCCGTGCAGCAGCAGGCCGTAGGAGGCCACCAGCATGACCTCGAAGAAGACAAAGAGATTGAACAGGTCGCCGGTGAGGAAGGCACCGTTCAGACCCATGAGCTGGATCTGGAACAGGGGGTGGAAATGCACGCCCGCGCGCTGCCAGCGCGCCAGGGAGAACAGGGCCGCCGCCAGGGCCACGCCCGAGGCCAGCACCAGCAGCAGGGCCGAGAGGCGGTCGGCCACCAGCACGATGCCATAGGGCACGGACCAGTTGCCCGGCAGATAGACGGCATAGGCCTGGGGCGTCTCGCGTGCATCCACCCAGACCAGCAGGGCCAGGGCCATCAGCAGGCCGGCCGCGCAGCACACCAGATTGAGCAGGGCCTTGGCGTTGCGCCGGCGCTCGCCCAGCAGCAGCATCAGGGCCGCGCCCAGCATGGGCAGCAGGATCATGAGTATGGGCAGATGCGGCATCAGCGCCTCGGCCAGGGTCAGCAGGGACGCATGCATCAGGGCCGCTCCTCCTCGGCACCGTCCACATGGTCGGTGTTGGACAGGCCGCGCGCGGCCAGCAGCACCACCAGGAACAGGGCCGTGGTGGCGAAGCCGATCACGATGGCCGTGAGCACCAGGGCCTGGGGCATGGGGTCGGTGTAATGCTCCAGCGAGGCCGGCACGCCGGCGCGCACGATGGGCTCATCGCCGATGGACAGGCTGCCGGTGGCGAAGATGAAGATGTTCACCGCATAGGACAGCAGGGACAGGCCCATCAGCACCTGGAAGGTCCGCGGGCGCAGCAGCAGCCAGACGCCGGCGCCGCCCAGCACGCCGATGGCCAGGGCCAGCACGATCTCCATCAGGCCACCCCGCCTTCTTCGGCAGTCGCCCCGTCCGGTTGGCGCGGCCGGCGCAGCGACTGGTGGGCCAGGGCTGTGAGGATGAGCAGGGTGGAACCCACCACGGCGGCAAACACGCCGATGTCGAAGAAAGTGGCGCTGGCCAGGTGGATTTCGCCGATCAGGGGCAGGCTGAGGTGGGCGGTGTGCGTGGTCATGAAGGGATAGCCGAAGTACCAGGCGCCCGCGCCGGTGGCCAGGGCGAAGAGCAGGCCCATGGCGATCCAGCGCGCCGGATAGATGCGCAGCCGCGCCTCCACCCACAGCGTGCCCGAGACCATGTACTGGGCGATGAAGGCGATGGCCACCACCAGGCCGGCGACGAAGCCGCCGCCGGGTTGGTTGTGGCCGCGCAGGAAGAGATGCACCGCCACCACCCAGGCCACCGGCAGCAGCAGGCGCACCAGCACGCCGGGCACCAGCAGAAAGCCCGAGGCCGTGTCGCGCGCGGTGCGCGGGTTGGGCAGGTCGCTGGGCTGGTCGGTGGGCACGGCCTGCTGCTGGCTAGGGGCCTGCACCGCCTCCAGCGGCGGGCGGAAGCGCCGCAGCAGGGCGTAGATGGTCAGGCCCACGGCGCCCAGCACGGTGATCTCGCCCAGGGTGTCGAAGCCGCGGAAGTCCACCAGCATCACATTGACGATATTCGTGCCGCCGCCTTCGGGCAGGGCGCGCTCGATGAAGAAGGGCGAGATGCTCTGCGGAGCCGGGCGGGTCATCATGGCGTAGGCCAGGGCCGCCAGGCCCGTGCCGCTGAGCAGGGCCAGGGCCAGGTCGCGGCCGCGGCGGCCCAGATTGCGCGGGCTGTCATCGCCATAGCGCTCGATGCGCTTGGGCAGCCAGCGCAGGCCCAGCAGCAGCAGCACGGTGGTGACGAACTCCACCGCCAGCTGGGTCAGGGCCAGGTCGGGCGCCGAGAACCAGACAAAGGTCAGGCAGGTCACCAGGCCCGCGCCGCCCATCATCATCAGGGCCGCCAGCCGGTGGTACTTGGCCTGCACCGCCGCGCCGATGGCGCAGGCCGCGCCCACCAGCCAGAGCACGGCAAACACCGGCGAGAGCGGCACGCGCGGCCGGTCGCCCCAGCTCAGGCCCGCGCCGTCGGGCCCGCGCAGGGCCAGCAGCGTGATGGCGGCCGCGGCCAGCAGCACCAGGAAGAGCTGGGTCTGCAGGCGGCGGGTGCTCAGGGCCCGGCGCAGGCGGCGCGCCCCGGCGCTGAGGGCGGCCAGGCCGCGCTCGAACAGGCGCCGGCCATCCAGATGGTGCATCAGCGGCGTGAGCTCGAAGCGGCCGCGCTCCAGCTGCTGGCGCAGGGCCAGATAGAGAGCGATGCCCCCGGCCAGGGCCACGCCGCTCATCATCAGCGGCAGATTGAAGCCATGCCAGAGCGCCAGGCTGTAGTCCGGCAGGCCCTGGCCCACCACGGGCTGGGCGGCCGCGGCCAGCAGCGGGCCCACTGAATGCTTGGGCGCAATGCCCACCACCAGGCAGGCCAGCACCAGCAGGGCCATGGGCAGCATCATCCAGCGCGTGGGGTCGTGCGGCTGGCGCGGCAGCTCGTCGGTGCGGGTGGGGCCGAAGAAGATGTCCACGCCAAAGCGCAGGGAGTAGACCACCGCAAAGATGCCCGCCAGCGTGGCGGCCAGGGGCAGGCCCCATTCCACCCAGGGCTGGGAGGAGATGTAGACCGCTTCGGCGAAGAACATCTCCTTGGACAGGAAGCCGTTGAGCAGCGGCACGCCGGCCATGGCGGCGCTCGCCACCATCGCGAGCGTGCCGGTTATCGGCAGGTATTTGAGAAGACCGCTCAAGCGCCGCATGTCGCGCGTGCCCGTCTCATGGTCGATGATGCCGGCGGCCATGAAGAGCGAGGCCTTGAAGGTCGCGTGGTTCATCATGTGGAAGATCGCGGCGACGGCTGCGACCGGACTGCCAAGGCTGAGCAGCGTGGTGATGAGGCCGAGATGGCTGATCGTCGAATAGGCAAGCAGGCCCTTCAGATCCTGCTGGAACATGGCGAAGTAAGCGCCGAGGAGCAGCGTGCTGATGCCCGCGATGCCGACCAGCATGAACCATTCATAGGTGCCCGACAGCGCGGGCCACAGCCGCACCAGCAGGAAGACGCCCGCCTTCACCATGGTGGCGGAGTGGAGATAGGCCGAGACCGGCGTCGGCGCGGCCATGGCGTTCGGCAGCCAGAAATGGAACGGCACCTGCGCGCTCTTCGTCAGGGCGCCGATGAGGATGAGCACCAGCGCCGTCAGATAGAGCGGATGCGCCTTGATCTTGTCGCCGGCCGCCAGCACCACGTCGAGGTCGTAGCTGCCGACGATATGGCCGAGCACGAGCAGGCCTGCTAGGAGGCAGAACCCCCCGATGCCGGTGATCGTCAGCGCCATGCGCGCGCCGTCACGGGCGGCCGCGTTGTGGTGCCAGTAGCTGATCAGCAGGAAGGAGAAGATGCTGGTCAGCTCCCAGAACACCGAGAGCAGGATGACGTTGCCCGACAGCACGATGCCGAGCATCGAGCCCATGAAGGCGAGCAGGAACGAGAAGAAGCGTGGAACCGGATCCTCTTCCGACATGTAGTAGCGGGCATAGAGCACGACGAGGCAGCCGATGCCCGTGACGAGCATGGCAAAGAGCCAGGCGAAGCCGTCCATGCGCGCCACCCAGTTGATGCCCAGCATCGGCAGCCAGGCGATCTCCTCGCGCAAGACCTGGCCCTGCTGGATGGCGGGCCAGTGGCTGGCCAGGCCGATCAGGCCCGCGAGCGCCACCAGGCCGGCCAGCGTCGATTCGGCATTGCGTGCCCGCGTGGGCAGCACCACGGCCAGGGCCGCACCGAGCAGGGGCAGGGCGATCAGCAGGAAGAGCGACATGGGGCCCGAGTGTAAAGGTCTGTTTTCTCAGGCCCGGGCCTCGGGCGGCCCGTCTTGGCGCGATGCGCCCTCGATGTGGAGGCGATGCGTGCTTCAGCGCCGCTGGTAGCGGGCGAAGCGGTAGTTCCAGCCATGGCCGCGCTCGGCCGGGCTGTGATGCTGCTCAGCGCTTTGCAGCTGGAACTGCTCGGGCGACCAGGCGGGGAAGAAGGCGTCGGCCCCCTCGAACACCGTGTCCAGCTCGGTGAGCTCCAGCACCTCGGCGCGGGGCAGGGCCAGGGCATAGATCTCGGCCCCGCCCATCACAAAGACCTCGGGCGCTTCGGCGCAGGCGGCCAGGGCCGAATCCAGCGAGCCGAAGGTCTCGGCCCCCTCCAGCTGCAGGCCCGGCTGGCGGCTCAGCACCAGATTGCGCCGCCCCGGCAGAGGGCGAAAGCGCGCGGGGATGGAGTCCCAGGTCTTGCGGCCCATGATGACGGGGTGGCCCAGGGTCAGGGCCTTGAAGCGGGCCATGTCCTCGGGAATGCGGGCCAGCAGCTCATTGCCGCGGCCGATGCCGCGGTCGCGCGCCACGGCGGCGATCAGGGTCAGGCGACTCATGCGCGGCCCGGCCTTCAGACCGCCACCGGCGCCTTGATGGGCGCGTGGTGCTGGTAGTCCTGCAGCTCGAAGTCTTCGAACTCATAGTCGAAGATGGAGGCCGGGCGGCGCTTGATCAGCATATTGGGGTAGGAGAAGGGCTGGCGCGCCAACTGGGTCTGCACCTGCTCGAAGTGGTTGCTGTAGATATGGCAGTCGCCGCCGGTCCAGACGAAGTCGCCCAGTTCCAGATCGCATTGCTGGGCCAGCATCTGGGTCAGAAGCGCGTAGGAGGCAATGTTGAAGGGCACGCCCAGGAAGATATCCGCCGAACGCTGGTAGAGCTGACAGGAAAGCTTTCCGTCCGCCACATAGAACTGGAACAGGCAGTGGCAGGGCGGCAGCGCCATCTTGGAGAGATCGGCCACATTCCAGGCGCTGACGATGATGCGGCGCGAATCCGGATTGCTCTTGAGCTGCTTGACCACCTCGGCGATCTGGTCGATATGGCCGCCTTCGGGCGTGGGCCAGCTGCGCCACTGCACGCCATAGACCGGGCCCAGGTCGCCGTCCTCGCGAGCCCATTCGTTCCAGATGGTGCAGCCGCGCTCCTGCAGCCATTTGACATTGCTGTCACCGCGCAGGAACCACAGCAGCTCCAGGATGATGGACTTGAGGTGCACCTTCTTGGTGGTCACCAGGGGGAAGCCCTGGCTCAGGTCAAAGCGCATCTGGTGGCCGAACACGCTGCGCGTGCCCGTGCCGGTGCGGTCGGTCTTGCTCACGCCATGCTCGAACACATGACGCATGAAATCTTCGTACTGGGAGGGGGCGGCGCTGCTCATGCGCGGGATTTTAGGGGCTGAGGCCAAGGCCCCAAGCTCGCGGACCCGGCTCTTGCTTCCTGGTCACGGCGAGCGATGGCCGCCCCGCAAGCGGCGCTACTTGCTCAGCACGACCAGCTTGGCCGACACCCGGTAGCAGGAGGACCAGAGATCGGGAAACTCCTCGTGGACCACCAAGGCCGCGTTGGCGCCCAGCCGGCAGGCCTGCGCACGGAGCGACTTTTCAATGCTGGCGCGGTCGCAGATGAGGGACGCCCCCGTGTCGCCGAATGAGATGGTGCCCAATTGCTCGTAGCGATCCAGCGGGATGTCGCGGGCCTTGAGGATGTCAACGGGGCAGTCAGCCGGCAGCGGCGGGCGTTCTCGATCAACGATCACGTTCATTCGCGCAGCGCAGCCGGTAAGCAAGACCAACAGGGCCAAGGGAGCCAGGCCGCGCAGGCTCAGGCGCGATAGCTTGTTGTAGTAGGGATCTCGGGTAGGAGGCTGGGACATGAAGTGACGGTTCATCAAAGACTGGGGGTATTTGAGCGGCCTGCATCGGCGCTGAGGTGAGTACCTCGCCCACTATCGCTTTCGGCCGTGGCCGAGGGCTGCAGCGGGGGCGCTTCTGCTTGTCCGGAGCCTGCCATTTTGCGGTCAAGCTGCATGGGGCCTGCGTTCAGCGCAAGGGGTGAGGGCGTCGTGGCCAGCGGACGGTTGCTGGACGCAGCGCTCTGCCAGGGTTGCCGCGCCAGATCGCGCTAGACAAAGCCCTGCTGCGCGTAGCTGTCGTAGCCGGCCTGGGTCAGCGCGGCCAATTCCTTGAAAAGCCCGGCGTCCGACGCGGTGAAATTGAAGCAAGACTTGCCTTGCATGCGCGACTTGAGTTCCGGAGACACCGACGCCAGCAACTCAGGATTCAGATACACCGGCATGAGGTGAAAGCTGATGTAGGACTTTTTGAGCTGAACCGCTGCGAAGAACAAAGGCTTCTTGTTCTTCTGGACATGCCGCGTGTCCATATAGAGTTCGGCATCATCGTCGCGTTTGGTCTCGAGCTTGGCCGCAAAGGAAGCCAGGACCTTGCGCAGCTCGGCGTAAACAGGAGCGAGATCGGATGACATCGCGTTGGCTCGACGGTTGGACTGTTTGATGCGCTTATGCAATCGTTGATTGCCATTTTCATGCCTGCCAGATCGCGCTTCCTTAGAGGCATTTCATGCGTTTCTAAAGCGATGGACACCTGGAATGAATTGGGATCAGGAAGCTCTGTGCCTAAGCCAGGAGAAGCAACAATGAACGACTTCAGGGGCGATGATTCAGCCTGAAGGTCAATTGACTGCGGTCTTGGTGCCATGTGCGGCTCAACGTTTGAATTCAGCGGCCGCCATAGGCGGTCCGCTGGAATGACCGGTTAGAAGGCGATGGTGCGGGGCGCAACCAAAGATATTTTTTCCTCAGAACGGTGATGTACAGGAGCGCAAGCCATGGGGTTGTATTGGGACCGCATTCCAAAATCTTCTGCTCTCCAGAGGCCACATCAATTTCCAAAGGTTCCGACTGGCACCAATCGATCTTCAATTGAACAACGTGCTTGCCGGCATCGACTGGAACTTCAACCTCTGCGCCATTGGCAACTTGCGCAACTTCTTTGTCATCGATGATGACGCGGTAGCTACGTACGCGGTCTTGCCATGTCGCCTTTGCTCTTTGCACTAGCAGTGTGGTCATATTAGTCGCCTTCTAACGAGGCTGTCCAATAACCCATTGCCGACGCGTCACGGACGTTAGCGGGCGGAACGGGCGCTGGCTCAGCAGGGTTTTCATTGCGGATGATTGTGACGCCAACTGCGGTCGCCTGTGAGCGCTGCCGAGCCCTGCTGATGGGGGATATCAGAGCCCTGGCCTTGGCCCTCACGGTCGCCAGCCGCTGTGCGCCAGCTTCTCGATGTTGTGCACCAGGCAGAACAGTTGCCACTGCGTGCCCACCTTGCTCAGGCCCCTGAGCGTGAAGCGGCTCAGCCGCTTGTTGTGCCGCAGGTTGGCGAACACCGGCTCCACGGTGGCGATGCGCCGGCTGTACAGGCTGCGCCCTCTCGGGCTGTCGATGGCCTGGCGCATGCGCTGGCTGGGGTCTTGTGCGTCGATCTCCCTGGCGTGGAACAGCGACACCTTGCGAGCGGGCGTGCGCTCGGGATGGCGCAGGCACTGCGCGCGCAGATGGCACGCACCGCAGTCGCTGGGCCGGGCCTTGAAGTCCTCGCGTCGCAGCCCCTTGCTGCCCACCCGGTAGATTGCGCCGGTGCTGTGCAGCGTCCGGCCTGCGGGACAGGTGGCGGTGCGGGCCTGCGGGTCGAAGCGGAAGTCCCCGGGTCCGAAGCGCTTGAGCGGTTTGTCTTGCCCGGTGGGCTGCTTGTCGTACAGCGGATCGGGCTTGGCCTTGTGCGGGGCCTGCTCCTTGAAGCGCTCGTCTCGCTGGCGCATCTGCTTGTCGGCGATCAGGGCCGGGATGTCGCGCTCGTGCAGGGCTTGCACATTGGCGTCGCTGTGATAGCCGGCGTCGGCCGTGTGCAGCGTCTGGGCGCTGGCGAAGGGCCGGGCCTGCTCGACCATGGGCAGCAGCATGGCCTGCTCCGAGCCTGAGCCGGTGACGTCGGCCGCGACGATGAGCTGGTGGGCCGCATCCACCGTGGCCTGTGCGGCATAGCCCTGGATCACACCTTTGCTGGTGGCCATCTTGGCGCTGTCCGGGTCGGTGATGTTGGTCTTGAGCTCCTGGCCCTTGCGGTTGCGCCGTGACGGGTTCCCGGCCAGAAACTCTCGCGTGCGCTGGGCCTCACGGCGCAGGGCGTCCACCCGCTGCTGGCGGCGAGCCTGCAGCGCTTCATCCCCGGGCGCCCCGGTGCGGCTGTCTTGCGCCTGGTGCAGGCTGACGATCTTGTCGGCCGCCTTCTCCAGCCGTCGTGCCCGGTGGAGCAGTTCCGCATGCGTGCCACTGCGCTCCTTGCTGGCGTTGGCCGGCAGCTTCACGCCGTCGATGGCAAACAGCTCGCGCCCGATCAGGCCCTGCGCATCGCAGGTCAGCAGCACCTGGTGGAACAGCGCCTTGATCTGCGGCCCCAGGCTGCTGACGAACTTGGCCAGCTGCGCGTGACTGGGGTGGCTGTCCCCGCTGATCGCGATGAACTGGATGTCGTGCTCGCAGGCCCGCTCCAGCTGCCGGCTCGACACCAGACCGCGGCTGTAACCCAGCAGCACGATCTTGAGCAGCACGCGTGGGTCGTAGGCGCTGGCGCCCACGGCCTCGTTGCGAAACCGCGCGTCCAGCGCCGCGAGGTCCAGCTCCTCATCCACCAGCAGGTTCAACGCAAAGGCGAAACTGCCCGGCACCAACTGCTCCGACAGCACCACCGGCAGGAACATCGCACCTCGGACCTGGGGCTTGTAGCGCGGCATCAAGGGCCTCCTCTGTCCAGGCCTCGATTGCAGCGCCCGGCGCCTGCTCGCGCTATTCGGAGACTCCCGCGTGGGGAGGTTTTTTTACAGCCTCAACGTTTGAGCTAACCGGCCTGCAGCGGCGTGACGCGGCTGGCCGAGAATGAAATGACGGCCAGCCGTGGCATGCCGTTGCAGGTCCGGTTGAGCGAGTGGTTAGGCATCATGCTGGCGGACAGGCCTGCACGTACTCTCGGTTTGGGCCAACTCTCTGAGCCAGTTGCTCGCACAGGTGTCGATTTTCAGGGGAGCAGTCTTTCATCCGTTCTAGCAGGCGGCAAGCGGTGTTGGACGGATTGATATCGATGTCTTCGGGATCGTAGAAGACGCCAAGAAGTACCCAGTCAAGAAACGCAGGGTCCTTGGATCCGAGGCGCTTTAGTTCCTCAAGCCTCGACCACTCGCGATCCAAAAGTCTTGTCATGTACGCACTGAGTGCTTCCGCCTGCGCACCGTCGGAGCACAAGCCCTTGTAGCGTTTGAAATATGCGTATACCTGTTGCCATGACCTAAAGGGGCCGCGATCGAGCTCCTTCTCGGCGCGCGCGCAGTCGACTCGTGGGTTCGAGTTCTGAGCCCATGCACCAAAGCTCACCAATATCGCTACGAAGACTAGCAGGGCATGTTTCATGATGCCTAACGTGATATGGGGCGCACGCCCGTGCGCCCTAACCTCGGGGCTGTCGCCCTAACTCCGGCCCGCTCTACTGGCCTAAACGGTTGCTCCGACAAGCTTTTCCTCCCCTGATTGCCGCATATCACGCTGACTAAAAACACGGCAAAACCGGCAGTTCGTGATCTATCGTTTGGGCGGACTGCTGACGGCGTTGCAGTGCTTATGCTGCCACAAGCGCCGGCACGCTCTACACCCCAGCAAACCCCTGCCTGTTTGTTCCAGCAGGGGCACCCCCGGCCCTCGCGAGCGCGGCTAGGCGCCGCCAGGGCATGCCCGCTCGCCCCCCAGCTCGCGTTGCGGAGCCGTCTAAGCGAGACCCGCTCAGGCCCGCCGCGTCCGCCGGGTGAGCCCGGCATAGCGCGCCTCGCGTGGCTCAGCCCGCCTCGAACTGCAGCGCCGCCAGCCGCGCATACAGCCCGCCCTTCGCCAGCAGCTCGGCATGGGTGCCGGACTCGACGATGCGGCCATGCTCCAGCACCAGGATGCGGTCGGCGCGCTGCACCGTGGCCAGGCGGTGGGCGATGACCAGGGTGCTGCGGTCGCGCATGGCGGCCTCCAGCGCGGCCTGCACCATGCGCTCGCTCTCGGCGTCCAGGGCGCTGGTGGCCTCGTCCAGCAGCAGCAGGGGCGGGTTCTTCAGAATGGCCCGCGCAATGCTCAGGCGCTGGCGCTGGCCACCGGACAGGCGCACGCCGCGCTCGCCCAGAAAGGTCTGGTAGCCCTGGGGCAGGCGCTCGATGAAGTCGTGGGCAAAGGCGGCGCGGGCCGCGGCCATGACTTCCTCGTCGCTGGCCTCCGGGCGGCCGTAGCGGATGTTCTCCAGCGCATTGGCCGAGAAGATCACGCTCTCCTGCGGCACCAGGGCAATGCGCTGGCGCAGGGCCTGCAGGGAGAGCTCGCGGATGGGCACGCCGTCCAGCCGGATCTCGCCCTGCTGCGCGTCATAAAAACGCAGCAGCAGCTGGAAGAGGGTGCTCTTGCCTGCGCCGCTGGGGCCCACCAGGGCCACGGTCTCGCCGGGCTTGAGCGTGAGGGCCACGTCCTCCAGCGCAGCCTGCTGCGGGCGCGAGGGGTAGTGAAAGCGCAGGCCCTCAATGCTGAGCGTGGAGCCGCCGCGCACCGGGGGCAAGGCGCGCGGTGCGGCAGGCTCGCGCACCGGCGAGCGCGTGGCCAGCAGTTCCGTCAGGCGCTCGGCGGCGCCGGCGGCCTGCGACAGCTCGCCCCAGACCTCGGACAGTACGGCCACGCTGCTGACCAGCAGGATCACATAGACCACGGTCTGGCTCAGGTGCCCGGCCGTGATGCGGCCGGCCAGCACGGCCTGCGTGCCCTGGTACAGGCCCCAGAGCAGGGCGCCGAAGGTGGCGCTGATGATGAAGGCCACCAGGGCGGCGCGCACGCGGGCGCGGCGCTGCGCGGTGTCGAAGGCGGCCTCGCTGGCGCTGGCAAAGCGGCGGGTCTCTGCGCCTTCCTGGGTGTAGCTCTGCACCACGGGCACGGCATTCAGCACCTCGGCCGCGATGGCGCTGGTGTCGGCCACACGGTCCTGGCTGGCGCGCGAGAGCTTGCGCACCCGGCGTCCGAAGTAGAGCGCCGGCGCCACCACCAGCAGCAGCAGGCCCAGCACCTGGCCCATGACCCAGGGATTGGTCAGCACCAGCATCACCAGGGCCCCCAGGCCCATCACCAGATTGCGCAGACCCATTGAGAGGCTGGAGCCCACCACGCTTTGCACCACGGTGGTGTCGGTGGTGATGCGGCTGAGCACCTCGCCGGTCTGGGTGTGCTCGAAGAACTCGGGGCTCTGGCTCAGCACATGGGCGTACACCGCCTGGCGCAGATCGGCGCTCACGCGCTCGCCCAGCCAGCTCACGGCATAAAAGCGCAGGGCCGAAAACAGGCCCAGGGCGGCGCCCACGCCGAAGAGCGCCAGGAAGTGCCCGCGCAGGGCCAGCACGCGCTCGCCGGGATCGGCCGCCACCACGCCCTGGTCCACCAGCTCGCGCAGGGCCAGGGGGAAGACCAGGGTGGCCAGGGCCGCCAGGGTCAGGAAGAGCAGGGCCAGGGCAATGCGCCCGCGGTAGGGCTTGAGAAAGGGCCACAGGCCCGAGAGCGAACGGGGTTGCCCGGGCCCCGGGCGGGCGCTGGCGCTGGAGGTGGCGGTGCTCATGGCGGCTGAGTGTAGCAATACCTGCCTTGACAATATTTGCCTAGGCAAGTAAATTTCCACCCATGCCAGAAACCCCTCAGCCGCCACCGCCGGCCACCTTCTACAGCGCAGAAAGCTATGTGCCGGGCGAGAGCCTGGGCTGGCTGATCAAGCGGGTGCAGCAGTCCATCGTCCAGCAGGCCGACAAGCGCCTGGCCGGCCATGGGCTGACGCATGCGCAGTGGTTGCCGCTGTTCCGGCTCTTCTTCGGGGGCCCCTGTCCCGCAGCCCAGCTGGCGGGCGATATGGGGCTGGATGCGGGCGCGCTCACGCGCCTGCTCGACCGCCTGGAGGCCAAGCAGCTGATCCAGCGCGAGCGCTCCAGCAGCGACCGCCGCGTGGTCATGGTGGACCTGAGCCCCGCCGGCCGCGAGCTGGCCCAGGGCCTGCCCGCCGTGCTCTCCGAGGTGTTCAACCTGCATCTGGCCGGTTTCACCGAAGCCGAGTGGCAGACCCTGATGAGCCTGCTGCGCCGCATGCTGGCCAATGGCGAGCTGCTGCGCAGCTGCGAAACCAAGGGCTGATTCCCGTCCGCCCCCAAGACGCGACCGGACACACAACACATCCAGAGCCGGCGCGTCCGCTGCACCTCAAGACTCAGTTTTCCTCACACACCATGTCTGATCAGAAACTTTCCCTCGCGGCGCTGCGGCCTTTGGCCGCGGCGCTGGCGGCCCTGAGCCTGCTCGCGGCCTGCGCCCCCTTGCCCAAGCTGGCCGAGCCGGCGCGCGCCTACCAGGGCGCCGAGCTGGGCCTCAAGAACGAATCCAGCGCCGCGCTCACCGCCCTGCACAGCGACTGGTGGCGCGCCTATGGCGACGCCGCGCTGGACGCGCTGCTGGAGCGCGCCCTGGCCAGCCACCCCAGCCTGGCCCAGGCCCAGGCCCGCATCGCCCGCGCCGGCGCCGGCATCGAGAACGCCCAGGCCGCCGACCGGCCCACCGTGGGCGTGGGCGCCGACATCACCCGCCAGCGCTACACCGAGCATGGCCTGGTGCCCCCGCCCGTGGCCGGCAGTGTGCGCACCAGCGCCAATCTGCAGGCCGGCATCAGCTATGACTGGGACTTCTTCGGCCGCCATGCCGCCGCCCTGCAGGCGGCCGTGGGCCAGGAGCGCGCCGCCCAGGCCGACGCCGCGGCCGCGCGCCTGAACATCTCCAGCGCCCTGGTGCGCAGCTGGCTGGACCTGGGCCGCGTGCTGGCCCAGCGCGAGCTGCTGGCCGAGCAGCTGCGCCAGGGCGAGCAGTCCCTGGCCCTGGTGCGCCAGCGCGTGCAGGCCGGGCTGGACAACGCCCCGGTGCAGCGCAGCGCCGAGCTGCCCCTGCCCGAGCTGCGCCGGCAAGACCTGGCCCTGCAGGCCCAGGCCGAGCTGCTGCGCCACCAGCTGGCCGCGCTGAGCGCCCAGCCCCAGGAGGCCGTGGCCGCGCTGCAGCCGCGCCTGCCCCAGGCCCTGAATCTGGGCAGCGAGGGCAGCCTTGGCGTGGACCTGCTGGGTCGCCGCCCCGATGTGGTGGCCGCGCGCTGGCGCGTGGAAGCCGCCACCCAGGGCGTGGCCGAGGCCCGCGCGCAGTTCTATCCCAATGTGAACCTCACGGCCTTTGCCGGCTTCAATTCTCTGGGCTTGGACCAGCTGCTCAAGAGCGGCAGCCGCCAGCTGGGCTTCGGCCCCTCGCTGCGCCTGCCCATCTTTGACACCGGCCGCCTGCGCGCCCAGCTCAAGGGCAATGCCGCCGAGCTGGATGGCGCCGTGGCCGCCTACAACGGCGCGCTGCTGGAAGCCCTGCGCGAGGCCAGCGACCAGCTCAGCCTGCTGGACAGCCTGGCGCGCCAGGACGCCGAGCAGACCCAGACCGTTGCCCATCTGCAGGCCAGCCGCGATCTGGCCCGCCAGCGCTACGAGGCCGGCCTGGGCAACTACCTGACCGTGCTGAGCGCCGAGCAGAACCTGCTGCAGCAGCGCCGCAGCCAGCTGGAGCTGCAGGCCCAGCGCCTGGGTACCCAGGTGGCCCTGGTGCGCAGCCTGGGCGGCGGCTGGAATGAAGCTGCAGCCCCCATGGCGCAGGCCCAGCGCTGAAGCCCGGCCTCGCGACTCAGAACAAGACACAAGAGATCCTCATGAACACCCCCAACACCGACACCAAGAACCCGCGCAAGAAGGCGCTGACCCTGGCCGCCGTGGCCGTGCTGATCGCCCTGGGCGCCTATGGCGTCTACCAGACCGTGGTGGGCAGCCGCTACGAGAGCACCGACAACGCCTATGTGCAGGCCAATGTGGTGCAGATCACGCCCCAGGTGGGCGGCACGGTGCGAGCCATCCATGCCGACGACACCGACTTCGTCAAGGCCGGCCAGCCCCTGGTGAGCCTGGACCCGGCGGACGCCCGCCTGGCCTATGAGCAGGCCCAGGCCCAGCTGGGCCAGACGGTGCGCGAGGTGCGCGCCCTCTATGCCGGCCAGAGCACGCTCAAGGCCCAGATCGGCCAGCGCGAGGCCGAGGTGGCGCGCCTGCAGTCCGAGCTGAGCCGCGCCCAGGACGACCTCAAGCGCCGTCAGCCCCTGCTGGCCAGCGGCGCCATCGGCCGCGAAGAGCTGGAGCACGCACAAAGCCAGGTCAAGGCCGCCCAGAGCGCCCTGGCCGCGGCCCAGGCCGCCCAGGTGGCCGCGCGCGAGCAGCTGGCCACCAGCCAGGTGCAGACCGAGGGCACCAGCCTGCAGCAGCATCCGCAGGTGCTGCGCGCCGCCGCCCGCCTGCGCGAGACCTGGCTGGCCCTGCAGCGCAATGAGCTGCTGGCCCCGGTGGACGGCTGGGTGGCGCGTCGCAATGTGCAGCTGGGCCAGCGCATCAATCCCGGCGCGCCGCTGATGGCCGTGGTGGGCCTGCAGCAGGCCTGGGTGGATGCCAACTTCAAGGAAAGCCAGCTGGCCAAGCTGCGCATCGGCCAGAGCGCCACCCTGCTGGCCGATGTCTATGGCGACAAGCTCGAGTACCACGGCAAGGTGGTGGGCCTGGGCGCGGGCACCGGCGCCGCCTTTGCCCTGCTGCCGGCGCAGAACGCCACCGGCAACTGGATCAAGGTGGTGCAGCGCGTGCCCGTGCGCATCGAGCTCGATGCCAAGGAACTGGCCGAGCATCCGCTGCGCGTGGGCCTGTCCATGGAGGTGAAGGTGGACGTGCGCCAGCAGGACGGCCCCAGCCTGAGCCAGGCCGCCAGCCAGCGCGCCCCGGCCCGCACCGCCGTCTTCGAGCTGCAGGAGCAGCGCGCCGACGAGGAGGTGCAGCGCATCATCCGCGCCCATAGCGGCGCCGCCGCCCTCAAGTCATGAGCACGCCCGCTGCTGCTGTGGCCGCCGCACCGGCGCCGCTCAAGGGCGGGGCCCTGGTGCTGGGCACGCTGGCGCTCTCGCTGGCGACCTTCATGAACGTGCTGGACAGCTCCATCGCCAATGTCTCGCTGCCGGCCATCTCGGGCGATCTGGGCGTCAGCACCACTCAGGGCACCTGGGTGATCACGAGCTTTGGCGTGGCCAACGCCATCTCCGTGCCCCTGACGGGCTGGCTGACCCGGCGCTTCGGAGCCGTGCGCCTGTTCACCGCCAGCGTGCTGCTCTTCGTGCTGGCCTCCTGGCTCTGCGGCTTTGCGCATTCGCTGGAGATGCTGGTGTTCTGCCGCGTGCTGCAGGGCCTGGTGGCCGGGCCCATGATCCCGCTGTCGCAGACCCTGCTGCTGTCCAGCTACCCGCCGGCCAAGGCCGGCACGGCCCTGGCGCTCTGGGGCATGACCACCCTGGTGGCGCCCGTGGTGGGGCCGCTCTTGGGTGGCTGGATCACGGACAACGTCTCATGGCCCTGGATCTTCTACATCAATGTGCCGGTGGGCCTGATTGCCGCCTTCCTGACCTGGAGCATCTACCGTGATCGCGAGACGCCCACGGCCAAGCTGCCCATCGACGGCGTGGGCCTGGCCCTGCTGGTGATCTGGGTGGGCGCGCTGCAGGTGATGCTGGACAAGGGCAAGGAGCTGGACTGGTTTGCCAGCGGCGAGATCCAGCTGCTGGGCGTGACGGCCCTGGTGGGCTTCGTGATCTTCCTGATTTGGGAGCTCACCGACGATCACCCCGTGGTGGACCTGCGCCTCTTCGCACGGCGCAACTTCCTGTTCGGCGCGCTGACGCTCTCGGTGGCCTACGGCCTCTTCTTCGGCAATGTGGTGCTGCTGCCCCTGTGGCTGCAGCAATGGATGGGCTATACCGCCACCGACGCCGGCATGGCGCTCGCGCCGGTGGGCCTGCTGGCCATCCTGCTCTCGCCCGTGGTGGGCAAGAACGTGTCGCGCTTCGACCCGCGCCTGATGGCCAGCTTTGCCTTCGTGATGTTTGCCGTGGTGCTGGGCATGCGCTCCAACTTCACGCCGCAGACCGATTTCGGCACCATCATGATCCCCACCGTGCTGCAGGGCGCGGCCCTGGCCTTCTTCTTCATCCCGCTCACCACGCTGACGCTCTCGGGCATTCCCCCCGAGCGCATCGCCGCGGCGGCCGGTCTGTCGAACTTCGTGCGCATCACCGCCGGGGCCATGGGCACCTCCATCTCCACCACGGTGTGGGAGAACCGGGCCACCCTGCATCACCACCACCTGGTGGAGCGCCTGGGGCAGGGCGACCCGGTGGCCGGCGAAACCCTGAGCCGCCTGGCGTCCGCCGGCCTCAGCCCCGATCAGGCCCTGGCCCAGATCAACCGCCTGATCGACCAGCAGGCCTTCACCCGGGCTGCGGACGACATCTTCCTGGCCTCGGCCGTGCTCTTCCTGCTGCTGATCGCCAGCATCTGGCTGACCCGCCGCCCGGCCCGCATGGCAGGGGCGCCGGTGGACGCCGGGGGCGCGCACTGAGGGCAGCCGGCCGGGCTGGGCGCTAGCTAGCGCGCTTGGCACCGCCGGCCACCCGCCCGCTCACACGATCTGTTGCACCTCGCGCGGGGCGCGTCGCCGAAACCGGTGGCGCGCCCCTCTTTTGCGGGGGTGGCCCAGGGCCGATCCGCACCGCGGCGGCGGCCCTGTGGTCGAATAGGGCTGCCTCGCCCCCAACAGAAGTTCCCGGATGCCCCAGCCTCAGCACGACCCCGAACAGCCCGCCTGGCTGCCCGTCCTGAACCGCTGGGTGCAGCGCCTGGGCCTGGGGCGCAGCCTGGCCCTGCTGGTGGGCGCCGTCTGGCTGCTTTCGGTGCTGATCTCCCAGCTCGTGATCAGCCTGCTGGGCGAGGGCAACCGCCTGATCGCCGCGCTGAGCGCCAGCGCCTGCGCCCTGGGCATCACCAGCGTCTTCGGCTACCTCTTCCTGAGCCTGGTCCAGCACCTGGACCGCGCCCACCTGCGCATGAGCCGCCATGCCACGCTCGACGGGCTGACCGGCACCTTCAACCGCCGCCATTTCCTGGAGCTGGTGGAGCGCGAATGGTCGCGCGCCCGCCGCTACGACACCGCCTGCGCCCTGCTGCTGCTGGATGTGGACCACTTCAAGCTGGTGAACGACCGTCACGGCCACCTCTGCGGCGACCAGCTGCTGCGCCGCATTGCCGAGGTCAGCTGCGAGACCCTGCGCCAGGCCGATGTGCTGGCCCGCTTTGGTGGCGAGGAGTTCATCATCTTCCTCCCCCACACCGATCCCCTGGGCGCCCTGGACGTGGCCGAGCGCATCCGCGAAGGCATACAGGCCCTGGACTTCCGCTGGGAGGGCGCCGTGATTCCCGTGAGCGCCAGCCTGGGCGTGGCCGCCCTGGCCGACCACCACATCACCCTGGACCAGCTCATCTCCGAGGCCGACGAAGCGCTCTACAGCGCCAAGGCCGCCGGCCGCAACTGCGTGCGCGCTGGGGCGGGGCTGCTGCCGGGGAGGTCGGCGGGGGTGGTGAGGAAGTCGTGAGGGAGCGCAGGCCGGGGCTTGAGCTGGCGGCCTTGGCTGTGGTGAGGGCGCTCTGGCGCTGTGCTCAAATATTGGGCAGATATCGTTAACGATCTGCTTGCAACTTAGTTAGGTGCAGTTCAGGGAAAAATCGGGTATGTCGAAAGATGATTCAAAAGCGCTGCGTGCTGGCGACACTGCCGTTTGCATCAACTGCGGCCGTGGCACGCAGGTGAGCCAGTCATGGATTGAAATCACTGCCGAGCGACTTAAGAAGAAGCAGAAGCTTGAAATATTCAATCACGGTTTCAATCCGAAGTTGGTTGCCGAACTACCTGCCCATGTCCTGGATGAGCTCACCTGTGCGGTGTGCAAGAACAAAGGTGCCGTGAAGTTGCGAATGGCTCAACGACAGACTATTCCAGAGAAATTGCAAGGCGCTGTTGAACTCGGCGAGTACCAGAAGCTATGTTCGAAGTGTGGCGGATTCAATGGCCTCTCTGAGTACTGTTTCCATTGCGGCGGAACAGGATACGAACCCTCTAAGTCGGATGGCACCCAACCAGTCGCATGAGCCGACTCGCGTCGGCAAGCCGCTGCTCGCGGCTCAGGTTCAACGTTGAGCCTCATGTCCAACGCTACGCGTGCATTCTGTTTTCTTTCGGCCTTCGCTTTGATTGCAGGCTCGATCTGGCTGCACAAGCTCGGAATGGATGAGCGCTCATTCCTGGCTGTCTGCTTTGTCTATCCGCTGGGATGCATGGTGCTTGTCGGAGAGGCCTTCATTCCTTTGACAAAAGATCTCCCCCGACATCCCTACCGGGGAGAGTCGAATGCCGCCCTCGCTCGGCGTGAGCTGATGGAAATGCGCAAGCTCCATCCAAATTCAAAGTGGCTTGCCAACTTGTCGGCCATCAAGGCAGGACTGGTTCTCGGCTTTGTGGCTTGGGTGGCCTTGCTGGCATTTCTGTTTAAACGGTAGCACCCGGCGGATCGCTGTTGGCGCAGTATTCAGCAGCACGACCTTGGAAGTCGAAGACCGTGGCAAGGATGGGCGCCGGCACCGACAGTCAGGCCCGAACAGGCCGGCCGACTTTCAGCCCACCCTCATCCTCTGCGCATACCCCGTCAGCTCCAGATAGCCGCGGCCGATGGCCTGGCCCTGGGCGTTGCGCAGCAGGGCGGCGCCTTCCCAGTACAGCACGCCGCTGCTGGCGCGGGCGTCCACTTCCTGGGCGTCGGCCAGGGCTTCCAGGCGCCAGCCTCCGCCTGATCCCAAACCTGGGCCGTCCAGGGCCCAGGCCAAGGGGTAGCGGGCGCCGCTGGCGGGGCTGCGCCATTCGCGCAGGGGCTTGAGGCGCAGCTCGCCCGGGGCAAAGCTGCGGCTGGCGCCCCCGGCCTCCCGCAGGCTGCCGCCGCTCCAGAGCTCGCTGCCGTCGGCTCGGCGCAGGCGAAAGGCGGTGAGCGCGCGGCCGTCCTGCAGATTGAGGCCCATCCAGTCCCAGCCCTGGGCCTCGGGGGCGAGCAGGGCGTCGCTCCACTCGTGGTCCAGCCAGGCGCGGGCGAGGTAGGGCCGGGTCTTGCCTTCCTGATCGCGCAGCAAGACCTGGCCCTGGAGCTGGGTCTGGCTGTAGTACTGGCTGGCATGCTGGGGCTCGGGGCCCTTGCGGGACCAGCCGGCCTCGCCCTGCAGCAGGGGCGGCAGGGCGGTGCTCAGGTCCAGCTGCAGGGCAAAGCGCTGGCCACCAAAGGCCGCGCGGTAGCGCGAGCCGCCGGCCTCCGCGCTTGCGGCCGGCTCACGACGCAGCCACCAGTCCTGCAGGCGCAAATCGGTATCGGCCTCGGCGTAGCGGGCATGGCCCAGGCCCAGGCGGGCTACGCGCTGATCATGCTGCAGCTGGCCGCGCGTCAGGTCGGTGAGCGCCACATGGGCCAGCAGCAGCTGGCGCGGGGCGAGGCGGCTCGGGTGCTGCTGCACGGCGGCATCCCCATGCCGCACGCGGAAAAAGGTGAGCTGGAAGCCCCAGCGCGGCGCGCCCCAGTCCTGCTCGGCCAGCAGGCCCGTCAGGTACCACCACTCCAGGCCGGACTCGGGATGCGCCCCATGGTCGCGCGGAAAGCTCAAGGGCCGGCGCTCCAGCGCGAAGGCCGGCCGGGGCAGCAGCAAGGCGCCCGTGCCCGCCAGGCCTGTGCTCAGGCCCAGGGCGGCCAGCTGCTGCAGCAGCGCACGGCGTGGGTTCATGCCCTTGATGATGAAGCCCCGCATCACCAGTCCTCCCGCACCGCGCGCAGCAGATCCTGACCCAGGCTGCGCCGGCCCGCCAGCCAGGCGGTGAGCAGGGCCGCGGCCAGGGTGGCGGCCAGCAGGGCGGCCAGGCGGGCCGTGGGCAGGGCCAGATCCATGCTCCAGTGGAAGCTCTGCGGGTTCACCACAAAGACCAGCACCGCGCTGATGGCCAGACCCAGGCCCAGGCCCAGCAGGGCACCGGCCGTGGTCTGCACCGCGGTTTCGGCCAGCAGCAGGATGCGCAGCTGGGCCCGGCTGAAGCCCAGATGGCGCAGCAGGCCGAACTCGCGCCGCCGCGACAGCACCTGGGCCGAGAGCGTGGCCGCCACGCCCACCAGGCCCAGGCCCAGCGCAATGGCCTGCAGCCAGTAGCTCACCGCGAAGCTGCGGTCGAAGATGTGCAGGGAGATGGCCAGCAGCTCGCCGCTGGAGACCTGTTCGATGTCCTGCGCCTCGCCGGCCAGGGTGCGCAGGCCGGCCTGCACCGCACCCGGCTCGGCGCCCGGCGCCAGCCAGATGTAGAGCTCGTTCACCTCGGCGTCGCCGCTGGCGCGCAGGTAGTCGGCATGCGGCACCAGCAGGGCGCCGCTCTGGCGGCTGTAGTCGCGCCAGACGGCGCGCACATAGCCCTCCAGCGCCTGGCCTTGCGGCCCCAGGCCGGGCAGGCTGAGGCGGGCGCCGGGCTGCAGGCCCAGCTGGTCACGCAAGGCCTCGTTGGGATAGAGCGGCTGCAGGCCTGGTGCGGGGGCGCTGGCGCGCTCGCCCACCAGGGGCAGGCGGCTTTCGTCCGGCACGGGGCGGGCCAGCAGGGTGATCCAGCGCGGCTGGGCCTCGCCGGCAGCGGGCGGCAGGGCGATGCGGCGGCTGCGCTGGGGCTGGAGCTCGCGCACCAGGCCGCTGCGCTGCACGGCAGCTACGAACTCGGCGGGCAGTGGCGCGCGCAAGCCCGCCTCGCCGCGCAGGGCCGAGCGCACGTACAGATCGGCCGGCAGCATCTGCTGCAGCCACTGACTCAGCGAGGCGCGGAAGCTGTAGATCATCACCAGCATGGCCACCGAGAGCGCCAGAGCCACCAGCACCCCGGCCAGCAGCTGGGCAGCCTCGCCCGCGCCTTCGCGCGCACGCTGGCGCAGCAGCAGCAGGCCGGCGTGGCGCTGGCCCGGCAGCAGGGCGCCCAGGGCGCGCACCAGGGGCGGCACGCAGAGCAGGCCGCCCAGCAGCATGCACAGCATGCCCAGATAGGCCGCCAGGGGCAGGCCGCCCCAGGCCGGCAGCCAGGCCAGGCCGGCGCCGGCCAGCAGCAGGAGCGGCCCCAGCCAGACGGGCGGTGCGGGCAGCAGCTCGGCGCCCAGGCCCTTGAGCACCTGGGCTGGCGCCATATGCCGGGCCTGCCAGGCCGGCCCGATGGCGCCCAGCATGGCCACGGCCAGGCCCAGGCCGCCGTAGATCAGCAGGGGCAGCAGCTCGATGTGCAAACGACTCTGCCCGCCGCCGCCCAGCAGGCCGCTGCCCAGATCGCCGTCCAGCAGCTGCAGGCCCAGGGCCGCCAGGCCGGCACCGCCCAGCAGGCCCAGGGCGCTGCCCAGCAGGCCCAGCAGGGCGGCCTCGGCCAGCACCAGGGCAAAGCGCTCGCGCGCCGAAAGCCCCAGCACGCCCAGCAGGGCCAGTTGCGGCTGGCGCTGGGCGGCCGCCAGGGACTGCACGGCAAACACCAGAAAGGCGCCGGTGAACAGCGCCATCAGGGCCAGCACGCTGAGGTTCACGCGGTAGGCTCGGCTGAGTGCTGCCAGGTCTTCGCCCCGTCCGGCCTCGGGCGGCACGGCCTTGAGGCCGGCGGGCAGGGGCGGGGCCGTGGCGCCCTCGGCCAGGCGCAGCTCCACCCGGTCCAGCTCGCCCAGACGGCCCAGCAGGGCCTGGGCGCCGGCAATGTCCATCACGGCCAAGGGCGCGCCCGCCGCCTCCACCCGCCCGGCCAGGCGCAGGCTGGCGCTGCGGGTCTGGCCCTGGGCGCTCCAGCGCAGGCTGATGTGGCTGGGCCGCGGCGTGGGCAGCAGGCGCAGCGCGGCCTCGTTCAGATAGACGGCATCGGGCGCCAGCAGGGCCAGCGGGCCGGCGTCGGCGGCCTGGTCCACAAAGGGCTGGGGCAGCAGGGCGGGGCGGAACTGCGCGCTCTGCAGTGCGTCCAGCCCCAGCAGGCGCAGGCCCTGGCGGCTGGGCAGCAGATTGAGCGTGGCCTCCAGCACCGGCGCGCTCTGCTGCACGCCGGGCAGGGCGGCCAGGCGGGCGGGCCATTCGTCGGAGAGCGCGCCGCCGCCCTCGGCCGCCAGCACCAGATCGGGCGTGCCGGTGAGCTGGCGCTGGGCGGCCTCGAACTCGCCCAGGGCCGAGTCATTGAGCAGCTGCACGCCGTAGGCCAGGGCCACGCCCAGGGCGATGGCCAGCAGGGCCAGCAGCTGGCGCCCGGCCTGGGCCCGCGCCATGGGCCAGGAGAGGGCGCGCAGCCAGCGCGTCAGTGAGGCGAGGGCGACCATGGCTGCAGACCTTCGGCATCCATGCGCAGGCAGCGGTCGGCGCTGGCGGCGGCGCGTTCGGAATGGGTCACCAGCAGGCAGGCGGCGCCCTCCTGCCGGCACTGGGCGCGCAGCAGCTCCAGCACTTGGGCCGCGTGGCGCGGGTCCAGATTGCCGGTGGGTTCATCGGCCAGCACCAGGGCCGGCCGGTGCACCAGGGCGCGGGCAATGGCCACGCGCTGCAGCTGCCCGCCAGAGAGCTGGCGCGGCGCGCGCTCGCCCAGTCCGGCCAGGCCCACGGCCTCCAGCAGCTGCTGCACCCGCGCCGCGTCGGGCCGGCCCAGCAGCAGCAGGGGCAGGGCCACGTTGTCCGCCACGCTGAGCTGGGGCAGCACATGGAAAGCCTGGAACACAAAGCCCAGGGCGCGGCGACGCAGCGCGGCCTGGGCCGGCTCGGGCAGGGCGCTCAGGGGTTGGTCCAGCAGGCGCACCTCGCCGGCCTCTACGCTGTCCAGCCCGGCCAGGCAGTTCAGCAGCGTGGACTTGCCGCAGCCCGACTCGCCCAGCAAAGCCACCAGCTCGCCGGCGCGCAGTTCCAGCGAGATGCCGCTGAAGACCGGCAGCTCGCCGTAACGCTTGCCCAGGCCGCGGGCCTGCAGCACCGGATGGCGGGGCGGGTTCATGTCAGCAGCTTGTGCACCGCGGCCAGCACATGCAGGGTGGCCTCGGGGTTTTGGCAGTCGATCACCTGGCGCTGGGGCATGCTGCGCAGCCAGGTGATCTGGCGCTTGGCCAGCTGGCGGGTGGCGGCAATGCCGCGCTCGGCCAGGGGCGCCAGATCACCGGCGTCCAGGCATTCCCAGGTCTGGCGGTAGCCCACGCAGCGCATGGACGGCAGATCGGGGCTGAGGTCACCGCGCGCGCGCAGGCCCTGCACCTCGGCCACCAGGCCCTGCTCCAGCATCTGCTGAAAGCGCTGGGCCAGGCGCTGGTGCAGCCAGGCGCGGTCCGTGGGCTCCAGCGAGAGCAGGGGCCAGTCCACGCCGGGGCTCTTGGCCTGTTCGGCATGCAGGGCCGAGAGCGGGCGGCCGCTCAGGTGCCAGACCTCCAGCGCGCGCTGGATGCGCTGCGAATCGCCAGGCGCCAGGCGGGCCGCGGTGATGGGGTCCACCTCGGCCAGGCGCGCATGCATGGCGGGCCAGCCGATGCGGGCCGCCTCGGCATCCAGCTCGGCGCGCAGGGCCTCGTCGGCCTGGGGCAGGGGCGAGAGGCCCTCGAACAAGGCCTTGAAGTACAGCATGGTGCCGCCCACCAGCAAGGGCAGGCGGCCGCGGGCCAGGATCTCGGCGGCCAGGCGCTGGGCGTCGCGCGCGAACTCGGCGGCGCTGTAGCTGTCCAGCGGGTCCAGGATGTCGATCAGGTGATGGGGGGCCAGGGCCTGCTCGGCCGGCGTGGGCTTGGCCGTGCCAATGTCCATGCCGCGGTAGACCAGGGCCGAGTCCACGCTGATGATTTCCAGCGGCAGGTACTGGGCCAGGGCCAGGGCGGCGGCCGTCTTGCCGCAGCCGGTGGGGCCGGCCAGGCAGATGGGGCGCAGTGTCATGGCGCTACTCATGGGCGGGCTCCCGCCGCGGCCGGCAGGCGGGCCTGCGACTGCACCAGGGTCCAGGCGCACAGGGCCGCGCCCGCGCCCAGCACCGCCATGGTGGCGGCCATGGGCCGCACCGTGCCGTCCAGGCTCAGGCTGAGCCAGCCGCCCAGCAGGAAGGCGCACACCGCCGAGGCAAAGCCCGAGAGCGCCGCCGCCGTGCCGGCCAGCTGGGGGAAGGGCCCCACGGCGCCGGCCTGGCTGCAGGGCTGCAGCACCCCATGGCCCAGCATGATGAAGACATGGGGCAGCAGCAGGGCCGGCACCGAGGGCGGCAGCACCCAGGCCGCCAGGCCCATGCCCAGGGCGCCGGTGGCGGTGAAGAGGGCGCCGCGCCGCGCGGTGGCGGCCAGGCTCAGGCGCGCGAGCCAGCGGCGGCAGATCAGGGTGCCCAGCACATAGACGCCGGCGCCCGCGCCCACAACCAGGCCGTAGCTGCCGCGGCCCAGGCCCAGCACCTCGATGAAGACAAAGGCCGAGGCCGCCAGAAAGGTGTAGAGCGTGCCGTAGGCCAGGGTGGTGAGCAGGGTGTAGGCGCGAAAGCCCGGATGCGCCGCCACCTGGGTCCAGTTGGCCAGCAGGCGGCGTGGCTGCAGGGCCTGGGGCTCACGGCGGGCCAGGCTTTCGGGAATGCGCAGCGCCACCACGGCCAGGGCCGCCGCGCCCACCAGCGCAATGGCCAGCAGGGCCCAGCGCCAGCCCAGGGTGGCCGCCAGCAGGCCGCCCAGGGGCGGGCTGAGCATGGCCAGCAGACCCAGGCCGCCCAGGGCGCGGGCCATCACGCGCGCGCCCTCATGGGGTTCGAACCAGTCGCGCAGCATGGCGCGCGCGCCCACCACCGCGGCCGCCAGGCCCAGGCCTTGCAAGGCGCGGCAGGCTACCAGCCAGCCGATATCAGCGGCCAGCGCACCGCCCACGCCGCCCAGGGCATAGAGGCTCAGCCCGGCCAGCAGCACCGGACGGCGCCCCAGGCGGTCCGAGACCGGGCCCAGCAGCAGCTGGCCCAGGCCGAAGGCCAGCATCAGACCCGAGAGCGTGAGCTGGGTGGCCGACATGGCGGCGCCCAGATCGGCGCGCAGGGCGGGCAGGGCGGGCAGGTAGAGATCGGTGCCCACCGGCTGCAGGCCCAGCAGCAGGGCCAGGGCGAGCACCTGCCAGCCCAGGCTGGGGCGGGCGGGCAGGCCGCTGGGGCCTGTCGTGGAAGCAGCAGACATCAGTCGAAGCGCTCCCAGGGCGCCAGGTAGCGCCATTGGCCGGCGGGCAGATGGCCCAGATTGATGCGGCCGATGCGCACCCGCTTCAGGCCCACGACCTTGAGCCCCACCAGCTCGCACATGCGGCGGATCTGGCGCTTGCGGCCCTCGCGCAGCACGAAGCGCAGCTGGTCCTCATTGATCCAGCTGACCTTGGCGGGCTTGAGCTGCACGCCGTCCAGTTCCAGGCCATGATTCAGCAGGGCCAGGTCTTGCTCGGGGAAGTCCTTCATGGGCGAGGCCTGGCCGTGGTACTCCACGCGCACCAGGTACTCCTTCTCGACCTTGCTCTCCTCGCCGATCAGCAGCTTGGCCACGCGGCCGTCCTGCGTCAGCACCAGAAGGCCAGTGGAGTCGATGTCCAGACGGCCGGCGGGCGCCAGGCCGCGCGCATGGCCGGCGTGGAACTTCAGGCCGGACGGGTCGTCCTTCCACAGCGTGGCGGCCTTGATCAGCACCGAGGCGGGCTCATAGCCGTCCTCGGCCTGGCCGGAGACATAGCCGATGGGCTTGTGCAGCAAGATGGTGACCTGCTTGGCCTGCTCCTGGCGGGCGGCGGGGTCCACTTCGATGCGGGCTTCGGGGCCCACGCGCTGACCCAGCACGGCCAGCTCGCCGTCCACGCGCACCCAGCCGGCGGCGATCCATTCATCGGCCTCGCGGCGCGAGGCCAGACCCAGGGCCGTCATGCGCTTGGACAGGCGCTCGCCCTCGGGGCTGTCGCCCTCCTCGGCGCGGGGGCGAGGGGCCGGACGCGGCCGAGGCTGGGCCTGACTCTCGGGCGGGCGCGGGCCGCTGGCACGGCGCTGGTCGCGCCGCGGCGGTGCGCCGGCCTCGGGCGCGGGGCCGCGCGGGCGGGTCGGTGCCTGGGCCGGCTCTTCACGACGGAAGCTGCCGCCCGCGGTGCTCTTGCGGGGGGCGGATTTGGTGGCGGGGCCACTGGGGCCGTTGTGCCCACTGCGCCCGCTGTACCCGCCCTGATCGGCCTGAGCGCCATAGCCGCTCTTGCCTCCTGCACGCTCGGGGCGCGCCGTCCGGCTGCCGCCCGGCCCGTCGCGACGATCGCGCTGCTCGTCGGCGGCGCGGCGCTGCTCGAAGCTGGCCTGGCGCTCGGCGCGTTCGGCCTGGGCCTGCTCCAGCGTGGGGCGCGGGCGCGACAGGCCCTTGCCGCGCAGCGGGGCGCGACGGTCGGTCGGTGAGGCCGGCGCGGCGCCGGCGGGGGATTTCTTGAGTTTGAGCGTGGCCATCGTGTCCTTCGCGGCAGGGCGAACCCTCCGGGTCAACCCCATATTGGACCACGCGCCACGGGATCCTGCGGACCGGGCTCGTGGCCGCTGCGCGGTGCGCCGGCGGGATCGGGGCGGGGCGCCCACTGGCGGCGGCGGTATTCGTCCACCCAGGCCTGGACCTGACTGCTGCGGTGCAGGCGCGCAATGCTGGGCGTGATGCGCTGCGCCAGCTCGCTGAGCTCGGGCTGGCGCAGCAGGGCCAGAAAGCCGGCCTTGAGCTCCACCGCCGGTTCCAGCGCGGCCAGGCGCTCGTCCAGCCCTTCCAGGCTGATGGCGCGCAGGCCCGGCAGCAAAGGGGCGCAGGCCAGGTCGGCCCGGCCCTGGTTGACCATGCGCATGGCGGCACCAAAGCTCAGCGCCTCCTCGCAGCGCAGCCGGCCCTGGCGCACGGCTTCATCAAAGCCGTCGGCAAAGAGTCCGTCCTTGAGCTTGACGAAGCGCAGGCGCTGCACGCTCTGCAGATGGCCGTCCCAGCCAAAGTCGCGGCCGCGCTTGCCGAAGAAGGCCATGGGCGAGCGGTAGAGCGGCTCGCCCGGATAGCTCAGCCACCGCTCGCGCTCGGGCGTGCGGAAGGCGGGAATGATGCCTTCGGCCTCGCCCAGGCGCAGGCGCTGCAGCGCGCGGGCCCAGGGCAGGATCTCCACCTGGGCCGCAAAGCCGCTGCCCTCCAGCACCTGGTGCAGGGCGTCCACGATCACGCCGCCGGCCCGACCTGGTGCCTCGCTCATGATCAGGGGCGGCATGTCCAGGGCCACCACGCGCAGGCGGCGCGGTGCGGCACCCTGGGAGGCTGCAGCCAGCCGGGGCAGGGCCGCCGCCGCCAGCAGCGGGCCCGCGCAAAGGCTGAGGCAGCGGCGCCGCAGCGCATCGGGCGGCTGATCGGACTTGGAGCTGACGCGCGTGAGCGCTGGCGCGGGCAGGGGGCTCATGCGGCCATTCTGAACCAGACGGCCGGGGCCGCGCCCCCACGTGGTGCAGCCCGCCTCAGCGGCCGCGCAGAAAGAGCGCATCCAGCTCGCGCATGCTGAGCTGGCGCCAGGTGGGGCGGCCGTGGTTGCACTGGTCTGCGCGCTCGGTGCGCTCCATATCGCGCAGCAGGGCGTTCATCTCGTCCAGGGTGAGCTGGCGGTTGGCCCGCACGGCGCCGTGGCAGGCCATGGTGGCCAGGATCTCGTGCTGGGCGCGCTCGATGGCGTGGCTGGCGTCGTACTGGGCCAGCTCGGCCAGCACGCTGCGCGCCAGCTCCACCACATCGCCGCCGGCCAGGGCCGCGGGGCGGGCGCGCACGGCCAGCACCTTGGCCGAGAGCGGCGCGATGTCCAGCCCCAGGCGGCCCAGGGTCTCGGCCTGGGCCTCGGCGGTGGCGATCTCCTGGGGCGTGGCCGCGAAGGTGACCGGGATCAGGAGGGGCTGGGACTCGATGGCGGCCGCGCCGAGGCTGGCCTTGAGCCGCTCATAGACCACGCGCTCATGGGCGGCGTGCATGTCCACCACCACCAGGCCCTGGGCGTTCTCGGCCAGGATATAGACACCCTGGATCTGGGCCACGGCACGGCCCAGGGGCCAGTCACCCTCGGGCAGGGGCGCTGCCGCCGTGGCGCTCAGGCCCACATCCAGGCGCGGCGCATTGGCGGCCGGCTGGGCCGCGGCGAAGCCCCCCGAGGCCGGGCGTGCGGGCGCTGGAGCCGCGAAGGCGGAGGCACCCGATAGCCCGGGCGCCGCGGGGCTGCCGTAGAGCGTGGCCACCTCGGCCAGACCCAGGGAGGTCTGGGTATTGCTGTGCCAGCTGGGCGTGCCGGCGTACAGCGGTGGGCTGCTGGACTCGCGCACGCCAGGGTAGCTGGCGGGGTAGGGGGCCGGCGCTGGGGCCGCGACCGGCTCGGCGGAGGCCGCCGCCTCGGCACTGCGCGAGACGGCCAGCGCATCCTGCACCGCATAGCGGGCCTGCTGGTGCAGCTCGCGGCCGTCGCGAAAGCGCACCTCGATCTTGGTCGGGTGCACATTCACATCGACCCGGTCCGGCGCGATGTCGATGAAGAGCACATAGCTGGGCTGGCGATGACCGTGCAGCACATCCTCATAGGCCGAGCGCACGCCGTGGGCGATCAGCTTGTCGCGCACATAGCGGCCGTTCACATAGACGTACTGCATGTCGGCGCGGCCGCGCGCCGCCTCGGGCAGGCCGGCACGGCCGTAGACGCGCAGCGGGCCGGCCTCGGCATAGACGGGGCGGCTGTCACGCAGGAACTCGGTGCCCAGCACATCGGCCAGGCGCGACTCCACCTGGGTGGGGCGCAGCTGTTCCACCAGCTTGCCCTCGTGCCAGATGGTGAAGCCCACATCGGGCCGGGCCAGGGCGTGGCGGCGCACGGCCTCCAGGCAGTGGGCCAGCTCGGTGCCTTCGCTCTTGAGGAATTTGCGCCGCGCCGGGGTGTTGAAGAAGAGCTCGCGCACCTCCACGCTGGTGCCTTGCGAGCGGGCGGCCGGCACCAGCTCGCCACTGCGGGCGTCCAGGCGGAAGGCGTGCTGGGCGCCTTCGCAGCGGCTGGACAGGGCCATCTCGGCCACCGAGCTGATAGCGGCCAGGGCCTCGCCGCGAAAGCCCATGGTGGCCACGGCCTCCAGCTCGTCCAGATCGCGGATCTTGCTGGTGGCATGACGCTTGAGCGCCAGGGGCAGTTCCTCGGCCGGGATGCCGCAGCCGTCGTCCTCCACCACGATGGCGCGCACGCCACCGCCCATCAGCTTGATATTGATCTGGCGGGCGCCGGAGTCCAGGGCGTTGTCCACCAGCTCGCGCACCACGGAGGCCGGGCGCTCCACCACCTCGCCGGCGGCGATCTGGCTGATCAGTTCATCGGGAAGTTCGCGGATGGGCCGGCGCGGGGCCGGCGCTGGCGAGGCAGGCACATCGATCATCACCGGATTGTAAGAAGTCCGCCCCGGTGCTGCCCCCATAATGCGCGGCCATGGAATTCGCCGCCTTTCTGATCGACTTCATCCTGCATGTGGACCGCCATCTGGCCGAGTTTGTGCAGGCCTATGGCGCCTGGGTCTATGCCCTGCTGTTCCTGATCGTCTTCGTGGAGACGGGCCTGGTGGTCATGCCCTTTCTGCCGGGCGATTCCCTGCTCTTCGTGGTGGGCGCGCTGTGCGGCGTGGGCGTGATGAACCTGCCCCTGGCCATTGCCATCCTGCTGGTGGCGGCCATCCTGGGCGACCAGACGAACTACACCATAGGCCGCTACTTCGGCCCCAAGGTCTTCCAGTGGGAGCAGTCGCGCTTCTTCAACAAGAAGGCCTTCAACGCGGCGCATGAGTACTACGAGAAGCATGGCGGCGTGACCATCATCATCGCCCGCTTCATGCCCTTCATCCGCACCTTCGCGCCCTTTGTGGCCGGCGTGGCGGCCATGGATCGCGCCAAGTTCACGCTCTACAACGTGGTGGGCGCCCTGATCTGGGTGGTGGGCCTGTGCCTGGCGGGCTATCTGTTTGGCAATATCCCCTTTGTGCAGACCCATCTGAGCAAGATCATCTGGGCCATGATCATCATCCCGGGCCTGATCGCGATCTACGGCGGCTGGCGTGCCAGCCGCCAGAGCGCAGGCGCCACGCCCGCCGCCCCCACTCAACGCTGAGCAGACTCAGCAGCAGCCAGGCCAGGCCCGAGGCCCAGCCCGCCAGCACATCGCTGGCGAAGTGCACCTGCAGCAGCACCCGGCTGAAGCCCACGCTGAAGACGGTGGCCAGGGCCGCGAGCAGGGCCGGCAGATGCCAGCGCGGCGGCAGCAGGCGCAGGGCCAGATAGGCGAGCATCCCGTAGGCCACCATGGCGCCGGAGCTGTGGCCGCTGGGAAAGCTCCAGCCGCCCTCGCTGACCAGGCCATGCTCGTGCACCGGCCTTACCCGCTCGAACACCCGCTTGAGCGCCGGGTTCAGCAGGGCATTGCCGCCCAGGGCCAGGGTCCAGCTCAGGGCCAGCAGGCGCTGGCGCGCGCGCCACAGCAGGGCGGCTACCAGCACTCCCAGCAGGCTCAGCGTCAGCACATCGGCTAGATGGGTGAGCAGGCTGAAGCCCCAGAGCCAGGCCCGCGGCGTGTGCTGGGCAATCGCCAGGCTCAGGGCTTCGTCCAGGCGCGCCAGGCGGCCGCTGGGGGCGATGCGCTCGGCTATCTCCGCGAACAGCCCGGCAGCCGACACGATCAGCACAAAGCCCGCCGCACTCAGCAGCAGCATCTGCCGCACCGGCAGGGGCTGGCGGGGCAGGGCGGGCTCGGGCTGCAGCAGGGGCCGTGCCCAGGGCAGGAGGGCGCGGGCGAGCAGGGCGCCCAGACCCATCAGCAGGGCCAGGCCCGTGAAGTAAAGCGGCAGGGCATGGCGCCCGGCCCAGGTGGCCGCGGCGATCAGGGGATCTTCTTGCATCAGTAGACGGGAAGTTGCAGGGGATCGGGCGTCAGGATCCGGGCCTGCACCCGCACAAAGCGGGTCTGGGCCGCATCATGGTCCCAGCGCTCGGCCAGCGCCCGGCGGCCGGGGCTGATGCGCAGCAGGTTCACCGAATTCGGCGTGCCGCCGCGCAGGCGCCGGCTCAGCGCGGTGCCGGCTTGCAGGGCCCAGAGCAGGCGCGGCGGCTGGCCGGCCGCCACCGGCATCAGGGCCGGCAGATGCACATGGCCGCCCAGCAGCACATCCAGGCCGGCCTGGGCCCAGCACTGCAGTACGCGCTGGTGGTCGCGCAGCAAATTGTGGCGCCGGTCGTATTCGCTGGGCCCGACCAGGGGATGGTGCAGGGCCACGGCCCGCAGCTGGCTCGGGGCCGCAGCGGCCAGGCGGGCGGCGGTGGCGGCGATCTGGGCCTCGGAGAGCTCGCCATGCTTGTGGCGGTACCAGCGGCTGCTGTTGAGCGTGAGCAGCAGCAGGTCCGGGCTTTCGAAGACGGCATCCTCCGGCGGGCCGAAGGCGCGGCTGAAATGCTGGTAGGGGCGGCGCAGGCGCTGCAGCAGGTTGAACAGCGGGATGTCGTGGTTGCCGGGCAGCACGCGCAGCTCGGGCACTTGCAGCGAATCCACATAGGCCCGCGCGGCCTCGAACTGGGCCGGCGTGGCGCGCTGGGTGATGTCGCCGCTGAGCAGGAGCAGCTCGGGGCGCTGCTCGGCCACCAGCTCGCGCAGGGCCTGCATCACCGCGGGCTGCTCGGTGCCGAAATGCGGGTCAGAGAGCTGGAGCAGGCGCATCAGCCCCCCCGAGTTCGGCGCGGCGCTCCGGGGCCAGGCCCGGCGGACGTATCAGGGGCAGGGCCTGGGGCAGCACGCGAAAGCGCAGAGGCAGATCCATCCAGCCGATCTCGCCGTCCAGCGCCACCTTGATGCGCCGCGCGCCAAAGGGCCGGACCCGCTGCACGCTCAGCTCGCGCAGGGCAAAGCGCTGCAGACCCTCGGCCTCGCCCAGGCGCCCGCAGGCCGCACGCAGCAGCAAGCCCAGCATGCCCAGGCGCGAGAGCGGGCGCAGGGCCATGCCGGCCAGGGCGCCCTGGTCGATGGCCGTGGCCTCGGCCAGCCCCAGCTGCTCCAGCTGCAGCGCGTTATTGCCCACCAGGAGGGTGGGGGTCAGCAGCAGCTGCCGCTGCCCATCGGCCTCCAGCTCCAGGCGGAGCTGGCGATGGCCGCGCAGCAGGGTGCTCAGGGCGGCCCCCAGGGCCACGAGGCGGCTGCGACCCAGCTGGCGCTTCCAGGCCTCGCGGTCTTCCAGCAGCTCCGGGTAGAGGCCCAGGCTGGCATTGACCAGGAAGAGACGCTCATTGACCAGACCCACCTGCACCGGCTGCGGACGCTCGCTCAGCAGCACGCGCAGCGCCGCCTCGGTTTCGGTGGGGATGCCATGGGTGCGGCCGAAGTAATTGAACGTGCCCTGGGGCAGCACGCCGAAGGCACAGCCGCTGCCCACGCAGGCCTGAGCCACGGCATTGAGCGTGCCGTCGCCACCCGCCGCCACCACCACGGCGCGCTCGCGCCGGGCCAGGGCCACGGCTTCGCGTGCCAGGGCGGGCAGGCGCTGCGGATCGTCCACCTGGCGCAGCACCAGGGGGCGGCGCGCGGCGGCGCAGGCCGCCTCGATGGCGGTGCGCGTCTGCTGCGGATCGCCATGTCCGGAGACGGGATTGAAGAGCAGGATCAGCGGGGCGCCGGGGTCATACACCATGGCCGCAAGCGTAGACCGAGGCGGCCTGGTCCCGGGTAGGACAAGGCCGCATCCCTGCCGCGGCCAGGGCCGCATGCGGGTGCTAGAGCGAGCGGTGGCGCGCCAGCGGCGGGTTCTTGGCGAAGTAGCGCGCGATGCCGGTGGCCAGGGCCTCCACCAGCTGGGTCTGGTACTCGGGATCGCGCAGCTTGGCCTCTTCCTCGGGGTTGGAGATGAAGGCGGTCTCCACCAGGATGGAAGGCACGTCCGGCGCCTTGAGCACGGCAAAGCCCGCCTGCTCCACCGCCTTCTTGTGCAGGCGCCCCACCTTGCCGATCTGGCCCAGCACCTCGGAGCCCAGCTTGAGGCTGTCCTTGATCTGGGCGGCGGTGCTCATGTCCAGCATGGCGCGCATCACCTCGGCGTCCTTGACGGCCACGGTGTTGACCCCGCCCACCAGGTCGGCGCGGTTTTCCTTGTCGGCCATCCAGCGCGCGGCCGTGCTGCTGGCCCCGCCCTGACTCAGGGCGAAGACCGAGGCGCCACGGGCCTGGGGCGTGATGAAGGCGTCGGCATGGATGGAGACGAAGAGATCGGCCTGCACCCGCCGCGCCTTGCGCACCCGCTCGTGCAGAGGCACGAAGAAGTCGCCGTCGCGGGTCATCATCACGCGGATATTGGGGTTGCTGTTGAGGCGGTCACGCAGCTTGAGGGCCACCGCCAGCACCACGTCCTTCTCGCGCAGGCCGCTGGGCCCGATGGCGCCGGGGTCCTCGCCGCCATGGCCAGGGTCCAGGGCGATCACGATCAGACGGTCCAGCTTGTTCTGGTTGATGGCCAGGGGTGGCGGAGGGGGCGACGGGGCCGGCGTGTTGAGCGGCGGCGGTGGGGCACTGGCGGCCGGGCGTGCCGGCGGGGGCGGGCTGCCGGCCGGCAGCGTGGGGCGGTCCACCCGGCCGATCAGCTCGCCCAGGGCGTCCTGCACCGCCTGCGCAGCCTGGGTCTCGGCCTGTTCCTTCTCGCGGATCAGGGCCAGCAGGGGATCGCGCTCCTGCTGCGGGTAGAGGTCGAAGACCAGGCGGTGCTTGTAGGCGGCCACCGGCTCCAGCGTGAAGATCTGCGGCGCCACCACCTGCTTGAGATCCAGCACGATGCGCACCACGCGCGGCTGGTTCTGGCCCACGCGCACGCCGGCGATGAAGGGGTCGTCGGGCTTGATCTTGCCCAGCAGCTCACGCAGGCCGGGGCTGAGTTCCAGGCCGTCGATGTCGATCACCAGGCGGTCCGGGCCCTCCACCAGGAAATGCTTGGCCGCCAGGGGGCGGTCGGACTCCAGGGTGACACGGGTGTAGTCGGCCGCGGGCCAGACCCGCACGGCCACGATGCTGGCGGCGCTGGCCGCCCGCACCAGGGTGGGCGCCTGCAGCAGCAGGGCCAGGCTGCCCATGCGGCGCAGGGCGCGGCGGCGGGAACTCGCGCTCATGCCGGTACGCTCCCCTGCAGCAAGGCCTGACCCCGGGGCGTGCAGGCTTCCAGGCGCACCAGGCGGGCCTCGTCCTCGGCGCGGATGTCCAGGTGCAGGCGCAGATCGGGCTCGGGCAGCATGCCGGCCGCCTTCTCGGGCCACTCGCAGAGCTTGAGGCCGGGGCGGGTGAAGATCTCGCGAAAGCCCGCGTCTTCCCATTCGCGCGGGTCGCTGAAGCGGTAGAAGTCGAAGTGGCTGACCTCGCCCTGGCCACCCCAGTCGGCCAGCTCATAGCTTTCCAGCACCGCGTAGCTGGGGCTCTTGATGCGGCCCGCCACGCCGAGTGCGCGCAGCAGATGGCGCACCAGGCTGGTCTTGCCGGCGCCCAGGCCGCCATGCAGTTCTATCGTCGCGTCGCGCAGGGCCGGCAGCGCGGCCAGGCGCGCGGCAAAGGCTTGGGTGGCGGCCTCCTCGGGCCAGACCAGGTGGCGGGTTTCTAGAATGCTCAAATGAACGGGGCTCCGCGGCAAACCATCGATACAGATCAGCTGATGCAGCAGCTGCGCGCCTGGGCGCGTGAACTGGGATTTTCACAGATTGGCGTGGCCGATATCGACCTCGCCAGCGCCGAGCCGGGTCTGCTGGCCTGGCTGGAGGCCGGCTTTCACGGCGAGATGCACTATATGGCCGCCCATGGGCTCAAGCGGGCGCGTCCCGCCGAGCTGGTGCCGGGCACGCTGCGGGTGCTGACCGCCCGCATGGACTACCGCCCGGCCGACAGCCCCGAGGACTGGCAGGCCATCGAGTGGCAGGGCCTGGGCTCGCCGCGGCGCGCCCAGGTGTCGCTCTATGCCCGGGGCCGCGACTATCACAAGGTGCTGCGCGCAAGGCTGCAGCAGCTGGCGGACAAACTGGCCCAGGCCATCGGCCCCTTTGGCCACCGCGTCTTCACCGATTCGGCCCCGGTGCTGGAGGTGGAGCTGGCGGCGCGCTCCGGCATCGGCTGGCGCGGCAAGCACACCCTGACCCTGCATCGCGAGCATGGCTCCATGTTCTTTCTGGGCGAGATCTATCTGGACCTGCCCCTGCCGCTCTCGGAACCCGTGAGTGCGCATTGCGGCCAGTGCAGCGCCTGTCTGGACATCTGCCCCACCCAGGCCATCATCGCGCCCTACCGGGTGGACGCGCGGCGCTGCATCTCCTACCTGACCATCGAGCATGACGGCCCCATCCCGCTGGAGCTCCGGCCGGCCCTGGGCAACCGCATCTACGGCTGTGACGACTGCCAGCTGGCCTGCCCCTGGAACAAGTTTGCCCAGCGCAGCCTGCTGCCGGACTTCGAGGTGCGCCAGCCCTGGCGGGATGCCGAGCTGCTCACGCTCTGGGCCTGGGACGAGGCCGAGTTCCTGCGCCGCACTGAGGGCACGGCCATACGCCGCATCGGCCATGCCCGCTGGCGCCGCAATATCGCGGTGGCCCTGGGCAATGCGCTGCGGCAGCATGATGACGCCGATATCCGCGCGGCGCTGTCTGCCCAGTTGCCGCAGGCCGACGCGCTGCTGGCCGAGCACATCGACTGGGCCCTAGCCCAGTCTGTGCCAGAGCGCCAGCCAGAAGGGCAGGCTGAGCATGCCCACCAGGGTGGATAGGGTCACGAGACCGGCCACGAAGGCGGCATGCCCGCCCATGCGCGCCGCCAGCACATAGCAGCTGGAGGCCGTGGGCAGGGACGCAAACATCAGCAGCACCAGCTGCTGACCGTCCGGCAGCCCCAGCCAGCGCCCCAGGCCCAGGGCGAAGAGCGGCAGCAGGGCGTGGCGGATAGCGAGCAGGGCGGTGGCCAGACCCGGCGCATCGCGCAGCGCGCCCAGGCGCAGACCGGCCCCCACGGCCATCAGCCCCAGGGGCAGGGCGGCCAGGCCGATGCGGTGCAGGGTGAGCGCCGCCGGCTCGGGCAGGCGCAGGCCCGCCAGATTGGCCGCCAGCCCCGCCAGGGTGCCCAGGATCAGCGGGTTGCGCGCCAGCTCGCGCGCCAGGCCCTGCCCGCCATGGCGGGCCAGGGGCAGCACCGCACCCACATTGCACAGGGGCACGCACAGGGCCACCAGCAAGGCCACCCAGGCCACGCCCTGGGCGCCCTGCAGGCGCTCGGCCAGGGCCAGGGCCACGTAAGAGTTGAAACGAAAGGCCACCTGAGCGCCCGAGGCATGGGCGCGCGCATCCACGCCCGGCCAGGCCCGCAGCGCATAGGCCAGACCCATGCCCAGCAGCACCACGGCCATGCCGGCGCCGCCCAGGGCCAAGGTCTGGCCCGGCTGCAGCGGGGTGCGCACGATGCTGTTGAAGAGCAGCACCGGGAAGAGCAGGTAATAGACCAGTTTCTCCGCGGCTTCCCAGATCGGCCGGTCCAGCGGGGTGTAGCGGCAGATCACAAAGCCCGCCAGGATCAGCAGGGCATCGGGCAGCAGGAGCAGGAGGTCGGGCATGGGGCGGCAGTGTGCCATCCGGGCTTGCGCTTCATGATCGCCAAAGCCACCGGTCGGCGAGGTGGAGCCCGGATGCGTTAGGCTCTCGCCACCGGTAGAAACCCGTAGAAGGAGCCTGTTTGATGATGAGCCATGGCCCAGCCGCCCCGCGCGCCGCGCTTGCGGACACCCAACCCTCGCGCCTGCGCCGTGCCCTGCTGGTGACGGCCCTGGGCCTCAGCGTCGGCGCGCCGGCCCTGGCCCGACGCTACGAAGGCTATGACTTTGCCGACCGCATCCAGCTCGACGGCGCCAGCCTGCAGCTCAATGGCGTGGGCAAGCGCGCGGTGGCCATCATCCGCGGCTATCTGGCCGCGCTCTATCTGGGGCAGACCGCCAGCACGCCGGAGCAGGCCTATGCCGTGCCCGGCCCCAAGCGCATCCAGATCTACATGCTGCTGGATGTGGGGGCGGAGGAGTTCGTCAAGGCCGTGGACAAGGGCATCGCCCGCAACTGCACCGAGGCCGAGCAGGCCGCGCTGAAGGAGGCCCAGCCGGCCTTCATCGCCCAGCTGCGCGGCGTGGGCAAGGTCAAGAACCGGGACCTGATTAATATGGACTACCTGCCGGCCAGCGGCACCCAGCTGAGCATCAACGGCCGCCCGGCCGGCCCCGTGGTCCCCGGGGAGGTGCTGTACACGGCCCTGCTCAAGGTCTTCCTGGGCGAGCGGCCGGTGGACAAGCGCCTCAAGAGCGGGCTGCTGGGCGGCTCGCCGGACTGAGCCCCTCTCGCGTCAGGCGGGCGCAGAGCGCGCATAGACAGCCCGCGGGACCGTCGGACGGCCTACGTAGTTCCGCTAGCATGGGCCCAGGTCTGTGTGGCTAGCATCGCGCGGACACCTGAACATCCACCCAGCTACAAGAGGAGAAAGGCCATGAGCCGTCGAAACTGGATGCGTCGTTGTGGGGCCCTGGCGGCCGCTGCCCTGCTGAGCCCCGTGGCCATGGCGCAGAACTATCCGGCCAAGCCGGTGCGTCTGGTCGTGCCCTTCGCCCCGGGCGGCACCACCGACATCGTGGCCCGCGTGCTGGGCGAGAAGATTCATCTGGCCCTGGGCCAGCAGATGATCGTCGACAATAAGGCCGGCGGCGGCGGCATCATCGGTGCCAACGAGATCGTCAAGTCCAACCCGGACGGCTACACCCTGGGGGTGGCCACGGTCTCCACCACCGCCTCCAACCCGGCGATCAACCCCAAGACGCCCTACAACCCGCTGACGGACTTCACCTCCATCATCAATGTGGCGGCCACGCCCAATGTGATCGCGGTGCATCCCTCCTTCCCCGCGCGTGACTACAAGGGCTTTGTCGCCGAGCTCAAGAAGAACCCCGGCAAGTACAGCTTCGCCAGCTCGGGCACCGGCGGCATCGGCCATATGCAGATGGAGCTCTACAAGAGCCTGGCCGGCGTCTTCGTGCTGCACATCCCCTACCGCGGCGCAGGCCCGGCCCTGAACGACACGGTGGCCGGCCAGGTGCCCATGATCTTCGACAACCTGCCCTCGGCCCTGCCTTTCATCAAGGACGGTCGCCTGATCCCCATCGTGGTGGCCGCGCCCAGCCGCCTGGCCGTGCTGCCCAATGTGCCCACCTTCAAGGAAGTGGGCCTGGAGCCGGTGAACCGCATGGCCTACTACGGCATCCACGGCCCCAAGGGTCTGTCCAAGGAAGTGGTGGACAAGGTCAATGCCGCGGTCAAGAAGACCCTGGAGCTGCCGGATGTGCGCAAGCGCATCGAGGACACCGGCTCCCTGATCGTGGCCAACACGCCCGAGCAGTTCGCGGCCCAGACCAAGGCCGAGTTCGAGATCTACAAGCAGGTGGTCGTGCAGCAGAAGCTCAAGCTGGACTGAGCCGCCGCAAGGCATGATGAAGGGGCGCCGCGGCGCTCCTTTTTCGTTTCATCTTCTGACCTTCCGCATGAGTACCCTCCCGCGCCAGCACAGCCAGCAGGCCATCGAGCGTTTTGCCGAGGCGCTGTGGCTGGAGGATGGCCTCTCGACCAATACCCTGGCCGCCTACCGGCGCGACCTGGCCCTGCTGGCCGACTGGCTGGCCGCCGTACCCAGCCTGAGCCTGGACCAGGCGGATGAGCTGCAGCTGCTGGCCTATGCCAGCGAGCGCCACGCGAGCAGCCGCGCCACCACGGCCAATCGCCGGCTCTCGGTCTTCAAGCGCTACTACCGCTGGGCCCTGCGCGAGCAGCGCGTCACGCAAGACCCGACCCTGCGCCTGGCCGCGGCCAAGCAGCCGCTGCGCGTGCCCAAGACCCTGAGCCAGGGCCAGGTGGAGGCCTTGCTCAATGCACCCGATGTGGAAGCCCCCCTGGGCCTGCGCGACCGCGCCATGCTGGAGCTAATGTATGCCAGCGGCCTGCGGGTGAGCGAGCTGGTCACGCTCAAGAGCGTGCATGTGGGTTTCAAGGAGGCGGTGCTGCGCATCACCGGCAAGGGCGCCAAGGAGCGCCTGGTGCCCTTTGGCGAGGAGGCGCATGGCTGGTTGATGCGCTATCTGCAGGAGGCCCGGCCGGCCCTGCTCAAGGGCCAGCGCGCGGACGCACTCTTCGTGACCGTGCGCGGCGAGGGCATGACGCGCCAGATGTTCTGGACGCTCGTGAAGAAGCATGCCCTGGCGGCGGGCATCACCGCGCCGCTCTCACCCCATACCTTGCGCCACGCCTTTGCCACCCATCTGCTCAACCACGGCGCCGACCTGCGCGCGGTGCAGCTGCTGCTGGGTCATGCCGACTTGTCGACCACACAGATCTACACCCATGTGGCGAGGGAGCGCTTGAAGGCCATCCATGCTGCCCATCACCCGCGCGGGTGAGTTTCAGCGCACGGGATAGGGGGCCGGGGGCTTGATCTCCTCCAGACAGATCATGGAGCGGATGTCAGCCACCCCGGGCACCTGCATCAGCTTGTCCGCCAGGAACTGGGACAGGGTCTTGAGGTCGCTGCCCACCACCTTGAGCAGGTAGTCGCAGTCGCCCGAGACCGTGTGGCATTCCAGGATCTCGGGAAAGTCGCGGATCAGGGCCTCGATCTCGCGCACCCGGCCGAAGGCGCCGGCCTGGATGTTCAGACTCACAAAGGCCGTGACGCCCAGGCCCAGGGGCGCCGGGTCCACCAGGGCGCGGTAGCCGCGCAGCACGCCGCGCTCCTCCAGCAGCTTGACGCGCCGCAGGGTCTGGGGCGGTGAGAGGTGGATCTCGGCCGCCAGATCCACATTCGACAAGCGCCCGTTGCGCTGCAGGATCTCGACGATGCGACGGTCGATCGCGTCCAGGGTGGGGGTGGGCTTGTCCATGAGGACCGGATTGTCCGGCAGGGCAGGGCGCGACAATAGCGCCCATGGACCATAGTTTTCTCTCCGCCCTGATCCTGCTGCTGCTGGTGCTGGATCCCCTGGGCAGCCTGCCCATCTTCATTTCCATCATGCGCGCCGTGCCCAAGCCGCGGCGCAAGCTGGTGGCCGCGCGCGAAGTCGGCATCGCCTTCGGCGTGCTGCTGGCCTTCATGTTCCTGGGCGACGCCTTTCTGCGCCTGATGCATCTCTCCGAGCGCTCGCTGGAGGTGGCCGGTGGCGTGATCCTGCTGATCATTGCCATCCGCATGATCTTCGGCAGCAGCAGTGAGTCGGCCTATGGGCTGGAGCCCGGCCGCGAGCCCCTGATCTTCCCCCTGGCCGTGCCCCTGCTGGCCGGCCCCTCCGCCATGGCCACGGTGCTGCTGCTGGCCTCGCGCCAGCCCGAGCGCATCGGCGAATGGGTGGGCGCCCTGGTCACGGCCATGGTCGTGTCCTTTGTGGTGCTGATCCTGGCCGACCGCATCCGCAAGCTGCTGGGCGATTCGGTGGTTTCCGCCATCGAGAAGCTGATGGGCCTGGTGCTGACTGCCATCGCGGTGGAGATGGTGCTGGCCGGTCTCAAGCGCTACTTTGTCGGCGGACTCTGAGTCCTGAATTTTCACGATGCGGAACAGCCCTTCCGGATCGTGAAAACAGTGCTTGCTGCGCTGCCGCAATTTTTCTCATTATGGTGAACCGCTTTTCGTGATTCGAAATTGACTCTGTAAGTTGTTGATTTTCATGGTCTAAATTTTTAGTCTTATATAAGACATAACACTTCCGCAGCGGGGAAGGGAGGACTACGCTTAGAGCCATCGACAGCGAAGTTTTCTTCTTCCGAACCACCCCTGTAGGAGCATGACCATGAGCACCCTGACCCGCGAACAGCAGATTGCCGCCCTCGAGAAGGACTGGGCCGAAAACCCGCGCTGGAAGGGCATCAAGCGCGGCTACACCGCCGCCGACGTCGTCCGCCTGCGCGGCTCGATCAAGATCGAGCACACCCTGGCCCAGCGCGGCGCCGAGAAGCTGTGGAACCTGGTCAATACCGAGCCCTTCATCAATGCCCTGGGCGCCCTGACCGGCAACCAGGCCATGCAGCAGGTCAAGGCCGGCCTGAAGGCCATCTACCTCTCGGGCTGGCAGGTCGCCGGTGACGCCAACAGCAATGGCGAGATGTACCCCGACCAGTCGCTGTACTCGGTGGACTCGGTGCCCAAGGTCGTCAAGCGCATCAACTCGACCTTCAAGCGCGCGGACGAGATCCAATGGAGCGAAGGCAAGAACGACACCGACTTCTTCGCCCCCATCGTGGCCGATGCCGAGGCCGGTTTCGGCGGCGTGCTGAACGCCTTCGAGCTGATGAAGTCCATGATCGACGCGGGTGCCGCCGGCGTGCATTTCGAAGACCAGCTGGCTGCCGCCAAGAAGTGCGGCCATATGGGCGGCAAGGTGCTGGTGCCCACCCGTGAGGCCGTGGCCAAGCTGGTCGCCGCCCGCCTGGCCGCCGACGTGATGGGCGTGCCCACCGTGCTGCTGGCCCGCACCGATGCCGAGGCGGGTGACCTGGTCACCACCGATGTGGACGACAACGACAAGCCCTTCTGCACCGGCGAGCGCACCGTGGAAGGCTTCTTCCGCACCCGCAACGGTCTGGATCAGGCCATCAGCCGCGGTCTGGCCTACGCCCCCTACGCCGACATGATCTGGTGCGAAACCGGCAAGCCCGACCTGGCCTTTGCCAAGGCCTTTGCCGACGCCATCCACGCCAAGTTCCCCGGCAAGCTGCTCGCCTACAATTGCTCGCCCTCGTTCAACTGGAAGAAGAACCTGGACGACGCGACGATCGCCAAATTCCAGCGCGAGCTGGGTGCGCTGGGCTACAAGTTCCAGTTCATCACGCTTGCCGGCTTCCACCAGCTGAACTTCGGCATGTTCGAACTGGCCCGCGGCTACAAGGATCGCCAGATGGCCGCCTATTCGGAGCTGCAGGAGGCGGAATTCGCCGCCGAGGTCAACGGCTACACCGCGACCAAGCACCAGCGCGAAGTCGGCACCGGCTATTTCGACGCCGTGACCACCACCATCGAGGCCGAGGCCTCCACCGCCGCGCTCAAGGGCTCCACCGAAGACGAACAGTTCTTCGACGCCAAGCACGGCTGAGGCTGAAAGCGGCGGTCCCGGCGGCCGCCGCGCACAAGCTACCCCATCGCCGCGTCAAGCTCTCGATGCGGCTCCCGGCCCGCGGTCACAAGCCGCGGGCTTTTTCATATCGGGCTGCGCGCGCTCACAGGGATTCGCGCAACAGGGCGCGGTAGTCCTCGACGCTGGCCAGACGCGGGTTGGTCTTGTGGCAGTGGTCCAGCAGGGCGTGCTCGATGATGGCCTCGAACTGCGACTCCGCCACGCCCAGGGCGGCCAGGCCCGTGGGCAGGCCCAGGCGAGCGTTCATGGCGCGCAGGGCCTCGGCGATGGCCCGTCCCTCGCGGTCGCAGTCTGCCAGGCCCATGGCCTGGGCCATGCGCTGCAGCCGGCCCTCCTGCTGCAGGCTGGCGTGGGCGGCGTTGAAACGCACGACCGCCGGCAGGAACATGGCATTGAGGGTGCCATGGTGCAGACGCGGGTTCAGGCCGCCCAGGCTGTGGCTGAGCGAATGCACGCAGCCCAGGCCCTTCTGGAAGGCCATGGCGCCCTGCATGCTGGCGCTCATCATGTTCAGCCGCGCCTCGCGGTCCTGCCCGTCCCGGGTGGCGCGCTCGATATGCGCCCAGCCCCGGCGCAGGCCTTCCAGCGCAATGCCGTCGGCCGGCGGATTGAAGGCCGCCGACATGAAGGTCTCCATGCAGTGCGCAATGGCGTCCATGCCGGTGGCGGCGGTGAGCAGGGGCGGCAGACCCAGGGTCAGATCGGGGTCGCAGAGCGCGGCCTTGGGCAGCAGCTCCCAGCTGTGGAAACCCAGCTTGCGGCCATCGTCCACGATGATGATGGCGCCACGCGCCACCTCGGAGCCCGTGCCCGCCGTGGTGGGCACGGCGATCAGCGGCGCCACCGCGGCCGTGATGCGCGGACTGCCGCCTTCGATGGTGGCATAGGTCTTGAGCGGGCCCTCATGGGTGGCGGCGATGGCCACGCCCTTGGCCAGGTCCATGCTGGAGCCGCCGCCGATGGCGATCAGGCCATCGCAGCCGCGCTCGCGGAACAGGGCCGCCGCGGCGCGCACCGCGGCCTCGGTGGGATTGGCCGGTGTGGCATCGAACACCGCCAGGGCCTGGGCCGCGGGGCCAAAGCCCTGCAGGGCCTGATCCAGCACACCCGCCGCGCGCACGCCGGCATCCGTCACCACCAGGGGGCGTCGCATGCCCACGCGTTCGCACTCCTGGGGCAGCAGCCGCGCTGCGCCCGACGCGAGCTGGATCTGGGTCAGGTACTGGATCAAGGCCATGGGCATCCCTCTCTGGGTCAAAATCGCGACTCGTTTGATGGCGCGAGCCTAAGCCCTGGAGCCTTTCTTGAGTAGCACCTTGTTGACACCGCGCATGGCCGGTGTCCTGGAGCGCATCCACCGCGCCAACCGTCCCGCCTTCCACAGCCTCAGCCCCAAGCAGGCCCGCATCGCCTACCTGATGGGCGCCGAGATCCTGGACCTGCCACGCGCGCCCCTGCCGCGGGTGGAGAACCTGCGGCTGCCCGGCGAGCAGGGCTGTCTCAATGCCCGGCTCTACGCCCCCAGCACGGAGGCCGGCCTGCCGGTGCTGCTCTATTTCCATGGCGGCGGCTTCACCATCGGCAGCCTGGAGACCCACGACAGCCTGTGCCGCCAGCTGGCGCTCAGGAGCGGCGCAGCCGTGATCTCGCTGGACTACCGCCTGGCGCCGGAGCACCGCTTTCCGGCCGCGGTGGATGACTGCTGGGCCGTGCTGCGCTGGCTGGCCGCCTCGGCCCAGACCCTGGGTCTGGACCCGGCACGCATCGCCGTGGGGGGCGACAGCGCCGGGGGCACCCTGGCCGCGGTGAGCGCCCTGCATGCGCGCGAGCTGGGCATTCCCCTGGTCCTGCAGCTGCTCATCACGCCGGGCACCACGGCCCATGCCGACACGCCCTCGCACAAGCTTTTTGCCAACGGCTTCTTGCTGGATGCCGCGGGCATCGAGTGGTTCTTCAGCCATTACATCGAGCACCAGCACCGCCGCGACTGGCGCTTCGCCCCGCTGGAGGCCGAGGACCACAGCGGCCTGGCCCCGGCCTGCCTGGTGCTTGCCGAGTGTGATCCGCTGGTGGACGAGGGCATCGCCTATGCCGACACCTTGCGCGCGGCCGGCAACGCGGTGCAGCTGGAGCTCTACCGCGGCGTGACCCACGACTTCATCAAGATGGGGCGCCAGATCCCCGAAGCGCTGCAGGCCCTGGAGGCCTGCGGCCAAGCCCTGAAGGAGGCTTTCGCGCGATGACTCTTGCCAGCAATCCGCCCGCGGCCGGCGTGCCGCGCCGCGCCGAGTTCCGCAGCTTCGAGCGCCTGCGCGTGCGCTGGGCCGAGATCGACGCCCAGCACATCGTCTTCAACGGGCACTATCTCACCTATGTGGACACCGCGGTCGGCGCCTACTGGCGAGCCCTCGCGCTGCCCTATGCCCAGACCATGGCCGCGCTGGGCGGCGATCTTTTCGTGCGCAAGGCCACGCTGGAATACCTGGACGCCGCCCGCTACGACGAGCAGCTGGACGTGGGCGTGCGCTGTGAGCGCGTGGGAAACAGCTCCATCACCCTGCGCTGCGCGGTCTTCCGTGCCGAGCAATGCCTGGTGCATGCCGAGATGGTCTATGTCTTCGCCCATGCCCAGGAGCGCCGCCCCCTGCCGGTGCCGGCCGCGCTGCGCGAGCTGCTGCTGGGCTTTGAGCGTGGCGAGCCCATGGTGGCGGTGCGTCTGGGCGACTGGGCCGCCCTCGGCGAGGACGCCAGCGCCATCCGCCAGGCCGTCTTTGTGCAGGAACAGGGCATCCCGGCCGAGATGGAATGGGACAGCGCGGACGCGGCCTGCCTGCACGCCGTGGCCTACAACCGCCTGGGCCGCCCCTTGGGCACCGGCCGCCTGCTGGAACATGTGCCGGGCGTGGCCAAGATCGGCCGCATGGCGGTCTCGGCCAGCCTGCGCGGCAGCCGCGTGGGTCGTGAGCTGCTGGAGGCCCTGATGCGCGCGGCCCGCGAGCGCGGCGAGCGCGAGGTGCTGCTGCATGCCCAGCTCTCGGCCGAGGGCTTCTACACCCGGGCCGGCTTCCAGCGCCGCGGCCCGGTGTTCGAGGAGGCCGGCATCGGCCATGTGGAGATGGTGCGCGCCCTCTGAGCCGCGCGGGGCGGGCTCAGCCGATCAGGGGCTCGAAGGCCTCGCGGTGGCGCAGGCCCTGCACAAAGGGACCCATGGCCGCCGCCACCGCAGGCTCCAGACCCGCCTGGGCGGCCGGGTAGACCTCCATCCAGGTCTGCAGGCTGGGGTCGGCATCGCAGCGCTGCAGCAGGCGCAGGGGCTGGCCCGCCCGGGCGGCCTCGAAGGCGGCCCGAGCCGCCGCCACCTGGTCGGCGCGCACCCGGTAGTAGACGAAGAGCTCGGGCATACCCGTGCTCATTGCGGCTCGCCCACGCTGTAGGGCAGAGCCTGGGGCTCAAGCACAGCGCCCTCGGCCGCGCCCAGGTGCAGACTGCCGCCCTCCAGCGCCGCCAGCTTGACCTCGGCCAGCAGCAGGCTGCGCCCCTCGCGGCGTGCCACCGCCGCCACCAGGCCCGCGGGTTGGCTGGGATCGGCGCTGTGGAAGAGCTCCTGGCCGATCTGCGCCTCGCCCTCGCTGCTGAACAGGAAGGTGCGGCGCTTGACCGTGCCGCGGTACTGGCTGCGGGCCACGATCTCCTGACCGGGGTAGCAGCCCTTCTGGAAGTTCACGCCGCCCAGCAGCTCCAGATTCAGCATCTGGGGCACGAACTGCTCCACCGTGGGCTGGCGCACCCAGGCCAGGCCGGACTGCACCTCCAGCCAGGCCCAGTCCTGCGCCGCCAGGGCGGGCAGGGCGGGGGCCTCGGCCTCGCTGGCCTGGATCAGCAGGAAGCGCGGCGTGCCGGCGTCGGGCAGGCGCAGCACCCAGGCGGCCTCGCCGCGGCGGCTCACGCCCCAGACCTCGGCCGGCGCCTCCGCGCCCAGCCAGGTCCGCGCCGTCTCGCCCGCCAGGCCCCAGACCGCCAGCTGGGCGCTGGCATCGCTGAGCTTGCACTTGGCGCGCAGCACAAACATGGACAGGCGCTTGAGCGTGGCCGGCAGCAGCTCGGCGGGCAGGGGCAGCAGCAGCTCCTCGGGCCCGGTCTTGATCGCCAGCATCAGGGCCAGCAGCCGGCCCTTGGGCGAGCAGTAGCCGGCCAGGCGGCCCTGGGCGGGCGTCTGCAGCACGGTGTCCTGGGTCAGCTGGCCATGCAGGAACTTGGCCGCTTCCTCGCCCTGGGCGCGCATCACGCCCCAGTCGGCGAGGCGCAGGGCGCCGCCTGCGGTTTGAAATTCTGGGGTGGGGGAGATCTCACTCATGCCCCGATTATCATCAGCGCCCGCATCACCTAGAGGGCTTCGGGTCTTGTCTCGCAGAACAACAAAGCATGGGAAGCGCCACGCAGGCCGCCGCCAGGGCGGCCGCCTGCTGGGCTGGTTGGCCGGCCTGCTGGCCCTGGGCGTCCTGGCCGTGGCCGCTGCGGCCGGCGCGGCCTGGTGGTGGTTGCAGCAGCCCCTGAGCCTGGCCCAGGCCTCGGTGGAGCTGTCCATCGAGCCCGGCACCTCGCCCCAGCAGGTGGCCCAGGGCTGGGTGGGCGCGGGCGTGCAGACCGATGCGCGCCTGCTCTACCAGTGGTTCCGCTGGTCGGGCCAGGCGCGCCAGATCCGCGCCGGCAGCTACGAGGTGCACCAGGGCATCACGCCGCGCCAGCTGCTGGACAAGATGGTCAAGGGCGAGGAGGTGCTGGAGGTCGTGCGCCTGATCGAGGGCTGGAACATCCGCCAGTTCCGCGCCGCCCTGGCCAAGGCGCCCAACCTCAAGCCAGGCACCGCAGGCCTGAGTGAAGCCGAGCTGATGGCCGCCCTGGGCAGCCCCGGCTGGCCGGCCGAGGGCGCCTTTTTCCCCGACACCTATGCCTACAGCCGCGGCGTGAGCGATCTCACCGTGATGAAGCGCGCCCATGCCGCCATGCAGCGCCGCCTGCACAGCGCCTGGGCCGGCCGCGCGGAAGGCCTGCCGCTCAAGAGCCCGGCCGAGGCCCTGATCCTGGCCTCCATCGTGGAGAAGGAAACCGGCGCCCCGGCGGATCGGGGCCTGGTGGCTGCGGTCTTCATCAACCGGCTCAAGATCGGCATGCCGCTGCAGACCGACCCCACCGTGATCTACGGCCTGGGCGAGGGATTCGACGGCAATCTGCGCAAGCGCGATCTGCAGACCGACACGCCCTACAACACCTACACCCGTGGCGGCCTGCCGCCCACGCCCATCGCCATGCCGGGCCTGGCCTCGCTGCAGGCCACGTTGCACCCGGCGCCCAGCCGCGCCCTGTACTTCGTCGCCCGTGGCGACGGCAGCAGCGAGTTCAGCGAAGACCTGGCCGCGCATAATCGCGCCGTCAACAAATACCAGCGCGGCCAGAAGTAGCCGTCGCCCATCCTCCCGTGAGCAGCAGCAACGCCCGTTTCATCAGCTTCGAAGGCATCGACGGTGCCGGCAAGTCCACCCATCTCGAGGCGGTGAGCGCGCGCCTGCGCGAGCGCGGCGCCACGGTGCTCAACACCCGCGAGCCCGGCGGCACGCCCCTGGCCGAAACCCTGCGCGGCCTCTTTCTGCACGAGGGCATGGACCATCTGACCGAGGCCCTGCTGGTCTTCGCCGGCCGGCGCGACCATCTGGTCAAGGTCATCGAACCGGCCCTGGCGGCGGGCCAGACCGTGGTCTGCGACCGTTTTGCCGATGCCAGCTTTGCCTACCAGGGCCATGGCCGCGGCATGGACCTGCAGGTGCTGGCCACGCTGGAGCAGTGGGTGCTGCAGGGCCGCCAGCCCGATCTGACCCTGTGGTTCGATCTGCCCGCCGAGCAGGCCGCCCAGCGCCGCGCCGCGGCCCGCGAGGCCGACCGCTTCGAGCAGCAGGACCTGGACTTCTTCAACCGCGTGCGCGCCGGCTATGCCGCGCGCGCCGCCGCCGCGCCGCAGCGCTTTGTGCGCATCGACGCCAGCGGCGATATCGCCAGCGTGGCGGCCCAGGTGGCCGCGGCCCTGGACGCGCGGGGCTGGTGATGGACGCGCTCGATCTGCCCTGGCTGGCCCAGCCCCTGGCCCAGGCCCTGGCGCATGCGCGCTCGCACGCCCTGCTGGTGCAGGGGCCGGCCGGCGTGGGCCAGTTCGACCTGGCCCTGCTGCTGGCCCAGGCCTGGCTCTGCGAGGCCGCGCCCGAGGCCCGCCCGGCCGACGGCCGCGCCTGCGGCCACTGCGGCAGCTGCAAGCTCTTCCAGTCGCGCACCCACCCCGACTTCCAGATCCTGCTGCCCGACGCGCTGCGCGAGCCCCTGGGCTGGGCCGCCGAAGAAGCCGAGGGCAAGGAAGGCAAGGAGAGCAAGAGCAAGCCCAGCCGCGAGATCAAGATCGATGCGGTGCGCGCCATGCTGGGCTTCACCCAGACCACGCCGGCCCGCGGCCGTGCCAAGGTGGTGGTGGTCTACCCGGCCGAGGCCCTGAACACCGTGGCCGCCAATGCCCTGCTCAAGACCCTGGAGGAGCCGGCCGGTGCGCTGCGCTTTGCCCTGGCCAGCATGGCGCCCCAGGCCCTGCTGCCCACCATACGCAGCCGCTGCCAGCCCGTGCCCCTGGGCCTGCCGGACGCGGCCCAGGCCCGCGACTGGCTGGCCGCCCGCGGCGTGGACCAGCCCGAGGTGCTGCTGGCGGCCGCCGGCGGTCGCCCCCAGCAGGCCCTGGACTGGGCGCAGGACGGGCTCAAGGCCGCAACCTGGCTGGCCCTGCCGGGCCGGCTGGCGCGTGGCGAGGTGGCGGCCATTGCCGACTGGCCCGTGCCCCGCGCCATCGACGCCCTGCAACGCCTGGCCCACGATCTGCTGTGCCTGGCCCATGGCGCCGCGCCGCGCTTTTTCCCGGCAAGCAGCCTGCCCAAGAACCCGGTGGCCAGCGCCGTCACGGCCTGGAGCCGGGTGCTGCAGCAGGCCGCCCGCCATGCCGAGCACCCGCTCAATGCCGGCCTGCTGCTGGAGTCGCTGCTGCTGCAAGGCCAGGCGGCCCTGCATCCGGCCCGGCCCGCTGCGCGGGGTGGATGAGGGCGTGTCCGCCGCAGGGGATGCGACATATGTCGCGGGACGCTTGTCGGGCATTCGCTAAACTCGTGCCTCTATGAGTGAGCTGCCCGCCAAACCCCAAGCCGCTGCCCTGGCCGCGGCCGGTGCCCGTCCCAGCGTGATCCAGCTGGTGTTCCGGGAGAAGGGCGCGCTCTATGCGGCCTACATCCCCATGTTCTCGGACGGCGGCCTCTTCGTGCCCACCAACCGCGAGTACCGCCTGGGCGAAGACATCTACCTGCTGCTCTCCCTGCCCGATGATCCACAGCGCTATCCGGTGGCCGGCAAGGTGGGCTGGATCACCCCGGCCAATGCCTCGGGCGGCCGCACCCAGGGCGTGGGCGTGCGCTTCCCCGGCGACGAGAAGCACCGCCTCATCAAGCTCAAGATCGAGGAGATGCTGGGCACCATGATCTCCTCGGCTAAGCCCACCCAAACCATTTGAGGCCGGCCGCGTCGGGCTTCGCGTCCGACGTGTGGCGGCTGTCTGCAGTGACATGTTCATCGACTCCCATTGCCATCTGAGCTTTCCCGAGCTCAGCGCCCAGCTTCCCGAACTGCTCGCCGCCATGCAGCAGGCCCGCGTGGAGCAGGCCATCTGCATCTGCACCACCATGGAGGAGTTCCCCCAGGTGCGGGCCCTGGCCGCGGCCCATGAGCCGCTCTGGGCCACGGTCGGCGTGCACCCGGACAACGAGGATGTGCACGAGCCCAGCGTCGAGGAGCTGCTGGCCGGCGCCCAGGATCCCAAGGTCGTGGCCATCGGCGAGACCGGCCTGGACTACTACCGACTGAACGGCCGCAGCGTGGCCGATATGGAGTGGCAGCGCGAGCGCTTTCGCACCCATATCCGCGCGGCCCAGCGCTGCGACAAGCCCCTGGTGGTGCACACCCGCAGCGCCAGCGAAGACACGCTGCGCCTGCTGCGCGAGGAGAACGCCGGCGGCGACCGCGTGGGCGTGTTCCACTGCTTCACCGAGACGGCCGAGGTGGCCCGCGCCGCCGTGGATCTGGGCTTTCACATCTCCTTCTCGGGCATCCTGACCTTCCCCAAATCGGAAGAGCTGCGCGCCATCGCCAGGACCGTGCCGCTGGAGCGCATGCTGGTGGAAACCGACGCGCCCTATCTTGCGCCCAAGCCGTTCCGCGGCAAGCGCAACGAGCCCGCCTATGTGCCCCATGTGGCGGCCCAGATCGCCGAGCTGCGCGGCCTGAGCGTGCAAGCCGTGGCCGAGGCCACCAGCGCCAACAGCCGCCGGCTCTTCGGCCTGCGCTGAAGGGCAGGGCGCCATGCGGATCAAGCCCTTGAGCCGGCGCGGTCTTCTGGCCCTGAGCCTGAGCTTGGCCCTGGCCGCCGGCCTGAGTCCGGCACGGGCGGACTCGATCAATGGCGATCTGATCTGGGCCGCGCGCCGCGACGACGGCCACCGCGCAATGACCCTGCTGCTGCGCGGGGCCGACCCCAATGCCCGCGACGAGCGTGGCCAGACCGCCCTGCTGATCGCGCTCAAGGAAGAGTCCGAGAAGGCGCTCAAGAGCCTGATGGCCCACCCGGGGCTGGATGTGAACCTGGCCAACCCGGCCGGCGAGACCCCGCTGATGCTGGCCGCCCTGCGCGGCCGCCTGGACTGGGCCCAGGCCCTGCTCAAGCGCGGCGCCGCCGTCAACCGCCCGGGCTGGACCCCGCTGCACTACGCCTGCAGCGGCCCCGACGAGGGCCTGGTGGACTGGCTGCTGCTGCAGGGCGCCGAGATCGACGCGCGCTCGCCCAATGGCAGCACACCCCTGATGCTGGCCGCCGGCTATGGCGGCATCAGCAGCGCCGAGCGCCTGCTCAAGGCCGGCGCCGACGCGCGGCTGCGCAATGAGCAGGGACAGACCGCGGCCGACTTCGCCGAGCGCGCCGGCCGCGACCGCCTGGCCCGCCAGCTGCGTGCCGCGGCTGACAAGCCCTAGGAAGAAATCCGACACGCGCTTTGGGACCGGGCCGACTGGGCCGCCCGGGCGGGTCTGCCTACAGTGGAGTCCAAGCACAAGGAGTCCACCACCATGCGTCTGCACACCCAGCTCACCCCGCATCCCTTCGCCATGCTGCTCGATCCCGAGCAGGTCAGCCAGGCCGTGGAACGCTCCGAGCGCCTCAAGCGCCTGCACAGCCGGGTCTATCGCCCGCTGGACAAGCCCCTGATCCCCAAGGCGATTGCCGGCGCTGCCGACTTCGACCGCCTCGTCGACAACAGCGCGGACGAAGATTCCCAGGACTGAGTCCCCGCGCCGGGGCCAGAACCCGGCTTGGCGCGACAATGGCGGCCCCATGCCCGCCATGCGCCTGAGAACCAAGATCCTTCTGCTCGCCATCCTGCCGCTGCTGGCCTCCCTGGTGCTGATCGCGCTGGCGGTGCGCCAGCAGGAGCAAGACCTGGCCCGCCGCGAGCACGCCCTGGTGGAGCGCGCCTATATGGACGCCCGCCGCGCCGAGCTGCGCAACTATGTGGCCCTGGCGGCCAGCACCATCCAGCCGCTCTATGAAGCCAGCGCCGGCCAGGCCGATGAGGGCGCCGCACGCGCCCAGGCACTCAAGCTGCTGGCGGCCCAGGACTACGGCACCGACGGCTACTTCTTCGTCTACGACCTGCAGGGCCGGGTGCTGATGCACTCGCGCCAGCCCGAGCTGCTGGGCCGCAATCTCTGGGAGCTGCGCGACCCCGGCGGCCGCCCCACCATCCAGCAGCTGATCGCCAAGGCGCGCGCCGGTGGCGGCTATGTGGACTATCTCTGGCGCAAGCCCTCCAGCGGCCAGATCGCGCCCAAGCTGGGCTATGTGATCGCGCTGGAGCGCTGGAACTGGATGCTGGGCACCGGCCTCTATCTGGACGGCATCCAGACCACCATGGCCGAGCTGGAGCGCGAGGCCAGCCGCAATATCGAGACCACCCTGGTCTGGATCGCCGGCATTGCGGTCTTCGGCATCGCCCTGATCAGCGCCTCGGGCCTGGCCCTCAACCTCAGCGAGCAACGCGTGGCCGAGACCAAGCTGCGCCTGCTGGCGCGCCAGGTGCAGCAGTCACAGGAGGAGGAGCGCGCCCATCTGGCGCGCGAGCTGCACGACGGCATCAGCCAGACCCTGGTCTCCACCAAGCTGCTGGTGGAAACCGCGGCCGAGGCCCAGGGCCGGGATCTCCTGCAGCTGCCCGAGCAGGAGCGCGTGCGCGGCCTGCTGGCGCGCGCGCTGGAGCGCATCAACAGCAGCCTCACCGAGATCCGCCGCATCTCCCACCGCCTGCGCCCGGCCCTGCTGGACACCCTGGGCCTGCCCGCCGCGCTGGAGCATCTGGGCCATGAGTTCGAGGAGGCGGGTGCACCGGCCTGCCTGGTGCAGATCGAGGGCGAGGCCCGCGAGCTGCCGGCCGAGATCAAGACGGCCTTCTTCCGTGTGGCCCAGGAGGGTCTGACCAATGCGGCCAAGCACGCCGGCGCCGCCCAGGTGGGCCTGTTGCTGAGCTTCGAGCCGGACGGCGGCCTGCTGATGCAGATCCAGGACGATGGCCGGGGCTTCGACACCGAGGCCGTGAACCAGCACCCGGAGCAGGGCATAGGCCTGCGCAATATGCGCGAGCGCCTGGCCGCCATTGGCGGGCAGCTGGAGGTGCACTCGGCGCCGGGGCAGGGCACGCGCATCCGGGCGCAGCTGGAGGGTCTGGCATGAGCCCGCCCATCCGCATCCTGCTGGTGGACGATCACCCCATGGTGCGCGAGGGCCTGGCCGCGCGCCTGTCCAGCGTGGCCGGGCTCAGCGTGGTGGCCGAGGCCGGCGATGCCGAGGAGGCGCGCCACCAGCTGCTGGCCAGCGCGCCCGATGTGGCCCTGCTGGACGTGGGCCTCAAGCACAGCAATGGCATCAGCCTGGCCGAGGAGCTGCTGCAGCTGCGGCCCGAGCTGCGGGTGCTGATGTTCAGCATGTACGACAACCCCGAGTATGTGCAGCGCGCCCTGCAGGCCGGGGCGCGCGGCTATGTGCTCAAGGACGCGCCGGCCAGCGAGATCGTAGCCGCCATCGAGGCCGTGGCCGCGGGCGGCACCTTCCTGAGCCCGGCCGTGTCCCGGCGCCTCTTCCGCAACCAGGCGCCCAAGCCCGTGCTCTCGCTGCGCGAGGGCGAGATCCTCGCGGCCCTGGCGCGTGGCGAGTCGAGCAAGCAGATCGCCAACAGCCTCTCCTTGAGCGTGCGCACCGTGGAGGCCCATCGCCAGAACATCAAGCGCAAGCTGGGTCTGGCCGGCCAGGCCGAGCTGATCAAGTACGCCGTGGAGCATGCCCGCGATCTGGGCCAGGGCTGAGCTGCCGACCATGGCCTAGGGTTGACCCTTAGGTGGTCCCGCGCACCCGGACGCGCGGTCTCACAGATGCGCTGACCCGACCGAGCGGTCGACACTGCCGCCTGCACAGCGGCCCACAAGCCTGGGCCGCGGCATGGTCGCCATGCGCACCCCCGAACCCGTCGCCACGCGACAGGTCTCCCCCCGCTGGGGATGAGAAAACTTGGGGCGGCCCGGCGTTTTCTCTTGAGGAGACAAACCGATGTCTGGAATGGGTCGCCACCTCGCGTGGTTCTTTGTGGCTTTGCTGGGCGCTTTTGCGCTGGCAGCCGTGGCGCTGGGGCGGGGTGAAGCCGTCAGCGCGCTGTGGGTGGTCGTTGCGGCCGTCTGCGTCTACCTGATCGCCTACCGCTACTACAGCCTCTTCCTGGCCACCAAGGTCTTCGGCCTGGACGGCAAACGCATGACGCCGGCCTGGCGGCACAACGATGGTCTGGACTATGTGCCGACCAACAAGTACGTGCTCTACGGCCACCACTTCGCCGCCATTGCCGGCGCCGGCCCCCTGGTGGGCCCGGTGCTGGCCGCGCAGATGGGCTATCTGCCCGGCCTGCTGTGGATCCTGGCCGGCGTGGTGTTTGCCGGCGCGGTGCAGGACTTCATCGTGCTCTTCATCTCCACGCGCCGCGATGGCCGCTCGCTGGGCGATCTGGTCAAACAGGAGCTGGGCACGGTGCCGGGTGTGATCGCGCTGTTTGGCGCCTTCATGATCATGATCATCATCCTGGCGGTGCTGGCGCTGATCGTGGTGAAGGCCCTGGCCGAATCGCCCTGGGGCACCTTCACGGTGGCCGCCACCATTCCCGTGGCCCTGTTCATGGGCATCTACACCCGCTACATCCGCCCGGGCCGCATCGGTGAGGTCTCCCTGATCGGCTTCGTGCTCCTGATGCTGGCCATCCTGGGCGGCCAGTGGGTGCATGAGAGCCCCACCTGGGCGCCGCTCTTCACCTATGACGGCAAGGCCCTGACCTGGATGCTGATCGGCTACGGCTTCGTGGCCGCCTCCATCCCCGTGTGGCTGCTGCTGGCGCCGCGCGACTACCTCTCGACCTTCCTGAAGATCGGCACCATCGTGGCCCTGGCCATCGGCATCGTCGTCGTGGCCCCACCGCTGCAGATGCCGGCCATCACGCAGTTCGCAGCGGGCAGCGGCCCGGTCTGGTCGGGCAATCTCTTCCCCTTCCTCTTCATCACCATCGCCTGCGGCGCCGTCTCGGGCTTCCACGCGCTGATCAGCTCGGGTACCACGCCCAAGATGCTGGACAACGAGGTCAACGCCCGCTTCATTGGCTACGGCGGCATGCTGGCCGAGAGCTTTGTGGCCGTGATGGCCCTGGTGGCCGCCTCCTGCATCGAGCCGGGCATCTATTTCGCGATGAACAGCCCGGCCGCCCTGGTGGGCAAGACCCCCGAGACCGTGGCCGCCACGCTCTCCACCTGGGGCTTCGTGATCACGCCCGAGATGCTGGTGCAGACCGCCAAGGACGTGGGCGAGCACACCATCCTGGCCCGCGCCGGCGGCGCGCCGACCCTGGCCGTGGGCATGGCCCACATCCTGCACCAGGTGGTGGGCGGCAAGGCCATGATGGCCTTCTGGTACCACTTCGCCATCCTCTTCGAGGCGCTCTTCATCCTGACCGCCGTGGACGCGGGCACCCGTGCCGGCCGCTTCATGCTGCAGGACCTGCTGGGCACCTTCGTGCCGGCGCTCAAGAAGACCGAGTCCCTGCCGGCCAATCTGATCGCCACCGCCCTGTGCGTGGCGGCCTGGGGCTACTTCCTCTACCAGGGCGTGGTCGATCCGCTGGGCGGCATCAACACCCTGTGGCCGCTGTTCGGCATCGCCAACCAGATGCTGGCCGCCGTGGCCCTGATGCTGGGCACCGTGGTGCTGTTCAAGATGAAGAAGGACCGCTACGCCTGGGTCACCATCGTGCCCGCGGCCTGGCTGCTGGCCTGCACCATGACGGCCGGCTTCCTGAAGATCTTCTCCAGCGACCCCAAGGTCGGCTTCCTGGCCCATGCCCAGAAGTACAGCGACGCCCTGGCCGCCGGTCAGGTGCTGGCCCCGGCCAAGAGCCTGGACGCCATGCAGCGCGTGATCTTCAACGACCGCCTGGACGCCGTGCTCTGCGGCCTCTTCATGTTCGTGGTGATCAGCGTGCTGGTCTACAGCATCAAGTCGGTGCTGGCGGCCCGTGCCGCCGGCAAGCCCACGGTGCAGGAAACGCCCTTCCAGCCCCTGCCCGCGGGAGCCGGTGGTGATTGATCAGGCCGGCGCCAAGCTGGCCGACCTGGCCGCCGATGTGGGTCGGGCCGGCCGCTACATGGCCCAGAGCTTTCGCCTGATGGTGGGCGTGCCCGACTACGGCAGCTATGTGGCCCATATGCAGGCCACCCACCCGGACCAGGCGCCCATGAGCTACGAGGCCTTCTTCCGCGAGCGCCAGGCCGCACGCTACGGCGCGCGCATGGGTCGCTGCTGCTGAGGCCCCTGGCTCACCCCTTTGAAAAGCGCCTGCGGGCGCTTTTTTCATGGGCCGCGTCCCGGACTCAGAGCAGGCTCACCCCCGGCAGATTGATCAATGAAGTCTCGCGCATCAGGCGCACGAAATCGGCCAGAAAGGGCTTGCCCGCCAGGCGCTGGCTGCTCACGGCATAGAGCCTGCCGGTGAGTCCGGCTTCGCCGATGCGCTGCTGCGCCACATAGCCACGCGCCAGATACTGCTCCACGGCCCACAGGGGCAGGGCGGCCAGGCCGCGGCCGCTGGCCACCAGCTGCAGCATGGCCACGGTCAGCTCGGTGCTGCGCCGCGCGGCCGGGCTCACACCCGCGGGCTGCAGCACGCGGCGCACCAGGTCCAGCATCTCGTCCGGCACCGGGTAGGTGATCAGGGTCTGGTCGGCGAAGTCCTGGGCCTCCAGCCAGGGCTTGTCCAGCAAGACATGACCCTTGGGCAGCAGGGCCACGATCTCGAAGGCGAAGAGCGGGTGCACGGCCACCTCGCGCTCCTCGGCATCCACCTCGGAGACGATGGCCAGCTCGGCCCGGTCCTGGTGCAGCAGGCCCACCGGGTCGGCATGGAAGCCCGAGACGATGTCCAGCTCCACCTCGGGCCAGCGGGCGCGGAAGGCGTCCATGGCCGGCATCAGCCAGTCAAAGCAGGTGTGGCATTCCACGGCAATGCGCAGCTGGCCGGCCGAGCCCGCCACCAGGCGGCCCACATCGCGTTCGGCTTCCTCCACCTGGGGCAGCACCTGCTCGGCCAGGCGCAGCAGGCGCTGGCCGGCGGCGCCAAAGACCACCGGGCTGGACTTGCGCTCGAAGAGGCTGGCGCCGTAATGCGCCTCCAGGGCCTTGAGCTGGTGGGAGAGGGCGGACTGGGTGAGGTTGAGCAGCTGGGCCGCCCGTGAGAGATTGCCAGCCTCGCGCAAGGCCAGCAGGGTTTTCAGATGGCGCAGCTCCAGCGGGGATTGCATGAGTGAAATTCAGTGTGAACCCAAAAACGTTTCGTTTGAATCATAGAGGCGAAGACGGGATCATGGCGAATCGTTTTCATCGTCATCACGTTTTTCCATGATCAAGACTCATGTTCTGGGCTTTCCTCGCATCGGCGCGCAGCGCGAGCTGAAAACCGCCTTGGAGCGCCACTGGCGCGGCGAGATCGATGCCGCGGCCCTGGAGCAGGTGGGCCGCAGCCTGCGGGAGCGCCACTGGCGCCTGCAGCTGGACGCCGGCCTGGGCTTTGTCACCGTGGGCGATTTCGCCTTCTACGACCAGGTGGCCAATCTGATCCAGCTCTTCGGCTGCGAACCCGCGCGCTTCGGCTTCAGCGGCGAGGAGCCGGCCCTGGCGCGTTACTTCGCCATGGCCCGCGGCACGCCCGCCCGACCCGAGCAGCCGCGCGGCCAGCCGGCCCTGGAGATGACCAAGTGGTTCGACACCAACTACCACTATCTGGTGCCCGAGTTCGATACCGCCACCCGCTTCAGCCTGCAGCCCGAGCGCCTGCTGGCCGAGCTGGACGAGGCCCTGGCCTTGCCGGCCACGCCCAAGGTGGCCCTGCTGGGGCCGGTGAGCTTTCTGCACCTGGGCAAGAGCCACCAGGCAGGCTTCGATCGCCTGAGCCTGCTGCCCGAGCTGCTCAAGGCCTATGCCGCCCTGCTGGACAAGCTGGCCGCGCGCGGCGTGTCCTGGGTGCAGCTGGACGAGCCCATCCTCGGCCTGGAACTCGCCGAGCCCTGGCGCGCCGCGCTGCGCCAGGCCTATGAGCAGCTGGCCCGCGGCGAGCAGCAGATCCTGCTGGCCAGCTATTTCGGCCCCCTGGGCGAGAACCTGGCCCTGGCCTGCAGCCTGCCGGTGGCGGGCCTGCATCTGGACGCGGTGCGCGGTGGCGCGGAGCTGGAGCAGGCGGCCCGCGCGCTGCCGGCCGAGCGCGAGCTCTCGGTGGGCATCATCGACGGCCGCAATATCTGGCGCGCCGATCTGGACGCGGCGCTCCAGCGCCTGCGCACGCTGCGTGCCCTGCGTGGCGGCCGGCTCTGGGTGGCCGCCTCCTGCTCCCTGCTGCATGTGCCTTACCGGCTGCGCGAGGACGCCGGCCTGGACGCCGAGCTGCGCAGCTGGCTCAGCGGCGCCGAGGAAAAACTGGCCGAGCTGCGCCTGCTGGAGCGCGCCTTGTGGGCGGATGAAGCCGGCCCGCAGGCCGCAGCAGACGCCACGCTGGCCCAGGCCCTGGCCGAGAACCGCGCCGCCCTGGTCAGCCGCCGTGACAGCCCGCGCGTGCGCCGGCCCTCGGTGGCCGCCCGCCTGGCCCTGCTGGGCACGGACGCCGACCGCCGCGCCTCGCCCTTTGCCCAGCGCCGCCCGCTGCAGCGCCAGCGCCTCGCCTTGCCGGCCTTCCCGACCACCACCATCGGCTCCTTCCCGCAGACGGTCGAGATCCGCGCCGCCCGGGCCGCCTACAAGCGCGGCGAGCTGCCCGAGGCCGAGTACCGCGCCGCCATGGAGCGCGAGACCGTGGCGGTCGTGCGCTGGCAGGAGGAGATCGGGCTCGACGTTCTCGTGCATGGCGAGTTCGAGCGCAACGACATGGTGCAGTATTTCGGCGAGCAGCTTTCAGGCTTCGCCTTCACCCGGCATGCCTGGGTGCAGAGCTACGGCTCGCGCTACGTCCGGCCGCCCATCATCTACGGCGACGTCGCACGCCCGAACCCGATGACCGTCGGCTGGTGGGACTATGCGCAGTCGCTGACGCAAAGGCCGATGAAGGGCATGCTCACCGGCCCCGTCACGATCCTGAACTGGTCCTTCGTGCGCGACGACCTGCCGCGCGAGACGGTGTGCCGCCAGATCGCGCTGGCGATCCGCGACGAAGTGCTCGACCTGGAGCGCGCGGGCGCCGCCATCATCCAGATCGACGAGGCGGCGCTACGGGAAGGGCTGCCGCTTCGCCGGAGGGACTGGCAGCACTACCTGGACTGGGCGGTCGAAGCCTTCCGCCTGTGCTCGACCGGCGTTGCGGACGAAACCCAGATTCACACGCATATGTGCTATTCGGAGTTCAACGACATCATGCCCGCGATCGCGGCGATGGACGCGGATGTCATCTCGATCGAGACATCCCGGTCGAAGATGGAGCTTTTGCAGGCTTTCGCCGTGCAGCGCTACCCGAACGAGATCGGGCCCGGTGTCTATGACATCCACTCGCCACGCGTTCCCGGCGTCGACGAAATGAAGACCCTGCTCGATCTTGCCCGCGAACGCCTGCTGGACGACCAGCTCTGGGTGAATCCCGATTGCGGCCTGAAGACCCGCGCCTGGCCCGAGACCGAGGCCGCGCTGCGGCATATGGTGGAGGCCGCACGTGAGCTGCGCACCGAGGTGCAGGTGACGCTCAGCCCCGCCTGAACGCACTCAGCCGCGCAGGCCCAGGCGGCGGGCCAGGCGCAGCAGATTGCTGCGGTCCATGCCCGCCTCGCGCGCCACCGCCGCCATGCTGCCGCCCTGGCGCGCCAGGGCGGCCTCGATCCAGCGCCGCTGGAAGGCGTCCGTGGCCTCGCGCAGGCCGGGGCGCATCTGGTCGGGCGGCAGGGGCTCGGCCATCGCCGTGTCATCGCCTGCCGGCGCACGGACGCTGGTGACGGGCACGGGCGCCGCCGGCTGCAGCGCCAGATGCGCAGGCTCGATGGCAATCCAGCGGCCGCCCCGCCCCTGCTCCGCCAGCGCGCGCAGGGCCGCCCGGCTCAGCAGATGCTCCAGCTCGCGCACATTGCCCGGCCAGTCATGCGCCAGCAGGGCGGCCGAGGCCGCGGGCGAGAGCCGCAGATTGCGCGCGCCCAGGCGGTGCTGGTTCTCCTCCAGAAAACCGCCCGCCAGGCTCAGCACATCGCGTCCGCGCTCGCGCAGGGCCGGCACCTGCAGCGGGTAGACCGAGAGCCGGTGGTAGAGATCGGCGCGGAAACGTCCGCGGGCCACCTCCTGGCGCAGATCGCGGTTGGTGGCGGCCAGCACCCGCACATCCACCCGCAGCAGCCGGTCGCTGCCCGGGCGCTGCAGCTCCCCGCTTTGCAGCACGCGCAGCAGCTTGGCCTGCACGGCCAGCGGCAGCTCGCCCACCTCGTCCAGGAAGAGCGTGCCGCCATCGGCCAGCTCGAACTTGCCCACCCGGTCGGCCACCGCGCCGGTGAAGGCGCCGCGCTTGTGGCCGAAGAGCTCGCTATCGGCCAGGCTCTCGGGCAGGGCGGCGCAATTGATCTGCACCAGGGGACGCTCGGCCCGCGCCGAGCGCGCATGCAGGCGCTGCGCCACCAGCTCCTTGCCCACCCCGGTCTCGCCCAGGATCAGCACGGTCAGGTCGGAGGCGGCTACCAGATCGATCTCCTTCCTGAGCTGGCCCATGGCCGCACTCTTGCCCAGCAGCTCCCGCGGCCGCGGCGCTCCGCCCTCATGCAGGGCGCGGGCCAGGGCCTGCTCATGGGCGGCACGCCGGGCTAGAGCCTCGATCTGCGCCTCGGCCGCGATGCCGGACTCCAGCAGGGCCACGATGGCGCCCAGCTGGGCAGGCGTCACGGCGTCGAAGGCGCGAGGGTCCAGCGCGTCCAGCGTCACCAGGCCCCAGAGCCGCCCCTGGTGGTGCAGCGGCGCGCCCATGCAGTCATGCACCGCGCGCAGTTCCAGCTGATGCGCCAGCAGCCCGTCATAGGGGTCGGGCAGGCCCGCATCGGCCGGGAAGCGCAGGCCGGAGGGGCTGGCCAGCAGCCGCGCCAGGCGCGGGTGGGCCTGGGCCGGAAAGCGCCGCCCCAGCGCCTCCTCGACCAGGCCCTCCACGGCCACCGGCTGCAGCACGGCGCCCTCGGTGGCAGCGCTGCCGGCCGGCGCATCCGTCTCCTCAGCCGGCAGCAGGCGCAGCAGGGCGACGGCATCGCAGGGCAGCAGGCCGCGCACTGCGGCAAGCAGCTGCCGGTAGGGATGTTCTGTTGTCATTCAGACCCTTTTTGTCATTTAGACCTTTTCAAGGTCCTGGGTCAATTAGACACCTGAAAGAAAAACTTGAGATGAATCAAGGCCTTGGCCTTTGGGTCACGGCTGGCACGCTTTGTGTGAAGAGAGGGGTATCCACATTCAAGGAGTGTTTCCATGTTCAGCCCCCAGACCATTGCCCTGATCCAGGCCAGCGTGCCCCTGCTGCAGGAGCGCGGTGAAGCCATCACCCAGCACTTCTACCGCGGCATGCTCACCGAGCATCCGGAGCTCAAGGCCTTCTTCAACGAGGCCCACCAGGCCGCCGGCACCCAGGCTCGCGCCCTGGCCGGCGCGGTGCTGGCCTATGCCCGCCATATCGACCAGCTCGAAGCCCTGGCACCGGCCCTGCCGCGCATCGTGCAAAAGCATGTGGCCCTGGGTGTGCAGCCCGCGCACTACCCCATCGTGGGCGACTGCCTGCTGCGCGCGATCCGCGCGGTGCTGGGCCCCGAGATCGCTAGCGACGCTCTCATGGCCGCCTGGGCCGAGGCCTATGGTGCCCTGGCACGGCTGCTGATCGAAGCCGAGGAGCAGGCCTATGCCGGGACCGCCGCTCAGCCCGGCGGCTGGCGCGGCCTGCGCAGCCTGCGGCTGGTGCGCAAGGTGGTGGAGAGCGAGCTCATCAGCTCTTTCTACCTGGAGGCGGCCGACGGCCAGCCCCTGCTGAGCTATCAGCCGGGGCAGTACCTGACCCTGGTGCTGGAGATCGAGGGCCAGACCCTGCGCCGCAACTACTCCCTCTCGGACGCGCCCGGCAAGCCCTGCTACCGCATCAGCGTGAAGCGCGAGCCGGGAGGCCGGGTCTCGAACTGGCTGCACGAGGTGGCGGAGGTCGGCGCCCTGCTGCGGGCCCAGGCGCCGGCCGGCGAGTTCACGCTGGACACCACGGCCGGGCGGCCCTTGGTGCTGGTGACAGGCGGCGTGGGCATCACGCCGGCCATGGCCATGCTGGAGGCCGCCGCCGGCAGCGGCCGCACCATCCACTTCATTCACGCGGCCCGGCATGGCGGCGCGCACGCCTTCCGGGCGCGGGTGGCGGAGCTGGCCCAGGCCCACCCGAATGTGCGCCCGCTCTATGTGTATGACGAGCCTCGCCCTGGCGACCAGCCGCATGCGGTGGGCCGGGTCGATGCCGAGCTGCTGGCTCAGGTGCTGCCGGCCGACCGCGATGTGGACCTTTATCTGCTCGGCCCCAAGCCCTTCATGCGCACGGTCTACACCAGCGGCCTGGCCCTGGGCGTGCCACCGGCGCAGCTGCGCTACGAGTTCTTCGGCCCGATGGAGGACCTGATCGCGGCCTGATGAGCAGGGCAGGGCGGTCGCCTCACGGCGCCGCCCTGGTGCTTGCGGCCCGGCTGCTTACTTGGCGCGCGCGGTGATGATGGCGTCGGCGACGTTCTTCGGCGCCTCGCTGTAGTGCTTGAACTCCATCGTGTAGGTCGCGCGACCTTGCGTGGCCGAGCGCAGGCTGGTGGAGTAGCCGAACATCTCGCTCAGCGGCACCTCGGCCTTGATGACCTTGCCACCGCCGACCATATCGTCCATGCCCTGCACCATGCCGCGACGGCTGGACAGATCGCCCATCACGTTGCCGGCGTAGTCTTCCGGGGTCTCGACTTCCACGGCCATCATCGGCTCCAGGATCACCGGGCTGGCGCGGCGGCAGGCTTCCTTGAAGCCCATCGAGGCGGCCATCTTGAAGGCGTTTTCGTTCGAGTCCACGTCATGGTAGGAGCCGAAGGTCAGCGTGACCTTCACGTCCACCACCGGGAAGCCGGCCAGCACGCCGTTCGGCAGGGTGTCGATGACACCCTTCTCGACCGCCGGGATGTACTCGCGCGGCACCACGCCGCCCTTGATGGCGTCCACGAACTCGAAGCCCTTGCCGGCTTCCTGCGGCTCGACGGTCAGCACCACGTGGCCGTACTGGCCCTTGCCGCCCGACTGGCGCACGAACTTGCCTTCGACATCGACGGCGCTCTTGCGCGTGATCGTTTCGCGGTAGGCAACCTGCGGAGCGCCGACGTTGGCTTCGACCTTGAACTCGCGACGCATGCGGTCGACGATGATGTCGAGGTGAAGTTCACCCATGCCTGCGATGATCGTCTGGCCGGACTCTTCGTCGGTCTTGACGCGGAAGGACGGGTCTTCGGCGGCCAGGCGGTTCAGGGCGAGGCCCATCTTTTCCTGGTCGTTCTTCGTCTTGGGTTCCACGGCCTGCGAGATCACGGGCTCGGGGAAGACCATCTTTTCCAGGGTGATGACGGAATCCGGATCGCACAGGGTCTCACCGGTGGTGACTTCCTTCAGACCCACGCAGGCGGCGATGTCGCCGGCCAGAATTTCCTTGACCTCTTCACGCTGGTTGGCGTGCATCTGCAGGATGCGGCCGATGCGTTCCTTCTTGCCCTTGATGGGGTTGAAGACGGTGGAGCCGGACTGCAGCACGCCGGAGTACACGCGCACAAAGGTCAGCTGGCCCACGAACGGGTCGGTCATCAGCTTGAAGGCCAGGGCGGCGAACTTCTCGTTGTCGTCGGCCTTGCGGGTGACTTCCTTGTCGTCTTCGTCGGTGCCGGCGACCGGGGGGATGTCCACCGGGCTGGGCAGGAAGTCGATCACCGCGTCCAGCATGCGCTGCACGCCCTTGTTCTTGAAGGCGGTGCCGCAGAGCATGGGCTGGATCTCGCCCGCGATGGTGCGCAGGCGCAGGCCGCGCACGATGTCGGCCTCGGGCAGCTCGCCGTTCTCCAGATAGGCGTTCATCAGCTCCTCGCTGGCCTCGGCAGCCGCCTCCAGCATCTTCTCGCGCCATTCCTGGGCCTGGCTTTGCAGCTCTGGCGGGATGGGCTCGTAGCTGAACTTCATGCCCTGGGAGGCTTCGTCCCAGAGGATGGCCTTCATCTTGAGCAGGTCGATCACGCCCTTGAAGTGCTCCTCGGCGCCAATGGGCAGCACCACCGGCACCGGGTTGGCCTTGAGCCGGTCCACCATCATCTGGCGCACGCGGAAGAAGTCCGCGCCCACGCGGTCCATCTTGTTCACGAAGGCCAGGCGCGGCACCTTGTACTTGTTGGCCTGGCGCCAGACGGTCTCGCTCTGCGGCTGCACGCCGCCCACCGAGTCGTAAACCATCACCGCGCCGTCCAGCACGCGCATGGAGCGCTCCACCTCGATGGTGAAGTCCACGTGGCCGGGCGTGTCGATGATGTTGAAGCGGTGCTCCGGATAGGACAGGTCCATGCCCTTCCAGAAGGTCGTGGTGGCAGCCGACGTGATCGTGATGCCGCGTTCCTGCTCCTGCTCCATCCAGTCCATGGTCGCGGCGCCGTCATGGACTTCGCCGATCTTGTGGGACTTGCCGGTGTAGTAGAGGATGCGCTCGGTCGTCGTGGTCTTGCCGGCGTCGATGTGCGCCATGATACCGAAATTACGGTAGCGCTCGATGGGGGTTTTGCGAGACATGGTGATGTCCTCTTTCGCTAACAGGAGGCAGAAGAAACGGCCGACACGCCGTTCCCGGCCTGCCAGCCAGCAAAGAGGATAGCGCCGCGGCTGCGCTTTGGGGGCAACAGGGCCATGCGTTCTGGTGTAGGCGTCGCGCGTTGCCGAGCACGCCTGCCCTAGACCCAGCCGCGCCGCCAGGCCGCCAGCCCCAGGGCGAGCGACAGCGCCAGCAGCTGGGCCCCGCCCGACAAGAGCCAGCGCGCCCAGGCCGCCCGGGGCACGAAGCCCACGCCGCGCACAAAGCCCGCGGCCATGGCCCAGAAGAGCAGGGTGGCCAGACCGTGGTCGGCCCGGCCCTGGGCATTGGCAAAGAGCGGCGGGTAGAGGGTGCCGGCCAGCATGATGAAGAGCCCCACGCCCAGGCTGGGCAGGTGCATGCGGGGCGCCCCGGTTGCGGCGGTTTCAGCCTCGGTGCTCATGCCGGCTTCATCAGTCCGCGCCGAACTGCGAGTCCGGCGAGAGGCGAGCGGCCTCCATCTCGCCCCACATCGCGTTCATCACGGCCAGCAGCACGGCGAAGCCCACGCCGAGGATCCAGGCGAAGTACCACATGGTTGAGTCCTTTCAGGGTTGGCGGCGTCAGTACGCCGTATGGCTGTTCTGGCGGATGTGGGCGACCGTCACCTTGCCGCGCATCACCCGGTAGGCCCAGGCGGTGTAGCTGATGATGAGCGGCATGAAGATCAGGGTGGCACCCAGCATCAGGCCCAGGGTCAGGCGACTGGAGACGCTGTCCCAGACGGTGAGGCTGGCATCCGGCTGGCTGCTGGAGGGCATGATGAAGGGGAACATGGCCGCGCCCGCAGTCAGGATCACCCCGGCCATGGCCAGCGAGGAGGCCACAAAGGCCGCCAGCGTGCGCCCCACCCAAGCCAGGGCCGGGGCCAGCAGGGCCAGGCCCGCGCCCGCAGCGGGTAGCAGCCACAGCAGGGGCTGGCGCTGGTAGTTGCGCCACCAGGCATCGGCGCTGCGCACCACGGTCTTGGCCAGCGGGTCGGGCAGGGCGTTCACATCGGGCATGGCGACGATGGCATAGCCCTCGATGCCGCCCACACGCAGCCACAGCCCCGCCGCCACAAAGCCCAGCACCATCAGCAGGGCCGCGCCTGCCGCGGCGAGCACGGCGCGGCGCTGGATGGCGCCCTCGGTGCGGTGGGCCAGGTAGATGCCGCCGTGCATCGTGATCATGGCGCTGCTGACCACGCCGCAGAGCAGGGCAAAGGGGTTGAGCAAGGCCCAGAACGTGCCGTCGTAATGCGGCATCAGGTAGTCGTTGAAGCCAAAGGGCACGCCCTGCAGCAGATTGCCAAAGGCCACGCCGAAGATCAGCGGCGGCACCGCCCCGCCGATGAACAGGCCCCAGTCCCAGGTGCTGCGCCAGGCGGCGTTGTGGATCTTGCTGCGGTAGTCAAAGCCCACCGGACGGAAGAACAAGGCCCACAGCACCGCCAGCATGGCCCAGTAGAAGCTGCTGAAGGCCGTGGCGTAGACCAGGGGCCAGGCGGCAAAGATGGCGCCCCCGCCGGTGATGAACCAGACCTGGTTGCCGTCCCAGTGCGGGCCCACGGTATTGATGACGACGCGGCGTTCCTCGTCGCCCCGCCCCACAAAGGGCAGCAGCGTGCCCACGCCCATATCGTGCCCGTCCATGATGGCAAAGCCGATGAGCAGCACGCCCACCAGGCCCCACCAGATCACTTTGAGCGTTGCATAGTCCAGCATCTTGAAAGCTCCTTGTACGGGGAGAGGTCGCTCAGGCGTGAGCCGGCTCGTTCATGTAACGGCCGGTGCCCAGGCTGCCCGGGCCCTGGCGGGCGAACTTGAGCATCAGGTAGACCTCCACGATCAGCAGCACGGTGTAGAAACCGACGAAACCGGCCAGCGAGCCATAGAGGCTGCCCACGCTCAGCGTGGAAACGCTCAGATGTGTGGGCAGCACGCCGTAGATGGTCCAGGGCTGGCGGCCATACTCCGCCACGAACCAGCCCAGCTCGCAGGCGATCCAGGGCGCGGGCAGCATCACGATGGCCCAGCGCAGCAGCCAGCGCCGGGCGCCGATGCCGTCACGCTTGAGCGTGCTCCAGAAAGCCAGGCCGAAGAGCAGCAGCATGGCGAATCCCAGACCCACCATGAGGCGGAAGCTCCAGAACATGGGGCTCACGCGGGGCACGGTGTCGTTCACCGCCCGCTCGATCATCTCGGGCGTGGCCTGGCGCACATCGCTCGTGTATTTCTTCAGCAGCAGGCCGAAGCCCAGATCGCCCTTGGTCGCTTCCAGCACCTGGCGGGCCACGGGGTCCTCGCGGTGCCGGCGCAGTGTTTCCAGCGCGATCACCGCCGTGATGCCGTTCAGGATGCGCTCGCGGTTGCGGGCCTTGATGTCGTGAATGCCCGGGATCTCCTTGCTCAGCGAGCGGGTGCCGATCAGGCCCATCACATAGGGAATCTCCACCGCCCAGTCGTTCTTCTGCGCGGCCTCGTTGATGCCGGCGATCAGATTGAAGCTGGCCGGTGCGGGCTCGGTCTCCCACATGGCCTCGATGGCCGCCATCTTGGTCTGCTGGGCCTCGCCCACGGTGTAGCCGCTCTCATCGCCCAGCACGATCACCGAGCAGATGCTGGCCAGGCCGAAGGCCGCCGCCACGCGGAAGCTGCGCTTGGCGAACTCCACATCGCGGCCCCTGAGCAGATACCAGCTGCTGACCGAGAGCACGAACATCGCGCCGGTCACATAGCCGGCCGAGACCGTGTGCACGAACTTGGCCTGGGCATCGGGGTTGAAGACGATGGCCCAGAAGTCCGTCATCTCCATGCGCATGGTCTGCCAGCTGAACTCGGCGCCCACCGGGTTCTGCATCCAGCCATTGGCGATCAGGATCCACAGCGCCGAGAGATTGGTGCCCACCGCCATCAGCGTGGTCACCATCAGGTGCTGCACCTTGGTGAGCCGGTCCCAGCCGAAGAAGAACAGGCCGATGAAGGTGCTCTCCAGGAAGAAGGCCATCAGGCCCTCGATGGCCAGGGGCGCGCCGAAGATATCGCCCACATAGTGCGAGTAGTAAGCCCAGTTGGTGCCGAACTGGAACTCCAGCGTGATGCCGGTGGTCACACCCAGCGCGAAGTTGATGCCGAAGAGCTTGCCCCAGAAGCGGGTCATATCCTTCCAGACCTGCTTGCCGCTCATCACATAGACGGTTTCCATGATCACCAGCAACCAGACCATGCCCAGAGTCAGGGGCACGAAGAGGAAGTGATACATGGCCGTGGCCGCGAACTGCAGCCGCGACAGGTCCACCAATTGCTCCGAGATCACGGGCGTTCTCCTTCGAGGGGGGTGTTGCTTGTGGAAGCGGGGGCGGCCGCGGCAGTGGCGGCGGCGGCGCCCAGTTGATGCGCGGCAACGGCGGCCTCATCCACCGCCACCCGCTGCTCGGCCACAAAGGCCTGCCAGAGGCCCGCCAGCACCAGCAGCTTGAGCGCGACCACCCATCCCATGTGGCGCAGCAGGGTCTTCTCGGTGGCGTGGGCCTTGGCAGTGGCGGGGGCCGGGTGGGCGGGCGTCATGCCCATCTCAATTCAAAACCCGTGCCAGCGTCAGGAATGGGGAGAAAGTTGTTTCACATCAAGCAGTTGCCGGCGCTGCCGGCCGGCTTGATGGAGCTCAAGAAACTGCCATATTGGCAGTTTGGCAGTTTGGCAGCGACCTGCCAGCACTTACTGCCGGCACTTACTGGCGGCAGGTTCGAACGCCGGGGCGCAGCCTGAAAGCCGCAAGCAGCAGCAGGAGCCCGCCCAGGGTGAGCATGGCGCGGTTGGGTTCGGGCACGGCGGCCATCAGGGTCACGTTGTCGAACCAGACGCTGGCGCCGTACTGGTTGATGAAGTCGCCCGTGCCCGAGGACAGATAGAGCGTGTGCGAGCCGGCCTTCAGGTCCAGGCTGAGCGTCTGCCCCTGATGCCACTGGTTCAGCCCGGCCGCGTTGCCCCTGAACTGCATGAGCTCGTCGCCGTAGGTCTGCTTGAAGATCAGATTGGGCACGAGCACCGGCTGCGCGCCGGGCGCGGAGGCGTAGAACTGGTCCAGAAAGAGCTTGGCCCCGTTCTGCGCCCAGCCGTTCTGCGCGTTCTGTAGCTTGTAGTCGAAGCTCAGCGTGTAGAGCCCGTCGCCGGGCGCCACAAAGCTCTGATAGATGTAGTCCTTGTACAGATTGACATTGGTGCTGGGGTGGGCGGTGGAGAACATCATGGCCCCGTCCAGCACGCGCGCATTGGCCGTCTGCGTCTGGATGCCGAACCAGGCGTCGGGAATGGCCGGATTGCCGCTCAGCGTGGTGCCCCGGTGCGAGAGGGCAAATTCACCGTTCGTGATGAGATTGATGGAGGTCAGGGCCTGTGCGCTGACAGCGCTGCTGAGGGCCGAGGCGGCAAGGAGGAGGGCGGGCAGGCGGTTCATGGTGGTGAGAGGGCTCCGGGGCTTGGGGACGGATGGACCGCAGACCCGGGCTTGGGACATCGCGCCTTGGCCTGCTGCCCGCCAAGCTAGGGCCCGGAGCTGAAGGCCCGCTGAATGCGCGGGCACCGAATCCGGGGGCGCTATACCGCTGAGGCGCTATGGCCTCGGGCGCTTCAGCCCTCAGGCGGGCCGGTCTATGCCCAGCGCCTTCAAGCGCCGGTACAGGCTGCGTTCACTCCAACCCAGCGCCGCCGCCAGCTCCCGCCGCGTGCCCTTGAACTCGATGATCCAGGCGCGCAGGGCCTGCTCATCCATCGCGCCCGGCGCCGCGGGCGGCCCAGAGGCGGCGAGCCCGCTTGCGGTGGCACCGGCCAGCGGCAGGCCCGCGACCACCGCGGGCGCATACAGCCCATAGCCCGCGGCACGTCCCGGCCATGCGGGCAGGCCCAGCCCGGCCGGCAGATCCCGGGCATGGATCACGCCATCGTCCGCGAACAGCCGCGCCCGCTCCAGCACATTGCGCAACTCGCGGATATTGCCGGGCCAGGCATGGGCCTGCAGCCGGGCCAGGGCCTCGGGCTCCAGCCGCAGGCGCTCCTTGAAGCCGCGGCCGCGCTGCAGGAAGGAGTCCACCAGCATGGGGATGTCCTCGCGCCGTTCGCGCAGGGGCGGCAGCACGATGGGGAAGGCGGCAATGCGGTAGTACAGGTCCTGGCGGAACAGGCCCTGGGCCACCATCTGCTCCAGCGGCTTGTGGGTGGCGGCCACCAGGCGGAAGTCGGACTGCAGGGTCTCCACCCCGCCCACGCGGCGGTAGGTGCCCGACTCGATCAGGCGCAAGAGCTTGACCTGCATGGACAGCGGCACGTCACCCATCTCGTCCAGGAAGAGGGTGCCGCCCTGCGCCGTTTCCACCAGGCCCTTCTTGCGAGCCTGGGCACCGGTGAAGGCGCCTTTCTCGTAGCCGAAGAGCTCGCTCTCGAACAGGGTTTCGGTCAGGCCCGAGCAGTCCACCACCACAAAGGGGCCGCCGGCGCGCTCGCTGGCCTCGTGCACCGCGCGGGCAAAGAGCTCCTTGCCCGTGCCCGACTCGCCCAGCAGCAGCACGGGCAGGCTGGACGGCCCCACGCGCTGCACCGCGGCCAGCGCGGCATTGAAGGCGGGGGCGCTGCCCACCAGGCCCTCGGCACTGGGGCGGGCCGAGGCGCTGCGCACGGTGCACAGGCGCTCCACATAGGCCACCACCTCGCGGGCCTCATCCAGGATGGGGCGCAACTCCACGTCCACATGCTCGGGGCCGCGCGGCGTGTGGTGGATGTGCAGCACGCGGTCGGGGCCACGGGTCTCGCGGGCCCGACTCATGGGGCAGTGCTCGCCGGCCTGGTCGCAAGGCAGGCTGTAGCCATGCGAGACCTTGTAGCAGTGCTGGCCCAGATAGGGCTTCTGCACCGCGCCGAACTGGCGCCGGTAGGCGGTGTTGGCGGCCAGGATGCGGTAGTCGGTGTCCAGCACGATCATGGGCTGGGCCTCGTGCTCCAGAAAGGAGATCAGGGCCTGCACCTGGGGGCGGCCGGTCAACTCGCCGGCCTGCTCGTCGTGCGGGGGGCTGCTGGAGGCGGGATTCATCATCTGGCCGATTCTGCCAAGTACCGCCATCACTGCCAAGTTGGCAGTTTTGCGCCCTGCCAAAAGGCGGCCGCCATGCCGGCGTCAGATCAGGTTTCTTTGTAAATCAATGACTTGCAATCGCCGCAAGGGGCTGGCACGGCGCTTGATATGGAACAGGCATGGGCCACTCCCGGCCCGGCAAGGAGAGCGCAGATGAGCTTCATCAGCAAGAACGAAGGCCCCCTGGACCGTGCCGCCCGCGTGATCGCCGGCGTGCTGCTGCTGGCCCTGGCCGCCACGGGCACCCTGGGCGCCTGGGCATGGATAGGCGTGGTGCCGCTGGCCACCGGGCTGCTGGGCTGGTGCCCGCTGTACACGGTGCTGCGCATCAACACCTGCCGGCGCTGAAGCCCTGCGCTCCCCACTTCCGGAGACAACACCATGAGTTCAACAAACACCCGCCTGCAGGTCGAGGCCTTCTTCGACCGCGAGACCTGGACCCTCAGCTACATCGTGCTGGACCGCGAGACGCGTCAATGCGCCCTGGTCGACAGCGTGCTGGACTACGACCCCAAGTCCGGCCGCACCAGCCATGCCAGCGCCGACCGGCTGATCGAGCGCGTGCGCGAGCTGGGCGCCACGGTGCAGTGGATCCTGGAGACCCATGTGCATGCCGACCATCTGAGCGCCGCGCCCTATCTGAAGCGGCAGCTGGGCGGGCAGACGGCCATCGGTCGCCACATCACCACGGTGCAGAAGGTGTTCGGCACGCTCTTCAATGCCGAGCCCGGCTTTGCGCGCGACGGCCGCCAGTTCGACCGCCTGCTGGATGACGAAGAGGTCTTCAGCATCGGCGGTCTGCAGGCCCGCGCCCTGCACACGCCGGGCCACACCCCGGCCTGCATGAGCTATGTGGTGAGCGACGGCTCCGAGAGCGCCGCCTTCGTGGGCGACACGCTCTTCATGCCCGACTACGGCACGGCCCGCTGCGACTTCCCCGGCGGCGATGCGCGCACGCTCTACCGCTCCATCAACAAGGTGCTGAGCCTGCCGCCCGAGACCCGGCTCTATATGTGCCACGACTACCTGCCCGGTGGCCGCGAGCTGCGCTACATGAGCACGGTGGCCGAGGAGCGCGCCCAGAACATCCATGTGCGCGACGGCATCAGCGAAGACGAGTTCGTGGCCATGCGCCAGGCGCGCGATGCCACCCTGGCCATGCCCACACTGATCCTGCCTTCGGTGCAGATCAATATGCGCGCCGGCGAGCTGCCGCCCCCCGAGGACAACGGCACCCGCTACATCAAGATCCCGCTGAACGCGCTCTGAGCGGGCGTCGAGTCCCGGCCGCAACAGCCCACAAGAACGGAGACAAGCCATGGACCTGCGTCAACTCACGCCCGAACTCAGCGTCAGCCCCCAGATCGGCGCCGCCGATGTGGCGGCCCTGGCCGCCCAGGGCTTCAAGGCCCTGATCTGCAACCGCCCGGACGGGGAGGGCGCCGACCAGCCCGGGGTGCAGGAGATCGAGCGCGCCGCCGCAGCCGCCGGTCTGACCCTGCGCTACCAGCCGGTGGAGTCCGGCAAGGTGCTGGACGAGCAGGGGGCCGAGTTCGGCCGCCTGCTGGCCGAGCTGCCCAAGCCCGTGCTGGCCTACTGCCGCACCGGCACACGCTCGGCCACCTTGTGGGCGCTCTCGCAGGCCGGGCAACGGCCGCTGCCCGACATCATCGAGCGCGCCAGCCGCGCCGGCTATGAGCTCAAGGGCGTGGTGCGCCGCATCGTCAATGGCGGCCGCACACCGCTGGACAGCCCGGACGCCACGCATGCGGTGGTGATCATCGGCGGCGGCGCGGCCGGCATTGCCGTGGCCTCCAGCCTGCTGGCGCGCCAGCCGGATCTGGACGTGGCCCTCATCGACCCGGCCGACATCCACTACTACCAGCCGGGCTGGACCCTGGTGGGCGGCGGTGTGTTCCAGCCGGCCCAGACGGCACGCACCCTGGCCTCGGTGCTGCCGCGCGGCGTGCATTGGATCAAGGCCGCGGTGGCAGCCTTCGAGCCTGAGCGCAACGTGGTGCTGCTGGATGGCTGCCGGGTGGTGAAGTACGAGCAGCTGATCGTCTGCCCCGGCCTCAAGCTGGACTGGGGCGCGGTGGAGGGCCTGCCCGAGTCCTTGGGCCGCCATGGCGTCACCTCCAACTACCGCTATGACCTGGCGCCCTACACCTGGCAGCTGGTGCAGGCGCTGGCGCGGCGCGGGCGGGGCCGGGCGGTGTTTTCCCAGCCGCCCATGCCCATCAAGTGCGCGGGTGCGCCGCAAAAGGCCATGTACCTCTCGGCCGATGCCTGGCAGCGCGCGGGCATGCTGGACCAGATGGACATCCAGTTCTGCAATGCCGGGGCGGTGCTCTTCGGCGTGGCCGACTATGTGCCGGCCCTGATGGGCTATGTGGAGCGCTATGGCATCCACCTCAATTTCGGCGAAACCCTGGTGGCGGTGGATGGGCCGGCCCAGCGCGCCACCTTCCGCCGCGCCCTGCCGGCCGACGCGGACGGCGCGCCCCGCAGCGAGCTGGTGACGCGCGAGTTCGACCTGCTGCACGCCGTGCCGCCCCAGAAGGCGCCGGACTTCGTGCGCGTGAGCCCCCTGGCCGACGCCGCCGGCTGGGTGGACATCGACCCGCACACCCTGCGCCACAAGCGCTACGCCAATGTGTTTGCGCTGGGCGATGCGGGCAACAGCCCCAATGCAAAAACGGCCGCGGCCACGCGCAAGCAGGCGCCGGTGGTAGCCCACAATGTGCTCGCCCTGCGCGGCCTGGCCCAGGGCGAGGCCCGGTATGACGGCTACGGCTCCTGCCCCCTGACCGTGGAGCGCGGCAAGATCGTGCTGGCCGAGTTCAGCTACGGCGGCAAGCTGGCCCCCAGCTTCCCGGACTGGCTGATCGACGGCACCCAGCCCTCGCGCCTGGCCTGGTGGCTCAAGGAACGCATCCTGCCGCCGCTGTACTGGGACGGCATGCTCAAGGGCCGCGAGTGGCTGGCCGAACCCGAGCTGCAAGGCTGAGCCGCCATGCGCTGGACCGCCTGGCTGCCCGCCATGCCCCTGCTGGACTGGGGCCGCCGCTATGACCGCGACACCCTGATCCGGGACGGGGTGGCCGCGCTCATCGTCACCATCATGCTGATCCCGCAGAGCCTGGCCTATGCGCTGCTGGCCGGCCTGCCGCCCGAGGTGGGGCTCTACGCCAGCGTGGCGCCGCTGCTGCTCTACGCCGTGTTCGGCAGCAGCCGGGTACTGGCCGTGGGGCCGGTGGCCGTGGTCTCGCTGATGACGGCCGCGGCCGTGGGCGAGCTGGCCCCGGCCGGGTCGCCCCAGTACTGGACCCTGGCTCTGACCCTGGCAACCATCAGCGGCCTGATGCTGCTGGCCATGGGCCTGCTGCGTCTGGGTTTTCTGGCCAATTTCCTGAGCCACCCGGTGATCTCGGGCTTCATCACGGCCTCGGGCCTGCTGATCGCGGCCAGCCAGCTCAAGGTGCTGCTGGGCGTGAAGGCCGAGGGGCACAACCTGGCGGCGCTGCTGGTCTCGCTGGCCGGCCAGCTGCCGCGGGTGCATGGCCTGACCCTGGCGGTGGGCCTGGCCGGCACGGCCTTTCTGTTCTGGGCCCGCAAGGGGCTCAAGCCCGCGCTGATGCGCCTGGGGCTGAAAGCCCGCACGGCCGAGCTCAGCGCCAAGGCCGGCCCGGTGGCGGCCATCGCGCTGAGCACCTGGCTGTCCTGGCAGCTGGACTGGGCGGGGCAGGGCATGAAGATCGTGGGCCATGTGCCCCAGGGCCTGCCGCCGCTCACGCTGCCCAGCCTGGACCCGGCGGTCTGGAAAGACCTGGCCCTGCCGGCGCTGCTGATCAGCGTGGTGGGCTTTGTGGAATCGGTCTCGGTGGGCCAGACCCTGGCGGCCAAGCGCCGCCAGCGCATCGCCCCCGACCAGGAGCTGGTGGCCCTGGGCAGCGCCAATCTGGCGGCGGCCTTCAGCGGCGGCTTCCCGGTCACGGGCGGCTTTGCCCGCTCGGTGGTGAACTTCGATGCCGGCGCCCAGACCCCGGCCGCCGGCGTCTACACCGCGGTGGGCCTGCTGGCCGCCTCGCTGTTGCTGACACCGGCCCTGTACTACCTGCCGCAGGCCACGCTGGCCGCCACCATCGTGGTGGCCGTGCTGTCCCTGGTGGATTTCGGCATGCTGGCGCGCACCTGGCGCTACGCCAAGGCCGATTTCGCGGCCGTGGCCGCCACCCTGGTGGGCACGCTGCTACTGGGCGTGGAATGGGGGCTGGTGCTGGGCGTCTCGCTCTCGCTGCTGCTGTTCCTCGCCCGCAGCAGCCGCCCCCATATCGCCGAGGTGGGCCTGGTGCCCGGGACCGAACATTTCCGCAATGTCTTGCGCCACGAGGTCAAGACCTGCCCCCAGCTGCTGAGCCTGCGGGTGGACGAGAGCCTGTACTTCGCCAACGCCCGCAGCCTGGAAGACCGCATCAATGACGCGGTGGCCGCGCGTTCGGCGCTCAAGCATGTGGTGCTGCAGTGCTCGGCCATCAACGCCATCGACGCCAGCGCGCTCGAAAGCCTGGAAGCCATCGCCCAGCGCCTGCGTAATGCCGGCGTGCAGCTGCACCTCAGCGAGGTCAAGGGCCCGGTGATGGACCGGCTGCAGCACACCGAGTTCATGCACCAGCTCAGCGGCCAGGTCTTCCTGACGCATTACCAAGCCGTCCAGAGCCTGACGCCGGAGGTGCTGGCACCGCCGGGTTCCTCCGACGCCTGCCGCTCATCTGCAGCGGCAGGCCCGGGGCTGCCGTCAGCGGCCTGAGGGCTGGGCGCCCGGTGCAACCGACCTATTTCTTCTCCGGCGCCGATGCGCCCGGCTTGGTGGGCGCGCCGGGCAGCTCGGAATCCACGGACCGAGCCGGCTTGGGCTCTGGCTTGGGGTCGGGCCTAATCTCGAAGGTTCTGGAACCCTTGACGTCCTTCGAATCGTAGACCGTCAGTGTGACGCTTGAACTCTCCGTGGGTATCCGCGTCAGGTTGAAGCGTATCCAGCCCGCCTCGGTCTGCTGTGGCTTGTCCTGGTTGGCCACCATGGTCTTGTCGGCAGAAGACACCTGGAAGCGATACGGGGGCGTCCCGCCGACCACGACCGTGGACACCACCACCCCCTCGCGGGTCGGCTCGGCCAGGGTCAGCAGGGCGCTCGCCTTCTCGGCCGATCCGAAATAGAAGCCAACGATGGTGCCCACAATGCCCATCAGAGATGTGAACACTTCGCGCGCATGGCGGAACGGGGCATCGCCCGTGCCGGGCTTCTGATTGAACGCCTGGTAGACCAGGATGAAGGCCAGACCGATGGCCGACACGACCATCAGCCAAGTGATCAGACCGCGTGCATACGCCGGGTCGGCAAGACGGGACAGTGCCGGAAGATCACGCGCGATGGCAACCAGAATCGCTCCGGCGAACAGAACGATGAGCCCTACGGTCCACCAGCCCGTGTCGTCCGGTTTCTGTGCAGGCACTATAGACGCCGAGGAGGCTGCCCCTGACTTGGCACCGCTTTGATCATCATTGACTTGCTGGTCGCTCATCATGAGCCCCCCTGGGTTTCGATCCGCGTTGTCACAACGGTAAGCAGACACGAGCCCCCAGTCCGCGCATCAGGGTCACACCCATCAAGGCGCTGACCGCGAAGCAGGCAAGGCAATGAATCAAGCTCCAAAGACGGGGCAACGAGTACAGCCTGCCGCAGCCATTTCGAAGAATCACACTCGCGCGCTTGGGAATGCTTGGCATAGGCGCCCACCCTAAGACGTCGAGGATGCTCGGCCAAGCAGCGGACGCCGTCGTCATACAGACTGTGTAAGAACACACTGAAGTGACTAACGTCACGCCAATGGAATCAACAAGTTACGAGAGTTCGACGCCTTCGCGTGGCCCACTTAACCATGGACTGGCTGCAAAAAACACACTTCATTCACTGACGCCGCCGAACTGAGCGTTGATGTCTGGCCGGCGCGAGCAGCCGATAGACAAGGATGTCGGTGTGTGCAACCAAACACATGCGAGTCCTGTGCGGAAGGTGGGCTCTTTCCAGCGAGCCGGAATCCCGCATAAGGCGAATAGCACCGCATAACAGCACAATGCCAGTGAATAACTCGGCATAACCTTAGACATAACCGCGCATAAATCACATAACGCGAGCCACTTGACGCTCGGATTAGGGCTCCTCATTCCTGATGAGCCGTGCCTTGCTCGCAGACCAACTCGCGCGTATCGTGCTCGGCAGTCGCATTGGCGCAAAGACATCAGGGAGGGTGCGATGTCGCCAGCTGCAGGAACATTCGGATGCAATGGGATTGGCGTCTGCGGGAGGCAGACGCCCAATGCCGGTGGCGGCAATGGCGCTACGGGTCGACGATGTCGTCCTTACAGCAAATGCCCTTGATAGCTGAGTACGAGCGCGGTCGCGGTAGTTCTGCGACTGCGGGTTCGCTTGGCTGTATCGTCCTGCGCGGCACCTTCGCCAGCGCCGGATTTCCACCAAAGGTTCTTCCTTCCAAACGTCTCGGGCACCTCAGTGCTATGGGATAGAGGAGCGCGAGGATGTCGACGCACCGATTCTTGGTCAAAGTCGTTGGCGGCGATACATCGGCGCCCCTGAGGTTGGGCGGCGTGACTTTGGCAGTTCGAGCCGAGCCACTGATGCCGAGCATCGACGCGGCGGCGGGTTACACACCTCCAAAGGGCGGGCAAGCCCTGGCGGCTACGTCGAGCGGCACGGCTTCATGGCATCTCATCGAGCCTGCATTAGCCGCGGATGCCCGAGTCAACCCTTGGGACGTCTGCCACGAGATGGTGAAACAGCGCATGGGTGTTGCGGGTCACGGCCAGGTCGCCTTCGCGGAGCCTGACTTGAACCAACATTGGGCTATCGGAACGGATGAGGAAGCACTTCAGGGGCTGCAGCAAGCATGCACAGCTGATGAGCAAGACTCGAAGTATCCGGTAGGCGCTACCCATGACTGGTATCGCGATGCTCAGCACACCGACCTTGCAGGACTGCCTGCAACCGCCAACGGTTCCGGCGTCCGCATCGCTCACCTGGACACCGGCTACGACCCCGAGCACAAGAGCAAGCCGGTCAATCTGGAAAAGGAACTGGCAAGGAACTTTGTCGACGACGACCGTCCAAACGACGCAAGCGATGACACGTCGGGGCTGTGGAACAACAAGGGCCACGGAACCGGCACATTGAGCATCCTGGCCGGCGCACCTGTACCAGGCGTTGGCATCGCGGGCGTTGCGCCGAGGGCGAGCGTTGTTCCCATTCGGGTGGCCAATCGGGTCGTGCTTTTCAAGAACAGTGCAATCGCACAGGCGCTCAACTACGTCCACGAGCTGTGTCAGACGCCGTCGACCGCGGTCGACGTGGTGACCATGAGCATGGGCGGACTTGCATCGCAAGCCTGGGCAGAGGCAATCAACGCCCTTTATGAGGCTGGCGTCGTCGTTGTGACTGCCGCCGGCAACAACTTCGCCAACTTGCCGACTCGCAACATCGTCTACCCAGCTCGCTTCAACCGCGTCATCGCCGCTTGCGGTGCGATGGCGGACCAGTCTCCCTATGCCGACCTCGGTCTCGGGAGGATGGCTGGGAACTACGGCCCGAGCAAGAAGATGAAAACGGCCATGTCAGCCTATACGCCCAACATCCCGTGGGCGCGGCTTGGATGCGAAGGCATGCTTCGGTTCGACGGGTCCGGTACTTCGTCGGCGACGCCTCAGATTGCAGGCGCGGCCGCGCTGTACATCCAGGCACACCGTCAGATGCTGAGTGAGCTGCCAGAAGGGTGGATGCGGGTTGAGGCTGTCAGGAAGGCCATGTTCGACTCATCAGCCCATCTCGACGAGGTCAAACTTGGGCAAGGTGTACTGAGAGCCAAAGCCGCACTTGCTCAGCCTGTCCAAGCCTCTGCGCTTCTCACGAAGCAGGACAAGGACACGGCCGCATTTGAGTTTTTCAAAGTGCTTACCGGCTTGGGCTTGTCCGCTGAGCAGCCTGCGACGCTGAGGATGCTGGAGCTGGAGGCTCTGCAGTTGTCTCAGACGCCCGAGATTGAGTCGTTGATTCCGCGCGAGCTAGACATCTCGGACCTGGGCACTGGACCTCAGATGCTGCTCGTCCTGCAAGCGATGGCGGACCATCCCAATGCGTCCGAAGCGCTGAAGGAAGCCCTTCGACCGCTACGCCCGTCGACGAATCGGCACGCACCGTCGGACAGTGCCTATGGCAAGACGCCAAGCAGCGTAGTGGCGCTGCCATCAAGGAAGGTTCCCAAACCGACCGCACGTCGCCTGAAGGTGTTTACCTATGACCCGTCGCTAGGCCAGAGCATCGACACGTTTAAGCTGAACGAGACGGTGCTGGCGGTTCGTTGGGAAGAGGGTCTCCAGCCTGGTCCTGTCGGCGAGTACCTTGAGGTTGTCGACATCGACCCGGCTAGTGGCAGGTGCTATGCGCCGGTGGACCTCAACCATCCACATCTACTAGCTTCCGATGGCCTCCGGCCAACGGAGGCCAATCCTCAGTTCCATCAGCAGATGGTCTATGCGGTCGCGATGCGCACCATCGAGCACTTTGAGCGCGCGCTGGGTCGCCGCGCTCTTTGGGCTCCGTACTTAGAACGAACCACCACCTCGAATGGAACAACGGTGACCAATTCGCGATACGTCCAGAGGCTGCGTATCTATCCCCACGCGCTGCGAGCGCGCAACGCCTACTACAGCCCAGACAAGAAAGCATTGCTTCTCGGCTACTTCACCGGCTCTTCAACGGGGAACGAGGGGGACCTGCAGACGGTATTCACTGCCTTGTCCAGTGACATCGTTGCCCACGAGACGACGCATGCACTGCTCGATGGACTGCACCGTCGCTTCCGGGAGCCAACAAACCATGATGTCTTGGCCTTTCATGAGGCGTTTGCGGACATCGTGGCGCTGTTCCAGCACTTCTCGCTAGACGGCGCGCTAAGGGAAGCTCTCAGCGACCAGTTGGCGAAAGCGTCCGGCAGGTTCGACCAAGCAAACCTCCTTAGCGGAATAGCTCGCCAGTTCGGGAAGGAGACGGGGAGCCATGGCGCGCTGCGCGACGCGGTCGGGAAGCCAGCAGTGCCGGTCAACTTCAAGGAGGTCACGGAGCCTCATGAACGCGGTGAGGTTCTAGTGGCCGCGGTCTTCGACGCCTTCTTGCAGATTTACAAGCGGCGGTCGGTGCAGCCCATCCGTCTTGCGACTGGAGGCTCAGAAGTCCTCCCGCAGGGAATGCTCCCGGCAGACCTGGTGGACGCGCTGGCGGAGGTTGCCTCGAGCGTTGCACGCCAGGTGCTGTTGATGTGCATCCGCGCTCTCGACTATTGCCCTCCTGTCGACATCACCTTCGCCGACTTCTTGAGAGCGGTCATCACGGCCGACAAGGACCTGGTGCCCCATGACCCCCACGGCTACCGCGTGGCATTTGCGGCCTCCTTCCGGGCGCGAGGCATCTATCCGGAGAAGGTGCGGACGGTCTCTGTGGATACGCTGTGTTGGGAGCCTCCCCCAGAGGGACTGATTCACTTCGGCCAGATTGTGAAGAAACTGAACTTCAGCTGGGACATGGAGGCAGACCGCTTCAAGGCTTGGACGAATTCAAGAGAGAACGCTCGTCAACTGCAAAGGTGGCTGTGCGACCCGGCAAACGTGCCTGACAGCGTCTTCACCGACCTTGGCCTACTCGGCCGAACACCGAATCCGGAGTATGAGGTGACGATGCTCGGCGGGTCCAAGGTGGCCATGGACCTCCGCGGTCTCGAGGTGCACTCCATCCGCCCGCTCAAGCGAGTCGGGCCCGACGGCACACTTCTGTCGCAGGTTGTCATTGAGCTCACTCAAGCCTTGCGGTCAAAGCAGGACACCAATCTGGTCATCCGCGGCGGGTGCACTCTCATCGTCAACCAAGAGACCGCAGATGTTGCCTATATGGTGCGAAAGCGCGCCGACCAACTGGCTCGGCTTGAGCGGCAGCACTCGCTCTGGGCCGACTACTCGCCGTCACTGAGGGACGCCTATACCGGCGCCGGCGGCTGGGGCGATGAACCGTTCGCATTCCTGCACGGCGTTCACTAGGAGACTCACATGGTGACACCTCGCGCAAGGATTCGCACTTACCGGCATGGGCTCGGCGACTGCCACTTGGTAACGCTCTTCGGCAAGAACAAGGCAACATACAAAATCCTCATCGACTGCGGAGTCATCCTAGGCACTCCGGACGCAAAGGCCCTAATGACGCGCGTCATGGACGATGTCAGGGACGCCTCTGGCGGTCGAGTGGACTTGCTGGTCGCAACGCACGAACACTGGGACCATGTCTCTGGGTTTGCCCAGGCCGCCGAATCTTTCAGCAAACTGGAAGTCGGTGAGGTGTGGATGGCCTGGACGGAGGACCCGAAGGACGACCAAGCCAGGGAGCTCCTGGCGGCGAAGGGCAATGCACTAGCGGCACTGCGCGGTGCCTCTCTTCACCTGAATACGGGTCTTGGTGCAACCGAGCCAGCGCTCTTTGAGTCATTGGCGGAATTCTTCGGCATGGCTGCGGGACCTACGACCAAGGATGCATTGGAAGCGGTCAGAGCGAGAGCCGGAAATGGTGGGCCGCGCTACTGTGACCCGTCCGACGCTCCAGTAGAGCTTCCCGGCGTCGGTGCACGCATCTACGTGCTGGGGCCACCTCGAGACATGGCATTGCTGAAGCGTGTGAACCCGCGGAAAGGCAAAGACGAGAGCTACGACGATGCTTTGAAGGCCTTCGGTGCATCCGTTGAGCCCGCATTGAAGGGCGGCGATGACCAGGCGCCCTTTGCTGCCATCGACGGCCTGCCTCTGAACGATGCCAGCAAGTTCGAGTTCTTTAGGCATCACTACTTCGACGGTCCCGGATGGCGACGTATCGACTCAGACTGGATGCTTGCTGCAGATGAGCTGGCGCTCGCACTCGACAACATGACCAACAACACCAGCCTGGTTCTTGCTATCGAGCTCGTTGGCAAGGACGTGCTGCTTTTTGCAGCTGACGCCCAGGTGGGGAATTGGCTGTCCTGGCCAGACCATAAGTGGACAGTCAATGGCAAGCAAGTGACCGGCGAGGACTTGCTGCGCCGGACCACGGTCTACAAGGTTGGGCACCATGGCAGCCACAACGCAACGCTCAAGGCGCGCGGTCTGGAGTTGATGGATTCGCTTCAGGTCGCAGTTATCCCCGTCGACCATGACATGGCGCTGAAGAAGAAGTGGGGCGCTATGCCGCTTGTTGGCCTTATTGATGCCCTCGATGCGAAGACTGGCAGCAAGGGGGTGGTTGCCCGAACCGACCAGGACCTTCCGAAAGGTGCTAGGGCTGCTGGGGTAAGCGCCACCGACGAGTACTTCGAAATTTCTGTCTGACATCGGCAGGGAGAACCTAGATGGCGAAATATCAAGACCTTAAGAAGGCGACTATAGAGTTGCTCGACTACTACGCGGTCAAGGTAGACATTACTCCTGGCTATGGTGTTCCCAAGAGCAACCCGAAGTATTCGGCGAAGACGAAGCTTGCGACCGTCGGTCTGAACTCTTACGTGAGGCGCGCTATGCTCAACGCGACGAATGACACGATGCAGGCACAGTTCAAGAGCGAGTGGCGGTCTGTCGGGCAGAGCGAGTTGGAAGACGCTGACGACATCGGCTCGTTCATCAAGCTCATGTGCAAGCACACGTCGACCGAGGTGCCGGAAGGAGAGCCGACGTGAGCCAGCCCAAGCGCACCTTCGTCGCCTTGGCAATTGCTGGAGTATCCGTAGGCTCATCCGCTGCCACTACGACGGACGAATGTTTGAAGTTCCAGAAGGCAGACGAGCGACTCGCGTGCTTTGACAAGGCCCTTGGCTTCAAGCCTGAGCCGGCGACTCCAGCGCAAGATACGTCCAGCCCACCGTCGCTCAATCAGCAAAAGGTAGCTCCGAAGTCGTCCGGGGACAGCGACCTCAAATTAGTGACCTGGAAGCTTCGAGACTCGGGTACTGTCAGCCCTACCGGCTACGCCGACATAGGTACGAAGCCGGCTGTCTTTCAGGTCGGGCGAGACGACGGCAAGGACTTCACCAAGGTAAAGGCCTCCGCGGTCGGCGTGATGGCAGCGCTCAATCTGCCGGGCAACCCATTCAATGGGTGGGAACGCTTCTTCGGCGTTTCATGGAACCGAGATACCTCGGCCAAGACTCCCAAGGATGAGCGGCAGCTCTTCCTTGGCATCTCCGGCATGCTCTTGCGCCCGAGCCCCACCGGTACCGGCCTCTTCCCAACTTTCAGGCTCGGTTACAAGGACGACACGAAGGCGCATACCCATGAAGGGTGGACCAATGCCCATTTCGACGTTATCCACCTGCCTTGGGTCGCCAACTTCGAAATGCCTGAGAAAAACTCTTGGGCTCCGGTCCCGTACTTCGGTCTTTTTTCTTCAAACCCGAAGAGCTCTCCCTCAGCCGCGTCGGACGGCAGCTACTACGGGTTTTACGTTGGCTTGAAGAACGAATTCAAGCTATGGGCAATTGCTGACCGTCTGTCGCTAGCGGTCACAGGCCAGGCGTACCGTGATGCGCACGCACCAAGCACGGTCGGCAAGCGAACTCTTCGTTTCGGCTCCGTCGGCTTCAAGTATGACTTGGCCGACCCTGAGAAGAAGGGCGGGTGGGTACCGTCGCTCTCATTGGCTTGGCAGCGCGGCACTGACCCCGTTACCGGCGAAGGCCCCGGCGAGAAGACGCTGCTCGGCCTCACAGTTAAGTACAACTGATGTCAAACCTATTCTTTAAGCCTCCGGGCGACGGAGACGAGCCTGCCGGCTCTGGTCGTGTTTATGGGGCATTCGAAGTGCCAGAGCCGCTGGGTGACGGCGCACCTCCTCGCGACGTCGATGACGATGAGCCGGTGCTGTTTGAGTGCGTCGACACTAGTTGGCTGTCCTGGGGGGAGAACGGTGGTCGGACTTGGCTCGATAACTATCGAGATGCTCCGTTGTCAGTTCTGCAGCTAACGTCATTCCCGATGCCACCTCTGCCCGAAGGGGCAGAACCTGGTGACATCGCGTGGTTCGAGTTTGGCTATTCCCCATCGAGTGAGGCTGAGTCGAATGGCCGCATCTATACGAGCCTATACGGTGCGGGGTCTCCGGTTCGGGTCAACTACTACGAGCCTCGAGAGCTGGGGTGGTCCGGCGGCAGTGCCATGGGCTTCAAAGGGTGGCTAGACGTCGCGCCAAACGTTGCGAGTGGGACAGACGGGGAAGTGTCCAAGGCGTTCCGCAAACACCTTCAAGGCTTTCCAAGCTCAGCTGGCGTGGCTGTCTATGACGTTGGTCAAGGCAGCTGTCATGCCCTGGTGCACGACATTTTCCACCAGCCCCTGATGTACATCGACTTCGGTGGCGGGGTCCTGGTCAATCGGGCGACGTTTCCGAAGGAACACCGTGGTTTCTGTTTCTCGAACAGCCCTGTCGTTTTGCTGACCCATTGGGACTGGGACCACTGGTCCTCCGCATACTTGTTCCCACGCTCGATGGAGCAACTTTGGGTCGGCCCGCCGGTTCCGCTCAAGCCTATCCAGCAAGCGTTTGCCGCTGACCTCTACACGCGGGGAAGCCTTCGCATCTGGAACAGCTCGTGGCCTTCTGTTCTGAGAGGGAACGGCGTCCGTATCGAGCGCTGCACCGGCAGGACTTCAAACGACTCCGGACTTGCGGTGACGCTGTTCGCTAAGCGTGCCTCAGGCCAGAACTGTCTCCTACCTGGAGACGCTAACTACCGATTTATCCCTTCCGTCTCGTCCGGCGAGCGGTTCAGCTCGCTTTGCCTGACGCACCATGGGGGGCGGCTTTACTCCAATACCTATCCGGTGCCAAAGCGACGGGCGACCGCTCTACTTTCAGCGGGGCCAGGCAACACATTTCGACACCCGCTCATGAATACGCTGGAAGCCCATGCTGCCGCCGGTTGGCCGTTCCCCTTACCGACCGGATTCGCTGGGAAAAGGCCCTGCAATCTCCTGCAGCCATGGGGCAAACAGCCTCAGTTTTTTCACGGCAGCTGCCCGATAGGAAAGTGTGGAACGGCAGTCCACCGTTTCGTGACACCCTAAGTGCCAAGGCGCTCAGTCGGCGCGGCTGGTTGAATGCGACCAGCTCGCGCCACGAGCCAATCGACGGGTCCTTCAAAACCTGCGAGGTCAATAGACTCCTCAGGACTTCCAGCCCGCCTTTGGCCGTATAAATCAGCAAATCGCGTTTTGTACGGCCAATCGTTCTCTGACAACGACTTTGCGCAGACTCGAATCGGTCGAAGCCCGTCCAAACTGGATTCAGGCGGGCCTCCTTTGGGTGAACTCCCAAATCAGGGACTCTGAATCGCCCCGGATTCCCTAGACACCTTTGAGCCGTTGGGAATGGCGGCGCTCGAACTCTGCCGGTGAAGTATCTCCGGCACTGCCGTGACGGCGCTTGGGGTTGTAGAACATCTCGATGTAGTTGAAGACGTCCGCTCTTGCGTCATCGCGGGTCAGGTAGGTCTGGCGGCGAACGCGCTCGCGCTTGAGCAGTTGGAAGAAGCTCTCGGCCACGGCGTTGTCGTGGCAGTTGCCTCGACGGCTCATGCTGCTGACCAGGTTGTGGTCGCGCAGGAAGTCCTGCCAGTCGTGGCCTGTGAACTGGGCGGATTCAACCGGTCGTCGCAACACCGGGTTTTCAGGCAGATAGTAGATGCTGGTTCAAGACCTCTGCCGGAGTCATCCAGCCGAGCGTCTTCCGCGGCCTGCTGTTGAGCGCGTTGGCAACAGCTTGGATATCTCGGGCGCTCCATCGCGACAGATCAGTGCCTTTCGGGAAGTACTGGCGCAAGAGTCCATTCGTGTTCTCGTTGGTGCCGCGCTGCCAGGGACTGTGCGGGTCAGCGAAGTAGACATCTACGCCAGATTCGACGGTGAATCGGGCATGGTCTGACAGTTCTTTGCCGCGGTCCCATGTCAATGATCGGCAGAGCTGCGCAGGCAGCGTCTCTACCGTCTTCTTGAGTGCGTTGGTCATGGTGACGGCGCCATAGCCGGCCAGCGCTGGTCCGTTCTTTGTTCGCGGAGTCAGGCCATATCCTTTCTCACGAGGCAGATGAACGAGCATGGTGAATCGACTGGATCGCTCGACGAGCGTCCCAATTGCCGATCGGTTCAATCCGATGATCAGGTCTCCCTCCCAATGTCCCGGGACCGCGCGGTCCTGCGCTTCTGCCGGGCGGTTGGAGATCATCACCGCTTCACTGACGTGAGCCCATGCCGTGGCTTGCGAACGGGCTCGCGGCACACGCAGCGCACGGCCAGTTCGCAGGCAACTCACCAGCTCGCGCTTGAGCGCCCCTCGGCCCTCGATGTACAGCGCTTGGTAGATGGCCTCGTGGGATATCCGCATGGACTCATCTTCCGGGAAGTCAATCGTCAGCCGACGCGAGATTTGCTCTGGCGACCACCCATTCACCCATCGGCGATCGCCGCGATGGGGCTTGTTGCGGCCCTTGAACGGCGCCTGTCGAGGGCCGGCGATCGCACGCCCGTCGACATCACGGATCTTGCCCTCGAGGCGTTCCTGAACATAGTCGCGAAGCCGGCTTTGAAGCGTCAGCTTGGCCGGCTTCGGCCGGCGTGCCATCCGATCGGACTTCCACTGCGCAACGGTGGCCCGGTACTCGAGCTGACCACTTCGGGTCGCGGCATTGCGAGTCAGCTCCCGAGAGACCGTGGATGGGCACCGCTCTATCCGACGAGCTATCTCGCGCACACCAGTACCTTGGGCATGCAGCAGTGCGATCTCTTCTCGCTCGGAGAACGATAGGTACCTTCCGGAGACCGGCTTGGATATGAATAGTGGCATACCGCCACGATGCCGGAACCATCGTGATCCCACGGCTTGAGACACGCCGCTTGCTTCAGCGGCCTTCTCGCTGGTGATCCCTGTTGCGATGTGCTGCCAGAACTGTCGTTCCGTCTCACGCCGCACCGACGGCGCACCTGGTGAGCGCATCGCGTCGCGCCCAGTCAAATTCTGAACCCAACCTGCGGTTCGCCCCATGACACCTCCTTGAGAAGAGGTGTTGCGACGACCGGTTGAATCCGCCCTGGCTGCCCTGGTCCGAATGCACCGTGACCGGCTGCCTGGGCTGGCGACGCCACAAGGCCATCATCAGTGCGTCAAGCACAAGGACTGTGTCAATGCGACTGCCCATTGACCAGCCTACCACCTGGCGCGAGAACAGATCGACCACCACGGCCAGATAGAGCCAGCCCTCATGGGTGCGGATGTACGTGATGTCGGTCACCCAGGACTGATTGGGCTCGGCCACCGCGAACTGGCGCTGCAGATGGTTGGGGGCTACGACAGCAGGTTGGCCGCCGCGCATGCCAGGGCGGCGTCGATAGCCGGTCTGCGAGCGCAGCCCTTCAAGCCGGAGTAATCGGGCCACGCGATGCTTACCGCAGCGCTCGCCCAGATCGCGCATATCCAGCGTGAGCTTGCGGTAGCCGTACACGCCGCCGCTCTCCAGCCATGCATGCTTGAGCAGGCCCAGCAGCCGCTGATCGTCCTTGGCCCGAGGGCTCGCAGGCGCGGCCTTCCAGGCGTAGTAGCCGCTGGGGTGCACCTTCATGACCTGACACAGGCGCCGCACGCTGTGCTCCCGCTCATGGAGCTCGATGAACGCGTACTTCACCCGGACTGCTTGGCAAAGTACGCTGCGGCCTTTTTTAGGATGTCACGCTCCTCGGTCACGCGCTTGAGCTCAGCCTTCAGACGACGCAACTCGTCGGCTTGCGACAGCTGGACCTGACGCTCGCCGGCGGGCATGCGGCGCGCCTTGATCCACTCATACAGGCTGTGCTGGCTCACGCCGAGCCTTGCCGACACGTCGGCCACCTTGTGCCCGCGCTCGGTGATCTGCTTGATCGCTTCGATCTTGAATTCTTCGGGGTATCGCTGCTTACTCATGGCACCTCCTATTGGGCCTCAGGTTTGAGGCTCAGAGGTGTCTACTGAATCCGGGGCGATTCAATCCGGGATACCTGCTCCAGTACAGAGGCTGGTCTTTGAGGCCATCAAGGCGTTGGTTGCCTGAGTCTTTCCCGGAGTGATGCCAACGAGGATGACTTTCGCCTCGCTGCTTATCCACTCGAACGGCGCGTAATAGACTGCTAGCGCGTCGTCTTGCGCAAGCAGCAGGTTTGGGGAGCAAGGGTCGCCACTGAACGACCTAACAGCGGATTCGTACTTGGTGAAAAGCGGACTACCAACTGGCACGGGACTCCTCCTTCAGCATATTTTTGATGATATTTCCCTGCCACCCATGCCATTTCCTTAGCCGCTACCGACGTTGCTGCGGGGCGCTTGTCGAGGGTAGGGCGGCGCGGCGCCGCGCGGCGGACAGCCATTTTGCCGGCTGGCCTAGTCTTACGTGACGCGCTGTTAGGCAGACCGCGTACAACAGGCGGTGAGCAGCCGTAGCTTCCCGTGTTGGCTAGGCAGGCATGTCTCGGCAAGTACCGTCGAATTGAAGAAGGCACGAAGACCCAGCCCAAAGGCTTGAGGGCCTAGGCCACCGTTATTTGACAGTTCACCATGCGCCCAGAAGCGCCGTAAGTATCTGATTTTTATGGATTTCCACCGACCATCCGCAAAATTGCGCGTACTTGGTGGAAAGCCCCTCTGAGCTGCGCACATTCTCTGGCGTTGACTTGCGCACAGCGCCGCGCCACGACCTGGCGGCGGCGCCTCTACCAGGCGTCCGGTTCAGAGGACTCTTGCTGTAGTTCCTTTTGGGAGGTCGTGCCTGAAGCTTCGTCAGTAAGAAGTTGTGGTTCGTTAGTGGGGCCAATGTGGCGCGTAAGTCGCCTTGAGCAGTTCTTACAGACTGATGGCAATGGCTCTCTGGCCTGTTTGATATTTACACAATGTGTATTATGTAAAATCACAATCAAAGGATGGCGCGCAAGCTTAGTCATGTCGGCACAACTTGAGTAAGGCGACAACATTTCCCCACCCAAGACCGTCGGTTTCGCGACAACAAATGGCGTACTTGCACCAAAGTTGCGACAGATGACCGCCGCCTGCGCTTACGCACTCACAAGTGCGACAGCAATTCCCCACCAATCCTTACGTTGAACTCCGACGCAATACCGCATACCAGTCTTATTCGATCTGGAGGCGTCGCTTGCCGCCCAGCATTCACACCGTCATGGCCACTTTGCTTTGATCGGGTGCTCGCATCATTGCTTGCGAATGCGAAGTTCAGGCATCAGCCTTCTTGCGCCTAGCTGTAACACTCGATGACCTCCGCTGCAAGGTCTCAGCGGGGTCTGGAGCGGGCGTCAGTTTGTGTCCCGGCCGATGCAAATCTGAGCCACCGTACCGACCCAATAGTGAGCCAGGGATGGAAGCCGCAGGCGCGGGCCTGCGGGCTGTGGATGAGTTTAGTTTGAGGGCTTGATCGCGCCCTCGGCACCCTCCTGTTTCTGAGCGGCAACCCGTTGCTGTTCCCGAGCCCGCACTCGCGTCTTGGCCTGGGCCGTTGACCTCAGGTAGCGGATCGAGTCGTTGCCGGTCTCCACGATGTGGCAGTGGTGGGTGAGCCGGTCCAGCAGCGCCGTGGTCATCTTGGCGTCGCCGAACACCGCGCTCCACTCGGCGAAGTCCAGGTTGGTCGTGATCATCACGCTGGTGTGCTCGTAGAGCTTGGACAGCAGATGGAAGAGCAAGGCTCCGCCGGCCTGGCTGAACGGCAGGTAGCCCAGCTCGTCCAGGATCAGCAGGTCCAGCCGCAGCAGGCTGGCCGCGATGCGCCCGGCCTTGCCCTCGGCCTTCTCGCGCTCCAGCGCGTTGACCAGGTCCACGGTGCTGTAGAACCGCACCCGCCGGCCGTGCTGCGCGATCCCCGCCACGCCGATGGCCGTGGCCAGGTGGGTTTTGCCCGTGCCCGGCCCGCCCACCAACACCACGTTGTGTGCGGCCTCGGTGAACTCGCAGCGCGCCAGCTGCGTCACCAGTTGCCGGTCCACGGCCGAGACCTCGAAGTCGAAGCCCGCCAGGTCACGGTGGATGGGGAAGCGCGCCGCGTGCATCTGGTAGTTCACCGAGCGCGATGCCCGGTCCACGCCTTCGGCCTGCAGCAGATGCTCCATCAGCCATTGCCCCTGCTGCAGCTGCTCGGGGCCGGCCTGTGTCTGTAGATCGGCCCAGGCCCCGGCCATGCCGTGCAGCCGCAGCGCCTTGAGTTCGCTGCTCACGTCACGCATGGTCAGCCTCCTGCACGCCGGTGCGCAGCCTGTCGTAGCGCGCCGTGTCCGCCAGCGGCGGTGTGCGCGCCTTCAGGCTCGTGGCCGCGCTCTGCGGCGATGCCGCACCGCTCAGCCGCGCCAGCACGTTAGCCACATGCTCCAGGCTCACGCGGCCTGACGGGCTCGCACCTTCCAGGGCCAGCTCCACGGCCACGAGGACAGCTTCCAGACCGGCGCTCGGTACCAGGGCCAGCACCTGGGCCATGACGCGGTCGCCGCCGGCCTCGCGCAGCAGCACGCGTCGCAGGCGCTGCAGCGGCTCAGGCAGGTCCTGGAAGGGCGCGCCGTTCCTCAGCGCGCCAGGCTTGCGCTGCACCAGCGGGATGTAGTGCTGCCAGTCGTAGCGGGTCTCGCCCTTGTTGCTCAGGCGCTCGTGTCGGGCCATGACGCCGTCGTCGGCCACGATCACCACCTGGCCCGGATACAGCCGCGTGCTGACCATCTGCCCGACCCACTCGCAGGGCACGGAGTAGCGGTTGCGCGCCACGCTCACCAAGCAGGTGCTGCTCACGCGCGCCATGCGCTCGACGTAGCCATCGAAGGGTTGGGCCACGGGCAGCAGGTGGGCGCGTTCGTGTTCCAGCATCTCGGCCACGCTGAAGGCGCTGTGCTCGGGGTGGCGCAGTTCGGCCCACAGCGCACGGCAGCGCTCGGCCAGCCAGGCGTTGAGCTCGGTGAAGCTGCCGAAGCGCTGGCGGGCAGCGTCCAGCCACACGCGGCGGCGGCTGTCCTGCACGTTCTTCTCGACGACGCCCTTCTCCCAGCCCGAGGCGACGTTGCAGAAGTCCGGGTCGTAGAGGTAGTGGGCGCACATGACGCGGAAGCGCGCGTTGACCTCGCGACCCTTGCCCTTGCGCACGCGGTCCACCGCCGTCTTCATGTTGTCGTAGATGCCGCGCCGGGCCACGCCGCCCAGCCCAGCGAAGCAGCGGTTGTGAGCGTCGAACAGCATCTCGTGTCCCTGGCTGGGATAGGCCACCAGCCAGAAGGCGCGGCTGGCGCACAGCTTCATGTGAGCGAGCTGCACCCGGTAGTAGATGCCACCGATCACCAAGCCTTCCTCGCTCCAATCGAATTGGAAGGCCTCGCCCCATTCGAAGGACAACGGCACGAAGGCGGTGGCCGCCGTCTGCCCCTCCTGCAGTCGCCAGGCGCGGATGAAGTCGGTCAACCGGCTGTAGCCCCCGGCGTAGCCTGCCGCCTGCAACTCGGCGAACAGCCGTCTGGCGGTGCGCCGCTCGGCCTTGGGGCGCCGCGCGTCCGCACGCAGCGCCTGGGCCAGTTGTTCCTTGAACGGCGTGAGCTTGCAGCTCACGGCCGGGCGCCGGTACTTGGGCGGCTGCACGTCCGCACGCAGCCACTTGGCCACCGTGTTGCGCGACAGACCCGTCATGCGCGCAATCTCGCGCTCGCTCTTACCCTCGCGGCCCTTGAGCCGCCGGATCCAGCCAATCTGGTCCATGGTGATCACTCCTGCACACCCCGCCCGCTGTGGATAACCCGGGCAGGGTAGGTTGAACACCTGGCTCAGTTTTAGGTCGGCCGCAACACATTGCGCAACTAGGGGCTATTTGGCGCCTCCCCTGTCTAAAATATCCCCTGCCGTACCGTAAATTGTTTTACTTGGTCGCAATTTAGTAAAGTACGGGAATTTTTCGAGTGGCGAAGAACTTTCAGAACCTAAAGTCCGGGAATTTAGTCCGCTAAATTTGCGTGCAGATTTATTGGGGTGTGAATTTTTTCAATCAACGTCTAAATTTGAACAGGCCAATATGGGGATTTAATTTCCCATCTGGAGCAAAGCGGCCGACACGGCAAGGAATCAGGATGTAGTGCCGCTTGTAGCTGCCATGCTGTGCGCTAGGCAAGCGTTGAAGTGATTGTTGTGCATCTCCAAAAGCGGCACCAGTGCGCCGAAATCTTTCGTGCGAATACATCACGCACATCAGGCGCAAACAAATTGCCGGCTAAATTCTGCCACTTTTACCATTTTTACAATGGCATCGAGTCAATTGCGAGCAAGCGTATAGACAGCGCCAAGCAAATTTACGGTTTGCAATACGCTGCCGCATAGAAAACCTGGCGCTAGCGCCACTATCGCAGTAGCGGAAAAATGCTCTCCAATCCATCCCGGACAGTTAGCAGCTATAGCTTGGAACGCGCATGAGGTTGCCGGCGCAAAGTTGCGACGCAGATATAAGGCGGTCCAGTCGGACTCGCTAAGTTATTGATTTTTTTGGCGGGCTGGTTAGCAGGTCAAAGTCGCAGCGACAAGTCAGAGATATCCGCTGCAAATCGAACCGATCAAAACAAGCGCAAGGCGTATCAGGACGAGAAACTCCTGATCTGCACATAGAGCCCTGCCGCCCTGCGCGTCGAGTGCTCCAGTTCCTGTAGCACTGGCGCCAGCGGTGGGCCCCCACGGGCGTCGGCAATGTCCATGGCGGCGAGGCTGGCGTTGGTGATCGAGCGCGCCCTGACCCAGGCGCGCCAGCAGGGCAAGCCCGTGCTGCTCTACTGGGGCGCCTCCTGGTGCCCGCCCTGCAACCAGCTCAAGGCCACCCTCTTCAAGCGCCAGGACTTCATCACCCAGACCCGGGCCGTGGTCGCCGTCAATCTGGACGGTGATCTGCCCGGCGCCCAGCGCCTGGCCGAGCGCTTCCAGGTGCGCGCCTACCCCACCCTGGTCCTGCTCGATGCCGCCGGCCAGGAGCAGACGCGCCTGCCCGGCGAGGTGGACGCGGCCCAGGTCGTGGAGCTGCTCCAGCAAGGCCTGGCGGGCGGACGCAGCGTAGCCGCCCTGCTGGCCCAGGCTCGCGCCGGCCAGGCACTGAGCGCCAACGAGTGGCGCACGCTGAGCTTCCACGCCTGGGATGCCGACGAGCTTACCCTGCCGCCCGCCGAGCGGGCCGCCACCCTGGGCCGCCTGGCCCAGGCCGCCCAGGCCAGCGCGCCGGAAGCGGCGCTGCGCCTGCGGCTCAAGGCCCTCGCGCAGGTGCAGCCCGGGCAGACGCCGCCCGCCGGCGCGGCCGACGCCCCCCAGCTGCTGACCGTGCTGGCTTCGCCACCCCGCGCCCGCGAGCATCTGGACCTGCTCGCTTTCGGGGCCGCCCGGCTGGCGGCTGCCCTCGCGCCCCAGGAGGGCGCGGCACGCGACACCCTGCTGGCCGCCTTCGGGCCGGCCCTGCAGGGGCTGCAGAGCGATGCCAGCCTGGCCCGGGTGGACCGACTGGGCGCGCTCTTCGGACGGGTGGAGCTGGCCCGTCTGGGCCAGGACGCGCAGGAGCTTCATCCGCGCCTGCCCGAGGCGCTGCTGGCCGAAACCCGTGCCTTCGTGGCCGGGCTGGATCGCGACACCCGAGATCCCTACGAGCGCCAGTCCGTCATCAACTGGAGCGCCCATGTGCTGGGGCGCGCCGGGCTGTGGGCCGACAGCGATGCCCTGCTCAAGGCCGAACTCGCACGCAGCCCCGAGGCCTACTACCTGATGAGCCATCTGGGCGGCAATGCGCGCGCCCAGGGGCGCACGCAGGAGTCGCTGGACTGGCACGCCCGGGCCTTCGAGAAAAGCCGCGGACCGGCCACCCGGCTGCAATGGGGCGCCAGCTATCTGGTCGAGCTCACCCAGCTGAGCCCGGGCGCCCAGGCGCGCATTGAGCGCACCGCGCTCCAGCTGCTGGATGAAGCGGCCCGCGATCGCGCCGCCTTCCACGGCCGCAGCGCCCGTTCCCTGCAGCGCGCCGGCGAGGCCCTGCTGCGCTGGGGCCGGGCGGACCGTTTGCAGCGTCTGCGCCAGCGCAGCGCCCAGCTCTGCGCCAAGCTGCCCCAGGAAGCCCCGGCACAGCGCCAGAGCTGCCAGGACTGGCTGCGGCCGCGCGCCTGAAGCCGGGCCCGACCGCCGGCTCAGCCGGCCGTCGGGCCCAGCGCCTGCTTCAGGTGGTCCAGCCAGGCGCGCAGCTTGGGCGGCAGCTGGCGGCGGCTGGGCCAATAGGCACGAAACAGGCCTCCGGGTTCGAAGACGCCCGGCAACAGCTCCACCAGACGCCCCTGCTGCAAGGCCTCGCGCACCAGGAAGTCGGGCATGCAGGCCAGGCCCTGCTCGCGCAGCACCAGGCCAAGCACCGCATCCATCTGGTTGCAGGCCATCAGGGTGCGCGGATACATAGGCCCCTCAAGGCCCGGGTGCCAGGGCCAGTCCAGCAGCTTGCCGGTATCGGGGTGGCGAAAGCGCACGGCGGCATGCTGACCCAGCGCCTGCAGATCCTGCGGCTGGCCATGGCGGCGCAGATAGCCCGGCGCCGCGCAGAGCAGCAGGCGGAATGGGCCCAGATCGCGCGAGACCAGGCGCGAATCGCCCGGCAGGCCGCTGCGTATGGCCAGGTCCACCTCCTCTTCCAGCAGATCCACCCGGCGGTCGGTGAACAGCAGATCCAGTTCCACGGCTGGAAAGCGCGCCACAAAGGCCGGCAGCAGCGGCACCAGCCAGTGATGCGCCACCCGCGGCGCGCTGATGCGCAGGCGGCCGCGCGGCTCGCTGCGCACCTGGCTCAGCTGGGCCTGGGCGTCATCCCAGGCCTCGAGAATCTGCCGGCAGCGGCCCAGAAAGGCCTGCCCCTCGGCGCTGAGCTGCAGGCGCCGCGTGCTGCGCTGAATCAGGCGCACGCCCAGCTCGGCCTCCAGCCGCGCCACCGCCTTGCCCACGGCCGAGGCGCTGAGCGCCAGGCTGCGCCCCGCCGCCACAAAGCTGCCCAGTTCGGCCGTGCGCGCAAAGGCCCGCATGCCCTGCAGACTGTCCATGCCCGCCTCCCATTCGATCTCTTTCTTCCATTCTGAACCAGCCAAACAGGTCTTTGTGGCCGGAATGACCCTGGCTAGGCTGGCAGCATGCAAGACCTGGCCCCCAAAAAAGCCGGCCCGCGGCGCCGCAGCGCGACGGTGATCACGGCCCTGCTGCTCCTGCCCCTGGCCCTGCAGGCCCTGGGCGCGCATTGGCTGCGCACGGCCGACCTCTGCCTGATCTATGTGCTGCTGGCCGTGGGCATGAACATCGTGGTGGGCTATGCCGGCCTGCTGGACCTGGGCTTCGTGGCCTTCTATGCCACGGGCGCCTATCTGGCGGCCTGGCTGAGCTCCACCCATCTGAGCGAGCATGTGGCCTGGATACAGGCCCTGGCTCCCGCCGGGCTGAGCACGCCCTGGGGCTTGATACTGCCCGCGGCCGCCCTGCTTGCGGCCGTGCTGGGCCTGCTGCTGGGCGCCCCGACCCTGCGCCTGCGCGGCGACTACCTGGCCCTGGTGACACTGGGCTTCGGCGAGATCCTGCGACTGCTGCTGATCAACCTCAGCGCCCCGCTGAACCTCACCAACGGAGCCCGGGGCATAGGCCCCACGGGCTCGCTACAACTGGCCGGCCTGGATCTGGGCCACCCCTTGCGGCTGCCCGGCCTGGGCCTGGAGATCGCCTCCCTGACGCTTTACTGCTACGCCCTGCTGGGCCTGGTGGCCCTGGCCCTGCTGGCCTCGCACCGCCTGCAGCACTCGCGCACAGGCCGCGCCTGGCGGGCCATGCGCGAGGACGAACTGGCGGCGGCGGCCATGGGCATTCCGCTGGCGCGCATGAAGCTGCTGGCCTTCGGGCTGGGCGCCGCCCTGGGCGGCGTGGCCGGCAGCCTGTTCAGCGCCTTGCAGGGCTTTGTCTCGCCCGAGGCTTTCAGCCTGCAGGAATCGGTGCTGATCGTGGCCATGGTGGTGCTGGGCGGTCAGGGGCATCTGCCCGGCGTGGTGCTCGGGGCCCTGCTGCTGAGCGCCCTGCCCGAGCTGCTGCGCTATGTGGCCGGGCCGCTTCAAAGCTGGAGCGACGGGCGGCTGGATGCCGGCGTGCTGCGCCCGTTGCTGATCGCCCTGACCCTGGTGCTGACCATGCGCTGGCGGCCCCACGGACTCTGGCCGGCCCGGCCCGGGGGGAACACGCTTTCCAAGGAGCGGTCGGCAGACTGACAGCCCCTTTGTTTCGAGATCTTCGAAACATCTTGTTTGCAATATCTGTTTGATCCGGGCATCGGCCTGGGCCACCATGCGGCCCCGTCAACTTGAGATCCGCTACTGCCTGCCCCGCCCATGGACTTCCACGACTTCGACAATGCCACCCTGATGGGTCTGGTCCTGTGTGTCACGCTGGCCTGGACCAGCTGGCAGGCCCGGCGCCTGGGCAATGAACGACGCGATGTGCGCCTGCTGGGCGCCAGTGCCGCATTCAGCGGTCTGGGAGCCGGCCTCGCCGCCTTCCTCTGATCCCCCCGTTCCGCCCTCCGTCCCGCCCCTCGTCTTTGTCTTTCTCCTCCGACCGCCCTCCCCTGCGGGCGCTGCTGCTTGGCGCCCTGCTCTTGCTGGCAGCCACGGCCCCCGCCCGCGCCAGCGCCCTGCCCGATGTGAGCCGTCTGCCGCGCTCGTTCAGCCAGTGCGCCGGCTTCTTTGCCGGCCAGCGCCCCCCTGCCCTGACGCCGCGGCCGCGCCTGCGCGAGCTCTGCTACGACAGCTTTGCGGTGCTGCACAGCGGCGACACCCGCACACCGCTTTTCGTAGCCCAGCGCCTTAGCCGCGACACGGTGGGTGGCCTGCGTCGCCAGAAATCCGATCGCTTCTTTGCCGATGCCCGCCTGCCGCGCAGCGAGCGCGCCGAGCTGGAGGACTACAAGCGCTCCGGCTACTCGCGCGGCCATATGGCGCCCTCGGGCGATATGAGCAGCGAGGAGGCCATGGCCCAGTCCTTCTCCCTGGCGAATATGGTGCCGCAGTCCATGCGCCACAACTCGGGCGCCTGGGCGCGCATCGAGGAGGACACGCGCCGCTATGTGCAGCGCGCCCGTGGCGATGTGTTCGTGATCACCGGTGCGGTCTTCGCTGCCGATGCCCCGCGCATCGGCGTCAATGGCGTGCAGGTGCCCAGCCACCTCTTCAAGCTGGTCTACGACAGCCAGACCCAGCGGGCCTGGGCGCACTGGCAGGCCAATCGCGACGAGGAGCGCGCCGGCCCGCCCATCAGCTATCAGGAGCTGGTGCGCCGCACCGGCACGCAGTGGCTGCCGCAACAGGCGCTCCAGCACTGAGGCGGGCCTGGCGGCCCCAGGCTGAGTCCGCCTAAGCGGAGTCTGCAGCGGAGTCCGCAGCGGGCGCCGCCAGCAGGGCCTGCAGGCCCGCCTCGTCCAGCACCGGTACGCCCAGCTCGCGGGCCTTGTCCAGCTTGGAACCGGCTTCCTCGCCCGCCACCACATAGTGGGTCTTCTTGGAGACCGAGCCGCTGACCTTGCCGCCCGCGGCCTCGATCAGGGCCTTGGCCGCATCGCGGGAGAGCGTGGGCAGGGTGCCGGTGAGCACCAGGGTCTTGCCCACCAGCAGGCCCTCGCTGCCGCTGCCTTCCGGCAGCTGGGTCAGCAGCTCGTCGCGCAGCGCGGCCAGGGCGAGCACGGCCTCGCGCTGACCCGGCACCGCCAGCCATTGCAGCAGGGCCGCCGCGGCCTCGCTAGGCAGGCCGGCCAGGGCGGCATCGTCCGCAGCTGTCAGGGCCGCCAGCGAGCGCAGGCCCAGGCCCTGAGTCGCCAGCTGCTGGCAGCGCAACTCGGTCAGCTTCGGGATCTGCAGCGCCGCCAGCAGCACCGCGTCCTGCAGCGGCGCGCGCAGGCGGGCACTGGGGGCATGCTCGTCGCCGGCCCGCACGCCGGCTTGCAGCAGGCGGTCCAGGGCCTGCTGGTTCTTGGGCTCGGCAAAAAAATCGACGATGGCCTCGGCCACGGTGGCGCCGATATCGGGCAGCACGCGCAGCAGGGGCATGGGCGCGCGCCGCACCAGATCGAGCCGGCCCAGCCAGTCGGCCAGCACCTTGGCGGTGGACTCGCCGACATGGCGCACGCCCAGGGCGAACAGCAGGCGCGCCAGCGGCGGATTGCGGCTGGCGGCAATGGCCTCGATCAGGTTCTCCGCCCATTTGGTGGCGATCTTGCCAGCCTGCACGGTCTCGGGCGTGATGCCGTCGCGCTCATCGGCGCGGCGTTTCATCTCCAGCAGCTTGTCCAGGCTCAGGGTGTAGAGGTCGGCGATGTCGTTCACATAGCCCAGCTCGACCAGATTGTCGATATAGCGCTCGCCCAGGCCCTCGATATCCATGGCACGGCGGCCGGCGAAATGGCGGATCGCCTCCTTGCGCTGGGCCGGGCAGGCCAGGCCGCCCGAGCAGCGCGCCACCGCCTCGCCCTCCTCCCGCACCACATGCGAGCCGCAGACCGGGCAGGCCGCCGGCAGGCGGTACTGCGGGTGCAGCGGCCCCTGCTCGGGGTTGGCGTGCAGGGGCCGGCGCTCCAGCACCACGCCGACGATCTCGGGGATCACATCACCCGCGCGGCGCACGATCACCGTGTCGCCGACGCGCACGTCCTTGCGCTGGGTCTCGCCCTCGTTGTGCAGGGTGACATTGGCCACCGTGGTGCCGCCCACGAAGACCGGCACCAGGCGCGCCACCGGCGTGATCGCGCCCGTGCGGCCGACCTGGACATCGATGGCCTCGACCTGGGTGAGCTGCTCCTGGGCCGGATATTTGTGGGCCACGGCCCAGCGCGGCTCGCGGCTGACAAAGCCCAGGCGCTGCTGCTGTGCGCGGCTGTTGACCTTGTAGACGACGCCGTCGATATCGAAGGGCAGGCCGTCGCGCAGGGCGGCGATGCGGCGATGGAACTCGATCAGGCCGGCCGCCCCTTGGGCCACGACGCGATGCTCGCAGACCGGCAGGCCCATGGTGGCCAGGGCGTCCAGCAGGCCGCTGTGCGTGGCCGGCTCCGCCCAGCCCTCGACCTGGCCCAGGCATAGGCGAAGAAGCGCAGCTTGCGGCTCGCCGTCACGGAGGCGTCGAGCTGTCGCAGCGAGCCGGCCGCCGTGTTGCGCGGGTTGACATAGGTCTGCTTGCCCTCCGCCGCCATCTTCTCGTTGAGCGCCAGGAAGTCGCTCTTGGCCATGTAGACCTCGCCGCGCACCTCCACGACGGCGGGGGCGCCGGCCGGCAGGCGGCTCGGGATTTCCGCGATGGTCAACACGTTCGCGGTGACGTTCTCGCCCGTCGCGCCGTCGCCGCGCGTGGCGGCCGTCACCAGCCGCCCGTTCTCATAGCGGATCGACATGGAAAGGCCGTCGATCTTGAGTTCGGCCGCGTATTCAACAGGCGCTGCGGCTTCGGCCAGCTCCAGCAGCTTGCGCACCCGCTCGTCGAAGGCGGTGGCCCCGCTGGCCTCGGTATCGGTCTCGGTGCGGATGGACAGCATGGGCACCGCATGGCGCACGGGCGTGAAGCCGTCCAGCACCCGGCCGATCACGCGCTGGGTGGGGGAATCGGGCGTGAGCAGCTCGGGATGCGCGGCCTCCAGGGCCTGCAGCTCCTGGAAGAGCTTGTCGTACTCGGCGTCCGGCAGGCTGGGTGCATCCAGCACGTAGTAAAGATGGGCGTGGTGGTTGAGCAGCTCGCGCAGCGCCGCGGCGCGTGCGCTGGCCGCCCCGGAATCGGTGATCGTCATGGGGCCGAATTGTGGCGCAGCCCGCGCCTGCTCATGGCAGCAGCCGCCATTCAAGCGGCCAGGCCGCCATTGGTGCGGCTGGCGGCCCCATCGGCCGCACGGGCTGCCGCGGCGGCGGCTTGACTCGGGACAATCCAACCCATGTATTCCGCTCCCTTTTTGCGTATGGCCCTGGTGCTGGGCCTGCTCTCGGCCATCGGCCCCTTCGCCATCGATATGTACCTTCCCGCCCTGCCGGCCATCGGCCAGAGCCTGGGCGCCGAGATGAGCCAGGTGCAGGCCAGCCTGACCGCCTTCTTCCTGGCCCTGGGCGCGGGCCAGCTGCTCTACGGCCCCCTGGCCGACCGCCTGGGCCGCAAGACGCCGCTGTACGCCGGCATGGGCCTGTTCCTGGCCGCCAGCCTGGGCTGCGCCCTGGCTCAGGACGCCAACACCCTGGTCGTCCTGCGCTTTGTGCAGGGCCTGGGCGCGGCGGCCGGCATGGCGATCCCGCGCGCCATCGTGCGTGATCTGCACACCGGCACCGAGGCGGCGCGCCTGATGTCCCTGCTGATGCTGGTCTTCAGCGTCTCGCCCATCCTGGCCCCCCTGGCCGGCAGCGCCCTGATCGCGCTGGCGGGCTGGCGCGCGGTGTTCTGGGCCGTCTCGCTGGCGGCCCTGGCCGGCCTGGCCATGATCGCCTTCTTCCTGCCGGAAACCCGGCCGGCCGCCGAGCGCCGCGGCACCAGCCTGGGCGGCGTGCTGCGCGACTACGCCGGGCTGCTGCGTGACCGCCAGTACCTGGCCCTGGTGCTGATCGGCAGCTTCTCCCTGGGCGGCTTCTTCGTCTACCTGGCCAACTCGCCCTTTGTGCTGATCGGCCACTACGGCCTGAGCCCCACCCAGTACAGCCTGGCCTTTGCGCTCAATGCCATCTCCTTCATCGGGGCCTCGCAATTCGTGGGCCGCCTGGGCGAGCGCCTGGGTCTGGCACGCCTGATGCACCTGGCCATCCTGGGCGCCTGTGCCACCCTGCTGCTGCTCCTGGCCTGCTTTGCGGCGGGGCTGGACCGGCTGGAGCTGCTCATCGCCCTGTACCTGGTGGCCAGCGCCTTCATGGGACTGGTGATTCCCACCAGCTCGGTGCTGGCCCTGGAAAGCCATGGCGAGCGCGCCGGCACGGCCTCGGCCCTGCTGGGCACGCTGCAGATGCTGATGGGGGCGCTGATGATGGGCGTGGCCGGCCTCTTCGGCACCGGCCAGCCCCTGCCCATGGTGGTGGGCATGGTGCTGGGCCCGCTGCTGGCGCTGGGCCTGAGCCTGGCCAGCCGTCGCGCCGCCGCCACGCAGCACGTGGTCTCCCAGGCCGGCGCCGACTGAAGAAGCGCAAACAGGGTGCAAGTCCGGGGATGGCCGGACGGCCTTGCCGTGCGATCTGCGACTAGACTGGGTGCCAGCTCTTGCCTGCACCCGGTCCCATGCCCGACGCCACCGCCCTCGCCCCGCAGCTGCTGTGTCTTGCGCTGAGCCTCTGGCTTGGCTGGCTGGGCGCCCTGGCCCTGGAACGCCCCCCCGGCACCGCTCGCCTGCTGGGCGGCCGGCTGGAGGGTGGCGCCGGCTTGCTGCTGCTGAGTCAGTCCCTGTGGTGGCCGCTGTGGCTGGGCCTGCCGCTGCCGCATCAGGGCCAGGGCTGGCGCGAGCTGGGCCTGGCGGTGCTGGGTGGCCTGCTGCTGGCCCTGGCCGTCCACCAGGCTCGCGCCCGCGAATCCGCCCGCCGCGCCCTGTGGCCGCGCCTGGCCCTGGCGGGCCTGGGCAGCACCCTGCTCTGCGCCCTGGCCCTGGCGCTGCGCCTGGGGGCCTCGGGCTTGAGCGCCGAGAGCTGGCCGGCCACGCCCGCCGCCTGGGCCCTGCCCCTGAGCCTGGCGGCGCTGCAAGGCCTGGCCCTCACCCTGCTGCGCCAGCGCGAACGCTTCCCGGCCCTGCACCCCTTGAGCGGGCCGGCCTTGCTGGCCCTGCCCCTGCCGGCGCTGCTGCTGGGCCTGCCGGCCCTGCCGGGCCTGTGGCAAGGCCCCTTGAGCGCGGCCGATCTGCTGTGGCTGCTGCTGAGCGTGCCGCTGGCCGTGGCCCTGGTGCTGCGCCATGCCCTGCGCCAGAGCGTGGATGCCAGCGCCGCCGCCGACTCCCTGCGCCGCCAGCAGCTGCTGGACCCCCTCACCGAGCTGGCCAGCCGCTATGGCGTGGAACGGCAGCTGGGCCAGCTGGCCGCCCAGGCCGATCGCAGCGAGGTGCCGCTGGCCACGGTGGTCTTCAATCTGGACGGCTTCCGCTCCGTCAACACCGCCTTCGGCCACGAGATGGGCGACACCCTGCTGCGTGAGACTGCCGAGCGCCTGCGCCGCGAATGCGCGCGCCATGAATTCATAGGCCGCGTCAGCGCCGATGAGTTCGCCCTGCTGATGCCCCAGGCCCAGGACATGGAGCAGATCAGCGCGCGGGCCCGCCGCTATATGCAGCTGCTGTCCCAGCCCTTTTCCTCGGGCGGCCACGCCATCTCGCTGACCTGTTCGGCCGGCATCGCCCTCTACCCCGAGCATGGCGCCGCCACCCGCCTGCTGGGCTGTGCCGAGCTGGCGGCCCAGGCGGCCAAGCGCCTGGGGGGCTCGAGCTTCAGCGTCTATGACCGCAGCCTGGGCAGCAACTCGCGCGCCGAGGTGGAGCTGCTGGCCGAGCTGCGTCAGGCCATCGAACGCGACGAGCTGCAGCTCTTCTTCCAGCCCAAGATCGACGCCGCCAGCGGCCAGGTGACGGCGGCCGAGGCCCTGCTGCGCTGGAACCATCCCAGCCGCGGCGTGATCGTGCCCACGGTCTTCATCCCCCTGGCCGAGCGCTTCGGCCTGATGCGCGAGCTGGGCAACTGGGTGATCAAGGCGGCCTGCCTGCAGGCCCGCATCTGGCGCGAGCAGGGCCTGCGCATGCGCCTGGCCATCAATCTCTCGGCCCAGCAGATGCGCCAGACCGATATCGTGGAGCGCATCAGCAGCGCCCTGCAGGAGAACCGCATCCAGCCCTCGCTGCTGACCTGCGAGATCACCGAGTCGGTGGCCATGGAGGACACGCAGGCCACGCAGGAGACCTTTCACGCCCTGGGCGAGCTGGGCGTGCATCTGTCCATCGATGATTTCGGCACCGGCTACTCCAGCCTGGCCTATCTGCGCCAGCTGCCGGCCAAGGAACTCAAGATCGACCGCAGCTTCGTGGCCGAGATCGACACCAATTCCAGCGCCCTGACCATGGTGGATGCCATCGTGCGCCTGGCCCATGCGCTGAACCTCCGCGTGGTGGCCGAGGGCGTGGAGCGCGAGAACCAGCAGAAGTGGCTGGTCAAGCTGGGCTGCGACGAGTTGCAGGGCTATCTATTCGCCCGGCCCATGTCGCCCGAGGCCCTGTTGCTGTGGGCCAAGCGCGGGGATGGCGACCCGCGCACACCGGAGTTCCGGCCCTCGCTCTTCGGTGAAACCCAGCCCCAGGAACTGGACGACTGAGCGGGGAGCGCCTCAGTCGGCGGCCGTGCCGGCCGCCACGCGGGTGATCATCACCTGGTCGACGCGATGGCTGTCCACGTCCATCACCTCGAAGCGCCAGCCCTCCCACTGCACATGGTCGGTGCGCTTGGGGATGCGGCGCAGCATCACCATCAGGAAGCCGGCCAGGGTGTCGTACTGGCCGGCATGCGGCCAGGCCTCGAGCTCCAGCGCGCGCTGCACATCGGGGATGGGGGTCACGCCGTCGGCCAGATAGCTGCCGTCCTCACGGCGCACGATCTGCTCCTCGTCGTGGCTGGCCACCAGCGAGCCCATCACGGTGCTCATCACGTCGTTGAGCGTGATCACGCCCACCACCAGGCTGTACTCGTTGACGATGACGGCAAAGTCTTCCAGCTTCTCGCGGAACTGCACCAGCACCTCGGCCAGGGTCAGGCGGTCCGGCACGATCAGCACCTTCTTCACCAGATCGGCGCAGGTGCGCAGATTGATGGCCTCACCGCGCAGCACGCGCTGGAACAGGTCGGTGGAGTCCACATAGCCGGCCACGCGGTCGATATCGCCATCGCAGACCAGGTAGGTGCTGTGCGGCGACTCGGCAATGCGGTTGCGGATCAGGGCATCGTCCTCATCCAGGTTCAGGAAGACGATGCGCTCGCGCGTGGTCATCGCGCTTTCCACGGTGCGCGTGTCCAGTTCGAACACGTTCTCGATCACCTGCTGCTCGGCATCGGCCACCACGCCGGCCAGATTGCCGGCCTCGGTCATGGCCAGAATGTCGTGGTGGGTGATGCTGTTGTCGCGCGCCGCGGGCTGGCCCATCAGGCGCAGCAGCAGATCGCTGATGGCATTGAAGCCCCAGGACAGGGGCTTGAGCAGGGTCACCAGGCCCGACATGGGGCCGATCAGGGCCAGGGCCACGCGCTCGGGCTCGTTCATGGACAGGCGCTTGGGCAGCAGATCGGCCATCACGATGAAGAGCGCCGTGATGCACATGAAGGACAGGGCAAAACCCAGGTTCTGGGCCTGCTCCTCGGGCAGCACATAGGCCAGCAGGCTGGCGAAATGCGGGGTGAAGGCGCCCTCGCCCACGATACCGCCCAAGATGGCCACGGTGTTCACGCCGATCTGCACCACGGTGAAGTAGTGGCCCGGCTGCTCCTGCACCGCCATCACCCGCGCCGCGCGCGCATCGCCATCGTCGAGCAGTTGCTGGAGCTTCAGGCGCCGCGAGGCGGCCAGCGACAGCTCCGCCATCGAGAAGAAGGCGCTACAGGCGATCAGAAGGGCAATCAGCAGGAGGCTTGAACTCAAGGGCAGCACACAGGTCGTGAATCAGACCTCAGTGTAACTGCCCGCCCTGCGCACGATCAGCTGAAAAGGCGCCGCGCGGCCAGCGATCCGGCCGCCAGATCGCGTTCGGCCAGGGCGCGGTAGAGGCCGCGCAGGCCTTCGTCGATGGCGGTGAAGGCGTGCAGATTGAGCTGGTAGCCGCGGTCGTCGCAGAGCTCGGCCTCGAAGTCGCGCGCCAGAGAGCGGGCGGCCTCCTGCCAGGCGGCAAAGGGCTCGGCCGCCTCTGGGGTCTGGGGCACGTCCAGGCTGAGCGTCAGCTCGCGCAGGGCCGAGGCCTGGGGGTCTTCGGCCAGGGCGGCCTGGGCCTCGAAGCCCAGGGTCAGCACCGGCGGCAGGCCCTCCTCGGCAGCGGGCAGCACCAGGCGGCCGGGCACGGCGCCGGGCACAAAGCCGTGGCGCAGGGCCACCTGCTGCACAAAGCCCAGGGTCCAGGCGGCCTCGCGGCTTTGCAGGCGCACGGCCAGCTGGGCATCGTGCTCGCTGGCGAACTGGTCCAGCTCGCGGGCCCGGGCCACCACGTCCAGCATGTCGGGGAACTGCACAAAGCCGCCGATGCCGTCCACAAAGGCCTGCAGCTTCTGCACGAACTCGCTGTACTCGATCTCGTTGAGCGCGCCGCTGCGGTTGGCCATCTGCAGGCCGGCCTGGAATTCGCTGTAGCGCTGGCCGGGCGCGGGTAGCTCCCACTCGCCATTGACCATGTTCAGGCCTTCGATATGGAAGGGCTTGGTGCCGGCACGGCGGCTGCCGGGCAGATGGGCCAGGGCCATCTCGCCGCTGACCGGGCCTTCCACCGTGATGCTGGCAATGGCGTCGATCAGGGCGTCGATGCGGGTGGAGGCCTTGCGCGGTGGGCGGGCCACGCTGGGCACGGTGGGCTCGTCGCTGCCCGGGCCCAGGGGCACGGTGGGGCTGATTTCGCCGGACGTGCCCGGCGCCCCTTGTGCAAAGGGCTCGGCCACGGCGGCCTGGGCCTGGTCCAGATTGGGCTCGCGCCGCTCGGCACCGCCGCCCGGCTGCAGCGAGGGCTCGATCTGCGGGCTGGCGCGCCGCGGCCCGGCCTTGCGCGCCGCCCAGGCCCCATGGGCCACCACCCCGGCCAGCACCACGCCACCCAGGATGGCCAGCAGCTCGGTCAAACTCATTGAAGCAACTCCCTCATGCTCTTGATCGCCGGCCGGCGCGCGCTCACGCGGCCTCCGCCATGCTCAGCGCCGATTCCATATCCACCGCCACGATGCGCGAGACGCCCTGCTCCTGCATGGTCACGCCGATGAGCTGCTTGGCCATCTCCATGGCGATCTTGTTGTGCGAGATGAAGAGGAACTGCGTGCCCTTCTCGCTCATTTCGTCCATCAGGTTGCAGTAGCGCTCGACATTGTGGTCGTCGAGCGGCGCGTCCACCTCGTCCAGCACGCAGATCGGCGCGGGATTGGTGAGGAAGACGGCGAAGATCAGCGCCATGGCGGTCAACGCCTGCTCGCCGCCGGACAGCAGGTGGATGGTGCTGTTCTTCTTGCCCGGCGGCTGGGCCATGACCTGCACACCGGCGTCCAGGATCTCCTCGCCCACCATGGTCAGCTTGGCCTGCCCGCCACCGAAGAGCTGCGGGAACATGCGGCCGAAATGCTCGTTGACCTGGTTGAAGGTGCTGGAGAGCAGGTCGCGCGTCTCCAGATCGATCTTGTGGATCGCGTCCTCCAGGGTCTTCATGGCGGCCGCCAGGTCGGCGTTCTGCGAGTCCAGAAAGGTCTTGCGCTCGCGCGCCGCGGTCAGCTCGTCCAGCGCTGCCAGATTGACCGCCCCCAGGGCCGCGATCTCGCGGTTGATGCGATCGATCTCGCCCTGCAGGCCGTAGAGCTTGACGCCGCCTTCTTCGATGCTGCGGGCCAGGGCCTCCAGGTCCACATGGGCCGCCACCAGCTGCTCCATGAACTGGGCGCCGCCCAGCTGGGCCGCCTGCTCTTCGAGCTGCAGCTTGGTGATGCGCTCGCGCAAGGGGTCCAGGCTGCGCTCGAACTCCAGGCGCTGCTCCTCGGCCTTGCGCAGGCGCAGGCTCAGATCGTCATAGCCGCTGCGCACGGCGGCGAGTTCCTTCTCGCGCTCCAGCTTGAGGGCCAGGGCCTCCTGCAGGCCGGCCTGGGCGGCCGCGTCGTTGAGCGTGTCCAGCTCGCGCTGCAGGCCTTCGGCCGAGGTCTCATTGGTCTTGACCTGGGCCAGGGCCGTCTCGATGGAGCGCTGCAGCTCGCCCCGGCGCGAGGCCAGGGCGCGGGCGCTGAACTGCGCCTCCTGGGCGCGGCGCTCCAGGCCGCGCAGCTGCTCGCGCGCCTCGGCCAGGCGGCGCTCGGCCTGGATCACGGCCTCTTCCAGCTCGGCATGGCGCTCCTGCGTGGTGGCCAGCTGCAGGTCCAGCTCCTCGAAGCGGGCCTCGCCGGTGACGCGGCGCTCCTGCAGCTCTTCCATCTGGCCGTCGATCTCGGCCAGTTCCTCTTCCAGCTGGCTGCGCCGGCTGCTGGCAGCCTCGGCCTGTTGCGAGAGGCGCAGCAGCTCCACCTGCAGCTGGTGGGCGCGGGTCTGGGTCTCGCTGGCTTCGCGGCGCAGGCCCACCAGGCGCTGAGAGGCCTCGCTGAAGGCCGCCTCGGTGCGCACCAGCTGGCTCTTGGCCTCATCCGCGATCAGGGTCTGGGCGCGGCTTTCCAGCTGCAGCTGCTCGATCTCCTGGGCCCGGGCCAGCATGCCGGCCTGCTCGGAGTCGGGCGCATAGAAGCTCACCGCGAACTGGCTCACCGCATGGCCTTCGCGGGTCATGATCAGCTCGCCATGGCTGAGCCTGGCGCGGCCAGCCAGGGCCTCGTCCATGGACGCGGCGGTGTACACCCCCTCCAGCCAGTCGTTGAGCAGGGCCTTGAGCCCGGCATCGTCCAGGCGCAGCAGTTCACTCAGGCGCGGCAGGGTCTCGTGGGTATTGGCAATCGCGGCCTGGGGCGGCGAATAGAAGGCCAGGCGGGCCGGCGGCGCATCGGCGGCAAAGGCCCGCACCGTTTCCAGCCGCCCCACCTGCAGCGCGCCCATGCGCTCGCGCAGCGCGGCCTCCAGCGCGTTCTCCCAGCCCTGGGCGATGTGCAGGCGGGTCCACAGCCCCGGCAGACCGTCCAGCCCATGCTTGGCCAGCCAGGGCTTGAGCTTGCCCTCGGTCTGCACCTTCTCCTGCAGGGCGCGCAGGGCCTCCAGGCGGGCCACCAGCTCGGACTGCCGCGCCAGCTGGGCATTGGCGTCCTGCTGCACCGCGCGGCGCTGGTCTTCCAGCTGGGGCAGCTGTTCCTGCAGCTCGTGCAGGCGGGCCTCGGCCAGATCGCGGGCCTCGTCGGCAGCCTCGCTCTGGCGCTTCAGCTCGGCCAGCTTGTCCTGGTCGGGCGCGGCCAGACCCTGGCGCTCGGCGGCCAGGCGTTCGCGGCGGGTGCGCAGGGCCCTGTTCTGTTCCTCGATATTGCGGCTCTCGGCGGCCAGCACCTGGATCTGCTGCTGCACCTGCACCACCGCGCCGCGCTGCTCGTTGGCACGGCCCTGGGCGGCACGCACCGCGTCCTCGCTATTGGGCAGATTGGCGGCCTGCTCCTCGGCCTGGGCGGCCAGGATCTCGCTCTGCTCCTCGGCCATGGCGATCTGCTCGGCAATGGTCTCCAGCTCGCCTTGAGCCTGCTCGCTGCGTTCCTGCCATTGCTGGTTCTGCGCCTGCAGCTCGGCCAAGCGGGTCTCCACGCGCTGGCGGCCCTCGACCACGTAGCGGATGCGCTCCTCCAGGCGGCTGACCTCCAGCTGGGCCTCGGCAAAGCGGCCCTGGCTGGCGTGCAGCTCGTCGCCGGCGGCGTAATGGGCCTGGCGTATGGTCTCCAGTTCGGCCTCGACATGACGCAGCTCGGCCGTGCGCGACTCCAGCGCATTCAGGGCCTCGGCATGCTCGCCCTTGACCCGCGCCTGCTCGCTGCTGGCATCGCGGTGCTTGAGGAACCAGAGCTGGTGCAGCTTGAGCGTGCCGGCGTCCTGCAACTGCCGGTAGCTGGCAGCCACCTCGGCCTGCTTCTCCAGCTTCTCGAGGTTGTTGTTCAGCTCGCGCAGGATGTCCTCGACCCGCGTGAGGTTCTCGCGCGTGTCCTTGAGCCGGTTCTCGGTCTCGCGGCGGCGTTCCTTGTACTTGGAGACCCCGGCGGCCTCCTCCAGGAACATGCGCATCTCCTCCGGCTTGGACTCGATGATGCGGCTGATGGTGCCCTGGCCGATGATGGCGTAGGCGCGCGGCCCCAGGCCCGTGCCCAGGAACACGTCCTGCACATCGCGGCGGCGCACCGGCTGGTTGTTGATGAAGTAGCTGCTGGTGCCGTCGCGCGTGAGCACGCGCTTGACCGCGATCTCGGAAAACTGGTTCCACTGCCCGCCCGCGCGGGCGCTGGCGTTGTCGAAGACCAGCTCCACGCTGGAGCGGCTGGCGGGCTTGCGGTTGCCGCTGCCGTTGAAGATCACGTCCTGCATGGACTCGCCACGCAGCTCGCTGGCCTTGCTCTCGCCCAGCACCCAGCGCACCGCATCCATGATGTTGGACTTGCCGCAGCCATTGGGCCCGACCACACCCACCAGCTGACCGGGCAGCTGGAAGTTGGTGGGATCGGCAAAGGACTTGAAGCCCGAGAGCTTGATCGAGTTCAGGCGCATGGACGCGGTGTCAGAACGCTTGCTAAGCCGTTGATTTATTTACGGAAAAGCCCCTGCGGGCGGGGCTTTCACGGGCTCGGATGATACCATCGGGACTTCCCCTGAAATCCAGGCCTTCCCGGGCGCGTCAGCCCCGGGCCGGCCTTCGCATCAAGAACATGGCCAAGACCTCCTCCGCCGCCAAGCCGGCTGCCCCGAAGACCACCGCTGCTGCGAAGCCCATCAAGGCGAGCAAGGCGGCCAAGCCCGCGCCCAAGATGCGCGAGATGCCGCCGAATCCGCCCTCGGCACCGAGCAAGGAGCTGCATGTCTTCCCCAACCCGGCTCCCGAGCGCGACTATGTGATCCAGTTCCAGGTGCCCGAGTTCACCTGCCACTGCCCGCTGACCGGCCAGCCCGACTTCGCCCACTTCACGATCGACATGATCGCGGACAAGTTCTGCGTGGAGCTCAAGAGCCTGAAGATGTACTTCTGGAGCTACCGCCACGAGGGCGCGTTCCACGAGAAGGTGACCAACACCATCCTCGAAGACATCGTGAAGGTCACCAACCCGCGCTTCATCCGCATCACCGCCAAGTGGTATGTGCGCGGCGGCATCTACACCAATGTGGTCGTGGAGCACCGCAAGAAGGGCTGGAAGCCCCAGCCCAAGGTGGACCTGCCGGCGCATTCCTTCGAGTCGGGCCTGCTGCGTTAATTGGGGTTCAGAACCAGCTCCGCTCATCTGAGCGTCGCGGTCGCGGTGCGGCGCAGCCGCATCGACGGCTACGGGGTCTTTGCCGATGAGCCCATTGCGGCGGGCGCGCGCATCGGCGCGCTCACCGGCGAGGCCATCACCGTGGCTGAGGGCCGGCGCCGCGCCGCCGGGCGCCAGCGCATCATGCTGGTGGAGCTGAGCGAGAGCCGCGCCATCGACGCCACGCGCAGCGAGGACGCGCTGCGCTTCACCAACCACAGCTGCGCGCCCAATGCGCGCATCCAGGTGCAGGACGGGGCCATCGAGTTCTTCGCCAGCCGGGCCATCGCGCCGGGCGAGGAAATCACCGTGGGCTATGGCGCCACCCACCACGAGGGGCGGCTGGCCTGCCGCTGTGGCCAGGCGGGCTGCGCCGGCTGGCTATGATGGCAGCCCTGCCGCGCCGGCCTTTCGCGGCTGCCAGATAACGCCGCCAGACATCGCCGTCTCATCGCCCTGCCCCGCTGCCATGAATCCCCTGCTGGACAAGCTCCACCCCTATCCCTTCGAGCGCCTGCGCGCGCTCACCAAGGACATCGCGCCCAACCCGGCCTACCGCCCCATCAGCCTGGGCATCGGCGAGCCCAAGCATCCGGCGCCCAAGCTCATTGAGGAGGCCTTGATGGCCAGCCTCAAGAGCCTCTCGGCCTACCCCGCCACCGCCGGCGAGCCCAAGCTGCGCGAGGCCATCAGCGCCTGGCTGCAGCGCCGCTACGGCCTGAACCTGGATGCCGCCACCCAGGTGCTGCCGGTGAACGGTTCGCGCGAGGCCCTGTTCGCGCTGGCGCAGACCGTGATCGACCCGGGCGGCCCCGGCGCCACCGTGGTCTGCCCCAATCCCTTCTATCAGATCTACGAGGGCGCGGCCCTGCTGGCCGGCGCCCAGACCGCTTTTGCCAACAGCGACCCGGCCCGCAACTTCGCGGCCAACTGGTCGCAGATCCACGAGGCCACCTGGGCCCGCACCCAGCTGCTCTACACCTGCTCGCCCGGCAACCCCACCGGCGCGGTGATGCCGCTGGAGGAATGGGAAGCCCTGTTCGCGCTCAGCGACAAGCATGGCTTCGTGATCGCCTCGGACGAGTGCTACTCGGAAATCTATTTCCGCGAGGAAGCGCCGCTCTCGGGCCTGGAGGCTGCCGCCAAGCTGGGCCGCCAGGACTTCCGCAACTTGATCGCCTTCACCAGCCTGTCCAAGCGCAGCAATGTGCCGGGCATGCGCTCGGGCTTTGTGGCCGGTGACGCCGCCCTGATCAAGAAATTCCTGCTCTACCGCACCTACCACGGCAGCGCCATGAACCCCATGGTGCAGGCTGCCAGCATCGCCGCCTGGAACGACGAGGCCCATGTGGTGGCCAACCGCGAGGAGTACCGCGCCAAGTTCGCGCGCGTCACGCCCCTGCTGGCCCAGGTGCTGGACGTGGCCCTGCCGGACGCGAGCTTCTACCTCTGGGCCGGCGTGCCCGCCCATGTCTGCGGCGGGGACGATATCGCCTTCGCCCAGCAACTGCTCGCTCAATACAATGTGACGGTGCTGCCGGGCAGCCTGCTGGCCCGCGAGGCCCACGGCCAGAACCCCGGCGCCGGCCGCGTGCGTCTGGCCCTGGTCGCCGACCAGGCCGAGTGCCTGGAAGCCGCGCAGCGCATCGTCGAATTCGTTTCCTCCTTCTCCTCCAAGTGAACCCTCAGAGCACCATGAGCCAACTGCAAGCCACCATCGAACAGGCCTGGGAAGACCGCGCCTCCCTGAACACCAGCAGCACCGGTGCCGTGCGCGAGGCCGTGGACCATGTGCTGGGCGAGCTGGACGCGGGCCGCCTGCGCGTGGCCGAGCGCCAGGGCGTGGGCCAGTGGACCGTGCACCAGTGGGTCAAGAAGGCCGTGCTGCTGTCCTTCCGCCTGAACGACAACCAGCTGATGGGCGAAGGCGCCCTCACCTTCTTCGACAAGGTGCCCAGCAAGTACGGCCAGATGGACGAGGCCGCCATCCGCGCCTCCGGCGTGCGCGTGGTGCCGCCCGCCGTGGCTCGCCGCGGCAGCTTCCAGGCCAAGAACGCCATCCTGATGCCCTCCTTCGTCAATCTCGGCGCCTATGTCGGCGAGGGTACGATGGTCGACACCTGGGCGACGGTCGGCTCCTGCGCGCAGATCGGCAAGCACGTGCACCTTTCGGGCGGCGTCGGCATCGGCGGCGTGCTGGAGCCCATGCAGGCCGGCCCGACCATCATCGAGGACAATTGCTTCATCGGCGCCCGTTCGGAAGTCGTCGAAGGCTGCATCGTGCGTGAGGGCTCCGTGCTCGGCATGGGCGTCTTCATCGGCAAGAGCACCCCCATCTACGACCGCGAGACCGGCACCGTGTCCTACGGCCGCGTGCCCGCCGGCTCGGTGGTGATCAGCGGCTCCCTGCCCAAGGACGGCGGCAAGTACAGCCTCTACGCCGCCATCATCGTGAAGAAGGTCGACGCCGGCACCCGCGCCAAGACCAGCATCAACGATCTGCTGCGCGCCTGATCGCCAGGCCGGGCCGCCGGGCCCGGCCGCCAAGGCCAGCACCAAACCGGAGGGCGAGCACAGCATGAGCAGCATCAGCAGCAGCAATATGGAGCGCATCCTGCGCCTGATGGCGGACAAGGGCGCCTCGGACTGCTATCTCTCGGCCAATATGCCGGTGCTGATACGCATCAATGGCCAGATGCTGCAGCTCTCCGACCAGCTGCTCACACCCAGCCAGCCCCGCCAGCTGATCGCCGAGCTGATCGATGCCGGCCAGCTGGCCGAGCTGGACGCCACCGGCGAGCTGAACATGGCGGTGGCCGTGCCCAAGGTGGGGAGCTTCCGGCTCTCGGGCTTTCGCCAGCGCGGCTCCATCGCTGCGGTGTTCCGCCACATCCCCCATGTGATCCCCTCGCTGGAGACCCTGAACCTGCCGCCCATCCTGGGCAAGCTGATTCTCGAGAAGCGCGGCCTGATCCTGATGGTGGGCGCCACCGGCACCGGCAAGAGCACCACCCTGGCGGCCATGCTGGAGCACCGCAACCAGCAGATGGCGGGTCATATCCTCACCATCGAGGACCCGCTGGAATACCTCTTCAGCAACAAGCGCTCGGTGGTGAACCAGCGCGAGGTGGGGCGCGACACCGCCTCGCTGCAGATCGCGCTGAAGAACGCGCTGCGCCAGTCGCCGGACTGCATCCTGATCGGGGAGATCCGCGACCGCGAGACCATGACCGCGGCCATCTCCTACGCCCTGTCCGGCCACCTGGTGGTGGCCACCCTGCACGGCAACAACAGCTACCACGCGCTCAACCGCATCCTGTCCTTCTATACGCCGGAGTCGCGTCCGGCCCTGCTGAACGACCTGGCCGCGGGCCTGAAGGCCGTGGTCTCCCAGCGCCTGGTGCGCGCCACGGCCGGCGGCCGCGTGCCCGTGACCGAGATCCTGCTCAACACCAAGCTGATCGCCGAGCTGATCGAGCAGGGCGACTTTGCCGGGGTCAAGGAGGCCATGGAGAAGTCCATCGCCGAGGGCTCGCTGACCTTCGAGGAGCATTTCGCCAAGCTCATCAAGGACGGCACCATCACCCGTGAGGAAGGCCTGGCCTTCGCCGACTCGCCCACCAATCTGCTCTGGCGTCTGCAGAACGAGAACCCGCTGGCCCAGGGCCAGCCCAGCCAGAAGAAGGAAGAGCCGGCCAGCGATCTGGCCAGCTTCACCGAGATCACCCTGGACGTGCGGCCGGAGTGAGCCGGCGGCGCCCCGCGCCGCCCCAGCCCCATAGCCGCGCCCTCGCCTTCCCCAAAAGCACGAGCCCGTCCCATGAGCCAAGCCCTTGCCCTGCTTGAAACCCTGATCGCCCGTCCCTCGGTCACCCCCGCCGATGCCGGCTGCCAGGACCTGATCGCCGAACGCCTGGCCCGCTGCGGCTTCGAGATCGAGCGCCTGGACAGCGGGCCCGAGCATTTCCGCGTGGCCAATCTCTGGGCGCTCAAGCGCGGCCGCGGCGGCGCGGACGCGCCGGTGCTGATGTTTGCCGGCCACACCGATGTGGTGCCGCCCGGCAAGCTCGAGGCCTGGACCAGCGACCCCTTTGTGCCCAGCTACCGCGACGGCCGGCTCTACGGCCGCGGCGCCGCCGATATGAAGGGCTCGGTGGCCGCCATGGTGGTGGCCGCCGAGGAGTTCGTGGCGGCCCACCCCGAGCACCATGGCAGCCTGGCCTTCTTGCTGACCAGCGATGAGGAGGGCCCGGCCGTGGACGGCACCGTGGTCTGCTGCGAGCAGCTCAAGGCGCGCCAGCAGCGCCTGGACTTCTGCATCGTGGGCGAGCCCACCTCGGTGGAGCGCCTGGGCGATATGGTCAAGAACGGCCGCCGCGGCACGCTCTCGGGCAAGCTGCGCGTGCTGGGCATCCAGGGCCATGTGGCCTATCCGCACCTGGCCCGCAATCCGGTGCACCAGGTGGCCCCGGCCCTGGCCGAGCTGGCCGCCACCGAATGGGACCGCGGCAACAGCTACTTCCCGGCCACCACCTTCCAGATTTCCAATATCCACGCGGGCACCGGCGCCACCAATGTGATCCCCGGCGATGTGCTGATCGACTTCAACTTCCGCTTCTCCACCGAGTCCACGCCCGAAGGGCTGAAGCACAAGGTGGAGACTCTGCTCAAGCGCCACGGCCTGGACTATGAGCTGGCCTGGACCCTGGGCGGCGAGCCCTTCCTGACCCCGGTGGGCAGCCTCAGCGAGGCGGTGAGTGCGGCCATTGCGGCCGAGACCGGCCTCAAGCCCGAGCTCTCCACCACCGGCGGCACTTCGGACGGCCGCTTCATCGCCAAGATCTGCCCCCAGGTGCTGGAGTTCGGGCCCATCAACGCCACCATCCACAAGGTGGACGAGAACGTGCCGGCCGACTGCATCGAACCGCTCAAGAACATCTACCGCCGCACGCTGGAGCAGTTGCTGCTGGCCTGTTGAGCATGCCGTCCCGCTTCGAGCACACCCTGGGCGCCGATCTGGGCGGCAGCAAGCTGCTGCTGTGCTACCGCGATCAGCGCCTGACCCTGCCCACCGGCCCGGGCTTTGACGCTGCCGCGCTCGAGGTAGCGCTGCGCCGCTTCGTGCAGGCGCAAGACCTGCCCCCGCGCCGCCTGGGTCTCGCGATTCCGGGCCTGCTGGATGAGCGCCAGGCCATCAGCGCCTGCGATGTGCTGCCCGGCCTGGTGGGCTGGCATGCCGCCAGCGCCCTGGCCGATCTGCTGCCCGCGTGCTGGCTGGTGAACGACGCCAAGGCCGCCCTGCACGCCAGCACGGCCGACCTGCCGCCCGGCAGCACCGCGGCCACCGTGATGGTGGGCACCGCCGTGGGCTGCGGCCTGCTGGCCGACGGGCAGTTGCTGCGCGGCGCGCAGGGCTGGGCCGGCGAGCTGGGCTACTGGCCGGTACTTCAGAGTCTAGGTCAGGGCTGGCGCCGCCTGGACGAGCTGGCCGGCGGCGGCTACATCGCGGCAGCCCTGGGCACCGATGGGCCGGGCCTGCGCGCCCGGGCGGACGCGGGCGAGCCCCAGGCTCTGGCCCTGATCCAGCAAGGCGGCGAGGCCCTGGGCGCGGCCCTGGCCGGCCTGGTCAATCTGCTCAACCCGCGCCGCCTGGCCCTGGGCGGAGGCACCCTGCGCCTGCCCGGCTATCTGCCCGCCCTGCGCCAGAGCCTGCAGGCCCTGGCCCTGCCCGCCCTGCTGCAGGACTGTGAACTGCTCGAGCTGGCCCATGTGGACGATCTGGTCGCCCAGGGCGCCGCCCTGCTGGCCGAGCAGCAGGCACAGCAGCAGCCCGCCAGCCGCCCCCAAGGCTGAGCCCCGGACCGGCTATCACGGCCGCGTCGCCCGCATGGGCGACAATCCAGGGTTTGACCCCGCCCGCTGCCATGACGCTTCTCGATTGCATCCAGACCCAGGCCACCCGCCTCACCGCGGCGGGTGTTTCCTTTGGGCATGGCACGGCCACCGCCTTCGACGAGGCCGCCTGGCTGGCCCTGTGGCGCCTGGGTCTGCCCCTGGACGCGCTGGACGAGCACGAAGCCATGGTCCTGGATGCGGCGCAGCAGGCTGGTATCCATGCCCTGGTGGATGAGCGCATCGCCAGCCGCAAACCCGCCGCCTACCTGACCCGCGAGGCCTGGCTGCAGGGCGTGCCCTTCTATGTGGACGAGCGCGCCATCGTGCCGCGCAGCTTCATCGCCGAGCTGATCGCCGACGCCAGCATCGACCCCTGGCTCAGCGAAGCCACCACCGAGGTGCTGGACCTGTGCACCGGCAATGGCAGCCTGGCCGTGCTGGCCGCCCTGGCCTGGCCCGAGATCCGCGTGGACGCCATCGACCTCAGCCCCGAGGCCCTGGAAGTGGCCCGCATCAATGTGGACAAGCACGGCCTGCAGGACCGCATCCGCCTGCTGCAGGGCGATGGCCTGGCGCCCGCCGCGGGCAAGGTCTATGACCTGATCCTGTGCAACCCGCCCTATGTCAACAGCGCCTCCATGGCCGCCCTGCCGGCCGAGTACCGCGCCGAGCCAGAGCTGGCGCTGGCCGGCGGCGCCGACGGCATGGACTTCGTGCGCACCTTGCTGGCCCAGGCGCCCGCCCACCTGAGCGAAGACGGCGTGCTGGTGCTGGAAATCGGCAACGAGCGCCCCTTCTTTGAAGCCGCCTTCCCCGGCCTGGCCGTGGCCTGGATGGACACATCCTCCGGCGCCGACCAGGTCTGCCTGATCCCGCGTGAGGCCCTGCTGCTGGCGCAGAGCGCGGCCGAACCCGGACAAGAAGAACAATGATCCAACTGAAGAACATCACCCTGCGTCGTGGCACCAAGATCGTGCTGGACGACGCCAGCGTCACCCTGCAACCCGGCGAGAAGATCGGCCTGGTGGGCCGCAACGGCGCCGGCAAGTCCAGCCTTTTCGCCCTGCTGACCGACCGGCTGCAGAGCGACAAGGGCGAGATCGAGATCCCGCGCCAATGGGCCGTGGGCGAGGTCGCGCAGAACATGCCCGAGACCGAGATGCCGGCCACCGACTTCGTGCTGGAGGGCGACACCCGGCTGATGGCCGCGCGCAAGGCCCTGGAGGACGCCGAGGCCGCCGAGGACGGCCATGCCATGGCCGAAGCCCATGGCCTGCTGATGGATGCCGGCGCCTTTGACGCCCGCCCCCGCGCTCAGGCCCTGCTGATGGGCCTGGGCTTCAAGGGCAACCAGGTCGATGCGCCGGTGAACAGTTTCTCCGGCGGCTGGCGCATGCGATTGCAGCTGGCCCGCGCCCTGATGTGCCCGGCCGACCTGATGCTGCTGGATGAGCCCACCAACCACCTGGACCTGGACGCCCTGGTCTGGCTGGAAGCCTGGCTGCAGCGCTACGACGGCACCCTGATCGTGATCAGCCACGACCGCGAGTTCCTGGACGCCATCACCAAGGTCACCCTGCATCTGGACGATGCCAAGCTGCACCGCTACGGCGGCAACTACACCGCGTTCGAGGCCATGCGCGCCGAGCGCATGGTGCTGCAGCAGGCGGCCTTCGAGAAGCAGCAGGACCGCATGGCCCACCTGCAGAGCTTCATCGACCGCTTCAAGGCCAAGGCCACCAAGGCCAAGCAGGCGCAGAGCCGCGTGAAGGCGCTGGAGCGCATGGAAAAGCTGGCACCGGTGCTCACCGCCTCGGACTTCAGCTTCGAGTTCCGCGAACCGGTCAGTTTGCCGAATCCGATGCTCATGTTCGATGAAGTCGCCTGCGGCTACGACACCGATGAGGGCGAGAAGATCATCGTGCGCGGCATCGACCGCTCGGTGCTGGCCGGCCAGCGCATCGGCATCCTGGGCGCCAACGGCCAGGGCAAGTCCACCGTGGTGAAGACCGTGGCGCGCATGCAGCGCGCCATGGGCGGCAAGATCACCGAGGGCAAGGGCCTGTCCATCGGCTACTTTGCCCAGCAGGAAATGGATGTGCTGCGCCCCGATGAAGGCCCGCTGGCCCACATGATCCGCCTGACCAAGGAGGTGAGCCCGCAGGCGCGGGAGCAGGAGCTGCGCGACTTCCTGGGCCAGTTCCGCTTCGTTGGCGACATGGTCAACCAGGCCGTGGGCAGCCTCTCGGGCGGCGAGAAGGCCCGCCTGGTGCTGGCCATGCTGGTCTGGCAGCGCCCCAATCTGCTGCTGCTGGACGAGCCGACCAACCATCTGGACCTGCAGACCCGCGAGGCGCTTTCCATGGCGCTCAACGAGTTTGAGGGTACGGTGATGCTGGTCAGCCACGACCGCGCCCTGCTGCGTGAGGTCTGCGACGAGTTCTGGCTGGTCACGGCCGGCAAGGTCGGCCCCTTCGACGGCGATCTGGACGACTACCAGAAATGGCTGCTGGACCAGTCGCGCGAGATGGCCAAGCTGGCCAAGGAAGCGGCGCGCAAGGCGGCCGCCGCACCGGCGGCTGCAACGACTGTGGCCATCGCGGCGCCGGCCCCCGCACCGGCGCCCGAGCCGGCCGCGCCCCAGGTCTTCAAGCGCGAAGACCGCAAGGCCAGCGGTCAGGCCCGTGCCCGCCTGGCCGAGCAGACCAAGCCGCTGCGCAAGGAGATGGAGCAGATCGACGCCCGGCTCAAGAAGCTGGCCGACGAACGCCTGGCCCTCGAGAACGAGCTGGCCGGTGGCAGCGCCACGCCGGCCAGGATCGCGGACCTGGGCAAGCGCCTGAAAGCCATCCACGACGAGCTGGAAGCCGCCGAGATGCGCTGGCTGGAGCTCAGCGCCGAGATCGACGCCATCCAGGCCGCAGCGGCCTGATCAGCGCGCCAGCAGAACTGCCGCGATCGCGATGATCGCTGGCAGGGCCTGCACATAGAGGATCTTGCGGCTGGCCGTGGCCGCGCCGTAGAGCCCCGCCACCAGCACGCAGCCCAGGAAGAAGAGCTGGGTGGCGACATCGCCTCGCAGCAGGCCCCAGACCAGGCCCGCGGCCAGGAAGCCGTTGTACAGGCCCTGGTTGGCGGCCAGCACCTTGCTGGCCTGGGCGAACTCCGCCGTCAGCCCGAAGGCCTTGCGCCCCTGCGGCCTGGTCCAGAGAAACATCTCCAGCACCAGGATGTAGAGGTGGATCAGCGCCACCAGGGCCACCAGGGCTTGAGCAAGCATCGTCATCGTCAGTTCTCCTCGTCTTGATTCTGGCAGGCAGACCGGATGGACTCGGTCGCCCCTAAAAACCATTTCAATTGTGTGCAATTAAATTGCCAACTACATTATCACCCATGGCACGCAGCAAGACCCCCAACCCTCAGGCCATGGCGCCTTCGGCACCCAGTGCCGACTGGCTGCGCCTGGATCAGCAGCTGTGCTTTGCCCTCTATGCCAGCTCCCTGGCCATGACCAAGCTCTACAAGCCCCTGCTGGAGCCGCTGGGTCTGACCTATCCGCAGTATCTGGTGATGCTGGCGCTCTGGGAGCAGGACGGTATCGGCGTGTCCACCCTGGGCCAGCGCCTCTCGCTGGACTCGGGCACGCTCACCCCCTTGCTCAAGCGCATGGAGGCCGCCGGCCTGCTGCTGCGCCAGCGCGCCGCGGAGGACGAACGCCGCGTCGACATCCTGCTGACGCCGGCCGGTCGTAGCCTCAAGGCACAGGCCCTCGAAATTCCGCCGCGGCTGGCCTGCGCCGCCGCCTGCTCGCTGGAAGAACTGAGTTCCCTGACCCGACGCCTGCACGAGCTGCGACAGCAGCTGGCGGACGCCGAGATTCCCTCACCCACCCACCCTGTTTGATAGGAAGCACATCATGGCCCTCGACAAAGTCCTCTACACCGCCCGCGCCACCTCCACCGGCGGCCGCCAGGGCACGACCTCCAGCTCGGACGGCGCGCTGAATGTGCAGCTCTCCACGCCCAAGGAACTGGGCGGCGCCGGCGGCGCGGGCACCAACCCCGAGCAGCTCTTCGCGGCCGGCTACTCGGCCTGCTTCATCGGCGCGCTCAAGCATGTGGCCATGATGAAGAAGGTGGCCCTGCCGGCCGAGGTGTCCATCACCGCCGACGTGGGCATCGGCCCCATCCCCGCGGGCTTTGGCATCCAGGTGGCCATGAGCATCTCCGTGCCCGGCGTGGACCGCACCGTGGCCCAGGAGCTGGTGGACGCCGCCCACCAGGTCTGCCCCTACTCCAACGCCACCCGCGGCAATATCGACGTGACCCTGACCCTGGCCTGATCGGCCTGCGCCCTCAGCGCTCGGCCAGCAGATCCAGCAGCAGCCGGATCCTGGCCTTGACCGGGCTCAGCGCTCCCGCGCTGGGCAAGGCGCCGGGCAGGTCCATCACCGGCCCGGCGTCGCAGCGCGTGCTGCGCAGCACACGCACACCCGCCGCCTGCGCTTCGCGCAGCGCGGCATCCAGATCTGTGGCCAGCGTGCCATTCCCGGTGCCTGCCACGACCAGGCCATGGGGCCGCTGCGTGGGATGGTCCAGCAAGGCGCGCACCAAGGCGCCGTCCGCGCCCACATGGTTCCACAGCAGCATCACCCGCGGCCATTCGGCCGCCGGCCGTGCAATGCGCGCCAGCCCCAGGGCCTGGCCCTGCGGCCAGGCGCCGAAACAGCGCACCCGCCCCTCCTCCACCACGCCCAGTTGCCCGCCCTCGGCCGAGGCAAAAGCCTCCACCTTGTAGCTGTGTACCTTGCGCACCTGTTCGGCGCCGTGGATGGCGCCGGCAAACACTGTCAGCACGCCGCACACGCCGGGCTCGCGCGCCAGGGCCACGGCATCCAGCAGGTTCTGCGGACCATCGGTCTGCAAGGCGGTGGCGGGCCGCATGGCAGCAGTCAGCACCACGGGCTTGGCGGGCGCCAGCACCTGCTGCAAAAAGTAGGCCGTCTCCTCCAGCGTGTCCGTGCCGTGGGTCACCACCACGCCCGCCACCTCGGGCCGCGCCAGATGCTCGGCCACGCGCTGCGCCAGGCGCTGCCAGGTGGCGAAGTCCATGTCCTTGCTGTCGAGCTGGGCCACTTGCTCGGCCTCCAGCGCCTGCCCGGCCAGGGCGGGGATGGCGGCCAGCAGCTGGTCCACACCCAGTTGGGCGGCGGTATAGCCCACGTTGTCACTGGCCTGGCCTGCGCGGCCGGCAATCGTGCCGCCGGTGCCCAGAATCACGACGCGGGCAGATTTCTCAGGGGGGATATGCGCTTGCAAGATGAAGAATCCTGGATGAATGAACAGTTACTGGATATACAATCAGCCGGTCGCCCCAAACGCTCAAGCGAGGTCAGCCGTGGACAGCAGCAGCCCCAAACTCACCGCCCGTCAGCAGCAGATTTTCGATCTGGTGCGTGAGGCCATCGAGACCACCGGCGCGCCGCCCACCCGGGCCGAAATTGCCGCCGAGCTGGGCTTTCGCTCGGCCAATGCCGCCGAAGAGCACCTGCAGGCCCTGGCGCGCAAAGGCGTGATCGAGCTGCTGGGCGGCACCTCGCGGGGCATCCGCCTGAAGTCTGACACACTGCGCGCCCTCAACCAGGAACGCCGCGAGCGGGAAGAACGCGAGACGAGCCGCCAGTTCGCCCTGCCCATCCCGCAGCTCGCCCAGCTGACCCTGCCCCTGGTGGGCCGGGTGGCGGCCGGCGCCCCCATCCTGGCCGAGGAGCACATCGAACAGAGCTACACGGTGGAAGCCGGCATGTTCGCACGCCGCCCCGACTTCCTGCTCAAAGTCAAAGGCATGAGCATGAAAGACATCGGCATCATGGACGGAGATCTGCTGGCGGTGCAGAAGAGCAGCGAGGCTCGCAACGGCCAGATCGTGGTGGCGCGCATCGGCGATGAAGTCACGGTCAAGCGCTATCAGAAGAGCCGCGGCGGCATCAGCCTGCTGCCCGAGAACCCGGATTTCGAGCCTATCGAGGTGCGCCCTGGCGAGGAGTTCGCCATCGAGGGGCATGCCGTGGGCCTGATCCGCAACAGCCTGAGCTTCTGAGCCCAGAAGCGGCCGCCGCAGCCGAGCCCGCGATGGCCAAGGCGCTTCATGCCGGCGACTGCGCCCATCTGGAACAGATCCCCAATATCGGCCCCGCCATGGCGGCCGATCTGCGTTTGCTGGGCATAGAGCGCCCCGAGCAGCTGCGAGGGCGCGATGCCTTTGCGCTGTACCAGCAGCTTTGCGACCTCAGCGCTCAGCGACACGACCCCTGCGTGCTCGACACCTTGATGGCTGCCGTCGATTTCATGGAGGGCGCTCCGGCTCGCCCTTGGTGGCATTACACGGAGCAGCGCAAGCGCATCCACGGGCCGGTATAGCTCATGAGCCCAGGCCGGGCTCGGCGCCCAAACACTCACCTGCCGGCCCGGGAAACCCATCAAGCAGCCGGCCGCAAAACTCAAATTCCCACTGAACAGCGCTTCCAACTCACCCGGGACGGTATCCAGTGCGGAGCAAGAACTCGGAGGAAATCGCAGCCCTTGCATTTTCCGCGTGCTGGAAACAGCGGGTATCACCCCACCGAGCACATGACGATATGCCGTGATATTCAAGTCAATAAAAGAAAATCCCCGGCTGCTTGCGCAATCCGGGGATTCAATATTGTGGCGCGAGTGACGGGGCTCGAACCCGCGACCTCCGGCGTGACAGGCCGGCACTCTAACCGACTGAGCTACCACTCCGCGTGGCGATGACTGCCGTCTAGTGCAATCATCTAACTGGTACCTCGTAGGGGATTCGAACCCCTGTAGCCACCGTGAAAGGGTGGTGTCCTAGGCCTCTAGACGAACGAGGCAAAAGCCTTTTGACCTGAACTGCGCGCCACACAAACTTCTGAAGAAATTTGGTGGAGCTAAGCGGGATCGAACCGCTGACCTCTTGCATGCCATGCAAGCGCTCTCCCAGCTGAGCTATACCCCCGTATCGGGCAACGCGCTGTTCAAGCGTCTCAATTGTGGCGCGAGTGACGGGGCTCGAACCCGCGACCTCCGGCGTGACAGGCCGGCACTCTAACCGACTGAGCTACCACTCCGCGTGGCGATGATTGCCGTCTAGTGCAATCATCTAACTGGTACCTCGTAGGGGATTCGAACCCCTGTAGCCACCGTGAAAGGGTGGTGTCCTAGGCCTCTAGACGAACGAGGCAAAAGCCTTTTGACCTGAACCGCGCGCCACACAAACTTCCGGAGAAATTTGGTGGAGCTAAGCGGGATCGAACCGCTGACCTCTTGCATGCCATGCAAGCGCTCTCCCAGCTGAGCTATAGCCCCATAACGGGTAACGCGCCGTTCAAGCGTATTTTGCTATCTTACCCTAAACACAAACGGCCAACTGAATGGCCGTTTGCATCTGCAAACCTTGGCGGAGTGGACGGGGCTCGAACCCGCGACCCCCGGCGTGACAGGCCGGTATTCTAACCAACTGAACTACCACTCCGCAATGGGATAATTTTCACAATCTTGGAAGATTATATATCAATAATCCACCAACACTGCCAAGCTTATCAAACTTCCCATCCTCACAACGAATCACAGACATCTGCGATCCGAGGTTTGGTACCTCGTAGGGGATTCGAACCCCTGTAGCCACCGTGAAAGGGTGGTGTCCTAGGCCTCTAGACGAACGAGGCAAAAGCCTTTTGACCTGAACTGCGCGCCACACAAACTTCCGAAGAAATTTGGTGGAGCTAAGCGGGATCGAACCGCTGACCTCTTGCATGCCATGCAAGCGCTCTCCCAGCTGAGCTATACCCCCGTTTTGGGTAACGCGCCGTTCAAGCGAGAAAAAGATTATAGAACGGTTTTCAGATGCTGCGCAAGCGCTCGATCACCATTTCCTTCTCGAACAGCTCCAGGACCGCGTCGACCGAGGGCGTCTGAGCCCGGCCGCACACCAAGACCCGCACCGGAATGGCCAATTGCGGCATCTTCAGGCCGTGGGTGCCAATCACCTCCTTGATGGCGGCTTGGATCTCTGCCTTGTTCCAGGCCAGCTCGGCAAACTTGTCGGCCAAGGCCGCCAGGGCCGGCTTCACGGCCTCGCTGATATGGGTGGCCAGATCTTCGGCGCTGGGGCTCACCGGCGCGAAGTACATGGCCAGCCAGTCGGCCAGGGCCACGGTGGTGGCGCAGCGGTCCTTGAAGAGTGTGCACATCGGTGTCAGACGCTCCACCGAGGCCTCGATGCCGCGCTTGGCCAGCTGTGCCTTCACCAAGGTAGCCAGACGGGCGTCATCGGCCTGCTTGATGTACTGGCTGTTGACCCACTCCAGCTTGGCCGGATCCCATTGCGCAGGGCTCTTGGAAAGGTGGCTGCCATCGAACCAGCTGATCATCTGCTCGCGCGAGAAAAGCTCGTCGTCGCCATGGCTCCAGCCCAGGCGGGCCAGGTAGTTCAGCATGCCTTCGGGCAGATAGCCATCGTCCTCATAGGCGGTGACGCTGACGGCGCCACGGCGCTTGGAGAGCTTGAGGCCGTCGTCACCCAGGATGATGGGCAGATGGCCGAAGGCCGGCAGCTCGGCGCCCAGGGCGCGGAAGATATTGATCTGCCAGGGCGTGTTGTTGATGTGCTCGTCGCCGCGGAACACATGGGTGATGCCCATGTCCCAGTCGTCCACCACCACGGCGAAGTTGTAGGTGGGCACACCGTCCGGTCGCAGGATGATCAGGTCGTCGATCTCGCGGTTGTTGATCGTGATCGTGCCTTTGACCAGATCGTCCCAGCTCACGTCGCCGTCCACCGGATTCTTGAAGCGCACCACGGGCTTCACGCCCTCGGGCGCCGGCGGCAGCACCTTGCCCGGCTCGGGGCGCCAAGTGCCGTCGTAACGGCGCTTCTCGCCGCGCGCATCCTGGGCGGCCTTCATGGTCTCCAGCTCTTCGGGCGAGCAGTAGCAGCGGTAGGCGGTGCCGGCGGCGATCATCTGCTCGATCACGGCCTGATAGCGCTCAAGGCGCTGCATCTGGTAGACCGGGCCCTCGTCGTACTCCAGGCCCAGCCACTTCATCGCGGCCAAGATCTGTTCCACCGAATCCTGGGTGGAGCGGGCCACATCGGTGTCTTCGATGCGCAGCACGAACTGGCCGCCGTGGTGGCGGGCGTAGGCCCAGGAATAGAGGGCGGTGCGCGCCGTGCCCAGGTGCAGAAAGCCGGTGGGCGAGGGGGCGATACGGGTGCGGACGGGCTTCTTGCTGAGGTCGTTCATGCGAAAGCTTCTTTGAAAGGGGTCTTCAGGAGGTCAGCGTGCTCAGGCCGCGCAGCAGATCGTCCTGTATGTCGGCCACATGCTCCAGGCCGACCGACAGGCGGATCAGGCCCTGCTGGATGCCAGCGGCCTGGCGCTGCGCCTCGCTGAGGCGACCATGCGAGGTGGTGGCCGGATGGGTGATGATGGACTTGGTGTCGCCCAGATTGGTGGCGATGCTCAGCACCCGGGTGCTGTCGATCACCTGGTAGGCGCGAGCCCGGGCCTGCTCGGGCGAATCGCCCTTGAGCTCGAAGGACAGCACCGCCCCACCCTGCCCCGACTGCTGGCGCATGGCCAGCTCGTGCTGGGCATGCGAGGGCAGACCGGGATAGTGGACGCGTGCCACCTCGGGCCGCGTCTCCAGCCAGCGCGCCACGGCCAGGGCCTGCTCGCTCTGGGCCTTGAGGCGCAGATTCAGGGTCTCCAGGCCCTTGAGCAGCACCCAGGCATTGAAGGGCGAGAGCACCATGCCGGCCGTGCGGATCACCGGCGCGAAGACATCGCGGATCAGATGGTTCGGGCCGCAGAGCGCGCCGCCCATGACCCGGCCCTGGCCGTCCATGAACTTGGTGGCGGAATGCATCACCAGATCGGCCCCCAGCGAGGCCGGGCGCTGCAGGGCCGGGCTGGCATAGGTGTTGTCCACCACCAGCAAGGCGCCCGCGGCGTGGGCCATCTCGGCCAGGGCTGCGATATCGCAGACCTCGGTCAGGGGGTTGGTGGGCGTCTCGGCGAAAAAGAGCTTGGTGCTGGGGCGCAGCGCGGCGCGCCACTCGTCCAGATCGGTCTGGGAGACGAAGCTGGTCTCCACACCGAACTTGCCGAACTCCTTGGCCAGGAGATTGATGGTGGAGCCGAAGACCGAGCGCGAGCACAGCACATGGTCGCCCGCCTTGAGCAGGCCCATGCACATCAGCAGGATGGCGCCCATGCCGCTGGCGGTGGCCACGGCGCCCTCGGTGCCTTCCATGGCGGCGAGGCGCGCCTCCAGGCTGCGCACGGTGGGATTGCTGGTGCGGCCGTAGGTGAAGTCCTCGGAGTTGGCAAAGCGCTGGGCCGAGACCTCGGCGCTGGGCTGCACGAAGCTGGTGCTCAGGAAGAGGCCTTCCGAGTTCTCGCCATGCTGGCTGGGCGCCAGGGCGGTGCGCACCGCCAGGGTCTCCGGGCGCAGGCCCTCGGGCAGGCGGGCGCGTGCGAGGCGGCGCTCTTCGTCGCTCTTGAACTCGCTCATTGCTCTTGCCCGCTCTGCAGGGCCAGGCGGGTGCGGGCCGGGCCGTCCTCTTCCTCGGCCTGGCTCTGGCGCTGCTCGCGCATGGTGGCGAAGTCCTCGGCCGAGACATCGCCGGTGATGTAGGTGCCGTCAAAGCAGGAGGCTTCGAACCCGCTCAGGCCGGGCTTGAGCGCCGCCACCACCCGCTTCATCGCGTCCACATCCTGGTAGATCAACGCGTCGGCCCCGATGTACTGGCGCACCTCCTCGATGCTGCGACCATGGGCGATCAGCTCTTCCTTGGTCGGCATGTCGATGCCATAGACATTGGGGAAGCGCACCGGCGGCGCGGCCGAGGCCAGATAGACCTTGTTGGCGCCGGCCTCGCGGGCCATCTGCACGATTTCCTTGGAGGTGGTGCCGCGCACGATGGAGTCGTCCACCAGCAGCACATTGCGGCCCTTGAACTCCAGCCCGATGGCATTGAGCTTCTGACGCACCGACTTCTTGCGCGCGCCCTGCCCCGGCATGATGAAGGTGCGGCCCACATAGCGGTTCTTCACAAAGCCCTCGCGATAGGGCTTGCCGATCTTGTGGGCCAGCTGCATGGCCGAGGGACGGCTGGACTCGGGGATGGGGATCACCACATCGATATCGCTGGGCGGCATGGTGGAGATCAGGCGCTGGGCCAGGGTCTCGCCCATGTTCAGACGCGCCTGGTAGACCGAGATGCCGTCCATCACCGAGTCCGGGCGGGCCAGGTAGACGAACTCGAACATGCAGGGATTGAGCGTCGGGTGCTCGGCGCACTGCTGGGTGTGGACCTGGCCCTTCATATCGATGAACAGGGCCTCGCCGGGCGCCACATCACGGGTCAGCTTGTGGCCCGTGCCCTCCAGGGCCACGCTCTCGCTGGCCACCATGAACTCGCCATCGGCCGACTGGCCGAAGCACAGGGGACGGATGCCATAAGGATCGCGGAAGGCCAGCAGGCCATGGCCGGCGATCAGGGCGATCACGGCATAGGAGCCCTTGATGCGCTTGTGCACCGCGCTCACGGCCTTGAACACCGCCTCGGGCGTGAGCGGCAGGTCGCGGGCCACGCGCTCCAGCTCATGCGCCACCACATTGATCAGCACCTCGGTATCGCTCTCGGTGTTGATGTGGCGGCGGTCGATGTCGAACAGTTCCTTCTTCAGTGCATGCGCATTGGTCAGATTGCCGTTGTGCACCAGCACCAGGCCGAAGGGCGCGTTGACGTAGAAGGGCTGGGCCTCTTCCTCGTTGTAGGCATTGCCGGCGGTCGGGTAGCGCACCTGGCCCAGGCCCACATTGCCCGGCAGCGCCCGCATATTGCGGGTGCGGAACACGTCGCGCACCATGCCGCGGGCCTTGTGCATGAAGCACTTATTGCCCTGCATGGTGACGATGCCGGCCGCGTCCTGGCCGCGGTGCTGCAGCAGCAGAAGCGCGTCGTAAATCAGCTGATTGACCGGCGCCTGGGAGATCACACCGACGATGCCACACATGGGACTGCTTCCTTGTCTTACGAAGATGAGGGCCCGAGCTTGTGGCTCAGGCCGGGATGAACTTCACCAGCTCGGCCGGCAATACCGGGGCCAGGCTGTGCAGGGTGGCGTGCAGCAGGGGTGCCAGCTGTGACGCACGCCAGGGATCGGATTGGGAGGCCGGCGTCATGCTCACCAGCACCACGGCCAGCAGGGCGATCAGCACACCACGCAGCACGCCAAAGCCGCCACCCAGCAGGCGGTCGGCGATGGACAGGGGCGTGGCATGGATCAGGGCGCGCAGCAGCCTGGCGCTCAGCCCCCAGACGATGAGCACGGCCAGGAAGCCCAGCACCAGGCTCAGCGCCTGCAGCAGGGCCGGCCCCAGACGCTCGGCCGGCAGCCAGGGCGTGATCCAGGGCGCCACATGCGGGCAGGCGAAATAGGCCACCACCCAGCCCAGGATGGCCATCAGCTCGTAGATCAGGCCGCGCCACAGGCCCACCAGCACCGAGATGCCCAGCAGCGCCAGCAGGACCAGATCGACCCAGGCCATGGTGCATGGCCCTCAGAGACTCAGCACGGCCGTGGACAGGCCACCGCCGCGCACCTTGGCCGCGGCCTTGTCGGCCTCCTCGCGGTTGGCGAAGGGGCCCACGCGCACGCGGATGCGCTTGCCGTCAGGCGTTTCCACGGCCTGGGTGTAGGTCTTCAGCCCCAGGCGCTCCACCTTCATGCGCGCCTCCTGGGCCGACTTGCTGTCGGCATAGGCGCCCACCTGCACGATGAAGCGGCCAGCCCCAGGGGCCGCGGCCGAGGCGGGCTCGGGCTTCTTGCCCTCCAGCAAGGCCTGCACGCGGGCCGCTTCCTGCTTGGCGGCCTCCTTGGCCTCGGGCGCCGGCTTGGCGGCCGCCTGCTGCGTGGCCGCCGGCTCCTTGCGCGGCTCGGGCTTGGCTTCCGGCTTAGGCTCGGGCTTGGAGGCCGGCTTGGCCGCGGGCTTGGGCTCGGGCTTGGCTTCTGGTTTGTGCTCCACCTTGGGCTCGGGCCGTGCCTCCGCCACCGGCGCCTGAGCCAGGGGGCGGTTGGGCAGGATCTCCTCGCGCGGCTCGGGCCTGGCCTCGGCACGCGGGGCGGGTGATGGCGTGGCAGGCTCGTGCAGCACCACGGGCGGCGGTGCCGCGGCTGTGCTGTTGGCGGCCGGCGGGATGTTCAGCGGCGCCGCACCTTCCTTGCGCGGGATGTCGATGGGCAGGTCCACCGGGATGGGCCGCGGCTGGGTCTCGAAGACCAGGGGGAAACCGATCACCCCCAGGCCCACCAGCACCGCGGCGCCAATCAGGCGACGCCGGGCGCGCACACGCAGCTGCTGCACATCGCTGGCGGATTCGGACACCGGCTTGGCCGCGGGCGCGGCCGTGTTGCGTTTGAAGAGGGACGACAGCAAACCCATGGACTCTCGTGGTGGAAGGCCGTGGCTCGATCAGGGCGCGGCAGGAGGCTGGGCCGGTGCCGGGCTTGCTCCGCCGGCGCCTCCCAGGCGCGGCACGCCCTGCTTGAGCACGCCACCCACGGTGTAGAAGGAACCGAAGACCAAAATTCTATCAGCGGGGTCTGCAGCGGCCGCCGCCGCGGCCAGGGCCTGGGCGGGGTCGGCATGGCACTGGGTGCGCAGCTCGGCCGGGGCCTTGAGTGCCCCGCTGGCGCGCAGGCTCTCGAAGCGCTCGGCCAGGGCCGCGGCCGTGGCGGCGCGAGGCAGCGGCAGGTCGCAGAAATGCCAGCTGTCGATCAGGGGCGCGATGCGCGCCAGGATCTCGGCCAGGTCCTTGTCGGCCATGGCGCCGAAGACCGCATGGGTGCGCGGGAAGAAGCCCATCTGGTCCAGGTTCTGGGCCAGGGCGGCGATGGCATGCGGGTTGTGCGCCACGTCCAGCACCAGGGTGGGCTGGCCCGGCACCACCTGGAAGCGGCCGGGCAGCTCCACCAGGGCCAGACCGGCACGCACCGCCTGGGCGCTGATGGGCAGGCGCTCGTGCAGGGCCTCGAACACGGCCAGCACGCCCGAGGCATTGAGAAGCTGGTTCACGCCGCGCAGCGAGGGATAGGCCAGGCCGCTGAAGCGCTTGCTGCGCCCCACCCACTGCCACTGCTGGCGATCGCCGCTGTAGCTGAAGTCGCGGCCCAACTGGCGCAGGTCCGCGCCGATCTGGGCGGCGTAGGCGGCGATGGAGGCCGGGGCCATGGGATCGCTGCAGACGGCCGGGCGGCCGGCGCGCATGATGTGGGCCTTCTCACGCCCCACGGACTCGCGATCCGGCCCCAGGAACTCGGTGTGATCCAGGTCGATGCTGGTGATCACGCTGCAGTCCGCATCAATGCAGTTCACGGCATCCAGGCGCCCGCCCAGACCCACCTCCAGGATCACCAGGTCCAGCGGCTCGGCCGCCAGGCGCGAGAGGATGGCCAGGGTGGTGAACTCGAAATAGGTCAGGGCCAGATCACCGACGGCGGCGCGCGCCTTCTCCACCGCCTCGAAGTGCGGCAGCAGGGACTCGGCCGAGACCGGTGCCCCGCCCACGCGGCAGCGCTCCTGGAAATGCACCAGATGCGGCTTGATGTAGAGGCCCACCCGGTAGCCCGCCTGCAGGGCGATGGACTCCAGCATGGCGCAGGTCGAGCCCTTGCCATTGGTGCCGGCCACCATCACGACCGGCGTGTCCTCGAAGTGCAGACCCATGCTGTCGCGCAGGTGCTGCACCCGCGCCAGGGTCATGTCGATTTCCTTGGGATGCAGGCGCTCGCAGTGCGACAGCCATTGCTCGAGCGTGGTGGGCAACACGGTCATGAACTCCAAAACAAGAACGGCCAGGCTCCAGCCTGGCCGTGGTCAGCGGGACAGCGAGGCTCAGGCCACCGCGTCGGCGCTCTGGCGCTGCAGCTTGGCCAGGGCGCGGGCAATGGTCTCGCGCAGCTGGCGGCGGTCCACGATCATGTCGACCGCGCCCTTTTCCATCAGGAACTCGGCGCGCTGGAAGCCCGGGGGCAGCTTCTCGCGCACCGTGTTCTCGATCACGCGCGGGCCAGCAAAGCCGATCAGGGCCTTAGGCTCGGCAATCACGATATCGCCCACGAAGGCGAAGGAGGCCGAGACGCCGCCCATGGTCGGGTCGGTCAGCACGCTCACATAGGGCAGCTTGGCCTTGGCCAGACGGGTCAGGGCCGCATTGCTCTTGGCCATCTGCATCAGGGACAGCAGGCCTTCCTGCATGCGCGCGCCGCCGGTGGCGGTGAAGCAGATGAAGGGCACCTTCTGTTCCAGTGCGGCCTCGACGCCGCGGGCAAAGCGCTCGCCCACCACCGAGCCCATGGAGCCACCCATGAAGTCGAACTCGAAGCAGGCGGCCACCACGGGCACGCTCATCACCGCACCGCCCATCACCACCAGGGCATCGGTTTCGCCGGTGTTCTCCAGGGCTTCCTTGAGCCGGTCGGGATACTTCTTGCTGTCCTTGAACTTCAGCGCGTCGACCGGGATCACCTCCTGGCCGATCTCGTAGCGCCCCTCACCGTCCAGGAAGGCGTTCAGGCGCGCACGCGCGCCGATGCGGTGATGGTGGCTGCACTTGGGGCAGACATTGACGTTCTGCTCCAGATCGGTCTTGTAGAGCACCGTCTCGCAGGACGGGCACTTGATCCAGAGGCCCTCCGGCACCGTGCGGCGCTCGGCGGGGTCGGTCTGCTGCATCTTGGGCGGCAGGAGTTTCTCAAGCCAGCTCATGGAGGCTCCTTTATCGGGTTTCTTCAGGCGTCGAGTGCAGCGCGGATCTCGCGGATGAACTGGGCGCCCGTCGCGGCGACATTATCCCTGTTCTGGACCTCGAGCAGCTGGACCAGGCGCGAACCGATCACCACCGCGTCCGAAACCTCGGCCACGGCGCGGGCCGTGGCCCCGTCGCGGATGCCGAAGCCCACACCCACCGGCGTGTTCACATGGCGGCGGATGCGCGGCACGGCCGCGGCCACGGCCGCCGTGTCCAGATGGCCGGCCCCGGTCACGCCCTTGAGCGAGACGTAGTAGACATAGCCGCTGGCCAGGGCGCCGATGCGCGCCATGCGCTCCTCGCTGGAGGTGGGCGCGAGCAGGAAGATGGGATCCAGCCCCTGGCTCTTGAGCGCGGCGGCAAAGGCCTCGCACTCTTCCGGCGGGTAGTCCACGATCAGCACGCCGTCCACGCCCGCAGCCTTGGCGTCGGCCACAAAACGCTCCATGCCGTAGCGCTCCACCGGGTTGGCATAGCCCATCAGCACCACGGGCGTGCTGGCGTTGCCCTGGCGGAAAGTCCGCACATAGTCCAGCACCTGCTTCATGCCGATGCCGGCCTTGAGCGCGCGCTCACCGGCGCGCTGGATCACGGGGCCGTCGGCCATGGGGTCCGAGAAAGGCACGCCCAGCTCGATCACATCGGCCCCGGCCTCGGCCATGGCCAGCATCAGCTCCACCGTGGCTTCGGAATGCGGATCACCGGCGGTGACGAAGGGAATCAGGGCCTTGCGCTGTTGCGCCTTCAGCGCGGCGAAGGTGGCGGCGATGCGTCCGGTGACGGGGCTCATTGGGCACCTCCCTTCACCAGACCCTTGACCTCATGACCGGCCTGCGAGGGCTGGTCATAGACCTTGGCGCCGGAGAGATCGGCCACGGTGAAGATATCCTTGTCGCCGCGGCCGGAGAGGTTCATCAGGATGATCTGGTCCTTGCCCATCTTGGGCGCACGCTTGATCACTTCGGCGATGGCATGGCTCGGTTCCAGCGCCGGGATGATGCCTTCGAGCTTGGTCAGAAGCTGGAAGGCTTCCAGCGCCTCATCGTCCATGATCGGGACATATTCGGCACGGCCGATCTGATGCAGCCAGGCATGTTCCGGGCCGATGCCGGGATAATCGAGACCGGCGGAAATGGAGTGGCCTTCCTTGATCTGGCCGTCCGCGTCCTGCAGCAGGTAGGTGCGGTTGCCGTGCAGCACGCCGGGCGAACCCGCCGTCAGCGAGGCGCAGTGCAGATCGCCGTCGAGGCCCTTGCCGCCGGCTTCGACGCCGACGATCTGGACGCTCTTGTCGTCAAGGAACGGATGGAAGATGCCGATGGCGTTGGAACCACCGCCGACGGCGGCGATCACCATATCCGGCAGACGGCCTTCGGCGGCAAGCAGCTGCTCGCGCGCTTCCGTGCCGATGACGGCCTGGAACTCGCGCACCAGCTCCGGATAGGGATGCGGACCGGCAGCGGTGCCGATCAGGTAATAGGTGTTCTCGACATTGGTGACCCAGTCGCGCAACGCCTCGTTCATGGCGTCCTTCAGCGTGCCGCTGCCGGCTGTCACCGGCTTCACCTCGGCGCCGAGGAGCTTCATGCGGAAGACGTTCGGCGCCTGGCGCTCGACGTCGGTCGCGCCCATGTAGACGACGCAAGGCAGGCCGAAGCGCGCGGCGACGGTGGCCGAGGCCACGCCGTGCTGGCCGGCGCCGGTCTCCGCGATGATGCGCGTCTTGCCCATGCGCTTGGCGAGCAGGATCTGGCCGATGCAGTTGTTGATCTTGTGCGAGCCGGTGTGGTTCAGCTCCTCGCGCTTGAAGTAGATCTTCGCGCCACCGAGATGCTGTGTCAGGCGTTCGGCATAGTAGAGCGGGCTCGGGCGGCCGACGAAATGCGCCAGCTCCTTGTTGAACTCCTGGATGAAGTCCGGGTCCTTGCGGTAGTGCTCGTAGGCCTCGTTGAGCTCATCGAGCGCGTGGACCAGGGTCTCGGCCACGAAGCGGCCACCGTAGGGGCCGAAATGCCCGCGGGCATCCGGCTGGTTGTAGGCAATCGTCATGAGGGGGAACTCTCTTCAGGTTTGGGGCAGTTCTGCCGCGATCTGGGCGTCGGCCTCGCGGACGGCGGCGCAGAACTGCCGGATCAGGGCGGCGTCTTTCAGGCCCTTGGCCTGCTCGACGCCGGAACTCACATCAACGGCCCAGGGCCGTACCTGAAGCATCCCTTGGGCCACATTTCCGGCATGCAACCCACCAGACAAAACGACTGGAGAGGGCACGTTTCTTGGAATGAGTGACCAATCAAAAACCTTTCCGCCGCCGCCATAGCCCTCGACATGGGCATCGAGCAGCAGGGCTTGAGCGCTGGAGTATTGCTGGGCGAAGTCTAGCAAATCAAAGCCGGGCAGCATGCGAGCCGCCCGGATATAGGGGCGGCCAACGCGCTGGCAGTCCGCCGGGCTCTCGTCCCCGTGGAACTGCACCAGCATCTGCGGCAAGGCCTCCTGCGCCGCCTGCAGCAACCCGGCCGGGGCGTTCACAAACAGACCCACCGGCATCACAAAGGGCGGCAGCAGGCGCGCGAGCTCGGCCGCGCGGGCCGGACTCACATGGCGGGGGCTCTTCTCGTAGAAGACAAAGCCGATGGCATCGGCGCCGGCCGCCACGGCGGCCTCCACATCGGCCTCACGGGTCAGGCCACAGATCTTGATACGGGTTCGGCTCATGGTCTCAGGGCAGCCAGTCCATGGCCGCCGTGCGTTCGGGGAGGTTCAGCTCGGCATCGTAATAAGGACCGACGAAATAGAGGCCATCGGGGGCAAAGGTGGGCGCCGCCGCGTCGCGGTTGCGCGCCGCCAGCACCTCGATCAGCCAGTCGGGATGCCGGCTGCCCGTGCCCACGGCAATCAGACAGCCCATCAGATTGCGCACCATATGGTGCAAAAAGGCCGAGGCGTCGAACTCGAAGCGCCAGTAGGCGCCCCGCTTGGTGATCTCGATGCGCCGCAGCTGCTTCACCGGCGAAGCGGCCTGGCATTCGGAGGAGCGGAAGGACGAGAAATCATGCTCGCCCAGCAGATGCGGCACGGCGGCGCGCATGGCCTCACCGTCCAGCGGCCGGAAGATCCAGCCCACCGAGCCGGTCTCGATGGCGGGCCGCACGGCCGACTCCAGGAGCAGATAGGCGTAGCGCCGGCCGCGCGCGTGGTTGCGCGCATGGAACTGCACCCCCGGGAAGGCACACCACTGGATGGCGATATCGGGCGGCAGATAACGGTTGGTGCCGCGCACCCAGGAAAAGGGCTCGCGCTGCACCGGCGCATCGAAATGCACCACCTGGTTCAGGCCATGCACGCCGGTGTCGGTGCGGCCGGCGCAGATCGTGCGGATGGGCTGGGCGGCGAACTGGCCCAGGGCCTTTTCCAGCGCGTCCTGCACCGTGCCGCCGCCGGGCTGGCTCTGCCAGCCCTTGTAGGCCTGTCCGCGATAGCTGACGCCCAGCGCCACCCTTGTGCTCAAGATCCGCTCCCGAAAAAGAAAAAGCGCCCGGCCAGGCCGGGCGCCCTGCATTGTGCCTGCTCGCGGCAGGCGGCTGCCGCTCAGCGCAGCTCGTTGAGCATGGCCTGGGCCTTGTCCCGCAGCGGGCCGCTGGCCTTGGCCAGCAGCTCCTGCAGCACGTCGCGCGCGCCCTCGGTGTCGCCGATCTGACGGAACTCGTCGGCCAGCTCCAGCTGGCGCTGCAGGGGGTCGTCGCCCTCTTCCAGCGCGTCGAAGGCATGGGCCAGCGGATCATGGGCCTGGGCCTGCTCGTCCTGCAGCAGGCTGTCGAACTCGGCCGACAAGCCCTCATCCAGCGTGGCCGTGGCCGTGGGGATGGGCTCGGGCGCCGGCGCCGGGCTGCCCGGCAGGTCCAGGTCCAGCGAAGACAGGTCGAAGTCCAGCGACTGCGCGTCCTGGGCCGGGGCCGGGGCATCCAGCGCGTCGATGCGCAGGGTGGCGGCCTGGGTGCTGGCATCGTCGCCCGGCAGGTCCAGATCTCCCAGATCGAAGGACAGGTCCTGGGCCGGAGCCGGCGTCGCGGCCGGCGGCGGACTGTCCAGATCGAAGTCCATGGCCATGGGCGCCTGCTCCACCGATGCCGGCAGGGCCTGGGTGGCCTGCATGGCGGTGGGCGAGACGGCCGGCGGGCGGGCCAGATCCAGGTCCAGGTCGAGATCCAGGCCGCTGGGCAGGCCGGAGTCGGCCGCCGCGCGCCCCAGGGGCTCGGCCCCCATCAGCGCGCCATTGATGGTGCTGGGCTGCACGGTCTGCGGCAGGGTGCTGGCCGCCATGGGCTCGGGGTGCACCTCGCGACCGTCTTCCTTCAGCGCCGGGGCGCCGCCGGGCTGGTAGAGCGGATTGTCGGCATCAATCTGGCGGCCCAGCTCCTGGGCCTTGGCCCAGTCATCGCCCACACCCTGGGTTTCGGCATAGAGCTGGATGGCCAGCTGCTCGAAGCCCTTGATGTCGCGGCGCTTGGCGTAGACCTCGAGCAGCTTGAGGCGGATGGCCAGGCGCTCGGGGTTGGCGCGCAGGGCTTCCTTGAGGATTTCCTCGGCCTGCAGATCGCGGCCATAGGCCAGGTAGACATCGGCCTCGGCCACGGGATCCACATCGCCGATGGCATCGAGCTGGCTCAGCGAGTAGCTCATGGACGAGGCGGCGCCGCCGGCATCACGGGTGTCCACGCGCTGACCGCCCGTGGCACCGAAGAAGGAATCGGGCTGCAGCCGGCTTTCATGGAAGCCGGTGTCGGCCTTGGGTCGGCCAAAGCCCTTGCCGCGGTAGCGCATGAAACCCAGACCGCCCAGCAGGGCCAGCAGGACAGCCCCCAGGGGCAGCAGCAGCGGGTTCTCCATCAGACCGGACAGCAGACCCGGTTCCTCGGCCTCGGGTGCCGGCGCCGGCGGAGCGGCGGGCGCGGAGGCTGCGGCCAGGGCCGGCTTGGAGGCCGGCGCCGATGCGGCCGCGAGGGCTGGGGCCGGAGCCGGGGCGGACGCCACCACGGGCGGCGCCGAGGGGACCGGGGGGGCTGCCACCACGGCGGGCGCCGGGCTGGGCGCGGCGCTGGCTGCGGGAGTCGCGCCGGGACGGGTTTCACTGGAGAGCTTCTTGAGCTCCTCCACATTGCGGGTCAGCTCGGCCACGCGGGCCGCATCGGCCTTCTTCTCCGTGTCCTTGGAGAGCTTGGCCTCGGAGGCCGCAGCAGCCGGCTTGTCGCCCTTGCTCAGGGTCAGCTTGTCGGGGCTGGGCGCTGCGGCGGGCTTGCGATCCTCGACGGCCGCCTGCACCTTGCCCTTGGCCTGGCGCTGGTTGTCCTCGGCGCGCAGTTCGGGGGCGCCGCTGGCCAGTCGCTGGCGGTAGGCGCTGAAGTCCGCGCTTTGCGCCTGGATGACCTGGCGGGCCTCATCGGTGCTGACGCTGCCCAGCTTCTCGCTGCCCGGCACCTGGAGCACCACGCCGGACTTGAGCCGGTTCATGTTCTCGCCCAGGAAGGCGTCGGGATTGTTGCGGTACAGCCCCACCAGCATCTGCTCCAGCGACACGCCGGCCGGCTTGGTGCGATTGGCCACGCGGGACAGGGTGTCGCCCGCCTTGACCTTGTACTCGCTGGCGCCGGCTGCGGGCGCCGGGGCGGGAGCAGGCGCAGGCGCCGCCACGGGCTTGGGTTCCGGGCGCGGCGCGGCAGCCACGGGGCGCGGCGCCGGCGCGGGCGCTGCAGCAGGCGGGCTGGCCACCGGAGGCACCGGCGTGCTGCTGGCCGGGCGCGGCGCGGGCACGGGACGCGCCTCGGCCGGCGCCGCGGCAATGGCCGGGGCCGTGCTCTCGGCCGGCGGGGCCGGACGGGCCAGGCTCGGGGGATCGAACAGCAGGGTGTACTCGCGCACCAGACGGCCGCTGGACCAGGTCAGCTCCAGGATCACGTCCACAAAGGGCTCTTGCACCGAGCGGTCGCTGGCAATGCGCAGCACCTGACGGCCATCACCGCGGCGCGCCAGCTGCACCTGGGTGCTGGTGAGCACGCTGTTGTACTCCACGCCCGCCGCGCGGTAGGAGTCGGCCGGTGCGATGCGAACCTTGAGGGTGCCGGCTTCCTCGGGGGTGATCGAGCTGATGTCGATCTCGGCCTTGAGGGTTTCGCCCAGCGCGGACTGCACGGTCAGGCGGCCCAGGCCCAAACTCCAGGCGGCCGTGCTGGCCAGACCCAGGGCGGCCACCGCCACATGGGTCAGGGCAAAACGACCCATTGCGCTTCGATTCAGTTTCAAGGCATCCCCCAAAGCAACAAGGCGGACACCCCGGGGCATCCGCCTGTCTTGACGACTTTTATTGTCTTCCCAACAGCATTTGTCATGGCTGTTTCCTGACGTCTTGCGATATGAAATCACAACAGCGTCAAGCATATACGCTCAAGAGCTCACGCAAAGGCTGAAATCAGCCGGCGAGACCCGGCTGATTCACCACCCGTTACAGGCCTGTGGCTTGCCGGCAACGGGTGACGCGGGCCAGGGGTGCCGCTCAGCGATCCAGCAGGATGCGCAGCATGCGGCGCAGCGGCTCGGCCGCGCCCCAGAGCAGTTGGTCGCCGATGGTGAAGGCACCCACGTACTCCGGGCCCATGGCCAGCTTGCGGATGCGCCCCACCGGGATGGTCATGGTGCCGGTGACGGCCACCGGGGTCAGGTCCTGAAGCGTGGCCTCGCGGGTGTTGGGCACCACCTTCACCCACTCGTTGTCGGCGGCGATCATGGCCTCGATGTCGGCCAGGGGCACATCCTTCTTCAGCTTGAAGGTCAGAGCCTGGCTGTGGCAGCGCATGGCGCCCACGCGCACGCAGAAGCCGTCCACGGGAATGGCGGGCGAACCGAAGCCCTCGCCAATACCCAGGATCTTGTTGGTCTCGGCCATGCCCTTCCACTCTTCCTTGGACTGGCCATTGCCCAGATCCTTGTCGATCCAGGGGATCAGCGAGCCGCCCAGGGGCACGCCGAAGTTGGCGGTTTCCTCGGCCGAGAGGCTGCGCTGCTTGGCGATGATCCTGCGGTCGATCTCCAGGATCGCGCTCTTGGGGTCGTCCAGCAGGGCGCGGACTTCGGCGTTCAGCGTGCCGTACTGCGTGAGCAGCTCGCGCATATGCTGGGCACCACCGCCGGAGGCGGCCTGGTAGGTCTGGGTGCTCATCCACTCGACCAGGCCGGCCTTGTAGAGCGCGCCCACGCCCATCAGCATGCAGGACACGGTGCAGTTGCCGCCGATCCAGTCCTTCTGGCCCTTGGCCAGCGCGTCCTTGATCACGGGCATATTGACCGGGTCCAGCACGATCACGGCGTTATCGGCCATGCGCAGCGAGGAGGCGGCGTCGATCCAGTGGCCGTTCCAGCCGGCGGCACGCAGCTTGGGATAGACCTCGCTGGTGTAGTCGCCGCCCTGGGCCGTGATGATGATCTCGCAGCGCTTGAGCTGCTCGATATCAAAGGCGTTCTGCAGCTTGGTCTCGTTCTTGGCCTGCGCCGGGGCGCTGCCGCCCGCGTTCGAGGTGCTGAAGAACAGGGGTTCGATCAGATCGAAATCCCGCTCGGCAACCATGCGGTCCATCAGCACGGAGCCGACCATGCCGCGCCAACCAACCAGTCCTACCAGTGTCGTCATCGTGATACCTCTATCGCCCTAACAGAAAGTGAGTTGAAACAAACTCGAATCTCTTCCCCCTCCGGCTCGCTTCGCCTTTGGGGGTGTAGGGGCGAGACGAACCGGAGCTGGACTAGCTCTTAATGGTTTTGGTGGTGGTGATGGCCTTGACGACCGCATCACCCATCTCGCGCGTGCCCACCTTCTGGGTGCCCTCGCTCCAGATGTCCGCGGTACGCAGACCCTGAGCCAGCACGGACTGCACCGCCTGCTCGATACGAGCGGCGGCTTCGGGCTGGTTGAGGGAGAACTTGAGCATCATGGCAGCAGACAGGATTGTAGCCAGAGGATTGGCAATTCCCTTGCCCGCGATGTCCGGCGCACTGCCGTGGCTGGGTTCGTACAGGCCCTTGTTGTTCTTGTCCAACGAGGCCGAGGGCAGCATGCCGATGGAGCCGGTGAGCATGGCCGCCTCGTCCGAGAGGATGTCGCCGAACATATTGCCGGTGACCACCACGTCGAACTTCTTGGGCGCCTTGACCAGCTGCATGGCGGCGTTGTCCACATACATATGCTCCAGCTCCACATCGGGATACTGGGCATGCACCTCGGTGACCACGTCCTTCCAGAACTGGAAGGTCTCCAGCACATTGGCCTTGTCGACGCTGGTCACCTTCTTGTTGCGCTTGCGCGCCGCCTGGAAGGCGACGTGGGCGATGCGCTCGATCTCCGGGCGCGAGTAGCGCATGGTGTCGAAGGCTTCCTCGGCGCCGGGGAAATGCCCGTCCACCGCGGTGCGGCGGCCGCGCGGCTGGCCGAAGTAGATATCGCCGGTCAGCTCGCGGATGATCAGGATGTCCAGACCGGCCACCAGCTCGGGCTTGAGGCTGGAGGCATGGGTCAGCTGCTCATAGCAGATGGCCGGGCGGAAGTTGGCGAACAGGCCCAGGTGCTTGCGCAGACCCAGGATGGCCTGCTCGGGGCGCAGGGGGCGGTCCAGCTTGTCGTACTTCCAGTCGCCCACGGCGCCGAAGAGCACCGCGTCGGCGTCCTTGGCCAGTTGCAGGGTTGCTTCCGGCAGCGGGTGACCAGCGGCCTCGTAGGCCGCGCCGCCCACGGGCGCGGTTTCCAGTGTCAGCGGCAGGTCGAGAACATTCAGGACCTTGACGGCCTCGGCGACGATTTCGGTGCCAATGCCATCACCGGGCAGAACTGCGATCTTCATGCTTCGATTCCTTGTGAGTGGTCAGCCGACCAGACGATTGTTGAGCCAGGGCTTGGTCGCCAGGCGCTCGGCCTCATAGGCCTTGATCTTGTCAGCATGGCGCAGGGTCAGGCCGATATCGTCAAAGCCGTTGAGCAGGCAGTACTTGCGGAAGGGCTGGACCTCGAAGGCCAGCTCGGCGCCGTCAGGCTTGACCACCACCTGGCGCTCCAGATCCACGGTCAGCTGGTAACCCGGGAAGGCGTGCACCTCGTCGAACAGCTGCGCCACCTGGGCCTCGGGCAGCACGATGGGCAGCACGCCGTTCTTGAAGCAGTTGTTGAAGAAGATGTCGGCAAAGCTGGGCGCGATCAGGGCGCGGAAGCCGTACTGTTCCAGGGCCCAGGGCGCGTGCTCCCGGCTGGAGCCGCAGCCGAAGTTCTGGCGCGCGATCAGCACGGAGGCGCCGGCATAGCGCGGCTGGTTCAGCACAAAGTCCGGGTTGGGCTTGCGGCTGGCCGGGTCCTGGCCAGGTTCGCCCGAATCCAGATAGCGCCACTCGTCAAACAGATTCGGCCCGAAGCCGCTGCGCTTGATGGACTTCAGGAACTGCTTGGGGATGATGGCGTCGGTGTCGACGTTCTCGCGGTCCATCGGGGCCACCAGGCCCTTGTGCACGGTGAACTTATCCATGGTGTTCTCTTTCTCGCTCAGGCGATGCGGCGCACATCAACAAAGTGACCTTGCATGGCGGCCGCGGCCGCCATGGCCGGGCTGACCAGATGGGTGCGACCACCGGCGCCCTGGCGCCCTTCGAAATTGCGGTTGCTGGTGGAGGCGCAGCGCTCACCCGGCTCCAGGCGGTCGGCATTCATGGCCAGGCACATGGAGCAGCCGGGCTCGCGCCACTCGAAGCCCGCCGCCTTGAAGACCTGATCCAGGCCTTCGCGCTCGGCCTGCTCCTTCACCAGGCCCGAACCCGGCACCACCAGGGCCAGCTTCACATTGCTGGCGATCCGGCCGCCCAGACGCTTGACCACGGCGGCGGCCTCGCGCATGTCCTCGATGCGGCTGTTGGTGCAGGAGCCGATGAAGACCTTGTCGATGCGGATATCGGCCAGGGCCTTGTTGGGTTCCAGCGCCATGTACTGCAGCGCGCGCTCGATGGCGCCGCGCTTGACGGCATCCTTCTCCTTGTCGGGATCGGGCACGCGGTCCTCGATGGACAGCACCATCTCCGGGCTGGTGCCCCAGGTGACCTGCGGCTTGATCTGGGTGGCGTCCAGTTCCACCACGGCATCGAAGTGCGCGCCGGGGTCGCTGTGCAGGGTGCGCCAGTAGGCCACGGCCTGCTCCCATTCCACGCCACCCGCAAACTGGCCAGTTTGCGGATCCGTGCCTGGCGTGAAGGGGCGGCCCTTCACATACTGGATCGTGGTGTCATCCACGGCCACCAGGCCGGCGCGAGCGCCGCCTTCGATCGTCATGTTGCAGATCGTCATGCGGCCTTCCATCGACAGCGAGCGAATGGCTTCGCCGGCGAATTCGATGACGTGGCCGGTGCCGCCGGCGGTGCCGATCTCGCCGATGATGGCGAGGATGATGTCCTTCGCCGTCACGCCGTCCGGGAGCTGCCCGTCGACGCGCACCAGCATGTTCTTGGCCTTCTTCTGGATCAGCGTCTGGGTAGCCAGAACGTGCTCCACTTCCGACGTGCCGATGCCATGCGCCAGCGCGCCGAAGGCGCCATGCGTCGAAGTATGGCTGTCACCGCAGACGATGGTCATGCCCGGCAGGGTAAAGCCCTGTTCGGGACCGACGATGTGCACGATGCCCTGGCGCTTGTCGTTCATCTTGAACTGCGTGATGCCAACGCGGTCGCAGTTCTTGTCCAGGGTGTCCACCTGCAGCTTGGAGATGGGGTCGGCAATGCCCTGGCTGCGGTCGGTGGTGGGCACATTGTGGTCGCTCACCGCCAGATTGGCGGAGAGGCGCCAGACCTTGCGGCCGGCCAGATCCAGGCCTTCGAAGGCCTGCGGGCTGGTGACCTCGTGCACCAGGTGGCGGTCGATATAGAGCGTGGCCGTGCCGTCGTCCTCGGTGTGGACCACATGCTCGTCCCAGAGCTTGTCGTAAAGCGTGCGTGCTGTCATGGCTGGCTTACCTCGTCGTCTTGATATTGGCTGTCAGGGCTTGGGCCTCTTGATGGCCCGGGCACAGCGCGTCCACAAAGCGCTGCACCACGGTGGGCAGGCGCTCCTGGCGCGCCACCCCCAGAACATAGTCGCGCTGCGCCCAGTCGTCCGACAGGCGCAGCCGCTTCACTTCAAAAACCTTGGCGAAGCGCTCGGCCGGCGCCTCCGGCAGCACGGCCACACCCAGGCCCGCTTCCACCAGCTGGGCAATGGCGTCGAAGCCGCGCACCTGCAGGCGCGCATTGAGCGTGCGCCCGCGTGCCAGGGCCTGCTCGCGCATCAGCTCCTGGGCCGCGGCACCGGCATGCAGGCCGATCAGGTCGTAGTCCAACAGGGCCTCGAAGCTGACCGCCTCCTGCCGCGCCAGCGCATGCGCGCGCGGCACCAGCACCGCCAGGCGGGCCGGGCGATAGATCCAGGTCTGCAGGCGGTTGTCCAGCAGGGGCGCGGTGAACACCGCCACATCCGCCCTGCCTTCAGCCACCGCCGCCTGGGCCTCGGCGCTGGTCTGGTCTTCCAGGCTGATGCGGATCTGCGGATGGGCCTGGCTGAAGGCCGCCAGATCGCCCGGCAGGCATTCGGCAATGGAGCCGGCATTGGCCGCGATGCGCAGATGGCCCTTGATGCCGCGGGCGAACTCCATCACCTCGCTCTCCAGCGCATGCAGGGAAGCATGCAGGGAGCGGATATGACGCACCAGGGCGCGGCAGGCCTCGGTGGGCTCCACACCACGGGCGCGGCGCTCGAAGAGCTGCACGCCCAGGCGGGCCTCCAGGTCCGAGACCCGCTTGGAGGCCGCCGCCAGGGCCAGATGCTCGCGCTCGGCCCCGCGGGTGATGGAGCGGGTCTGCTCGATCGCCAGCACGAGGTTGAGCGTGGTCAGGTCCAGGCGCATGGGGGCTTGGGGCTCAGGGCCTCACTCCGGGGTGATGCCGGCGGCCTGCACGGCCTTGGCCCACTTGAGGGTTTCCTTGGCGGCGAACACGCCCAGCTCGGCCGGGGTGCTGGGCGTGAGCTCGAAGCCCGAAGGCGCCAGCTTGGCCTGCACCGCCTTGTCGTTCAGGGCGGCGCGCACCCACTGGTTCATCCTGGCCAGCACCGGCTCGGGCGTGCCGGCGGGGGCGTACATGGCGAACCAGGCCGTCATCTCGAAGCCCGGCGCGGCGCCGCGGCTCATGGGCGGCACGCCCGGCAGCATGGGGTGCTCCTTGGCCGAGGTCACGGCCAGGGCGCGCAGCTTGCCCGCCTTGACCTGGGGCACGCCCGAGGCCAGATCACCGAAGACCAGCTGGATCTGGCCGCCCATGGCGTCGGTCATGGCCGGCTGCACGCCCTTGTAGGGCACGTGGATCATCTGCAGCTTGTGGGCGTGCACAAAGGCCTGGCCCGGGATCAGGCTGCCGCTGGAGCCCGAGCCCCAGGCCAGCTTGTCGGGATTGGCCTTGGCATAGGCCACGAACTTCTCGGCGGTATCGGCCGGCACGGCCGGGTTCACCAGCATGATGAAAGGGATCTCGGCCAGGCGGCTGATGGGCGTGAAGTCCTTGATCGGGTCATAGGGCAGACGGCGGTACAGCGAGGCATTGGCCGCATGTGTGGTGCTGGTGGCGATCAGGAAGTTGTAGCCATCGGGCGCGGCCTTCGCCGCGGCGCCGGTACCCAGGCTGCCGTTGGCCCCGGGCTTGTTGTCCACCACGACAGGCTGGCCGGCGGACTTGCTCACATGCTCGGCCAGCACGCGGGCCATCTGGTCGGTGGCACTGCCGGCCGGGAAGGGCACGATCCAGCTCAGGGCGCGTTGCGGCCAGGGCTTGGCGGACTCGGGCGCCGCATGGGCGCTGCTCCCCACCAGGGCCAGGCCCAGGCCCAGGGTCAGCAGCATCAGCGGACGGCGTTGCAGGAGGGGGAGCTTGGGGTTCATGCTGCACTGTAGTCTTCGCCAGGACATGCAATCTCTGGCAGATAAAAACACAGCCTTCGTGATTCGCGAAATATAAACCATGGACCAGGCCGATGCGCCGACGCTTTCGGCCCAGGGGCCGGACGCTGATGGGCGTCATGGCCAGGACCTAGGCTGAGCCGCTTCCCTTCAAGCCGGTTCAGACCTATGCCTCCTGCCCTCTCCTGCCTGAGCCCGCGGCTGCGCGGCGCCCTGTTTGGCCTGCTGATCCTGTGCGCGGGCCTGGGCCTGCCGGCCCGCGCCCAGAGTGCGGATCCGCCACCGCTGCGCGATCCCAGCGGTCGTGCCCTGATCAAGCTGATCGTCTTTGGCGACTTCCGCGGCCTGATCGCCGCGGAGGAAGGCCCGGTCGGCAGCCCGGGCGCGGCCCGCCTGGCGCATCGCATCAAGCGTCTGCAGGAGGCCAACCCCCTGCATGCGAGCATCAGCGCCGGCAACCTCTTCGGCGCCAGCCCGCTGCGCTCGGCCCGCTTCAAGGACGAGCCCACGATCGAGATCATGAACAATCTGCTGCTCGACTACGCGGCCGTGGGGCACCACGAGCTGGACGAGGGCAAGGACGAGCTGGAGCGCCTGCAGAACGGGCGCAACCACACCAGCGATCTCTTCAGCGGCAGCGGCCGCCCGGGTGATCTGGGCGGCCAGGGATGGTTCATTGGCTCCCATGCCATGCTGCTGGCCGGCAATCTGGTGGACACGCGCAGCGGCAAGCCCCTGTTCAGCGGTCTGCACATCAAGGACTTCGAGGTTGGCAAGCTGGCCTTCATCGGCATGGCGGCCCGCAGCAGCCTCAAGCGCCTGGTGCCCGACTCGACCGCCGGTCTGAGCATCCTGGACGAGGCCGGCGCCATCAATGCCCTGGTGCCCAAGGCGCAGGCCGAGGGCGCCCGCGGCATCGTGGTGCTGGCCCCGCAGCCGGTGCAGACCGGCCCGGCCAGCGATCCCTGCCAGGGCATGAGCGGCCCCCTGGTGGACCTGGTGGCCCAGCTGGACCCCGAGATCGACCTGCTGCTGACGGCCCAGTCACAGCAGCTCTTCAGCTGCCTGCTGCCCAACCGCATCGGGCGCCCGCTGCGAGTCATCTCCTCCGGCGCCCTGGGGCGCCAGCTCAACGAGATCGATCTCGCCCTGGACCCGGACACTGGTGATGTGGCCGCCCTGAGCCTGCACACCCATGAGATCGGCCCCGCCGATCCCGAGGATCCCGATGTGCAGGACATCGTGCGCCACTACGGCGCACTGGCCGCCGCCCAGACCAGCGCCGGCCGCATGCGCCCCGACCAGCTGGGCCTGGTGGTGAACCTGGATGATCCCTACTCGGTGGAAATCGCCGCCTACTACGCGCAGCGCCGCGGCATCCCGGCCGCCAATATCGTCGAAGTCCGCCTGCCCCAGGTGCCGGTGCTGAGCCGCGCGGCCTTCGAGCCGCTGCGCCAGCAGATCCAGCAAAGCCTGCCGCCCACGGTGCAGGGCATCGCCATGGTCTGGCGCCAGCCCTATGCGGTGGACTGCCTATCCATCACCTCGGTGCTGACCATGGGCTACGGCGATGGCATCAAGTGCGACGACTTGCGCACCGTGGAGGTCCGCAACGAGCTCTACCGCTACACCGGCGGACAGCCTTTCACCGTGAAGGGCTTGCGCCCCTCCATGCTGCTGGCCGCCCACAGCGTCGCCAGCGCCAAGGCCCTGATCGAGCGCGGCATCAGCGCCGACTTCAGCCTGCCCGCCGCCCACAAGCCCGGCCCCAAGGTCTACCGGCTCTACACCTGGGACCCCGCACGCAGCAGCGCAAGGTATGCAGGCCCGGCCCGCGGCCCGCTGGACCCCTGGGGCACCGAGGCTGTCTACGACCATCTGGCCAGCGGCTATACGCCCAAGCCCGTCAGCCATGTGCTGATCTACCAGACCGGCCTGACCCATATGGACGGCCTCGGCAATATCGGCTGGCTGCCCGGTGCCCTGGCCGACCACCTGACCTCCTACGGCGGCAAGCTGGACTCGCCGCCGGGTAGCTGGCAGATGAGCATCCTGGACTGGATCGAGTCGGGCGCCACGGCCAGCTACGGCACGGTCTCGGAACCCTATGCCATCAGCGGGAAATTCCCTGATCCGGCGGCCATCTCGGACGGCTATCTGGGCGGCTACACCGCCCTGGAAGCCTACTGGCAGAGCGTGCTCTGGCCGCTGCAGGGCGTCTTCGTGGGCGAACCGCTGGCGGCGCCCTACGCCCCCTTGCTGCAGCGCATGCCCAAGCCCTACCCCTGAGCTCAGCCAAGCGCCGCCACCACCTCGGGCGGCGCCTGCACCAGCTCGATCAGCACACCCTCGCCGCCAATGGGGAACTCCTCATTGCTCTTGGGATGGATGAAGCAGATGTCGTAGCCGGCCGCCCCCTTGCGGATGCCGCCGGGGGCAAAGCGCACGCCGTTCGCACTCATCCATTCGACGGCCCGGGGCAGATCGTCCACCCACAGCCCCACATGGTTGAGCGGCGTGGTGTGCACGGCCGGCTTTTTCTCGGGGTCCAGGGGTTGCATCAGGTCCACCTCCACCTTGTGCGGGCCCTGGCCGATGGCGCAGATGTCCTCGTCCACGTTCTCGCGCTCGGAAACGAAGTTGCCGGTGACTTGAAGCCCCAGCACCTCCACCCAGAGCTTGCGCAGGGCCGCCTTGTCGGGGCCGCCGATGGCAATCTGCTGGATGCCGAGAATCTTGTAAGGCTTGGGCGAGCTGCTCATGGTCGGAAACTCCAGAGGAATTGAGGGCGGGATGAGGCTCAGAGATCCAGCTGGCCGTAAAGCCAACCGGTCTTGAGCCCGGTGAGGGTGGCGACCGACTGGCGGTCGATGAAGGGAATATGGCGGCCCAGGCCGAAGACGGTGTCGCGCAGCCAGGGGCCCAGGCGCTGGTGCGACTGGAACAGCGGCGTGAGGCCCCGGCTGGCCTGGGTGTAGAAGCGCAGATGGGCGCGGCGGCGCTGGCTGTAGCGCGCGAAGCAGGCCGCCCAGTCCGGGCGCTCGCCGCCCGCCGCCACCTCCGCGGCCAGCACATGGGCATCCACCAGGGCCATATTGGCGCCCTGCCCCAGCTGCGGGCTCATGCCATGGCCGCAGTCACCGATGGCCAGCACCCGGCCGTCGTGCCAGCGCCGCAGGCTCACATCGGCGTAGCGGGCCTGGCGCAGCTGGGCCGGATCGCGCAAGCCCTCCAGCAGCGGCGCGCTCAGGGGCAGCAGCTCAGCGATCTCGCGCTTGAGCGCCGCCAGCTCGGCCGCACCGGCCCGCGACCAGGCCTCCACCCGCTCCAGCGGCAGACTCCAGAACAGATTCATGCCCGGCGGCGCGTCCGCGGCCTCGCCGAAATTGCGCCCCACCGGCATCAGACCCAGCATCTGGCGCGCCGAACGAAAGCGCTGGCGCAGTTCCAGGGCCGGAAAGCCCGCCGGCACCGGCAACACGGTCCAGACCGCGCCCCAGGGAAAGACCCGCGCCCGCAGCCGCAGCGCGGGTGAGAGCCGCTCGCGCAGGCCGGAGAAGCTGCCATTGGCCAGGATCAGGGCGGCGTAGCGGTCCCGGCCTAAGGGCCGGCCCGCCTCGCCCCGCAGCTGTACGCCCCGGGCGTCCTGAGCGAAGTCCTGCACCGCCTCGCCGCAGCGCCAGTGCAGGCCCTGGGCCGCGCGCACGCGCTGCCACAGCAGGCCCATCAAAGCGCCGCGCTGCAGGCCCAGGCCGTAGGCGTCCGGCGCATGGCGGGCATAGCTCATGGACAGCACGGTGCGCCCCTGCGGCGTGTCGCCGAAAAGGCGCTGCACCTTGGCGCCATGCGCCAGCGCGCCGTCCAGCAAGCCCATATGGGCCAGCACGCGCTGGCCGCTGGGCTGCAGCAAGAGGCCGGCGCCGATAGGCTGGGGTTGGGCCACGGCCTCGAAGAGATCGACTTCCACGCCCAGCTCGGCCAGGCGCAGAGCGGCGGCGCAGCCGGCCACGCCGGCGCCCACCACGGCCACCGGCCCGTCTGCGCCGAGGCGGCTTCCCAAACTACTCAAAGCGCAGGATGGGCTGGTCCACCGACAGACTCTCGCCCGTCTTGGCCAGCACCTCGGCCACCTTGACGTCCTGGCTGGCCGTGAGGATGTTCTCCATCTTCATGGCCTCGATCACCGCCAGGCGCTCACCGGCCTGCACCAGTTGACCGGGCTGCACAGCAATCTGCACCAGGAGGCCCGGCATGGGCGAGAGCAGCAGCTTGCTGGTGTCGGGCGGCGCCTTGTAGGGCATCAGGGCCTGCAGCTCCGCGGCGCGGGGCGAGAGCACGGTCACCTCGATGGCGCGACCGTTGTGCTGGATGCGGTAGGCCAGCGGGTTCTTGGGCGTGCCGCGCTCGGCCTGGGCCACGAAATGCTCGCCATTGACCAGGCCTTCGATGCGGATGTCGTTCAGGCGCGAGAGGCTGACGATGCGGTAGCTCTGGGCGCCCACGCGCACATGGGCCTCGCCCAGATGGCCGCTGAACTCGTCGATGTGCAGGGCGTGGCGGCTGCTCTGGCCGCCCCCCTCGTTCACCACGGCCACATAGTCATGCTCGATGCGCACCTCGTGGCCGGGCAGCTGGCCGCTGATGCCGGCCTCGCGCTCGCGCGCCTTGCGGCGGATGAAGCCGGCCAGGGCCACCAGGAAGAGCGGATCCTCGTGCGGCACATCCTCGGCCTGGAAACCGCCCGCATAGTGCTGGGCAATGAAGCCGGTGTTGAAGTTGCCGCTCGCGAAGTCCGGGTGCGCCAGCAGGGCCGACTGGAAGGGGATGTTGGAGCTGATGCCACGGATCACGAAGCCGTTGAGCGCCTGGCGCATGCGGGCGATGGCCTCGGTCCGGTCACGACCATGCACGATCAGCTTGGCGATCATGGAGTCGTAGAACATGGGGATCTCGCCGCCCTCGTACACGCCGGTATCCACGCGCACGCCGCCGAACTGACCCGGCGCATAGGCCTCGCCCACCAGGGTCTCGCGGCCCTGCTCCAGATTGGCCTCGGGCGGCTGGTACTTCACCAGGCGGCCGGTGGAGGGCAGGAAGTTGCGGAAGGGATCTTCCGCATTGATGCGGCATTCGATGGCATGCCCTCTCGCCACGACATCCTCCTGGCGGATCGACAGGGGCGCGCCGCCGGCGATGCGGATCATTTCCTCCACGAGGTCGATGCCCGTGACCATCTCCGTCACCGGATGCTCGACCTGGATACGGGTGTTCACCTCGATGAAGTAGAATTCCTGTCGCCGTCGACGATGAATTCCACCGTTCCGGCGGAGTGGTAGCCGACGGCTTTCGCCAGCGCCACGGCCTGCTCGCCCATCGCCTTGCGGGTTTCGGGATCGAGGAAGGGCGAGGGGGCTTCCTCGACGACCTTCTGGTTTCGCCGCTGGATGGAGCATTCCCGCTCGCCGAGATAGAGCGTGGTGCCGTGCTTGTCGCCAAGCACCTGGATCTCGATGTGACGCGGCTGCGTGACGAACTTTTCGATGAAGATGCGGTCGTCGCCAAAGCTGTTGCGCGCCTCGTTGCGGCAGGACGTGAAGCCTTCGAAGCATTCCTTGTCATTGAAGGCCACGCGCAGGCCCTTGCCACCGCCGCCGGCGCTGGCCTTGATCATGACCGGATAGCCGATCTTCCTGGCAATCTCGACGGCCTCCTCGGGCGAGAGGATGGGCTCGTTATGGCCGGGGATGGTGCTAACCTGGGCCTCGTTCGCCAGCTTCTTGGAGGCGATCTTGTCGCCCATGGCCGCGATGCTGTAGTGCTTGGGGCCGATGAAGACGATGCCCTCTTCCTCGCAGCGGCGGGCGAATTCCTCGTTCTCGCTCAGGAAACCGTAGCCGGGGTGCAGGGCCTCGGCGCCGGTGGCCTTGGCCGCGGCAATGATCTTGTCGGCCACCAGATAGCTCTCGCGGCTGGGTGCGGGGCCCAGCAGCACGGCCTCGTCGGCCAGCTCGACATGGCGGGCGTCCTTGTCGGCCTCGGAATAGACGGCCACCGTGGCAATGCCCATCTTTTTGGCGGTCTTGATGACGCGGCAGGCGATCTCACCCCGGTTGGCGATCAGAATTTTCTTGAACATGTTCTTGCTCCTGGCTCGCGATCAGAGGGGGATGTTGCCGTGCTTGCGCCACGGGTTCTCGAGCTTTTTGTCCTTGAGCATCACCAGGGAGCGGCAGATGCGCTTACGGGTTTCGTGGGGCTGGATCACCTCGTCGATGAAGCCGCGCTCGGCGGCGACGAAGGGATTGGCGAAGCGCTCCTCGTATTCCCGGGTGCGCGCCGCGATCTTCTCGGCGTCGCCAAGTTCCGAACGGTAGAGGATTTCGGTCGCGCCCTTGGCGCCCATCACCGCGATCTCGGCGGTCGGCCAGGCATAGTTGATGTCCGCGCCGATATGTTTGGAGGCCATCACGTCATAGGCTCCGCCATAGGCCTTGCGCGTAATCAGCGTCACCATCGGCACGGTCGCCTGGCTATAGGCGAAGAGCAGCTTGGCGCCGTGCTTGATGACGCCGCCATATTCCTGCGCCGTGCCCGGCAGGAAGCCCGGCACGTCGACCAGCGTCAGGATGGGAATGGAGAAGGCGTCGCAGAAGCGCACGAAGCGGGCGGCCTTGCGCGAGGCATCAATGTCGAGGCAGCCGGCCAGCACCATCGGCTGGTTGGCGACGACGCCCACCGTCTCGCCTTCGATGCGCATGAAGCCCGTGATGATGTTCCTTGCGAAGGCTTCCTGAATCTCGAAGAAATCGCCCTCGTCGGCAAGGGCCGTGATCAGCTCCTTCATGTCGTAGGGCTTGTTGGAGCTGTCCGGGATGAGCGTGTCGAGCCGTTCCTCGAGGCGTGCCGGATCGTCGTGGAAGGGGCGTAGCGGCGGCTTCTGCCGGTTGTTGAGCGGCAGGAAGTCGAAGAGGGCGCGGACCTGTTCCAGCGCCTCGATGTCGTTCTCGTAGGCGCCGTCGGCGACGGAGGATTTCTGGGTATGGGTGCGTGCGCCGCCGAGTTCCTCGGCCGTGACGATCTCGTTGGTGACGGTCTTCACCACGTCGGGACCGGTGACGAACATGTAGGAACTGTCACGCACCATGAAGATGAAGTCGGTCATGGCGGGCGAATAGACCGCGCCGCCTGCGCAGGGGCCCATGATCACGGAAATCTGCGGCACGACGCCGGAGGCTTCGACATTGCGCTTGAAGACCTCGGCATAGCCGGCGAGCGAATCCACGCCTTCCTGGATGCGTGCGCCGCCCGAATCGTTGAGCCCGATGACCGGCGCGCCGTTGCGCACCGCCATATCCATGATCTTGCAGATCTTCTGTGCATGGGTTTCGGAAAGGGAACCGCCGAGCACGGTGAAGTCCTGGCTGAAGACATAGACCTGCCGGCCGTTGATCGTGCCCCAGCCGGTGACGACGCCGTCGCCGGCCACCTTCTGTTCGGCCATGCCGAATTCCGTCGCCCGATGGGTGACGTACATGTCGTATTCCTCGAAGGAGCCCTCGTCGAGCAGCACGTCGAGGCGCTCGCGCGCGGTCAGCTTGCCCTTGGCGTGCTGGGCGTCGATGCGGCGCTGGCCGCCGCCGAGCCGCGCCTTGGCGCGCTTGTCTTCCAGCATCTGTTGAATGTCATGCATGGTGCTCGTCTCCGGAGAATCGGTTCAAGAGTCGTCGGGCGGCCGTCGAGGCCGCCAGACTGCCGTTCAGGACCTGGGCCGTGGTCTCGGCCAGGATGGCGCGCACGGCGGGCGCCTGTGAAAACTGTTCGCGCAGGCCGGCATGGATGCGCTCCCACATCCAGGCCTGAGCCTGCTGCTGGCGCTTGGCGGCCAAGCGGCCATTGGCCTGCTGAATGTCGCGAAAGCGCTCGACCTGGCCCCAGAAGGCTTCGATGCCATCGGCCTTCAGGGCCGAGAGCGGCATCACCTGCGGGTGCCAGATCGTCTGGTCGTGGTGGGCATGCTCGGGGTGGCCGTGCAGGCCGTAGAGCCGCAACGAGGAGGCGATCTGGGCCTGGGCCCGGGTGGCGGCGGCGCGGTCCAGATCGGCCTTGTTGATCAGCACCAGATCGGCCAGCTCCATCACGCCCTTCTTGATGGCCTGCAGATCGTCGCCGGCATTGGGCAGCTGCAAGAGGCAGTACATATCCGTCATGCCAGCCACCGCAATCTCGCTCTGGCCTACGCCCACGGTCTCGATGATGACGATGTCATAGCCCGCTGCCTCGCAGACCAGCAGGGCCTCGCGGGTCTTCTCGGCCACGCCGCCCAGGGTGCCGCTGCTGGGGCTGGGGCGGATGTAGGCGCGCTCGTCCATGGAGAGCCGCTCCATGCGGGTCTTGTCGCCCAGGATGGAGCCGCCCGAGACGCTGCTGCTGGGGTCCACCGCCAGCACCGCCACCCGGTGGCCGCGCCCGATCAGGAACAGGCCCAGGGCCTCGATGAAGGTGCTCTTGCCCACGCCCGGCACGCCGGAGATGCCCAGGCGCAGGGACCGGCCGGTGTGCGGCAGCAGCTCGGTGAGCAGGAAATCGGCCCGGGCGCGGTGGTCGGCGCGGGTGGATTCCAGCAGGGTGATGGCCTTGGCCATGGCGCGGCGCTGGGCCGGGCCGGGCTGGCCGGTGATCAGGGCGGCCGCGCTCACACCGGGGCCTTCCAGCGGTAGTCGATATCGAACTCGCTCTCGCCCACCACCTCGAAGCCGTGGCGCAGATAGAAGCGGTTGGCATCGCTCAGCTTGAGCGCCGACAGGCTCACATCCTGGCCATGACGCTTGACCCAGTCCAGGGCCCAGGCGCCGGCACCCTGCCCCTGGGCGCCGGGCCGCAGATAGAGATGTTCCAGCCTCAGCCCAGCCCCATCGGCCAGGGGCTTGAGCGTGAGAAAGCCGATGCGCTCGCCGTCCCGCTCGATATGCCGCATCGCGGCCGGCTCGAACTGGGCGGCCAGGCGCTCGCGCCCGCGCTGCAGATCGAAGCGCCCCAGGCGCTCCAGGCTCTCGCGCAGGGCCGCCATGCGCAGCTCCAGCATGGGCTCGAAATCCTCGGCCGTCACCGGCGCCAGGCTCAGCATCAGGCCGCCACCGCCGCCTTGCGGATCTGCTCCAGCACATCCTTGGCGCTGGCCGGGATGGGGGTGCCGGGGCCGTAGATGCCCTTGACGCCGGCATCAAACAGGAAGTCGTAGTCCTGCTGCGGGATCACGCCGCCCACGAAGACGATGATGTCGTCCGCCCCCTGCTTGCGGAGCTCGGCAATGATGGCCGGCACCAGGGTCTTGTGGCCGGCTGCGAGCGTCGAGACCCCCACCGCGTGCACATCGTTCTCGATGGCCTGGCGGGCACATTCCTCGGGGGTCTGGAACAGCGGCCCCATGTCCACATCGAAGCCCAGATCGGCATAGGCGGTGGCCACCACCTTGGCGCCGCGGTCGTGCCCATCCTGTCCCAGCTTGGCGATCATCACCCGCGGACGGCGGCCCTGTTCCTCGGCAAAGGCCTGGATCTCGCCCTGCAGCTTGGCCCAGCCCTCGGCGGAGTCGTAGGCCGCGGCGTACACGCCGGTGACCTTTTGCGTGTCGGCACGATGGCGGCCATAGACGGCTTCCAGCGCGTCGGAAATCTCGCCCACCGTGGCGCGCAGGCGCACGGCCTGGATGCTCAGGTCGAGCAGATTGCCCTGGCCGCTCTGGGCCGCGGCCGTCAGCGCCTGCAGCGCGGCCTGCACCGCAGCGTTGTCGCGTTTGGCCTTGATGCTCTTGAGCCGCTCGATCTGGCTCTCGCGCACCTTGACGTTGTCCACGTCCAGAATGTCGATGGGGTCTTCCTTGGCGAGCTTGTACTTGTTGACGCCCACGATCACGTCCTTGCCCGAATCGATGCGCGCCTGTTTCTCGGCCGCGCTGGCCTCGATCTTGAGCTTGGCCCAGCCGCTGTCCACGGCCTTGGTCATGCCGCCCATGGCCTCGACCTCTTCGATGAGCGCCCAGGCCTTTTCGGCCAGCTCATGGGTCAGGCTTTCGACATAGTAGGAGCCGGCGAGTGGATCGACCACCTTGGTCACGCCCGTCTCGTGCTGGAGGATGAGCTGGGTGTTGCGGGCGATGCGGGCGGAAAACTCCGTCGGCAGCGCGATGGCCTCGTCGAAGGAGTTGGTGTGCAGCGACTGCGTGCCGCCGAGCACGGCGGACATGGCCTCGAAGGCGGTGCGCACGATATTGTTGTAGGGGTCCTGTTCCTGAAGGGAGACGCCCGATGTCTGGCAATGCGTGCGCAGCATGCGCGAGGACGCCTTCTTCGGCTGGAACTCGTCCATGACGCGGTCCCAGAGCAGGCGTGCGGCGCGCAGCTTGGCCGCCTCCATGAAGAAGTTCATGCCGATGGCGAAGAAGAAGGAGAGACGGCCGGCGAAGTCGTCGACATTCAGCCCCTTGGCGATCGCGGCGCGGACATATTCGCGCCCGTCGGCGATGGTGAAGGCCAACTCCTGCACCAGCGTCGCGCCCGCCTCCTGCATATGGTAGCCGGAGATCGAGATGGAGTTGAACTTCGGCATGTCCCGCGCCGTGTAGTCGATGATGTCGGCGACGATGCGCATCGAGGGTTCGGGCGGGTAGATATAGGTGTTGCGGACCATGAACTCCTTGAGGATGTCGTTCTGGATGGTCCCCGATAGGGCCGCGCGCGGCACGCCCTGTTCCTCGCCGGCGACGATGAAGCTGGCGAGGATCGGGATGACGGCGCCGTTCATGGTCATGGAGACGGAGATCTTTTCCAGCGGAATGCTGGAAAACAGGATCTTCATGTCCTCGACGCTGTCGATGGCGACGCCAGCCTTGCCGACATCGCCGACGACACGCGGATGGTCGCTGTCATAGCCGCGATGGGTGGCAAGGTCGAAGGCGACGGACACGCCCTGCTGGCCGGCGGCGAGCGCCTTGCGGTAGAAGGCATTGGAAGCCTCGGCCGTCGAGAAACCGGCATATTGCCGGATCGTCCACGGGCGGCCGGCATACATGGTGGCGCGCGGGCCGCGCACGAAGGGTGCGAAGCCCGGCAGGGTGTCCGCATGGGGCAGATCGGCGGTGTCGGCCGCGGTGTAGAGCGGCTTGACGATCAGGCCTTCCGGCGTCACCCAGTTCAGGGCCGCGACATCCCCTCCGGGCGCCGACTTGGCGGCGGCCTTGTGCCACTGCTCCAGGGTGGCGGCGGCAAATTCGGACGAAGGGCTGGGCTTGTGCGACTCGGACATGGTTGACGGCTCCTGCGATCCGGGCATCATACCCGCATCAGTTATTCATAATTATGAATTCAAAGCTGACTAGAATCTGATGCCACGATGACCGCTGCCGCCACCCAGCTCGCCCCCCGCGCCCTCTATCAGGAGGTGGCGGAGCGCTTGCGTCAGCAGATCTTCGGCCGCGAGCTGGAGCCCGGCAGCTGGATCGACGAGCTCAAGCTCTGCCAGGAGATGGGCATCAGCCGCACCCCGCTGCGCGAGGCGCTCAAGGTGCTGGCGGTGGAAGGTCTGGTGACCATGAAGGTGCGCCGCGGCGCCTACGTCACCGAGATGAGCGAGCGCGATGTGCGCGAGGCCTACCAGCTGCTGGCCCTGCTGGAAAGCGACGCCGCCGCCCGCGTGGCCGAGAGCGCCAGCGAGGCCGAGCTGGCCGAGCTGCAGGCCCTGCACGAACAGCTGGAGCGCGAGGTGGGGCAGCGCGATGCCTTCTTTGCCAGCAACGAGCGCTTCCATCTGCGCCTGCTGGAGATCGAGGCCAACCGCTGGCGCCAGCAGATCGTCACCGATCTGCGTCGGGTGATGAAGCTCAACCGCCATCACTCCCTGTTCAAGCAGGGGCGCCTGGCGGAGTCTCTGGCCGAGCACCGCGCCCTCATGCAGGCCCTGGGCCAGCGCGACGGCGCCACGGCCGCGCGCCTGATGCGCGCACATTTCGAGAACGGGCTGAACGCGGCGGCCGCCCCGGTCTGAGGAACACGGCGCCTCCCGGCGCCCTGCCCGCTTCAGCCGCTCAGCGCCAGATCCGGCTCAGGGCCTCCACGGCCTCGGGGATGGGGTAGTGGTGATTGCCCACAAAGAGGCTGTGCTGGTCCAGGTACTCGGCGTGGCGCAACGTGCCATGAACCTGATGGTCGAAGTACTGCACCACCGTGTTCTTGGCGAAATTGCCCGCCACCACCGGGCGGCACTCGAAGCCCGCCTCCTGCAGCGCCGTCACCAGCTCGCGGCGGCTGCCGGCACCGGGGCGTATGGTCAGGGCAAAGCCGAACCAGCTGCTCTCGCCCAGCTCGCGCTGGATCATCAGGCGCGGATGGTCGGCGAACGCGGCCTGCAATGCGCGGCCATTGGCCCGGCGCGCAGCAATCAGGCCCGGCAGGCGCTTGACCTGCTCGATGCCCAGAGCGCCCGAGAGCTCCAGCGGCCGCAGGTTGTAGCCCGGCAGCACGAAGCGGAAGCTTTCCTCGAAGGGGTCGTCGCTCTTGGTGCCGCAGACATGGTTGTGCTTGGGCAGATTGCGCGTCCAGCCATGGGCGCGCAGCGAGAGCATCACATGGTAGAGCTCCTCGTCGTCGGTGACGACCAGGCCGCCCTCCATGGTGGAGATGTGGTGCGAGAAGAAGGCGCTGAAGCTGCCCACCACACCGAAGGTGCCGGTCTGGCGGCCCTTGTAGGTGGCCCCCATGGACTCGCAGTTGTCTTCCATCAGCACGATGTCGCGCCCGGCGATCAGGCCGCGGATGGCCTCGAAGTCATTCGGATTGCCCAGCAGGTTCACGATCATGATGGCCCGGGTGCGCGGGCCGATGGCCGTGGCCAGGGCCGCCAGATCGTAGTTCAGGGTCTCGGGGTCGATGTCCACGAACTTGAGCTTCAGGCCGTACTGGTGCAGCGGGTAGTAGGTGGTGGGCCAGGAGACGGCCGGCACGATCACCTCGTCGCCACGCTGCAGCTTCAGGCGCTCGTTCCGGGTGTAGCACAGGGCCGCGGTCATCAAGAGATTGGCCGAGGAGCCCGAGTTCACCATCACGCAGTACTTGGAGCCGGTGTAGCGCGCGAAGTCACGCTCGAAGGTGGCCACCTTCTCGCCCATGGTGAAGTGGCCGCTGGCGATGACGCCGGCCATGGCCGCGTACTCCTCGGCGCCCCAGGACGATGTTGCGAGCGGAAAGCGGTAAGTCATGTCTCAAGCCACCTTGTCGAGAAAATAGTCGTAGCAGCGGGCAATGCCCTGCTCCAGGCTGATCTGCGGCGCCCAGCCCCAGGCCGTCTGACGGCTCACGTCCACCAGCTTCTGGCGCATGCCCACGGGCTTCGTCAGGTCGTGCACGAACTCGCCCTGCCAGCCCACCACGCGCGCCACGGCGGCGTAGTACTCATTGATCGTGTAGTCGAAGCCCAGACCGATATTCATCAGCTCCGGGGCGCTCTCGCCCTGGGCCACATGGCGCACCACGGCATCGGCCAGATCGGCCGCGTCCATGAACTCGCGCCGGGCCAGGCCGTCGCCCCAGATCTCCACCGTGGCCGCCCCGGCCTGCTTGGCCTCGTGGATCTTGCGGATCACGGCCGGGATCAGGTGCGAATGCGCGGGGTCGAACTTGTCGAAGCGGCCGTAGAGATTGCAGGGAATCAGGGTCTTGTACTGCAGGGCAGGCTCCTGGCGGCGCAGGTACTGGCACAGCCGGGTGGCGTAGATCTTGGCAATCGCATAGCCCTCGTTGGTGGGCTCCAGCTCGCCGGCCAGCACCAGCTCCTCGCGCAGGGGGTTCTGGCCCTGGCGCGGGTACATGCAGGAACTCGCCAGATTGATCAGGCGCGGCACGCCGGCCGCATGGGCGGCCATGATGACGTTGCGGCCGATGTCCACATTGCGCACCAGAAAGTCCACCGGGTGGGCGATATTGGCCTGGATGCCGCCCACCCGCCCGGCGGCGTGGATCACCACATCGGGCCGGGTCTCGCGCACAAAGGCCTGCACGGCCTCGGCCCGCTCCAGGTCCAGCTCGGCGCGCGCGGGCGCCATCAGCTCCCAGTTGGCGGCGGCCGCATGCTCGGCGATATTGCGCGCCACCATGCCCTGGCCGCCGGTGAGCCAGACGCGCGGACGCGGCGGCAAGGCGCTGGCGCTCATTCGTGGCTCACCGTGGGCTGGTAGCCATGGCGCTTGAGCAGGGCGTGCTGGCGGGCCTGGTCCAGATCGGCGGCCACCATCTCGGCCGTCATCTGCGCCAGGCTGATCTCGGGTACCCAGCCCAGCTTCTGCTTGGCCTTGCCGGGGTCGCCCAGCAGGGTTTCCACCTCGGTGGGGCGGAAGTAGCGCGGGTCCACGCGCAGGATCACGTCGCCCACCTGGAGGGCGGGGGCCTTCTCGACGTCGGCAATGCTCTCGACCACGGCGATCTCGTTCACGCCCTGACCCTCGAAGCGCAGGCCCAGGCCCAGCTCGGCCGCGCTCATGCGCACGAAATCGCGCACGCTGTGCTGCACGCCGGTGGCGATCACGAAGTCCTCGGGCTTGTCCTGCTGCAGCATCATCCACTGCATGCGCACATAGTCGCGGGCATGGCCCCAGTCGCGCAGCGCGTCCATATTGCCCACATAGAGGCAGTCCTCCAGACCCTGGGCGATATTGCACAGGCCCCGGGTGATCTTGCGGGTGACGAAGGTCTCGCCGCGACGCGGGCTCTCGTGGTTGAAGAGGATGCCGTTGCAGGCATAGATGCCATAGGCCTCGCGGTAGTTCACCGTGATCCAGTAGGCGTACATCTTGGCCACGGCATAGGGGCTGCGCGGGTAGAAGGGCGTGGTCTCGCGCTGCGGCACCTCCTGCACCAGGCCATAGAGCTCGCTGGTGCTGGCCTGGTAGAAGCGGGTCTTCTTCTCCAGCCCCAGGATGCGTATGGCCTCCAGCAGGCGCAGGGTGCCGATGCCGTCGACATCGGCCGTGTACTCGGGCGACTCGAAGCTCACCGCCACATGGCTTTGCGCGCCCAGGTTGTAGATCTCGTCCGGCCGCACCTCCTGCACGATGCGGATCAGATTGCTGGTGTCACTCAGATCACCATAGTGCAGATGAAAGCGCGGCGACTCCACATGCGGGTCCTGGAAGATGTGGTCGATGCGCTCGGTGTTGAAGGAGGAGGCGCGGCGCTTGATGCCGTGCACCACATAGCCCTTCTCCAGCAGGAACTCGGCCAGATAGGAACCGTCCTGGCCGGTCACGCCGGTGATCAGGGCCACCTTGGGATTGCTTTGGCTCATCGTGCGTCCCGTCGTCTCAGACATTGCCCGCGTCCACCAGGATGAAGTCATCCGGCAGCCAGCAGTAGTTCAGGTGAGGAATCATCAGATCGGACTTCAGGGTGCGAGCCGGTGCCACCATGCGCTTGCCCGGGTTGGCGTTGAGGAAGGCACCCCAGAAGCTGAAGGAGGAATTGGCCGTAATGTTGTGGTCGCACAGGGACATGGCGCACATATCGACGATGGCCTCATTGCCCTCGGCAAACTCCACATGCGGCAGATCGGCAAAGGCCTCCTTGCACCAGGGCAGATCGTCCGAGAACACCAGATAGCTCACCGCCTGCCCCTCGAACTGCGCGAAGGCGGCCTTGAAATAGTCCATATTCACGTTCACGAAGAAGCCGTTGAGGTAGTCCGTCCGCCGCACATGCAGGGACACCAGGGCCCGGCCGGGCTTGCGCGCCCGCTCCACCACGGCGCGCGCCTGCTCCAGCACCGGCGCACGGAACTGGTACATGGCGCGCACCTGCTCGCGCCAGGGCCACCAGTATTTGTAGCTGGAGAACAGGCCCTGGAAGTCGTAATTCATCCCGGGGTTGAGCTGGTAGACGGCGGACTCGACGGCCACCTGCTTGTTCAACGGGAAGATGCTGTAGACCTGATCGCCCTCGCCCAGATCGGCGATGGAGATCAGCTCGAAGGGCAAGTTGTCGAAGTTCTGATGCAGGCGCAGGCCGCGGCCGGTCTGGGCATGCTCCTGGAAGAAGACCACGCGGTGATCAGTGCGGTGGGCGATATAGCTCAGCGCGGCGAAGTGCCACATCTGGGAGCCCAGCTGCTCGGTGACCGGCATGCCCATCATGCTGATGAATTTCTTCTTGCTCACGGTGGTCCTTTTCTAGATTCAGACGGCAGGGGCCGGCGGCGTCTCGTCCTGGGGCACGCTGCCGATCACGCGTGCCGGATTGCCCGCCACGATGCTCAGCGGCGGCGCCTTGAAACCCGGCGTGACCACGGCGCCCGCGGAGACGATGCAGCCATCGCCAATCTCCACGCCCTTGAGCAGGGTGACCCGGGCGCCGATGAACACGTTATTGCCCACCCGCACCTCGCGGGGCTGGCGATCGGGCTCGCGCCGGCGCGCGGGCGCCAGCTCATGGGAATTGCTGTCCAGCACCAGGAGCTCGGGCCCGATCAGGCAGTCCTGACCGAAGCGTATGGCTGCGCCCTCCGAGATCAGGGTGGCGCGGTTGTTGAACACCGTGCCGCGGCCGATCTCGATCAGGGACTCGGGCGTGCGTGACTCGATATAGCTGCAGGCATAGGCCCCGGGCGAGCGCGGCACGCCAAACACCGCGTGGTTGCTGAAGCGAAAGCGCCCTGCTCCCTTGAAGACCGTGGGGCTCAGCAGATTCAGCACCCGCGGGCCCTCGTCGCTGAGCTCGATGCGCCCCCGGTCCGAGACATGGAAGAAATAGTGCACCAGCACAGAGCGCACCCAGGCCTCCAGATCCAGCGGCGCCTGGGCCGAGATCAGGGACTTGAGGCGCTCCACGCGCTGCAGGATCTTGCTCATGGCGGGCCGCTTCAGAGCTGGTGCGAGGCCAGAAAGCCGTGCCACTGGTCCAGGAACTCGGCCTCGGCCGCGTCCTCCCCGGCCGCCATGCGGAACAGCAGCTGGGCAAAGACCTGCATATCCGCCTGCTCGCCATAGCGCTGCACCAGGGCCGGCGCGATGCCGGCATAGCATTGCCGCGCCTGCTCGGCGCTGAGCTGGCCCAGGCGCTTGCCGCCCAGGGCCAGGGCCGAGTAGCCCAGATGGGCGGCCTTCATGTGCTTGCCCATCAGCTGGGCCGAGTGGCCCTCGCCGCCGGTGCGGAAGGCCCCCAGGCGCTCCTGGATATAGAGCACCGGCGCCACCAGGCTGGCGGCCAGGAAGGCGCCCAGGTCCCAGAGCCCGGCGTAGGACACGCCCTCGAACTCGGGCTTGAGCAGCAGAGGCGCCGTTTCACGGGTCAGGATGCAGTTGGAAAATTCGCCGAACCAGTTCTTGCACTCCGGCACGGTGGTCGTGAACATCACGCCGGCATCCAGGGCCAGCAGGCGCGCCGGATCGGCTTTCACGGCCAGCGGCACCGGCATGCCCCGTATGGGCTGACCGTTCTCGGCTGCGGTCCAGCGGGCGCTGATGCTGCAGGAAAAACGCCCCTGGCGGTGGCCGCCCAGATGCTGTTCATAGAACTCGGGGTAGATCAGGTCATCGTCCAGCAGCAGGTGGACGAAGTCCGAGCTGTCGCCCCAGAGCTTGATCAGATGCTTGAAGTTCTCGTAAGCGCCGTTGCGCGGCCCCGGATGGATCTCGATGGGCAGGCCGGCGCGCAGACCTGCCAGGGCGGGCAAGTCCAGCAGGCGGCCGAACTCGCCGTCCGGGCTGTCGTCCGAGATGATGATGCGGTCGCTGCGGCGGGTCTGCAGGGCCAGGCCCACCAGCAACTCGCCGATGTACTTGGTCTTGTACGCCGGGATCAGGGTGGCCACGGTGGCTTGTTGGGAGGTCATGCGGCAGCGCTCAGCATCGTGATGGCGGCATTTGAACCGTGAATAGCGCACGCTAAGTCCGGAACAGCCAGGAAAAGCTAAGGTTTTTGAACCAAGTGCCGATAGGCTCGCGCCTCAAAAATCCTGGCACAAGCAGTCGTGGTGCGCCTGGACCCCGGGTCCGTGCATCCCGCGCCTGCCTCAAGTTCCTTGTCCGGACTCCGAAATAGCTGAGGAGTCAGGAAGCCGCGCCCAGTCTTTGGCGGGAGCGGCGGAACTGCCATACCGAGCTCCAGAGGCGGCCACGGCCGCCTCTGGAGCGACTTGATTGAATATGCGACGACGGTGCCCCAGGGACAACAGAGGGTGTTGGCCCCGTCGAGCGACAGATCTTGAATAAGTGAGCACACCATGGCCTCTCTGATCACCGGTTTCAATACGACCCAGATTGCTGGCCTCACGAGCACCACGCTGGCACGCCTGACCACTGAGGACTGGGCCGCTTTCAACTCGGATCAGATCGCTGCGCTGACCACCTACCAGGTGGCCTCGCTGGGCACCAAGGCCATCGCGGCGCTGAACACCACCCAGATCAGCTGGTTCAAGACCGACGATGTCGCGGCCTTCAACACCACGGCCATCCGGGCCCTGAGCACGGCCCAGGTTGCGGCCCTGAACTCCGACCAGATCGGCTCCCTGACCACCAATCAGGTCAAGTCCTTCACGACCACCCAGATCGCCGGCATGAACAGCGACGATCTGAACGCCCTGACCACGGATCAGCTGCCCGCCCTCACCTCCACCCAGGTGGGCGCCATCGGCACGACCCAGCTGACCAAGATCACCACCGACGATCTGGCGGCCCTGTCTTCCACCAGCATCCGCGGCTTCACCAGCGACCAGATCAAGGCCCTGACCACGGACCAGATCGTGGCCCTGACCACGGATCAGGCGCGCGCCCTGACCACCACCCAGATCGCCGGCCTCACCACCACCCAGATCGGCAAGCTGGAAACCGATGATCTGGTGGCCCTGAACAGCGCCGCCCTGCGCGGCCTCAACACCACGCAGCTGGCCGCGCTGAACTCCGACCAGATCGGCGCCCTGCTGACCAGCCAGGTGGCTTCGCTGACCACGGCCCAGATCAACGGCCTCAACAGCGACGACCTCAACGCCCTGACCACCGACCAGGTCAAGGCCCTGACCTCCGCGCAGGCCGCGGCCATCGGCACCACCCAGCTGGCCAAGATGACCACGGACGACATCGAGGCCCTCTCGACCAACGCCGTGCGGGCCCTGAACTCCGACCAGGTCAAGGCGCTCACCACCGACCAGGTCGTGGCCCTCAGTACCGACCAGGCCAAGGCCCTGACCACCACGCAAGTGGCCGGTCTGACCACCACGCAGATCGCCAATATGCAGAGCGATGATGTGGCGGCCCTGAACACCGCCGCCCTGCGTGGCCTGAACACCACCCAGCTGGCGGCCCTGAACTCCGACCAGATCGCGGCCCTCACGACCGCCCAGGTCACCTCGCTGACCACGGCCCAGATCAACGGCCTCAACAGCGACGACCTCAACGCCCTGACCACGGCCCAGGTCCGTGCCCTGACCTCGGCCCAGGCCGGCGCCATCGGCACCACCCAGCTGGCCAAGATGACCACGGACGATGTGGAGGCCCTGTCCACCGCCGCCGTGCGGGCGCTGAGCTCCGACCAGGTCAAGGCGCTGACCACCGACCAGGTCGTGGCCCTGTCCACCGACCAGGCCCGGGCCCTGACCACCACGCAAGTGGCGGGTCTCACGACCACCCAGATCGCCAATATGCAGAGCGACGATCTGGCAGCGCTCAACACCGCCGCCCTGCGCGGTCTGAACACCACCCAGCTGGCGGCCCTGAACTCCGACCAGATCGCGGCGCTCACGACCGCCCAGGTCGCCTCGCTGAGCACCACCCAGATCAATGGCCTCAACAGCGATGATCTGAACGCCCTGACCACCGACCAGTTCAAGGCCCTGAGCTCCACCCAGGTGGCCGCCATCGGCACCACCCAGCTGGCCAAGGTCACCACCGACGACATCGCCGCCCTGTCCACGTCTGCCGTGCGCGCCCTGACCACGGACCAGACCAAGGCCATGACCTCCGACCAGATCGGAGCCCTGCAGACCAACCAGGTCGCCGCCCTGACCACGGCCCAGATCAATGGCCTGAACAGCGACAGCCTCAACGCCCTGAACACCGACCAGGTCAAGGCCCTGACCTCCGCCCAGGTGGCCGCCATCGGCACCACCCAGCTGTCCAAGATGACCACGGACGACATCGAGGCCATCTCCACGGCCGGCGTGCGTGCGCTCAACTCCGACCAGGTCAAGGCGCTCACCACCGACCAGGTCGTGGCCCTCAGCACCGACCAGGCCCGTGCCCTGACCACCACGCAAGTGGCCGGTCTGACCACCACCCAGATCGCCAATATGCAGAGCGATGATGTGGCGGCCCTGAACACCGCTGCCCTGCGTGGCCTGAACACCACCCAGCTGGCGGCCCTGAACTCCGACCAGATCGCGGCCCTGTCCACCGCCCAGGTCGCCTCGCTGACCACCACCCAGATCAACGGCCTGAACAGCGATGACCTCAACGCCCTGAGCTCCGACCAGGTCAAGGCCCTGAGCTCCACCCAGGTGGCCGCCATCGGCACCACCCAGCTGGCCAAGATGACCACGGACGACGTGGGCGCCATCTCCACCGCCGCCGTGCGTGCCCTGAGCTCCGACCAGGTCAAGGCCATGACCACCGACCAGATCGTGGCCCTCACCACCGATCAGGCCCGTGCCCTGACCTCCACCCAGATGGCCGGGCTGACCACCACCCAGCTCAACAAGATGGAGAGCGACGACCTGCGCGCCCTCTCCACCGCGGCCATCCGCGCGCTGAACACCGACCAGCTCAAGAACCTCACCACCGACCAGCTCGCCGCCATGACCACCGCGCAGATCGCGGCCATGGCGACCGTGCCCACCAACCAGCTCGGCGGCCTGACCACCGACGCCATCAAGGCCCTCACCACCGATCAGGCCCGTGCCCTGACCTCCGCCCAGGTCGGTGGCTTCAGCACCACCCAGGTCGCGGCCTTCGACACCGACGACCTCGCGGCCCTGAACACCGCCGCTCTGCGTGCGCTCAACACCACGCAGCTGGCCGCGCTGAACTCCGACCAGATCGGCGCCCTGCTGACCAGCCAGGTGGCTTCGCTGACCACGGCCCAGATCAACGGCCTCAACAGCGACGACCTCAACGCCCTGACCACCGACCAGGTCAAGGCCCTGACCTCCGCGCAGGCCGCGGCCATCGGCACCACCCAGCTGGCCAAGATGACCACGGACGACATCGAGGCCCTCTCGACCAACGCCGTGCGGGCCCTGAACTCCGACCAGGTCAAGGCGCTCACCACCGACCAGGTCGTGGCCCTCAGTACCGACCAGGCCAAGGCCCTGACCACCACGCAAGTGGCCGGTCTGACCACCACGCAGATCGCCAATATGCAGAGCGATGATGTGGCGGCCCTGAACACCGCCGCCCTGCGTGGCCTGAACACCACCCAGCTGGCGGCCCTGAACTCCGACCAGATCGCGGCCCTCACGACCGCCCAGGTCACCTCGCTGACCACGGCCCAGATCAACGGCCTCAACAGCGACGACCTCAACGCCCTGACCACGGCCCAGGTCCGTGCCCTGACCTCGGCCCAGGCCGGCGCCATCGGCACCACCCAGCTGGCCAAGATGACCACGGACGATGTGGAGGCCCTGTCCACCGCCGCCGTGCGGGCGCTGAGCTCCGACCAGGTCAAGGCGCTGACCACCGACCAGGTCGTGGCCCTGTCCACCGACCAGGCCCGGGCCCTGACCACCACGCAAGTGGCGGGTCTCACGACCACCCAGATCGCCAATATGCAGAGCGACGATCTGGCAGCGCTCAACACCGCCGCCCTGCGCGGTCTGAACACCACCCAGCTGGCGGCCCTGAACTCCGACCAGATCGCGGCGCTCACGACCGCCCAGGTCGCCTCGCTGAGCACCACCCAGATCAATGGCCTCAACAGCGATGATCTGAACGCCCTGACCACCGACCAGTTCAAGGCCCTGAGCTCCACCCAGGTGGCCGCCATCGGCACCACCCAGCTGGCCAAGGTCACCACCGACGACATCGCCGCCCTGTCCACGTCTGCCGTGCGCGCCCTGACCACGGACCAGACCAAGGCCATGACCTCCGACCAGATCGGAGCCCTGCAGACCAACCAGGTCGCCGCCCTGACCACGGCCCAGATCAATGGCCTGAACAGCGACAGCCTCAACGCCCTGAACACCGACCAGGTCAAGGCCCTGACCTCCGCCCAGGTGGCCGCCATCGGCACCACCCAGCTGTCCAAGATGACCACGGACGACATCGAGGCCATCTCCACGGCCGGCGTGCGTGCGCTCAACTCCGACCAGGTCAAGGCGCTCACCACCGACCAGGTCGTGGCCCTCAGCACCGACCAGGCCCGTGCCCTGACCACCACGCAAGTGGCCGGTCTGACCACCACCCAGATCGCCAATATGCAGAGCGATGATGTGGCGGCCCTGAACACCGCTGCCCTGCGTGGCCTGAACACCACCCAGCTGGCGGCCCTGAACTCCGACCAGATCGCGGCCCTGTCCACCGCCCAGGTCGCCTCGCTGACCACCACCCAGATCAACGGCCTGAACAGCGATGACCTCAACGCCCTGAGCTCCGACCAGGTCAAGGCCCTGAGCTCCACCCAGGTGGCCGCCATCGGCACCACCCAGCTGGCCAAGATGACCACGGACGACGTGGGCGCCATCTCCACCGCCGCCGTGCGTGCCCTGAGCTCCGACCAGGTCAAGGCCATGACCACCGACCAGATCGTGGCCCTCACCACCGATCAGGCCCGTGCCCTGACCTCCACCCAGATGGCCGGGCTGACCACCACCCAGCTCAACAAGATGGAGAGCGACGACCTGCGCGCCCTCTCCACCGCGGCCATCCGCGCGCTGAACACCGACCAGCTCAAGAACCTCACCACCGACCAGCTCGCCGCCATGACCACCGCGCAGATCGCGGCCATGGCGACCGTGCCCACCAACCAGCTCGGCGGCCTGACCACCGACGCCATCAAGGCCCTCACCACCGATCAGGCCCGTGCCCTGACCTCCGCCCAGGTCGGTGGCTTCAGCACCACCCAGGTCGCGGCCTTCGACACCGACGACCTCGCGGCCCTGAACACCGCCGCTCTGCGTGCGCTCAACACCACGCAGCTGGCCGCGCTGAACTCCGACCAGATCGGCGCCCTGCTGACCAGCCAGGTGGCTTCGCTGACCACGGCCCAGATCAACGGCCTCAACAGCGACGACCTCAACGCCCTGACCACCGACCAGGTCAAGGCCCTGACCTCCGCGCAGGCCGCGGCCATCGGCACCACCCAGCTGGCCAAGATGACCACGGACGACATCGAGGCCCTCTCGACCAACGCCGTGCGGGCCCTGAACTCCGACCAGGTCAAGGCGCTCACCACCGACCAGGTCGTGGCCCTCAGTACCGACCAGGCCAAGGCCCTGACCACCACGCAAGTGGCCGGTCTGACCACCACGCAGATCGCCAATATGCAGAGCGATGATGTGGCGGCCCTGAACACCGCCGCCCTGCGTGGCCTGAACACCACCCAGCTGGCGGCCCTGAACTCCGACCAGATCGCGGCCCTCACGACCGCCCAGGTCACCTCGCTGACCACGGCCCAGATCAACGGCCTCAACAGCGACGACCTCAACGCCCTGACCACGGCCCAGGTCCGTGCCCTGACCTCGGCCCAGGCCGGCGCCATCGGCACCACCCAGCTGGCCAAGATGACCACGGACGATGTGGAGGCCCTGTCCACCGCCGCCGTGCGGGCGCTGAGCTCCGACCAGGTCAAGGCGCTGACCACCGACCAGGTCGTGGCCCTGTCCACCGACCAGGCCCGGGCCCTGACCACCACGCAAGTGGCGGGTCTCACGACCACCCAGATCGCCAATATGCAGAGCGACGATCTGGCAGCGCTCAACACCGCCGCCCTGCGCGGTCTGAACACCACCCAGCTCGCGGCCCTGAACTCCGACCAGATCGCGGCGCTCACGACCGCCCAGGTCGCCTCGCTGAGCACCACCCAGATCAATGGTCTGAACAGCGATGACCTCAACGCCCTGACCACCGACCAGTTCAAGGCCCTGAGCTCCACCCAGGTGGCCGCCATCGGCACCACCCAGCTGGCCAAGGTCACCACCGACGACATCGCCGCCCTGTCCACGTCTGCCGTGCGCGCCCTGACCACGGACCAGACCAAGGCCATGACCTCCGACCAGATCGGAGCCCTGCAGACCAACCAGGTCGCCGCCCTGACCACGGCCCAGATCAATGGCCTGAACAGCGACAGCCTCAACGCCCTGAACACCGACCAGGTCAAGGCCCTGACCTCCGCCCAGGTGGCCGCCATCGGCACCACCCAGCTGTCCAAGATGACCACGGACGACATCGAGGCCATCTCCACGGCCGGCGTGCGTGCGCTCAACTCCGACCAGGTCAAGGCGCTCACCACCGACCAGGTCGTGGCCCTCAGCACCGACCAGGCCCGTGCCCTGACCACCACGCAAGTGGCCGGTCTGACCACCACCCAGATCGCCAATATGCAGAGCGATGATGTGGCGGCCCTGAACACCGCTGCCCTGCGTGGCCTGAACACCACCCAGCTGGCGGCCCTGAACTCCGACCAGATCGCGGCCCTGTCCACCGCCCAGGTCGCCTCGCTGACCACCACCCAGATCAACGGCCTGAACAGCGATGACCTCAACGCCCTGAGCTCCGACCAGGTCAAGGCCCTGAGCTCCACCCAGGTGGCCGCCATCGGCACCACCCAGCTGGCCAAGATGACCACGGACGACGTGGGCGCCATCTCCACCGCCGCCGTGCGTGCCCTGAGCTCCGACCAGGTCAAGGCCATGACCACCGACCAGATCGTGGCCCTCACCACCGATCAGGCCAAGGCCCTGACCACGACCCAGGTGGCCGGTCTCACGACCACCCAGATCGCGAACCTGCAGAGCGATGATCTGGCGGCGCTCAACACCGCGGCCCTGCGGGGTCTGAACACCACCCAGCTGGCGGCCCTGAACTCCGACCAGATCGCGGCCCTCACGACCGCCCAGGTCGCCTCGCTGAGCACCACCCAGATCAATGGTCTGAACAGCGATGACCTCAACGCCCTGACCACCGACCAGTTCAAGGCTCTGAGCTCGGCCCAGGCCGCAGCCATCGGGACCACCCAGCTGGCCAAGATGACCACCGACGATGTGGGCGCCCTGTCCACGGCGGCGGTGCGGGCGCTGAGCACCGACCAGCTCAAGGCCATGACCTCGGATCAGATGGGTTCGCTGTCCACGGCCCAGGTGGCCTCGCTGACCACGGCCCAGATCAATGGCCTGACCAGCGATGGTCTGAATGCCCTGAACACCGACCAGATCCGTGCCCTGACCTCGGCCCAGGCCGCGGCCATCGGCACCACCCAGCTGGCCAAGATGACCACGGACGATATCGAGGCCTTGTCCACGGCCGCGGTGCGGGCCTTCAACTCCGACCAGGTCAAGGCCCTGACCACAGACCAGATCGTGGCCCTCAGCACCGACCAGGCCCGTGCCCTGACCACCACGCAAGTGGCCGGTCTGACCACCACCCAGATCGCCAATATGCAGAGCGACGATCTGGCGGCGCTCAACTCCGGGGCACTGCGCGGTTTCAACACCACCCAGCTGGCTGCGCTGAACTCCGACCAGATCGGCGCCCTGCTCACCAGCCAGGTGGCGGCGCTGACGACCACGCAGATCAACGGTCTGAACAGCGATGATCTGAACGCACTGAACACCGATCAGATCAAGGCGCTGACCTCGGCCCAGGTGGCGTCCATCGGCACCACCCAGCTGGCCAAGATGACCACGGACGATATCGAGGCCCTCTCGACCAATGCCGTGCGCGCCCTGACGACCGATCAGATCAAGGCCCTGACCACCGATCAGCTGGTGGCCATGACGACGGACCAGTTCCGCGCCCTGAGCTCCGGCCAGATGGCGGGTCTGACGACCACCCAGCTGACCAAGCTGGAGAGCGACGATCTGCGCGCCCTGAGCACGGCGGCCATCAATGCGCTGACGACCACCCAGTTCGCGGGCCTGACCTCGGATCAGGTGCAGCAGCTGGCGCCTTCGCAGATGCCCGGTGTGAACTCGGCCCAGATTGCCGGCATGGGTTCGGACGACTTCAAGGCCTGGACCACGGACCAGTTCGCGGCCCTGACCTCGGTGCAGATCGCCGGCGTGACCACCCAGCAGTTCGCAGCCATCGAGACGGATGATCTGCGCGCGCTGAACGCCTTCGCCTTCCGCTCGATCAACACCGCCCAGCTGGCGGCCCTGAACTCGGATCAGATCCAGTCGCTGACCAATGTTCAGGTCCAGGCCATGACGACCACGCAGGTCGCCGGTCTGCAGAGCGACGATCTGCTGGCCCTGACCACCAGCCAGGTCTCGCTGCTGAACTCGATGCAGCTCGGCGCGCTGAGCACCACCCAGGTCAGCCAGCTGGAAACGAACGATGTGGCGGCGATCTCGGCCGGCGCCTTCCGCGGCCTGGGCAGCGACGACCTCAAGGCCTTCACCAGCGATCAGGTGGCTGCCTTCACCACGACCCAGCTGAGCGCCATGACCACCGCCCAGGTGGTGGGCTTGGACGCCTCGGACGTTGACAACATCAGCACCGATGCCCTGCTGGGCCTGAGCACCGCCGCCCTGCGTGCGATGACCACGACCCAGATCCAGGCCTTCACCACGGATCAGACCCATGTGCTGACGACCGCCCAGATCGCGGCCTTCAACACGGATCAGATCAAGGCGCTGCAGACCGACGATATGCAGGCCTTCACCTCGACCCAGATCGCGGCCTTCACGTCCACCCAGATTGCAGCGCTGAGCACCACCCAGCTGCGGCAGTTCGACTCGGACGACTTGAGTGCCCTGACCACGGCCCAGATCGCCGGCCTGACCACCGACCATATCCGCAGCATCACCACGGATCAGCTGCCGGGTCTGGAGACGGCCGATATCGCGAAGATGAACATGGCCCAGGCCTATGCCTTCACCAGCGATCAGGTCAACGCGATGACGACCGACCAGTCCAACGCCCTGTGGCTGGCCACACCCATCGTGCTGGATCTGGATGGCAACGGCATCAACACCTTGTCCGCGGCCCAGGGCGTGAACTTCGACCTGCGCGGCAACGGCCAGGTGCAGCGCTGGGGCTGGGTGGGTGGCAATGACGGTCTGCTGGTGATGGATCGCAACGGCGACGGCATCATCAACGACGGTCGCGAACTCTTCGGTGCCGGTACCGTGCTGGCCAATGGCAAGCAAGGGGCCGACGGCTTCACCGCCATGCGCCAGGAGGACACCAACCACGACGGCAAGCTGGACGCCAATGATCTGCACTTCAAGGATCTGCGTGTCTGGGTGGATGCCAACCACGACGGCAAGACCGACGCGGGTGAGCTCAAGACCCTGGCCGATCTGGGCATCGTCGAGATGAACCTCGGCGCCAAGGCGGGCAGCGAGGTGGACAACGGCAATCTGCTGGGCCTGGTGTCGGACTACAAGAAGTCCGATGGCAGCACCCACGCACTCACCGACGTCTGGTTTGCCCGCGAGGGTGGCGGTGGCGGCAACACGCCCCCGGTCAGCCTGGGCGATGTGCTGGCGGCGCCTACCACCCCGGTGCTGCACGAGGGAGCCCCGGCCGGCGGTGCCCCGGCGGGCACGCCCAGCAATGGCCTGCAGGTGAGCCATCTGCTGATCGCCAAGCGACCGGAGGACGACGACCAGCAGTCGGCCACGCCGCTGATCTAAGTCTTCCCTTGGCTTGATCCTGATGACGCCCCGCCCTGCGGGGCGTCTTGTTTTATGCTGCGCCCATGAACGACACCCCGCCGCGCATTCATCCCCTGTCCGATGTGCAGAGCACCCAGATCGGCCCGGGCACCACGGTCTGGCAGTTCTGCGTGGTGCTGGCCGGCGCGCGCATCGGCCGCGACTGCAATATCAATGCACAGTGCCTGATCGAGAGCGATGTGGAGCTGGGCGACCGGGTCACGGTCAAGAGCGGGGTGCAGCTCTGGGACGGGCTGAGCGTGGAGGACGATGTGTTCATCGGACCCAACGTCGCGTTCACGAACGACAAGTACCCGCGCTCCAAGCAATACCCGGAGGCCTTCCAACGCACCCGCATCGGCCGGGGCGCTTCCATCGGCGCCAATGCCACCATCCTGGGCGGCGTGCAGATCGGCGCCGGCGCCATGATTGGCGCGGGCAGCGTGGTCACCCGCGATGTGCCCGCGGGCGAGCTCTGGCTGGGCAACCCGGCCCGGCCGCGCGGACCGGCACCGCGCGCCTGAAGCCTCGAGCGCTCAGCCGCGCCGGTGCGCGGCCGGCGCTTCCCAGCGCTGCACCCAGTCCAGGAACTCGCGGTACCAGAGCACCGAGTTGCGCGGCTTCAACACCCAGTGGTTTTCATCCGGGAACCACAGCAGGCGGGCCGGCACGCCACGGGCCTTGAGCGTGTTGTAGTAAGCCAGGCCGTTGCAGTCGGGCACGCGGTAGTCCTGGGCGCCGTGGATCACCAGGGTGGGCGTCTGCATGGTGTTTGCAAAGGCATGCGGACTCTGGGCCAGCACACGCGGCATGTCCTCCCAGTAACGGGCCTTGAGGTCGCGCGGGCGCTGCATATAGGAGTCCGCACTGAAGGTGGCGATGCGGTCGAACACGCCAGCATGGCAGACATAGCTGCGGTAGCGCCCCGGCGCCACATGGCCGTTGAGCCAGGCCACCAGAAAGCCGCCGTAGCTGCCGCCGGTGGCTGAAAGCCGCCGCCCATCGGCCCAGGGTTGGGCCAGCAGCCAGTCGCTGGCGGCCTCGATGTCCTGGCTCTCCAGCTCGCCCTGGCGGCCCATGATGCTGTCGCGAAAGGCAAAGCCGAAGCCGCTGGAGCCGTGGTAATTCACCTGGGCCACCACATGGCCGCGCGCCGCCAGCACATGAGGGTTCCATCGGTAGCTGAAGGTGTCACCCGCGGCCGCGAAGGGCCCGCCATGGATCACATGCAGCAGGGGGTGGCGCCGCCGCGGGCTGAAGGCCACGGGCAGGGTCAGCCACATCTGCACCGCATCGCCCTGCGCGCCCTCGAACCAGACCTCGCGCAGCTCGCCCAGGCGGCGCTGGGCCAGCAGTTCGTCATTGAAGCGCTCCAGGCGCCGCGGCGCCTCACCGGCCCGCAGTGCATTCAGACGCACCGGATGCCGGGCGCTGTCGCTGGCGCTCACGATCTGGCCTCCGTCCGGCCCGCCCACATCAAAGCCCTGCACCCAGCCGCCCGGCTGCAGCACCCGGCAGTCGCCCGAGCCCAGATCCAGACGCCAGAGGTGGCAGCGACCCTGCTGCTGGGCCGTGAAGAGCAGGGCTTGGTCGGCCTCGGCCCAGCGCGGGGCACCGGCGTCCAGGTCCCAGTCCGCGCCGCCCAGCGCGCGCCAGCCCAGGCTGCGGTGGCGCGCATCGAAGCGCAGCAGGGCCGGCTGCGCCAGGGCTTTCTCGTGCCGGCCCACATGGGCGGCGGTGAAGGCCAGCGCGCGGCCGTCGCCGCTGTAGCTGGGCGAGGCGATATCCCAGGCCGGGTCCTCGATCAGGCGGCGGCAGCGCCGGCTGCGCAGATCCAGTTCGCTCAAGGCCCAGGGCTGGCCGCCGCGCTGCACGGAGGCCGGGTCGTGGACAAAGGCCAGATGACGCCCGTCAGGGCTGATGGCGTAGTCGCCCGCGCCGCCATTGCTGCGCGGCAGCTCCAGCGCCGTGCCTTCGAACAGGTCGCGCAGGCGGCCGCTGGCGATGTCCAGATGCCAGAGGTGCAGCACCCGGTCCATGGGGATGTTGTGATCCCAGTGGCGATAGAACACCTCCTCGGTGCGGTAGCCCGTTTCCTGGCGCTCGGTCCAGCGCCGGTGCTCGCGCTGCTGGGCGGCGGCACCACGCAGGCCCGGCCAGACCCAGGCGCTGAAGATCAGGCCCGAGCCGTCCGGCAGCCATCTGAAGCTCTCGATGCCGGGCGCGAAATCGCTCAGGCGCCGGGCCTCGCCGCCATCGGGCGCAATCAGATAGAGCTGGGGCCGCGCATCCTTCTCGCCCTGCTGCTCGCGCCGGCTGAGAAAGGCGATGGCATCGCCGCGCGGCGACCAGGCAGGCTGGCCATCACGCTCGCCGCAGACGGTCAGGGCACGCGGCGCGCGCTCGCCGCTGCAGTCCATCAGCCAGAGGCTGTTGTGGCGGCGCTCCAGCGTGCCGCGACTCAGGCTGCAGACCAGTTGGCGGCCGTCGGGCGAGAGCGAGGGCGTTCCGAGCCGGTCCAGGGACCAGAGGTCCTCGGCGCTCAGGGGCGGCAGTTGGGAGGCGGTGGCATTCTTGTTCTGGGAAGTGCGGACTTGCGGCATGGCCGCAGTGTCGCAAATCTTCAAGCCCGGTCCGGTCGGAGCACTCGGGCAAGGCCCGCCGGCCGCACGGCCTCAGATGCCTCAGACGCTAGCGCGCAGCGCCGCGATCAGCTGCTCCACCTGGGCCTCGCTCATGCCCGGCCACAGGGGCAGGCTCAGCACCTCGCGGTGGATGGCCTCGGCAATGGGGAAGTCGCCCGGCCCGTAGCCCAGCTCGGCATAGGCCGGCTGCAGATGCGGCGCCACCGGGTAATGGATCAGGGTGCCGATGCCGCGCTGGGCCAGACGGGCTTGCAGGCCGTCGCGGTCGGCATGGCGCACCACGAAGAGATGCCAGGCCGGGTCGGCCCAGTCGGGCACATGGGGCAATTGCAGGTCCAGGCCTGCGAGGCCGTCCAGCAGGCGCGCGGCGATCTGGCGACGCTCGTCGGTGGCCGGGTCCAGGGCCGGCAGCTTGGCGCTCAGCACCGCGGCCTGGATCTCGTCCAGGCGCGAGTTGAAGCCCTTGATCTCGTTGTGATACTTGATGCGCGAGCCGTAGTTGCGCAGCACCTTGATGCGCTCGATCAGGGCCGCATCGCCCGTGCTCACGCCACCACCGTCGCCCATGGCGCCCAGATTCTTGCCGGGGTAGAAGCTCCAGGCCGAGACATCGGCTAGGCCGCCCACGCGGCGGCCCTTGTAGCGCGCGGCATGGGCCTGGGCGCAGTCATCCAGCACCTTGAGGCCATGGCGGGCGGCCAGGGCCATCAGCGCGTCCATATCGGCGGGCTGGCCGTAGAGATGCACCGGCAGCAGCACGCGGGTGGCCGGTGTGATGGCGGCCTCCACCCGGGCCGGGTCCAGATTGAAGGTGGCCGGGTCCGGCTCCACCGGCACGGGCTTTGCGCCGCACTGGCTCACCGCCAGCCAGGTGGCGATATAGGTGTTGGAGGGCACGATGACCTCGTCGCCCGGACCCACGCCCAGGGCCAGCAGGGCCAGGTGCAGGGCATCCAGGCCGTTGGCCACGCCCGCGGCATGGGGCACGCCGCAGTAGTCGGCCCAGGCACTCTCGAAGGCGCTCAGCTCCTTGCCCAGCAGAAACCAGCCACTGCCGGCCACGCGGGCCAGGGCCGCGTCGATCTCGGGCTTGGAGCGCTGGTAGATGGGCTGCAGGTCCAGGAACGGCAGGGTGATGGGGGTGGTCGCAGGGGTGGCGCTCATGCCGGGCTCCCAGGCTGGCCGGCGCGCACGGCGGCCAGGAAATCGTCGTAGTTGCGGATGTAGTCCTCGGCCTCGTAGCGGTGCGAGGCCAGCACCAGCAGCACCGCATCGGGCGAGAACTGGTACTGGATGCCCCAGACCATGGGCGGGATGTGCAGGCCCAGCTGGGGGCTGTCCAGCGTGATCTGGTCACGGCGCTCGCCGTCGTCCAGCACGATGCCCAGCGAGCCCTTCACACAGACCAGGAACTGGTGGCAGGCCCGGTGCGCGTGCTCGCCGCGCACCTCGCGGCTGGGCACGTCGTAGACCATGAAGAAGCGCTCGGGCGTGAAGGGCAGATGGGCGCCCGTCTCGCCGAAGGACAGGGCGCCGCGCAGATCCACGATCTTGGGCATGCGGTGCAGGCGGGCGCCGCGCACATGCAGCTCGGGCACGTCCTGGGCGCCCTGCCCCGCCTGGCTGGCGGTGATGGCCACGCCCTGCAGGGGCACCTCGGGCGTGTCGGCATAGCCGGTGATATAGGCCGGGTTGCCCGCCACGATGGCATTGGGCGGCACATCGCGGGTGACCACCGCGCCGTCGCTGACCAGGGCGCCCGGGCCGATGGTCACGCCGGGGCGTATGGTGGCGCCCGAACCGATGCTGGCACCCGCGCGCACGCGAGTCTGTACAAAGCGCTCGGGCCGCTGCTTGCTGCGCGGGAAGGGGTCGTTGGAGAAGGTGACATTGGGGCCGACGAAGACATCGTCCTCGACGCGCACGCCGTCCCAGAGCTGCACCCCGCTCTTGACCGTGACCCGGTCGCCCAGCACCACATCGTTCTCGATGAAGACATGGTCGCAGATGTTCGCGTCACGGCCGATGCGCGCCCCCGGCAGCACATGGGCAAAGGCCCAGATGCGGCTGCCGGCGCCCACATGGGGCGTCTCCAGCAGGGCCATGGGGTGGACCGAGACGCCCTCGGGGGCGGTGACGCTGTGGCTCATGGTGCTTGTCGGTGCGCTGTGATGCTGGGCGAACGATAACCGATGGACCGCGCTGCTTCCCCGTGAAAAGCCGGTGCGCGGCGGGGCAGTTCGGGGCCGCTCACTGCAGCGGGGTCAGCACCCCGCGGCCCATGGACCAGAGCAGGGCCACGGCCTGCTGGCCGTCGAAAAGCGCGTTCACATGAGCCACGCGCAGGGAGTAGTAGTCGGACTCCGCACCCATCACATCAAAGAGCGAGCGCCGGCCCAGCTGCTGCCACTGCTGCAGGGTGGCCACACGCACCCGCTCGCTGTTGCGCAGGATCTCGGTGATGCGGCGCGCACGGTCGAAAGAGGAGACCGCCGCCTCATGCATATCGGCCATGCGGTAGCGGCGCGCCTCGATGGCGTCATCGCGCTGCAGCCGCGCGGCCTCGGCGCGCTTCTGCGCGGCCGAGACGCTGGCTTCCATGCCGGGGTTGTAGAGCGGGATGTTCAGCGTCACGCCGGCCACCCAGTCGCCCCCCCGGTTGAAGCCGGTAGTGGCGGTGGAACCCAGCTGCCAGCTCAGCTGGGGTTTCTGCGCCGCCTTCACCGAGGCGGCATAGCTGTTCTGGGCCTTGGCCTGAGCCTCGAGCTGGGCCACCTCGGCGGCCTCCAGCACATCGGCCTGCATCTGAGCCAGCTCGGGCACCTGGGTCAGCAGGGCCGCATAGCTGGCGCTGGGCGGCAGCTCGTCGCCCACGAAACGGCGCAGGCGGATTTCGGTCTGGCGCAGCGCGCTCTGGGTCTGCTCCACCGAGAGCTCGGCCTGCTGCTGGTTCTTCTGGGCCTGCACCAGTTCGCTGGCGCGGCCGCGATCGGCCTTGACGATGGTTTCAAGGGCTTCGACCAGGCAGGCCATCTTGCGCACATACTGGCCATAGACCTGGATCTGCAGCTGGTAGCGGCTGCGATCCATGGCCAGGGACACGGTCTGCAGGGCCAGCTGCTGCTCCACATTGATCAGGCCCTGGCGCGCCGCCTCGGCCAGCTGGCTGCGCCAGGCGGCCAGCTGCTCGATGCGGCCGAAGTCGTAGAGCGGCGCGCTCACGCTCAGCGAGGCGCGGCCCTGGGTGCCCTGACGGGCCGGCAGGTCCTCGATCTTGTTGCCCAGGTGCGAAGCCCCGGCGCTGAGATTGACCACCGGCAGGCGGGCGGCGCGCGCCTCCTCCCAGTCATCGCGGGCGGCCTGGGCCAGCAGATTGATGGCGCCGACGGTCTGGCTGCGCTGCAGGGACTGGCGCACCAGGGTCTGCAGCTGGGTGCGCGGATCCACGGCAGCGCCCTCGGCCAGGCTGGCGCTCAGGGGCGCGGAGCCCTCGTCGCCGCAGCGTGTGCCGCTGCTGCCGGCCGGCGTGGTGGCCACGGCGGGCAGGGCCTCGGCCCTGGCCTTGGCCGCGCGCTTGGCGCTGCCGCTCTGGGCCTGGGTCGGCAGCACCATCAGCAGGGCCAGGGTGGCCAGCAGGGGTCGGGTGCGCGCGAGGATCGTGAACTTCTGCATGATGGGCGTTACTACATCACGAGCCCATCGCTCACGAAGGCTGGAACAGCCCGCCCTCCCCGGCCCAAATCTGCGCACTGCCGCCGGCAGCGGGGCGCCACACGCTCAGCGCTCGCGCATGGCCTCCTGGGCCTTCATCAGCGGGCGGAAGATATAGCTCAGCACCGAACGCTCGCCGGTGCGGATCTCCACCGAGCCCGTCATGCCGGGAATCACCGGCAGGGCTTCGCCCTTGTAGCGCAGGGTATTGCTCTCGGCGCGCACCAGCACGCGGTAGTAGCGGCCCTCGGCGGCGGGCTTGCCGTCCACATCGGTCAGGGCATCGGGGCTGATGTATTCCACCTTGCCCTCCAGGCCGCCGTTGAGGTTGTAGTCATAGCCCGCGAGCTTGACCACGGCGCGCTGGCCCATGCGGATGAAGCCCACATCGGCCGAACGGATGCGGGCCTCCACCAGCACGCGCTCGCTCAAAGGGACGATCTCCATGATGGGCGAACCCGGCGTGATCACACCACCCACAGTATTGGCGCGGATGTTCTTCACCAGGCCCTTGACGGGGGACTTGAGCACGGTGCGCGTCAGCGCGTCCTGGCGCACCACCATCTGCTCGTCCAGCAGGGCCAGCTCGCCCTGCACGCGCACCAGCTCGCTGGCGGCCTCCTGGCGAAAGCGTGCCACGCGCTCATTGCGCTGCTGCTGCAGATCATTGATCTGGCGGTTCAGGCGCATCACCTCCACATCGGACATCAGGCCCTTGGCCGCCATGTCCTGGGCGATGCGCAGCTCGCGGCCCACCAGGCCGGCGCTGCGGTTGAGGGCCGCCACCGCCTCGTCCTGCACCAGGCGGCGGGCCTCGAAGGCCTCGGTCTCCGCCCGCACGAGGCCGGGCTGGGCCTTGAGCTCGGGGGGGAACTGCAGCGGGCGCGCCGAGGCCTCGGCCGTCAGGCGAGCCACGGTGGCCATCAGCGACAGGCGCTTGATCTGCCCCTCGTTCTGGGCCGACTCCACGCGGGTGGGGTCCAGACGGGCCAGGTCTTGCCCCTGTTCCACCTGCTGGCCCTCGCGCACCAGCAGCTCGCGCAGGGTGCCCATCTCCATGCTGGCGATCACCTGCTCGCGCGCCTCGGGCACGATGCGGCCCTCGCTGCGCGTGACCTGATCGATCTGGGCCAGGGCGGACCAGCTCAGCGCCACCACCAGGGCGGCCAGCAGCAGGTAGAGCGCCCAGGTCACCTTGGGCAGGGGTTCCTCCACCTGCGCCTTGGCCACCGCGCTCAGAAACAGGCCCTCGTCCCGCGCCACGCTCATGCCTCAGCCTCCCTCAGACCGAGGCCGAGCGCTGCACCGGCTGGGCCGCCGGATGCAGATGCAGATTGGAAGCGGCGGCCGGCGCCTCGGGCGTGGCGGCCGGTGCGGCGGGGCGCACGCCCGAAAGCGCGGCCAGCACCTGGTCGCGCGGGCCGTCCATCACCAGGCGGCCGGCATCCATGACCACGATGCGCGAGACCAGCTCCAGCACGGCCGGACGATGGGTCACCACCACCAGGGTGCAGTCGCCCGCGGCGTCGCGCAGCTGGCGCAGGAAGGCCACCTCGGACTGGGCGTCCATGGAGCTGGTGGGCTCGTCCATCAGCAGGATCTTGGGGCGGGTGACCAGGGCGCGGGCCAGGGCCACCAGCTGGCGCTGGCCGCCGGAGAGCAGGCTGCCCATCTCGCCCACGGGCAGGTCCCAGCCCAGGGGGTGGCCGGCGATCACACGCTCCAGGCCGGTCAGGCGGGCCACTTCCACCAGGCGAGCGGCGTCGATATGGGCGCGCCCCATCAGCACGTTGTCGCGCAAGGTGCCGTGAAAGAGTCGCGGCTCCTGCGAGACAAAGCCCACGCGGGCACGGAACTCGGCCGGGTCCACCTGGCGCAGGTCGATGCCATCCACATCCACCAGGCCCTCGGTGGGCTGGTACAGACCCGCCAGCAGGCGCAGCACCGTGGACTTGCCGCTGCCGATGCGGCCCAGCACCGCGGCGCGTTCGCCGGCGCGCAGCTTGAGCGTCACGCCCTTGAGCACCTTGGGCGGCGTGCCCTCGCCCACCATGGGGTAGGCAAAGCCCACGTCCTGCAGGCCCATGGCGCCGCTGATCTGGTTCAGCGGCACATAGTTGCGATCGGCCGAGCGCTCGGTGGGCTTGGCCATCAGGGTGTCCAGGGCCAGCAGGGCCGCGCGCGCACCCTGGTAGCGGGCCGCCAGGCTCACCACGCTGCCCAGCGGGGCGATGGCCCGGCCGGCAAACATCACCGCGCCGATCAGGGCGCCGGAGGTGACCGAGCCGGCCTCGATCAGATAGACGCCCCAGACCAGCATCACCAGGGTGATGGCCTGTTGCAGGGTCATGGAGAGATTGCTGCTCCAGCTGTGCATGTCCCGGGTGCGCAGGGCGGCGGCGGCGGCCATGGCCGTGCTGTTCTCGTAGGCGCGCAGGAAGCGGCCCTCGGCGCCCGAGGTCTTGAGGTCTTCCAGGCCCTCGATGGCCTCGACCAGGGTGCCTTGCAGATCGGCCGTCTCGGCCATGTTCGCACGCACCGCGCGGCGCATGCGGCCCTGGATGGCCAGGGTCAGGCCCATGATGATGGGAATGGCCAGCACCAGCACCCAGCCCAGCGGCCCGCCCACCACAAAGGTCATGGTGACGAAGACGATGATGAAGGGCAGGTCCGAGACCACGGACATGCTGGCCGAGGTGAAGAAGTCCCGCACCACCTCGATCTGGGCCAGGGTGTGGGCGTAGGAACCGGCCGAAGCGGGCCGATGCTCCATGCGCAGGCCCAGGGTCTGGCGGAAGAGCTTGGAGCCGATGATCAGGTCGGCCTTGCGCCCGGCCAGGTCGATCAGGTGGGCGCGCAGCTGGCGCGAGAAGAGGTCGAAGGCCAGGGCCAGACCCGCGCCGACGGCCAGGGTCCAGAGCGTGACGAAGCTGAGGTTGGGGATGACCTTGTCGTAGATGACCATGGTCACCACGCCCGAGACCAGCATCAGCACATTGCTGAGCAGAGCCGCCACCAGGGCCGCGCGGTAGTAGGGAATGAAGCGCTTGAGCGTGCCCCAGAGCCAGTGCTCGCCGGGCGCGCGCAGCAGGGGGTCGGCACGGCTGTCGCTGGCCGGCGCCTCCTGCAGGGTGGCCAGCAGCACGAAGCCGCTGAACTCGGACTCCAGCTCCTCGGCCTCGGCCACACAGGCATTGCCTTCGGCGCCGGGGAAGACCACCTCGTAGCGCGACCGGCCGCCCTGCCCTTCGGGCACGGGCAGGCGGCGCACCAGCACGCAGGCATCGCCGCCATTGAGCAGCAGCACCGCCGGCAGCAGCAGGGGGTTGAGATCGTCGATGTTCTTGCGCACCAGGCCGGCGTTGTAGCCGGCCTCGCGCATCAGGCGCAGGGCCTGGTCGGGGGTGAGCGGGCCCTCGCTGGGCTGGCCGGCCCGCAGGGACTCGGCCGAGCGGGCCCGGCCATGGTGCTGGGTCAGCCAGACCAGGGCCTGCAGCAAGGGGTCGCCAATGTCCTCGGCGGGCTCGGACGACACGATGGGCGGCGCGTCCACACCCTCGCCCCCACCCTGCGCCGCCAGATAGAGATTGGGCGGCGAGGACGGGCGCGAGGAGGCGCCGTCAAAGAAAGGATCGTGTCGCTGTGTCACCGAAGGCTCGTCTTAGCAGGGCTCAGCGGGCCGCGTCTGCATCCCGCAGCGGCAGGGCCAGCGCCGAGAGCTTGTCTTCCAGCTCGCGCACAAAACCCGGGATGTCGAAGAGCAGCGAGCTGCGCCCATATTCGCTCAGGAAACGCTTGTACGACGCCACCCGGGCCGGGTTCTGGCCAATTTGTACCGCCCGCAGCTCATATTCCTGCAGGGAATTCGTCACCAGATCGGGCAGACCCACGTGGGTGAGCAGGCTGCCGGCCATGCGGGAAATATGGGTGCGGCCCGAGCAGGTCAGGATGGGCGTGCCCATCCACAGGCAGTCGCTGGCTGTGGTGCCGGCGTTGAAGGGGAAGGTGTCCAGCACCAGATCGGCCAGCTTGAAACGCGCCAGATACTCCGGCGGCGCCACGCGCGGGGCGAAGATCAGACGCTCCGGGGCGATGCCGTGCTTTTGCGCGCGCATCAGCATATTGGTGCGGCACCACTCGTTGTCCGAGAGCAGCCACAGCACGCTGCCCGGCACCTGACCCAGGATGCGCATCCAGCTGTCGAACACCGGCTCGGTGAACTTGTGGTTGTTGTTGAAGGAGCAGAAGACGAAGGCGTCTTCGGGCAGCTGGTAGCGGGCGCGGCTGGGCGTGGGTGCCACCTCGCGCTGGCGGTCGCTAACCTGGTAGCAGTGTTCCAGGTAGATGGGCCGCTCGGTGCAGTAGGGCAGATAGTCCTCGGGCATCACGAAGCGGTCGGCAATGATCCAGTCCACGCCGGGAATGGCTGTGGTCGCGGGCAGGCCCAGATAGCTCACCTGCACCGGCGCCGGGCGGTAGGCCAGGATATTGGGACGAGCCCCGCTGGTCAGGCCCTGCAGATCGATCAGCACATCGATGCCGGCCTGGGCGATGGCCCGGGCCGCGGTCTCGTCGTCCACGCCCACCAGGCGGGTGACCGAGTCCATGGCCCGCAGGATGCGCGCGCGCAGCGGTGTGCCGTCCTCGCGGCTCCAGCAGAAGGCGTGCACCTCCACCCGCTCGCGGTCGTGCAGCTCGAAGAGCTCGGCCGTCAGCATGCCCACGGCATGCATGCACAAGTCACCCGAGAGATAGCCGATGCGCAGCTTGCCCTCGCGCCTGGCCGGGCCGAAGCGGCGGTGGAAGGGCTTGTCCTTGTACTTCACCACCTTCTCGGAGACGAAGCGCTGGGCCGAAAGCAGCTGCAGGGCCGGATCGTCAGAGAGGCCCAGCATGGCCAGCAAGGAGGTGCTGGTCAGCAGTTGGTTGAGGGTGACCTCGCCCACCGGCTGGTAGACCGGCCACTCGCATTGCTTCTGCCGGATGTGCACATAGTGCTGCAGCACATCGCTCTGGTCGGCGCGCAGCTGCAGGCTCTGACGCATCACCTGCTCGGACTCGGCATAGCGCCGCTCCTGCTCCAGCAGGCGGGCCATATTGCGCAGGGCGTGCAGGCGCAGCTCCAGGGGGTCGGCCCCCACCGAGTCGCCGGCCTGCTCGTTCTCCCCGATCACACGCCAGGCCTGCAGCGCGTCCTCCTTGCGGCCCAGCTGCTCCAGCTGGTGACCCAGATTGAGCCGCGCCTGCAGAAAGTCGGGCTTGTAGGCCAGGGCGCGACGGTAGACCGCCTCGGCCCGGGCGTGATCGCTCATGGCCGAGTAGACCGTGCCCAGGTTGTAGAGCGCCACGATCATCAGAGGATTGGGCGTCTCCACCCCGGCAATCCATTGCTCGTAGAGCGCGGCGGCGGCGGCGGCCTGGCCCTGGGCCTGCAGCTGCCCGGCCGCGGCCATGAGCTCGCCCAAGTCCATGCGGCGCTCGGCCGGCGCGTGGGCGGCGGCCTCGGAGAGTTGCTGGGCGCTGGGTTGTGACATGTCCATGGCAATGCAGCCACCTGGGGTGTGGCGAGGGTTTGGGAGCATGTTAGGGGTCGGCCCGGCGACAAGGCCGGGGAATAGGCGGGCATTCCGGCTGCTATTCATGATCGGCACGCCGCCCCGCTGCCTTCCACGCTCGCCACCCCTGTGTCATCGGCCGAAATCTGGCCGAAATTCAGGCCTTTTTTCGCTCATGAAACTAGGGGGGGGTGCCGAAAAATCAGAGGCAAGACACGAGTGCCGGGTCCGGAGGAGGACACCGGCACGACGGACGACAAGAAGAGCGCAAGCCATGCTGAATCTACTGACTCGTTGGACCCGGTCCCGTCCCTTCGTGCCCACGGCGCCTGCGCCGGGGACGCGGCCACCTGATTCCCTGCTGCAAAGCCTGCTGCGCTGGCTGCCCGGCGAGAACACGCCCTGGCATGCCCGTGCCGAGGATCCGGCCCTGCTGCCCCTGCTGCGCCGTGAATTCGAGCGCTGCCTGGGCGGGGTGGATGCGCCCGAGGAGCTGGTGCGCAGCATCCAGCGCGCCCGCCGGGTGGATGATTTCTGGCACCTGCGTGGCTGGCTCTACACCGAGGTGGCCCGTGCCCACGACCAGCGCGAGGCCGAGCTGCGCCTGGCCGGGCTCAACCGGCATTTCACCGACCCCATCGACACCTTCTTCATGATGGGCCCGGTGCGGAGGCAGTGAGATGGAACTGACCCTGCGCGAGATTCCCGACTTCCTGCCGCCCTGGTCCTATGCCTGCCTGGGCGGCGAACGCCGCGATCTGGCGCGCCGCACCGCGGCCCGGCGCGCCTTTGTGCAGCTCAAGCTGGGCTTCACCCGGGCGGCGGCACTGGTGGGCGGTCCGGCCGGCATCGCCCTGCAGCGCCAGGTCTGCCACGCCAGCGAGCCCATGGAGCTGTGGATACTCCAAGGCAGGCTGCTGGCTGCCCTGCCCGAGGACAGTGCCCGGCAACAGGCGGGCGAGCTCTCGGCCCTGCTGGCCAAGGCCCTGGCCCGGCCGGCTCAGACCGCGCCGAGGTAGTCGGCCTTGCCCAGACTCACCCCCGCATGGCGCAACAGCGCATAGGTGGTGGTGACGTGGAAGTAGAAATTGGCCAGGGCAAAGTGGCGCAGAAAGTCCGCGCCACTGAAGCGGCGCGGCTCGCCCTGGCGGCGCGGCACCTCGATCTGGCGGGTCTCGCTGCCTTCCAGCGCCTCGGGCGGCACGGACTCCACATAGGCGATGGTGCGGCGGATGCGCTCCATCAGCTCTTCCAGCGTCGCTTCCTTGTCTTCCCAGCTGGGCACCGGCTGGCCGGCCAGGCGCGCCATGCAGCTCTTGGCCGCATCGCTGGCGATCTGAATCTGGCGCGAGAGCGGCAGCATGTCCGGCGCCAGTCGCAGGCCCAGATAGACCGTGCTGTCAAAACCCTTGGCCGCGGCGTGTTCACGCGCCATCTCCAGCCAGTTCAGCATATTGCCCAGCATGCGCACAAGAACCGGGGCGCTGGCGGCGTGCATCGTCAAGCTCATGGGGTCGCTCTCCAGAGAAGGTTCGGGGTGGGCGGCATGGTAGCGATTTGTGCCATCTGCTGCAGACCCCGAGGCCGAGGCGGGCAAACGCAAGGCAGAATCTGGATCCAGAAGACGCCATGAACATCATCATCCTCGACGACTACCAGGATGCGGTGCGCAAGCTGCGCTGCGCCGCCAAGCTGGACGCCCTGAACGCCAAGGTCTTTACCAATACCGTCAAGGGCACGGGCCAGCTGGCCGTGCGGCTGCGTGACGCCGAGGTGCTGGTGCTGATCCGCGAGCGCACCCACTTTCCGCGCCAGCTGCTGGAGAAGCTGCCCAAGCTCAAGCTGATTGCCCAGACCGGGCGGGTGGGCAGCCATATCGATGTGGAGGCCTGCACCCGGCTGGGCATCGCGGTGGCCGAGGGCGTGGGCTCCCCGACAGCGCCGGCCGAGCTGACCTGGGCCCTGATCATGGCGGCCATGCGGCGACTGCCGCAGTACATCGGCAATCTCAAGCATGGCGCCTGGCAGCAGTCGGGGCTCAAGGCCCTGTCCATGCCGCCGAATTTCGGCCTGGGCATGGTGCTCAAGGGCAAGACGCTGGGGCTGTGGGGCTACGGCAAGATCGGCCGCCTGGTGGCTGGCTACGGCCGCGCCTTCGGCATGGAGGTGCAGGTCTGGGGCAGCGAGGCCTCGCGCCTGGCCGCGCAGAGCGACGGCTACCGGGCGGCCGAAAGCCGCGAAGCCTTCTTCGAGAGCAGCGATGTGCTGAGCCTGCATCTGCGCCTGTGTGAGGCCACGCGCGGCCTGATCACGCCCGAGGACCTGGCGCGCATGAAGCCCACCGCCCTCTTCGTCAACACCTCGCGCGCCGAGCTGGTGACCGATGGCGCCCTGGTCTCGGCCCTGAACCGCGGCCGCCCCGGCATGGCGGCGGTGGATGTGTTCGAGAGCGAGCCCATCCTGCAGGGCCATCCCCTGCTGCGCCTGGAGAACGCGGTCTGCACCCCGCATCTGGGCTATGTGGAGCAGGACAGCTACGAGCTCTATTTCGAGGCCGCCTTCGACAATGTGCTGAACTTCATGCGCGGCGAGCCCAGCCATATCGTCAACCCGGACGCGCTGAAGGTCCTGCGGTGAGCGAGGCGCGCCCCGCGCCCGACTCGCTGGCCGCCCTGTTCTGGGCCTTCACCCGCCTGGCCCTGCAGGGCTTTGGCGGCGTGCTGGCCGTGGCCCAGCGCGAGCTGGTGGAGCGCCTGGGCTGGCTGAGCCGCGAGGAGTTCCTGGAGATGCTGGCCATCAGCCAGGTGCTGCCCGGCCCCAATATCGTCAATCTCTCGCTGATGATCGGCGACCGCTTCTTCGGCCTGCGCGGCGCCCTCACCGCCCTGGCCGGCATGCTGGCCATTCCCTGCGTGATCGTGCTGGGCCTGGCCTCGGTCTCCGGCGCCCTGCTGGAGCATGAGCGCATGGCCGGCGCCCTGCGCGGCATGGGCGCCGTGGCGGCCGGCCTGATCGTGGCCACGGGGCTCAAGCTCCTGCCCTCACTCGCGCGCAACCCTGTGGGCCGGGCCTGGGCCCTGATCCTGGCCCTGGCGGCCTTCGGGGCCATTGCCCTGCTGCGCCTGCCGCTCGTCTGGGTGGTGCTGAGCCTGGGCGGCCTGGGCATGGTGCTGGCCTGGCAGGGTCTGAAGGCGCCGCCGCCCGGAGGGGCCGCCTGATGATGGGCCACAGCCTCAGCCTGGCCCAGTACGGCGACCTCTTCCTGCACTATCTGCTGCTGTCCCTGCTGTCCATCGGCGGCGCCATCACCACGGCGCCCGAGATGCACCGCTATCTGGTGGGTCAGCAGGGCTGGCTCAGCGACACCCAGTTCACCAGCTCCATCGCCCTGGCCCAGGCCGCGCCGGGGCCCAACATCCTCTTCGTGGCCGTGCTGGGCTGGAATGTGGCCGGACCCATGGGCGCCCTGGTCACCATGCTGGGCATCATGCTGCCCTCCACCACCCTGGTGCTGGCCGCCACGCGCTGGGCCCGCGAGCACAAGCAGACCCGCGGCGTGCGCGCCTTCACGGCCGGCATGGCACCCCTGACCCTGGGCCTGCTGGTGGCCACCGGCTGGCTGCTGGCCGTGCCCTATGTGGCCGACCCCGGCCACCGCTGGGCCACCCTCGCCCTGATGGCACTGAGTGTGCTGCTGGTGCTCAAGACCCGCATCGGCCTGGTCTGGCTGGTGCTGGGCGGCGGGGTGCTGGGCGCGCTGGGCATCGTCTGAAGCCCGCCGGGCTTCAGCGCCCGAAGCGCCGCGCCCCGGCCACGCAGAGAATCACCGCCAGGGTCACGCCCAGCATGGCCGGGCTCACGGCCTCGCCCAGCAGGCCGGCCGCCAGGGCCAGGCCGAACAGCGGCTGCAGCAGCTGCAGCTGCCCCACGCTGGCAATGCCGCCCTGGGCCAGGCCGCGGTACCAGAACACAAAGCCGATCAGCATGCTGAAGAGCGAGACATAGGCCAGGCCCAGCCAGGCCGGCAGGCCGATGCCGCTCCAGCTCGCCGGCAGCCGCCACCAGCTCAGGCCCAGCATCAGCGGCAGGGCCAGCACCAAGGCCCAGCAGATCACCTGCCAGCCGCCCAGGCTGCGCGAGAGCCGGGCCCCTTCCGCATAGCCCAGGCCGCAGACCAGGATGGCCAGCAGCATCAGCGCATCACCCCGCGGCGCCAGGCTCAGGCCCTGGGCGAGCGCAAAGCCCACCACCAGCAGGCTGCCCAGCAGGGAGAAGAGCCAGAACACCGGCCGCGGCCGCTCCCCGCCGCGCCACACGCCAAAGGCCGCCGTGCTCAGGGGCAGCAGGCCCAGGAAGACGATGGAATGCGCCGAGCTCATCTCGCGCAGCGCCAGGGCCGTGAGCAGAGGAAAACCCAGCACCACCCCGAAGGCAACGACCAGCAGGGAGCGCCACTGCGCCACCGTGGGCCGCGGCTGGGCCAGCAGCACCAGCAGGGCCAGGCCCAGCAGGCCGGCGATGCTGGCGCGCGCCACGGTGAGAAAGAGCGGGTCGAAATCCAGCACCGCGACGCGGGTGGCAGGCAGGGAGCCGCTGAAGATCTGCACGCCGATGAAGCCGTTGAGCCAGGCGCTGGAGGTTTTGTTCATGGGTCGCGATCAGGCGGTGGGAAGCAATGCCGCGGAGGCTAAGCCTTTCGATCAATACAATCAAAAAATTGTCATGGATACATCGGCACGCCATGCCCGCTCCCCGCTACAAGCAGCTGCTGGACCGTCTGGCCAGCGAGATCCGCAGCGGCGCGCTGCGCCCCGGCACCCGGCTGCCGCCGCTGCGCCAGCTGGCCCGGCGCGAGGGCCTGGCCCTGGTGACGGCCGGCCGCGTCTATGCCGAGCTGGCGGCCATGGGCCTGGTCAGCGGCGAGGTGGGCCGCGGCACCTTTGTGCGCGATGCCAGCCTGCCCCCCGGCCATGGGCTGGACCTGGGCGCGCTGGCCCCGGAGCTGGTGGACCTGGGCTTCAACTACCCCCCTGCCCGGCCAGGCCGAGCTGCTGCGAGCCGCCCTGCGCCAGCTGGCCCAGGGCGGCGATCTGGAAGCCCTGCTGCGCTACCAGCCGCATGGCGGCCGGGCGCATGACCGCGCCAGCGTGGCCCGCCATCTGGCGAGCCGCGGCCTGATCACGCCCGGCGAGCAGGTGCTGCTGGTGGACGGCGCCCAGCACGGCCTGGCCTGCTGCGCCCTGGCCCTGCTGCAGCCCGGTGATGTGGTGGCGCTGGATGCGCTCAGCTACCCCGGCTTTCGCCTGCTGGCCGAGACCCTGAAGCTGGAGCTGGTGGCCCTGCCGGCCGGCGAGCAGGGGCCGGACCTCGCGGCCCTGGAACGCCTGTGCCGCACGCGCCGGGTGCGCGCGCTCTACACCATGCCCACCCTGCACAACCCCCTGGGCTGGGTCATGGATCTGGCGCAGCGCGAAGCCCTGGCGGCGCTAGCGCGCCGGCATGAGCTGCTGCTGATCGAGGACGCGGCCTATGCCTATCTGGTGGAGCGGGCGCCGCCGCCCCTGGCCATGCTGGCGCCGGAGCGCACGGTCTATGTCTCCGGCCTGTCCAAGAGCGTGGCGGCCGGACTGCGCCTGGGTTTTGTGCAGGCGCCGGCGGCCTGGATCCCGCGGCTGGAGCGTGCCATACGCGCCAGCACCTGGAGCACCCCGGGCCTGACCACGGCCATAGGCTGCGCCTGGCTGGAAGACGGCACGGTGGCGCGGCTGGAGCGCGAGAAGCGCGCTGATGCGCGCGAGCGCCAACGCCTGGCGGCTGAGCTGCTGGAGCCGCTGGCCCGCGTGGGGCATCCGGGCTCCTACTTTCTGTGGCTGCCCCTGGGCGAGGCCGTGCGGGCCGACCGGGTGGCGGCCGAGCTGCTGCAGGCCGGCATCGCCGTGTCCACGGCCAGCCCCTATGCGGGCAGCGGGGCCCAGCATCAAGTCCAGGCCATACGCCTGGCCCTGGGTTCGGTGGCGCGGGCCGCGCTGGCGCCGGCCCTGGGCGAGGTGCGCCGCGTGATCGAGGCGCACAGCTTCTGAACCCGCAGGCTCAGACGTCCTTGGTGCCGAAGATCTTGTCGCCCGCGTCGCCCAGGCCAGGGATGATGTAGCCCTGCTCATTGAGGTGGCTGTCGATGGCCGCGGTCCAGCAGCGCACATCGGGGTGGGCCTGGTTCAGGGCCGCCACGCCCTCGGGCGCGGCCACCAGCACCAGGGCGCGGATGTCCTTGCAGCCGCGGGCCTTGAGCAGATCGATGGTGGCGATCATGGAGCCGGCCGTGGCCAGCATGGGGTCGATGATCAGGGCGGTGCGCTCGGAGAGCTGGCCCACGAACTTGTCGAAGTAGTTGACCGGCTTGAGCGTCTCGTGGTCGCGGGCCAGGCCCACCACGCTGACCTTGGCGTTGGGCATCATGTCCAGCACGCCATCCAGCATGCCCAGACCGGCGCGCAGGATGGGCACCACGGTGACCTTGCGGCCGGCAATCTGGTCGATCTCCACCGGGCCGCACCAGCCCTCGATGGTGGTCTTCTCCAGCGGGAAATCGGCCGTGGCCTCGTAGGCCAGCAGGCGGGCCACCTCGCCGGTGAGCTCACGGAATTTCTTGGTCGAGGTATCACCCTCGCGCATCAGACCGATCTTGTGCTTGACCAGGGGATGTTTGACTTCGATGACGGGCATGGCGGATCGGGGTTCTGCGTGTGAATATCGCAATTATCGTTGCTGCGGGACCACGGACCGCCGCGCTAGGGCAAGCCCTAGCGCCTGCGGCCCGGGCTTGGGGTGAAGCTGCGAGGAGAACAGGGGTCGGCACATCTGTGTACCGAGGCCGGCCCGGCAGTCGTTGAATCATGGTGGTTGGGACTTCTTCTTCGCGGCCCTCGGGCCTGTGGCTGGGCCTGTTGCCCGGCCTGCTGGTGCTGGTGGCCGCCCTCGTGGGCATTGCCAGCCGGCCCATGGGGCAGCTGGCCTCGCTGTGGCCCGCCAATGCCCTGCTGCTGGGCCTGATGCTGCGCTGGCCCGGCTTTGCCCGGCCCCTGGGCTGGGGCTCGGCCGTGTTGGGCTATCTGCTGGCCGACCAGCTCACCGGCAGCGAGCTGCGCTTCAGCCTGCTGATGACCCTGGGCAATCTGCAGGGCGTGCTGATGGGCTGGTGGCTGCTTTCGCGCCTGCCGGCCGAGGACCGCCGCCTGCAGGGCCCGCTCTCGGTGCCGCGCCTGCTCCTGGTCGTGACCCTGGCCTCGGCCACCGCCGCCCTGGTGGGACTGCCCCTGGGCCCGCGCCTGCTGGGCACGGACGCCCTGGGCGGCTGGATCTACTGCTTTGCCAGCGAACTGGCCAACTACATCGCCTTCTTGCCGGCCATGCTCACCCTGCCCGCGCCGCGCCTGGCGCCGGAGCGGCGGCTGCACGGCGCCGCGGTCGTGCCCGCGCACCGGCTCGGTTCGCTGCGCGCGGTGGCGCCGGTGCTGGCCCTGGTGCTGGCCTGCGGCCTGGGTCTGATGGTGGCCGGCCCCGGCGCGGTGGCCTTTCCGGTGCCGGCCCTGCTGTGGTGCGCCCTGAGCTATGGCGTCTTCGGCACGGCCGTGCTCACCCTGCTCTTCGGCAGCTGGGCCCTGATCTCCATTTCTCTGGGCTGGCTGCCGGTGGGGCTGGACCCGAACACGCCCAACGCCCTGCTCTCCATCCGCCTGGGCGTGTCCATGATCGCGGTGGCGCCCATCACCGTGGCCTGTGTGATGGCGGCGCGCGAGCAGCTGCTGCAGCGCCTGCACTATCTGGCCACCCACGATCCGCTCAGCGGCCTGCTCAATCGCCACGCCTTCCATGAACAGGCCGCGCTCGCCCTGGCGCGTCTGGCTGCCCAGGGTCAGGCCACGGCCCTGCTGATGCTGGACCTGGACCACTTCAAGCGCATCAATGACGAGTACGGCCATGCGGCCGGCGACACCGTGCTGGCCCGCTTTGCCGGCCTGGCGCTCGGCGGCCTGCGCGAGGTGGACCTGATGGGACGGGTGGGCGGCGAGGAGTTTGCCATCCTGCTGCCGGGCTGCGGAGCGGCCGAGGCCCAGATCGTGGCCGAGCGCCTGCGGGCGGCCTTTGCGGCCGCCCAGATCGATCTGGGCGAGGGCCGGGCGCTGCAGGCCACGGTCAGCATCGGCGTGGCGGCCCAGCAGCGCAGCGCGGATCTGCAGCCCTTGCTGGCCGCGGCCGACCGGGCGCTCTACGCGGCCAAGACCGCCGGCCGCAACCGCGTGGACCTGGCGCCGCCCGAGGCAGCGCTGGCGGATTGAGAAGCGGCCGGAGCCTTAGCCGCGCTGGCGCAGGGCTTCGTACAGGCAGACGGCGGCGGCCACCGAGACATTGAGGCTCTCCACCGCGCCCTTCATGGGGATGCGCACCAGCTCATCGCAGGTCTTGGCCGTGAGCTGGCGCATGCCCGAGCCCTCGGCGCCCAGCACCAGGGCCACGGGGCCCTTGAGGTCCAGGTCGTAGATGGATTTCTCGGCCTGGTCCGAGGTGCCCACCACCCAGACATTGCGCTCCTTGAGCTCCTTGAGGCTGCGCGCCAGATTGGTGACCATCAGATAGGGCACGGTCTCGGCCGCGCCACTGGCCACCTTGGCCACGGTGGCATTCAGCCCCACGGCATGGTCCTTGGGCGCCACCACGGCATGCGCGCCGGCCCCGTCGGCCACGCGCAGGCAGGCGCCCAGATTGTGGGGATCGGTCACACCGTCCAGCACCAGGATCAGGGGCGTGTCCTCAGCGGACTCCACATCCTCCAGCACCTCGTCCAGGGTGCGGGCCTGGCTCACGGCCGAGACACGGGCCACCACGCCCTGGTGGCGGTGGGTGCCGCACAGGGCCTTGAGGCGATCATCGTCGCTGTCCAGCAGCTTGGCGCCGGCTTCCTTGGCCCGCTCGACGAACTGCCGCATGCGCTGGTCGCGGCGGCTGGCGTCGATATGGATCTCGCTGATGGAGTCGGGCGCGGTCTTCAGCCGCACGGTGACGGCATGGAAACCGAAAAGTACTTTGTTGGCGCTGCTCATACCCCTATTGTCGCCTGCCGGAACAGCCACAGGCCGCCAATCAGCAGGGGCTGGTGCAGCATGTAGAAGCTCAGCGACCAGCGCCCCAGCACGGCCAGCGGGCTCAGACCCGGCACGATGCCCCCCGCCAACCAGGCCGGCCGCCAGCGCGCCAGGGCATAGCCCCAGAGCATCACGCCCAGCCAGGGCAGCACGGGCACATAGTCCTCGGTCACCGGGCGGCGCGTCACCAGGCCCACCCAGTTGCTCCAGCGTGCGTCAAAGAACGGCTGCGCCGCGAACTGGGGCAGCAGCACCAGCAGCAGGCCCAGGGGCCAGAGCGCGGCCAGGGGCAGGCGCGGGCCCAGGGCGCGCAGCAGGATCAGCATCAGGGCCATGCCATGCAGCACGCCGAAGCTGATATAGCTGCGCGGGAAAGCCAGCCAGGAGCCCAGGCTCACCAGCACCGCACAGCCCGCCACCTGGGTCCAGCGCCGCCAGAAGCGCGCCCAGGGCTGGCCGGCCGCCAGCGCGCAGGCCTGGCCGGCCCCGGCGCAGAGCAGGAAGAGGCTGACGATGGCGGTGCGCTGCTGCAGCCAGAAGGGGTCGCGGTAGAAGTCCCAGCCGGCATAGCGGAACCAGGCCAGGTCGAAGCAGAAATGGAAGACCGCCATCCACAGCACGGCGAAGCCGCGCAGCGCGTCCAGGCGTTCATGGCGGGAGCCAGGGTCAGGTCTTATCATCGGGCCGCAGTCTAAGGCTACGCCCATCATGCGCCGTCTTCCCCTCCTCTCCATCCTTCTCGGCCTGGCCCTCGCGCTGGGCAGCACCGCCCAGGCCCAGCAGCCCCGCCCGGTCACGCCGCGCGGCCCGCTGGAGGCCGCCGAGCTCAACCACATCCGCGTCTTCAAGAAGGTCTCGCCCTCGGTGGTACACATCACCACCCTGGCCTACCAGCGCGACTTCTTCTCGCTCAATGTGTCCGAGGTGCCGCGCGGCACGGGCAGCGGTTTCATCTGGGACGAGGCCGGCCATATCGTCACCAACTTCCATGTGATCCAGGGCGCCAATGCCGCCAAGGTCACCCTGGCCGACCAGAGCAGCTACGACGCCGAGCTGGTGGGCGCCTTCGAGGACCGCGACCTGGCCGTGCTGCGCATCAAGGCGCCGCGCGACAAGCTCGCGCCCATCCCCCTGGGCGCCAGCCGCGATCTGCAGGTGGGTCAGCAGGTCTATGCCATCGGCAACCCCTTCGGCCTGGACCAGACCCTGACCACGGGCATCGTCTCGGCCCTGAACCGAGAGATTGAGTCCATGAACCGCCGCACGATCCGCGGCGCCATCCAGACCGATGCGGCCATCAACCCCGGCAACTCGGGCGGCCCCCTGCTGGACTCGGCCGGCCGCCTGATCGGCGTCAACACCTCCATCTACAGCCCCAGCGGGGCCAGCGCCGGCATCGGCTTTGCCATCCCCGTGGACGAGGTCAACCGCGTGGTGCCGCGCCTGATCAAGGACGGCCGCTTCATCCGCCCCGCCCTGGGTGTGACCGCCGGCAGCGCCCAGCTGGCCCAGGCCCTGCGCCTGCCCAAGGGCGTGGCCCTGGTGGGCGTGAGCGAGGGTGGACCGGCCGACCGCGCCGGGCTCAAGCCTTTCAGGCGCGAGCGCAGCGGCCGCATCCTGGCCGGCGATGTGATCACCGCGGTGGACGGCCAGGCGGTGGCCGATCTGGACGATATGCTGACCCTGCTGGAAAACCGGCAGGTGGGCGAGAAGGTGACGCTCACCGTGTGGAGCGGCGGCAAGAGCCGCCAGATCGCCGCCACCCTGGGCAGCAGCAGCGACTGAAGGCGCGCGCCCCCCGTCCTCCTGGGGTAGACGGGGAGCCGGCGTGCCACGGCCTTGTGGTAGCGTGGGACGCACCGCCCCATGGACAAGCGCACAGCCCATCCGACGCCGCCCCAAGGCCTTTCTGCCGCAGCGCGGCGGCCGCTTTGGCTGGCCTACTGGCCGGTCTGGCTCTGCCTGCTGCTGAGCCTGCTGCTGGGCCTGTGGCTGCAGCGTCAGGAGCGCGAAAGCCGCGCCAGCAGCGAGCGCCGCCAGGTGGAACAGCGCCTGATGGTGCTGCGCGACCGCCTGGAGGCCACCGGCCAGGCCACGTTTGCCCCCACCCTGGGCCTGGGCGCCATGATCCAGGTGGACGGAGGGCTCAACGAGCAGCGCTTCGAGCTGATGCTGCAGCGCTCCATGCCCCTGCTGCCCCATCTGCGCAGCGTGGTGGCAGCCCCCGATGATGTGGCCCGCTACGTCTACCCCCGGGCCGGCAACGAGGCGGTGATCAATCTGGACTACCGCAAGATTCCGCGCCAGTGGGACCAGGTGGAGGAGGCGCGACGTTTGCGCCAGCCGGTGCTGCGGGCGCCGGTCGCCCTGGTCCAGGGCGGCCAGGGCGTGATACAGCGCAGCCCCGTCTTTCTGCGCGGGGACGGGGGCGACACCCGCTACTGGGGGGTGGTCTCGGTGGTGGCCGATCTGGAGCGCTTCATCGCGGCCGCCGGCCTGCCCTACGAGGCGGATCTGGAGCTGGCCCTGCACGCCAGCGAACCCGAGGGTGGCCCCGGCCCCCTGGTCTGGGGCTTGGGGCATCTGTCCCCCCTGCCCTCGGCCGAGCGCGTGATGCTGGCGGTGCGTCTGCCGGGTGCGGACTGGCTGCTGCTGGCCCGGCCCCAGGGCGGCTGGGGGGCGGGGGCGGGCTGGAGCCCGGGCCTGCTGGCCCTGTGGGGCGGCTGTGCCCTGGTGACCCTGCTCGTGGGTCTGCTGACCGGGATGTGGCGCGCCCAGTGCCGCGACAACGAACGCCTGAGCCGGGAGATCGAGCAGGGGCGCCAGATGCGGGCCGAGCTGGAAGAGTCGCAGTCGCGCTTTCGCACCCTGGCGGCCCTGGCCAGCGACTGGGTCTGGGAGCAGGATGCCGAGCTGCGCTTCACCTACACCTCGCGCATGGCCGAGGAGGCCAGCAACACCAGCTCCAATGCGGTGCTCGGCCACCGGCGCTGGGACTCGCCGGCCCTGGTGCCGGGCATAGACTGGCAGGCCCATCGCGAGAGCCTGGTGCGGCGCGAGACCTTCCGCAATTTCGAGTACGCGGTCTACACCACCGATGGCGGCCTGCGCTATCTGAGCATCTCGGGCGCCCCCTTCTTCGACGCGGCGGGCAATTTCCGGGGCTACCGCGGCACCGGCCGCGACATCACGGTCCTGCGCGCCAGCCAGGCCGAAGTGCAGGCCGCGCGCGACCGTCTGCAGGCCGTGCTGGACTCGGCCCTGGAGGTGGCCATCGTGGCCACCGATGCCCAGGACCGCATCACCGTCTTCAACCGAGGCGCCGAGCGCATGCTGGGCTATACCGAGGCCGAGGTGCTGGGCCGCAGCCCGCATCTGTGGCATCTGCCCGAGGAGATGGCGGCACAGGCCGCCAAGGCGGCCGAGGAACTGGGCCGGCCGGTCACCCAGCGCGAGGCCTTCGTGGCCCGGGCCCTGGAGCATGGCAGCGACACCCGGGTCTGGACCCTGGTGCGGCGCGACGGCAGCCGGCTGGAGGCCTCGCTCACGGTGAGCGGTGTGTTCTCCCGCGAGGGCGAGGCCATCGGCTTCCTGGGCGTGGCCCGCGACATCAGCGCCCAGCTGGCCGCCGAGCGGGCGCTGCGCGCCCTCAATGCCGACCTGGAAGCCCGCGTGGCCGCGCGCACCGCCGAGCTGGCCGAAGCCCTGGCCACCCTGCAGCGCGCCCAGGAGGAGCTGCTGCGCTCGGAGCGCATGGCCGCCCTGGGCTCCCTGGTGGCGGGTGTGGCGCACGAACTCAACACCCCGCTGGGCAACTGCCTGACCACGGCCTCCACCCTGGAGGGCCGCAGCCGCGAGATCGCCCAGCAGCTGGCCGCCGGCACCATGCGGCGCTCGGCCCTGGAACACTATCTGCATGATGTGGCCACGGCCAGCGACATCCTGCTGCGCGGCCTCACCAGCGCCTGCGAGCTGGTGCTGCACTTCAAACAGCTCTCGGTGGACCAGACCAGCGAGCAGCGCCGCAGCTTCGATGTGGCCGATGTGGTGGGCGATGTGCTGGGTCTGGCGCGGGCGCGCTGGCGCAGCACGCCCTATCGCATCGAGACCGAGCTTCAGCCCCTGGCGCGCGAGCTGGACAGCTACCCCGGCCCCCTGGGCCAGGTGCTGTCCAATCTGCTGCAGAACGCGCTGATGCACGCCTTCGAGCGCCGGCCCGAGGGCCTGCTGCGCATCGTCACCCGGCCGCTGGACGCGCAGCACTTCGAGCTGCTGGTGGAGGACGACGGCTGGGGCATGAGCGAGGAGGTGCGGCGCCGCGCCTTCGACCCCTTCTTCACGACCAAGCTGGGCCGTGGCGGCTCCGGCCTGGGGCTCAACATCGTCTACAACATCGTCAACGATGTGCTGGGGGGGCGCCTGGAACTCACGGCCCGCCCCGGCGGCGGATCGCGCTTCCTCTTCCGTCTGCCCTATGCGGCCCCGGTGCTGCGGCCCAGCGCCGGAGAGAGCCGGGCGGGCGGCCTCTGAGGAGGCCCGGGCCTAGCACAAAGCCCAAGCCCTTGCCGGCACGGCGCGGGGCCCGGCGGCCTAGACTGCGGCCACCATGTCCCTGATCCCGCCCCTGTCCGTCCTGGACCTCGCCCCCATCGTGGCCGGCAGCGATGCCGTCACCGCCCTGCACAACAGCCTGGCCCTGGCCCGTCATGCCGAGGCCCTGGGCTACCGGCGCTTCTGGGTGGCCGAGCATCACAATATGGACGGCGTGGCCAGCGCCGCCACCGCGGTGCTGATCGGCCAGATCGCCCGCGCCACCGAGCGCATCCGCGTGGGCTCGGGCGGCATCATGCTGCCCAACCATGCGCCGCTGACCGTGGCCGAGCAGTTCGGCACCCTGGCCAGCTTCTTCCCCGGCCGCATCGATCTGGGCCTGGGCCGCGCCCCCGGCACCGACGTCCCCACCATGCGCGCCCTGCGCCGCCATCTGAGCAGCGCGGCCGAGGACCGCTTCCCCCAGGATGTGCAGGAGCTGCAGGCCTATCTGGGCCCGGCCCGCGAGGGTCAGGTCGTGCGCGCCATCCCCGGCCAGGGCACCGAGGTGCCGATCTGGCTGCTGGGCTCCAGCCTCTACAGCGCCCAGCTCGCCGCCTACCTGGGCCTGCCCTTCGCCTTTGCCTCGCACTTCGCCCCCGATCTGCTGATGCAGGCCCTGGAGATCTACCGCAGCCAGTACCGGCCCAGCGCCCGCCATCCCGAGCCCCATGCCATGGTCGGCCTGAACGTGATCGTGGCCGATAGCGATGAGAAGGCACAACGCCTCTTCACGTCCCTGCAGCAGCGCTTCCTGGGCATGCAGCGCGGCCAGCGTGGCCCCCTGCCCCCGCCGGTGGACGATATGGACGCGCTGTGGAGCCCGGCCGAGAAGGCCGGCGTGGCCCGCATGCTGGCCGAGTCGGTGGTGGGCTCGCCGGTCACGGTGCGCGCCGGCCTGCGCGCCACGGCCGAGCGCACCGGAGCGGATGAGTTCATCGTGGCCAGCGCCCTGCACGACTTCGACGCCCGCCTGCGCTCCTACGAGCTGCTGGCCCAGCTGGCTGCCTGAGCGCGCGCGGCCACCGCACTGCGCACGGCCGCCGCAGTGCCGTGGCAGGCGGGGCCGACAATCGCAGCCGTTCAAGCCCTGCCCCGCCCGCCGCCCATGCCCCTGCCCGCCAGCCTCGCAGTCCTGCGCGAGCGCCCCTTTGTGCTCTACCTCGCCGCGCGCCTGCTGGGTGCCTTCGCGGTGCAGATGCAGAGCGTGGCCATAGGCTGGCAGGTCTATGCGCTCTCGGGCGAGCTGCTGCATCTGGGCCTGGTGGGCCTGGCGCAGTTCCTGCCCTTTCTGATCCTGATCCTGCCGGCGGGCCAGGCGGCGGACCGGCTCAACCGGCGCCGCATCATCACGGCCTGCCTGGGGGTGAACCTGCTGTGCGCCCTGCTGCTCTGGGGCATGACGGCCCAGGGGCTCAGCGCGGTCTGGCCGGTGCTGGCCGTGCTGGCCCTCTTCGGCTCGGCGCGGGCCTTCAGCATGCCGGCCAGCCAGGCGGTGCTGATCAATCTGGTGCCGCCGCAGCATTTCGCCCAGGCCGTGGCCATCAATTCCTCCACCTTCCATATGGCGGTGATCGCCGGCCCGGTGCTGGGCGGCCTGCTCTACCTGGCCGGGCCCCATGTGGTGTACGCCTGCGTGAGCAGCCTGCTGGCCCTGGCCGTGCTGCTGATGCTCATGATCCCGCGCGGCCCGGCGGCGGCCAGCCGCGAACCGGCCTCGCTGCGCTCGGTGCTGGAGGGCCTGCGCTTCGTGTTCTCGCGGCCCATCATGCTGGGGGCCATCTCCCTGGATCTCTTCGCCGTGCTCTTCGGGGGCTCGGTGGCCATGCTGCCGGCCGTGGCCCGCGATGTGCTGCATGCCGATGCCACCGCCCTGGGTCTGCTGCGCAGCGCGCCGGCCGTGGGCGCGGCGCTCACCACCCTGCTGCTGGCCGCGCGCCCCATCGAGCGTCATGTGGGGCGCTGGATGTTTGGCGGCGTGGCGCTGTTCGGTGCGGCCACCCTGGTGTTCGGGCTCTCCAGCTGGCTGTGGCTGTCCCTGGCTGCCCTGTTGCTGATGGGCGCGGGCGATATGGTCAGCGTCTACATCCGCCACATCCTGGTGCAGTCGCAGACGCCCGACGAGATCCGTGGCCGCGTCAGCGCGGTGAGCGCGGTCTTCATCGGCGCCTCCAACGAGCTGGGCGAGTTCGAGTCGGGCGCGGCCGCGGCCTGGCTGGGCCTGCGGCCCTCCATCGTGCTGGGCGGGGCCATCACCATAGCCATCAGCCTGCTGTGGGCCCGGCTCTTCCCGCCGCTGCGCACCATGGACCGCTTCCCGCCGATGCAGGGTTAGCGCAGCGCCTTGCCGAAGCGCTCCGGCCGCGGCAGCCAGTGCCCCAGGATGTCCGCCGAGAGCAGCACCCGCTCGGCTCGCCCGATCAGGCGCTCGCGCGGCACGCTGCCGATGAAGCGCGAGTCCTCGCTGTTGTCGCGGTTGTCACCCAGCATGAAGAAATGGCCCGCGGGCACGCGCACGGGGCCGAAGTCGCGCGGCGCGCCGGCCACGCCCTGCAGATACTGCACCTGATGGGGCACGGCACCGGGGATCTGTTCGTGCAGGCGCAGCGCCGGCAAACTCAGACCTGCACGCACAGGCTCCTCAAGTCGCGCGCCGAAGCCGTAGTCCGCGGCCTGGCCATTGATGAAGAGCCGGCCGCCACGCAGCGCGATCTCCTCCCCCGGCAGGCCCATGACGCGCTTGATCAGACGGGTACCCGTGCGCGGCGCGCTGAAGGTCACCACCTCCCCGCGGCGCGGCTCGCCCAGCGGCGCCAGGATCACATCGCTGAGCGGGAGCTTGAAGTCATAGGCCAGGCGGTTGACGAAAACCACATCGCCCTCCAGCAGGGTCGGGCGCATGGAGGCCGAGGGAATCGGGTTCCAGTCCGCGATCGCGGTGCGGAAGAAGCCGAAGCACAGCAGGAAGAGCAGAAAGCCGCGTTGGGTCTTGAGCCAGTGGCGCATGGCGGGCACTCCGGAAAAAGCCGAGATGGGCCAGTGTGGGTCGCCCGCCTGCAGCCTGCCCGCCCTGTGCGGCGAATGGTGGCACACACGACATGAATGCACGGCCAGGCTGCGCCCGACTCAAAATTACTGTATATTCATACAGCATCTTGAGCAGCACGAGGCCCCGCCATCATGTATCTCGATCTTCAGGACCCCGACAGCATCGTCAGCTGGTGGCGCGAGTTTCCCGAGCGCCACTGGGCCTATCTAGACGCCCTGGACCAGCTGACCCCGCAGTTCCGCGCCAGCATCCAGCTGGCGCGTCAGCGCATCCGCCAGCAGCCCGATTTTCCGGCCCGGCTGGAGGAGGGTCCGGCCCAGCGTGGAGGCTCCTCGACGGCGGCCTGCGTCATGCCCACCGACGACGAGGACGATACCCGGGACTTCGCACCCAAGTACGGCGCGCTGCACTGAGCGGCCCGCCTTCCCCCTCTTTCAGACAGAGCAGTTGCCGGGCTTCGCTTTTCTCCTGTTTCGACTTTTGGGAGCCCGAGCATTCGCCCGGTGAGCCTTAGACAGCTCACCGGGCTTTTTTTGGTCCTTCCCAGCCCGCAGGACATGGCCGTCCTGCGCCGGGCGTCGGACAGCGCACAGCGCTGTCCTCGGTCCCGACTCAGCCCAGCGCCTTGCGGGCGTTGCGGAACATGCGCATCCAGGGGCTGAGCGCGCTCTTGTCGCCGCTGGTCCAGCTCATCTGGATATTGCGGAACACGCGCTCCGGATGCGGCATCAGGGCGGTGAAGCGGCCGTCGGCCGTGGTCACGCCGGTCAGGCCCTCGGGACTGCCGTTGGGGTTGAGCGGGTAGACCTCGGTGGCCGCGCCGCTGTGGTCCACATAGCGCAGGGCGCGAGCCACCTTGGCGGCGTCGCCGCGCTGCGAGAAGTCGGCAAAGCCTTCGCCATGGGCCACGGCGATGGGCAGGCGGCTACCGGCCATGCCCTGGAAGAAGAGGCTGGGAGACGCCAGCACCTCCACCATGGCCAGGCGGGCCTCGAACTGCTCGCTCTTGTTGCGCGTGAACTTGGGCCAGTCCTGTGCACCCGGGATGATGGGCGAGAGCGCCGCCAGCATCTGGCAGCCATTGCAGACGCCCAGGGCAAAGCTGTCGCCGCGGGCGAAGAAGGCCTGGAAGTCCTCGGCCAGCACCGGGTTGAACATCACCGAGCGGGCCCAGCCTTCGCCGGCCCCCAGGGTGTCGCCATAGCTGAAGCCGCCGCAGGCGATGAAGCCCTTGAAGTCACGCAGCGAGGCCGCACCCGACTGCAGATCGCTCATGTGCACGTCATAGGTGTCGAAGCCGGCCAGGGCCATGGCGTAGCTCATCTCGACATGCGAGTTCACGCCCTGCTCGCGCAGGATGGCCAGCTTGGGGCGGGCACCGCTGGCGATGAAGGGCGCGGCCACGTCCTCGGTCGGGTCGAACGTCAGGTGCACATGGCGGCCCGGATCGTCGGCACGGCCGGTCTGCGCATGCTCGCTGTCGGCGCAGGCGGGGTTGTCGCGCAGCTGGGTGATGCGGTGGCTGACCTGGTCCCACTGCTGGTGCAGGGTCTCCAGCGGCGCGCTGAACACGGCCTTGGCATCGCGCCAGACTTCCATCTTGCCGCTGGTATTGGGCTTGCCCACCACATGGCTGTGCTTGGACAGGCCGTGCTGGCGCAGCAGCTGCAGCACGGCGTCGCGGTCCTCGGTGCGCACCTGCAGCAGGGCGCCCAGCTCTTCGTTGAACAGGGCCTTGAGCGTGAGCTCCTCGCGCCGGCCGCTGACCTGGGAGGCCCAGTTCTTGGAGTCGCCAAAGTCGGCGCGGCTGTCGTTCACGCCGTCGCCCTCGGTGACCAGCAGGTCCACATTCAGGCTCACGCCGCGGTGGCCCGCAAAGGCCATCTCGCAGGCCGTGGCCCAGAGGCCGCCGTCGCCGCGGTCGTGGTAGGCCAGGATCTTGCCGGCGGCACGCAGCTCGTTCACCGCGGCTACCAGGCTCTTGAGCAGGCCCGCGTCATCCAGGTCCGGCACTTCATTGCCGAACTGGTTCAGGGACTGCGCCAGGATGGAGCCGCCCATGCGGTGCTTGCCCTGGCCCAGATCCACCAGGATCAGCGAGGTGTCACCGGCCTGCAGCTCGGGCGTCAGGGTGCCGCGCACATCGGCCACGCTGGCGAAGGCGGTGATGATCAGGGACACCGGAGCGGTGACTTGCTTGCTGATATCCCCATCCGGCCACTTGGTGCGCATGGACAGCGAATCCTTGCCTACCGGGATCGAGATGCCCAGCTGCGGGCACAGCTCCATGCCCACGGCCTTGACGGTGTCGAAGAGCGCGGCGTCCTCGCCGGGCTCGCCGCAGGCGGCCATCCAGTTGGCGCTGAGCTTGACGCGCGGCAGCTCGATGGGTGCGGCCAGCAGATTGGTGATGGCCTCACCCACGGCCATGCGGCCCGAGGCGGGCGCGTTCACCGCCGCCAGCGGGGTGCGCTCGCCCATGCTCATGGCTTCGCCGGCAAAGCCCTTGAAGTCGGCCAGGGTCACGGCGCAGTCCGCCACCGGCACCTGCCAGGGGCCGACCATCTGGTCGCGATGGTTCAGGCCGCCCACCGTGCGGTCGCCAATGCTGATCAGGAAGCGCTTGGAGGCCACGGTCGGGTGACGCAGCACGTCCAGCGCCACCTTGGAGAGGTCAACGCCGGTCAGGTTCAGCGCGCCGCCGTCCCGGGCTACGCGCTGCACATCGCGGTGCATCTTGGGCGGCTTGCCCAGCAGCACGTCCATGGGCATGTCGATGGCGCGCTCACCGCCCTCGCCGTCTTCCAGGATCAGCTCGCGCGCCTCGGTGGTGACGCCCACCACCGCGAAGGGGCAGCGCTCGCGCTCGCACATGCTCTTGAAGAGTTCCAGGCTGCCCGGCGCGATGGCCAGCACATAGCGCTCCTGGCTCTCGTTGCACCAGATCTCCTTGGGCGCCAGGCCGCTCTCTTCCAGCGGCACCTTGCGCAGATCGAAGATGGCGCCACGGCCGGCGTCGTTCACCAGCTCGGGGAAGGCATTGGAGATGCCGCCCGCGCCCACATCGTGGATGGCCAGGATGGGGTTCTTCTCGGCCCCCAGGCCCCAGCAGTGGTTGATGACCTCCTGCACGCGGCGCTCGATCTCCGGGTTGCCGCGCTGCACGGAGTCGAAGTCCAGGTCGGCGGTATTGGTGCCGGCCGCCATCGAGGAGGCGGCGCTTCCGCCCATGCCAATGCGCATGCCGGGACCGCCCAGCTGCACCAGCAGGCTGCCGGCCGGGAACTCGATCTTGGTGGTCAGATCGGCACGGATGGCGCCCAGGCCGCCGGCAATCATGATGGGCTTGTGATAGCCGCGCTGCACGCCCGCCACTTCCTGCTCGAAGACGCGGAAGTAGCCGCCCAGATTGGGTCGGCCGAACTCGTTGTTGAAGGCGGCGCCGCCCAGCGGGCCCTCGATCATGATCTGCAGGGCGCTGGCAATGTGCTCGGGCTTGCCCACCTGGGCCTGCTCCCAGGGCTCGCTGAGACCCGGCAGGCGCAGATTGGAGACCGAGAAGCCGGTCAGGCCGGCCTTGGGCTTGGCGCCGCGGCCGGTGGCGCCTTCGTCACGGATCTCGCCGCCGGCGCCGGTGGAGGCGCCGGGGTGCGGGGAGATGGCGGTCGGGTGGTTGTGGGTTTCCACCTTCATCAGCACATGGGCGGTCTCGGCGCGGGCCTCGTACTTGGGCGCGCGCGCATCACCGGCGGGCATCCAGCGCTCGATGGCGTGGCCTTCCATCACGGCGGCATTGTCCGAATAGGCAATCACCGTGTGCTGGGGGCTGAGCTTCTCGGTGTTGCGGATCATGCCGAAGAGGCTCAGCGGCTGTTCCTCGCCGTCCACCGTGAACTTGGCGTTGAAGATCTTGTGGCGGCAGTGCTCCGAGTTCGCCTGCGCGAACATCATCAGCTCCACATCGCTGGGGTTGCGCTTGAGGCTGTTGAAGGCGTCGACCAGGTAGTCGATCTCGTCGTCCGAGAGCGCCAGGCCGAAGTCCTTGTTGGCCTGCTCCAGGGCGGCGCGGCCGCGGCCCAGCACGTCCACATGGGCCAGGCCCTGGGCGTCCTTCTCGTCGAAGAGATGCTGGGCGTCCTCGCGAGCCAGCAGCACGCTCTCGGTCATGCGGTCATGCAGCAGGGCCGCGCAGGCGATCAGCTCGTCCTGGCTGAGGCTGCGTTCCTTGCCGGTCAGGCCGTCCAGCAGGCCGGCCTTGAGCGTGATGCGGTACTCGGTGACACGCTCCACGCGGTGGATGTTCAGGCCGCAGTTGTGGGCGATATCGGTGGCCTTGGAGGCCCAGGGGCTCACCGTGCCCAGGCGCGGGGCCACCACCACCAGGCTGCCTTCGCTGCCGCCGGCATAGGCATCGCCATAGTCCAGCAGCGCAGCCAGCTTGGCCTTCTCCTCCTCGCTGAGCGCCACATCGCTCCAGACCCAGTGCACATGGCGGGCGGCCAGGCCTGTGATGCGCTCATTGACGGCCTGCAGCTGCGGCAGCAAGGCCTGGGCCCGGAAAGAGGAAAGGGCGTTGCCGCCCTCGAAGGAAAGCAGATGCTTTGTGGTGGAAGCCATGGAATCCCGCGCGGCGGTCCGGGCCGGGGAGGCGGACCTAGATCGAAGAAGCTCGGGATTCTACCGAGAGCGCTCCACGCTTCCGGCGGCCAGGGCGAAGTTTCACGCCCTGGTCAAAGAACGCGGCTCAGCGCTCGGTCTTCATGCGCTCGACGATGGCCTCGGTGCGCGCCAGCAGGGCCGGCACATCGATGCTGGTGAGCTCGCGCTGCTTGAGCAGCTGGCGGCCCCCCACCCAGACGTCGGACACATGCTCGCGGCCGGCCACATAGACCAGCTGGGCATCGGCGTGATAGACCGGGCGGCACTCCAGCGCGTCCAGCGACACGGCCACCACATCGGCCAGCTTGCCCGGCTCCAGCGAGCCCAGATCGCCCTCGCGGCCCATGGCCTTGGCGGCGCGGATGGTCGCCATCTCCAGGGCCGTGCGAGCCGACACGGTGAGCGGGTCGCCCGTCACGCCCTTGGCCAGCAGGGCCGCGGCGCGGATCTCGCCGAACATGTCCTGGCGGTTGTTGGAAGCGGCGCCATCGGTGCCCAGGATGGTGTTGACGCCCGCGGCCTCCAGGGCCTTCAAGGGCTGCACGCCCGAAGCCAGCTTGAGGTTGGAGTTGGGGTTGTGCACCAGATGCACCTTCTGCGCGGCCAGCATCTCGATCTCGGCCTCGGTCAGGTGGACCATGTGCACGGCCATCATGCGCTCGTTCAGCAGGCCCAGCTTGTTCAGGCGCTCCAGCGGGCGCATGCCGAACTGCTTGACGCTCTCATCCACCTCGAACTGCGTCTCGTGGATGTGGCAGTGCATCTGCAGCTCATGCTGCTCGGCCAGCTGGCGCAGCTTGACGAAGGTTTCGTCCGACACCGTGTAGGGCGCGTGCGGCGCGCTGGTCCAGTCCAGCAGGGCCTCGCCCTTGAACTGCTCGTAGGCGGCCAGGCCCTTGGCGATGTAGTCGTCCGGACCGCTGGCATAGCCGGTGGGGAAGTCGATCACATTGATGGACACGCCGGCGCGTATGCCCGAGTCGAGGGCGGCGCGCGCCATCGCGGTCGGGAAGAAGTACATATCGTTCAGATAGGTCACGCCGCCGCGCAGGGCCTCGGCGGCCGAGAGCAGGGAACCCTGGTAGGTCCAGTCCTCGCTGACCCACTTCTTCTCCAGCGGCCAGATGTGGTTGTTGAGCCAGTCCATCAGGGCCAGGTCATCGGCCACGCCACGCAGCAGGGACATGGCGGAATGCGTGTGGCCGTTGATCAGGCCGGGGATCAGCACATGCTGGCCCCGCTCCACGCGCTCGGCCGCGGGGTAGCGGGCCTCGGCCTCGTCCCAGGGCAGGACGGCGGCGATGCGCTCGCCCTCCAGCACCACGGCATGGCGCTCCAGCACCGGAGCGCCGGGCGTCATGGTCAGGACCCAGCGGCCCTTGAGGATCTTGATGGTCGTCGTGCTCATGGCTTGCTCATTCCTTCTTGCTGCTGGGGGCGTCGCCGCCGTCAAAGGCCTGGGAGAACAGGGCCAGCACGCCCTCCTCGTCCACATCGATGCAGGCCTGCTGCGCCGGGCAGCCGCTCCAGGGCGTGGGGGCGGCGCCGGCCTCGTTCAGATAGCGCCAGGCCTGGATGGTCTGGCCGCGGGCAATGCCCTCGGTCACCACACGCACCGGGCCGGCGCGCAGGGTGAAGAGCGAGGGATCGATCAGATAGGCAATGGCGCTGGTGTCGTGCGAGTAGATGCCGCCGATGCCGTCGCGCTCATGATAGAAGTCCTGGTAGTGGCGCGTGGCCTGCCACAGAAAGTCGCCCACACCGGCACCGCGGCCGCGCAGGCTGGCCAGGAAGTCTTCGCCCATCACCACCTCCTGGGTCACGTCCAGGCCGACCAGCACCACCGGCCACTCGGCGCTGAACACGCGGTCGGCCGCCTCGGGGTCATTGATGATATTGGCTTCGGCCACCGGCGTGACATTGCCGCCATGGCCATGGGTGCCAAAGGCGCCGCCCATCACCACCACCTGGCGCACCTTGCTCACGATGCCCGGGTCGTGGCGCAGGGCCAGGGCCAGATTGGTCATGGGACCCACGGCCACCAGGGTGATCTCGCCCGGTGCGGCGTTGACCATCTCGCAGATCAGCTCATGGGCCGGGCGGCTGTCGGCAGCGCGGCGCGCGGCGGGCAGCTGGGCGAACATGCCGCCCAGACCGTCGTCGCCATGCACATGGGCCGGAAAGTCCTTGCCGGCGCCGGGCGCGAGCGGACCCGCGGCGCCGGCGGCCACCGGGATGTCCAGGCCATAGAAGCCGGTGAGCGCCAGGGCATTGCGCGTGGTGGTTGCCACCGAGGCATTGCCGAAGACCGTGGTCACCGCACGCAGGTCGATGGCGGGGTGACGGGCCAGCAGGTACAGCGCCATGGCATCGTCGATGCCCGGGTCGGTGTCGAAGATGACCGGCAGGGGCCGGCGGCTGGAAGGATTCAGGGGACTGTTGTTCATGCTTGGATCTCCGAACGACGCGGCATGGCGGACTGCACACCGCTGCGGCTGACGGCGATGGCGGCCGCGGCCTGGCCCAGGCGCACCGCCTCGACGGCGCCCAGGCCCTCGGCCAGGCCGGTGGCCAGGCCGCCGACAAAGGTATCGCCCGCGCCCACCGTGTCCACCGCCTTGACGGCGCGGGCCGGCAGCAGCTGCTGGCCGCTGGCATCGGCCAGCAAGGCGCCCTGGGCGCCCAGGGTCACCAGCACCTGGCGCGGGCCGCGCGCCAGCAGGGCCTGGGCCGCGGCGCCAGCCTCGGCCACACCCCCGGCGGGCAAGTCGGCCAGCTGCGCAGCCTCGGTCTCATTGACCACCAGCCAGTCGCACAGGGGCAGCAGCTCGGCCCCAGCAGCCAGGGCCGGCGCGGCATTCAGCACGGTGCGCACGCCCGCGGCGCGGGCGATCTCGAAGGCGCAGCGGATGGCCGGCACCGGCACCTCCAGCTGGGCCACCACCACGCGGGCGCCCTGCAGCAGGGACGCGGCGGCCTGCACATCGGCGGGCGAGAGCTGGGCATTGCTGCCCGGCACATAGACGATGGAGTTTTCGCCGCCCTCGCTGGCCACCATGATGACGGCGATGCCCGGCAGGGCCGACTCATCCTGCTGCACGCCGCGGGCGTCCACGCCCTCCTCGGCCAGGGCGGCCAGCAGCTCGCGGCCATGGGCACGAGTGCCCACGCGGGACACAAAGCTCACGCGCGCGCCCAGGCGGGCCGCGGCCACGGCCTGGTTGGCGCCCTTGCCGCCGGGGGCCATGACAAAGGCCTCGCCCATCAGCGTCTCGCCCGGCGCCGGCAGACGGCGCGAGTGCGAGACCATGTCCATATTGATGCTGCCCACCACCACCACCTGGGCGGTAGGGGTGGCCGGGGCGGCGGCACGCGGGTCGCTCATCGGCATGACTCCCTGTTCTGTTGCTTTATGGGATGAAGAAATAGGGGAAAGGCGGCGCCGGCCTCAGCGGCTGCCGGGCGCGGCGCTGCTCTCACGCACCACCAGGCGCGGCGTGAGCTGCACATCCTTGAGCGGCGCACCGGGGTTCTCGATGCGGTCGATCAGCACCCGGGCCGCCTCGCGACCCAGCTCCTTGATGGAGCAGCCCACGGTGCTCAGCGCCGGGTAAACGTAGGCGCTGAGCTCGATATCGTCAAAGCCCACCACCGACAGCTGCTGCGGCAGACGCAGGCCCAGCTCGGCCGCGGCACGCAGCGCGCCCAGAGCCATCATGTCGTTGCTGGCGAAGACGGCCGTGACCTCGGGCCGCTCGCGCAGCAGGCGGCGTGCCGCCTCGTAGCCCCCGGCACTGCTGAAGTCGCTCTCGATCAGCAGGCTCTCGTCCACCGCCAGGCCGCGCTCCTGCAGGGCGCGGCGCCAGCCCTCCACCCGCTCCATGCTGACCTCGAACTCGGCCGGGCCGCTGACACAGGCAATCTGACGATGACCCAGGTCCAGCAGATGGCGCACGGCCTTGAGCGCGCCGTCCTGGTTGTTCACGCTGACCCGGTCGGCCCGGGCACCGGGCACCGCGCGGTCCACCGTCACGGCCGGCACGGTGGCCAGCTTGAAGATGCGGGCCAGGGCCTCGGCATCACCGGCCGAGGACAGCAGCAGGCCGTCGATGCGCTTTTCCAGCAGGGTGCGCATGTACTGCTGCTGGCGCTTGGGATCGTTGTCGGAGTTGCACAGAAAGACCGAGTAGCCCGAGAGCCGGCAGCCCTCCTCCACCCCTACCACCAGCTCGGCGAAGAAGGGGTTGTTCACATTGGGCACCAGCACGCCAATGATCTTGGTCTCGCTCTTGCGCAGGGACCGGGCCACGGCACTGGGCAGGTAGCCGATTTCCTCCACCGCCGCCAGCACGCGGCGGCGCGCATCGGCGCTGACGGGACGGGTGTCGTTCAGGACATGGGAGACGGTGGTGAAAGACACCCCCGCCAGGGCCGCGACATCTTTGATCGTGCTCACAGGCTCGGACTCTTGCAGACTCGGTGACGCTTGTTGTTCTTCCCTCGGCCCGCGCGAGACGGCAGCGCAGCGGCGAGGCGGTCATTGCCGCGGAGGCACCCCGACTGGCAAACGTTTGCCAATGTAGCAGAAGCCAAGCCCCGTGGCGCCAAGAAGCATGAAGCCTGGCTTGATCCGAAACCGGCTCGTACCCGATGGGCGTGACAAGGCCTGGCGCGCAAAGACAATGCCGGTTTTTGCGCGTCGATTTGCGCAAAGAAGATCGCGGCCAGCCAGGCCCCTTCCCTGCCCCACAAAGAAAAAACCCGCGCGCCGGAGGCCGGCGGGCGGGTGGGCAGAGCTTGAGCGAATACGGGTCGATGCGCTAGCCGCTCATCGACCGCAGGCTGGCGTTCAGCGCTGGGCGATAGGCTTGACGTCGCGGGCGGTGGCGCCCACGAAGAGCTGGCGCGGACGGCCGATCTTGTACTCGGGGTCGCCGATCATCTCGTTGAGCTGGGCGATCCAGCCCACCGTGCGGGCCAGGGCGAAGATGGCGGTGAACAGCGGCACGGGGATGCCGATGGCGCGCTGCACGATGCCCGAGTAGAAGTCCACGTTCGGGTAGAGCTTGCGGGCCACGAAGTACTCGTCTTCCAGCGCGATCTTCTCGAGCGACATGGCAAGCTTGAACAGCGGGTCGTTCTGCAGACCCAGCTCGTTCAGCACCTCATGGCAGGTCTCGCGCATCAGCTTGGCGCGCGGATCGTAGTTCTTGTAGACGCGATGGCCGAAGCCCATCAGCTTGACGTTGCTGTTCTTGTCCTTGACCTGCTTGATGAACTCGCCGATCTTGGCCTCACCACCCATCTGCTGGATTTCCGCGAGCATGTTCAGCGCCGCTTCGTTGGCGCCGCCATGCGCCGGGCCCCAGAGGCAGGCAATGCCGGCCGCGATACAGGCGAAGGGGTTGGCGCCCGAAGAGCCGGCGAGGCGGACCGTCGAGGTGGAGGCGTTCTGCTCGTGGTCGGCATGCAGGATGAAGATGCGGTCCATGGCGCGGGCAAGCACCGGGTTGACCACGTAGTCCTCGCAGGGAACGGCAAAGCACATGCGCAGGAAGTTCGACGCATAGTCGAGGTCGTTCTTCGGGTAAACGAAGGGCTGGCCGATATGGTACTTGTAGGCCATGGCGGCGATCGTCGGCATCTTGGCGATCATACGCAGCGAAGCGACCATGCGCTGGTGCGGATCGGTGATGTCGGTCGAGTCATGGTAGAAGGCGGAGAGGGCGCCGACGCAGCCGCACATGACGGCCATCGGATGGGCGTCGCGGCGGAAGCCGGTGAAGAAGCGGCTCATCTGTTCGTGCACCATGGTGTGGTGCGTGACGCGGTAGTCGAAGTCGGCCTTCTGGGTCTTCGTCGGCAGTTCGCCGTACAACAGAAGGTAGCAGACTTCGAGGAAATCGCCGTGTTCGGCCAGCTGCTCGATGGGATAGCCGCGGTGCAGCAGAACGCCTTCGTCACCGTCGATATAGGTGATCTTCGATTCGCAGGAAGCCGTGGAGGTGAAGCCGGGGTCGTAGGTGAACTTACCCGTCTGCGCATAGAGCTTGCGGATGTCGATCACATCCGGGCCCACCGTGCCCTTGTAGATGGGCAGGTCCATGCTGGGGCTGCCGTCCGTGAACGACAGGGTGGCTTTGACGTCAGAGGGGGTCATGGGCATTCCTTGTGACTTCTTGGGGTTCGTTTACGAGGGCGTCCTGAGCAGGCTCAGGACCTCTTGCACATCGGGACGATCGAGCTCGCCCTCGGGGTCCTTGCGACGCAGCAGCAGGTCCATCAGATCGTTGTCCGACAGCTCCATCAGCTGGCGCAGGCCCTCGGCCTGGAACATGGTCAGGCTGCTCTCGTGCTTCTGGAAGAAGCGCTCGATGAAGAGATCGTTCTCCAGCAGCCCGCGGCGGCAGCGCCACTTGAGTTTGGAGAGCGAGCGCTCGTCGATGAGCGTGTCGGGAGCAGCGTGATCCATGTGAGCGATGTGCAATGCAAGAGGATCAGACGGCGCGACGCACCATCAGTTCCTTGATCTTGCCGATGGCCTTGGTGGGGTTCAGCCCCTTGGGGCAGACATCGACGCAGTTCATGATGGTGTGGCAGCGGAACAGACGGTAGGGGTCTTCCAGATTGTCCAGGCGCTCACCGGTGGCCTCGTCGCGGCTGTCCGCGATGAAGCGATAGGCCTGCAGCAGACCGGCGGGGCCCACGAACTTGTCGGGGTTCCACCAGAAGCTGGGGCAGCTCGTGGAGCAGCTGGCGCACAGGATGCACTCGTACAGGCCGTCCAGCTCCTCGCGCTCCTCGGGCGACTGCAGGCGCTCCTTCTCGGGCAGCGGGTTGTCGTTGACCAGATAGGGCTTGATCGAGTGGTACTGCTTGAAGAACTGGGTCATGTCGACGATCAGGTCGCGCACGACCGGCAGACCCGGCAGCGGCTTGAGCACGATGGTGCCCGGCAGCGTGCGCATATTCGTCAGGCAGGCCAGACCGTTCTTGCCATTGATGTTCATCGCGTCCGAACCGCAGACGCCTTCGCGGCAGGAGCGGCGGAAGCTCAGCGTGGGATCCACGGCCTTGAGCTTGACCAGGGCGTCCAGCAGCATGCGTTCATGGCCATCGAGTTCGATCTCGATGGTCTGCATATAGGGCTTGGCGTCCTTGTCGGGATCGTAGCGGTAGATCTGGAAAGTGCGCTTCATTGTCTTGCTCTCAATCCTTGGCTTAGAACGTGCGGACCTTGGGCGGCACGGACTCGACGGTCAGCGGCTGCAGGTTCACCGGCTTGTAGTCCAGGCGATTGCCTTCGGAATACCACAGGGTGTGCTTCATCCAGTTGGCGTCGTCGCGGTTCGGATAGTCGTTGTGCGCATGGGCACCACGGCTTTCCGGACGGGCAGCGGCAGAGGTCATCGTGGCCTTGGCGGCTTCGATCAGGTTCTCCACTTCCAGGGCCTCGACGCGCTCGGTGTTGAACACCTTGGACTTGTCCTTCAGGCCGATGCCGCCGACGCGCTGGGCGACTTCCATGATCTTCTGGACGCCTTCGTCCATGCTGGCCTGGGTGCGGAACACACCGGCATGCTTCTGCATGGTCGAGCGGATGTCGTTGGCCACGCTCTGCGCGTACTCGCCATTGCTGCGACCTTCCAGTGCGGCCAGACGGGCCAGGGTGCGGTCGGCCGCGTCCTTGGGCAGTTCCTTGTGCGACTTGGTCTTGAGATTGAAGTCGACGATGTGGATGGCGGCGGCGCGGCCGAAGACCACGAGGTCGATCAGCGAGTTGGAGCCGAGACGGTTGGCGCCATGCACCGAGGCGCAGGAGCACTCGCCCACGGCATAGAGGCCGTTGATGATGTCGTTGTGCTTGCCGTTCTTGGGCACGACCACCTGGCCATGCACATTGGTCGGAATGCCACCCATCTGGTAGTGGATGGTCGGCACCACGGGGATCGGCTCCTTGGTGATGTCGACGTTGGCGAAGTTGTGGCCGATCTCCAGCACCGAGGGCAGGCGCTTGGCGATGGTCTCCGCGCCCAGGTGGGTCATGTCCAGCAGCACATAGTCCTTGTTGGGACCGCAGCCGCGACCTTCCTTGATCTCCTGGTCCATGCAGCGCGAGACGACGTCGCGCGAGGCAAGGTCCTTGGCCGACGGCGCATAGCGCTCCATGAAGCGCTCGCCCTCGGAATTGACGAGATAGCCGCCTTCGCCGCGCGCGCCCTCGGTGATGAGGCAGCCCGCGCCGTAGATGCCGGTCGGGTGGAACTGGACGAACTCCATGTCCTGCAGCGGCAGGCCGGCGCGGGCGATCATGCCGCCGCCGTCGCCCGTGTTGATGAAGGCATTGGTCGAGGCCGCGAAGATGCGACCCGCGCCGCCGGTGGCCAGCAGCACGGTCTTGGCCTGCAGGATGTGGACCTCACCGGTCTCCATCTCCAGCGCGGTCACACCCACGGCATCGCCGTCGGCGTCGCGGATGATGTCCAGCGCCATCCACTCGACGAAGAACTGCGTCTTGGCCTTGACGTTCTGCTGGTACAGGGTGTGCAGCAGGGCGTGGCCGGTGCGGTCGGCCGCGGCGCAGGCGCGCTGCACGGGCTTCTCGCCGTAGTTGGCGGTGTGGCCGCCGAAGGGGCGCTGGTAGATCGTGCCGTCGGCATTGCGGTCGAAGGGCATGCCGAAATGCTCGAGCTCGTACACGACCTTGGGCGCCTCGCGGCACATGAACTCGATCGCGTCCTGGTCACCCAGCCAGTCCGAACCCTTGACGGTGTCGAAGAAGTGGTAGTGCCAGTTGTCTTCCGACATATTGCCCAGCGAGGCGCCGATGCCGCCCTGAGCAGCCACGGTGTGCGAGCGGGTCGGGAAGACCTTGGACAGCACGGCCACGTTCAGGCCGGCCAGCGAGAGCTGCAGCGAGGCGCGCATGCCGGAACCGCCGGCACCCACGATCACCACATCAAACTTGCGCTTTGCGAGCGTCGATCCAATTTGCATTTTCAAATTCTCCACAGCACCTGGATCGCCCAGCCGGCGCAACCCACCAACCACACCAGCGAGAACACCTGCAACGCCAGGCGCAGGCCCACAGGCTGCACATAGTCCATCCAGATATCGCGCACACCCACCCAGGCGTGATAGGCCAGGGCGATGATCGTCACAAAGGTCAGCAGCTTCATCCACTGCGGCGCGAAGATCGCGGCCCAGTGGTCATAGCCCAGTTCGCCGGGCATCAGAAAGCGGGCCAGCAGGACGATGGTGAACAGGGCCATCAGCACGGCGGTGATGCGCTGCGCCAGCCAGTCGCGCAGCCCGTAATGGGCGCCGACCACCAGGCGTTTGGAGCCGAAGGTACTCATTTGGGTAGACCTCTCGTTTCTTGAAATCAGTACAGACCGAAGAGCTTGGCGGCCACCAGGGCCGTCAGCACCAGGCTCAGGGTCAGGGTGACCACGGCCGAAGACTTGCCCTGCTGCTTGCTCACGCTGTGGGTGGCGTCCATCCACAGATGGCGCACGCCGGCGATGAAGTGATGCAGATAGGCCCACGACAGGGCCAGCACCACCAGCTTCACGAACCAGGCGGGCACAAAGCCGATGCCGGCCACGAAGGCGTTGGTGAAGGCCGCGTAGGAAATCTCGGAGCTCAGGCTGTTGTCAAACATCCAGAGGATGAAGGGCAGCAGCAGGAACATCAGCAGGCCGCTCACGCGGTGCAGGATGGATACAAAGCCGGCTGCCGGAAGGCGGTAGGTTCGGACATCGGTGAAGATATTGATGTTCCGATAGACCGGTCGCTTTTTTGTAGCGCTTTGGGTGGCGTTCGTCATATCCGACCTTGTGTAATCAACGTGAAACCAATCGATTTTATTGCAATGCAATACAGACTCGGGACATGGCGTGCGTCAGGCACACACCACAGCCAACGCAAGACTCAGTTCAGCTCATTGCGATAGAAGTGCGAGGCGGTGTTGTAGAGCCCGCGCCGCAATTCCACCGGCTTGTCTCCATAGGTGAAGGACAGGCGCTCCACACTCAGCAAGGGCGTGCCGGGCGCCACCTTCAGCAAATCCGCCGTCTCGGCATCGGCCGCCACGGCGCGTATCTTCTCCTGCGCTCGGATCATGTGCACGCCGAACTCGGCCTCGAAAAGCCCGTAGAACGGCCCACGGTGCTGCTCCAGACGCTCGGCGGTCAGACCCTTGAACAGGGAGCCCGGCAGCCAGATGTCATCCAGCACCACCGGCTGCCCCTTGCTGTGCAGGAGACGACGCACTTCAATCATCGCATCGCCCGATCTCATCTGCAGTTGTCGGGCTATTGAGGCCGGGGCGCGCTGACGCCGGCAATCCAGCAACTGCCGCCCCAGGGATTCGGAGCCCTCGTCAGGCATCAGTCGCAGGAAGCGGTACTGGATCTTCTGCTCGGCATGGGTGGCCACGAAGGTGCCCTTGCCCTGGCGGCGCACCAGCACGCTCTCGGCCGCCAGTTCATCGATGGCCTTGCGCACCGTACCCTGGCTGACGCCAAAGCGCGCCGCCAACTCCAGCTCGCTGGGAATCGACTCGCCCGCCTTCCATTCGCCGGCCTGCAGGCCGCCGATGATCAGGCCCTTGATCTGCCGGTACAGCGGACTGAAGGACGGGGCGCCCTCCGCACGCGCGGCTTCGGGGGCGACAGGGGGAACAACGGCCATGGCCTGGATTGCATCACAGGGTGGGCCTTGCCGTCCATCAAAGTTGACTAATGTCTTGTATAAGACATAAGAGAGTCAGAAAACTGAAAAGCAGGCGCATAATCGCGCGCTACGGCCCTGCTGCGCCCTCGGGCACCTCGGGAAAGCCCTGAAGACTGCCCTACACTCGCGAGCGCAGCCCCTTCCACCGGGCACACCGGCGACGGCGGGCTCGACGAACCGAATCCCTTACCTTCTCTCGGAGCTTCCACATGAGCAACAAGAAACCCGTTCGCGTCGCCGTCACTGGCGCCGCCGGCCAGATCGGCTACGCCCTGCTGTTCCGCATCGCCTCGGGCGAAATGCTGGGCAAGGACCAGCCGGTGATCCTGCAGCTGCTGGAGATCCCCGACGAGAAGGCCCAGAACGCGCTCAAGGGCGTGATCATGGAGCTGGAAGACTGCGCCTTCCCGCTGCTGGCCGGCATTGAAGCCCACAGTGACCCGATGACCGCCTTCAAGGACACCGACTACGCCCTGCTGGTCGGCGCCCGCCCGCGCGGCCCCGGCATGGAGCGCGCCGATCTGCTGGCTGCCAACGCCCAGATCTTCACCGTGCAGGGCAAGGCCCTGAACGCCGTGGCCTCGCGCAATGTGAAGGTGCTGGTGGTCGGCAACCCCGCCAACACCAATGCCTACATCGCCATGAAGTCGGCCCCGGACCTGCCGGCCAAGAACTTCACCGCCATGCTGCGCCTGGACCACAACCGCGCCGCTTCGCAGATCGCCGCCAAGACCGGCAAGGCCGTCGGCGCCATCGAGAAGCTGGCCGTGTGGGGCAACCACTCGCCGACCATGTACGCCGACTACCGCTTCGCCACCATCGACGGCCAGGGCGTCAAGGCCCTGATCAACGATGAAGAGTGGAACCGCAACACCTTCCTGCCCACCGTGGGCAAGCGCGGTGCCGCCATCATCGCCGCCCGCGGCCTGTCCTCGGCCGCCTCGGCCGCCAACGCCGCCATCGACCATATGCGCGACTGGGCCCTGGGCACCAACGGCAAGTGGGTCACCATGGGCATCCCGTCCGACGGCTCCTACGGCATCCCCAAGGAAGTCATGTTCGGCTACCCCGTCACCTGCGAAGGCGGCGAGTACAAGATCGTCCAGGGCCTGGAAATCGATGCCTTCTCGCAAGAGTGCATCAACAAGACCCTGAAGGAACTGACGGACGAGCAGGACGGCGTCAAGCACCTGCTGTAATCCCGTCGCCTTGAGTGACACTTGAGGGCCGGCTTTCGCTGGCCCTTTTCGTTTCTGCCCGCGCATCCATGAGCCACGCCCTGCATCCCAAGCTGGCCCTCTTCGAAGAGGGCGACGCCGCCACCCTGCTGCCCGTGGTGGACCATTACTGCGGTGTTGAAGTCCGCATGCGAAAGAGCCTGGAATTGCAGGCCGAGATGGGCCCGGTCTTCGACATCACCCTGGACTGCGAGGACGGCGCCCCCATCGGCGGCGAGGCCGAGCATGTGCTGCTGGTGGCCGAGCTGCTCAACAGCCCGGCCAACCGCTTTGGCCGCGTGGGCGCGCGCGTGCACCCGCTGGACCACCCCAGCTTCGAGAACGATGTGGACGGCCTGATCGCCCGGGCGGGCGAGAAGCTGGCCTATCTGATGCTGCCCAAGCCGCAGAGCGCGGCCGAGGTGGCACAGGCCATCGCCTTCGTGGACGCCAGCCTGGCGCGGCACGGCATTGCCAAGCCCCTGCCCATCCACACCCTGATCGAGACCCATGGCGCGCTGCGCGAGGTCTGGCAGATCGCCGCCCTGCCCCGCATCGAGTCGCTGTCCTTCGGCCTGATGGACTTTGTCTCGGCCCACCGCGGCGCCATCCCGCGCGCCGGCATGAGCGTGCAGGGCCAGTTCAGCCACCCCCTGGTGCTGCGCGCCAAACTGGAGATCGCAGCCGCCGCGCACGCCCATGGCAAGACGCCCTCGCACTGCGTGGTGACGGAGTTCAAGCACGCGAGCGCCATCCAGGAAGCCGCGCGTCGCGCCGCCCGCGAGCTGGGCTACACGCGCATGTGGAGCATCCACCCCAACCAGATCCAGCCCATCATCGACGCCTTCGCACCCAGCACGGCCGAGATCGACGAAGCCATCGACATCATCCACGCCGCCCAGGCCGCCCACTGGGCCCCCATCCAGCACCGCGACACCCTGCACGACCGCGCCAGCTACCGCTATTTCTGGCAGCTGCTGGAGCGCGCCTATCGCACACAGCAGCCCCTGCCGGCCGAGGTGCGCCAGGCCTATTTCGAGACGGCTCTCGGGTAAAGCCCGGAGCGCCGCCCGGGCCGCACGCCGTGACAATCCGTCACCCGAACCTGCTCAGCACGACATCAAGCAGCGCTACATTCCAGCGCACCGTTTTTGTGGCCACAAGCCGCTGGCATCGACTCATCCGCCCCACGCATCCCATGAAACTTGCCCCCATCCTGTCCCTGCTGATCGGCAGCGCCCTCCTCTCCCAGGCCGCCCTGGCCCAGGCGCCGGCCAAGCCGGCCCCCCGCCAAGCCCGCCGCCACCAAGAACGCGCCGGCCAAGGCCGTGACCCCGGGCACGCCCGCCAAGCCGCGCGGCGGCAAGGCACCGGCCAAGGCCGTGCCGGCCCCGCCGCCGCCCCTGGCCGAGGCCGATGCCGACCAGCTGGCCGCCACCGAGATGGCGCACCTGGGCACCTACGACTGCGAGTTCAAGCAGTCCGTCAGCATCACCCGCAACACCACGCCCGGCTATCTGGACGTGATGTGGCAGAAGTTCACCTTCACCATGAAGCCCGTGCTCTCCAGCACCGGCGCCCTGCGCATGGAGGACGTGACCGGCCGCACCCTGATGATCCAGATCGGCAACAAGTCCATGCTGATGGACACCAAGGTGGGTCAACGCCTGGTGGACGAGTGCGTGCACCCCAAGCAGCGCGAAGCCATCGAGGCCGCCCGCCTGGCCCGTGCCGCCGCAGCAGCCTCCGGCATTGCGATGGAAGGCGGCCTGGGCATCGAGCATCCGGCCGCTGCCAAGCCCTGAGCCCCCTGCCCCGCCGGACCGGCATACCCGACTAAGGCGCTCGCCGGGCGCCCGGCGCGAGGAAAGTATGTAAAATCAATGCATACTTTCCAGTCCATACCACGGAGCGCCCCAGCCATGGAAGCCACAGTCGCCGAACGCGGGCAGATCACCCTGCCCAAGGCCGTGCGTGACGCCCTGGGCCTGACCAAGGGCACCACGCTCAAGGTGGAGCTGGACGGCGCCCGCATCATCCTGCGCAAGAACGTCGACGACGCCATCTCGCGCGCCCGCGGCCGCTTCAAGCTGCCCGAGGGCACCAGCACCGACGACATCATGCGCGAGCTGCGCGGCCGCGCCCCGGGCGACCCGACCGAGGCCTGACACGGAGCGCATGAACCCCATGATGGCCGTAGACACCTCGGTGCTGATCGATCTGCTGGGCGATGACGCCCGGGCGGACGCGGCCGAGGCTGCGCTGCGCCTGGCCCTGTCCAGCGGTCCCGTGGTGGTCTGCGATGTGGTGCTCAGCGAGGTCACGGCCGGCCTGGGCCACGGCGCCGAGGTCATGGACGCGCTGGAGGAGATGGGCCTGGCCTTCTCGCCCATCGACCAGCGCGCCGCCATCCGCGCCGGCGAGATGCAGCGCAAGTACAAGCAGCGCCTGCGCGAGAAGCAGGAGGCCGGCGCCCAGCCCGGCACCGGCGCCGCGGCGCCCCGCACGATTCCCGACTTCCTGGTGGGCGCGCATGCCCTGCTGCAATGCAGCGGCCTGATCACGCGCGACCAGGGTTTCTTCCGCGACTACTTCAAGGGGCTCAAGGTCATCGTACCGAGCGCCCCCTGAGCCCCTTCAACCGACCCCAACGGAGTACGCATGCTGCAAGCCTACCGCCAACACGCCGCCGAACGCGCCGCCCTCGGCATCCCGCCCCTGCCCCTGGACGCCAAGCAGGTGGCCGAGCTGATCGAGCTGATCAAGAACCCGCCGGCCGGTGAAGACGCGTTCCTGCTGGACCTGCTGACCCACCGCGTGCCCCCGGGGGTGGACGATGCCGCCAAGGTCAAGGCCAGCTTCCTGGCCGCCGTGGCGCATGGCGACATTGCCGTCGGCCTGATCTCCAAGGCCAAGGCCACCGAGCTGCTGGGCACCATGGTGGGCGGCTACAACGTGCATCCGCTGATCGAGCTGCTGGACGACGCCGAAGTGGCGGGTGTGGCGGCCGAGGGTCTGAAGAAGACCCTCTTGATGTTCGACTACTTCAACGACGTGGCCGCCAAGGCCAAGGCCGGCAATGCCAAGGCCCAGGAAGTGATGCAGAGCTGGGCCGACGGCGAGTGGTTCACCAGCCGCCCCGAGGTCGAGAAGAAGATCACCGTCACCGTCTTCAAGGTACCCGGCGAGACCAATACCGACGACCTCTCGCCCGCCCCCGACGCCTGGAGCCGCCCGGACATCCCGCTGCACTACCTGGCCATGCTGAAGAACACCCGCCCCGACGCGGCCTTCAAGCCCGAGGAAGACGGCAAGCGCGGCCCGATGCAGTTCATCGAGGACCTGAAGAAGAAGGGCAACCTCGTGGCCTATGTGGGCGACGTGGTCGGCACCGGCTCCAGCCGCAAGTCCGCCACCAACTCGGTGATCTGGGCCACCGGCCAGGACATCCCCTTCGTGCCGAACAAGCGCTTCGGCGGCGTGACCCTGGGCGGCAAGATCGCCCCCATCTTCTTCAACACCCAGGAAGACTCCGGCTCGCTGCCCATCGAGGTGGACGTGAGCAAGCTGGAGATGGGTGACGTCATCGACGTGCTGCCCTATGACGGCAAGCTGGTGAAGAACGGTGAGACCGTCGCCGAGTTCAAGCTCAAGAGCGATGTGCTGTTCGACGAAGTGCGCGCCGGCGGCCGCATCAACCTGATCATCGGACGCTCGCTGACCGCCAAGGCACGCGAGTTCCTGGGCCTGCCCGCCTCCACCCTGTTCCGCCTGCCCTCGGCCCCTGCCGAGTCCAAGGCCGGCTTCACCCTGGCGCAGAAGATGGTCGGTCGCGCCGTCGGCCTGCCGGAAGGTCAGGGCGTGCGCCCGGGCACCTACTGCGAACCCAAGATGACCACGGTCGGCTCGCAGGACACCACCGGCCCGATGACCCGCGACGAGCTGAAGGACCTGGCCTGCCTGGGCTTCAGCGCGGACCTGGTGATGCAGTCCTTCTGCCACACCGCGGCCTACCCCAAGCCGGTGGACGTCAAGACCCACCGCGAGCTGCCCGCCTTCATCTCCAACCGCGGCGGCGTGGCCCTGCGTCCGGGTGACGGCGTGATCCACAGCTGGCTGAACCGCCTGCTGCTGCCCGACACCGTGGGCACCGGCGGCGACTCGCACACCCGCTTCCCCATCGGCATCTCCTTCCCGGCCGGCTCCGGTCTGGTGGCCTTCGGCGCCGCCACCGGCGTGATGCCGCTGGACATGCCCGAGTCGGTGCTGGTGCGCTTCAAGGGCGAGCTGCAGCCCGGCGTCACCCTGCGTGACCTGGTGCATGCCATCCCCCTGTACGCCATCAAGGCCGGTCTGCTGACCGTGGCCAAGGCCGGCAAGAAGAATGTGTTCTCCGGCCGCATCCTGGAAATCGAAGGTCTGCCCGACCTGAAGGTGGAACAGGCTTTCGAGCTGAGCGATGCCTCGGCCGAGCGCTCGGCCGCCGGCTGCACCATCAAGCTCAATCCCGAGCCGATCAAGGAATACCTCAGCAGCAATATCGTGCTGATGAAGAACATGATCGCCGACGGTTATGCCGACGCCAAGACCCTGCAGCGCCGCATCGAGAAGGTCGAGGCCTGGCTGGCCAAGCCCGAGCTGCTGGAAGCCGACAAGGACGCCGAGTACGCTGCCGTGATCGAGATCGATCTGGCCGAAATCAAGGAACCCATCGTCTGCTGCCCCAACGACCCGGACGACGCCAAGTTCCTGTCCGACGTGGCCGGCACCAAGATCGACGAAGCCTTCATCGGCTCCTGCATGACCAATATCGGCCACTTCCGTGCCGCGGCCAAGCTGCTGGGCGGCCAGCGCGACATCCCGGTCAAGCTGTGGGTCGCGCCGCCGACCAAGATGGACCAGAGCGAGCTGATCAAGGAAGGCCACTACGCCGCCTTCGGCACCGCCGGTGCGCGCACCGAGATGCCGGGCTGCTCGCTGTGCATGGGCAACCAGGCCCAGGTCCGCGAAGGCGCCACCGTCATCTCCACCTCCACCCGCAACTTCCCCAACCGTCTGGGCAAGAACACCAATGTGTTCCTGGGCTCGGCCGAGCTGGCCGCCATCGCGTCCCGCCTGGGCCGCCTGCCGACCAAGGAGGAGTACCTGAAGGAGATGGGCGTGATCGACGCCGACAAGGCCAGCGTCTACCGCTACATGAACTTCGACCAGATCGAGGAATACGCGGACGTGGCCAAGAGCGTCTGATCGACCGGCCCCGCGCCACGATGAAAGGCCCGCTTCGGCGGGCCTTTTTCCTGTCATGCACCCGGGGGGCGGGCTTGCTATGCTGGCCCCATGACAAGAACGATCAGGGATGGCGGGGATGAACAGACCCTGGGCTGGGGCGCGCGCCTGCTGGCGATGCTCTTCAGCGCTCTGTTTGCGCTGGTCTTCGGCGGCGTGGCCTATCTGGGCGGCCTGAGGCCCCTGGGCATCAGCCTGTACGCCGCCTGGGAGGTGCGCGACTGGCAGCCCGTGCCCATCCAGGTGCTGGACGCCTCGCTGGACACCCACACCGGCAAGAAGGGCCAGCTCAGCCACGCGGTGCGGGCCCGCTACCGCTACGAGTTCCAGGGCCGCAGCTATGAAGCCAGCCGAGTCGGCCTGGATGAGGGCGGGCTGCATGACAGCGTCGGCGACTGGCATCAGCGCTGGCTGCAGCGTCTGCAGGCGGCCCGCGAGGGCGGCCCGGCCCTGCAAGCCTGGGTGGACCCCCGACAACCCCAGCGCGCCCTGCTGGACCGCCAGCTGCGCTGGCCCATGCTCCTGCTCCACCTGCCTTTCGCCCTGGTCTTCCCGGCCATCAGCCTGGGGGCGGCCCTGGTGTTCTGGCGCGCCCTGAGCGGCTCCGCCGCCTGGCGCAACGACCGCGGCACCGGCGTGCGGCTCATCACCGAGCCCAACTCCGCCAGCCGCGCGCAGCTGGGGCTCTGGCTCTTCGCCTTCTTCTGGTGTGGCATCAGCTTTCCCCTGGCCGCGGTCTTCTGGCTCAATGGCGCGCCCTGGTGGGTGCGCGCCCTGACCCTGCTCTTCGTGGGCGTGGGCCTGCTGCTGCTCGGCGCGGCCGCCAGGCAGTCGCTGCTGGCCTGGCGCTATCGCGGCGCGGACCTGGTCCTGGCGCCGCCCGAGCCCCGCGCCGGTCAGCCCCTGGAGGTCCGCCTGCAGCTCGGCGCCACGGCCGCGGCGGCACGCGGGGCCGAATTGCTCACGCTGAGCATGGCCCAGTACCGCTGCGACGAGCAGAGCTCGGGCCGCCCCCAGCGCTGCGTGCAGACTCTGCAAGCCCGGCTGGCCCGTCAGCCCACACCCCAGGGTGGGCTGATCCTGCATGCCCGCTTCGAGCTGCCTGCGGATGTCCCCGCCCAGGGCGCGGTGCGAGGCGGGGAAAGCGTGGACTGGCGCCTGGAGTTGCAGCGGCCGGATGGCGGCCTGGAGATCGCCTACCCGGTGCCGGTGCAAGCCGCAGACCCGCAGCGCGATGAGGCGCCCGACAGCCTCAGCCGCCAGGCCAGCTGGCGAACCCAGCAGTCCCTGGCCCAGACGCCGCTGGGCGAGCAGGCGCCTGCGCTGCCGCCCGGCGTCCGGGCCCGGGAAACAGCCCAGGCCTGGACCCTGGAGTTCGAGGGCCGGGGCTGGCGCTGGCTGGCCGCCCTGCTCCTGCTGCCCCTGGGCCTGCTGAGCCTGCTGCTGCATGAGCGCGGCCTCGAGGGCTTGCCGGCGCTGCTGAGCTCAGGCCCTGGCCTGGCGGCTGCCCTGCTGCAGGCCCTGCTGCTGCACGCAGTCAGCCTGCGCTGGACCCTGAGCCTGAGCGCGGAAGGCCTGTTGCTGCAACGCCGCTCCTGGCTCTGGCTGCGCCGGCTGGCCCTGCCCCCAGATGCGGTGCAGGGTCTGTTCCACCAGCTGAGTCACCGCAGCCAGCAGGCCGGGCGACCGGAGCAGGCCTTCCACGCCCTCTACGTCCGGACCCGGCAGCCGCTGGCGGAACGCCGGCTCACCCCCGGCCTGCCCGGCCCCGAAAGCGCCGAGGCGCTGGGCCAGTTCATACGCTGGGCCTTGCTGCAGCGCCGGGGCTGTTTCGGCCCGGGCGGGCAGCGCGAGCTCCTGGCGCCGCTGTCGCGCCCGCGCTGGGGCTGGCTGCTGTGGCTGGCCCTGCTGCTGCTCTGGGCCGAGCTGCTGCGCCCAAGGGTCTGAGCCTGGGCTCAGACCACGCTGAAGGTCCGCCCCGTCAGCCCGCCCTCCACGCTGCGCTGGTAGGCCAGGGCCACGCGCGCGGCGGGTGCGCTTTCCATGCCGGCCATGAAGGCGCCGTACTTGGGCAGGGACTCCGTCAGCACCGTGGGGCTGACCACATTGATGCGCAGGCCGCGCGGCAACTCGATGGCGGCTGCCAAAGCAAAAGCCTCCAGGGCCGCATTCACCGCGCTGGCATTGGCCCCCATGGGAATGGGCTCGCGCGAGAGGATGCCGGCGGTGAGCGTGATGGAGCCGCCATCGCGCAGCACATGCTGGGCCGCCAGGGCCAGGCGCACCTGGCCCAGCAGCTTGTCCTGCAGGCCGCTGTCGAACTGGGCCGCCGTCATGCGGCTCAGGGGGCCGAAATGCAGGCCGCCGGCCGTGCTGACCACGGCATCCAGCGGCCCCAGCTCGCGCAAGAGGGCCTCGACGCTGGCCTCGCTGCGCAGGTCCACCCGGTACTGGCCGCTCTCGCGCCCGGCGCTCAGGAGTCTCGTGGCGCTCGCCCAGGTGGCGCTGCACCGCCTGACCCAGCACGCCGGAGGCGCCCACCAGCAGGATGCGCTGAGGCTGGCTCTTGTCGACGGCTTGCGGGGCGGACGGGCTGTTCATGGTGTTCGGGGTGCTCATGCTGAGGATGCTCCGGTGTTGATGAAGGGAATGCGCTCATTCTTTACAGCATCTCGCCTGTGATAAATGGCTTCAAAATTCAGCCACTACAAACTATTCATACGCAATGAGCCAGTTCGACAAGCTACGCGCCATGCAGGTGCTGGTGAGCGTGGCCGATAGCGGCAGCTTCACCGCGGCGGGCCGCCTGCTGGACCTCTCGCCGGTGATGGTGGGCCGGCATGTGGCCGCGCTGGAGGCCCTGCTGGGCGCACGCCTGATCCAGCGCAGCACCCGGCGCCAGGCCTTCACCGAAGTGGGCCAGCTCTATCTGGCCGAGTGCCGCCGGGTGCTGGAGCTGGTGCGCCATGCCGAACAGCTGGCCGAGGGCCATGCCGCCAGCCCCCAGGGCCAGCTGCGCATCTCGGCGCCCGTGACCCTGGGCCAGTGCGTGTTCGCGCCCCTGCTGGCCGAGCTGCTGCAGGCGCATGAGCGCCTGCGCGCCGACCTGCACCTCAGCGACGCCGTGGTGGATCTGATAGGGGACGGCTTCGACGCCGCCATACGCATCGGCCCGGTGCTCAACGAGGGCCTGGTGGCGCGCCCGCTGCGGCCCTACCGCCTGATCCTGGCGGCTTCGCCCAGCTACCTGGCCGGCTCGCCCGCTCTGCAGGACCCGCAAGACCTGGCACGTCATCGCTGCCTCAACCACACGGTGTGGCAGCAAGGCTCGGCCTGGCAGGCCGCCAATGGCCAGACCGTGCACTGGCCCGGCCAGGCCGTGCTCAGCGCCAACCATGGCGACGCACTGCGCCGCGCCGCGCTGGCGGGCGCCGGCATCGTGCTGCAGCCCGAGGTGCTGCTGGCCGAGGACCTGGAAGCCGGCCGCCTGCGGCAGGTGCTGCCCGGCTGCGAGCCGCCGGGCCGGCCGGTGCACCTGCTCTACCCGGCCGACCGGCTGCGCCTGCCCAAGCTGCAGGCCTTCATCACCCGCAGCCTGGCGCGCTGGGGCGCGGCCGAGCCGTAGCCGCCACGACCTTTAGGCGAGCTTTAGGCAAGGAGGGCTAGCATGCGCCGGCCTTCACCGCTCCGAGAGCTCCACGCATGCCAGCCTCCCGCCGCCTCACCCTCGCGCTTCTCAGTCTTGGCCTGATGGCCCCGCTTGCGGGCCGCGCCGCTCCCAAGCCTTCAGCGGCGCGCTGGCAGCAATGGCCGCTGCGCACCCTGCCACCTGGGCCCGACGCCTGCCTGGCCGAGGACGATTTTGCCGACCTCGCCCCCCTGGGCCGGGGCCTGGCGGGGGTGCGCGTGCTGGCCCTGGGCGAACAGACCCATGGCGCGCACGAGGAGTTCGCCTACAAGCTGCGCCTGCTGCGCTATCTGCACGAACAGCAGGGCTTCGACCTGCTGCTGCTGGAAAGCGGCTTTCTTGACACCGGCCTGCTGGCCCAGGACCTGGCCGCCGGCCGCGGCCTGGTGGAGCAGGCGCCCGGCAATATCTTCTTCATGTACTCCAAGAGTGCCGAGGGCCGCGCCCTGCTGCGCTATCTGGAGCAGCGTCAGCGCAGCGAGCGCCCCCTGCTGCTGGCCGGCATCGACAGCCAGCACAGCGGCGCGCTGAGCCAGGCGCGCATGGCCCCGGGCCTGGCCCAGGCCCTGACCGATGCGGGCCGGCCCGAGCTGGCGCAGGGGCCGGGCTGGGCACGGGTCCAGGCCCTGGTGCCGGGCCTGCTGGCACTCTCGCGCCAGGCGCCGCAAGCCGCCGAGCAGCGCGAGTTCCTGGCTCATGTGCAGGCCATGCAGGGCGCCCTGCTGGCGGCCAGCACGCCCGCCACCATGGCCCCGCAAGGGCCGCATTGGTGGGCCCAGGTCGCGATGAGCCTGGAGGCCCAGGCCCGCAATCTCTGGAGCGATGGCCGCGAGAACCCGCGCGACAACGCCATGGGTGCCAATGCCATCTGGCTGATGGAGCGGCTCTACCCCGGGCGCAAGGCCGTGGTCTGGGCCCACACCATCCATGTGGCGCGCGGCCTGCAGCGCTCGCCCCAGCATCTGCAGGCCGGCGAGGTCATGCACCGCCACTGGGGGCCGGCCTACCAGGTGCTGAACTTCAGCACCGCGGCCGGCCGCTATCTGGAGTTCACCAACGGCCAGGCGCAGCCCGTGCCCCGCCCCGCGTCGGGCTCGCTGGAAGCAGACCTGGCCGGCCGCCCCGGCGTTCGCCTCTTGCGCGCGGCCGCCCCGCTGCCCCAGGCCCAGTTCGGCTGGGAATACCAGACCGCGGCGCCGGCCGGACAGCCCGAGACCGGCCGCCTGGGCCAGCACTGGGACTGGACCATTTTCCTGCCCCGGGTCAGCCCGGTCCGCATGGTGCTCTGAGCCGGCTTCGGCGCCCCCCCGGGGACTATGGTTTTCCCTGGGCGAATAAATCCCGCTTTTGGGGGAGCTCGGTCCACAGATGTAACGTTAATTTGCGACACTCGGCGGCACCCTGCCGAGGCGCACGCGCGAATCGGCAAGTCTTTTCCTGGACCCCTGCCTTTTCTGCCCCAGGCGGCATCCGGCCTTGCCGCCCGCCGCGCCCGTCACATGCATATTGCCGGTTACCGTCTGCACGAGCTGATCTACGCCAACGGCGCCACCGTGGTGGCGCGCGCCAGCAGCCCCGAGGGCCGGACGGTGGTGCTCAAGTACCTGGATGGCGAGCAGCCCTCGGCGGCCGTGGTGGCGCGCTGGCGGCACGAGCATGCGGTGCTGCAGCGTCTGGACTCGCCCTGGGTGATCCGCGCGCTGGACCTGCTGGAGTCCGAGCGGCGCCCGGTGCTGGTGCTGGAGGACTTCTCGGCCTGCAGCCTGGCCCAGCTGATCGAGCGCCAGTCGCTGAATCTGGAAGAACGTCTGACCCTGGCCGTGCAGCTCTGCCAGGCCGTCAGCGCCGTGCACCAGCAGGGCCTGATCCACGGTGATATCGCGCCCAAAAATGTGCTGGTGGACCTGGCCGGCCTGCGCCTCAAGCTCTGCGACTTCGCCCTGGCCGTCCCCCTGAACCCGCTGGGGGCGAGCCAGCAGCTGGAGCCCGGCGAGGCCCTGCGCGGCACCCTGGACTATGTCTCGCCCGAGCAGACCGGCCGCACCGGCCTGGAGCTGGACCACCGCAGCGACTTCTACTCCCTGGGCGTGAGCCTCTATGAGCTGCTGGGCGGGCGCAAGCCCTTCCATTTCGAGGACCCCATCGCGCTGCTGCATGCGCAGCTGGCCCTGAACCCTGCGCCGCTGCACGAGCGGGACCCCGAGCTGCCACCGGCGCTCTCGGCCCTGGTGCACAAGCTGCTGGCCAAGCACCCCGACGACCGTTACCAGAGCAGTTACGGCCTGCTGCAGGACCTGAACCACTGCCTCACCCAGTGGCGCCAGCAGCGCCGCATCGAGCCTTTCGAGCTGGCCCTGGCCGACATCCCCGAGCGCCTGTGCATCGCCCAGAAGCTCTATGGCCGGGAAGCGGCCAGCCGCCAGCTGGGCCAGGCCTTCGAGCGCGCCCGCCAAGGCCGGCCCGAGCTGCTGCTGGTGGGCGGCTACTCGGGCGTAGGCAAGACCGCCCTGGTGGGCGAGCTGCAGCGCCCCGTCGCCTCGGAGCGCGGCTACTTCCTGCGCGGCAAGTGCGACCAGTACAGCCGCAACGCCCCTTATGCGGCCCTGGGCCAGGCCCTGCGCCAGCTGCTGCAGCAGCTGGCCGCCGAAGGCCGCGAGCGCCGCCAGCACTGGCGCACCCTGCTGCTGCAGGGGCTGGGCGACAACGCCGCGGTGGTGGGCGCCCTGCTGCCCGATCTGGCCCTGCTCACCGGCCCCCTGCCCGCCCCCGCATCCCTGCCGCCGGCGGACACCGAGCAGCGCCTGCACATCGCCTTCACCCAGTTCCTGCATGCGCTGGCCCGGCCGGCCCATCCCCTGGCCCTGTTCCTGGACGATCTGCAGTGGGTGGACGTGCCCAGCCTGCGCCTGCTGCGCCAGCTGCTCGAGGGGAGCGCCGAAGACGCGGCGGCCTGCAGCCTGCTCATCGTCGGCGCCTACCGCGACAACGAGGTGGACGAGGCCCATCCCCTGCGGCAGCTGATGCAGGCCCTGGCGCGCGCCGAGCCCAGCCCCCTGCACACGCTCAAGCTGGAAGCCCTGGACGCCGCCAGTGTGGGTCAGCTGGTGGCCGACACCCTGCACTGCCGGCCCGAGGCCGCCGCCGAGCTCAGCGAGCTGTGCATGGAGAAGACCCGAGGCAACCCCTTCTTCCTGGGCCAGTTCCTGCGCAGCCTGCATGCGCATGGCGATCTGCACTACGGGCGCCGCCAGGGCGCCTGGCGCTGGGACCTGGCCCAGATCCGCCAGCGCGAGATGACGGACAACGTCGTCACCCTGATGCTGCAGCGCCTGCGCGAGCTGCCCGCCGATACCCAGGCCCTGCTGGCCCAGGCCGCCCTGCTGGGGGAGCGCGTGGACCTGCGCGAGCTGATGGCCCTGAGCGGGCAGGATGCAGCCCGCAGCGCCGAGCAGCTGCGCCCCGCCCTGCAGGCCGGCCTGCTGCTGCCCCTGGGCGAGGACTACAAGTTCGAGCACAGCCCCGAGCTGCTGGAGAGCGCGCGCTACCGCTTTCTGCACGACCGCGTGCAGCAGGCCGCGCACGACCTGACCCCGGCCGCCGAGCTGCCCGCCCTGCTGCTGCGCTGCGGCCGCCGCCTGCTGGCCGCCTGTGGCGAGGCCGAGCTGGAACAGCGCCTCTTCGTGATCCTGGACTGCCTGAACCAGGCCGTGCACCTGATCGATGAGGAGACCGAGCGCGCCCAGCTGCTGGCCCTGAACCTGCGCGCCGGCCTGCGGGCCAAGGCCGCCTCGGCGCATGACGCGGCCGTGGCCCTGCTGCGCCAGGCCATGGCCCTGCGGGCGCCCGGGTCCTGGCAGACCGAACCCGCCCAGACCCTGGTCCTCTACCAGGCCCTGGCCGAGGCCGAGTACTTGGCCGGTCATTTCGAAGCCGCCGAACGGCTCTACCCCGAGGCCCTGGCGGCCTGTCCGGATCTGGCGGGCCGCCTGGCCCTGCAGCTGGTGCAGGTGGACCAGTACCACATCCAGGGCCGCTTCACCGATGCCTATGCGGTGATCCAGGATGCGCTGGCCCAGCTGGACCGCCCCTTCCCGGACGATGCCGGCGCCATGGCCCTGTTCCCGGCTGAGTACGCCGCCACCGAGGCCCTGCTGGCCGAGCGCGGTCTGGACGCGGTGCTGCACGCGCCCGACATGGCCTCGCCCCTGCACCGCCTGGAGATGCAGCTGTGCAATGCCATGGCCTATGCCAGCTACCAGTGCGCTCGCCTGGGCGCCTATGTGCTGAACGCCAGCCGCATGCTGCAGACCACGCTGCGCCATGGGCAGAACGACTACAGCTGCATCGCCCACGCCGCCTATATGAGCGCCAGCGCGGCCATGGGCAAGCCCTATCCGCAATGCCATGCCCTGGGCCGCCTGGCCATGCGCCTGGCCGAGCAGCGCGACAACGCCCATGTGCGCCTGAGCATCTACCAGTACTTCTCGGCCTTCTACCAGCACTGGTGTGACCCGCTCAGCGAAACCCTGGCCAAGCTGGACCGCGGCGTGGAGATGGGCCAGAGCGGCCTGAACCCGCTGGACGCCGGCTACTGCGCCCTGCTGGGCCAGGTCAACCGCCTGGCCCTGGGCCATGAGCTGGCCGACCTGCAGACGCGCTGCGAGCACAGCCTGAAGTTCCTGCTCAAGACCCGCCAGGGCGCCACCGAGGCCATGCTGCGCCATGGCGTGCTGCAGCCCCTGCGCGCGCTGCGCGGCCAGACCCTCTCGCCCCTGAGCCTGGACAGCGAGGACTGCCTCAGCAGCGAGCTCTTCCACCGCCCCGACGCGCCGCCCTCCATCCCGCTGGCGCTCTACAGCGTGGCCCAGCTGCGCCACGCCTATCTGATGGGCGATGCCGCCAGCTGGCGCCTGGCCCTGCCGCGCCTGCCTGTGGTCGCGGCCTGCCTGCCCGACAGCCCCTCGGTGGTGGAAGGCAGTTTCTACGCCGCCCTGGGCTGGCTGCGCGAGGGCTTTGCGGAAGACGCCAGCCAGGCCCTGGTCCAGGCCCAGGGCCTGCTGGACCGCTTCGAGACCTGGGCCGAGGGCTGCACCGCCAACTTCGCCCACAAGCGCGACCTGATCGCCGCCGAGCTGGCCCGCGCGCGCGGCGAGGAGCGCTCGGCCATGAGCCTCTATGTGCGGGCCATCGAGTCGGCCGAGGTGGCCGGCTTCACCACCGCCGCCGGCCTGGCCAACGAGGCCTATGGCCGCTTCTGGATGGGTCTGGGCCAGCCCCAGCTGGCCAGCCATTTCCTGCGCGAGGCCCACTACCACTTCCAGCGCTGGGGCGCCCTGGTGAAATGCCGGCAGCTGGAAGACCAGTGGCCCCAGCTGCCCTTCGGCCTGGGCCGCGGCCTGGCGCGGCGCGGCAGCGCCAGCCGCAGCAGCGGGGGCAGTGGCAGCAGTGGTGGCAGCTATCGCGACCCGCTGGAAAGCGGCTTCAGCATCGATCTGCACGCGCTGATGAAGGCCAACCAGCTGCTGGCCCAGGAGATCCATCTGGACACCCTGCTGCCCCAGATGCTGGGCGTGCTGCTGCAGCATGCCGGGGCCGAGCGCGGCGCCATCGTGCTGGAGGACGAGGATGCGCTGGTGGTGGAGGCCATCGGCGGCCTGGGCGAGGACGGCCAGCTGGCCTCGCAGCGCCTGTGCATGCCGCTGAGCGAGCTGGGCGATCAGGGCCAGGCCCTGCTGCCCAGCGCCCTGATCGACTTCGTGCGCCTGACCCGACGCACCCTGGTGCTGAACCGCCCCGAGCGGGATGAGCGTTTTGCCCACAGCGTCTACCTGCGCCAGCGAGCACCGCGCTCGGTGATCTGCCTGCCCGTGCTCAGCCAGGGCAAGCTGGTGGCTCTGGTCTATATGGAGCACCAGCGCCTGGAGAACGCTTTCACCACCCGGCACCTGCAGAGCCTGGAGCTCCTGAGCAGCCAGGCCGCCGTCTCGCTGGTGAATGCGCGGCTCTACGAGAGCCTGGAGAACAAGGTGGCGCTGCGCACCGAGGAGCTGCGCCAGATGAGCATGCGCGACGGGCTCACCGGCGTGGCCAACCGCCGCGCCTTCGACGAGCGCCTGCAGCTGGAATGGCGCCGCAGCCAGCGCCAGGGCAGCCCCCTGGCCCTGCTGATGATGGACATCGACTTCTTCAAGCAGTTCAACGACCACTACGGCCATCTGGAAGGCGACCGCTGCATCAAGGCCGTGGCCGAGTGCCTGCAGGCCGTGGCCAGCCGGGCCGGTGATCTGCTGGCCCGTTATGGGGGCGAGGAGTTCGCCCTGCTGCTGCCCGGCACCGACCTGGCCGCCGCCCAGCACCTGGCCCAGGCCTGCCTGGACGCGGTGGAGGCCCTGGGATTTGCCCACGCCCAGTCCAGCGTGGCCCCGCATGTGAGCCTGAGCCTGGGCCTGGCCTGCCAGACCGCCGACGCGGACGCCAGGCCCGAGCAGCTGCTGGCTGCCGCCGACCAGGCCCTGTACCGGGCCAAGCGGGAGGGGCGGCGGCGCTGGGCTGGCGTTTGAGCCCCTCGTCCACGCCCGAAGGCGTGGACGGTCCCCGAGGGGACGTCCGGGCCGGCTTGGGGCGGCCCGGCGCTCGGCCCGTCAACGACCAGCGCTGCAAGGGCAGCAAGCTCAGATGCTGATGCTGTTGGGGATCTGCGAAGGCAGCTGGAAGGGGTACGGCATGGGCCGGCCCTGGTTGCGCTTGCGGATCTCGATCTCGGCCAGGGACAGGGCAGACTGGAAGTCCGCCACCAGGGGTGCCACCCGCGGGTCGGCGAAATAGGGATCGCGCGGGTTGTGCTCGTACTGGCCCAGGCGGTCGTACTGCACCCCGCTGAGCAGGTACTCGAAGGACAGGCCGTACAGCGCCAGGTCCAGCGGCGGGTACCAGGGCAGGCAGTCCTGTTCGCTCTCCAGCCGGGTGGAGCGCGTGGGCGCGGGCTGGTAGAGGCTGCCGGTGACGCTGGGCGCGTAGGACATCAGCGGGTACTGGGCATAGTTCACCGAGGCGTGCTGGGGGCCGGCGATGTAGATCATCTGGGCCACCATCTCGATCAGATAGTCCAGGCTCTCCAGGCGCCAGGGCCGCTTGGGATCGCCACTGGGCACCAGGCCGCCCAGGCCCTGGAAGCCGGCGTAGCGCGGGTCCACCAGCTCGGCCACAAAGCCCTGCAGCTCCTCGTCCGCGCGCACGTCCGCATCGCTGCGGTAGTACAGGCGCAGATAGCGCCCGACGAACTCATGGATGGCGCGCCACAGCAGCAAGGTGTCCTCGCGGAAGGCAAAGGGCTGCAGCCGCTCCACGCCGCGCAGCGCGAACAGGCGCTCGGGGTGGTTCTCATCCCAGCGCCATTCGCTGCGCGCCTTGGCCAGCATGTCCAGGGTGCACTCGATGGCCGGCCCCACATTGCAGGCCACCACGCCGCCGGGCATGATCAGGCTGTGGATGGCCGAGTCGTTGATATTGATGGTGAAGCGGAAATGCGGCTCCAGCAGCTTGAGCAGGGGATGCTGCACGGCCAGCTGCCGGTGCGCCGCCACCACGATGGGCTCGATCACCAGATGGCAGTTGCCCAGATGGGCGATGGACTCATGCTGGATGGCCGCCGCCACATTGACGAAATGCTTGGCCAGCTGCCACTTGTAGCCGCCGGCATCGTTGGCGCCGGCGCTATCGCGCGGGCTGAAGATGGGCGCGCTCTCGGCCTCATGCTGCTGAGCCAGCTGGATGGCCAGGGGCTGGAGCACACCCTCGGCGCAGGGCGGGTAGCCGGCCGGCGGCAGCGGGTTCCAGTAGAAGAGCGCGATGGGCGCGGCCAGATAGCGCTGGCGGCCGTTGAGCTTGTCGGCCCAGGCGCCCTCCAGCAGGGCGTAGTCCACCACGAAGAGGCGGCCGCGCGCCGCGGCCTCGGCCAGGCCGGGGGCGCCCGGGCCCAGCTCGGCCCGCAGCAGGGCATCGCTCACCGGCATCTTGTGCAGCAGCTCGGCCAGGGCCATCTGCTGGCTGCCCGGCGCCGGCTGACTCACCACGGCGCGCAGCAAGGTGGTGTTGAAACCCGCCGTCTGCAGCCAGCCGAAGAACCAGTCCTGCTCGCAGGGCTCGGCCGGCGTGGCGGGCATCCAGTCCTGGCGGGCGATCTCCAGCATCAGGGGCTGGGGCAGGTCCTGCATCAGATCGCGGTAGTCCTGTAGGGAGCGCGGCAGCAGATAGTCGCGGCCCTCGCTGGTGTTGAGCATGTCGTAGAGCGTGGACTTCAGGAAGGCCGTGGGGCCGTTGGCCGCAAAGTCCTTGAACACCGCATCCAGGCCCGTGGCCATCTTGAGCAGATCGCCGGGCAGGCGCATCAGGTCCTTGAGCGCCACGGGCAGGGCCGCCAGGGCCTCGAAGAAGGCCAGCAGATCCTTGATGTCGCGGCCCGGGTGCCAGCCGCCCAGGTCCTTCTTGAGCTGCTCATAGCATTGCTGCACCCGCTGAAGGGCGGCCTCGGGCAGGTCGGCGTTGAGCTCGCGCTCCAGCAGGCGCAGCACGGCGCGCTGGAAATTGGCGCTCAGCACCAGAAAGACCTGCAGCACCTGGGCCTCGTAGGCCGGGTTGAACTTCTCGGACTGCGGCAGATCGGCCGAGAGCGGCACGCCCTCCAGATAGCTCTGCATATAGTTGTATTCGGTGCGCGCCAGCGAGAGCTGGAAGCGGCGCGCCTCCCGGGCCTCGGGGCTCTGGCTCTGCGGCAGGCTGGGAATGTCGGGCCGCACGGCCGTGGCGCCATAGGCGGGGTGTTGGGTCATCGGTCTTTCTCCCTCGATCAGTGTGTGTCGTGACAGGGCCATGTCTTGCCTCACACCGGGGCCTTGGACATGGCGGGCTGCACGGTAGCCGGCCACGGCCCTGGGGAAAGCCCCGAAAAGCAGCGCAAAGCCGGCCCAGGGCCGTTCGCCGGTTGTCCGATTCGCTCGCAGGGCCTAAGCTGCGGCCACGATGAACAATCCCCGCGCCGTCAAGCCCAGCAGCGCCATGCAGGTGCTGGTGATCGACGACCAGCAGCAGGTGCGGCACATCGTGCGGGAGTCCCTCTTCCGCCTGGGCTTTCGCCATGTGCTGCTGGCCGCCAACGCCGCCGAGGCCTTGCGCCTGCTGCGCGGCGAGAGCATCGACCTGGTCCTGAGCGACTACAACCTGGGCGAAGGCCCCGACGGCCAGCAGCTGCTGGAAGCCGCCCGCGGCGAGCGCCTGCTCAGCCCCGTCGCGCCCTGGATCTACATCACGGCCAATGCCCTGCGCACCGACATCATGGCCGCGGGCGACTTCATGCCCGACGGCTACATCGTCAAGCCCTTCACCGACCAGCTGCTCGCCCGTTATATCGAGGGTCTGACGGCGCGCAAGCAAGCCCTGGCCCCCCTGCTGCTGGCCAGCGACGCCCAGCAGTGGGAGCAGGTGCTGGTGGAGGCCGAGGTCTATATCAAGCGCGGCGATGCGCTCTCCACCGAGGGCCTCAAGCACAAGGCCCTGGCCCTGATGCGGCTGGCCCGCTTCGACGAGGCCCTGGCCTGCTACGGCCAGGCCCTGGACCTGAACTCGGAGCTGGCATGGGCCCGGCTGGGCCACGCCCAGGCCCAGCGCGCCCTGGGCCGGCCCGAGGCCGCCCGGGCCTCGCTGGAGCAGCTCACCCGCAGCCAGCCCAGCTTTGCCGGGGCCTATGACACCCTGCTGGAGATCGCCGAGGAACAGGGCGACGCCGAGCTGGCCCTGTCCACCGCCCGCACCGTGGCCGATCTGGTGCCCAATGCCAAGCGCAAGACCCGCCTGGGCGGGCTGGCACTGGCCGCCGGCGAGACCGAGCTGGCCCTCAAGGCCCTGGAGCAGGCCGTCTCGAAGAACCGGCAGGCCGTGAGCCCGAGCCCGGAGGATAGCGTGCTGCTGACCCAGGCCCTGCTCGACAGCGGCGAGCCCCTGCGGGCCGCCACCCTGGCCGCCGAACTGGGCAAGCGCTTTGCTGAACAAGGCTCGGCCCGCCTGCTGGCCAAGGCCCTGAGCGCCCAGGCCCAGCAGCAGCTGGGCAATGAGGCCGCCGCCACGGCCCTGATGGACGAGGTGGCCGCCAAGCTGGCGTCCGACGGCGCCGAGCTGGACGGCCCGTCCAAGCTGCTGCTGGCGCGCAGCGCCCTGAACACCGCCCATCCGGAGCTGGGCCAGCAGCTGATTGCCGAGGTGGCCCGCAACCATGGTGACAAGCCCCTGCTGATGGCCAGCGCCCTGCGCGCCGCCGTCGGCACGCCGGCCGAGGACGAATGCCGCGCCCTGATCGCGCGTGCCAGCGAGGAAGTGGCCCAGGTCATGGGCGATCTGCAACGCGCCAAGCGCAGCGGCGAACTGGCCCAGGCCCTGGAGATCGGCGAGCAAGCGCTGCTGCGCTCGCCACAGAACTTCAATGTGCTGATCGAACTCTGCACCCTGCACCTGATCGCCATGGGCCGCCCCGCCGTGGAGCCCGCGGCCCGGCAAGAGCACCGCGAGCGCGCCCGCGAGCTGCTGGAACGCCTGGAGCAGCGCCACCCCAACCACGACCGGGTGGCCGCTGCCCGCAAGTTTTTCCGCGAGCGTGCGGGCAGCGGCGCCTGAGCCAAGCGGCATGAGCACGCCCACCGGTCTGGATCCCCGCCTCAGCGCCCTGGTGGTGCACGACCTGAAGAACCGCCTGGCCATCCTGACCGATGAGCTGGCCAAGCTGGGACGCCTGCCCCTGCCCGAGGCCGCCCACCGCCACGCCCAGCAGGCCAATGAGCAGGCCCTGATGCTGACCCGGCGCCTGATGGAGTTCCTGACCGTGCACCGCGCCATCGAGGAAGGCGGCCTGCGCGCCAGCCCCGGCGAGGAGATGCCCGACCTGATGCTGATGGAGCTGGCGGCCGACGCCGAGATGCTGGTGCACGGCCGCCTGCAGGTGGCCCAGCAGCTGGACGCCAACCCGCCCTTCTGGTTCTACGACCGCCCCCTGGTGCATCTGGCCCTGGACTCGGCGCTCTACAACGCCCTGCGCTTTGCCCGCAGCCGCGTCACCCTGGGCCTGGACGTGGAGGATGGCTGGCTGCGCTTCTGGGTGCGCGACGACGGCCCGGGTCTGCGTGACGAGGCCCCCGGCAGCACCTCCACGGGCCTGGGCCTGCGCGTCTGCGAGGAGGTGGCCCGCGCCCACGTCAACCACGGCCGCCAGGGCCGCAGCCGGCTGCGCGACCATCCCGAGGGCGGCGCGGTGTTCGAGCTCTTCCTGCCCTGAGGCCTGGGCGGCTTGCCCGGGACGGCGCGGCTGCTAGCATCCGCCGCCATGACTCATGCCGCCCGCCCCCGCCCCCTGTTCACGACCCGCGCGCCCCTGCGCCTTCTGGCCGCCGCCCTGCTGGGCGCGGGCCTGCTCAGCGCCCAGGCCGCCGAGCTCCAGCTGCGCATCCTGCAGACCACGGATGTGCACATGAATCTGCTCAATTACGACTACTACCAGGACCGCCCCACCGAGGAATACGGCCTGGCCAAGGCCGCCACCCTGATCAAGGCGGCGCGGGCCGAGGCGCCCAACAGCCTGCTCTTCGACAACGGCGACCTGCTGCAGGGCAATCCCCTGGGCGACTACATTGCCCGCGTGCGGCCCCTGCCCCGCGGCGAGGTGCATCCGGCCTACAAGGTGCTGAACCAGCTGGGCGTGGACGCCGCCAATATCGGCAACCACGAGTTCAACTACGGCCTGCCCTTTCTGCGCCAGGCCATGGCCGGCGCGCAGTTCCCCTATGTGAGCGCCAATGTGGTGGAGGCTGCCAGCGGCCAGCCCGCCTTCACACCCTATGTGATCTTGGAGCGGCGCCTGCGGGATGAGCGCGGCGCCGAGCGAGCGCTCAAGATCGGCGTGATCGGCTTTGTGCCGCCCCAGATCATGCTCTGGGACCGCCAGAACCTGGAGGGCAAGGTGCGCGCCCTGGACATCGTGGAGAGCGCCCGGCGCCTGGTGCCCGAGATGCGTGCGCGCGGCGCCGATCTGGTGGTGGCCATCGCCCACAGCGGCATCGAAAAGCATGAGCAGCCCCGCATGGCCGAAAACGTCGCCGCCCAGCTGGCCCGGGTGCCGGGCGTGGATGTGCTGTTGCTGGGCCATGCCCATGCCGAGTTCCCCGGCCCCGCCTTCGCCAGCTTCCCCGGCGTGGACCTGGCGCGCGGCACGCTCTACGGTGTGCCGGCCGTGATGCCCGGGCGCTGGGGCGACCATCTGGGCGTGATCGATCTGCGCCTGAGCGATGCCGGCGGCCGCTGGCAGGTGCAGGGCAGCCGCGCCGAGATCCGCCCCATCTTCAACCGCGCCACCCGCCAGTCCCTGGTGGAGGCCGATCCGGCCGTGGGCCGCGCCATTGTCGCCGAGCACCAGGCCACGCTGGACTATGTGCGCAGCCAGGTGGCCACCACCGAGGCCCCCATCCACAGCTATTTCGCCCAGGTGGGGGACGACCCCTCGGTGCAGCTGGTGGCCCAGGCCCAGCTGGCCTACGCCCGCCGCGCGGTGCAGGGCACGGCCTACGAGAAGCTGCCCCTGCTCTCGGCCGCGGCCCCCTTCAAGTCCGGCGGCCGCCAGGGCACGGGCAACTACACCGACATCCCGGCCGGCCCGGTGGCCATCAAGCATGTGGCCGACCTCTACGTCTACCCCAACACCGTCAAGGTGGTGAAGGTCAGCGGCGCCGAGCTGCGCGAGTGGCTGGAGATGTCGGCCGGCCAGTTCCGCCGCATCGATCCCCAGGGACCGGCCGCCCAGGAGCTGCTGGAGCCGGCCTTCCGCTCCTACAACTTCGACATGATCGAGGGCGTCAGCTACGAGATCGATGTGAGCCAGCCCGCCCGCTATACGGCCGAGGGCCAGCGCACCGAGGCGCAGGGGCAGCGCATCGTGAATCTGCGCTACCAGGGCCAGGCCGTGGACCCCAAGGCGGAGTTCTTGGTCGTGACCAACAACTACCGCGCCAGCGGCGGCGGCAACTTCCCGGCGCTCAGCGGCGAGCGCATCGTGGTGGACGCGCCGGACGAGAACCGCGAGACCGTGGCCCAGTACCTGGCCAGCGCCAAGACCTTCAACCCCAGCGCCGACGGCAACTGGCGCATCCTGCCCGTGCCGGGCGTCAAGCTGCGCTTTGTCTCCGGCGCCGGTGGCATCCAGCACCTGGCACGCACCCCGGCCGTGAAGCTGGTGGAGCGTCGCGCCGATGGCTCGGCGCTCTACGAGTTGGCGGACTGAGTTGGCGGACTGAGCCGCCCTGCCCTGTCCCTATCCCGGCTCAGACCAGGATCTCGGGGCAGGCCCCGTGGCCCAGGAAGTTGTGCGGGCTGGCGCTGGCGCCATAAGCCCCGGACTGGAAGATCACGGCCAGATCGCCGGGCTCGGCGGCCGTGAGCTCCATCTTGTCGGCCAGCAGATCCAGCGGCGTGCACAGCGGGCCCACCACCGAGGCGCTCTCGCGCCGGGTCTCGCCGCGGTTCTGGCTCAGCATGGCGGGGTAGTTCTTGCGGATCACCTGGCCGAAATTGCCCGAGGCCGAGAGATGGTGGTGCAGCCCCCCATCGGTGAGCAGATAGACCTGGCCGCGCGAGATCTTGCGGTCCAGCACCCGGGCCACATAGACCCCGGCCTCGCCCACCAGGTAGCGGCCCAGCTCGATCACCAGGCTGGCCTGGGGCAGATCGCGCGCCGCGCGCTCCACCAGGGCCTGCAGATTGGCGCTGATGGGCGCCAGGTCCAGCGGGGTCTCGCCCGGAAAGTAGGGAATGCCGAAGCCGCCGCCCAGGTTCAGGAACTTGACGGGTGCGGGTGCCTGCTCGGCCAGGCGCAGGGCCAGCTCATAGGACTTGAGCTGGGCCTCGCAGATGGACTCGGCCTTGAGGTTCTGCGAGCCGGCAAAGAGGTGAAAGCCCTCGAAGGCCAGGCCCAGGCGGCCCACCTCGGCCAGCACCGGCCCCAGGGCCTCGGCATCGATGCCGAACTGCTTGGGGCCGCCGCCCATCTTCATGCCCGAGCCCTTGAGCTCGTAGTCGGGGTTCACCCGCAGGGCCACGCGCGCCGGCAGGCCCAGGGCCTGGGAGGCCTCGGCCAGCACGGGCAGCTCGCGGGCGGACTCCACATTCACCAGCACGCCGGCCGCCACCGACTGGCGCAGCTCGCTGTCGCGCTTGGCCGGGCCGGCAAAGCTGATCTCGGCGGGGTCGGCCCCGGCGTCCAGGGCCACCTTGAGCTCGCCGCTGGAGGCCACATCGATGCCGTCCACCAGGCCCGCCATCAGGCCCACCAGGGCCGGCATGGGATTGGCCTTCATGGCGTAGTGCAGCTTGATGGCCGCCGGCAGGGCCGCGCGCAGCTGGGCCACGCGCTGGCGCAGCAGGCCGCGGTCATAGGCATAGAAGGGGGTCTGACCCACCCGGGCGGCCAGGCGGGAGAGCGGCTGACCGCCGACGATCAGCTCGCCCCCCTCCACCGGGAACTGCGCCATGGGCGTGTGGACGGGCTTGTTGCTGACAGGGGCGCTTTCGCTCATAGATGCTTTTCCACCCAGGCGGTGGACAGGAGTTTGCGGTCGATCTTGCCGTTGGGATTGCGGGGCAGCGGGCCGGCCTGCTGCTCGATGCCGGCCGGCACCATATAGGCGGGCATGCGCTTGCGGCACTCGGCCTGCAGGGCGGCCAGGTCCAGGCTCTCGGCGCCCACGGGCGCGGTGGCAATCACCTGGATGGCCTGGCCCAGGCTGGCGTGGTCCACGCCAAAAGCCACGCACTCGCCCACCAGCTGGGTGGCGTAGAGGATTTCCTCCACCTCGGTGGGGCTGACCCGGTAGCCCGAGGTCTTGATCATCTCGTCGCGCCGGCCGATGAAGTAGAGAAAGCCCTCGGCGTCGCGGCGCACGGTATCGCCCGAGAACACGGCGTACTCGGGCAGCTGCAGACCGGCCTCACGCCCGCCCACGCCGGCCGGCAGGGGCTTGTAGCGCTCGGCGGTCTTCTCGGGGTCGTTCCAGTAGCCCTGGCCCACCAGGGGGCCGCGGTGCACCAGTTCGCCGGGCTCCTCGGGCGCGCATTCCGTGCCGTCCTCGCGCAGCACCAGGATCTCGGCATTCGGAATCGCCTTGCCGATGGAGTCGGGCCGGCGATCCACTTCCTCGGGCGGCAGATAGGTGGAGCGGAAGGCCTCGGTCAGGCCGTACATCAGGAAGGGCTGGGCCGCGGGCACCCGCTCGCGCAGCAGTTGCAGGGTCTCACGCGGCATGCGGCCACCGGTGTTGGCAAAGTAGCGCAGGCGCTCGTTGATCGCGGCCGGCCAGTCCATCTGGGTGAGCTGGATATAGAGCGGCGGCACGGCCGTAAGACCCGTGATGCGCTCGCGCTCCAGGGCCTTGAGCACATCGCGCGGCAGCAGGTAGTTCAGCAGGACCACCTTGGCGCCCACATGGAAGGCCGTGGTCAGCTGGCTGAAGCCGGCGTCGAAGGACAGGGGCAAGGCGGCCAGCAGGATGTCCTGCTCGTGGTTGCCCAGATAGGACGCCACGCTCTTGGCCCCGGTGACCATATTGCGGTGGGACAGCACCACGCCCTTGGGGCGGCCGGTGGAACCCGAGGTGTAGAGGATGGCGCAGAGGTCCGCGTCGATCACGCGGTGCCCGGCCTGTGGCGGCGTGGCCAGCAGGCGCTGCCAGTCCTCGCCATCGGTCAGCACCACGCTGCGCAGGGCCGGGCACTCGGGCAGCACCTCGCGCAGCAGGGCATGGCGGTCGGGCGAGGTGATGAGCACCCGCACATCGCAGTCGCGCAGGATGAAGCCCACCTGCTCGGGCTTGAGCAGGGGGTTGAGCGGCACGAAGACCCCGCCCGCCGCCGGCGCGGCAAAGCTGGCCACCACGGTCTCGAAGCGCTTTTCCAGATAGATGGCCACCCGCTCGCCGCGACCCAGGCCCAGGAGCAGCAGACCGGCGGCCATGCCCTCGATCTGAGCGCCCAGCTCGCCATAGCTCAAAGTCTGCCCGCCATAGCTCAGGGCCGGCGCCTCGGGGCGCAGCCGCGCCTGGCGCAGAGGCAGTTCATGAAGAAGGCTGGCATCGGGAACGGCAGCCGCTGGGGAACGCTCGAATATGCTCATTGTGGGGAGGTCAAGGCGATTGAAGCGGGGGCCGGCCCCGCGATGGCAGCGCTATCGGGCCCGCATTGCACCATGTTCCCGCCAGCCTGCACAGATTACGCGATCGGCGTGTGAGAAATTCGCGTCCCAGTCCCTCGGTCTAAGGGGTCTGTCGACTGCAAGACGACAGGATCGGACGGGTAAGATGCCGCCAGCCTTGAGGGGGGCTGCGGGCAGATCCGCCGCGCTGCGCCGCCTCAGCAGGAAAGCCGCGGGCCGCCCCGGGGCTTTCCTGACCCCCACGGGGGGCCAGACCAGGCCCAGCCCGGCCCTGGGGGCAGACCGGAAAAAAGTACCGACGACATGGATACCCAAGCGCACGTTCTCCGCATTCTTGACGAAGTCCTCAGCCTGGACGGCCGCAGCGCCGCCTACACGCGGGACACGGCCCTGCTGGGCGCCATTCCGGAGCTGGACTCCATGGCCGTCGTCAGCCTGATCACGGCCCTGGAGGAACAGCTGGGCATCAGCGTCGGTGACGACGAGATCGACGGCGCCACCTTCGCCACCGTCGGCGCCCTGAGCGACTTCGTCCACGCCCGCCGGCCCTGAGCCCGCAGGCCCGCGGCGTCCGCCCATGCGAGCCTTCTTCCTCGACGCCGCAAGCCAAGGCGGTCAGCGCTTTTTCCTTCACCATCCGGCCCAGGGCCCGCTCAAGCGGGGGCAGATCCTCTATCTGCACCCCTTTGCCGAGGAGATGAACAAGTCGCGGCGCATGGCGGCCCTGCAGGCGCGCGCCCTGGCCCAGGCCGGCTACGAGGTGCTGCAGCTCGACCTGCTGGGCTGCGGTGACAGCAGCGGTGACTTCGGCGATGCGAGCTGGGAGGCCTGGGTCGAAGATGCCCTGCTCGGCTGCAGCTGGCTGCGTGATCAGGCACCGACGGCCCCGCTCTGGCTCTGGGGCCTAAGGGCCGGCTGCCTGCTGGCCACGGCCGCCCTGGGCCGCCTGGAGACGCCCGCCCATCTGCTCTTGCAGCAGCCCCCAGCCTCGGGCAAGCCTTTGCTGCAACAGTTCCTGCGCCTCAAGGTGGCGGGCGAAATGCTGGATGGCGCCGGCAAGGGCGCCATGGCCGGGCTGCGTGAAAGCCTGGAACGCGGCGAAGCGGTGGAAATCGCCGGCTACCGCCTCGCCCCCGCCCTGGCCCAGGGCCTGGAGGGCGCCAAGCTGGAGCCGCCGCCCGGCGCCGCCCCGGCCCGCCTGATCTGGCTGGAGCTCAGCTCCCGGCCCGAGGCCCAATGGACGCCGGTGGCCCAGCAAGGCCAGCAGCGCTGGCGCGAGGCGGGCTGGCAGCTGGAGGCCGAGCTGGTGCCGGGGCCCGCCTTCTGGCAGACCAGCGAGATCGAGGAAGCACCCGGCCTGCTGGCCGCCAGCCTGCGCGCCCTGGAGGCCACCCGATGAGGACGCCGGCCGCCGCTGCCGTGCATGAGCAGGCCCTGATGCTGGACTGCGCGGGCGAGGCCCTGCCCGCCGTGCTGAGCACGCCCGCAGCAGGCGAGCCCGCCAGCGAGGTGGGCGTGGTGGTGGTGGTGGGCGGGCCGCAATACCGGGTCGGCAGCCACCGCCAGTTCGTCCTGCTGGCCCGGGCCCTGGCCGGGCAGGGTCACAGCTGCCTGCGCTTCGACTACCGGGGCATGGGCGATGCCAGCGGCGCTGCCCGCGACTTCCAGCAGGTGGACGCCGATCTGGCCGCGGCCATCGCCGCCCTGCGCCAAGCCCGGCCACAGCTGCGGCATGTGCTGCTCTGGGGCCTGTGCGACGCGGTATCCGCCATCCTGCTCTATCTGGACCGCCAGGGGCCGCGCCAGGGCGTGGACGGCCTCGTCCTGCTCAACCCCTGGGTGCGCTCCGAGCTGGGTCTGGCCCGCACCCAGGTCAAGCACTACTACCTGCAGCGCCTGCGGGAGCGCGAGTTCTGGCTCAAGCTCCTGAGCGGCCGCACCGGCCTGGCGGCCCTGGGCGAGTTCCTGGGCAAGCTGCGTCAGGTGCTGGGAGCCCGGCGCGGGCCCGCCCGAGCCGCCGATCTGCCCTACCAGGAGCGCATGGCCCGGGCCTGGCGCGCCTTCCTGGGCCCCATGCTGCTGCAGCTCAGCGGTGACGATTTCGTGGCCAAGGAATTTCTGGACCATGCGGCCGGCTCGCCGCACTGGCAGGGCCTGCTGCAGCGCCCCGGCCTGGAGCGCCAGGATCTGACCGAGGCCGACCACACCTTCTCGCGCGCGCTCTGGCGCGATGCGGTGGCGACCCAGCTGCTGGACTGGATCGCCCGGCATTTCCCTGCACAACGGGCGGGCTGAGCCATGGAGTACTGGCGCTTCGATCCCGAGCCCTGCCGCTTCCCGCCGGCCCGGCTGCCCAGCATGCCGCCGCTGGAAGCCGGCCTGCTGCTGGCACCGGACGCCGACGCGCTGGATCCGGCTTACCGGCGCGTGGAGGCTGGCGCCGCCGTGGCCGCGCGCTTTTTCGTGCGGGCACGCTACGCTCTGCACGAGGCCTATGCCCTGGCAGGCGTCGGCCCCGAGGGCGGCCTGCTCGCGCCCGCCTATCACTGCCGCACCATGCTGGACGGCGCCCTGCAGCGCGGCGCACCCGTGGACTTCTACCCGCTGGACGAGCAGCTGCGTCCCCAGCTGCCGGCGCTGCGCCAGCGTCTGGAGGCCCTGCGCCTACGGCCCCGCGCCCTGCTGGTCTCGCACTACTTCGGTTTCCCGCAGGACCTCGAACCCTTGCGCGCCCTGTGCGATGAGCTGGGTCTGGCCCTGATCGAGGACTGCTCGCACCTGGGCATCGTGAGCGGCGCGGACGCCCATCTCGGTCATCTGGGCCACTGGTCGGTGGCCAGCCCCTACAAGTTCTTCGGCTGCGGCGAAGGGGGACAGCTCTGGGGCGAAGGACATGGTCCCGGCGCGAGCCCGCCCCTGCAGGCCGCCCGTGGCCGCGAGCTGCGGGCCCTGGCGCGCGCCTGGTCCGGCGCCCGCGACTACCGGCGACGCGCCCTGGCACCCCTGCCCGAAGCGCGCGCGCTTGGGCACACAGGCGCCACGGCAGACTGCGAACAGCGCCTGCGGGAGGACGGCCCGTCCGCGGCTTTCGAGCTGCAGGAGCTGCCCCTGCGCGGCGCCCCCTGGGCCGCCCGCCTGCTGGGCCACAGCCAGCCGGGCCGCATTGCCCGCCGCCGCCGCGCCCACTATCAGCGCCTGCTCGAGGCCGTGCGCCCCCTGCCACACTGCCGGCCGCTGTTCGAGCAGTTGCCCGAGGGTTGGGTGCCCTATATGTTTCCCCTGCTGCTGGCGCGGCCCGATCCCCATTTCTTCGCCCTCAAGCACCGCGGCCTGCCCCTGGGGCGTTGGGATGAGCTGGCGGTCTCGGACTGCGCCGTGTCCGCCCGCTACCGCAGCCAGCTGATCCATCTGCCTTGTCATCAGGGGCTGGACGAGGGCGAGGTGGACTGGATGGGCGGCCAGCTGGCCGAGGTGCTGGGCGCCAGCGCCGCGGTGGGGAGCCCCGCATGAGCGCGACGCGCTGGACCCTGCACCGGCTGGACCGCTCCCTGGGCGAGCATGCCCAGGCCTGGGATGCGCTGCGCCAGCGCCTGTACCGGCCCAACCCGGTGCTGAGCGCCAGCTACTTCAATGCCTTGCTGGCCAGCTATGCCGAGGGCAACGAGTACCTGTGCATCGCCAGCGCCCCCGAGTCGCCGGACGAGCCCCTGGCCATGTGCGTGCTGCAGGCCTGCAATGCCCTGGTCTGGCGCAGCTTCCTGCCGGCCCAGGCACCGCTGGGGCCCACCCTCATCAGTGATCCCGAGCTGGTGCAGGATCTGTTCCGGGCCTTGCCGCGCAGCGTGGTGCAGATCGATCTGCTCTGCGCCGACGAGGACTTCGGCAATCTGGCCGTGCGCAGCTTTGCCAGCGCCCATTGCCTGGACCACGCCCTGACCATGAGCGTGGACCTGCGGGGCCAGTTCGGCAACTACTGGCGCGCCCGCTCCCGCACCCTCAGCAAGAAGATGCGGCGCTATCACAACCGGGCGGCCGACGACGGCGTGGCGCTGCGCCATGCCCTGATCACCAGCCCCGCAGAGATGCCGGCCGCCGTGGATCGCTATGCGGCGCTGGAAGCGGCGGGCTGGAAGGGACGCCTGGGCACCGCCGTGGGCAGCAGCGAGAGCCAGCGACAGCTCTACCAGGAGCTCATGCTGGACATGGCCGGACGCGGCCAGGCCAAGGTCTGGGAACTCTGGGCCGGCGAGGAACTGGCCGCCTCAAGGCTCACGATTCAGGAATCGGACACACTCGTGATTCTCAAGACCACCTACAACGAGAAACTGGCGGCCTACACGCCGGGACGACTTCAGCTGCAGCAGCTTGTGGAGGATGCTTTTTCCCTGCTGCCCGGGGGTCGCCTCGAGTTCTTCACCAACGCCAGCGAGGACCAGCTGCGCTGGGCGACCAGCCATCGCTGGATACGCCACCTGAGCTTCTACCGCCACCCCCTGCTGCGCACGCTGGCAGCCGGACTGGGGGCGACACGGCAGCTGCTGCGCTTCGCGCCCGAGGGGGCGGGCCAGCCGGGTGAGGCCAGGCAGAGCATCCGCGTCTTCGAGCGCTTCGAGGAGCTGCCGGCCGGAGCCTTGCATCTGCTGGAGCAGGCCGAGCAGAGCGATTTCCAGTTCGGAGCCGACTGGTACCGCAATCTGGCCGCCAGCACCTTCCAGGAGCCGGGCGCCGATCGCCTGCGCATCTATGTGCTGGGCGAGGGGGAGGCCACCGCGGCCGTGCTGCCCCTGCGGGTGGATGCGGCCGGGCGGGAGATCCGCGCTTTCAGCAATTTCTACACCGCCCTGCATGCGCCCGCGCTCAAGCCCGGCGTGAGCGACCGCCAGCTGGCCCAGCTGCTGCGCCGCGTGCGGGCCGACCACCCCGGTCTGCGCAGCCTGCAGCTCTCGCCCATGGCGCCGGAACACCCGAGCTTTCGCAGCCTGCAGTCGGCCCTCAAGCAGGCGAATCTGGCCTGCTTCTCCTACTTCTGCTTCGGCAACTGGTACCAGCCGGTCCAGGAGCCCTGGGAGGCCTATCTGCGGCAACGCGACGGCCGCTTGCGCAGCACCATCAGCCGCATGGGTCGCAAGTTCACCGCCGCCGGCGGGCGCCTGGAAACCCTGTGCAGCCCGGCCGAAGCCGAGCATGGCCTGGCCGCCTACGAGCGGGTCTACGCCGTGAGCTGGAAGAACGCCGAACCCTTCCCGCATTTCATCCCCGGCCTGGTGCGGATGGCCGCGCAGCGCGGCTGGCTGCGCCTGGGCGTGGCCTGGATCAACGACACCCCGGTGGCGGCACAGATCTGGATCGTCAGCCAGGGCAAGGCCAATGTCTACAAGCTGGCCTACGACGAGGAGTTCCGCAGCTACTCGCCCGGCACCCTGCTGACCGCCAGGCTGATGCAGCATGTGATGGATGTGGACCAGGTCAGCGAGGTGGACTACCTCATCGGCGACGACGGCTACAAACGCGAATGGATGTCCTCGCGGCGCACGCGCTGGGGACTGGTGGCCTACAACCCGGCCAGCCTGCGCGGTCTGCTGGGCCTGGCCCGCGAGCTGCTGGGGCGGGCAGCCCGGCATCTCACCCGCAAGACAGCGCCCGGCCAGCAGGGCGACCCGACCGCGGCGGCGCCCGCTGGCATGCCCCGCCCCCAAGAACAGCCAAGCTCATGACCATGCACGCCACGCCACCGACTCCTTTCTCGCGCGCGCCCCTGATGGGGCTGCTACTGGGTGTCTTGCTGGGCGCCTGGGGCGCAACAGCCCAGGCCCAGGGTCTGCCGGCCCAGTGTGGCGCGCTGCGCAATCACTACGGCCCCTACGACTACCGCGTCAGCCGCGGCGAAACCCTGGACATCGTGGAGCGCGCGCACTTCACGCCCCGGGTGGAAGCCTTGCTGCGGGGGGAGACCGGCACCCTGGGCCAGGACATCAGCTACACCCTGCATGCCTTCCCCAACCATCACAAGGCCCTGATTGCGGCCGATCAGCTCGGGCTGAAGGAGAAGACCGACAAGCCCAACGGCATGCGCTATGTGCTGGAGTGCTATTTCCAGCGCGCGGTGATCTACAAGTCCGACGATGCCGTGGCCCGCATGATCTACGCCCGCTTCCTGTTCCGGCGTGACCGCGCGGCCGAGGCCAAGGCCCAGCTGGAGATCGCCGGCAGTGCCGCCGGCGTCACGCCCTTCACGCTCTACAACATCGGCATGGTGCTGTTCGAGTTCAAGGAGTACGAGCAAGCCGCCCGCTACGCCCGCCTGGCCGAGCAGCAGGGTTTCCCGCGTGACGATCTGAAGAAGCGTCTGCAGGAGATCCGCCAATGGCCGGCCGAGCCGGCCGCGGCTGCCAGCGCGCCCGCCCCGGCCGAAACACCAGCAAGCGAAGCGGCAAGCGCCGCCTCGGCCCCCGCCAGCGGCGTCGCACCATGAGCCTGGGCGCCATCGGACACCGGGCCCTGAGTCCGGTGCAGCTGGCATTTCGCCCGCACAGCCGTAATCTGGGCACCCGGGTGGTGAACAGCGCCATGTTCACCATGGCGGGCGTGCTCTTCCGCTCGGTGCTGACCATCGCCTCGATGGCCATCCTGGCGCGCCTGCTCACGCCCAGCGATTTCGGCATCATCGCCATGGCCACCGTGATCACGGAGCTGGCCGCTGTGTTCTCGAACTTCGGCTTCGGCTCCATCCTGATCCAGCGCAAGAGCATCAGCCGCATCCAGATCGACACCATGCACTGGTGCGCCATGGCCCTGGGCCTGGTGCTGACGGTGCTGGTCTTCCTGCTCTCGCTGGCGGCCGGCAGTCTCTTCAACAATGCCACCGTGGGCGATCTGCTGCGCCTGCTGGCCCTGAGCTTCATCCTGGAAGAGCTGACCATGGTGCCGCGCAGCCTGATGGCGCGGCGCATGCAGTTCCGTCTGGACTTCTATGTGCAGGCCGCCATGCTGCTGGGCCGCTCGGGCGCCGCCGTGGCCCTGGCCCTGGCCGGCTTCGGAGTCTGGAGTCTGGCCATCGGGCCGGTGCTGGGCCTGCTGATCCAGGCCCTGGCCTACCAGTGGCTGTCGGGCTACTGGCCGCGCCTGCGTTTCAGCCGCAGCTTCCTGGCCTCGACCTGGCGCACCAACGGCAGCCATTTCGGCAACGGCATCCTGTTCTACCTGAATGCCAATCTGGACACCTTCATCATCGGTCGCATGCTGGGTGCGGCCACGCTGGGCAGTTATCAGAATGCCCGCTCGCTGACCGATGAGATCCGGGTGCGCATGGTCCAGCCCCTGCAGCGGGTGCTGTTTCCGGCCTTCTCGGCCATACAGGCCGATCTGGAGCGCTTCCAGCAGGGCGTGCTGCGCACCGGGCGCCTGCTGGGCTTCGTCTTCCTGCCCGTGGGTGTGGGCATGGCCACCGAGGCCGAGACCCTGATCCGCATCCTCTATGGCGACCAGTGGCTGGCCATGATTCCCCTGCTGCAGCTGCTGGCCCTGACCACCGGCTTCAGCGCCGTGGGCTCCATCGCCAACGCGATCTTCAACGCCCGCAATGCCATCGGCCAGGCCTTCCGGCTCTTTCTGCTGACCACGGCGGCCAACACCCTCTTCATCCTGGTCGGCAGTCTTTGGGGCCTGGATGGCGTGGTCTGGTCCCGTGTGGCCATGGTGCCGGTGAGCCTGTTCTTCCTCTACCAGGCCTTGCGCCTGGTGAGCCTGGGCTGGCGCCAGGTGCTGGACATGCTGGCCGGGCCCACGCTGGCCGCCGGCCTGATGGGTGCCGCCATGCTGGCCGCCGACGCCCAGGTCCGCGCGCTCGCGGCGCCGCTGGGCCTGCATCTGCTGCTCAAGGTGGGACTGGGCGCGGCGCTCTACCTGGCCCTGGCCCCCTTGCTGGCGCGCCCGCATCTGCGCGAGTTCGGCCTGGTCTTCACCAAGATCGGCCGCAAGAGCTGATCCGGCCCCAGCACGCTCAGCGTGCGGCGGCCGGCAGCTGGCCCGTGCGGCGGTATTCCCGCAGCTGCTCCAGACGCTCGTGCAGGGCTGCGCGGCGGGCGGTGTGCACCGCCGCTTCCGAGAGCTGGGGCGAGCGTCGCGCCAGGGCCTTGAGTTGGCTCAGGGCCAGGTCTTGCTCGCCGCGGGAGCTGCGCGCCGGCTCCGGAGGCGTCCAGCCCTCGCCCTTCAGGCCCAGTGCCAGCAGGCTGCGCTTGATGGACTGCTTGAAGCGATGCAGGGCCGTCTCATCCGGCTCGCCCGCCCACAGGGGCTGCAAGGGCTGGGGCGCGTAGTCCAGGGCCATGGAGTCGCACCAGTCCTTCCATTTGAAGGCCGAGATGTGGGGATAGGCGTGCACGGCCACCCAGGGCACGCGCATGGCATCGGCAAAGATGGCGCCGTGCATGGCCTCGGTCAGCACGCGCTCGCAGCTGCCGATGGCGGCGATCACCTCGTCCACCGTGCCGCGGGAGTCGATGAAGAAGAGCCCGGCGCGCTCGCACAGCGGCCGCCAGTCGAAGGCCTCGGCGCTGTCGCAGTGCGGGATGAAGCCGATGCGGCCGGACACCGGACGCACCGCCTCGCGGGTGTGCTCGTAGATCAGGATGGCCGGATCGGTGATGGCCAGCTCCGGCGCCAGGCCCAGTTCGCGGGCCGTGCCCGGACCGCGCACACAGAAGAAGTGCCAGCTGGCGTCCAGGGCGGGACGGCTGCCATAGCCATAGCCGGAGCCGAAGACCAGGGTCCGGCGGGCCGGCGGCACCCGGTGGTTCAGCAGGGTGCCTATGCCCACCAGCTGCTCTTGCGACGCGGGGTCGAAGAAGTCCGCCCCCAGCAGCCTTGGCCACAACCAGGCGTTCAGATCGTCACCGAAATTCCCTCGGGCTGCCTTGAAGTAATAGAGCCGCATGGGCACCTCGTTGCTGGAGCTGTGGCGCCGGGCTGCGCTCGGCGGGTCGCGCGCATTCTATGTAGGCTGGACGCCACATCCGCGCCACCGGCACCACCTGCTTGCGGGGCTGTCCGCCCGCAGCAGCACGCCGGACTCCCTAACTCGCCTATCCAGGGTGCCCGGCCCCTGCATTCACGGGACGCGATGGCGCGAATTTGTCGCCCAGGCATGGCAGGATTCGCCTGCTCTCGCGCGGGCCAGGCCTCGCCCTGGAGTCGATCCCGGGAGCTCCCGGTTCCTCAACACCCAAGATGACGTCCACCGACACCCTCGCTCCGTCTGCGCCGAATCCAGCCGTCCCCCTCGTGTCGGTCATCATGCCGGCCTACAACGCGGCCCCCTTCATCCTGGAATCGGTGGCCACGGTGCTGAGCCAGGACTACCCGCATCTGGAGCTGATCGTGGTGGACGACGGCTCCAGCGACGGCACCCCCGAGCTGGTGCAAGACCTGGACCCGCGCGTGCGCCTGCTGCGCCAGCGCAATGCCGGGCCCGCGGCGGCACGCAATCGCGGCATCGCCGAGGCGCGCGGCGAGCTGCTGGCCTTTCTGGACGCGGATGATCTCTGGCTGCCCGGCAAGCTGCGCCGCCAGGTGGCGTTTCTGCAGGCGCACCCCGAGGTGTCCATCGTCTACGGCGGCTTTCTGCGCTGGTTCGAACGCCCGGACGGCAGCTTCCCGCCCCTGCCCGCGCCGCGCGGCGAGGATGCTCCGGATGAGGCTTGCGAGGCCGCACAGTCTGGCTGGATCTACACCGCCCTGCTGATGGACAACATCGTGCACATCATCACGGCCGTGATACGCCGTCGCGTGGTGGAGGAGATCGGCAGCTTCGACCCCGGACTGCAGACGGGCGAGGACTACGACTTCTGGCTGCGTGCCTCGCGGCGCTTCCAGGCCGTCAAGCTCGCCCGCACGCTGGCCTTCTACCGCATGCAGGCCAGCAGCACCACCCAGCGGCCGCGCCGCGACAACAACGAGCTGCGCGTTCTCAAGGCCGCCCTGGCCAGCCATGGCAGCGTGGGTCCGGACGGGCAGGTGGCCGCGGCCGCGGCCCTGCAGGAGCGGCTCTTCATGCTGAATTTCTCGCACGGCTATATGCATATCCGCAGCGGCAGCGCCCAGGTCGCCCAGGCGGCCTTCCGCGAAGCCACGCGCGTGCGTCCCGGCCATCTGAAGTCCTGGCTCTACCTGCTGGCCTCCGGGCTCAAGCGCCTGATCGCACCGGGTAACTGCCGCTGACCGCGACGTCGCCCGCTGCCATACTCCTGCCCCTGACATGAGCACCCATCCCGACACCCCGCTGCTGCTGGGCGAAATCTCGCCCGACAGCCCCGAGCTCCAGCGCCTGCGCCAGTGCAGCGAGGCCGAGATTCCCGCCATCCTTGCCTCGCTGAAGCGTCCCTTCGCCCTGGCCCTGCAGACCCAGGCCGGCCAGTTGCTGGCCGTGGACCGTTTTGCGGTGCAGACCCTGTGCTGGCGCCAGCGCGGCGATCGGCTGGAAGCCGCCGAGCAGGCCAGCGCACTGGGGCACGCCGACGAGATCGACACGCAGGCGATCTACGACTACCTCTACTTCCACTGCATCCCCTCGCCGCGCACCATCTACCGCGAGGTGTTCCGCCTGCCGCCCGGCCACTACGCCCTGATGAGCCAGGGCCGGGTGGAGGTGCGGCCCTACGAGCTGGCACGCTTCGAGCCCGACGCCAGAACCCGCTTCGAACCGGCGCGCGAACGCTTTCGCCAGTTGCTGCAGGACGCCGTGGGCCGCGAGCTCGACGGCAGCAAGCCCGCCTGCTTCTTGAGCGGCGGCACCGACAGCTCCACCGTGGCCGGCATGATCAGCCGCGCCAGCGGCCGGCGCGCGGCCAGCTATTCCATAGGCTTCGAGGCCGAGGGCTATGACGAGATGGCCTTCGCGCGCATCGCCGCCAAGCACTTCGACACCGAGCACCACGAGTACTACGTCACCCCCGCCGATCTGGTGGCCAGCATCCCCCAGGTGGCGGCGCACTACGACCAGCCCTTCGGCAATTCCTCGGCCCTGCCGGCCTATTACTGCGCCAAGATGGCGCGCGAGGACGGCGTCAGCAAGCTGCTGGCCGGGGACGGCGGGGACGAGCTCTTCGGCGGCAATGCCCGCTATGCCAAGCAGCGGGTCTTCGGCTGGTACCAGTCGGTGCCCGGCCCGCTGCGCCACGGCCTGCTGGAGCCCGTGCTGGACACGCCCTGGGCCGCCCGCACCCCCCTGCTCAAGAAGGGCAGCAGCTATATCGAGCAGGCCCGCGTGCCCATGCCCAAGCGCCTGCAGATGTACAACCTGCTGCTGCGCCTGGGGCCCGACGAGGTCCTGACGCCCGCCCTGCGCGCGCGCATCGACGCCCAGGCACCCGGCGCCCATCAACAGGCGGTCTGGGATGCCGTGCCCGCGGCCAGCGAGCTCAACCGCACCCTGGCCTTCGACTGGCGCTACACCCTGGCCGAGAGCGATCTGCCCAAGGTGCGCGAGACCACGCGCCTGGCCGGCGTGGGCGTGGGCTTCCCCATGCTGGACCAGGGCCTGCTGGCCCTCTCCGAAACCCTGCCCGACGCCTACAAGCTCAAGGGCCTGAAGCTGCGCTGGTTCTTCAAGGAGGCGCTGCGCGGCTTCCTGCCGGACGAGATCCTGGTCAAGAAGAAGCAGGGCTTCGGCCTGCCCTTCGGCCATTGGGCCCTGCGCCATGCGCCGCTGATGGATCTGGCGCGCGGCTCCGTGGAGCAGCTGGCGCAGCGCGGCGTGCTGAACCCGCGCTTCGTGCAGCAGCTCTTTACCGAGCTGCTGCCGGCCTACCCGGGCTACTACGGCGAAATGGTCTGGATCTCCATGATGCTGGAGCAGTGGCTGCAGGCCCATGCCCCCGGCTTCCGGGTGGCGGACTGAGGACCGGCCCCTGGGGCACGGCGGCGGGACCATGCGCGTCTACCTGAGCTTTGACATCGAGGTCTGGTGCGAGGGCTGGCAGGAGCTGGACGCGCAGTTCCCGGCTAGCTTCCAGCGCTATGTCTATGGCCGCTCGGCCGCCGGCGACTACGCCCTGCCCAAGACCCTGGAGCTGCTCAAGCGCCACGGCCTGCATGGCGTCTTCTTCGTTGAGCCCCTGTTCGCGGCCCGCTTCGGCCTGCAGCACCTGCGCGAGATCGTGCAGCTGATCCAGGGCGCCGGGCAGGAGGTCCAGCTGCACATCCATCCGGAGTGGACGGACGAGCTGCCCGCCCCGCCGATTGCCGAGGTCAGCCGCAAGCGCCAGCATCTGTGCTACTACAGCGAGGACGAGCAGCGCGCCCTGATCCATCACGCGGCCCAGCTGCTGCAGCAGGCCGGCGCCCCGGCGCCCACGGCCTTTCGCGCCGGCAGCTATGCGGCGGATGCCGCCACCTACCGGGCCCTGAGCGCACTGGGCCTGCGCATCGACAGCAGCCTCAACAGCTGCTACGCGGTCAGCGGTGCCGACATCACCTGGGCCAGGGATTCCAACGAGCGGCTGGCGCTCGAGGGTGTGTGCAGCTATCCCGTGACGGTGGTGCGCGACGGCCTGGGCCGCCCGCGACCGGCCCAGATCAACAGCCTGGGCTTCGCCGAGATGCGCCAGGCGCTGGAGCGCGCCCACGCGGCGGGCCAGCAGGACTTCGTGATCGTTTCACACAATTTCGAGATGCTGCGCCCCGGCAGCAGCACGCCGGACTGGACCGTGGTGCGGCGCTTCGAGCGCCTGTGCGCCTATCTGGCCGCCGAGCGCGGCCGCTACGAGGTGGGCGGTTTCGCCCACCGCCCGCCCCGCCCCGCTCCGCATCCCGAACTCCCGCGACTGCCCGCCCACGCCACCCTGGCGCGCCTGGGCGAGCAGCTGCGCCGCCGCTTCACCGATCGACTGGCACCCGGCCAGCCGAGCTAGACGAGGTCCCTTCATGCACGGCAAAGAGAAGAGCTTCCAGCACCATATCCATGTGTTCAGAGGCGTGGCGATCATGCTCATCGTCTGTGCCCACACCCTGCCCTCGCTGGACTGGAGCGCTCATCCCCTGACCTTCCGGGTGCTGGACGCGATTGCCAACGAGTCCTCGATCTTCTTCTTCTTCATTGCCGGCTATCTGTTCCAGCATCTGAGCGGACGCTTCAAGTTCTCCAGCTACATGAAGCAGAAGCTCAAGACGGTGATCCTGCCCTATCTGATCCTGTCCATCCCGGCGCTTTACCTCTTCACCCAGGTGGTGGAGCGCGACGGCATGTGGTCCTGGTTCTACACCCTGCCGCACTGGCAACAGGTGGCCCTCTTCCTGCTCACGGGCAAGCACCTGGCGCCGCTGTGGTTCGTGCCCACCATCACCCTGTTCTACTTCGTGGCGCCGCTGTTCATTGCCCTGGACCGCCGCGCGCCCAAGCTCTACTGGCTGATCCTGCCCCTGTGGGCCCTGTCCATCTATCTGGGCCGCGACGGCCCCCTGGGGCCCATCGACAAGGCCATCTACCTGCTGCCCGCCTACATGATGGGCATGGCCTTCTCGCACTACCAGAAGGAAGCCGAGGCCTTGACCCGCAGGTTCTGGCTGCCCCTGCTCGCCCTCACGGTGCTGGGCCTGCTGGGCCATGCGCTGGACTGGCCGGTGCCGCCGCACTACCTGATGCTGATGAAGCTGCCCATGGCCCTGCTGCTGACGGTGGCCCTGCTGCGCTGGCACGGCGTCTTCGGCAAGCGCCTGGACTACATCGCCCATGTCAGCTTCGGCATCTTCTTCATCCACGCCTACTTCATCTCGGCGCTCAAGGTGCTGACGGTGTACCTGATGCATCGCAGCGTCTACACCGGCCAGGGCGGGCAGGAACTGCCGGGCAATCTGCCCGTGTTCTTTGCCTATGCCATCGTGGTGCTGCTGTGCTCGGTGGCCATCATCAAGCTGGCACAAAAGGTGCTCGGCTCGCGCAGCCGCATGATCGTGGGCGCCTGAGGCGCCGGCGCTCAGGCGCCGCCGCGCAGGCGGCGCATCAGCTGGCGCACGCGGCGCTTCCAGCCGCGCTGCTCCAGCCAGCGGCCCAGCCTGTCCACCCCGTTGAGCAGCAGCCAATGGGCGCGCAGGCACAGGCGGTGCTTGAGCGAGGGGCGCAGCAGATAGAGATCCACGAACTCGTGGCGCAGATTGGCGAACATGGCCTTGTACTGCGCCTCGCCGGGGCCGAAGTCCACCAGCTCGTAGCGGTCTTGCTGGGCGAAGGCATCCTCCAGCACGTGGTACAGCAGCACGGTGCCGGGTGAATGGGCGGCCTGCTCGGGCAGGTAGCCGATGATGTCGTAGACCAGACGGCGCCCCTGGCCGCGACACCAGGCAAAGGCGATGGCCTGCCCGGCATCGCGCAGCAGATAGCCTCGGGCTTCGCCCCGCGCCGCCAGCGCCTGCATCTGCTGCACAAAGCCGGCATCCTCGGGCAGGCCCGCGCCCAGCAGCCGGGTCTGGTAGGTCTGACGCGAGATGGCCAGGGCCTCGGCATGGAAGCTCGCCATCTCCTCGGGCAGGGTGTAGAGCTGCCAGGCCGGCTGCCCCTGCTGGCGCTCGCCAAAGCGCCGCACCGAGCGCTGCAGATTCTGGCGCGCCTTGGGCGAGAAGCTCTTCAGGTAGTCGGCAAAACTGCCCTGCAGGGCCACGCAATGCACCACATCCCGGTACTGCACATAGCTCAGCCAGGCACCGTACCGTGCCAGGCCGGGCTCGAAGCGGGCGGCATCGACCTTGCGGCACAGAATGCCGTCAGCCTCCGGGCTCAGAGACTGGCTCAGGGCCGCGGCCGCGGGCGGCCAGGCGCTGGCCCCGAAATCGCGCGGCACCATCACCCGCAGGCGCGGCTGCCAGCTGCCCAGGGTCCACTCCCCCAGGCGGTAGCGCAGGGGCATGGGGCGCAGGAAGTCAGCCTCCAGGGGCGAGCCGTTTGCCGTGACACCCAGGGCGGGGGAATCCGGAGCTTGCATCTCAGCCTGCACAGTGTTTCACCGGTGTGCGCAGATTGCGCCAGAGCCGCAGCACAAAGCGCCAGGCCTGACGGTCCCAGGGCGTGAAGCGCGGGAGCTGGAAGAGATCGCTGGAGGCGCCGCTGCGGGCGACCCCCCAGGATGTGGAGACCGCGCAGTCGAAGCCTTGCGCCCGGACCAGACCCAGGATGCGCGCGTCATAGTCCTCGTCGGGCCGGCCATTGGGATAGGCGAACAGCGTGACCGGCGCCCCGGTGAGCTGCTGCAGGCGCTCACGCCCCACGCGGATCTCGGCATCGGCCGCAGCGTCGGGCAAGGTGCGCAGAATGGGGTGCCAGCAGGTATGCGCGCCAATGCGCATGCCCGCGGCGTGCAGGGCCTGCACCTGGGCCGAGCTCATCATCAGGTCGCCGGGCAGCTCGACCCCGGCACGCTGCGCCAGCTCGCTGGCCAGCTGGTCGCGGCGCTGAGGCTCCAGATACTTGATGCGGGCCAGAACGGCGGCGATGGCGGCGCGGCGCTGCTCCAGCGTCTGCAGCGGGTAGCTGCCCGGCCCCTCATCATCGAGCCAGCCCTGCAAGCCCAGCTCGGGCTGACGGCAGGCCCGCAGGGACTCGATCACCTTGTCGTTCCACATCATGCCGCCATCGAGAAAGCCGGTGGAGACAAAGAAGGTCGCGTTCAGGCCGTGGCGCTGCAGAATGGGCAGGGCCACATCGTGATTGTCGGCATAGCCGTCATCGAAGGTGATGGCTACGGCCGCGGCCGGCAAGGTGCCCGCCTCCAGCCGTCGGGCCGCCTCGTCCAGTGGCAAGACATGGAACCAGCGGCTCAGCCAGGCGCAGACACGCTCGAAGCGCTCGGCGTCGATCTCGTCGGGAAACAGGGGGTCCTGCCGTGGCTGGACGCGGTGGAAGATCAGGATGCTGAGCTGGCCACGCGCGCCACCGGGAAACAGCTGCCGGCAAAGTTGACGGATCAACATCAGCTCGCCCTCGCCTTCTTCTTGCCCGTCTCGGCCTCGGGCGGCGGTTCCCCCACCCCCAGCAAGGCCTGCCAGCGCGGCACGGTGGCAGGCTCCTTCTCCCAGGCCCGCTGCTGCACCCACAGGCGTGCGGTCACCACGGCAATCATGATGTTGTAGGGCACATCGAAATAGGCCAGGCTCAGAAAGGCGCCGCCCACGGCATAGGCCACCAAGGCCACCTGGCACATGGCGGCCAGGTCCACGCACCAGCGCGCCTGCTCGTGCTTGGGTGCCTCCCTCAGGATCCAGGTGGCGCTGCGCCAGGTCGTGATCCAGATGCTCAGGAACACGATCAGGCCAGGGAAGCCGTGATTGCCCAGAACCTGGAAATAGATGCTGTGGGCCGCGTGGATGTAGTCCGGATAGGGCGAGAACTGGGCGAAGAGCTCGGCCCGGGCGGTCTGGAAGCCCACGCCGAAGGGGTAGACAAAGGCCAGGTTCCAGGCCGTCCACCAGGCGCTGATGCGCCCCATGGCCGAGCGGTCTTCCTGATAGTTGTCGATGGTGTGCATGCGGGCCGACCATTCCTCCGGCATGAAGGCGATCAGCAGCACGCCGGCCAAGAGCAAGGCCAGGCCCATGCCCAGCTTGTTCTTGCCCTTGATCCAGAGAAAGACGGCCATGGCGCCGATGGCCAGCAGCGCACCCCGGGAGTGGCTGCCCAGCGAGGCCGCGGCACACAGCACCATGCTGGCCAGCAAGGCCCGGCTGAGCCACTTGTTGCGCACCTGCATTTGCAGGAAGCGCAGCAGGGGGATGGTGATCACCAGGGCCAGCGCGAACTCGTTGTTGTCCTCGATGAAGGAGCCCGGCGGCCCCCAGACCCGATAGCTGCCGCCGCTGGCCAGGGTGAAGAGCCCGCCCTTGGTGCCCAGCAGGGCCAGGGACATGACCACCACCCACATCAGCAGCATGATCTGCTGGCGGGTGTGGATCAGGGCCAGGGCCACGAGGATCATCAGATTGATCTTCATGACCTTGGCCCACTGGTCGTAGTCGCCCGCCGGATCCAGGCCGAGCAGCCAGGACACCGTGATCACCAGGCAGAAGAGCGTGAAGGCCGTGACGGGTGAGCCCTTGAAAGGCGAGGTCTTGTCGCGCGTGATCAGCAGGCCGATCAGCGTGGCCGCCGCTGCCGCCGCTGCCAGCGGGGCGCTGTAGGCGAAGCCGTAGGTGTAGCGGTGCGGGTTCATCAGGCTGAGCCAGGTCCAGGTCAGCACGCCCACCCAGGGCTGCCGCAGGGCCATCAGGCAGCCCGCGGTGGTGAGAAGAACAAGTATGAGGTCGCGCATCGCGGGGGTCGTGGTTCAGCTGGCGTGGCTGATGATGTAGCGGAACTTGCCGGACTTCTCGGGCGGGATCTGGTCCACCAGCTTCACCTCCACCCGCACCTCGGCGCCCAGGCGGCGGCGGAAGCCCTCGACGATCTTGGCCGTGGCGCTCTCGGCCTCGAAGCCGGCTTCCGGCAGCAGCAGCACCTCGCAATGTGCGCGGCTGTGCTGCACCACCTTGAAGGAGGCCAGGGCCGGCAGATCGCGCAGGATGTAGATCAGGGCCAGGCCATGCATGACCGTGCCGTCGGCCGCGATCACGAAATCGGTGCTCCGGCCCTGAATCTCGCGCAGCATGGGCAGGCCGCGGCCGCAGGCGCAGGTGCGCTCGTCCATCACCGCCACATCACCGGTGCGGTAGCGCACAAAGGGGAAGTCGCGCGTGGCCAGATGGGTCACGACGATCTCGCCCGGCTGGCCCACCGGCACCGCCTGGCCCTCGCGGTCCACCAGCTCCACGATCAGGTCCTCGGCCGTGATGTGCATGCCGCCCGAGGGGCATTGGTGGGCGATGAAGCCCGCATCGCGCCCGCCATAGCCATTGGCCACCGGGCAGCCGAAGACCTGGCTGATCAGGGCGCGTTGCTCGTCATAAAGCCGCTCCGAGGTCACGAAGGCGACCTTGATGCCCAGATCGTCCATGGCCACGCCGCGCGCCTGCGCATGGCGGGCGATGTGGGACAGGGCCGAGGGATAGCCGAAGAGCATGCGCGGGCGGCGGCGGCGTATGGCGGCCACGAAGCCGTCCAGCTTGGCCTCGTTCATTTCGAAGGCCGGCAACAGCTCGGTGCGCAGCAGCTTGTCGCGCCAGGCACGGATGCGGTCCTGCGAACCCAGCTCGATGGGCGAGCCCCAGACCACAATCTCCGGGTCGCCGATGTCCACGCCCCACCAGCGGGTGGCCCGCCACTTGGCCGCCACATCGTGGGAGACGCGCTCCTTGCCGATGAAGAAGATCAGGGGCTCGCCCGAGGACCCTCCGGTATTGAAGCGAGCCAGGCCCTGGGCCTGCTCGCTCTTCATGCCCTCGGTGTGGGCGCGTATCACGGCCTTGGTGAGGAAGGGCAGCCGGCTCAGCTCGGACAGGCTCTTGAAGCCCCCGGGCTGCAGACCCAGCGAGGCGAAGAGCTCGCGGTAGTAAGGCACATGGCGGCCCGCGTCGGCCAGCAAGGCGTTCAGGCGCTTGAGCTGCAGCGCCTGCAGATCGGCCGCCGGCAGCCACTGGCTGCGCTCGAGCGCCCGGCGCACCGCCACCGAGTCGTGCTTTTTCAGACGCTCATGCAGGGGGAACAGCAGACCGGAGACCAATCGGGTGTACATGCAGCTCTCTCTTTGAATACGCCTCAGCGCCCGGCAGCCATCGCCTGCTGGTAGCAGCCCAGCAGACGCGGTGCCACGGCGTTCCAGGTGCAGGCCGCCACCACGGCGCGCCCACCCTCGCGCAGGCGCTGGCGCAGCACCGCATCCTCGATCAGGCGCCCCGCCGCCTCGGCCAGGGCCTCGGGGTCGGAGGGGGGTACCAGCAGGGCCGACTCGCCCGGCGTCAGCAGATCGGGAATGCCGCCCACCCGCGTGGACACCACGGGCACACCGCTCGCCAGGGACTCCAGCACCGAGACCGGCATATTGTCGGCCAGGCTGGGGTTGAGGCTGAGATCGGCACGCGCCAGCAGGGCCGCAATGCCCTGGCGATCCAGGCGGCCGCAGAAGGTCACGGACTGTGCCAGACCCAGCTCGGCCACCAGGGCCTGCAGCGCGGCCAGCTCAGGCCCCGAGCCCGCAATGCTCAGGCGCGCCTGCGGCCAGCGCTGGTGCAGCCGCGCAAAGGCTCGCAAGGCGCTGGCGTTGTCGTAGACGGGTTCCAGATTGCGCAGCACCACCAGATGCGGCGCCTCGGGCTGCAGCAGCCCCGGCTCGGCGCGGAAACGGAACAGGCTCAGGTCCACCACATTCGGCACGATCTGGGCCGGGAAACCCCGGCCGGCAAAGATACGCTGCAGAAAGGCCGAGGGCACGGTCAGCAGGCTGGCCCGCCGCAGGCTCGGGGCCACCACCGCCAGCGAGCGCGCCAGGAAGCTTTCGGCCTCGCCGCCGTGGTAGTTCACCAGCACCGGGCAGCCTCGCAGGCGCGCGATCCAGACCGCCGGCGCAGCGAACAGATGCCAGGACCAGCCGGAGTTGGCCAGCACATGCATGAGCTGACTGCGGCCCGCCGCCCGCCACAGGGCCAGCAGATAGGGCAGCAGGCGCGCGAGGGCGCGCAGGCCCGGCCAGGCCCCGACCCAGGCGGGACGGTAGGCGGCATTGGTCTGCACCAGCTCCACCTGGGCGCCCGAGCCCTGCAGCAGCTCGGCCAGCTGACGCATCTGGTTGGCCATGCCGCCGGCCGGCGGAGGCAGGGGGCCGACCAGGGCCAGCCGCAGGCCCGCGAGCCCGTCTGCGTTCATGCCCGCCCCGTCAGGGCCTGGTAGACCGCCGGATAGTTGGCGACCGAGGCCGCCCAGTTGCGCTCCTGCTCCACAAAGCGGCGGCCCTGGGCGCGCAGCTGCGGCCAGAGCTCGGGCTGGCCCAGCAGGCGCAGCACGGCCTGGGACAGGGCCTCGGCGCTGCCGGCCTTGAAGAGCAGGCCGGTCTCGCCGTCGCGTATCAGCTCCTGATGACCGCCCACGTCCGAGGCCACCAGGATGCGGCCCTGGGCCATGGCCTCCAGGGGCTTGAGCGGGGTGACCAGCTCGGTCAGACGCATGGAGTGGCGCGGGTAGACCAGCACATCCACCAGGTCGTAGTAACGATTGACCTCGGCATGCGGCACCCGGCCGGTGAAGACCACCTTGTCGCGCAGGCCCAGGGCCTCGGCCTGGGCCTTGAGCGCTGCGTCCTGCGGACCGCCGCCCACCAGCAGCACGCGCACCTCGGGACGCTGGGCCAGGATGGCCGGCAGGGCCTGCAGCAGCAGATCCAGCCCCTCGTAGGCATAGAAGGAGCCGATGAAGCCCAGCACCGTGCAGCCGGCCAGGCCCAGACGGGTCTTGAGCGCCTCGTCGGCCTGGCCACCGGGCTCGAAGGACTCGATGTCCACCGCGTTCGGGATCACGGTCACCTTGTCGGCGGGGATGCCGCGCGCCACGATATCGCCGCGCAGGCCCTGGCAGATGGTGAACACATGATCCACGCGCTTGAGCGCATGGGTCTCCATGGCGCGGGTCATGCGGTAGCGCAGGCTGCCCTCGGTGGTCGTGCCATGGTCCACGGCCGCGTCCTCCCAGAAGGCACGCACCTCGTAGACCACCGGGATGCCCAGGCGGCGCCCCACCTTGAGGGCCGGCAGCGCGTTCAGCACTGGCGAATGCGCATGGATGATCTGCGGCCGCAGCTGCTCGGCCACCTGCTGCAGACGGCGCTCGAGCTGCCCCATCAGCTGCAGCTCGCCCAGACCCGGCAGGCTGAAGCCGCCGCTGCCCTGCGGCGTGCGGAAGAAATGCCAGCCGTCGACCGTTTCTTCCAGTGTGGCCGTGGCGGTGGCGGCAATCTGGGCATCCTTGCCGGCCAGGCCGGCGCCATGCTTGGGGCTGGTCAGGTGATGGGTGTCCCAGCCGAGCTTGCGCTGCTCGCGCAGCAGCGAGAGGGTGCGGAAGGTGTAGCCGCTGTGCAGGGGGATGGAGTGGTCCAGCACATGGAGAACGCGCAAGCTCATGACAGGGTGGCCGCCTCCTCGACGGCAGGAACAGGCAGGCCGGTGGTGTCGCCATCGACCACCTGGCGCAGGAAGGACTCGAACATCATCAGGCTCCACAGCGAGGCGCTGTAGTCCTGGGCGCCGGACTGGTGGGCATCGAGCAGATAGCGCAGATAGTCCTGGTTGAACCAGCCGGTGGCGGCCAGGCGTGGCCCCAGCACGGCGTCGCGCACACGCTGGCGCAGCGGGCCGCGGAACCAGCGCGCCAGCGGCACCGCGAAACCCATCTTGGGCCGGTAGAGCACATCGTCCGGCAGCCGGGGTTCCATGGCCTTCTTGAAGAGGTACTTGCCCTCCTGGCCGCGGATCTTCAGATCGGAGGGCAAGGTGGCCAGCCACTCGAGCAGCTCGTGGTCCATCAGGGGCTCGCGCACTTCCAGCGAATGCGCCATCGAGGCTCGGTCCACCTTGGTGTTGATGTCACCCACCAGATAGGTCTTGATGTCCAGGTACTGGATCAGGGCCAGCGGATCCTCGGTATCGGCCTTGGCCGCGTGGCGCTGGAAGACCTGCAGCGCGTCATAGCCGCCCAGCTGGGCCTTGAGCGCCGGGCTGAACAGGCGCTGGCGCATGGCGCCGCGCAGGATGGAGACCTCGTGGAAATAGGCCTCCACGCTGTTGCGGGCCAGTCCCTCGAAGGTGGACTTGGCGCGCAGCACGCGCGGCGCCCAGTCGGCCTTGGGATAGAGCCGGCCCAGCAGGCCGAACAGAGGCTCGCGCACGCCGGCCGGCAGGGCTGCGCGGCGGCGCTCCTCGGCCAGATGCGTGCGGTAGCGGCGGTAGCCGCCAAAGCCCTCGTCGCCCCCGTCGCCCGAAAGCGCCACGGTCACATGCTTGCGCGCCAGCTGGCAGACCCGGTAGGTGGGCAGGGCCGAGCTGTCGGCATAGGGCTCGTCATAGAGGCGGGCCAGCAGGTCGACCAGGTCGAAGTCATCGCTGCGCACCGTCTCCACGCGGTGATCGGTCTGGTAGCGGTCGGCCACCATCTGCGCAAAGGCGGACTCGTTGAAGGCCGGATCGTCAAAGGCGATCGAGCAGGTGTTGACCGGCGTGTCGGACAGGCCGGCCATGGTGGCGACCACGGCGCTGGAATCCACGCCGCCGGAGAGGAAGGCGCCCAGCGGCACCTCGGCAATCATGCGCAGGCGCACCGATTCCTGCAGACGCTCGCGCAGCTCTTCGCAGGCCTCGTCCAGGCCGATCCGGCGCTCCAGGCTGAAGCGCAGGTCCCAGTACTCCTGGGGCTCGGGCAGGGGCTGGCCGCGGCGTATGCACAGGCGGTGGCCCGGCGCCAGCTTGCGCGCCTGCTTGAAGATGCAGCGCGGCTCGGGCACATAGCCCAGGGCGAAGTACTCCTCCACCGCCAGCGGATCCAGGCTGCGGTCCAGGCCGCCATGGGCCAGCAGTGACTTGAGCTCGGAGCCGAAGAGCAGCTGGCCGTCGTCCAGCAGCGCGTAGTGCATGGGCTTGACGCCCAGGCGGTCGCGCGCCATGAAGAAGGTCTGACGATTCCGGTCCCAGAGCGCGAAAGCAAACATGCCGCGCAGGCGCAGCACGCAGTCCTCACCCCAGGCCTCCCAGGCGTGGATGATGACCTCGGTATCGCTCTTGGTGCGGAAGGCATAGCCCAAGCCCTTGAGCTCGGCCATCAGGGCCTGGTAGTTGTAGATCTCGCCGTTGAAGACGATGCCCACGCTGCGCTCGGCATTGAACTGCGGCTGCTGGCCGGTGGCGATGTCGATCACCGAGAGGCGGCGGTGGCCGAAGCCCAGGCCGGGCTCGGTGTAGATCTCGCCCTCATCGGGGCCGCGGTGCCACTGCGAGTCGTTCATGCGCTGCAGTCGCGCGCTGTCGATGCTGCGCTCGCCGCGCGTGTCGAAGATGCCGGTGATGCCACACATCTCAGTGCTCCCGCAAGGCCATCCGGCGCGTGGCCGGATTCAGCGTCAGTTCGTCGTAGAGGCCGCGGTAGGCCGCCACCATGGCATCCAGGCTGAAGCGCTGCTCCACGCGCAAGCGCCCTGCCCGGCCCATGGCCCGGCGCAGCGCCTCGTCGTCGGCGAGCCGGATCATGGCCTGGGCCATGGCCGCCACGTCGGAGGCCGGCGTCAGCAGACCGCTCACCCCTTCCTCCACCAGTTCCACATTGCCGCCCACCCGGGTGGCCAGCACCGGCAGGCCCGTGGCCATGGCTTCCAGCACGGTGTTGGAGATGCCCTCGCTGAGCGAAGGCAGCACAAACACATCCAGGCCACGCATGAAGTCCGGCGCGTCGCGACGCTCGCCGGGCAGCCAGCACAACGCGTCCACACCGGCTTCGGTCAGGATGGCGCGCACGGCCGGCATCTGCGGCCCGTCGCCAGCCATCAGCAGGCGCAGGCGCGGGCGCAGATCGGGCCGCTGCTGCAGCGCCTGCACAAAGGCGCGGGCCAGCAAGGCCTGGTCCTTGACCGGCTGCATGCGCCCCACCGTGCCGAAGAGCAGCTGCCCGGGCTCGCCGAAGGGACAGTCCGCCATCCGCTGCCGCTGAGGCACCGGGCTGAAGCGCTGCGCGTCCACGCCATTGCAGATCTGCAGCACCCGGGCCGGTGCCAGGCCCACGCGGGCGGTCAGGTACTCGCGCAGCTCGCCCGACAGGGCCACGAAGCGATGGGCAAAGAGGCCATAGAGCCGGCGCATCCATTGATAGCGACGCCGCGTGCCGGCCAGATCGCTGCCCTCGCGGCCATGCTCGCCATGCACCCGGGCCGGCACACCGGCCGCCCAGGCCGGCACCAAGACCTCCAGCGCGGCCAGATTGCGGGTGTGGATCACCGCCGGCTTGAGCTCGCGCAGCAGGCGAAACAGCTGGGGGTACAGCCAGATCGCATGGCCGGGCGGCTTGCTCAGGGCAATGAACTGCACATCCGGCACCTGCACCCGCCGGCTGAAGTCGGTCACCTCGGTCAGGGCCAGCACCGCATGGCGGTAGGCCGCCGGGTCCATGCGGTTGATCAGGTTCACGACGCCGTTCTCCAGCCCGCCGGTATCCATGCGATACAGGACGTGGAGGATCAGGGGGCGTGGGTCCTGAGTGCTCATGGGGAGGTCGGCGGCGGCTGCGCGGTTTACAGGCGCCAGACCTTGTAGCCCGCCTCGGCGAGCGCGCGCTGGTCAAACGCCGCCTTCACATCGACGAAGGCACCGTTCTTCACCAGCTTCTTGCCCAGGTCTTCCAGGCTCAGATCCGCGAACTCGCGGTGCGCCACCGCCGCCACGATGGCGTCCGCCCTCGGCAGCTCGTCCCAGGCCACCAGCTTCACCCCGTACTCGTGCAGGGCCTCGGGCGCCTCGGCCTGCGGGTCGGTCACGAAGACTTCCACCCCATAGCTCTGCAGCTCGCGGATGATGTCGATCACCTTGGAGTTGCGCAGATCCCCGCAGTTCTCCTTGAAGGTCAGACCCAGCACATTCACCTTGGCGCCCTTGATGTAGCTGCCCGCGGCAATCATGTGCTTGATGGTCTGCTCGGCGATGAACTTGCCCATGCCGTCGTTGATGCGCCGCCCCGCCAGGATCACCTGGGGGTGGTAGCCCAGCATATCGGCCTTGTGGGTCAGGTAGTAGGGGTCCACACCGATGCAGTGGCCGCCCACCAGGCCCGGCTTGAACTTCAGGAAGTTCCACTTGGTGCCCGCAGCCTCCAGCACCTCGGTGGTGTCCAGGCCGATCTTGTCGAAGATGATGGCCAGCTCGTTCATCAGCGCGATGTTCAGGTCGCGCTGGGTGTTCTCGATCACCTTGGCGGCCTCGGCCGTCTTGATGCTGGAGGCGCGGTGCACCCCCGGCTCCACGATGGTCTCGTAGAGCTTGGCCACCTTGTCCAGGGTCTCGGGCGTGTCGCCGGAGACGATCTTCAGGATCTTGGTGAGCGTGTGTTCCTTGTCGCCCGGGTTGATGCGCTCGGGGCTGTAGCCCACGAAGAAGTCCTGCTTCCACTTCATGCCGGACTCGCGCTCCAGCACCGGGATGCAGACCTCCTCGGTGGCGCCGGGGTAGACCGTGCTCTCGTAGACCACGATGGCGCCCTTCTTCATGTGGCGGCCCACGCTGGTGGAGGAGCCGATCAGGGGGCGGAAGTCAGGGATATGGGCCTCGTCCACCGGGGTGGGCACGGCCACCACGATGATGTCGGCCTCGGCCAGCAGGGCCGGGTCGGCGGTGTAGACGGCGTGCGGCGCGGCAGCCATCTGCGCGTCGCTGAGCTCGCGCGAGGGGTCGGTGCCGCGCTGGCAGGCCTGGACCTTGGACTCCGCAATGTCGAAGCCGATGGTGCGCATATGCTTGCCGAACTCCACCACCAGGGGCAGGCCCACGTATCCCAGGCCGATCACTGCTACCGTGCTGCTCATTGCTTGATCCTTGTGTTCATCGCGCCGTCCGCGTTCACTGCGCGGCGGTCTTGTCCAGCTGGGCCGCAATGGCGCCCCAGTTCTGTTGCAGGAAGTCGCGCAGCCGCTGCTCGGCAGCCTCGCCATTGTCCTGAAGATCTTCGGTGTAAACGATGACGGATGCCGCATCGTCGCCCTGTCCGCTCAGGCGCTGCCAGGCATTCCAGGCCTTGGCCCGGACAGGGCTGGCCGTGAGCCGGCCATGCACCCAGAAAAACTGCCAGACCCGCAGACGCTGGCTGCGCACGCCGCTCAGGGAGCCGGCCCGCAGCTCCACGCTGTGCAGCTCGAGGTTCTGCCCCGCCAGGCTCAGGGACTGAGGCCGGCCGTCCAGCTGGGCCCAACGCTTCTCGTCCGCCCCCAGCAACTGGTGGTGTGAGCCCAGCAGCTTGCTGTCATAGCCCTGCTGACGGTAGTAGGCCAGATGCAGACCCACGCGCTGGTCGGCGCGCTCATAGACGGTCTGCAGCTCGGCGCGCGGATTCACGAAGCGAGCCTGCCAGTCGGCCAGGGGCTCGGCCCGCTTTTGCCATGCCCCCAGCTCGGGGGCCGCCAGATGCAGGGTCAGCTCGGCCTGGCCGGCACGCTCGAAGCGAGCCTGCAGCAAGTTCGGCACGGCCAGGGCCGTCAGGCCCAGGACAGCCACCAGCCAGCGCTGAGCCGGGGTGGCACTCCGGATCTCGCTGGCCGTCGGCGGGGCCGGCGGGAGTTCGTCCTCGGTCCAGCGGGCACCGATCATGAACATCGCCAGCATCAGGATGCCGAAGAAGACCCAGCCATAGACCAGGTGGTCGGCACCGGTGGCCAGCTCATTGCCCGAGACATGCCCCAGCATCACGATCAAGTAGGCCCGCACCCAGTTGCCCAGCAGGGGGATCAGCAGGGAAACGGCCACGAAGATCAGCCGCCGGCGCAGGCTGTGATAGCTCAGATAGGCAAACAGGGTGCCCACCATCAGGGAGGCCATCAGATAGCGCAGGCCGCTGCAGGCCTCCACCACCGACCAGCTGCCCGAGGGAATGATGAACTGCAGTCCTTCGCGGTAGACGGGCACGCCGCTCAGGCGCACGGCCACCACGGTGAAGTCCGCCGTCAGCTCCATCAGGGTGGGCAGCATGAACTCGCCCACGGGCACCGCAAAGAATAGGAACAGCAGGGGAAAGCGGATGCGCCGCGCCACGGCCCGGCCCCAGAGCAGGGGCACCAGCAGCGCGATCTGGGCCACCAGGGCCAGCTGGGTCAGGGCATTCACCGCCACCAGTTCGCCCAGCAGCCAGGCCAGACCGGCCAGCGCCAGCGGGAGCAGGAACCAGGCATCGGGCACGGGGCGCAGGGCCGCGAGCACATCGCGCCGACGCAAGATCAGCCACAGCGCAATGGGCGGCACCACGAAGGCGTGGGCAAAGGTGTCGGAGCGCTGCCAGATGCCCACCATGGCCAGGGCCGTCTCGCGGTAGAGCAGCAAGAGCGCCAGCAGGGCCAGGACCATCTGCAGCAGGGCCCAGCGCCAGGGCGCCGTGCTCAGGGGCTCGGCCGGGCGGGCGGGCAGCACGCGACTCATGCCGCGGCCCCTACGCTCAAAGTCACATCGCTCGAGGCGGCCTTGGGCGCGTGCAAACCCTCCAGCACCTGGTCGATGCCGGCCAGACGGGCGTCCCAGCTGTAGGCATCCAGCACCCGCTGTCGACCGGCGGCCCCAACGGCGGCGGCATGCTCGGCTTGCTGCAGCAGGTTCGAGACGGCCTGGGCATAGTCCTCGGCACTCTCGGCAGCCAGCAGCTCATGGCCTTCGCGGGCCTCGATGGCTTCCACGCAGGCACGGGCCGCCACCACCGGGCGCGCCATGGCCATGGCTTCCAGGATCTTGTTCTGGATGCCGCGCGCCAGGCGCAGCGGCGCCACCACCACCGCAGCATGCTGCAAATAGGGCCGCACATCGGGCACGGTGCCGGTCACCACCACATCGGCGCTCGCCAGGGCCTGCACGGCGGGCCCTGGTGCACGACCCACGATGTAGAAACACAGCGCCGGGTGCTGGGCGCGCAGGCGCGGCAGCACCTCGCCCGCGAACCAGACCACGGCATCGGCATTGGGCCAGTAGTCCATGGCCCCGGTGAAGACCAGGGCCTGCTCATCCGCCGCGAAGGGCGAGGCGCGCTGCGGCTCGGGCGCGAAGAACTCGGCATCCACCCCGTTGCCCGAAGCCTCCACGCGGGCGCGGCTGTGCGGCGCCTGGCGGCGGAACAGGGCCACCTCCTTGTCGGTCACGAAGTAGGCGCAGCGCGCACGCTCGGCCATGCGGGTCTCGTAGTCCAGCAGGCGCCGGCCTTCGCGGCGGTAGAGCCAGGACAGGGGCCAGCGGTGCTGGCCGCCGTACTCGCTCCACTTGGCCGAATCCAGGTCCACGAGGTCCAGCAGCAGGGGCAGCGCTGCGGGCGCGTATTGGGCCATGGTGGAGGAGAAGACCACCACCGCATCGGGCCGCTGCTCGCGCACGGTCTCGCGCACCCAGCGGGCCAGGCCCGCATCCCGGTAGTAAGGCAGGCTCAGGGCTTCGCCGCTGAGCAGGCCGCGCAGGCTGGCCAGCTTGGCGCGCCCCGGATGCAGGTGCGCGACGTGCAGGCTCTTGCACAGGCCCCGCACCGTGTCCAGGTACTGCAGATCATCCGGGTCGTCCACGAAGGTGCCGAGGTGCACCTCGTGGCGCGCGGCCAGATGCTTGAGCAGATGGTAGGAGCGCACCTTGTCGCCCTTGTTGGGCGGATAGGGCAGACGGTGCACCAGGTAGAGCAGCTTGGCCATGGCCGCCGACTCAACCCAGGTTGCGGACGATGAAGGGACCCAGCCAGTTGGCCCAGGACAGCGGCATGCGGCGCCAGGTCTTGATCAAGAGCTGGTACTTGGCGTTGCTGGGATTGTTCTGGGGCACGGTATCGCGGCGGTAGAGGCAGTATTCGTAGTGCAGCGGCGTCGGCTCGAAACCCCAGTTCTTCTTGAACGCGTAGGAGCCCGTGCCCTGCTTGCTGCGGCCATAGTCAAACACCTTGAGGCCGCGCGCACAGGCGCGTCGCATCAGTTCCCAGTATTTGAAGTCATTGGCCGCCAGTTCGCGCGCCGCGACGGCGTCGCCCGCATAGTAGGGCAGCACTTCGTCACGGAAGTAGAAACTGAGCACCGAACTGAGGGGGTTGCCCTCTGAATCGGTGACGGTGAGCACCTCGCAGTCGGGTCCGAACTCCTGCAGCAGGGCCTCGAAATAGCGGCGCGGCATGGCGGGCGTGCCGTGGCGGTGCACATTGTCGGCATAGAGCGCGAAGAAGCGCGAGGCGTCGGCGTCGACATGCCCGATCAGGCCGTTCTTGATGCCCTTGCGCACCATGGCCCGCTGCTTGCGCGGGATGGCCAGCATATTGGCCTCTTCCTCGGGCAGGATCTCCTTGCGGAAGGTCACATAGAGGTCCTGCTGCGGCCAGTCCTCGTGGCGCTGCTGCACATGGCGCAGCTCCAGGTGCTCGGCGCCCAGCTCGCGCGCCAGGCGCTGGGCCTCGAGCTCCAGGGACTGGGCCGCGTCCTCGGTGTCGGCTGCCACGCCGCCGTAGACGGCAAAGGGCAGGCTCACCAGGGAATGGCCGAACAGCCGGCTCTTCACCTGGGCCAGGGGCAGCACGCCCTCGATGCGACCCTCGCGCTCGGCGTAGAGGAAGAAGCAGGCATGACCGAAGATCTCGCCCACCATGCGCATCCAGCCGGCGCGGTGGAAGAAGCTGGCCTGCGGGCAGGCCAGCACAAAAGCGTCCCAGCGCTGGGCCGTGGCGCGGTCGCCCGGCGCGAGGCGCTGGACGCGCAAAGCCGCGCCGCTCATGCCGTGGCCGCCGCGGCCTGGCGCTCGCCCTGCCCTCGACCGAGGAAGATCTGGTCCATGCGCCCCCAGGCGAAGTCGCGCAGCAGTTGGGCGATGCGGGCCTCGGTGCGGCCGATGTTCACGTAATGACGGAAGCGCGTCTTGGCATCGATGCCGGCGATGCGGGGCTGGCCCGGGTCGATCTCCCAGGGGTGGAAGTAGAAGACCGCCGACTGCTGATCGTTGCGGTTGACCTGCTCGATCAGCCAGCGCGAGAGCGCATAGGGCAGCAGGCGGAAATAGCCGCCGCCGCTGGAGGGCAGGTTGCGGCCGCGCAGGCGCAGGGTGGTCACCGGCACTTCGAGCAGGCCCTCACGCACCGGATAGGCAAAGCGCGGCGAATCGGGCATGCCGTAATGGTCGTGGCGGATGGGGTAGACGCTGGAGCTGTAGCGGTAGCCGCAGTCGCGCAGCACATCGAAGGCCCAGAGATTGCGCTCGCCGATGGAGAAGCTGGGGGCACGGTAACCCAGCACCTCGCGGCCGCTCAGGTCTTCCAGCAAGGCCTTGGCCCGGCCCACATCGGCCCGGAAGGCCTCGGGGCTCAGGTCGCTGGCACGCTCGTGACCATAGCCATGGCTGGCAATCTCGTGACCGCCCTCCACGATGCGGCGCACCAGCTGCGGGTAGCGTTCGGCCACCCAGCCCAGGGTGAAGAAGGTGGCCTGGGTGCCCTGCTCGGCCAGCAAGCCCAGGATGCGGTCCACATTGCGCTCCACCCGGCATTCGCGGCTGTCCCAGTCGCCGCGGGCGATATAGGGCGCGAAGGCCGAGACCTGGAAGTAGTCCTCCACGTCAATGGTCATGGCATTGCGCGGGCGGGTCTCGCGGGTGGGCATCAGCATGGCGTGGGGCTCCGGTGCGGCAGCATCTTCTTTTTCATCAATGACTGGTCCCGGCCGAGCTGTCGGCTCCCGGCGCGGGCTGCGGCGCAGCGGCTGCGGGCTGGCTGACGGCCTCCACCAGCTTCTGCAGCAGGCCCAGGGTCTGCAGATTGATGCGCTCCAGCCGGGCCAGGCCGCTTTCCAGGCGCTGCAGCTGGCCGAGCTGCTGCTCCTGGCTCAAGGACGCAATCTCATGGCCCAGGGCGGCGGCCTGCTCGGCCCCCAGGCTGAGGCGGCCCAGGTCCAAATCCAGCGGCGCATGGCCGTTGAGCGTCGGCCCCAGGCCGCCATGCACGCTCTTGGCCGGGGTCTGGGTTTCCTGGGCGATGTCGCGCAGCACCTCGTCGACGTCTTCCTTGCCCAGATGCGTCTTGCCGGCCATGAAACCCAGCAGCAGCAGGCGGTCACACAGGGAGTTGATGCGGCGCGGAATGCCCTGGCTGGCCTGGTGGATCACCGGGAAGACCTCGGGATCGAAGCTGGGTTTGCCATTGCTACCCGCGCATTTGAGGCGGTGCTCGATATAGCGCTGGGTTTCGTCCTCGTCCAGCGGGCCGATATGGCAGGTGGCCGCCACGCGCTGGCGGAACTGCTCCATCTCGGGCCGCTGCAGGATGCCGCGGAACTCGGGCTGGCCGACCAGAAAGGTCTGCAGCAGGGACTGATTGCTGAACTGGAAGTTGGAGAGCATGCGCAGTTCTTCCACCGCGCGCGCGCTCAGGTTCTGGGCCTCGTCCACGATCAGCAGGCAGCGCTTGCCCTGGCTGGTCTGGTTGACGAAGAAGGCCTCCAGCGTCATTAGCAGCTCCGACTTGGGCAGGTCCTTGACCCGCACGCCGAAGGCCGCACCCACCATGCGCAGGGTGTCCTCGGCGTCGAGCTGGGTGGTGACCAGATTGCCGATCACCACATTGCTGCGGTTCAGGCTGTCGAGCAGGCCGCGCAGCAAGGTGGTCTTGCCCGCACCGATCTCGCCGGTGATGACGATGAAGCCATCATTGCGCAGCACGCCGTAGTCCAGATAGGCCTTGGCGCGGCGGTGCTGCTTGCTGCCGAAGTAGAAATTGGGATCGGGGCTGAGCTGGAACGGCTTGCTGTTCAGCCCGTAGAAAGCTTCGTACATGGGCTAGAACTGCTGAACAAAAGTGGCAAGGACCGCGTTCTCGCGGTAAGGCTGGGTGGGGCTGTCGAAGCGACTGTGGCGCAGACCCAGGGTGATATTGCGCGAGGGGCCGAGCCGGGCATTCCAGTTGGCGATCAGGGACTTCAGATCGCTGCGCTGGCTGGCCAGATCGCCGCGGGTCTGCTGGTCGGTCAGCACCACGGTGGCACTGTCGGTGGGCGTGAGGCGGTAGGCCAGGTTCAGGGTGTAGCCGCGCACCATGATGCGGTTGGAATCAGCGAAGTCGCCCTGCCCCGCGCTCACCGGGTCCAGACGGCTGCTGCTGTTGCGATTCAGCAGAAAGGTCAGCGTGGTGCGCAGCCCCTGCAGCGCGAAGGAGGCCTCCTGGCGCCGGGTCAGCGTGGCGGTGGAGTTGGCGAAACCGGCCACGGCCACCGTGTTCGGATCCATGCCCAGCAGGCTCAGGAACTGGCGCACCAGGATGTCGCGCTTCGCCGGGTCGGGTTCGCGCGAGGCGAACATGCTGTAGAACACATCGTAGTTGCTGAGTCCTCGCGCGCCGTTGGCCTGAGGGCCGGCGGGGCTGGCCAGCTGGGTGTCCGAGATGCGCCAGACCGTGCGGGCCATGCGGTGCTCGAAACTCAGGGTGTGCGAATTGCCGTAGTCGTGGCGGGACCAGTCCAGGGCCAGGCGGGTACGCGGCGAGGGCTGCCAGCCGGCGCTAGCGCCATAGGTCGTGCCGCTCTGCTGCGAGAGCGTGGTGAAGCTGTTGCGCTCACGGCCGGCCGTGAGGCTGAAGTTCCACTCCGGGTCGGGTCGGTACAGCAGGCTGCCGGTCACAGACGAGCTGTCGGTGGCCTTGCCGCCATCGGGCTTCCAGCGCTGCTTGGACAGGAAGGCCGACCAGCCCAGCACCGTCTGCGGACTGAGGCTGCCCAGCTGCAGCGAGAGGCCCCGGTTGGAGAGATCGCCGGTGCTGGAGTTCTTGGCCCGGGTCTCGCTGATGTCGGCTGTCAGCTGGTAGCGCAGGATGCTGGGCAGGCTGCCGCGCAGAATGGGGGAGATGCCCAGGTTGTAGACCTCGGACTGATTCGGATTGGGCAGGGAGGGGTCGACGCTCACCGTGCCGAAGGCCGAGCGGCTCTGCTGATTGATCGAGGCGCGGGTGTCCACCGTGAACCAGTCCTCGATCAGGTCCACGGTACCGCGCGCACTCAGCTGGTTCTGGGTCTGCTTGGGTTCCTGGCTGCGGCTGTACATGACGCTGTTGAGCGCGTAGTCCAGCGAGCCCCGCACCCGGCCGCTATTGCTGCTCAGGCGTATGCCCGGCGACAGGGTGCTCACCAGGGCCGCATCCTTGTTCTGGGTGCTGAACTTGAGGTTGTCGGTCAGGGTCTCACGCAGGCTCAGGCGCGGCTCGATCACGAGACCGCTGCGCCCGCCCGAACTGGGCTCTGACTCGGCTTGGGCCAGCGCCGAGTTCGCCAGAAGGGGCAGCAGGCCAGCCAGGCACAGCGCCAGCCCCTCAGGCCTTCTCAGCTTCATTCTTGCCTTCCTTGCCGCTGTCCTTGGCGCCCTTGGGGTCCTTCTCCCCCTCCTGGCCGTAGCCATAGCCGTAGCCATAACCGTAGCCATAGCCGTAACCGTAGCTGCCCCCGCTGGCGGCGCGCGCCTGGTTCAGCAAAAGCATCTTGACCGGGCAGGACTCGATGGTGGACAGGGCCTGCTGCACCGCGCTCTGCGGCGTCTTGTCGGCATGCACCACGATCACGATCTGACCCATATGGGAGGCCAGCACACGCGACTCGGTGGTCAGCAGCAGGGGGGGCGAATCGAAGATGATGATGCGGTCCGGATAGCGCTTGGCCATCGCGTCCAGCATATTGCTCATGGCGTCGCTGGCCAGCAGCTCGGTGGCACGCGCGTGCGGCGTGCCGCTGGGCAGCAGGGTCAGCTTGTCGACGTTGGTGCGCAGCAGCACATCGCTCATGTCGACCTGCTCTTCCAGCACATCCAGCAGGCCCGGCCCCTGAGGCAGGCCCAGCATGCGCAGCACCGAGGGGCGGGCCACATCGGCGTCCACCAGCATCACGGTGTTGTCCATCTCGGCCGCGATGCTCATGGCCAGGTTCAGCGAGGTGAAGCTCTTGCCCTCCCCCGCCAGCGCGCTGGTCACCATGATCAGATTGGCATGGTTGAGGGTGGAGGCGCCCTTGCCCATCGCGTTCTTGATCAGCGGACGCTTGATCACGCGGTACTGGTCGGCGATCTGGGTGCGCGGCGCATTGGGGGTCAGGAAGCCCTGAGCGGCCAGGGCCTGCAGGTCCAGGTCCACGCGCTTGGACTGGGGTGCGGGCAGCTCGGGCTCCGCACGCAGCTGGGGAGGCTCGGGCGTGAAGACCGGCTTGGCGCTCGCAGCCACCGTGTCCTCGGGCAGCGTGACGCCGGCCTGGCGCAGCTGCTCGAGGCGCTGTGCCGCTTGTTCAATAAGGCTGCTCATTCAACCCGCCTGTCTGCTAATCAGAATTGCCATCACCACCAGCCCCAGGGCGTACACCCCCACCAGGCCACCCGAAGCGGCACTGAAACGCAGCAGGTCCAGGCGCTCGCGGCGGCGGTCCGCCGCCGTGACCAGACGCGAGACCACGCCCAGGATGGGCAGCTCGGTGCGCGTGCGCAGCTCGTTGCTGTCGTGGAACACCGGACGCAGCTGGCTGGCCGCGAAAGCGGTGAACAAGCCGGTCACGATGGCCGCCGCCAGCGCGCCGCCCAGCAGCAGCAGGCGGTTGGGCGCCACCGGCTTGGGCGAGGCCCGCGGCGGGTCGATGACGCGGAAGTCCACCACACCCGAGGCCACATCCAGTTCGCCGGAGATGGTGGCCGACTCGCGACGGGCCACCAGATCCTCGTAGTTCTTCTTGTGAATCGCGTAGTCGCGGTTGAGCTGGGCGGCCTCGGCCTCCAGCTGTGGCGAGGTCTTGACGGCGGCCAGCGCCTGCGCGTAGCGGCTGGAATACTCCCCCACCCGCGCCTTCAGCGCCGCCACCTGCACCTCGGCCGCGGCCAGCATGCGGGCCAGCTCCTGCTGCACCGGATTGCCGCCATTGGCCAGGGGCGCCGCCATGGCGTTCTTGCGCAGCTCGGCCACTTCCTTGCGCTTTTGCTCCTCCAGATCCTTGATGAGCTTGCGAGCGCTGATGATGTCGGGATGCTGCTCGGTATAGCGCTGCAGCAGGGCATCGAGATTGCGACGCTGGGCATCCAGGCGCGAGTCGATCTCGGGCGTGGACACGCTCAGCGAGGACTCCTGCATCAGACTCTGGGTGGTGCTGTCGCCACCGCGGCTGCGCTCGGCATCGATCTGCTTCTTGGCCGCGTCGCGGGCATTCTCGGCCTCGCGCAACTCCAGGCGCGCTTTCTCAAGCTGGGTACTCAACTCGCTCAGGCGGCCGGCCGAATCCTTGCCGTCGCCGGACATGTTCTGGATATTGCGCAGCCGGAACTCCTTGAGCCGCCCCTCGGCCTCTTCCAGCTTGGCCTCGTAGTTCTTGATCTGCTCGTTGATGAAGGTGGCCGCCGTGGCCGAGTCCTTGCGGCTCGCCCCCAGGCTGGATTCCACAAAGATGGATACCAGAGACTGGACCACACGCTTGGCGGTCTCGGGATCGTTGTCGCGGTAGGCCAGGGTGTAGAGATTGTCCCGGGCCGTGCTCTGGATGGACAGGGACTTGGTCACCGTATCGATCAGGGCTTCCTGCTGGGCCTTGGACTGGCTCTTCAGATCCAGGTCGGCCATGCGCACCAGCTTCTCCACATTGGGCCGGCTGATCAGGGTGCGGCTGAGCATCACCACCTGCTGCTCCACATTGGGCTGCACGGTCAGGCCAGCCATCAGCGGCTTCAGGATGGACTGGGTGTCCACGAAGATGCGGGCGCTGGCCTCGTAGCGGTCGGGCATCATGAAGACCACGGCCGCACCGATGGCGCCGGCCACCCAGGACACCAGGACCGCGGGCCAGCGGTACTTCCACATGCTGCGCGCAATGGTGAGGAACTGGGCTATCAGAGAATCCATCGGGATACGCTCAGGCTCGGCAGGCCTCGGGGCCCACCTTGGGAACACAGCACCCGGCGTACCTGACGGCACGGGGTGCGACAGCGGCGCCGCCAACGGCGCCCGGCTCTTGTTCTGTTAGAAGAAGCTCTGCGGAATGATCAGGATGTCGCCGGGGCGCATTTCCACATTGGCCGCGATATCGCCGCGCTTGAGCAGATCGGACAGGCGCACTGAATATTGCTTGTTGCCCTCGGCCGTGCGCAGGATGGTGGCCTGGTTGCCGGCCGCGAAATCGGTCAGACCGCCCACGGCAATCATCACGTCCAGCAGCGTCATCTTCTGCTTGTAAGGCAGGAACTGGGGCTTGGCCGCCTCACCCACCACACGAATCTGTTCGCTGTAAGGGCCGACAAAAGCGGTCACGATCACCGTCACCACGGGGTCGCGCACATATTTGCCGAGCTGCTTTTCAATATCGCGGGCAATTTCCACCGAATTCTTGCCCTGGGCCACGATTTCATCGACCAGGGGGTGGAGATCTTGCCATCGGGGCGCACCGGCACCGAGGTCGACAGCTCGGGATTGCGCCAGACGATGATGTTCAGATTGTCGCCAGGCCCCACGATATAGCTGTAGTCCTGGTTGGAAGCCGACACCGGCGCGGGCGGCAGCTTGTTGCCGGTCAGACCGGCGCAGCCGGCCAGCACGCCGGCCACCAGACACAGGGCGGCCAGACGCAGACCGCGGGGAATGAAGGCAATACTGGTATTCAAAGCTCGTCCTCTGTTGATTCCAACAAATTCGTTTGGATGCACGCAGACCACCATCGCCGTCTGTGCCATACCCCGATCACAAGACATGCGCAAAGCTCAAGCCGCTTGGATGATGCCATAGCGTATCGGCGAAACCCCGGACGACACTGAGGGCTGGACCCGGCGGCGCTGCGGACTTTCACACGATTTCAATGCCCGGACCGGTACTCGGCCCACCAAACATCAATGGGCGGCATTCCACCCCAAAAATGAGCCCCCAGGGAATCCCTTGAGTAGGTGAGATCACCCAGGGTGCAGCGGCAGGTTGTAACGTCCTGGGGCAATCACATCGTCCGGATCCAGACTGCTCTTGAGCGAACGGGTCAGCTGCCAGAAGGGATCGTCCGGCCGCACCACGGTCTCCATCATGTCGGCGCGCGCCCGGTAGACCTCCAGCCCCAGTTCCCTGATGCACTCGTACAGGGCCTGGGCGCAACGTTGGGCGCGCGCCACTTCCTCGGCGCTGCGGCGGTCGAACAGCAGATTGGCCACCGCCACCAAGGAGGTCGGCGTCTCGATATTGAGCGTCAGGTAGAGCGCATGCTGAAAGCGGGCAGCCACCACCCGCATGGCCTCGACGGCGCGCGCTGCAAAAGCGCCGTCCATGGGCAGGGCCGGATTGACGAAGATCAGCCCGCAGTCCGTCTGGTCCAGTTCCGCCGCGGGACGCCCGGCCGCGCCAAAACGCCAGCTGAGGTTGTCGATGGCCGCATCGGTAGGCTCCCCCGAGGCCAGGCCATGCAGGGGCCGGATGGCCGCGATCGCCGCCGCGTTGGCCCGGGCGAAGGGCAGGAAGCGCAGGGGGTGCAGCAGCCGGTAGCCCAGATCCAGCTTGGCATCATCCACCACCGTGATGCGCGCCAGACGCCCCAGGCGCGCCCGCACCTCGGCCAGCGCGGCACGCACCTGTGCCCGTGTGCCCGCCACCCCACCCAGGCTGGCCCATTCATAGGGCGCCACCCGCCTCAGCACCTCGGCCGCCTGGGCATCCAGGGCCGCACCGCCGAGCCCACAATGCCCGGCCAGATAGCCCGCGATGCCGCTCATCAGGCTGGCCTGGGTGCGGGCCTTGTTGCCGATATGGGTGACCGAGCTCATCACGCCCTCGCGCTTGAGCGCGGCCAAGGTGTCAATCAGCGCAGCCAGATCCTCGCTGCGGCGCAGGGCCAGTGAGATGGCCACCCGGCAGGGTGGACGCGGCACCAGGCGGAAGCAGGCGCTGGTCACAATGCCGAAATTGCCCTGGAAAAACAGCCCGTCCACCAGGGGTCCCAGTCCATAGGGATGGGTATGGGCCAGCACCGAGTCATCCCCCAGGCGCCGGAAACCCGTTCGCAAGACCTCGCCCTGCCCCGTCACCACCTCCAGGCCGAACACATCCTCGCGCCGCGGGCCGAGGTAGCCAACGCCACGATCCAGGGCATTGCCCAGCAGGCTGCTGGCCTCGGCCGAGCCCGTGACATTGAAGCTCAGCGTGGGGCTGTGGCGCTGCAAGGCCGCGTAAAGCTGCCCCTGGCTCACGCCGGGCTCCACCACCGCCACCGGATTGGCCGCCGAGAAGGGCCGCAGCGCGGGTTCGTCCGCCTGCGGGGCCGTGCCCGGCTCGTTGCGTATGCGCGCCATGCCCGACAGATCCACCAGCTCGCAGCCGGCCCGCACGGGCGAGCGGGAACCATAGCCCCAGTTCATGCCGGTGGAGACCGGATAGAGCTTGCGACCCTCGGCACGCGCCTGGCGCACCAGCTCCACCACCTCGCGCACGCTGCGAGGACGATGCACGCGAGACACCGGCTGAGCCGAGGCCGTCACGTTCCCGGTATTGTCTTGTTCCACCATTTCCCACCCTGTGTGCACCATGCCGTAAGGCAATGCTACCGTCAGCCCGCCTGCCGAGCCTTGACCTATCCTCAGACCCGCTCCCCCCACCATTCGCGGGGGGAGTGCAGACGATAGGGGGATTCAGGGCCCGCACATCTGGGCACAATCGCCCGATTCTTCCCTGAAGCGACCAGCGCCCCGAGGCACTGAGCAGTCGCCACCCGGCCCAGGCCGGCATCTGTTGAGCGGAGCGATTCGATGAGAGACATTTCCCGGGCCCCCGTGAGCCTGCTGCTGTGCGCGACCCTGCTGGCAGGCTGCTGGAGCAAGAGCGAGCAGGATCTGATCGCTTCCGGCAAGGCCCTGTCGGACAAAGGTGACCTCAGCGCGGCCCTGATCGAATACAAGAACGCCCTGCAGAAGAACCCCTCCTCGGCCGAAGCCCGCTTCCTGATGGGCCGTGCGCTCTACGGCAAGGGCGAGTACGCCGGCGCCATCATCGAGCTGCAAAAGGCCCAGGATCTCAAGTACCCGGCCGCCGAACTGATTCCCCTGCAGGCAAGGGCCAGCCTCGAAGTGCTGCCGCCCGGCCGCGTGATCGAGATCTATGGCGACAAGTCCCTGGATCAGCCCGAAGCCATGGCCGCGCTGCGCAGCACCCTGGCGCGCGCCCAGGCCCGCGAAGGCAACAAGGACAAGGCCCAGGCCCTGCTGCAGGCGGTGCTCAAGGACTACCCCCAGCATTCGGCCGCCCTGCTGGTGCAGGCGCGCATGAACAGCCCCGAGAGCCCGCAAGCCAGCCTGGACACCATCGAGCAGGTCCTGAGCCGCGAGCCCAGGAATATCGAGGCCCTGATGCTCAAGGCCGACATCAAGCTGCTGACCCTGCGCGACATTCCCGGCGCCACTCAGGGCTATCAGCAGGCTCTGGCGGCCCAGAGCAACCATCTGCTGGCGCGCTCGGCCCTGTTCTCCATCGCCATGCTGCAGAAGGACTACAAGGCCGCCCGCGAGCAGGTGGAGCAGCTCAAGAAGAGCCACCCCGGCAATCCGCAGACCCGTTTTCTACAGGCCCAGCTGGCCTACCAGGAGGGCGACCTCAAGAGCGCCAAGGAAACCGTGCTGCAGCTGCTCAGCCGCGGTGGCGAAACCCCGCGGGTGCTGCAGCTGGCGGGGGCCATCGAGGCCCAGAACGGCTCACTGCTGCAGGCCGAGACCTATCTGACCAAGGCCTTGCAGCTGGGCCCGGACCTCATTGAAGGCCGGCGTCAGCTGGCACAGGTGCAGCTGCGCACCGGCCAGCCCCAGAAGGCGCTGGCCACGCTGAAGCCCATTCTGGAGGGCGGCAAGCCCGACGCTGGCATGCTCTCCCTCGCCGCCCAAGCCCATCTGCAAAACGGGGACGGCAAGGCCTCGGAAGCGCTGTTCAAGGAGGCTTCGCGCGTCGACCCCAGCGACACCAAGGTGCGCACGGCCCTGGCGCTGAGCCGCCTGTCCAAGGGCGAGACGGCCGAAGCCCTGGACGAGTTGCGCAATATCGCCAGCGCCGACAAGGACACCTCGGCCGATGTCGCCCTGATCAGCGCCCAGCTGGCCCGTCAGCAATTCGATCAGGCCCTGAGCTCGGTGGACGCACTCGAGAAGAAAATCCCCGACAAGCCCCTGCCCGAGGAGATGCGCGGCCGCATCCAGCTGCTGCGCAAGGACGAGGCCGCCGCGCGCAAGAGTTTCGAGCGGGCGCTGGAGCGCGACCCCAAGTACTTCCCGGCGGCGGCGGCCCTGGCCAGCCTGGAGCTGCAGCGCGGCGAACTGCCCGCGGCCCTGAAGCGCTATGAGCGCCTGCTCGAAGCCGACCCCAGCAATCTGCGCGCCATGCTTGCCGTGGCCGAGCTGCGCGCCCAGACCGGCGCCCCCAAGGAGCAGGTGCGCCAGCTGCTGGACCAGGCCATCAAGCTCAATCCCGCCGAGCCTGGCCCCCGGCTGCTGCTGGTGGCCCATCTGCTGGCCAACAAGGATGTGAAGGCGGCCATCGACGCGGCCCAATCGGCCAACGCCGCCATCCCCGGCAATGGCGACATCCTGGACGCGCTGGGTCGCGCCCAGATGGAGTCGGGCGATTACAACCAGGCCATCAACACCTTCAGCAAGCAGGCCCTGCTGCAGCCCAAGTCGCCTCAGCCCCTGGTCCGCATGGCCGACGCCCAGATCCTGAACCGCCAGCTGGAAGCCGCCATCCAGAGCCTGCGCAAGGCCCTGGAGGTCAGCCCGGACCTGCTGATCGCCCAGAAGAACCTGATCTCCCTGTTGCGCCAGACCAAGAAGCACAGCGCGGCGCTGGATCTGACACGCAGCTACCAGCAGCGCCACCCCAAGGATCCGCTCGGCTTCGCCCACGAAGGCGACATCCAGTTCGAGCTCAAGCGCTGGGACCTGGCGGCGAGCGCCTATCGCGAAGGCATCAAGCGGGGCGGCTCCGATGTGCTGGTGACCCGCCTGCACACCACCTTGCTGCGGGCCGACAAGAAGGCCGAGGCCGATCGCTTCATCGAAACCTGGCTGGCCGAACACCCCAAGAACACCACGATACTGACCTATCTGGGCGATGCAGCCGCGCTGGGCGGCAACTATGCCGTGGCCGAGGCCCGTTACAAGGAGGTGCTGGCCCTGCAGCCCAAGGATTCGCTGGCCATGAACAATCTGGCCAATGTGCTGCTGCGCCAGGGCAAGCCGGGTGCGGCCAAGCTGGCCGAACAGGCGGCCGCACTCTCCCCCAGCAGCCCGGCCGTGCTCGACACCTGGGCCGTGGCCCTGGCCGCCGAGAACAATCTGCCCAAGGCCCTGGAGCAGGCCCGCAAGGCACACGAGATGGCGCCGGACACCCCTGTCTTCGAGCTCACGCTGGCGCGCATCCTGATCAAGAGCGGCGACAAGACCCAGGCCCGCCAGCACCTGGAGAAGTTGCGCAATCTGGGCGACGCCTTCGGTGCCGAGCAGGAAGTGCAGCAGCTGCTCAAACAGCTGTAGCCGGAACACGGCTAGCCCGGCGGCGCCCAAGGATCCACAATCGGCGCCTGACAACGCCGAGCCCGGACACATCCATGACGCGCCGCAAGCGCATTCTTTTCTTCGCCGAAGCCGTCACGCTGGCCCATGTGGCACGGCCCATCGCCCTTGCCAGCGCGCTCAAGCCGCAGCAGTACGAATGCGCCATCGCCTGCGACCCACGCTATGCGCGCTTTCTCGAGACGGGGCACTGGCGCAATATTGCCATCCACACCATCAGCAGCCAGCAGTTCCTGAGCGCGCTGGCCACGGGGCGCCCCCATCACGACTACGCGGTGCTCAAGGCCTATATGGCCGAGGATCTGCGCGTCATCACGGACTACCAACCCGACCTGATCGTCGGCGACTTCCGCCTCTCTCTGGCCGTGAGCGCCCGGGTGGCCGGCATCCCCTACGCCGCCATCTCAAATGCCTACTGGAGCCCCTTCTATGCCGGCCCGGCGCTGCCGGTGCCGGTGCTCCCCCTGACCCGCTGGTTGCCCATTCCGCTCGCACAAGCCCTGTTCAGCACCTTCGGCCCCCTGGCCATGAACGGCCACTGCGCCGGCATCAATCGCCTGCGGCGGGAGAACGGGCTGGAGTCCGTCGGCAATCACCTGGCGCGCGCCTATACCGACGCCGACTACAACCTCTACCCCGACCTGCCCGAGCTGTTCCCGATGCGGCCGCTTCCGCCAACACACAGCTTCATCGGATCGGTGCTGTGGAGCCCGCACGACGCCGTGCCACCCTGGTGGGATGAGCTACGCCCGGATCCTCCCGTGGTCTACCTGACGCTCGGCAGCTCCGGCCAGGCCAGCCTGCTTCAGATGGCGCTGGATGCCCTGGCCGACCTGCCGGTACAGATCATCGCCTCCACCGCGGGCGGACCCATGCCGGCCCGGATTCCAGCCAATGCCCGGGTGACCGACTATCTGCCGGGCACCGAGGCCGCCGCGCGCTCGGCCCTGATGATCTGCAACGCCGGAAGCCTCTCCTGCCAGCAGGCCCTGGCCTCGGGCGTGCCCGTGCTGGGCATTGCGATCAATATCGACCAGTTCCTGAACATGGCGGCCCTGACGGCCGCGGGCGCCGGCCTGATGCTGCGTGCTGACCGGGTCAACCCGGCCAAGATCGCCAGTGCATGCCTGCAGATACTGCGCGATGAACACTTCCGCCAGGCGGCACACAAGCTGCGCGAGGCCTTGCACCATGCCGGCCCCGCCGGTGCGCGCTTTGAAGCCATGCTGCCCGGATTGCTCCAGGCACATCCAAGCCCGGCCGCCTGAAACCCGGCCAGCGACTTGTCGGCATTTTTTACACCGGCAGTTCCTCCGAGCCATCATCGCCAGATAAATCAATGCAAGTATTTGATTTAAAAACAAAAAAACAGAACTGGCACGCTGCCTGCTTAGTTGCTGTACGTCACCGCCAACAACTGGTGGCAACAATCAGGAGAAATCATGTTGAAGAAATCGCTTCTGTCCACGGCAGTCACCGTGGCTCTGGCTCTCAGCGCCGGCCAAGCCAGCGCCGTGATGATCGATATGGTGGGTGCCGGAGGTTCTGGCGTGCTGAACAATGGTTCGACCGCTGTTCACGACGTCGTCACGCTGGACTGGAAACCCGACAACGCGATCGCCATCGGCGCGATCTCGACCCCGACCAAGGCTCAAGGTGGCCCGACTGCCGCAGGCCAGCTTGCCGATGAGCGCTACATCCAGAACGTGGCACAAGGCAAGCTGAACAGCTTCGGCGTGTCCGGCGGCGGCCAGGTGGGTACCGAAATCACCCCGGGCAACTACCTGCAGAACCGCGAGTTCACCTTCCAGGCTTCGTTCTACACCTTCACCTCCGGTATCGGCACCGCCACCGTGGCCAACCGTCTGGCCCCGGGCGAGAGCTTCTTCCGCCTGTATGCTGACAGCGCCAAGGATTCCAACGACATCACCGGCGGTGGCTACGGCAACGGCAAGCTGATCCTGGAAGGCAAGCTGAGCACCCTGACCGGCAGCTTCACCGACTTCACCCGCCTGGGCGCTCCGACCGACCAGCTGGACAAGTTCGGTGGCGACAACCAGAGCGGCGTGCGCACCCATGTGGGCAATGGCAGCAACACCCTGGGCATCAACATCACCTTCCTGGACAACGCCTACTTCCTGGGCGATGTGGCCAAGCTGCTGCTGACGCTGAACTACAACGACACCACCAACCTGGCCACTCCCTTCATCTCGGCCAATCCCTCCGACTCCGTCGTGGGTGTGGTGCCCTCGTACAGCCTGAACGCTGGCGGCCAGAAGGTGAACGGCGCGGACTGCTTGAAGCGTGCCGCCGATGGCAGTCTTTTCACCTCCGGCGCGACCGAAACTGGTGTGGTGAGCAGCCGCTGCGACTTCCACTTCCAGTCTGACGCTTCCGGCGCCTTCCAGGTTCCGGAACCCGGCTCGCTGGCCCTGGTCGGTCTGGCCCTGAGCGCCGTCGGCTTCGCCGGCCGTCGCCGCAAGGCCGCCTGATCTTCAGGTGAGCCATGAGATTCCGGTCTTTGACCGGGTCTCTCAAGAACAAGGGCGCCCATGGCGCCCTTGTTTTTTGCTGCCGAGGAAATGGCGGGGCTCAAGGATCTGCGGGCGTGCAGCCCCGAGTGGCATGTCCGCCCCCTGCACCGCCAGATCCGGCTGGGCTGGATGATTGCCGAGATGGCATGACCTCGAAGCTCGGCTCGGCCACTGCCGGAGCGGCGCCCCTGACAGACCACCGGGCAGCTCAGGCCGCCAGATCGCTGGACACCATCCCGGTCTCCAGTGCCGCCACGCAGCGACGCCAGCTCGCGTCCGGTTCCTCCAGACGGAAGCCGTAGAAGGTCTCGCCGCCGGTCTCGTGCTGACGCACGGCCGTGGCCTTCACCACCGAGCGGTCGCCCTCTCCCAGCTCCACGACAGCCTCACCCGCGAGCGAAAGCGGCAAGGGCTGGCGGCTCATGGCCTGGAAGCCGGAGAGCGAGAGCTCGATCACGGTCAGGGCGAAGTTGTGTTCGCCATCGTCCAGGCTGAAACGGATCTGGGCGGGGCAGCGCAGGGAAAAGCGCTGGTGACGCCGCAGCGGGTGCGACTGCACCGTGGTGCTGGCCGAATCCAGCATGGGCAGCACGCGCCGGTACTCGTAGATCTCGTAGATGGACCACAGCAAGGACTTGCGCCGGTCATCCAGTTCCTGGAACACCGGGCTGCGCTGGTTGAAGAAATGATCCAGCAGGGCTGGCGTCATCACCGGGTCATTGGTGGTGAAGTAGCGACGCTTGGGCAGCTTGATATTGGGCAGGCGCAGGCCCACGAAGTACTTGAACAGATTCTTGCGATCGCGCCGACGGCCATAGACCCGCTTGAAGATGTCCGGCGCTTCCTTGAGGTCCAGCGTGGCGCCCACGGCGGGCGCCCCGTTGGCGAAGTCATAGCGGTCCACCACCGTTTCCTGCAGGCGCCGGAAAAAGAGCAGGGACTCGTAGAGCTCGATCTTGTCCGGGTTCACCGCGATCACCAGATGCCGGGTGTCGAAGAACTCGGTGCAGTACTCGTACATGAACTTCATCAACGGGAACAGGATCGCCCCGCCGGTCTTGCGGAAGTCCGGATGCACGGCCAGGGCCGAGATCTCGGCGATATTGCCCTCCAGTGCGCGGATATGGCTGAGGTCGAAAACCGACTGCAGCGGAAAGCCGAACACCCCCTCGCGGATCATCGAGATCGTGCCCACGACCCGCCCGTCATACTTGGCGCACAAGGTGGTGGTGGTGGGCAGGGCGTGGTAGATCGTGACGCGCATGCCCGAGGGGTCGGGCTTCATGAAGCCGCTGGCCACATAGGCGTCGTGCAGGATGCGAAAACAGGCTTCCAGTTCCTCGCGGGTCTCGGCGATCTTGAGCTCCAGACGCTTGTCCGGCTCGGGATCGCAATCCACCATGGAGCGGTAGATGGCGAAACGCAGACTCTGCGGCAGCACGCTGAAGAAACGTCGCAAGCCCTGATGAAAGCTCTTGCGGAAGCTGGAACGTCGGATCTTCTGCGTCATGGTCCGTCTCCTCGCCTGTGCTGTACCAGCCCCGATCACGCCGCTCCGGCGTTCAGAGGCTGTCCATCAGTTGCTTCACATCCGCCTGGCCGCCGAACTTGCTCCCCAGTGCCGCCAGGCGCTTGAGTTCCTCGCGCGCATCGCTCTTGCGGCCTGCCGAGGCATAGTACTTCGCCAGATGCAATCGGTGCAGATGAAGTTCGGGGTCGAGTGCGACCGCGGCCTTCTGCACATCGATGGCCTTGGCCAGGTTGCCCTGGGTGGCCAGCACCTCCGCCAGGGTGTCCATGAAGGGCGCACGCCCCGGCGCCAGCTTGTTGGCCTTCTCCGCCAGGGCCAGGGCTTCGGGCTTGCCGGCACGGTTCTTGAGCCAGGCGAGATTGTTCAGGGCCAGCGGGTTGTCGGGCTGATGGACCAGCACATCCGCGTAGCGCTGCTCGGCCGCCGCATAGTCCTTCTGCCCCAGGGCCCGATCACCCAGATAGAGCAGGAAGTTGGTGTCCTTGGGGTGCTGCTTGCGCCAGTCGCTCTCCAGGGCTGTGGCCTCCGCCGTCTTCCCGGAGCTGGCCAGCAGCGCGTGCAGCTTGATCGCCACCTCGGTTGCAGGTCCCTTCTCCAGGGATTTCCGATAGGCCGCAATCGCCGCGGGCACATTCTTCTGCACCTGCTCGATATCACCCTCCAGCGCATACCCCATGGGGTCGGCCGCACGCTCGCGCTGCAGGGTCTTGGCAATCGAGCGGGCTTCATTGAAGCGCCCGGAAGCCAGTTCCAGTCCAAACTGGGCGCGGCGCGCCAGCGCAAAGTCCGGGCGTATGGTCAGGGCCTTCTTGATGCTCTGCGCCGCAGCGGCGCGGTCGTCCCGCCGCATATGCACTTCGGCCAGTCGCAGCAGCGGCATGGGCGAGTCCGGCTGCAGCGAGACCAGTCGGTTGTAGATGCTGACGGCGCGATTGAGGTCGCCCGCGGCCACCGCCACCTGCCCCACCGCGTCCAGCACCTCGGTGCTGTCGGGCAGCGCGGCCTCGGCCTCGCGCGCATAGTTCTGCGCCTGCTTGGGTTCGCCGCGGTTGAGTTCCAGACGGATCAGCGCCAGGCGCGGCGACACCTCCGAAGGATGATCCTTGATCACCTTCTTGAGCAGCTCGGCCATCTCCTCCTTGGGCGCGCCGGTGCTGGACTTCAGCGCTACCAGACCCATGCGGGCCTGCAGACTCTTGGGGTCCTTCTCCAGCAGCTTGGCAAAGCGTGCCTCGGCCTCGGCCGGCTTGCCGTCCTGCAGGTCCATGGCCGCCAGACCCGCTGCCGCGGGGTAGTAGTTGCCGTCCAGCGCCAGGGCCGCCTCGAAAGCCTTGCGCGCCGCATCGCGCTGGCCACGCATCAGCTCGATGCGGGCCCGCAGATTGACCGTGGCGGCCTTGCCAGGCTGCTTGCGCTCCATGGCCTCCAGCGCCTTGAGCGCTGGATCGAACTCGCGCTTGCGCAGATGGGCGCTGATCAGGGCCAGATCGGCCGTCACGCCAGCGTCGCTCGCGGCAATGCTGCGCAGCTCGTCCATGCCCTGCTCGGTATGCCCCTTGACCACCTGGGTCAGGGCCAGAGCGGTGCGGCTGCGTGCATCCTGTGGATTGAGCTTGGCCGCCTGATTGAACAAGGCCTCGGCCTTGGCCATATCGCCCAGCTGCAGATGGCTCTCGGCCATCAGGCCCAGAGCCTCCGGCATGGGCGGCTGCTGCTCCACCAGGGGCTGGAGAACGCCCTGTGCCTTGCTGAATTCGCCGCTGCGCAGCTGCACCTGGGCCAGCAGCAGGCGCGGACCGCGCTGGCCGGGGGCCAGTTTCACGGCCTTGATCAGATGCCCTTCGGCCTGGGGCAGATTGCCGCGACGGAACTCGATGGCGCCTGCCAGATAGAGGCTGCGCGGATCATCCGGCACCAGGCGCAGCGCGGTCGTTATTTGCTCCTGGGCAGCCTTGAGATCACCCTTCTCGAGGGCGATCATGGCCGCATAGAAGGCCGTCAGCGGGTGCTTAGGGGCCACGCTGCGCAGCTGCTCCTGCTGCTTCTCGGCGCCCGCCAGATCCTTCTTGGCCAGCAGGCTTGAAATCAGCACACCGCGCGAGGCGATGTCGTTGCGGTTGTGCTTGATGGCCTCACCATAGGCCGCCAGGGCCGCTTCGCGCTGCTGCGGCTGGGTCATCAGCAGATCGCCCTTGAGACGCCAGGCCTCGGCCTTGCCGGGCTCGGCCGCGATCACGGTCTCGGTGAGCTTGAGAGCCTGCTCCAGATCGCGCTCACCCATGGCCAGCCGGGCCTTGAGCAGCAGGGCGTCGGGCAAGCCGGGCTTGGCCTCCAAGGCGGCCGCAACCGCGGCATCGGCCTCCTGCTTCTTGCCCTGCGCAGCATAGGCCGTGCCCAGGCTGACCTGGAGATCGGCCATGCCGCTGGGCGAACTCAGCTGCACGTTCCCGTACTGCGCGAGCAGCTTGCCGTACTGCCCCTGCCCCAGCAGGCTGCGAGCCATCAGAGGGGCAATGCGCTCATCCGGAAAGCCCAGCTCCCGGGCCTTGCCCAGCTCGACACCGCCGCCCACGAAATCGCCCCCTTCGACCAGCAAACGCCCCAGCAGAAAGCGCGCCTCGGCCAGGGCCGGCTTCTTCTGCAAGGCGTTCTTGAGCTGGATCACCGCGGCCTTGCTGTCCTGCTTGTCGATATGGCTCTTGGCTGAGGCCAGCAGATCCTCGGCCGAGTCGCCGCCACAGCCCAGCAGCAGCACACTCAGGCCCAGACCGGCCCACCAGGCCTTGGCATTGCGAGATTGCATGATCGACTTCCTGTCCCTCGTGATTGATGGCTTGCGATCCATGGTCGGGTCGCGTCCTATTTGATCTGCAGCCGATTCATCAGGTCATAGAGCGTGGGCCGGCTCACCCCCAGCAGCTCGGAGGCCTTGACGATATTGCCGTCGGCGCGGGCCAGGGCCGTCACCACGGCCTGGCGCTCGGCACGCTCGCGCACGGTACGCAGGTCCAGCACCGGCTCCTCGGCCTCCAGCGCCTGCTGAGGCAGGCGCAGCCCCAGGTCGTCGGCACCCAAGCGATCACCATCGGCCATGATGACGGCGCGCTTCATCAGGTTCTGCAGCTCGCGCACATTGCCCGGCCAGTGATAGACCTCGATCTGCCGCAAGGCGTCCTCGCTCAAACCCAGCTGCGGCCGCCGCTGCTCCGTGGCAAAGCGCTTCACGAAGGCGTGCGCGAGCAGCACCGCATCGCCCTGGCGTTCGCGCAGGGGCGGGATGTCGACCACGATCTCGGCCAGGCGGTAGTAGAGGTCCTCGCGGAAGCGGCCTTCGGCGATCAGCTGGCGCAGATCCTGGTGGGTGGCGCCGACCACCCGCACATCGATGGGAATCTCCTGGCGGCCGCCCAAGCGCTCCACCGTACGCTCCTGCAGAAAGCGCAGCAGCTTCACCTGCACTTCGAGCGGCAGGTCGCCGATCTCGTCGAGGAACAGCGTGCCGCCGTCGGCCTCCATGAACTTGCCGGTATGGCGCTCCGTCGCCCCGGTGAAGGCGCCCTTCTCGTGGCCGAAGAGCTCGCTCTCCAGCAGGTTCTCGGGAATGGCCGCGCAGTTGATGGCCACGAAGCGCCCCTTGCGACGCGATGCATCGTGCAGGCCCTGGGCCAGCACCTCCTTGCCGGTGCCGCTTTCACCCAGCAGCAGCACGGTGGCATCGCTGGGCGCCACCTTCTCGATCGTGCGGCAGATCTTGAGCATGCGCTCATCCCGCGTGATCAGCCCACCCATCACATCGCTGTGCTGCGCCGCCTGCAGGCGCCGGTTCTCCTGCTGCAGCTCGTAGAGCCGGTAGGCGCGCTCCACCGTCAGCGAGAGCACATCGGGATCGACCGGCTTGGCCAGGAAGTCGTAGGCCCCCATGCGGATGGCGCGCAGGGCATTGCTCTGGTCGTTCTGGCCGGTCAGCACGATCACCTTCACGCCGGGGTCTAGCTCCAGCAGTTTCTCCAGCAGCTTGAAGCCCTCGGACACCGAGTCCTGGTCGGGGGGCAGCCCCAGATCCATGGTGACCACGGCCGGCGCGTGGCGGCGGAACTGCAGCACGGCCGAGGGTCCGTCGTCGGCCAGCACCGATTCAAAGCCATCCAGGGACCATTTGATCTGCTTCTGCAGGGCCAGATCGTCTTCGACGATCAGCAGGGGTTGCGGGCGCGGCGTGCTCATTTGGCGCCCAGCATACCCAGGTCGGAGCGCTTGGAAGCGTGGAACAGGGGCAGAAGGATGGTGATCCGCGTCCCGCGGTCGACTTCGCTATGCACTTTGATCTTGCCTCCCAATTCCTGCAGATACTGAAAACTCTCGTAGGCGCCTATGCCCATGCCACTGCTCTTGGTGGTCTGGAAGGGCTTGAACAGACGCGTGCGCACAAATTCCTCGGACATGCCGCAGCCGGTGTCGCTGACTTCGACCTGCGCGTAGCTGCCCTCCACGCTCAGGGCCAGGCGAACCTCGCCTTCCTCGGGGGTGGCATCAAAGGCGTTCTGCACCACATGGCCTATCACCCGCTCCACCCGTTCCTCGTGACCGCGCGTGCTCGCGGCGGCACGAATCTCCAGATGCAACTCCCGCCCCTTGCTGAGGGCGGCCCCGGCCAGGCGGCGCGCGATTGCCTCCAGCTCCACGCCATGGCCGCTGCCATGTGGGGTGTTGCCTTCGCGCAGCTGCAACATCAGCTGCCGCATCTTCTCCAGCGAGTTCTCCACGGTGGCCAGCATGTCCTCCTGGAACTCCGGGTTGTCCCGCAGGCGGCGCGCATTCTTCATCATCAGGGACAGCTGGGTCACGATGTTCTTGAGATCGTGCACCACAAAGGCCGACATGCGGTTGAAGGCATCGAATTTGCGCGCCTCCAGCAAGGCCTCGGTGGCCTGCATCTGGGCCAGATAGCCCGAGGCCTGGCTGCTGACGGTGCGCAGCAGATCGCGCACCTCCCAGTTGAGCTCCATGCGGGTGCGGGGCGGGCCCAGCAGCACGAAGCCGGTCAGCTCCGTGCCGACCAGCAGGGGCACCAGCAGCCAGCAGCGGGTATCGGCCCGCAGCCAGTCGGCCAGCTGCAGCTCGCGGTAGCGCTGGGGAGCGCGCCGATACTCATCCAGATCGACGATCCAGCCGCTGCTGCGCAAAAACGCGGCCATGGTGGATTCGGTCGGCTCGATCTCGGCACTGGGCAAGGTGTTCCAGGCCGCCACCTGCTGAAAGCCTCCCTGTCCCTGCCGCATCAGCCACAGGCCGCCCGAAGGACTCTCGACCAGATTGGCGATGCCCTTGATGACCGAGACCCCCAGCTCCTGCGGCGAGTTCTGCGAGGCCAGCATGGCCGTGAACTTGAGCCACTCCTCGCGGTAGTCGTAGCGGTAGCTGAAGAAATTCTTGTTGATGTAGACGCGCAGCTTGGCCCGCATCGCCCCCGAGAACAGCACGCTGACCAGGGCCACAAGGGCCACGGACATCAGCGCGATCTGCATGGCCCGCCCCCAGTTGCCCCCGGTGTAGCGCACGTAGTAGCCCACGCCCGACACCAGCAGCAGATAGGCCCCCACGATCAGCAGGGTGGCCGACTGGTAGACCGCCGCGCGCGAGACATGCATCTTGGACAGCCAGTCCTTGTGCCGGCGCAGCGCCACGAAGAGCAGAGGAACGGCCATGCTGTGCACGGCAGGCCGGATGTCGTAGGCATCCCCGTCGTACTGGCTGAACAGGGCGGCCAGCGAGTAGGTGTAGAGGTCGAAGACGAAGATGGAGGCCAGGGCCAGGCACACGGGCTTGGCTCCCCAGCGGGCATCGCCCCGGCTGTTGCGCAGCAACTGCTCGACCAGCATCAGGCCAAGCACGGCCTGGGCCAGCCCGGCAAAGGCCAGGGGACGATCCCAGAGCGAGTAGGCGTAGGGGCTGTACTCCTGCAAGAGCTGCAGCGAGACGGTCGCCAGACAGGCCAGCCAGGCCCCGGCCCTCAGCCCCCGCACGCCAAGCCCCTCGGCCGGAGAGGCCTCGGACGGATCCGGCCGCAGCAGGCGCAGCACAAAGGCGAACCAGGCCCCGTAGCGCAGGGCATCCAGCAGCGGCAGCCACAGGGATTGGTAATCGCGGCCGGCGGGAGCCTGGGCATAGAGACCCAACCCTGCCCAGCCCAGGCTCAGGCCCAGCGCCAGCAGAAAGAACCAGTCTGCCGAAGCGGCCTCACGATGGCGCCTCAGCAGGCGCCAGGCCAGACTCAGCAGGAGGGCCGCGTGGGCCGCAATGGCCAGCGCGAAGGCGGCCGCAGCAATGTCGATCTCCCGGTCAAGCATGTGTCATTCCACCATGCTCGAGCGAGCACCGACCATCGGCGCAAACGCCGAGCCGGCGTCTCTCGCGGGAAAACTCAGCGTGCGCCCTTGCCCGTCAGCACCACCGCCACCGTTTCCAGCATGATCAGCAGATCCAGGAACAGGGTGTGGTTCTTGACGTAGTAGAGGTCGTACTGCAGCTTCTCGATCGAATCCTCGACGGTAGAACCGTACTCGTAGCGCACCTGGGCCCAGCCGGTCACACCCGGCTTCACGCTATGGCGCACGGCGAAGTAGGGGATCTTGGCCACCAGCTCATCGACGAAGTACTGGCGCTCCGGACGCGGCCCCACCATGCTCATCTCGCCCTTGAGCACATTGATCAGCTGCGGCAGCTCGTCGATACGCACGCGGCGGATGAATCGACCCACCCGGGTGACGCGGTCATCGTTCTTGCTGGCCCAGCGCGGCTTGCCATCCTTCTCCGCGTCGGTGCGCATGCTGCGGAACTTGATCACCTGGAAGGGTCGGCCATTCAGGCCGACACGCTCCTGGCGGTAGAACACCGGCCCGCGCGACTCCAGCTTCACGGCCAGCGCCGTGATCAACATCAGAGGCAGCGTCAGCAGCAGGATCAGGGAGGAGGAAATGATGTCGGAGACGCGCTTGACGGCAGTGCGCAGCACACCCTGGTTGAAACCATCACCGAAGATCAGCCAGCCGGCATTCACATGGCTGATCTTGATCTGGGCCAGGGTCTTCTCGAAGTAAGTGGCAATGTCCACCACCTTGATGCCGTAGAGCTTGCAGTCGAGCAGCTGGCGCATCGGCATGCTGCCACCGCGGCGCTCGGAAAGCGCCACCACGATCTCATCCACACCCAGGCTCAGGGCGGTCTCGGTCAGGCTGCCTTGCGGCTCGATCAGCTCGGCACGAGCCACTTCGATCTGGGATTCATTGGGGCCCGCAAAGTAGCCCACGATATGCACATGGGGATCCGCAGCCTTGAGCGTCATGCCCACGGTCTTGGCAGCTTCGCCGGAACCGAAGATCAGCACCTTGGTCTTGGCCTGCGCCTGGATGCTCGAATGGGCGGCATAAACGCGATGGGCCAGAACGGCGGCCACGGCGCCCATGGCGGCAAAGGTCAGCAGCTCGCGATGCCCGGCGTCGCTGGGCAGCAGGCTGAAGATCCCATAAGCCAGGGGCAGCGCGATCAGCAGGGCCAGCAGGCCGCGGGCGCAGGACTCGGTCAGAGAGCGGTTGTGCACATGCTGGTAGAAGCCGGTCGCCGAGTTGATGACGAACATGCAACCAGCCAGCGACAGGCCGTGGGAAGCGGCAAAGGGAATGATCTGTCCGGCATTGGCACCACCTTGGCTGACGACCACGGCCAGCAAGGCCATGATGATCAGCCCCACGTCGAAGAAGACCTGGAGCAGCGTGCGCCTGTGCAAATAATGATTGAATATCCGAACCATGCTCATCCCCAGTCGCATTGCCCGGAAGCGACCACTGCCTCCGAGCTGGATTTCCTGCCTGCCTTGAAACCCCGGCTGCCGAATCTGACGGTCCGGTCTGATACCCGTACCCCGTGTCGATTCGGGCTTCAGGCCTGAAGCAAACGCTGCAGACTCTGCGATGCTGAAAACCCGATGTGCGGCCGCATCATGCCCGCGCGCCAGGGTCTTGAAAGCCCCCCGTTTAAAGGGTGCTGTGCCCCATGAAAAAGCCCTTCAAACATGACGTTTTCTTGACTTCGGAGCGCCCCCCTAATTCGAAGGAATCAGCCTCGGCCAAAGCCGGGAACCAAGTGCCTGAAAACCGCAGTAGAGCCGAAGACGCGGGCGCGTGACGCGAGCTCCCGCACGGCGCCCGTGCGTTTTCCACGCCACCACCGAAATCACACAGCAAGCCGGCCGAGCGGCTGCAGGCACTGCGGCGCCAAGCCCACAGACGGGGCACCTGGATGAGGGGGGAGGGACTGGACCCGCCATGAAAAACGCCCACCGAGGTGGGCGCTGGGGTGCCTGGCGAGCCGGAGCTCGCCGAGGGGAAGGCAGCTAAGAGTTAGCGCACCACCGCGATCTGCTCGCGGTTGCCACCCTTGTAGGTGAACAGGGTCAGGGCACCGTTCTTGATGTCGCCCTTGTTGTCGAAGGCGATGGTGCCGGTCACACCCTTGTAGCCCTCGGTCTTGGCCAGCACCGGCAGGTACTTGGCCGGCTCGGCGGAACCGGCCTTGACCATGGCAGCCACCAGCACGTTCACGGCGTCGTACACATAGGGGGCGTAGATCTGCACGTCCACCTTGTACTTTTCCTTGAACTTGGCCTTGAAGGTGTCCATGGACTTCTTGGACTCGCCCTCGACGCCACCGGCCTCGGCGCAGACCACCTGGCCGTCGCCCATGGTGCCTGCGGCCAGCTTGGGCAGTTCACCCGAGCAGATGCCGTCGCCGCCCATGAACTTGGCTTCGATGCCCAGCTGCTTCATCTGGCGCAGCATGGGGCCGGCCACCGCATCCATGCCGCCGAAGAAGACCACATCGGGCTTCTTGGCCTTGATGGAGGTCAGGATGGCGGTGAAGTCCGTGGCCTTGTCATTGGTGAACTCGCGGCCCACGACCTTGCCGCCCGCGCCCTTGACGCCCTTCTCGAACTCGTCGGCCACGCCCTGGCCGTAGGCGGTGCGATCGTCGATCACGGCGATGCTCTTGCCCTTGAGCTCCTTGACGGCGTACTTGCCCAGGGTGCCACCCAGGTGCACGTCATCGGCCACCACGCGGAAGGTGGTCTTGTAGCCGTTGCGGGTGAATTTGGGGTTGGTGGCCGAGGGCGAAACCTGCGGAATGCCGGCATCGCTGTAGACCTTGGAGGCCGGGATCGAGGTGCCGGAGTTCAGGTGGCCCACCACGCCGTTGACCTTGGAGTCCACCAGCTTCTGCGCCGCAGCCGTGCCCTGCTTCGGGTCGCCGGCATCGTCTTCGGCCAGCAGCTCGAACTTGGCCTTCTTGCCACCGATGCTCACGCCCTTGGCGTTCAGCTCCTCGATGGCCAGACGGGCGCCCAACTCATTGTCCTTGCCCAGGTGAGCGATGGCACCGCTGGTCGGCCCCACGTGGCCGATCTTCACCACCAGCTCCTGAGCCATCGCGGTGCCGCTCAGCACCACGGCGACCGCGCCCACGATCACGTTCAACTTGACTTGCATGAAATTAACCTCCGAGTTGGAAGAAGGAGAGCTATCACTGTTGATGTATCAACCGCACAAACATACCCCAAAAGCCCGCGCATCTCTTTAGGGGAAAGCATGAGCGGGAGCTATACGGGCATGCCGCAGCGACACAGGCTCAACGAGGGGCGCGACAAGGGGTTGACAGGGCTTGGCCCCGGGGAAGTACCAGGGTCAGGGTGTCGCCGGAGCCTGACACGGCCCGGCAAGAGACGCCGGATGCTTCAGCGCCCCAGGCGCTCGCGTTCCTGGTGCAGCACCTCGGCCAGCGCCTGCTCGACCAGGTTTTCCAGGCGGGGCGCCAGCAGCTCGCGCAGTTCCTGCAGCAGCAGCTCGCCCTGGCGGGCCATGGCCTGCTCGATACGCTGGCGCAGTTGCTGCTCCAGCAACTCGTCCAGGGCCTGTTCCAGGGCCAGACCGGCCCGCTGGCGCAAGCCGGCCTCGAGACTGTCCAGAAAGGCCTGATCCACCCGCGGGGCAGCCGGGGCCGGTGCGGGTGCAGCCGGCACCGGCACCTCGGCCCAGGGGGCTGGGCTCAGCGGACTCGGCGGGCTGGACGGCGGATCGCCCCCCAGGTTCAGATCCAGATCAAAGTCCGCAAGCGCCAGTGGGGCCGGCGCCGGTTCGGGAAAGGGTGCGAAAGCAGCACCTGGGCCCAGCTCGGGCACCAGGGCCGACTCCTCCCGCGGCAGGCGCGGGGGCGCAGGCAAGACCGGCGCGGATACAGTCACCGATGCCGGCTCTGATACCGGTGCCGGTACCGGCTCGGGCAAGGATGGCAACGCAGGCGCCTGGGGCTCGAGCTCCGGCTGGAGCGCGGGCTCCAGCGGCCGCAGCCTAGCCTCGTCCAGCACCTCGGTCAGCGTGGGCACCACGCGCGGCGGCGCACTCATGGGCTCACCACATGGTGCTGGACCTCATGGCCCAGCTGCTTGTACTGCTTGAAGCGGCGCCGCCCAGCCTCGACCTGCTCCGGCTCGCGCGCCACCACCTCCAGCACGCGGCGAAAGCCCTCGAAGCCCTGGGGCAGCTCCATGCCCAGGTTCAGCAGCACCTCGCGGTGCGGCTGATCCTCGACCTGCTCGGCCAGCAGCACGGGTGTGCGCTCGGCCCAGGGATGGGCCTGCTCCGGGCGCAGGCGCAGGTGCGGCACGAACTCGGTGGGCTCGAACTCCCACAGCGCCCGGTCCAGCCGCTCCAGCAAGGTGGCCGGCCCCAGCACCGTCAGGCGCGCGCCGCTGAGCTGCGCCTTGCGCAGCAGGCGGCACACATAGGGCAGGCGCTCGGGCACCCCGGTGTAGAAGCTGATCTCGCTCATGCGCGCGGGCGCCCTCGCCGGTTTCAGCGCGCCTGGGACAGCACGAAGTGGGTCAGCAGACCGACCGGGCGACCGGTGCTGCCCTTGGCGCCGCCGCCCTTCCAGGCGGTGCCGGCGATGTCCAGATGCGCCCAGCGGTACTTGCTGGCAAAGCGCTGCAGGAACTTGGCGGCGGTGATGGAGCCGCCCTCGCGACCGGCCACATTGGCCACATCGGCGAAGTTGCTCTTCAGGCCTTCCTCGTACTCGTCGTCCAGGGGCATGCGCCAGCAGGGATCCAGGGCCGCATCACCTGCGGCCAGCAGGGCGCCGGCCAGTTCGTCGTCGCTGGCGTACATGCCGCTGCGCACGCCGCCCAGGGCGATCACGCAAGCGCCGGTCAGGGTGGCCACGTCCACCACCACCGCGGGCTTGAAGCGCTCGGCGTAGCTCAGCGCGTCGCACAGGATCAGGCGGCCTTCGGCGTCGGTGTTCAGGATCTCGATGGTCTGGCCCGACATGGAGGTCACCACATCGCCCGGCTTGACCGCGTTGCCAGCCGGCATGTTCTCGCAGGCGGCGATGATGGCCACCAGGTTCAGCTTGGGCTTGAGTTCGGCCACGGCACGCAGGGTGCCCAGCACGCTGGCCGCGCCGCCCATGTCGAACTTCATCTCGTCCATGCCGGCGCCCGGCTTGAGCGAGATGCCGCCGGAGTCAAAGGTGATGCCCTTGCCCACCAGCACCACCGGCGCCACCGTCTTGGCCGCGCCTTCGTAACGGGCCACGATGAAGCGCAGCGGCTCGGTCGAACCCTTGGCCACGGCCAGGAAGCTGCCCATGCCCAGCTTCTCCACGGCCTTCTGGTCCAGCACCTCGACCTTCAGGCCGTGGCTCTTGCCCAGGGCCTTGACCTGCTCGGCCAGGTAGGTGGGGGTGGCGTAGTTGGGCGGACGGTTGGCGGCCTCGCGGGCCAGCTCGATGCCGGCGCCGATGGCCTGGCCGCGGGCCAGACCGGTCTTGGCCAGCTTGGCATCGTCCTTGCCCAGCAGCAGGCTCAGCTTGGCCAGCTTGGGGGCCGCCGGGGCGCTGGGCTTGGTGTGGCGATAGACATAGCTCACTTCCAGCGCAGCCAGCACGGCCTGCTCGATCAGGCTTTCGCTCAGGCTCTCGAAGCCAGCAAAAGCCAGGGCGGCGTGGGCCGTGCCCCCGCTCTTGAGCGCGGCCAAGGCGGCCTGCACGGCAGCGCGGGCCGACTTCAGCGAGGCCTTGCCGGCACCGGCCAGCACCAGACGCGGGGCCTTGAGGCCCGTCACGCGCGGCAGCACCAGGGTCTTGCCGGCCTTGAGCTCGAAATCACCCAGCTTGACGGCGTCCTTGACCGCAGCGGCCACCACGGGGTCCAGGCCTGGGGGCAGGCTGTCGCCGGCCAGCACCAGCACCAGGGCGTCGGCATTCACGCCGGCCAGAGCGTCCAGGGACGCAGACTGAGTACGGAAGTCCATAATGTCGCGAAATTATTAAAGTGCCCGGATGTTATTCGATTCCACAGTACGCAAAGAGCTGGCCCGCAGCTTCGGCGTGACCCTGGTGGTCATCCTGACCATCGTGCTGACCATGATGCTGATCCGCACCCTGGGTCAGGCGGCCGGCGGCCGGGTGGCGCCGCAGGATGTGATCCTGCTGATGGGCTATGCGGGCCTGGGTCATCTGCCCACCATGCTCAGCCTCTCGCTCTTCGTGGCCGTGGTGGCCACCCTGGGCCGCATGTACCGGGAATCCGAGATGACCATCTGGTTCGCCAGTGGCATCGGCCTCTCGCGCTTCGTGCGCCCGGTGCTGCGTGCGGTCTGGCCCGTGCTGCTGCTGGTGGTGCTGCTGTCCATCTTCGTCTGGCCCTGGGGCAACCGCAACAGCGCCCAGCTCAAGGAGCGCTACGAGCGCCGCTCCGACCTCTCGCGCGTGGCGCCGGGCCAGTTCCAGAGCTCGCGCGACGGCAGCAAGGTTTTCTTCATCGACCGCGGCAGTGAGGCCGAGTCCGACGGCGGGCGCACCGGCCGCAATGTCTTCATCCTTAACAAGACCGAGAAGAGCGAGTCCGTCACCACCGCCCACCAGGGCCGCATCGAGATGGAGGGCGAAGACCGCTACCTGGTGCTGGACAAGGGCCAGCGCAACGAGATGGACCCGGCCAGCGGTGCCAAGACCCTGGCGCGCTTCGAGCGCTACCGCCTGCTCACCGATGCCCAGACCATGCGCGCCGTCGATGCCCTGCCGCCCAAGGCCCTGGACAGCCTCGACCTGCTGCGCAACCCCACGCCGCGCAACCAGGGCGAGATGGCCTGGCGCCTGGGCCTGGCCATCGGCGGCTTCAACCTGGCCCTGCTGGGCATCGGCATGTCGGCCTCCAACCCGCGCCGGCCCAATAACTGGAACCTGCTGTTCGCCCTGCTGAGCTTCATCGTCTACTACAACATGATCAATCTCTCGCAGTCCTGGGTGGCGGCCGGCCGCATGAGCCTGGGTGGCGCCCTGCTCTCGGTGCACGGCAGCGCCCTGCTGATTGCGCTGGCCCTGCTCACCCTGCGCGACCAGGGCAACCGCCTGGGTCTGCGTCTGCGGGGAGCGCGCGCATGAGGACCGTCCGCCGCCTGCTCTACCGCGATCTGCTGGGCTCGGTCTTCTTCGTAGCCCTGGCCTTTCTCTCGCTCTTCTACTTCATCGACTTCGTCGACAACCTGGACGACCTCAGCCGCAAGGGCCTGAGTGCCGGCAAGGCCGCCTGGCTGGCCCTGCTGGAGCAGCCCGGGCATTTCTACGAGCTCTTCCCTATCGCGGTGCTGATCGGCAGCATCTACTCCCTGGCCCGCATGGCCCAGTCCAGCGAGTTCACCATCCTGCGCACCGGCGGCCTGGGCCCGGGTCGGGCCCTGGCCCTGCTCACCAGCCTGGCCCTGGGCTTTGCCGCCCTGACCTTCGTGGTCGGGGACTATGTGGCGCCGGCCTTCGAGCGCTACGGCGAGCAGGAGCGCGGCCGCCTCACCGGCAGCGTGACCCGCGGCGCCTCGGGCGCCTGGCTCAAGGACCGCCAGATGATCGAGGGCGTGGAGCACAACTACTCCATCCATGTAGGTCTGGCCCGCGGCGCCGGCCGGCTGGAGCAGCTGCGCATCTTCGAATTCGACGCCCAGGGCGCCCTGCTGCGCCGTCTGGAGGCTGCCTCGGCCCAGGTGGATGGCGAGGGTCTGTGGCGCCTGAACCAGGTGCTGCAGACGCGCTGGGACATGAGCACCCAGCCGCCCCAGGTGCGCGAGGAGCGCCTGGCCGAGATTGACTGGCAAAGCAATCTGCATGTGGGCGTGATCAGCGCCGCCCTGCTGCCGGCCAACACCATGTCCACGGTGGAGCTCTACCGCTACACGCGCCACCTCTCGGCCCAGGAGCAGTCGGCCCAGCAGCACGACATCCAGTTCTGGCGCAAGGCCTTCTACCCCTTTGCCTGCCTGGTGATGGTGGCCCTGGCCCTGCCCTTCGCCTATCTGCACTCCCGCAACGGCGGCATCAGCCTCAAGGTCTTCGGCGGCATCATGCTGGGCATCAGCTTCGTGCTGCTGAACAACCTGGCCGGCCATCTGGGCCTGCTCAAGGGCTGGACGCCCTGGACCGTGGCCGCCACACCCAGCCTGATCTACCTGGGCATCTCGCTGGCCGCCTTTGGCTGGCTGGTGCGCTTCCGCTAAGCCGCGAGGAGGATGACGATGACGACCGAGGGCCTGCTGCTCTTCGCCCATGGCGCCCGCGATCCCGCCTGGGCCCGCCCCTTCGAGGCCATTGCGGCCCGCATCGCCGCGGCCCGGCCCGAACTGCCCCTGGCCCTGGGCTATCTGGAGCTGATGCAGCCCGATATCGCCAGCGCCGCCGACAGCCTGCTCGCGCGCGGCTGCACCCGCATCCACATCGTGCCCATGTTCCTGGGCGCCTCGGGCCATGTGCGGCGCGATGTGCCGCCCCTGGTGGAGGCCCTGCGAGCGCGCCATGGCGGCGAGTGGCTGCTGCACCCTGCCATCGGCGAGCAGGAGGCGGTGAGCGCCGCCATGGCCGCCGCCAGTCTGGCCCTGATCACCCCGAGCACCCCATGAATCTGCACCAGTTCCGCTTTGTCCAGGAAGCGGCGCGCCGCAACCTAAACCTCACCGAGACCGCCAAGGCGCTCTTCACCTCGCAGCCCGGGGTCTCCAAGGCCATTCTGGAGCTGGAGGAAGAGCTGGGCGTGGACATCTTCTCCCGCCATGGCAAGCGCCTGCGCCGCATCACCGAGCCCGGCCAGCAGGTGCTCAAGTCCATCGAGATCATCATGCGCGAGGTGGGCAATCTCAAGCGCATCGGCGAGGAGTATTCCAAGCAGGACGCCGGCACGCTCTCCATCGCCACCACCCACACCCAGGCCCGCTATGTGCTGCCCGGGCCGGTGGCCCAGTTGCGCCGCCAGTTCCCCCAGGTGCATGTGAGCCTGCACCAGGGCAACCCCGAGCAGGTGGCACGCATGCTGCTGGACGAGAGCGCCGACGTGGGTCTGGCCACCGAATCCCTGTCGGAGCACGAGGACCTGGTCACCCTGCCCTGCTACGACTGGCAGCACGTGCTGGTGGCGCCGGCCGACCATCCCCTGGCCCAGGTGGAGCGCATCTCGCTGGAGCAGCTGGCCGAGCAGCCGCTGGTTTCCTACCACCCCAGCTTCACCGGCCGCACCCGCATCGACCGCGCCTTTGCCGCCCGCCAGCTCAAGCCCAATATCGTGCTGGAAGCCATAGACTCCGACGTGATCAAGACCTATGTGAAGCTGGGCATGGGTGTGGGCATCGTGGCCGAGATGGCGGTGCGCGAGGACCCACCCGGCGGCGAGCTGGTCTCGCGCCCCCTGGGCCACCTCTTCGGCCAGAACGTGGCCCGCATCGCCTTCAAGCGCGGCGCCTATCTGCGCAACTACGTCTACGCCTTCGCCAGCCTGCTCTCAGACCGCCTGGACAAGGGTCTGCTGGAACGCGCCATGAATGGCGAGGCCAGCGACTACAAGCTCTGAGCCGTCTCCCACCACCGACCGTTCCCGCGACCATGCTTCTGCAAAGCCGCCTGCCCCATGTGGGCACCACCATCTTCAGCACCATGTCCGCCCTGGCCCAGGCCCATGGCGCGGTGAATCTGGGCCAGGGTTTTCCGGACTTCGACTGCGATCCCCGCCTGGTGGAGGCCGTCCACCAGGCCATGCGCGAGGGCCACAACCAGTACCCGCCCATGCCCGGCGTGCCGGCCCTGCGCCAGGCCGTCTCGGCCAAGCTGCAGGCGCTCTACGGCCGCGCCTACGATGCGGATCGCGAGATCACCATCACCGCCGGCGCCACCCAGGCCATCTTCACCGCCCTGCTGGCCATCGTGCACCCGCGCGACGAGGTCATCGTGCTGGAGCCCTGCTACGACAGCTACGCGCCCAATATCGAGCTGGCCGGCGGCCGCATCGTGCGCGTGCCGCTGACGCCCGGCAGCTACCGGCCCGACTTCGCGCGCATCGCCGCCGCGCTCACGCCGCGCACCCGCGCCCTCATCATCAACACGCCGCACAACCCCAGCGCCACCGTCTGGAGCGTGGCCGAGATGCAGGCCCTGGCCGATCTGCTCGCCCCCACCGAGGTGCTGCTGATCAGCGACGAGGTCTACGAGCACATGGTCTTCGACGGCGCGGCCCACCAGAGCGTGGCCCGCTTCCCCGGCCTGGCCGAGCGCAGCTTCATCGTCTCCAGCTTCGGCAAGACCTATCACGTCACCGGCTGGAAGGTGGGCTTCGTGGCCGCGCCGGCCGCGCTGAGCGCCGAGTTCCGCAAGGTGCACCAGTTCAATGTGTTCACGGTCAACACCCCGGCCCAGCATGGCCTGGCGGCCTATATGGCCGACCCGGCCCCCTATCTGGGCCTGGGCGAGTTCTACCAGCGCAAGCGCGATCTCTTTCGCGCCGGCCTGGCGCGCACAGCTTTTCGCCTGCTGCCGGCCGAGGGCAGCTACTTCCAGTGCGTGGACTTCAGCGCCTACCAGGCACGCAGCGGCCAGACGGGCGATGCGGCTTTCTGCGAATGGCTGACCCGCGAGATCGGCGTGGCCGCCATCCCGCTCTCGGCCTTCTATGCCGAGGGCAGCAGCGCGCCCATCATCCGCTTCTGCTTTGCCAAGCGGGACGAAACCCTGGCCCTGGCTCTGGACAAGCTGGCTCGCCTCTGAAGGCCCGCGGCGCTCAGAAGGGACCCAGGCGCCCCGCCTGTGAGGGCCGGAGTTCGCCGCCCTCGTCCTCGCCCAACGGGATGTCCACCTCCAGCGGCATGCCGCGGGAGTTCACCGACACCGGCGCCTGGATCACCATGGTGGCCATCATGTCGGCGGCCGGAGTGTCCAGGGGCAGGAACAGGTCGATATCGCTGCTGCGCACTTCGTGCTCCGAGAGGTCACGGGCCACGCCGTAGAGCAGCAGCAGATCGCGGCAGACGGCCAGGTCCAGCCCCTCACCGGCCGCGCCGGTGAGCAGGCTCTGCAGCTCGCTCATGCTGGCGCCGTGGTCGGACCAGCGCGCCTGCAGACGGTTCAAGAGCTCGGGCCGGCTTTCCAGGCCCTCGCGCAGCCCCAGCTCGGCGGCGCCCAGCAACTCGGGCTGGGGCGCAGGCACGCCGAAACGCTGCGCATAGTCGGCCTCCAGCGCGGCCAGGGCCTGGGCCTCGCCACGCCGACGGTACAGCGCCAGCAGCAGCAGATGCGGCAGCGGCGAGGTGGCATCCAGATGGCTGTTCAGCAGGTCGATGGCCGCCTCGTCCTGGCCCAGCACCTGGAAGAAGTCCACCTGCTGATCCAGATCGATCAGGGCCTCCACCGTCAGTCCCGGCTGGGCCGGGGCCGCGGCCAGCGGAGCAGGGACCGAGGGTTCGACCAGCTGAAAACTGATGGGCTCGGCGGCGGCGTCGGCCAGCTCGACCTCGGGCTGCAGCGCCGCCATGGGCCAGGTGCGGGGATCGGCCACCAGGGCGGGCGCGCCGGCATCCGCCGCGGACCGGGGCGCGGCCACGGGCGGGCTCGTCACAAGCGCCGGCTCCGGAGGCACAGGCGCCGGCGCCGGCTGGGCGGGCGATGCCGCAACGGGCGGCGCCGGATCGGGCCGGCGCGCCTCGCGCTGCTCCTGCTTGAGTTCGTCCCACCAGGCGGACTCGTGCAGGCGCCGGTCGGACTGGCGGCCCCGCCAGAGCCAGGCACTGAAACCCAGCAAGGCCAGGCTCAGCAGACCCAGGCCCAGGGTCAGAGGATGGCCGTAGGGCGGCGCCTCGGCCTGGGCCAGGCGGGCCTGCAGCACAGCCAAGCGAGCCTCGCTCTCCTTCTGCTGGGCCTGCATCTGCTGCAGGCTCTGCTCCAGCTTGGCCAGGCGCTGGCGGGCCTCATCATCCTGCGCTGCCGAGGCGGCCGCGGCGGCCGAAGCAGGCTGGGGCGACGGGGTTTCCAGCAACTCGGCCGGCTCCATCTGCAGGCGCGGCGCCACGCGGCGCGGCGCGGCGGCCACCGGGCTGCGTCCCTCAGTCTTGGCGCCGGGGGCTGCCGTGCCGGCCGCGGGTTCGCCCGAGGCGGTGGCAGTGGCGGTGGCGGCGGGACGGGAGCGCTTGGGGCGCGCAGGCGCGGCTGAGGCCGAGGCTGCGGACGCCTCAGCCGCTACGGCTGCCAGCTGCGGGGCGGGCTCGGGGGCGGAGGCGGCCCGCCCCGCCAGCAGGGCCGCGGGGCGGGCCTCGGCGGTGGCCAGGGCCGCACGCAAGGCCGGCGAATAGGTCTGCACCACCGCCAGGTCCGACACCGGCGCGGCCGGCGGCGGGGCCAGATTGCTGCCGGGCGGGTCGATGAAGGCAGTGTACTGGCGGGTCAGGCGTGCCGGGCAGCCCAGGCTGAGCTGGATCGTGACCAGGGGCTCATCCACCTGCAGCGCGCTGCGCAGGCGCACCGCGCGCACCGCATTCTCGCTTTCCCCTTCCAGCTGCAGCTGCACCAGGGTGGCCGGCAGGCGGCTTTCACCGGCCTGGACTTCGGCCCGCACACAGTCGGGCGTCAGGTTCTCGCCGGGCGCGAGCTGCACCGGAAACAGCAGGTTCAGGGGCTGGCCCAGAGCCGACAGCGTCTGCGGACGGCCCACGCCCATGGCCTGAGCACTGCTCAGACCCATGGAGGCCATGGCGAGGATGAGGGCGGTGGGTACGCGGGGCGTGCGTGGCATCGGCAGGCGCCGTTTTGTTTCGGATTGTTTGCAGGCCACTCTAGCATGGCCCTGCCCCGCGACCTGCCCGACGCACATCGCGCGCACTCATGGTGTTTCCTAGTTCATACACCGGGCCGCCCGCGGGCTTCGAGTGCTCGTGGACAATCGGCCAGCCCGGATGTTCCGGGCCTGTCACCTCAGCGACGCAGCATGAACAGCACGGTTCTTACACTTTCCGAACGCAACACTATCGAATCGGGGTCGTGGTTCTCCAAACTGTCTGCGCCCCTGCGCAGCGACATCCTCTCGCGCGCCTTTGTGCGGCGACTCAGCGACGACGCCCTGCTGTCCTGCCGCGGAGAACCGGCCGAGGAATGGGTGGGTGTGGCCAAGGGCGCGGTGCGGGTCAGCTCGGTCTCGCTCTCGGGCAAGCAGATCACCCTCACCTATGTGGAGCCCGGCACCTGGTTCGGCGACATCTCGCTGTTCGACGGCCTGCCGCGCACCCACGACGCCACGACGCATGGCGAAACCACCCTGCTGGTGGTGCGCAAGCCCGACTTCAAGGACCTGCTCTCGCGCCACAGCGAGCTCTACGAGGCCCTGCTGCGACTGAACTGCCGGCGCCTGCGCCTGATGTTCGATGTGGTGGAAGACCTCAACACCCGGCCCCTGGCGGCCCGCCTGGCCAAGCAGATCCTGCTGCTGGCCCGCTCCTACGGCGTGGCCCAGGGGGAGGAAATCCGCATCGGCCTGCAGCTGGCCCAGGAAGACCTGGCCCAGCTGCTGGGCGCCTCGCGCCAGCGCGTGAACCAGGAACTCAAGGGCTTCGAGCGCGACGGTGCCGTGCGCGTGGAGCCCACCCGACTCGTGATCCTGAGCAAGGAGAAGCTGCTGGCCATCGCGCAGCGCTGAGCCCCTGCCGGGCCCTGGGTCGCCCACCGTTTTGAGAACCAAGGAGACCCATGGAAGACTTCACCGGAACCCGCGCCCCCAGCCAGGCCCTGGACCTGGCGGCGCTGGAGGGCTGGCTGGCCGAGCGCGTGCCGGGTTTTGCCGGCCCGCTGAGCCTTGAGCAGTTCAAGGGCGGGCAGTCCAACCCCACCTACCGGCTGAGCACGCCCCAGGCCCGCTATGTGATGCGCAGCAAGCCCGGGCCGCAGGCCAAGCTGCTCCCCTCGGCCCATGCCATCGAGCGCGAGTTCCGCGTGATGCAGGCCCTGGCGGGCAGCGCCGTGCCGGTGCCGCGCATGCTGGCCCTGTGCGAGGACGAAAGCGTGATCGGCCGCGCCTTCTACGTGATGGAGTGCGTGGAAGGCCGGGTGCTCTGGGACCAGAGCCTGCCCGGCATGAGCCCGGTCGAACGCGGTGCCCTCTACGAGGAGATGAATCGCGTGATCGCCGCGCTGCACCGCGTGGATTTCCGGGCCCTGGGTCTGGCCGACTACGGCAAGCCCGGCAACTACTTCGAGCGCCAGATCGCACGCTGGAGCAAGCAGTATCTGGCCTCGGCCACCCAGCCCATCCCGGCCATGGACCGGCTGATCGACTGGCTACCCGCCCACATCCCGGACTCGGCCCGCGACGAGGCCGAGGTGGCCATCGTGCATGGCGACTTCCGCCTGGACAATCTGATGTTCCACCCCAGCGAGCCGCGCGTGCTGGCCGTGCTGGACTGGGAGCTCTCCACCCTGGGCCACCCGCTGGCGGACTTCAGCTATCACTGCATGTCCTGGCATATCCAGACCTCGGGCGCGGCGCGCGGCCTGGGCGGCCAGGACCTGGCGGCCCTGGGCATTCCGGGTGAGCAGGACTATGTGCGGCGCTACTGCGAGCACACCGGTCGCACCGATGTGGGGGCGGTGATGCGCGACTGGAACTTCTACCTGGCCTACAACCTGTTCCGCATCGCCGCCATCCTGCAGGGCATCGCCAAGCGGGTGGAGGACGGCACGGCCGCCAGCGAGCGCGCCCGCGAGGCGGGGGCCGGCGCACGGCCCATGGCCGAACTGGGCTGGGCCTTCGCGCAGAAGGCCGGTTGAGAAGGCCGGCTGAGCGGGCCGGCCGCTCAGTTCCGCTCGCTCAATTCAGTTCGCTCAGGGGCGGCTGGCTCTGCCAGGCCACCGAGGTGGTGGTGGGCCAGGGCCCGCCGTCCGAGAGCCGGGTGTTGACCTGCTGGGCCGCACGGCAGGCGGTTTCCAGCAGGCGCACCAGGGACTGGATCTCCGCCAGGGTGGGCTCGGCCATGGCCACGCGCAGATAGACATTGCCGCGCAAGGTCATCAGCACAAAGGGCCGGTCCTCGGGCAGCAGGTCCTGGCTGGCCTGGATCAGGGCCTCGCCCAACCCGCCCTCCAGCCAGGCCGAGACCACCTCCTGGTTGACGCCCAGGGCGCCATAGCGCTCCTTGAGCAGCTTGTGCGGGTAGTTCTTGAGCTTGGCGAACATCACCAGCCAGCGCATCTCCTCGGGCGTGTCGGTGTCGACCCGGGTCTTGAGCGTGTCGGTGTAGGCCTCGAAGACGGCGCGCTCCAGGCGCTCCATCAGGGCACGGGCCAGCACCATCATCTGCAAATCGGAATGCAGGCCCAGCTCGCAGCGCATGCGCAGCTCGTGCCCCTCGATATAGCTGCGCTGCGAGGGCGCCCATTCAATGCGCAGCGCTCCGGCCGTGCCGCGCGGCTGCTCGATCTGGAAGCCGCGGGCATCGCGGGTCTGGCGGAAGGCGGCGCCACGCTGGTCGGCCCAGTCGGCCATGGCCTTCCAGCGCGCGGCATTGGCGCGCGCCACGAACCAGCGTTTGACTTGCTTAATTAACATGAGCTAGGACAATGGCTCGGCGCAGCCTGGAGACAAGAAGATGATCGAAGTTTATTCATGGCCCACGCCGAACGGGCACAAGGTCCACATCATGTTGGAAGAATGTGACCTCCCGTATAAGGTGATCCCCGTGGACATCGGCGCGGGGGCGCAATTCGATCCGCACTTCCTCTCCATCAGCCCCAATAACAAGATCCCCGCCCTGGTGGATCCCGAGGGCCCGGACGGCCAGCCGATCTCTTTGTTTGAATCGGGCGCGATTCTCCTCTATCTCGCGGGCAAGACCGGGCGCTTTCTGCCCGCCGACACCGCCGGCAAGTACGAGGTGCTGCAGTGGTTGATGTTCCAGATGGGCGGCGTGGGCCCGATGCTGGGCCAGGCCCATCACTTCCGCATCTACGCGCCCGAGAAGATCGACTACGCCATCGAGCGCTACACCAACGAGGCGCGGCGCCTCTACGGCGTGATCAACAAGCGCCTGGCCGGCAGCCGCTATCTGGGCGGCCATGACTACTCGATTGCCGACATCGCCACCTTCCCCTGGCTGCGCTCCTGGAAGAACCAGGGCGTGGAGCTGAACGACTACCCCCACCTCAAGGGCTGGTTCGATGAAATCGCCGCCCGCCCCGCCGTGCAGCGCGGCGTGGCCGTGCTGGCCGACCAGCGCAAACCCCTGCTGGGCGACAAGGCCCGTGAGATGCTGTTCGGCGCCACACAGTACAAACGCCACTGATATCACCGGAGCCTGGCGACGCGCCGCAAACTCAGCGCCAGGGCGACAGCCCGCACTCAGATGATGCCGCGCTGCTGAAGCAGCTCATGAATCTGCTGGGCCGCCGCCTGCGCACTCGTGAGGCTGCTGTCGATTCGCAGCTCGGGCTGATCCGGCGCCTCGTAGGGTGAGTCAATGCCGGTGAAATGCGGCAACTCGCCGCGCCTGGCCTTGCGATACAGGCCCTTGGGATCGCGCGCCTCGGCCACCGCCAGGGGCACGTCCACATGGATCTCGAGAAAGCCCCCCGGCCCCAGCAGTTCGCGCGCCTGCTGCCGATCCGCACGAAATGGCGAGATCGCGGCCACCAGCACGATCAGGCCAGCGTCCACCATCAGCCGGCCCACCTCGGCCAGGCGGCGGATGTTCTCCACCCGATCGGCAGGACTGAAGCCCAGATCCTTGCACAGGCCCCGTCGCACATGGTCGCCATCCAGCAGATAGGTGTGATGCCCCTGGGCGTGCAGCCGCTGCTCCAGCAGATTGGCAATGATGGACTTGCCGGCGCCGGAGAGGCCAGTCAGCCAGACCAGGGCGCTGCCATGACGCATCAGCTGCCGACGGGCTGCCCGGTCAACGCTGAGAGCTTGAGGATGCAGATTGCGGGCCGCGGGCAGGGCACGGTGCAGCAGGCCGGCCGCCATGCAGCACTGACTCAGACGGTCCAGCAGCATGAAGCCTCGCGCGGCCCTGCTCGGCTCGTCGGGGTCGAAAGCCAGCATCTGATCCAGCACCAGCGTGCCGGCCCCGATCTCGTTGAGGCCCAGAGACTGCGCGGCCAGGGGCTGCCCGGTCTCCAGATCGAGGCGATGATGCAGCTCGGTCAGCTGAGCGCCCACGCTGCGGGCGCCGATCTTGAGCAGATAGGAGCGCCCCGGCCACAGCGCCTCCTCGGCCGTGCAGACCAGGTTGCACTCAAAACGGTCCGCGAGCGCTGCGAGCGCCGTGGGCGCTGCAGCGGCGCAGATCGGGTCGCCCGGCTCGACGGCGCCGGCCGCGTCCAGGGCTTCGATCAGGGTCGGCCCCTGATACCAGGCCATGCTGCGGCGGGGTTGCAGCAGGTTGTCACCGTGCAAGGCGCTGACCGGTATCGAATGCGCCACCGTCAACCCGATGCGGTCCGCGAAATCGCGGTAATCGGCAGCAATGCGCTGGAACACAGCCTCATCCCAGCCCACCAGATCCATCTTGTTGACCAGCAGCAGAACGCGGCGCACGCCCATCAAGCGCAACAGATGGCTGTGTCTGCGGGCTTCAATCCGCAAGCCCTGGCGTGCATCGATCAACAGCATGGCCACCTGGGCCGTGGACGCCGCCGTGACCATAAGGGGGGTGTACCGCCCGTGCCCCGGCGCGTCCGCCACGATGAACTTTCGCTGCGGCGTGGCGAAGTGGCAGTAGGAAACATCGAGGGCGATGCCCTGCTCGCGCTCGGCGCGCAGACCGTCCGGCGGCGGGGCGAAGTCCAATCCGGAGCCCAGTCTGTCCCAGCGACGGCTGTCGGCCTCCAGGGATAACGACTGGTCCTCGGGATCGGCCTCGAGCTCGTGAAGCAGTCGCTGCACCAGGGTGCTCTTGCCATCGTCCGCGCCGCCGCAGGTGAGGAGCCGCAGCACGCGCTGCGGCGCCAGGTCCACCTGGGCTTGTGCCGTTTGGCTACCGGACACGCTCATTCAGAAATACCCCTCTTGCTTCTTGTGCTCCATGGAAGCGAAACCATCAGGTGCCTGGCCTCGGCCAGCGTCTCGCGCCGTACATGCATGCTCTCGGACTCCAGAAGTCGCAAATGGGGACAAAACCGGCGCTTTCCGGGCGCTGCTGCAGCCCTCGTTGATTCTTGGCAAGCGCTGCGCCCATCCCGGCGCAGCAGGCCTCGGTTTGTGATCCATGTCTCAACTGTCGGACGCCCGCAACAAATACTGCAAACTCCTCGAAAGTCGGCTGGTAGGATCATCGCGAGACTTGTAGAGAATAATTCCAAAAAACAGGGCGGCGCTTCATTCAGAAGCCCCCGGCCCTGCTTGGGCCTCAGGGAGACTCAGCTTGGCTGGCGTGCCGCAGTTCCATTTCATCTCGGGCCTTCCGCGCTCGGGCACTACCCTGCTGGCGGCCTTGCTGCGGCAGAACCCGCGCTTCCATGCCGGCATGACCAGCCCGGTGGGTTCCCTGTTCACGGGCATGCTGAACCAGTTCGGCGCCGGCAGCGAGTTCGGACCGGTCATCACCCAGGAGCAGCGACAGCGCCTGCTGCGAGGCATCTTCAGCAGCTACTACGCGGACGCCGCTGACAAGCAGCTCATCTTCGACACCAACCGCCTCTGGTGCGCCCGGATGCCCGCGCTGATGGATCTGTTCCCCCAGGCCAAGGTCATCGCCTGTGTGCGCAATGTGGCCTGGGTGATGGACAGCATCGAGAAGCTCTACCGCGCCAACCCCTACGAGAACACCAAGCTCTTCAACGACGACACCGAGCGCAGCAGCGTCTACAGCCGTGTCGAAACCCTGGCCCAGCGCAACCGCCTGGTGGGCTTTGCCTGGTCGGCCCTCAAGGACGCCTACTACGGCGAACATGCCAAGTCGCTGCTGCTGGTGGAGTACGAGCTGCTGGCCAAGGCGCCCGAGAAGGTCCTGCGCCTGGTCTATGACTTCATCGGCGAGCCCTGGTATGCGCACGACTTCGAGCATATTGACTACGACGCACCCGAATTCGACGAGGCCCTGGGCCTCAAGGGCATGCACAAGGTGAGGCCGCGTGTCAGCCTGGAGAACCGCCGCAGCATTCTCCCGCCCGACCTTTTCGAGCAGTACGCCAGCCTCAACTTCTGGCAGAACTCCAGCCATAGCGAGGCCAGCGTGATCCGGCCCAGCGCCCCACCTGGCGCCGCGCCGTAGAGGCGCGGACACGTCCGAACATCAAACAGCCAGCATCGAACGCTGTATCACTCTGAGGTAATCCGTCATGTGGTGGACCAAGGACAAGCAATCCGAGCGAGCCGGCACCGGTTCTCAAACCCGTGCCTCGCAGCGCCCCACGATGGCGAGCACTCCGCTGATGCGGGCACTCGAGCCGCGGATCATGTTCGATGCCGCCGTCGCGGGGACTGCTGTCCACGAAATCGCGGCGCATACCGAGCACGGCGCGCCGACGCATCAGGAAGCCCAGGTGGAGCCGCGGCACGGTACAGCAGTGAACGACATCGCCGCAACGCAGGCCCCCACCCGCAAGGAAGTCGTTTTTGTCGACACACGGGCCCCCGACTACCAGACGCTGCTTCAGGGTATCGCGCCTGGCGCCGAAGTCATCCTGCTCAGCACGAGCAAGGACGGTGTCCAGCAGATTGCCGATTCGCTGGCGGGCCGTCAGGACATAGACGCCATCCACATCATTTCGCACGGCGACTCCGGCGTGCTGCTGCTGGGTAACGGCCCGCTCTTCGAGGGCAACCTTGCCCAGTACAGCACTCAGCTCTCTGGTATCGGCAAGGCCTTGAGCCCGGACGGTGACATCCTGCTTTATGGCTGCGACGTGGGCGCGGGTCGCGAAGGCCAGGCCTTTGTCTCGAGGCTGGCCGGCCTGACCGGCGCAGACATTGCCGCTTCCGACGACAACACCGGCGCCAGTGCCAAGGGCGGTGACTGGGATCTCGAGATCACCACCGGCCAGATCGCCGCCAGCAATGCCCTGAACCTGTCGCGCCTCGGCAGTTACGACCACTTGCTGGTGACCACCTCGGTGAGCACCGTGGCTCAGTTGAAGAGCGCCATTGCCACGGGTGTTTCCGACAACGTCGACGACGTCATCACCCTCACAAGCAACATCACTTTCGCCAGCTTCAACGATGCCATCACCATCAACGTCACCGACGGCCATACCTTGCAGATCGTCGGCGGGGGGTTCGCGCTGGACGGTGCCAACAAGGCCCGGGTGCTGGACGTGAGCACCAGCGGCGCCAACTCCAAGGTCGCGCTGGACAACATCACCATCCGTAACGGCCTGGTCGTCGGCAACGGTGCCAATGAAGGTGCCTCCGCTGCGGACAGCCTGGGCGCGGGTATCCGCAACGCGGGCGTACTGACCATCACCAACAGCACCATCACCGGTAACAAGGCATCCGGCGGCGGCGGTGGCGGTGGCGACTTCGGAGGCAACTACGGCGGCGGCGGCGGCGGCGGCGGTGGTTTTGGTACCACCCTCGGTGGTACGGGTGGCAGCAGCACTGATGCGGCTATCCCGTCCACCACACCGTCTTCGGTCACGGGTGGCAATGGCGCCGGCCCCAACAGCAACATGGGTGGGCGTGGCGGTAGCGCTGCGGCGGGGGCGGGTGGCAGCTACACCGGCAATGGTTCGAGCATCTCCGGCTACACCGCCGGGGGATCGGGTGGGTTGGCCAGCAACGGCAGCACCAGCATTGGTGGCGGCGGCGGTGGTGGCGGCTCATCGGCGGCTGGCGGCAAAGGGGCTGCTGCCACAGGCGGCATCTACAACTCCAGCAGCGGCATCCTGACTATCATCAACAGCAGCGTGACCAACAACCTCGGTGCGGGTGGCGGTGGTGGGGGCGGGGTTTCCAACGACCAGGCCGCAAACTACAGCCGGGTGGGCAGTGGCGGTGATGGTGGTGCCGGGGTCGGTGCCATCTGGAACGCGGGCGGCACGGTACGGATGGATAGCACCAGCTTCAACACCCTCGGTACCGGTAACGTGGGCGGTGGCGGTCTGGGCGGCAGGGCGGCCGGAGCCGGCAACGTCGATGGCGCCAACGGCGCGTCCACCTCGACCATCTACACCACCAACGGTGGCACCACCGATACCAACTACAACCCCAACGCCGCACCCACCCTCGGCAACCTCAACGGCGACAGCGTCGCCTGGGGCGGCGTGGGCAATACCGTGCGCCTGGACGTGGGCAGCAACGCCAGCCTGGCCGATGCCGAGCTGGGCGCGCTGAATGGCGGCAATGGCAACTGGTCCGGCGCCAGCCTTGTCATCCAGCGCAACGGCACGGCAGTGAGCAGCGATGTGCTGGGTTTCGACACCGTCGGTGCGCTGTTCACCGTCAGCGGCAGCAATCTGCAGTCCGGCGGGCAGACCTTCGCCACCTTCTCCAACACCGGCGGCGTGCTGACCATCAGCTTCACCAGCAGCGGCACCACGGCGACCACCGCCCTGGTCAACGATGTGGCGCAGCGCATCAGCTACCGCAACGACACCCCGGCCGGTGATGCCAACGTCAAGATGACCATCAACGACGGTGGCGGCGCCAGCGCCACGGCCAACGTCACCGTGGCCTCGGACTTCATCTACATCACCAACACCAGCGACACCGCCACCATCGATGCCAGCAACGGCACAAGCTTCAGCGAGGCCGTCGCCATCGCCGCGGCCGATGCCACGGGCAGCCAGACCATTGTCTTCGCCAGCAACCTGGCCGCTCAGACGCTGACCCTCAACGCCGTGTCGATCAACGAAAGCCTGAGCTTCGACATGGACCAGGCCAGCGGTCTGATCCTCACGGGCGGCACCCTCACCCTGGGCGGTAGCACCACCCAGACCTTCACGCATGGCAGCGGCGATACGGCGACCATCAGCAGCGTCATCGCCGGCAGCGGCGCTCTGACCAAGGTCGGGGCGGGCAACCTGACCCTGTCTGGGGCCGGCAACTCCTTCAGTGGTGCCACCACCATCAGCGCGGGCACCCTGACGGTCAGTGGGGGCGATGCGCTCGCCTCCAACACCAGCGTGTCGGTCGCGGCCGGTGCCACCCTGGCCCTGGCCGGCAACGAAGCGCTCGGCAACCTCTCCGGCGCCGGCACGGTGACCCTGGGCAGCTTCAACCTCACCAGCAACCAGACGGCGGACACCACCTTCTCCGGCGGCATCAGCGGCACCGGTGGGGTGACCTTCAACCAAGTCGGGGCCGCCACCTACTCGACCACGCTTTCCGGCACCAACACCTACACCGGGTCCACCATCCTGGCCAACTACGGCTGGCTGAAGCTCAATGGCGACGCTTCCATGGCTGACACCAACGCCGTGCGGGTCAATGGCAACAGTGTCCTGACGCTGCTCTCGAACCAGACCATTGGCAGCCTGTCCAGCAACAACGCCAACGCCAGCATCCAACTGGGCAGCTACACCCTGACTGCCGGGGGTGACAACACATCCACCTCGGTTTCGGGTGTAGTGTCCGGCACCGGCTCGCTGGTCAAGCAGGGCAGCGGCACCCTGACCCTGTCCGGCAGCAATACCTACGGCGGCACCACCACCGTCTCCGGCGGCACCCTGTCGGTCGCCGGCGATGGCAACCTGGGCACCGGCGCCCTCACCCTGGCGGGAGGCACCGTGCTCGACGTCACGGGCGCCACCACCATCGACAACGCCATCGTCCTGTCCGGCAACAGCAGCATCGGCAACAGCAATGCCGTCACCCTCAGCGGTGCCCTCAGCGGTGCCTTCGACCTGACGAAAACCGGCAGCGGCACCCTGACCCTGTCCGGCAGCAACAGCTACGGCACCACCTATGTGAGCGCCGGCACCCTGTCGATCGCCAACGACGGCAACCTGGGGTCGGGCGCGGTGAATCTGGCTGCCGGCACGACCCTGGCGCTCACCGGTGCCAACACCGTCGACAACGCCATCGTGCTCGGCGGTGATGCCTCGGTGAGCAGCTCGGCGGCCGCGACCCTGTCGGGCGTGATCAGTGGCGCCTTCACCCTGAGCAAGGCCGGCGCCAGCAGCCTGACCCTGTCCGGCAGCAACAGCTACGGTGCCACCACGGTCAGTGCCGGCACCCTCAGCGTGGCCAGCGATGGCAACCTCGGCAGCGGCACGCTGACCCTGGGCGCCGGCACAACCCTGGCAGTGACCAGCGCGACCACCATCGACAACGCCATCACCCTGAGCGGCAGTGCCACGGTGAACACCGGCGCCGCCACCACCCTGTCCGGGGTGATCAGCGGCAGCAACAGCCTGACCAAGTCCGGCGCCGGCACCCTGACCCTGAGCGGCAACAACAGCTACAGCGGCAGCACCAGCGTCAGCGCCGGGACCCTGAGCATCGCCAGCGACAGCAACCTAGGCAGCGGCACCCTCAACCTGGCCAACGGCACCACGCTGCAGATCACCGGCGTCACCACCATCGACAACGCCCTGGCCCTCACCGGCACGGCCACCGTCACCGCCAGTGCGGCCTCGACCTTGTCCGGCGTCATCAGCGGCACCGGCAGCCTGAACAAGACCGGCAGCAGCAGTCTGACCCTGTCCGGCAGCAACACCAACACCGGCGCCACCACCGTCAACGGTGGCACCCTGGTGGTCAACGGCAGCACCAGCAGTTCCACCGTGGTGGCTAGCGGATCGACCCTGGCCGGTACCGGCACCCTGGGTGGCGATGTCACCGTGCAGAGCGGTGCCACCCTGTCCCCCGGCAGCTCGGGGGCTGGCAGCCTGACCATCAACGGCAACCTGCTCATGTCCTCGGCCAGCACCCTGGCGCTGGACATCAACGGCGCCACCGCAGGCACCGGCTACGACCGGGTGGTGGTGAACGGTACGGTCGATGTCTCCGCCGCCAATCTGGTGGTGACCCACGGCTATGCGGCCGGCAGCGGTGACAGCTACACCGTGATCGTCAACGATGCGGCCGACGCCGTGATCGGCACCTTCTCCGGAGCCAACGAAGGTGACAAGTTCAACGCCACCGGCAACGGCACGGAGCTGACCGTCAGCTACATCGGTGGCAGCGGCAACGACCTGACCCTCACCGCGCCCATCGCCCCGACCGTCACCAGCGTTTCGTCCAGCACGGCCAACGGCAGCTACAAGATCGGTGATGTCATCACCGTCACCGTGCGCTTCGACAGCGCGGTGAACGTGACCGGCACCCCGACGCTGACCCTGGAAACCGGCACCACCGACCGGGTGCTCAACTACGTGTCCGGCTCGGGCACCGACACCCTGAGCTTCAGCTACACCGTGCAGGCCGGGGACAGCTCCGCTGATCTCGATTACGCCTCCACCTCGGCGCTGAGCCTCAATGGCGGCACCATCAAGGACGGCGCCAACCAGAACGCCATTCTCACCCTCGCGACGCCCGGCGCCGCGGGATCCCTGGGCGCCAACAAGGCCCTGGTGGTGGACGGCGTGCGCCCGGCCGCTACCAGCATCACCCTCAGCGACACCAATCTGCGGATCGGCGAAACCGCCACCGTCACCATCACCTTCAACGAGGCCGTGACCGGGCTGACGCTGGCCGATTTCACCGCAGCCAATGGCGTGCTGAGCAATCTAAGCACCGCGAACAACATCACCTGGACCGCGACCTTCACGCCCAGCGCCAATATCAGCGATGCCACCAACCTGATCACCCTGGACAACACGGGGGTGCAGGACCAGGTCGGCAACACCGGCGCCGGCAGCACCGACTCGGCCAACTACGCCATCGACACCCAACGCCCCACCGCCACCATCGTGGTGGCCAATGGCGCGCTGGGCATTGGCCAGACAAGCGGCGTCACCATCACCTTCAATGAAGCCGTGACCGGGCTGGGCATCGGCGACTTCCTGGTCGACAACGGCACCCTCAGCGGGCTCAGCTCCAACGACGGCGGCATCACCTGGACCGCCACCCTGACCCCGACCGCCAATATCACTGACGCTACCAACGTAATCACCCTGGACAACAGCGGCTACACCGATACCGCCGGCAACGCCGGCACGGGTAGCACCGACTCCAACAACTACGTCATCGACGGGCAGCGCCCGACCGCCAGCATCGTGGTCGCTGACACCGCCCTGAAGGCAGGCCAGACCAGCATCGTCACCATCAGCTTCAGCGAGGCGGTGACCGGACTGACCGTGGACGACTTCAGCGTAGCCAACGGCGCACTCAGCGGCCTGAGCAGCAGCGACGGTGGCGTCACCTGGACGGCCACCCTGACGCCCGCGGCCGGCGTCGAGTCCGCGGCCAATCTCATCAGCCTGGATGGCAGTCGCTACACCGATCTGGCCGGCAATACCGCCATCGGCTCGGCCAGCTCCAACAGCTATTCCCTGGACAGCTTGCGGCCCACGGCCAGCATCGTGGTGGCCTCGCCGCAGCTGGCCATTGGCCAGACCAGCCTGGTGACCATCAGTTTCAGCGAAGCGGTCAGCGGGCTGACGGTGGACGACTTCAGCGTGAGCAACGGCGCGCTCAGCGGCCTGAGCAGCAGCGACGGTGGCCTCACCTGGACCGCCACCTTCACCCCGAACACCAATATCAGCAACGCCAGCAACCGCATCACGCTGAGCAATAGCGGCGTGGTCGACCTGGCAGGCAACGCCGGCACCGGCAGCACCAGCTCGGGCAACTACATCGTTGACACCCTGCGTCCCAGCGCCAGCATCGTGGTGGCCAGCAGCACCCTGGGCATAGGCCAGACCAGCACGGTCACCCTCAGCTTCAGCGAAGCCATCACCGGCTTGGCGGTGGACGACTTCAGCGTGGCCAACGGCACGCTCAGCGGATTGAGCAGCAGCGACGGCGGCCGCACCTGGACCGCCACCCTCACGCCCACTGCCAACATCACCGACGCCACCAACCTCATCACCCTGAACAACACGGGTGTACAGGATCTGGCGGGCAACGCCGGTACGGGCAGCACCAGCTCCAACAACTACGCCATCGACGGGCAGCGCCCCAGCGCCACCGTCGTGGTGGCCGACAGCACGCTCAAGGCCGGCCAGACCAGCACCGTCACCATCCGCTTCAGCGAGGCGGTGACCGAGCTGTCGGTGGACGACTTCAGCGTGGCCAACGGCACGCTCAGCGGCCTGAGCAGCAGCGACGGAGGCATCACCTGGACCGCCACGCTCACGCCGCGGGCCAATATCAGCCAGGCCAGCAACGTCCTCAGCCTGAATACGAGCGGCGTGAAGGACCTGGCGGGCAATGCCGGCGCTGGCAGCACCGACTCCGGCAACTACCTCATCGACACCCTGCCACCCAGCGTCAGCAGCGTCGGCCTGCCGGCCGCGGGCACCTATGGTGCGGACACGGTGCTGGACTTCAGCCTGCGCTTGAGCGAACCCGTCCAGATCGACACCAGCCTGGGCACACCACGCCTGGCCCTCGTGCTGCAGGGTGGCGAAACGGTGTATGCCGACTATCAGCCCAGCGCTGACCCCAGCACCTTGAACTTCCGCTACGTGGTGCAGAGCGGCCAGGCGGCCCCCGAGGGCCTGGCCCTGGGTGGCCTGGAGACCCGCGGCGCCGTGCTGCGCGACGCCGTGGGCAATGCGCTGCAAGCCAGCCTGCCGGCCACCGATGCCCGCCAGATCATCGTGAATGCGGTGGCCGCACCGGTGACGCCGCCCGAGACCTTGCCGGCCCCTGCACCGGCCATGCCGGCCAGCCCAACGGTGCAGCCGATTGCACCGCTCTACACCATCGGGGGCGAGAGCGGCTTCCAGATGACCACCGGGGCCTCAGGCATCTACACCTACAGCCCGCCCCCGAGCAATCCGCTCATCATCAGCACCCATCCCTCCCCACCGGTCCAGCTCCAGGTGCCGGGAGGTGCAGGCAGCGCGGCGCTGCTGCGCCCCAGCGCCAGCGCGGAGACGGGCTTGGGGGTAGCGCAGGATCGTCCGCTCTACGAGAGCAGCGTCAACCTGCTCAACACCGCGCCGTCTGCCCTGTCCCTGAGTGCCCTGCCCAGCCTGGGCGATTTCTCCATCGGTGCGGGCCAACGGGTCAGCATCACCCTGCCGGCCAATGCCTTCAGCATGCCCGAGGGCAGCGGCCCGCTGGCGCTGACGGCCCGGCAAGCCAATGGCCGCCCCCTCCCCGCCTGGCTCAGCTTCGACCCGGTATCCGGCAGCTTCAGCGGTCAGGTGCCGCCCGGTATGAGCAGTGATCTCGTGATCGAGGTGCAGGCTCGTGACGCCGAGGGCAATCAGGCCACGACCCGGCTGAAGCTGGACGTCAAGGCCGTCGGCGAGCGCAGCTCGGCCCTGCCGCTCGAGCCCTCGCTCACGGCCGAAGCCGCGAGCGATCCCGCCTCCGCACTCGCTGCCGTGCTGGCCGCCCCCGGCAAGCCCTCGCTGACCGCGCAGTTCGACCAGTTCGGACGCCAGGCCCGCCAGCAGGAGGCCGCCCAGCTGCTGCATCACCTGCAAGCCCAGGCTCGGCAGCACGAGGTCCGAGAAGGCCAGCCGGCCTGAGAACACCGAACATCATCCGACCCAAGGAGACCGCGTTGAAAATCCGCCGCCCGCGCCTTCACCTGCGCCCTCTCAGCACCCTGACCCTGACCGGCCTGCTGGCCGGCTGCGCCATCCAGCCGGTCCCCATCACGCGCGATGAGGCCAAGGCCGATCTGGCCCAGCAGCGCAGCAGCATCTTCGCGGATCAACCCGCGCTGGAGGCGCCGCTCACCCTGGAAGAAGCGGCCGCCCGCACGCTCAAGTACAACCTGGACCATCGCATCAAGCTGATGGAGGAAGCCCTGTCGCAGCGGCAGCTGGGCCTCACGCGCTTCGACCTGCTGCCCAAGCTGGTCGCGGATGCCGGCTACTCCTGGCGCAGCAATGAGCGTGCGGCCTCCTCGCGCGATCTGGTCACCGGCAAGCAGTCCCTCGTGCCCTCCATCTCCTCGGAGCGCGAGCACGACACCGCCGGCCTGACCCTGTCCTGGAACGTGCTCGACTTCGGCGTCAGCTACTACGGCGCGAAGCAGCAGGCCGACCGCGTGCTGGTGATGCAGGAGCGTCGCCGCAAGGTGATCCACCAGCTGATGCAGCAACTGCGCCAGGCCTACTGGCAAGCCGTCGGCGCCCAGCAGCTGGAGGCCAAGATCCTGCCGCTGCTGGAACTCAGCCGCAGCGCGCTGGCAGACTCCCGCCGCATCGAACAGGAAAAACTTCAGCCCCCGCTGGACAGCCTGAACTACCAGCGCCAGCTGCTGGACCTGGTGCGCCAGCTGGAAGCCATCCGCGACGAACTGGCCCAGGCCAAGCCGCGCCTGGCCGCCATGATGAATGTGCCGCCCGGCCAGAACTTCAGCCTCGCGGCACCGGCGTCGATGAGCCAGCCCCGCCTGCCCGTCGCCGTGGACGCCATGGAAGAAGCCGCCCTGCTGCAGCGCCCCGAGCTGGTCGAGGCCAGCTACCAGGAGCGCATCGGCCTGCTGGAAACCAAGCGCGCCCTCGCCCGCGTGCTGCCCGGTGTGAGCATCGACCTGGGCGCCAAGTACGACAACGACAGCTATCTGGTCAACAACAGCTGGGGCGACGTGGGCCTGCGCGTCAGCTGGAACCTCATGAACCTGCTCAGCTACGGCGAGATCCGTGATGCGGCCCAGGCCCAGTACGACATCGCCCGCCAGCAGCGCCTGGCCCTGAGCATGGCCGTGCTGACCCAGGTGCACGTGGCCTACCGCGATCTGCAGGGGCGCCAGCGTCAGTTCGAGCTGTCCGAGGACATGAACCAGGTCGACCAGCGCATCCTCACCCACACCCGCAACGCCACCAGCGCCAACGCCCAGGGCAAGCTGGCCGAAATCCGTGCCCAGGCCAGCGCCGTGATGTCCGAGCTGCGTCTGTACCAGAGCTACGGGGCGCTGCAGAACGCCTATGGCCAGATGCTGCTCACCCTGGGCCTGGATCCCCTGCCCGACGCCCTGCCCTCGCATGATCTGCCCACCCTGCGTGCCGCCTTCGCCCAGCGCGAGCGCGAGCTGCAGGAAACCCCGCGAAAGACGCCCTGAGCCTGATGCCCTGCATGACCCTGCGTCCCAAGACCCTGCCCCTGCCCCTGACCCTGCATCTGCTGCTGGCCCTGGGCAGCGGCCTGAGCGCCGCCCAGACTCCGGCCGGCAACAGCAAGAACTTTGCCGAACCCGACCGCGACGGCCGCATCCGCACCCAGCTGAGTGCACGCGAAACCGCCGTGGTGGCCGGCGAGCTGAGCGCCAAGATCGCGCGCCTGCCCCTCAAGGAAGGCGACAGTTTCAAGGCCGGCCAGACCCTGGTGGCCTTTGACTGCTCGCTGTTCGAGGCGCAGCTGCACAAGGCCGAAGCCAGCAACGAGGCGGCCCGCAAGACCCTGGCCGTGAACCAGCGCCTGGCCGAGCTCAACTCGGCCAGCCGGCTGGAGGTGGAGCAGGCCGAGGCCCGCGTCAAGGAAAGTGCGGCCGAGGCCGCCTATATGCGCGCCACCGTCAGCAAGTGCGTGATCGCCGCGCCCTTCGCGGGCCGGGTGGCCAAGCGCCTGGCCGCCAGCTCCGAGTTCGCCACGCCGGGCCGCCCCCTGCTCGAGATCGTGGATGGCGGACCGCCCGAGCTGCAGCTGATCGTCCCCTCGCGCTGGCTGGCAAAGCTCAAGCCGGGCAGCAGCTTCACCGTGAACGTGGACGAGCTTGGCCAGAGCTTTCCGGCCAAGGTCATACGCCTGGGTGCGCGCATCGATCCGGTGAGCCAGTCCGTCTCCATCACCGGGCAGATCAGCGGCAACCATCCCGGCCTGCAGCCCGGCATGAGCGGCTGGGCGAGCTTCCCCGGTCCCCAGTGAGCGTCGTCGATCCCGCCGTCCAGGCCCTGATGGGCCTGCTGCAGCAGGCCAAGCGCGCCCGCGAGGCGCCCGATCTGGAGGGCCTGGGTTTCGTCATCGTCAACGAGACCCTGAACCTCCTGCCCTACCGGCAGGCCGCGTTGTGGAGCGCCGCCGGCCTGGGTTCGGTCACGGCGGTTTCGGGCCTGCCCCAGGTCGATCCCAACGCGCCCTATCTGCAGTGGCTGAACCGGCTCTGCCGGGCCCTCGCCGCCCAGCCGGGCATCACCCCGCTGGACGCGGCCAGCGCCCCGGCCGACAGCCGGGCCGAGTGGGCCGACTGGCTGCCGGCCCATGCCTTGTGGCTGCCGCTGCAGGCCCGCCAGGAGGGGCTGGAGGGCGGCTTGCTGCTCGCGCGCGAGCAGCCCTTCAGCGAACATGAACGCGCCCTGCTCGGCGAGCTGGGCGGCAGCTACGGCCACGCGCTCGCGGCCTTCCGGCCGCGCGAGCATGCGCTGTCCCGACTCACATCCCTGCTCAGGCCCGGCCGCGCGCAGCGCCGCGGGCTGCTGGCCCTGCTGCTGCTCAGCTTGGTGCCGGTGCGCCTGAGCGTGCTGGCGCCAGCGGAGGTCAGCCCGCGCCAGCCCTTCCTGGTACGGGCGCCGCTGGACGGGGTCATCGGCCGCTTCCATGTGCAGCCGGAACAGGCCGTGGAAGCCGGCAGCCCGCTCTTCGATCTGGACACCGCGGCGCTGCAGACCCGCCGCGCCGTGGCCCAGCGTGCCCACGACACGGCGCAGGAGGAGTACCGCCAGTCGGCCCAGCTCGCGGTGACCGACGACAAGGGGCGCCTCAAGCTGGGCCTGGCGCGCGGTGAACTGGACCAGCGCGCGCTGGAGCTGGCCTATCTGTCTCAGCAACTGGAGCGGGTGCAGGTCAAGGCCGAGCGTGCCGGCGTGGCGGTCTTCGGCGATGTGAACGACTGGCAGGGCAAGGCCGTGACCGTGGGCGAGAAGGTGCTGCTGCTGGCCGATCCCGCCCAGGTGGAGCTGCTGGCCCGCATGCCCGCCGCCGAGCAGATCCAGCTGGAGATCGGCCAGACCCTGACCCTCTACCCCGACGCCAGCCCCACGGACGCCTATGAGGCCCGCATCGTCAGCATCTCCTACAGCGCCGAAGCCACGGACCAGGGCGTGCTGGCCTACCGGGTGCGTGCCGAGTTCCTCCCGGACCGCCCCCTGCCCCGTCTGGGCCTGCGCGGCACGGCCAGGCTCTCGGGCCGCTGGGTGCCCTTCGCCTACTACGCTTTGCGACGCCCCATCGCAAGCCTGCGCCAGTGGGTGGGCTGGTGAGCGAGCGTCGAGGGCTGCCCGCCCTGCGTCAGGACCTGAGTCTGCATCCCGGTCCGGCCGACGCCGGCGGCGCGCCGACCTGGATCCTGCATGACCCGGCCGCGCACCGCTTCTACGAAATCTCCTGGCCCGCTTTTGAGCTGATCTCGCGCTGGCCCCTGGGCTCGGCCGAGGCGGTGCTGGAGGCCGTGGCGCGCGAGACCACGCTGCGCCCCACTCTCCAGGAGCTGGAGGGCCTGCTGAATTTCCTGGCCCAGCATCATCTGCTGCGGCCTCACAGCGCCGAGCACAGCGCCCGGCTCGCCCGCGCGGCCCGGGCCGGCCGCAGCAGCCACGCCATGTGGCTGCTCAAGCACTATCTCTTTTTCCGCGTGCCCCTGCTGCGGCCAGAGCGCCTGCTGCAAGCGATGACGCCCTACACACAGTGGCTGTTCCGGCCTGGGTTCTGGTGGGTACTGGCGGGCACGGCCCTGCTCGGCCTCTTCCTGGTATCGCGGCGCTGGGACGAGTTCACCCACACCTTCTCCGCCTACAGCACGCTGGCCGGCCTGCTGGGACTGGGGCTGTCACTGAGCCTGGCCAAGCTGCTGCACGAGTTCGGACATGCCATCACCGCCTATCGCTATGGCTGCCGCGTCCCCACCATGGGCGTGGCCTTCCTGGTGATGTGGCCGGTGCTCTATACCGACACCAACGAGGCCTGGAAGCTCACCCGCCGGGACCAGCGCCTGCGCATCGCCGCCGCCGGCATGCTGGCGGAACTGGCCCTGGCCGCCTGTGCCACCCTGGCCTGGAGCTTCCTGCCCGAGGGGCCGCTGCGCGCCGGTGCTTTCATGCTGGCCACCAGCAGCTGGCTCATCACCCTGGGCATCAATGCCAGCCCCTTCATGCGTTTCGACGGCTACTTCCTGCTGGCGGATGCGCTGAACATGCCCAATCTCCATGAGCGGGCCTTTGCGCAAGGGCGCTGGTGGCTGCGCGAGAGGCTCTACGGCTTCGGCGACCCCGTGCCGGAGCCGCTCGCGCCGGCACGCCAGCGCATTCTCATCGCCTTCGCCTTTGCCACCTGGCTCTACCGGCTGGTGCTTTTCTTCGGCATTGCGCTGCTGGTCTACCACCTGTTCTTCAAGGCCCTGGGCCTGCTGCTGATGGCGGTGGAGCTGGTCTGGTTCATCGGCCTGCCCATCTGGCGCGAGCTGCGCCTGTGGTGGCAGCGGCGCCGCGAGATCGGCTGGAATGCCAGCACCCGCCGCAGCACGGCCCTGCTGGCCACCCTGCTGCTCTTCCTCGCCCTGCCCTGGCGCAGCGGGATTCTGGCGCCGGCCCTGCTCAGCCACCGGGAGAACCAGGCCCTGTATGCCGTGGAAACCGCCCAGCAGCAGGGGCCTGCGGTGGCCGAGGGTGCCAGGGTCAGCGAGGGGCAGGTCCTGATGCGCCTGACATCACCGGAGCTGGAGCAGCGCCTGCGCCTGGCCCAGCATCAGGCCGCGCTGCTGCGCTGGCAGGTGGAACAGCAGCCGCTGGACCAGGGCCTGCAGCAGGAAGGCCGGGCCTTGCACCGACGCTGGCAGGCCGCCGAGGAAGAGGTCGCAGGGCTGCGGCGCCAGCGCGAGCAGCTGGAGCTGCGCGCGCCCTTTGCCGGCACCGTGGTGGCCGCCCACCCCATGCTGGCCGACCAGGCCTGGTTCACCCGGGGCGAGAAGCTGTTCCAGATCATCGGCAGCCTCGACAGCCTCAAGGTGGAAGCCTTCCTCAGCGAGGATCAGCTGGCCTCGCTGCGCCAGAGCCCGGCCAGCAGTTCCCGCTTCGTGGCCGATCTGCCCGAGTTCGGCAGCCTGCACTGCGGCGCGCCACAGCTCGAGGCGGTGAACCTGCGCAGCCTGCCCCAGCCCTCTCTGGCCAGCGTCTACGGCGGCCCCATCAACAGCGTGCGGCAGGGCACCGAGTTGCGCCCCCTGGCCGCCACCTACCGCGCGCGCATCATGAGCTGCGACGCCCGCCCCCTGAGCCAGGAGCAGGCGGGCCATGTGTGGCTGCAGGCAGAGACCCGCAGCTTGCTGGCACAGGGCTGGCAGCGCCTCCTGACGCTGTGGCGCCGGGAAAGCGGGCTGTAAGTGCCGTCAGTGCCGTAAGTGCCCTAACAGCCGCGAAGGCTCAGCCCGCCAGCTGCTCCATGCTGGCCTGCGAGACGAAGACGCGCACGCTGTCTCCGCCCGCGGCCTTGGCCTCGGCACAGGCCAGGGTGGCTGCAGCGATGACCGAGTCCACGCTTTCCAGCTGTGGCTGCAGCTGGACCACGCCCACACAGGCCTTGACGCGCGTGCGGTGCAGGCCCCAGCGCAGGCGGTAGGCGGCGATGGAGGAGCGCATCTTCTCGGCCACGATGGCGGCGTAGTGCTGGTCGCAGTCGGGCAGCAGCACGGCAAAGCAGTCCTTCTCGATGCGCGCCACCAGATCGGAGGCCCGCACCTTGGTCACCAGCATCTGGCCCAGCCCGTAGAGGAAATGGTCGGCCACCTCGGGGCCCATGCCCTGGATCACGTCCTTGAAGCGGTCCACGTCCACCCAGAGCATGGACACCGGCTCGTGCCGCCGACTGCCCACATGCTCGGCCAGGCGGCGCTCGAATTCACGGCGATTGGCCAGCTCGGTCAGCGCGTCGTGCTTGGCGGTCCAGGTGGGCTGCATGCGCAGCAGTCGGGCGGCCGTCACGTCCTGCACGATCCACAAGGCCTCGCCGGACGGCGCATCCCAGTGCACCGGCGTCGCCTGCAGGCGGCCCCAGAAGCGGCTGCCATCCCGCCGCACATACTCCACCTCCTCGTCCAGCGGACGGCCGGCCGCGAAGGCCGCGCCCACACGTTCCTGCACACCGGCGAAGGCGGCCTCGGAGACATGAACGACGCGGCAGTCCTGGCCGCTCAGATCGGTCTCGTCGCCATGACCGAAGAGATGGTTGAAATGTTCGCTGACCACCTCGAAGCGCCCGTTGTGGACGAAGCCGGTGGCCAGCGGCGCGCGCACCATCAGGGCGCGCATGCGGGCCGCGACGATGTCGCCGGATTCTGAGGGGCTGTTCGCGGGGGAAGCCTGGGCGGGGGTTTGCATCCACATCTCCTTGGGCCGGGTGCACCTGCACTATTGCAGGTGTAGCGCGTTTGTGCGCTGCCGAAAACCCCGAAAACCGGCCTTGCCCCCATTTATTCGCCGGACCGCAAGGCCAGCCTGTCACGCTCGGGCCGCCCGGCCCCCTCACAATCGGTGCCGCTCCCCCGGCCGCCGGCCACTCCCGCCCCTTGTCCACCGTGCTGCCCCCGCCCCGTCGCAACCTGACCGCCCCGACCGCCGAGCTCGCCCTGCCCGGCCGGCGCCGCAGCCTGCAAGCCCTGCTGGGCCTGGGTGCCGCCCTGAGCCTGCGGGCCGCCGACGCGGCCAAACCGGGCCAGCTGCGCCTGGTCAGCACCGAATTCCCCCCTACACCTCGGCCCGGCTGGAGGGCGGGGGCATTGCCGCCCAGATCACCCGCGCCGCCCTGGCCCGCCAGGGCTGGGGGCTGGAGTTGCATTTCCGCCCCTGGGTGCGCGCCCTGTCCGAGCTGCAGCGCGGCGCCTGGGACGGGGCCGTGGGCCTGTGGCACAGCCCGGAGCGGGACCGCTTTCTGAGCTATGGGCGCCCCCTGGGCCTGAACAGCCGCATCGGCTTCATGGCGCGAGCCGGCAGCGCCATCTCGGTCCGGGACCCCAGCCGTCTGGCGGGCCTGCGCGTGGGCACGGTGCGCGACTATGTCAACCCGCCCGCCTTCGAGCGGCTGCGGCTCGAGCGGGACGAAGCGGTGGACGACCTCGGCAATCTGCGCAAGCTGCTGGCGGGCCGGGTGGACCTGGCCCTGGTGGACCAGGGTGTGGCCCACCATCTGCTGCAGACCCAGCTGCGCGAGGCAGCCACGGCCCTGGTCTGGCTGGAGCCTGCCCTGGCCGAGCAGCCCCTTTACACGGCGCTATCGCGCCAGGCGAGCATGCATCTGCCCATGCTCAACAAGGGCCTGGCCGAATTGCAGACCAGCGGCGAGCTGGCCCGGCTGTTGCAGCGCAGCGCCCGCTGGCTGTAAGCCAGTGGCTCAGCGCTCCGGCGCGATCTGTTCGGCGTACTCGTAGAGCGCGCCCAGGATGTCCTGGCCGCGCTCGTCGTCCTCGGCCAGGTTCTCGCTGAGGGCATCGATGCGCTCGAAGAAGGCGCTCAGGGTCTGGGCGCCCCCCTTCCCGTCCAGCAGGCGCGCGGCGCGGTGCGCCTGCCAGCGCTCACGCTCCTGCGCGTTCAGGGTCTCGGGGTGGTTGCGGGCGCGCCAGCGGAACACCAGCTCGTCCAGGCGGGCATCGGCAAAGCCCAGCCGCCCCTGGGCCACGCGCTGGCCCAGCTGCTCCGGTGGCAGCTCGCGCACGCGCTGCAGCGCACGCCGATCGTCATTGCTGAGGAAGCCGCCGTAGAGGTCTTCGTCCACATCCAGCGGCGGCAGAGGCTCGCGCTGGAAGACCTGGGCCCAGAGTCCGGCCAGCGCCGCGCCGCGCTCGGCCAGGGTCTGGGCGTGCGCCAGGCCCTGGGCCATGTCCAGCCCCCAGCGCTCGGCCATGGCCGGCGAAAGGGTCTTGAGATTGCCAATCACCACCGGCGACTTGTTGATGTGGATGGTCTTGATGGGCAGGCGGCTCACGCCCTCGGGCAGGGCCTCCTGCTTGCTGAACATGCGCAGGCGGATGCTGGCCGCGTCCAGCCCGAACAGCTCCTGCGGGTCCACCGACAGGTCCCAGACGATCAGCTCGTTCTTGTTGGTCGGGTGCGGGGCCAGGGGCCAGACCAGGGCGATGCAGCCACGCTCCGGGCCATACATGCCCGAGACGTGCAGAAAAGGCTTGCCCACGCCCATCTCGGCCTGCACCGCCTCCTTCTTGCGCAGCTTCAGGCAGAACTCGAAGAGCTTGGGCTGCTTCTCGCGCAGCAACCGGGCCAGGGCGATGGTGGCGCGCACGTCCGAGAGCGCATCGTGCGCCGCCTCGTGGCTCAGGCCGTTGGCGGCGGTCAGGTGCTCCAGCTTGAAGGAGGGGCGGCCGTCTTCATGCCGGGGCCACTGGATGCCCTCGGGGCGCAGGGCATAGGCGCAGCGCACCACATCCAGCAGGTCCCAGCGGCCGCAGCCGTTCTGCCACTCGCGGGCATAGGGATCGATCAGATTGCGCCAGAAGAGGTGGCGGGTCACCTCGTCGTCGAAGCGTATGGTGTTGTAGCCCAGGCCCACGGTACCCGGCAGGGACAGGGCCTGCTCGATGGCCGCGGCGAACTCATGCTCGGGCAGGCCCTGGGCCAGACAGGTCTGGGGCAGGATGCCGGTAAGCAGGCAGGACTCAGGATCCGGCAGATAGTCATCGGCCGGGCGGCAGTAGACCATCAGGGGCTCGCCGATCTCATTGAGCTCGGCATCGGTGCGCAGGCCGGCAAACTGGGCCGGGCGGTCGCGGCGCGGCACGCGGCCAAAGGTCTCGTAGTCGTGCCAGAAAAAGGAAAACTCTTGCATGGCGGCACGATAACCGATAGCCGCGGCCGCTTTGCCGCCCCGTCAGCCGCCCTGGTCATAATGGCCGCTTCGCCATAGCCCACGCGACGCTGCTCTTGAATCCCTTTTCCCGCCTGCTGGCCCTGGTGCCCGAGCACCGCCGCGGCCTGGTGCGCCGCCTGCTGATCATTGCCGGCGCCGGCTTCGCCGGCCTCGTGCTGCTGCTGGCCACGGCCGCGGTGCTGATCTACCCCACCCTGCCCGATCTCTCCGAGCTGACCGACTACCGGCCCAAGCAGCCCCTGCGCGTCTACACGGCCGATGGGGTGCAGATCGGCGAGTTCGGCACCGAGCGGCGCCGCTACCTGCCCCTGGACCAGATCCCCAAGAGCATGCAGGACGCCCTGCTGGCCATCGAGGACCACGAGTTCTACACGCATGGCGGCATCTCGCTCACCGGCATCCTGCGCGCCGCGGCCGGCAACCTCACCAGCATGAGTCGCAAGGGCGGTGGCTCCACCATCACCCAGCAGCTGGCACGCGACTTCTACCTGACCAAGCAGAAGCTCTACAGCCGCAAATTCATCGAGATGCTGCTGACCTTCAAGATGGAGGCCACGCTCAGCAAGCAGCAGATCCTCGAGATCTATATGAACCAGATCTATCTGGGTCAGAAGGCCTACGGTTTCGAGGCCGCCGCGCGCATCTACTTCGGCAAGCCGCTCACCGAGCTGAGCCTGGCCGAGACCGCCATGCTGGCGGGCCTGCCCAAGAACCCCATTTATGCCAACCCGGTGGTCAACCCCGCCCGGGCCCAGCGCCGCCAGCATGTGGTGCTGGGACGCATGCACGAGCTGGGCCTGATCGACGACGCCCAGCTGGAGGCCGCCAAGGCCGAGAAGCTGCACATCCGCAGCGCCCAGGACCCGCGCCTGCACGCCGAGTTCGTGGCCGAGATGGTGCGTCAGCAGATCCACGCCCAGTATGGCGACGAGGCCTACACCCTGGGCCTGCAGGTCTTCACCACGCTGGAGTCGGGCGAGCAGGCTGCCGCCTACCGCGGCCTGCGCCGCAGCCTGATGGAACACGAGCGCCGCAAGCCCTACCGCGGCCCCGAAGGCCGCATCGAGCTGCCCGCCAACGAGGCCGATCGCGACGCCGCCATCGCCAAGGCCCTGGCCGAGCACCCGGACAACGACGATCTGCGCGCCGCCGTGGTCACCGAGGCCTCCCCCACCAAGGTGCTGGCCAGCCTGCAAAGCGGCGAGGACATCAGCATCGCCGGCGACGGCCTGCGCGCCGCCGCCAGCGCCCTGAGCCCCAAGGCCAAGGCCGAGCTGCGCCTGACGCCCGGCGCCATCATCCGGGTGCTGCGCGGCGCGCCCAGCAAGGCCGACCCCAAGGGCGCCTGGGCCATCACCCAGTCGCCAGAGGCCGAGGGCGCCCTGGTGGCCCTGGAGCCCGGCAGCGGCCGGGTGCGCGCCCTGGTGGGCGGCTTTGACTTCGCCAAGAACCAGTTCAACCACGCCACCCAGGCCTGGCGTCAGCCAGGCTCCAGCTTCAAGCCCTTCGTCTACTCGGCGGCGCTGGAGCAGGGCATCACCCCGGCCACCGTGGTGGAGGACGCGCCCATCGTGATCGGGGACTGGGCACCCAAGAACTCCGACGGCCAGTTCGACGGCCCCATGAGCGTGCGCCAGGCCCTGGCCAAGTCCAAGAACATGGTCACCATCCGCGTGCTGCAGCAGCTGGGCCCCGGCCCGGTGCGCGACTGGGTGGCCCGCTTCGGCCTGGAGGCCGAGAAGCAGCCCGACAACCTGACCCTGGCCCTGGGCGCGGGCGCCGTCACGCCCATGCAGATGGCCAGCGCCTACGCGGTGTTCGCCAATGGCGGCTTCCTGCTCAAGCCCAGCGTCATCGCCAAGGTGGTGGATGCCAAGGGTCAGCTGCTCTACGAGGCACCGGCAGAAAGCCCCAGCGAGGACAAGCGCGCCATCTCCGCCCGCAATGCCTTCGTGATGAGCAGCCTGCTGCAGGAGGTCACGCGCAGCGGCACCGCCGCCCGCGCCGGCGCCGCCCTGCGCCGCGGCGACATCTACGGCAAGACCGGCACCACCAACGACGCCGTGGACGCCTGGTTCGCCGGCTTCCACCCCACCCTGGCCGCCGTGGTCTGGATGGGCTACGACCAGCCGCGCAGCCTGGGCGAGCGCGAGTCCGGCGGCGGCCTGGCCCTGCCCGCCTGGGTGGAGCTGATGGCCGAGGCGCTCAAGGGCGTGCCGGTGCGCGAACTCACCCCGGTGGAGGGTGTGGTGCATCAGGACGGCGACTGGCGCTTTGAGGAATTCACCGGCAGTGCCGGCGTGGCCGCGATCAGCGATGCCGACACCGCGGCCTCGGCGCCGGCTGCGGCCTCGGCCGCGCCGCCCGGCCTGCCCGCCGCAGGCAGCGCCCCGCGCCCCTGAGCCTGCGGCGCCTGGGCAACAGGCCCGACTGATCTCGGCAAAAGCGCGCGGCGGCGCTCGGATGGTCCGGCCATCATCGGATCAGGGAGCCGATATGCCGCATGCCTTGAGTGCCGGGGGCCGCTCCATGCGCACCTTCTGTCTGGCCACCGCGCTGCTTGTCCTGAGCGGCTCCGGCCAGGCCCAGGAAGACGAAGCCATCGTCACCGACCGGCCCGACTTCGTGGAATCCAGCGATGTGGTCGGTGCCGGCCGCTGCCAGCTGGAAACCAGCATCGCCCAGGAGCGCAGCCGCGGCAACGGCCTGCGCAGCCGCCTGCGATCCACCCCCACCCTGCTGCGCCTGGGCGTCGGCGAGACGCTGGAGCTGCGCCTGGAGACCGACGGGTGGCTGCACCTGCACGAGGACGGGCCCGAAGGTACCCAGCGCCGCCGCGGCATGGCCGACACGGCCCTGGGCCTCAAATGGCACTGGCAGGACGGCGACGAGGCCAGTGGCCGCCCCGGCACGGCCTGGCTGCTGCATCTGGACGGCCCCACCGGCTCGCGCGAGTTCCGCGGCCAGGGCTGGCGCCCGTCGCTGCGCCTGGTGGCCGAGTGGGAGCTGCCGGGCGGCTGGAGCGCCGGGCTCATGCCAGGCCTGTTCCGTGAACGCGATGAGCAGGGGCGGCGCTACTGGGGCGGCATCCTGGCCGGCGTGCTGGGACGGCAGCTGGGCGAAGGCCTGCGCGGCTTTGTGGAGCTGGCCGGCCAGCAACTGGCGCCCAAGCGTCACGGGGGTCAGGTCTGGACGGCCGACACCGGCCTGGCCTGGCAGCTCCAGCCCTGGTTGCAGCTGGACCTGGCCCTGTTCCGCGGTCTGACCCGCGAGAGCCCCGACTGGGGCTGGACCCTGGGCCTGTCGATCAAGCGCTGAGTCCGGCGTGCCGACGCGGCGCGCCGGTCTCTTGCCCTCATCACCACGGGAGCCCTGCCATGGCTTTGCCCCTGACCATCCGTCAACGCCTGATGGCCCTGAGCGCGCTGGGCCTGCTGTTCGTGCTGGGCCTGGCCAGCGCCGGCTGGCTGGCCACCGAGCGCCTGGCCGCCGGCAACGCCGCCCTGATGCTGACCGGCACCGCACTCAAGGCCCAGATGCAGGCCGACATGATGCACGACGCACTGCGTGCCGATGTGCTGCGCGCGGTGCTGGCCGGCGAGCAGGCGCAGCGGGCCCAGGCCGAGCGCGCCGAGATCGAGGCCGATCTGCGCGAGCACCAGGGCGAGTTCCGCGAGGCCATGAAGCAGCTGCAGGGCCTGGCCCTGGGCGACGCGGTGGGCCGCGCCGTGCGGGAAACCGCGCCGGCCCTGGAACGCTATCTGCAGCAGGCCGAGCGCCTGGTGGCTCTGGGTTTGAGCGACAGCACGGCCGCCCACGCCGGACTGGAGAGCTTCTCGCGCGACTTCAAGACCCTGGAGACCCGCATGGAGGAAATCAGCGGCCTGATCGAGGCCGAGGCCGCTCTGGTAGAGCAGGCCGGCGCCCAGGATGCACGCTAGGCCCGCGGCCTGATGCTGGGCGCCACCGTCACGGCGGCCCTGAGCCTGCTGCTGCTGAGCTGGCGGGTGAGCCGCGCCATCACCGGCCCCTTGCTGAAGGCGGTGCAGCTCACCGGGCGCGTGGCCGAAGGGGATCTGAGCACCCGCATCCAGGTCAGCGGTCAGGACGAGACGGCCCAGCTGCTGGGCTCGCTGCAGACCATGAGCGTGGCCCTGAGCGGCCTGGTGGCGCAGGTGCGTGACAGCGCCGACTCCATCGGCGGCAGCTCTCAGGAAATCGCCGGGGCCAGCGCCAGCCTGAGCTTGCGCACCGAGCAGCAGGCCAGCAATCTGGAGCAGACCGCGGCGGCCATGGAGGAGCTGAGCTCCACCGTGCAGACCAATGCCCAGATCGCCCGCGAGGCGGCCGAGCGCGCGGGCCGTGCCGCGGGCACGGCCATCACCGGCGGCGAGCGGGTGCGCCAGGTGGTGAGTTCCATGGAGGCCATCTCGGCCAGCGCGGCGCGCATTGCCGACATCATCGGCGTGATCGACGGCATTGCCTTCCAGACCAATATCCTGGCCCTGAATGCCGCGGTGGAGGCGGCCCGCGCCGGGGAGCATGGCAAGGGCTTTGCCGTGGTGGCCACCGAGGTGCGGGCCCTGGCCCAGCGCTCGGCCGGCGCGGCGCGCGAGATCAAGGACCTGATCGGCCGCAGCAATGCCGAGGTCGAGGGCGGGGCCCGCCTGGTGCACGAGGCCGGCCAGAGCATCGAGGGCCTGGTGGGCGAGGTGCAGGGGCTCTCCAGCCTGATCCAGCAGATCAGCGCGGCCAGCGCCGAGCAGAGCGAGGGCATGAACCAGCTGGGGGCGGCCGTCAACCAGATGGACCAGATGACCCAGCAGAACGCCGCCATGGTGGAGGAAGCCAACGCCGCCGCCGAGAGCCTGCGCCAGCAGGCCGGGGTGCTCGGCGCAGCGGTCTCGCGTTTCAGGCTCTAGTTGCCACGCTTCTTCAGCACCACGCTGCCCACCGAGTAGCCGGCGCCGAAAGAGCAGATCACGCCCAGCTCGCCCGCCGCCAGGCCCTGGCGATGGCTGTGGAAGGCGATGATGGAGCCGGCCGAGGCGGTGTTGGCGTACTCGTCCAGGATCAGGGGCGCCACGGCCGGATCCAGCTCGGCGCCGTCCTGGCCCAGCAGCTTCTTGATCACCAGCTGGTTCATGCCCAGATTGGCCTGGTGCAGCCAGAAGCGGCGCACGCCCGCGGGCGTCAGGCCCAGGCTGGCCAGGTGCTGCTCGATATGGGCAGCGGCCAGGGGTACCACGTCCTTGAAGACCTTGCGGCCCTCCTGGCGGAAGGTCTTGTCACGCGCCAGCGGATCGCTGTCCTCAGCGCGGTTCATGAAGCCGAAGTTGTTGCGGATATTGTTGGAGAACTGGGTGGCCAGCTTGGTGCCCAGCACCTCCCAGGTCTCGGCCGCGGTGGCGGTCTCAGCCCGCTCAACGATCAGGGCGGTGCAGACATCCCCGAAGATGAAGTGGCAGTCGCGGTCCTTCCACTCCAGATGGGCCGAGGTGATCTCGGGGTTGACCACCAGCACGCAGCGAGCCGTGCCGGCGCGCACCGCGTTGACCGCCTGCTCCAGGGCAAAGGTGGCCGAGGAGCAGGCCACATTCATGTCGAAGCCATAGCCGCCCGCGCCCAGGGCCTGCTGGATCTCGATGGCCATGGCCGGGTAGGCGCGCTGCATATTGGCCGAGGCGCAAAGCACCGCATCCACATCGGCACCGCTCTTGCCGGCCTGGGCCAGGGCCTGGCGCGCGGCGTCCACCGCGATTTCGGCCATCAGGGAGAGCTGCTCGTCCGCACGCTCGGCAAAGCGCGGGTACATGCGCAGCGGGTCCAGCACCCCGCTCTTCTCGATCACATAGCGCTGCTTGATGCCCGAAGCCTTCTCGATGAACTCCACGCTGGAATGCGTGAGCGGCGCGCGCTCGCCGGCGGCGATGGCGGCCGCGTGGCGCTCGTTCTCCAGGTCGGCATAGCGGTTGTAGGCTTCCACCAGCTCGGCATTGCTGATGGTGTGGGGCGGACGGTACAGACCGGTACCGCTGATGACGACTGCGCTCATGACTGGCTTTGCTCTGGCGGGGGCGCAAGTGTAGCCAGCGCCCGCCGGCCAGGGCAAAGAGGGCTTACCCAGGCCGCCGGCTGCCCCAGGCCACGAATTCCGCGTAGAATCAATCACCGGGCCCAAATTTTGTCTTCGGCCCGGCGCGTCGCGCCTCGACTTCGTTCACGAAGTCAGCCTCCGACGCGATGGCCTCCCCGGCCATCGAGGGCGCCAGCCCTCTTGCCGAAGCAAGTCAAGCGCTCGCAGCCCAGGTGGTGCACTGCATGCAACGCACCCCGACTATGCGACTTGAATCATGGAAATCTTTGACTACGACAACATCCTGCTGCTGCCGCGCAAATGCCGCGTGGAAAGCCGCAGCGAGTGCGACACCTCCATCCAGTTCGGCAAGCACCGCTTCAAGCTGCCGGTGGTCCCGGCCAATATGAAGACGGTGGTGGACGAGCGCATCACCGAGTGGCTGGCCGCCAATGGCTACTTCTACGTGATGCACCGCTTCGATCTGGACAATGTGGCCTATGCGCGCAGCATGCGCGACAAGGGCCTCATCGTCTCGCTGAGCTCGGGCGTCAAGGAAGCCGACTATGCGGTGATCGACCGGCTGGCAGCTGACGGCGTGGGCGCCGACTACATCACCATCGACATCGCCCACGGCCATGCCGACAGCGTGCAGCGCATGATCGCCCACATCAAGCACAAGCTGCCCGAGGCCTTTGTGATCGCAGGCAATGTGGGCACGCCCGAGGGCGTGATCGACCTGGAGAACTGGGGCGCCGACGCCACCAAGGTGGGCATCGGCCCCGGCAAGGTCTGCATCACGCGCCTGAAGACCGGTTTCGGCACCGGCGGCTGGCAGCTCTCGGCCCTGAAGTGGTGTGCCCGCGTGGCCACCAAGCCCATCATTGCCGACGGGGGCATCCGCCACCACGGCGACATCGCCAAGAGCGTGCGCTTCGGCGCCAGCATGGTGATGATCGGCTCGCTGTTTGCCGGCCATGAGGAGTCGCCCGGCAACACCGTGGAGGTGGATGGCAAGCGCTTCAAGGAGTACTACGGCTCGGCCTCGGACTTCAACAAGGGCGAGTACAAGCATGTGGAAGGCAAGCGCATCCTGGAGCCGGTGAAGGGCCACCTGGCCGACACCCTGCGGGAGATGCAGGAAGACGTGCAGAGCTCGGTGTCCTACTCCGGCGGCCGCAGCCTGGCCGATCTGCGCAAAGTGAACTACGTGATCCTCGGCGGCGAAAACGCCGGTGAGCATCTTTTCATGTAATGCCGATGGCCCGCCCGGCGTTTCGGCGCAGCCAAAACGCCGGCGAACATCTCTTCGTGTAATGCGCAGGGCCCACCCGGCGTTTCGGCGCAGCCAAAACGCCAGCGAGCATCTCTTCATGTGAAGCGCACCGAGGCTTCGAAGCCCGGCTGCAGATTGCGTAGTTCCAGCCGGCTACCATGGGCCTCGGCCACCAGCCGACACAGGGCCAGACCAAGGCCCACGCCGCCCTCACCGCGGGTGCGGGCGGCATCGGGCCTGTAGAAGGGCTGCCCCAGCTGAGCCAGGCATTCGGGCGGCACGCCCGGGCCTTGATCGCGCACGGTCAGGCGCACGCCGCCGCCCTCCCGTCGCAGGCTGAGCAGCACCGGGCCGCGCGCGGCCTCGTTGTGGCGCAGGGCGTTGTGCACCAGATTGCGCAGCAGCAGCTGCACCCGCAGGCGGTCCAGGCTCAGCAGGGGCAGCCCCGGCTCGATCTGCAAGGCCAGGCCCGCCTGATCCTGCTCGCCGAGCAACGCCCCCAGATCGCAGGGGGCGAGCTGCAAGGCGCTGTGCCCGCCGCCCAGACGCTCGCTCTCCAGCAGCGCGCTGATCAGATCGCGCATCTGGGCCAGCTCGTCCAGCAAGGCGTCGCGCGAGGCGCTTTCCGGTACCAGCTCGGCATGCAGACGCGCCCGGGTGAGCGGGCTGCGCAGCTCGTGGCTGATGGCCAGCAGCAAGGCCCGCTTGCCGTCCAGCATGGCCTGGATATCGGTGGCCATCTGGTTGAAGCGGTAGGCCAGATCCCCGATCTCGTCGCGGTGCCGCACCCGCACCCGGTGCTTGAAGTCGCCCCGACCGAAGGCCTCGGCCCCGGCGGCCAGGGCGCGCAGCGGTCGCACCATATGGCGGATCGCCCCATAGGCCATGCCGGTCGTCGCCAGCAGCAGCAAACCTGCCACCCAGGGAGCGTAGGCCGCCTGCAGCGCCCCATAGCCCACCAGGCTCGCCAGCAGGGCCAGCAGCACGAAGACCGCGATCAGCCGCGCGCCCAGCGAGTGCTTGAAGCGCGCGTGATGCCGGTGCCAGCGCTGGTGCCAGCGGTGCCGCGCCCGCAGCTGCCAATGCCAGTGGCGGCGATGAAACTGGCGGTGGTGGCCGGGCCTGAAGCGGGCTTGCCACTGATGCGGCCCCCTCATGACGAAGCCTGCGGCAGGGCAAAGCAGTAGCCCGCATTGCGTAGGGTCTTGAGCGCTTCCAGCGGCTCGAGCTTCCTGCGCAGACGGCTCACCAGGATGTCCACCGCCCGGGTGTAGAGATCGGCCTCCTGACCGCGCAGGCGGTTGAGGATCTCGTCGCGCGAGAAAACACGGCCGGGTTCACGCGCCAGCAGGCTCAGCAGCTCGAACTCGGTGCTGGTCAGTTCCAGCAGGCCCTGCTCGCCGCGCGCCTGTCGGCGCAGCGTGTCGATCTCCAGCCCCTCGAAGCGCAGCAAGGCCGGTGCCGGCGACGCCGCAACCGCAACCGCAACCGGCGCGCGCACCCGGCGCAGAATCGTCTGCAGCCGTGCAGCCAGCTCACGGGGCTCGAAGGGCTTGGGCAGATAGTCATCCGCCCCCAGCTCCAGGCCCACCACCCGGTCGGTCAGGTCGCCGCGGGCGCTGAGCATCAGCACTGGCATCTCGCACCAGGCCTCGCCACCGCTGCGCAGGCGCTTGCAGAACTCGAAGCCGTCCATCTCCGGCAGCATGCCGTCCAGGATCAGGGCGTCGAAACGCTCCTCGGCCAGGCGGGCCAGGGCCGCGCTCGGGCGCAGCTCGGCCACCAGCTCGAAGTCAAAGCGGAGCAGGTACTGGGCCAGGGGCGCGGCCAGGGCCTCGTCGTCGTCAAGCAGCAGGATTCGGTGCATGGGACTTCGCATTCTGCCCAAGCGGGCGTACCAGGCTGATGGCCCGCTCGGGGCAGACCGCCACACACAGGCCGCAGGCGCTGCAATCGGCCAGGCCCGGTGTCAGGGCCTGGCGCCAGCCATGGGCATAGCCCTTCATCAGGCCGACGATGCTCAGCCCGGCGCGCTGCTCGACCGGCAGCACGCCGATCTCGAAGACGCCGCGCGGGCAGACCCGGGCGCAGTCCCCCTGGCCCTCGCAGCGATTGCGGTTGATGCGCGGCTGCAGGGGCGGCAGCTCCGCGCTCGCGGGGCGAACGGCGCTCACAGCCCACACCTGCGCGCACCGCGCACCCCGCGGCGCAAGGCGAAGCGCAGCACCTGCTGCTGCTCGAAGTCGAGCTGATCAAAGAAGTCGCCTGAGGCGTCGATCAGGGCCGGTCCAGCGCGGCGCAAGGCATCCAGATGGGCCTCGTAGTCGGCCAGCAGGACGGTACGGTCCAGATTCTCACCGGCCAGGGCGCGCAGCCGCGCCGGATCGCGCAGCCAGGCCCGCAGCGCGCTGCGCTGGGCGGCCAGCTGACACAAGAGGCCGGCCAGCCGCTCCTGCTGGGCCGCGTCCAGATCGAGCTGGCGACTCAGGCGCAGCAGCAGGCCCTGCAAGGGCGCCCTCAGACGGCCAGGTCCCAGATCCTCAGCAGGGCCGCGGCCAGGGCCAGCAAGGTGGTGAGACTCCAGCGTATCAGGGCGCTGCGCATGGCCGGGGTGGTAGGAGGCAAGACGATGGTGGTGGCGAGAAGCATGGCGGGCGTGCTGGCGGCCATAGTGGGCTATCAAGCGGTGGATGAAGAACATGATGGGGCGGGCGGCCGAGCCGCATTCCTTTGTGGCTGAAGGACCGGGGAAGCTGGTGCCCATGGTGGCCAGAGCGGGCCGGCAGCGCATCTCGGCGCGGTATCGTCGGGTTTCGTTTTGTATCGGGCGGCCGCCTACAATCACCCCTCTCCCATACCGTCCAGCAAACGCCCATGGGCGCCTCCCGGCGCCCTGCCCTGCCCATGACCGAACTCGCGAAGTCCTTCGAACCTGCCGCCCTGGAAGCTCATTGGGGCCCTCTGTGGGAATCCAAGGGGCTGTACAAGCCGACCCTGGATCCGGCACGCGAATCCTTCTGCATCCAGCTGCCGCCGCCCAATGTGACCGGCACCCTGCACATGGGCCATGCCTTCAACCAGACCATCATGGACTCGTTGACGCGCTACCACCGCATGAAGGGCTGCAACACCCTGTGGGTGCCCGGAACCGACCACGCCGGCATCGCCACCCAGATCGTGGTGGAGCGCCAGCTGCAGGGCCAGGGCCAGAGCCGCCACGACCTGGGCCGCAAGAACTTCGTCGCCCGCGTCTGGGAATGGAAGCAGCACAGCGGCAACACCATCACCCAGCAGATGCGCCGCATGGGCGACTCGGTCTCCTGGGACCACGAGTACTTCACCATGGACGAGAAGCTCTCGACCGTGGTGACCGAGACCTTTGTGCGCCTGTACGAAGAAGGCCTGATCTACCGCGGCAAGCGCCTGGTGAGCTGGGACCCCATCCTGAAATCCGCCGTCTCCGATCTGGAGGTGGAGAGCGAGGAGGAGGACGGCTCGCTCTGGCATATCCGCTATACGCTGGCCGAGGGCGCGGAGTCCCTGGTGGTGGCCACCACCCGCCCCGAAACCCTGCTGGGCGACACGGCCGTGATGGTCCACCCCGAGGACGAGCGCTATCGCCACCTGATCGGCCAGCAGGTCAAGCTGCCCATCACCGGCCGCCTGGTGCCCGTGATTGCCGACGAGTATGTGGACAAGGACTTCGGCACCGGCGTGGTCAAGGTCACGCCCGCGCACGACACCAATGACTACCAGGTGGGCCAGCGCCATGGCCTGCCCATGCTGACCATCTTCGACCTGGAAGCCAAGGTCAGCAATGCCGAGGTGGCCGAGATCCCGGCCGAGTATGTGGGCCTGGACCGCTTCGTCGCGCGCAAGAAGATCGTGGCCCAGTTGGAGATCGAGGGCCTGCTGGTCGAGGTCAAGAAACACAAGCTGATGGTGCCGCGCTGCGCCCGCACCGGCCAGGTGATCGAGCCCATGCTGACCGACCAGTGGTTTGTGGCCATGAGCAAGGCCGGCGCCAATGGCAAGAGCATCGCCGAGGAGGCCATCGAGGCCGTGTCCTCGGGCGAGGTCAAGTTCGTGCCCGAAAACTGGGTCAACACCTACAACCAGTGGATGGAAAACATCGAGCCGTGGTGCATCTCGCGCCAGCTCTGGTGGGGCCATCAGATTCCGGCCTGGTACGGCCCGGACGGGCAGGTCTTCGTCGCCCGCAGCGAAGCCGAAGCCCAGGCCAAGGCGCCGGGCGAGATCCTGACGCGCGACGAGGACGTGCTGGACACCTGGTTCTCCTCCGCCCTCTGGCCGTTCTCGACGCTCGGCTGGCCGGAACAGACGAAGGAACTGGAAAAATATTACCAGACCGACGTGCTCGTCACCGGCTTCGACATCATCTTCTTCTGGGTCGCCCGCATGATGATGATGACCAAGCATTTCACCGGCCAGGTGCCCTTCAAGCATGTGTACATCCACGGCCTGGTGCTGGATGCGCAGGGCAAGAAGATGAGCAAGTCCGAGGGCAATGTGCTGGACCCGGTGGACCTGATCGACGGCATCGAGCTCGCCCCCCTGCTGGACAAGCGCACCCAGGGTCTGCGCAAGCCCGAGACCGCGCCCAAGGTGCGCAAGGCCACCGAGAAGGAATTCCCCGAGGGCATCCCCGGCTATGGCGCCGACGCGCTGCGCTTCACCTTCGCGGCCATGGCCACCCTGGGCCGCTCGGTCAATTTCGACAGCAAGCGCTGCGAGGGCTATCGCAACTTCTGCAACAAGCTGTGGAACGCCACCCGCTTCGTGCTGATGAACACCGAGGGCCAGGATTGCGGCCTGGCCCATGAGCCGGGCCACTGCCCGCCGGGCTACAACCACTTCTCGCAGGCCGACCGCTGGATCTCCAGCGAGCTGCAGAAGGTGGAAGCCGCCGTGGCCCAGGGCTTTGCCGACTACCGCCTGGACAACGTCGCCAACGCCATCTACGACTTCGTCTGGAACGAGTACTGCGACTGGTACCTGGAAATCGCCAAGGTGCAGCTGCAGGTGGCCAAGGACGAGGGCCACGAGGCCGCCGCCCGCGGCACCCGCCGCACCCTGATCCGCGTGCTGGAAACCGTGCTGCGCCTGCTGCATCCGGTGGCGCCCTTCATCACCGAAGAGCTGTGGCAGACCGTGGCCCCGGTGGCCGGCCGCAAGACCAGCGACTACCTGGTCACGGCCGCCTACCCGGTGGCCCAGCCCGAGAAGATCGACCCGGCCGCCATCGCCTGGGTGGAGCAGCTCAAGGCCGTGGTCAGCACCTGCCGCAGCCTGCGCAGCGAGATGGGCCTGAGCCCCTCGGACCGCGTGCCCCTGCTGGTGGGCGGCGATCTGAGCTTCATTCGCGAGGCCGCGGCCGCGCTCAAGGTGCTGGCCAAGCTGGAGAAGGTGGAGCTGATCGAGGACGAGGCCGCCTTCACCGAGGCCAGCGCCATGTCGCCCGTGCTGGTGCATGGGGCGGCCCGCCTGGCGCTCAAGGTGGAGATCGATGTGGAGGCGGAGAAGGCCCGCCTGTCCAAGGAGATCGCCCGCCTGGAAGGCGAGGTGGCCAAGGCCACGGCCAAGCTCTCCAACGAGAGCTTTGTGGCCCGCGCCCCGGCTGCCGTGGTGGAACAGGAGCGTCAGCGCATTGCCGACTTCGGCAATACCGTGACGCGCTTGCGCGCACAGCTGAACCAGTTGCTGGCCCGCTGAGGCCAGCGTTCTTCTGCTGGCTAGCTAGCGCCAGCGGGCCTCGCCCGCGGGCTCGGGCAGATCGTCCGGCACCGTGGTGCGGAACTCCGCCGCGGCCGGCGGCTGACTCAGCAGCTCGTCCATGCGGCGCGCCACGCCCCAGGCGGCGCGCACCCGCGACTCGCGCGTGGTGCTGGCCAGGCGCGGCGTGACCTGCAGACCGGCCAGGCCGTGCAGGGGGCGGCCCGGTTCCAGCAGGCCGGGCTCCAGGCTGTCGAACCAGGCGGCCAGCACCCGGCCGCCGCTCAGGGCCTCGGCCAGGGCATGCTCATCGAAGATGGCCGAGTGGGCGATGCTCACCATCACCTGGCCGGGCTTGGCAAAGCCCAGCACCCGCTCGCCAATCAGGCCGCGGTAGCGCAGGAAATAGGCCAGCTGCACGCTGACGCCGTCGCTCTGCTCCATCAGCTCGCGCAGCGGCACCGGCTCGATGCCCCATTGCGCCCACAGCGGCTCGCTCTGGTGCAGGCTGGGGTCGTAACCAATCACCCGCGTGCCGAAGGCCGGCAGCAGCTGGGCCAGCATGCGAGCGGCGGGGCTCATGCCGATCAGCCCCACGGTGGCGCAGCCCAGCTCGCGGCCCACCAGCATGCCGTCGCTGCTGAGCACCGGCACCCGGCGCAGCAGGGCCAGCAAGGCGCCGATCACGAATTCCGCCTCGGCGCTGGCCGTGGCAGTGAGGCTGCGCACCACCTCCACCCGGGCCGCGCGGCAGGCCTCGATATCGATATTCTCGGGGCCCGCACTCATGCGGGCCACCACGCGCAGCCGCGGCGCATGGCGCAGCAGGGTCTGTTCCAGCGGCACATGGGGCGGCAAGACCAGGCCCTGCACCTGCAGCAGCGCCGCGCGCAGGGCCTGGGGGTCGGCCGCGAGCTCGGGCGCGTACTGCACGGCATGGCGCTCGGCCAACCACTGCACCACGTCCGCCTCCAGCGGCTCAACGATCAGGAGACCCATGTTTCACAACCTTGCAATCCCAAATTTCCACACTTCCGACCATGACACAATGGCCGCGATCAAACAGTGAGTGTAAGGACATGATGGTCAATAAAGCGATCTTCCCGGTGGCAGGCCTGGGCACCCGGTTCTTGCCGGCCACCAAGGCGCAGCCCAAGGAGATGCTGCCCGTGGTGGACAAACCCCTGATCCAGTACGCGGTGGAAGAGGCTTATGCCGCCGGCGTGCGCGAGATGATCTTCGTCACGGGCCGGCACAAGCGCCCGATCGAAGACCACTTTGACATGACCTTCGAGCTCGAGGTAGCCCTCGAACAGGCGGGCAAGCGCGAGCTGCTGGAAGTGGTGCGCAGCGTCAAGCCCGACGATATGGAGTGCATCTATGTGCGCCAGGCCCAGGCCCTGGGCCTGGGTCATGCCGTGCTCTGCGCCCAGCGTCTGGTGGGCAATGAGCCCTTCGCCGTGCTGCTGGCCGACGACCTGATGGTGGGCCCGCAAGGGGGTCAGGGCGTGCTCAAGCAGATGGTGGAGCAGTTCAAGGAATGGCGCGCCTCCATCCTGGCCGTGCAGGAAGTGCCGGCCGAGCACACCAAGCGCTACGGCATCGTGGCCGGCACGGCCGTCAACGACAGCCTGATGGATGTGAGCCGCATCGTGGAGAAGCCCGACCCCGAGGTGGCGCCCTCGCGCCTGGGCGTGGCCGGCCGCTACATCCTGACGCCCGGCGTCTTCCACGAGATCGCCAACCAGCCGCGCGGCGTGGGTGGCGAGATCCAGCTGACCGACGGCATTGCCGGCCTGCTGCGCCGCGAGAAGGTCTTTGCCTATCGCTACGAAGGCAAGCGCTATGACTGCGGCAGCAAGGAAGGCTTTCTGCAGGCCAATGTGGAGCTGGCCCTGGCTCACCCGCAGCTGGGCCCAGGCTTCCGCGACTATCTGCAGAGCCTGGAAATCTGAGGGCCCGAGCCCACAGACACAAAGCAAAGGCCACCCGAGGGTGGCCTTTTTCATGCCCCGAGGCGGGCCTGTGCTCAGCGACGCTTGAGCACGTGGATGAACTCGTCGCCCTGGCTGCTCTGCTCCACCAGCTCATTGCCGGTCTGGCGGGCAAAGGCCTGGAAGTCGCGGGTGGAGCCGGGGTCGGTGGCCACCACCTTGAGCAGCTGGCCGCTTTCCATCTCGGCCAGGGCCTTCTTGGCCTTCAGGATGGGCAGCGGGCAGTTCAGGCCGCGGGTGTCAAGTTCCTTGTGGATGTCCATGATCATGCGTTCTCCAAGGCTGGCGATTCTAGGCGGGACGGCGTTGCCGCCTCAGGCGGGAAACACCCCGGTGGACAGGTAGCGGTCGCCGCGGTCGCAAACCACGAAGACGATGGTGGCGTTCTCCACCTGGCGCGCCAGCTGCAGGGCCACCCAGCAGGCGCCCGCGGCCGAGATGCCGCCGAAGAGCCCCTCCTCGCGGGCCAGGCGGCGCGCCATGTCCTCGGCATCGGACTGACTCACATAAACCAGCTCATCCACCGCGGCCGGCTTGTAGATCTTGGGCAGATAGGCCTCGGGCCATTTGCGGATGCCGGGAATGCGCGAGCCTTCCGAGGGCTGGGCGCCGACGATGCGGACCTCGGGGTTCTTCTCCTTCAGAAAGCGCGAGGTGCCGGTGATGGTGCCGGTCGTGCCCATGGCGCTGACGAAGTGGGTGATGCGCCCGCCGGTATCGCGCCAGATCTCGGGACCGGTGGTCTCGTAGTGCACACGGGGGTTGTCCTCGTTGGCGAACTGGTCCAGCACCCGCCCCTTGCCCTCGGCCTGCATCTTCTCGGCCAGGTCGCGGGCGTATTCCATGCCGCCGGAGCGCGGCGTCAGCACCAGCTCGGCGCCGAAGGCCTTCATGGTCTGGGCGCGCTCGATGGACAGGTCCTCCGGCATGATCAGCACCATGCGGTAGCCGCGGATGGCTGCCGCCATGGCCAAGGCAATGCCGGTATTGCCCGAGGTGGCCTCGATCAGGGTGTCGCCCGGCTTGATGTCACCCCGCTCCTCGGCGCGGCGGATCATGCTGATGGCGGGCCGGTCCTTCACCGAGCCGGCCGGGTTGTTGCCCTCCAGCTTGGCCAGGATCACATTGCCGCGCGAGGCAAGCTCTGACCCCAGGCGCTGCAGGCGCACCAGGGGCGTGTTGCCGATCACATCCTCGAGGGTCGGGTAGGCGTTGGGGCTGCTGTTCATGCGCCGATTGTCGCAGTCCCGGCATGCCATTGCATGGCATAATCCTTTGCTCTCGCATGCAGTGTGTCGAGCCGAGAAGCCCGGGTGGCGAAATCGGTAGACGCAGGGGACTCAAAATCCCCCGCCGCAAGGCGTGTCGGTTCGAGTCCGACCCCGGGCACCAAGTTTCTTGGGCTCGATCACTGCAGACGGTCCGCCGCATCGGCGGCCCACATCAAGCCCCGCACGCCGGGGCTTTTTTGCGCCCGCCGCCCGCACACCGATCCGGCGGCGGCATCTGTCCACTCGGGAGGTCCGGCATCAGCGCATACACTCAGCCGCTGACCCGCGAACTCCGCGAACCGACATCCCTCAAGACGCGCCCTGCCCCGCCATGCCCCATCTGCCTCCGGTGACCAAAGCCTTCATGCTGGCCTGCGTGGGCCTGTTCTGCGCCTTCATCCTGCTGCCCGGCATCGAGCCCCTGTTCATGCTCTGGCCGCTGCAGAGCGGCCGCTTCCTGCCCTGGCAACCGGTGAGCTACGCCTTCCTGCACGGCGACATGCTGCACCTCTTCTTCAATATGCTGGGCCTGTGGATGTTCGGCTCGGAGCTGGAGCGGGTCTGGGGCACCAAGCGCTATGTCCAGATGCTGGCCGCCAGCATCCTGAGCGCCGCCGCGGCCCAGCTGATCTTCACCTTGCTGATCGGTGCCTACACCCCCACGGTGGGCGCCTCGGGTGCGATGTTCGGCCTGCTGCTGTCCTTCGGCATGCTGTTCCCGGACCGCATCATCATGCCCCTGTTCCCGCCCATCCCCATGAAGGCCAAGTACTTCGTGGCTATCTTCGGCGCGCTGGAACTGCTGATGGGCCTGACCGGTCGCAGCGGCATTGCCCACTTCGCTCATCTGGGTGGCATGCTGGGCGCCTACCTGCTGATCCGCTACTGGCGCAGCGCGCGCCGTCGCTGAAGCCCCGAAGACGCCGCGGCGGGCTCAGGCCAGCAGGCCCTGGGCCGGCTGCGGATAGCGCAGCCGCAGGCGCAGCTCGGCCTTCAGCCGGCGGTTCACCAGCCGGCGCGACTCGCTCCAGAAGCTCAGCTGCAGCGGCGACATCTGCTCGGCCGCCTGCGCCCGCGTGATGCGCGGCGGCGGCGGCAGCTCGCAGAGCCGGGCGGCCAGCTCGAAGTACTCGCCCATCAGGAGCTCGCTGTCGTCATTGGCATGCACCACGCGCTGCGGGCGGCCGCGCCACAGCGCGGCCAGGCAGGCGCGTGCCAGATCATCGGCATGCACATGGTTGGTGTAGACATCGTCCTCGGCCGCCAGCACCGGCGTGCCACGCAGCAGGCGCTCGCGCGGATGGCCACCGGCACGGTCACCGGCATAGATGCCCGGCACCCGCAGGATGCTGACCCGGCAGCCGAAGTTCGCGCCGAACCAGCGCAGGCGCTGCTCGGCGTCCACGCGCCGCGCGGCGCGATCGGTGGCGGGCGCCACGGGACGGGTCTCGTCAAAGCGCGCCCCGCCCGCATCGCCATACACGCCGGTGGTGCTGGCATAGACCAGGGCCTGCGGCGCACGGTCGCGCGCCAGAGCACGCAGCAGATTGAGCGTGCGCTGGTCCTCCCGCCCCTGGTTCTGAGGCGGCGCCAGGTGCAGCACCCGATCGGCCAGACCGGCCAGGCGGGCCAGGGTCTCGGGCCGGTCCAGATCGCCCCACAGCGGCGTAGCGCCGGCCGCGCGCAAGGCCTCGAAGCGCGCCGGGCTGGAGCTCAGCGCGAACACCGGCAAGCGCCCGCCCAGCAGCCTCAGCACCCGCAGGCCCACATCGCCGCAGCCGATGATCAGAAGACGGGGAGACGAGGGGCGCAGGCGCATGGGCAAGGGCTTTGGTGGCTCGGGCAAAATAGAGGGCGAGTGTACGGCCCGCTCCCCCTTGAGGCGGGCCGTGTTTTTTGTCCCAGCGCCAGGCAACAAGAGCCACGATCACCATGAATTTCCAGGTCACCGTCCAACCCAGCGGCCGTGTCTTTGAAGTGGAACGCGAGGAGACCCTGCTGGGTGCTGCCATCCGACAGGGCGTGGGCCTGCCCTATGGCTGCAAGGACGGCGCCTGCGGCTCCTGCAAAAGCAAATTGCTCGAGGGTCGGGTGATTCATGGCGCCCACCAGCCCAAGACCCTGACGCCCGAGGAAGAGGCGGCCGGCTTTGTGCTCACCTGCTGTGCCACGCCACAGACCGACTGCACGCTCGAAGCCCGCACCGTGCCCGGCGCCGGCGAGTTCCCGGTGCTCAAGCTGCCCAGCCGCGTGCTGAGCTTGACGAAGCCGGCGGCCGATGTGGCCGTGCTGCGCCTGCAACTGCCGGCCAATCAGAACTTCCAGTTCCACGCCGGCCAGTATGTGGAGTTCATCCTGCGCGACGGCGCGCGGCGCAGCTACTCCATGGCCAACGCGCCCCACAACCTGGGCACGCCCGCCGCCATCGAGCTGCACATCCGCCACATGCCCGGCGGCAAGTTCACCGACCATGTGTTCGGCGCGATGAAGGAAAAGGACATCCTGCGCATGGAAGGCCCCTTCGGCAGCTTCTTCCTGCGCGAGGACAGCGACAAGCCCATCGTGCTGCTGGCCAGCGGCACGGGCTTCGCGCCCATCAAGGCCATCATCGAGCGCATCGAACACCTGGGCCTGAGCCGCCCGGTCTCGCTCTACTGGGGCTGCCGCAGCCAGGCCGATCTCTATCTGCACGACTGGGCCCTGCAGGCCGCGGCCCGCCTGCCCCAGCTGCGCTATGTGCCGGTGCTTTCCGAGCCTAAGACCGAGGACGGCTGGACCGGTCGCACGGGCTTTGTGCACCAGGCCGTGATGGCCGACTTCCCCGACCTCGGCGGCCACCAGGTCTATGCCTGCGGTGCGCCTGTCATGGTGGAATCGGCCCAGCGCGATTTCGTGGCGCTCTGCCGGCTGCCCGCGGAAGAGTTCTACGCCGATTCCTTCACCTCCGAAGCCGACAAGCACTGATGTTCGAGCCCCCCTACGCCGCCGCCGATCGATTCGAGGGCCAGCTCCGCGAGCTGGGTCATGTGGTGATCTCGCCCGCCACCGTGCAGCGGGCTTTTGGCGTCACGGCGGCCGAGCTCGCCGCGCTGCAGCCCTTCTGGGGCGAGCTGCCGCCGGACGGCTATCTGCGCGACGGCGGCCGCTATCGCTTTCGCCGCCACAGCTGCTTCGTGGCCGAGGCGCAGCAATTGCGCCAGGTCGAACATCGCGCCCACTGGCAGCCCCTGGACTACAACGCCCTGCACGGTGGCATCGAGCGCTGGTTCGAGCCCATGCGGCCCGAGGCCGTGGCCCTGCCCGCCTGGCAGGCCCTGCTGACCGGCCTGGCCCGCGTGGCCTCGGCCCTCAAGGGCGAGCAGCCCTGGTTCATCGAGGCCCACCAGTTCCGCATCGACACCACGGACGGCATCGGCCGCCCCACCCCCGAGGGCGCGCACCGCGACGGCGTGGACTTCGTGGCCGTCTTCATGATCGAGCGCGAGGGCATCAAGGGCGGCGAATCGCGCGTCTTCGAGGCCCGCGGCCCCCAGGGTCAGCGCTTCACCATGACCGCCCCCTGGACCCTGCTGCTGCTGGACGACGAGCGCATGATCCACGAGACCACGCCCATCCAGCCCGCCGCCGAGCACGGTCACCGCGACACCCTGGTCCTGACCCTGCGCGCAGGCGGTTTCCAGGGGCCCTGAGCAAGCGAGCCCACCACCCCACGCGGGGGGCGGGCTGATGCAGGCCGGGCATGGCCCCATGCCCAGGCGGCAGACCGGGGCGCTGCGCGCACGGGCTACACTGCCGCCCGGCCGCGCCACAAGCGCGGCTTGCGGCGACCTCCGCTCTCGCGGCGGCGCCACCCTCATCCCTGCATCACGAGTGCCCTGCTCCATGAACGCGATCACCCACGATCTCGCGCGCGCCCTGGCGTCCGCCCCCGCTTCCTCCCTGCCCAGCTCCCTCTTCGGCCTGCCCGACCAGGCCCCGCACGAAAAGGTGCTGCTGGCTGCCGACGCCCAGACCGGTCTGCGCGCCATCCTGGCCGTGCACAGCACCGCCCGCGGCCCGGCCTTCGGCGGCTGCCGCTTCTGGAGCTATGACAACGAGCTGGCCGCGCTGAACGACGCGCTGCGCCTCTCGCAGGGCATGAGCCTGAAGAACGCCCTGGCCGATCTGCCCTTCGGCGGCGGCAAGGCCGTGATCATCAAGCCGCAGGGCGAGTTTGATCGCGCCGCCCTCTTCGCCGCCTTCGGCCGCGCCGTGCAGTCCCTGGCCGGTGACTACATCACCGCCGAGGACGTGGGCACCACCACGGCCGATATGCGCGGCATGCTGGCCCACACCCAGTTCGTCAGCGGCATCCCGCGCGACGGCGGCGCCTTCGGTGGCGACCCCAGCCCCAAGACCGCCTACGGCGTCTTCGTCTCCATTGATGAAGGCGTGAAGCGCGTGCTGGGCCGCAGCTCGCTGGAAGGTGTGCGCGTGGCCATCCAGGGTCTGGGCGCGGTGGGCTGGCATCTGGCCGAGTTCCTGCACCAGGCCGGCGCCCAGCTGATCGTGGCCGATATCGACGCCGCCAAGGTGGAGCGCGCCCAGGCCCAGTTCGGCGCCCAGGCCGTGGCCATCGACGCCATCATCGCGGCTCAGGCCGATGTGCTGGCCCCCTGCGCCCTGGGCGCCACGCTCAGCGCCGCCAGCGTGCCCACCATCAGCGCCAAGCTGGTGGCCGGTGCCGCCAACAACCAGCTGGCCACCGCCGCCGAGGGCGACGCCCTGCAGGCCCGTGGCATCACCTACCTGCCCGACTACCTGGTGAATGCCGGCGGCATCATCTCGGTGGCCCGCGAGTACCGTGGCGAGGGTGAGGAGAGCCGCGTGATGGCCGAGGTGGGCCGCATCCGCGAGCGCGTGGCCGAGCTGCTGGAGCGCGTGCGCGCCGAGCAGTCCACGCCCGCCCGCGTGGCCGACGCCTGGGCCCGCAGCAAGCTGGTCAAGCCCGCCGCGTGAACTGTGTCGCATGCCGGAGCCCTCCGGCGTGCGCTCTGCGAAGCATCCGGGTTTTCCCGGCCTCGGCGGCGCTGCTAGGCTTGGGGGCATGAAGACCACCTCTGCCCCCTCCTTCGCCCTGGCGGCGACTCAGCCCCTGCTCAAGACCCGCCGCCTGCTGGCACTCAGCGCCCTGGGCCTGGCCACCGGCCTGGCCCTGCTGGCGAGTCATCCCGCCCAGGCCCAGGGCAACAAGCCCATCCGCCTGGTCGTGCCCTACGCGCCGGGCGGCCCGCTGGACATCGTGGCCCGCGCCCTGGCCGAGCGCGTCAAGGACAAGCTGGGCGTGGTCATCATCGAGAACAAGGCCGGTGCCGGTGGCAACCTCGGCGCCGACCAGGTGGCCAAGGCCGCCCCCGATGGCCAGACCCTGGTGATGGGTGCGGTGGCCACCCATGCCATCAATCCCTGGCTCTTCAGCAAGATCCCCTACGACCCCATCCGCGACTTCACCCCCATCACCCTGGTGGCCCGTGTGCCCAATGTGCTGGTGATGAATGCCGAGGCCGCCCAGCGCCTGAAGATCGAGAGCGTGGCCGACCTCGTGGCCTATGCCAAGAAGAACCCCGGCAAGCTCAACTACGGCTCGGGCGGCAATGGCAGCGCGGGCCATCTGGCCGGCGAGATGTTCAAGGCCCAGGCCGGGGTCTTCATGACCCATATCCCCTACTCCGGCGGCAACCCGGCTCAGCTGGCCCTGGTCTCCGGCCAGGTGGACCTGAACTTCGACAATCTGGCCAGCGCCTCGGCCAATATCAAGTCCGGCAAGCTCAAGGCCATCGCCGTCACCACGGCCAAGCGCGCCGCGGCCCAGCCCGAGATCCCGGCCATTGCCGAGAGCCCCGCCGCCCTGGGCCTGGCCAAGTTCGACATCAACACCTGGTTCGGCCTCTTCGGTCCGGCCAAGATGGCCCCCGAGACCGTCAAGACGCTGAACGCCGCCTTTGTCGAGGCCCTGAACTCGCCCGAGATGAAGACCCGCATGGCCAGCCTGATGGCCGAGCCCGCGCCCAGCACGCCCGAGCAGTTTGGCGCCTTCGTCAAGAGCGAGCTGGCCAAGTACGAGGGCGTGGTCAAGCGCTCCGGCGCCAAGCTGGACTGAAGCCCCGGGGGGGGGCCTGCCCCCCCCTCAAGGCCGCGAGAGACCCCGAGCAAAGCGCGGGGTTATCTTCTCCCGCGCCCCGGCTTTACCGCTAGGCTTGTTCCCGCCGTCATGGCCCTGCATCGGGCCAGGCGCGCCACCCGGATTGCACATCCGGCGTGCCACACAGGGAGCAAGAAGATGAAGAAGTTATCGGACCTGCGGGTGGGCTCGCGGCTGGGCCTCGCTTTTTCCATCGTGTTCGCGCTCTTGCTGGTGATACTGGCAACGGCCCTGGGCATTCTGCGCGGTGTCAGCGCCACCATGGACCAGGTGGTGGAAGACCGCTATGCCCAGATCGCGTTGAGCAACACCATCAAGGCGGTCGGTGACCGCGGCGCCCTCACCCTGGGCCGCATCCTGATGGCCAGCTCGCCCGAGCGCCAGAAGCAGTACATGGACGAGTACGCCCGCATCCGTGCGGCCAACTCCGAGAATCTGGCCCGCTTCGAGAAGCTGCTGCATACCGACGAGGCCAAGGCCATCTTTGCCGAGCAGAGCGAGGCGCGAAAGGCCTATGGCGCCGTGGTGCGCAAGGTCTTCGACCTGATCGCCGCCGGCCAGCGCGAGGCCGCCATGGCCGTCTACCAGGACGAGGTGCCGGGCCCCCAGGCCCGCTACTACGCCCTGATCGACAAGATGGTGGACCATCAGGCGGCGGCCATGAGCCGGGATGTGGCGGAGTCCAAGGCCGCCTCGGACGCCGCCGTGCTGCGCATGCTGCTGGCCTCCGCCCTCGCCCTGGTACTCGGCGGCGTGACCGCCTACCTCATCACCCGCTCCATCACCGAGCCCATACGCTATGCCACCACCCTGGCCGAATCGGTGGCCGCGGGCCAGCTCAGCTATGCCAGGCGCGAGGTGGGCCACGACGAGGTGGGCCGCCTGGTGAGCGCGCTGCAGCATATGGTGGACAGCTTGCACCGCATCGTGTCCCAGGTGCGCCAGGGGGCGGACACCATCGTCGGCGCGGCCCGTGATGTGGCCCAGGGCAATTCCGACCTCTCGGCCCGCACCGAGCAGCAGGCCAGCGCCCTGCAGCAGACGGCGGCCGCCATGGAACAGCTCACCGCCGCCGTGCGCCTGAGTGCGGACAATGCCGGCGAGGCCAACCGCTGCGCGCAGACCGCCTCGGGCGTGGCCAGCGAGGGCGGCAAGGTGGTCAGCCAGGTGGTGGAGACCATGAACTCCATCTCGGCCTCCTCCAAGCGCATCGTCGAGATCATTGGCGTGATCGACGGCATCGCCTTCCAGACCAATATCCTGGCCTTGAACGCCGCCGTGGAAGCCGCACGCGCGGGCGAACAGGGGCGAGGCTTCGCCGTGGTGGCCGCCGAGGTGCGCAGCCTGGCCCAGCGCAGCGCCGTGGCGGCCAAGGAGATCAAGTCTCTGATCGACGACTCGGTCAACCAGGTGGACACCGGCAGCCGCATGGTGGAACAGGCCGGCTCCACCATGGAAGAGGTGGTGGCCAGCATCAAGCGCGTGAGCCAGGTGGTGGCCGAGATCACCGCCTCCAGCCGCGAGCAGAGCAGCGGCATCGAGCAGGTCAATTCCGCCGTCAACCAGATGGACCAGACCACCCAGCAGAACGCCGCCATGGTCGAGCAGAGCACGGCCAGCGCCCGCGCCCTGCAGGACCAGGCCCACCAGCTGACCGACACGGTGCGCACCTTCAGCCTCTAGCCCCCATCGAACTCGGTGCCCGGTGCACGCGGCCCGTGCCGGACGCCGCCCTCGGTCTGTCCGGGCCGCCAGGAGTCGTCCATGAGCACAGAGCGCCTGCCCCTGTCGGCAGCGGCTCCGGAACTGGGGGCCTCGGTCTCCATGCCCGGCCCCCACAGCCCCGGCATCGATGCCCGGGTGCTGGCCCTGATCGAGGCCTTTCGCCAGCATGGTCACCGCTGTGCGCCGCTGGACCCGCTGGGTCTGGCGCCTCGCGCCGAGGCGGCCGACTGGCTGGCCGCCGAGCGCTTCGGCCTGGCGCCGCAGGAGGCCATAGGCAGCGTGGCACCGCTGAGCGTGGCCCAGCTGCAGGCGCGGCTGCACGCCGTCTACTGCGGGCCGCTGAGCCTGGACTGCAGCGCAGTGCGCGACGATGGCCGCCGCCACTGGCTGCATCAGCAATTCGAGGGTGAGGAGGCACCTTGCAGCGAGGCGCGCCTGGTCAGCCTGCACGAGCGCTGGCAGCAGGCCCAGGACTGGGAGCGGCATATGGGCCGGCGCCAACCGCAGGCCAAGCGCTTCTCGCTGGAGGGCTGCGAGGCCCTGCTGCCCCTGATGGACGCCCTGCTCGCCGAGGCCGCCCAGCGCGGCCTCAGCGAGCTCTTCATGGGCATGCCGCACCGCGGCCGCGTCAATCTGCTGGTGAACCTGCTGGGCATGAAGCCGGTCCAGGTCTTCGACTACTTCGAGGCCCAGCCCCGGCAGCCCGAGCTCCAGCGCGATCTGGTCTACCACCTGGGCCTGCGCAGCCGCATCAGCACGCCCCAGGGCGCGATCTGGCTCAACCTGGCCCACAACCCCTCGCATCTGCAGAGCATCTACCCCGTGGTGCTGGGCATGACCCGCGGCGCCCGCTCGGGGCGTGCCGCCAGCCTGATGCTGCATGGCGACGCCGCTTTCGCCGGCCAGGGCGTGGTGATGGAGAGCCTGATGCTGGCGCGCCGCCAGGGCTACACGGTGCGGGGCACCATCCACATCCTGATCAACAACCAGCTGGGCTTCACCGAGCCCAATCCCCTGGACGGCCGCCAGGCCCAGTACGCCAGCGATATCGCGCGCATGGTGGACGCCCCCGTGCTGCGCCTGAACGCCGAAGCCCTGGCCGAGCTGCCGCGCGCCGCGCGCATCGCCTCGGCCTACCGCGAGCGCTTTGGCTGCGATGTGCTGATCGATCTGGTGGGCTACCGCCGCCTGGGCCACTCCGAGCATGACCTGCCCACCCTCACCAGCCCGCGGCTGTATGCCGTGGTGACACGCCACGAGGGCCTGGAAGCCGATCCCAACCGGACCACGACCTTTGCCGATGAGCAGAGCGCGCCGGGCGCCGGTAGACCCGAACCCGAGCTGCCCGTGGCGCCCGGCCCCTGGCGCGAGGCGCCCATCGGTGACCAGACGGCGCTGCGCCAGATGGTAGAGGCCATGTGCCGCCTGCCCGCGGGCTTCAAGCCGCATGCCCTGGTGGCGGAGCTCATCGCGCACTGGCGCCGCTCGCTGGGCGGCGATCTGCGTCAGCCCATCGACTGGTGCCTGGCCGAGACCCTGGCCTACGCCACCCTGCTGCGCGCCGGCATCGGCCTGCGGCTCACCGGCATGGATGTGTGTCGCGGCACCTTCATGCACCGTCAGGCCGTCTGGTTCGACCAGCAGCCGGGCTCGGGCGGCAGCTTCATGCCCCTGCGCCAGGTGGCGGGTGCCACGCCGCTGGAGGTAATCAACTCACCCCTGTCCGAGGAGGCGGTGCTGGGCTACGAGTATGGCCACAGCGTGCAGGACCGCGGCGGCCTGAGCCTGTGGGAGGCGCAGTTCGGCGACTTCGTGAACGGCGCCCAGGTCTATATCGACCAGTATCTGTCCTGTGGCGAAGAGAAATGGGGCTGCCCCAGCGGCCTGGTGCTGCTGCTGCCCCATGGCTACGAGGGCATAGGGCCTGAACACTCCAGCGCCTTCCTGAGCCGCTTCCTGCTGCTGTGCGGGGCGGACAATCTGCGCGTGGTCTGCCCCAGCAGCTCGGCCCAGCATTTCCATCTGCTGCGCCGCCAGGCCCTGGACCCGCAGCGCAAGCCCCTGGTGGTGATGGCGCCCAAGACCCGGCTCTACAAGCAGCCCGCCTCGCATGCACCCCTGGCCGCCCTGCTGGACGGCGAGTTCCAGACCGTGCTGGATGAGCCCGACCTCGGCCGGCGCGAGGCCAGCCGCGTGCTGCTGTGCAGCGGCAAGCTCTTCTACGATCTGCTGGCCGCGCGCGCGGCCCTGGGGCCGGCCGGCGAGCACATCGCCCTGCTGCGCCTGGAGCAGCTCTACCCCTTCCCGCGCCAGGCGCTGGAGCGCCTGCTCAGGCGCTACCCGCGCCTGGACACCCTGGTCTGGGCCCAGGAGGAAACGCTGAACCAGGGCGCCTGGTTCTTCGTGCGCGACGAGCTGGCCGCGCTATGCCCGGGCGAGGCTCAGCTGCTGCCGGTGGCCCGCCCCATCACCGCCGCCGGCGCCACCGCCTCGCAGCTGCTGCACCAGCGTGAGCAGGAGGTCTTGCTGCGGCAAGCGCTGGGGCTGGATGAAGCAGGCACGGGCGCGGCAGGAGGCTAATCCCCCTTGGCGCCCGCCTGCTCATCCAGCCTGCGCAGCTGGGTCAGCTTCTCACCGATCTTGAGCTCCAGGCCGCGCGGCACCGGCTCGTACCAGTGCGGATCGGGCATATCGTCCGGCAGGTAGCGCTCGCCTGCTGCATAGGCATGGGGCTCGTCATGGGCATAGCGGTAGGCGTGGCCATAGCCCAGCTCCTTCATGAGCTTGGTGGGGGCATTGCGCAGGTGCACCGGCACCTCGCGGCTGCCGTCCTGCTTCACGAAGGCGCGCGCCGCGTTGTAGGCCTTGTAGCCGGCATTGCTCTTGGCCGCCACGGCCAGATAGATCACCGCCTGGCCCAGGGCCAGCTCGCCCTCGGGGCTGCCCAGGCGCTCGAAGGTGAGCGCCGCGTCATTGGCGATCTGCATGGCGCGCGGGTCGGCCAGGCCGATGTCCTCCCAGGCCATGCGCACGATGCGGCGCGCGAGATAGCGTGGGTCAGCCCCGCCGTCCAGCATACGGCTGAGCCAGTAGAGCGCACCATCGGGGCTGGAGCCGCGCACGGACTTGTGCAGGGCCGAGATCTGGTCGTAGAAGTTGTCCCCGCCCTTGTCGAAGCGCCGCGCATTCAGGCTCAGGGCATTGCTGACGAAGTCGGCATCGATCAGGCTGATGCCCGCCGCGCCGGCCGCGATCTCGCATTGCTCCAGCAGGTTCAGGAAGCGGCGCGCATCGCCATCGGCATAGCCGATGAGGGTGTCCACGGCCTTGTCCTCGAAACTCAGATGGGCCAGGGCCTTGTCGCGGGCACGCGCCAGCAGCTGGCGCAGCTCGGCCTCGTCCAGGGACTTGAGCACATAGACCTGGGCACGCGAAAGCAAGGCCGAGTTGACCTCGAAGGAGGGGTTCTCGGTGGTGGCGCCGATGAAGGTGAAGAGCCCCGATTCCACATGGGGCAGCAGCGCGTCCTGCTGGGCCTTGTTGAAGCGGTGGATCTCGTCCACGAAGAGAATGGTGCGCTGGCCGCGCGCCAGATAGGCCTGGGCCTGCTCCATGGCGGCGCGTATGTCCTTGACGCCGGAGAACACGGCCGAGAGCGCGATGAACTCGCAGTCGAAGGCGCTGGCCGTCAGGCGCGCCAGCGTGGTCTTGCCCACCCCCGGCGGCCCCCAGAAGATCATGGAATGCGGCTTGCCCGAGCGAAAAGCCAGGGCCAGGGGCTTGCCCTCACCCAGGAGATGGCTCTGGCCGATGACTTCATCAAGACTGCGCGGGCGCAGGGCCTCGGCCAGGGGCACGCGGGCGCCCGCGGCGGGCGCAGCACCGACCGGCGCCGGCGCGGGTTCGAGATCGGGAAACAGCGATTCGGAAGAAGACGCGGACATGGCCCGATTGTCTCAGCCTGCCGCGGTCGCTTTCAGGTCGCTTTCAGGCCGCGCGCTCTCGCATGCCCTCCAGCGCCCGCTGGGCCAGGGCCTGCGCCAGGCAGGCCTCGGCCACGAAGACCTCGCCCAGCGCGGCCTCGCGCAGCAGGCGTGCTTCCTCCTCGTTGTGCGCGCGCAGCAGCACGCGCAGGGCCGGGTTGAGCTGACGCGCGGTCTCCACCATCTGGCGGGCCTGCAGGCTGTCGCCGCCGGCGATCACCAGCAGGGCCGCGCGCGCGATATGCGCCTGGATCAGCACTGCGGGTTCGCTGGCATCGCCCACCACGGCGGGCATGCCGCGGGCGCGCAGGGCTTCCACGGCCTCGCGCTCCTGCTCGGCCACCACCACATGCAGGCCGCGGGCCTGCAGGGCTTCGGCCACCTGGCGGCCCACGCGGCCATAGCCCACAAGCACCACCTGGCCGCTGAGCTGGGACTCGTCCGTGCTGGCCGGCAGCTCGGCCAGGGGATCGTCGCGCAGCTCCATGCGCCGCGCCCAGGCGGACTTGCGCAAGATCCAGGCCTTGGCCGGCTCCACCGCGGCAAAAAGCAGGGTGTTGAGCGCGATGGAGATCAGAGCGCCCGCCAGGATCAGGCTCTGCCCTTCGGCCGGCAGCAGACCCAGGGCCTTACCCAGGCCGGCCAGGATGAAGGAGAACTCGCCGATCTGCGCCAGGCTGGCACCCACGATCAGCGCGGTGTTGAGCGGGTAGCGGAAGGCCAGCACCAGGGCGATGGCGGCCAGGGTCTTGCCCAGCACGATGATGGCCACCACGGCCAGCACCTTGAGCGGCTGCTGCAGGATGACCTGGGGGTCGAAGAGCATGCCCACCGACACGAAGAAGAGCACCGAGAAGGCGTCGCGCAGGGGCAGCGATTCGTCGGCCGCCCGGTGGGCGTACTGCGACTCGCGCATCATCATGCCGGCGAAGAAGGCGCCCAGCGCGAAGGACACATCGAAAAGCGCCGCCGAGCCATAGGCCACGCCCACGGCCACCGCCACCACGCACAGGGTAAAGAGCTCGCGCGAGCCGGTGCCGGCCACGGCCCAGAGCAGGCGCGGGAAGATGCGCCGCCCCACCACCAGCATCAGGGCAATGAAGGCGGCCACCTTGGTGAGCGTCCAGCCCACCGTGACCAGCAGATCGCCCCGCTCGGGCCGCGCCGCAGCCGCGCCACCGGCCTGCGGGTCCAGCAGGCCTGCCAGCGGGGGCAGCAGCACCAGGACCAGGACCATCACCAGGTCTTCCACCACCAGCCAGCCCACGGCAATGCTGCCGTTGGCGGTCTCGAGCTGGCCGCGGGCCTCCAGCGCGCGCAACAGCACCACCGTGCTGGCCACCGAGAGCGCCAGGCCGAAGACCAGGGCGGCGCCGCTGCTCCAGCCCCACCAGCGCGCCAGGCCGTAGCCCAGGGCCGTGGCCACCATGATCTGCACCACGGCGCCGGGAACGGCGATGCGCTTGACCGCCAGCAGATCCTTCATCGAGAAATGCAGGCCCACACCGAACATCAGCAGCATCACGCCGATCTCGGCCAGCTGGCCGGCCAGATCGATATCGGCAACAAAGCCCGGCGTGGCCGGGCCGATGGCAATGCCCGCCAGCAGATAGCCCACCAGGGGTGGCATGCGCAGGCGCGAGGCCAGGAAGCCCAGGACGATGGCCAGGCCAAAGCCCGCCGCGATCGTGGAGATGAGGCTGACGTTATGCGGCATGCGCGGCCGCCCTTATTGCTCGATCAGGTCGGCGCCCGGCGGCAGCACGAAGCGAAAGCGCTCCGCCGCCACCGGCGCATTGGCCTGCACGCCGCTGAACTGCAGCAGCGAGCGCTGGCCGAAGCCGTCCACCACCTCGATGGCGGCCAGCTCGCGGCCCTTGAAGCCGATCTTGAGGCTCTGCAGGCCGCTGTCGGCCTGGCGCGGCTGGGCCTGCACCCAGTCCAGCCCCTGGGCGGCGGGCAGGGCTTTCAGCTCAAAGTCCTTCTCGAGATTGGCCCCGGCCAGCAGGGCCGCGGGCGTGGCGCCCAGGGCCGCGCTCAGGCGGCGCGCGCTGGCCTGCTTGAGGTCGGGGTCGTAGATCCACACCTTCTGGCCGTCGCCCACGATGAGCTGCTCGAAGGGCTTGGTGTAGGCGAAGCGGAACTGGTTGGGGCGCTGGAACTCGAAGCTGCCGGAAGAGCTCTTCTTGCGCTGGCCGTCGGGCGAGGTCACGGTCTGGGTGAACTCGGCCTTGCCGCTTTTCACCTCGCGGCCGAAGTCCTTGAGCGTCTGCACGGCATCGGCCCGGGCCAGGCCCGCAAGGACCAGGGCGCCAAGGGCGAGGAGGTGGGCGGGGGACTTAAGCTTCATCACGTTTGGGCACGACCAGGTCGCGACTGCCGTTGGTATTCATGGCGCCGACCAGACCGGATTTCTCCATCTGCTCCAGCAGGCGGGCGGCGCGGTTGTAGCCGATGCGCAGATGGCGCTGCACCAGGGAGATGGAGGCCCGGCGGTGCTGCAGCACCACGGCCACGGCCTGGTCGTACATGGGATCGGACTCGCCGTCACCGCCGGCCACCAGGCCCGGCAGACCGTCGCTGCCACCGCCCTCGCCTTCCAGCACACCGCCCTCGAGGATGCCCTCGATGTAGTTGGGCTCGCCGCCCTGCGCCTTCAGGTGCGCGACGACAGCCTCGACCTCGCCGTCGGAGACGAACGGGCCGTGCACGCGCTGGATGCGGCCGCCGCCGGCCATGTAGAGCATGTCGCCCATGCCGAGAAGCTGTTCGGCGCCCTGCTCGCCGAGGATGGTGCGGCTGTCGATCTTCGACGTCACCTGGAAGGAGATGCGCGTCGGGAAGTTGGCCTTGATCGTGCCGGTGATGACGTCGACCGAAGGACGCTGCGTCGCCATGATCAGGTGGATGCCGGCGGCGCGCGCCATCTGGGCAAGCCGCGCGATCGCGCCTTCGATCTCCTTGCCGGCGACCATCATCAGGTCGGCCATCTCGTCGATGATCACGACGATATGCGGCAGGCGCTCCAGGGGCTCGGGTTCCTCGGGCGTGAGGCTGAAGGGGTTGGGGATCTTCTCCTCGCGCTCGGTGGCCTCGTCGATCTTCTTGTTGTAGCCGTCGATGTTGCGCACGCCGATCTTCGACATCTTCTTGTAGCGCTCCTCCATTTCGCGCACCGTCCACTTGAGGGCGACGACGGCCTTCTTGGGGTCGGTGACGACGGGGGAGAGCAGATGCGGGATGCCGTCATAGACGGAGAGTTCCAGCATCTTCGGGTCGATCATGATCAGGCGGCACTGCTCGGGCTTCAGGCGATAGAGCAGCGACAGGATCATGGTGTTGATGGCAACCGACTTGCCCGAGCCGGTGGTGCCGGCAACGAGCAGGTGGGGCATCTTGGCGATGTCGGAAATGACCGGCTCGCCGCCGATCGTCTTGCCGAGCGCCATGGCGAGCATGGAGGACGCGTCGGCATAGACCTGGGAGCCCAGGATCTCGGACAGGCGGATGGTCTGGCGCCGCGCATTGGGCAGCTCCAGCGCCATATAGTTCTTGCCCGGAATGGTCTCGACCACGCGGATGGAGGTGAGGCTCAGCGAGCGCGCCAGGTCCTTGGCCAGGCCCACGATCTGCGAGCCCTTGACGCCCGTGGCGGGCTCGATCTCGTAGCGCGTGATCACGGGACCGGGCGAGGCGGCCACCACCCGCACCTCGACGCCGAAGTCCTTCAACTTCTTCTCGATCATGCGGCTGGTCATTTCCAGCGACTCGGGCGTGACCGTCTCCACGCGCACCGGCGCGGCGTCAAGCAGGTCCACCTGGGGCAGCTTGGTGTCGGCCAGCTCGGTGAACAGCGGGGTCTGACGTTCCTTGGCCACGCGCGTGGACTTGGGCACCTCCACCAGCGGCGGCTCGATCACGATGGGGATGTGCTCCTCCACGACGTGGCGCTCCTCCTCCACCACCTTCTCGCGCTCGCGCTTGGCGCGCTTGCCCACCTTCTCGTCCTCGCGGATCTCGCGGCGCTCCTGGCTGCGCTCGCGCAGCTGCTCCAGACGGGCGCCCAGGGCCTCGGCCACATTCAGCCAGGAAAAGCGCAGCGCCAGGGCCATGCCCACGACCAGGCCCACGATCCAGATCACGCCCGAGCCAGCAAAGCCCAGGGCCTTCATGCCCCAAGGGCCCAGGGTGTAGCCCAGCACACCGCCGGCATGGCCGGGCAGGCGCGCCTCCCAGGCATAGAGCCGCGACCATTCCAGGGCGCAGCTCGCACTCATCAGGAGGATCAGGCCGCCCCAGAACAGGGTCAGGCCTTGCCAGCCGCGCGCTTCGCCGCGGTCGGCCCGCAGGCGGCGGGCCAGGGCGCCCAGCCAGGCACGCAGGCTCACCAGCATCAGCCACCAGCAGGAGTAGCCGAAGGCAAAGAGCAGCAGGTCGGAAATCCAGGCGCCCAGGGCCCCCACCCAGTTGGCGGGCAGCTCGCGGCCGGCGGAGATGCTGAAGGCGGCGTCGCCGCGGTCATGGCTCAACAGGGCCAGCAAAACCAGGCCCCAGATCAGGGCCGCGGCCAGCAGCCACAGCGAGGAACTGGGCCCGCGCGTCGGCGCGGCCGGTGCCGCCTTTTTCTTGGATGAACGCTGGTAGGTCTTGCCGCCAGACGCGGCTGTGGCAGCAGCGGCTGCCGGGGCGGCAGCCGCGCCAGACTCCTCGCCGCCCATCAGGGATCCCAGGGGAAAACTCATGGCGCCATTGTCACCGAAGCACCGCGAGCCATCCCCGGCCGAGTGTCACAAAAACACATGGCGCCTCCCGGCGCAGCGCGCGGGCGATGCCTCAGTCGTGCTGCAGGCGTTCCTTGATGACGACGGAGCCGTTTTCCAGGGTCTCGATCACACCCTTGTCCTCCAGATCCTTCATGACCCGGCTGACCATCTCACGCGAGGCGCCCACGACCTTGGCCATGTCCTGACGCGAGACCTTGCCGCGGATGATCTTGAGGCCCTTCTCGTCCTCGGCCATGTCCAGCAGGGTGCGGGCCACGCGGCCATACACGTCCAGCAGGGCCAGGGATTCGATCTGGCGGTCGGCATTGCGCAGGCGCGCCACCAGGCCGCGCAGGATGCCGTAGGCCAGACTGCTGCTTTCGGGCAGGCAGCGGGCAAACTCCTGACGGCCCAGCACCAGCATATCGGTCTGCACTTCGGCACGCACCGTGGCCGAATGGGGCTCATTGTCGATCAGGCTCATCTCGCCCACATAGTCGCCGGGCTGCAGCACGGCCAGGATGACCTCGCGGCCGCGGTTGTCGGCGGTGAGCACGCGGGCCCGGCCGTTGAGCAGGATGAAGAGTGCGTTGGACTTGGTACCCTGCTCGACGATCAGTTCGCCCCGCTTGAAACGGCGCTTGACCACGCTGTCCGCGATGGACTGCGCCTGATCGGTGGTCAGCAGGGAGAACAAGGGCACCCTGCGGATCAGGTCCAGATTGGACAGCATGGCCATGAAAGAACTCCTCGGATTGGCAATGTTCGGCTTGTGCTTGTTTCCCGGGCGTCAGACGCCCGTCGGGCTGCCTGCCTAGAATGGCGGCTATTGTGCCAACTCGTTCACGAGTCTCCATAGGGTCTAGGCCGTAGAAACAACAGCCTTTTCTCTCTTGCAGGCCGCGTGTCCAACCCCAGATAGCCCCCATGAGCCAAAGCACCCAACACCATTCCCTGCTGATCCTGGGTTCCGGCCCGGCCGGTTTCACCGCCGCCATCTATGCGGCCCGCGCCAATCTCAAGCCCACCCTGATCACCGGCATGGCCCAGGGCGGCCAGCTGATGACCACCACCGAAGTGGACAACTGGCCCGCGGACGTGATGGGCGTGCAAGGCCCCGAGCTGATGCAGCGTTTCCAGCAGCATGCCGAGCGCTTCAACACCCAGATCGTCTACGACCACATCAATGAGGTCGATTTCTCCAAGCGCCCCTTCACGCTCAAGGGCGACAGCGGCGTCTACACCTGTGATGCCCTCATCATCGCGACGGGCGCGAAGGCCAAGTGGCTTGGCATCGACACCGAGCACAAGTTCATGGGCTTCGGCGTTTCGGCCTGCGCCACCTGCGACGGCTTCTTCTACCGCAACAAGGACGTCATCGTGGTCGGCGGCGGCAACTCCGCCGTCGAGGAAGCGCTCTATCTGTCCAATATCGCCAGCAAGGTGCATGTGATCCACCGCCGCGACAAGTTCCGCGCCGAGCCCATCCTGGTGGACAAGATGATGGAGAAGGTCAAGGCCGGCAAGATGGTGCTGCACACCTTCCAGACCCTGGACGAGGTGCTGGGTGACCAGAGCGGTGTGACCGGCGTGCGCATCAAGAGCACGAACGATGGCGCCACCCAGGACATCAAGCTGCAGGGCTGCTTCATCGCCATCGGCCACCAGCCCAATACCGACATCTTCAAGGGCCAGCTGGAGATGAAGGACGGCTACATCATCACCAAGAGCGGCCTCAACGGCTTCGCCACCATGACCAGCGTGCCCGGCATCTTCGCCGCCGGCGATGTGCAGGACCACATCTACCGCCAGGCCATCACCAGCGCCGGCACCGGCTGCATGGCCGCGCTGGACGCCCAACGCTTCCTGGAGCAGGAACAGGGCTGATACGCCGGGGCAAGCTTGGCAGTCGCCGGGTTTACGGCTATACTCGCCGGCTTGCCTGCTTGATGGACCGCCCCAGGGCTCCCAAAGCAGCTGAAACACTCAGCAGCGCTTGGGCGCCGTGGTTTAGCAGGCATAGAGCGGTCATGTGGCCTTGCGCCGCCCCCAGCCCTTCCAGGGCCACGAGGGCAAGCGGCGCCAGGGCTGGATGGATAGATCAGCATCAAACCGGAGAAGCGTCATGGCACGCGTCTGTCAAGTCACGGGCAAGAAGCCCATGGTGGGCAACAATGTTTCCCACGCCAACAACAAAACCAAGCGTCGTTTCCTGCCCAACCTGCAGTACCGCCGCTTCTGGCTGGAAAGCGAAAACCGCTGGATCCGCCTGCGCATCAGCAATGCCGCTCTGCGTTTGATCGACAAGGTCGGCATCGAGCAAGTCGTCGCCGATCTGCGCGCCAAGGGCGAGCTGTAATCCATCCCGTCCACTCTTAACAAAGGAACACCACCATGGCATCCAAAGGCGGACGCGAAAAGATCAAGCTGGAATCCACCGCTGGTACCGGCTTCTTCTACACCACGAACAAGAACAAGAAGACCACGCCCGAAAAGCTGGAATTCATGAAGTTCGACCCCAAGGCCCGCAAGCACGTCCTGTTCAAGGAAGTGAAGCTGAAGTAATTCGGCCCGCGCCTCAAGAAAAAACCGCCAGCATGCTGGCGGTTTTTTTTATGCCCGGGCGTCTGACACACACCCTGGGCATTCCTGCTGGCGAATCAGCGCCCTGCCGTCTTGGCCGGCGCCGCGCCGAACTCCTTGTCGAACCAGTCATCCAGCATGCGCTTCTCGTAGCGCAGCGGCTCGCTGCTGCCATGCTGCACACTGCTGCCGCGGTCCAGGAAGCTCATATCGGCCAGGCGCACCTTGCCCTCGCGCAGGGTCTTGTCACCCTCGCTCAGCACATAGCGCATCTCCAGGCTGGGCCAATCCACCTGCTTGATCACGCGCAGGCGATCCATATTGCGCCCCACGGGCTTCACATCGCCGGCCAGGTTCAGATCCAGCAGCTCAATGCTCAGCTTCTGGGTCGCCGGCAGGCGGCGCTCCGCCTGGGCCCGCAGATAGGACTCCAGCTCGGCCAGATTGCGCTCGCGCTCCAGCAGACCGTCGCCCGCATCGGCAAAGCGCTCGGGCTGCTTGTAGCTCAGCTCCAGGCTGGCCGCCTGGGCCGCACCGGCCGCCAGCAGCCCCAGCATCAGGGCCGCCACCGCCACTCGCCCATTGATCATTGCGCTCATCGTGCCCACTCCTTCTTCTGAAAACACCCTTCTCAGCTGGGGTCAGTATAGGAAGGCACAAGCAAAAAGGCGCCGGAAGACCGGCGCCTTTACGTGAGCGCAACGCACAGCAACAGCCGCGCGTCGGACGGCCCAATGGCCGTGCTCAGGCCCGCGCGGTGCGCAGGCGCATGGAGAACTCGCGCAGCTCGGCGATGCCGCTCTCCTCGGCCTTCTGGCACCAGGCCTGCAGATCGCTGACCAGCTGCTCGGCCGAGACATTGGTGCGGGTCCAGAGCTGGCGCAGTTCCTCGCGCATGGTCACCAGCTTGTCCAGCACCGGGCTGGCCGCGCGGGCGCCATTGATCTGGGCCTGCAGCTCGGCCGGAATGCGGTCGGCATCGCGGTGCAGCCAGCGCTTGGCCAGCTTGAACTGGGCCCACTTGGCGCTGTGCTGCTCGCCCTGGGCCTTCAGGCGGCTCAGCTCGGTCGCACAGGCCTGACGCAGGTCGCGAGCGTAATGCGCCATCACCTCGTAGCGATTGGCGATGATGGCTTCCAGCGTGTCCTTGTCGGCCGGCTTGATCTCACCCTGGCGCAGCTTGGGCGCGGTCTTGCGCACCTTGGCCCAACCCAGCATCTCGAAGGCGCGGATATAGCCCCAGCCGATGTCGAACTCGAAGGGCTTGACCGAGAACTTGGCCGAGGTCGGGTAGGTGTGGTGGTTGTTGTGCAGCTCTTCGCCGCCGATGATGATGCCCCAGGGCGAGATATTGGTGGAGGCGTCCTGGGCCTCGAAATTGCGGTAGCCCCAGAAGTGGCCCACGCCGTTCACCACGCCCGCGGCCCAGAAGGGAATCCAGGCCATCTGGATGGCCCACAGCGTGGCGCCGATGGCGCCGAACAGGGTCAGGTTGATGATGAGCATCAGACCCACGCCCTGCCAGCTGTAGCGGCTGTAGAGATTGCGCTCGATCCAGTCATTGGGCACGCCATGGCTGTACTTGGCGATGGTCTCGGCGTTCTTGGCCTCGGCACGGTAGAGCTCGGCGCCCTCCTTCATCACCTTGCCCAGGCCGCGCGTCTGCGGGCTGTGCGGGTCTTCCTCGGTCTCGCACTTGGCGTGGTGCTTGCGGTGGATGGCCACCCACTCCTTGGTGACCATGCCCGTGGTCATCCACAGCCAGAGGCGGAAGAAATGCGAGGGAATGGGCCCCAGGTCCAGGGCACGGTGCGCCTGGGCGCGGTGCAGGAAGATGGTCACGGCGGCGATGGTGATGTGCGTCATCACCAGGCCATAGACCACGATCTGCCAGACGCTGGCATCCAGCAGGCCGGAGCTCAGCCAGCTCACCAGGCCATCGTGTACGGTCGTCAAGAGGTCCATTCGTTCCTTTACCCGTCGCCCCGTGGGGCGCACAACACAGCAATGTCCCATTGTAGGGGACAATAACTAGACAACCGTGCACTAATTATCGAGAGCCCGCTCTTTTCCTGTCGAGCATCAATCTACTGCCCTTAAAAGGCCGAGATATGCGCTGAAAACCGCTAAACCCCCTCGCCTGGGCAGACTCAGCTCTTGCGCTCCCAGACCGCGGCAAAGAAGCCGTCGGTGCGATGGCGCTGCGGCCACAGGCGCAGATAGCCGTTCTCCACCAGCTCGCCGGCGCGCTCGACCTGGGCCTTCTCCAGCACCTCGGCCGCATCCAGCTTGATGAAATCGGGGTGGGCGGCGCCAAAAGCCTCGGCAATCGCCTCGTTCTCGGCGTCCAGCAGGCTGCAGGTGGCATAGACCAGGCGGCCGCCCGGCTTGAGCAGGCGGGCCGCGCTGTCCAGGATGGCGCGCTGCTTCTCCTGCAGCTCCTGCACCGCCTGGGGTGACTGGCGCCACTTCAGGTCTGGGTTGCGGCGAAGGGTGCCCAGGCCCGAGCAGGGCGCATCCACCAGCACCCGGTCGATCTTGCCTGCCAGGCGCTTGACGCGCTCGTCGCGCTCATGCGCGATCTGGGCCGGATGCACATTGGACAGACCGCTGCGCGCCAGGCGCGGCTTGAGATTGTCCAGACGGTGACCCGAGACATCGAAGGCGTAGAGCCGGCCGGTATTGCGCATGGCCGCGCCCAGGGCCAGGGTCTTGCCGCCGGCACCGGCGCAGAAGTCCACCACCATCTCGCCGCGCTTGGGCGCCAGCATCAGGGCCAGCAGCTGGCTGCCCTCGTCCTGCACCTCCACCGCGCCGCTGCTGAAGACTTCCAGCTTGGCCAGGGCCGGCTTGCCTTCCACACGCAGGCCGATGGGCGAGAAGGGTGTGGGCTCGGCCGCGATGCCGGCCTGCTTGAGCGCTTGCTGCACCTCCTCGCGCTTGGCCTTGAGCACATTGGCGCGCAGGTCCAGCGGCGCGCCCTCGTTCATGCTGGCAGCCAGGGCCCAGAAATCGGTCTCGCCCAGGCGCGCCATCAGCGGCTCGGCCAGCCACTCCGGCAGGTTGTGGCGCAGCTTGGGCGCCAGGGTCTCGCGGTCGATCTGGGCCACCTGGTCCAGCCACTCCAGTTCCTTGGGCGAGAGGGCGCCGCGCAGGAAGGAGGCATTGCCCTGCCAGGCCAGGATGGCCAGGCGGCGCTCCGTGGGGCCGCTGCCGGACTGGGCCAGATGCTGCAGCACCGGGCGCTGACGCAGCACGGTGTAGACGGTTTCGGCCAGGGTATGACGCTCGCGCTGGCCCAGGGCCTTGTGCTTGCGGAAAAAGGCGGAGACAACGCCGTCGGCCGGCGCGTCCAGCTTGAGCACCGCGCGCAGCAGCTCGGTACTCAGATCAAGAAGGGCATTAGGATGCATGGCCCGATTATCCCAGCCCTGCATCTCATGGACGACAGCGACCTCCAAACCCTGCCCGCCACGCCCCTGGGGCGCTACCGCCACTACAAGGGCGGGGAGTACGAGGTGCTGGGCGTGGTGCGCCACAGCGAGACGCTGGAAGCCCTGGTGCTCTACCGCGCGCTTTATGGCGAGCAGGGCCTGTGGGTGCGGCCCCACGCCATGTTCTTCGGCGCCCTGCCCTCGGGCGCGCCGCGCTTCGCGCCCATCGCGGCCTGAGCCCGGCCATGCCCGCGCTCGCCCAGCTGCGCCTGCGGCCCCGCCTGCTGGTGGGGGTGCTGGCCGGCGCCGGCCTGGCCCTGCTCTGGCCGGCCGAGCTGCCCTGGCTCACCCGTCTGCTGCTGGGCTGGAATGTGGGGGTCTGGACCTATCTGGTCCTGTTGCTGGGCCTGCTGTGGCGCACCCCGGCGGCCGCGGTGCAATCGCATGCCCGGGCCCTGGCCGACGGGGCCGGCGTGATGCTGCTGCTGGCGGTGTGCGGCGCCGTGGCCAGCCTGGGCGCCCTCACCCTGGAGCTGCACCAGGCGCGTCAGAGCGGCGGCAGCTGGCCTTATCTGCTGCTGGCCCTCTTCACCGTGGCCGGCTCCTGGCTGCTGCTGCCGGTGGAGTTCGCCCTGGCCTATGCCAGCCTCTACCACCGCGGGCGCGGGCGCGCCCATGGCCTGGAGTTCCCGGGCGAGGATGGCCCGCCCGACTATGGCGACTTCTTCTACTTCGCCGTCACCCTGGCTGCCACCTCGCAGACCTCGGATGTGGTGGTCAGCGCGAGGCCCATGCGCCGCCTGGTGCTGCTGCAGGCCCTGCTGTCCTTTGTGTTCAACACCGGCCTGCTGGCCCTGAGCATCAATATCCTGGCCGGACTGCTCAGCTGAAGTGCTGGGCCTCGCCAGCCAGCTGGCGCACCTGCAGACCCTCGATGCGCAGCTGATCCTGCACAAACCAGCGCACCGCGGCCGGGTACATGCGGTGCTCCAGCTTGAGCACGCGGGCCGCAAGCGCGGCCTCGTCGTCACCCGGCAGCACCGGCGCCACGGCCTGGGCCACGATGGCGCCATGGTCCAGCTCGGCCGTCACGAAGTGCACCGTGGCGCCCACGAAGCGGCAGCCCATCTCCAGCGCGCGGCGGTGCGTGTGCAGGCCGGTGAAGGCCGGTAGCAGCGAGGGATGGATATTGAGCATGCGGCCCGCATAGTGGCCGGTGAAGCCCGGGGTGAGGATGCGCATGAAACCGGCCAGCACCACCAGATCGGGGGCGAAGCCGTCGATCACGCGCTGCAACTCGGCATCGAAGGCCGCACGGCCGGCGTCGCCGGGGCCGAAGGCCTTGTGGTCCACCACGGCGGTGGCAATGCCATGGGCGGCCGCGAAGGCCAGACCCGCCGCGTCCGGACGGTTGCTGATCACGGCGGCGATGCGCGCGGGCCAGCCCTCGGCCGCACAGGCCTGGACGATGGCTTCCATATTCGATCCCCGCCCGGAGATCAGGATCACGATGTTCTTCACAAGCTCGGTGCTCAGTGTGTGGGGGGAGAGAGTCCGAGCCCGCCGCGCCCGCCCCGCTCAGGGGCGGCGCAGCCAGGCGCCCGGCCCGGCAGTGTAGCCAAGCCGGGCCCAGCGTCGAGGCTTACTCCTCGCTCTTGCAGCTGGCGGGCAGCTGCTTGGGCGCCACGCCCTCACCGCCCTCGCAGAGCCAGAAGAGCTGGCCCTGGGCATTGAGCTTGGGCGTGAAGATCAGCTCGCCCCGGGCCGTGCCTACGGTCAGCACCATGTTCTCGCTGTTCAGGCTCAGGCTGCTGCCATCGGCCAGGCGCTCGGGCTGCTGCACATCGGCCAGGGTGTCGGGCGTGGTCTCGTGCTCGGCGTAGAAGGCCGCCAGGGCCTCGCGCACCGGTTGCGAGCCCGTCATGGCCTGGCTCAGCTGGGCCTTGGTCTGGTAGTCCTTGTAGGTCGGTATGGCCACGGCCGCCAGCCCGCCCAGCACATAGACCAGGATCAGCAGGCCGAAGCCGCCGCCCAGGCGGCCCGCGAAGGGCACAAAGGCCGAGAAGACATAGGCCAGACCGTTGCGCCCCGGCAGCGCCGCCTCGGGCGCCAGCACGCGCGCCACGCGCTTGGTGAGCCAGGGATAGCCGGTGTTCAGCTCGTGGAAGGACATCCAGAAGCCGCGGCTGTAGCGCAGCTGCTCGCGGAAGGCCTCGAAGTTGAGCGTCTTCCAGCGCTCGCCCCCGGCCGAGAGGGCGGCCAGGGCCCGCGCGGCGTTCTCGGGCGTGGCGCAGCAGGCCGCGCCATGGCGGTCGCAGGTGCTTTCGCGGGCCCGCGAGTAGGCCGCGCCCAGCAGGGGCAGCCACAGCACCGGCCAGCGCAGCAGATTGCCGCGCAGATGCTTCATGCGCAGATGACCCAGCTCATGGCCGATGTAAAAGCGCAGGCCGTCCGGGTGCTCACGCATCGCGTCCACCGTATCGGAGAGCAGCACCACGAACTCGGTGCCCAGAAAGCGCGTGGCAAAGGCATTCAGATGCCCGCCGCCCTGCAGCACATAGGCCTGCGGGCGCTGGCTCAGCTGCAGCCGCGTGCAGCAGGCCTCGAGATCGGCCGCCAGATCCGGGAACTGCTGGGCCGTGATCTCGACCCCGTTGCCGCGGATATAGGCAATGAAGGCCGACTGCGCGAAGACGTAGACCACAAAGCCCAGCAGCAGCACCAGCAGGGCCGCACCGAACGTGCCTACGATCAGCAGCAGCCAGACCAGCAGGCCCAGCACCAGGGTGATACGTCCCAGCGTCCGCTCACGCGGATACACCCAATCATTCATCACCATCCTCCCTCTTGTCTTTTGTGGTGGGGCGCGATGATGACACGCGGTCCGGCAGCCGCCGGGCGTCAAACTGAGGCAGATATCACGCGGGCGCCAGCGGTGGCGGGCGGCCCTACATAGAATCTCGCTCCTACGCCCATGACAGACTCTGCCCACCCCGCCCCCCTGCCCCGCGTGCTCTCCGGCATGCGCCCCACCGGCGCCCTGCACCTGGGCCACTACCACGGCGCGCTGAAGAACTGGCTGCGCCTGCAGGACAGCCACGACTGCTTCTTCTTCGTGGCCGACTGGCACGCGCTCACCACCGCCCGCCCCCAGGACCGAGCCCAGCTGGAGCGCCATGTCTACGATATGGTGATCGACTGGCTGGCCGCCGGCATCGACCCCGAGCGCACCACCCTCTTCATCCAGAGCCGCATGCCGGAGCATGCCGAGCTCTTCACCCTGCTGGCCATGAGCACGCCCCTGTCCTGGCTGGAGCGCATTCCCAGCTTCAAGGACCTGGCCGAGAAAGCGCCCGAGAGCGCCAGCTACGGGATGCTGGGCTACCCGCTGCTGCAGGCCGCCGACATCCTGATCTACAAGGCCGGCGCCGTGCCCGTGGGCGAAGACCAGGCCGCCCATGTGGAGGTCACGCGCGAGGTGGCCCGCCGCTTCAACCACCTCTACGGCCAGGGTCAGGCCTTGCTGCCCGAACCCCAGACCCTGCTCACCGACACCGCGCGCATCGCCGGCCTGGACGGCCGCAAGATGAGCAAGAGCCACGGCAATGCCATCGCCATGCGCGAGTCGCCCGAGAGCACGGCCGAGAAGATCCGCACCATGCCCACCGACCCGCAGCGCGCCCGCCGCGGTGACCCCGGCGAGCCCCAGCGCTGCCCGGTCTGGCCCCTGCACGAGCTCTACAGCGACGCGGCCACCCTGGACTGGGCCGCCCAGGGCTGCCGCGCCGCCGGCATCGGCTGCCTGGACTGCAAGCAGCCCCTGATCGAGGGCGTGCAGCGCCAGCAGGCCCAGTGGCGCGAACGCGCCGACCAGTACCTGGCCAACCCCAAGCAGGTGCACTGGATCGTGGAGGTGGGCGCCGAGCGCGCCCGCGCCGTGGCGCGCAAGACCCTGCGCGAGGTGCGCGCCGCCATGGGCCTGGCCTACTGAGGAAGCGCCTCATGGCCGGCATCCACATCACCGATATCGAAAGCGCCATCAACTGGTGGCGCGAGCGCCGCCCCTCGCCCGACGGCATCAGCGCCTGCGCTGAGGTGCGCGCCCTGGCCGAGGTCTATGCGCTGATGGTCTATTACCGCGAGAACGAGTGCGAGGAAGAAGGCATGCCCGAGCGTGCCAAGGCCGCCTGGCTGGACTGGTATGCCAGCACGCCCGATGCGCCCTGCATCGCCATCTGCTCTACCAGCCAGGGCGACGAGCTTTGCAAGGGCTGCGGCCGCACTTTTGACGAGGTGCAGAACTGGCCCGTGCTCACGCCGGCCGAAAAGCGCCAGACTTGGCGCCGCATCACCCTGGACGGCACGGCCTGGCGCTTCAACCGCTATGCCGAACGCGCCCTGGAAAGCGGCACCGGCACCGCCCCCCACACGGAGCCCCGATGAGGCGCTGGCTGGGCGCGACGCGCCTGCACGGCTACGCCCAGATCCTGCCCCTGGCCTGGCCGGTCTTCATCGGCCAGCTGGCGGTGCTGATGTACTCCACCATCGACACCGTGCTGGTGGCCCGCTACGGCGCCCTGGACCTGGCGGCCCTGGCCGTGGGCAATGCCATGTACACCAGCGTCTTCGTGGGCCTGATGGGCGTGGTGCTGGCCATCTCGCCCTACGCGGCCCAGCGCTTCGGCGCGCGCGACCTGGCCGGCGTGGGCGAGAGCCTGCACCAGGCCGTGTGGCTGGCCCTGGGCCTGACCCTGCTGGGCGAGCTGCTGCTGCTCTGGCCCGACCCGCTGCTGGCCCTGGCCCAACCGGAGCCGGCGGTGGAGGCCATCATCCGCCGCCATCTGCAGCTGCTGGGCCTGGCCCTGCCGGCGGCCATGCTCTTCACCGTCTACCGCGGTTTCAACACCGCGGTCTCCCGGCCCAAGGCCGTGATGGGCCTGCAGCTGGCCGGCCTGCTGCTCAAGCTGCCGCTCTCGGCCCTGCTGATCCACGGCCATGAGAGCCTGGGCGGCTGGCAGGGCCTGGGCGCGCCGGGCGGTGCGCTGTCCACCGCCCTGGTGGTCTGGGGCCAGCTCGTGGCGGGCTTTGTGCTGCTGCGGCGCGACCCGCACTACCAGCCCTTCGGCCTGCAGCAGGGCGGCCTGCATGCGCCGCGCTGGCCCATGATCCGCCAGCTGCTGCGCCTGGGCCTGCCCATGGGCGGGGCCATCGTGATCGAGGTGACGGGCTTCACCTTCATGGCCCTCTTCATCTCGCGCCTGGGCGCCACGCCGGTGGCGGGCCACCAGCTGGCGGCCAATCTGGTGGCCATGATGTTCATGCTGCCCATGGCCCTGGGCAATGCCACCGGCGCCCTGGTGGGACAGCGCATTGGCGCGGGTGACCCGCGCGCGGCCGAACGCCTGGGCTGGCACGGCCTGGAGTTCGCCCTGGGCTGCGCCCTGCTGCTGGGCGGCGCCATCTTCCTGCTGCGCGGGCCGGTGCTGGCGCTCTACACCACGGACGCGGCCATCCTGGCCGCCGCCGCGCCCCTGCTGCTCTGGGTCTGGATCTTCCATCTGGGCGATGCGGCCCAGGCCATCGCGGCCTCGGTGCTGCGGGCCCACCATGTGACCGTGGCACCCATGGTGGTCTATGCCCTGGCCATCTGGGGCGTGGGCATGGGCGGCGGCTACTGGCTGGCTTTTGCCGAGCCTTGGCCCCCGCTGGCCGGTGCGCGCGGCTTCTGGGCCGCGGCCGCGGCCGGTCTGGTGCTGGCCGCCTTCGGCCTGGTGGCCGTGCAGCAGATGGTGCAGAAGGCCTTGCGGGCCGAGGCGCACACCGGCGCCTGAGACTTCAGCGGCTGCCGGCGCCGGGCAGGCTCAGCACAAAGCAGCTGCCGCCACCCTCGCGGGTCTCGCAGCGCACGCTGCCCTGATGACGGGCGGCAATCTGCCTGACCAGGGACAGCCCCAGGCCCACACCGCCGGCCTGCTCGGCATGGCCGGGCAGGCGAAAGAAGGGCTCGAAGATGCGCTCGCGCATCTCCAGCGGCACACCCGGACCGCGGTCATTCACCCGCAGCTCCAGTTGGGCACCGCGACGGCGCAGCTCCAGCAGCACCTGGGCGCCACCGCCGTAGCGGCGCGCGTTCTCCAGCAGATTGCGCAGGGCACGGCGCAGCAGACGCTCCTCGCCCATCACCTGGAAGTCGCCCACGCCCTCCTCGGGCGCGACCTCGGCGCCGGTGCGCACCGACTCCTCCACCGCCAGGCCCAGCAGGTCCACCCGCTCGGGCGCCTGGGCCTGCTGGCCGGCTTCCAGACGGCTGGCCAGCAGCACCTCCTCGACCAGAGCGTCCAGCTCGGCGATATTGGTGTCGATCTCCTGCTGCAGGCGCGCACGCTGAGCCGGGGTGGCGCTGTCCAGCATGGAGAAGGCCATCTTCAGCCGCGCCAGCGGCGAGCGCAGCTCATGGCTGGCATTGGCCAGCAGGCTCTGGTGCGAGCGCAGCAGGGCCTCGACCTGGTCGGCCGCCCGGTTGAAGCTGGCGGCCACCTTGGCCACTTCGTCGCGGCCCTCGTCGCGCACGCGAAAGCCCAGATTGCCGGCGCCGAACTGTTCCACGCCGCGCTGCAGGCTTTCCAGGCGCCGGGTCAGGCGCCGCACCACCGGATAGGCACCGGCCGCCACACCCAGGAAAAGCAGCACCAGAAAGATCACCAGGGCTTCGCCGCTGGGCGGGCGCAGCGCGCCGAACGGCCCCCACATGGGCCAGGGCGAATCGCCGGGCGGGCGCAGGCGCGGCTCACCCATGGGGCCGAGGCCCGGGCCGGGACCACGTCCGCCCTCCCCCGCGCCGGGGCCACCCGGCCCCACCGGACCGCCCGCCATGCCGCGCTGGAAACGCAGGCCGCGCAGCAGGGTCAGGCTGCGCCCGTCCTCCAGCGCCACATCCAGGCGGCGCACGCCGGGCTCGCCTTCGCGGCGCTCGAACTGCTCGGACACGGCGATGCGCCGGCCCTGCGGATCATTCAGCGCGATGGCCATGCGCAGGCGCTGGCCCCAGTCGCGCAGGGACTCGGCCTGCTGCTCGCGCGGCGCCTCCACCGGCGGCAGGGCCCGGTGGATAAGCACCGCGGTGGCGGTCAGGCGTTCCACGGCGGCGGCCTCGAAGCCGCCGCGCTCCTCTTCCATCTGGCGCTGGAACAGCCAGGCCGAGCCGAAGGCAAAGGCCAGCAGCAGGGCGACCAGGGTCAGGTAGATGCGGAGATAGAGGGACTTCAAGAGGCGCCGCCCTCGGCGTCCTGCTTGCGGGCGAACACGTAGCCCACGCCGCGCACCGTCAGCACGCGACGGGGGTTCTTGGGATCGTCCTCGATCACCGCGCGGATGCGCGAGATGTGCACATCGATGGAGCGGTCGAAGGCGTCCAGGGGATGGCCCTTGAGCGCGTCCATGATCTGGTCACGGCTCAGCACCCGGCCCGGGCTCTGGGCCAGCACCACCAGCAGATCAAACTGGTGGCTGGTCAGCTCGCAGAGCTTGCCGTCCAGACGCGCCACGCGGGCGGCCAGATCGATCTCCAGGCGGCCGAAACGCAGCACATCATCGGAGTCGCCCTCGGGCTCGGCGCGACGCAGCAAGGCCTTGATGCGGGCCTGCAGCTCGCGCGGCTCGAAGGGCTTGGCCAGATAGTCGTCGGCGCCCAGCTCCAGGCCCAGGATGCGGTCCATGGGCTCGCCGCGGGCCGAGAGCATCAGCACCGGCAGGCGCCGGGTGCGGGGCTCGCCACGCAGGCTGCGGCAGAAGTCCAGGCCGTCGCCGTCGGGCAGCATCAGGTCCAGCACCAGCAGCTCGGGCAGGCTGGCCTCCAGGGCCTGGCGGGCCTGGGCCAGGCTGCCGGCCACCGCCACCTCGAAACCGGCGGCGCTGAGGTAGTCGCTCAGCATGGCGGTAAGCCGGGCATCGTCGTCAACAAGAAGCAGTCGGGTGCTCATCAATCGCAGGGCTTGGGGATGCTGGACGGCGGCACGACGCGCCGCCGCCAGGGCTCCGGACATAGGGGTATCAAGCATAAGCCAGTCTCGCGCTGTGCTGGGCGGGCCTCAGCGGCCCTGGCCGCCATGACGCTGCTGGTGCTCCTTGGCGCGCTCCGCCATGCGGGCCTCACGCTGGGCCATGCGTTCGGACAGCTTGGCGCGCTGCTCGGGCGTGAGCACATTGGCCGCCGCCACCAGGGCCTGGCTCATGCGCTTGCTGAGCTGCTCATGCAGGACCTGGGCCTGCTGGCGGTTGGCCTCCACGGCGGCAGCATCGATGCTGGGGGCGGCCAGCAGCTTGCGGCTTTGCTGCTGCAGCTGGCGCAGGCTCTCGTGCTGCGGCTTGAGCTCCTCGGCGGCGCTCTTCATGATCTGGCGGATCTGGCTGCGCTGGGCCTCGCTGGCATCCACCAGATCCAGCATGTGCTCGGCGCGCGGCCCGCCGCCAAAGCCGGGGCCGCCATGATGCGGGCCCATGCCACCACCGGGCATGGCCTGGACCGCGCCCAGGCTCAGGCCGGCCAGCAGGGTGGCGGCAGCCAGAACACGGCGCATGGCAATCGACTTGGACATCGCAGACTCCTTGTGTGATCGAAGTGCTGTCATGTTCAAGCCCACGCGTAAGCCGGCCATGCCGCGAATGTAAAGATGCTCAAAGCCTGCGGGAATGAAAAAGGGCCCCTGAGGGCCCTTTCGCTGCGGGTGGCGCCGCCCTGGGCGGCGCCTTCCATCACTTGATGGACTTGAAGCGCGCGCGCTTGGGACGGGCGCCTTCCTCGCCGAGGCGCTTGACCTTGTCGGCCTCGTACTCGGTGAAGTTGCCGTCGAAGAACACCCACTTGGCATCGCCCTCATAGGCCAGGATGTGGGTGCAGATGCGGTCCAGGAACCAGCGGTCGTGCGAGATCACCATGGCCGAGCCACCGAACTCCAGCAGGGCCTCTTCCAGCGCGCGCAGGGTTTCGACGTCCAGGTCGTTGGAGGGTTCGTCCAGCATCAGCACATTGCCGCCCTGGGCCAGGGTCTTGGCCAGGTGCAGGCGACCGCGCTCACCGCCGGAGAGCTGACCCACCATCTTCTGCTGGTCATTGCCCTTGAAGTTGAAGCGGCCGATATAGGCGCGGCTGGGCATCACGAACTTGCCGACCACGATATTGTCCAGGCCGCCCGAGACGTCTTCCCAGACCGTCTTGTTGGCGTCCAGGCTGGCGCGGCTCTGGTCCACGAAGGCCAGCTTGGCGGTCTTGCCGATCACGACCTCGCCGCTGTCCGGGGTCTCCTGGCCGGTGATCATGCGGAACAGCGTGGTCTTGCCGGCGCCGTTCGGCCCGATGACGCCGACGATGCCGCCGGGCGGCAGCTTGAAGGTGAGGTTCTCGATGAGAACGCGGTCGCCATAGGCCTTGGTGAGGTTTTCCGCCTCGATGACCGTGTTGCCGAGGCGTTCGCCGACCGGAATGACGATCTCGTTGGTCTCGTTGCGCTTCTGGTAGTCGACGTCGGACAGCTCCTCGAAGCGGGCCAGACGCGCCTTGCTCTTGGCCTGGCGGCCCTTGGCATTGGAGCGCACCCACTTCAGCTCTTCCTTCATCGCCTTCATGCGGGCGTCTTCGGACTTCTGCTCCTGCTCCAGGCGGCGCTCCTTCTGGTCCAGCCAGTCGGAGTAATTGCCCTTCCAGGGAATGCCGTGGCCGCGGTCCAGTTCCAGGATCCACTCGGCGGCGTTGTCCAGGAAGTAGCGATCGTGGGTGATGGCCACCACGGTGCCGGGGAAGCGCTGCAGGAACTGCTCCAGCCAGTGCACCGACTCGGCGTCCAAGTGGTTGGTCGGCTCGTCCAGCAGCAGCATGTCGGGCTTGGACAGCAGCAGGCGGCACAGGGCCACGCGGCGCTTCTCGCCGCCGGACAGCAGGTCGATCTTGGCGTCCCAGGGCGGCAGGTTCAGGGCGTCGGCGGCCAGCTCCAGCTGCAGGTCGGTGTTCTCGGAGCCGGCGGCGGCGATGATGGCCTCCAGCTCGCCCTGCTCGGCGGCCAGGGCGTCGAAGTCGGCATCCGGCTCGGCATAGGCGGCATAGACCTCGTCCAGGCGCTTCTTGGCGGCCAGCACGCCGCCGATGCCCTCTTCCACGGCCTCGCGCACGGTCTGGTTCGGGTCGAGCTTGGGCTCCTGCTCCAGGTAGCCGATCTTGATGCCGGGCATGGCCACGGCCTCGCCTTCGAACTCCTTGTCCACACCCGCCATGATCTTCAGGATGGTGGACTTGCCCGAGCCGTTCAGGCCCAGCACACCGATCTTGGCGCCGGGGAAGAACGACAGGGAGATGTCCTTGAGGATGTGGCGTTTGGGCGGAACCGTCTTGTTGACGCGGTTCATCGAAAAGACGTACTGGGCCATGATGCTCGCGGAGTTTTAGGGAATCGGAAAAGCGAACGCGGGCCCTGGCGCTTTGCGCACCTGGCCCGCACAACAGCTCCTATTGTCGCAGAGCTTGGCCCTGCCCCGCCTCAAGCGCCTCAAGCCCCTCAGAGCGAGGGCGCGATCAGCACCACGCGGCGGTTCTGGGCCCGGCCGGCCTCGCTGGCGTTGTCGGCAATCGGCTTGGCGCTGCCATGGCCCTGGGTGGGCAGATGCTCGCGTGCCAGGCCGGCCGCGGCCAGGACCTGGGCCACCGCGCCGGCGCGGCGCAGGGAGAGACGGCGGTTGTAGTCGGCATCGCCCACATTGTCGCTATGCCCCTCCACGCGCAGGCCCTTGACCCCCACCTGGGCCAGGGTGCGGCCGATGCGCTCCAGCTGCTGGTGCTGCAGGGGGCGCAGTTGGTCGGAATCGAAGTCGAAGAGCACGCTGGCCGCCAGGTTCAGCGACCACTCATCGCCCTCGATGGGCGCGAAGCCCAGCTCGCGCAGGGCCCGGACCTGGGGGTCGGTCCAGACCGAAGCCGGCTTGGCCGGCAGTGGCTGGGCCATCGGCATCTGCTGGCAGGCGGCGCACAGGGCCAGCAGGCCCACACTCATCAAACGCTTGTACAGAGATTTCTTGGCCATCATGGTGCAAGGACGCAAACGCGTGAGGAGTGGAAAGACGGAACTTCAGGACATGGGCGGCGGCCTCACTCTCCGGGCGCGCCCAGCAGGCGGCCGCCGCGCTTGCGGCGGTACATGGCCTCGTCGGCAGCGCGCATCAGGGCTTCGGCACTGTCGCCATGCTCCGGGTAGACCGCCACGCCGATGCTGACACCGGGCGTGACGCCGGCCACGGGCGCAAGCCCGCCCAGGGCCACCGGGGCACGCACCGCCGCCTCGATCTGCTGCACCACCCGCCAGGCGTCCTCTGCCTGGCGCAGGGGCTCGATCAGGACCACGAACTCGTCCCCGCCCAGACGGGCCACCAGATCATGCTCGCGCACCGCGCTGCGCAGGCGCTGAGCCAGGGCGATCAGCACGCGGTCGCCCACCTCGTGGCCGTACTCGTCATTGATCTGCTTGAAGCGGTCGGCATCGATGAAGAGCAGGCCCAGGCCCGCACCGCCGGCCGCCGCGCGGGCCACCGACTCGCGCAGGCAGCGCTCGAAATGCGCCCGGTTGGCCACGCCGGTGAGGGGGTCGCGGCTGGCCTGGCGGGCCAGGCTCTCGTGGTCGGACTGCAGGGCCGCATGTCGGCTCAGCAACTCCAGCTCGCGCGCCTGCACCTCGTCCAGCAGGGCATTGAAATCGGTAGCCAGGGCGTCAATTTCGCGCACCGCCCCGCCATGCGCGCGGCGCTCGAAGGCTCGCAGCTGGCGGATGCTGCGCGACTGGGCCGCCAGCTCGCGCAGCGGCACCTCCAGCAGGGGGCGCATGCGCCGGGTCATCAGCAGCACCGCCAGACCGCTGAGCGCCATGCCCAGCAGGGCCGCCAGCAAGGCCCAGCCCAGGGCGCGCAGCAGGGGCGCCACATCGCCACGCAGCAGCACCCGGCCCAGAGGGCGGCCCTGGTAGGACAGCGGCGCCTCCGCGCGCAGCGGCAGCAGCCGGTCCACCGCGGTTTCCAGCCAGGACCAGCGCGCGGGCCGCTGCCAGGCGGCCAGCTCCTGGCCGTTGTCCAGCAGCAGCCGGGCGCCGGCCAGTTCCTCGCGGGCCACCGCCTCGGCCAGCAGCTCGCGGGCCGCGCCCGCGTCGCGGAAGACCGCGGCCGCCTCGGTGGTGTAGGCCAGGGAGCGGGCCACCAGGTCCAGGTTGTGCAGCTGGGACAGGCGCAGCGAGACCAGCATGCCCAGGGTCAGCACCGAGCCCACCACCAGCAGGGTGAGCAGGGCCACGCGCAGCTGGGCGCGGCGCAGCAGGCTGGCCACGCTGGGCAGTTCGCGATGCCGGGGCTGCAAGGTCATCCTGTGCTCCCCACGGCCCGCGGCCGCGCCAGGCGCAAGACCTGGGGATGCACGCGCAGGCCGCTGCGCGCCACCGCGTCCAGATTCACCTCGAAACGCAGGCCCGCCGACCCGGGCGCCAGGCAGAACAGGCCGCCATCGCTGCAGAACTCGCTGCCCGAGCCGATGCTCAGCACCGGCCGACCCGCCAGGCCGCGCAGCGCCTGGCGCTGGGCCTGGGCCTGCCAGCCTTCGAAGTAGATGGCGTCACAGGCGGCGGGCGGGGGCTCATCGACCTCGATGCCGCGCCCCACCAGGGGCCAGCGCAGACGCTGCTGCTGGGCCTGGGACAGGATGGCGGCTGCCTCGGGCGCGGCCCGGCTCACGCACAGCACCACGCTGGTCCGCTCGCGGCCCGGCCAGGCCGTGTAGCCCAGGATGGCGCTCACCAGCTCGGCGGTGCCCAAACCACTCTCGGCCTGCACCAGGGTGCGCGAGACCTCGGTCGCCCGCGCCGCCGTGCTCCAGCTCAAGGCCAGGCACAGCACCGCCACCAGGCACAGCGGGGGTGCCATCAGGGGGAGGAACAGGCCGGACTTCATACTGCGGATACAGGCGGTAACGCCGGGCCAGTTTACGGGTGGCCCGTCACTGCCCTCTCGCCTTCCGGCCCCGCGGGTCGGGGGGTGGCCAAACCCCTGTGTGCTAAAAGCCGCAAGGCCTTGTGCGTCGGGCCGTTCAGTGCTCGGGGGGCTCGAAGAGATAGCCCAGACCACGCACCGTGCGGATCAGGCGCGGCTCGCGCGCGTCCTCGTCCAGCTTCTGGCGCAGGCGCGAGATCAGCAGATCGATATTGCGCTCCAGGGCCGGCGCCCCGGGACCGCGCACCAGGCCCAGCAGCTCGCGCCGGCACAGCACGCTGTGCGGCCGCTCCAGAAAGGCACGCAGCAGCCGGTACTCGGCCGGCGAGAGCGCGGTGGAAAAGCCTTGCGGCCCGCACAGGCGTCGGGTCTGCAGATCCAGGCGCCAGCGCCCGAAGAAGAGCGGGCGCTCCTCGCGGCTGCGCCGCAGCAGGCCCTGCAGGCGCAGGCGCAGCTCATGCAGCTCCTGGGGCTGGCGCGGTTTGGGACAGACCGCATCGGCCCCCAGCTCCAGGGCCAGCACCCGGTCCAGCACCGCGTTGTCGCTGAGCAGGGCCAGCACCGGCAGACGCGAGCGCGTGCGCAGGGCGCCCAGGCGCTGCCAGCCGCGACCGCGGGCGTCCTGCGGATCCACCAGCAGCAGCTCGTACTCGCCCTCGCCCAGCTGTTCCAGCACCACGCTGTCCTCGGCCACGCTGGCGCTGTAGCCCCAGAGCTTCAGGGCATCGGCCAGCAGGGAGCGGGTTTGCGCATCGGGATCGCACAGCAGCAGACGGTCTTGCGGTGCGTGGTGATCGGGCTCGGACATGGACAAGGCAGGCTAGGGTTTGAAACTGCGGCAAGCCTAGGTGTCCCCCGTGTATCCATTGGCGCAAAGATGGCCGCAACTTGCCCCCTATTTACCGAGGCTTGACACATGTGTCACAGCCTTTGCCCCCTGGGGCGGCTGTCGCCCGGCTACAATGGCGGCCACGCTGCGCATCACAGTCTTTGCGCGGCGTTTTATTTTTGAGCCCATGCACGCTCCTGGCGTGGCCCGAAGACTGGCGTTGCCCACAATGCGACGCGGCCGCGCCCACAGGGCACCGTGCTCACATTGCAGTCAATGACATTCGACTCCCTGGGCCTGGCAGCACCGCTGCTCAAGGCCATTGCCGACGCCGGCTACACCTCCCCCACCCCCATCCAGGCCCAAGCCATTCCCGCCGTCCTCCAGGGCGGCGACCTGCTCGCCGGCGCCCAGACCGGCACCGGCAAGACCGCTGGTTTCACCCTGCCCATGCTGCACCGTCTCTCGGCCACCCCGGCCGTGAAGAACGCACGCGGCAAGCACATGGTGCGCGCTCTGGTGCTCACCCCCACCCGCGAGCTGGCCGCCCAGGTCGAGGAAAGCGTCAAGACCTACGGCAAGTACCTCCCGCTCACCAGCATGGTGATGTTCGGCGGCGTGGGCATGCAGCCCCAGGTCAACCGCCTGCGCGACGGCGTGGACATCCTGGTGGCCACCCCCGGCCGCCTGCTGGACCACCATATGCAGGGCACCCTGGATCTGAGCAAGATCGAGATCCTCGTCATCGACGAAGCCGACCGCATGCTCGACATGGGCTTCATCCCCGATATCGAGAAGGTGCTGGCCATCCTGCCGCCCAAGCGCCAGAACCTGCTGTTCTCGGCCACCTTCAGCGATGAGATCAAGGCCCTGGCCGATCGTCTGCTGAACCAGCCCGCCCTGATCGAGGTGGCGCGTCGCAACCAGACCAATGATGCGATCGCACAGAAGGTCCACCCGGTCGGCCGCGACCGCAAGAAGGAACTGCTGGCCCATCTGATCAAGAGCGGCGACTGGCACCAGGTGCTGGTCTTCACCCGCATGAAGCATGGCGCCAACCGCCTGACCGACTACCTGAATGACCAGGGCATCAGCGCCATGGCCATCCACGGCAACAAGAGCCAGGGTGCGCGCACCAAGGCCCTGGCCGAGTTCAAGAGCGGCGAGCTGACCTGCCTGGTGGCCACCGATATCGCGGCCCGCGGCATCGACATCGACCAGCTGCCCCACGTCGTCAACTACGAGCTGCCCAACGTCCCCGAGGACTATGTCCATCGCATCGGCCGCACCGGCCGTGCCGGCTGCCAAGGCGAGGCGGTGAGCCTGGTTTGCGTGGACGAGCTGAACTTCCTCAAGGACATCGAACGCCTGATCAAGCGCGAGATCCCCAAGGAAGCCGTGCCCGGTTTCGAGCCCCCGGTGGGCGAGAAGCCCGAGCCCATCGTGCTGGGCCGCATGGTGCTCAACCCCAATGGCAGCCGCGGTCGCGCACCCAATCCGGGCGGTGGCGGCGGTGGTGGTCGCGGCGGTCGCCCCGGCCAGGGCGGTGGCCGCCCCGGCGGTGGTGGCGGTGGTGGTGGCCGTCCGCAGGGCCAGGGCGCAGGCGCCCGCGCCCCGGGCCAAGGCCAGGGTGGCCGTCCGGCCCAGGCCGGCGCCCCGCGCCGCGATGGCGGACGCCCCGCCCAGGGCGGCGGGGGCCGTCCCGCGGGTCAGGGTGGCGGTGGCCGCCCCGGCGGCCAGGGTGGCCGCGGCGGCCCGCCCAAGCGCTAAGCCGCTTCCTCAAGGGCGCTGCGCCCTCCCCGGCTTGAATGCCTGCCCCTGCGGCCCGCCTTGGCGGGCCGCTTGACTTCCATCAAGCCCCAGCCTCAGGCCCCATGGTCGAATCCGCGCCATCCCCAGCCCGGATCCCCCCATGGAACTCAGCTTTCTCGGCGCCGCCGACACCGTCACCGGCTCCCGCCATCTGCTGGACACCGGCAGCCAGCGCCTGCTGCTGGACTGCGGCCTGTTCCAGGGCTTCAAGACGCTGCGCGAGCGCAACTGGGCGCCGCTGGGTGTACCGCCCCAAGGCCTGGACGCCGTGCTGCTGTCCCACGCCCATCTGGACCACAGCGGCTACCTGCCGGCCCTGGTGCGCCAGGGCTTCAAGGGCCCCATCTTCTCCACCGGCGCCACGCGCCAGCTCTGCGAGGTGCTGCTGCTGGACGCGGCCAAGCTGCAGGAAGAAGACGCCCGCCACGCCAACCGCCACCACACCAGTCGCCACGAGAAGGCCCTGCCGCTGTACAGCAGCAGCGACGCCAAGAAGGCGCTGGCGCATTTCATGGGCCTGCCGCGCGACGGCCGCCTGCGCCTCAAGGACTGCGAGATCCGCTTCACGCCCATCGGGCATCTGCTGGGCGCCAGCGCCATCCGCATCCAGAATGGCGCCGGCCGCAGCCTGCTCTTCTCCGGCGATCTGGGCCGCAGCAATGACCTGCTGATGCCCCCGCCCCAGCAGCCCCAGGGCGCCGAGGTGCTGCTGATCGAGTCCACCTATGGCAACCGCCTGCACGCGCCCGAGGACGTGCAGGCCCGCCTGGCCCAGATCATCCGCGCCACCCTGGCACGCGGCGGCAGCGTGCTGCTGCCCAGCTTTGCCGTGGGTCGCGCCCAGGCCCTGATGCTGGTGCTGCAGCGCCTGCGCGAGGCCGGCGAGCTGCCTCGCCATGTGCCCATCCTGCTGGACAGCCCTATGGCCGCCGAGGCCACGGAGATCACGCGCCGCAACGGCCGCCTGCTGCGCATCAGCCCGCGCGAGCTGGCCACGCTGGACGATGGCGTCACCGTGGTCAGCAAGCCGGCCGATTCGCTCAAGGCCGCGGTGCGCGCCATGGGCCGGCCCAGCATCATCATCTCGGCCAGCGGCATGGCCACCGGCGGCCGGGTGCTCAACTACCTCAAGACCCTGGCTCCGGGCGCGCGCCACCACATCGTCTTCCCCGGCTTCCAGGTGGGCGGCAGCCGCGGCGCCAAGATGGTGGAAGGCGCGCGCGAGATCAAGCTGCAGGGCGAGTACGTGCCGGTCAATGCCGAGGTCAGCCATCTGGAGGGCTTCTCGGGCCATGCCGATGCCGAGGGTCTGATGGCCTGGCTGCGCGCCCTGGACCACGCCCCCGAACAGGTCTTCGTGGTGCATGGCGACCCGGCCGCCAGTGATGCGCTGCGCAGCCGCATCCAGGACGAGCTGGGCTGGCGGGTGCGCGTGCCCCAGCATGGCGAGACCGTGAATCTGTAAACGGCGGACTGGCGCATGAGCGATTGGCATGCCCTGCTGGGCGAGCAGGCCCCGCTGGCCATGGGTCTGCTGGTGGCCCTGGGCGGCGGCCTGCTGGTGGGTCTGGAGCGCGAACGCCGCAAGGGCGAGGGGCCGGGGCGCGAGGCCGCCGGCCTGCGCAGCTTCGCCCTGGTCTCGGTGGCTGGCGCTCTGGCCCATGGCCTGGCCGTGCCCGGCCTGCTGCCCGCCGGCCTCCTGGTGGTGGGCGGCCTGGCGGCCCTGACCTACTGGCGCCAGGGCAGCGAGGACCCTGGCCTGACCACCGAGATCGCCCTGCTGCTGAGCTTTCTGATCGGGGCCCTGAGCCTGCAGGCGCCCGCCCTGGGCGCCGCGGCGGCCGTGATGATGACCATGCTGCTGGCCGCGCGCACCCGGCTGCACCACTTCGCCACCCGGGTGCTCACCGAGCAGGAGCTGCATGACGGCCTGATGCTGGCCGCCCTGGGCCTGATCGTGCTGCCCCTGATGCCCACCGAGCCCATCGCCTGGCTGGCCGGGCTCAAGGCCCGCACCCTGCTGGGCCTGCTCACCCTCTTGCTGCTGCTGCAGGCGGCCGGCCATGTGGCCCTGCGGGCCCTGGGCGCGCGCCTGGGCCTGGCGCTCACCGGCCTGTTCTCGGGCCTGGTGTCCAGCACCGCCACCATCGCCGCCATGGGCGGCCGCGCCCAGGCCCAGCCCGAGCTGCGGCGCGCCTTCGCGGCGGCGGCCGTGATGTCCACCGCCGCCACCTGGCTGCAGGCCGCCGTGATGCTGGGCAGCCTGGCCCCGGCCCAGCTGCACCATGTGGCACCCACCTGCGCGGCCGGCATGCTCTGCGCCCTGGGCCTGGCCCTGCTGCTGGCCCGCGGCGCACCCACGGTGGCCGCCGGCCCGGGCAGCGGCGGCCCGCTGCGCCTGCGCGAGGCCCTGATCGTGGCCGGCCTGCTCAGCGCCGTCAGCGCCCTGGTGGGCTGGGCCAATGGCCGCTTCGGCGCCCAGGGCCTGCTGGGCTCGGTGGCCCTGGCGGCCTTTGCCGATGCGCATGCGCCCATGGCCTCCCTGGGCAGCCTGGCGGCGCGCGGCGAGATCACGCCCGCCACCCTGGTCCAGGCCCTGCTGCTGACCATCGCCTGCAACTCCCTGACCCGCGGCCTAACAGCCCTGGCGGCCGGCGGCTGGGCCTATGCGCGCTGGGTGATCGGCGCCCTGATCCTGTCCTGGACGAGCGCTGCCGCGCTGGGCTTTGGCATACTCGCCGCCCTGCGATGAAGACTGCTCCCATTGTTCCGGCCCGCGTGGATTTCTCCGACGCCGAGGTCGCCCAGGCGCCGGACTACGGCGATGTCTACCATGCCCGCGCCGGGGCCTTTGCCCAGGCCCGCCATGTCTTCCTGGGCGGCAACCAGCTGCCCGCGCGCTGGCAGGGCCGCACGCGCTTCGTGATCCTGGAAACCGGCTTCGGCCTGGGCAACAACTTCCTGGCCAGCTGGGCCGCCTGGCGCGAGGACCCACAGCGCTGCGAGCGCCTGGTTTTCATCAGCATCGAGAAGCACCCGCTCACCCGCGAGGACCTGGCCCGCGCCCATGCGCGCAGCCCCGCGCCCGAGCTTGCCGGCCAGTTGCTGGCGGCCTGGCCGCCGCTCACGCCCAATCTGCACAGCCTGAGCTTCGAGCAGGGCCAGGTTCGCCTGCTGCTGGCCCTGGGCGATGCACGCGACTGGCTGCGCGAGCTGGTGGCCGAGGTGGATGCGATCTACCTGGACGGTTTCGCCCCGGCGCGCAATCCGGAGATCTGGGACCCCTGGCTGCTCAAGTCCCTGGGCCGTCTGGCCGCGCCGGGCTGCACCGCCGCCACCTGGAGCGTGGCCCGCCCCGTGCGCGACGGTTTGGCCAGCGCCGGCTTCGAGGTGGAGAAGGCGCCTGGTTTTGCCGCCAAGGGCCAGATGAGCGTGGCCCGCTTCGCGCCCCGGCATGCGCTGCAGCGCCCGCCCGGGCGCCAGGCCCTGGCACCGGGCGCCCGCGAGGCCCTGGTGATCGGTGCGGGCCTGGCCGGCGCCGCCTGCGCCCATGCCCTGGCCCGCGAGGGCCTGGCCGTCACGGTGCTGGACGCCCGGGCGGAGAGCGCCAGCGAGGGCTCGGGCAATCCCGGCGGCCTCTTCCACGGCACCCTGCACCCCGGCGACGGCGTGCATGCCCGCTTCAACCGCGCCGCCGCCCTGGCCACCCAGCGCCTGCTGGCCGAGCTGCCGCCCCTGCCCTGGCTGCAGACCGGCCTGCTGCGCCTGGAGACCAAGCTGGATGTGGCGGCCATGAAGGCCACGCTGGCCACCCAGGGCCTGCCGGCGGACTATCTGCAGGCCCTGACGGCCGAGGCCGCCGCCGCGTGTTCCGGCCTGCCCCTGCACGAGCCTGCCTGGTTCTACCCCGGCGGCGGCGCCCTGCCCCCGCGCGCCTATGTCCAGGCCCTGCTGCAGGCCGCCCAGGCCCGCCTGCTGACGCATTGCCCGGTCGCCGCCCTGCGCCGGGGTGGCGCGGGCTGGCAGGCCCTGGACGGCGAGGGCCGGCTGCTGGCCGAGGCCCCCGCCCTGGTGCTGGCCGGCGGCCAGGCCGGCCAGGCCCTGCTGGCGTCCCTGATGCCAGGCCTGCCCCTGGTAGCCCAGCGCGGCCAGATCAGCCATCTGGCCGCCGCCGCGCCCCTGCCCCGCCTGCCGGTGGCGGGCGCCGGCTATGCCCTGGCCGATGGTCAGGGCGGCCTGTGGTGCGGCGCCACGGCCCAGCTGGGCGATCCCGACCCGCGGCTGCGCGAGAACGACCAGGCCAGCAATCTGGCCCAATGGGCCGAGCTGGCCGGCCTGGCACAGGCCCCCGAGGCGCCGCTGGCCGGCCGGGTGGGCTGGCGCCTGGTGACGCCGGACCGCCTGCCCCTGGTGGGCGGCGTGCCCGCGGCCGAGCAAGGCGGCCGCCAGGACCTGCTGCGGGGCCTGGCCAGGCTGCCGGGCCTGGTGCTGTGCACCGCCCTGGGCTCGCGCGGCATCAGCTGGGCCGCCCTGGCCGGCCAGGTGGCCGCCGCCCAGCTCTGCGGCAGCCCTTTGCCGCTGGAGGCCGAGCTGGCGGACGCGATAGATCCGGCGCGATTCGCACTCCGACAGCAGCGCAAGGCAAATTAGGGCTTAAGGTTTTCCCTGAAACTGCCGCTATAGACGGGGGTACGGCCGCGGGCCGTGGTCTTGGTCACGGCTCATTGAGAGGCCGCCCCATCTAGGAGACTTTCCCCATGCTGAGCCAGTTGTTTTCCGGTCGCTCTATCGGCCAGCGCCTCGGCGCCGTCCTGACCCTGGTCCTGCTGATCGCCTTTGCCGGCTCGGGTCTGGGCTACTGGGCCCTGTCGCGCGTGGCGGCCGAGACCGACGATATGTACAAGGTCTCCCTGGTCAGCGAGCGCATCGCCTCCGACTGGTACCGCAACATCACCAATGGCGTGAACCGCACCAGCGCCATCGCGGTGAGCACCGACCCGGCCCTGGCCGAGTTCTTCGCCGCCACGGCCGCCGAGTCCACCAAGCAGTCCACCGAGCTGCAGAAGAAGCTGGACGAGCTGATGACCTCGCCGCGCGAGCGCGAGCTCTTCGAGAAACTCTCCGCGGCGCGCAAGGCCTATCTGAGCACCCGCGACGCGGTCTCGGCCGCCAAGAAGGCCGGCGAGGCCGACAAGGCCCGCCAGATCTTCGACAGCCAGTTCCAGCCGGCGGCTACCGCCTTCCAGGACGCCATCAAGGCCATCGTGCAGGATGAGCGCGACCAGCTCGACGCGGCCGCCAAGCGCGTGGAAGCCGCCAACAGCACGGCCCGCACCGGCCTGGTGGTCTTCACCGGCTTCGCCCTGGCCCTGGCCGTGGCCCTGGCCCTGTGGCTGACCCGCTCCATCACCGGCCCGCTGCGCGAGGCCGTGGGCGTGGCCGATGCCATCGCCCATTTCGACCTGACCCGCCGCATCGAGCCGCGCGGCGACGACGAGACCGGCCAGTTGCTGCGCTCGCTGCAGACCATGCAGGGCGCCCTGCTCAAGCTGATCGGCGAGGTGCGCGGCTCCACCGACAGCATCAGCACCGCCAGCGCCGAAATCGCCGTGGGCAACCATGACCTCTCGGCCCGCACCGAGCAGACCGCCTCCAACCTGCAGCAGGCCGCCGCCTCCATGATGCAGCTGACCGGCACCGTGCGTCAGACCGCCGACTCCGCCCTCACCGCCAACCAGCTGGCCAGCTCGGCCGCCGAGGTGGCGCAGCGCGGTGGCGCCGTGGTGGGCCAGGTGGTGGCCACCATGGAAGAGATCAGTGCCAGCTCGCGCCGCATCAACGACATCATCGGCACCATCGATGGCATCGCCTTCCAGACGAACCTGCTGGCCCTGAATGCTGGTGTCGAAGCCGCCCGGGCGGGCGAGGCCGGCCGCGGCTTCGCCGTCGTTGCTCAGGAAGTGCGCGAACTCGCCCAGCGCTCGGCCAATGCCGCCAAGGAGATCAAGACGCTGATCGGCGCCAGCACCGAACGCGTGGAGTCCGGCACCCAGCTGGTGCAGGACGCCGGCAAGACCATGGGTGACATCGTCTCCAGCGTGCAGCGGGTCTCTGACATCATCGGCGAGATCAGCGCCGCCGCCCGCGAGCAGAGCGATGGCATCAACCAGATCAACGCCGCCGTCAACCAGATGGACCAGATGACCCAGCAGAACGCCGCCATGGTGGAAGAAGCGGCCTCGGCCGCCGAGAGCCTGAAGGAGCAGTCCGGCCGCCTGGCCGGTGCGGTGGGCGTGTTCCGGCTCTAAGCCGAAGGAAGACCGGAGCGGGGCTGAGAAACCCCGCCTCGATCAGAAGCTCAGGGTCTTGACCCCGGCCGCGGTGCCCAGCAGGCAGACCGCGGCCTTGTTGCGGGCGAAGACGCCCACGGTGATCACACCCGGCCATTGCGAGACCTCGGCCTCGAAGCCGGCGGGATCCTTGATGGCCAGACCGCGCACATCCAGGATGTGGGCCGCGTTATCGGTCACGCAGCCGGCGCGCAGCGTGGCCTCGCCACCAAAGCGCGCCTTCAGGCGCCGCGCCACCTGGGCCGCCGCCATGGGGATCACTTCGATGGGCAGGGGGAAGGCCCCCAGGGTGTCGACCAGCTTGCTCTCGTCGGCGATGCAGATGAAGCGCTCGGCCAGGTCGGCCACGATCTTCTCGCGCGTGAGCGCGGCGCCGCCGCCCTTGACCATATGGCCGGCGTGATCGATCTCGTCAGCGCCGTCGATATAGACCGGCAGGGACTCCACCTCGCTGGCCTCCAGGATGCGGATGCCCAGCTTGCTCATGCGTTCGGTCGAGCGCACCGAGCTGGAGACCGCGCCCTTGAGCGGGATGCCGCTGGCGGCCAGGGCGTCGATGAATTTGTCCACCGTGGAGCCGGTGCCCACGCCGACGATGCTGTCGGGCTTCACATACTGCAGGGCGGCCTGGCCGACCAGGGTCTTGAGTTCGTCTTGGGTCATGGTGAGGGGCAGAGTCAGGAAATCTTGCGACGGGCACGCACGGCGGCGGCCAGCTCCTGCAGCAGGGGCTCGGTCTGGGCCCAGCCCAGGCAGGCATCGGTGATGGAGACGCCGGGCTTGAGATCGGCGCGGGTCTGGCCGTCCACAAGGTCCTGGCGGCCGGGCTGCAGATGGCTCTCGATCATCACCCCGGTGATACGCACATCGCCGCCGGCCATCTGGGCGGCCACATCGCGGCCCACCTCGATCTGGCGCTCGTACTTCTTGCTGCTGTTGGCATGGGAGAAGTCGATCATCACCTGCTCGCGCAGGCCCGAGCTCTTGAGCGCCTCGCAGGCGGCCTGCACGCTGGCCGCGTCGTAGTTGGGTGCCTTGCCGCCGCGCAGGATGATGTGGCAGTCCTGGTTGCCGCGGGTCTCGAAGATGGCGGCCGCGCCCATCTTGGTCATGCCCATGAAGGCATGGCTGGCCTGGGCGGCGAGCACGGCGTCGGAAGCGACCTTGATGCCGCCGTCCGTGCCGTTCTTGAAGCCCACGGGGCAGGACAGGCCGGAGGCCAGCTGGCGGTGGCTCTGGCTTTCGGTGGTGCGCGCGCCGATGGCGCCCCAGGCGATCAGGTCCGAGATGTACTGGGGCGAGAGCAGGTCCAGGAACTCGGTGCCGGCGGGCAGGCCCAGGGCCGTCACGTCCAGCAGCAGCTGGCGCGCCAGGCGCAGGCCCTCGTTCATGTGGAAGCTGCCGTCCAGACGCGGGTCGTTGATATAGCCCTTCCAGCCCACCGTGGTGCGCGGCTTCTCGAAGTACACGCGCATCACGATCAGCAGGTCCTGCTGCAGCTCGTCGCGGGTCTTCTTGAGCAGGCGGGCGTAGTCCATGGCCTGGTCGTGATCGTGGATGGAGCAAGGTCCCACCACCACCAGCAGGCGGTCGTCACGACCGTGCAGCACATCGCCGATCTCGCGGCGCGAGCGCTCCACCAGCTCCAGCGCGGCGTCGGGGATGGGCAGCTCGTCCAGCAGCAGGGCCGGCGAGATCAGGGGGCGCACCGCGCCGATGCGGGTGTCGTCGGTGCGGGTGGTGTCACGCGTGGCATCACGGGAGCCGACTTCGCGGTCGTGTTGGGGATCGTCCAGGGGTTTCATCGTCGGGGCTCCTAGGGTTCACCCGGCATTATCGGCGCCCTGCCGCACTCCCGACAGCCACGGCCAGCGCCGACAACACAAAACCCGCCAGCGCCAGGCCCGGCAGCCGCTCGCCCAGCAGCACAAAACCCATCAGGGCTGAAACGCCCGGCACCAGGAAGAAGAGCCGTGCCACCGCGCTGGCCTGGCCACGCCGGATCATCAGGAACATCAGGCTGAAGGCGCCGATCGCGTTGACCAGGCCCAGCCAGAGCACCGAGAACAGCAGCTCGGGATGCCCCTGCAGCGCAAAGCCCTCCAGCGGGCCGGCCAGGGCCGCCACCGCGGCGGCCGAGACCCCCAGCTGCACCGCGCTGCCGCTGCGCAGGTCCATCTGGCTGCAAAAACGCTTCTGGTACAGCGTGCCCGCCACCAGACCGGTCAGACCCAGCAGGCCGGCCATATAGGGCGCCCAGCCGCCCGCACCCTGCAGGGGCTTGCCCAGCATCACCAGGCCCACACCCGCCAGACCGGCCAGCAGGGCCAGGCCCTGGCGCCGGCCCAGATGCTCGCCCAGCCAGAGCTGCGCGCCCAGGGCCGTGGCCAGAGGCATGAGCCCGATCAGCAGGCCCGCCACCCCGGCCGACAGGCCCCAGTGCAGGCCCAGATAGATGCCGGCGAAGTGCAGCACCTGCATCAGCAGGCCCACCACGGCCAGATGCCCCCAGGCCCGCCAGCCCTGCGGCCAGGGCGCGCCGCTGGCCAGGGCGATCAGGGTCAGCACGACCGCCGCCAGGGCAAAGCGCAGGCTCAGCAGGGTGAGCGGTCCGGTGTGGGCCAGGCCCAGGCGGCCGGCCACGTAGCCGCTGCTCCAGAGGATGAGAAAGATCAGGGGCAGGCTCAGGGCCGCCAGACGGGCGGGCAGGTCCAGGCCCGCGGCGGCCTTGAGGGCCACAGCCGGGGGCCGGGCCAGGCGCTGGGCTGGGATGTGGGCAGGGCAGGAACTCATGGCGCAACTCCGGGTGGTGCAGACATGGCGCCACTGTAGAAATCAACGAATTCGGACACAATCACCCATCCATTCACATCAGAGTTTCCAAAATAAGGACAGTCATGGGCCGTCTGGAAGATCTGCAGGCCTTTGCCCGGGTGGTGGACGCCCAGGGCTTTTCAGGCGCGGCACGCCTGCTGGGCGCCACCAAATCGGCCGTCAGCAAGCAGGTGGCGCGGCTGGAGGCCCAGTTGGGTAGCCGTCTGCTGCTGCGCACCACCCGCAGCGTCAGCCCCACGGCCGAGGGCCGCCAGGTCTATGCCCGTGCGCTGCGCCTGCTGGAGGAGGCCCAGGCCCTGGAGGACGAGCTGGCCGGCCGCCAGGACCAGCCGCGCGGCCTGCTGCGTCTGTCCACTTCCACGGCCTTCGGCAATCTGCAGTTCGCCGCCTTGCTCAGCGAGTTCTGCGCCCGCTATCCGCAGCTGCAGGTGGTGCTGGGTCTGAACGACCGCTATGTGGACCTGGCCGAGGAAGGTTTTGATGTGGTGCTGCGCCTGACCGGCTCGCCCGGGCCGGGCCTGGTAGCGCGCCGCTTGGCCCCCATTCGCCATGTGCTCTGCGCCACGCCCCACTACCTGGCCGCCCAGGGCCGGCCCGGGAGCGTGGCCGAGTTGGCGGGCCACCGCAGCCTGCGCTTTGGCTATCTGCAGGGACCGGAGCGCTGGCGCTTTCGCCACCGCGACAGCGGCGAGCTGGCCGAGGTGGCGGTGCAGGGCATGCTGCGATTCGAGAGCGGGCTCACGGTGAACAGCAGCGAGTCCCTGCGCATCGCGGCCCTGGCCGGCATGGGCCTGGCCATCCTGCCCACCTATGCCATCGGCCCGGACTTGCGCGCCGGCCGGCTGCAGGCCCTGCTGCCCGACTGGCTGCCCCTGGGCGGCCCGGCCGATGCGGACACGCTCTACGCCGTCTACCTGCCCCACCGCCAACCCAGCCCCAAGGTGCGGGCCCTGATCGACTTCATGCTGGAGAAGATGGGCGAGATCCCGCCCTGGGACCGGGATCCGGCGCCCTGAGGCGACGCCTCTAGCGAGCCGCGCGGGCAGAGCGGGGCGCGATGAGACAATCCGCCCCCATGTCTCTCGTCCCCTACGCCCTCACCCGTCCCTTCCTCTTCGGCCTGGACCCCGAGCATGCGCATGAGCTGACCCTGGGCGCCATCGCCCGGCTGCAGAACACGCCGGCCCAGTGCCTCTGGGCCCAGACCCACATCGCCGATCCGGTGACGGTGGCAGGCCTGCGCTTCCCCAACCGCATCGGCCTGGCCGCCGGTCTGGACAAGAACGGCCGCTGCATCGACGGCCTGGGCGCCATGGGTTTCGGCTTCATCGAGGTGGGCACGGTCACCCCAAAGGGCCAGCCCGGCAATGACAAGCCGCGCATGTTCCGCATTCCCGAGAAAGAGGCCCTGATCAACCGCCTGGGCTTCAACAACGAGGGCTTAGGCCAATTCATCGCCAATGTGAAGCGCGCCCACTCCTTCCGCGCCGCCGGCGGTCTGCTGGGCCTGAACATCGGCAAGAACGCCGCCACGCCCATCGAGAACGCGGTGGACGATTACCTGATCGGCCTGGAGGGCGTGTTCCCGCACGCCGACTACATCACGGTCAATATCTCCAGCCCCAACACCAAGAACCTGCGCGCCCTGCAGAGCGACGAGGCCCTGGACGCCCTGCTCTCGCGCCTGCAGGCCCGCAAGCTGGAGTTGCAGCAGGCCAGCGGTCGCCAGGTGCCCATGTTCGTGAAGATCGCGCCGGACCTGGACGAGGAACAGGTGGCCGTGATCGCCCAGACCCTGCAGAAGAACGGCATTGACGGCGTGATCGCCACCAACACCACCATCTCGCGCGAGGCCGTGCAAGGCCTGGCCCATGCGGGTGAAACCGGCGGGCTCTCGGGCCGCCCGGTCTTCGAGGCCAGCAACCGCGTGATCCGCCTGCTGCGCGCGGCCCTGGGTTCCAACTACCCCATCATCGGCGTGGGCGGCGTGCTCAGCGGCGAGGATGCCCGCGCCAAGATCGCGGCCGGCGCCGACCTCGTGCAGATCTACACCGGCCTGATCTACAAGGGCCCGGCCCTGGTGGCCGATTGCGCCAGGGCGCTGAGCCGCCCCTGAGGCCAAGCCCGCCCCACAAAGAAAAACGGACCCGCGAGGGTCCGTTTTGTTTGGGAGCTTCAGCGGCGCCCGGGCGGACGCTGCGGGCTCAGCCGGTTCAGGCCTGTTCCTTGCGGCGACGGGCCACAAAACCCACCACACCCAGGCCGGCGAGCAGCATGGCGTAGGTTTCGGGTTCCGGCACCGGCACGGCGGTGGCGGCGGAGTTCAGCGAATAGGCTGCTGCGCCCGGCGCCACACCGAAGACGGTGTAGTAGTAGGTGCCAGCGCCCAGGGTCACCGAGTGAACGGTCGGCGCGCCGCCGAAGTTCCAGGCATAGGGCGTTGCCACATCGTCGGCGGTACCGACCAGACCATCGGCACCGACGGTGAACAGGCTGTAGGAGGCCGGCACCAGGGTACCCAGCGAGCTCACGCTGCTGGCCACCGTGGAGGTGCTGGTCAGGCTGAACTTGTAGGTGTCGTACACGAGGCCGCCGCCGGTCAGACCGAGAGCGCTCTCGAGCAGGTCATGGACACCCCAGTCATAGGAGGCCGCTTGGCTACCAACCGAGGCGAGGACCAGCGCCGAGGCGGCCGCAAGCTGTTTCAACTTCATCGCAAGAACTCCCAGATGAACGGGTTATGACAGGAAGACAGGCCCGATTGTGCAGCGCAGCGTGAGAATTAGTTCTCGCTTTTGCCCCTCAGGTTAGGGACCCGTAGCAGTATTCTTGTCACCGCATGTAAGGACATTCCCCCAAATGGGCGAATTCGCCGCAAAAGTCAAGAAGCTGTGCAAGACGTAAGGCGGCCCTCAGGCCGCGCCGGTCCCTGCCGCTCGGCATCGGGCGACCTCGATCAGCCCGCCAGCACCCGCAGCACCTTCTGCATGCCTTCCACGGGCTTGCCCTTGCGGGCGCGCTTGCCGGCGTAGCTGGCAAGACCTGCCCCCTTGAGCACGTCCTCCTTGGGCTTGCCGCCGCGGCCGCTGCCCAGCACCTGCAGCAGCTGGGTGTAGGCGGCCACGCTCAGCAAGGCGTCCTTGGGCTCCAGGTCCATCAGGGTCAGGCCGCGGCCGCCCTTGGGCTGGTGCTTGAGTTCATCCAGCGCGAAGGTGAGCAGGCGGCCCTGCAGGGACAGGCAGGCCAGTTGCTGGCCCAGGCCTTCCGGCACGGCGCTGGGCGGCAGGGGCTTTTCCTCGCCTTCCAGGCTCAGGAAGGTCTTGCCAGCCTTCTGACGCCCCACCAGGTCGCCCACCTGGGCGATCAGGCCGAAGCCGCCGGTGCCGGCCAGCACCAGGCGTTGGCTGGGGCTGGCGGCGTAGTAATGGGCGATCTGGGTGCCGCTCTCCAGCTCGATGAGCGTGGTGATGGGCTGACCATCGCCGCGGCCGCCCGGCAGGGCCGAGACCGGCACCGAGTAGACCCGGCCATTGCTGCCGAAGACGATCAGCGGATCCACGCTGCGGCAGGGGAAGGTGCCGTAGAGCTGGTCGCCGCTCTTGAAGCTGAGCGCGGCCGGATCGATCTCATGGCCCTTGAGCGCGCGCACCCAGCCCTTGAGACTGACCACCACGGTGACGGGCTCGTCCACCACCTTGATCTCGGCCACGGCCTTCTTCTCTTCCTGGATCAGGGTGCGACGCTCGTCGCCATAGGCCTTGGCATCGGCCTCGATCTCCTTGACGACGGTGCGCTTGAGCACGCCGGGGTTGCCCAGGATGTCTTCCAGCTTGGCCTGCTCCTCGCGCAGCTGGGCCAGCTCCTGCTCGATCTTGATCGCCTCCAGTCGCGCCAGCTGACGCAGACGGATTTCCAGGATGTCCTCGGCCTGGCGATCGCTGAGCTTGAAGCGCTCGATCAGCGCGGCCTTGGGCTCGTCGCTGTTGCGGATGATGCGGATCACCTCGTCGATGTTCAGCAGCACCAGCTGGCGGCCTTCCAGCACATGGATGCGGTCCAGCACCTTGGTGAGGCGGTGCTGGGTGCGGCGCTGCACCGTGGCCAGGCGGTAACCCAGCCACTCGCTGAGGATCTGGCGCAGATTCTTCTGCGTGGGCCGGCCGTCGGCGCCGATCATGGTCAGGTTGACCGAGGCCGAGGTTTCCAGGCTGGTGTGGGCCAGCAGGGTGGTGATCAGCTCCTGCTGCTCCACCGTGCGGCTCTTGGGCTCGAAGACCAGGCGCACCGGCGCGTCCTTGCTGGACTCGTCGCGCACCCCGTCCAGCACCGCCAGCAGACTGGCCTTGAGCTGCAGCTGCTCCTGGCTCAGGGCCTTCTTGCCGGTCTTGACCTTGGGGTTGGAGAGCTCCTCGATCTCCTCCAGCACCTTCTGCGAGCTGGTGCCGTGCGGCAGCTCGGTCACCACCAGCTGCCACTGGCCGCGCGCCAGGTCCTCGATCTTCCAGCGCGCGCGCAGCTTGAAGCTGCCGCGGCCGCTGGCGTAGGCCGAGCGGATGTCCTCGGCGCTGCTGATGAGCTGGCCGCCACCGGGGAAGTCGGGGCCGGGTAGCAGGGTGTAGAGCTCATCGTCCGTGAGCTTCTCGTTCTTCAGCAGGGCCACGGCCGCGGCCGCCACCTCGCGCAGGTTGTGGCTGGGCACCTCGGTGGCCAGGCCCACGGCAATGCCCGAGGCGCCGTTGAGCAGCACAAAGGGCAGGCGCGCCGGCAGCTGGCGCGGCTCCTGGGTGGAGCCGTCGTAGTTGGGCACCAGGTCCACCGTGCCCTCGTCGATCTCGTCCAGCAGCAGCCGGGCAATGGGGGCCATGCGCGCTTCGGTGTATCGGTAGGCGGCGGCGTTGTCGCCGTCGATATTGCCGAAATTGCCCTGGCCGTCGACGATGGGATAGCGCTGCGAGAAGTCCTGCGCCAGGCGCACCAGCGCGTCATAGACCGACTGGTCGCCGTGCGGGTGGAAGCGGCCCAGCACATCGCCCACCACGCGCGCGCCCTTGACCGGCTTGGCGCCCGAGGCGCCGCTCCAGGTCAGGCCCATGCGCTCCATGGCGTAGAGGATGCGGCGCTGCACCGGCTTCTGGCCGTCGCAGACATCGGGCAGGGCCCGGCCCTTGACCACCGAGAGCGCGTACTCGAGATAGGCCTGCTGGGCGTAGTGCGCCAGGGTCAGGGCGTCGCCCGGCTCCTCGGCCGGGTTGGGGGCAAACAGGTCCAGAGTGTTGGAATCGCTCATGAAAGATCAACTGCTATGAATTCTCAGCCGGTGCGCCCGGGCCGGCAGGCTGCGCTGCAGCAAGGCCCAGTACAGCTCCAGCACCAGGTGCACATGGGCCTGGGTCTCGGGGATGGGCGGCATCTGGCCACCATGGCGGGCCACCGTGCCTTCACCGGCATTCCAGGCCGCCAGGGCCACATCGATGCGGCCAAAACGTTTGATCAGGCGCGCCAGCTGGGCCGCACCGGCATGCACATTGGCGCGCGGCTCGCGCAGCTGCGGGGCCTGCTCGGCCGGGGCCATGATCTGCATCAGGCCCACGGCGCCGCGCGGCGACACGGCATCGGCCTTGAAGCCGCTCTCCACCGCGATGATGGCCTTGAGCAGCTCCATGTCGACGCCATGCCGGCCCGCGGCCTCGCGCAGCCAGGGCTGCACGCTCTTGACCTCGGGCGCGAACTCCAGCCAGGTCAGCAGGCCCTGGCTGCCGTCCTGCTTGCCGGGCACCCGGCCCTGCTCGGCCGAAGGCGTGCCCAGCACCAGGCTGTAGCGGCTGTTGAGCGGGCGCGCAGCCACATGGGCCACGCCCGCGCCGTCCACATAGCCCCAGAGCTCGGCGTGCGCCGCCCCGGCCAGGGCCAGCCCGCTCGCCAGCAGGGGGATGAGCGCGCGACTCCTCACGCCACCTCCTGCCCCAAGGCCAGGCGGGCCTGGTACTCGCGGTCCAGCATGGACATCACGATCAGGCTGTCATAGCCATCGGCGCCAGCCACGCGCACGCTCTCGCGCAGGCGGCCCTCCTCCACAAAGCCCTCGCTCTGGTAGAGGTGCTGGGCACGGGTGTTGAGCGCCTTCACGTCCAGCCAGAAGCGGTGCGCGCCCAGCTGGGTGAAGGCCAGCTTCTTGAGCTGGCGCACGCAGTCGCGCCCCAGGCCACGGCCCTGGCCGCGCGGCCCCAGCACGATGCGCTTGAGCTCCACCGAGCGATGCGGGCTGCGGCAGCCCTGCAGGATCACAAAGCCGAGGGCCGCCCCCTCGGCATCCTCGATGATGAAGTGGCGCGAGTCCGGAAAGCGGATCGCGCCCTCGTGCTGGGTGCGCTCCCAGGCGGTGATGAAGGGCGCGTTGGCCGCGTCCTGCTCGACCGTGACCACAAAGTCCAGGTCCGAGAGCATGGTGGGACGCAGGATCACGCGCGGCGCGGGCATCAGCGGCTCCGTGCTTTCTCAAGGCCCTGCCCGAGGCCGCGTTCAAAGCCCTGCAGCACCGCCACCACGTTCAGGCCGATGGCCTCGGTGGCATAGCCGCCTTCCTGCAGGAACAGGGTGCGCGGCGCGGCAAAGGCTGCCAGGCGCTCGCCCAGGGCGGCGAACTCGGGCCGGTCCAGCTTGAAGTGCGAGATCGGGTCGCCGCCATAGGTGTCCACACCCAGGGAGACGATCAGCAGCTCGGGCGCATAGGCCTGCAGCCGGCCCAGCAGGCGCTCCAGGGCCGCAAACCAGGCCTCGTTGGAGCTGCCCGCCGCCAGGGGCTCGTTGGCATTGAAGCCCAGGCCCGGACCGGCGCCGCGCTCGTCCGCATGGCCCAGGAAGAAGGGGTACTCGGTCTGCGGATCGCCGTGCAGCGAGGCGAAGAAGACATCCCCGCGCTCGTAGAAGATATCCTGCGTGCCGTTGCCATGGTGGAAGTCGACGTCGAGCACGGCGACCTTCCTGGCGCCCTTGTCGAGGAAGCGCTGGGCGGCGACGGCGGCATTGTTGATGAAGCAGTAGCCGCCGAAGCTGTCGATGCCGGCATGGTGGCCCGGCGGACGGGTCAGCACATAGGCGCGGCGCTCGTCGCCCAGAGCCAGGTCCAGGCCGCTGAGCGTGGCCTGGGCGCCCCAGTAGGCGGCCTCCCAGGCGCCCGCGGTCAGCGGGGTGCCGCTGTCCATGGAATACAGGCCCATGCGAGCGGCAAAGCTCTGCGGCTCCACATCCGAGCGCAGGCTGCGCACCGGCCAGACGGCCGGAAAGGCATCGCCCTCCCCGCCCAGGGCCCGCCACTCGGCATGGGCCCCGCGCAGAAAGCGCAGATAGGCCGGCGCGTGGATGCGCTCCAGCGGCACCAGCCCATGGTCCACCGGCGCCAGCACCTCGCCCAGGGCTGCGTCCTGCACGGCCTTGAGCACATAGTCGGCCCGCGCCGGGATCTCGAAGGCCGGCACCAGGCGCCCGCGAAAGAACTCGTGGGTGGCGGCGTGGCCGGCGTGGTGCTGGTTATAGACGGTCTTCATGGCGGGGCTGACCTGGGGCTTAGATGTCGATCTCCACCGCGTCGCCGTGGATCTCCATCAGCTCGCGGCGCGAGGCGGCCTCGCCCTTGCCCATCAGCTTGTTGATGGCTTCCACGGTCTGGCCGAAGTCCAGCAGGCCGTAGCGCACCGGGGAGAGGCGGCGGGTCTCGGGGTTGAGCGTGGTGTCCCAGAGTTGCTCGGCGCTCATCTCGCCCAGGCCCTTGAAGCGGCTGATGGTCCAGCTGCCTTCGCGCGCGCCTTCCTTGCGCAGCTTGTCCAGCGTGGCGGTCAGCTCGCCCTCGTCCAGGGCATAGAGCTTGACCGGCGGCTTCTTGCCGCGGGCCGGCGCATCCACCCGGTACAGCGGCGGGCGGGCCACGAAGATGTGCCCAGCCTCGACCAGCTTGGGGAAGTGGCGGAAGAAGAGCGTGAGCAGCAGCACCTGGATGTGGGAGCCGTCCACGTCCGCGTCCGAGAGGATGCAGATCTTGCCGTAGCGCAGGCCGCTGAGGTCGGGGCTGTCGTTCGGGCCGTGCGGATCCACACCGATGGCCACCGAGATGTCGTGGATCTCGTTGTTCTTGAACAGCAGATCGCGCTCCACCTCCCAGGCATTGAGCACCTTTCCGCGCAGGGGCAGCACGGCCTGGGTTTCCTTGTTGCGGCCCATCTTGGCACTGCCGCCGGCGGAGTCGCCCTCCACCAGGAAGATCTCGTTGTGCAGGATGTCGCGGCTCTCGCAGTCGGTGAGCTTGCCGGGCAGCACGGCCACGCCCGAGCCCTTGCGCTTTTCCACCTTCTGGGCGGCGCGCTGGCGGCTCTGGGCCTGCTTGATGGCCAGCTCGGCCAGCTTCTTGCCGAACTCCACATGCTGGTTCAGCCACAGCTCCAGCTGCGGCTTGACGAAGCTGGAGACCAGGCGCAGCGCGTCGCGGCTGTTCAGGCGTTCCTTGGTCTGGCCCTGGAACTGCGGGTCCAGCACCTTGGCCGAGAGCACGAAGCTGGCGCGGGAGAACACGTCGTCGGGCATCAGCTTCACGCCCTTGGGCAGCAGGGAGTGCAGCTCGATAAAGCCCTTGAGCGCGCCGAACAGACCGTCCTTGAGGCCGGACTCGTGCGTGCCACCGGCCACCGTGGGGATCAGGTTCACATAGCTCTCGCGCATCACTGCGCCTTCTTCGGTGAAGGCCAGGGCCCAGGCCGCGCCCTCGCCCTCGGCGAAGTTCTCGCTCTCCTGGCTGCTGGCGTACTGCTCGCCCTCGATCAGCGGGATCAGGGGGTCGGCCACCAGGGTCTGCATCAGGTAGTCGCGCAGGCCACCCTTGTAGGACCAGGTCTGCAGCTCACCGCTCTTCTCGTTCTTGAGCGTCACGATGACGCCGGGCATCAGCACCGCCTTGGAGCGCAGCAGATGCACCAGCTCGTGCTTGGGCAGCTCGGCGCTTTCGAAATACTTGGCCTCGGGCCAGACGCGCACCGTCGTGCCCTGCTTGCGGTCGCCGCTGGCGGCCGCGCGGGCGCTCACCGGCTCCACCACATCGCCATGGGCAAAGGCCAGGGCGGCCACCTGCTTGTCGCGCCAGACCGTCACCTCCAGGCGCGTGGCCAGGGCATTGGTCACCGACACACCCACGCCATGCAGGCCGCCGGAGAAGCTGTAGGCCCCGCCGGAGCCCTTGTCGAACTTGCCGCCCGCGTGCAGACGGGTGAACACGATCTCCACCACCGGCACCCCTTCCTCGGGGTGCAGGCCGAAGGGAATGCCGCGGCCATCGTCGGCCACCGAGATGGAGCCGTCCGTGTGCTGGGTCACGTCGATGCGCTTGCCGAAGCCGGCCAGGGCCTCGTCGGCGGCGTTGTCGATCACCTCCTGGATGATGTGCAGGGGGTTGTCGGTGCGGGTGTACATGCCCGGCCGCTGCTTGACCGGCTCCAGACCCTTGAGAACGCGGATCGAGCCCTCGCCATAGCTGCTCGGGTTGCTGCTGTTGCTTGCTGCTTTGGTCGCCATGGGGCGGGATTCTAGGAGCTGGCGCAGATCGCCCGCGGCGGGGCCCGCCCTCCCTAGAATCCGCGCCGATGAAAAATTGCCTCGCCCGCTACCTTGGCCTATCCGGCCTGCTCTCCCTTGGCTGCCTGCTGCCCGGCCCGGCCGCCGCGCTGGAGCCCGCGCCCCGTTTTGAAGCCGCCCCCGCCCAGAGCCTGGTGCTGGAGGACGCGCGCTGGTTCGACGGCCAGGCTTTCCGCGAAGGCCGCCTGCTGGTGCATGAAGGCCGCTTTGTGGCCAGCCTGCCGCCCGGGACGGCAGCCCGCAGCGAGAACCTGGGCGGACGCTTCCTGGTCTCACCCCTGGGTGAGGCCCACAACCACAATCTGCAGAACGCCTGGGGCTTTGAGCGCTTTGCGCCCCGCTACATCGCCGACGGCGTGTTCTACGCCGCCATGCTCTGCGGCGACCCGCCCGGCGTGGCGCCTCTGCGCGAGCGCGCCGGCCAGGCTCACACACCCGATGTGGTCTACGTCACCAGCTGCATCACCTCCTCCGACGGCCATCCCCTGGGCATGATGCTCAATGACACGGCCCCGGGCGCGCCGCGCCTGAGCTTCGAGGACGTGGCCGACAAGGCCGTGCTGGTGATGGACAGCCCCGAGGAGGTGCGGCGCAAATGGCCCCTGGTGGCACAGCGCGGCGGCGGTCTGGTGAAGCTCATCATGAGCTACCACGAGCGCCCCGAGCTGCGCCGGGATCCCGCCAAGCGCGGCAGCCTGGGCGTGAGCGCCGAGGTGGCGGCCGCCGTGGTCGAGCTGGCACATCGCGACGGCCTGCGCGTCAGCGCCCATGTGGACTCGGCGGCCGATTTCGCGGCCGCGCTGCGTGCCGGCGTGGACCAGATCGCCCATCTGCCTGGCTATTTCTTCCACCACCAGAGCCCGGCCGAGGCCTATCGCCTCACGCCCGAGCTGGCCCGCGAGGCCGCCAGGCGCAATGTGGAGGTGCTCAGCACCACGGCCGCCAGCCGGCTATTCCCGGCCGAGCCGGCCCTGCGCGAGGCCATCGAGGCCTTGCAGCGCCGCAATCTGCAGACCCTGCGCGAGGCCGGGGTGCGGGTGCTGCTGGGCTCGGACCTCTTCATGGGCACCGGCCTGAGCGAGTACCGCCAGCTCCAGGCGCTGGGCGTGTATGAGCCGGCCGAGCTGCTGCGCCTGGCCACCATCACCACGCCGCGCGCCCTCTTCCCGCAGCGCCGCCTGGGCTGCTTCGAGCCCGGCTGCGAAGCCAGCTTCCTGGTGCTGGAGAGCAACCCGCTGGAGACGACCCAGGCCCTGGACCGCCCCCTGGCGCGCTACAAGCAGGGCCGGGCCCTGCGCACCGTGGCGGCGCCCTGACAGCCGCCCCCAGCCCCGGCAGGGCCGGGCCAAACTGGCTACAGTGTTTGGCATGAACACCCCTGCCCCCGCCGCCCCGCTCTCGATCAAACAGGTGCTGCTGTGCGGCGCCCTGATCGTGACCCTGTCCATGGGCATACGACACGGCTTCGGCCTGTGGCTGCAGCCCATCACCATGGACCGGGGCTGGACCCGGGAGACCTTTGCCTTCGCCCTGGCGGTGCAGAACATCGCCTGGGGCCTGGCCGGCCCCTTTGCCGGCATGCTGGCCGACCGCTTCGGCGCCTTCAAGGTCATCGTGGTGGGCGGCCTGCTCTATGCCCTGGGCCTGGTGCTGATGGCCCTGTCCACCTCGGGCCTGGCCTTCACGGGCAGCGCGGGCCTGCTGATCGGCTTGGCGCAGTCCGGCACCACCTATGCAGTGATCTATGGCGTGATCGCCCGCAATGTGGCCCCCGAAAAGCGCAGCTGGGCCATGGGCGTGGCGGCGGCGGCCGGCAGCTTCGGCCAGTTCCTGATGGTGCCGGTGGAGAACTGGCTGATCTCGGGCACGGGCTGGCAGAACGCGCTCTTCGTGCTCTCGCTGGCGGCCCTGGCCATCCTGCCCCTGGCCTTCGGCCTGCGCGAACCGGCGCGCAGCAGTGCGCATAGCGCACATTCGCAGAGCGTGGGCCAGGCCCTGCGCGAGGCCTTCGGCTACCGCAGCTTCCAGTTGCTGATGGCGGGCTATTTCGTCTGCGGCTTCCAGGTGGTCTTCATCGGCGTGCACATGCCCAGCTATCTGAAGGACCATGGCCTCTCGCCCCAGGTGGCCACCTATGCCCTGGCCCTGATCGGCCTGTTCAATGTCTTTGGCACCTACGCCGCGGGCAGCCTGGGCCAGCGCTTTCCCAAGCGCTACCTGCTCTCGGGCATCTATGCCCTGCGCTCGGTGGCCATCGTCATCTTCCTGAGCGTGCCGCTGAGCCCCATGAGCGTTTACGTCTTCTCGGCCGTGATGGGCGTGCTCTGGCTCTCCACCGTGCCCCCCACCAATGCGGTGGTGGCCCAGATCTTCGGCGTGCAGCACATGTCCATGCTGGGCGGCTTTGTGTTCTTCAGCCACCAGATCGGTTCCTTCCTGGGCGTCTGGCTGGGCGGCAAGCTCTATGACGCCAGCGGCAGCTACGACATCGTCTGGTGGCTGGCCGTGGCCCTGGGCGTGATGGCCACCCTGATCAATCTGCCGGTGCGCGAGCACGCGATTGCCCGCCCCGTGGCGGCCGCCGCATGAAGCCCAAGCTGCGCCGCCGCCTGCGCACCGGCCTGGTCGGGCTGGCGGCAGGCCTGGCCCTGGCGGCGGTCTTTCTGGCCTACACCCAGCCGGCCCTGATGCAGCAGCTCTCCGAGCAGCTCTGGGCCTGCTTCTGAACTCTCTTCGCCGCTTGCCCGATGGCGCTTGACACCCCCTCCCCCTGGCTGCTGCGCTGGAGCCGGCAGCTCGCCCCCGGCGCCCGCGTGCTGGACCTGGCCTGTGGCAGCGGCCGCCATCTGCGCCCCCTGGCCGCCCAGGGCTTCCGGCTCACCGGCGTGGACCGCGACGCCCAGGCCCTGGCCCCGCTGGCCGGCCTGGCCGAAACCCTGGTGGCCGATCTCGAGGCCGGCCCCTGGCCCCTGGGCGAGCGGCAGTTCGACCTGGTGCTGGTCACCAACTACCTCTGGCGCCCCCTGCTGCCGCAGATCGTGGCGGCGGTGGCGCCGGGCGGCTGGCTGGTCTATGAAACCTTTGCCGACGGGCAGCAGAGCATTGGCCGGCCCAGCCGCCCCGATTTCCTGCTGCAGCCCGGCGAACTGCTCACGGCCTGCCAGGGCCTGCGCATCGTGGCCTATGAAGACGGTTTCCTCGACGGCACGCCCGCGGGCCTGGTCAACCCGCGCTTCGTTCAGCGCGTTGCTGCCGTTCGCGAAATGGCGCCGTCCCCCGGGGTTTTCCAGCGCTACCGGCTGGTCTGAAGAATTCGCCCCGCGGCGCTGAGTAGAATCGCGCGATTACGAGGAATCCTCCCATGACACCGATTGTTGGCAGCATCGTCGCGCTTGTGACGCCGATGCAGGAAGATGGCAGCGTTGATTACGCCGCGCTGCGCAGCTTGATCGACTGGCATATCGCCGAAGGCACCGACTGCATTGGCGTGGTCGGCACCACCGGCGAGTCGCCCACGGTCAGCATGGAAGAGAACCGCGAGATCATCCGGGTCGCGGTCGAGCATGCCAAGGGTCGCGTGCCCATCATGGCCGGCACCGGCGCCAACTCCACGGCCGAGGCCATCGAGCTGAGCCGCTACGCCAAGTCGGTGGGCGCGGACTGCACGCTCTCCGTCGTGCCCTACTACAACAAGCCCAGCCAGGAAGGCATCTACCAGCACTACAAGGCGATCGCCGAGGCCGTGGACATCCCCATGATGCTCTACAACGTGCCCGGCCGCACCGTGGCGGATATGCAGCCCGAGACCGCGCTGCGCTGCGCGGCCCTGCCCGGCGTCTTCGGCGTCAAGGAAGCCACCGGCAATATCGAGCGCGCCGCCTACCTGATCAAGCATGCGCCCAAGGGCTTCGGTATCTATTCGGGTGACGACGGCACGGCCGTGGCCCTGATGCTGCTGGGCGGCCAGGGCAATGTGAGCGTGACCGCCAATGTGGCGCCGCGCCTGATGCACGAGCTCTGCCGCGCCGCGCTGGCCGGCCAGGTGGCCGAGGCCCGCCGCATCCATTTCCAGCTGCTGGGCCTGCACAAGCAGCTGTTCTGCGAACCCAGCCCGGCGCCCACCAAGTGGGCCCTGGAAAAGCTGGGCCGCTGCAAGGGCGCGCTGCGCCTGCCCATCACCCCGCTGACCCCGGCCGGCCAGGCCGCGGTGCAGCAGGCGCTGCAGGAGGCCGGGCTGCTCTGAGAAGAGCCGCCCAGCCGCTTTGCCCCCACCACGATTCCTGTGAGACCAGGCCGGGGCCCAGCCCCAAGACCTTCGGAGATGTCTAGCGTGACCCGTTCCCCTTCTTTCGCGCCCACGGCGCAGCGCCTGGCCTGCGTGGCCCTGATCGCCTCGCTGGCCGCCTGCAGCAGCTTTGACGGCACCTTCAGCTCCGACAAGGTGGACTACCGCAGTCAGGCCCGCCAGACCACCGGTCTGGATGTGCCGCCGGATCTGACCCAGCTGGCCCGCGATGGCCGTGCCCAGGTGCAGGGCGGCGCCATCAGCGCCTCGGCCCTGCAGCAGCAAAGCGGCGCCAGCCGTGGCGCCACGGCCGCGGCCGGCCCCCAGGTGGCCGTGGCCAGCACCGGCGAGGTGAGCCTGCAGCGCAATGGCGACACCCGCTGGCTGCACACCAACCAGACGCCCGAGCAGCTCTGGCCCCTGCTGCGCAGCTTCTGGCAGGAGCGCGGCCTGACCCTGGTCAAGGATGATCCCAGCGTGGGCGTGATGGAAACGGACTGGGCCGAGAACCGCGCCCGCCTGCCACAAGACATCATCCGCAAGACCATCGGCAAGGTCTTCGACTCGGTCTACTCCACCGGCGAACGTGATCTCTACCGCACCCGCGTGGAGCGCGCGGCCAATGGCGGCACCGACATCTTCATCGTGCACCGCGGCATGCAGGAGGTGTACAGCAGCAACCAGCGCGACCAGACCGTCTGGCAGCCGCGCCCCTCCGAGCCCACGCTGGAAGGCGAGATGCTCTCGCGCCTGCTGCTCAAGCTGGGCGGCAAGGAAGAGACGGCCAAGACCATCGTGGCTGCCGGCACGCCGGCACTGAACGTGCCCTCGTCCGAACTGCCGCCCCTGCGCGGCGGCGCACGCAACCGACCGCTCAGCGAGGTGCCCGACAGCCTGCAGGTCAACGAGGGCTTCGAGCGCGCCTGGCGCCGCGTGGGCCAATCGCTGGACCGCCATGGCTTCACCATCGAGGACCGCGACCGCAACCAGGGCCTGTTCTATCTGCGCTATGCCGACCCGACCATGGTGGGCAAGGAAGAGCCGAACTTCTTCCAGCGCCTGTTCAAGGGCGAGCAGGCCATCACCGCCAACCGCTACCGTGTCTCGGTCAAGGCCGAGGGCGAGCGCAGCGTGGTGAAGATCCTGGACACCAAGGGTCAGCAGCAGACCGACGAGAACGCCAAGCGCATCCTCAACCTGCTGATGGACGATCTGCGCTGATACGGCCCCGGGTGCTTCGACACCCGGGCACCGCAGCTCTGCCGCCCGCGCCGCGCGCCGGCGGCATTTTTGTTTTTGGGAAAACCAGCACGATGCGTTTCTGTAGCCTGGGCAGCGGCAGCGGCGGCAACGCCAGCCTGGTGGAGGCCAGCCAGGGCATCACCAGCACCCTGCTGCTGGTGGACTGCGGCTTCAGCCTGCGCGAGCTGACCCGGCGCCTGGCGCGCGCCGGCTGCACGCCGGAGCAGCTCGATGGCGTCTTCATCACCCATGAGCATGGCGACCATGTGGGCTGCGCGCTGAGCCTGTGCCGGCGCCACCGGGTGCCGCTGTGGACCAGCCGCGGCACCTGGCGCGCCATCAGCCAGCGCCACGGCACGCCGGAGCTCCCCTCCGAGCTGCTGCATCTGGTGCGCGACGACGAGCAGGTGGCGCTGGGCGATCTGAGCCTGCAGCCCTTTGCCGTGCCCCACGACGCCGCCGAGCCCCTGCAACTGCTCTGCGAGGACGGTCGCCACCGCCTGGGCCTGCTCACCGATGTGGGCAGCGCGCCCGAGCCCCTGATCCAGCGCCTGCAAGGGCTGGACGGCCTGCTGCTGGAGTGCAATCACGACGAGGACCTGCTGCGCAACGGCCCCTACCCGGCCAGCCTCAAGCGCCGCATCCTGGGCACGCACGGCCATCTCTCGAACGCCTTGGCGGGCGAGATCCTGGCACGCTGCGGCCATGCCGATCTGCAATGGGTGGTGGCCGCCCATCTGAGCGAGCGCAACAACCTGCCCGCCCTGGCCTTTGAAGCCCTGGCTCAGGCGCTGAACGACCGCAGCCCCGAGCGGGTGCTGGTGGCGGACCAGGGACAAGGCCTGGACTGGCTGACGCTCGGCTAGAGAATCCACTCAAATACCGGCGCAGGCGGCGCGAGTATCTCGAGTGCCTCGCTGGGATATTCCCAGCCAGAAAAAACAAAAGCCGCCGGCCTTGCGGCCGACGGCTTTCGCCGTGATCGGAGGAACCCGATTACTTGCTGGCGGCTTCCGAAGCAGCGTCGGCAGCAGCAGGAGCCGAAGCGTCAGCGGCCGGAGCCGAAGCGGCTTCCGAAGCGGCGGGAGCGGGAGCAGCGGCGGAAGCCGGCTCAGCAGCAGCAGGAGCAGCAGCCTCTTCCTTCTTGCCGCAAGCGGCCAGAGCAACAGCAGCCAGCAGGGAAGCCAACAGGATCGACTTTTTCATAGGTGTCCTCAGATAGACGAAGATTCAATTACCGGTAATTCATGAGGCCCCTCCTCCCGATCAATCACCGATAAACCGTCGGGGCGCCTCAGTAGACAAGACGCGGAAACCTCGAGCGCTTCCATCGCCTAGCCCACTAGTATATCCGCAAGCGGGGAAACTCCTTACAGGCCCAGAGTGCTTGCTGCGAACGATTCGCACGATCGTTGCCAAACCGCATCAAAAGCTTCGCGGGCCGCCATTTCGTCCGCAGGGCGTACGGAATAAGCCCCGCGGGCCTGGGTGGCATCGAGCAAACGCAGGCTGAACAGGCCCTGGCCCAGCAGCAGCCCCTGAGGGCCGCCGCCGCTCAAGTCCTCTGGCAGATAGGCGCGGGCCTCGATCACATGGTCCCAGTGCTGGCGCCAGGCCACAAAGCGCGGATGCACGCGGCGCAGGCCCTCGTACTCCTGGGCCAGCAGGCGCAGACGCCGGTGCGGCAGCGCCCATTGCCTGAGCGCCTCCAGCACCTCGGGGCACGAGAGCGGCCAGGCCCTGAAGTCCGCATCCCAGGCCCAGAGCTCGCGGCAGCCCTGCCGGGCCGCGTGCTGCAGACACTCGGCCAAGGCCGCACGCCAGGCCTCACGGCCGCTGATCACACCTTCCTGCAGCATGCGGGCCTCCCTCGCCAAAGTTCAGAGCGCCTGGGCCTGCACCCAGCCATCCTCGGTCCACTGGTCCAGCAACTCACGCGCGCCCGGCGAGAGCTGGGCCACCTGGGCCGCGCTCAGGCGGCGGCGGTCGGCCAGCACGCGCATCAAACGCGCATCACGGCCGGCGGCACGGTAGGACTCGCCGTTGATGAAGATGTGGGCGCGGTCGTACATCATGCGGCTGCGTGCATCGAGCGCCGCGCCGCAGCCCTCGGGCAAGGGCTCGCCGATCTGGAAGAAGACCTTGGGCTTGGGCTCGGTCAGCGCCTCACCCAGGGCCCGCTCCAGGGCCAGGGGCTCCTTGAGCGCACGCTCGGCCGCGGCGCGCGCGAATTCCACCAGGGCCTCGGGCACCAGGCCCGGCGTGGTGGTGGCGGTCTGGCGCGGGTCCACATACATGCGGTTGCCGCGCGGCTCCTCATCCGTCAGACGCGGCAGCAGCTCGCGCGCCAGATCGGCCTGCCAGGGCGAGCGAAAGCCCACCGAGCAGGTCATGCAATCGCCGCCCACGGCCACGCCGTCATGGGCCCAGCCGGGCGGGAGGTAGAGCATGTCGCCCGGCTCCAGCACGAAGTCCTGCTCGGGCTTGAAGTTGGCGATGATCTTGAGCGGCACATCGTCGCGCAGCACCGCGTCCTTCTGCGGCGCAATGCGCCAGCGCCGGCGCCCCTGCACCTGGATCAGGAAGACGTCGTAGGAGTCGAAATGCGGTCCCACGCCGCCGCCGTCCGAGGCGTAGGAGATCATCAGATCGTCCAGGCGCGCCTCGGGCACGAAGCGAAAGCGGCTCAGCAGCTCGTGCGCGGCCGGCACATGCAGATCCAGACCCTGCACCAGGAGGGTCCAGCCGGGCTTGGAAAACGGCGGCAGCTTGGCCACCGGGCCGTGACGCAGGGCCCAGCGCCCGTCGAAGGCACTGACCAGGCGGGCCTCCACATCTTCGCTGGCGGCCAGCTGGGCCAGCTCGCTGCGCGTGGCCGGGGCCTGGATGCCCGGCAGGGCCTGGCGCACCAGCAAGGGCTTTTTCTGCCAGTGCCGGCGCATGAATTGTTCGGGGGAGAGGCCGCCCAGCAGCGGCGTGGCTTGCGCGATATCGATCATGATGGCCGGCATTCTCCGCTATGCCGCGCCGCGTCCGACAGGCCGCACTCTGCGCTGGCGCAAACACCTGTCGCGGCGCCGGGCCGCCAGCCCGATGTCGGCCTTATGCGATCATTCCGCCCATGCTAATTTCTTCCCCCTGCGTCGTCTCCCTGAGCTGGAGACTCGAGGACGCCCAAGGCCAGCTGATCGACGAGCTGAGCGAAGCCATGGAATTTTTTTTCGGCGGCGATGACCTCTTCGCCAAAGTCGAGCAGGTGCTGGCCGGCCAGGAGATCGGTTTCGAGACCAGCGTAGCGCTGGACCCCGAGGAAGCCTTCGGCGACTACCGCTCCGAGCTGGTCTGCTTCGAAGCCCGCGCCGTGATGCCCGAGAACGTCAGCGAGGGCATGCAGTTCGAAGGCCTGCCCGAGGGCGCGGCCAGCGAGGGCATGCCTCAGGACGTGGTCTACACCGTCACCGAGGTCTATCCCGAGCATGTGGTGCTGGACGGCAACCACCCGCTGGCCGGCATGGGCCTGCGCATGCATCTGCGTGTGCGCGATGTGCGCGAGGCCACCGAGGCCGAGATCCGCGAAGGCAGCGTCGGCGAGACGGTGTTCAGCGTGGTGAGTGGCGCGCCGCCGGACGAGCCGCTGCACTAACCCCCCTACACGCTTCGCGCGCCCCCTCAAGGGGGCGGGCCCGAAGGCCCGGGCAAAGCCGGACCTCGCGCCCCGCTCGGTCAATGCCGCTCAGGCCTTGCCTGTGGAACCAAATCCGCCTTCACCGCGTGAGGAGGCGTCGTCAAAGGCCTCGACGCGCCGGAAGGCCGCCTGCACCACCGGCACCAGCACCAGCTGGGCGATGCGCTCCATGGGCTGGATCACGAACGCCGTCTGGCCGCGGTTCCAGCAGCTGACCATCAGCTGGCCCTGGTAGTCCGAGTCGATCAGGCCCACCAGATTGCCCAGCACGATGCCGTGCTTGTGGCCCAGGCCCGAGCGCGGCAGGATCAGGGCAGCCAGACCGGGGTCGTTGATGTGGATGGCCAGGCCCGTGGGGATCAGCGTGGTCTGGCCGGGCTCCAGGCTCAGGGCCTGGTCCAGGCAGGCGCGCAGGTCCAGGCCGGCAGCGCCGGGCGTGGCATAGGCAGGCAGCTGCTCGGCCATGCGGGCATCGAGCACTTTCAGGTCAACAAGCGTGGTGGTCATGCGGTCGTTCTTGCTTTGGCAATGCGCTCGGCCACATCGCGCAGCAGTTCGCGCGCCAGGCTGAGCTTGTCGTTATGGGGCAGCTCGCGCTCGCCCTGGGCGTCCACCAGCAGCAGGGCGTTGTCGTCGCGGCCGAAGGTGGCCGGACCCAGATTGCCCACGATCAGGGGCACGCGCTTGCGCTCCAGCTTCTCGCGCGCATGCTTGGCCAGGTCCTGGCTCTCGGCGGCAAAGCCCACGCAGAAGGTCTTGGCCGGGTCCACGCTGGCGGACACGGCGGCCAGGATGTCGGGGTTCTCGGTCAGCTCGAAGACCGGCGCGGCCTTGCCGCCGTCCTTCTTCTTGATCTTGTGCGCGTTCATCTGCGCCGGGCGCCAGTCGGCCACGGCCGCGGTGGCCACCACGATGTCCTGCTGGGGCGCCAGGGGCAGCACCGCGTCGAACATCTGCTGCGCCGTCTGCACATCGAGGCGGCGCACGCCGCGCGGCGTGGGCAGGTGCACGGGGCCCGCCACCAGGGTGACCTCGGCACCGGCCTCGGCCGCGGCGCGGGCGATGGCAAAGCCCATCTTGCCGCTGGAGAGATTGGTGATGCCGCGCACCGGATCGATGGGCTCGAAGGTGGGGCCGGCCGTGATCAGCAGCTTCTTGCCGGCCAGGCGCTTGGGCTGGAAATGCGCGATCAGGGCGTCGCGCAGCTCCTCGGCCTCCAGCATACGGCCGTTACCGATTTCGCCACAGGCCTGCTCGCCAGAGCCCGGGCCAAGCACCTGGGCGCCGTCGGCGCGGATCTGGGCCACATTGCGCTGGGTGGCCGGGTGGGCCCACATCTCGCGGTTCATGGCCGGGGCCACCAGCAGGGCGCAGCGCTCGGCGGGGCGCGCCAGGGCGGTGAGGCTCAGCAGCTCGTCCGCCCTGCCCTGCGCCAGCTTGGCGATGAAGTCGGCGCTGGCCGGCGCCACCAGCATCACATCGGCCGCGCGGGTGGCGTTGATGTGGGCCATATTGTTGGGCTCGCGCGCATCCCACTGGCTCAGCAGCACCGGCTGGTTGGACAGGGCCTGCATGGTGACCGGCGTGATGAACTGCGTGGCCGCCTCGCTCATCATCACCTGCACCGTGGCGCCGGCCTTCACCAGCAGACGCGTCAGCTCGGCCGCCTTGTAGCAGGCCACGCCGCCCGAGAGGCCCAGCAGCACATGCTTGCCGGCCAGTTGTGTGGATTCGCTCATGGAGCGCGACTCTATCAGCGGCGCTTGAAGACCAAGTCCCAGACGCCGTGACCCAGCTTGAGGCCGCGGTTTTCGAACTTGGTCAGGGGCCGGTAGGCTGGCTTCTCGGCATAGCCCTCGGCGCTGTTGACCAGGCTGGGCTCGGCCGAAAGCACCTCCAGCATCTGCTGGGCATAGGGCTCCCAGTCGGTGGCGCAGTGCAGATAGCCGCCGGGGCGGATGTGCTTGACCAGCTTGGCCACGAACTCGGGCTGGATCAGGCGGCGCTTGTTGTGGCGCTTCTTGTGCCAGGGATCGGGGAAGAAGATGTGCACGCCGGCCAGGGAGTCGGGGGCGATCATCTGTTCCAGCACCTCCACCGCGTCGTGCTGGAAGATGCGGATGTTCGGGATGTCCTGCTCGCCGATCAGCTTGAGCAGGGCGCCCACGCCGGGCTCATGCACCTCGCAGCCGATGAAGTCATGGTCGGGCAGGGTCTGGGCGATCTGGGCCGTGGCCCCGCCCATGCCAAAGCCGATCTCCAGCACCAGGGGCGCCTGGCGGCCGAACACGGCCTGCGGGTCCAGGCGCTGGCCGGCCTGGTAGGGCAGCACAAAGCGCGGGCCCAGCTCGGCCAGGGCCTTGATCTGGCCCGTGCCCATGCGGCCGGCGCGCACCACAAAGCTCTTGATGGCGCGCTTGACGGGGACGGCCGGCTCAACGGTGGAGTCTTGCGGCAGCTCGGGCTTGTCGGACATGGGAGGCGGGAAGGGAATCGGGAAAGGGGCGCGATTTTATTCGACCCGCGCCGCCACCAGGGGCCGGGCCTGCCAGGGCGCCTGGGCCTCGCCCAGCTCGCAGGCCGCCAGCAGGGCCGCCACGGCGCGCTCGGCATCGCGCTCGCTGCCCGCATGCACCCAGGCCAGGGGCTCGCCCGCCTCCAGACTCTCGCCCAGGGCGCGCATGCCCGAGAAGCCCACGCGCATGTCCAGCGGGTCGCCCGGCTGGCGCCGCCCTCCCCCCAGCTCCACCACGGCCAGGCCGATCTCGCGCGTGCGCTGGCTCAGCAGACGCCCCGCGCGCGGCGCGGGCACGGGGCGCAGCACCGGCGCCTCCGGCAGCCAGGCCGCGGGCCGCTCCAGCAGATCGGCCGGGCCGCCTAGGGCCGCCACCATGCGGGCGAACTTCTCGGCCGCGGCGCCGCTGTCCAGGGCCTGCTGCAGGCGGGCGCGGGCCTGGCTTGCGTCGGCCGCCAGGCCGCCCATCAGCAGCATCTCGCTGGCCAGGGCCAGGGTCACCTCATGCAGGCGCGGCTCGCGCGGGCCCTCGCCCTTGAGGTAGGCAATGGTCTCGTGGATCTCCAGGGCATTGCCCACTTCGCGGCCCAGCACCTGGTTCATGTCCGTGATCAGGGCGCGGGTGGGCATGCCCGCGCCGCGGGCCACGGCCACGATGCTCTCGGCCAGCTCCTGGGCCATGGCCGGGCTGTCGGCAAAGGCGCCATTGCCCCACTTCACATCCATGGCCAGGCCCTGCAGGCCGGCGGCCAGCTTCTTGGACAGGATGGAGGCGGTGATCAGGGGCACGCTCTCCACCGTGGCCGTGACATCGCGCACCGCGTAGAAGCGCTTGTCGGCCGGGGCCAGATCGGCCGTCTGGCCGATGATGGCGCAGCCCAGCTCGCGCACCAGGCGGTCGAACTCGGCCGGGCTCGGCGTGCTGCGATAGCCCGGAATGGCCTCCAGCTTGTCCACCGTGCCGCCGGTGTGGCCCAGGCCGCGGCCGGCAATCATGGGCACATAGCCGCCGCAGGCCGCCACCAGGGGCGCCAGCATCAGGCTGACCTTGTCGCCCACGCCGCCGCTGGAATGCTTGTCCAGCACCGGGCCGGGCATGTCCGGCCAGGCCAGCACCCGGCCCGAATGCATCATGGCCCGGGTCAGGGCCACGCATTCCTCACGGCCCATGCCGCGCAGGAACACCGCCATGCCCAGGGCCGCCACCTGGCCCTCGCTCCAGCTGCCGTCCACCAGGCCGCGCACAAAGGCCTGGATCTGGGGCTCGGACAAGACCTGGCCCTCGCGCTTGGTGCGGATGATTTCCTGAGCCAGCATGGGCGGCTCCTTTGCTGATGAGGTGGGTGAGCTCAGTAGCCGCTGCCGGACGCCGCCGCCGGCGCCTGACCCGAGAGCTGGGCCAGGATGTCATTGAGCAGGCCGCTGGCGCCAAAGCGCAGGCGCTGCGGCTGCAGGGCCGCCTCGCCCAGGGTCTGGGCCGCCAGGTCCAGGTAGACGCGGGCCTCGGCCACGCTGCGGATGCCGCCGCTGGCCTTGAAGCCGGCATGCGCCAGGCCGCTGGCCTGGATCTCCTGCAGCATGGCGGCCGCGGCCTCGGGCGTGGCCGAGACGGGGCTCTTGCCGGTGCTGGTCTTGATGAAGTCCGCGCCGGCCGCCAGGGACAGACGGCTGGCCTCGCGGATCAGCTCGGGCGTGGCCAGCTCGCCGCTTTCCAGAATGACCTTGAGCGTGAGCGGGCGGCTGGCGTGGCGCACCTCGGCCAGGAACTCGGCCACCTCGCTGCGCTGGCCGGCCATCAGGGCTTTGTAGGGCAGGACCACGTCCACCTCGTCGCCCCCGGCCTGGGCGATGCTGGCGATATCGGCCAGGGCGCGCGGCAGGTCCAGGGCGCCGTCCGGGAAGTCGGCCACGGCCGCCACCTTGATGCCGGGCGGCAGGGCCGCACGCGCCTGGGCCACGAAGCGCGGCCACACGCAGACGGCGGCCACGGGGCCGAAGGGCGTCTGGGCCCGGGCGCACAGGGCGGCGATATCGGCCGCGCTGTCCGCCTCGTTCAGGCTGGTCAGGTCCAGGCAGGCCAGGGCCTGGCGGGCGGCCGTCAGCAGGCTGCGCTGTTCCATGCTCAGGCGCGCAGCGAGGGCAGCTCGGCCAGACCGGCCACCACCTGGGCCAGGAAGGCCGCGGCGCGCTCGCCCGAGGCCTGGGCCTGCTGCAGAGTCAGGGCATGGGTCAGGGCTTCGGCGGAGAGGCCGGCGGCCATATTGGTCATCAGGGCCAGGCCCATCACGCGCAGGCCGGCATGGCGGGCCAGGATGGTCTCGGGCACGGTGCTCATGCCCACGGCGTCGGCGCCCCAGGCGGCGAACATGCGGATCTCGGCCGGGGTCTCGAACTGCGGACCCAGGGCCCAGACATAAGTGCCCTCGCCCACGATCTGGTTGTTACGCTTGGCGATCTGCCTGGCCACGGCGCGCAGCTCGGCGTCGTAGGCGGCGCTCATGTCCACGAAGCGCTCGCTGCCGGGCTCGCCCACCAGGGGCGAGCGCTGCGGCGCGTTGATGTGATCGCCGATCAGCATCAGGCTGCCCGGCGGCATGTGGGAGCGCAGCGAGCCCGAGGCATTGGTCTGCAGCAGGGCCTTGACGCCCCAGCGCTTGAGGCTGCGCAGCGCGCCGGCCATGCCGGTGCAGTCGCCGCTCTCGTAGGTGTGGGCGCGGCCGCGCAGCATCACCACGCGCTGCGCGCCGATGCGGCCCACCACGATCTCGCTGACATGGCCTTCCACCTTGGGCTGGGGAAAGGCGGGCAGCTCGGCGTAGGACAGGTGCTTGGCCTCTTCCACATGGCTGACCGCGCCGGCCCAGCCGGAGCCCAGCACCACGGCCACCTCGGGCGCGCTGCCGAACAGTTGCTTGAGCTTCTCGACGGTGGCCTCGATGCGGGGATTCAGGGTCTGGTGATCGATCATGGTGTGCTTTCTAGGGCGTGGGGGTGGCGCTCAGAGCTTGAGGTGCTCGGGGCCGAAACTGAAGGGCAGGAGCTGGTCCAGGGTCCATTGCTGGCGGATGCCGCCGGGATCGGCGACCAGGACCGGCAGCTCGGGGCCGGCGAACTCGCGCAGCTTCTGGCGGCAGCCGCCGCAGGGCGTGGTGAGCTCGGGGCCGGGGCCGCACACCAGCACCGCGGTGGCGCGCTGGCCGCCGGCCATGCGCATGGCGGCCAGGGCCGTGGTCTCGGCGCACCAGCCCTGGGGGTAGGCGGCGTTTTCCATATTGGCGCCCACATGGATGCGGCCCTGCTCGTCCAGCACGGCCGCGCCCACGGCATAGCGCGAATAGGGCGAGTAGGACTGCGCCCGCGCCTGCAGCGCGGCGGCCAGCAGGCGCTGACGCAGGTCCTCGGTGAGCTCCATCAGCGCTCCTTCACATAGGGCACGCCGCCGGCCTTCGGCGGAATGGCCTTGCCGATGAAGCCTGCGAGCAGGATCACCGTGAGGATATAGGGCAGCGCCTGCATCAGTTGTACCGGCACCTTGCCGATCAGCGGGAAGGCATAACCCTGGTAGCGGATGGCGAAGGCGTCGAGGAAGCCGAAGAGCAGGCAGGCGAAGAGGATATTCTTCGGCCGCCACTTGGCGAAGATGAGCGCGGCGAGCGCGATATAGCCGCGGCCCGCGGTCATGTTCGGGCTGAAGTTGGCGTTCTGCGCCAGGGTCAGATAGCTGCCCGCCAGGCCGCAGAGCACCCCGTTCATCAGCAGGGCCGAGTAGCGCAGGCCCGGCACCGAGACGCCGGCCGCATCCACCATGGCGGGGTTCTCGCCCACCGCCCGCAGGCGCAGGCCCGGCTTGGTGCGCTCCAGGAAGAACCACACGGCCACCACCAGGAAGAAGGCCAGGTACACCAGGGCGTTGTGGCTGAGCAGGCCATGGCCCAGGACCGAGGCAAACCACTGGCCGGCCTGGGGCTCGGCATAGGCGGTGGACAGACCCGTCAGGCGCACCTCGGCCGGCACCGGCGGGGTCTGGCCGCCCTGGGCGAACCAGGCAATGCCCAGCACCACGGTCAGGCCGGCGGCCACCATGTTCAGGGCCACGCCGGTGACCACCTGGTCGCCGCGGTGCGTGACGCAGGCAAAGCCCTGCACCATGGAGAGCGCGCAGGCCACGGCGATGGCCGCCATCAGGCCCAGGCCCGTGCTCTGGGTCACGCTGGCCGTGGCCGCGGCGGCAAAGGCCGCGAAGAGCATCTTGCCCTCCAGGCCCAGGTCGATCACGCCGGAGCGCTCGGACAGCAGACCCGCCAGCGCACACAGCAGCAGAGGCGTGGTCACGCGCAGGGTGGAACCCAGCAGGGAACCGATCAAGACCTCATCCATGTCCTCAGCCCTCCTTGCGCGCCAGGGCCTTGTACAGGCGCGCGAACAGCGGCGCACTCACCGTGGCCATGGCCCCGGCGAACAGCACGATCAGGCCCTGCACCGTGACCACCATCTCGCGGCTGAAGCCCGGGATCTCGAACGCCACCTCGACGCCGCCCTGGTAGAGCACGCCGAAGAGCAGGGCCGCCAGCACGATGCCCACCGGATGGTTGCGGCCCATCAGGGAGACGGCGATGCCGGTGAAGCCGGCGCCGGCCACAAAGTCCAGGGTCAGCTTGCCCTGCACGCCGGAAATCTCATTGACGGCCACCATGCCGGCCAGGGCCCCCGAGAGGCCCATGGCGATCAGCACCTGCAGGCGCGGCTTGATGCCGGCGTAATGGGCGGCGCGCGGCGCGCTGCCCACGGCACGCAGGGCATAGCCGGCGCGGCTCTTCCAGAGGAACCACCACACGCCCACGCAGGCCAGCAGGGCCAGCAGCAGGCTCAGGTTCAGCGGCGAGCTGGGCAGCTCCAGGCCGAAGGACTGGGCCAGGGTGTGCAGGGCCGGCATGCGGGCGCTGTCGGCAAAGGCCGCGCTCTCCACCGCCATGCTGCCCTTGGGGCGCAGCCAGTTGACCAGCAGATAGACGTTCAGGCTGGCGGCGATGAAGTTGAACATGATCGTCGTGATGACGATATGGCTGCCGCGCTTGGCCTGCAGATAGGCCGGCACCGCCGCCCAGAGCATGCCGCCCACGGCGGCCGCCAGCACCAGCAGGGGCAGCATCAGGCCGGCCGGCAGGAGTGGGCTGAGCCACAGGGCCAGCAGGGCCACGGCCACGCCGCCCAGCACGGCCTGGCCTTCGCCGCCGATGTTGAAGAGGCCGGCATGGAAGGCGACGGCCACGGCAAGGCCGGTGAAGATGAAGGTCGTCGTGTAGTAGAGCGTGAAGCCCAGGCCGCGGGCGCTGCCCAGCGAGCCCTGCAGCATCACGCTCAGGGCCTGGGCCGGGCTCTGGCCGATGGCCAGCACCACCAGGCCCGCCACCGCCAGCGCGATGCACAGATTCCACAGCGGCAGCAGACCGATATCGATCCAGCGCGGCAGTTGTACCGGTTGACTCATGGTGTCTCTTCTCAGTCCGCCTGGGCGGCCATCAGCAGGCCCAGGCGTTTCTCGTCACAGTCTTCAATGGCCAGCTCGCCGGTGATGCGGCCGGCATTCATCACCAGCACGCGGTCGGCCAGGGCCAGGATCTCGTCCAGCTCGGAGCTGACCAGCAGCACCGCGCAGCCCGCATCGCGCAAGGCGCGCAGCTGGCCGTGGATGAACTCGATGGCGCCGATGTCCACGCCGCGCGTGGGCTGGCCCACCAGCAGCACGGCCGGCGCCTGGCCGATCTCGCGCGCCAGGATCAGCTTCTGCTGGTTGCCGCCCGAGAACTTGGAGGAGCCCAGCTCGGGGTTGCGCGGGCGCACATCGAAGCGCTCCATCATCTGCGCCGTCTGGGCGCGCAGATGCGCCTGGTTCATGCCCAGGCCCAGGGGCGCAGCGCGGTACTGGGCCTGCTCCTGGTAGCCCAGGGCGGCGGTTTCCCAGGCCGGAAAGCCCAGCACCATGCCGCAGCTGTGGCGGTCTTCGGGCACATGGGCCAGCTTGTGGTGGCGCGCGGCGCGTGGCTCCAGCCAGCGCGCGGCCTCGAACGCGGCCTCACCCAGGCGCAGGCGGCCGGCATCCGGCGCGCGCATGCCCGAGAGCAGCTCCAGCAGCTCGCTCTGCCCATTGCCCGAGACGCCGGCCACACCCACGATCTCGCCCGCCCGCAGACTCAGGCTCACCTCGCGCAGCAGGGGCACGCCCTGCTCGCTCTTCAGGCTCAGGCCCTCGGCCACCAGGCGCGGCGCGCCGGCCCGGGCGGTGGCGCCGCTGCGGCCCAGCTGCACCTTGCGGCCCACCATGGCCTCGGCCAGGTCCTCGGGGCTGGTCTCGCGGATGTCGCAGGTCTTGATCATCTGCCCCGCGCGCATCACGGTGACGGCATCGCACAGCGCCATCACCTCCTTGAGCTTGTGCGTGATCAGGATGATGGTGGTGCCGCGCTCGCGCAGGCGGCGCAGGGTCTCGAAGAGCTGCAGGGTCTCTTGCGGTGTGAGCACCGCGGTGGGCTCGTCCAGGATCAGGATGCGGGCGCCGCGGTACAGGGCCTTGAGGATCTCCAGGCGCTGCAGCTCGCCCACCGGCAGATCGCCGGCCAGCTCGTCCAGGCGCACATGCAGGCCGGTGTCCTGCATCAGGGCTTCCAGCTTGGCGCGCACCTCGCGCTTGGCGCGCGAGAGGAAGAAGGCCGGCTCGGCGCCCAGCATGATGTTTTCCAGCACGGTGAAGTTCTCGACCAGCATGAAATGCTGGTGCACCATGCCGATGCCCGCGGCGATGGCCTGCTGGGAGTTGGCGATCTCCACGCGGCGACCGTCCACCTCGATATGCCCCTCGTCGGCCTGGTAGTAGCCGTAGAGGATGGCCATCAGCGTGCTCTTGCCGGCGCCGTTCTCGCCCACCAGGCCGTGCACCGTGCCGGCACGCACGCTCAGCTCCACGCCGCGGTTGGCCTGCACCGCGCCGAAGCGCTTGCTGATGCCGACCAGCCGGACGGCCGTGCTGCTCTGTTCTGTCATGCGAAGCTTCTTCCTGCCCGCCGCTGTCTGCGATAGCGGCTCGCCAATCTATGCTGTCTCTTGTTGCCTGGGGCCGCCCCAACTGAGGAAAGGGGCAGCGGCCGCGGCTGCCGCCGCCTGCCCTGCCCCTTGCGGCGCACGCCGGCCTGTCAGTGCTTGCAGGCGTTGTCGGCCATGAAGTCGGCCACCTTGATCTTGCCGGCGATGATGTCGGCCTTGTAGGCCTCGACCTTGGTCTTGAGCGCCGGGGTGATCAGCTTGGCATTGTGCTGGTCCACGGCGTAGTCCACGCCGCCTTCCTTCAGGCCCAGCACGCTGACGCCGGCCTTGTAGCTCTTGAGCACGTTGTAGACGGCCACATCCACGCGCTTGACCATGGAGCTCAGCATGGTGCCGGGCTGCAGATGGTTCTGGTTGCTGTCCACGCCGATGGCCAGCTTGCCCGCATCCTTGGCGGCCTGGTAGACGCCGGTGCCGGTGCCGCCGGCGGCGGCGAAGACCACGTCCACGCCCTTGGCGAACTGGGCCTTGGCCAGTTCACCGCCGCGGGTGGGGTCGTTCCAGGCGCTGGCGGTGGTGCCGGTCATATTGGACAGCACCTCGGCCTTGGGGTTGGCCGCCTTGGCGCCCTGCTCGTAGCCGCACTGGAACTTGCGGATCAGGGGGATGTCCATGCCGCCGATGAAGCCCACCTTGCCGGTCTTGCTGCTCAGCGTGGCCAGGGCGCCCACCAGGAAGCTGCCCTCATGCTCCTTGAACACCACCGACTGCACATTCGGCTGGTTCACCACCATGTCGATGATGGCGAAGTTGGACTTGGGAAACTCCTTGGACACCTGCTCCAGGGCCGAGCCCTGGGCGAAGCCGATGGAGATGATGGGATTGGCGCCACGCTCGGCCATGCGGCGGATGGCCTGTACGCGCTGGGTGTCGTTGCTGATCTCGAACTCGAGATAGGGCTTGCCGGTTTCCTGCTTCCAGCGCTCGATGCCGCGGTAGGCCGCCTCGTTGAAGGACTTGTCGAACTTGCCCCCCATGTCAAAGATGATGGCCGGCTGCTGGGCCGCGGCCGACAGGGCCACCGAGGACAGGGCCAGGGTGGCCAGGGCACGAACGAGCGGAGCAAAAGCGAGCTTCATGGCAAGGGCATCCATCAAGTCTTGTGGAACAAAGCCCGCCGGGCCACCCGCGCTCCGCCTCGATGCAGGCAGGCGCAAGGACCGCAAGGCGGGACCGGTGCGGATTGTAGGGAGCCGCAGTGTAACGGCGGCTCAAGGAAAACGCTAAACGTTTGCGCCCCAGTGTTCATGCGTTTGCGCAAATTCCTGGAGCGGGCCGGATTGGCCTGCTTCTGGTGCATTTGGTGCACTGCCCGCCCGCTCTCCAAGGCCGCGGATGCGCCGCTGGAAGGACGCAGCATTTCAGGAGCCTGACGGTCCGCAGCAGGCCGCCCCGCGCGTGGGTGAGCCGCAACGCCCGCGCAATTTGGGCGATTGCCGCCCAGGCTCTCCCCTACCATGGGGCGCAGGAACAAAGACTCTCTCAGGGAGTGCCCATGCGGTCATCCGAGCGTGTCCTGGGTCGCGCCGAAATCGAGAAGTCCGGCCTGGCCCAGCGCATCCAGCGCCTGCACAACATCCTCCGGGAACGCTACCCCTTTCTGAGCCGCGTAGCCCTGGCGCTCTACGACCCCGAGAGCGATCTGCTCAAGACCTTTGCCAGCAGCACCGAGGGCGGCCAGACCCTGAGCCACTACGAGGCCCGGCTCAGCGAGGTGCCCTCCCTGATGGAATTGCGCGATCTGCGCCGGGCCCGGGTGGTGAACGACATCGAGGTCCAGTTCAAGGCCCACACCCAGCACACCGACTGGCTCAAGACCCAGCATTACCGCAGCAGCTACACCCTGCCGGTGTTCCGCGGCGAGGTGCTCTCGGCCTTTGTGTTCTTTGACGCGGTCGAACCCGCCGCCTTCCGCCCCCTGGTGACCGAGGTGCTGGACGAGTTTGCCGACATCATCAGCCAGCTCTATCTGCTGCGCGTCTCGGCGGTGCAGCACCTGATCGGCGCGGTGGACATCGCCACCGGCCTGGCCCGCATCCGCGATGTGGAGACCGGCCACCATCTGGAGCGCATGGCCAAGTACTCGCGCCTGATCGCCCGCGGCGTGGCCGATCTCTACGGGCTGAACGACGAGGCCATCGAGTACCTGCACCTCTTCGCCCCCCTGCACGATATCGGCAAGGTGGGCATCCCCGACAGCATCCTGCTCAAGCCCGGCCGCCTGGACCCCGAGGAGTGGCGCCAGATGCAGCAGCATGTGCGCATCGGCGAAGACCTGGTGGAGCACATCGTGGGCGATCTGGGCCTGGAGGGGGATCCCGCCGCCACCGTGATGCGCCAGGTGGTGGGCGGCCATCACGAGCGCGGCGATGGCAGCGGCTACCCGCGCGGCCTGCGCCTGGATCAGATTCCGGTGCCGGCGCGCATCGTGGCCGTGGCCGATGTGTTTGATGCGCTCTCCTCCACCCGCCCCTACAAGACGCCCTGGCCCGAGGCGCAATGCCTGGCCGAACTGAGCCAGCAGGCCGAACGCGGCCTGCTGGACGGGCCCTGCGTGCGCGCCCTGATCGACGCGCATACCGAGCGTCGCAGCATCCAGCAGCACTTCGCCGACTGAGCCCCGGTCCGGATCCGGAAGCAGGCCCCAAAGAAAAAGCCCGACAGCCTGGGCTGTCGGGCAGAAGCCGGCGCAGTGAGGGAGGAGGAGGGAGTTTCGATGCGCCGGAGATCCCAATGTAGGCGGCCAAGCTTTTATGAAACTTAAATGACTCGGCCCACGCCACGGCGCTGAGGCGATCAGGCGCCAACTCCATCACGCTTCTGGGCGCCAAAAGCCTCGTTCAGGCCTCGCCCCGCACCACGCGCTCAGGGCCAGCAAGGCGTGAGGCCACGCGAAGCGATGTCACGCACCAGGACGGTGCCGCCGCCGCTCACCCCGGCCACGCCAGCCGCCACCGCCGCGCCGCCCGCCCCCAGCGCCAGGAACAGCAGCAGCCCCGCCCGCAGGCGCCCCCGCCTTGCCACAACACCCATCAGCCCCACCACCATCACGCCCGAAAAAGCGGCGGAATCTAGGGCGCCAGCGTTGAATCAGCGTTGATGGGGCGGGCGCTGGGCCGCTCGGCGACGCCGCCACCACAGCCACAGGCCCGTGGCCAGCAGCAGGCCGGGCACCAGGCCGAAGAGACTCCAGAGCAGGCGCGCCAGCAGACCGAAGGCCTCGGCGCTGTGCAGGGGGAAGAGCCAGTTCAGCAGCACATTGCCGGCCGGCGCCTGCAGCGGGTCGTAGCGCTGCAGCAGGGCGCCCTGGCCACTCAGGCGCACCCGCGTGTTGCCGGTGTCGGCGCGGGGCTCGCCGGGCTGCAGCAGGCGCACCTCCACCGGCCCCAGCCCTTCACCCTTACCCACGCCCACCGGCAAGGTCAGGCGGCTCCAGCGGGCCTGGGGGAACTCCTGCTCGGCCCGGGCCACCCAGGCATCGACCGGCCAGGCCGCCGGCGCGCCGGCCTCCCGCGGCTTGCCTCCAGCTTTGCCCTCCGGCTTGGGCAAGCGGGCCAGGGTCTCGGTGGGCAGCACGGCGGCCACCCAGGCCCGGGTGGTATCGCCAAAGACCAGGGCCGCGCCGGTGAGGCTCAGCAGGATCAGCAGCGGCGCCAGCCACAGGCCCACGCTGCGGTGCACGTCATACCAGCGCCGCGCGGCGGCCGCATCCCAGCGCACGGTCAATACGCGCTTCCAGGAGGCCCAGCGCGCGGCCTGGCGCGGCCAGGCCAGCACCAGCCCGCTCAGGCCCAGGCCCAGCAGCAGCAAGCCGGCGCTGCCGGCCAGCGTGGCCCCGCCCTCCCCGCTCCAGAAGTAGCGATGCAGCTCGTAGACCGTGGGCACCAGATGGGCCGCGTCCCAGCGCACGGCGCCGCGCTCGCGATAGCCCAGATAGCGCCCGCAGGCGGCATCGATGAAATGCTCGCGCCGCAGGCCCTGGGCATCGCGACGCTCCCAGACCTGGTGGGCCGCGCCGGCCTGATGCGGCGCCACCACGATGGCCGCGCGCCGCCCGGGCGCCGCCTGCTGCAGCACCTCGAGCACGCGGGCCACCGGCGCCGTCGGCGCGGTCGGAGTCGCGGGCGCCGTCTCACAGGCCGGCAGGGGCTGGAACCAGCGCGGATTGAGCGCCGCATCCAGCTCGGCCTGCCAGACCAGCAGGCTGCCGCTCAGGCCCAGCACCACCAGCAGGATGCCGGCGATCAGCGACACCCAGCGATGCAGCCAGGCCAGTGTTTTACGCAGCATGGCCCCGCCCGCCTCAGAAGCTGCGCTGCCAGCTCAGCGTGAGGCTGCGGCCGCGGCCGGCGTAGAAGTCCTCGGCCGTGCCGGAGTAGTTGGCCTGGGCGTAATAGGTCAGGTAGCGGCGGTTGAAGACGTTCTCCAGACCCGCGCCGAGGCGGCCCCAGGGCGAGTCCCAGCTCAGAGCCAGATCGGCCACGGTATAGCCCTTGAAGCGCTCTTCCAGCGCGGTCTTGCCCGAGAACTTGCCGAGGTTGGCCGCACGGGAGAAATAGGCCGACTGGGTCCAGCGCGCCTGCCAGCCCGGGGCCGGGCGCCACTGCGCGCCCAGCACCAGCTTGTCGGGGCCCTGGGAGCGGGCGCCCAGATCCAGGTCCAGCACGCCGCCGGCCGCGCTGGCGGTGCGGCCGCGGGTCTGGGCATAGCTGGCATTGAGCAGCCAGTCGCGCGCCGGGCGCCAGTCGCCGCTGATCTCGAAGCCGCGCACCGTGATGGGCACGCGCTGCAGCGAGCCGATGCCATTGCTCACCACCAGCTGGCTGCCCAGGTCGGAATGCGAGCGGTAGACCGAGGCCGAGACGCTGCCTTCCGCGCCCCGCCAGGCGATGCCGATCTCGCGGTTGTCGGTCAGGATGGGCTGCAGGTCCACCAGGGTGTTGACCGAGCGGCCGGCGCTGTTCACCGCGCGCAGGATCAGGCCCACATCGGGCGAGCCGAAGCCTTCGTTGTAGGACACGAAGCTGGACCAGCCGCTGCGCCCGAAGCGCCAGACGGCGCCCAGGTTCTTCACCAGCTTGCTGGCGCTCCGCTCGCCGCCCTGCACCGCGCGGTTGCCGTAGAAGGCCAGGGTGCTGTAGTCGGCCACCTTGAGGCGGCTGTGCTCATCGCGCAGGCCACCGCGCAGGGTCAGCGAGCCCGACTCGTACTCCAGCTGGCCGAAGGGCGCCAGGCTGCGGTAGGCCATGGGCGGCACCCAGACGCGGCCGGTCTGGGTCAGGCGCTGCTGGGACTCATCGTCCAGATAGTCCGCGCCCAGGGTCAGCTCCAGGCCCGGCGTCCACAGATCGGGCCGCACCCAGCTGGCGCGCAGACCCCATTTGTCGGCCTTGACCTCGCTCTGGTCCACCAGGCTGCCCACGGGCGCGAGCTTGGCGTCCTGGAAGGTGGCGATCAGGCCGCCGCTGTAGCGGGCCGAGAAGTCCTGCTTGAAGAGCTGCAGCGAGGCCGCGCCCTGGGCCAGGTCCGCATGCGTCCACTCCAGGCTGGCGGAACGCACCTCGTTGCGTGGCGCGTCATAGGCCAGGGTGCCGCGGGCCGAGGTCGTGGGCAGGCCGGTGGCGCGGTTGCCGGGCACATCCACCCGGTCATCAAAGCCCTCGGCCGTGAAGCGGTTGAGCATCAGCTGCAGGCGCTGCGGGCCGAAGTCCTTGCCGATCTTGATGAAGCCATCGGCCGCCTGGTGCAGGGACTCGGTGGCCAGCGGCCGCCCCGCCCCATCCACGCCCACCTGCTGGCTGCGCGCGCCGAGATAGGCGATCAGGTCGAAATCGCTCTTGTGCTCGACCATATAGCCGGTCTTCCAGCTCGCGCTGTCGCCGTGGAACTGGGTGCCGTACTTGAGCTCCAAGGTCTGGCGGGTGCCGGCCTGGGTGGGGCGCCGGGTGATGGTGTTGATGATGCCGCCGGTGGCGCCCATGCCCTGCACCGCCGAAGCGCCGGAGACCACCTCGATGCGCGAGACGATCATGGGGTCGGCGAAATAGCCCTCGCGGCCGCCCAGGCGCAGCGGATTGGTCTGCGGAATGCCATCCAGCAGCAGCAGGGCATTGCGACCGCGCAGGCCCTCGCCGAAGTTGGTCAGCTTCTGGCGCGCCGGCGCATAGCCCGGGATCGAGAGGGCCAGCAAGGCGCTGGGGTCCTCGCTCACCAGGCCCTGGGTTTCGATGTCATCGCGGGTGATCAGGCTCACCGCGCCGGGAATCTTCTCCAGGGCCTTGGCGCCGCGGGTGGCGGTCACCACCACCCGGCCCAGGGCCTGGGGGCTGCCGGCCTCGGGTGCGGCGGGCGGTGCCTGATCGGCGGCATCCGCCGCGCGGGCGGGGGCGAGAGAGAGCGCGAAAAGGCTGGCGCAGGCCCAGGCCAGCGCGTGAGGACGCAGATGCATAGAAAAGAGACCGAGGAGAAAGGGAAATCAGGGAAGCGAGACCGTGCGGGTTCGCCGGGCTGGCGCCATGACGAAGCCGCCCACAGAACCGAGGCCCTGCCCGCACCGACGTCGTGGCGCTGGACCGCCCGTCGCCCCAGATTCTATTTGCTAATGCGAATCTATCTCATTAATAAATTGAAGTGTGGGGGCTTGGCGACAAGAGGCTCTAGACTGCGGGCCCGCGCCGCCTCTTGCCCGCCGGCGCTTCTGCACCATGAGCCTGCCCTGTCTGCAATGCGGCGCCTGCTGCGCCACCTTCCGCGTGTCCTTCCACTGGGTGGAGGCTCCGCCGGATCTGGACCCTCATCTCGTCCAGGCCATCGGCCCCCAGCATCTGTGCATGGCCGGCACCGACCAGCGCCGGCCACGCTGCCAGGCCCTGCAAGGCGAGATCGGTGGGGCCACGCAGTGCAGCGTCTATGAGTCCCGCCCTCCGGCCTGCCGCGAGGTGCAGCCGGGCGATGCCAAATGCCAGCGCGCCCGCGCGCAAAACGGGTTGACGCCGCTCTGAACCCACCAGACACGGCGCTCAGCATTCTTTCGCCCAGCAAAAAGGGCCGCCCCCCTCGCGGGAGCGGCCCTTTCATCCAATTCTCTTGTCAGCCCGCCTCAGCCAGCCCGACACCGGGCTCGGCGCAGCCTGGCGGACTGCGGCGCCTCAGGATGCGCCGTTGATCAGCTCACCCAGCTGACCCACCACGACCACCATGCCCAGCGCGAAAGTCACGATCAAAAGTTCCATTTTTTATTCCCTGTTGAAGTTGCGAGTGCAATCATAAGGGAATACCCGAATCATGTAAGTAGTTACCCTAGGCATTTCGTGCATTCCGTCATGCCGGGCTGCGCCAAAGCCCATGCGCGCGCCTTCCTGGGCCCGAAGAGGCAAGGAGACAGGCTGTACATGGAGGGAAAAGCCAGATGGCCTGCCCGGAGGGACTCGAACCCCCGACCTGCTGCTTAGAAGGCAGCTGCTCTATCCAGTTGAGCTACGGGCAGAAGAGGCAGGACGGGCCGCCGCAGCGGCGGCCCCGGCACCTCACGGTGCCTGAAAGCGCTGATCGCATCGCGGGCCCCTGGGCGAGGCCGCGGCGCAGCGTGCGCATTGTGCCTGAGCTTGAGACCGGCCCGGGCCTCAGATCAGCACATTGAGCAGGGCGTTGCCGATGCCCATCAGGGCAGCGCCCGAGATCAGGCCGGCGCAGATGGGCTCGGCGCCCTCCACCCAGATGCGGCGGCCGCGGTCACCGGCGGGCTTCTGGGCATGGCGACGGCCCATGAACCAGAACAGCAAGGCGCCCAGGAACATGGCCAGCACCGCGTCCGGCGGCAGCACCACGCCCAGGCCGATGGACACGGCCGAGAGCGGGAAGCGCTTGACGCGCAGCTTGATCAGCTCGATGGCCGCGGCCGCCAGGGCCGCCACGGCCATGGCGATCAGGGCCGAGGTGGGCAGGCCCTGCACGCCCTTGGCGATCAGCTCGGCCACGCCCTTCCACTGGATGGCGCCGGGCATGGCGAACTGCTCGGAGAGGATGGTGCTGGTGGAGCGCTCACCCGCGCCGTTGGCCGGCAGGAAGAGCAGGAAGAACAGGGGCACCGAGGCCGCCACGCCCGCCACCACGCCGATCACATGGCCGATGGCCTGATGGCGCGGCTTGCCGCCGAGCATATAGCCGGGCTTGATGTCGGAGAGCAGATTGGCCGCATTGGCCGCCACCTCGGCCGTCATGCCCGCGGGCAGCAGATTGTTGGCCGGGTTGGCGCGGTCGATGGCGCCCATGGAGAACTGGGTGATCTTGGCCATGGCACCCACCGGGGTCCAGGAGGTCAGGGCCATGGAATTGGTGCAGATCACGGTGAGCACGAAGATCAACGGCAGGGACAGCAGGGCCATGCCCAGCGAGACGCCGAAGAACAGATGCGTGACCCAGGCGCCCAGCAGACCGAAGATGGGCACGCCCACATAGGAGATCCACAGCGGCACCTCGATATGGGCCAGCACATCACGGCCGGGCTCGGCCTTGCTGCTGGCTTGGGTGCGCGCGACACGGCCTCCCGGCAGGATGCCTTTGAAGAGCTCGGGCTTGGCCAGCAGGCTCACCAGGGAGCCCACCACCATCATGGTGATGCCCCACCACATGGACCACTGGTTCACGATCTCGGCGCGCGAGATCGGCACCGGCTGGCCATTGGGCGCCACGCGCTGCACGATGTCACCAGCCTGGATCATCAGCGGCGCCAGCACCGCGAAATTGATCAGGCTGCCCAGCAGGCAGCTGCCCGCCACGGCCAGGCCCATCAGGCCGCCAATGCCCATCATGGCCGCGTCCAGAGTGAAGCGCAGACCCAGGGCGCGGATGTCGGTGCCCAGGATCTTGGGCAGCCAGAGCTCGGCCTTGACGGCCAGCTCGTAGTAGTAGGTGTCCAGGCGCTCATGCAGGATCCAGGGTTCCTTCATGCCGGCCCACTGGTCCAGGCGCAGCAGCTTGAACTGGATCAGCTTCATCCAGCCGTCACTGACGATGGCCTGATAGCTCGCCGCCAGACCGGCCGTCACAGCCAGCAGCTTGGCCTTGAAGACACCGTCGCCGGCCGCGCCGCTGTACAGCGAGTCCAGCACCACGCCGCTGGCGCGCCCTTCGGGAAAGGGCAGCTGGTCCTCGTTGATGAAGCGTCGCTTCATCGGGAAGGCCACCAGCACGCCCAGCACCGCGATCACCACCACCCAGATCATCATCTGCCACCAGGGCACGATGCGGTCGGTGATCAGCATATAGGCCGCCATGCAGGTGGTCAGCGGCGACACCGCATAGCCCGCCGCCGTGGCGATGGACTGGGTGCAGTTGTTCTCGAGAATGGTGTAGTCCGAGGCCAGGCCGCTGCGCGAGAGCACGCGGAACAGGGCGAAGGCCAGGATCACCGAGGTCAGGCCCACGCCGATGGTGATGCCCGTCTTGGCCGCGATGTACAGCGCCGTGGCCGCCAGCACGCCGCCCAGCACAAAACCGGTGAGGCCCGAGCGCAGGGTCAGCTGCGGCATGTCGCCGCGGTAGACATTCTGGAACCACCACTGGTCCTTCTGGGCGCGGGACCAGGTCCTGATCTGTTCTTCGGTGAGCTGTTGAATAGCCATGGCGAGGAGCTTCCTTGTCTCGGGAACGGAGGGCGGCCTCATGAGCCCCCTCTCTGACACGGACCCGCCGCAGCGGGGCCCGGACGTGAAAAGAGCCGCCCGGGTGTGCCAGGGCGGCTCTTCAAAAAATGGTCGGGGCGGCGGGATTCGAACTCGCGACCCTCTGCTCCCAAAGCAGATGCGCTACCAGGCTGCGCTACGCCCCGACTGAGCCGCGTATTGTAGCCTGGGTTTGAGCAGGCTCCGGCAAAGCTTGTACAGGAGGAGAGATCTGTGTACCTGGCAAGTGCAGCCTCAGCCTCGACCGGGCCAACATCCGCGACCGCGTTTCTCCATCCCCCAAAGGGGTAAGACCTGACCCCGTCTTGGGGTATAGGCCGCGGCGGGGCTCGCGCCTATTCTGCGTCGCGCACGCTGGGCGCATGGGCAGCCTGGCGGCCACACACAGGGATGAGAGCACACATGATGATGAGGATGAACTTGCACGGGCACAGCGTCACCCGAGCACGCGGCAGGCACGCAGATGGCGGCAACCGCCTGATGACACGCCTGATGACGCGCCTGAGCCTGCTGGCCTGCGTGCTGGCGGCGCCGGCCAGCAGCTGGGCCCTGGAAATCAAGGTGGGCTCGGCCGTGCGCACCCCGTCCACCCCGACCGAGAACTCCTTCGAGGTCAAGGGGGTGTCCAACGGCCTGGTGGAACTGAACCCCAGCGGCGCCAAGGTCCTGAGCGAGCGCGGCTTCGAGTCGGTGACCCGGGTCTCGGTGGACGGCAATCTGGGCCTGATCAAGGGCTCCACCTCACTGAACCTGGATCGGCAGCTGGACAGCGGCAGCCCCGTCACCGCCGTGTCCACGGGCATGTTCGTCTTTGCCGCCCCCTTGCTGGGCGGTGGCGGTGCGGCCGAGGTGCCCATCACGGTGCAGCTGAGCTTTGATGGTGCCTTTCACCATCTGTCGGGTGATCCCATGATGGTGCTGCTGGGCACGATGTCGGCCGGCACCCATCGCGGCGGCATGTATGGCTCCTCCCTGACCTTCTGGCAGGCGGCCGGCGGGCCCGTGCGGGTGGAGCGTTCGAGCCTGAGCTCGACGGGCGAGGCCTTCGCCGGTGCCCAGCCTCTGGTGCAGAGCCAGACGGCCGAGCATCTGGCCGGCGTGGCCCGGGTCAGTTTCATGGCCCGGCCGGGTGATGTGGTGGGCTTCTCGGGCGCCCTGCTGGGCTCGGTCACCGCGGCCTATGACGCCAACCAGCACTGGCAGCCCAGCAGCGGCACGGTGGACTTTCTCAACACCGGCCGCCTGAGCATCCTGCTGCCCCAGGGCTACAGCCTGGACAGCGAGGCGCCCCTGCTGCGCAATGTGGTGCAGACCGTGCCCGAGCCCGGTAGCTGGGCGCTGATGGGCGCCGGCCTGGCCCTGTTGCTGGGCCTGCGGCGCCCCAAGCGCGGCGGCTGAGCCACAGAATGAGGGGGCTGCGCCCCCGGGTCGTGACCCAGTCCACGCCCGGCGCCGCGGCGTCCGGGCAGGCTCGTGTACGCTTGCCGCCGTGCTCCGCCTGCCGTCCGTCTTCAGCTCCGCAGCCGTCCACCGCCGCGCTGCCGCATCTCCCCCTCCGCGCCGCGCCCGCCGCCTTTCTGGCCCGGGCGCTGCTCGCCCTGTGGCTAATCCTGCCTCTGGGCCTGGGCGCTGCCCCGCCCGCCCCCACCGCTCCCACTGCCCCCACCGTCGCCAGCAGCCCGGCAGCCGCAGCACCCGCGCCCAAACCCGGCTATGCCGCCCTGGCCGGCCCCACGGTAGCCCTGAGCCAGTACAAGCTGGATCTCTGGCAGACCGAGCAAGGCCTGCCCCTGAACACCGTGCAGGCCCTGCTGCAGACCCGCGACGGCCAGCTCTGGGTGGGCACGGCCGGGGGCCTGGCCCGCTTCGACGGCCTGCGCTTTCGCGGCTTCGACCAGGCACAGGCGCCCGGCATGGCCTCGGAACCCATCTTCGGCCTGATGGAGGACCGCCAGGGCGGTCTGTGGATCGGCCACAGCCAGGGCGCGGCGCGCTATCGCCAAGGCCGCTTCGAGACCGTGATCGATGCCGAGCACAGCGGCGGCCGGCGCATCTGGGCCTTTGCCGAGGCACCGGACGGCACGGTCTGGGCCGCGGGCGAGAACGGCCTGCTGCGTCGCGAGGCGCCGGCCACGCCGGGCGGGGGCACCCGCTTCACCCGCTACCAGGAGGCCGAGGGGCTCCCCACCAAGCGCCTGCGCAGCCTGGTGCTGGACGCCCAGGGCTGGCTCTGGATGGGCAGCACCGGCGGCGGCCTGATCCTGCGCGACCCGGCCAACGGACGCTTCCATGTGCTCAAGCCCGGCCAGGGCGGCTTCCCCCATCTGCAGGTGCGCCAGGTGCTGCTGGACCCGCGTGGGCGGGGCATCTGGGCCGCCACCGCGGGCGCCGGTCTGGTGCATGTGGAGCGCCTGGCCGGGCCGGCCGGGGCCGGGCCGCAGTTCGCCCTCCAGGTCTACACCACGGCCGACGGCCTGCCCTCCGACCATCTCACCGCCCTGGCCCTGGACGGCCAGCGCCGGCTCTGGATTGCAAGCTGGGGCGCGGGCCTGAGCCGGCTGGAAAGCCTGCCCGAGCCGGGTGGCCCGCCGCCGCGCTTCAGCCCGGCGCTCAACGCCGAGCAAGGCCTGGCCGGCAACCAGATCTGGAGCCTGCAGACCGACCGCGAGGGCAGCGTCTGGGTGGGCACCTGGGTGGGCGGCCTGAACCGCCTGCGCAACCGGGCCTTCACCGTGTTCGGCACGCCCGAGGGCCTGGTCCATGACAACACCCGCGCCGTGCTGCATGCCCGAGACGGCTCGCGCAGCTGGGTGGCCACCGCCGGCGGCGGACTCAGCCGCATCGACCACCGCGCCGGCACCGTCACCGCCATCGTGCGGCGCGAGCGCGGCGGCCTGCTGCTCAGCGACGAGATCTCCACCTTGCTGGAAGACCGGCGCGACGGCACGCTCTGGGTGGGCAGCTACACCGCCGGCCTCATGCATCTGAGCGCCGACGGCGAACAGCTGCTGGCCAGCTATGGCGTGGCCGAGGGCCTGCCGAACGCCGAGATCCGCGCCCTGCTGCAGGACCGCAGCGAGCGCCTGTGGATAGGCACCCGCGGCGGCCTGGCCCGGCTGGACGCGGCCGGCCCCGCCCATCTGCCCACCGCCGTGCAGGACCCCGCCCTGCCCCAGGAGGGCATCGCCGCCATGCTGGAAGACAGCCGCGGCCGGCTCTGGTTCGGCACCACCGGCCAGGGCCTGCTGCGCCTGGACGCCGACGGCCGCTTCAGCCGCCTCAGCAAAGCGGACGGCCTGGTCTCGGACTGGATCATGGCGCTCTACGAGGACGCCGCCGGCACGCTCTGGATCGGCAGCAATGGCGAGGGTCTGAACCGCCTCTCGCGCGAGGGCCGGCTGGCCAGCATCCGCGTGCGCGACGGACTCTGGGATGCCCTGGCCCAGGTCATTCTGGAAGACGCCCAGGGCCAGCTCTGGATGAGCTGCAACCGCGGCTTCTACCGCGTGGCCCGGGCCGAGCTGGATGCTTTTGCCGAAGGACGGCTGGCGCGCGTGCAGTCCCTGGGCTTCGGCCCCGGCGATGCGCTGCGCACCACCACCTTTGCCGGCGGCCTGCAGGGCGCGGGCGCCCGCGATGGCGCGGGCCGGCTGTGGCTGCCCTCGGCCAATGGCCTGGTGATCGTGGACCCGCAGCGCCTGCCGGGCTCGGTGCGCGCGCCTCAGCTGCGTGTGGAGGGCGCCTGGGTCAATGGCCAGTGGCAGCCGGCGCAGCCGGGTCAGGCCCTGCAGGTGCCGGCCGGCGCGGTGCCGGTGAGCCTGGAGTTCGGCGCCGACACCCTGCTCTACGCCGAGCGCCTGCGCTTTCGCTACCGCATGGAAGGCCTGGGCGAGCGCTGGGTGGACGTGGGCAGCGCCCGCGAGGCCAGCTTCCCCGCCCTGCCCCATGGGCACTACCGCTTCCGCGTGGCGGCCAGCAGCGACGGCGGCCTGCACTGGCAGGAGGCCGAGCCGCCCCTGGCCCTGCAGGTGCAGCCCCAGCCCTGGCAGACACCCTGGTTCCTGGCCCTCAGCGCCCTGGCGCTGGCGGGCGCCGTGGCCGGCCTGGTGCGCCTGCGCACCCGCGCCCTGCAGGCCCGCCAGCGCGAGATGGAGCGCCTGGTGCAGCTGCGCACCGAGGAGCTGCGCCTGGCCAATGAGCATCTCTCGCGCCTGTCCTTCGTCGATGCGCTGACCGGCCTGGCCAACCGCCGCCGTTTCGATGTGGCCTCCCAGGAGGAATGGCGCCGCGCCCGTCGCGCCGGCCAGCCCCTGGCCCTGCTGCTGGCCGATATCGACGGCTTCAAGCGCTACAACGATGTGCTGGGCCACCAGGAGGGCGACCGCTGCCTGGCCCGGGTGGCCGGCGTGTTCGCCGCGGCCGTGGGCCGCGCCGGCGATCTGGCAGCCCGCTATGGCGGCGAAGAGTTCGTGGTGCTGCTGCCCGGCGCGGATGCCGGCGCCGCGCGCCGCCTGGCGGAGCAGATCCGCCGCGACTGCGAGGCCCTGGCCCTGCCCCACCCCGAGGGCCCGGCCGGCCCGGTGGTGACCCTGAGCCTGGGCCTGGCCGCCTGCGTGCCCAGCGACGACATGAGCCTGGAGCAGCTGCTGGCCCAGGCGGACGCAGCGCTCTACCGCGCCAAGCAGCAGGGCCGCAACCGCGTGGCCGACTGAGCCGGCCCGGCCAGGCTCGGCGGCGAAAGCAGCCGCCCTGCACTTCTGCTAGGGTGGGGCCTGTCGTGGTTTGCCAGCCTCCTGCATGCGCCTGCCTCTTAGCCGCCCCTGCGCCCTGTTCCTGGCCCTGTGCCTGAGCCTGCTGCTGGCCGGCTGCGCCAGCACCCTGCGCCTGGCCTATGGCCAGGCCGACACCCTGCTGTACTGGCGTCTGGATAGCTATCTGGACTTCAGCAGCGAGCAGGCGCCCCGGGTGCGCGAGGGCCTGGCCCAGTTCATGAGCTGGCACCGGCGCACCCAGCTGCCGCGTTATGCCGATGAGCTGCAGCGCCTGCGCCCCCTGCTGGCCCAGCCTGATCTCGGCGCCGAGTCGATCTGCAAGGCCGTGGACCAGCTGCGTGCCACCGTGGAGACGCCCCTGCTGGAGCCGGCGAACTGGCCCCTGCTCTGGATGGCCGGCGAGCTGAGCGCCGAGCAGCTGCAGCACCTGGAGCGCAAGCAGCGCGTGGCCGACGAGAAGTGGAAGGCCGAGTGGCTGGACATCACGCCCGAGCAGCGCCGCGAGCTGCGCCTCAAGCAGGCCCAGGAACGGGCCGAGATGCTCTATGGCCGGCTGGACGAGCCGCAGCGCGCCGCCCTGCGCGAGGGCCTGGCCCAGGCCCAGAGCTTCGACCCGCAGCGCAGCTACCAGGAGCGGCTGTTGCGCCAGCGTGAGCTGCTGCAACTGCTGCGCCGCCTGCAGCAGGAGCGCCCCGAGCCCGAGCTGCGCGCGCGCCTGCTGCGCGACTTCGTGCAGCGCCTGATCCAGGGCGGGCCCCAGGAACCCGCCCGCCAGCGCTATCTGCAGGCCCTGCAGCGCGAGGGCTGCGAGAGCTTCGCGCGCCTGCACCGCGCCACCACGGCGGCCCAGCGCGAGCGCGCCCAGCGCACCCTGGCCGGCTGGGAAAGCGACTTCCGTCAGCTGGCCGGCGGCTGAGCGGGAGGCGAGCCGGCCGGCCCCCGGGCGGCTGCGGCCGCCCCTTGCGCAATCTCGCCGCCCAGGGTCTGCAGCACGCCGCGCAGCCAGCGCTGGGCGGGTTCCAGCTCATGGCGGGCATGCCAGACCTGGCTGATCTCGATGCCCAGCAGCTCGAAGGGCAGGCCGCGCACCGCCAGGCGCTCGCCAAAGCCCATGGCGGGCACGAAGCTGCTGGGCAGCACGGTGAGCAGATCGGACTGCTGCACGCTGAGCCCGGCCGTGAAATAGCTGTTCACCGTCATGTCCACCTGGCGCAGGCGGCCGATGCGGGCCAGGGCCTCATCCACAAAGCCGCGCGGCCGCCCGGCAAAACTCACCCGCAGATGGCGGGCCGCGCAGTAGGCGTCCAGGCTGAGCGCGCCGGGCGCGGCCAGGGGGTGCTGGGCCCGCATCACGCAGACATAGGCCGTGTGATAAAGCTCGCTGCGCCGGAACAGGCTGGCTTCGCCCTCGGCCTGCAGCAGACCGGGCAGCTCGGGGAAGAAACCTACGGCCACCTCGGCGCGGCCCTGCTCCAGCATCTCGCGCGGATCGCGGGTGCTCAGGGGCACCACGCGCAGGGCCACCTGCACGCCGTCGCGCTGGAAGCGCCGCGCCAGGGCCGGCACGAAGAGCGCGGCCGTGGCATCGGCCATGGCCACGGTGAAGCTCACCCCGCGCGCCTGCAGCGGATCGAAATCCTGGGGCTCGAAGGCCTGCTGCAGGCTGGCCAGGGCCTGGCGCACGATGGGCCAGAGCAGCTCGGCATGGGCGGTGGGGATCACGCCGTGCGAGGCCGGGATGAAGAGCTCCTCATTGGTGGCCTCGCGCAGGCGGCGCAAGGCATTGCTCACGGCGGGCTGGGTGATGGCCAGGCGGGCGGCGGCGCGGGTGACGTGGCGCTCGGTCATCACCATGTCGAAGACGCGCAGCAGGTTCAGGTCCAGGGTGCGGAAGTTGACAGGGCGCGGGGTGCTCATGGACCGATGCTAGCGAAATTCTTCACGGGTCATTCGCGGCAGTGATGGCCGGATTCGGCAATGCAATTGGATAAAGCTACGTAGAAACCGCAATATCTCGACCACGGGATGCCGGTCGGTATCCTGCCAGGCCACAAGCCCCGAAAGGAAATCACCATGTCCACCAGCACCGCGCTCCCCCTCCATGTCATGCCCGCCGACGCCGCCCGCGTCCGTGCCGCCCGTGCCGGTGGCGAGCGCCTGGTGGACCTGGGCCTGAGCCTGGGCCACAGCCTGTGGCGTGCGCTGGAAGTCATTGGCGAAAGCCGCGCCCGCAGCGCCCTGAGCGAGCTGGCCGAACGCAGCCGCAGCACCCGCCCCGAGCTGGCCGCCTCGCTGCAGCGCGCCGCCCGCAAGAGCTGGATGGACTGATCGCGTCCCCGGCGCCCCATCCGGGCGCCTCGCCGGCCACGAGCCCGACCGCCCGGTCGGGCTTTGTGCCTTCTGGACCCCTGCTTTGCATTTTTTGAATGCTGCGCTCAAGCCGCTTCGGCCCCGGCCCGCGGGGCTGGACGCACACTGAAAGCCAAGCCCTTTCCCGAGGTGTTCCATGACGACCGCTCACAGTTCCCAGCGACTCCCCACCTACTTCCTCTCCCATGGCGGCGGCCCCTGGCCCTATATGGACGGTCCTTTCCGCCAGCATTTCCATCAGCTCGAGGCCTCGCTCAAGCGCATTCCCGAGGAACTGGGCCGCAAGCCCCGCGCGGTGCTGATGATCTCGGGCCACTGGGAGGCGGAGCGCTTCGAGCTGATGGCGGCCGAGCAGCCGGGCATGGTCTACGACTACGGCGGCTTCCCCCCCACACCTACCAGATCCGCTACCCGGCCCCGGGCGAGCCGGCCCTGGCCCGCGAGGTGGCGGCGCGGCTGGAAGCCGCCCGTCTGCCCACGGCGCTGAACGAGCGCCAGGGCTTCGACCACGGTGCCTTCACCACCATGTTCCCCATGTACCCCGAGGCCGATGTGCCCCTGGTCCAGCTCTCGCTGCAGCGCGCCTACGACCCGGCCCAGCATCTGGCCCTGGGGCGGGCCCTGGCGCCGCTGCGCGATGAGGGGGTGTTGATCGTGGGCAGCGGGCTGAGTTATCACAATCTGCGCGCCTTCGGCCCCGCGGCCCGCCAGGCCTCCGGCCAGTTCGACGCCTGGCTGCAGCAGGCCCTGCTGCGGGAAACTCCCGAGGGGCGCAGCGAAGCCTTGTTGCACTGGAGCGACGCCCCGGCGGCCCGCCAGGCCCACCCCCGCGAGGACCATTTGCTGCCCCTGATGGTGGCCGTGGGCGCCGCCGAGGGCGGGGCCGGCGCCCTGGTCTACCACGAGCCGGACTTCATGGGCGGGGTCACGGCCTCGAGCTTCCGCTTCGGCGCCCTGCCCTCCGCCTGAAGCCACCAAGAAAAACGGCCCCGCGGGGCCGGTTCTTCCGGGCTGCGGTGATTTCAGTCCCGCTGGGCCAGGGCGCGGTTGATGCGCAGAGCCAGCAGGGTGCAGGCGGCGCCCGAGAGCAGGTAGACCGTCACCGCGATCAGGCCGTAGCGTGCCGAGAGGCCCAAGGCCACCAGGGGCGCGAAGGCCGCGCCCACCAGCCAGGCCAGATCGGCCGTCAGGGCCGCGCCGGTGTAGCGCAGGCGGGGCGGGAAGTTGGACGTCACCGCGCCGGAGGACTGGCCGTAGGACAGGCCCAGCAGCACAAAGCCGAAGAGGATGAACAGGTCCTGGCCGCGCGGCCCGCCGTCCAGCAGCCAGGGTGTGGCCAGGCTGAACAGACCGATGGCCACGGCCAGGCTGCCCAGGGTGTTGCGCCGGCCGATGCGGTCGGCCAGCACGCCCGAGAGCGGCATGGCCGCCGCCGCCAGGCAGGCACCCACCACCTGGATGCCCAGGAAGGCCCCCACCTCCTGGCTGTCATGCAGCATCACCCAGGACAGGGGGAAGACCGTGACGATGTGGAAGAGCGCATAGCTGGCCAGGGCCGCGAAGGCGCCGATCACCACCGTGCTGCCCTGCTCGCGGATCAAGTCCTCCACATCGCAGGGCTCCAGCTCATGCTCACCCAGCTCGCGCTCGTACTCGTGCGTCACGACCAGGCGCAGGCGGGCGAACAGGGCCACCACATTGATGGCAAAGGCCGCGAAGAAGGGATAGCGCCAGCCCCACTCCAGGAAGTCGTTGCTGGACAGATGGGTCCAGAGGTAGGCGAAGATGCCGGCCGCGATCAGGAAGCCCAGAGGCGCACCCAGCTGGCCCAGCATGGCGTACCAGCCGCGGCGCTGCGGCGGCGCGTTCAGCGCCAGCAGGGAAGGCAGACCATCCCATGAGCCGCCCTGGGCCAGACCCTGACCCACCCGGCACAGGCCCAGCATCAGGATGGCAAAGGCGCCTGCGCTCTGGTAGCTGGGCAGCAGGGCCATGCCGGCCGTGGAGCTGCCCAGCAGGAAGAGCGCCGCCGTCATCTTGAAGCTGCGCCCGTAGCGGCGCTGGATCTCCATGCCCACCAGGGTGCCCAGGGGCCGGACGATGAAGGCCAGGGCAAACAGCGCAAAGGCATGCAGGATGCCTTCCAGCCGCCCCATATGCGGGAAGAAGACGGCCGGGAAGACCAGCACCGAGGCGATGCCGTAGACGAAGAAATCGAAGTACTCCGAGGCGCGACCGATAATCACGCCGACCGCGATATCCCCCGGCGCCAGGCTGTCCGGGGTGTCCGAACGACCCTGAGACGAGTGGGGGGCATTGAGGGTGGTGATGCTGTCCATGTCTCCTGCCTGGGACAAAATGTCCAATCGTTGATTTGGGTCAATCAAGATACATTCGCGCCCGTAGCGCAACTAGCGTTTTCCCGCCGGTCTGGTTTTCCCGATGACGTCCAATCCCCTACTCAAGAGCCTTTTGCTCCGCCTCGGCCTGCTGTTCGCAGCCCTGCCGCTGGCGGGTTGCGACCTGGTGGTGATGAAGCCTTCCGGCGACATTGCCATGCAACAAGCCGATCTCATCGTCGTCTCGACGATCCTGATGCTTGTGATCATCGTGCCCGTGATCTTCCTGACGCTGTTCTTTGCCTGGCGCTATCGCCAGTCGAACACGGCGGCCACCTACGATCCCGAATGGCACCACTCCACCGGCCTCGAAGTCATCATCTGGTCGGCGCCGCTCGCCATCATCATCGCGCTCGGCGCGATCACCTGGGTCAGCACCCACAAGCTCGATCCCTACCGCCCGCTCGACCGGATCGATGCCGCGCGGCCCGTCACGGACGCGGTGAAGCCGATCACCGTCGAGGTGGTGGCGCTCGACTGGAAATGGCTGTTCTTCTACCCGGACTACGGCATCGCCACGGTCAACGAGATGGCCGCGCCGGTCGACGTGCCGATCAATTTCAAGCTCACCGCTTCCTCGGTGATGAATTCCTTCTACGTTCCCGCGCTCGCCGGCATGATCTACACCATGCCGGGCATGGAGACGAAGCTGCACGCCGTCATCAACAAGGCCGGCGAATATGAAGGCCTGTCGTCGAACTACAGCGGCGACGGCTTCTCCCACATGCGCTTCAAGTTCCACGGGCTCGACCAGGCCGGTTTCGACGCCTGGATCGCCCGCGTGAAGCAGAACGGCACGGCGCTGAACCGGGACGCCTATCTCAAGCTCGAAAAGCCGAGCTCCAAGGAGCCGGTGCGCTACTACGCCTCCGTCGACGACGGGCTCTATGACGCCGTGCTCAACCGTTGCGTGGACGGCAGCAAGATGTGCATGGCCCAGATGATGGCCATCGACGCCGCAGGCGGCGGCGGCAAGGGCGCCATCGACGGCCTGGCTCGCAAACCCTGGGGCAATGACGAGCAGGAGCGCAGCTATGTGGCCGCCCTGTGCACGCCCGAGAACGCCGGCGACTACGCCCCCCGCTCCACGGCCCAGCCCCAGCTGCAACGCTGATACGGCCCACCCCGAGATTCCGAGTAATTGCTATGCAAGACCTGAACCATCTCGTGTTCGGCCGACTAGGCTGGGACGCGATTCCCCACGATCCCATCATCTGGGCCACCTTCGCCATGGTGGTGCTGGGCGGCACCGTGGTGCTGGCCCTGATGACCAAGTACCGGGTCTGGGGCCCGCTGTGGCGTGACTGGCTGACCAGCATCGATCACAAGAAGATCGGCATCATGTACATCATCCTCGCCATCATCATGCTGCTGCGTGGCTTTGCCGACGCCATCATGATGCGCATCCAGCAGGCGATCGCCTTCAACGGCAGCGAAGGCTACCTCAACCCGCATCACTACGACCAGATCTTCACCGCGCATGGCGTGATCATGATCTTCTTCGTGGCGATGCCCTTCGTCACCGGCTTCATGAACTATGTCGTGCCGCTGCAGATCGGTGCGCGCGACGTCTCCTTCCCGTTCCTCAACAACTTCTCCTTCTGGATGACGACGGGCGGCGCCGTCATCATCATGATGTCGCTGTTTGTGGGCGAGTTCGCGCGCACCGGCTGGCTGGCCTATCCGCCGCTTTCGGGCGCGGACTACAGTCCCGGCGTCGGCGTCGACTATTACATCTGGGGCCTGCAGGTGGCGGGCGTCGGAACAACGCTTTCCGGCATCAACCTGATCGCGACCATCGTGAAGATGCGCGCGCCCGGCATGACTTTCATGAAGATGCCGGTCTTTACCTGGACCTCGCTCTGCACGAACATCCTGATCGTCGCGACCTTCCCGATCCTCACCGCCACGCTCGCGCTGCTGTCGCTCGACCGCTATGTCGGCACGAACTTCTTCACGAACGACCTCGGCGGCAATCCGATGATGTATATCAACCTCATCTGGATCTGGGGCCACCCGGAAGTCTACATCCTCGTGCTGCCGGCCTTCGGCATCTTCTCCGAGGTGGTGGCGACCTTCTGCGGCAAGCGCCTCTTCGGCTATACGTCCATGGTCTATGCGACCTGCGTGATCATGATCCTCTCCTACATCGTGTGGCTGCACCACTTCTTCACGATGGGCTCGGGCGCCTCGGTCAATGCCTTCTTCGGCATCACGACCATGATCATCTCGATCCCGACGGGCGCGAAGATGTTCAACTGGCTCTTCACCATGTATCGCGGCCGCATCCGTTACGAGGTGCCGATGCTGTGGACGGTCGGCTTCATGGTGACTTTCGTCATCGGCGGCATGACGGGCGTGATGCTCGCCATCCCCCCGGCCGACTTCGTGCTGCACAATTCGCTCTTCCTGATCGCCCACTTCCACAACGTCATCATCGGCGGCGTGCTGTTCGGCCTGATGGCGGGCGTCGTCTACTGGTTCCCCAAGGCCTTCGGCTACAAGCTCGATCCCTTCTGGGGCAAGATGAGCTTCTGGTTCTGGCAGATCGGCTTCTTCTTCGCCTTCATGCCGCTCTATGTGCTCGGCCTGATGGGCGTCACCCGCCGGGTCAGCCAGTTCGAGGACCCCTCGCTGCAGATCTGGTTCATCATCGCCGCCTTCGGCGCCGCCCTGATCGCGCTCGGCATCGGCTCCTTCATCGTCCAGCTCGTCGTCAGCTACCTGAAGCGCGACCAGCTGCGCTGCGACAGCGGCGACCCGTGGGACGGCCGCACCCTGGAATGGTCGACCTCCTCGCCGCCGCCGGACTACAATTTCGCCTTCACGCCCGTCGTGCACGATCATGACGGCTGGTACGACATGAAGAACCGCGGCGCCAAGCGTCCTACCAGCGGCTTCGTGGACATCCACATGCCCAAGAACACCGCCGCCGGCGTCGTGCTGTCCGCCCTGGCCACGCTCTTCGGCTTCGCGATGATCTGGCATATGTGGCTGGTGGCCGGCATCACCTTCGCGGTGCTGGTGATCTCCGCCATCGTTCACACCTTCAACTACCACCGCGACTACTACATCAAGGCCGATGAAGTGACGCGCACCGAAGACGAACGCACCCGGCAACTGGCGGCCCTGCCGGCCCAGGCCTGAGGAGCGAGCAAGACCATGCAAGCAAGCCAAACCCTGAACGCGGACGGCAGCGTCCGCTTCTACGACGACGGTAGCCACCACCCTCAGCAGGGCACCATGCTGGGTTTCTGGCTCTACCTGATGAGCGACTGCCTGATCTTCGCCGTGCTGTTCGCAACGCATGGCGTGCTCGGCCGCAACTATGCGGCAGGTCCCTCGCCAGCGGATCTCTTCGATCTCAACCTCGTCGCGATCAATACGGCGATGCTGCTGTTTTCCTCCATCACCTATGGCTTCGCCATGCTCCAGATGGAGCGCAACGCCAAGATGGAGACGCTGGTCTGGCTCGGCATCACCGGGCTCTTCGGCGCGGCCTTCCTCGGGCTGGAACTCTACGAGTTCTATCACCTGATCCTCGAAGGCGCCGGTCCGACGCGCTCGGCCTTCCTGTCGTCCTTCTTCACGCTGGTCGGCACGCACGGCCTGCACGTCACCTTCGGCACGATCTGGCTGATCACACTGATGGTGCAGGTGAAGAAACACGGCCTCACCCATGAAAACCGCCGCCGGTTGATGTGCCTTTCCATGTTCTGGCACTTCCTCGACGTCATCTGGATCGGCGTCTTCTCCTTCGTCTACCTTCTGGGAGTTCTCGGATGAGCCACGAAAGCGCTTCCCACGCCGATCATGCGCCCGGCCACGGCCATGAGGCCGGCCACGGCTCCTTCAAGGGCTACATGGTCGGCTTCATCCTCTCGATCATCCTGACGGCCATTCCCTTCTGGCTGGTCATGAGCGGCGCGCTCGACAGCAAGCTTCTGACGGCCGTGCTCGTCATGGGCATCGGCGTCGTGCAGATCGTCGTGCACATGGTCTACTTCCTGCACATGAACCCGCGTTCGGAAGGCGGATGGACGATGATGGCGCTGATCTTCACGCTCGTCATCGTCGGCATCGCGCTCGCCGGCTCGCTCTGGGTCATGTACCACATGAACACCAACATGATGCCCGTGCACGATATGCGCAATATGGTGTCGTGAGCGAGCTCAACGCCTCCACCGGGCCGCGTACTCGCGGTCCCGCCCGCCGGGCGGGGCTGCTGGGCGCGGCCCTTCTGCTTGTGGCGGCCCTGGGCTTCGTGGCCCTGGGCAGCTGGCAGTTGCAGCGCCTGGCCTGGAAGCAGGACCTGATCGCCCGCATCAGCCAGCGCCTGGCCGCTGCGCCTGAGGCCGCTCCCGGCCCCGCCGACTGGGCCGCCGCAGCACCGGCCGGCCAGGAATACCGCCGCGTGCGCCTGAGCGGCGAGTTCGACCACGCCCATGAAGCCCTGGTCGGCGCCAGCACGGTGCTGGGTAGCGGCTACTGGCTGATGACGCCGCTCAGGAGCGCCGACGGCCGCTGGACCTGGATCAACCGCGGCTTCGTGCCGCGCCGCGACACGCCGCGCCAGCAGCCCGCTGGCCTCCAGCAGGTCGAGGGTCTGCTGCGCTTGGCCGAGCCCGGCGGCAGCCTGCTGCAGCGCAACGATCCCCAGGCCCAGCGCTGGTACTCGCGCGATGTGCAGGCGCTCTCCGCCCAGGCCGGTCTGCCGGCCGGCTCGGTGCAGCCCTACTTCATCGACGTCTGGCCCGAACCGCCCGGCGCCAATTTCGCGGCCACGGTGGCCAGCGGCAATGGCGAGGCCATCGCCGCCCTGCCCGAGGTCTGGCCCCATCCCGGCCTCACGGTGCTGCGCTTCAGCAACAATCACCGCAGCTATGCCCTGACCTGGTTCGCCCTGGCGGCCATGGCCCTGGCGGCCAGCGTCTTCCTGTTCCGTCTGCAGGGCCGGAAATCCCGGGGCGGCTGAGCCCTCAAGCACCGGATGCCGACTCTCAGTCCCGACACCACCCAGACGCCCGACCGCCAGGCCGGGCGCAGCAATCTGCAGCAGCTGGTGCAGTTGCGCTGGCTGGCCGCCGCCGGCCAGGCCGCCACCATCGCCACGGTGCATGGCGCCCTGGGCATCCAACTGCCGCTGCGCGAGATGCTGGGCCTGCTGGCCGCCCTGCTGCTCTTCAACCTGATGTGCTGGCTGCGCAGCCGCAATCTGCGCGGCAAGCTGGTGGGCAATGCCGAGCTCTTTGCCGGCCTGATGGTGGACGTGGGCCTGCTGGCTGGCCAGCTCTACTACGCGGGCGGCATCACCAACCCCTTCATCTTCCTCTTCCTGCTGCAGGTGGCGGTGGGCGCCGTGCTGCTGCACCCGCGCTATATCTGGGCCACGGTGGCCGTCACGGGCATGGCCTTCATCGCGCTGACGCAGTGGCACCAGCCCCTGGTGTTCCCGGACCAGATCAGCGCGCAGCTGCCCACCCACTACATCGGCGGCCTGCTGATCTGCTTTGCGCTCAATGCCGGCCTGCTGGTGATCTTCATCCAGCGCATCGTGCTCAATCTGCGCCAGCGCGACGCCCGCCTGGCCAGCCTGCGCCAGCGCGCAGCCGAGGAAGAGCACATCGTGCGCATGGGCCTGCTGGCCTCGGGCGCGGCGCATGAGCTGGGCACGCCCCTGGCCACGCTCTCGGTGATCCTGGGCGACTGGTCCCATATGGCGCCCTTTGCCGGCGACCCCGAGCTGCGCGAGGAGATCGAGGAGATGCAGCTGCAGCTGCGGCGCTGCAAGAACATCGTCAGCGGCATCCTGATGTCGGCCGGCGAAACCCGCGCCGAAGCGCCGGAGCTCACCCGTCTGCACGCCTTCCTGGACGGCCTGGTGGCCGACTGGCGCCGCACCCGGCCGGTGGAAGCCTTTCACTACGAGCGCCAGGCCCTGGCCGACCGCATCATCTTCTCGGACACCGCGCTCAAGCAGATGGTCGACAACGTGCTGGACAACGCCCTGGAAGCCGCCCCCCGCGGCGCCCTCACCCTGATCGCCAGCTGCGATGAGGAAAGCGGCTGGCTGGAGATTGCCGTGCGCGACGAGGGCCCGGGCTTCAGCGAGGAAATGCTGGAGCGCTTCGGTACGCCCTACCAGTCCAGCAAGGGCAAGCCCGGCGGCGGCCTGGGCCTCTTCCTCTCGGTCAATGTGGCGCGCACCCTGGGCGGCCGCATCCTGGCGCGCAACCGCGCCGAAGGCGGCGCCGAGGTCATCATGCAACTGCCGCTGGCGGCGCTGAGCCCCGCCAGCGATGTGGAAGATCCCCATGGAGATTGACGATTCCGACAACGACCGCCTGCTGCTGGTCGTGGAGGACGACGAGGCCTTCGCCCGCACCCTCACCCGCTCCTTCGAGCGCCGCGGCTACCAGGTGCTGCGCGCCAGCCAGCTGGCCGAGGTGCAGCTGCTGCTGGAAACCCACAGCCCCAGCCACGCAGTGGTGGACCTGAAGCTGGCCGGCGGCGCCTCGGGCCTGAGCTGCGTGCAGGCCCTGCACACCTTCGACGACGAGATGCAGATCGTGGTGCTCACCGGCTATGCCAGCATCGCCACCGCGGTGGAGGCCATCAAGCTGGGCGCCCGCCACTACCTGGCCAAGCCCGCCAACACCGACGATATCGAGGCCGCCTTCGCCCGCGGCCAGGGCGATGCCGAGGTGGAGGTCACCGAGCGCGCCACCACCTCGATCAAGACCCTGGAGTGGGAACACATCCACGAGACCCTGGCGGCCGTGGACTTCAATATCTCCGAGGCCGCACGCCGCCTGGGCATGCACCGCCGCACCCTGGCGCGCAAGCTGGAAAAGCAGCGGGTGAAGTAAGCGCCTCAGGCCGGCGCTTCAGCCACGGCCAGCATGCGCTCCATCCAGCGCGCCTCATCCCCGAAGCTGGCCAGCTTCCTGGCCAGCGCCTCGGCCAGCACCGCCGGCTCGGCAAAGCCCTGGGCCTGCCAGTAGGGCACCGAGCCCTGCACCGCCACCAGCCCCAGCCGCGCCAGGCCCAGGGCCCGCGCGCTCTCCAGCACCTGGGCCACCAGACGCCGCCCCAGCCCCAGCGAACGCCCGGCCGGCGCCACCGCCAGATCGTGCAGATAGAGCAGGCGCGGCACAGCGGGCAGGCTCAGACTGGGCGCATCCAGGGCCGGCAGGCTCTGCTCGCACACCGGCAGGCTCACCAGATAGGCCAGGGGCTCCTCGCCGCGCCAGGCCATCCAGCTGCAGCGATGCGGGGCCGCGGCCTCCAGCTTGGCCCTGAAGGCCTGGGCGCTTTCCAGGAACTCGGGACCGTAGCACTGGGCCTGCAGGGCCAGCACGGCGGGCACATCCTCGGGGGTCAGGGGCCGCAGCTGAGCGGCACTTTTCATCTCAGAGCACATAGGCGTGGAGCAGCTTGCTGCCCAGCGGGGTGAAGATCAGCACGAAGCCCAGCACATTGAGCATCACGCTGAGCCAGAACAGGCGGCGAAACGAGGCCTTGGCGCTCTTGTGGCGCAGCAGCTGCTGGGCCAGCAGGGCGCCGGGCCAGCCGCAGGCCAGGGCCAGGCCGTGCAGCGTCGCCTCGGACACGCGCCACTGCTGCAGGCGCGCGGCGCGCTTGTCGCCGGCATAGACGATGAAGGTGGCCAGGCTCATGGCCAGGTAGCCGCCCCAGAGCCAGTGCGGCAGGCCGAAACCCAGATGCACCACCAGCACCAGCAGGGCAAAGCCCGGGATCAGCCAGAGGCTGCTGCCGCGCAGCGCCTCCTGGCGCCGCGCCCGGCGCTGCACCGCGGGCGGCGGCTCGGCCGGGCGCCGTGGCTCCAGGCTGCGCACGGCCTGGGCGCGGGGCTTGCCCTGGGCGTCCTGCCCGGCCTCATAGCTCAGGCGCTCGCCCACGAAGGGGCGGCGCGGCCGCAGGCCAAAGGCCTTGGCGTGCACAAAGAGCTTGGGGCCGCCGGCCTCGGGCGCTATGAAGCCATAGCCCTTGGCATCGTCCCACTGGATCAGGGTTCCTTGCTGTCGCGTCGTCATCGCGGGCCGCACTGTGCCACAGGAAAAGAAAAGGCCCGCTTGCGCGGGCCTTGCGGGGCTCAGACCCGGTGCTGCGGGTTCAGGGCCGATCAGCGGCCGAAGCCGCCGCGGCGCGGGCCGCCGGCCGGGGGGCCGTTGCGCTTGGCACCGGGACCGCCGGGGCCGCGGCGCTCGCCGCCACCAAAGCCACGGCCTTCACCGCCGCCGAAGTTGCCGCCTTCACGGTTGCCATGGAAGGAGGGCTTGCCACCGAAAGACGGCTTGCCGCCAAAACCGGGCTTGCCGCCGAAGCTGGGCTTGCCTTCGCCGAAAGCGGGGCGGTCGCCACGCGGGGCAAAACCACGGTTTTCGAAGCCGCGGTTCTCGAAGCCACGCTCGCCACCGGCGCTGCGGTCAAAAGGCTTGCGGTCATTGAAACCCTGCTGGCGCGGCTCGAAGCCACGGCCTTCGCCGCGCGGGGCGAAGTCGCGCGGAGCGCCTTCACCGGCGGGACGGCCGAAGGGCTTGCCACCGCCATGGAAGGGCTTGCCGCCACCGTAGCCGCCGTTGCCGCCTTCGCGCTGGAAGGGCTTGCTGCCGAAGCGCTTGTCGCCCTTGAAGGCGAAGCCGGGCTGGCGATCACCGAAGCGGTCGCCGAAACGGCCACCGCGCTCGCCCTCGGGACGGGGCGGGAAGATGCGCGGCTCTTGCGTCTTGGGCTCCAGGCCCTCGATGCGCGAGACCGGGATCTGCTGGGTGGTGAACTGCTGGATGCGGCGGATCATGGACACATCGTCACGCACGGCGATGGTCACGGCCAGGCCGGAGCGGCCGGCGCGACCGGTACGACCGATGCGGTGCACATAGTCCTCGGCCTTCATGGGCAGGCCGTAGTTGATCACGTGGCTGATGGTGGGCACGTCGATGCCGCGGGCGGCCACATCGGTGGCCACCAGCACGCGCAGCTCGCGACGGCGCAGGGCCATCAGGGTGCGGTTGCGACGGCCTTGGGGCATGCCGCCATGCAGCGGGGCCACGGCATGGCCGAGCTCGGAGAGGCGCTCGGCCAGCCAGTCGGCATCGCGCTGGGTGGAGGTGAAGACCACGGCCTGGTCCAGATCGCGCTCGGCCAGGATGTGCTCCAGCAGCTGGTCGCGGTGGTTGTTGTTGTCGGCCCAGTGCAGACGCTGCTCGATGTTCTCGTGGGTCTCGGTGTGCGAGGCCACATCCACGCGTTCCGGCTCGTTGAGCAGGTCATGCGCCAGACGGCCCACATGGCCGGCGAAGGTGGCGCTGAACATCACGGTCTGGCGCGCGGCCGGCGTGGCCTCGGCCACCACCTTGATGTCGTCGATGAAGCCCATGTCCAGCATGCGGTCGGCCTCGTCCAGCACCAGCATCTCGACGTTTTCCAGCACGCACTTGCCCGAGGACAGATGGTCCAGCAGGCGGCCGGGGGTGGCGATCAGGATGTCCAGCGGACCGGTCAGCTGACGGATCTGCAGGGCATAGGGCATGCCGCCCAGCACGGTGGCGACCTTCAGGCCCTGGATGTGGCGGCCGTAGGTCTGCGCGGCCTTGGAGACCTGCATCGCCAGCTCGCGGGTGGGCGCCAGCACCAGCACGCGCGGGCCGTAGATCTTGCCCTTCTCGCGCTTGGGGAAGCCCTGGCCATTTTCGCCGCGGGCATCCAGCACCTTCTGCAGGGCCGGCAGGATGAAGGAGGCAGTCTTGCCCGAGCCGGTGCGCGAGCTGACCATCAGGTCCTTGCCTGCCAGGGCACGCGGGATGGCCTCGGCTTGCACCTCGGTCGCGTTCTCGTAGCCGGAGTCCTTGACGGCGCGCAGCAGAGACTCGTGCAGGCCCAGATTCTCGAAACTCATATCACTTCTTTCGTCAACAAAGCCCTGCCCCGCCGGACACAGCCGGACATAGGAGGGCGCTGGTCGGGCCACAAATCAAAGGCCGACCAGTGGGGTCAAGTCGCTGGGAGAAAGCTCGCGTCGCACACCAGATCTCAGCTGCGTGAGTGCGCTTGGTGCGGCGCCGGGGAACAGTCATAGCGACGGCATCGCCGCCGACCGAACCCGGGGGTCTTCAGTGCTGAGCGCTGCGGCCCGCCAAAACTGATCTCGGCGGGTGCGTCGGCCTGAACGTGGTCAGAGGAGACGTACGAATTGCTCCGATTTCTACCGAAGCAAGCCGCGCATTGTAGCACGCTAGGGTTTTTACTAGCAAGCCCTGCTGGCTATACTTCGCATCGGTCGGCAGTTCACCCAGGCCTTGCCGCGCGGACCTCCGCGAGCTAAACCTGCCCCGAGATGGATTCAGCCTGTCATGTGGCGCCCTGTGCCCCTGGCTGCAAGACGGCAAGCCCAGCCCCTGTTGTGACGACAGGACTTTTGCGCACCGGGCGATGGAGTGACATCGCATGAGCCGTGAACTGATCCCCTGTCCGATTCCGGACCTCTCGAGCTTCGCCAAGACCCTGCGTCGCCAACTGGCCGAAGCCACCCCCGCCGAGCATCTGCCCAGCCATCTGAGCCTGATGAATATGCTGGCGCGCGCCGCCGGTCATCGCAATCTGCAGACCCTGAAGGCGTCAAAGGCCACCGGGCCGGCGGCGAATGCCGCGTCGGCAGCCCCGCCCAACCCCGGCCGCCTGCCCGAGCGCCTGCGCCTGGCACCCCAGCGCGGGCCGCGCGATCCGGCGCTGAGCGAGACTGCCGACCGCGCCCTGCGCCAGTTCGACGAGCACGGCCGGCTGATGCGCTGGCCCACCAAGTACAGCGTGCAGCGCCTGGCGATCTGGGGCCTGTGGCTGCACTTCGATGCCAAGCGTCCCTACACCGAGGCCGAGGTCAACACCATCCTGCGCGCGCGCCACGCCTTCGGCGATCACTGCACCCTGCGCCGCGAGCTGGTGAACATGAAGCTGCTCACCCGCACACCGGATGGCGCGGTCTACCGCAAATGCCCGGCCCGGCCGGACGCCGAGACCACCGCCCTGCTGCGCGCGCTGCGCGAGCGCAGCCAGCCGGCATAAGCCTCAGAGCGCCGCCAGCAAGGCCTGCAGCGGCGGCATCAGGGATGCCAGCTGGGCCTCGTCCAGCCAGGTCGGCATCTGCTGATCCAGCCAGTCCGGGAAGGCCGTGCCGCTGCGCTGCAGGGCCAGCAGGGCGCGGTCCACAGGCCCCTCCACCAGCAGCTGGGCCACCGGCACGCCGCGCGGCTCGGCGCCGCAGGCCAGGGCCAGGCGCTGCTGCAGCAGGCCCGTCCCCCAGGGCAGATCGGCATGGACCAGGCCCAGACGGGCCTCACCCAGGCCGTCGCCCGAGGCCAGGGCGGCCAGGGCCGCATCGCTGGCCAGCAGCACGGCGGCCGGTTCGGCGCGCCAGGCCTGCAGGCTGGCGGCCTGCTCTTCCGGGCTCTGCCCCTGGCGCAGACGCTGCACCAGCAGCTTGCGCACCTTCAGGGCCTGGGCCAGGCTGTCCAGCAGGGTCTCGGACTGGGCGCAGACCAGCAGGCGGGCCGCCGCGGCGCCCTGCCCTTCCAGCCATTCCTGCTTGAGGGCCAGCAAGGCCTCGACCTTGGCGCTGAGCACATGGCGCGAGCCGGCCGGCAGCAGACTCAGGGCCTGCAGCAGCTGGCGCTGCTCCTCTGCGCCCAGATAGTTCAGCTGCTGCCAGCGCGTCGCCAGTGCGCGCAGCTGGGGCAGCGGGCCGCCGGCCTGCGGCGCGCCACCGGGCTGCAGCCAGCGCTGCTGCACCAGAGCGGCCGGCAGCTGATGGGCCTGCAGCTCGCGCTTGCGGCGCGAGAGCAGCACGCTTTCCAGCGCCTCGCGCTGGGCGCGCTTGCCGGCCTCGGGCGCCAGGGCGCGCAGGGCGGCCAGCGGGCCGCGGCGGGCCTCGTCCAGCCAATCCACCCAGGCCATCAGGCGCTCGTCGCCCAGGGGCTCGCGCGCTGCAATCAGCAGCAGATGGGGCAGACTCAGCGCGCGCAGCGCGGCCAGCTGATCGGCGTCCAGCTGGTCCACGCCGTCCACGATCAGCAGCTCGGGGCGCTGGCGGCCGTTCAGGGCCTGGGCCGGCACGTTCTCGGCCAGCACCAGGCCGGCCGGGGCCTCGCCCAGCAGGCGCTCCAGATCCCGGCGCCAGGCCGCATGGCTGGCGGCCGGGGCGATCAGCAGGGCGCGCTCCAGGCCGAAGCGCTGCTGCCACAGGCGCAGGGCCGCCAGCGCGGCCTCGCGCTGACCCAGACCCAGGTCATCGGCCAGCATGGCGCGGCCGGCGCAAACGGCAAACAGCGCTGCCTCCCACTGGTAGGCGGGAATGGCTTCCTTGAGCAGGCCGCTCAGGCCCGCGGTCTCGGCCAGCAGAGGCTCCAGGCGGGCCACGCGGCCCTGGGCGTCGCGCGCCCAGGCCAGCTGGGGCCAGACCGCCGGCTCCACCCGCAGCGGCAGGCCCTGGGCCCGCGCGGCGTCCAGCACCGCCTGCAGCCAGGCATGCGCGCGCTCGGCGGGCAGGCGCAGCAGCTCGTTGAGGCCCTGGCGGGCCAGCTCGCTCACGGCCGCGGGCACGCCCTGGCCGGCCACCCATTGCAGCCAGCGCTGGCCGTCCTGCTCCACCAGCCAGACCTCGGCCTCGCGGGCCGGCCAGCCGGCGTCCAGCTGGGCCACGCGCTCCAGGGGCAGCAGGCTCAGCAAGGCCTCGCCATGCTCGCAGTCGGCCTGCAGGCGGTGGGCGGCGCAGTCGCAGCGCCAGGCCAGCGGGCCCATCAGGCTCAGGCGCATCATGGCGCCGGTCTCGCGGTCCAGCAGCTCGTAGTCGCCGAACACGCTGCTATCGTCCTCGCGCGGGGCCAGGCTGTAGCGCGGCGGCTCGGCCGGCACCTCGGGCTGGACCTCGGCGGCCTTGGGCTTGCCGGGCTTCTTGCGGGCGGGCTTCTTGGGCGCTTCGGCCGGCGCGTCGACAGGAGTCTCAACCGGGGTCTCGACGACCGGCGCTTCGGCGGCCGGCTCGGCTGCCTTCTTGCGGCGGGCGCTGCTGGCACGCTTGGCGGGCGCGGGCGCCGGTTCGGGCTCGGGTACGACTTCCGGCGCGGGCTCGATCACGGCCTCAGCCACCGGCTCTGCCGGCTTGCTGGCACGCTTGCGAGCCGGGACCTTCTTCTTGCTTTCGGCCGCCAGCGTCCGGATCGGCTCGGCCGGGGTCTCGATCTGGACTTCCGCCACGATCTCGACGACGGGCTCGACCGGCTTGCGGCTGCGCTTGGCGGCGGCCGTCTTGCCGGCCGGGCTCTTGCTCGCCGCCTTCTTGGCGGGCTGTTTCTCGGCGGACGCGGTCTTGACCGGCGTCTTGGGGGCAGTCTTCTTGCTGGTGGTGCTCATGATGTGTCGGGGTGGGCGGCGCCGGCCGGGGCCGGCGCCGCTGGAAATGGGGTGTCTTGTGCGCGGCCTCAGCGGGGCAGGAGTTCGGCGTCCAGCCAGCCGCGCAGGCTGTTGAAGAAGGCGAGCCGGCTGGCGCGGGCCAGGTCCTCGCGGCTCAGGCGGGCTTCGCGGATGCGGCCCTCGGCCAGCAGCTGCTCGCGCATCACGCCGGGCAGCAGGCCGGCCTGGGCGTGTGGCGTGAGCCACTGGCCCTCGATTTCCAGGGCGATATTGCCGAAGCTGCCCTCGGTCAGCTCACCGGCCTCGTTCCAGAGAATGAGATCGAAGGCTTGCGCCGGCTTGTCCGCGGCCAGGGCCTCGTAGAGCTCGCGCCGGGTGGTCTTGTGCTGGATGAATTCGGCCACCGCGCCCTGGCTGGCGATGGGCCGCGCGGCCAGGGCCAGGCGCACCGGCTCGGGCGTGGCGGCCAGGGGCAGGACCTGGCTGTCCAGCTTGCCGGCGCGCGAGAGGGTCAGGCGCACGCGCCAGAGCCCCGCGCCATGCTCGCGGGCCAGCTTGTCCAGATACGCCCGCACGCAGTCGCCGCACCAGCGCAGGCCGAAGTGGCGGGCGCAGCGCTGCAGGCGCGCCAGGTGCAGCTCCAGGCGGGCATAGACGCCCTGCTCCAGGCGCAGGGTTTCAAGCGCCGCCACCGGGGCCGCGGCGCGGCTCAGGAAGCGGCGCTTGGCCTGCCACTCGGCCAGCTCGGGCGCGGGCTCGGCATCGAGCGTGATGCCCGAGCCGATGCCGCAGCGCAGCGCGCCGTCCGGCCCCTGCTCCACGGTGCGTATGGGCACATTGAAGGTGGCCGTGCCGCCGGGCTGCAGCAGGCCCAGGGCGCCGCAGTACCAGCCGCGCGGCGCGGGCGCTTCCAGCTCGCGGATGATCTGCATGGCACGGCGCTTGGGCGCGCCGGTGACCGAGCCGCAGGGGAAGAGCGCCGCAAAGAGCTGGGCCAGGCTGAGCCCCGGCCGGCTCACCGCGGTGACGGTGGAGGTCATCTGCCAGACGGTGGACAGGGCATGCAGCTCGAAGAGCCGCGGCACCCGCACCGAGCCGGTCAGGGCCACGCGCGAGAGGTCGTTGCGCAGCAGGTCCACGATCATCAGGTTCTCGGCCCGCTCCTTCTCGCTGGTGCGCAGATGGGCCTGGGCGGCCTCGTCGCCCGCGCGGTCCGCGCCGCGCGGGGCCGTGCCCTTCATGGGCTGGGCGGCCAGCAACCAGGTGCCGGGCTCGCCGCGGCCGGTGTGCTCGTTCTGCGGCAGCGGGCGCCAGTCGAAGAAAAGCTCGGGCGAGACGCTGGCCACGCCGCCCCGCCCGCCCTCGCCGCGCATGAAGAGCGCAAAGCCGCCGGGCTGGGCCTCGTGCAGGGCCAGGAAGTAGGCGGCCAGCGCGAAGCCGGGCCCAGCCTCGGCCTGCAGCCGGGTGGTGAGGTTGACCTGGTAGCAGTCACCCGCGCGTATCCACTCCCGCACCCGCTCGATGGCGGCCGTCTGGGCCATCGGCTCGCCCCGATCGCGCCAGTCCGAGAGGGGCTGAACCATCGGCTCGGCCTCGGGCCAGGCCTCGGGCTCGGTCTGCCAGACCTGGAACTCGGCCAGCGGACCTTCAGGCGCCTCGGTCTCCAGACTCGGATCCAGGGCCGCGGCGGCCTCGTAGCGCAGGCCGCCCAGCACCCAGGCGCCGGCCCGCGCAGCCGCATGGGCGGCCGCGATCACCGCCGGCAGCTCGGCCGCGGTGTGCGCCAGCAGGCGCTGCGCGGGGGGCTCGTAGAAAGCGCCGCGCAGGCGCTCGCCGTCCTCGCGGGACAGCGGGTGCCGGGGAAAGTCGAAAGCCGCCCAGAGCGCTGCGGGGCGGCGGGTACTGCTCATCGCCAGGACAGCGGGCCGTGAGGGGTCAGAGGCTCAGGAAGTGCTCGCGGTAGTAGGCGAGCTCATCGATGGACTCGTGGATATCGGCCAGGGCGGTGTGCTTCTGGGCCTTCTTGAAGCCGTCGATGATGCCGGGCTTCCAGCGCCGTGCCAGCTCCTTGAGCGTGGAGACGTCGAGGTTGCGGTAGTGGAAGAAGTCTTCCAGCTTGGGCATGTAGTTGGCCAGGAAGCGGCGGTCCTGGCAGATGCTGTTGCCGCACATGGGCGACTTGCCCTTGGGCACATAGGCCTTGAGGAACTCGATGACCTGGGCGCTGGCCTGCTCCTCCGTGATGGTGGAGGCCTTGACGCGGTCGATCAGGCCGCTCTTGCCGTGCGTGCCCTTGTTCCAGTTGTCCATGGCGTCCAGCGTGGCGTCGCTCTGGTGGATGGCGAACACCGGGCCCTCGACGCGCACGGTCAGATGCGGGTCGGTCACCACCACGGCCACCTCGATGATGCGGTCGCGGTCGGGGAACAGGCCGGTCATCTCCAGGTCGATCCAGATCAGGTTCTGGTCGCTGCTGGCCAGCAGGGGGTTCTCGCTCATGGCTTGACTCTCTTTTGAATCCTTGTCTTCAGACGGCGCATTGTCGCAGCCCTACACTCCCGTCCATGCCGTCCGCGAATTTTCTTGTGCTGAATCCCACCGTCCTGAGCTATGTCTTCGCCGCGGCCCTGCTGCTGAGCCTTCTGACCAAGTTCTGGCTCAACGGGCGCCAGGTGCGCCATGTGATGCGCCATCGTGACACGGTGCCCGCCGCCTTCGCCGCCACCGTGCCGCTGGCGGCCCACCAGAAGGCGGCCGACTACACCGTGGCCCGCGCCCGCTTCGGCCTGCTGAGCCTGGCCTTCAATGCCGCCGTGCTGCTGGGCTGGACCCTGCTGGGCGGCCTGGATCTGCTCAACAGCGCCCTGCACGGCCTGGCCTGGTCGCCCATGGCCTACCAGCTGAGCCTGCTGGCGGCCTTTGCCCTGATCGGCGGCCTGCTGGACCTGCCCTTCGAGCTCTACAGCACCTTCCGCATCGAGCAGCGCTTCGGCTTCAACCGCATGAGCTGGAAGCTCTACCTGGCCGACAGCCTCAAGGGCCTGGCCGTGGGCGCCCTGATCGGCCTGCCCATCGCCGCCCTGATCCTGTGGCTGATGGGCGCGGCCGGCCCCTACTGGTGGGCCTGGGCCTGGGGCGCCTGGATGGGCTTCAATCTGCTGATCCTGGTGCTCTACCCCACGGTGATCGCGCCCCTGTTCAACAAGTTCGAGCCCCTGGCCGACGAGAGCCTGCGGCAGCGGGTGCAAGGCCTGATGGCGCGCTGCGGCTTTGCGGCCAAGGGCTTGTTCGTGATGGACGGCAGCCGCCGCTCGGCCCATGGCAATGCCTACTTCACCGGCATCGGCGCGGCCAAGCGCGTGGTCTTCTTCGACACCCTGCTGGCGCGCCTGAACGGCGCCGAGGTGGAGGCAGTGCTGGCCCATGAGCTGGGCCACTTCAAGCACAAGCATGTGCTCAAGCGCATGCTCACCATGTTCGCCCTGAGCCTGGCGGCCTTTGCCCTGCTGGGCTGGCTCTCGGCCCAGCCGGGCTTCTACCTGGCTTTTGGCGTGCAGCCCAATCTGGACGGCCGCCTGCCCAACGACGCGCTGGCCCTGCTGCTCTTCCTGCTGGTGCTGCCGGTCTTCGGCTTCTTCTTCACGCCCCTGGGCAGCCTGCTCTCGCGCCGCGACGAGTTCCAGGCCGACGCCTATGCCTGCGCCCAGGCCAGCGGCGCCGACCTGGCCTCGGCCCTGCTCAAGCTGCACGAGGACAATGCCGGCACCCTGACGCCGGACCCGGTGTATGCGCGCTTCTATTACTCGCATCCGCCGGCCAGCGAACGCCTGGCCGCCATTGCCGCCCACTGAACACGCCGAACGAGCCCCGCCATGAATCTTCTGCTTGCCCAATGCACGCCCCAGCGTGAGCCCATCGCCGCCGAACTGCTGTCCACCTGGCTGGGCCAGGTGCCCGGCTGGCTGCCGGACGCCGAGAACAAGCTGATCGCCCGCGCCTTCCGCTTCGAGAACTTCTACCAGACCATGGCCTTTGTGAACGCCGTGGCCGAGCTGGCCCATGCCCAGGACCATCACCCCGAGCTGATGGTGAGCTATGGCGCCTGCACCGTGAGCTTCAGCACCCACAGCGCCAAGGGGCTGACCAGCAATGACTTCATCTGCGCGGCCCAGGTCTCGGCCCTGCCGGAAGCCGAAGCCGCTCAATGAGCAGCAAGCACGCCCACCTGAATCTGGGCCTGGTGGTGCGCGGCCATGGCCGCCACTACATCGTGGAAGACGCGCAGGGGCAGCGCCATGTCTGCCACCCGCGCGGCAAGAAGAGTGACTGCGTGGTGGGCGACCAGGTGCGCTGGGCCCCCAGCGGCGATGAGGGCGTGATCGAGGCCGTGGAGCCGCGCCGCAATCTGCTGTTCCGCCAGGACGAGTGGAAGACCAAGAGCTTTGCCGCCAATCTGGACCAGCTGCTGGTGCTGGTGGCTGTGGAGCCGGTGTTCAGCGAAAGCCAGCTGGCCCGCGCCCTGATCGCCGCGGAGAGCGCCGGTATCAGCGCCCGCATCGCCCTGAACAAGACCGACCTGCCCGGCGCGGCCGCGGCGCGCGAGCGCCTGCAGCCCTACCGCGACATGGGCATGGAAGTGATGGAGGTGGCGCTCAAGGCCGACCCCGCGGGCTCGCGCGCCCTGCTCACGCCCTGGCTGCAGGGCAGGCGGACCTTTGTGCTGGGCCCCAGCGGCACGGGCAAGAGCACCCTGATCAATCTGCTGGTGCCCGATGCCCAGGCCCAGGTGGGCGATATCTCCCAGGCCCTGAATTCGGGCCGCCACACCACCACCACCACCCAGTGGTACTGGATGGACGAGGCCCAGCCCCGCACGGCCCTGATCGATTCACCGGGCTTCCAGGAGTTCGGCCTCAAGCAGATCGAGCCGGCCCAGCTGCCCCTGCTGATGCCGGACCTGCGCGCCCATGCGGGCGACTGCCGCTTCTACAACTGCACGCACCAGCACGAGCCGGGCTGCGGCGTGATCGCTGCCCAGCAGGCGGGGCACATCAGCGCCTCGCGCTACCGCATCTACGGCGAGATCCTGGAAGAGCTGAGCCGCCAGCGCTGGTGAGCTGGTGAGCTGGTGAGCTGGTGAGCTGGTGAGCTGGTGAGCTGGTGAGGCCCGGCTCGGTCCGGGCCCCGGGTTCAGGGCTCAAGCCGGGCCTGCTCGGGCTTGACCTCGCGCACTTCCACATCCACGACATCGCCGGCGGGCGCGCGGCGGCCGAAAGCGCCACCAGCCCCCATGCCCGCGCCGGCCCGGAACTGACGCGCCCGGGCAAAGCCCGAGAGGTCCAGCACCGGCTTGCGGCCGCGGATCAGGCTCCAGATCGTGAGGCCCAGCAGGGTCAGCAGGGCCACGCCCATCAGCGCCAGCACCAGCACCACGGTGGCGACCGCCAGCAGCAGGCGCAGGGCAAACGAAACGAGGGCAGAGAGCATCGGTGGTTTCTTCCTTGGCCGCTCAACCGCGACCGACAAAAGGCATAGATGTGGCCATCACCGTCATATTCAAGACATTGGCCGAGAGCGGCAGGGCCGCCATATGCAGCAGGGCCTCGGCCACATGCTGGACCTCCATGGTGGGCTCCACCGCGATCTGGCCATTGGCCTGGCGCACGCCCTGGGTCATGGGGCGGGCCATCTCGGTCAGGGCATTGCCGATATCGATCTGTCCGCAGGCGATGTCGTACTTGCGCCCGTCGAGCGCCGTCGACTTGGTGAGGCCGGTGATCGCGTGCTTGGTCGCGGTATAGGGCGCCGAATTCGGCCTCGGCGTGGTCGCGGAAATCGAGCCGTTGTTGATGATGCGCCCGCCACGCGGGACCTGGTCCTTCATCAGGGCGAAGGCGGCCTGGGCGCAGAGAAAGCTGCCGCTGAGGTTCACATCCACCACGGCCTGCCATTGCTCGAAGCTCAGCTCGTCCACCGGCACGGCCGGGGCCGAGAGCCCGGCGTTGTTGAAGAGCAGATCCAGGCGGCCGAAGCGCTGCTCCACGGCCGCGAAGATCTCGCGCACCGCCTCGGGCCGGCTCACATCGCCGGCCAGCACCAGGGCCCGTTCGGGCGCCACGGCGGCCGTCTCGGCCAGGGCCGCTTCGCGGCGGCCCACCAGGGCCACGGTCCAGCCCGCGTGCATCAGGGCCTGGGCGCAGGCCCGGCCGATGCCACTGCCGGCGCCGGTGACCAGGGCGTAACGGGGCGAAGACGACGCAGGAGACGAAGCAGGAGAACTCTGGGCGGCAGCGCTCATGGTGTGCTGGAGCAATGAAGGTGGGTCAGCGGCGCCACCGGGGCGCCGGAGCCCGCATCATGCACCAACTCACTCGGCGAGCACGGTGGGGGTCTGGCTGCGGCCCTCGATCAGCACGCGCGGCAGCTGGTGCACGGTCTGACTCTTGCCAACGATCAGCACCGCAGGCAGCTGCTGCACGCCCTGGGGTTGCGGGCGAGGCTGGGCCGAGACCTGCAGGGCAGCGCCCAGGCCGGCCACCACCACGGTGGCCAGGCCCAGGGAGGCCAGGCCGCGCAGACTGGCGCGGCGGTCGTAGCCGGCCAGGGCGCGCGCGGCGCTGGAAGTGGTGGTGATCAGCGAGTTCTTGCGGTTCATGACGGGCTCCTTGGGGCTGGGTGACCGCGTCTGGGCGGCCTGCGATGGACGCAGTGTCGCGAGCCGCCTGACCCACCTCAACAGGCCTGCGACGAAGTGCAGGCCGGCCCGATGAAACGTCGCCCGCGGCGACGAATGCGCGGGTTAACCCCGAGCAAAGATCGCCCCCAGACCCTGGGCGGTGCGCACCAGCTCATGGCCGGGCGGCACCAGGCGGGGCTGGCCCACCACATCAGCCAGGGATCGGAACGCGCAACCCTGGCCCTGCCAGCTCAGCAGCTGGCCAAAGCGTCGCGCCACCACGGCCTCGGCCCCCATCACGCCCAGGCGGCTGCCCAGCACCCGGTCAAAGGGCGTGGGCTCGCCGCCGCGCTGCAGATGCCCCAGCACCAGGGTGCGCAGCTCCACATCCTCACCCAGGCCGGCCTGCAGGCGCGGGCGCAGGGCGTCCACCGAGGCGGCCCCCTCGGCCACGCAGACCACGGCATGACCCTGGCGGTCCACCAAGGCCTGGCAGCGCTGGAGCAGCTCGGCCTCGTCAAAGCCCAGCTCGGGCAGCAGGATCAGATCCGCCCCGCCGGCCAGACCGCCCTCCAGGGCCAGCCAGCCGGCAGTGCGGCCCATGGCTTCGAGCAGCAGCACCCGACCATGGCTGGCGGCCGTGGTCTTGAGCCGGCGCAGGGCCTGGGACACGACCTCGACCGCGCTGTCAAAGCCCAGGCTGCGCTCGTTGTGCATCAGGTCGTTGTCTATGGTCTTGGGCAGGCCCAGCACCGGCAGGCCCAGGCGGTGGATGCGCTCGGCAATGCCCATGGTGCCGTCGCCGCCCACCACCACCAGGGCGTCCAGACCGTGGCGCTGCGCACAAGCCAGCACACGCTCCGAGCAATCGGCCCCGTCGGCGCCGAAATAGGCAAAGGGATTGGCCTTGTTATGGCAGCCCAGCAGGCTGCCGCCCTCCAGCAGCTGGCCGCGCACGCGCTCGGGGCTCAGGGGCTCGACCCGGTCCTCCAGCAAACCCAGAAAACCCTGGCGCACGCCGCTGACCCGCAGGCCATGGCCCTCCACCAGATTCAACACCAGGCCACGCAAGAGCGCGTTCAGGCCCGAACAATCCCCGCCGCCGGTCAAGACACCAATGTGCATGCCCTGTCTTCCTTGATTGATGTTTGAGAGGCGGCCATGCTGCCACGGGATGGTGGTCCGCCCAAGCCACGCTACAGTCCGGGGCATGAGCAGTAGCGCCCCGCCCCAGATCCTCTACATCGAAGACAACCCGGTCAACCAGCTGGTGGTGGAGGAACTGGTGGCCCAGCGCCCCCATCTGCGCCTGAGCTGCGCGGCCGACGGCGCCAGCGGCCTGAGCGCCGCGCGCAGCCTGCAACCCCAGCTCATCCTGCTGGACATGCAGCTGCCCGATATGGACGGCTACGAGGTGCTGCGCCTGCTGCGCGCCGACGCCAGCACCGCCGCCCTGCCCTGCATCGCGCTCTCCGCCAATGCCATGCCCGAGGACATACGCCGGGCCCTGGCCGCGGGCTTTGCCGCCTACTGGACCAAGCCCATCGACTTCAAGGCCTTTCTGGCCGGCCTGGACGCGCGCTTCCCGACCGGCACCTGAGGCGCCGGCCCCACCGGCTCAGACCAGCAGGCCGCGGCCGCGCAGCATGGGTGCCACCTGCGCATCGCGCCCGCGGAAGGCGCGGTAGGTGGCACGCGGCTCACGGCTGTTGCCCGCCGCATAGATATGGGTCAGCAGACGCTGGGCCACCCGGGCATCGAAGGGGCTGCCGGCCTCCTTGAAGGCCTCGTAGCCGTCGGCATCCAGCACCTCGGCCCACATATAGACGTAGTAGCCGGCGGCATAGCTGCTGCCGCTGAACAGATGCTGGAAATGGGCCAGGCGGTGGTTCATGCCGATGGCCGCGGGCAGGCCGTAGTCGGCCATGGTCTGGGCCTCGAAGGCCGTGATGTCCGGCCCCTGCGCCTCGGTGCGCGAGTGCACGGCCAGGTCCACCAGGGCGCTGGCGGTGTAGCGCACGGTCTCGTAGCCCTGGTTGAAGAGCTCGGCGGCCTTGATCTTGGCCAGCAGGGCGTCAGGAATGGGCTCGCCGGTCTTGTAGTGACGGGCGTGCTGCTTGAGCACCTCGGGCTCGTTGATCCAGTGCTCGTAAAGCTGCGAGGGCAGTTCCACGAAGTCGCGCGAGACGCCGGTGCCGGATACCGAGGGGTAGGTGACATCGGAGAGCATGCCGTGCAGGGCATGGCCGAATTCGTGGAAGAGCGTGCGCGCGTCATCGAGCGACAGGAGCGCCGGCTTGCCTTCGGCGGGTTTGGCGAAGTTGTTGTTGTTCAGGATGATGGGCAGGGCATCGATGCCATTGCGAGCCTGCCAGCGCAGCGCATTCATCCAGGCGCCGCTGCGCTTGGTGGGACGGGCGAAGTTGTCCTGCACAAAGATGCCGCGCAGGCGGCCATCGGCGCCCTGCACCTCGTAGACCTTGACATCTGCGTGGTAGCCGGCCACCTGGGGCTGAGCCAGGAACTTCAGGCCGAAGAGACGGCCCGCGCAGTCGAACAGGGCCTGCACCATGGCGTCCAGCGAGAAGAAGGGCTTGACCTCGGCATCGTCCAGCTCGTAGCGGGCCTTGCGCACCTTCTCGGCGTAAAAGCGCCAGTCCCAGGCCTCCAGCGGGAAGCGGTGATCCAGCGAGGCCATCATGCCCTCGAGTTGCTCGCGCTCGGACGCGGCGGCCTGCTTGGCCGGCTCCCAGACCTGGTTCAGCAGACCCAGCACCGCCTCGCGCGAGCCGGCCATGGTGTCGGCCAGGGCGTAGTCGGCGTAGCAGGCATGACCGTGCAGGCGGGCCTGTTCGTTGCGCAGCGTGAGGATCTCCTGGGCCACGGCGCGGTTGTCGGTGGCGCCGTCCTTCTCGCCCCGGCCGATCCAGGCGCGCCAGGCCTGCTCGCGCAGGTCGCGGCGCTCGCTGAAGCTCAGGAAGGGCACGATCAGGGAGCGCGAGAGCGTGATCACATGGGCAGCGGCATCCTCACCCAGGCCGCGGTCCACGGCGGCCTGGCGGGCGGCGGCGCGCACGAAGTCCGGCAGGCCGGCCAGCTCGTCCTCGCCGCGCAGCAGCAGCTGGTAGCTGCTCTCATCGGCCAGCACGTTCTGGCCGAACACCGTGTGCAGCTCGGCCAGGCGCTCCACCACCTGGGCGTAGCGAGCCTGGGCCTCGCCCTGCAGCTTGGCGCCGGCTCGCACGAAGTCCAGATGGATGCGCTCCAGCAGGCGCAGCTGCTCGGCGCTCAGCCCCAGGGCCTGGCGCTCGGCGTACAGCGCGTCCACGCGCTTGAACAGCGCAGCATGCATGTAGACGGCATTGCCATGGGCAGCCAGCGGCGCAGCCAGGGCGCGCTGGGCGGCCTGCAGCTCAGGCGAGGTCGCAGAGGCGCCCAGGGTGTAGAAGAGGTGTTCCAGGCGCGCCAGCAGGCGGCCGCTGCGGTCGAAGGCCGCAATGGTGTTCTCGAAGCTGGGCGGCTCGGCCTGGCTCGCGATACGGTCCAGCTCGGCGCGGTGCTCGGCCAGGGCGGCCTCGAAGGCCGGCGCGAAATGCGCGGCCTCGATGCGGGCGAAAGGCGGCAGGCCGTAGGGCTGATCGTTCCAGTCTTGCAGCAGGGGATTGGAGGCGGCTTGGCTCATGCTTGTCTCGGCTGTGGCGCGCCCTCGTGGGACGGCCTGTTTGTGAAAACGGCGCCGCTCCGGGTCGGGAGAGGCGCCGTGTGCAGGCCGCATTTTGCATGAGGCAGGCCGCCGCTGCAGGGCGGCCCGTGCGATGGGCTTACTTCTTGTTCAGGCCCAGCTCCTTGCGCACCGCGATCTCGTCGGCCTCGTCATAGGGCTTGTTGCTGCACTCGGCCTTCCAGTCGTCCACCGTGTCCAGATGGGCTTCGGTGCGGGTCTGCAGCTCCTTGCTGTTCTTGTTGTGAGTCTCGACCTTGGCGTCGAAGCTCTTGGCGTCCTCGGCGTACTTGGCCTTGGTCTTGTTGTAGGCGTCAATGCGTTCGTCGTGGGCCGCGGCCTTGGCCTTGTAGTCGGCCAGCACCTTCTCGGCCTCGGCGCGCTCCAGCTTGGCGATCTGTTCCTTGATGCCTTCCTGGCTCTTGATCAGGGCCTCGCGCTCGGCCTTGAGCTCGTTGGCGGTGCTGGTGATGAGCTGGCCGGTCTGGGTCAGCTCATCCTTGAGCTTGACCATCTCGGCGCGCTCCTGGGCATTGGCAGCCTGGGCGGCCTTGATGTCCTTGGCCTCGGTCTCGTTCTTGTCGAAACGCACCAGGCAGGCGCGCAGCTCCTCGCGCGTCATCAGCTTCTGCTTGGGCTTCTCCACCACCGGACGGCTGACCTTGTTGTTCTTGGGGTCGACCTTGGCATTGGGATTGGCGCTGACTTGGGCCAGGGCCGGCAGGGCGGCGACGATCAGGGTGCAGAGCAGGATGCGTTTCATGGACGGGTCTCGCAGAAATTCGGGGCGCCCGGCCCGCGCCGGTCGCACAAACAGGCCGGCATCATGCCATGAGCCCGATAATGCGCGGTTTCGCCCTGTAAGCAGACCGACCGCCATGGCGCTCAAAGCCACCATCCACAAAGCCCAGCTGCAGATCGCCGACATGGATCGCCATGTCTACGGCGAGCACAACCTCACCATCGCCCGCCACCCCTCGGAGACCGACGAGCGCATGATGGTGCGCATACTGGCCTATGCCCTGTACATCCCGGCCGACGAGCTGCGCGGCCGCCTGGAGTTCACCAAGGGCCTGTCCGAGGTGGACGATCCCGACCTCTGGCAGCTGGACCTCACGGGCGAGGTGGTGCACTGGATCGATCTGGGCCAGCCCGACGAGCGCCGCATGATGAAGGCCCATGGCCGCGCCGAGCAGGTCACCGTGATCAGCTATGCCAGCAGCACCCCGGTGTGGTGGAGCCAGGTCGAGAACAAGCTCACCCGCGCGCCCAAACTGGCGGTCTGGCAGATTCCGGCCGAGCAGTCCCAGGCCCTCGCGGCCCTGGCCGAGCGCAGCATGCAGCTGCAGGTGATGGTGCAGGACGGCATCATCCAGATGTCCACCCCCAATGCGTCGGTGGAGATCACGCCGCAAGCGCTTAAGCTGCGGGCTGACTGAAGACCGGCGGGCGGATGGCGTCCTCCGGACGCGCTGAACCGGAGCCCCGATGCCGCAAGACCTGCCCCCCAAGACCGCCGACACTGACCTCCACGCGGCCGACCCCTACCTCTGGCTGGAGGATGTGGACAGCGAGCGCGCCCTGGCCTGGGTGCGCGAGCGCAATGCCCAGAGCCTGGCGCGGCTGCAGGACAGCCAGCGCTACCCCGCCCTGCGCCGCGAGCTGCTGGAGGTGCTGAACGCGCGCGACCGCATCCCGCAGATCACCCGCCGCGGCGCCTTCTTCTACAACCTCTGGCAGGACGAGCAGCACAAGCGCGGCCTGTGGCGGCGCTGCACGCTGGACGAATACCGCCGCCCGGAACCCGCCTGGGAGACCGTGCTGGACCTGGACGCCCTGGGCGCGGCCGAGGGCGAGAGCTGGGTCTTCGCCGGCGCCGATGCCCTGGGGCCCGACTACCGGCGCTGCCTGGTCTCGCTCTCGCGCGGCGGGGCCGATGCCCATGTGGTGCGCGAGTTCGATCTGGTGGACAAGCGCTTCATCCCGGCCGCCGAGGGCGGTTTCGAGCTGCCCGAGGCCAAGAGCCAGCTGGCCTGGATCGATGCCGACACCGTCTATGTGGGCACGGATTTCGGCCCCGGCTCGCTCACCGACTCGGGCTATGTGCGCGTGCTCAAGCGCTGGCAGCGCGGCACGCCGCTGGACCAGGCTCAGACGGTGTTTGAAGGCGAAACCCAGGACGTGGCGGTTTCGGCGCAGGTGGACCGCCGTCCGGGCTATGAGCGCACGCTCTTCGTGCGCGCGCTCGACTTCTACCGCCAGGCCAGTTTTCTGCTGCAGGCCGATGGCTCGCTGGCCCGGCTGGACCTGCCGGATGATGCCCAGCCGCATTTCTGGGGCCCGCATCTGCTGATCTCTCTGCGCAGCGACTGGGTGCTGGCGGGCCAGACCCAGGCCAGCGGCAGCCTGCTGCTGGCCGATGCCGCCGCCTACCTGGCCGGCGAGCGCCGCTTCCAGGCCCTGTTCACACCCAGCCCCACCCGCTCCCTGGCGGACTACACGCTCACCCGCGAGCATCTGCTGCTCAATATCTCGGAGAACGTGGCCAGCCGCCTGGAGGAATGGGACTTCCGCAGCCTGCCGCCGCGCCACCGCGCCGTGCCCGCGCCCTTCCCTGGCACCCTGGGCCTGGCCGGCCTGCACGACGACGAGCTGGCCGAGGACCCGCTGGCCGAGCACTATCTGCTGAGCTACACCGATTTCCTCACGCCCGACACCCTGGCCCTAGCCCGCGCAGGGGAAGACGCCCGCGAGCCGCTCAAGGCGCGCCAGCCGCAGTTCGAGGCCGCGGGCATGCGCGCCGAGCAGTTCTTCGCCCGCAGCGCCGACGGCACGGCCGTGCCCTATTTCGTGATCTGGCCGGCCGGCGCCCAGGCCGACGGCCGCAACCCCACCCTGGTCTACGGCTATGGCGGTTTCGAGGTCAGCCTGCAGCCCTGGTACTCGGGCGGTTTCGGCCGCGCCTGGTACCAACGCGGCGGCGTGCTGGTGCTGGCCAATATCCGCGGCGGCGGCGAGTTCGGCCCCGCCTGGCATCAGGCGGCCATCCTCGAACACAAGCAGAAGAGCTACGAGGACTTCATCGCCGTGGCCGAAGACCTGATCGCCCGCGGCATCAGCCGCCCGGCCCAGCTGGGCATCATGGGCGGCAGCAATGGTGGCCTGCTGGTGGGCGCGGTCAGCATGCTGCGCCCCGAGCTCTTCAATGCCGTGGTCTGCCAGGTGCCCCTGCTGGACATGCGCCGCTACCACCAGCTGCTGGCCGGCGCCTCCTGGATGGCCGAGTACGGCAACCCCGACGAGCCCGCGGACTGGGCCGTGATCTCGCGCTACAGCCCCTACCAGAATGTGCGGGCCGACCGGCAGTACCCGCGCATCTTCTTCACCACCTCCACGCGAGACGACCGCGTCCACCCCGGCCACGCCCGCAAGATGGCGGCGCGCATGCTGGAACAGGGCCACGAGATCCTCTACTACGAGAACATCGAGGGCGGCCACGGCGGCGCGGCCGACAACGAGCAGCGCGCCACCCTGCAGGCCCTGGAGTACAGCTACCTCTGGCAGCAGCTGGGCGGGGAGACGGCATGAACGACAGCGCCGCACCGAGCACCTCGACCGCCTTGCCGGATGGCGCCCGCGCCGTGCTGGACTTCTGGTTCGGCGCACCCGGCAGCGCCGAGGCCGGCCAGTACCGCAAGGCCTGGTTCATCAAGGACGCCGCCTTCGACGCCCAGATCCTGGGCCGTTTTGCGCCCCTGCTGGAAGCGGCCCTGGCCGGCGGTCTGGCGGGCTGGAGCGCGGCCGGCCCCGAGGGGGCGCTGGCGCGCATCCTGCTGCTGGACCAGTTCACCCGCAACAGCTATCGCGGCACGGCCCGCGCCTTTGCCGGCGACCCGCAGGCCCTGGCGCAAGCCCTGAGCCTGGTGGACAGCGTCGCGGACCGGCAGCTCACGCCCCTGCAGCGCCTCTTCGTCTACCTGCCGCTGGAGCATGCCGAGGATCTGGCCCTGCAGCAGCGCTGTGTGGCCCTGTTCGAGACTCTGGCTGCCGAGGATGCACGCCTGGACGGAGCGCTGGACTACGCCCGGCGCCATCACGCGGTCATTGCCCAGTTCGGCCGCTTCCCGCATCGCAACGCCGCCCTGGGCCGCGCCAGCAGCGAGGCCGAGCTGGCCTATCTGGCCCAACCGGGCTCGGGCTTCTAGGCCCGGCCCGCTCAGGCCGCGTCCAGGGCCAGGACCAGAGCAGGCTGGGGCTGGCTGAGCAGGGCCGCCATACGGCGACGGAAGGCCGCGAAGTCCAGCGGCTTGGTCCAGTAGTCCAGCATGCCGGCCTCGCGGGCCGCCTGCTCGGCGCCGGCGCCGGCCTCGGCCGAGAGCGCCACCACCGGCAGGCCCGCCGTGCGGGCCTCGGCACGCAGGCCGGCCAGCACCTGGTGGCCATCCATATCGGGCAGGTGCATGTCCAGCAAGACCAGATCGGGGCAATGCTCGCGCGCCAGGCGCAGGGCCGTGGCGCCGTCCGGTGCCTTGAGCAGCTGCACCGCCGGCCAGATGGCCAGCAGCTGCTCCACCAGCAGCATATTCACCTCGTTGTCCTCCACGCAGAGCACGCGGCCGCAAGGCTGACCGTCGCCCGCCAGCGGCGCCGCGACCGCCTTGGGCAGCGACTGGGGCTGGGCCGGCGCAGACGCTGCGACCGAACCCGCTTCCAGCGGCAGACGCAGGCGTACCGTGGTGCCCTGGCCCGGCTCGCTGTGCACCTCCAGCTCGCCCTGCATCAGGCGCATCAGCTGGCGCGAGAGCACCAGGCCGATGCCCGTGCCCTGGATGCCGCTGTGCTCGCGGCCCAGACGGTTGAAGGGCTCGAAGAGATGGGCCAGCTGCTGGGCGCTCATGCCCAGGCCCGTATCGGCAATCTCCACCACGGCCAGCCCGCCCTCGGCGCGCAGATCCAGGCTCAGGCTGCCGCCGGGCCGGTTGTACTTGGTGGCATTGGACAGCAGGTTCAGCAGCACCTGGCGCAGGCGCACCGGATCGGCCTGCAGGCGCAGCGGAGGCGCGGCCCGGAAGCCGGCCCGGGCCTGCAGACCGCGCTGCTGCATGGCCGGCAGGCTGAGCTGCAGCGCGGCCTCCAGCGCCTCCTGGGCCGAGACCGGAGACAGGCTCACCGCCAGATGGCCGGCCTCGATGCGGGAGACGTCCAGCACATCGTCGATCAGCTCGGCCAGATGCCAGCCGGCCATCTCGATCTGGGCCAGCTGGTCCTGCTGCTCGGCATCCAGGCAGGAGGCGCCGGCGCGCAGCAGCTGGGCGAAACCCAGCACCGCATTGAGCGGCGTGCGCAGCTCATGCGACATGTTGGCGAGGAATTCCGACTTGGCGCGGTTGGCCGCCTCGGCCAGCTCGCGGGCGCGCCGTGCCGCCTCCATGGCCTGCACCTCGCTGAGATCGCGCAGCACCAGGGTCCAGAGCAGCTGCTCGCCCTCGCCAAAACGCGAGACCGAGGCCTCCAGCGCAAAGGTCTCGCCATCAGCGCGCAGGCCCTGCAGCATATGGCGGCTGGCCGCGCCCTCCTCCTCGGCCGCCAGCAGCCCGTCCACCGGATTCGCAGCGCCAGCCTGCGTGGCCAGAAAACGCTCCAGGCGCTGGCCCAGGGCGCGGCGCGGGGCGATGCGCAGCATCTCGCCGGCGGCGCGGTTGAACTGCACGATGCGCTGGCGCCGGTCCAGGGTGATGACGGCGTCGCGTGCCGCCTCCACCATGCCGCGCAGCTGCTGCTGGCGCTGCTGCAGGCGGCGCTCGCCCTCGCGCTGGCGGGTGATGTCCTCCACGATGCCGGCCCGGCCTATGGCCACACCCGTGGCATCGCGCAGATCGGCGGCGCGGTCGCGCACCCAGCGCCAGCTGCCATCGCGGTGCCGGATGCGGTATTCCAGGCGCCGCGTGGCACCGGGCTGCAACTGCCAGCTGGCGCGCACGCGCTCGCGGTCCTCGGGATGCACCAGATCCAGCCAGGCCTGAGGCTGATGCTGCAAGGCACCGGCCGCCTGGCCGCAGATGCGTTCCACCGCCGAGCTCAGCAGGGTCAGGCCGCTCTGCCCCGGGCGGGAGAACCAGACCATCTGCTCCAGCTGATCGGCCAGCAGATGCCAGTGGCGCTCGGCGCGCTGCAGGCAGCGGGCCTGGCGGCGCCAGTAGGCCTGGGCCAGCAGGCTGCAGATCAGGGCCAGCATCAGGGCCAGGGGCAGACCCACCCAGGCCGGCGGCGCGCCCGGCACCAGCTCGGGCACGGCCAGGACCAGCAGGGGCGCCAGCAGGGCCGGCAGGCTCAGCAGGAACATCCGGCCCGCTCCTCGGGCACTCAGGGCGGCCCGCTCGGGGCCCAGCAAGACTGGCATGGCGTACGGCAGGAAGCAAAAACCGGGCGGATTGGAGCCCAGTCACCCGCCGCCGGACTTAACCCAGATCAAGACGAGCCGGCCTGATGTTCACGATCCTGCAACAAGCGCCACATCACCTTGCCCGAGCCGGACTTGGGCAGGCTGTCCACGAACTCCACCAGGCGCGGCGCCTTGTAAGCCGCCATATGCTCGCGCGACCAGGCCATGATGTCCTCGGCCGTGGTGGTCTCGGCGCCGCGGCGCCGCACCACCAGGGCCTTGACCGTCTCGCCGCGGTAGGCATCGCGGGCCGAGATCACGCAGGCCTCCTGCACCGCAGGGTGCTTGTAGAGCAGCATCTCCACCTCGGAGGGCCAGACCTTGTAGCCGCTGGCATTGATCATGCGCTTGAGCCGGTCGGTGATGAAGAAGAAGCCCTCCTCGTCCATGCGGCCCAGATCGCCAGTGCGGAAGAAGCGCTTGCCCTCGATCTCCACAAAGGCCGCCGCCGTGGCCTCGGGCTGGCGCCAGTAGCCCTTGAAGACCATGGGGCCGTGGCTCACGATCTCGCCCACCTCGCCCACCGGCAGGCTCTGCAGGGTCTCGGGGTCCACCACGCGCGAGTCCACGCCGAAGATGGGAATGCCCAGGCATTGCAGCTTGGCATGCTCGGGCGGGTTGGCGTGGGTGGGCGCGGCCGTCTCGGTCAGTCCATAGCCCTCGGCAAAGGTGAGGCCAAACTCCTCGCGCAGGCGCTCGGCCACGGCCTGGGGCATGGCGGCGCCGCCGCCCGAGAGGTAGCGCAGGCTGGAGAGGTCGAAGTGCCGGTAGTTGGGGCTGCCGAAGAGGTCGATGATCATGGTCGGGATGCAGGTCCAGTGCGTGACCCGGTAGCGCGAGATCAGGGCCCCGGCCAGCTCGCGGTCCCAGCGCGGCATCACCACCAGGCTCATGCCCTGGTAGACCGGGCCCAGCACGCCGTAGAGCAGGCCCGTGATGTGGAACATGGGCACCACGGCCAGGCCCACGCTCTCGGGCGAGGCGTAGCCCCACTGACCGCCGCCGCAGGCATTGGCCATCAAGGTGGCATGGGTGTGCATGCAGCCCTTGGGCAGGCCGGTGGTGCCCGAGGTGTAGGGCAGCAGGGCCAGATCATCCGGCCCGGCGGTGTGGGGCCCGGGCCTGTGCCCCGCCGCCAGGGCCTCGGCCCAGGGCACGGCGCCCGGCGGCAGGGGCGGCGCCGCATGCAGCCACTCCTGCATGGCGGCAGGCACGCCCAGAGCCGGGTCCAGTTGCGCGGGCAGGGCCTCGGCATAGCGGGTGACCAGCAGGCAGCGCGCGCGCTGCGCGGGCGGCAGGGCCTGGTTGGCCGTCTCGGCGATGGCGGCCAGCTCGGCGCTGCAGATCAGCACCCGGGTCTCGGGGTCGCGGATGTAATGGCCGAACTCCTCGGCCTTGTTCATGGGGTTGACCGGCACGGCCACGGCGTCGGCCCGGATGATGGCGTAGAACGCCACCAGATACTGCGGGCAGTTCTGCATGAAGAGCGCCACCCGATCACCCTTGACCACGCCCTGGGCCTGCAGCCAGCCGGCCAGGGCCTCGGCCTGGCGTGCCAGCTCGGCATAGCTCAGCGCCTGGCCCAGGTAGACGGTGGCCGGCTTGTCGGGCCAGCGTCGGGCCGCCACCTCGAGGTTGAACCACAGCGAGGTCTGCGGCAGGCTCAGCTGCCGCGGCAGGCGCGCCGGCCAATAGGGGCGAACAGGCGTGCGGGGCGCGGCGGCATCCGTCATGAGCAGTCTCCATCCTGGTGTTTTGTGGCCATCTTGCGCCGGCCGGGACAAGGCGAAATGTCACGGCAGCGACAGGCAAGACCCCAGGGATCAACCGATGGGCGAGCTTGAGGAGAGATGAGATAACTACCGGTGGGCCATGAGATAACTGGCCGGAAGATCCCGGAAGACCTCGGAGAACTCCGGGGCCCCGATGAAATGGTGTTTCTGCTACAAAAATACGAGCTGGCCCAACTCGGGCGCCGTACAGATCACCATGACGAACTCAGACATCATCGCAATCGCGGCACTGGCGGTTTCGGCCCTGTCGCTGATCATATCCGCCGTGATGGCGTGGAACGACCGCCCGAGGCTACGTGTTGAGAGCACCTACTCACGCGGATTTGAGGACTCGGAGGAGTCGATGGTGGTGCACTTGGTCAACGTCGGCCGTCGCCCAGTGGTCCTGGTTCTCTATGGTGGTTCGGAGGCGCCAACATCCTGGCGCGAACGCCTCTGGCCTCGAAAGAGGCGCTGGAGCGCCAACTACTTCAACCCCAACCCGCTTGTGCTGGAGGAGCAGCGGCATCACGAGCTGAGGATCACCAAGCACGACACCATAGGGTTCATTCCTAACGGACGCGATATCTGGTTCAACACGATGTGGGTCAGCGACAGCAGGAAGAGACGCTATGAGATCCCCGGAGCGCGCGAGCACATCAAGAAGCTCTGGGAGAAGCCAAAGGCGAGCTAGTCAGCTTCCAGCCCCGGCAGCACGCCCTGGATGCCCGTTAGCTCGCGCTTCTTCATCAGCCTGATGATGTTGTAGATCTGCTGGACAGTGAGCTTGTGCTCGTCGGCCAGCTGCTCGACGCGAGCGGCTGTGTACTTGGTGGCGCCCTCCGGGCCGTCCACCTGGTAGTCGGCCCAGATCTTGATGTCGCGCTTGGACAGCTCGAAGTCCAGGGCCTCGGGGACGTAGATGATGTTCTTCGCGTTCAAGAAGCAGACCTCGTGGGCGATCTGCCGCATCATCTCCTGCGCCTGCTCCTCCGGCAGCTGCAGCTGGGCCACGAGGGCGCGCGACCCTACCGTCACGATATCGTCGACGAGCTGGTAGGGGCGCTTGCGCCCGCGGCGGCCGGCCATTAGAGCGCCTCCCGGCGAGTCAGCCACTGCTTGAGCGCCTCGATCACGAGGGCCTCCTGGGCGCCGTTGAGCCACTCCAGGCGATCCACCTGGGTGGTGCGATGCACGAAGGCCAGCAGCGCCTTCATGCTGCGGTCCCGCAGAAGGCCCTTGTCAGCCAGCTGCTGCCAGAGGCTCCACATCTTCTTCTGTGGGCCGGTCAAAGCCTTGCGCACGGGCCGGGCTTCACGCGCGGGAGCGTGGCCCTTGCACTTGGCAATGTGCGCCAGGAACTTCTGTCGGCCGGCGGCAGTCAACTCGCTGGAGGAGCGAACGGCACAGACCTCCCACAACACATGGCGATAGGTGCCCTCGTCCCAGCCCAGCTCCTTCTTGGCGATGTGGATCTTCGCCAGGTCGGCGCGGCGGGCGCCATCGACATCGAGCTTCTGGGCGGTCCTGGTGGCCATCAGCGCAGCCCTCCGGTCTTCGCGTCGTACCAGGCGTCACGCTGGGCATCCCAGCGCATCAGCACCTGCGCCAGACTGTCGTCCATGCTGATGCGCAGGCTGGCGCACTTCTGGGGCGGTGCGCCGTTGTTGAGCGCGCGCACCAGCTGCTCCGCGGCATACATCACGCGGTCGCACTGAGCGCTGTCGCTGGCATCGAAGCGGCCGAGCAGCTTCCAGCTGCCGCTGTTGTTCAGCTCAAGGCGAACAGGCCGTGCCGCGCTCATAGCGACCTCGCAAAGCTTGCCGACTCGGCGCGCAGCAGCTGCATCGCCTCGGCCGCCTTGACGGGGCCGTCAGCGCTGATCTGCATGGTGGTGCCCAGGCAGGCCGTGAAGCCGGCGAAGAAGGCGATGCGTAAGGCATCGCGGTCGGTCACCGACACGCCCTCGGCCAGCATGCGCTGCTCGAAAGCCACCCACTGCTGGTGGATGGAGAATTCCTGCCGGGCGCTCACTTCCGATCCTCCCGCTCGTGGCGGACGATGCGCAGTCCAACGCACATATCGGTCAGGAAGTCTTCGATGTCGCCGTCGTCTGCGAAGACCTCCAGGGTGTCCTCGCCGTCGCTACCGTCTGCCGCAGGCCGGCGAAGCACCAGCATCGGGAACTCGCCCTGGGCCTGGAGGAGATCGTCAGCGTGGGTCGAGATGGCGTACTCGAGGACCTCGGCGCCATGGAGGTTGCCGCCGATCTCCACCTCAACGGTCAAGCGGTAGTCCCATTGCTGGTAGGTGATCTCGATGACGTGCTTCGCCCAGCGGATGTTCGGGTCGTAGGCGGGCAGCGCGGGCGTCGCTTCTGCGACCGCGAGGGCCACCTCCCGCAGCAACGCAATGCCGGTTCGGGGCGTGGCCTCGGCGGGGCAGTTGTTGCCCATCCAGTCGTTCACCTCGGCGACCACCTTTCGCAGGGTCTCCAGCTCGGCGGGGTTCATGAGCGGCATGGGGCCTCCTCGGCTTCGTAGTCAGCGGCAAACGTGGCTTCAATCACCGCGGGATCGGTGATCACCTCGTCGGCCTCGCGGAGGGTCGACCAGGTCACGCCGTCGCGCGGGCGGCGGCTCCCGCACCACTTCAGCCATTCAGCCAAGGCATCCCCCTTGGCGCGCTGGGAATTAGCCTCCGGCACGCCAGGCACCAGCAGGCAGCCAGCGCTGGCGCCCTGGCCATGACGGGCCAGCACGGTGATCTGAGGCCTCAGGTAGGCCATGGGACCGCGGGCGATCTCTATGGCGCCGCCGCCCTCAGGAGAGTTGGCCGGCAACTCGTCGCCGAACTCGATCAGGCCAGACGCCCAGCACCAGGCCACCTGGGGCCGCAGGTCGTAGAACGACATGCCGCCACAGCGAGGGCAGCAGGTATCGGCTATCTGGATGGTCCCGCTGGTCTTGCGCGGCTTCTCCACGCGCTGGCCTTCGAGGTGCTCGTGCCGGCAGCGGGCACACTTGACGAGGTTGCCCGCGCGACTCATTGAGAGCCCCACAGGACGGCCAGGAGGGCCGCGATCAGCAACAGGTTCATGGTGTTCTCTCCCGTGTTGAAGGACCGGTGTTCTCGGACACCGGAAACCGGACGCCACCATGCGATCCGAAGGGAGGCGGCGAACCTCAGTGAGGTAAAGGGGAACCTCAGCAAGGTGCATCTGGCGTCTGCGGCAGTTAGAGCTGTTGGCTGCAGCTCAGCGGGATCACCCACCGCTTACATCCCACCGGCCTATCGCGCCCCAAGGCGGCCGGCTGCGCGTGAATGCGTTAGACCGAGGCCAGATCCAGCGGAATGGCGCGGTACTGGTCGGTGTCGCCCACGCGCTCATAGAAGCGCACATAGGGCTTGCTGCCCACCACCTGCAGGCTCTCGCTGATGGCATCCATGGCCCGCAGCCACTTCTCGTCCTGGATCTTCAGCCGCCGCAGCGACAGCACGCGGTCGGTCTGCACCGCGCCCTGCTTGTTCACCTGGAAAGCGTCGTTGACCAGCACCTTGATCTCGGGCCGCGCGTTCTCGGCCCACTCGGTGATGCACTCGTCGATCAGGGCCTTGGCCGCCTGCAGGCGCTCGTCGAAGGTGAGCTGCTCCTGAATCTGGCGCACGATCTTCAGGCTGCCGTCGAACGAGTGCAGGGTGATGTTCCCCTTGTCCCCGCCGATCTTGACCTCGTACTGCTCGGCCGACAGCTGCACGAAGGCGGCGATGTCGCCAAAGGCCAGCTGCTTCAGGTGCTTCAGCACCGCGCTCGCGTCCCGCGCGCTCAGCACCAGGTCGCGCACCAGCCGGTCGCGCTCCTGGTCGATATCGCGGACCATGGAGATCGGCACCAGGTGGCCCTGAGCGTTGCGCATGTGGCCTTCAGGGATGGTGTCGTTGTTGCTCATGTCAGTTCTCCGGTGGCGTTCGATTCAAGAGCGGCGCGAGCGCTGGCCACCGCAGCGTCGCGTGCATTCCGATAGGCCACGATCAGCGCCAGCGAGTCGCTGGCCGGGCCGGTGTGGCGCTGCCAGCGGCCGTAGGCGGCCACCGTGGCGCGCTGCTGCTCACGCGGCACCAGGCGCCAATGCGCGGCGCACATCAGCAGGCCCAGGCCGATGGGGCGTGGGCAAACAGCACAGCGGTGCGTGTGCGCGTTCACGGCCGCGCCTCCCCCAGCTTGCTCACCGCGGCCCCGCGCGCCAGGTCGGCCAGCGCATCGGAGCGTCCCTGCTGGTACACATCGGCCATGGCGTTCGACATCTCGGCCATGGCCGTCACCCGCCCGGCCGAGAACGCAGCCGCCTCGGCCTCCTGCACCGCCGCCAGGTCGATGGTGGTCATGTGCTGCAGGGTGAGCCAGAAGGCCGCGCCGGCCGAGGCCAGCATCAGCGCCAGCACGGCCAGCACCGCCAGCAGGCGCGGCAAGGCCCGACCCTTGGTGCGGGTCGGGATCACGGCTTGCACGCTCTGGCGTGCGATCAGCTTCGATTTCATGGTCGCTAGGCTCCTCGGGTGGGTCAGACCGCGCGCACAACGTCGCCCGTCACCACCGGCACGCCCAGCTCGGCGGCCATGTTGAGAGCGGCGGTCATCAGGTTGTTGATGGCCAGGGGGTAGAGCAGGCTCACCGGCGTGGCCCGGCGGTCAATGCCCTGCACCGTCAGGCGGCGGCGCACCTCTTCAATGCCGCTGGCGTCGATGAAGTCCGAGAGCGGGCGCTTCAGGCTCTTCACGCGGTGCGCCAGGTAGCCCTCCAGGTCGGAGTCGAGCGAGGGCATGTTCACGATCTCGCAGCGCTGCACCACCTCGCGCAGATCGGCGCGGCGCTCCGAGAGCTTGCTGCGCAGCTCAGGGTGGGCCAGCAGAAGGATGCCCAGGCCCGAGCGGCGGCCGAAGCGGCACCGCTCCTGCAGGCGCTTCAGGGCCTGCAGCGTGGGCCCCGGCAGCGCGTGGGCCTCCTCGATCACCAGCAGGTGGTTGTGCCCCACCTTGCAGCTCTCCTCCACCATGGCCGCCATGCGCCGCGTGCGGGCCTCGTGGGTGGTGGGCAGCTTGGCGTGCGGGTCCAGCGTCAGGATGATGGACACCACCAGGTCGCTCGCCTTCAGCAGGCGCCCCGTCGACTCGCTCTCCGTCATGGCCACAACGCTGGGGCGGATCAGCGTGGTGGGCTCGCGGTCCGACAAGATGCGATCCTCCAGGTCCGTCAGCAGCGTGGTCTTGCCGGAGCCGCTCTCGCCCGTCACCGCCACGAAGCGGCCGTTGCGTGCGGCCTGCCACATGGCCTCCCGCACGAAGCGCAGCTCACCGTTGTGGAACAGGTCCTCGTGGGTCTGCACCTCGCCGTCGAACGGGTTGGTGAACAAGGTGAAGTGCTTGGCCGCCTGGTAGCCCAGGCTTTGCTTAGCGAGCAGCATGTCAGTCGCCTTTCGGGGTTGGGATTCGTCGGTAGAGCCGGCACGCGCGGGGCTCATCTGGCCGGGCTTGCGGCCGTAGTAGTCGGAGGGCGAGACGCCCGGGCCGCGCATGGAGCGCTTGGCCCACCAGATCGTGGCGAGCAGCTCCTGGCTCAGCCCAGCCTCCAGCAGCCGCTGTTCCACGGCCTCTTTGATCTCGCCGTTGTCCGTGGTCTTGGGCCAGACATTGCTGGCCACGATCTGGAACATCGCGGTCTTGCTGATGCCAGCGGCCGTAGCCAGGTCCTGCAGGGACACGCTCACGCGCTCCATCACCGAGCCCAGCTCCAGCTTCTCGCCGGTCCGTGCCGGCACAGGCGCATCCGAGCGCTTGCGCACAATGGTCATGCCTCACCTCCCGCCGCGCGTCGCGGCTGTTGCACCAGCTGCAGGCCGCCCTGGCCCGCCTGGTCGTTGCTTTCGGCTGCCGGCCGGAACTGGGCCGCCAGCGCGTCGATCTGGTCCTCGGGCACGCCCTCGTCGCCAAAGCGCTGAGACATCCACGCATACACGCTGGTGGTGTAGTGCTCGCCCAGCAGACCCAACAGGCGCTTGCAGGCCTCCACCACGTTCAGGCGGGCCACCTCGGCCTGGCGCACCTGCAGGGGGTGCTCGGTGCCGCGGCGCGGCAGGTAGGCGGGCAGCTTGGCCTCGGCCGCCACCTTGAACGGGTCGACCTCGCCGCCGAACACCAGCGCCCCCTTCTCCTGGGCCTGGGCCGCCTCGTCAGCGTCCTGGCCGCCATAGGCGAGCTGCATCACCGCATCGCGGTTGTGCTCCAGCAGGCCGCGAGGTGCGGCACGCAGCTGCTGGCCGATCACCGGGGCATCCGCCCGGCGGTTGTCAGCGCCGAGCGCAATGGGCTCCACCGTCATCCACAGCAGCTCGCCGGTCTCCGGGTCGGCATGTCCGATATCCACCGCCGGCACGCGGAACGCGTTCACCACCACCGGCACCTTGGCGCCGGCCATCACGCCCGGCAGGTGGCGCACGTCGTACTCGGCTGACCCGTGGCCCTTCACCGAGAAGGTCACGGTCAGGTTGTTGCTGACGCGGCGGTCCACCGGGTGCGTGCCGACCAGCTCGCGCATCAGAGCCTCCTCGGGCGCCAGGCGCAGCTGGTCCGCGGTGATCGTCATCCAGGCGTCGTGGCGCGGCTTGCCCAGTCGGCTGTGCTTGCGCGTAGCGCCGAAGTGGTTGGCCCACACCAGCGCCTTCTCGTTCAAGTCCTCAAGGCTCTGGACCCGTGCGAACTTCAGCGCGCTCTCGAAGTTGATCTCCACCAGGTGGTGGGCCTTCTCCACCGAGCCATTGGCGCGGGAGTTGTGGCGCTCGTGCACCATCAGGCGCACGTCCAGCCGCTCCAGCAGGTTCTTCGTCATCGCGCTGGTGTTGGCCGAGCCCATGTCCATCTGCACGATGAAGGGCACGCCGTGCACGATGTGGCTGGTCTTGGGCTGCATCGCCCAGATCAGGAAGTCGGTCAGGTGCAACGCGCACTCGCTGCCCAGGTAGTAGCGCGTCAGCAGCTCGTGCGAGAAGTGATCGGCCACCGTGTAGCGAATCAGCCGCTCCTGCTGGATGCGCGACACATTGCCCGGCTTGTTCTTGTAGAACTGCTTCTCGTCCATGACGTGAAGGCCGGTCGCGTTGCTCAGGTAGTAGGCCACGCACACCGAGGCGTCCACCTGCCACACATGGTTTGGGTGCAGGCTGCGCTGCTCAATGGCCGGCTCCGGCCGCGTCAGCTGGTTCGGGTGCAGGCCGCGCTCGGTCAGCACCGTGGCCAGGCGGCCGGCCGTCAGCGTCGTGCTGATCACGCCATTCGCGCGCAGCATCTCCACCGCGGTGTCGAACGTCATGATGCGGTTGCCGGTCTTCCGAAACGTGCCCAGCAGCGCAGCGCTGATCGCCGTCAGGTCGGCATCGCTCACATCGCGGCGGCCTGCATCGGCCCGGCGCTTGCGCCCGGTGTCCCGGCCCATGTGTTCCTTGAGCCAACGCTGCACGGTTGCCACCGACACGCCCAGGTGCGCTGCGGCACGCTGGACGATCTCGGCCTTGCCGCCATGCGGCGCGGCGGCCAGCTCGGTCTGCACCTGGTGCAGGTAGAGCGTCTGGGGGGCTGTGAGGATAGGCGGCATGCGTGGGGCCTCGCGTCAGTCTTGGGCCTTGCCCAGCCACTCGGGCCGGCCGCCCAGCGTCTCGTCGTCAACGGTCACCTCCAGCGAGTTGTCCGTGACGATCTCGCGCATGCGCGACACCAGGTACTGCACCCCCTGCAGCGCCCGCTCGCGGATGGCAGCGTTGCTGTGATCCGACAGTTCGGCCGCGACCACCGCCAGTTGTGCGAACTGCACCTCAGCCCCGTTCACCGCTTCGGCCAGCGCCTGCAGCGCGGCGGCCTCGGCGGCGGTCTTGGCCGGGTCGCCCTTCTTGGGCTTGAAGGGGCGGTTCAGCTTCTCGTCCAGCTGGTTGATCTTGTCCGCCTGGCTGGAGATCACGCCGTCCTTGGCGGCCAGGCCCTCCCGGGCCTCGCGCACCGCGGCGCGCAGCTCCTTCACGCTCATGGTGGCCACATCGTCCAGAGCCAGCTCGCCGGTCTGGCCCGTGAGCACCAGCTCCTCCATCTGCTCGTCATCCAACACCAAGAGCTCGAACAGCTTGGACTGGTTGCCGGCCGCCTTCAAAAGCGGCGACGTCGCCGCATTTGAGAACTTGAAGGCCGAGGCCATGAACTTCTGAGCCACCCGGGCCTCGATGCCCAGAACATCCAGCCGCGCCATGAAAGTGCCGTGCTGGCAAGTCTCCTTGAGCACGCAGAGGCCGCGCCCCACCTCCAGCACCGCCTCCACTGAGCGGCGCATGTTGGCGGCGATATCGCGCTGGATCAGGTCGGGGTCGGTCGCGTCAGCCGGCAGCTGATAGCCCAGGCTTGCTGCCAGGGCACGCACACGGGTCTGGTGCTGCTCGTCCAGCAGCACCAGCTCGGTGGCGGCGCGGCCGGCCTGAGCCAGGGCCTGGTGGTTCACGGCGGCGTCGACCGGCGCCGCCTGGGGTGTCTTTTGTCGTGCCATATCAGGTGTTGGAGGGCGTGGTGGTGGGGGATGCAGGCAGCAGCTGGCCCGCGCGCAGATGGATGGCCACGCTGGTGAACAGCTGGTCAAACTCGTCGTGGGTCTCGTTCAGAACACGCAGGGCTTGCTGCGCGTCGTTCTGGCCCAGGCTCAGGAAGTAGCGGGCCACCTGCTCGCTGTTGCTGCCGCAGGCGAGCAGCGATGCCGCCACCTTGGTGGCCGCGCTCGGCGGCGTGGAGGGGGAGAAGTGCGTGGTGCTCATGCGAGGGATCTCCTAGGTGCGGCTGAAGCGGTTGCGCACATCCGCCAGGCGCTGCTCGGCGGCATCCAGGGCGCGCATGTGCTTCAGCGCGATCTGCACGATCTGCGGGCTCAGGCGCCAGCGGCTGGTCTCAGGCACCTGCTCGCCGAAGCCAGCCAGCTGCAGGTTCGCCAGGTCGCGGGTGACCACGCTGGGCGTGCATCCCTGCTGCCGGGCGATATCGGCCGGGGCCATGCCCGTGATCTCGTGCCCGGCCAGCAGCGTGATCAGGCTCAGCAGGCGCTGCTGGCCGTCGTTCGCGTACTTCTTGAGATCGCGGTTCATCGGGGTGCTGCTCATGGAGTTCCCCGGGGTCAGTGGGCTTGCGAGCTTGGGCGGGGAGCGCCATAGCCGGCTTCGCCCAAGGTCACCGCCAGAGCAACCTGCTGGACTGCCTGGCGGACGGCTTCAATCTCAGGAGCGATGGCTTTGCGCTCGGCGGCCAGGGCGCGGCGAGCTTCCTCGCGACGTAGGCGCTCAGTGCGGCGGCGGTGATAGGTGGGGTTCTTGATCATGGGAGGCCCTTTCGTAGTGGTGGATGGAACTCGCTTCAGTTCACGATCTCGCCGTCCTTCAAGCCGAGCAGCACCGCAATCCGGTGGGACTGCCCGCGCTTGCACTTCTTCCGGCCGGACAGGACCTCGCAAACCAGGCTGTAGCCAAACTGGTGCTTCCGAGCCCATCCGGCGATGGACTCACCGCGCCGGTTGAACTCGGCGCGCACTTCGGCATGGGTTTTCACAGCGGGTTTCTTGGCCATGTGTCGTGCAAAATCGTGTGACTTGGTACGCACAAGTGCGTGCCGAGGAATTGCCTTCGTCCCCACGCGTTACCCCAGGTAACCCTCCCTACTCTTAGGGGTGTGGATTGGTGGTTACTGGTGTGAGCATGAGAACAAAAGTGCGTGTTGGTGATTATGGGAACAAACAATCTCTTCTGCAAGGCCTTTTGTGAACTCTGATTCCAAAACCATGGGCGACCGCCTACGGGAAGAGCGTCTGCGGCTGGGTGAGAATCAAGATTCCCTAGCGTCGCTCCTAGGCGTATCGCGGGAGATGCTTGGGAAGTACGAGCGCAGCAAGGCCGTGCCTGGTGGAGACGTGCTTGCGCGTGCGCTGGCCGCGCGGATGGATGTGGTCTACATCCTTGGTGGCGAGCGGTTACTAAAGTCCCCTGTGGATCTGGTCGAAAGATCCGAGGACGGCACAGAAAGCACAGGGGCTCCGAGGGACAAGCTCACCGTGCTCGATCCGACCATTGGGAGTGCCCATTTCTTGGGCGCAGCGCTCGCAGCGATGACCACCCTCCGCGCGCGGCAGACAACGCCTCTGGTGCTTCCGGTGCTGTACGAGCACAGGCACATCAAGAGGGAGTTTCAGGTGATACCAAAGTACCGAGACGCGTCTGCCGGACGTGGGTTGAGTGCGGCTGAAGATATGGACTTCAATGACGCAGGGGTCATGGCGTTCGACCGCCGCTGGATGCAAGAGACGTTCGGGAGAACAGATGGACTGGCAACGGTACGTGTCCACGGCGACAGCATGGAGCCAACTCTGGTTGACGGCGAGACGATCGTCATTGACACCCACGTAAGCAAGGTAGACACCAGCGGCGTCTACGTAATCAGGGTGGCCGGGAACGTACTGGTCAAGAGGGTGCAGCACAAGCTGGACGGCTCTCTTGTGATCAAAAGCGATAACCCGGCCTACGAACCTGAGGTGGTCAGGCCCGGTGCAATAAAGGTGCACGTTGCAGGCCGAATGGTTTGGCCCAGGACTCGCTGAAGTCTGCTTGTATACGAATAGGGGGAGGAGAGATGCTAAGAGAGACGGTGAGAATCCGGCCAGGCAAAGACCTCGAGCACCGCTCGAAGATCGCTCGAATCGGTTCGAGAGTGCCATGAGCACGCGGCGCTTCATTACGCGGATGGGGCAGCAGGTCACCCCAGATGCAGTGTTTGACGCTTGGAGTTCGGCGGATCTAACAGCTATGCGGGCTGCCGTAGCAGTGCATACCAATCCAGTCGACAGACATCACCTTTTGCAAAGCTTGGTTGAGGCGCTCTACAGGCGGCGCTCTGAGGCCGGCATCGCCACAGAGCTGCTGTCCATTGCCTGGCTTCATATCCAGGAACTCCCAGAACTTCTCGCAGGGCTTGAGGCTGACAAACGGGCAACATACGAAGCTACCGCCGAGAGGGCCAAGCAGATCTCGTCCTTGGTTGGTGCCACGTATGTTGAGCCAGAGCCTTACTCGAGCGCCGGCTGGCCCCTGGTGAGTACATTCGACAGAGCCTCGCGAGTTCTATGCGAGCGGCGTGAGTTCGAGAGGGCAAAAGACGTCTGGCGTGCTGCGGCGCGCACTGGCTATCTGGATGCTGATCAGCTTGACGTTGTGCTGAGTCGCGTCGAGAAGGACAAGATTCGGGCAGAGAAGAAGTCTGCGAAAGAGAAGCGAACCATCGCGGCCAAGAGGGCTTAACTGGAGTGGCCATCTTCGTTTTTTAGGGAGATACGAACGATGAAAAATACGTGGACGATCCTCACTGCCTTGGCCATCGCGGCCGCGATGTCGGCTTGTCAGCGAGGCACGCCGCCGGCAGAGGTGGGAGTAGGAGTCAAAGAACCCATCCAGGCGCCCCAGAAGGCTGATATGTCTACTCCGGACAAGGCGCTCAAGTCCTACTGGGTGGCGCGTGACTATCAGATTGCTCAGCGCGCTTGGTTGGAGAACCGTGCGCTGGCAGAGGTAAAGGAAGCTGACGAGTTTGTGCGCCAAGTAAGCACAGGCCAAGTTGGGAACTATCACGCCGCCAAGGAGCAGAAACCGGATTCTTTCGCGCGTGACATTGTGGAGGTCAAGGTCGAAAGTGAGTCGCGGGCAGTCATTCTGGTGACCATCAAGAACACATCGCCTATTCCAGCCGGCGCCGAATTGACACAGAGGGATGAACGGGCCAGAGAGGTTGCGAATCGCTATCGTTATGTGATGGAGAAGAGTAAGTCTGGCTGGCAGGTAGCTGAAATTTGGGAGTTGCCCGACTACTCCATGACGCCAGACTGGCGGAGGCTAGTGCCCGATAGCGGGAAACCGTTGGTGCGTACTTTGACCTTCTGGGGTGTGTAAAACACGAGCACCATGAGCAGTGACATCTCGCGCTCGAGCCGGAGTTCATTTCGGGATAAGGTAAAGAAGCTGACTGTTTCCGGTTTCTTTTTGGTACTCGGGGCTATTGCTGGCTTGCTGATGGCGCCCGAGACACTAGTTCGCCTCAGGAACTTTCCTGACTCCCTCATTGCTGGACTGATCACGGCGGTGGTCGCCTTAGTTGCCGTGCTGGTCAACAATGCTGTCAGCCGCTGGAACCTCCGAACACAGCATCAGAACGATCGCAGACAGAAGCTTGCAGATGTGCTCCTCCAAACTAGACGCGACGTCTATATGGAAGTAGCCACTGTTATCGAGGAGGCTCTTGCTTCGATTGTTCGGCTAGCTAACCCGCGGCTGAAAGACGACGAGGCGACTGCACCTTTCGATGCAGTATCAGCAAAGATCGGAAAGGTCTACGTTGTAGCGTCTGAAGAAACCGCGCTCGGGATTGCTAGCTTCATGGCTGAGTACGAAGCGACGTCCCTTAAGCTACGGTTGGCCCGGCGGCCTTCAGTCTTGGCGAATCAGCTGATCGAGTTCCATAGGTCCAGAATGGACAGAATCCGGGAGCAGGTTAAGGAACTGCAATCCAGCCTCGGTCCGATGACACTCGGCGATGCCATTGATCCAGGAAAAAACGCCCGGCATCGCGAGGTCACAGACCTGCTACAGCGATTGGATAGGAACACGAAGGGTTGGGAGCAGCAAGTAAAGCAGATCCGTCCTCTTCAGATGGAACTCTATAAAACTGCGCTGGATTCCTTTCAGAGGCTTCGCCTTTTGGTTGTTCCTGTGCTCGCGAGCGTCAGAGATGAGATAGGTGCTCCGCTTAACCTGGAGAACCTTCAAGCTGCTTTTTCACAGGTTGATAAGTTCACCGACCAACAATTGCGGGACCTTTTTGGCGTGGACGCTGACGCCGCCGCAGAACCGCCGCAAGAAGCGACGTAAACCGGTTTAGCTACCCCCACGCGGCCTCGCGGGCGACCATGCCCGCATGCAGTCCGCCGCCTCCACCCCCTCGCTTCCCGCCAGCGCCGAGATCAAGCGCCTGATCTCGCTGCTGGTCGTGCATTGCTCGGCCACGCCCAGCGGCCGGCCCATCGGGCCCTGGGATGCCGCCACCGTCATCAACGGCTGGCACGCTGCCCGCGGCTTTCGCCGCTCCAGCCCTCTGGCGCGCAGCTTCAATGTCGAGCTGCAGAGCATCGGCTACCACTACGTGATTGACGTGGACGGCCGGCACTACACGGGCCGGCACCTCTCCGAGATCGGCGCCCATGTCAGCGGCCACAACGCCTACAGCGTGGGCATCTGCCTGGTCGGCGGCGCCGAGCGCGAGGCCCGCTACAGCGAGCCCCAGTGGGGCACGCTCGCCCGCCTGGTCGCGGCTCTGGCCAGCACCCTCAAGATCCCCCTGCAGTCCGGCAATGCCGTGCGCCCGGGCGTGTGCGGCCACCGCGACCTCTCGCCCGATCTGAACCGCAGCGGCGCCATCGAGCCCGCCGAGTGGCTCAAGACCTGCCCCGGCTTCTCGGTGGAGCAGTGGCTGGCCCGGGGCATGGAGCCGGACCCGGCGCACATCTTCACCGCCACACCCGGCGGAGGTGCCCGAGCATGAACGTCATCCCCCAATGGCGCCGCTGCTGGCGCCTGAGCAGCGTCCAGGCCGCGGCCCTGCTGGCCGCGCTCAGCCTCCTGCAGGCCGACGCGCTCCCCTTCGTGCAGGCCCTGGTGCCCGCCCACGTGTGGCCCTGGGTGACTGCGGCCTTCGGCATCGCCATCGCCGTGCTGCGCCTGATCGCGCAGCCCACCGCCCTGCAGCCCCCCGCCCAGGCCGAGGCACCGCAGGAGCCTCGCGTATGAAGGCGCTGCAGCCCCTGGCCGCCCGCCTGGCGTCCACCGGCCTGGTGGGCCTGCTGTTGCTGCTCATTGGCTTCGGTCTGGGCTGGCAGCTGCAGGCTGACCGCGCGGCGGCCGATCTGCAGCAGCAGCGGGAGCGCAGCCTGCAGCAGCGCGCTGAAGCCGTGGACCAGGGCGCGGCGGCCGTCGACGCCCACCAGGCCACCGTGGCCAGCCTGGTCGCCCACCAAGCCACCGTTCAGCAGGAGATCACCCATGCCCGCCTGGTCACCCTCCCATCGGTCTGCCCCGCAGCCAAAGCAGCCCTCTCGCCAGGCTTGCCCGCTGCACCGGAGGCGCTGCAGCAGCTGGGCAGCGAGCCTGCGCATGCTGATCCTGGTGCTGTTGTCACCCTGGGTGGTCTGCGCCTGTGGAACAGCGCCCTTGCCGGCCGGCCCGTGGCCGCCGGTGCCTGCCCGGCTGATGACCCCGGCGCACCAGCCTGTGCTCTTGGAGCCGGCCGATCCGTCCAGGACCTCTGGGCCAACCACGCCCTCAACGCCAGCCTCTGCGCCCAGGACCGCAGCCAGCTCGACGAGCTGACTGGGTTGCTGCGCCAGGCAAACAAGGAATGACATGAGCGACAACTTCTCTGCAACCAAGCCTGGCCAGGTGGTCCCCGTCACAACCGCTGCGGCCCTGCACGCGCTGAACGCGGATTCCCGCCATGCGACCGACGCGCTGCTGGACAACCGCGGCAGCTCTGACGCCTACATCCTCTTCTGCGGCTCCGATGGGACGGTCGACAAGGCCACGGGCGTCCGCGTGATTGCAGGCACCCTGATCGCGCTGGGCAAAGGCTCGGCCACCCATATCGCTGTGATCGGCGACGGCGCCACCAGCCTCACGCTGCACTACGGCAAGGGGGTCTGACATGGGCCTGAAATCGATTGGTCGCGTGGGTGGGGTGTCGGCGACTCCGAAGGCCGGGACCTATGGCAACGTCAGGAACTTTGTTCCGATGGACAACCTCGCCGCGTGGGACAACAAAGCGGGGGCGGGCGTCACGTTTGAGATCGACCCTACGGTGCTGTTCGACGGTCGCCCGAGCATCAAGATCACCTTCCCACCAGGGACCACCAGCGGCTTCCTCGGCACCTTGGGAGAGACCGCAATCATGCCGCGGGCCTGGGACCTCTCAGGCACCGTCTTGGCGTTCCGCTGTAGCAAGCTATCCGCAACGAACGGCCCGAACCTGTTCATCGGCGACGCTTCCGGCTTTGCAAACAACACCTTGAGCTGGGGGCAAGGTCCGGCGAGTTACTCGCAAAGCACTCGCGATAACGAGTGGATCGTCTATCACGTGGACAAGGCGAAAGCCGGCGGGATCTCATGGACCGAGACCGGCGCGTATGTGAACAAGGTGGCGCGTCGCCTGCGCATCTCGCTCGCTCTTACGGCTGCGCAGGCCGAACCGGTGTCCTTCTGGATTGGCGCACTTGGCATCAAGCAACCCAGGCCGAAGCCGACGCTGATCTTCACCTATGACGACTCGCGCGCGTCGATCTATAGCCACGTGTACCCCCTGTTCAAAGCCTGCCGCATCCCCATGAGCTTGGCGGTGATCAGTGGCGCCATCGGAACTGCCGGCTACATGACGGCCCAGCAGGTTCTGGAGATGGCCCAGGATCCCTCGGGGCTATTTGAAATGGTGACCCATTCGTCCACCCATACCAACGTCAATCTCGCGGGTGATGAGCGCTATGTTCGGGAGGTTATCGAAGTGCGCGACTGGCTGCGCGCCTTGGGCATCAAGGGTGACGGCCCCGATCACCACGCCTGGGTGCAGTCAGTTTTCACCAATGGGGCCATTGATGGGCTCAAGGCCGCAGGGTTCCTCAGTGCGCGGGCCGCAGGGGCGGCCTACGCGTACCGCGCGCACTCTGATCAATGCATTCGCGCAGGTGACAAGACGAGGTGGCTCCTCAACTCGCTGACGACGCTCGGCAACACAAAGGATGCCGCCGGGATGATCGCCGAGATCGACGCCTGGCGCAGCGTTGGCGGGTTTGCGATGGTCAATGGCCACGACTTCGGCCCGACCAGCTCTGACGCCTACACGATGGCCATCAGCGAGCACACCCAGCTGGTCGAGTACGTCGCCTCGCTGCGCGACGCAGGGCTTATCGAGCCGATGCTCTGGAGCGAATGGTTCAACACCTACTGCCGCTGATTGCCCCCTATGACCAGATCGACCATGCCCATCATGGGCGCCACGCTGCTGAAAGAGATCCCCTGGGACTTCATCGCGCCGCATGAGGCCCAGGCCCAGAGAAACCACGGCGGCCAGACGCTGGAGCGCCTGGCTCAGCGCGGCGGCCTCGGTGCATCTGAGGTGGTAGACATCTTGCAAGGCGCCCGATGGGGCACGCACCGGCCCTGCATCGAGAACGAGCAGTGGCTGGTCTCCAAGGTGAATGAGTGGCGTATGGCCACGCAAAGCCCCGCCTGATTCCACGCCAATGCCGACAACCAACACCCCACCATGATCGACGACATCAAAGCCTGGATTCCCGCGCTGCTGTTCCTCTGGAATGTGCTGCTCACGATCAGCCATTTCCTGCGCAAGCCTGGCGAGGACGCGGGTGCTGCGGTTGAGTCCCTGCGTACCGAGCACGGCGCCGAGCTGGCCACCATCAAGAGCGACGTGGTGCAGATCAAGACCGAGCTGAAGCACATGCCCACCAGTGAGGAGCTGGCCGAGCTGGAGGGCACGGTCAAGCAGATCGCGGAGCGCACCGAGGGCCTGGCCGACAACATGAGCACCGTGCGCACCCAGCTCAACCGTATCGAGAACTACCTGCTGAGCGCCAAATGAGCTTCGCCGACTTCCAAACCTCCGACCGCCGCCTGGTCCTGCTCAAGGCCCTGGAGAGCGCCGTCCAGTACCGTGCCAACGCCTACCTGCTACGCCGCTACGCCGACGTGATGGGCCATGTGGTGAGCGCCGACCGCATCGAACAGGACCTGGCCTGGCTGCACGAGCAGGGTCTGCTCAGCCTGGTCAAGGAACTGGGTGTGTCCATCGCCACGCTCACGACCCGCGGCCTGGACGTGGCCACCGGCCGCGCCGTGGTGCCGGGTGTCCAGCAACCTGCGCCGGGAGGCTGACATGCCGCCCGTGGGCAAGATCGCCAAGCTGCCGCCAGACATCCGAGAGTGGTTGCACGGGACCTTCGTGGAGCGCGCCTTCGGCGACATCGCGAGCATCACCGAAGAGCTCAACGCGCTGATGAAGGATGCCGGCGTGGCCATCTCCATCGGCAAGAGCGCGGTGGGGGCAGAGAGCCAGCGGGTCAAGCGCGCGCAGGAGTCGGTGCGCATGGCCACCGAGGCGGCCAGGCTGATCGCCGAGACGGCGGCCGACCCGGGTGACAACCGCAGCGCCGCCGCCATGGCTATCGTCCAGGCCGAGATGTTCGACGTGCTGCTGCAGGTGCGTGAGAGCGAGGAGATCACGGACCCGACCGCACGCCTGGCGGTCATGAACGAGGCCGCCCTGGGCCTGTCCCGCCTGAGCCGGGCCCGGGTCAGCCAGGCCAAGTGGGCCGACGAGCTGGACCAGCGCGCCAAGGCCGCAGCTGACAAGATCAGCAAGCTCGCCAAGAAGGGCGGCATGGACGCCAAGACCGTGGCCGAGATCCGCGCCAACATCCTGGGCATCGTCAAGCGTGAGCCCAGCCAGGGCGAACCGAAGGCCCCGGCATGATCACCTCGCCGCTCGACGACCTGGTCAGCCACCCCGACCAGGCAGACATGCCGCCTTCGGTCCTGCTGCCCTACCAGCAGGCCTGGGTCGCCGATGACGCCCAGCTCAAGATCTGCGAGAAGGGGCGCCGGGTCGGCCTGACCTGGGCCGAGGCCTCCGATGCGGTGCTGCTGGCCGCCAGCGAGGGCGGCAGCAACTACTTCTATATCTCGGCCACCCAGGACATGGCGCGAGAGTTCGTCGAGGCCTGTGCCATGTGGGCGCGCGCCTTCGACTACGCGGCCACCGAGATCAGCGAGGGTCTGTATGACGACGGCGCCGATATCGCTGACGCGGCCAAGCGCTTCATCAAGACCTACGAGGTCAACTTCCCCAAGACCGGGCGCCGCATCGTGGCCCTGTCCAGCCGCCCGACCAATCTGCGCGGCAAGCAGGGCACCATCGGCATCGACGAAGCCGCCTTCGCGCCCGAGCTGGCCGGCCTGCTCAAGGCGGCCATGGCCATGCTGCTCTGGGGCGACAAGGTGCGCATCTGGTCCACGCATGACGGCGTGGAGAACCCCTTCAACGGCCTGATCGAGGAGGTGCGGGCCGGCAAGCGCGGCAAAGCCACGGTGCACCGGGTGACGTTTGACCTGGCGGTGGCTCAGGGCCTTTACCGTCGCGTGTGCCTGCGCCGCGGTATCCCCTGGACGGCCGAGGCCGAGGCCGAGTGGGTCAAGGCCGCCCGGGGCTTCTATGGCGACGACGCGGCCGAGGAACTGGACGTGATCCCCAGCCAGGGCAGCGGTCGCTACCTGAGCCTGGCGCTGATCCACCAGCGCATGACCCGCACGCCATTCCCGGCCGGCCCGGCACTGGTGCGGGGTTCCTGGAATGACGACTTCGCCTGGCTGAGCGAGGCGGTGCGGACCTACGCCATCGACGGCTGGCTGCGCGAGCACATCGACCCGGTACTGGCTGGGCTCAATCCCGCGCTGCGGCATGTCATCGGCGAGGACTTCGCACGCAACCGCAACCTCAGCTCGATCACGGTGCTGGAAGAAGGCGTCGACCTGGTCAAGCGAGTGCGCCTGCAGCTGGAGCTGTTCAACTGCCCCTTCGCGTGCCAGGAGCAGATCCTCTTCTACATCATCGACCGCCTGCCGCGCTTTCGGGGTGGCGCCATGGATGCCGGCGGCAACGGCTCGGCCCTGGCCGAGAAGGCGGCCCAGCGCTACGGCACCGAGATGATCGAGCGGGTCATGCTCAACAACGCCTTCTACCTGGACCACATGCCCAAGCTAAAGGCAGGCCTAGAAGACGGCACGCTGACCGAGATCCCGGCCGATGTGCAGCTCGGCGATGACCTGCGCGCGATCCAGCTGATCGACGGCATTCCCAAGCTGCCCAAGGGCGACACCGCCGGCAGTGCTGCCGCCAAGGCCGCGGCGGCCGAGGGTGGCGAGAAGCTCAAGCGCCACGGCGACTTCGCGGTCTCCCTGCTGCTGGCCATCTACGCCTTCTTCCGCGAGGCCGGCGAGATCGACTTCACGCCAGGTCCGGCCAAGCACGGCTCCGAAGGCTCGGGCGAGCGACGCGGCTCCATGCGCTCCAACGCTGCGGCTGATGACCTTGCCTCCGCAGTTTCTGCCTACGACCGGGGCTGGTGATGCGTTTGCAGGGCTCCCCATCGAATGTGCCGTCGTTCATGAACGTTCATGAACGGCCTTGGTGCCGCGATCAGGACCGCCCGGCTCCCGTCGCAGCGACCCGCCGCTTTTAAACGCCCACAGGCCCGATTTTCAGAACGAGGCGAAACCATGAAATCCACCATCCTCGGCCCCGATGGTCAGCCCCTGGACCTGGGCCGCCTGGCCGAGCCCCAGACCGAACGCGCCGACCGCGGCGGTCCCAACGTCGGCTGGCTGCGCCGCGAGTTCGACGCCCACCCCGCCCGCGGCCTGACGCCCGCCCGCCTGAACGCCATCCTGCAGGCCGCCGAGCAAGGCGACCTGATCCGCCAGCTGGAGCTGGCCGACGACATGGAGGAGCGCGACACCCAGATCTACAGCGAGCTGTCCAAGCGCAAGACTGCCGTGGCCATGCTGGAATGGGACATCGTCCCGCCCGAGGGGGCCAGTGCGGCCGAGAAGAAGTGGGCCGACCAGGCACGCGAGTGGATGCGCGCCATCCCCGAGTTCGAAGAGTCCGTGATCCTGGAAATGATGGACGCGGTGCTGAAGGGCTTCAAACCGATTGAGATGTGGTGGGAGCTGGACCAGGGCACCCGTCAGCCCCGCTTCGCCGCACGGCCGCAGCGCTGGCTCACCCTGAACGAGAACCGCGACCGGTTCACCTTGCGCGATGAAGCCTCGGCCTACGGGGTCGAGCTGCAGCGCTACAACTGGCTCCTGCACATCCACCGGGCACGCAGCGGCTACCTCTCCCGCATGGCCCTGTGCCGGGTGCTGGCCTTCCCCTACCTGTTCAAGAACTACGCCCACCGCGACCTGGCCGAGTTCCTGGAGATCTACGGTCTGCCGCTGCGCCTGGGCTCCTACCCGGCCGGGGCCAGCGACGACGAGAAGCGCAAGCTGCTGCAGGCCGTGGTCCAGATCGGCCACAACGCGGCCGGCATCATCCCGCAGGGCATGAAGGTGGAGTTCCAGAACGCCGCTCAGGGCACCCATCAGCCCTTCCAGGTGATGATGGATGCGATGGATGCCGCCCAGAGCAAGGCCATCCTGGGCCAGACGCTCACCAGCGGCGAGGGCCAGCACGGCACCCAGGCGCTGGGCAATGTGCATAACGAGGTGCGGCTGGACATTCTCAAGAGCGATGCCACCCGGGTCGCCGCCAGCCTGACAGCCCAGGTGGTCCATCCCCTGGTGATGTTCAACATTCCGGGGGCTGACCCGCGCCGCCTGCCGCGCCTGCAGATCGATGTGCCGGAGCCGGAGGACCTGAATCTCTACGCGGAGGCCCTGCCCAAGCTGGCCGGCGCCGGCATGCGCATCGGGGTGGAGAGCCTGCACCGCCGCCTGCGCATCCCCATGGCCCGGGACGGCGAGGAGATCCTGCGCGGCCCGGCTGCGGCCCCCGGCGCTGAGACCGTGCCCCCGGCGCCGGCTCCCAAGCCCGCGAAGACGGCGGCACTGGCCGGCCAGCTGCCCGCCAGTGGCGAACCCCGTGATGCGCTGGATGACCTGGTCGACGACGCGGTGGGGGCGTGGCGTCCCGCGCTGGCCCCGATGGTGGAGCCGCTGCTGGCCGAGCTGCAAAAAGGCGTTGAGCAGGGCGAAACCCTGGGCGCCTTCGCCGCGCGCCTGCCGCAGCTGATCGAGCGCATGGACGGCCGCCCCCTGGGCGAGACGCTGGCCCGCGCGGCCTTCGCGGCCAACCTGGCGGGCCAGGCCGATCTCGACATCACCGGCGAGGCCTGAGCATGCGCCGCTACCACCCGCACCTGCTCACGGCTGCCGCGGCCATTGCCCTGGCCTCGCGTCAGCATGGCCACCAGGCCGCCGTGGAGATCGCCGCCGACAAGCGGCGCCGCCGGCAGCAGCGCAACCTCCGCTGGGCTGCCCGTGGCGCCCTGCAGCTGCTGAGCCGAGGCTGACATGCCGACGCCCATCCCCTCGACGCTGCGCCTGGGCGTGGTGGAGCCCACTGAGGCCATCGCCGCCTTCCAGCGCCGCGAGCTGCTGCAGCCGTCCTTCGCCTGGCAGGACGTCTGGCAGGAGGAACACAGCCGCATGTTCGCCGTGGCCGGTGTCATGCGCCTGGACGTGCTGCAGATCTTCAAGGACGAGCTGGACGCGGCGATCCGCGAGGGGCGCGACCTGCGGGCTTTTCAGAAAGACATCGTGCCCCGCCTGACCGCCAAGGGCTTCTGGGGCGATGTGGAGATCCAGGACCCGGCCACCGGGGAGCGCCGGGTCACCCGCTTCGACGAGCGGCGCCTGAGCCTGATCTACGGCGTGAACGTCCGCCAGAGCTTCGCCGCCGGTCGCTGGGAGGAGATCGAGCGCAGCAAGGCGCGTCTGCCCTTCCTGATGTACCGCACCATGCGCGACGAGCAGGTGCGGGCCAGCCACCGCCCCTGGGACGGTGTCGTGCTGCCCGTGGGCCACTCCTGGTGGCTCACCCACTTCGCCCCCTGCGGCTGGAAATGCCGCTGCACCGTCTTCGCGCTCAGCCAGAAGGACATCGACCGCCGCCAGGCGGCCGGTGAGAAGCTCACCTTCGAGGCGCCGCCGGTCGACCTGGTCACCTATGTGAACCCGCGCAGCGGCGAGGTCAGCGCGGTGCCGCGTGGCGTTGATCCTGGTTTTGGCTACATCCCCGGCCGGGCCCGGGACGCCGAGCTGAACGACAGCATGCTGCGCAAGGCCCTCGCGGCGGCGCCGCTGTCTGGTGCGGTGGCCGTGGCCCAGGCCCAGGCCGACCACCCGGCCCTGGTCACCGGCTCCACGGCCCGCCTCGGCGCCTTCGTGCAGCGCATCGCCAGCGGCAAGCTCAAGGCCAGTGGCGAGCAGCGCATGCTGGGCGCCCTGGCGCCCGCCACGGTGCGCGCCCTGGAGTCCTCGCAGGTCCAGCTCGGCACGGCCGTGGTGGCGCTGCGCGACACCGACCTGGCCGCCGCCCTGGCCACCAGCGGCGACGCTGCCGCCCTGGCCGCCCAGTACAAGGCCCTCCCCGAAATGATGGCCCGCACGCGTGCTGTGCTTCAGGACCTGCAGGACAACAGTCGCATCGTTTATCTGGTGGAGAACGCGCTCGCGCCGCTTTCCTACGGCATGACACCTGTCCCGGGGATGCTCGCCATCCAGGTGCAACTGGCGACGGGCCAGGCGGCACAGCTGGGGCCGATCCCGGCCAATCGCGTGGTGGGCATTGAGCCGGCCGGCCAGCGCTACGGTGCCGCCCGGTACCGCGTGCTGTGGGGGCAGCGTTGAGCGACCGCTTCATCATCGAGCTGGACGCCGAGGGCGAGCTGCAGGCCCGCCTCGGGGCGGCCATACGCGGCATGACTCGCCCCAGCGAGCTGATGGACGCCATCGGCGCCCGCATGGTGGCGAATGTTCAGCTGCGCTTCGACACCAAGCGCGCGCCTGACGGTACGGCCTGGCTCCCCGCCGCCGCCTCGACCCTGGCCCAGCTCAAGAAGAAGAACGGCGGCCAAGTGCCGGGCTCGCTCCTCGAGCGCACGCGCCGCATGCGCGACAGCCTGAGCCGCGCGGCCGGCGACGCCTCGGTCGAATGGGGTTTTGGCGTGCCCTACGCCATGCCGCATGAGACGGGGTCGCGGCGAGGCCTGCCGCGGCGCCAGCTGCTCACCGACGATCCCATCGCCGGCACCCTGGCCGCGCAAGACCGCCAGGACATCCTCGGCGAGGTCAACGACTTCCTGCAGGGTCTGCTGAAGTAAACCGGTTTAGCTACCCCTGAGCGCCGCCGGCCGCGACCATGCCGGCCATGCGCTCCTTCACCGCCGTCCTCGCTGCCACGCTCGCACTGTCCGCCGCCGACAAGGGCCGCGTGCAGCTGCTGCCTGCGGGTGAATTCAAGGCGCGCGATGGGCGGCCCGGCGTGGGCAAGAGCTGGAAGCTCAGCGACGCCCAGGGCGAGAAGATCGCCGCGGCAATGAACGCCATCATTGCTCAGACGCCCATCGTCATCGACTACGAGCACCACACGCTCACCGCCCAGCAGGGCGGGCACAAAGCCCTTGCCGCTGGCTGGATCAAGCATGTCGCCTGGCTGTCCGGCCAGGGCCTGTACGGCGACCAGGTCAAGTGGACCGACACCGCCGCGGCGCACATCGATGCGGAGGAATACCTCTACATCAGCCCGGTCATGACCTATGACGACGACGGCAATGTGACCGGCGTCGCCCTGGCCGCCCTCGTGAACTATCCCGGCCTGCTCGGCATGAGCCCCGCGCTCACCGCCGCGCTGTCCGGCCTCAATCCCCACTCACCCACTCAGGAGCACGAAGTGACCCTTCTCGCCGCCCTCATTGCCGGTCTTGGCCTCAAGGCTGATGCCACCGAGCAGCAAGTCATCACCCATGTCGCCGCGCTGCAGGCCCAGGTCAAGGCGCCCAGCGTGCCCAAAGAGATCGCCACCGCGCTGCAGCTGACCGAAGGCGCCGACATGACGGTGGCCCTGAGCGCCGTCCAGTCCCTGGTCGGCAGCAAGTCCACGGCCGACGCCACCATCGCCGCCCTGCAGGGCCAGATCGCCGCGCTGCAAAACACCCGTGCGGGCGACGAGGTCACCAGCCTGGTCGACAAGGCCCTGGTCGACGGCAAGCTGCTGCCCGCCATGAAGGACTGGGCGCTGGACCTCGGCAAGACCAATGTGGCCGCGCTCAAGGCCTACATCGACAAGGCGGTGCCTGTGGTGCCCGGCGCCGCCCAGACCCAGGGCAAGGGCGACCCGACCGAGAAGACGGCCGTCCTGAGCGCCGAGGCCAAGGGCGTGTTCGCTGCGTTCGGCATCTCGGCCGAGGACGCGATCAAGTTCCAGGCCGGCAAGGCCTGAGCGGCGACTCAGCCCCCCCAGAGCACCAGCTCCCAACCCAACCCTACCTGGAGCCACCATGGCCGCAACCGCTTCCGACCGCAACACCAAGTCCCGCCCGGGTGCGCGCCGCGCCTTCGGCCTGGCGGCGAACACCTTCATCCCGTCTGGCGTCATCGCCTGCCTCAACGCGGCCGGCAACCTGGTCAACGGCAGCACCTCGGCCACCCTGGTGTGCGTGGGCATCTCGGTCGCCCGCTACGACAACTCGACCGGTGCCGCTGGTGCCATCAAGGGCGAGGCGGATCGCGGTGTCTGGGGGCCTTTCGCCAACTCTGCCGCCGCCGACCAGGTCGCCCTGGCCGATATCGGCAACGACTGCTTCATCGTGGACAACCAGACCGTGGCCAAGACCAACGGCGGCGGCACGCGCAGCGTGGCCGGCAAGGTGCACGACGTGACGCCCGAGGGCGTCTGGGTCCACTTCACCAAGTAAGCCCAGCCCCCAGCCTCAAAACCTCCCGCCTGCTTGCGCAGAGCGATATGCACTTTCGGAGATCCACATGATCGTCAACGAACAGTCCCTTGCCAGCCTCTCCCAGGCCGTCAACATGAAGTTCCTGGCCGGCCTGGCCCGCGCCGTCACCCCCATGGACACCATCGCCATGGAGATCCCCAGCCAGACCGCTGAGAACGTCTACCCCTACCTGATGGAGCTGGGGCAGATCCGCGAGTGGCTGGGCGACCGTGAGATCCAGAACATCGCCAAGGGCGACTTCCGTATCGCCAACAAGGACTTCGAAGAAACCCACGGCGTCCCGCGCAACGCTATCGAGGACGACTCCTACGGCGTCTACGGCCCCATCTTCGAGCAGGTCGGCCGCAACGTGAAGGCGTTCCCCTCGGACCAGGCATACGCGCTGCTGAAGGCGGGCGGTACCACGCTGGGGCCGGACGGCCAGTACTTCTTCGACACCGATCACCCTGTGGGCGATGGCATCGTCTCCAACGATCTGGGCGGTGCCGGCGAGGCCTGGTATCTGGTGGACAACTCCAAGGTGTTCAAGCCCGTCATCTACCAGCCCCGCAAGTCCTTCGACCTGGTCAAGCTGTTCAACCTGAGCGACCCCAACGTCTTCTACCAGAAGCAGTACGTGTTCGGCGTGGATGGCCGGGCCGGCTTCGGCTTCAGCCCCTTCTGGCAGCTTGCCTTCCGCTCGCGCCAGACCCTGGACTCGGTCAATCTGCGCGCTGCCCTGACGGCCATGTCGGCCCAGAAGGGTCCGAACGGCAAGCCCCTGAAGATCGACGCGACCCACCTGATCGTCAGCCCCAACCTCTTCGAGGCCGCGAACGACCTGGTGAACAAGCAGCTGACCAACGGCGGTGAATCCAACACGCTGTACCAGCGCCTGACGGTCCAGAAGACCCCCGAGCTGCTGTAAGCCTCGGCTACAGCCTTCACCGCCATCAGTTCACCCGGAGACCCTATGGCCACCGCCAAATCCACCAAGACCGTACCGGGCCTGCGCGTGCGCAGCTGCTCGCCCCAAGGCGTGTTCCGCCGCGCCGGCTTCGCCTTCCCGCGCGAAGGCATCGAACTTCCGCTGTCCAACCTCAGCAAGGACCAGATCAAGGCCATCAGGGAGGAGCCCATGCTCCTGGTGGAAGCGATCGAAATCAAGGCCGAGCCCGGCGAGCAGGAGCCCGCCGAAACCTGACGCCCCCCGTGAGAGGGCTACGACGGCCGCCGCGCTTCGACTCTGCGGCGGCCCGAGCCCGAGGAGTCGATCTGGCTTTCCACCCACGCCGGGGCGGAAGTTCGCCGAGAGCGGTGGTCAGCCCCGGCCCGTAGAGGATCTCCCGTGTACGCAACCCCGCAGGACATGATCGACCGCCTCGGCACCCCGAGGCTGGTGCAGCTCACCGACATCCAGGAGCCGATGACCGGCGCCATTGGTGCGGTGGTGCTGGATCGCGCGCTGGCAGATGCGACGGCCGAGATCGACGGCTACCTGGTCGGGCGCCTGGCGCTGCCGCTGGCCACCCCGCCCGCCATCCTCAAGGTGCATTGCTGCACCATCGCCCACTACCGGCTGCTGGGCTCGACCGCCGGGGAAGGCGACCGCAAGGCCTATGAGCAGGTCCTGGCCTACCTGGCGAAGGTCGCCAAGGGCGAGATCGTGCTGATGCCTCCGGCCGAGGCGCCGGCCCTGCAGGGCCTGGGCCCGGTGATGTTCGACGCCGGCACCAAGGTCATGGGCCGCGAGGACCTATGAGCGCCCTGATCGACCTGGGCACCAACTACCTGGTGCTGCAGCCGCTGATCGAAGCTCAGCTGCGCAGCGAGCTGGCGGCCGACAAGATCCCGGTCGAAGGCATTGAGGAGATCGACCAGGCCGGGGCCGAGGACCAGCGGCCGAAAGTGGTTTTCGTGTGCTGGGCCGGTGATCGCTTCCCCCAGGCCGAGTCCGGCCGCGTGCTGAGCACGGGGGCTCAGCTGGTCTACCAGCAGTGGCTGGTGATGTTGCACCTGCGCAATGCCGGCCAGGTCAACCGTGACGCCCGCAATCAGCAGGCCGGCCAGCTGCTGGCTCGGCTTCATCGTTCCCTGTCGGGCTGGTCGCCGGTGAATCAGCCTGGCGCCACCCAGCGCTTCCGGCGGATCACCGGCCCGAAGCCCGACTACACGAAGGTCAGCGGCCTCTACCCGCTGGCCTTCGAAATCCCCCTTCAACTGTAGGAGCGCACCATGCCTCTTGATCTCTCGTTCCAACCCTTCTCCGGCGCCGGCATCGTTACCCTGCACCCCTACGTCGCCGGCAAGATCGGCCCGGGCTTCGACCTGGGGGAAGTGCCGGCTTTCGACGTCACGCAGACCGCACCCACGGCCGAGATGAAGACCAGCCGCGAGCCCTCGCGCGGTGTGGCCTTCCGCATGGCCCAGTCCAAGTCCGCCGGCCTGAGCATGACGCTCAAGACCCTGAACGACTACACCCTGGGCCTGCTGACCTCGGGTGTCTGGACCGAGGTCGCTGCCTCCGCTGCGGTCGCGGACTGGGTGGCGCCGTCCGACCTGGTGGTGGGCAATGTGATCCGGCTCCCGGCTCGGAACGTGAGCGCTGTGACCATCAAGGACAGCACCCAGGGCGCGGCCAAGACCGTGGACCCGGCCAACTACGAGCTGGACCCCGTTGCTGGCACCGTGACGCTGAAGAGCCTGGCCACCGGCGGCCCCTACGTGCAGCCGCTCAAAGCCAGCTACACGCCCGGCGCTGTGAAGGTGCTGGGTGCCCTGAAAGCGCCGGAGACCGAGTTCTTCGTGATGCTCAACGGCACCAACGCCTACGACGGCTCGCGCGTGATCTTCGAGGGCTACAAGTTCCGCTTCGCGGCCGAGGGCGACTCGAAGTGGATCACCGAGGAGTTCGGCGAGTGGAAGCTCAACGGCGGCCTGCTGCTGGACAGCTCGCGCAGTGCCAACTCGGCAGGCGGCCAGTACTACAGCCTGACCAAGCCGGGAGCCTGAGCGCATGAAAGCCGCTGACATGGACTTCATCGCCCCACCGCGGCGCGAGCGCACGGTGGACGGTCGGGACCTGGTGATTGAGCCGCTGCGGGCGCGCATGATCCCGCGCGTGCTGCAGCTGCTCAACCCGGTGCTGGACGACATCGGCGTGCTGATGCTCGACCAGGCCATGTGGGAGCGCTGGGCCGCCGGGCGGCCCGAGGTGGCCGACCTGGCGCAGATCGCCGAGCTGCTGGGCAAGCAGGGCGATGCCGTGCTGGACGCCCTGGCCCTGCTGACCCGCCAGGACCAGGCCTGGGTGGATGAGCTGCTGCCCGACCGCCTGGTCGCGCTGCTGGCCGACGTTTTCTGGGTGAACCGCGATTTTTTTCAGCGGGCGATGCCGCTGCTGCAGGCCCTGTTCCAGCCGCAGGCCGCCCAGGTTCAAAGCAGCGAGGGCCAGGCCGGCCGCTGAGCTGGCCCGAGGCGTTCGAAACGCTGGTGGCGGCCGGCCATCGCCACGCCGACGTTCTGGACTACACGCTGACCCAGTTCACGGGCTACCTGGAGCTGGCCCTCAAGCGCGAGCGGCGCGAATGGCGCCAGCAGATCCTGGCGGCGAACTGGGGCGTGAACGGGGGGAGGGGCTGAAGACGGCGCTGGCTGACCTGGCCGACTAGAGGGCGGTCTCAGCCAGAAAAGCCGCCCAGCAGGATGAAACCACCCGAGACGACGGCGCCGCCCAGCAACAGCAGGGCCAAGGCAGGCGCGAACGGGGCAAAGGCCAACCCCAGCACCAGGCACCAGATCATCAACTTGAGCAGCATGCGCGGACTGTAGACCATGAGCACCATCGAAGCAAAGCTCCGGCTACAAGCCCAGTTCGGCGACGTCACCCGCGCGCTGGCCCAGCTGCGCAAGGACGTGATGAGCACCGCCTCTGAGGCCAGCAAGCCGCCGCCCGGCGGTGTGCCCTTCCGGCCCATGCGCGAGGGCATCGCCTCGGTCTCGCAGCAGCTCGCCGAGGTGCGCAACCAGTTCATGGCCTTCATCGGCCTGCAGGCGGGCATCCAGGGCATTGCAGGCATCGCCCGCCAGGCGGACGAGTACACCAGCCTGAACGCGCGCCTGCGCCTGGTCACCGACAGCCAGGCCGAGTTCAACCAGGCGCAGGAGCGCACCCGCGCCCTGGCCCAGCAGTACCAGGCGCCGCTTGCCGATACGGTCACCCTGTACGCCCGCCTGCAGCGCGCGCTCAAGCCGCTGGGGGGCGACGCTCGGGCCACCACCGTGGCCGTCGAGGCGCTGCTGGCCTCCATGCGCATCAACGGCTCCTCGGTGGCCGAGAGCAGCTCAGCCATCCTGCAGTTCAGCCAGGCGCTCTCCGCAGGCGCACTGCGCGGGGAGGAGTTCAACAGCATTGCGGAAGCCGCGCCGCCCTTGCTGGACGCCCTGGCCAGGGGCCTGGGAAAGCCGCGCAGCGAGCTGAAGTCTCTGGCTGAGCAGGGCCGACTCACCACCAGCGTGGTGGTGCAGGCACTGCAGCGCGAGCTGCCCCAGCTGGTGCAGCAGGCAGCATCCATCCCCAACACCATCGGCGGCTCGGTGCAGCGCTTGCGCGATCAGTTCGCCCAGCTTGTCGGCGCTTCCGCGGAGAGCAGCTCCGGCATCAAGGTGGTGGTCGGTCTGATCAACAGCCTGGCTGACAACCTCGGGACGGTCCTGGGCGTGCTGGCCGCCGTGGCAGCGGCATGGGGGGCGCTGCGTCTGGCCAAGGGCGCCGTGGAGCTGGTCGCCATAGCGAAGGGTGCTGCTGACGCAGCGCGCGGACTCGGCCTGATCGCCATGGCGGGGCGTGGCTTACTAGGGATTCTGGGCGGACCTATTGGAATAGTCGCGCTGGTGGCGCAGTTGGTCATCGGTTTCGCTGCTTTGCGATCTGCCCGAGAGGGTAAGCGTTCCGCGAGCGCACTGATCGAGGAGAGGGACGCACTCAAGGCCGAGATTGAGCAATTGACGGCCGAACTGAAAGTAGCGAGGGCTGCATCGCCTCAGGCCCTTCTCAACCTGCAAGAGCAGAAAGCCAGGCTAGCGCGCTTGAACGCCCGAATTGCAGAGCAGGAGCGAAAAGCTTGGGAGGATGCACGAAACGCTGACAAAGACTCGAGCGCAGGAGGATCGGCCTCTCTAAAAGATCCGTCTGCCATAAAGGACTTCGAGGATCAGTACAAGACTCGGGAGCGTATTGCCAAGGAGTTCGCCGACAAGCGCGCCGACTACGTTCGCGCCAAGGACCGAGAGATCGAGGAGGCCGCATCGGCCGGAAACAATGCTCTGCAGGACAAGCTACTGGCTGAAAAGCGAGCTGTGCTGGCCGAGCAGGCCAAGGCCGAGGAGGATGCACTCCGCAAATGGGCTGCGGACGAGACCGTCACTCGGATGGCGGTCTATCGTGAGCACTTCGACCGGGTGGCGGCGCTGACCACAGACGCCGCGCAACGCGAACTCGCCATCAACCAGTCGCTGTTCGACCAGCGGCTTCGCTCCGCGCAAGACTATTTCGCTGAGCGGGAGCGCCTGGAGAACCTGGAATCCGAGCAGTCCATCGCCAAGCTGGAGCAGGAGCTGGCCGCCAAGCAGAAGGTGCTGGATGCGAATCTGAAGGCGCTGGCCAAAGCCCATACCGCCAATGACCGTGAGGCAGCGACTGAGACGGTCCAGGCCAATCGGACTGACGTGGAGCAAACCCGCGCTCAGCTCGAGCAAGTACGCCGTGACCAGGCGGACAAGGCTCGGCAACGCCAGCTCGACAGCCAGGCCATCGGGCGAGAGCTCCGAGACCAGGCTGCGGACATGGACGAGCAAACCAAGGCACTGCGGGACCAGCTCTCGCTGGCCGAGCTGCGTTTGTCCGTCGAGCGTCAGTACCGTGCCCACCGGGAGCGCGAGTATGCAGAGACCGGCGACACGAAGAACACCGATGCGCTGATCGCCGCCCAACTGCGCGTGGCCGAGCTGCAGCGCCTGCAGCGCCAGTACGAGGTTTTCTACGACGCGGTGCGCCAGCAGGAGAGCCAGATCGACCAGATGGTGGATCAGGGGCGGATGACCACCGAGGAGGCGGAGCGCAAGAAGTTTGAAGCCCGCGACCGTGCGCTGCCGCAGCTGCGCGCAATCCTGGCGGCGATGTCCGCACTAGCGACTACGGATGCTGAGCGGAACTACATCGCCAAGGTGCGGCAGGAGATCGACGCCCTAGCCGACCGCACGACTGCTCTTGGTGAGACTGTCCGAAAGAGTATCGGCACGGGCTTCGGGCAGATGTTCACGGACGTGGCCATGGGCAGCAAGCGGGCCGGGGAAGCCTTCCGAGACTTCTTGAGCAACGTGGCCCGCAGCGCGCTCAACCTGATCGGCCAGCGCCTGGGCGAGCAGCTGGCGGCCTCGCTGCTGCCTTCTGGCGGCGGTGGTGGCAACTGGTTCTCCAGTGCGGCCACCTTCCTCTCCAGCTTCTTTCATCAGGGCGGCGTGGTGGGCCAGGGCGGCGGTCGGATGGTGGCGCCCCTGGCCGCCTTTGTGGCTGCGCCCCGCTACCACTCGGGCGGCATTGCCGGCCTGCGGCCCAATGAAGTGCCGGCCGTGCTGGAACAGGGCGAGGAGGTGCTCACAGCCGACAACCCGCGTCACCGCAAGAACTTCCGTGGCGGCTCCGGCAATGTTCTGGTCGACGTGACCGTGCAGATGGGCGGCGGTGGTGACGCCAGCTACAGCGAGGCGGCGGGTGCTCGCCTGGGGGATGTGATCGTGGCGGCCATTGACCGCTGGGCCGACGCCGAAAGCCGCGAGGGCGGCCGTCTTGCAAGGAGGGGCTGATGGCGCGACGTGTGTTTGATTTCGCGGAGAGCCCGGGCACCGGCCTGCAGGAGCAGCCTCGCGTCCTGGCCACCCAGTTCGGCGATGGCTATGCCCACCGGCAGGAGGATGGACTCAACCCGATAGCCCAGGTCTGGGATCTGCGCTTTCGCAATGTCGAGCGGGGGGCCGGCGACGAGATCATCCAGTTCTTCCGCGACCACCGCGCCGTGACGCCTTTCCTCTGGACCCCGCGCTGGGCCTCGGCGCCTATCCTGGTCATCTGCCCGAACTGGAGCCGCACGCAGCCCGAGGAGCACGAGATCAGCGACATCAGCGCGCGCTTTCAGCAGGTGTTCGAACCATGACGATTGCCCAGGAACTCTCCGGCCTGCAGGCCAGTGCCAAGGTGGTGCTGTACGTGCTGGATGCCTCGCCGATTGGCGGCGAGGTCCTGCGCTTCCACAACGGGACCAACCAGCTCAATCAGCCAGTGGTCTGGCAGGGTCAGACCTACCAGCCGTTCCCTATCGAGGCCGAGGGCTTCGAGGTGCGGACGCAGGGGCCCGCGGCGCGGCCCAAGATCCGCGTGGCGGACCGCTTCGGGCTCATCAGCGTGCTGCTGATGCAGTTCGGGAATCTGGAGGGGGCGCTGCTGATCCGCAAGGTGACGCACGCCCGGTTCCTGGACGCGGTGAACTTCCCTGGTGGCGTGAACCCCGAGGCGAACCCGGACGAGGCCTACCCCGACGACACCTGGGTGGTGGACCGCGTCTCGCGCGATGACGCCACAGTGATCGAGTGGGAACTGGCCAGCCCGCTGGACCTGGAAGGCATGACGGTCCCCGGCCGCCGCTGCGACCAGCTGGTGTGCAGCTGGCGCTACCGCAGCGCGGACTGTGGCTACACGGGCGGCCCCGTGGCCAAGGCCGACGACACCCCCACGGCCGACCCCGGCCAGGACGAATGCAGCCAGCTGATTTCGGGCTGCAAGATCCGCTTCGGCAAGCTCCTGCCCTTCGGCGCCTTCCCCGGCATCGGCCTCAATCGGCAGACGTGAGTAAACCGGTTTAGCTACCCCCACGGCGGGCGGCTGGGCAGCATGCCCGCATGTCGCCGACCGCACCCCTACTCAATCTCCTCGACCTGCCGCCCAGCCTGGTGGCCGCCATCCGCCAGGCCGCCGAGGGCGCCTATCCGCGCGAATGCTGCGGTCTGGTGGTGGCGCTGCCTGATGGCGAGCTGCGCTACTGGCCGTGCCGCAACCTGGTGGCCGGCGAGGCTGCTCAGGACCGCTTCAGCCTGGCGCCCGAGGACTGGGCGGCGGCCGAGGATGCCGGCACGGTGGTGGCCGTGGTGCACAGCCACCCCAATGCCTGCGCCAACCCCAGCGTGGCCGACCGCGTGTCCTGCGAGCGCAGCGGGCTGCCCTGGCTCATCATGGGCTGGCCCAGCGGCGCCCTGGTGACCCTGGAGCCGCGCGGGCGGCCGGTGGAGCTGGTGGGCCGTGAGTTCGCCTTCGGGGTGCAGGACTGCTACACCCTGATCCAGGACTACTACCGGCAGGAGCTTGGCGTTGAGCTGCCGCACTTCGACCGGGAAGACGGCTTCTGGCAACGCGGCCAAGAGCTCTATCGCGACAACCTGGCCAAGGCGGGCTTCGTTGAGGTGCAGGGGCCACCCCAGCTGCACGACATGATCGTGATGCAGGTGGCCAGCGACGTGGGCAACCATGGCGCCGTGTACGTGGGTGACGGACAGATCCTGCACCACATCTACGACCGCCTGAGCTGCCGCGACCCCTATGGCGGCTACTGGCAGCGGCACACGCGGTTCATCGCCCGCCATGTCAGCCAGATGGGGGCGCAGGCATGACGGCCGCGCTGCGCGAGGTGCGCCTCTATGGCCGCCTGGGCCGAGAGTTCGGCCGTGTCTTCCACCTGGCGGTGCAGACGCCGGCCGAGGCCGCGCGGGCCCTCTGCGCGGTGCTGCCTGGCTTCCGCGCGGCCTTCCTGGGTGAAGACGGCAAGGCCGGGTATCACGTCTATGCCGGAGGCCCGCGCGCCCAGCTGGGCCCCGACCAGGCCGAGGACCTGGTGCCCGCGGCGGCCCCCATTCGCTTCGTGCCGGCCGTGGATGGCGCCAAGCGCGGCGGCCTGGGTTCGGTGATCCTGGGCGCAGCCCTGATCGGCCTGGCCATCTGGAACCCGCTGGGCCTGTTCGCCGGAGAGTGGGCAGCGTTCCATTTCACGGGAGCCATCGGCCAGGCTCTGGTGCTGGGCGGCGTGGTGCAGATGCTGAGCCCGCAGCGGCGCACGGCGCCGGCCGCGGAGAACAACCCAAGCTACGGCATGGACGCCGGGGCGCTGAACAACATCAACGCCGGCAGTCCCGTGCCGTTGGCCTACGGCCGCGTGGTGGTGGGGTCGGTGCAGATCTCCGGCGGCCTGGCCACGGACGAGTTCGCGTCCAACACGGCGCCCAACGGCATGCCGCTGGACCCGCTGGCGCTGCCGGACTACATGGGCCGCCATGTGGTGGACAGTGGCGCCGTCGCCGGCCGGGTGCAGTATGAGCGCTGAGCAACTGCTGGGCCCCCTGCAGGGCGAGAAGAAGGGCGGCGGCAGCGCGCCCACCGAGGCCAGCGACACCCTGCGCAGCGTTCAGACGGCGCAGCTGGTCGATCTGATCAGCGAGGGCGAGATCAAGGGCCTGGTGAACGGCCTCAAGAGCGTTTATCTCGACGGCGTGCCCATCGAGAACCAGGACGGCTCCCGCAACTTCGAGGGCGTGCGCTTTGGCTTCTTGCCTGGCACGCAGGCGCAGGGACCGCTGGAGGGCATCGACACGGTCCAGGCCGAGCGGGCCGTGGGGACTGACGTCAAGAACCACACGCCGGTCACGCAAACCATCCTGAACCCGTCCGTGGACACGGTGCGGGTCACCATCGCCGTGCCGGCGCTCACCCACATGGACACGGGCAGCGGCGACCTCAATGGCTCGGAGTTTGTCTACGCGATCGACATCCAGTCCAGCGGCGGCGGCTTCGTGGAGCGCTGGCGCGAGACGATCTCGGGCAAGACCACCAGCACCTACAAGCGCGCCGTGCGCCTGGCGCTGACGGGCGAGGCGCCCTGGGATATCCGCGTGCGACGCATCAGCGCGGACTCGACCAGCGCGGCGATCACGAACGCGTTTCAGTGGGACAGCCTCACCGAGATCCAGTCGGTGCAGCTGCGCTATCCCAACTCGGCGGTGGCGGGCCTGCAGGTCTCGGCCCGGCAGTTCAGCCGCATCCCGAATCGTGCCTACGACGTGCTGGGCCTGTGTGTGCGGGTGCCCAGCAACTACAACCCGGTGACCGGCGCTTACGACGGCATCTGGGACGGCACGTTCAAGATCGCCTGGACCAACAACCCGGCCTGGGTGTTCTTCGACCTGGCCACGCATCCGCGCTATGGCGGTGGCCGCTATATCAAGGACTACCACCTTGATAAGTGGACCCTGTACGAGATCGGCCGGTACTGCGATCAGCGGGTGCCGGACGGCTACGGCGGCACTGAGCCGCGCTTCACCTGCAATCTGTACCTGCAGACCGAGGTGCAGGCCCGCCAGGCGCTGCAGGACCTGGCCAGCCTCATGCGCTGCCTGACGTACTGGGGCGCCAGCCAGGTGGCCGTGGTGCAGGACTCGCCGGCTGACGCCCGGTTCCTGTTCACGAACGCGAACATAGTGGGCGAGTTCAGCTATGAGACGGTCTCGGCCAAGACCCGGCACTCGGTCTGGACCGTCTACTACAACGACCTGAGCCAGCTCGGCCGCCGCACGCCGGCCGTCTACATCGACAAGGAGCTGGTACGCAAGATCGGCATGGTGCCGGACACGCTGTCGCCCATCGGCTGCACCTCGCGTGGCCAGGCCATCCGCCTGGCGCGCTGGGCGGCCTTGAGCGAGCGGCTCGGCCGCACGATCAAGTTCCGGGCCGGCCCGGACTGCGTGGCGGTGTGGCCCGGGCAGGTCTTCAAGGTCTCGGACCGCCGCAAGGCCGGCAAGCGCCTGGGCGGCCGGGTGAGCGCGGCCACCACCACCGTGGTGACGCTGGACGCCCCCGTGACGATTGCAGCCGGCGAGACCTACGAGCTGGAGGTGATGCTGCCCGACCCGGCCGCCAGGCTGGGCTACAAGACCGAGAAGCGCCAGGTCATCACCGGCCCCGGTGAAACTCGCGCCCTGACCGTGGCGGCCCCGTTCAGCCAGGCGCCTCGGGCCGCTGCCGTGTGGGTGCTGCAGCCCAGCTCGATCCAGCCCACCTGGTGGCGCATGCTGGCCCGCAAGGACGTGGACGGCACGAACGAATACGAGGTCGTGGCCATCGAGCACGACCCGGGCAAGTTCGAAGCCATCGACCAGGCGGTGCCGCTGCCTCCGCGGCCGACGTCGGGCATCTCGGTCAAGGCGCCCCAGGTGGCCGAGATTGCGCTGACGGAAACACCGTACATGGATGGGCCGCTGCCGCGCATTCGCGTCACGGCCTCCTGGCCAGAGCCGGCGCAAGGACTGCGGTACCGCGTGAGCTGGCGCCTCAACACCGGCCCCTGGACCAGCCTGCCGGAGACCAGCGCCAATGCGGTGGACGTCGACGGCCTGCAGCCCGGGCTCTTCGAGGTCCGGGTGCAGACGGTGAACGCGATTGGCCGCGAGGGTGCTCCGGTGCCGGCGCAGCTGCAGCTGGCGGGCAAGACCACGCCGGCCTCCGATGTGACGGGCGTGGCCATCGGTCGCAACGCGGCGGGATGGCTGCTGACCTGGGAAGCGCCGCCCGATGCGGACTGGTCGGCCACCGAGTGGCGCCGCGGGGGCGCGGGCTTTGAGCAAGGCGCGCTGCTGTTCTACGGCCGCGCGCTGCAGGCTCAGATCGGCTGGCTGCCCGCCGGCAACAACGTGCTGCGGGCGGTGCATTGGGCCGCGTTCCGGCGGTCGGCCCAGCCCAGCTCGCTGCCCGTGCAGATCCAGTCGCCGGGCTCACCGACCATCACCGAGGTGCGCCAGACCGTGCGGGCCTGCGAGCTGCGCCTGGCAGACGCCACCACGACGCAGCCCCTTCACGCGGTGCATCTTCGCGTCGGCGTCGCCGGTAGTGCGTTCGCTGATGCCACCCCGTTTCCCGACATTCCAGGCGGCGCGCGCTCTGTCACCGTCGTCCTTCCGAAGGGCAACTGCCGTCTCTTCACCCAGGCTGAGGACGCCTACGGCAACCTCGGGCCCATCGCCGAGTACGACCTGACGGTGGTGGGCTACTCGGCCAACGAGATCCTGAACGAGCTGGGCGGCTCGCTCACCGAGGACCTGCTCTCGGCGCAGCTGCGCACCAAGATCAACAAGATCGACCAGGTCGGCGCGGCCGTCACCCAGGAGGTTGAGACCCGCACCAGCATCACGGACGGCCTGCGAGCGCAGTACACGCTCAAGGCCCAGGTCCAGCGGCCTGACGGCTCCATCGTGTTCGGCGGCATCGGCCTGGCCGCCACGGCCAGCGGGAATGTGGCCCAGAGCCACCTGATCCTGATGGCCGACCGGCTGACCTTCGTGCCGAGCGGCGACCTCAATGCCAACCCGGTGCCGCTGCTCACGACCCAGCTGGTGGGCGGCCAGCAGCAGGTGGTGATTCGCGCCGCGCTGATCGGGGACCTCACGATCACGAACTCGATGCTGGCGGGCAGCATCAAGGCGGACAAGATCGACACCCGAGGGATGACGATCAAAGACGACAGCGGCCGTGTGATCTTTGGTGCTGGCATTGGGATCGACCAAAGCGTCTTGCCAGACTCAGCGGTTCGCAACCTCATCGATCTCTCTTGGTGGCGTAAGGGCGGGACCATTCCGTGGGTCAAGAACGGTGCCGGCGAAGAGAACACCATGTACGCCACCAGCGACGTCGGTGGCGTGGGGCCTCGTGGCGCCAGCGACATCGTGATGTACGCGCGAGAGGCCATCGGAGATGGTGCTGCTGGAGGAGGCTGGGATGCTCCCAATACGCTGAATCTGGATCCCACCAAGACATACCGGTTCGCGATCCCGATCAAGAAGCGCGATGGTGCGGGCGGCTCGGCGTACTGGGGTGCACAGGCCAACACAGCGTGCACCATCAACACCACCAGTCCGCATGAGAACCCGTACTTTGCGGTCCTGAACCGGGACTTTATGTTGCCGGATCGCTGGTACCTGTTCGTTGGCTATGTTTTTCCGTACGGCTCAACAGGCAACACCGATGCGGGTGCTGGCATCTATGACTGCAAGACCGGCACGCTAGTCAGCGGTGGCTCGAACCTGTGCCACGCGGCGGGCGGGGTAAAGGGACACCGCGCGTACCAGTACTACGCAGCTGCAGGGAGCACGCAGCTCTTCGGCCGCCCCATGGTGAATCTGGTGGACGGCACCGAACCGCCCCTGCGCGAGTTCTTCGAGTCGAGCGCTGTGCTGAACAGCCAAATGCCCGCCGACTCGGGTAACCGATTCCCCAACAGCGATATGGCTGACGGCTGGGAGCAACTCTGGCGCGTGCGCTGGAACCAGGCCGGCCAGGGCATTGGCACTTTCCAGCGTACTGATCGAGTGTGGTCAGACGGCGCCTGGATGCCTCCTGGCGTCCTGGGTCTGACCGTGAACACTGCCGCCCAGGATGGGGTGATCGACTTCGAGATCAGCGAGCAGCTGCCGGTCGTGCCTGGCGAGCGCTACGAGTGGAGCGTGTCCGTGTTCACCCATCGCTGCCATGCCGGTATCGGGTTGGCCTTCGTGGACGCGATGGGCAATATTGTCGCTGGATGGTTGGAGCAATCGACGGACGCGGTGGTGGAGCAGCCCACCTCGACATTCCCAACGGTCGGGAATGCCCGCCGCCTCACGGTGTTCATGACGGCTCCGGCCAACGCATCGCGGGCGGTTATGTTCGTCCGCAAGGGCGCCCGCCTCTGGAGCAACGACAGCTGGATCTGGTGGTTCTGGCCATTCTTCGGTAAAGCCTCGGCCGACCAGAAGAGCCCCTCGGCCTACAGCCCAGGCCCGTTGCGCAGCGTGCGGAGCCTGGGCTACTCGGGCGACCTGAACGCCACCTTCGGCGCGGCCATCGGACAAAACCTCACGGGGGTTTTCAGCCAGTCGTCCTGGGATGTGGTCATGAACGGCCAGGCTTTCATTCGCGCCGCTCACATCCAGCAGCTGACCTCAGCCAATCTCACGATTGGAGCCATCAGCGGCACGTTGAACGGGGGCGCCAATCCCTACCAGGCGCGCATTGAGGCGTCCCTCAACACGATGACCTGGTACCGCGCCAATGGCTCGCGCGCCGTCGTCATCAGCGCGGGCTGAACGATATGCCGGTCAGGATCTTCAACTCGGCCGACCAGGTGACGTTCGACTCGGACCAGTGCGTCAATGGGGTCTGCGGCGGCAGCTACTTTGTGCCGGCTGGAAGCGGCTTCTACAAGGATTGGCCGCTGCTTGCGGGGTGCGGACTGAGGGTCGTGTTCCACCACCGGCCCGACTACAACAACCCCGCCTCAGTGGAGAAGGGCATCAGCTATCCCGGCAGCGTGCCGACGATCTCCCTGGCTCCGAACTCGACGCCCAGGCTCCTGACTGTTTGGATCACGGGCGCGCCCACGCTGCTGAACATTCCTGGCGTTCAGGCACAGGCTTCCAACTTCGGCGTAGCGATCAGCCCTGGTGCGCGAGGGATGAACTACATCGGCCGCGCGGTGTTCCATCGCGACGATCCGGCCAACGGCCCCTACGACTTCCCGTACACCTGGCCAGAAGCCAACATTCGCTACTACCGCATCGCGTGGCACGAGGAGCCGCTGTTCGCGGTGCGCCTGGATGATGGGCGCAGCGTCTCAATGACCGCGGCCTATTCGGTCGGCCCCGGCTTGTGGGAGATCGGCGTCAGGCTCCGCGATGTGACTGCTGCAGGCGTCTCTCGGCCTTGGTGGTCCCTGGTGGCCGACGTGTATGCCTTTGGGCGGCCGGCCACGCCCCAGTCATCCCCCACCTTTGCGGTCTGGGCGCCAGACACCAGCCTGGCCTACGACCTGGCGCGCCCTGGACTGCTGGCTGCGCACTCGCTGTGTGACTTCGCGTCGTCGCCTTGGCCGAGCGGATCTACCGGCGCAGTGCCCGTCTCCCGGACCCCCGTCATGGGCGTGATCGGCAACCCCAGCTACGGCTACGAGGACTACGCCTACGAGGGCGACAACCAAGATGACTCGATAGGCCAGCACCGCTGGACGTCGGGCGGCGGCGCCTGGCAGTGGGTAGGCGGGGGGCTGGCCATGGTCATGGAGTGGCACCGCTTCCAGTCCGTGTCGATGGGCACCCGCGAGTCCTTCACGCAGCAAGTTTTTCAACCGTCCACGGCCATCCTCGTGGACCTCACCGGCCTCTAGCCACCTAGGAGCAATGACGATGAAAGCAGCAATCCTGATCCTCGCGGCCGCGCTGGCGGGCTGTGCGCACGAGTGGACGCCTGAGCAGCGCGCCGCCCTGCGTGAGCGCCGAGCCACCGAGTGCCGCCCGGCCACCTCGCAGGGCGGGCCGTGCCGCACCGTGTGGCAGGCAGGCCAGGGCCAAGCCATGCCGCCGGCGGTCGAACGTGCCCTGTCCGGCCGCAGCGCCGAGCTGGAGTGACCCAGCATGCCGATCCTCAAGCAGATCAAGACGCCTGCCGGCGCTGAACTGGGCTACCACCTGGTGATGCGCGTCGAGGCGGACATGCGTGGAATCCACGGGGTGGCCATGGTCACCCTGGCCAGCTGGCCCACCGAAAGCGACTGTGTGGCCAGCGGCGAGCTATCGCCGGTCAGCGTGAGCCACCCGGCGGTGCCGCTGCAAGGGGTGCTTGGCGCAAGTTCGCTGCTCGCCGGCATTGAGGCTGCGTTGATCGACGCCCCTGACTCTCCGCTGCAGGGCGGGACTGTGGTGCCCGAAGCCGGCGGCCTGGAGGCGGCTCGCGTGCGGCAGTGGGCCATGATCAAACAGACGCGAGAGATCCTCTCCCGCAAGCCCATCGTGGTCGACGGGCTCACATTCCAGGCGAATGCGGCCTCTGTGGACGAGATCACTCGGGAGGTGCAATGGCTACAGATCGCCGGCAGCACCACCACGGAGTGGACGCTGGCCAATGACACGCGCTTGCAGGTCACTCGGGCCCAGCTGGAGGCCGTCATCGTGGCGGTGGGGCAGCGCGGGCAGCACCTGCACCAGGTGTCGGCCGAGCTTCGGGCCCAGCTTGATGCCGCAGCCAGCACCGAGGCCGTCCTGGCTGTTGTCTGGCCCACCCAGGTCCCCGCTCAGTAAAAAACAGGGCGACCAGGCCAGGTGCGCTAACACCTGAACTGGCCGCCGATTCGCAAGCACGCTGCGAACCAACCGAGGCCCTGCTACCTCCCGGGAGGCGGGGCGAGTCTATCCGAGACTGTGTTCGCTATGGCCCAACCCATCATTCCCTGGCTCGGCGGTAAACGCCGGCTGTCCGACACCCTACTGAAGCGGTTCCCGCCTCACGACTGCTACGTGGAGCTGTTCGCGGGCGGCGCCGCGCTGTTTTTCATGCGCCACCCGGCCAAGTGCGAGGTGATCAATGACGTGAAGCTCGACCTGGTCAACCTGTACCGGGTGGTCACCCACCACCTGGAGGAGTTCGTCAGGCAGTTCAAGTACGCCTTGTCGAGCCGCAAGGTCTTCGAGTGGATGCAGATGACCGAGCCCGAGACGCTGACCGACATTCAGCGGGCGGCCAGGTTCTTCTACATGCAGCACCATGCCTTCGGCGGCCGGGTGGAGGGCCAGACGTATGGCACCCAGACCACCGCCCCGATGGTCAACCTGCTGCGGATCGAGGAGAACCTCAGCGCCGCCCATCTGCGCCTGGTGGGGGTCAACATCGAGAACCTGCCCTGGGACGCCTGCATGGACCGCTACGACCGGCCTCACACGCTGTTCTATGCCGACCCGCCGTACTGGGAGACCGAGGGCTACGGGGAATCGTTCGGCTGGGAGCAGTACGAGCTGCTTGCAGCCAAGATGGCCACCTGCAAGGGGAAGGTCATCGTCAGCCTGAACGACCACCCGGACATCCGGCGTTGCTTCAGCGCCTTCGAGATGGAGGCGTTGGAGATCGACTACACGGTCGGAGGGGGCGGGAAGGCCGTCACCCGTGGCGAGCTGATCATCTACAGCTGGCCCATCTCCAAGGAGCCCGCCGGCCTGTTCTGAGGGGCTTTTGCCCTAGGATATTTGCTTTCCCTGGGCGAAACACCGCCCAGGGCGCATTTATCTCAGAGACGGGGCGCAGTTATCGCGCGGCGCGTCACGAGCTGCGCAACGGCCCCTAGAATCGGCGCGGCCCTCCCCCAGGAGGCCTCCCGATCCCCATGCGCCCGACCCCATGCCCGGACCGATTCCCCGCCGTACCCTGCTCAGCCTGCTGGGCCTTGCCCCCTGGATTGCCCATGCGCTGGAGGCCCCCAGCGGGCCGGTGGTGCTGAGCCTGAGCGGCCGCATCGGCAAGCCCAACCGCGACGGCCAGGCCCTGTTCGACATGCCCATGCTGGCCGCCCTGCCGCAACACAGCCTGGTGCAGAAAACCCCCTGGTATCCCAGCCCGCGCAAGTTCACCGGCCCGCTGCTGCGCGATGTGCTGGCGGCGGCCGGCGCCCAGGGCCAGCAGATCGAGGCCCGCGCCATCAATGACTACAAGGTCAGCATCCCCATGGAGGATGCGCAGGAGCATGGGGTGATCCTGGCGCGCCTGCTGGACGACCAACCCATGCCGCTGCGCGACAAGGGGCCGCTCTTCATCATGTACCCCTTCGACGGCCAGACCAAGCTGCGCAGCAGCATCTACTACAGCCGCTCCATCTGGCAGCTCAAGAGCCTGGACATCCGGTGAGCGAGCTGCCGCCCTCCGCACCTCCGCCCTTGCCGCCGCTGCCGCGACAGCCCCGCCGCCTGCGCCGCCTGCTGCCCGTGCTGGGCCTGCTGCTGCTCCTGGTCTTCGGCGCCGTCGGCCTGCTGCAGACCCGCCAGCTGGAGCTGCTCAACAGCACCCGCCAGTACCAGGACGACTACCTGGTCTGGAGCCTGTTCCAGTACGAGACCGAGTACCTCAAGCTGCGCAGCCATCTGAGCGAGGCCATGATCAAGCGCAGCGGCGCCGCGGCCCAGGCCGCGGCCGAACGCTACGAGATCTTCGTCAGCCGCCTGGACCTGATCGAGGGTGACCATGCCGCCAAGGTGCTGAGCAGCGACACCGACTACCGCCGCACCGTGGAACGCAGCCGCGCCTTCGTGCGCTGGGCCGACGGTCTGTCCCTGAATGCGCCCCTGATCGAACGCCACCCCGAGCTGGTGGCCGAGGCGCTGGAGCGTCTGGCACCACTGGCCGCCCCCATCCACGATCTGTCCCTGACCGCCTCCCACCATGTGGCGGCCCAGATCAGCGCTCGCAACGAGCTGGTGCGCCAGCAGAGCCGGCTCAGCCTGGGCCTGACCCTGCTGCAATGCGCCCTGCTGCTGGGCCTGGCCTGGGTGGTGATGCGCCAGCTGCGCGCCCTGGCCCGGCACGGCCAGGCCCAGGAGGCCCTGGCCGAGAATCTGCGCGAGGCGCGCCAGGCCGCCGAGGCGGGCAGCCGCGCCAAGAGCATCTTCCTGGCCAATATGAGCCATGAGCTGCGCACCCCGCTGCATGGCCTGCTGGGCATGCTGGGCCTGCTCAAGGACACGCCGCTGCGCGGCGACCAGCGCCTGCAGCTGCAGGCCGCCAGCGACTCGGCCCGACATCTGCTGGCCATCCTGAACGACATCCTGGACGTGTCCAAGATGGAGGCCGGCGCCATCACCATCAAGGCTGAGCCCCTGCAGCCCGCGCGCCTGCTGCGCGAGCTCGACGAGGTCTGCCAGCCCCAGGCCCGGGCCAAGGGGCTGCAGCTGCGCCTGAGCCAGGACGCCGAACTGCCCACCTGGATCAGCGCCGACCCCACCCGCCTGCGCCAGATCCTGCTCAATCTGCTGAGCAATGCGATCAAGTTCACCGAGCAGGGCCGGGTGAGCCTGCACCTGGCTCGGAGTCTGGATGAGCGCGGCGGCGCCCGTCTGCGCTGCCGGGTGGAGGACAGCGGCATCGGCATGGACGAGGCCTTGCTGGCCCGGCTCTTCCAGCGCTTCAGCCAGGGCGACAGCACCAGCTCGCGCCGCTATGGCGGCACCGGCCTGGGCCTGGAGATCTCGCGCAATCTGGCACGCGCCATGGGCGGCGATATCGCGGTCAGCAGCCAGCCCGAGCAGGGCTCCTGCTTTGTGCTGGACCTGCCCCTGCTGCCCTGCGAGGCGCCCGAGCCGCGGCTGGAAAGCCACGCCCCCCTGCCGCCGGCGCGCGCCCTGCGCATTCTGGTGGCCGAGGACCATGCCACCAACCGCCAGTACCTGGAGGCCGTGCTGGAACGACTGGGGCACCGCGCGGTCTTCTGCGAGAACGGCTTCGAGGCCTTGCAGCGCCTCTCGCTGCAGGACTTCGACCTGGTGCTGATGGACCTGCACATGCCGGTGATGGACGGCTACGAGGCCTGCCGCGCCATGCGCGCCCTGCCCGGCCCCAAGGCCAGCGTGCCCATCGTGGCGCTCTCGGCCGATGCCTTCGAGGAGTCGCGCGAGCGTGCCCTGCAGGCCGGCATGGCCGACTTCCTGGCCAAGCCCGTGGACATCGAGACCCTGGCCGCCCTGCTCGCCCGCCAGGCCCAGGCCGGCGGCGCGGCCACGGCCACGCCGGCCGCCCCGGCGCCAGCCCCTGACGGCGATTTCGATGACGAGGTGCTGCAGGTGCTGCGCCGCACCCTTCCGCCGGCCCGGGTGCCGGGTCTGTACAAGAGCTTTGTGCGCGAGCTGCCGCAAAGCCTGGAGCGCCTGGAGCGCGCCCTGCAGCCGCCCGATGCCGAGGCGCTGCGCTCGGCCGCCCACGCGGTCAAGGGCGCCAGCGCCAGCCTGGGGCTGAGCGGGGTGGCGCGCGCCGCCCGCGATCTGGAGCGCGCCGCCAAGCAGGGCGCGGACGCCGCCACGCTCAGCGAGAACGGGGCACAGCTGCGCCAGGCCCTGGAGCACAGCAGCGCGCTGTGCGCCGAGCGCGGCCTGATCTAGGCTGCGCTCAGCTTCAGAGCAGCAGGGGTTCGGGCTCCAGGCGGATGCCGAAGCGGCCGTACACGCTTTCCTGGATGGCGCGGGCCAGGGTCACGACCTCGGCGCCACGGGCCTCGCCGCGGTTCACCAGCACCAGGGCCTGACGCTCGTAGACCGCCGCGCCGCCCACGGTCTTGCCCTTCCAGCCGCAGGCATCGATCAGCCAACCCGCGGCCAGCTTCACCGTGCCGTCCGGCATGGGGTAGTGCACGATGCCGGGGTCGCGGCCGATGATGTCGCGGCACTGCTCCTCGCTCACCACCGGGTTCTTGAAGAAGCTGCCGGCATTGCCGATCTGGGCCGGGTCGGGCAGCTTGGCGCGGCGGATCTCGCAGACCCAGTCGTAGATCTGGCGCGCGTCCGGCGCGGTGATGCCGGTCTCGGCCATCTTGCGCTGCAGGTCCAGATAGTCCAGCTGGGGCTGCCAGGGCCGCGGCAGGCGAAAGCGCACCCGGGTGATCACGCTCTTGCCCGCCAGGCCGCCGAAGACGGTCTCGCCGTCCTGCTTGAACACGCTGTCGCGATAGCCGAAGCGGCAGACGGCGGCCGGCAGCAAGGCGGTGCGGCCGGTGACTAGGTCCACCGCATCCAGGCTTTCGAAGCGGTCCTTGAGCTCGATGCCGTAGGCGCCGATGTTCTGCACCGGCGCCGCGCCCACGGTGCCAGGAATCAGGGCCAGGTTCTCGAGTCCGGGATACCCCTGCTCGATGGTCCAGCTCACCAGATCGTGCCAGCGCACACCCGCGCCAGCCTCCACGATCCAGGCGTCCTGCCGGGTTTCCAGCAGGCGGATGCCGGGAATCTCCATCTTCAGCACCACGGCCTGCACATCGCGGGTCAGCACGATATTGCTGCCGCCGCCCAGCACGAACTTGGGCGCGCGGCCCAGCTCGGGGTGGTCCACCACCCGGCGCACATCGGTCTCCTCACGGATGCGCACCAGGCATTCGGCCTGGGCCGGCAGGCCGAAACTGTTGTACGGCTTGAGGTTGACACCCCGTTCGAGGGTCGCCAGGGACGGGGTCGGGGGATTTACAGCGTGGTCGGGCATGGCAGAATTTTCGCCGATCAAGGGCAAGCCGCCCGGAATGAAATATTGATATGCCTAGTTTTGACACCGTTCTCGAGCCCGATATGGTCAAGGTCCGCAATAGCGTGGACGCCAGCGCCAAGGAAATCTCCACCCGCTTCGACTTCAAGGGCACCAGTGCCGCCATCGAATTCAAGGACAAGGAGAAGGAGATCCACGCCACCGGCGACGCCGAGTTCCAGCTCGAGCAGATCGAGGGTGTGCTCTATGCCAAGCTGACCAAGCAGGGCGTGGTGCTGGGCTTTGTGGACAAGCAGGAAAAGATCGAGAAGCTGGGCGGCGACCGCGTCAAGCAGGTCTACAAGATCAAGGCCGGCCTGGAGGCCGCCGAGGCCAAGAAGGTGGTGGCCGCCATCAAGAACAGCAAGCTCAAGGTGCAGGCCGCCATCGAGGGCGACATCGTCCGCATCACCGGCAAGAGCCTGGATGATCTGCAGGCCGCCCAGGGCGTGCTGAAGAAGGATCTGGCGGATCTGCCGCTGAGCTTCGACAACTACCGAAAGTAAGCCCATGACCCGCGCCCTCGCCCTGCTGCTCAGCACACTGGCCCTGGCCGGTGCTGCGGGGGCGCAATCGGTCAGCTTCAATGGCAGCCTGGGCCAGAAGGCGGCCCTGCTGCTGATCGATGGCCAGCCGGCCACCGTCCCGCTCGGACAAAGGGTGCGCGGCGTCAAGCTGCTGGGCCTGGAGGGCGACCAGGCCACCGTGGAGCTCGAAGGCGGCCGGCGCCAGACCCTGATGCTGGGTGCCACGCCGGGCCGGGTGGGCTCGGGCGAGGCGGCGGGCAGTGCGCGTCGCATCGTGCTGTCCTCCGGGCCGGGTGGGCATTTCATCAGCCAGGGCAGCATCAACGGCCAGGTCACGCAGTTCCTGGTGGACACCGGGGCCACCACCGTGTCCCTGGCCCAGGTCGAGGCCGAACGCCTGGGCCTGAAGTACCGCGAGGGTCGCCGCGTGATGACCCAGACCGCCAACGGCGTGGTCCCCGCCCATGTGCTGCAGCTCTCCAGCGTGCGGGTGGGCGAGGTGGAGGTCCACAATGTGGACGCCATCGTCGTGCCCGGCCAGATGAGTCATGTGCTGCTGGGCAACAGCTTCCTCAACCGCTTCCAGATGCAGCGGGACAACGACACCCTCACCCTGCAGCTGCGCTACTGAGCGTAGCCTCGCCGCTGCGTCTGCCCCCTATCGCGGCGAGTTGCCGCCCGCCCTCCAACCGGCCCCGACCATGACACGATTCCCGATGCCGCAGCGCGGCGCCCGTCTCGCCCTGAGCACCCTGGCCCTGGCCACCAGCCTGGCCTGGGGCGCCAACGCCGGCCGCTACTACGACGACGCGCTCAACCGCTATGCCAAGGAAGACCTGAGCGGCGCCATCGTGCAGCTCAAGAACGCGATCCAGGAAGACCCCAAGATGCTGGCGGCCCATCTGCTGCTGGGCAAGGCCTTGCTGCGCACCGGGGACATCAAGGCCGCCGAGGGTGCGCTGGAGCAGGCCCAGGCGCTGGGCGTGGCGCGCAGCGAGGTGGTCGTGCCCCTGGGCCAGGTTTACCTGATCCTGGGCGAGAACCGCAAGATCATCGACAACCTGGGCACCGAGGGCCTGAGCGGCCACACCCTGGCCGAGGTGCTGACCCTGCGCGGCAGCGCCTTCGCCATGCAGGGCAACCGGGCGCTGGCGGCCCAGAGCTTCGAGCAGGCGCGCCGCGCCGCGCCGGAGGCCGCCGCGCCGCTGCTGGCCGAGTCGCGACTCAAGCTGCGCTCGGGGGATATCGCCGCGGCCAAGGCCGGCGCCACGCGCGCCACCGAGCTGGAGCCCAAGTCCGCCACGGCCTGGAACAATCTGGGCGCCGTGCTGCGGGCCGCGGGCGATGCACCGGGCGCGCTGGCCGCCTTTGACCGCGCCCTGGCCCTGGACAAAGGCCATGTGGATGCCATCGTCTCCAAGGCCGGCCTGCTGGCGCTGACGGGCCGCGATGCCGAGGCCGTCAAGACCCTGGACATCCTCAAGGAAGGCGGCCTGCTGGACCCACGGGCCAGCTATCTGCGGGCCAGCCTGGCCGCGCGCAAGGGCGACAGCAAGGCGGCGCAGCAGGCTTTCAATGATGTGATCGAGCAGGCCGACATCCTGCCGGTGGGCGTGGTCAACGGCGACGAAGCCATCCTGATTGCCACCGCGCTCTCGCAGCAGGCCCTGGGCAATGCCGAGAAGGCACGCGAGCGCGTCAAGAGCTTGCTGACCCTGGCCCCCAAGCATTTCGCCGGTCAGCTGCTGATGGCCTCGCTGCTGATCGATGCGCGCGAGTACAGCCAGGCCCAGCCCATCCTGGACGGTCTGCTGCGCGACAGCCCTAATGACTCGGCCGTGCTCAACGCCCTGGGCCGCCTCTATCTGGGCCGCAAGAACTACCAGCAGGCCAGCGAGTATTTCGAGAAGTCCCTGAGCAAGAACGCCAGCCCCCTGGCCCTGCGCGATCTGGGCCTGAGCCAGCTCGGCCTGGGCAATGACAAGCGCGGCATCGAGCTGCTGGAAAACGCCCTCACCCAGAACCCCAAGGACGTGGGCACCATGATGCGCCTGTCCATGCTCTACGCCCAGCAGGGCCAGAACGACAAGGCGCGCAAGATGGCCGAAGCCGCCGTGCAGGCCGATCCCGGCAACTTCACCCTGCACAGCTTTCTGGGCAATATCCGCGGCCGCCTGGGCGACAAGAAGGGGGCCCGGGAGTCCTTCGAGGGCGTGCTCAAGCTGGAACCCAAGTTCCTGCCCGCAGCCATCAATCTGAACTGGCTGGACATCGAGGAGGGCCGCTTCGCCGCCGCGCGGACCCGCCTGGGCGAATTGCTCAAGGAGAACAACCGCGATGCCGGCCTGCTGTTCCAGCTGGGCGTGCTGGAGTTCCGGGCCGGCCGCGTGAACGAGGCGCTGGAGCAGTGGGAGCAGTCCATGAACCTGGCGCCCAATGACACCCGGGCCGGCCTGGCCATGATCGACGCCCTGCAGAAGCAGGGCGAGAACGCCCGAGCCCTGACGGTGGCCAAGTCCCTGGCGGCCAAGAACAACGGCGATGTGCCCGTGCTGGTGGCTCTCGGCCAGGCGAGCCTGGCCAATGGCGACGCCCAGCGCGCCCGCGGCACCTTCCGTGACGCCTCGCGCCTGGTGGACCTGGACGCCGACCGTCTGGTGCTGCTGGGCCGTCTGCTGCTGGCCGCCAACGGCGTGGAAGACGCCAGCTACAACGCCCAGAAGGCCTTGCAAGCCAAGCCCAATGACCTGGGCGCCCTGGCCCTGCAGGTGGAGATCGAGTTCAAGCGCGGGGACAAGACCCGGGCCGAGGCCGCGCTGAAGAACCTCAACGCCAAGCACCCCGACAATCTGCTCACCCACACGGTCAACGGCCATGCCGCCATGGGCCGCGGCCAGTTCGCCGCGGCGGCCGAGAGTTACCGCACGGTCTTCAACCGCGCACCCAGCACGCCCAACGCCATCCTGCTGGCCCATGCCCAGCTGGCCAGCGGCCAGGCCGCGACCGCCGTGGCCGGCCTCGCGGACTGGAGCAGGAAGCAACCCCAGGACCGCAATGCCCTGCTGGCCCTGGCCGAGGTGCAGTCGGAAGCGGGCATGGCCGCGGAGAGCAAGCAGAGCTTTGCCCGCCTGGCCCAGGCCGAACCCAATAACGCCTCGCTCTGGACCAAGTACGCCGACGCCCTGCTCAAGACCCGGGACCCCGCCGCCAAGCAGGCCGCCGAGAAGGCCGTGCAACTCGCCCCCAGCAATCCGGAGGCGCTGGCCACACTGGGCACCATCCTGGTGCAACAAGGGCAGATCGAAGCCGGCGTCAATCATCTGCGCGAATCACGCCTGCGCGCCCCGTCCGCGCCGGAGTTCCGTCTGCGCCTGGCCGCCGGCCTGAGCCGCCTGGACCGCAAGGCCGAGGCCAGGGAAGAGCTCAAGGCCGCCCTGGGCCTGGCCCCGGGCCTGGCCGGTCGCCCCGACGTGCAGGCCCTGCGCCAGCATCTGGGCCAGTGAGCCGGCCTGGGCCGGACTTACCCGCATGTCCCTGCAAAAACCGGCAACTTCCCCTGCAAACGAGGGGGCTGGGGGTAGAGGATTTGCCCCCCTGCCCTGCTAGCATTCCCCCAAGCTCAGCAAAAAGCGAAGCTCCGCAACATCTAGGGACGCCAACCATGACCAGCACCGTGACTGCCTTCAAGCGATTCGTGAGCCCTCTGCTCCTCGCGGCCCTGGCCAGTGTGGCTCTGCCTGCCGCTGCACAGAACCTGAACTGGGGCACGGGCAACAAGACCGAGACCGAGAAGCTTCAGTTTGGCACCCGCAGCTCGAGCACCGTCACCCTTGGCGCCCTGAGCGTGACCACCTCGACCGCGGCCAACTCCTTCTGGGTCTACTGCCTGGATCCGCTCAACAGCGCCAGCCTGCCCAGCGCCTATACGACGGTCTCGCTGCAGAACTTCATCACGAACACCGCCGCGGGTTCCGCCTCCTACACCACGCTGTTCGGCGCCACGCCCTACACCGACAGCAATGTCAAGACGACATCGGCTGACACCGGCTACCGCATGCGCAACACCACCCAGGTGTACAGCAATCTGGTCGAGCTCTACTCGCACGCCTATGCCGACTCCCTGCTGAGCGTCAAGAAGTCCGCCGCCTTCCAGTACGCCGTCTGGACCATCCTGGGCGAAGACGAGCTGCGCTATTCCAGCAGCACCGGCGGTCTGAAGGATACTGATACCGACACCGCCTTCCGCACCCAGGCCGACGCATACCTCACCGCCATCACCAGCAACAACTGGGGTTCGGTCAACGGCGCCAATCTGTCTGCGATGACCAGCTATTCCTACCAGGTGTTCGCTGCCAGCCCCCTGGGCGGCTCGCAGACCTTCCTGGCCGTGACCAAGACCTCGGGCGGCACGGTGGCCGAGCCCGGCTCCCTGGCCCTGGCCAGTCTGGCGGCTGCGGGCGTGCTCATCACCCGCCGCCGCAAGGACAAGGGCAGCAAGGCTGAGGCAGCGGCCTGAGCCCCTTGCGCCTGGGCGGCATGACCGCCCAAGCCTGAAAAGCGACCTCCGGGTCGCTTTTTGCTTTTCCGCCGTCCCGCTTGTCGGTCGCCCGCGTCGCGGCAGTCGCCGATATGACACCGGAAAAAAGCACGAACGTGCTAAAAACCGGGCTATATCGAGGAGACAAGCATGGACCTGAACTTCACGCCGGAAGAGCTCGCCTTCCGGGCCGAGATCCGGCAGTGGGTGGCCGACAACCTGCCGCAGGACATCAGCCAGAAGGTGCACAAGGCCCTGCGCCTGAGCAAGGACGATCTGCAGCGCTGGGCCCGTATCCTGGGCAAGCAGGGCTGGCATGGCTGGGCCTGGCCCAAGCAGTTTGGCGGCCCGGGCTGGAATGCGGTTCAGCGCCATCTCTTCGAGGAGGAGTGCGCCCTGGCCGGGGCGCCGCGCGTGGTGCCCTTCGGACCCGTGATGGTGGCCCCGGTGATCATGGCCTTCGGCTCGCCCGAGCAGCAGCAGCGCCACCTGCCCGGCATCATGAGCGGCGAGGTCTGGTGGAGTCAGGGCTATAGCGAGCCAGGCTCGGGCTCGGATCTGGCCTCGGTCAAGACCCGCGCCGAGCGCAAAGGTGACAAGTACATCGTCAATGGCCAGAAGACCTGGACCACCCTGGGCCAGTACGGCGACTGGATCTTCTGTCTGGTGCGTACCGACCCCGCGGTCAAGCCCCAGGCCGGCATCAGCTTCCTGCTGATCGACATGAAGTCCCCCGGCGTCACCGTGCGCCCCATCATCATGCTGGACGGTGAGCACGAGGTGAACGAGGTCTTCTTCGACAATGTCGAGGTGCCGGCGGAGAACCTGGTGGGCGAGGAAAATAAGGGTTGGACCTATGCCAAGTACCTGCTGGCCCATGAGCGCACCAATATTGCCGATGTGAACCGAGCCAAGCGCGAACTGGAGCGGCTCAAGCGCATCGCCAAGGCCGAGGGCGTCTACGAGGACACGCGCTTTCGCGATCAGATCGCCCTGCTGGAGGTGGACATCGTGGCCCTGGAGATGATGGTGCTGCGCGTGCTCTCGGCCGAGAAGAGCGGTAAGCAGTCGCTGGACGTGGCCGGCTTGCTCAAGATCCGCGGCAGCGAGATCCAGCAGCGCTACACCGAGCTGATGATGCTGGCCGGCGGCCCCTTCTCCACACCCTATATCCACGAGGCCATGGAGGCCGGCTGGCAGGGCGACCAGGCCCTGGGCGGGCTCTGGCCCGGGGCGGCGGCGCATTGTGCGCCCCTGGCCGGCACCTACTTCAACTACCGCAAGACCACCATCTACGGTGGCTCCAACGAGGTCCAGCGCAATATCGTGGCGCAGACCGTGCTCGGCTGAACCGGAGGGAACAGATCATGGATTTCGATTTCAGCGAAGACCAGCAATCCCTGCGCGACGCCGTGCGCCGCTGGGTGGACAAGGACTATGACTTCGAGCGCCGCCGCGCCATCGTGCGGGCCGGCGGCTTCGACCGCGCCGCCTGGGAAGGCCTGGCCGGCCTGGGCCTGAGCGCCCTGCTGGTGCCCGAGGACCAGGGCGGCCTGGGCCAGGGCTCCGTGGACGCCATGGTGGTGATGGAGGAGCTGGGGCGCGGCATCGTGCTCGAGCCCTACGCCCAGGCCGCCCTCATCGCCCCCACCGTGCTGGCCCGTGCGCCAGCCGAGGTCCAGGCCCGCTGGCTGCCGCGCATCGCCGGCGGCGAAGCCATCGTCGTGCTGGCCCACCAGGAGCGCGGCGCGCGCTACCGGCTCGACCGGGTCAGCACCCAGGCCGACGCCCAGGGCCGCCTGAGCGGCAGCAAGAGTCTGGTGCCAGCCGGCGATGTGGCCGAGGCCTTCATCGTGCCCGCGCAAACGCCTCAGGGCCTGGCCCTCTACCTGGTGGAGCGCGAGGCCGGAGGCCTGAGCAGCCGGGGCTACAGCCTGCAGGACGGCTCGCGTGCCGCCGAGCTGCACCTGGACAAGAGCCCCGCCACCCTGCTGCTGGGCCCGGAACAGGGCCAGGCCGTGCTGGAGCTGGCCGTGGATGTGGGCATTGCCGCCCTGTGCGCCGAGGCCGTGGGCGCCATGGACAAGTTCGTGGCCCTCACCACCGACTATCTCAACACCCGCAAGCAGTTCGGCGTGACCATCGCGAGCTTCCAGGCCCTGCGCCACCGCATGGCCGATGTGAAGATGCAGCTGGAGCTGGCGCGCTCCATGAGCTACTTCGCCACGCTCAAGCTGGGCGAGCCGCCCGAGGCGCGTCGCCGTGCCCTCTCCCAGGCCAAGCTGCAGCTGGGCCAGTCCATGCGCTTCGTGGGCCAGCAATGCACCCAGCTGCATGGCGGCATCGGCGTGACGGACGAGTATGTGGGCAGCCATTACTTCAAGCGCCTCACGGTGATGGAAATGCAGTTCGGCGACAGCCTGCACCACCTGGCCGAGGTCAGCGCCCGCATGCAGGATCAGGCCGGTGTCTTTGCCTGAGGCCCGGGGCGGCGACAGCGGCAGCGTTTGCGATGTACCCGGCCTGCGGGTCGGGCACTGGACCAGCCCGCAGCGCCCCACCGGCTGCACCGTGCTGCTGTGCGAGCAGGGCGCAGTGGCCGGGGTCGACGTGCGCGGCGCCGCCCCCGGCACGCGCGAGACCGATCTGCTGGCTCCCGAGAACACGGTGGAGCGCATCCACGCCCTGCTGCTCTCGGGCGGCAGCGCCTTTGGCCTGGACGCCGCTGGTGGCGTGATGCGCTGGCTGGCGGAGCATGGCCATGGCCTCGCCGTGGGCCGGGCCCGGGTGCCCATCGTGCCCGCGGCCGTGATCTTCGACCTCTGGGTGGGCGATGACCCGTGCATCACCCCCGACGCTGCCGCCGGCTATGCCGCCTGCGAGGCCGCCAGCGGCAGCGCGCCAGCCGAGGGCAGCGTGGGCGCGGGTGCGGGGGCCACGGTGGGCAAGCTGCTGGGCTTCGAGCGCGCCATGAAAGGCGGCATCGGCAGTGCCTCGCTGCGTGTGGGCGATCTGGTGGTGGGGGCCCTGGTGGTGGTGAATGCCATAGGCGATATCCAGGATCCTGCGGACGGCCGCCTGGTGGCCGGCGCCCGCGGCGATGACGGTCGCCCCCTGGGCGTGGTGCAGGCCCTGCAGCAGGGCCGCCCCCTGCCCGACGGCCCGCTCCCGGGCAGTGCCACCACCCTGGGCATCATCGCCACCAATGCACCGCTGAACAAGGCCGGCGCCACCAAGCTGGCCCAGATCGCCCATGACGGCCTGGCTCGCAGCATCAACCCGGTGCACAGCATCAGCGACGGCGACGCCATCTTCGCCCTGTCCACCGCCGCTGCGGGCAGCACGCGCGCCCCGGCCGACATGCGCCTTCTGGGTCTGCTGGCGGCCGAGGCCACGGCCCTGGCCGTGCTGCGCGGCGTGCGCGCCGCCCGCGGCCTGCCGGGCCTGCCCGGCGTGGGCGAGTTGCCGGGGCCGGGGATGGCGACGGCGGGATAATCACGCCATGCGTTTGTCCCAGATCCTGTTTTCCCAAGGCTTCGGCACCCGGCGCCTGTGCGCCGGCCTGATCCAGCACGGCGAGGTGCGCGTCCATGGCGAGCTCGTCGAAGACCCCGAGGCCGAGTTCGAGCCCGAGGGCCTGCAGTTCGAGGTCGGCGGCAAGACCTGGCCCTATTACGAGAAGGCCCTGATCCTGCTGAACAAGCCGGCCGGCTATGAGTGCTCACAGAAGCCCAAGCACCATCCCAGCGTGATGAGCCTGCTGCCCGCGCCGCTGCGCGAGCGTGGCGTGCAGCCGGTCGGCCGCCTGGACGAGGACACCACGGGCCTGCTGCTGCTCACCGACGACGGCAGCCTGATCCACAAGCTGACCAGCCCCAAGCACCATGTGCCCAAGGTCTACGAGGCCCGCTGCAAGCACGAGCTGAGCCCCGAACAGGTGGCCCAGCTGCTGGCCGGTGTGGAGCTGCGCGAGCCCGAGCCCGTGGCTCGCCCCGGCCGCCCGGCACGTCCCGCACCGCCGCCCGAATTCACCCGCGCCGAGGCGGCCGAGGCCTACGACAGCCACGGCCTGCGCCTGACACTCACCGAGGGCAAGTACCACCAGGTCAAGCGCATGGTGGCCGCCGTGGGCAACCGGGTGGAGGCCCTGCACCGGCCGCGCTTTGGCGCACTGAGCCTGCCCGAGGATCTGCCGCCCGGCGGCTGGACCTGGGTGAGCAGCCCCGACCTGATCTGGCCCTGAGCCAGCGCGCTCTTGTGCGCATCCAGCCCTGGGGCTTGCCCTAGGGCCTGCGGCCCCCGCGCCACGCTCCAGGGTTGCCCCTAGGCGTCTTGTCATCTGAAGCCGGTAGAAACCGGACCTGTGGAAACCTTCGAGACAGAAGGTTCCGTCGTTGGTTGAATGACAAGATATGAGCGCCGAATCCAAAGAGGATGGAGGGAATACGGCGCACGCGGATCGGATCGCCCAGCTGGTGCGCGCCGAACGCCTCGCCGTCCTGTACGACATGACCCTGGCCCCCACGGCCATGGGTGCCCTTTTCTGCGGCGTTGCCGCCTGGTGGCTATGGCCCCATCTGCCCCAGGCCCTGCTGCTGGGCTGGCTGGGAGCACGCCTGCTGATCAGCGTCCTGCGTTGCCTGGACGTGCTGCACTACCGCCACCGCCGCCCTGCCCCCGGTGCGGACGCGCCCTGGATGCAGCGCTACCTGCTGCTGCTGGCCCTGGACGCGCTGAGCTGGGGCGTGATGGGCTGGACCTTCCGCAGCCCGGATCTGCCCGAACTGGACGGCATCATCCTGGCCAGCATGGTGGGTCTGGGTGCCATCAGCCTCTTCTCCCTGGGTTTCATCTGGCGAGCGCATCTGCTCTTTGCCTCCCTGGTTTTTGCCCCCCTGCTGCTGCACCACCTGGCCTCGAACCATCGTCACGGCCTCTTCATTGCCACCGGCCTGCTGATCTTTCTGGGCGTCTCGGTTTTCGAAGCGCGCCGCATGCAGGCCCGCCATGGCGAGCTGCTGCGCCTACGTTTCGAGCACGCCTGGATCGCCGAGCAGCGCGAGGCCGCCCTGCAATCCGCCGAGCGCGACAGCCACAGCAAGAGCCGCTTCGTGGCCATGATGAGCCATGAGATCCGCACCCCGCTCAACGGCATTCTGGGCATCACCCAGCTGCTGGAGCGCTCGGCGCTGGACGCGCAGCAGCGCGAGCAGGTGCATATCGTGCGCCGCTCGGGCCGGCATCTGCTGACCCTGATCAACGACATCCTGGACCTGGCCCGCATCGAATCCGGCAAGCTGGTGATCGAGCCGGCGCCCCTGGCCCTGCGCGAGGCGGTGGACGATGTCTGCCAGCTGCTGGCCGCTGGCGCCCACGAGAAGGGTCTGGACTTCCAGCTGCAGTGCAGCCCTCAGTTGCCCGAATGCGTGGTGGGCGACGGCGCCCGCATCAAGCAGGTGCTGCACAACCTGGTGGGCAATGCCATCAAGTTCACCGAGCGCGGCAGCGTGACCGTGGAGGTGGGCACGGTGCTGGACATGCGCGCCGGCACCCTGCTGCGCTTTGCGGTGCGCGACACCGGCGAGGGCATCCCGGCCGACCAGATGGAGCGCGTCTTCGCCCCCTTCGAGCAGGCCGAGCGCAGCTACCGCCTGCAGTCGCCGCGACCCGAGGGCACGGGCCTGGGCCTGAGCATCTCGCGCGAACTGGCCCGGGCCATGGGCGGCGATCTGCGCTGCAGCTCCGCGCCCGGCGAGGGCTCGGTCTTTGAATTCACCCTGCCCCTGCAGGCCTGCAGCGCGCCACGCAGTCTGGCCGCCGGCACCGCCGAGCTCCAGGCCCTGCCTCAGTTGCAGGGCCAGGTGCTGCTGGTGGACGACAGCCCCGTCAATCTGCTGGTGGCCGCCAGCATGCTGGAGCGCTGCGGCTTGGCCGTGGACCAGGCCGAGGACGGGCGCCAGGCCCTGGAGCGCCTGCAGAGCCAGCCCTACGACCTGGTGCTGATGGACTGCCAGATGCCTGAGCTGGACGGCTTCGAGGCCACGCAGAGCTGGCGCGCCCATGAGCGTCGCCAGGGCCGCTCGCCCCTGCCCATCGTGGCCCTGACGGCCAGCGCCGTGAACAGCGACCGCGAACGCTGCCTGCAGTCCGGTATGGACGACTACCTGGTCAAGCCCTTCGAGATGGGCGACCTGCTGGCCATGGTGCAGCGTCATCTGCGCCCGCCGCAGGCGGCCTGAGCCACGGCCCCGGCGCGCGGCTCGCTCCGCCGCGCCCCGGGGATGGTGATAATCGGCGCCCATGCAGGTTTTCCGCGGCTTCCACCATCCCGGCATCGCGCCCGCGTGCGCGCTGACCATCGGCAATTTCGACGGCGTGCACCGCGGCCACCAGGCCATGCTGGCGCTGCTGCGCTCCGAAGCCCAGCACCGCGGCCTGCCCAGCTGCCTGCTGAGCTTCGAGCCGCACCCGCGCGACTTCTTTGCCCAGCGTCTGGGCAAGCCCGAGCTGGCCCCGGCCCGCATCGCCCCGCTGCGCGACAAGCTCAGCGAGCTGCAGCGCTGCGGCATCGACCAGGTGGTGGTGCTGCGCTTCGACGAGGCCCTGGCCGCGCTGAGCGCCCAGGACTTCATCCACCAGGTGCTGGTGGAAGGCCTGGGGGCGCGCTATGTGCTGGTGGGCGACGATTTCCGCTTCGGTGCCAAACGCCAGGGCGACTACGCGACGCTGGACGCCGCCGGGGCCCGCGAGGGCTTCGACGTGGCCCGCATGATGAGCTACGAAGTGCACGGCCTGCGCGTTTCCAGCTCCGCCGTGCGCGAGGCCCTGGGCGCGGGCGATATGGAGGCGGCCAACCGGCTGCTGGGCCGGCCCTATTCCATCTCGGGCCATGTTGTGCATGGCCAGAAGCTGGGCCGCCAGCTCAATGAATCCAGCGCGGGTGCCGGTGACGGCTTCCGCACCCTGAATCTGCGCTTTCCACACCGCAAGTCGGCCGCCCACGGCATCTACGCGGTGCGCGTGCACGGCCTGGCGGACGAGCCCCTGGGCGGTGTGGCCTCCCTGGGCGTGCGGCCCACGGTGGAAGAAGCCGGGCGCATCCTGCTGGAGGTGCATTGCCTGGACTGGCCGGCCGCGCTGGGTCGGGATGGGGCCTACGGTAAAATCGTGCGCGTGGAACTCCTGCACAAACTGCGAGACGAGGCCCGTTACGACGGGCTGCCAGCCCTGAGCGCGGCCATTGCCCGCGATGTGGATCAGGCGCGCGCCTACCTGGCCGCGCACAGCGCCTCGTATGTGAAGGTCAGCCGCCAGACCACGCGCGACCGAATTTGAAGCGCTGCGCGCGCCCTCCCCTCCGCCCTCCGCTTCAACGCAGACCCCTGCGGTCTGCCTCTTCATTGCTGCCGCCATGACCGACGCCGCCAAAGACTACCGCTCCACCCTGAACCTGCCCGACACCGCCTTCCCCATGCGCGGCGACCTGCCCAAGCGTGAGCCGGGCTGGGTGCAGGAATGGGAGGCGCAAGGCATCTACAAGCGCCTGCGCGAATCGCGCTGCGGCGCCCCGAAGTTCGTGCTGCACGATGGCCCGCCCTATGCCAACGGCAACATCCATATCGGCCACGCGCTGAACAAGATCCTCAAGGACGTCATCACCCGTTCGTTCCAGATGCGCGGCTACGACGCCAACTACGTGCCCGGCTGGGACTGCCACGGCCTTCCGATCGAGAACCAGATCGAGAAGACCTTCGGCCGCGGCCTGCCGCGCGACGAGGTGCAGGCCAAGAGCCGCGCCTACGCCGGCGAGCAGATCGAGCAGCAGCGCGCCGACTTCAAGCGCCTGGGCGTGCTGGGCGACTGGGACCATCCCTATCGCACCATGGACTTCAAGAACGAGGCCGGTGAGATCCGCGTGCTCAAGCGCCTGTTCGAGCGCGGCTTCGTCTACCGCGGCCTGAAGCCCGTGTACTGGTGCTTCGACTGCGGCAGCTCGCTGGCCGAATTCGAGATCGAGTACGCCGACAAGCAGAGCCCGGCCGTGGACGTGGCCTTCCTCTGCGCCGAGCCGGCCAAGCTGGCCGCCGCCTTCGGCCTGGCCACGCTGGATGCCGAGGCCTTCACCGTGATCTGGACCACCACGCCCTGGACCATCCCGGCCAACCAGGCGCTCAACCTCAACCCCGAGCTACCCTACGCCCTGGTCAAGACCGCACGCGGCTACTTCGTCGTGGCCGAGGCTCTGGTCGAGAAATGCCTGGCCCGCTGGCAGCTGGAAGGCAAGGCCGTGGCCGTCACCCAGGGCCGCCAGCTGGAGCTGCTCAAGTTCAAGCACCCCTTGGCCCATGTGGACGCCGGCTATGACCGCGAAAGCCCCGTGTATCTCGCCGACTACGCCACCGCCGACGACGGCACCGGCGTGGTCCACTCCGCCCCGGCCTACGGCCTGGACGACTTCAACAGCTGCGTGGCCCATGGCCTGGCCTTCAAGGACATCCTGAACCCGGTGCAGGGCAATGGCACCTACGAGGCCAGCCTGCCCCTGTTCGGAGGCCTGCACATCTGGAAGGCCAACCCCGTCATCACCGAGGCCCTGCAGAACGCCGGCCGCCTGCTGGCCCACAGCAAGATCACCCACAGCTACCCGCATTGCTGGCGCCACAAGAGCCCGGTGATCTACCGCGCCGCGGCCCAGTGGTTCGTGCGCATGGACGAGGGCGAGGGCGTGTTCACCGTGGACAAGGCCGAGAAGACCCTGCGCCAGACCGCGCTGGAGGCCATCGAGCAGACCAGCTTCTACCCCGAGAACGGCCAGGCCCGCCTGCGCGACATGATCGCCGGCCGCCCCGACTGGTGCATCTCGCGCCAGCGCAGCTGGGGCGTGCCCCTGCCCATCTTCCTGCACAAGGACACGGGCCAGCCGCACCCGAACACGCTGGAGTTCATCGAGCGCGCCGCCCAGCTGGTGGAGGCTGGCGGCATCGAGGCCTGGTCCAAGCTGGACCCGGCCGAGTGGCTGGGCGCCGAGGCCGAGGCCTACAGCAAGGGCCAGGACATCCTGGACGTCTGGTTCGACTCCGGCTCCACCTTCCAGCATGTGCTCAAGGGCAGCCATGCTGGCGCGGCGCACGAGAGCGGCCCCGAGGCCGACCTGTACCTGGAAGGCCATGACCAGCACCGCGGCTGGTTCCATTCATCGCTCTTGATCTCCTGCGCCCTCAACGGCCGCGCGCCCTACAAGGGCCTCTTGACCCACGGCTTCACCGTGGACAGCAAGGGCCACAAGATGAGCAAGTCCAAGGGCAATGGCGTGGACCCGCAGGACACCAGCAAGAAGCTGGGCGCCGAGATCATCCGCCTGTGGGTAGCGGCCTCCGACTACTCGGGCGATATCGCGGGCGACGACAAGATCCTGGCCCGCGTGGTGGACGGCTACCGCCGCATCCGCAACACCCTGCGCTTCCTGCTGGCCAACACCTCGGACTTCGATGCCGCCACCGAGGCGGTGCCGCTGGACCAGCTGCTGGAGGCCGACCGCTACGCCCTGGCCCGCGCCGCCCAGTTCCAGGCCGAGATCCTGGCCCACTACGAGCGCTACGAGTTCCACCCGGTGGTGGCCAAGCTGCAGGTCTACTGCTCCGAAGACCTGGGCGCCTTCTACCTGGACGTGCTCAAGGACCGCCTCTACACCACGGCCCCCAAGAGCCTGGCCCGCCGCTCGGCCCAGACCGCGCTCTGGCACATCACCCATGCCATGCTGCGCTGGATGGCCCCCTTCCTAAGCTTCACGGCCGAGGAAGCCTGGAAGGTGTTCAATGGTGGTGAGACCATCTTCACCGAGACGTTCTGGACCTTTGACAGGAACTACAGCCACGTCGGCATCAATATGGATGTCATTTCTCCGAGCAGGGGGCTCGGTCAGAGAGTTGCGAACGCGTCCGAGCTTCCTCACATCGACTGGCGTGAGCACACGGATTCGCCACATCTTCTCCTGGCCAAGTGGACCCGCATCCACGAGATCCGCGACGCGGTGAACAAGGCCATCGAGGCCGTGCGAACCACCGGCGCCATCGGCTCCTCCCTGCAGGCCGAGGTGACCCTGGGTGTGAATGAGCAAGACCTGGCCCTGCTGCAAAGCCTGGGCGATGACCTGAAGTTCGTGCTCATCACCTCGGCCGCACGCCTGGTGGCCGCCGCCGAACTCAGCGTCGAGGTCACGCCCTCCACCCATCAGAAGTGCGAGCGCTGCTGGCATTACCGCGAGGACGTGGGCGCCAACCCGGCCCATCCCACGATCTGCGGCCGCTGCGACAGCAATCTGCATGGCGACGGGGAAACCCGCCGCGTGGCCTGAGGAGCGGTGCCCGCCATGGCCAAGTCTTCCTCGGCGGCCTCGCCGCGCCTGCTGCTCTGGCTGGGCATCGCCCTGCTGATCATCCTGCTGGACCAGTTCAGCAAGACCCTGATCCTGGGCCATTTCCAGCTGGGCGACAGCCGCTATGTGACCAGCTTCTTCAATGTGGTGCGGGTCCACAACACGGGCGCCGCCTTCAGCTTCCTGGCTGGGGCCTCGGGCTGGCAGCGCTGGTTCTTCGTGGGCCTGGGCGCGGTGGCCACCATCTTCATCACCTGGATGCTGCGTCGCCACGGCCAGCAGACCCTGTTCGCCAGCGCCCTGACCCTGATCCTGGGCGGGGCCATCGGCAATGTGGTGGACCGCCTGCTGCACGGCTATGTGGTGGACTTCATCCAGGTCCACTGGGGCGGCTGGTACTTCCCCTCCTTCAATATCGCCGACTGCGCCATCACCCTGGGCGCCATCCTGCTGATCTGGGACGAGCTGCGCCGCGTGCGGCGCGGCGGCTGACCCCGGACCATCCCGCAGGCCCGGGCTTACCCGCTGGCACGAGCCCCGGCGAGCCGCTTACCCTGGGGCATGGCCCCCACCGACGAGCAGCAGGCCGAGTCCGGCGAGAGCGGGATCTCGGCCTTCGACATCCCCCTGCGCCCCCTGGGCTGGCGCGATCCCCTGCGCTGGCTGGCCGCGGGCTGGCGCGATCTGCGCCGCGCGCCGGGCATCGCGCTCTTCTACGGCCTGTGCTTTGTGGGCATGGGCTGGGCCCTGCTCACGGTCTTCCGCCACGCGCCGGCCTACACCCTGGCGCTCTCGGCCGGCTTTCTGCTGATGGGCCCCTTTCTCTGCCTGGGCCTCTACCAGGTGAGCCAGCGCCTGGAGCGTGGCGAAGTGCCCGATCTGGGCGACTCCCTGCTGGCCTTCGAGAGCCGCCTGGGTCAGCTGGCCCTGTTCGGCGGTGTGCTCCTGGTGCTGGAGATGCTCTGGGGCCGCGCCGCCCTGGTGGTCTTCGCGGTGAGTTTTGACGGCATGCCCGACTTCGCCGGCTCCTTGTGGAAGCTGCTGGCCCCGGAGAACCTGGGCTTCATCTGTGCCTACCTGGGCGTGGGCGCGGTCTTTGCCGGCCTGATCTACGCCATCAGCGTGATCGCCATGCCCATGCTGCTGGACCGCCCCACCGACGCCGTCACCGCCGGCCTCACCAGCCTGCGCCTGGTGCTCACCCAGACCGGGGTCATGCTCTTCTGGGGCCTGCTGATCACGCTGCTGGTGGTGCTGGCCATGCTGCCGGGCTTCGCGGGCCTGCTCATCGTCGGCCCCTGGCTGGGCCATGCCAGCTGGCATGCCTACCGAGCCGCCGTGATGGACTGACCACGCTCCGACAAAAAACCTGAGCGACCGGCGCGCCGCTGCGGCGACAATGCGGCGCGTAAAAAACGCTGCCGCCCATGCTCGACTTTTCCAGCTTGACGCATTACGACTGGCTCGATGTGCCCATGTGGGTCTTCGACCAGGAGCGCCAGCGCAATCTCTGGGCGAATGCGGCCGCCCTCTCCTTCTGGCGGGCCGAAAGCGCGGAGGAGTTCCTCTCGCGCGATTTCGCCGACACCGGCCCCATGGTCAAGGAGCGCCTGGCCGTCACGGCCGCCGACCACGCCCAGGGCAAGATCGTGCGCGAGCAGTGGACGCTCTACCCGCGCGGCCAGGCCGCCACGGTGCTGCTGGTCTCGCGCGGCATCCGCACGCCGGATCGCCGCCAGGTCATGCTCTTTGCCGCCGACGCCCTGCCCGCCGGGGTGGACAAGAGCATGCTGCGCGGCGTAGAGGCCCTGCAGCACACCTCGGTGCGCATCGCCATGTTCAGCCTGCGCGATGGCTCGGTGCTGATGCGCAACCCCGCCGCCGCCACCGCCTTCGGCCTGGCCGAGGCGCGTGGCAACAAGGCCTTTCTGGCCATGTTCCCCGACCCCGACCTGGCGCGGCGCGTCTTTGGCCAGGTGCAGCGCGGCCAGAGCTTCGCCGCCGACCTGGAACTGGTCACCACGGCCGGCAAGCGCTGGCATGGCGTGGACGCCCGCCCCATGCGCGACCCGGTCACCGGCGAACTGGTGATGCAGTTCAATGCCCGCGACATCGCCGATCTGAAGGCCAGCCAGGCGGCGCTGGAGGCCGCCCGCCTGGCCGCCGAGGCCGCCAGCCAGGCCAAGAGCAGCTTCCTGGCCAATATGAGCCACGAAATCCGCACGCCGATGAATGGCGTGCTCGGCATGACCGAGCTGGTGCTGCAGACCGAGCTCACGGAGCGCCAGCGCAAGTTCATCGAGCTGGCCCACAACTCGGCCAAGGGCCTGATGGTCATCATCAACGACCTGCTGGACGTGGCCAAGATCGAGGCCGGCCGGGTGCATATCGAGCAGCAGCCCTTCTCCCTGCACGACTGCCTGCGCGAGGCCCTGCAGCCCCTGCTGCTGCACGCGCACGAGAAAGGCATCACCCTGCACGCCCGCGTGCAGCCCGGCGTGCCCCTGCATGTGCTGGGCGACGCGCTGCGCCTGCGCCAGGTGCTGGTGAATCTGGTGGGCAATGCGCTCAAGTTCACCGAGAAGGGCGAGGTGCGCCTGGAGGTGCTGCGCCTGGACGAGGGCGGCGGCGAAGGACCGGTCCGCCTGCGCTTCTCGGTGCAGGACACCGGCATCGGCATGACGCGCGAGCAGATCGCCCAGATCTTCGACCCCTTCACCCAGGCGGACGGCAGCATCACGCGCCGCTACGGCGGCACCGGCCTGGGCCTGACCATCGTGCAGCGCCTGGTAGGCCTGATGGGCGGCCAGGTCATGGTGGAGAGCCAGCCCGGCACCGGCTCCTGCTTCAGCTTCGAGCTGGGCCTGGAGCGCGGCAGCGCGGCGCCCGCGCCCGGCGGCAGCGCCGAGGCACAGCCCGCAGCCGCAGCGGCCGCGGCGGACTGCGAAAACGCCTCAGACCAGCAGCACGCCTGAGCCCACGGTGCGGCGGGCTTCCAGATCGCGGTGGGCCTGCTGAACCTGGTCCAGGGCGTAGCGCTGCTCCACGCGGATCTGGATGTCGCCGGCCAGCACCCGGGCAAACAGATCATCGGCCATGGCCTGGGTAGCTTCGCGCGTGGCCAGATGGGTGAAGAGCGTGGGCCGGGTCACATAGAGCGAGCCCTTGGCCGCCAGCTGGCCCAGCTGCACCGGCGGCGCAAAGCCCGAGGCATTGCCAAAGCTCACCAGCAGGCCAAAGGGCGCCAGGCTGTTGAGCGAGCCCTCGAAGGTGTCCAGGCCCACCGAGTCGTACACCACCTTCACGCCCTGGCCGCCGGTGATCTCGCGCACCCGGGCCGCGAAGTCCTCGCGGCGGTAGTTGATGGCATGCGCCGCCCCGGCCTCCAGGGCCAGCGCGCATTTCTCGTCCGAGCCCGCGGTGGCAATCAGGCGCAGGCCCAGGGCGCGCGCCCACTGGCAGGCGATCAGTCCCACCCCCCGGCCGCGGCGTGGAAGAGCACGAAGTCGCCCGCCGCCAGGCCGCCCTGGGGCAGGGTCTTGCGCAGCAGGTACTGGGCAGTGAGCCCCTTGAGCATCATGGCCGCGCCGGTCTCGAAGGCGATGCCCTCTGGCAATCGCACAACGCAGCGCGCCGGCATCACGCGGGCCGTGGCGTAGGCGCCGGGCGGCTGGCTGGCATAGGCCACGCGGTCGCCCACGGCCAGATGCGTCACGCCCTCGCCCACCGCCTCCACCACGCCGGCCGCCTCCATGCCCAGGCGGGCGGGCAGCGGCAGCGGGTAGGCGCCGCTGCGGTGGTAGACATCGATGTAGTTCAGGCCGATGGCGTGATGGCGCAGGCGCAACTCGCCGGGGCCGGGCTCGCCGACCTCCACATCAAGCCACTGCAGGACCTCGGGTCCGCCATGGGACTGGATCAGGACGGCTTGCTCGCCTTGGCTCATCGACTTGCTCCTGGTGGGCTATTGAAGTTCCGCTATCGTGCCAGCCTTTGCCGCAACGTGCCGACCGCCATGCTGACGCCCCGACTCGCCACCCTGCTGACCCTGCCCCCCCTGCTCTGGGCCGGCAATGCTGTGGTCGGGCGCCTGGTCTCGGCCAGCGTGCCGCCCCTGCTGCTCAATGCCCTGCGCTGGGGCCTGGTGTTTGTGCTGCTGCTGCCCCTGACCTGGCGGCTGCTGCGCCAGCCGGGCCCGCTGCTGCGGCGCTGGCCCTATCTGACCCTGATCGGCGTGCTGGGCATGGGCTGCTACAACGCCCTGCAGTACCAGGCCCTGCGCAGCTCCACCGCGCTGAACGTGACCCTGATCACCGCCAGCATGCCGGTGTGGATGATGGCCATCGGCGCCCTGGTCTACGGCGTGAAGCCCACCCGGCCCCAGCTGCTGGGCGCCCTGCTCTCCCTGGTGGGCGTGGCCTTCGTGATCACGCATGGCGAGCTGGGTCGCCTGGCCGAGCTGCACTTCCTGCCCGGCGATCTGCTGATGTTGCTGGCCATCTTCTCCTGGGCGCTCTACAGCTGGCTGCTGGCGCGCCCGCCGGCCCATATGCGGGGCGAGGAGAAGCCGGCCTGGAACTGGGCCGAGACCATGATGAGCCAGTTGGTCTTCGGCCTGATCTTCGCGGCCGGCTGCGCCGGTGCCGAGCAGCTCTGGACCGAGCAGCCCATCCACTGGGGTCCGGCCCTGGTCCTGGCCCTGGTCTATGTGGCCATCGGTCCCTCCCTGATCGCCTACCGCTGCTGGGGCCAGGGCGTGGCCGAGGCCGGCCCGGCCCTGGCCGCCTTCTTCGTGAACCTGACCCCGGTGTTTGCCGCCCTGATGTCGGCCGCCCTGCTGGGCGAGTGGCCGGCCTGGTACCACGGGGCGGCCTTCGCCCTGATCGTGGGCGGCATCGTGGTCTCGACGCGACGCCCCGCGGCCAGTTCGTGAGCGAGTCCGCAAGAAGCTGATTCTTGGGGTGTGAGCCGTCGGGGGTGACTGCCAGAATCCGCGTTTTCGCTTGTCATCCAAGAAACGGGAGTTCACACATGGCATCCAAAGCCCGCGCCTGGCGCACCCCTGCTGTCTGCGGCCTGTTGGCCCTGATCCCCCTCGTCGCCGCGGCCCAGGAACTGGGCAAGGGCGGCTCGGTGGCGACCGGCAGCGCCGGCCCGGACGGCGCGCAGAACGCCAACAGCCAGCTGGAGCGCTGCGACGCCCCCAAGGGCACGATCGCCGTGCATGAGCCGCAGGACGATCTGCTGGTGCGCCTGCGCGGCTACGGCCTGGCCTCGCCCAACGGCCTGATCCGCATGATCATCCAGCAGTCCAACTGCTTCCAGGTCATCGAGCGCGGCGTGGCCATGCAGAACATGATGCAGGAACGCCAGCTGGCCCAGTCCGGCATGCTGCAACAAGGCTCGAACATGGGCCAGGGCCAGATGGTCACGGCCGACTTCCTGGTCACGCCCAATGTGGTGTTCTCCGAGAACAATGCCGGCGGCGTGGGCGCGGGTGTGCTGGGCCTGTTCGGTGGTGCCGGTCGGGCCCTGGGCGCCATCGCCGGCGGCCTCAAGTTCAAGCAGGCCCAGACCAGCATGCTGCTGGTGGACGCCCGCTCCGGCATCCAGGTGGCGGCGGCCGAGGGCAGCGCCGAGAAGGCCGACTTCTCCCTGGGCGGCGCCCTCTTCGGCGGCGGCGTGGGCATCGGCGCCGGTGGCTACTCCAACACCAACGAGGGCAAGGTGATCACCGCCTCCTTCGTGGACAACTGGAACAACATCGTCCGCGCGGTCAAGAACAACCCCTCCCTGATCCAGCCCAAGGCCGGTGCCGCGGCCCAGGCCAATGCGGCCAGGAGCGTGCAGGCCAATGCCGCGGCCGAAGGCGATGTGATGGTGCCCAAGATCGGCGGCGCCAAGGTGCTGCGCCTGCCGCGCGAGGGCGCGCCCGAGCTGCAGACCCTGGCCCGCACTGACGAGGTGCTCTACCTCGGCGAGGAGAAGGACGGCTTCCTGAAGGTGCAGTCGCCCAAGGGCGAGGGCTGGGTCAAGAAGGTGCTGCTGCGCAAGCAGTAATCCGCCCCGGCCTCGGCTGATTGAAGAAAGCCCGACGTGGCCGCGAGCGGCCCGCCGGGCTTTTTCATTGCAGGCTCAGAAGGTGCCGGGGTAGGCACCGCCGTCCAGCAGAATGTTCTGGCCGGTGAGGTAGCCCATCTGCTGGCTGCAGAGCATGGCGCAGACGGCGCCGAACTCGGCCGCCGTGCCAAAGCGCTGGGCCGGGATGCCGGCGCGGCGCTTGGCCGCCACCTCCTCGGCCGCCTGCCCGCTCTTGGCCGCACCGGCCGCCAGGGTCTTTTGCAGGCGCTCGGTGTCGAAGGCGCCGGGCAGCAGATTGTTGAGCGTCACATTGCGGCCGGCCAGGCGGGCCTGGCGCGAGAGTCCGGCCACGAAACCGGTCAGGCCCGAGCGGGCGCCGTTGGAGAGGCCCAGCACATCGATGGGCGCCTTGACCGCACCCGAGGTGATGTTCACCACCCGGCCGAAGCCGCGCTCGGCCATGCCGTCCACCGTGGCCTTGATCAGCTCGATGGGCGTGAGCATGTTCGCCTCCAGCGCCGCCAGCCACTGCTCGCGGCCCCAGTCGCGGAAGTCACCGGGCGGCGGGCCGCCGGCATTGTTCACCAGGATGTCCACCTGCGGGCAGGCGGCCAGAGCCGCGGCCCGGCCCTCGGCCGTGGCGATATCGCCGGCCACGGTGCGCAGCTCCACACCCGGATGCGCCGCGCGAATGGCGGCAGCCGTGGCTTCCAGCGCCTCGACGCCGCGCGCCGTGATCACCACATTCACGCCCTCGGCGGCCAGCGCCTCGGCGCAGCCCCGCCCCAGGCCCTTGCTGGCCGCACACACCAGGGCCCAGCGGCCCTTCAGTCCCAGATCCATCGTTTCATCTCCAACGCGTTAACAACCAGACGCCGCCCATCACCAACACCGTGCCCACGGCCACCAGGGGCGTGAAGGGCTCGCCCAGGATCCACACACCCATCAGGATGGTGGACATGGGGCCGATCATGCCCGTCTGCGCGGCCAGGGTGGCCCCGATGCGCTCGATGGCCATCATCACCGCCAGCACCGGCAAGAAGGTGCAGGCCGTGGCGTTCAGCAGGGACAGCCACCAGACCTGGGGCGCCAGCGCCGCCAGGCCGGCCACCGGGCGCAGCAGCAGGAACTGCGCGATGCACAGGAGGCAGGCCACCGTGGTGGCCAGGCCGGTCAGGCGCATGGCGCCCAGTCGCTTGACCTCCTCGCCGCTGTAGACCAGGTAGAGCGCATAGCTCACCGCGCTGCCGAAGACCAGGGCCGCACCCAGCACCACATGGCTGCCCTGCAGATGCAGCTCCTGCCCGAAGACCAGGAGCACGCCCGCATAGCTCACCGAGAGCGCCAGCAGCTGCCGCCCCGTGACCCGGCGCTTGAAGAGAAACCAGCCCAGGAAAAGCACCAGGGTGGGGTTGAGGTAGAGGATCAGGCGCTCGAAGCTGGCCGAGACATAGGCCAGGCCGGCAAAGTCCAGAAAGCTGGCCAGGTAGTAGCCCGAAAAGCCCAGGCCCAGCACCGCGATCCAGTCGCGCCGCTTGAGCGCCGGCCGGCCGCGGCCGGCCCACCAGGCCAGCAGCAGGAACAGGGGCAGCGCAAACAGCATGCGCAGCATGATCAGGGTGACGGCATCCACCCCATGGCGATAGGCCAGTTTCACGATGATGGCCTTGCCCGAGAACGCCACCGCGCCCAGGGAGGCCAGGGCCAGACCGGGCCAGGGCGTCTTGGTGTCTGAGGACATCGGCCGGATTGTAGGAAGCCGGCCGCGGCCCCGCCTTCGTCAGCCCGCAAGCCCTGCTTGCCGCCGTGCCAGCCGCCGTGCCATGGCTGCGGCGAGCGCGCACAAATGCACGCAGCCCCCGCCTACATTCGGCAACAAACAAGATACCAGTCTTAAAATTGGTATTAGATCGTGGCTTAAATAAATACCAATAAACGAATCTGGTCTTATAACAATCGGGTAGGAGGGCGAGAATTCCCATGCGAACAACGCACAAGCGTCACGCCGCAGGCGCGGCCGGCTTCACCCTGATCGAACTGATGATTGCCGTGGTCGTGGCCGGCATTCTGGCCGCCGTGGCTCTGCCGTCCTACAGCAGCTTCGTCAACCGCAGCCGGGCCAAGGACGCCGCCGCCGATCTCTCGGCCCTGGCCCTGAACCTGGAAAACAGCTACCAGCTGCAGCTGGCCTACCCGGTCAACACCAGCGAGACCGCGGCCACCAGCACCACCTTCAAGGCCTGGTCGCCGACCCAGGCTGCCCACTTCCGCTACACCCTGGTCAGCACGGCCAGCAGCTACACCCTCTACGCCAAGGGCACGGGCAAGCTCTCCGGCTGCGAGCTGAGCCTCGGCCACGACAACCGACGCGTGGCCAGCGCCAGCTGCGGCTTCAGCACATGGTGAGGCGCGCGCGGCGCCGCCAGCGCGGCCTGAGCCTGGTGGAGCTGATGGTGGTGCTGGTCATCGGCCTGATGCTGGCCATGGTGGGCACGGCGCTGAATGCCGCCTGGGTGGACCAGGCCGCGGTGCGCCAGTCCCAGGCCCAGCTGCGCCAGGGCATGGCCGAACTCAAGGCCCAGGCCTTGCGCAATCCGCAAGGCCAGCCCATGGGCGAGGTGGCCGCGGTCCTGCTCAGCCTGCCCGGCCGGCTGTGCGTGCACATCGGTCGCCCGGCCGAAGCCGTCTGCGAAGGCGCGCGCTGGCAGGCCGGCCCCCAGGCCGCCATCCAGCTCGCCCAGCAGGAGCGCAGCTGCCTGGCCATGGACAGCAGCGGCCGCGTGATCGACAGCCAGATCGGCGCCACCGCCTGCGGCAGCGCCCTGAACTACCGCATCCAGCGCAACAAGGAAACCCTCGATGACAGCCTCGACTAAGACACGCCGGCACCAGCGCGGCGTCTCCATGGTGGAGGCCCTGGTGTCCATGGTGCTGCTGGGCGTGATCGGCCTGGGCCTGGCCCATGCGCTGGGTCGCACCCTGGTGGCCAGCAAGTTCCACAAGGCCCAGAGCCTGGCCGTGCAGGGCCTGCGCGCCGAGCTGCAGGGCGCCGGCATGGCCCAGGGCTGCCCCGCCAGCGGCAGCGCTCGCCGCAGCGCCAGCCTGAGCCTGGGCCCCGAGCTGAGCATAGACAAGGTGGACAAGCACTGCCATGTGCAAGCCGTGACCGTGCGCGCCGCGGGTGGCCCCAGCAGCGCCACCACCGTGGTGCAGCTGCGCTACGAACTCAGCGCCGACACCTTGCTGGGCCCCGGCACCCTGAGGCTGGAGAACTGATGCCCCGTCTGCAGCGTCCACGGCAGCGCCCCCAGCGCGGCGCCGGCCTGATCGCCCTGATGGTGGGCATGGTCATCTCCCTGCTTGCCGTGGTGGCCGGCCTGGCCCTCTACAAAAGCGCGGTGCAGCAGACCAGCGGCCCGGGTGGCGTGGTGAGCGCCAGCCGCCAGGACGGCCAGCTGGCCACCGGCCTGCTCAGCGCCCAGATCGCGCTGCAGGAGGCCGGCTTCGGCATCGCCAAGGCCAGCGCCGCCGAGCACCTGCTCCTGCTGCGCGACGCGCGCCTGGACGGCGGACGCCTGGCGGGGCAGCCCCAGGTGCTGGGCCCGGCCAGCAGCGCCGGCAATGCCCTGCTGTGGACCAGCAATCCCGAGCTCTCCGCCGACCCGGCCCGCCAGGTCTGCCAGGGTCTGTACGCCGATCCGGTCAGCCGCGCCCTGCTGCTGCTGCGGGTGCAGGGCAATTGCCAGCCCCTGGCGGCACGCTGGCAGCAGCTGGACTGGCAGCGCCGCCATCTGGTGGCGGCCGAGCTGCTGGCCGAGCCCGTGGCCCTGGATGCACGCCGCAACGCCGGCTGCTGGCCCTATGGCGCCCTGCCCGAGGCCATGACCGGCCGCCCCGCGCCCAGCGCCCCGGTGGAGGTGGGCCTGGCCTATGGCGGCAGCGTGGCCGGCAGCCACAACCGCTACACCTCCTGCCTGTCCAACCTCAGCGAATGAGCGCGCGCCGCATGACCTCTCCCCTGCCCGCCGGGCACCGCCGCCAGCATGGCGTGTCCTCGGTGCTCTTCATGATGCTGCTGGGCCTGGGCCTGGCCGCCCTGGTGCTGGGCGCGGCTGCCCATGTGCGGGCCTCGCAGTCGCAGTCGCTCACCGTGCATGCCCAGACCCAGGCCCAGCTCAAGGCCTGGAGCGGGGCCGAGGCCCTGCGCCAGTACCTCTATCCCCTGGGCGCGGCCACGGCCGCCAAGCTGGAAGCCGGCGCGGTGAACTTCCAGGGTCTGGACGGCGTGAGCGCGCGCCTGAGCAGCGTGCAGGCCGGTCATGCCGACTGCGAGGGCGGCACCCGCATCGCGGCCGAGCTCGGCGGCGCCAGCGGCGGGGCCCAGGCCCTGCTGGGCCTGGTCTACTGCGCCAGCGGCGAGGCCGGCGGCGGCGGCCAGGGCGGCAAGCAGGCCATCAATATCAAGGGCAATCTGGATCTCTCCGGCGACCTCAAGCTGCTGGGCGACGACAAGGCCCGCATGGTGGTGGACGGCCGTGTCAGCGGCGCGGGCAGCCTTTCGGGCATTCACGAGCTCTATGCCAGCGGCAGCGTCAATCTGGGCGGTTCCACCAGCATCAACACCGTCTTCTCCGAGGGCAGCATCACGCTGAACGGCAGCGGCAGCTACAGCAAGCTCAGCGCCATGCGCGATATCGCGCTCAGCGGCGGCGTCAGCGCCGGCAGCCTGATGGCCAATGGCGGGGTCAGCCTGCAGAGCAATGAGGTGATCTCGCTGGCGGCCCTCGGCGATGTGCAGCTGGGCTCGGGCAAGGTGGGCCAGCTCAAGACCCGTGGCAGCGCCAGCGGCAGCAATGCCCGCATCAGCGGCCAGGCCCTGGTGGAGCGCAGCTACACCGAGGGCAGCAACGGCGCGGTGGCCAGCGGTTTCTATGGCCAGAGCCTGAACGTGCCGACCTGGAACCGCCAGGTGCAGATGCTGCCGCAAAGCGGCATGCAGGTGGAACTGACGCCCCTCACCCCCCAGACCATCAGCCTGCCACGCATCGACGCCTACGAATACCGCGCCGCGGCCAACTACCGCTTCGAGCGCGATGCCCAGGGCCGCACCGTGGTGGAGGTCAGCCAGGTGGACGGCCTGCGCGATGGCCGCTACTTCCTGGTGGGTCAGGCCGACAAGCAGGACTGGCTGTGCACCAGCACCAGCTACAGCGCCGCCGACTGCCTGGCCAAGATCTGCGCCGGCTACTCGGCCTACAACAGCTGCCTGAGCTACCAGGCCGACACCCAGACCTGGCAGCTGGCGGGCGTCTCCATGGTGCCGGGCGTGGTCTGGTTCAAGGGCAACTTCAGCGCCGGACAGGGCGAGTACGCCAACAGCTTCATCGCCACCGGCGACATCAAGACCGCGGGCAACAACACGACCGAGGCTGTCAACTACGCCGGCTATGCCAAGGTCTGCAACAACAGCCTCTTCCCGGGCCTGCGTCCGCGCGCCTACTGCCCCGCCGGCAGCGCCGAGATCAAGCCCCAGCCCGCGGGCAATATCGCCTTCGCCGCCGGCGGCAGCGCGGGCGGGGTCTACAGCGGCGGCCGCATCGACCTGAGCGCCGCCAACCATGTCTACGGCGATGTGCTGGCCGGCGACCTCCTGATCACCGGCGGCAGCACCGTGGTGCATGGCCATGTGGTGGCGGCCCGCCTGGGCACGCATACCGGAACCAATGCCTTTGGCGCCAGCACCACCATCGATCTGCGCAATCTGCCCGGCAGCTTCAAGCCCGGCGAGAACCCCAGCCAGGGCGGGGTCCCCGCCAGCAGCCGACTGCTCTGGGCACGCTATCGGTGACCGGCCTGGCCCCGCCGTGGCCGGTCCTTGCAGCACGGCCGTACTCCCCGCCCACCGCCCACCGCGCGAGGTCCGAGGCTCCGGCTACGCCGGGCCTACGGCCCCCCCCTCGAGGGGGGCCGGCGCAGCCGGTAGGGGGGATCGATCAGCGCCAGAACTTGCCGTCGGGGCCGATGATGGACACGTCGGCATAGTCCAGGCCCGTGTGGTCGCCGGGGCCGAAATTCAGCTCCAGGCCGCCCAGGTCCACCTTGCCCAGCCCGTCCAGGGCGCGCAGCAGGCCGGCGCGGCTCAGGTCCTTGTCCTTGGCGGCCTTCTTCAGCCCCTCCACCAGCACCTTGGCGGCGGTGAAGCCTTCCAGATTGGCGGGCGTCAGCTCCAGCTTCTGGGCCTTGGCCAGGGCCTGGGCTTCGCGCACCAGGGGCAGGTTCAGGGAGCGCTCCGAGGGGAAGACCTGACTCACCACCACGCCGCGGGCCTGGCCCTTGAGCAGCTTGATGAAGCCGGCCGAGGCATTGTTGGACAGGGTCACCAGCTGGGCATTGGAGCCGGCGGCACGCAGCGCCTCCACGCCCTCGGACACCGCCTCGGCCGCGCCGATGAAGATCAGGGCCTGGGCATCGGCCTGGGCCATCTGCTTCATCAGCGGGGCCAGACCGGGGTTGGCACGCGGGTATTTCACATGCGCCACGGGCTTGAGCTTGGACGTCTCCAGGCCGCGCAGGGCGCCGGCCGCGCCGTCCTCGCCAAAGCTGTCATCCACCTGCACCAGGGCGATGCGCTTCACGCCCATGCCGGCCAGATGCAGCACGGCACGCTCGGCCTCACGCTGGTAGGTGGCCCGCACATTGAACACATACGGATTCACCGGCTTGTGCAGCAGCATCGCACCGGTGGACGGCGCCACCAGGGCCAGCTTGTGCTCGGCCAGCAGGGGCAGGATGGCCTGGCTCTGCGGTGTGCCGCGGGTCAGGAACAGGGCGAGCACGCCCTGGTCGATCAGCTGCTTGGCGTTGGGAGCGCTGAGCTTGGGGTCGAACTTGTCGTCCAGCGAGATCAGCTCAATCTTCTGCCCGCCCACGCCGCCCTGGGCGTTCACCGCATCCAGGTACAGGCGCGCGCCCTCGGTAATCTCCTTCACCCCGGCAGCCACCGGGCCGCTGAAGCCGGCCGTCTGGCCGATCTTGATCTGGGCCCAGGCGGGCAGGCTCAGCGCCAGCGCGGCCGCGAGCAGGGTCTGCTTGATCATGGTTTGCATCGTGGTGTCACCTCCGGCGCGGATTGTGGCCGTGCGCCAGCATGAGGCCCTTGATGCAGGCCGGCAAGTTGTGAGCAATTGCCCGTTCTGCGGCCCCCGCGATCTGCAGCGCTGGTGTGCCGCCGCCCCGCCCTGCGGCTCAGCGCAGGAACTTACCGTCGGGACCGATGATGGACATATCGGCATAGTCCAGCCCCGTGTGGTCGGCGGGGCTGTAGCCCAGCTCCATGCCCCCCAGGTCCAGCTTGCCCAGGCTGTCGAGCGCGCGAACCAGGCCGGCGCGGTCCAGGGCCTTGTCCTTGGCGGCCTTCTTCAGGCCTTCCACCAGCACCTTGGCGGCGGTGAAGCCTTCCAGCATGCCGGGCGAGAGCTCCTGCTTGCGGGCCTTGGCCAGGGCCTGGGCCTCGCGCACCAGGGCCAGGTTGATGGCGCGCTCGGCCGGGAAGGCCTGGCTCACGATCACGCCGCGGGCCTGGGGCCCCATCAGGCGGATGAAGCCGGCCGTGGCATTGTTGGACAGGGTCAGCAGTTGGGCCGTGGACCCAGCGGCGCGCAGCGCCTTGGCCCCCTCGGCCACCGGTTCGGCCGCGCCGATCAGGATCAGGGCCTGGGCATCCGCCTGAGCCACCTGCTTCATCAGCGGAGCCAGCTGGGGCTGGGTGCGGGCGTACTTGAGATGCACGCTGGGCTTGAGCCGCGCGGTCTGCAGGCCGCGCAGCACGCCGGCCGCGGCATCATCGCCAAAGCTGTCATCCACCTGCACCAGGGCCACGCGCTGCACGCCCCGGCTCACCAGGTGCTGAACCGCGCTCTCGGCCTCGCGCTGATAGGTGGCCCGCACATTGAACACATACGGATTCACCGGCTTGTGCAGCAGCATCGCACCGGTGGACGGCGCCACCAGGGCCAGCTTGTGCTGGGCCAGCAAGGGGAACAGGGCCTCGGTCTGGGGCGTGCCGCGGCTCAGAAAGAGCGCCAGCACGCCGCGCTGCTCGATCAGCTGCTTGGCATTGACCGCGCTCAGCTTGGGATCGAACTTGTCGTCCAGGGTGATCAGCTCGATCTTCTGCCCGCCTACGCCGCCCTGGGCATTGACGGCATCCAGGTAGAGGCGCGCGCCCTCGCTGGTCTCCTTCACCCCGGCGGCAACCGGGCCGCTGAAGCCGGCCGTCTGGCCGATCTTGATCTGGGCCTGGGCCGGCAGGGTCCAGGCGCCCAGCGCCAGCACGGCGCCCAGCAGTTTGATCGACAAAGAGGGCATGGGTTTCGGGCTCATGGGAGGTCTACCTTGGCGGGCATTGTGGCAAAGGCCGGTCCCGCGCAGGGCCTGCCCGTGGCCCGGGATGTGAGCAAATGCCCGATGCGCGGCCAGGGCATGGATACCTGGGCCTTTCAGGCCGGGGGCCAGTGGCGGGCAAGCAACGCTGCCAGCTCGGGCCGGGCTTCCAGCGCCTGGAGCTGGGCATGGAAGGCGGGCCGGGTCTGGGCCAGATGCTGGCGGCTGCCCGACCAGCGGGACACGACCAGGGCCATGAAGTCCAGGGCACCGGGCTGCGCGCCGTTCAGGCAGGGCCCGCCGCCAAAGCCACCAAAGAGATCGGCAAAGAGCTCCCACTGGCGGTGCAGCTGGGCGCGCGTGCCGCGCAGCAGAGCCTCGCGCTGCGGCGCCTCCAGCGGCTCGCAAAAGCGCTCCGGGTAGTCCAGCAGGGTGATGGCGCTGTAGCAGTTGGCCGCGATGAAGACCAGGCCGCGCATCACGCGGGCACGGCCGGCCGGGTCCTCGGGCAGCAGGCGCGACTCGGGGTGCACCAGTCCCAGATGGATCAGGATGGCCGCGCTCTCGCTCATCACCGTGCCGTCCGGCAGCAGCAGGGTGGGCACCTGCAGCAAGGGGTTGTGGCGACGCAGCTCATCCTGGGCCGAGTCAGGCTCCCAGGCCGAGGCGCGCAGCAGGCGGTAGGGCTGAGCGGCCCGCTCCAGGGCCAGCTCGATGATGGCGGAGCCCGAACCCCGCGTGCCGAAGAGGGTGTACATGGGGCCGAGCTTAGCCCCAGCCCGCCAGACTCAGCAATGCGGCCGCCGCCGCCGCAGCCAGGCTGAGCGCGGGCAGCCAGTGGGCGCGCCAAGTAGCCAGGGCCACCACAGCTACGGCGCCCAGGGAAAGCTGGGCGCTCCAGCCGGCCCAGGCCAGGCCCCAGTCCGCCTGCCCCCAGAGCGTCCAGGTGGAGGCCAGCCCGGCCAGCGCCGCCAGGGCGCGCAGGCCCTGCTGGCGCCGCCGGCTGGGCGCGCGGCCCAGCGCGTCCTCATGATGCCGCTCCATGGCCAGGCACAGCAGGGCAAAGCCCAGCAGGCTGCACAACACTTGATGCGCAAACGCCATGGCTCAGTCACCCTGCCCGGCCGTGGCCGAGGGCGCGCGGGCCGCCGGCGCCGGACCGGCCGCGGCCCCACGCCGCGGCCCGCAGCGCCAGGCCAGGCCCAGCAGCACCAGCGCCGCCACGCCCAGGGCCAGTTGCATGGGCCAGGGTCCGGCAAACAGCAGGGCCAGACCGGCGAAGCCCAGACCCGCCAGGCCGAAGAGCGCGCGCCAGCCGCGCCGGTCCGGCCAGGCGGCGGCCAGCGGCAGACTCAGGCCCCAGACCGCATAGAAGACCTGCAGCTCCACATCGGGCCGCTGCGCCAGGTCCAGGGGCAGCAGGCGGTTGGCATAGAACAGCGCCGCCATGGCCAGGGGCAGGCCGGCGATGGCGACCAGATTGAGCGTGTCCACCAGACGACGCCCCAGGGGCCGGGTCAGGCCGCGGCGTGCATCCTCGGCCGCGCGCTTGACGCTCCACAGCAGCAGGCCGGTGGCGATCATGGCGCTGCCCAGCAGGCCCAGGCCGAAGAGCAGCCAGCGCAGGGGCAGATCGGCAAAGCGGGCGATGTGCAGGCCGTAGAGCACACCATAGGTCCGGGCCGCGGGCGCTGCGGTATCGGCCAGATGCTGGCGGCGGCCGCTCTCGGCCTCGAAGATCAGGCGCGGGCTGCGGTACTGCAGGCGGTCACCCTCATGGCGGCTGAACTCCACCAGGGTCTGGCCGCCCTCGCGCAGCAGGGCCACGCCCTCGATGCGGCTGCGCGCTCCGGCGGGCCACTCGCGCCGCACCTCGGCCAGCAGGGCCTCCCAGCGCGCCTGCCCCAGGCGGGGCAAGCCCTGCCCCTCCCCCGCCGCCGCATTGAGGCCGCGCCCGCGCGGCAGCGGGTCTCCAGCGAGTTCGTTGAAGTAGGTGCCGCCCTTGAGGCCGTAGACGGCGGCGATGCCGGCCGGCATGAAGAGCGTGTGGAAGATCATCAGCCCGCTGAAGGTGAGCATCAGGTAGAAGGGCAGCACCAGCACGCCGCTCACATTGTGGGCATCCAGCCAGGCGCGCTGCGCGGCCTTGGCGCGGGGCCGGAAGAGGAAGAAGTCCTTGAAGATGCGCCGATGCGTGATCACGCCGCTGATGAGGGCCACGAACATGAAGAGCGTGGCCAGGCCCACCAGCCAGCGCCCCTCCACGATCCAGCGGCTTTGCTGGGCCGAGCGCAGCTCGAAATGGAAGCGGTAGAAGAACTCGCCGATGCCGAAGCTCTCGCGCGGCTTGAGCAGCTGGCCGCTGGCCGGGTCCAGCCAGCGCTGCTCGAAGCGCGCGCGCTGGCCCGCGGCCGCGGCCTCGCGCCAGCCCAGCTGAACCAGGGGCCGGCGCTCGTCCGCAGCGCTGAGGCGCCAGCTCTGCGCGCCTGGCGCGGCCTCGTGCACCCGCGCCTCGGCCAGGGCCAGCTGGGCCGCATCCAGCGGCGCGGCCGGCCCATGACCCAGCAGCTCGGGCCGGCTCCAGTGGTTGAGCTCATGCTTGAAGAAGGCCAGGCTGCCAGTCAGGAAGATCGCAAACAGCAACCAGCCCAGCAGCAGGCCCACCCAGGTGTGCAGCCAGGCCATGGCCTGGCGCAAGCCCTCGCGCGCGCCGTCGGCTCTCATGCTCAGAAGCGGTAGCTGAGGGTGGCGTTGAGCGTGCGGCGCTGACCGTAGAAGCAGTCGCCGCGCGCCAGGCACTGGGTGATCTGCACCTTGTCGGCCAGGTTCACCGCATTCAGCGCCAGTCGCCAGTCGCCCTGCTCATAGGCCAGCATGGCGTCCATCAGGGTGGCGGCCGGCGTGCTGATCAGGGGCGTGCCGGACCAGGAACCGCCCAGATAGCGCAGGCCCGCGCCGGCGCTGAAGCCGCTGCGCCCGCCCAGGCTGAAGTGGTGCGTGAGCCAGGCCGAGCCGTTGTGGCGGGCCACGCCGGCCACGGCCTGGCCCTGGTCGCCGGCATTGCTGCGGCTGATCTTGGCATCGGTGTAGGCATAGCCCAGGGTCCAGTCCCAGCGGCCCCAGCGGCGGCTGTCCAGGCTGCCGGCGCTCTCCAGCTCCAGACCGCGCACGCGCACCTCGCCGATCTGCAGGCTGTTGAGCGGCTGGCTGGGATCGGTGGTCTTGCGGTTGGTGTCGCGCAGATCGTAGAGCGCCACGGTGGCGGACACCCGCTTGTCGGCCGGCTGCCACTTCAGACCCGCCTCCCACTGCTCGCCCACCTGGGGCTTGTAGGGCTTGCCGTAGAAGTCCACACCGCCCAGGGGCAGGAAGGACTCGGTGTAGGCCAGATAGGGCGAGAAACCGCCATCGGCCAGGTAGAGCAGACCGGCACGCTTGCTGGTGGCCTTGTCGTCGGCCTTGAGCTCGGGGCGGCCCTGAGTTTCGGTCTTGGCACGGTCATGGCGCAGGCCCAGCACGGCAACCCAGCGCTCGTCGAACTTGATGTGGTCCTGCAGGTACAGGCCCAGCTGGCGCTGGTCCACGGTGGGCTGGGCCACGAGGGCGCTGGCGGCCGGCGGCGTGAAGTTGCCGTAGACCGGCGCATAGACATCGATGGCCGGCGCACGGCCGCGGAAGCTGCGCTGGGTGCTGTCGTTCTTCTGTGCGTCCAGGCCCAGCAGCAGCTGGTGCTTCCAGGCGCCGGCGCGCAGCTGGCCCTCGAGCTGGGTGTCCAGCAGGGACATGCTGCCGCCATTGAGCTGCCAGACCATATCGCGCTCCACGCGGCGGCCGTCGGCATTGAAGAGCGGGCGTCGCGCCGTGGTGCTGAAGCTGGTGTAGATGGTGCGGTAGTCCACCGCACTCTTGGTGTGGCGCAGGTTCTGGCGCAGGGTCCAGTCGGCGTTCAGGCGGTGGCTGAAGAGGTAGCCCACCGAGTCCTGGTCGCTGTCATAGGCGTCCCAGCCGCGCTCGCTGATGAAGGTGGAGGTCGGAATCTGACCCTGGCTGCCATTGGGCAGCCGCGTGCCCTGCCATGGGAAGAAGCCGATCAGGGAACCGCTCTTGTCGCGCTGGTAGAGCGCCTGCAGGGTGAGCGAGGTGGCCGCGCTGGGCTGCCAGGTGAGCGAGGGCGCGAGCAGCAGGCGGTCGTCCTTCACATGGTCGACCTGGGTGCCGCTATCGCGCTTGATGGCCACCAGGCGGTAGGCCCATTGCTCGCCGAGCGGACCCGTGAGATCCAGAGCCAGCTGCTTGCGCTCATGGCTGCCCAGCTGCAGCTGCAGCTCGCGCCGGCTTTCAAACAGCGGGCGCTTGGAGACCAGGTTCAGCACGCCATTGAGGCTGCCCTGGCCGTAGAGCACCGAGGCCGGGCCGCGCACCAGCTCCACGCGCTCCAGCGTGAAGGGGTCGGGTCTTGCGGTGTTGTAGGTGCCGTAGCTGCGCAGCAGACCGTCCTGGTACTGGGCCACATTGCCGCCGCGGGCGCTGATGCTGTCGACCCGGCTGTCGAAGTAGGCCGAGACCACGCCGGCCGAGTAGCCCACGGTCTGGCGCAGGGTGGTGGCGCCCTGGGCCTCGATCTGGTCGGCCGTGACCACGGCGATGGACTGGGGCGTCTCGATCAGCGGGATGTCGCTCTTGAGCCCGCTGCCGGCCCGGCGCGCCACAAAGCCGGGCACCGGCCCGGTGGCGCTTTCCTTGCTGCCTTGCACGCGCACCAGCGGCAGGGTGTTGGCGGCATCGGCCGTGTCGGCCGCACGGGGGGCTTCGTCAGCCCAGGCCTGGCCGATCAGCAGGGCCAGGAGACTGAGGCTCAGGGAATGCAGGTTTTTCATCGTGAAGGACCGGAGTTGAAGTGAGTGAGGTCGTGAGAGCGGAGCGACAAGGGCCGCTCAGAGCCAGCGCGGCAACAGCACGCTGGCGCCCAGCAGCAAGGCCGGGCCGAGAGTCCAGGCCCAGGCCCGCCAGGCGCTCTTGCAGGCGAAGGCCGTCATGAAACCCAGGGCATAGACCAGATAGGCCAGCATGGCGCCCGCCACGGTGGCCTCGCTGCGCGCCACGGACAAAGCCGCGGGCAGGTGGACCGCGCAGCTGGCAGCCACGGCCGCGGCCAGCAGATAGGCGCCCAACAGGGCCGCCAGGGCACGAGAGAGCACGGCGCCGCGATATCGCCAGGCAGCCGCCAGCCGGCCGCCGCCCGCCTGGGCGCCTGCAGATGCTTTGGACATGGGAGATCCCCGCCGGCAGCCGCGAGGCGCCGGAGACCGGATTGATAAGCGTCGGGGCCGAAGGCCTGCCGCACGGACATGCGGCGGCGCGAGCTCAGGCCTTCACGCGAGGATCAGGCCGGGAGCCGGTTCGGCATCAGGAATGAGAGCGCCCCGCGGGGCGCGTACCGCGCCCGCCTCAGGGGCTGGGCTTGGCCGGAGGAGGCAGCGGCAGCGGCTCCAGGCCCTGGTTCAGGCTGAAGGCCAGGGTGGTGACGAACTGCCCCACGTCCCAGGCCTGGCCATTGCGCTCGCCACCTTGCTTGTCGGTGTGCTTGAGCTCCAGCACATAGCTGCCCTTCCAGGGCAGGCTCAGCTGCAGCAGGCCGTTGGCATCGGCCGTGTACTCGCGCCCCCAGCCGGAGGCCGCCACCACATGCACCTTGGCCTCGGCCAGGGCTTGCTGTTTGTAGAAGGCACGGAACTGGCCGGGCTTGCCGGTGGGCACCAGGTCCAGGGTCAGGCGCGCCGGGCGGGCCGCGAAATCGCTGATCCAGCGCGCCGCGGGCATCCAGACGTGGCGCTCGACCTTGTCACCCTGCTTGCGCTCCCAGCCAGGGTAGGCCGTGTCCTGGGCGATGAGGGACTCGCCGCTGATGGCCCGGCCGTCGATGCCAAAGGTATTGGCACGCTTGCTCAGCGGCGCGGGAATGTCGCCCTTGGCCGTGATCAGGGTGGCCGCGGGCTGCACGAACTTGTCCAGCATGCCCGGCGAGGTTTCACGCAGGTTCTCGCCGAACTCGCCCAGATACAGGCGTGCGCCGTTGAGATCCTGTTCGATCCAGATCTGGTGGGCCTGGGCCTGGGTGGCCATCCACAGCAGCACGGGCAAAAGCAGCAGCTTGTTCTTCAGCATGGCGTGCAATCCTAACGAGGTTTGATGAGGATGGCGCGCGCAAGCCGCCATCGTCCCGGCCGGTAGAGCCGGGGCTTGGGTGCTGGCACAGGGCGGCAGACGCCTTGGAGGCTGGCAGCGAGCCCCACTGGACAGCTCGCCTCGCTTATTTGCGAATAATTCTCATTGTAAATACAAACCGGGATTCTGTGCAAAGCCGCGCTGACAGCAGGGGTCAGGTGTTGCGTCTACGCCAGGGCCGGCGCCGGCCCCGCCTCCAGCAGGCGCTGCATCAGCTCTCGCACCGTGCGGATCTCGCGTCCGAAGGGCAGCGCGCCCGCGCCGCGGAAGAACAGGCCCTTGCTCACATCGCCACGCAGGGCCGCGCCCAGCTGGTTGTCGATGCAGAACTGGCCCCAGCCCTTGAGCCCGTCGCGCAGGCCGCATTGGGCCAGGCAGTCGAAGGCCTTGGTGCAGCGCGCCTTGACCTGGGCCACGGCCTGCAGCCGGGCCTCGGCCTTGAGGTAGTTGCGCAGCCAGGGCGTGGCCACGGCCCGCGCGGGCAGGCCGGCCACGCTGGTGAACTCCACCAGCTGCGATTCCTCGGCCTCGGCCAGCACGCGCTTGAATTCGGGGTGGGCATCGCCCTCCTCGGTCACGGCAAAGGGCGTGCCCAGCTGCACCGCGGCCGCGCCCAGGCCCTGCAGGTGGCGGATCTCGGCATGGCAGCGTATGCCCCCGGCGGCGATCAGGGGGATGCGACCGGCCAGACCGGCCTTCTCGAAGAACTCCAGGCTCTCGGGGATCACACGCTCGAAGTCGAAGCGCGGGTCGTTCAGATCGGCGACCTTGGCCGCCCCCAGATGGCCGCCGGCCAGGCGCGGATGTTCGATCACGATGGCGTCGGGCAGGCGCTGCTTGCGCTCCCATTTCTTGACGATGAGCTGCACCCCGCGCGCGTCGCTGAGGATGGGGATCAGCAAGGTGTCGGGGTGGTCCTGGGCCAGGTCCGGCAGATCCAGAGGCAGGCCCGCGCCCACCACCAGGGCATCGATGCCCTCGCGCAGCGCGGTCTTCACCGAGGCGGCGTAGTCGCTGAGCGCGCGCATCACATTCAGGGCCAGCAGGCCGCGGCCGCCGCTGCGCGCGCGGGCGCCGGCAATCTCGCGCGCCAGGGCTTCCTGGTTGGCCACCTCGATCAGGCGCTTGGCCGCATCGCCCGCGTGCTGGCCCTCGCAGCGCGCCATCAGGTCCGGATGCAGGCGGCGCAGGTCCACCGAGCTCAGCGTGCCCATGGCGCCGGCCGCGGCCACGGCGCCGGCCAGGCGCTGCGCGCTCACGCCCACGCCCATGCCGCCCTGCACGATGGGCAGCAGGCGGCGCCCCCCGCGCAACTCCAGCGGCGCCAGGCCCGAACGGGCCATCCAGGGCTGCAGCTGCGGATCGATCTGTGAGGTCTGGTGCATGGCGTGACTCGGCGCTCGGGCCCTGGGGAAAGCCCGCACCCTAAGCCCCGGCCCGGCCCCGAAAGTTGACAAAAGTCACAGCCCTCCCAGATCGCTGCGGGTCTGCGGGCCAGTTCCCATCAAGCCCGGCGCACAGCAGCCGATAGAGGCGGCGAGATCAAAAAGGTCGGAGAGCGAGCCACCACCCGGGGTGAGCGCGCAGCGGTACCGGCCCCCGGCATGCGACAGGAGGGAAGCGAATGCGATACCCGGACAGCATGGCCCGCAGCGCTGAGTATCTGCGGCTGGCCCTGCCCCTGATGACCAAGCAGCGCGCGGCGCTGCATCCGATCAGCTATGCGGTGTGGTACGAGTTCGTCAGCGGGCGCAATCTGCCCCTGATCAAGGCCGTGCAGGAGCGCACCCGCGGCGGTGCCCTGCTGGACGAGGACGACACCGCCAGCCTCTACCGCCAGCATGTGGCCGAGCCGGTGCTGGACCGCGAGGATGCCCGCCGCGTCAGCGAGGGCCTGAGCCGCGTGCTGGACAATATGGCCAGCACCGCCGCCGAGGCCGGCGACCGCACCGCGCGCTTTGACCAGTCCCTGCTGGAATGGAGCCGCCAGCTGCTGGACGAAAGCGCCCTCAACGCCCAGGCCCGCGAGCAGCTGCAGGCCCTGCTGGGCGACACCCGCGAGATGCGCCAGGCCATGACGGCTTTGCAGCAGCGCCTGGATGCCAGCCAGAGCGAGATTGCGGCGCTGCGCGAGGAGGTGAGCCAGGCCCGCAGCGAGGCCCTGGTGGACGCCCTCACCGGCCTGGCCAACCGCCGCGCCTTCGAGCGCCGCCTGGCCAGCTGCCTGGCCGAGCCCCTGGCCCAGCCCGAACAAGGCCCCTGCCTGGTGCTGGGCGATATCGATTTCTTCAAGCGCGTCAACGACAGCTACGGCCACTCCTTCGGCGACCAGGTGCTGCGCGCCGTGGCCCAGAGCATCAAGCGCCTGGCCGGCGAGCCGCGCCTGGCCGCGCGGGTGGGCGGCGAGGAGTTCGCGCTGCTGCTCCCCAGTGCGGACCTCGGCGAAGCCCAGGCCCTGGCCGAGCAGCTGCGCGGCGCCATTGCCGCCAGCCGCATCCGCCGTGGGGACAAGGAGCAGAGCCTGGAGCGCGTGACCCTCTCCCTGGGCGTGACCCAGCTGGCGTGCGGCGAGAGCGCCAACGATTTCTTCGAGCGCGCCGACCGGGCGCTCTACCGCGCCAAGCATCGCGGGCGCAACTGCGTGACCGTGCTGGCGGCCCGCGCCGCCTGAGCACCAGGGGCCCGGCCGCCTCCCGCTTGCGCCAGCGCAAGCCGCCGGGGCCAGCCAGGGGCCAGCATGCAGGCGCCGGCATGGTTCGCCGGCGGGAGATCACGCATGCCCTATCACCACATCCTGGTGCCGCTGGACGGTAGCCTCACGGCCAAGGCCGGCCTGCAGGAGGCCCTCAAGCTGGCTCGCGGCCAGGCCACCACCCTGCACCTGCTGCACGTCATGGACGACAGTCCCCTGATGGCCGAGATGAGCGCGGCCAGCGCCTACGAGCAGTGGCATCAGCGCAGCCTGGAGTTCGCCGACGCCCTGCTGGCCCGCGCCCAGGCCCAGGTGCGCGAGGCCGGTCTCGAGGCCCGGCTGCTGCGCCTGGAGGCGGGCGGCCGCCGCGTGGCCGATGTGGTGGTGGACGAAGCCCTGCGCGCCCGCTGCGACCTGATCGTGATGGGCTCCCATGGCCGGCGCGGTGTGAGCCGGGCCCTGCTGGGCAGCGAGGCTGAGGCCGTGGCCCGTCTGGCGCCCATGCCGGTGCTGCTGGTCAAGGGCGAGACCCATCCCCGCCCTGCTTGATCCCCGGCAAGGTCCGGCGAGGCGCCTCGCCTTAGAGTCAGGTCCAGACCGGGAGCCGCGCCGCGGCAGGCCTCCCGGCCCCAGGATCCCGCCAGGAGACCGAGATGAGCCTCAACTCACACCGCAGCGAGCCCCGCGTCGAGCAGCTGCTGCCCGATCTGCTGCGCCAGATCGCCCCTGCCCTGCGCTCCGCCAGCGCCCAGGCCCTGGGTGACGGCATACGCCTGGACATCAGCGAGACCGCCGAGGACTACCGGGTGCGCGCCGAGCTGCCCGGCGCGCGCAAGGACAGCGTGCGCGTGACCATCGATCGCAACTTCGTCAATATCGCTGCCGAGATTCCCGATCTCGAGCCTCAGGCCGAAGCCGCCCGGGTGCTGCTGCGCGAGGGCCGCGAGGGCGCGGTCACGCGTGGTTTCTCCCTGGCCCACGACATCGATGCGGGCCGGGTTCAGGCCCGTTACGACAACGGCCTGCTGCGTCTGGTGCTGCCCAAGCGCGAGAGCACGGGCAGCCGCACCATCGCGGTTCTCTAGGTGTGATGCTTCAATAGGTTGTATCCGGTGTTCATCCGGATTGGGTTTGAGAGACTGGAAGTCGCCAAACACCCAATCGTCCCAGGAGCACCAACCGGATGAACAGCCATAAGCATGCCCGACTTACCTACGCCCGCCGAGTCGAGATGGTCAGGCAGATGACCGCGGAAGGTCTCAGCGCCCCAGCAGCGGCTGCAGCGCAAGGCGTGACGGCCCCGACGGCCAGGAAGTGGCTCGGCCGCTATTTGGCCGGCGGTGAAGCCGCCTTGGCTGATGCCTCTTCGCGTCCCACGCACTCACCCAGAGCCATCGCTCCAGCCAAGGCGTTGCTCATCGTCGAGTTGCGCCGCCGCCGAATGCTGCAGTCCAGCATCGCCCGCAGCGTGGGCGTCTCGGCCGCCACTGTCAGCCGTGTGCTGGCTCGTGCTGGACTGTCCAAGCTCAGCGACCTGGAGCCGACTGAGCCCGTGGTGCGCTACGAGCGCGAGGCGCCGGGCGAGCTGCTGCACATCGACACCAAGAAGCTCGGGCGCATCGTGCGCCCGAGCCATCGCGTCACAGGTAATCGACGCGACTCGGTGGACGGTGCGGGCTGGGAGACGCTGTTCGTGGCCATTGACGATCACGCACGACTGGCCTTCACGGCCATGCATCCGGACGAGAAAAAAGCCCAGGCGGTGCAGTTCTTGAAGAATGCCGTGGCGTACTACGCCAGGATGGGCGTCACGGTCCAGCGGCTGCTCACCGACAACGGCGCGGCATTCCGCTCGCGAGAGTTCCGCCAGGCCTGCGTCGAACTCGGCATCAAGCACAGCTTCACGAAGCCCTACACGCCCAAAACCAACGGCAAGGCCGAGCGCTTCATCCAGACCGCGCTCCGTGAATGGGCCTACGGCTGGACGTACCAGAGCTCGGCTCAACGCACGGCGGCCCTGGCCCATTGGCAGCATCACTACAACTGCCACCGACCGCACAGCGGCATCGGCGGCGTCCCGCCTATCTGCAGACTAAGTGCCTCAAGAAACAACGTCTTGACGCTTCACAGCTAGGCCCGGCGCGCTTGCGCTGGGTCAAGCCGGCGCCGCGCCGGGCGGCCCAAGATGGCTCGCCCCGCCCCGCAGGAGTTCCTCATGAGCTATCGCAGCCTTCTGGTCCATCTGGACAGCTCACCCGCCTGCCCCGCCCGCGTGCAGCAGGCCATCGCCCTGGCCCGCGCCATGGAGGCGCATCTGGTGGGCCTGGCCCCCACGGGCCTGCTGACCCTGCCCATCGCCCCCGAGGCCGCAGCCACGCTGGGGGAGTTCAACACCCTGGCCTGGGAGCTGCTGCTGGAGCAGGCCGAGGATGCAGCCGCCCGCTTCCGCGCCGCCTGCGCCGAGGCCGGCCTGCGTTCCTGCGAGGCCCTGGTGGACAGCGCCGACACCGCCCAGTCCCTGGTGCATCACGCCCATTGCTCGGACCTGCTGATCCTGGGCCAGCCCGACCCCGGCCAGGCCGGCCACGCCCTGCAGCGCGCCAGCATCGAGCAGACCCTGCTGCAAAGCGCCCGCCCCTGCCTGCTGCTGCCCTACACCGGCGCGGACGGCGGGCCGGCCCGCCGCGCCCTGGTGGCCTGGGACGACAGCCGCGAGGCCGCCCGCGCCCTGGCCGACGCCCTGCCCCTGCTGCGCCGTGCCGAGCAGGTGCAGGTGCTGAGCTGGCGCGAGAGCCCGCTGGACGAGCCCCTGGGCGCACGCCTGAGTGCGCTGCAGCAGTGGCTGAGCTGGCAGGGGGTGAGCGCCGAGGTGCTGGAAGAGCCGGGCGGGTCGCTGCCCGTGGCCGAAGCCCTGCTCTCGCGCGCTGCCGATCTGGACGCGGGCCTGATCGTGATGGGGGCCTACGGCCATGCGCGCTGGACCGAGCGGGTGCTGGGCGGCGCCACCCGCGGCATGCTGGATGCGATGACGGTGCCGGTGCTGATGTCCCACTGAAGACCCTGCGCCCGGCTGGGTCCTGCCTTGCCTCAAGTCTTATATAAGACATAAGATTTAAAGCCCGAGCGGAGACTGGCATGACGCAAGACTGGAACCCGGCGCTGTACCGGCGCTATGAGGATGAACGCACCCGCCCCGCCGCCGAGCTGCTGGCGAGAGTCGACCTGGAGACGCCACAGCGCGTGATCGACCTGGGCTGCGGCCCCGGCAATTCCACCGAGCTGCTGGCGCGCCGCTACCCGGCGGCGCAGATCATCGGCCTGGACCATTCCCCCGCCATGCTGGAGGCCGCCCGCGAGCGCCTGCCGGGCCTGGCGTTCCTGCAGGCCGACCTGGCGCAATGGTCCAGCCCCGAGCCCGTGGACCTGCTCTTCGCCAATGCCGTGCTGCAGTGGTTGCCCGGCCACCAGGCCCTGCTGCCGCATCTGCTGGCCCAGCTGGCCCCGGGTGGCGTGCTGGCCCTGCAGATGCCGGACAACCTGGAGGAAGCCAGCCACCGCCTGATGCGCGAGACGGCGGCGCTGCCGCCCTATGTCGCCCATATCGGCCCGGCCGCCGCCCGGCGCGAGCGCCTGCTCGGGGCCGAGGCCTACTACGACCTGCTGGCCCCTGAGGCCGAGGTCGATCTCTGGCGCACCCACTACTACCACCGCATGGACGATGCCGCCGCCATCGTGGACTGGGTGCGCGCCACCGGCCTGCGGCCCTTTCTGGACGCCCTGCCCGACGCGAGCCTGCGCGCGCAATTCCTGGCCGACTACCAGGCCCGCCTGGAGACCGCCTACCCGGCGCGGCGCGACGGCAGCCGGCTGCTGGGCTTTCCGCGCCTCTTCATCGTGGCGCGCCGCCGCGGCTAAGCCCGGGCCTCAGCGCCACAAGCCGGCCAGCTGCCACAGCGCGAAGCCCGCCAGCACCCCGGCGCTGGCGCGCTGCACGCGCCGCTGCCAGCGGGCGTCGAAGCGCCCGCGCAGCCGCCCCACCCCGCTGCTCAACGCCCACCACCACAGGGCCGAGCCCAGGAAGACGCCCAGCACCAGCAGGCCCGGTGAAGCCGCGGCCCCACCGCGCGCGGCCAGCACGCCGAACACCGCCATGAAAGACACGATGGTGGCCGGGTTGGACAGGGTCAGCACAAAAGTGCCGGCAAAGCAGGCCCACAGACTGGGCCCGCTGCGCTCCTGCGGCCCCGCCGCCACCCGCACCGGCATGTGCCACAGGCCCCAGGCCATCCAGAGCAGAAAGGCCGCGCCCCCCAGGGCCAGGGGCAGGCGGGCGGCCTCCAGGGTGTTGATCACCGCATGCACGCCGTAGGCGCCCAGGGCGCCATAGCAGGCATCGGCCGCGGCCGCCCCCAGGCCGGTGGCCAGACCGGCACGCGCGCCCTGGTGCAGGCTGCGCTGGATGGTGAGCAGACCGATGGGGCCGACCGGGGCGGCGATCGACAGACCGATGAGCAGGGCCTGGGCGAAGACGAGCAGGCTGGAGGCGCTGAGGTTTTGCATGCCCTCACTCTAGAATCGGCGCTCGCCTCGACCAAGAAGCAATTTCAGGCACGGACCCGTTTCCCCCTGTCATTTTTTAGGCCAACCCAGCTCAGCACATGCAACTGGACGAGAAAGCCTGGCAGCTGCTCCAGGCCCTGCAGGCCGATGGCCGCGCGCCGCTGAAAAGCCTGGCCGCGGCGGCCGGGCTGTCGATCCCGGCCACGGCCGAGCGCCTCCGGCGTCTGCAGGAGGCGGGTGTCATACGCGGCATCCACGCCGAGCTGGACGCCCAGGCCCTGGGCTACGGGGTGCGCGCCATCATCGGCATCACCGCGGCCCAGCCCGCCAAGCCGCAGCTGCTGGCCACCCTGGCCGAGCTGCCCCAGGTGCTGGAATGCCAGCATGTGACCGGGGCCGACTCCTATGTGCTGAACGTGGTGGCGCCCGATCTGGCAGGGCTCGAGGCCCTGATCGCCCGCATCAGCCTCTTCGGAGAAACCCGCACCTCCATCGTGCTCAGCAGTCCCATAGCGCGACGCGGCCTGCGGCCCGCCTGAACCGGGCGCCGGAACCGCCTCGCAAGACCTGACACCTAAAGAACTGGCCCAAGCACTTCGCTATGCAGATAATCGCCGCCATGCCTTCATCCACCACCGCGCGTCGCCGGCCCCTGCTGCCATGAGTCGGCTGGCCGGATCCTCGCTGCGCAACGCGGTCGTGCTGGCCCTGGTGGTGGGCCTGCTGGTGCCCACCGGCGCGGTGCTGATGTACGACCTGCAGACCCAGCGCCGCGAGGCCATGGACGATCTGCGGCGCGACCTGGCCCGGGTGGTGGAGATCCTGGCGCTCTCGCTGTCCGAGCCCATCTGGCAGGTCTCGCCCGATCTGGCCGAGCCCATGATCAAGGCCCAGGTGGACGACCCGCGCTTTGTCTCGGTGCTGGTGATCGAGCCCTCCTCGCCCAAGCCCTTTTTGGAGTTCCAGCGCGACACGCGCCAGCCCGAGCTGACCCTGAGCCAGACCCGCGCCGTGCTGCGCGACGGCCGCGAGATTGCCCAGATCACCGTGACCATGAGCGCCGCGCCCCTGCTGGAGCGCCGCCGCGAGGACATGCTGCGCACCCTGTGGCGCAGCGCCGTGACCCTGACGCTCTCCCTGGGCCTGATCCTGCTGGTGATGCAGCGCCGCGTGCTGCAGCCCATGGACCGGCTCAGCCAGGCCGCTGCCAAGCTGGCCGCCGGCCGCCTGGACCAGCCCCTGGATCACACCCTGGACATGAGCGGCGGCGACGAGATCGCCCGCGTGGGCCAGGCCATGGAGCGCATGCGCCAGGCCCTGCTCGCCGCCTTCGATGAGCTGCGCCAGCACGCCAACACCCTGGAGTCCCAGGTGGCCGAGCGCACCGCCGAGCTGACCGCCGCCAACACCGAGCTGACCGAGGCCCTGGCCACGCTCAAGACCGCGCAGCGCGAGCTGGTGGAGTCCGAGAAGCTGGCGTCCCTGGGCCGTCTGGTAGCCGGCGTGGCGCATGAGCTCAACACGCCTTTAGGCAATGCCCTGACCGTGGTCTCGGCCCTGGAAGACCGCTGGGGCAAGCTGGAGACCATGCTCAGCGGCCAGCTGCCCATGCGGCGCAGCCTGCTGGAGGAGCTGGCCCGCGACACCCGGCGCGGCCAGGACATCCTGCAGCGCAATGTGCAGAAGGCGGCCGATCTGGTGCGCGACTTCAAGCAGGTGGCCATCGACCAGACCACCGACTCGCGTCGCAGCTTCGACCTGGCCCAGGTGATCGAGGACGTGCTGGTGATGGTGGAGCCCAGCTTCAAGCACACGCCCTTCAAGATCCAGACCGAGCTGGCTCCGGGCATCGCGATGAACTCCTACCCCGGCGCCCTGGGTCAGGTGCTGACCAATCTGCTGATGAACGCCCTGGTGCACGGCTTCGAGCACCGCGAGGCCGGCCAGGTGACGGTGCGCTGCGCGCCGGTCAGCGTGGAGGGCGAGGAGATGGTGGAGCTGCAGGTGCGCGACGACGGCCGCGGCATGGACGAGTCGGTGCGGCGCCGCATCTTCGACCCCTTCTTCACCACCAAGCTGGGCACCGGCGGCTCGGGCCTGGGCATGCACATCGTGCACAACATCGTCACCAATGTGCTGGGCGGGCAGATCGAGGTTCTCTCCAGCCCCGGCCAGGGCACGCGCACCCTGATCCGCCTGCCGCGCGTGGCGCCGCAGCGCGCGCCCAGCGAAACGCTGGTCGCCTGAACCCGCCCCTCGCGGGACCCGCTGAGAAAAGCACAAGGCCGGCAATGCCGGCCTTGCTGAGTTCAGAAGCGGCTGCGACCCTGACCGCGGCCCGGGTCGCAACAATCCAACGCGTTCAGTTGGAGGCTGCCGATGCAGCCGGCTCCGCGGCGCTGGCAGCCGGCATCACGGCGCTGGCACTGGCCGAGGCGGCTTCGGGCGCGTGGTCGATGCCGTGCTTCTCGCCGCTCATATCGATATCACCTCCCTTGCTCAGCAGGAACAGGGCCAGGGCGGCAAAGACGGCGAAGCCGACCAGAATCTTCCACATACCGGGGTCTCCTTTGCATTGTCGATGCGCCGATTCTGCGGCGCCTAGCTGACAGCTGGCTGAGTGCGTGGCGCCAGGCCCAGCCCCCTGCAGCAAGAAACAAAAAAGGCGGCCAAGGCCGCCTTTCGCTGGAGCCGCCGGAGGGCGGCTTCAGATCGGACATCGATCAATCCATGGCGTGGATGTCGCGGTCCTTCGTTTCCGGCAGGAAGAGAAGGCCGATGACGAGGGTGATGCCCGCGAAGACGATGGGGTACCAGAGGCCGTAGTAGATATCGCCCTGGGCCGCACTCATCGCGAAGGCCGTTGCCGGAAGCAGGCCGCCGAACCAGCCGTTGCCGATATGATAGGGCAGCGACATGCCGGTGTAGCGGATGCGGGTCGGGAAGAGTTCGACCAGCAGGGCGGCAATCGGGCCATAGACCATCGTGACGTAGATCACGAGCACCACCAGGATGGCGATCACCAGGGGCTTGTTGATCTTGGCGGGGTCGGCCTTGGCGGGGTAGCCGGCGGCCTTCAGGGCGGCGCTGACTTCCTTCTTGAACTCGGCGTCCTTCTTCTTGGCTTCGTCCGCGGGCAGGCCCTTGGAGCTGTAGCCATTGATCACGGTCTCACCGATCTTGATGGTGGCGGGCGTGCCGGCCGGTGCGGCCACGTTCTCGTAGCTCACCGAACCTGCGGCCAGCACCTGCTTGGCGATATCGCACGAGGTGGTGAACTTCGCCGTGCCGGTCGGGTTGAACTGGAACTTGCAGTCGCCGGGGGCTGCGGTCACCGTCGCACGGACCGTGTCCTGTGCCGTGGCGAGCGCCGGGTTGCCGGCCCAGGTCAGCGCCTTGAACAGCGGGAAGTAGGTCAGCATGGCGAGCAGCAGGCCGGCCATGATGATGGGCTTGCGGCCGATCTTGTCCGACAGCCAGCCGAAGAAGACGAAGAAGCCGGTGCCGAGCAGCAGCGAGGCGGCAACCATCAGGTTCGCCGACTGGCCGTCGACCTTCAGGACGCCCGTCAGGAAGAACAGCGCGTAGAACTGACCGGAATACCAGACGACGGCCTGACCGACGACGGCGCCGAACAGCGCGAGCAGCGCGATCTTGGCATTGCGCCACTGGCCGAAGGCTTCCGTGAGCGGCGCCTTGGAGCCCTTGCCCTCTTCCTTCATCTTGGCGAAGGCGGGGGACTCGTTCATCTTCATGCGGATCCAGACGGAAACGCCGAGCAGGACGACCGAGACCAGGAACGGAATGCGCCAGCCCCAGGCCGCGAAGGCTTCCTTGCCGAGGATGAACTGCACCGCCAGGATGACCACCAGCGACAGGAACAGGCCGAGCGTCGCCGTCGTCTGGATCCAGGAGGTGAAGTAACCGCGCTTGCCGTCCGGCGCATGCTCGGCGACATAGGTCGCGGCACCGCCATATTCACCGCCGAGCGCCAGACCCTGCAGCATGCGCAGGAGGATCAGGATGATCGGCGCAGCAATGCCGATTGTGGCAGCGCCGGGCAGAAGGCCCACGACGAAGGTCGAGAAGCCCATGATGAGGATGGTGACGAGGAAGGTGTACTTGCGGCCGACAAGGTCGCCGAGACGACCGAACACCAGCGCGCCGAACGGGCGCACGAGGAAGCCGGCGGCGAAAGCGAGCAGCGCGAAGATGTTGCGCGTCGTTTCCGGATACTGGCTGAAGAAGGTGGCGCCGATATAGATCGCCAGCGAGCCGTAAAGATAGAAATCGTACCATTCGAAGACGGTGCCGAGCGACGAGGCGAAGATCACCTTCTTCTGCTCGCCCGTCATGGGCGCGTTGGTGGACACCGCGGATGCAGTCGCCATGGTGTTGTCTCCGTTGCTTGTGTGCCAGAACCACCGACCGGTGGTCCTTGCTGCGCACTATCGGAGCCGCCTCTGACCTCTCTCTGACGCGAGGCTGAACGCTGGCTGACAAAACCGGTGGCAACCCTAGGCCCGCGTTCCTCGATGTGAGATGGAGAGCCCGCTGCGGGAAAGCCCCAGGGGGCATGGCCGGGCGCTCGGCGGCGCCCGGCGGCCGCAGGGTCTCAGTGCTTGCGCACCACGCCCGGCCGCGGCGCGGCGGCGGCTTCCCAGGCGCCGCTGGCAAACCAGGGGTCGCCCTTGAGATAGGCCGCCAGCATGGGCAGGGCGTCCTGGCCCCAGAAGAGGCGGCCGTCCACCTCGATGGTGGGCACGCCGAAGACGCCGCGCTGTATGGCCAGCTCGGTCGCGTCGCGCAGGCGCTGCTTCACCGGCTCGCTGTCCGGGTCCTGGGTCGGGGCCAGGTCTTGCCTGAGCGTAGCCAGACGGGCCGCATCATTGGCATCCGCGCCCGCGGCGCGCCAGACATGGTGGAAGAGCTTCTCCACGACGCGGCGGTTGGGCGTGCCGCTGGCGCCCGAACCGCTGGCCCAGGCCAGACGCAGCAGGGGCAGCGGATTGAAGGGATGCTGGGCCGGCGTATCCAGCGCGATGCCCTGCTGGTGCGCCAGCCAGCTCACCTGGCGGAAGGTCCAGTGGCGCTTGCTCTCGATCTCGGCCGGGCCCTTCTGGCCCAGGGCGTGCAGGATGGCGGCGAACAGCACCGGGCGGTATTCCACCTCGTAGCTGCAGCCGGCCAGGGCCTCGGGCAGACGCTCGAAGGCCAGGGCCGCGTAGGGCGAGATGGGGTCGAAGTAGAAGCTCAGGGTTTTCATGATGATCCGGTGTGTGAGCTCGCTCAGGGCGAGCTGGGTTCGGCGGCACTGAACACGCCCTGCTCCACCAGCAGGACGCGGCGCTCGGGCAGACGCGCCAGGATGGCCAGGCGGGTGGCGTCGTCGGCGCGCGACCAAGCCGTGATCTCCTCGATGGTGCGGGCGCAGCCTTCGCACCAACCCGTGGGCGCGTGCATGCGGCAGATATTGATGCAGGGCGACTTGACGATGCTGCTCGGCCCCGGCGGCGGGCAGGTGACGCTCATGCCTGGCCCTCCGCGCTGGCCTCGCTCGGCGCCTGCACCACATCGATCACCGGTGCGCCGGTCAGCGCCACCAGCTGCTGCGGCGTCATGGGAAAGACCCCGTTGGGGTGGCCGGCCGCGGCCCAGATGATGTCGAAGCGGAAGAGCTCGCGGTCGATGAAGAGCAGGGGCGCGGGCGCGCCGTCGGCCGGCGCAAAGCCCAGGGGCGAGACCCCGCCGATGGAGAAGCCGGTGCGCGCCTTCACATAGTCGGCATCGGCGCGTCCGAGCGGGCCGGTGTGGAACTTGAGCAGCTTCTCGTCAATGCGGCGGTCGCCCGAGGCAATCACCAGCACGGCCTGCTCATCGGCCTTGCGGCGGAACACCACCGACTTGGCGATCTGGCCCAGGCTCACGCCCAGGGCCTCGGCGGCCTCCAGCGAGGTGCGTGCCGCCACCTCCAGCCAACGCGGCGGGTGGGCATGCTGACGGGCTTGCAGGGCGGCGCTGACGCGCTGGAATCCCTCGGAACGGGCAGAGTCTTCAGGGGCTTGCATGCCCCGATTGTCTCGCAGCCGGGACGGCCCCCGCCGGGTCCAGCACGGCGCGGGCCCGGGCCAGGGCTTGCAGGCGTTCACCCAGATAGTCGGCCAGGCGCGGATGCTGGCCGAAGACCACATTGAAGCGCAGATGCCGGTCAACGCCGTCGGCAGGCGCCGCGGGCCGGAAGGTGGCCCCGCGCACCAGCAGGATCTTGTTGCGATAGGCGTCCTGGGCCAGCAGGGCCGCGTCCACGCCCTCGGGCACCCGGCCCCAGAGGAAGAGACCGCCCTCGCCCGGGCTGTCGAAGGCGATGCCGGCGTCCGTGAGCTGGCGGATGGTGGTGTTGCGTGCCGTCAGCAGCTTGCGCTGCAGGCGCTCCACATGCTTGCGCCAGCGTCCGGCGGCCAGCAGTTCCAGCAGCACCAGCTCGTTGAGCGCGGCCGTGGTCAGCACGCTGACGATCTTCTCGCGCAGCAGGGGCTTGAGCAGGGCCGGCGAGGCGGCCAGATAGCCCAGGCGCAGCGAGGGGCTCAGGGCCTTGCAGAAGCTGGAGTAGTAGATCACCCCCTCCAGGCCCGCCAGCGCCGCCAGGCGGGTGGGATGGCCCGGGTGGAAATGGCCCTGCACATCGTCCTCGGCAATCAAGAGGCCATGGGCCTGGGCCAGCACCAGCACCCGGTGCAGATTGGCCGGGCTGCTGCCCCAGCCCGTGGGGTTGTGCAGGGTGGCCTGGATGAAGAGCAGGCGCGGCCGGTGCTCGCGGCAGGCCTGCTCCAGCTGCTCCAGGTCCAGGCCATCGGCCCGCCTCGCAATCGGCAGCAGGCGCACACCGGCCTGGCGCAGGCGGTCGAACATCAGGAAGTAGCCGGGGTCCTCCACCAGCACCGTGTCGCCGGGCTGCAGAAAGGCGCGGCAGATCAGGTCGATGGCATGGCTGCCGCCATAGGTCGTCATGACCCGGCCCGCATCGGCCGCAATGCCCTGGGCGCGCAGCAGCATGGCGATGCGCTCGCGCAGCTCGGGCAGGCCCTGGGGCGGGCAGCGCGTGGCCATGCCGGCCGGGCTGCGCGCCAGCGCGCGCTGCAGCGTGACGGCGGGCACGGCGTCGGCCAGCCAGGAGGCGGGCAAAGCGCCGCTGCTCACCAGCAGCACGCCCTCGCGCTGCTCATGCGCCTGCTGGGCCAGCCAGAGCGCGTCCTGCTCCTGGCCGGCTTCCAGCAGGGCCGCTTCCTCCGAGCCCAGGCCCGGACCCAGGCCGCCGCGGGGCTCGGCCACGAAGAAGCCGGCCGTGCCGCGCGCATCGATCAGGCCGGCCGCCACCAGGCGGTCGTAGGCGCTGATCACGGTCTGGGGGCTGACGGCCAGCTGCTGAGCCAGCTGGCGGATGGACATCAGGCGCGCGCCGGGCGGCAGCTGGCGCGCCGCCATCATCTCGCGCAGCCGGGCCTCCACCTGGTCGGCCAGGGGCACGGCGGAGTCGCGGTCTATCGTGAACATGGCGCAAGCCTAACGCAGCACTCGCTAGCGCAGCAGGCTCAGGGCCAGCAGCGCCAGGCTCAGGGCCATCAGGGCGTTGAAGGCGCGGCGGCGGCGCGCATCGCCCAGAAAGCCGCGTATGGCCACACCGAACAGGGCCCACAGCGAGTTGCAGGGAAAGCCGATGGCCCAGCCGATCAGGCCCACCAGCAAGGCCCCGGCCCAGGGCGAGAGCCCGGCCGGCATGAAGACCGAGCCCAGGGTCACGGCCTTGATCCAGCTCTTGGGGTTCACCGCCTGGAAGGCCACCGCCTGCCAGAAGCGCAGCGGCGGCGCGGGCCGCCCGTCCAGGGCCGTGCTGCCGCCCAGCTGCCAGGCCAGATAGAGCAGGTAGAGCACGCCCACGATGCGCAGCAGTTGCTGGGCCAGGGGGTAGAGCTGGAACAGGCCGGCCAGGCCCAGGCAGGCCAGAAAGGTCTGAGCGAAGACGCCCAGATTGATGCCCAGGATGGGTGCCAGGCTGGCGCGGTAGCCATGATTGGCGCCCACGCTGGTGAGCATCAGATTGTTGGGGCCTGGCGTGACCGACATCAGCAGGCAGTAGCTCATCAGGGGCAGCAGCTCGTTCATGGGCGCAAGCCTAGAGCCGGCCCCCGCCCCTGCCCAGACACAAACCGACCCGTACAGCGACGGCGCTGTACCGCTCGCGGCAGCGGTACAGCCCGCGCTCAGCCGGCGGGTTGCACGCCGCGCGGCATCAGCCCGCCCAGCACCAGCTGGCCGATCAGCTGCTCGGCCGCGGCGTAGTCGGCTTCCTCCAGCGTGGACTTGCCCAGCAGGATGGCGAACTGCGGTGCCAGATCGGCATAGGCCTGGGTGCTGGCCCAGATGGTGAACATCAGGTGGCGGTAGTCCAGGCGGGCAATGCGTTTCTCGCGCGCCCAGCGCTCGAAGGTCTTCACATCGGCATTCAGGGCCGGCAGCACCTGGGCCTCGATGGCATCGCGAAAGCGCGGCGCGCCGGCCATGACCTCGCGCGTGAAGACCTGGGAGCCCGCGGGCCGCTCGCGCGAGAAGCGCAGCTTGGCGGCGATGTACTCGCGCATGGCAGCCTCGGGGTCGGTGCCCGAGACGATGCCCGCCATGCGCGCCAGCCACTCGGCCAGCACCCCGTCCAGCACGGTGCGATACAGCAGCTCCTTGCTGGGGTAGTAGTACAGCAGGTTGTGGCGGCTGAGCCCCACGGCGGCGGCGATGTTTTCCAGCGACGCGCCCTCGAAGCCGTATTGCGCGAACTGGCGTTCCGCTTCGGCACAGATGGCGGCCTCCTTGCGCAGGCGGGCCGCACGGGGCTGGGGCGTGGCGGGCGCGCTCGGTGCGGACTGCACCGCCGCGGTCTTGGCAGGCGCCGCCCTGGTGCGTGCGCCGCGGTTCTGGCTCGTCGGGGACATGGGGAAATTATCGCGAGGGCACCCCCGCTGGCAGCCCCGGGTTGACCATCCCCGGGAATTTACCGACTGGTGATTTTTTACTGATAAGTAAATTATTCACGCACCAGCCACCCAGCGAACCGGAGCCCCTTCGATGGACATCCACACGCCAGGCATCGCGGCCGGCCGACTTGCGGCCGACGACTACGCGCAGAACTTCAGCGACGCGCACCCGCCGCTGAACCGCACCCAGGCCCTGATCGAGGCCGAGCGCTGCTACTACTGCTACGACGCGCCCTGCACCACGGCCTGCCCCACGGGCATCGACATCCCCACCTTCATCCAGCGCATCGCACAGGACAACACGCGCGGCGCGGCCCAGACCATTCTGGAAGCCAATCCCCTGGGCGGCATGTGCGCCCGGGTCTGCCCCACCGAGATGCTGTGCGAGCAGGGCTGCGTGCGCCACAGCAACGAGAGCAAGCCGGTGGAGATCGGCCTGCTGCAGCGCTATGCGACCGACGCCTTCTTCGCCAAGCCGGACGCCCAGCCGCTGTTCACGCGCGCCCCGGCCACCGGCAAGAAGGTGGCCGTCGTGGGCGCCGGCCCGGCCGGCCTGGCGGCAGCCCATGGCCTGGCGCGGCGCGGGCATGAGGTCGTGCTGCTCGAAGCTCGCCCCAAGCTGGGCGGCCTCAATGAGTACGGCCTGGCCAGCTACAAGACCACCGACGATTTCGCGCAGCGCGAGGTGCAGTGGCTGCTGTCCATCGGCGGCATCACGGCCAAGACCGGCATGCAGCTGGGCCGGGACGTCACGCTGAACCAGCTCACGGCCGAGTACGACGCGGTCTTCCTGGGCCTGGGCCTGGGGGGCGTGAACGCGCTGGGCGTGGCCGAGCCGCAGTGCGAAGGGCTTCGCGCCGCCGTGGATTTCATCGCCGAGCTGCGCCAGGCGCCCTCCCCGGCCGAGGTGCCGGTGGGCCGCCGGGTGCTGGTGATCGGCGGCGGCATGACGGCGGTGGACGCCGCGGTGCAGAGCCGGAAGCTGGGCGCACGCGAGGTCACCATCGCCTACCGCCGCGGTCTTGAAGCCATGAGCGCCTCGCCCTATGAGCGGGACTGGGCGCAGAAGAACGGCGTGAGCCTGCGCACCTGGGCCGCGCCCAGGCAGATCCTGGCCGAGGGCGGTCGGGTCACCGGCGTGGAGTTCGCCGTGACCCGCGAGCAGGACGGGCAGCTGGTGGAGACCGGCGAGCGCTTTGTGATCGAGGCCGACCTGGTGCTCAAGGCGATTGGCCAGAGCTTTGTCGCAGCGTCCGTGCCCGAGATCGCGCTGAAGCACGGCCGCATTGCCACCGATGAGGCCGGGCGCAGCAGCCATCCCAAGGTCTGGGCCGGCGGGGACTGCCGCTTCGGCGGACGCGACCTCACGGTCGAGGCGGTCGAGCATGGCAAGCAGGCCGCGCTCTCCATCGACGTATTCCTGACGAAGGGCTGAGACACACCATGGCCGACATCAGCAACAACTTCGTCGGCATCAAGTCGCCCAATCCGTTCTGGCTCGCCTCCGCGCCGCCGACCGACAAGGCCTACAATGTCGAACGCGCCTTCAAGGCGGGCTGGGGCGGCGTGGTCTGGAAGACGCTCGGCTCGGAAGGCCCCCCGGTCGTCAACGTCAACGGCCCGCGCTACGGCGCCCTGGGGCGCCCCGACCGCCGGCTCCTCGGCCTCAACAATATCGAGCTCATCACCGACCGCGATCTCTACACCAATCTCATCGAGATGAAGCAGGTCAAGATGAACTGGCCGGACCGGGCGCTGATCGCCTCGATCATGGTGCCCTGCGAGGAAGCGGAGTGGAAGGCGATCCTGCCGCTGGTCGAGGAGACCGGCGCGGACGGCATCGAACTCAACTTCGGCTGTCCGCACGGTATGTCCGAGCGCGGCATGGGCGCGGCGGTCGGCCAAGTGCCGGAATATATCGAGATGGTCGTGCGCTGGTGCAAGCAGTACACGCGCATGCCCGTCATCACCAAGCTGACGCCCAACATCACCGACATCAGGAAGCCCGCCCGTGCGGCCAAGGCCGGCGGCACCGACGCCGTATCGCTGATCAACACGATCAACTCCATCGTCTCCGTCGATCTCGACAGTTTCGCGCCGAACCCGACGGTCGGCGGCAAGGGCACCCATGGCGGCTATTGCGGCCCGGCGGTAAAACCCATCGCGCTCAACATGGTGGCCGAGATCGCCCGCGACCCGGAAACCTACGGCCTGCCGATCTCCGGCATCGGCGGCGTGACGACGTGGCGTGATGCCGCCGAGTTCCTCGCGCTTGGCGCGGGCAACGTGCAGGTCTGCACCGCGGCCATGACCTACGGCTTCAAGATCGTGCAGGAAATGATCTCCGGCCTTTCCGACTGGATGGACGCCAAGGGTCACCGCAATCTCGACGACATCTGCGGCCGCGCCGTGCCGAATGTCACGGACTGGCAGTACCTCAACCTCAACTATATCGCCAAGGCCCGCATCGACCAGGATGCCTGCATCAAGTGCGGCCGCTGTCACATCGCCTGCGAGGACACCTCGCACCAGGCGATCTTTGCGACGAAAGATGGCCAGCGCCACTTCGAGGTCAACGAGGCCGAGTGCGTGGGCTGCAATCTCTGCGTCTCCATCTGCCCCGTGCCCAACACCATCACCATGCGCCGTGTGATGCCCGGCGAGATCGATGCGCGCACCGGCCTGCCCGTCAGCGCCGAGTACGCGAACTGGACCACGCATCCCAACAACCCCATGCGCGCGGCCAGCAGCGCCTGAGCGCCGCGGCAGGTGTCGGGTCGGGGCGGGTCATCCCCCTGGCGGGCCCGGCGCTCCGGCACAAAGATTGCTCGCTTCCGGTTGTTGTTGTTGTTGACGTGTTCCCGATCTCAACTCAAGGAGAAACCGCATGAGCATCAGCGCAAGCGCCCAGACCGAGGCGCAGCCCGCCGGCCATGCCAGCAATCCGCTGGCCAATGAAGACCTGCTGCCCACCACCGCCGCCCAGCGCCACTGGGGCTGGAAGGACTATGCCGCGCTCTGGGTGGGCATGGTGGTGTGCGTGCCGACCTACACCATGGCCAGCTCCATGCTGGACCAGGGCTTCAGCTGGCAGATGGCCGTCTGGCTGGTCTTTCTGGCCAATCTGATCGTGCTGCTGCCCATGGTGCTGATCGGCCGCGTGGGGCCCAAGCACGGCATCCCCTTCCCGGTGCTGGCCCGCGCCTCCTTCGGCGTCAAGGGGGCCAATCTGCCGGCCGTGCTGCGCGGCCTGGTGGCCTGCGGCTGGTTCTCCATCAACTGCTATTTCGGCGCCCTGGCCCTGCACGGCTTTCTGAACGTGCTGGGCTTGGGGCTGGCGGGCCCCGCCGAGGGCGAGACCATCAGCAACTCGCAGTTCCTGTGCTTCCTGGCCTTCTGGGCCCTGCACATCGGGTTCATCTGGCGCGGCCTGGAGTCCATCCGCCTGCTGGAGGTGATTGCCGCGCCGCTGATGATCGCGGCCTCGGGGCTGCTGGTCGTGGTGCTGGTGATGCAGGTGCCCGCGGGCCAGCTCTTCAATCTGCCGGCCAAGGTGGTGGAAGGCGGTCCCAAGACCTGGGCCGCGCTCACCGGCCTGGTGGGTTTCTGGGCCACGCTGGCCCTGAACATCCCGGACTTCACCCGCTTCGCCAAGAGCCAGAAGGACCAGGTGCTGGGCCAGGCCGTGGGCCTGCCCATTCCCATGGCCCTGTTCTCCATGGTGGGCATCATCGGCTTCTCGGCCTCGGCCATCCTCTACGGCAAGGCCCAGCTCTTCCCCGACGGCCTGCTCACCCAGATGGGCCCGGTGGCCGCGGGCCTGGGCCTGCTGGTGATCCTGCTGGCCAACCTCACCACCAATGTGGCGGCCAATCTGGTCTCGCCCTCGTATGACTTCAGCCAGTGCGCCCCCAGCAAGATCAGCTTCCGCATGGGCGGCCTGATCGCCGCGCTGATCGGCCTGGTCTTCATGCCCTGGAAGCTGCTGGCCACCTCGGGCGGCTACCTCTTCACCTGGCTGGGCGGCTATGGCACCTTGCTGGGCGCCATCGCCGGCATCCTGCTGGTGGACTACTACCTGGTGCGCAAGACCGAGCTCAAGCTGGACGATCTCTACCGCCGCGGCGGCGAGTACGAGTACCGCGGCGGCTGGAACCCGCAGGCCGTGATCGCCTTCGTGCTGGGCGTGCTGCCCTGCCTGCCGGGCTATCTGGCCGTCTCGGGCCTGATTGCCAAGAGCGCCGTGCCGCCCCTGCTGCTGAGCCTCTACGACTTCGGCTGGTTCTTCAGCCTGGCCGTGGCCGGCCTCTACTACTACCTGACCGCCCCCAAGAAGCCCTAGGAGACCCACCATGAGCAGCTCCCCCGCCCTCCTGATCCGCGGTGGCACCGTGGTCAATGCCGACCGCGAGTTCGCGGCCGATGTGCTGTGCCTCGACGGCCGGATCGCCGCCGTCGGATCACGCGCGGTGAGCGAGGCGCCGGCGGGCTGCCAGACCCTCGATGCCTCGGGGCAGTACCTGCTGCCCGGCGGCATCGACCCGCACACCCATATGCAGCTGCCCTTCATGGGCACGGTGACGATGGACGACTTCTTCACCGGCACGGCCGCGGGCCTGGCCGGGGGCACGACCTCCATCATCGACTTCGTCATCCCCAACCCCCAGCAGCCGCTGATGGAGGCCTACCAGACCTGGCGCGGCTGGGCCGAGAAGTCGGCGGCCGACTACGGCTTTCATGTGGCCGTGACCTGGTGGAGCGAGGCTGTGCACGCCGACATGGGCCGCCTGGTGGAAGAGCACGGCATCAACACCTTCAAGCACTTCATGGCCTACAAGAACGCCATCATGTGCGATGACGAGACCCTGGTGAACAGCTTCAAGCGGGCGCTGGAGCTGGGCGCCATGCCTACCGTCCATGCCGAGAACGGCGAGCTGGTCTATCTGCTGCAGCAGGAGGTGGCCAAGATGGGCATCACCGGGCCCGAGGGGCACCCGCTCTCGCGCCCGCCCATGGTGGAGGGCGAGGCGGCCAACCGCGCCATCGCCATTGCCGAGGTGCTGGGCGTGCCCATCTACATCGTCCATGTGAGCTGCATCGAGGCGGCCGAGGCGATTGCCCGCGCGCGCGCCCGCGGCCAGCGGGTCTATGGCGAGGTGCTGGCCGGGCACCTCTTGATTGACGACAGCGTCTACCGCCACCCCGATTTCGCCACGGCCGCGGCCCATGTGATGAGCCCGCCCTTCCGCCCCAAGATCCACCAAGACTTTCTCTGGCGCGGCCTGCAAAGCGGCCAGCTCCACACCACCGCCACTGACCACTGCACCTTCTGCGCCCAGCAGAAGGCCGCGGGCCTGGAGAACTTCGCCAAGATCCCCAACGGCTGCGGCGGCATCGAGGAGCGCATGGCCGTGATCTGGGACGCCGGCGTCAACAGCGGCCGGCTCACGCCCAGCGAATTCGTGGCCATCACCTCGGCCAATGCCGCCAAGCTCTTCAACCTCTATCCGCGCAAGGGCCTCATCAGCGAGGGCTCGGATGCGGATCTGGTGCTGTGGGACCCACAGGGGACCAAGACCCTCTCGGCCAAGACCCAGCACAGCAAGGGCGACTTCAACATCTTCGAGGGCCGCCAGGTGCGCGGCATCCCCAGCCACACGATCAGCCAGGGCGCCGTTGTCTACGCCAATGGTGACCTGCGAGCTCAGCCGGGCAAGGGCCGCTACCTCAAGCGTCCGGCCTTCGGCCCCAATTTCGCGGCAGCCCAGGCCCGCGCACAAGACCTGGCCCCGACGGCCGTGGCCCGCTAAGGAGCACCCAGACATGAACAACCCACGCCCCGAACTTCGCGTCAACGGCCAGCGTCTCTGGGACTCGCTGATGGAGCTGGCCCGCATCGGCGCCACCGAGAAGGGTGGCGTCTGCCGCCTGGCCCTCACCACCCTGGATCAGCAAGGCCGCGACCTCGTCACCCGCTGGGCGCGCGAGGCCGGCATGACGGTCACGGTGGACAAGATCGGCAATGTCTTCATGCGCCGCGCGGGCCGCAACAGCGCCCTGCCCCCGGTGATGACCGGCAGCCATATCGACACCCAGCCCACCGGCGGCAAGTTCGACGGCAACTACGGCGTGCTGGCCGGCCTGGAAGTGGTGCGCACGCTCAACGATCTGGGCATCGAGACCGAGGCGCCCATCGAGGTGGCTTTCTGGACCAATGAGGAGGGTTCGCGCTTCGTGCCGGTGATGATGGGCTCGGGCGTCTTCGCCAAGGCCTTCTCCCTGGAGCATGCCTATGCCGCCACGGACACCGAGGGCAAGTCGGTGCAGCAGGAACTGGCGCGCATCGGCTATATCGGCGAGGAGGAGCCGGGCGAGCACCCCATCGGCAGCTATTTCGAGACCCATATCGAGCAGGGCCCGGTGCTAGAAGACCATGGCAAGACCATCGGCGTGGTGACCGGGGTGCTGGGCATACGCTGGTACGACTGCACCGTCACCGGCATGGAGGCCCATGCCGGCCCCACGCCCATGGCCCTGCGCCGCGACGCGCTGCAGGTGGCGTCACGGCTGATGCAGGAGGTGGTGGCCTGCGCCCACCGGCACCCGCCCCATGGGCGCGGCACCGTGGGCATGGTGCAGGTCCACCCGAACAGCCGCAATGTGATCCCGGGCCGGGTCAAGTTCAGCATTGATCTGCGCAATGCCAGCGATGCGCTCTGCGAGGCCATGGATGCCGATATCCGCGCCGTGGCCAGCCGCCTGGCGGTGGAGACCGGTCTGGCCATCGAGATCCAGCCGGTGAGCGCCTACCCGGCCCAGCCCTTCCACCCCGATTGCGTGGCCGCGGTGGCCCAGGCGGCCGAGGCCCTGGGCTACACCAGCATGCCCGTGGTCTCGGGCGCCGGGCACGACGCCGTCTATATGGCGCGCCTGGCCCCGGCCGGCATGATCTTCATCCCCTGCAAGGACGGCATCAGCCACAACGAGATCGAAGACGCCCAGCCCGAACACATCACGGCCGGCTGCAATGTGCTGCTGCATGCCATGCTGGAGCGGGCCGGCGTGGTGGCAGGCTAGCGCGGATAGGCGGGCGGCGTCGCCTCAATCGTGGCGATGGCCGCGGCTGTGATCGCGGCCGTGCCCATGACCGGGACCACGATCGTCACGGCGATCATCCCAGCGCCCGTCCCCACGGCCATCCCCGCGGCCGCGACGATCATCCCAGTCGCGGCGCTCGCCATGCTCGCGGCGGTACTGGGGCGCATAGACATCGCGATACCAGCTGTCGCGCACAAAGTAGACCGGCCGGCCGCAGGCGCCGTAGCGGGCGCAATGCTTGCTCCAGTGGCGCTCATGGCCGGGCGGCACGCGCAGATAGATGGGCTCGTACACCACCCGGGGCTGGCGCTGCACATAGACCGGCTCGGCGTAGATGAGCTGGGGGCGCGGCATATTGCCGATGTCGATGCGGCCGTAAAAGCCCGGCTCGCCCACGCGGATGGAGACCCCCACATCGGCCGCGCTGGCGGCCTGGGCGAACAGCGCCCCGGCCAGCAAGCCCAGGACGGCGGCGGCGCGCTTGGTGCTTGTGGACATGATTCTTCTCCTTCTGATCAGGCTCTTTCAACGTGTCACGACGCGGCGGGCTGACGCCCGATACCATTCCTTACGAGCTCGGCCCCGCTTGAGGCGCTTGGAAGCCGCGTTGCTGCGCCACACAATCGGGGCCGGACATTGCGCCCGTGTTTCCCCTTCACCATTGCTCACCCTTCTTACGCCAGGAGAAGCTTCATGCCCAGCCCGCAGCACGCCTTTGCCGAGACCCTCAGCGAGTTCAGCACCGCCTCGGGCCGCAGAGGCGCCTTCTACTCCCTGCCCCGCCTGGCCCAGCGCTACCCCAATGTGAAGCGCCTGCCGGTCTCGCTGCGCATCGTGCTGGAGTCGGTGCTGCGCAACTGCGACGGCCAGAAGGTCGCGCCCGAGCATGTAGCCCAGCTGGCCAACTGGGCGCCCAATGCCGCGCGCAACGAGGAGATCCCCTTTGTCGTGGCCCGCGTGGTGCTGCAGGACTTCACCGGCGTGCCCCTCTTGACAGATCTGGCGGCCATGCGCAATGTGGCGGCGGCCCAGGGCAAGAACCCCAAGGCCATCGAACCCCTGGTGCCCGTGGACCTGGTGGTGGACCACTCGGTCATGATCGACCACTACGGCAACAAGCGCGCCCTGGACCTGAACATGAAGCTGGAATACCAGCGCAACGGCGAGCGCTACCGCTTCCTCAAGTGGGGCCAGCAGGCGTTCCAGAACTTCCGCGTCGTTCCCCCGGGCACCGGCATCTGTCACCAGGTCAATCTGGAATATCTGGGCCAGACGGTTTGGACCAAGGAAGAAGACGGCGAGATCATCGCCTACCCGGATACCTGTGTCGGCACGGACAGCCACACGACCATGATCAACGGCCTCGGCGTTCTCGGCTGGGGCGTGGGCGGCATCGAGGCGGAAGCCGCCATGCTCGGCCAGCCGGTCTCCATGCTGCTGCCCGAGGTCATCGGCTTCAAGCTCACCGGAAAGCTCAAGGAAGGCGTCACGGCGACCGACCTCGTGCTCACCGTCACCGAGATCCTGCGCCAGGCCAAGGTGGTGGGCAAGTTCGTGGAGTTCTTCGGCGAGGGCACGGAAAGCCTCTCGGTGCCCGACCGCGCCACCATCGCGAACATGGCCCCCGAGTACGGCGCCACCATGGGCTTCTTCCCGGTGGACGACAAGACCCTGGACTACTTCCGCGGCACCGGCCGCACGGGCAAGGAGATCGAAGCCTTCGAGGCCTATTTCAAGGCCCAGGAACTCTTCGGCATTCCCAAGGCCGGCGAGATCGACTACAGCGCCGTGATCAAGCTGGACCTGGGCACGGTGGCGCCCTCCCTGGCCGGCCCCAAGCGCCCGCAGGACCGCATCGAGATCGGCCATCTCTCCAGCAAGTTCAGCGAGCTCTTCAGCAAGCCGGTGGCCGAGAACGGCTTCAACCAGCCCGCCGAGAAGCTGGGCCAGGTCTTCAAGACCACGGGCGGCCTGGACATCCGCAACGGCGATGTGCTGATCGCCGCCATCACCTCCTGCACCAACACGTCCAACCCGTCGGTCCTTATCGCCGCCGGCCTGCTCGCCCGCAACGCGGTCGCCAAGGGCCTGAAGACGAAGCCGTGGGTCAAGACCTCGCTGGCACCGGGATCGCAGGTCGTCGGCGAATACCTCGCCAAGTCGGGCCTGCAGGCCGACCTCGACAAGCTCGGCTTCAACCTCGTCGGCTTCGGCTGCACGACCTGCATCGGCAATTCCGGCCCGCTGCCGGCGCCGATCTCCAAGACGATCAACGACAAGGGCCTGATCGCCGCCGGCGTGCTCTCGGGCAACCGCAACTTCGAAGGCCGCATCTCGCCGGACGTGCAGGCGAACTATCTCGCCTCGCCGCCGCTCGTCGTCGCCTACGCGCTCGCCGGCAATGTGACGGTGGACCTGATGACGCAGCCGGTGGGCCTGGGCAAGAAGGGCAAGCCCATCTACCTGGGCGATATCTGGCCCACGAGCGAGGAGGTCTACGCGCTGATGAAGTACGCGATGAACCCCAAGGCCTTCAAGCAGAACTACGAGCAGGTGGACAAGAAGCCAGGCAAGCTCTGGCAGGCCATCAAGGGCGTGGAAGGTCAGGTCTACAACTGGCCCCAGAGCACGTACATCGCGCAGCCGCCCTTCTTCCATGGCTTCACGCAGGAGCCGGTGTTCACGGCCGCCGGCGTGCAGGGCGCGCGCGTCCTCGGTCTCTTCGGCGACAAGATCACCACCGACCACATCTCCCCGGCCGGTTCGATCAAGGCGGCCTCGCCGGCCGGCGCGTACCTTACGGGCAACGGCGTGGCGGTCGCGGACTTCAACCAGTACGGCACGCGCCGCGGCAACCATGAAGTCATGATGCGCGGCACCTTCGCCAATATCCGCATCCGTAACCACATGCTCGGCCCGAACGGCAAGGAAGGTGGCTACACCATCCACTATCCGTCCAAGGAAGAGATGTCGATCTACGATGCGGCCATGAAGTATAAGGCCGAGGGCGTTCCGCTCGTCATCTTCGCCGGCGTCGAATACGGCAACGGCTCCTCGCGCGACTGGGCGGCCAAGGGTACGAACCTGCTCGGCGTCAAGGCCGTGGTGGCGCAGTCCTTCGAGCGCATCCATCGTTCCAACCTGGTCGGCATGGGCGTCGTGCCCCTGCAGTTCAAGGCCGGCGACAGCTGGGAGAGCCTGGGGCTCAAGGGCGACGAGCTGATCGACATCCGCCTCGAGGGCGCGCTCAAGCCCCAGCGCGAAGCCACCCTGGTGGTCACCCGCGCCGACGGCAGCCGCTTCGAGCGGGCGCTGATCCTGCGCATCGACACGCCCATCGAGGTGGAGTACTACCGCCACGGCGGCATCCTCCCCTTCGTGCTGCGCCAGCTGCTCGCGGCCTGATCAGGACCGGCCGGGCAGCTTGACCGGCTCGGCCAGGGCGTCCAGGCTCTGGCCGCTGGCGGCCAGCAGCTTCTCCAGCGCCGGCAGCAGGGGGCCTAGGCGCTCGTCGATGGCGTCGCGCACCGTGTCCACAAAGACCTGGGTGGAGCGCTCGATCTCGATATTGAGCGCATCACCCGGCTGCTTCTCGCCGAAGCTGGTCATGCGCAGGGTCTCGGGAATCAGCCAGACCTCGAACCAGCCCGCGCCGCCGCTCTCCCGTCCGGCCTCGGCCACCGTGAGGCTGGCACCGTTAATGGCGATATAGCCCTTGGCGAAGATGTAGCGCATCCAGGGTGCGGGCACGCGGATGCGCATCACATGGTTGTTCTCGGGCCGGCGCACGCTCTCCAGCGTGGCCATGAAGTCCACATGGCCCGAGAGCGGGTGGCCGCCGATCTCGGCGCCTTCCTTGGCGGCCCGCTCCACATTGAGCGCACTGCCCTGCTTCAGGCCCGCCAGCGTGGTGAGCTTGAGGCTCTGCTGCATCACGTCGAAATCGGCCGCGTTCGGGCCCTTGAGCGCGGTGACGGTCAGGCAGACGCCGTCGCAGGCCACGCTGGCGCCGATCTCCAGGCCCTCGCAGAAGCCCTCGGGAAAGGCCAGGGTGAAGCTGGTCAGGCCGGGTTTTTCTGTGATGGCGGCCACCTGGGCCAGCCCTTGGACGATGCCGGTGAACATCAGGCATGCTCCTTGAACAGTTCGGGCGTGAAGCCCAGGCTCAGGCGGCCGTCCGCCCATTGCACCAGGGGGCGCTTGATCACGCTAGGCTGGGCCTGGGCCAGAGCGGCGGCGCTGGCCGCATCGCTCACGCCGGCCTTGGTGGCCTCGTCCAGCTTGCGCCAGGTGGTGCCGGCGCGGTTGATCACCTTGTCCCAGCCCAGTTCGGCCATCCAGCGCGGCAGCAGGTCCGCGGGCACGCCGGCCTTCTTGTAATCGTGGAACTGGTAGGCCAGTCCCTGCTCATCCAGCCAGGCGCGGGCGCGCTTGACCGTGTCGCAATTCGGAATCCCGTAAACGGTGATGCTGTTCTTCATGGGCGACACGCTACCATGAAGCCGATGATCGACTGGCTGCAAGAGTCTTCGCTGGAGTTCCCGCCGCCGGAGCAGGCCCTGGGGCCCGCCTCCGAGGCGCCGGGCCTGCTGGCCGCCGGCGGCGACCTGGGTCCCGCCCGGCTGGAGGCCGCCTACCGCCGCGGCATCTTTCCCTGGTACGGCCCCGGCCAGCCCATTCTGTGGTGGTCGCCCGAGCCGCGCATGGTGCTGCAGACGCGGCACTTCAAGCTCAGCCGCTCGCTGCGCAAGACCATCGCGAAGTTCCGCGCCACGCCCGGCTGCGAGATCCGGGTGGACAGCACCCTGCCCCGGGTGCTGCAGGCCTGCGCCGAGACGCCGCGCGAGGGCCAGAACGGCACCTGGATCCTGCCCGAGATGCAGGCCGCCTACCAACGCTGGGCGCGCGAGCGCGGCGCGGTGCACAGCGTGGAGACCTGGGTGGACGGCGAGCTGGCGGGCGGGCTCTATGGCGTGAACCTGGGCCGCATGTTCTTTGGCGAATCCATGTTCATGCGCCGCACCGATGCCTCCAAGATCGCACTGGCGGCCCTGGTTTGCCTGTGCCGGCGCCACCGCATCCCCTGGATAGACTGCCAGCAGAACACCCGCCACCTGGCCTCGCTCGGTGCGGCCGAGGTGCCACGCAGCGCCTTCCAGGCCCATCTGCAGGCGGCGATTGGCGAGGCCGGTCCCCTGCCCGCCGCGGCCTGGCGTTTCGAGCCGGCCCTCTGGGACGAGCTGGGCGCCTTTGACGCAGAATCCGCAGCTGCCAGCCTGAGGGAGCCCCCACCGTGACCCATCCCAAGGAACTACCGCTGTCCCAGCTGCAGTTCTATGCGACCGCGCCCTACCCCTGCAGCTATCTGCCGGACCGACAGGCGCGCTCGCAGGTGGCCACGCCCAGCCACCTGATCCATGCCGACGCCTACTCCGGCCTGGTGGAAGCGGGCTTTCGCCGCAGCGGCCTCTTCACCTACCGGCCCTATTGCGACGGCTGCAAGGCCTGCGTGCCCATGCGCATCCCGGTGGCCGACTTCCAGCCCTCGCGCAGCCAGCGCCGCGCCTGGCGCCAGCACGAGGCCTTGCAGACCCGGGTGATGCGCCTGACCTACAGCGACGAGCATTACCAGCTCTATCTGCGCTACCAGGCCGGGCGCCACAGCGGCGGCGGCATGGACCATGACAGCGTGGACCAGTACACCCAGTTCCTGTTGCAAAGCCGCATCAACTCGCGCCTGGTGGAGTTCCGCGAACCCGCCGGCCCCGAGGCCGAGGCCGGCGAAGGCCGGCTGCGCATGGTCTCCATCCTGGACGTGCTGAGCGACGGCCTTTCGGCCGTCTACACCTTCTACGAGCCCGAGGGCCGCAACAGCTACGGCAGCTACAACGTGCTGTGGCAGATCGAGCAGACCCGGCGCCTGGGCCTGAGCCATCTCTACCTGGGCTACTGGATCGCCGAGAGCCAGAAGATGGCCTACAAGGCCCGCTTCGGACCGCACGAGCTGCTGGTCGACGGGCAGTGGCAGCGCCGCGAAGGCGCCGGCGACTGAAGGACTGAGGGAGTGATGGACTGACTGGGGATCAGGCCGCCAACCGGGCCATCACCTCGTCCGCAATCGCCAGGCTGCTGGTCAGCCCGGGCGACTCGATGCCCAGCAGGTTCACCAGGCCCGGCACGCCGTGCTGGGCCGGCCCGTCGATGCGGAAGTCCGGCGCTGGCTCGCCCGGGCCGTGGATCTTGGGGCGGACGCCGCTATAGGCCGGCTGCAGCGCGCCGTCCGGCAGGGCCGGCCAGTAGCGGCGCACATCGGCATAGAAGCCTTCGGCGCGCGCCGGGTCCACCTGGTAGTCCAGGGCCTCGGGATCGGCCACGTTCTCCAGCCACTGGGCATCGGGGCCGAAGCGGGCCTGGCCGCCCAGGTCCAGGGTCAGGTGCACGCCCAGCCAGGCGTCCTGGGGCAGCGGATAGACCAGGCGGCCAAAGGGTGCGCGCCCGGCCAGGGAGAAGTAGCAGCCCTTGCTGTAATGCGCCCGCGGCACATGGGCCGCATCGAGGCCTTCGCTGCGCGCGGCCAGCCAGGGCGCCCAAAGGCCGGCGGCATTGACCACCAGACCGGCCAGCAGTTCCATCTCCTCGCCCCCGGCCCGCACCCGCAAGACCTGGCCCTCGGGCGTGGCGCGCAGGCCCAGCACCTCGGAGCCCAGGCCCACGGCGCCGCCGGCCGCTTCCAGATCGCCCTGCAGGGCCAGCATCAGGCCATGGCTGTCCACGATGCCGGTGGAGGGCGAGAGCAGCGCCGCCTCGCAGCGCAGGGCCGGCTCCAGGGCCTGGGCCTCCTCGCGGCTGAGCCAGCGCAGATCGTGCACGCCGTTGGCGGCGGCCTTGGCCTGCAGGGCCTGCAGGCCCGCCAGCTGAGAGGCTTCGGTGGCCACCACCAGCTTGCCGCAGCGGCTGTGGGCCACGCCATGGCTGGCGCAGAAGGCGTAAAGCATTTCCTTGCCCTGCACGCACAGCCGCGCCTTGAGCGAGCCGGCCGGGTAGTACAGGCCGGCGTGGATGACCTCGCTATTGCGCGAGCTCACGCCCTGACCGATGGCGGTCTCGCGCTCCAGCACCAGGGTTTCGCGCCCGCTGCGCGCCAGGGCCCGCCCCACGGCCAGGCCCACCACGCCCGCCCCCACCACCACGGCATCGACTTTGTCCATGCAAACCATTGTGCCCAGGGCCATGGCACGGCCCGTTGCGGTGTTTACTAATTCACGCCCTGCGCACGGCCGGCGGCATCCGCGGGCTTTTCCCAGGACGCCGCAGCGCGGGCGCAGGCACACTGCCGGCCAGCACGCCCCACGAGGGCGGCAGGCGCACAAGACGCCATCACGCCGCGCCGCGGGAGGCCGGCTACCGAGGGATCGCCATCATGTACAGCCCACCGTTGCCGCCGCAGCCCGCGCTGCGGCCGCGCCGCGTCCTGATCGTCGACGACAGTCGCGCGATCCAGGCCATCATGCGCCGCGCGCTGGAGCAGGCGCCCGAGCTGGCGCCGCTGTCCGTGCACACGGCCTGCGATGGTGCCGAGGCCCAGGCCCTGGTGCTGGACGATCCGCCCGATGCGCTGCTGGCCGACTGGCATATGCCCGGCATGGACGGCGCCGAGCTGCTGCGCTGGCTGCGTCATGGTGGCCATGCCCAGCTGCCGGTGGGCGTGGTGACCACCGAGACCCGCGCCGATCAGCTGGGCCGGGCCCGCGAGCTGGGTGCGCGCTTTGTGCTGAACAAGCCTTTCGACGATGCGGCCCTGTGCCGCGCCGTGGCCCAGCTGCTGGACCCGCAGGCCGAGGCCGCACCGCACTTCGCGGCCGTGCCCGAGCTGCCACGCGGCGCCGCCTTGGAATCTCTGGCCCAGCTGCAGCAGCAGATCTATATGCACATCGGCACGCGCGGCTTCGAGCTCACGCGGGCCGAGCCCGATGCCCGCCTGGCCGAGCGCGAGCAGCAGCTGGTGGCGCTTTATGGCAGCGCGCAGCGCGGCGGGCTCTATGCCCTGGGCCTGCTGGACACCGCGGCCTGCTGGCTGATCGGCGGGCTCAGCGCCGGCCTGCCCCAGGCCGAGATCCAGGCCGCCATTGCCGCCGGGGCCGAGCCCGGGCCGCGGGTGGTGGACCAGGCCGGCCGCCTGCTCCAGGTCTGCGCGCCCCTGCTGCGCAAGCGCAGCCCCACCGACCAGCCCTCGCTCAGCGCCGCGCGCCTGGCGCGCCAGCGCTTCGAGCGCCTGCCCGAACTGCTGCAGCAGCATCTGGGCCGCAGCGAGTTCACGCTGCGCCTCAAGACCCTGGGCCAGGGCCGTCTGAGCTTTCTGCTGGTATGAGTTTCTTCAGCCTGAGCCTGGAACAGATCGCCGCCCTGGGCGTGCTGATCGCCAACGGCATCTTCGTGATCGTGGCCGTGGCGGCCTATCTGCGCATGAACGGTCAGGAGGACCGGCGCCAGCGCTTCCTCAGCCATGCCCTGGGCGACAACCGCGAGGCCGGCATCGCCCTGCGCTCCCTCATGCGCGATCTGCAGCGCCTGCTGGAGCGGGTGGAGCGCGCCGCCCTGGGCCGCGGCAGCGCCGGGGCCCAGGGCAGCCGCAGCGCGGCCAGCGCCCCCCAACTGCCCGAGGACAACCGCCTGGGTGGCGAGGAGGAGCAGATGGACTTTGCCCGCCTGAGCCCGCCCGAGCACTGCCCCAGCATCGGTGACTATGCCGAGTGGCGCCGCCAGCAGCAGGTGGAGACCGCGCGCCTGCTGCAGCAGCGGCGCCAGCTGCTGCAGGCCCTGGACCAGGCCCGCGCCGCCGCGGCTCGGCGCATGCCGGGCGAGTCGCGCAGCGCCCAGCGCGCCGAGGGCCTGGAGCTGCAACGCATGCGCCAGCGCGTGAGCGATCTGCAGGCCGAGCTGGAGCGCGGTCAGGTGGAACGGGCCTTTGTGGAGGAGCGCCTGCTGAGCCTGGACGAGCAGCTCAGCGCGGAGCGGGCGCGCAGCGCCGCGCTGCAGGCCCGGGTGCAGGCCCTGGAGCAAGCCGCCGCCGAAGACGCCCTGGTCTGAGCCCTCGGCGTCTCAGGCCTCGCCGCCCTCCCCGGCACGCTCGGCCAGGCCGCGCCGCGCCACCAGGGTGGCGTCCGGGCTGAACTCCTGCGCGTCCAGGCGCGCCACCAGTTCGGCCGGATCCAGCGCCAGGAACTCGGCCACCTCGCCATCGCGGTTGTGCGGCATGAAATCGGCAGGCAGTTCCAGGCGGTAGAGATGCAGGACCTCATCGTGCAGGCCCTCGCCGGGCACCGGGCGGCAGCTGCGCAGCGCGCCCGCGGGCTGCAGGGCCGCGCTCAGAGCAGCGGGCACGCCGGCCTCCTCCCAGAGCTCGCGCCGCGCGCAGTCCATCAGGGCCTCGCCCGCGCCCAGGCCGCCGGCGGCCAGATTGTCCAGCTTGCCCGGATCGGTGGCCTTGCTCAGGGCGCGACGGCCGCAGAGCATGCGCCCGTCGGGCCACCAGCCATTGATGTGCACCGCCCGGCTCATCAGGCCCAGAAAGCGAAAGGCCGCGCGCTCCAAGCGAAAGAGCTCGGCGCCGCGCTCGCGGCAGGGATCATCCACCGGCGTCTCGCAGGCATAGGCCTCGCCGCGCCAGCCGCGGATCAGGCCGCGCTCACGCAGGGCCTCGGCCGCGGCCTGGATGCGGGCCGAGCGCTCGGCGGCGGGCGGCTGCCACAGCAGATCACCGTCGCGCAGGCGGGCGTGCGGGGCCAGCAGGGGCAGCAGCAGCTCGCGGTGGCCGGGCGCCAGGCGGCCGATGGGCCAGGCGTCCAGCCACAGGCGCGGCCAAGCCACCAGCTCGGGCGCAGGCTCAGGCATTGCCCAGCTCTTCCGAGCCCGAGGCGCGCAGCCGGGTCTGAGCCAGCACGCCGGCCGAGTCCAGGATGGGATAGGCGATGGAGCAGATATGGCCGTTGATGCGCTTGAGATCGCTGATCAGGTCCAGGTGCAGGGAGCTGGTGCCGATGCTCTGGGCCGTGTTGTCCTGCAGGCGCGCGATGTGCGAGGCCGCGTACTCCAGCTCCAGATCGCGAAAGCGCGCCTTCTCCTCCAGCAGCTTCTGCGCATCGCGCACATGGCCGTCCAGGAAGACGCTCATGCCCAGGCGCAGATTGGCCATCAGGCGCTCGTGCAGATGAGTGATCTCGCCCATGCCGGCCTCGGAGAAGTTGCGGCCCTTGCGGATCTTCTTGTCCTCGATGTCCTCGAGGATGCGCTCGATGGTGTCGCCGATCTGCTCCATATTGATGGTGAAGCTGACGATATCGGTCCAGCGCCGCGCCTCGCGCTCCGAGAGGGCCTCGCGCGAGATCTGGGTCAGGTAGAACTTGATGGCCGAGTAGAGCTCGTCCACCGTGTCGTCGAGCTTGCGCAGCTCGGAGGACAGCTGGGCGTCGTTGTTCTTGATCACCGGCAGGATGCCGCGCAGCATGGTCTCCACCACATCGGCCTGGTGCAGGGCCTCGCGGGCCGCGCAGGAGATGGCCAGCGAGGGCGTGGCCAGGGCCATGGGGTCCAGATGGCGCGGGCGGGTGGCCGGCGGCGCGGGCGGCGCCACCATCCAGCGCTCCAGCAGCTTGGCCGTGGGCGAGACCAGGGTCACGAAGAGCAGGGTCTTGAGCAGATTGAAGCCCAGGTGCAGGGCAATCACCTGCTCGTGCACCGTGGGCAGCCATTCCTGCAGCTCCACATGGATCAGGGGCAGGAAGGGCACGACCACCGCGCAGGTCGCCACCTTGAAGAGCAGATTGCCCACCGGCAGGCGGCGCCCGGCCAGGGTGGTCTTGGCGCTGGACGGCAGGGCCAGCAGGCCGTTGCCCACATTGGCACCCAGCACCAGGCCCATGGCCATCATGGCCGGCACCATGCCCGACTCGGCCAGGGTGGCGGTCAACAGCACGATAGCCAGGCTGGAGTAGGACATCACGGTGAGCACCGCGCCCACGATGATGTCCAGCAGCAGATCATTGGGCAGGGCCACGATGATGGCGCGCACCGCCGGGCTCTGGATCAGGGGCTCGGTGGTCTCCATGATCAGGCGCAGGGCCAGGGTGATCAGACCCAGGCCGATGGCCACGCGCCCCAGGCGCCCGGCGGTGGTCTTCTCGCGCGAGATGAAGAGCACCACGCCGGTGAAGATCAGGGCCGGCGAGAGCCAGGACAGGTCAAAGGAGAAGACCACCGTCATCAGCGCGGTGCCGATGTCGGCCCCCAGCATCACCGCCAGGCCGCCGGCCGTGGACATCAGGCCCTGGCCGACGAAGGAGGTGATCAGCAGGCAGGTGGCCGTGCTGGACTGCACCAGGCAGGTCACGCCCAGGCCCGAACAGATGGCGTAGAAGCGGTTGCTGACGCTGCGCGCCAGCACATCGCGCAGATTGGCCCCGAAGATGCGCAGCACCCCGGTGCGGACGATGTAGGTGCCCCAGACCAGCAGCGCGATGGCCGCCAGCAAATTCAGCAGATGCAACATAGGCGATTGATTCTGCGCCAAGCCCGATGAGCAGCCTGGGCCATTGATCCGACAATCGCACAAACTGTCATAAAAAGTCCCTCCTGCCTTGGAACACGCCGCTGGGCAGGCGGCCGATCTCTACCGCGCAAAACTCTCGATGACCGCCTGCACGGCCTGCAAGGCCGGGTCCGACAGCCCGGACTGCCGGATGGCCAGCGCCATGGAACGCCTCAGCACGGGACTCATGGGCCGGATGCACAGCTCGGGAGCCTCGGCCAGATCGGCCAGCTCTTCATGGGGCAGGATGGCTGCGGCCTGGCTGGCCGCCGCCAGGCTTCTGAGCGCCCCCGGATAGCTCAGGCTCAGATAAGGCCTGGGGTTGAGACCCGCCTGGCCAAACCAGGCCGCGATCAGGCCATGCATCTGGGTGGCCGGCGTGAAGCTGGCCCAGCGCCGCTCGGCCAGCCACTGGGGCGTGATCGCCTCAGGCGGATTCCAGGCGGCCGGCACCAGCACCGCCATCTCGTCCACGCGCCAGGCTTGGAGCTGGACCTCCGGCATGGGCGGCTGCGGACTGGCAACCAGGGCCAGGTCCAGCGTGCCGGCCTTCAGCCGGCGCATGGCCTCGGCCGAGCCTATGGCCTCGAGACGAAGCTCGATGTCCGGGTTGCGGGCCTGCAGGCGCTCCAGCATCAGGGGCAGCAGGCGCGTGCTGACGCCGGCCGAGACGGCCACCCGCACCAGGCCCATGCGCCCCTGGGCACGGCGCCGCACCTGCTCGAACAGATCGTCGCTGGCGGCCAGCAGCTTGCGCCCGCCCTCCACCAGGGTCGCGCCGGCCGGCGTCAGCTCGGCCAGACGGCGCCCGCGTATCACCAGCGGCGTGGCCAGCCAGCTTTCCAGCTCTTTCACATGCAGGCTGATCGTGGGGGGCGCCAGATGCAGAGCCTGGGCGGCGGCGGCAAAAGTGCCCAGGTCGGCAATGGCAATCAAGGTCTGAAGCTGGTCGAGATTGACGTTACGCATCAGACATTGTGAATTTAGACGCCAGTAAATTCAACTTTACGGATGCCTGAGGGGAAGCGAGCATGGCCGCCATGCAAGACCCTTTCGCGCTGGCGCCCCCTACATCGCCCCACCCCTCCGATATGGCCCCTCCGGCCGACATGGCCCCATCGCCGCATCGGTTTGCCCGCCCTCACGAGTGCGCGGCCGACCACGATGCGCCAGCCGCAGCCGCAGCCGCCGATAAGCGAATCTCGTGGATCGAGGCCCTGATAAGTCTGCTGGAGCGAGCCGAGGCCTGCGTCGTGCGCAACTTTCGCGTGCCGCCGGGCGGCGGATGAGGCGCAGGGCGAAAATGAAAAAACCCACGCAGCCGAGGCTGGGTGGGTTTCCATTTGGTGGGCGGTGCAGGGTTCGAACCTGCGACCCCTGCCGTGTGAAGGCAGTGCTCTACCGCTGAGCTAACCGCCCGGTATCTGGCGGGTGATTGCGACTGCAATCTTGATGACCTGAAGCTTGGTGGGCGGTGCAGGGTTCGAACCTGCGACCCCTGCCGTGTGAAGGCAGTGCTCTACCGCTGAGCTAACCGCCCGGTCTGGTCACCCGACAAATCTGCTCTGCATTGCTGCCAAACAAATTCATCAACCGGGAAGCCAATGATTATGCCATGGATTTTTAGGAGCCCGCAAGTTTCTTGAAGGATTTCGCTGCGCTTCAGGCTTCTTGCCAGAGGCGCTTGCCGCCGCTGGCCTTGTCCAGATCGGCCAGCACCTTCTCATGGGCTTGCAGCTCGGCCTCGGTCGCGCGCAGCACGGGCAGCTGGAAACGGCTGAAGTCCACCGCCTCGAACTGCGCGTCGCCGCCCGCATTGCCGCCATTGCCACTGGCGCCGGACTCGTCGATGACCAGGGAGTCCTGGCCGCGGGTCATATTGATGTAGACCTGGGCCAGCAGCTCCGCATCCAGCAGCGCGCCGTGGAAGGTGCGGTTGGAGTTGTCCACTTCCAGGCGGCGGCACAGCGCGTCCAGGGAGTTGGCCTTGCCCGGGAAAAGATCGCGCGCCATCAGCAGGGTGTCGCGCACACCGCCCACCACATCGTGAATGGGCGGGCGGCCCAGGCGCTTCATCTCGGCATTGATGAAGCCCAGGTCGAAGGGCGCGTTGTGGATCACCAGCTCGGCGCCGCTCACATACTCGATGAACTGATCGGCGATCTCGGCGAACTTGGGCTTGGTGGACAGGAACTCGTCCGTCAGCCCGTGCACCTTGAGCGCTTCCTCGTGGCTGGAGCGCTCGGGGTTGATGTAGATGTGGAGGTTGTTGCCAGTGAGCTGGCGGTTGACCATCTCCACACAGCCGATTTCGACCAGGCGGTCGCCGCTTTCGGCGTACAGGCCGGTGGTTTCGGTATCGAAGAAGATTTGACGCATGGGAACTCAGGAAGCAGCGCTGGCGCCGCGGGTGCGGCGGCCCGCCCAGAGCCAGATGGCGATGCCGGCGGCAATCATGGGCAGGGACAGCCATTGTCCCTGACTCAGGCTCAGCGCCCGCAGGCCCAGGAAGTCGTCGGGCTCGCGGAAGAATTCGGCCAGGAAGCGGAAGATGCCATAGCCGATCAGGAACATGCCCGAGACCTGGCCGGTGGCGCGGGGCTTCTTGGCATAGAACCAGAGCAGCACGAAGAGCAGCAGGCCCTCGCCCAGGAACTGGTAGACCTGGGAGGGGTGGCGCGCGATGCCGCCGTCATGCGCCTGCGGGAACACCATGGCCCAGGGCAGCGAAGGATCGGCCGCGCGGCCCCAGAGCTCGCCGTTGATGAAGTTGCCCACCCGGCCGGCAGCCAGGCCGGTGGGCACGCAGGGCGCCACCAGATCGGTCACCTCGAAGAAGCTGCGCTGGCGCAGCTTGGCAAAGAGCCACATGGCCACGATCACGCCCAGCAGGCCGCCGTGAAAGGCCATGCCGCCCTTCCAGACCGCCAGGATCTCGGCCGGGTGGCTCAGGTAATAGGCCGGCTTGTAGAAGAGCACATAGCCCAGACGCCCGCCCAGCACCACGCCCAGCACGCCGAAGAAAAGCAGATCGTCCACATCGCGCCGGGTCCAGCCGCGGCTGGCGAACTGGGGCTGGCCGATCTTGCGCGTGGCCAGCCAGAGAAAGAGACCGAAGGCCGCCAGATAGGTCAGGCCATACCAGTGCACGGCCAGGGGGCCCAGGCTGATGGCGATGGGGTCGAACTGGGGATGGACCAGCATGGCGGCAGCGTCTCTCGCTCTAGGGATACAGGTCGCGCATCATACGGGGCCGGCCACCCGGGCCCGTGCGCAGCCCCGGGCCTCTGCCCTGCCCTCACACCGCCGCCAAGGCCTCGCGCACATGGGCCACAAAGCGCTGCACCGCGGGCGGCGCGCCGGGCCGCCAGATCAGGCTGGTGGCGCTCACCGGCACGGGGCCGTCCACCGGCCGGTAGACCACGCCGCTGCGCTGCAGGCCCCTGACCGATTCCGGCACCCAGGCCACGCCCATGCCGGCCGAGACCAGGTTGACGATGGTCTGCATCTGGATGGCTTCTTGCGCGATCTGCGGCGCGCGGCCATGGGCGCGGTAGAAACCCAGCACCGCGTCGAAAAGCGAGGGCGCAATCTCGCGCGGGAAGATCACCAGGGGCAGGTCCAGGATGTCCGCGGCGGCCAGCGGCATGCGGTCAGCCTGGGGCAGCTCGGCCGGCAGGGCCAGCACCAGGGGCTCGCGGGCAATGGGCAGGGCCTCGAAGCCGCTGGGCAGGGCCTCGGGCGCATGGATCACGAAGCCGGCGTCCAGGGCCTCGGCCGCGAAGTCCTGCAGCTGCACGTCCAGCGTGGCCTCGCGCAGGCTGAGCTGGATGCCCGGCTGCTGCTCGCGAAAACGTCGCAGCCAGCGCGGCAGCTCACCAAAGCCCACGGTGGAGACAAAGCCCAGGCGCAGCCGCCCCTGGCGCCCCTCGGCTGCGGCCCGGGCCAGGGCGGGCAGGGCCTCCAGCTCGGCCAGCAGGCGCCGCGCCTCGGGCAGCAGGGCCGCGCCCGCCGGACTCAGGGCCACCGAGCGGCTGCTGCGCTCGAACAGGCTCACGCCCAGCTGGGCCTCCAGCTTCTGGATGGCCTGGGTGAGCGGGGGCTGGGTCATGTGCAGGCGCGCGGCGGCCCGGCCGAAGTGCAGTTCTTCGGCCACGGCCAGGAATTGGCGCAGGCTGCGCGGCTCAATCATTCATGTGAACCATATCAATGCAGACTGAATAATATATTTGAAAGCCGGCAAGCCGCGCCGGATACTGGCGACTCCCCAGCATGAACGGACTCGCCAGGAGACCTCGCCCATGAGCTACAACCGCCGCTCCAAGAACATCACCGAGGGCGTGGCCCGCGCGCCCAACCGCTCCATGTACTACGGCATGGGCTACCAGGAGACGGACTTCGGCAAGCCCATGATCGGCGTGGCCAATGGCCACTCCACCATCACGCCCTGCAACTCCGGCCTGCAGAAGCTGGCCGACGCGGCCGTGATCGGCCTCAAGGCCGCCGGCGCCAATGCCCAGCTCTTCGGCACGCCCACCATCTCGGATGGCATGGCCATGGGCACCGAGGGCATGAAGTACAGCCTGGTCTCACGCGAAGTCATTTCCGATTGCGTGGAAACCTGCGTGGGCGGCCAGTGGCTGGACGGCGTGATGGTGATCGGCGGCTGCGACAAGAACATGCCCGGCGGCATGATGGGCATGCTGCGCGCCAATGTGCCGGCCATCTACATCTACGGCGGCACCATCAAGCCCGGCCACTACAAGGGCCAGGACCTGAACATCGTCTCGGTCTTCGAGGCGGTCGGCCAATTCAGCGCCGGCAAGATGAGCGAGGAAGACTTCTGCCAGATCGAGAAGCGCGCCATCCCCGGCAGCGGCTCCTGCGGGGGCATGTACACCGCCAACACCATGAGCTCGGCCTTCGAGGCCCTGGGCATGAGCCTGCCCTACTCCTCCAGCATGTCCAATGTCGAGGACGAGGTGGTGGAGAACACCAAGCGCGCGGCCGCCGTGCTGGTCGAGGCGGTGAAGGCCGACCTCAAGCCGCGCGACATCGTCACCAAGAAAGCCATCGAGAACGCCGTGGCCGTGATCATGGCCACCGGCGGCTCCACCAATGCCGTGCTGCACTTCCTGGCCATTGCCCACGCCGCCGAAGTGGACTGGACCATCGACGACTTCGAGCGCATGCGCAAGAAGATCCCGGTGCTCTGCGACCTCAAGCCCAGCGGCCGCTTCCTGGCCGTGGACCTGCACAAGGCCGGCGGCATCCCCGCCGTGATGAAGGTGCTGCTCAAGGCCGGCCTGCTGCATGGCGACTGCATCACCATCACCGGCAAGACCGTGGCCGAGAACCTGGCCGAGGTGCCGGATCTCAGCCCCGAGCAGGAGGTGATCCGCGCGGTCGACAAGCCCATGTACGAGCAGGGCCATCTGGCCATCCTGCGCGGCAATCTCTCGCCCGAGGGCTGCGTGGCCAAGATCACCGGCCTGAAGAACCCCGTGATCACCGGTCCGGCCCGCGTCTTTGACGACGAGCAGAGCGCCCTGGCCGCCATCATGGCCGGCAAGATCCAGGCCGGCGATGTGATGGTGCTGCGCTATCTGGGCCCCAAGGGCGGCCCGGGCATGCAGGAAATGCTGTATCCGACGAGCTACCTGAAATCGAAGGGCCTCGGCAAGGCCTGCGCGCTCATCACCGACGGCCGCTTCTCGGGCGGCACCTCGGGCATGGTGGTCGGCCATGTGGCGCCCGAGGCCTACGAGGGCGGCACCATCGCCCTGGTGCATGAGGGCGACTCCATCACCATCGACGCCCACAAGCTGCAGCTGGAGCTGCATGTGGACGCAGCCGAACTGGCCCGCCGCAAGGCCGCCTGGGTCAAGCCCGCCCCGCGCTACACCCGCGGCGTGCTGGCCAAGTTCGCCAGGAACGCCTCCAGCGCCAGCTCGGGCGCCGTGCTCGACAAATTTGAGTGATCCCGAAGCGCTGAGCTGATGGAAAAAGGGCGCCGATGGCGCCCTTTGCTTTTGGCGGAAGCAGCGCCGAACTCAGCGCCGACGCTGCTTCTCGCCCTGCCCCAGCGCGTCCAGCGCCTTCTGGCGCCGCGCTTCCTTCTTCTCGTCCATGCGCTGCATGGCGCGCTTCTGGGTCAGGCCGCTGGAGTCCGCCCAGAGCCACCAGAGCGCGGCGGCCGCAAAGGGCGACAGCACCAGCAGCCAGCTCCAGTCAGCCACCGGCACCACGCCAAGCGCCTTGAGCAAAAGCAACAAGACCCCGATCAGCACAAACCACATGCGCCCAACTCCTCGATTTGCTCCGTAAGGCCATTGCCGCCATGCCTACAATGGCTGCTCGGCTTTCCTGCCAGGACTGTAGTGCAGATTGCCCGACACCCCAGCAAGAACCTGAGATGCAAGAGAACGAAAGGAAGCCATGAAGTCCTCTCTGATCGCCCTGGCCGCCATGGCCGCTTCCCTGGCCGCCCCGGCCGCCTTCGCCAATGCCGAACTGGCGCAGAAGAAAAACTGCATGGCCTGCCATGCGGTGGACAAGAAGATCGTCGGCCCGGCCTACAAGGATGTGGCGGCCAAGTACGCCAAGGACAAGGACGCCGTGGCCAAGCTGTCCGAGAAGATCATCAAGGGCGGCTCCGGCGTCTGGGGCCCCGTGCCCATGCCGCCGAATGCCCAGGTCTCGCCCGACGAAGCCAAGCAGCTGGCCACCTGGGTGCTGAGCACCAAGTGAGCCCGCAGCGCCGGGCTTGCCCCGGCGAAGAAAGAAAAGGTCGACCTCGGTCGACCTTTTTCTTGCCCGAACCGTCCTAGCGCACCAGGGGTCGGGTCTTGCGGCGCAGAGACAGGACCCCCATGCCAGCCAGGCCGCCCAGCATCAGCAGCCAGGTTTGCGGCTCCGGCACGCTCAGGGCCATGGCTTCAGAGAGTCCCATCAGGGCCATGGGGTCACCGCTGAACTCGTAGAAGCTCTGCCCCGCCGTATTGGTGGCCACATTCCAGCTAGCCGTCACCGCCTGCCCCAGCTTGCCCGACAGAGGATCCAGGGGCTTGTAGGACATGCTCATCTGCTTGAACACGAACTCGCCGTTCAGGCCGGGCGTCCCCCCTGCGCTGCCCGCCACGGCAAGCTTGGTGTAGAAAACATCGCTGAAGACCATGGAGAAGAAGCTCTCCGGCGCCTTGCCACCGAGGCCTTTCACCACATCCAGGGTGACCGTCTTGCTGCTGGTGCCCTTGACCAGCTGGGTGAACAGGCGCGGGTAGGCGGCATCCAGCGACTGCGTCCAGATGAACGGGCCGGGCTGGGCCTTGCCCACGGCCGCGCCGGTGCCTTTGACGAAACTGCTCTCGGCACTGACCTGCCAGGACCAGTGCTCCACCTCGCTCCAGCCTGGGTGGTTCTTGTCCGCGGAGGCCCCCTTGATGGCCACGCCCGAGGAATCGGTGAACTGCAGAAAGGTGTCGGCCGCCGCCCGGGCGGTGAGGGGCAGCACCGTCAGCACGGTGCTGGTCAGCAGAGAAGCGAAAACAGTCTTGAAGCGCATGGTGAGGCTTTCCGAACAAGGACCGAAAACCTCGCAACCACCGTGGCGCAAGGCTCGGCGGCGCATCATGGTCCGCCACAGCGGCGCCCCGGTATCCCTAGCGCTCCCGCGCCTGTCCGCTGAACAGGTGACGGCTCAGGCGCGCTCCGGCTGGCGCAGCAGCCGCCGCCACTGCCCCTCGGCATCGCACCAGCGCAGGCTGCCATCGATCTGCAGCTCCAGGCGCTCGGGCAGCACGCGGCTCAGGGCCTGGTCGGCCGCGGCCGCGGCGCGCAGGGGGTAGCGCATGGCCAGGCCATAGCGGCGCCGGCTGCGCAGCAGCAGGCCCTGACCCGGCCCGCCCTCCAGCAGGTCCAGGCTGCAGCCGTCCTCGGCCAGGTAATGCCCCGGGGCAAAACCCGGATCCAGGGCCTGGGCCTGCGGCGCCTCGGCGCACAGCAGCGGCAGGCCCTCCTCCCCCATGGAGAGCTGGGCCAGCTCGCGCGCCAGGCGCTCCACCGGCAGGCCGAAGGCATTGGCCAGCACCACCACGGCCCCGCCCTGGGGCAGCAGGCTCATATAGGCGAAGAAGCCATTCACATCGCCGAAGTGCTGGGGCAGGCGCCAGCTCTGCGCGCCCAGGCGCCAGTAGCCCGCGCTGAAGCCGCAGGCCAGGCTGCGGTGCTCCACATCCAGCATCAGGGCACGGCCTCCGGGCGCCAGCACCCGCCCCGCGTCGAGGGCTTGCAGCCAGCGCAGCACATCCAGGGCGCTGCCCACCAGATCGAAGGCCCCCCAGGCCAGCCCCATGTCCAGGGCTTCCGCATAGCGCCAGCCGGCGTCGTAGACACGGCCCCGCGCCGCGCCCTCCAGCACGCAGCGCCCGTCGTCGGCGGCCAGGCTGTCCAGCTCCAGAGGTTCGAACAGGCGCTCGCGCCGGTAGCTGGCGAAATCGCGCTGCGTCAGCTGCTCGACGATGGCCGCCAGCAGCACGTAGCCGCCATTGCTATAGGCCTCCAGGGCGCCGGGCGGGGCCAGGGGGGCCAGCTCGTGCAGCCAGTCCAGCAGCTGGGTCGGGCTGTGGGGCAGGCGCATGCGCTGGCCCCAGTAGTCGGGCGCGGCCGTGTAGTTGGACAGGCCGGCGCGATGCTGCAGCAGATGCAGCACCGTGATCTCGCGTGCCCAGGGAAAGCGGGGAAAGAAGCGCGCCAGCGGCGTGTCCAGGGCGAGTCGGCCGGCCTGCACCTGCTGCAGCACCGCCGCCGCGGTGAAGCTCTTGCTCAGCGAGCCCAGGCGAAAGCGCGTGGTCGCGACATTGGGCAGGCCGTGCGCCGGATCCGCCAGCCCCCCCGAGGCCAGCAGGGGCGCCGCCTGGGGCCCCGCGCCGGGCAGGGCCAGGGCCACGCTGCCCTGCAGGCAGTCCCGCGCACGCCAGGCGTCCAGATGGGCATGGATGCGGGTATGCAGGGCGCTGGCGGACATGAAGGGCGGACAAAGCAATGAACGGGATGCCATCCATGCTGACCGCCGTGCATGAAGCGAGGCTCAAGCGCCGCAAAAGCGAACGGCCGCTGTCGCGGCCGTCCAACATAGAGCGGGCACCCAGCCCGCAGCAACTCAATAAGCCTGACCCAGCTGTTCCAGGATGGCCGGGTTCTGGTGCCTGCTCACATCGCCAAGGCGATATGAGCAGGCCCCGCCCCGGGCCCCGGCTGCGCCGCACCGCGCTGGCGCGCGGCTGGAACCGCCGGCTCAGTAAGCCTGACCCAGCTGTTCCAGGATGGCCGGGTTCTCCAGCGTGCTGGTGTCCTGCGTCACCGACTCGCCCTTGGCCACCGAGCGCAGCAGGCGGCGCATGATCTTGCCGCTGCGGGTCTTGGGCAGGTTGTCGCCGAAGCGGATGTCCTTGGGCTTGGCGATGGGGCCGATTTCCTTGGCCACATGGTCGCGCAGCTGCTTGGCAATCGCCTTGGCCTCGTCACCGCTGGGACGCGGACGCTTGAGCACCACGAAGGCGCAGATGGCCTCGCCCGTGGTGTCGTCCGGGCGGCCCACCACGGCGGCTTCCGCCACCAGCTCGGTGCAGCTGACCAGGGCCGACTCGATCTCCATGGTGCCCATGCGGTGGCCGGACACGTTCAGCACATCGTCGATGCGGCCGGTGATGGTGAAGTAGCCGGTCTCCGCGTCGCGGATGGCACCATCGCCCGCCAGGTAGTAGCCCTTGAGCTCGCTGGGGTAGTAGCTCTTCTTGAAGCGCTCCGGGTCGCCCCAGATGGTGCGGATCATCGAGGGCCAGGGCTTCTTCACCACCAGGATGCCGCCCTGGCCATTGGGCACATCGTTGCCCAGCTCGTCCACGATGGCGGCGGTGATGCCCGGGAAGGGCAAGGTGCAGGAGCCCGGCACCAGGGGCGTCGCGCCCGGCAGCGGCGTGATCAGAATGCCGCCCGTTTCCGTCTGCCACCAGGTGTCGACGATCGGCGAGCGGCCCTCGCCGACGACGTTGTAATACCATTCCCAGGCTTCCGGATTGATCGGTTCGCCGACCGAGCCGAGCAGACGCAGGGTGGAGCGGTCGGAACGCTTCACGAAGTCGTCGCCGGCGCCCATCAGCGCGCGGATCGCCGTCGGGGCGGTGTAGAAGATGTTGACCTTGTGCTTGTCGACCACTTCCCAGAAACGGCCGGCATCCGGGAAGTTCGGCACGCCCTCGAACATCAGCGTGGTCGCGCGGTTCGCCAGCGGCCCGTAGACGATGTAGGAATGGCCCGTGACCCAGCCCACGTCGGCCGTGCACCAGTAGACATCGCCGTCCTGGTAGTCGAAGACGTATTTGTGCGTCATCGAGGCATAGACGAGATAGCCGGCCGTGGTGTGCAGCACGCCCTTCGGCTTGCCGGTGGAGCCCGACGTATAGAGGATGAACAGCGGATGCTCGGCCTCCACCCATTCCGGCGCGCACTCGCTGCTCTGGCCTTCCAGCACTTCGTGCAGCCAGAGGTCGCGGCCGGCCACCCAGCCGATGCTGCCGCCGGTGCGCCGGTAGACGATCACATCCTTGAGCGTGGGGCAGCTGTTGTCGGCCAGGGCCTCGTCCACGATGGCCTTGAGCGGCAGCTGCTTGCCGCCGCGCACCTGCTCGTCGGCCGTGATCACCATCACCGCGCCGGCGTCCTGCACGCGGTCGCGCAGGCTCTGGGCCGAGAAGCCGCCGAACACCACCGAGTGGGTGGCGCCGATGCGGGCACAGGCCTGCATGGCGGCCACGCCCTCCACCGACATGGGCATGTAGATGACCACGCGGTCACCCTTCTTCACGCCGCGCGCCTTCAGCGCATTGGCCAGGCGCGAGACCTTGGCCAGCAAGTCGCTGTAACTGACGCGGCTGACCTCGCCGTTGTCGGCCTCGAAGATCAGGGCGGTCTTGTCACCCAGGCCGCGCTCCACATTGCGGTCCAGGCAGTTGTAGGAAACGTTCAGGCGCCCGTCCTCGAACCACTTGAAGAAGGGCGCGTCGCTGTCGTTCAGCACCTTGGTGAAGGGGGTCTGCCAGCTGATCAGCTCGCGGGCCAGACGGGCCCAGAAGCCCTGGTAGTCGGCCTCGGCCTCGGCCACCAGGGCCTGGTAGCCGTCCATGCCCTTGACGTGGGCGTTCGCGCTCCAATCCGCGCTGGGCAGATATTGCTTGCTCTGCGACATGGCTGTCTCCTCGATGCCGGGATTTGCTTTGAAAACTGCGTGCACTGTGCGTGCCGTCTCTGACGAAGCGCTTACTCTAGCGCCGTAACTGCCTGTCCCCCGGGGGCCGCCGCTGTCATGTGCGGGCCCTAGAATCCCGCCCCAACGAGCTTTGCCCTGCGCCCCATGAACAACGCCAACCGCCCTCTTCGCCCCCTGCCCAACATCATCTTCATGAGCCGCTGGCTGCAGCTGCCGCTGTACCTCGGCCTGATCCTGGCCCAGGCGGTCTACGTCTTCCAGTTCTGGACCGAGCTGGTGCACCTGGTGGAAGCCGCCTTTGGCAACCAGGACGCCCTGGCCATGCTGGTCAAGAGCATCGGCTACAAGGCCACGCCCATCAAGGATGCGGCCGGTCTGGTCATCGGCTATGAGCCCCTGGCCAAGCTCAACGAGACCATCCTGATGCTGGTGGTGCTGGGCCTGATCGACGTGGTGATGATCTCCAATCTGCTGATCATGGTGATCGTGGGCGGCTACGAGACCTTTGTCTCGCGCATGCATCTGGAGGGCCACCCCGACCAGCCCGAGTGGCTCAGCCATGTGAACGCCTCGGTGCTCAAGGTCAAGCTGGCCACGGCCATCATCGGCATCTCCTCCATCCATCTGCTCAAGACCTTCATCAACGCCGACAACTACAGCGAGAAGGTGCTGATCTGGCAGACCCTGATCCATGTGGCCTTCCTGTTCTCGGCCCTGGCCATCGCGGCGGCCGACCGCCTGATGAGCCACAACAGCGGCGGCGACGACAAGCACTGAAGCCCTGCGCACTCACAAGCAAGAAGGCCGGAATGCCCGCGGGCATTCCGGCCTTTTTCATGGGCGAGGCGGCGAAGCTTCAGCGGCCGCGGCCCGCCCGCGCCAGGATCAGCGCGCCCAGCACGCCCGAGATCAGGGAGCCGCCCAGCACGCCCAGCTTGACTCGCGTCTCGAAGCTGGGATCCAGGCCGGCAAACGCCAGGCCCCCGATGAAGAGGCTCATGGTGAAGCCGATGCCGCAGAGCACGCAGACGCCGAAGAACTGCGTCCAGCTTGCGCCCGCGGGCTGCTGGGCCAGACCCAGGCGCACCAGCAGCCAGGAGGCACCGAACACCCCCACCGCCTTGCCCAGCAGCAGGCCCAGGGCGATGCCCAGGGGCAGCGGGTCCAGCAGGGCCGCCGGGCTCAGGCCCTGCAGGGACACGCCGGCGTTGGCAAAGGCGAACATGGGCAGGATCAGGAAGGCCACCCAGGGGTGCAGGCCATGCTCCAGGGTCTCCAGCGGCGAGTGATCGTGCTGGGCATCCCCCTGCATGGGAATGAAGAGCGCGGTGGCCACGCCTGCCAGCGTGGCGTGCACGCCGGACTTCAGCACGCACAGCCACAGCAGCAGGCCCAGGGCCAGGTACACGTCCAGGCGCTTCACGCCGGCCCGGTTCAGCAGGGCCAGGCCGGCCAGGCAGGCCGCCGCGCCCAGCAGCATCAGGGGCGAGAGCTGGTGGGTGTAGAAGAGTGCGATCACGATGATGGCGCCCAGATCGTCGATGATGGCCACGGCGGTCAGGAAGACCTTGAGCGAGGCCGGCACCCGAGAGCCCAGCAGCATCAGGATGCCGATGGCAAAAGCGATATCGGTGGCGGCGGGAATGGCCCAGCCGCGCAGCGCCACCGCATCGCCCCAGTTGATGCCGGTGTAGATCAGGGCCGGCACCACCATGCCGCCCAGGGCGGCCACGGCGGGCAGCACCGCCTGCGAGCGGGTGGAGAGCTCGCCCGCCACGAACTCGCGTTTGATCTCCAGGCCCACCAGCAGGAAGAAGACCACCATCCACAGATCGTTGACCCAGACGATCAGAGGCTTGGCCAGCACCAGCCAGTCGCCGCCGATGCGCAGCTCGCCCGGCACCTGGGTGAAGGCCTGGTACCAGGCCGAGAGCGCGGAGTTGCTGATCAGGAGGGCCGCCACCGCGGCCAGGGCCAGCACGATGCCGCCGCTGGACTCACTGGCAAAGAACTTCCTCAATCCTGGCGTCATCGGCACTCCTTCCTCGGCTTCAGTAAACTGGCGCCCGAGTTTCTCAGAGTTTCCCCTCTAGCCCGGACCGCCCCGCCATGAGCACCACGATCAAGTACGCCGACCTCGTCGAGAGCGTCAGCGCCGCCCTGCAGTACATCAGCTACTACCACCCGGCCGACTACATCCAGCACCTGGCCCGCGCCTACGAGCGTGAGCAGAGCGCGGCGGCCAAGGATGCGATCGCGCAGATCCTGACCAACTCGCGCATGTGCGCCGAAGGCCGCCGCCCGATCTGCCAGGACACCGGCATCGTCAACGTCTTCCTGAAGATCGGCATGGACGTGCGCTGGGCGGACTTCCCCGGCTCCATACAGGACGCGGTGAACGAGGGCGTGCGCCGCGCCTACAACCACCCGGACAACAAGCTGCGCGCCTCGGTGCTGGCCGACCCCATCTTCGAGCGCAAGAACACCAAGGACAACACGCCCGCGGTGATCTTCATGGAAGTCGTGCCCGGCAATACCGTGGACGTGATCGTCGCGGCCAAGGGCGGCGGCTCCGAGAACAAGAGCAAGGTCTATATGCTCAACCCCAGCGACAACATCGTCGACTGGGTGCTCAAGACCGTGCCGACCATGGGCGCGGGCTGGTGCCCGCCGGGCATGCTGGGCATCGGCGTTGGCGGCACGGCCGAGAAGGCCGCCCTGCTGGCCAAGGAAGCCCTGATGGACGACATCGACATGTACGAGCTGCTGGAGCGCGGCCCGAGCAACAAGCTGGAAGAACTGCGCATCGAGCTCTACGAGAAGGTCAATGCCCTGGGCATCGGCGCGCAGGGTCTGGGCGGTCTGACCACGGTGCTGGACGTCAAGATCAAGACCTATCCCACGCACGCGGCCAGCAAGCCGATCGCGATGATCCCCAACTGCGCGGCCACCCGCCACGCCCACTTCGTGCTGGACGGCTCGGGCCCCTCCTACCTGGAAGCCCCCAGCCTGGACCTGTGGCCCGATGTGCACTGGGCGCCGGACTACAACAAGAGCAAGCGCGTGGATCTGAATGCGCTGACGCCTGAGGAAGTCGCCAGCTGGACCCCCGGTCAGACCCTGCTGCTCAACGGCAAGATGCTGACCGGCCGCGATGCCGCCCACAAGCGCATCCAGGACATGCTGGCCAAGGGCGAGACCCTGCCGGTGGACTTCACCAACCGCGTCATCTACTACGTGGGCCCGGTCGATCCGGTGCGCGACGAGGTGGTCGGCCCGGCCGGCCCCACCACGGCCACCCGCATGGACAAGTTCACCGAGATGATGCTGGCCAAGACCGGCCTGATCGCGATGATCGGCAAGGCCGAGCGCGGCCCGGTCGCCATCGAGGCCATCAAGCAGCACAAGTCGGCCTATCTGATGGCCGTCGGCGGCTCGGCCTATCTGGTGTCCAAGGCCATCAAGGCCGCCAAGGTGGTGGGCTTCGAGGACCTGGGCATGGAAGCCATCTATGAGTTCGACGTGGTGGACATGCCCGTGACCGTGGCCGTGGATGCTGGCGGCACCAGCGCCCACATCACCGGCCCGGCCGAATGGGCCGACAAGATCAGCCAGGGCAAGATCGGCAAGATCCCCGTCACTGTGGCCTGATCGCCGCGGCGCCCCGCCCCGTAACGGGAAAATGGGGCGCCACGCATTGACCCTCCGCGCCGGGCACCGTACGCTTGCCCGGCAGCGCCACCCGGCCTCCGAGGCGGCGCCAGGGAGGCTCAATGAAGGCCGCGTATGCCGGGTCCCTGCTGGGACTCCTGCTCCAGCCCCTGCTGGCCGGAGCCCTGACCCTGCGTTTCGCCCCCGAGGCGGACTATGGGCCTTTCGTCTTCGCCGATGCCCAGGGCCAGGCACGGGGCCTCTCGGTGGATCTGCTGCAGGCAATGGCACCGCTGGGCGGTTTCCAGATCCAGACCCTGCCCGCGCGTAGCCTGCACGAGCATCTGGCCGCCGCCCAGCGCGGCGAAGTGGACCTGCTCTCCTCCCTGCGGCCCACGACCGAGCGCAGCCGCTACCTCGCTTTCACCGAGCCCTATGTGGTGGTGCCAGCGGTGCTGGTGCTCCCGCCGGGCCAGGCGCATCAGCAGACGCTGCAAGCCCTGCAGGGCCAAGTGCTGGGCGTGGGCCGCGGCTATGCGGTGGAGTCCTTTGTGCGGGAGCGCTACCCCGCGGTGCAGTGGCAGAGCTTCACGGACGACCATCAGGCCCTGCTGGCCATGGGGCGGGGCGAGATCCGCGGCCTGGTGGCCGACATGGCCTCCCTGCACTTCCTGAGCCAGCGCGGCACCGCCGCGCCGCGCTACGAGATCCATCAGCACATCGGCTTCGAGTACCCCCTGAGCTTCGCCTACCCGCTCGCGCGGGAGGATATCGGCGAGCGCCTGCGCACGGCCCTGCGGGCCCTGCCGCCCAAAACCCGGGGTGAGATCGTTCAGCGCTGGATTCCCGCGGGGCTGAATGCCTACGAGGACCCGCGCCAGGGCGATCTGCGCCTGCTGGCCGTGGCCTGCATCGCCGCAGGCCTGCTGGGCCTGTACCTGATGCGGCGCACCCTGAGCCGGCAGGCCCGCGCATGAAGCCGCAGCCCAGCCCGCCGGAGTCTGCAGCCCCGGCCCTGCCCCGCCCGCGCCTGCTGCGCACCGCACTCTTCTGGGGTGGGCTGAGCCTGCTGGCCGCCCTGGCCTGCATCCTGCTGATGCGCCGCCCCGGCAACATGGCGCCGCTGTGGCTGAGCAACTGCCTGATGGCCTGCGCCATGCTGGCCCATCCCCCCCGCCGCTGGCCCGCCCTGCTGGGCGCCCAGGCCCTGGCGGTGCTGGCGGCCAACGCGCTGTGCGGTACGCCCTGGCTGCTGAACCTGGTCTTTGCCAGCGGCAATCTGCTGGAAACCTGGGCCGCCGCCTGGCTGCTGCGCCGGCACGCTCAGGTGGCCAGCCTCAGCCACGAACCCGGCGCCCTCCTGCGGGCTCTGCTGCTGGGCCCGGGCCTGGCGGCGGGCTTGGGCGCGCTATTGGGCAGCGCCTGCCTGATGCTGGTGCAGCCGGAGCAGCACTTCGCCGGGGTCCTCACCACCTGGTGGCTGGGCGCCGCCCTGGGCTGGATCTGTCTGCTGCCCGGTGCCAGCCTCTTGCTGGCCCTGGGCTGGCGCCAGACCCTGCAGCGCTGCCTGCAGCCCCTGCAACTGCCCCTGGCCATGCTGGTCTGCGGCGTGAGCCTGCTGGCCTTCGGCAGCCTGCCCTACCCCTATGTGTACATCGCCACCGCCGGCATGCTGGTGGCCTACAGCGGTGGCTTCGCCGCCGCGAGTCTGGCCGCGCCCATCACCGTGGCCAGCTGCTTCAGCCTCATCGGCCTGGGCCTGATGGTGCTGCCGCCGCAGACCGGTCCGGCCGCCGATGCCCTGCACCTGCTGCCCCTGCTGCTGGCCGTGATCAGCCCGCTGATGCTGGGCGGGGCGCTGGAGCAGAGCCGCCGGCGCAATGCGGAGCAGCTGGCCCGCCGCGAGGCCCGCTATCGCAGACTCTACACCCGGGCGCCCACCCTGCTGCACTCCACCGATATCGAGGGGCGGCTGCTGAGCGTCAGCGCCGCCTGGCTGCAGCACCTGGGCTATCGCGAATCGGAGGTGCTGGGCCGCAAGGTCTCGGACTTTCTGAGCCTGGACCCCCAGGCCCTGCGGTCCGCCCGGGACCTGCCCGTGCTCACGGCCGGCGAGAGCGTGCACGACCTGCCCATGCTGGCGCGCCGAGCCGACGGGCGGCTGCGCCGGGTGCGTCTGTCCATGGTCTGGGAGCAGGATGCCGGGCGCGAGCAGGGCCTGTGCAGCATGGCCGCGCTGCGCGATGTGACCGAGGAAAGCGCCCTGCTGCAGCGCCTGGACGAGGAGCGCCAGCTGCTGCAGACCACCCTGGGCTCGATTGCCGATGGCGTGATCAGCAGCGACGAGCTGGGCCATATCCGCTTCATCAACCCTGCCGCCTCCCGGCTGTGCGGCTGGGAGCGTGCGGCGGCCCAGGGCCGCCCCGCGGCCCAGGTGCTGCAGCTGCGCGCCGCGGACGAGGGCGGCGCGCCCATCGCGCCGGTGGAGGCCTGCCTGCGCAGTGGCACGCTCGAGCTGCTGCCGCCTGACTGCGTGCTGCAGGCCCAGGACGGCTGCCTGCATGCCGTGACCGGCAGCGCCTCGCCCATTCACGAGGCCCAGGGCCGGCTGCGCGGCGTGGTGCTGGTCTTCCAGGATGTGAGCCGCGCACGCGAGGACGCGCGCCGGCTCAACCACATGGCCCACCACGACGCGCTCACCGGCCTGCCCAACCGTGTGCTGCTGATGGACCGCATCGAACAGGCCTGCGCCAATGCCACGCGCAAGGGCCAGGGCTTTGCCATCGGCTTTCTGGATCTGGACCACTTCAAGCTCATCAATGACACCCTGGGCCATGCCGTGGGTGACGAGCTGCTGCAAAGCGTGGCGCAGCGCCTCTCGGCCGAGCTGCGCAACAACGACACCGTCTGCCGCCTGGGCGGCGACGAGTTCGTGCTGCTGCTCAGCGACGTGAGCAGCGCCCAGCATGCCCTGCTGGTGGCGCAGAAGCTGCTGCAGCAGGTGGCCCTGCCCCTGGACCTGGGCGGACGCGAGGTCAGTGCCAGCCTCAGCATCGGTCTGGCGCTTTACCCCGGGGACGGGCAGAACGCCGATGAGCTGATGAAGCATGCCGATATCGCGCTCTACCGCGCCAAGGCGCTGGGTCGCAACCGCTGCTGCCTCTACGACCCCGCCATGGCCGTCGCCGCGGCCCAGCGCCTGCAGATGGCCCAGCAGCTGCGCCAGGACATGGGCAAGGACAGGCTCTACCTGGTGCTGCAGCCCCAGATGGACGTGGACCGGGGCGAGTACGTGGGCGCCGAGGCCCTGCTGCGCTGGCGCACCGAGCAGGGCGGCGAGATCTGCCCCGGCGAATTCATCCCGGTGGCCGAGGAGAGCGGCCTGATGGTGGAGCTGGGCCGCCATGTGCTGGCCCTGACGGGCCAACTGCTGCTGGAACGCACCGATCTGCGCGACTCCGCGCTGCGCCTGGCCCTGAATGTCTCGCCTCATCAGCTGGTCGATCCGCAGTTCCCGGAAGACGTGGACCGCCTGCTGCGTCGCACCGGTCTGGCGGCGGACCGGCTGGAGCTGGAAATCACCGAATCGGCCCTGATGGGCAGCCCCGACGAATCACGGCGGGCCTTGCTGCGGCTCAAGGCCCTGGGCGTGCGCCTGGCGGTGGACGATTTCGGCACCGGCTATTCCAGCCTCAGCGCCCTCAAGCGCTTCCCCGTCGGGCGGCTGAAGATCGACCGTTCCTTCGTCAAGGACCTGGACGCCAAGCCCGGCGACAGCGCCCTGGTGCGCGCCATCATCGCCATGGCCGAGAGCCTGGGCCTGGAATGCGTGGCCGAGGGCGTGGAGACCGAGGCCCAGATCCACCTGCTGCAGGGTCTGGGCTGCAAGCTGATGCAGGGCTACGCCTTTTCGCGCCCCCTGCCCCCGGCCGAGTTGCGGCTGTGGCCCGCCACGCCCACGCCGGGGGCCTGGCAGGAGCGACGCCTGCACTGAACCCCGGGCTCAGACCGTGGCGCGATGCAGCACGCGCTGCGGGAAGGGGATCTCGATGCCACGCTCATTGAACAGGCGCAGGATGGCCAGGTTCACCTCCGAGCGCGGGCCGCCCTGGCCGTTCTCGGGGTCGCCGATCCAGAAGTAGATGGTCAGCTCCAGCCCGTCGGCCGCGAAATTGCTCAGCTGCACCGAAGGCCCCGGCTCCTGCAGCACCCGCGAGACCTGGCGCACGCGCTCCACCATCAGGGGCATCAGGGCTTCCACATCGGTGCCGTAAGCCACCTGCACGATGGTGGACAGGATCACGCGCGGGTCGCTCAGCGAGAGGTTCTCCACCCGGGTGGTGATCAGGGTTTCGTTGGGCACCACGGCCTCGCGCCCGCCCAGGGCGCGAATCACGGTGTAGCGGGTCTTGATATCGCTGATGCGGCCCTCGAAGTTGTCGACCCGCACCATATCGCCGATGCGCAGCGAGCGCTCGGCCAGGATCACGAAGCCCGACACATAGTTGGCCGCCAGCTTCTGCAGGCCGAAACCGATGCCCACGCCCAGGGCGCCGCCCAGCACACCCAGGGCCGTGAGGTCGATGCCCGCGGCCGAGAGGGCGAACAACAGGCCCACGAAGAGCAGCAGGGCGCGGGTGATGTTGGCGCCGATCTTGCGCAGCGAGAGGTCATTGGTGACATTGCGCAGCAGGCGCGCCTCGATCACGGCCGACAGCCACAGGGCCAGCATCAGCACCAGCACCGCGGTCAGCCCGCCCTCCAGCAGGGCGCGCAGCGAGACCTGGCTGCTGCCCATCTTCCAGCGTATGTCTTCCAGCTCGTCCAGCAGGATGGGCAGCAGGCCGGTGATCCACAGCACCGAAGCGCCCCAGGCCAGCCAGGACACGCTGCGCTCCACCAGGCGCACCCAGCCCGAGTTGGGCAGGGCTGCGCGCAGCACCCGCGCCGTCAGGCGGATCACCAGCAGGGACAGCAGCACCGGCACCACCAGCTTGAAGAGCGCCGGCGCCAGGCCCAGCTCGGGCAGCAGGCGGCGCGCGCCCAGGGCCACCAGCAGGGCCAGCACGGGGAAGAGCACGCCGTCCACCACATGGCGGCCGAAGAGCACCGATTGCGGCCCGGGCTCACGGTCCAGATGCGCCTTCAGGCGCCACACCACCAGCCAGGCCAGGCCCAGGCAGGCCAGCAGGAGACCCAGTTCCATCAGGGCGGCCGGCTTGGTCAGGGCCACGCCCAGGGCCCGCAGTTCTTCAAGAGTCATCGGATGATTCATGCACCGCATTGTCGCCGCTGCGCTCGGCAGCACCCCGGGGCCAGGGGCTGCGCGCCGGGCTCGGGCTTTGCTATCGTGCGGCCATCATGCCCATGCCCCGACACGAGCCCCCCCGCCCCGCCCCGAGCCGCCGCCGCTGGCTGGGCGCCGCCCTGCTGGGCGCGGCCCTGACGGCCGGCACCCTGCCCGCCTGGAGCCAGGACCTGCCGACCCTGGTGGCGCGGGCCAAGCCCTCGGTGCTGCTGGTGGGCACCTTCGGCGCGCTGGACAGCCCGCGCTTCAATTTCCGCGGCAGTGGCTTTGTGGTGGGCCAAGGCAACCTCGCCATCACCGGCGCCCATGTGCTGCCGCCCGATCCCCCGCCGGGCACCGAGCGCCGCCTGGCGGTGCAGGTCTACGGCGCCGACAAGCAGTGGAGCCTGCGTCTGGCCACGGTGCTGGCCAATGACCCGGCGCATGACGTGGCCCTGCTGCGCTTCGAGGGGCCGCCCGCCCCGCCCCTGCGCCTGGCGGGCGACGCCGCGCCGGCCGAGGGCAGCGATATCGCCATCATGGGCTTCCCGGTGGGCGGCCTGCTGGGCTACTCGCATGTGACGCACCGCGGCATCGTGGCCGCCCTCACCGCCATCAGCCTGCCCACGCCCAATGCCCAGAGCCTGAACGCCCGGGCCGTGGCCCAGCTGCGCCAGGGTGCCTTCGAGGTGCTGCAGCTGGACATCATCAGCTACCCCGGCAATAGCGGCGGCCCGGTGCTGGACATCGCCAGCGGCGAGGTGATCGGTGTGCTGAGCCTGGCCCTGATCAAGGGCACGCGCGAATCGGCCCTGAGCACGCCCACAGGCATCAGCTACGCCATGCCGGTGCGCCATGTGCGCGCCCTGCTGAACGAGGCCGGCGCCAAGCCCTGAGGCCTTGCGCGCGGCCGGGCCTCAGACCCCGGCCAGGGCCCGCAGATGCACGCCCACGCTGCGCGCCAGCGCGCCCAGGTGGTAGCCGCCTTCCAGGCAGGACACCACGCGGCCGCGGGCATGGCGCTTGGCCACGTCCATCACGCGCAGGGTGATCCACTCGTAGTCGGCCTCGGTCAGGCCCAGCTGGCCCAGATCGTCCTCGCGGTGGGCATCGAAGCCGGCCGAGATGAAGACCATCTCGGGGCGGAAGCGCTCCAGCGCCGGCATCCACATGGCCTCGATCATCTCGCGCACCTCGCCGCCCTTGGTGTAGGGCGGCACCGGCACATTGACCATGTTCTCGCCCTTGGGTACGGCGCCGCTGAAAGGATAGAGCGGGTGCTGGAAGATGCTGACCATCAGCACACGCTCGTCGCCGGCCAGGATGTCCTCGGTGCCATTGCCGTGGTGCACATCAAAGTCCACCACCGCCACGCGCTTGAGCCCGCGCTGGTCCAGGGCGTGGCGGGCGGCCACAGCCACATTGTTGAAGAAGCAAAAGCCCATGGCCTGGTCGCGCGTGGCGTGGTGGCCGGGCGGGCGCACTGCGCAGAAGGCGTTCTCCACCTGGCCGTCCAGCACCAGATCGGTGGCCTGCACCGCCGCGCCCGCCGCCTTGAGTGCGGCCGACCAGGTGTAGGGGTTGGCAATGGTGTCGGGGTCGATGGCGCGGGACTCGCCGGTGGCCGCCAGTCCTTCCAGCAGATCGCGCAGATGGGTGACGTAAGCGCTGCTATGCGCACGCTCCAGCGCCTGCTGGCTGGCATTGGCCGCCTCGAAGCGCTGCAGGGCCACGTCCAGACCGGTGCCGATCAGCCAGTCCTCGATCGCGTCCAGACGCTGGGGGCATTCCGGGTGACCAGCACCCATCTCATGGCGCCGGCAATCGGCATGGCTGATGAAGGCGGTAGACATGGCGCTGACGCGGGGATGGTGTCCCGAGATTTGAGTTATGGTTTCTCGCATGACGCTCAAGGAAGCCGCATCCCCCGCCACTGCGCTGGCCGGGCCGCTCGAGGCGCTGCAGCGCCAGATTAGCACGATCATCAAGGGCAAGCCGGCCCAGATCCAGGACTGTGTAGCCTGTCTGATCGCCGGCGGCCATCTGTTGATCGAAGACCTGCCCGGGGTGGGCAAGACCACCCTGGCCCACACGCTCTCGGTCTGCCTGGGCCTGCGTTTCTCGCGGGTGCAGTTCACCTCGGACCTGATGCCCTCGGACCTGCTGGGCGTCTCGGTCTATGAGCGCGACAGCGCCCGCTTCGCCTTCCACCCCGGTCCGGTCTTCGCCCAGGTGCTGCTGGCCGACGAGATCAACCGCGCCGGCCCCAAGACCCAGAGCGCCCTGCTGGAGGCCATGGAGGAGCAGCAGGTCAGCGTGGACGGCCAGACCCATGCCCTGCCCCGGCCCTTCTTCGTGATCGCCACGCAGAACCCCAGCGAGCAGCTGGGCACCTACCCCCTGCCCGAGTCGCAGCTGGACCGCTTCCTGATGCGCATCTCCCTGGGCTACCCCGATGCCCAGGCCGAGCGCGAGCTGCTGATGGGCGAGGACAGCCGGGAGGCCATCAAGGCCCTTAGGCCGGTGATGACGCCCGAGCAGCTGCTGCAGGCCCAGACCGCCGTGCGCCAGGTGCATGCCGCGCCGGCCTTGCTGGACTATCTGCAGGCCTTGCTGGCCGCCACCCGCTCGGGCCAGTGGTTCGTCGAGGGCCTGAGCCCCCGCGCCGGCCTGGGCGTGCTGCGCGCCGCCCGCGCCCGCGCCCTGCTGGACCAGCGCGACTATGTCTCGCCCGACGATGTGCAGGCCATCCTGCCCCAGACCATTGCCCACCGCCTGCGCCCGAAGGCCGGCGCCGGTCGCGGCGCCCGCGAGCAGGTGCGCGCCATGATCGAGGCCATTCCGCTTCCCTGACCATGAGTCTTGAGCGTGCATTGCCTGGGGCCCGGCCGGTGAGCGCGGCGCCATGAAGCTGCGGCAACGCTGGCAGGCCTGGTGGCTGGCCCGCCATCCGGCCAGCGACACCCACCACCTGGTCCAGCGCAATATCTACATCCTGCCCAGCCGGCCGGGCCTGTTCTTCTGCGCCACCCTGCTGGTGCTGCTGCTGGCCTCCATCAACGACCAGCTCAGCCTGGGCTATGCCCTGACCTTTCTGCTGGCCGGTGCGGGCTTCGCCTCCATGCACGCCACCCATGGCAATCTGCGCGGCCTGGCCCTGGACCTCAAGGCGCCCGCCCCCGGCCACGCCGGCAGCGATCTGCAGCTGGAGGTGCGCCTGCACAACAGCGGCCGCGCCCGCTACGGCATCGGCCTGCGCGTGGGCAGCGGCGAACCCGCCTGGGTGGATGTGCCCGCCGGTGGCCATGCCCTGCTGAGCCTGGCCTGCCCGGCCCCGCAGCGCGGCCTGATGAGCCTGCCCCTGCTGCGCATCGAGACCCGCTTCCCCCTGGGCCTGTTCGGCGCCTGGAGCCTGTGGCGGCCGGCCGCCCAGGTCTGGGTCTATCCCCGGCCGGAGGACAGCGCCCCGCCCCTGCCGGCCGAGGCGGCCAGCAGCGGGGACGGCAGCGCCAGCGCCGGCCTGCAGCGCCGTGGCGAAGACTTTGAAAGCGTGCGCCCCTACCAACATGGCGACTCGCCCAAGCAGGTGCTCTGGAAGAAGGCCGCCCAGCAGGGTGACGGCCAGCTGCTGGTGCGCGAGACCCTGGCCCCGGCCAGCCGGCGACGCTGGCTGCGCCTGGCCGACACCGCCGGCCAGGACTGGGAGGCCCGGCTCTCGCGCCTGACGGCCTGGGCCCTGGAGGCCGAGCACCGCGGCGAGCCCTGGGGCCTGAGCCTCGACGAGTCGCAAAGCCTGGAGCCCGATCTGGGGGCGGCCCATCTGCAAGGCGCGCTGCAGATGCTGGCGGCCGCGCCCGGCGGGGTGCGCCCATGAGCCGCGCCGCCGCCCTGCCCGCCTGGCGCCTGCGCCTGGCCCATCTGCCGCGCGACACGCGCGACACCCTTTTCCTGCTGGCCACCATCGCCGCCACGGCCGCACCGCACTGGGACCATGTGCCCCTGTGGTGCAGCCTGATGACGGGGTTGATGCTGTGCTGGCGCGGCCTGCTGGCCTGGCAGGGCCGGCCCCTGCCCGGGCGCTGGGCCCTGCTGCTGCTGATCGCGGTGACGGCCGGCCTCACCCTGCTCACCCACCGCACCCTGCTGGGTCGGGAGCCCGGCATCACCATGCTGCTGATGCTCATGGCCATGAAGACCCTGGAGCTGCGCGCGCGCCGTGATGCCTTCGTGGTCTTCTTCCTGGGCTTCTTCCTGGTGCTGACCCAGTTCCTCTACTCGCAGTCCCTGCTCACCGGGCTGTGGACCCTGCTCAGCGTCTGGGCCCTGATGAGCGCCCTGGTGCTGGCCCAGATGCCCGTGGGCCAGCCCAGCCTGCGCCTGGCCGCGGCCCAGGCCGCGCGCACCACGGCCATGGGCCTGCCCCTGATGGTGCTGCTCTTCGTGCTCTTCCCACGCATCGCGCCGCTGTGGGGCGTGCCCAGCGACGCCGTGGGCAAGACCGGTCTGTCCAACGAGATGCAGTTCGGCGCCATGAGCGAGATCGCCAATGACGACAGCATCGCCATGCGCCTGCGCTTCGAGGGCCCGCCCCCGCCGCCCGAGGCCCTGTACTTCCGTGGCCCGGTGCTGGCCCGCTTCGACGGCCGCAGCTGGCGCGCCCTGGGGCCGGCCAATCCCTTCAGCGCCTTTGGCGCCGCGCCGCGGGTGCGCGGCCCGGCCCTGCGCTACGAGCTGACCCTGGAGCCGCTGCGCCTGTCGGTGCTGCCCCTGCTGGAGTCCGGCCCCGAGGCGCCGGGCACGCGCCTGGAGGTGCAGGGCCTGAGCCTGTGGCGCTCGGCCGAGCTGCAATGGCTCTCGCCGCGGCCCATCACCGAGCGCCTGCGCGTCCAGGCCCAGGCGCATCTGGACTACAGCAGCGGCCCCACCGAGATGCGCGGCAGCCTGCTGCCCTACCAGGAGCTGCCGCCGGGGCTGAACCCGCGCACCCTGGCCTGGGCCGCGGCCCTGCGCCGCGAGCGCCTGGAGGGGCTGGAGCCCACCGACTACGGGCCTGCCGCCATCACGGCCGTGCTCCAGCATCTGCGCCAGGCCGAGTTCATCTACACCCTCTCGCCCGGCCGTTACGGAGAGAACAACCCGCATCTGGTGGACGAGTTCTGGCTGGACCGGCGCCTGGGCTTTTGCGAGCACTTTGCCGGCGCCTTCGTGGTGGTGATGCGGGCCCTGGGCCTGCCGGCGCGGGTGGTGACCGGCTTCCAGGGCGCGGACCGCGAGCTGCAGGACGGCTATCTGGTGGTGCGCAATGCCCAGGCCCATGCCTGGGCCGAGGTCTGGCTGCCCGGCCGCGGCTGGCAGCGCGTGGACCCCACGGCCGCCGTGGCGCCCGAGCGGGTGCAGGCCGGCCAGGCCCTGCAGGCCCCGCCCGGCGCCCTGGCCGGTACGGTCAATGCGCTGAGCCCGGCCCTGTGGCGCGGCGTGCTGCTGCTGCGCTCGGGCTGGGAATCGCTGAACAACCGCTGGCAGCAATACGTGCTCAACTACTCGCGCCAGGACCAGTTCGACCTGCTCAAGTCCATGGGCTGGAGCGCGCCAGACTGGCAGGCCCTGGGCCAGCTGGCGGCCGGCCTGATCGGCCTGATCGCCGCCGGCGGGGCGCTCTGGGTGGCCTGGCAGGCCCGGCCGCACGATGGCTGGAGCCAGCTGCGCGCTGGCCTGCTGCGCGAGCTGCGGCGCCTGGATGTGCCGGCCCAGGCCCACCAGGGCCCGCGCCACTGGGCCGGCCTGCTGCGCCAGCGCCATGGCCCGCGGGCCGCGCCCCTGGAACGCCAGCTGCTGGAGCTGGAGCGCCAGCGCTACGCCCCCGGCACCGAATCACCGCCCCTGGGCTGGCGCGCCCGCCAGCGCCGCCTGCGGGCCTTCCGCGCCGCAGGCCGTATGCTGCGCACCCCGAGCTCTCCGAACACCACCGCGACCTGATGTCCCTGCTGTCCCGCCCCTTTCGTCCTCTCGCCCTTGCCTTGCTGAGCCTGGGCCTGCTGGCCAGCGCCCAGGCCAACACCTCGGCCGATGCCCGGAAAAAGGCCCGCAAGGCCCCGCCGACCAAGGTGGCCAAGGTGGTCAAGGCCGCGCCGGCCACGCCCTATGGCGAGCGCGAGGACCTGATGCAGTTCGCCCGCGAGCTGGCCGCCCAGGAGGGCTGGGAAGAGGCCCCGCTGCGCGCCCTGATGGCCCAGGCGCGGCGCAACCCCACGGTGCAGCGCCTGATCATGCCGCCGCCCGCGGGCACGGCCAAGGACTGGGGTGCCTACCGCGCCCGCTTTGTGGAGCCACGCCGCATCCAGGCCGGCCTGGCCTTCTGGGCCGCCCACGAGGACGCGCTGGCCCGGGCCGAGGCCCGCTTCGGCGTGCCGGCCGAGCTGATTGCCGGCCTGATCGGGGTGGAAACCTTCTACGGCCAGATCACCGGCGGCTTCTCGGTGCTGGATGCCCTGAGCACCCTGGCCTTCGACTTCCCGCCCGGCCGCAAGGACCGCAGCGCCTTCTTCCGCGAGGAGCTGGTGGAGTTTCTGCGCCTGTGCCGGCGCGAAGGCCTGGACCCGCTCGCCGTCAAGGGCTCCTACGCCGGCGCCATGGGCTGGCCGCAGTTCATGCCCGGCAGCTGGAACCGACACGCCATCGACTTCGACGGCGACGGCCATGTGGACCTGATCAAGAGCCCCGCGGACGCCATCGGCTCGGTGGCCAACTACCTGGCCCGCCATGGCTGGCAGCCGGGCCTGCCCACGCACTACAGCGTGGCCGCGCCGGTGGAGACGGTCGAACGCGCGCGCCTGCTGGCGCCGGACATCCTGCCCAGCTTCAGCGCCGCCCAGTTCCAGGAGGCCGGTGCCCAGCTCAGCGAGGGCGGGCGCGAGCACCCCGGCCCCCTGGCCCTGGTGGAGCTGCAGATGGGCGAAAACGCCGCGCCGGTTTATGTGGCCGGCACCAGCAATTTCTACGCGCTCACGCGCTACAACTGGTCCAGCTACTACGCCATGGCCGTGATCGAGCTGGGCCGCACGCTCAAGGCCTACCGCAATCCGGCCGCTCAGCCCTGAGCGGCGGCCGTGCCGGCGGCGGCACGCGGCTTGCGGCTGCGCCGCGTGCCGTTGGCACTGCTGCTGCCGCGAGCGGAAGAGCGGCGGGCCGGCGCCGGCGCCGCCGGCGTCTGGGCCTCGACCTCGGGGACCAGGCCGCCCTCGTCCTCCCAGCGCTGCACCGCGCCCCGCAGATCGCGGCGCCGCTCCGGCCCGCCCAGGCGGCGGGCCCACAGATGCCGGGCCGCAGCGCCCAGCAGGGAGGCCGCGGCCAGCCAGGCCATGTGCTTGATGAGGGATCGTGCCATGCTCAGCTCCTTGGTGTGTCGCTCATGAACCCATGCTAGGTCGGGCGGCCGAAGACGGCTGTCGGGGGCGGCCGGCGCACCGTGTAGGACCCGGCCCCGCGGGCGTTCAGGGCGGCGCGCCATCGGGCTCTGGCGGTCCCTCCAGGGTGGCCGGGGCAGTCGGGGTGGCTGGCGGCCGATCCTGCCAGTAACGTGGCCCGAGCCCGCGCTCGCAGCGATAGGCCTGCGGCGTCTGGCTGCTCCAGTGCAGGGCGCCGCAGTCGGCCGTGTTGAGCACCGGCACGCCCGCGGCCTGGTAGCGCGCCAGCACCGGCGGCGCCGGGTGGCCGAAGCGGTTGCGGTAGCCGGCCTGGGCGAAAGCCAGCCGAGGGCGGGCCGCGGCCAGCAGGGCCGGGCTGGACGAGGTCTTGCTGCCATGGTGGGGCAGCATCAGCAGATCCACCGGCGGCGGGGCCAGGTCTTGCTCCTGAGGGGCCTCGATATCGCCGGTCAGCAGCGCCTGGGCGCCCTGGGCCGAGCGCAGCAGCAGCACGCAGGACAGGGCATTGGGCTTGAGCCCCTCGCGGGCGTAATCGGCCTCGCGCGGGTGCAAGAGCTCGAAGCTCACCCCGTCCCAGACCCAGCGCTGGCCGCGCTCGCAGCGGCGCCCCGAATAGGGCGAGTGCGGCGCCGTCACCGAGCTGTGCACCGCGCCCACCGGCAGGGCCGCCAGCAGGCTGAGTGCGCCGCCCACATGGTCCTGGTCACGGTGGCTGAGCATCAGCACATCCAGCTCACGCTGGCCCAGGGCGCGCAGCAGGGGCACGAGCACGCGCTGGCCGGCGTCGGACTGCGGGCTGTACTGCGGCCCGCTGTCGTAGAGCAGGGCATGCGTCTGGGTGCGCACCAGCACCGCCGTGCCCTGCCCCACATCGGCCGCCAGCAGCTCGAACTGGCCCGGGCCGGGGCGTGGAATGGCCGGCCACAGCAGGGGCAGCATCAGCAGCAGGCCTGCCGGCCGCAAGCGCCAGGGCAGGGGCAGCACCAGCACCGCCGCACCCAGCAGGCCGGCCAGCTGGGCCCAGGGCGGCGCCACGGCCGCGCTCCACACCGCGCCGGGCAGGGCCGCCAGGGCCTGCAGATAGCGCATCAGGCCCAGCAAGACCCAGGCCGCCAGATCCCACAGCGGCGGCAGCAGCGCACCGGCCAGGGCCAGGGGCGTGATCAGCAGGCTCACCAGGGGAATGGCCAGCAGATTGGCCGCCAGGCCCACCAGCGAGAGCTGCTGGAAGAAGAGCAGGGTCAGCGGCGCCAGGCCCAGGGTGGCAATGCCCTGGCTGCGCAGCGCGCCCAGGGCCTGGGCGCGCCAGCCCGTGCCGGGCGGGCCGCCCGCCATCAGCAGGGCCACCGCGCCGAAGGAGAGCCAGAAGCCCGCCTGGCACAGGGCCCAGGGGTCGATCAGGCAGACCAGGGCCGCGCTGGCCAGCAGGCACAGCGGCCAGGGCCAGGCCAGCCCCGCCTGGCGCAGCAGGGCCAGGGCCAGCAGCATCCAGACCGTGCGCTGGGCCGGCACGCCCCAGCCGGAAAAGAGCGCATAGCCCAGAGCCGCCAGCACCCCGGTCCAGCGCGCCAGCAGCGGGGCCGGCAGCCACAGGCAGACAGCGCCCGCGCGCCGCCACAGCGAGCCGGCCAGCAGGCCCGCGCCCCAGGCGAACATGGTCACATGCACGCCGCTGATGGCCATCAGATGGCTGGTGCCGGTGTCGCGGAACAGGGCCCAGTCGGCGCGCGCGATGGCAGCCTGGTCACCCAGACTCAGGGCCGCCAGCACGCCCGCGGCACCGGGCTCAGCCACCCGGGCCTGAAGGGCCAGGCGCAGGTCCTGGCGCGCGCGGTCTATCCAGCCGTCCGGGCCGGCGGCCGGGGCCAGGCGTTCCCAGCGCCTGATCTGCCCCGTGGCCCGCAACTCCTGCTCGAAAAGCCAGAGCTCGTAGTCAAAGCAGTGGGGATTGGCCAGGCCATGCGGGCGCCGCAGCCGCACCAGCAAGCGCCAGCGCTCGCCCGGCCGCCATTGCGGCAGGGCCTGCTGGCCGGGCTGGGCATAGGCCGAGAGCAGCAGGCGCTGGGGCAGGCGCTCCAACGCAGGCGGCTCGGCGCTGGCGGCCGGGTCCTGCAGGCCTTCCAGGGCGAACGCAAAGCGCCAGCCCGGTGCCCCGCCCTGGCCCAGCAGGCTTTGGGGCAGGCTGTCCACCCGGCCCACCAGCCAGAGGTCGCGCCCTTCCCAGGCGGGCGGGAGTTCCTGGCCCAGGCGCTGCTGGGCGCGCCAGCCGGTCCAGGCCGCGCCCAGCAGCAGGGCGGCCAGGCAGAAGAAGGACAGATGCAAGGCGGGCCGCAGCCAGCGGCGCCACAGCAGGGCCATGGCCAGCAGCGCGGCAAGACCTGTCCCCAGCCAGACCCCGGCCGGTGCCAGGGCCGCCTGCTGATGCAGGCCCGCCATGCCAGCCAGACCCGCCAGCAGCGGCAGGGCCAGGCGGCCCGGACCGGTCCATGGGGGTGAAGAAGCTGCCGCGCGGCCCGGCTCGTCCTGCATGCCAGCGTCCTCCCTGCAGACGCATGTCTGACAGGGTTCTAGCGCGGGCGGGCCGGGCTCGCCAGCCCTGCCCTGCGGGCATCAGGGCCTTGCGGGCCGCCTGCCGGCGCTCAGGCGGGCTGGGCCAGGGCGCCGCGCGGCAGCTCCAGCAGCGGCACCCAGCGGCCCTCCACCCGCACCAGCAGGCGATACAGGCGCCGCACCGCGCCACCGCAGCGGCCCAGGCGGGTCGCGCACATCCAGGCGGCATTGCGCAGGGCCTCGGCGCTGGGGCGCTCGCCCTGGCAGTCCTGGCGCGGGATCACCAGGCCGGCCTCCTGGGCACCGCTGCCGTCGCTGAACTCGGCGCGTGCCCGCAGCACGATGGTCCGGGGCGTGCTCAGCAGCAGCTCGGGCACGCGACCGGGGGGAAGAGGATGGTTGATGCGGTCCATGCCGCGATGCTAGGAAGGCGCCACAGGCCGGCCTGTCGGGCCGCGGCCCGGCCGCCTGTAGGACAAGGCCTCATGGAGGGGCTGCCGACGCCAGCGTCAGCCGCCGTCCTACACGGGGGCGCGCCGCCGGACTATGCCGCCCACCCCGGCCCGCTCCCTAGACTGATTCCATCGGCTCACCCGGGCCGAGACCTCAACAAAGCATCGAGATCAACCAGGAAGGAGCCCACCATGATGTCCATCGCACGCCCCCTGCTCATCGCCAGCTTCAGCGCCCTGACGGCCCTGACCGTGCTGCCCGGCTGCGCCGTCAGCCGCGGCCAGTCCACGGTGGGCGAATACATCGACGACGCCGCCATCACCACCGCGGTCAAGGCCCGCTTCGTGGAGGCCAAGACCGTGGATGCCGCGGCCGTCAAGGTCGAGACCCTCAATGGCGAGGTGATGCTGTCCGGCTTCGCCAAGAACAGCACCGAGAAGACCGATGCCGAACGCCTGGCCCGCGAGGTCAAGGGCGTGAAGCTGGTCCGCAACGAGCTGACGGTGCGCTACTGATCACCGTGAGCCCCGCCGCTGACGAACCCTGCCACTTCATAAGGAGTCCCCGATGATGAACCGCAAGCCCCAGACCCTGCTGACCCTGATCGCGGCCGGTGCCGCCCTTGCCCTGGCCGCGTGCTCGCCCAAGGAAGAGCCCACCCAGGCCCCCACGCTGGAGCAGCAGTCTGCCGCCCAGCCCACGCCGGGCCAGCGCCTGGACCAGGCGATTGCCAGCACCGAGAAGCAGGCCGAGCAGGTCGGTCAGGCCGTGCAACGCCAGGCCGAGGCCGCACGCAGCACCGCCGGTGAAATGGCGCAGAAGGTGGAATCCAAGGTCGAAGACGCCGCCATCACCGCCAGCGTGAACGCCGAGCTGGCCAAGGACAGCAAGCTCAGCGCCCTGCGCATCGATGTGGACACGGTGGACGGTCGCGTAGCCCTGCGCGGCAAGGCGCCGGACGCTGCCTCGCGCGAACGCGCCACCCAGCTGGCCCTGGCCGTGAAGGGCGTGCGCAGCGTGGACAACCGCCTGGAGCTGCGCGGCTAGGCGCCTCGCCGGCACCGGCCCCGGCGGGGGCCGGCAGGGGCGGTGTAGGATGCGCGCCAACACGCATTCCCCCCACGGGCACCGCCCCTGCCGAGTACGCACCATGAGCCAGAACTCTCCCGTCTACGCCCGCCTGCAAGAGCTGGGCATCACCCTGCCCCCCGTGGCCGTGCCGGTCGCCGCCTATGTGCCTTATGTGCGCAGCGGCAACCAGATCTTCCTCTCCGGCCATATCGCCAAGAAGGACGGCAAGCCCTGGGTCGGCCAGCTCGGCCGTGAGGTGGACACCGCCACCGGCAAGGCCGCGGCCCGCGCCATCGCCATCGACCTGATGGGCACCCTGCACGCTGCCACCGGCGGTGACCTGGGCAAGATCACCCGCATCGTCAAGCTGATGAGCCTGGTCAACAGCACGCCGGACTTCACCGAGCAGCATCTGGTGACCAACGGCGCCTCCGAGCTCTTCGCCGAGGTCTTTGGCCCCGAGGTGGGCGCGCATGCGCGCAGCGCCTTCGGCGTGGCCCAGATCCCCATGGGCGCCTGCGTGGAGATCGACCTGGTGGTCGAGGTCCAGCCGGAGGCCTGATGTACGCCCGTCCGTCCAAGCTGCCGGCGCGGCTGCTGGCGGGCATCGCCCTGGCCGCCTTCGGCGGCGTGGGCATCGCCCTGATCGCCCAGCACCACTTCCAGGTCAATCCCTGCGCCTGGTGCGTGATGCAGCGCGGCCTCTTCCTGCTGATCGGCACCCTGGCCGCCCTGGGCTGGCTGGCCCAGCGCTGGCGTCCCGTGCGCCTGCTGAGCTTTGTGCTGATCCTGGCCCTGGCGGGCGCGGGTCTGGCCGCCGCCTACTACCAGCACGATGTGGCCTCCAAGATGGCCTCCTGCGCCATGACCCTGGCCGACCGCGTGGTCACCTGGCTCAATCTGGAGGAGCTCTGGCCGCCGGTCTTCATGATCACGGCCAACTGCGCCGAGGCCGCGGCCTACCGCCTGCTGGGCCTGCCCTACGAGCTCTGGAGCGCCGCCCTCTTCAGCCTGCTGGGCCTGGCCGCCCTGCTCGGGCTGGTGCGCAAGCGCTGAACCGCGCCTCGCACCCCCAAATGCAAGCCGCCCCGAGGGGCGGCTTTGTTTTGTCAGGCCCGACGCCATTTCAGGCGCAGCAGCAGCAAGCCCGCCAGCAGCAGCACGGCACTCGCAGGCTCGGGCACGGCCGCCACGCCCCAGCTGGCCACCAGCATCAGCTGCGGGCCGTAGAAATTGTTGAGGGCGATGCGCGCCGCCTGGCCGCCGGTCTCCAGGCTCAGCAGGCCGCTGTAGCTCTCGCCCAGGTAGAGCTCGTCGCCCAGCCGCAGGGTGTCGCTGCCGAAGCCGTCGGCCGTGAGCAGCACGCCCTGGGCCGGGCCGCCGGCCAGCAGGCTGACGCGGTCGAAGTTGTAGCCCTGGCGCAGCAGGGTGTGGCGCTGGGCCGCCCCCAGGGCCAGCTCGAAACTGCCGCTGCCGCTGAAGGACTGGGGCGAGGCGTAGACGCTGATGCGTGCCCCGTCCAGGCCCAGCACCGCCCCCTCAAAGCTCCAGAGCGCGGCCGAGGCATCGCCCAGCCCGCCCGCCTCCAGCGCCTGGGCCGCCGCCAGGCGTGCCAGCAGGGCCGCATCGTCCTGCGCCTCCACCAGGCCGCGCAGGGCGGCCAGATCCAGGGCCGGGCTCTGCTTCTGCACCGAGCTGGGTCCGGCCACCCGGCCCAGCTCGGGCCGGAGCAGGGCCGCAAAGTTCCAGGCCAGGGCCGCCGCCTCATGCTCGGCCTGGAAGCTCGTGCTCCCGGGGGTCTGCAAGACCTGGCGCAGGGCCGCCACCTCGGCTGCGCCGGCCAGCCATTGCCCGGCCTCGCGCAAGGCGGGCTGGCGTGCCACCGCCTGGCTCGACAAGGGATGGAAGGCCTGGGCCACGCCGTAGTCCTGGGCGCGCAGCTGGGCGATGTCCTGGGCCGCCAGGCGCAGGCGGGCGGCGGTGTCGGCGGCGGGCTGTGCGGCGGTGGCGGCCAGGGCATCGGCGGTGTAGGCCGACATGCTCTTGGCCTGGTACTGGCCTCCCAGCAGCAGGCGGCCGCTGAAGCCCGCCTGGGCCGAGTTCACCACCACGCCCGGCTGCAGAGTCTCAAGCTGGGTGTCCAGGCGCAGCTGCAGGCCCTGGATCAGGGCGGCCTGCGTGCCGGGCATCTGCACATCCAGCAGCAGGGCCCGGCTGAAGCCCACCGGCTCCTCGTTGCAGCGCAGCAGGCCGCTGCGGCAGTAGACGCGGCTGCCGGTGTTGAGGGTCTGGGCGCCGCCGCTGAGCAGGGCGCCGCTGGCCTGCACCACCGAATTCAGGCGCAGCAGATAGCGATCCTCCGCCGGCGGGCTGGCCACGCCGGGATCCAGCACGGACACCTCGTTGACGTAGTTCAGCGTCAGCTGCACCCGGCCCGACACCCAGTCGCCCAGGCGCGGGTTGAACAGGCGCTGGCGCAGCGCCGGGCTGTCGGCCGGCAGGCTCAGGCTGAGGCCGCCGGCCGCATCGGCGAAGGAGGCAATGTCCAGGCTCAACTCGGTGGCGATGAGGTTCTGGGCCGCGGCAGGAAGTTGAACCAGCGCCAGGGCCAGGGCCGGCAACAGGCTCAGGCCTCCGGCCCGGCCCAGGGCCTGGGCCAGCCGGCGCCGGGCCGGCGGCTGGAGGGTGGCGTCCGGGTTCATCAGGGCTAGGGTTTGCATGACGACACGTCTTTGAGCAGGATGCCGAAGATGCTGGCCAAGGCCGGGGCTCAAGTCCTGATGAAACTCTTAGGATTTGCTCAAGCTTTGATTTCTCCAGCCCCATCAATCACTTAGGGAGGGTCGATGAGCGAGGCAGAGCAGGCCGGATCCACGCCATGGCAGGTATTGCAGATCGGGGACTGGGTGGCCGACCCCAGCCTGGACGAGCTGCGCCGGGGCGATCAGGTGCTCAAGATCGAGCCGCGCAAGATGCAGCTGTTGATGGCGCTGGCGCGCCGCCCCGGCCAGATGGTCAGCCAGGCCCAGCTGCTGGACGAGGTCTGGGCCGATGTGGTGGTGACGCCCAGCTCGGTCTACCAGTCCGTCTCCCAGCTGCGTGCCCTGCTGGGCGACGAGGCGGGCCAGCCCCGCTACATCGTCACCGTGCCGCGCAAGGGCTACCGCCTGGTGGCCCCGGTGCAGGCCGTGGCGCCGGAGGCGCCTTCGCCAGCGCCCCCACCGCCCGAAGCCGCGGCCCCCGCCCCCATCGAGCGCGAGGCGCAGCCCCCCGCTCCGCTGGCCCCACCGGCCCCACCGCCCCTCCCGGCACCACGCCGGCGCTGGCTGCTGGGCGGGGCGCTTGCGGCCGGCGCCGCGGGCGTGGCGGGTCTGGCCGGCTTGGGGCTGGCCGGCTTCTCGGCCTGGCGGCGCGGCAGCAGCCTGCCCCTGGACCAGCTGCTGCTGGCCGTGCTGCCTTTCGAGGACCTCTCGCCCGCCAAGCTGGAACAGCCGGTGGCCGAGGGCCTGGCCGACGGGGTGATCGGCGCCCTGGCCCGCCACCAGCAGCTGCGCGTACTGGCCCGCGCCAGCGCCTTCCAGTACCGCAGCCCCCAGGCCCTGGCCCCCCAGGCCCTGAGCCTGGCCGTCACCCATGTGCTGGCCGGCCAGCTGCAGCGCCAGCCCGAGCGCCTGCGCCTGCAGCTGCGCCTGCACCGCGCCACCGACAGCCGCCTGCTCTGGGAGGAACTGCTGGAGGTGCCGCCCGCCGCCCTGGGCGGCCTGGCCCTGCGCGTGGCCAACAGCACCCTGGCCGCCCTGCAGGCCCCGCCCCTGCCCGAACCGGCCGCGGAACCGCCCCTGGCCGAGGCCTACGAGCTTTATCTGCTGGGCCTGCACCACCAGCGCGGCAGCCAGCGCGCGGGCATCCTGAAGGCGCGCGAGTACTTCCAGCGCGCCATGGACCGCGATCCGCACTTTGCCAGCGCCTATGTGGGCCAGGCCATGAGCTGGGTCTCGGAGTTTCACTACGGCAGCGGTCTGGACTTCCGCACCATGCATGCCCGCGCCCAGCCCCTGCTGGACCGGGCCCTGCAGCTCGAGCCCCAGCTGCCCCTGGGCCTGGGCGCCCAGGGCCACCTCAAGACCCAGATGAACCAGTACGAGGAGGCCCGCCCCTGGCTGCAGCAGGCCCTGGCCCAGGCGCCGCATGACGCCACCCTGCTGAACTGGAGCGCCATCAACGAGTCGGACGCCGGCCGTCCGCGCGAGGCCCTGCTGCAGTTCGAGCAGGCCCTGAGCCTGAGCCCCCTGTCCTTCCAGGTGCAGCACCGCGCCGGTCTGGCCGCCCTGCATGCCGGGGACTACGCCGCGTCCGAGCGCCACTACCGGCGCGCCATCGCCCTGGCACCGCGCCACGCCAATGGCTACTGGGGCCTGGGCCTGATCGGCTTCGCGCGCGGGCGCCTGGTGGATGCCGTGCAGGGCTACCGCCAGGCCCTGGTGCTGGACCGGCAGCGCGAGCCCCTGTGGTCCCAGCTGGGCTGGATCTATCTGGACCTGGGCCTGGGCGAGGAGGCCGAGCAGGCCTTCCGCCAGGCCGCCGAGCTGGCGGCCGACCCCGGCGAGGCCCGGCTGGCCGCGCTGCAGCTGCAGCTCTACCAGGGTGACCGTGCCGGCCTGGCCGCCGGGCTGCAAGCGCTGAGGCTGGACCCGGCCCGGGACCGCGAGCTGCTGATCACCCGCGCCCTGCTCTGGACCGTGCTGGGCCAGGCCGAGCGCGCCCGGGGCGAGCTGGACGGCGCCCTGGGCCGAGTGCTTGCCGACCCGGTGCCCGCGGTCAACAGCTGGCACCTGTTCCAGGGCCAGCATCTCTTGCTGGACGCCGCCTGCGTCTACCAGGCCCTGGACCGGCCCGAGCCCGCCCGGCCGCTGCTTGCCCAGGCCGAGGCCTTCATCCAGCGCCATCTGGCGCAGGGCAATGTCTGGCCCGGCGCCCACTATCTGCTGGCCCGCGTGGCCGCGCTGCGCGGTCAGGCGCCCGAGGCCTTGCAGGGCCTGGAGCGCGCCCAGCGCGCCGGCTGGCGCCGCAGCGCCTGGTGGGCGCATGACCCGGCCCTGGCGGCGGTGCGCGCCCTGCCCGGCTATGCCGCACTGCACCGCCGGGCCGAGCAGGAGCTGGCGGCCCAGCGCGAGGCCCTGGCCCAGGTCTGATCGCCCGCGGGCTGCGCCGCATCAAGGTTGCCGCCGGTCGGCTGCGCTAGGCTTGCCGGCCATGGTTCGCTCACCCCTCTCCTCTCAGTCCCCGGTGCTGATCGTCGGCGCCGGGCCGGTCGGGCTCTCGCTGGCCGCCCTGCTGGCCGATGCCGGCATCGCCAGCCGGGTGCTGGAGGCCCAGCCCCTGGCCGCGCTGGCCCAACCCGCCGAGGACGGGCGCGAAATCGCCCTGACCCAGCGCGGCATCGCCATCCTGCAGGGCCTGGGCGCCTGGCAGGGCCTGAGCGCGGCCGAGCGCTCGCCGCTGCGGCGGGCCCGGGTCTTCAACGGCACGCACAGCGCCTCCCTGCTCTTCGAGGCCGGCAGCGAGCTGGGCACCCTGGTGCCCAACCACGCCCTGCGCCGCATTGCGTATGACGGCGCCTGTCAGCGAGCGGGGCTGATCGAGCTGCGAGGTGAGGCCCGGGTGCGCGCCCTGCAGCTGGACGATGAGGGGGCGGGAGTCACCCTGGAGAGCGGCGAGGCTTTGCACGCCCCCCTGCTGGTGGCCGCGGACAGCCGCTTCTCCAGCCTGCGCCGCCTGGCCGGCATTCCCTGCGAGATGCTGGACTTCGGCCGCAGCGTGCAGCTGGCCCGCATCGAGCACGAGGCGCCGCATCAGGACCAGGCCCTGGAATGTTTCCACCACGGCCACACCATGGCCTGGCTGCCCCTGGGCGGCGAGTCCCCGCATCTGAGCTCCCTGGTGCTGACCCTGCCGGCCGATCTGGCCGAGCGCCTGCGCGCCCTGGACGATGCGCGCTGGATGGACTGGGTGCAGGCCCATGCCCAGGGCCGGCTGGGACGGCTGCGCCTGCTGGGGCCGCGCCACCAGTACCCGCTGGTGGCCACCTATGCGCAGCGCTTTGCCAGCGGCCGCCTGGCCCTGGCGGGCGATGCCGCCGTGGGCATGCACCCGGTCACGGCGCATGGCTACAACTTCGGCCTCTATGGCGCGGCGCGCCTGGCCCGCGAGCTGGCGGCCGGCGGCTCGCCGGACAGCGCGCTCGCCCGCTACGCCCAGGGCCACCGCCGCGACACCGAGCTGATCTACCGCGGCACCAATGCGGTGGTGAAGCTCTTCACCGACGAGCGCGCACCGGCCCGGCTGCTGCGCCGCGGCGTGCTGGACATCGCCCAGCGCCTGCCCCCGCTCAAGCAGCTGATCACGGCCCAGCTCACGGCCAGGGGCACGGGGGCCAGGTCTTGAGCGGCCCGCTCAGGCGCTGAAGAAGCCCAGATCGCGCTGGCTGTAATTGCTGATCTGGGGCAGCAGGCGCGGCAGCTCGCTGGCCGGCACGCCCATCCAGCTCGCCAGGGTGGCGGCCAGCTGATCCACCGAGCTGCTGGGCAGCAGGCGGCCCTGGCCCACATCGTCCGGCCCGTTGATGGCCGTCACCGGGGCCTGGCCCCAGCAGCGCCCGCCCTGCACCGCCCCGCCCATCACGAAGTGGTGGCTGCCCCAGCCATGGTCGGAGCCGTCGCCGTTGCTGGTCAGGGTGCGGCCGAAGTCCGAGGCGGTGAAGGTGGTGACCTGGCTGGCCACGCCCAGCTCCACCGTGGCCTCATGGAAGGCCGCCAGGGCATTGCCCAGCTGGCCGAGCAGGCCCGGGTGCAGGGTGGGCAGATTGTCGTGATGGTCGAAACCACCCAAGGAGACGAAGAAGACCTGGCGCGACACGCCCAGGCTGGCGCGGCCGGCGATGAGCTTGGCCACCATCTGCAGCTGGGTGGCCAGGCTGGAGCCGCTGTCGAATGGCGTGCTCAGGGCCGGCAGGCTGGACAGGGCGCCGGCCACGATGCTCTGGGCATTGACCGAGCGGGCCACCACGCGGTTGAGCTCCTGATCCATCCAGTGGCTGCGCTCGGCCGTGATCAGGCTGCGCAGCGCATCGGCGCAGGCCTGGGAGCCGTAGAGCGGGCGGGTCACGCCATTGATGGCCACGGCCCCGCTGCTGGACACCTGGTACTGCACCGCCTGCTGGCCGGCCATGAAGACCGCATTGCCCGAGACATTGATGCAGGTGAAGGTGCTGTTGGCATTGCTGCTCAGGAACTGGTCGCCCAGGCGCCCGCCCCAGCCCGAGATCGCGCCCTCGGGGTGGCTGGACTGCCAGAGGCTGGCCTGGTCGTTGTGCGAGAAGAGCTTGGGTGGCAGGGGCACGCTCCTGGCCTTGTACTGGGCCAGGCTGGTGGGCTGGACCAGGGGGCCCACATTCAGCAGCACGCCCAGGCGGCCCGCGTCGTGCAGGCTCTTGAGCCGGCCCAGCTGGGGCGCCAGCGCGTACTGCCGGCCGTCCGCCAGGGGCTTGAGCGCGGTGGCCGTCAGGGCATCGCGCGCCGTGGCGATGGAGCCGCGGATGTTCAGATAGGCGGCATGGCTGCTCGCGTCATAGGGCACGACGGTGTTGGCATAGTCGTTGCCGCCATGCAGGAAGACGCAGACCAGGGCCTTGTAGTCACCCGGCGCGGTGGCGGCCGCGGCCTCGCCCAGGGCGGCCAGGTTCAGGGCCCAGGGAGCGGCACCGCCCACCAGGGACAGGGCGGAAGCGCGGCGCAGGAACTCGCGGCGCTGCAGATCGTGGAGTCGGCTGGGATGGGACATGGGCGGGGTCTCGGCGGGGGCTTACTTCTGCACCAGGTATTCGGGGCAGGACATCACCAGCAGGATGGCGGCCTGCACGCGGTTGAGCCGGCGCGCCTCGGTATCGGTCTTGATGGTGGCCACCGCAGTGGCAATGGCGGCCTTGGTGCTGGCGGCCAGGCCATCGCCGGCCAGGCGCAGCGCGATGCGTTCCACCAGTGCCGCCGCGTCCTCCACCAGGGCCAGCTCCTCGGTGTAGCTGGGCTTGACCTCGCCCACGCCGTTGGCGATGGCGTTCTGCATGAAGTTCAGATAGCCGGCCACCGTGCTCTCGTTGCAGAGCTGGAACTCGGGCGCGGTGATGCTGTTGCTGCCCAGGCTGCTGTTGGGCGGCACATAGCCGGGGCGGAAGAAGTTGAAGACCGAGGGGCTGCGCAGCGGGCTCTGGCCCAGGCGGGTGGCGGGGTTGGAGGTGTCGCCGATATTCCAGAGCTCGGTGGGCGAGCTCACGCCGAAGCTGCGGCCCCACTGGATGAAGCGCAGCACCGGCTCGCGCAGGCGGCCGGCGGAGGGCGCCGTGCCCGGGCTGCGCGCCTCGGGGTCCAGCAGCACGGCGCGTATCACCGCCTTCATATCGCCGCGCTGGCCCTGGCCGTTGTTGGCAAAGGCGGCGGCCACGCGCTGCACATAGGCCGCGCTGGGATGGGAGCAGACCAGGCGCTGGATCAGCTGGCGGCCGATGAAGGGCCCCACATTGGGGTGTGCCGCCAGGGTGTCCAGCGCGATCTTCATGGCGCCGGGGCCATCGGCCGTGGCAGGGATCTCCACATTCAGCACCTTCTTGGCGCCGCTGGAAAAGCGCGCGGCATTGTGGCTCATGGGCCGGCGCATGAAAGCGGGATCGGTCTCGCTCTTGCCGTCGAAATCCCAGCCCGTGAAGACCCGGGCCAGCTCGGTGATCATGGCCTGGCTGTAGCTCTCGCGGGGCTTGCCGCTGGCGTCCAGCACCGGCGTGCCATCGGGGTTGAGCTCGTACAGGCCGATGGTGAAGAGCTGCATCACCTCGCGCGCATAGTTCTCGTCCGGCGTACTGCCCTTGCCGTCTTCCTTCTTGTTGCCGCGCATATTCAGGTAGACGCCCATGCCGCAGGACAGGCTCACGCCCTCCAGCAGCTCGCGGAAGCTGCCGAAGGCGCGCTGCTCCAGCATGTCCACATAGGCGGCCGCGGCGAAGTTGGCCCAGGCCACAGGCAGGCCGCTGAGCGAGATCACGAAGATCTCGCTGAGCGCCAGCACCACGCGCTGGCGCAGCACATCGGGGGCGGAGAGCCATTTGCGCCAGAACGTGGCGTCCACGCCGGCCATGCTGTGCTTGTAGCTCTCGGCCCCATAACCCTTGGCCAGCAGCCAGTCGAAGTGCGGGCTGTTGATCGGCTGCTGGAACTGCGCGTCCAGCCAGGCCGCATAGCCGCGGCTCTTGACGCTGGCGATCTCGCTCAGGCTGGCGGCAAAGCCGGCCTGGGTCAGGAAGCGCACGGCCTCGGCGTCGCTGGGCGGCGTGGCCGGGCTGGTGCCCGCGCCGCCGGAGGTGTCACCCGCCGGGCCGCCGCCGGTGGCCGCATCGCCACCACCGCCGCCGCCACAGGCCGTGAGCGCGGCCGCGGCCAGCAGGCCGCTGGGCAGGGCAAGAGGGGCGGGAGCGCTGGGCTCGGCGAGGGAAAGGCTGCTGGTGTTCATGCACAAGGGGGCCGCGGATGGCGCGAGCGCGAATCTACGGGCCGGGACCGGGCCGGCCGGTAAGCCGGCCCGTGTTTTGTGCAAGCAGGCGTTAATGGCCCGTGTCAGCGGCGCCTGCGCGTGAAAATTCTCACGCGCAGGCGGCAGCCCGCCCATGCAAAAAGGGCCGGCAAAGCCGGCCCTTTCGGGGGATGCAAGGTCCGCGGGCGGACTCAGATCAGGGGCACGCCGGTCTTGCTCTGGATGAACTCGCGGCTCACGCCCTCGGCCAGCTCCACGAGCTTGAGGCCTTGCGGGGTCACGTCCATCACGGCAAGGTCGGTGATGATGAGGTCGACGACGCGGCTGCCGGTCAGCGGCAGGGTGCATTGCTTCAGCACCTTGGATTCGCCGCGCGCCTCGTGTTCCATGACGACCACGACGCGCTTGACGCCGGCCACGAGATCCATCGCGCCGCCCATGCCCTTGACCATCTTGCCGGGGATCATCCAGTTGGCAAGGTCGCCATTGCCCGCCACCTGCATGGCGCCGAGAATGGAGAGGTCGATATGCCCGCCGCGGATCATCGCGAAACTGTCGGCGCTGGAGAAGAAGCTGCTGCCCGGAAGCTGGCTGATCGTCTGCTTGCCGGCGTTGATCAGGTCGGCGTCCTCCTCACCCTCATAGGGGAAAGGCCCCATGCCGAGCATGCCGTTTTCACTCTGCAGCGTCACATGCACGCCGTCGGGAATGTAGTTGGCGACAAGCGTCGGGATGCCGATGCCGAGGTTGACGTAAAAACCGTCCTGCAATTCCTTGGCAGCGCGTGCCGCCATTTCGTCCCGTGTCCAGGCCATATCAGTCTCCTTAGGCCGGGCGGGTCGTGCGCTTCTCGATGCGCTTCTCGGGATTCGGGTTGTGCACGATGCGGTGCACATAGATGCCGGGCAGATGCACGGCGTCCGGGTCCAGGGTGCCGGTCTCCACGATCTGCTCCACCTCCACCACGGTGATCTTGCCCGCCATGGCGGCGGCCGGGTTGAAGTTGCGGGCGGTGCGGCGGAAGACCAGATTGCCGCTCTTGTCGGCGATATGGGCCTTGACCAGGGCCACATCGGGATTGAGCGCCCGCTCCATCACATAGGTGTGGCCGTCGAACTCGCGCAGTTCCTTGCCCTCGGCCACGATGGTGCCCACGCCGGTGCGGGTGAAGAAGGCGGGAATGCCGGCGCCACCAGCACGCAACTTCTCGGCCAGCGTGCCCTGGGGCGTGAACTCCAGCTCCAGCTCGCCGGCCAGGTACTGGCGCTCGAACTCCTTGTTCTCGCCCACATAGCTGGAGATCATCTTCTTGATCTGGCGGGTCTCCAGCAGCTGGCCCAGGCCGAAGCCGTCCACGCCGGCATTGTTGGAAATCACGGTGAGGTTCTTGACCCCGGTATCGCGCAGGGCGGCGATCAGGGCCTCGGGAATGCCGCACAGGCCGAAACCGCCGACGGCCAGCAGCTGCCCGTCAGCCACCAAGCCCTCAAGCGCTGCCGCGGCACTGGGGTAGATTTTGTTCATACAAGTCTCCGTCTGCATGGAATCGGACGGGCGAGAGCGTACTACCGAAGCCCACGGAACCCGATTACGTAGTATTGACTAGGGGCTGCCCCCAGGGGAGCCCACCGGCATGCTCGCAGAGCGACGCCGAGGGGCAACACGGATACGCATGAGCGGGCAGTTGCGGCTATCGTTTCGTCAAGGTACGTGCCTCAGTTCCCAGGGGCGGGGCCATGGCCGGATCACACCTGCGGCCGCAGCCATGAGGAGCATGGGTTTGAGTTCCATTGCAAGACATCGCCATGTGCTGCTGGCTCTGGCCCTGCTCAGCAGCCTGGCCCAAGCGCAGTCCCTGCCGCCCCTGGAGCTGGCGGGCTTTGGCAGCATTGCCGCCTACCGAGGCAATGATGGGGTGGCAGGCGTCTCCCCGAGCACCCGCAACCCTCGGCAGTCCCGGGGCGGCCAGTGGCGTACGGACGGCGACTCCGTCCTCGGCTTGCAGCTGCGCTGGCCCGCCACCGACAATCTTGAAGCCGTCTGGCAGCTTCAAAGCAGCGATGAGCTGGTCAGGCGCTACCGCCCGAGCAGCACCTGGCTGTACCTGGGCTGGCAGTTCAGCCCGAGCTGGCGTCTGCGGGCCGGGCGTCAGCCCCTGCCCATCTTCCTGGCCTCGGAGAACGCCAAGGTTGGCTACGCCCACACGGCTTTGCGTCCCATGCCCGCGGTCTACGGCCTCAACGGCAGCAATCCGACGGACGCGCTGGCTCTGAGCTGGAACACCCAGGCCTGGGGTGGCAATCTGCTGATGGATCTGGCCTCGGGCCGCAACAATATCGCGCTCAATCGAGGCCTTATCAAGGTCAAGGCCTCCCATATGGCCGCCGTGCGCTGGCAACGAGACACCTTGGCCCTGCGCATGGGCCTGGCCGGCTTTCGCTTTGATATCGAGGACGCCGGCTTGGCGCGCCGTCTGGAGGACCTTTCGCCACCGGACGGCCCTTGCGCCAACTGCGCGCAACTCCTGACCGAGAGGGCATCCACCCGTGATGTACGCGGAAGCCTGCTCGCCATGGCCCTGGTCTGGAAACCCGGTCCCTACGAGTTCACGACCGAGCTCACGCGGCGCCAGGGCAACTCAGTCTTCTCCCCCAAGGCCAGCGGCTGGTACGCCCAGCTCGCCCGCCGGCATGGCGATCTGACGCCCTACGCCGCATTGGGGGAGACGTGGTTTCATGAGCGGGCACTCGGGTTGAAGGCGACCCCGGGCACGGGGCCGGGTGCACAGGCTGCCCTGGACCTGCTGGACCGCAGCCTTCAGTCGCCGTTTGACCGCCGCGTCCTGCTGGCCGGACTGCGTTGGGACTTCATGGACGGCATGGCGCTGAAGCTGCAGGCCGAACGCTGGACGGCACTGAGAGACCGGGTCACGCCACGCAGCGGGGACATCAGTCTTGCGCCTGGACAGAACTGGGACGGACGCGTCAATCTACTCAGCCTGAGCCTGGATTTCGTATTTTGACGAGCATGCCTGCCACCCCCTACCGCGCACCTTTCGCCGCAGCACAGCGCGGCCTCGCGCGCAGCCTGCGGTACGTACTGGGCGGCATCGCCGTCCTGACCCTGCTGGGGGCCTCCTTGCCCGCCAGGGGACAGGGGCAGCCCGCCCTGCGTGTGCTGATTCCACAGTCGGCCTCGCCGCCCTTTGTCGTCTGGCGCGACGGTCAGCCGGTCGAGGGTCTGGATATTGAACTCGCACAAGCCCTGGCACAGCTTCTGAACAGCCGCGCCGAGCTGCAGGTTTTGCCGCGTGCGCGTATCGAGACCGCCCTGGAACAGGGCGAGGCAGATATCGCCTGCGACATCACGCCGGGCCCTCGCGGCGAAAGTTCGCTGCGCTGGAGCCCGCCTCTGTTTGAGCTCAACCTCATGCTGGTCGGACACATCAGCGCCGCGCCGGTGGACAACCTGGGGCAGATCAGCAGCGCGGCCGTCATAGGAACGCTGCAGGGCCAGGCCTATCCCGCGCTTGAGAGTGCCTTCTCAGAGGGCAGGCTGCGCCGCGACGAGGCACTCAGCGAAGATCGTCTGCTGCGCAAGCTCAACCTCAACCGCCACCCCTACGGCCTGCTGAGCCGACAGATCCTGAGCTGGCATGCCGAGAGCGAATCGGTTGCTGGCCTGGACCAGTGGCGGCTCCCCGTGCAGAGTCAGGCCTACCGCTGTGCCATCGCACCGCGCCCCCGCGTCGAGGCACGCCTGCTCCTCGACGGCATCGAGCAGCTGCTGCAACGCGGTCGCATTGAGCAGATGCTGAACGCTTACACCAAACCCGCTTTGGCAGTGGTGGTCTCCACGCAGAGCAGCCTGCGGCGCGTGGACCGGCAGCAACTCAATGAGCTCTACACGGGGCAGCGCCAGCAGCTTGACGCGAGCGGTGCCGCTGCCCCGCTCATGAGTGCGGGGCCAGAGCGGCTGCTGTTCCTGCAGTCGGTGCTGCGCCTCAACGCCGGCCAGTACCGCAGTACATGGGCCGCCCAACAGTTTGGCGGCCGACGCAGCCCGCCGCTGGAGCTACGGGATGCGCAGTCCATCAAGGCACATCTGCTGCGCCATACACAGGCCATCGGCTACCTCCCCCTCAGCCTGGTGGATCCCAGCCTGCGGGTGGTCTACATGCCCTGACAGCCGCTCACTGCAGGCGGATCGCGCTGTCGATCTGCCAGCTGCGGCGGATCTCGATCACGTCGTAGTCACGCGCCAGCAGGGGCGGGAAAGCCGGGTAGTTGGCCTGCGACTGGATGATGCGGCGCAGGGCCTCGTCCACCGCCGGCACGCCGCTGGAGCGCTCGAAGCTCACAGACTCCACCGCACCGTCGCTGCGCACCGCCACCACCAGCACCGCCACGCCCGGGTTCTGGCGCCCCAGCTCGCGCACCTGCTCGGGCGCGGTATTGAGCTGGATCTTGCGGGCCATGGCCTCGGCGTAGAGCACCAGCTCGGCATTGGGATCGCTGCGGCCGAAGAGCCGGGCCCGGCGCAGGCTGCTGTAGGCGCTGGGCAGCTGGCGCGTTGCCGCGGCACGGCTGGCGGCCTCGGCGTCGAGCTGACGGCCGATCTCGCGCAGCCGCGCCTCGCGCCGCTCCTCGGCGGCGCGGCGCTCGGCTTCTTTCTGGGCTTGGGCCGCGGCCTGGCGCTGGGCCTCGGCCTGCAGCTCGGCCTGGCGGGCGCGCTCGCGCTCCTGCCGCTCCTGCCGCTCCTGCCGCTCCTGCGCCTGCTGGGCCAGGGCCTGGGCTTGCCGTGCCGCTGCCTCGGCCGCGGCCTGCTCCTGCTGGCGGCGCTGGGCGGCCTCGCGCTCGGCGGCTGCGGCGGCCGAAGCCGCGGCAGCGGCCGCCATGGCCTCCCGACGTTCCCGCGCCAGGCGGCGACGCTCCGCCTCCTCGGCTTGGCGGCGCTGGGCCTCGTCGGCACGGCGCTGGGCCTCGGCAGCCGCCTCCGCCGCGGCCACCGCTGAAGCCGCTTGCGCCGCGGCACGCGCCGCCTCCTGCTCGCGGGCCTGGCGTGCTTCCAGGGCTCGCCGGGCCTCCAGCGCTTCCCGAGCCTCCCGCGCCTGCAGCTGCGCCTGGGCCTCGCGCTCCAGGATCTCAGCCAGGCCCTTCATGGCGGGCGCGGCCACCGCCGCCCCCGAGGCCGCCAGCGGCGCCAGCACCGAGGCCGACTCCGCCGGCACCCGCCAGCGCGGCTGGGCCTCGGGCGCCAGGGCCATCAGGCGCTGCGGCGAGGCCTCGGGCTGCGGCTCGGCTTCTGCTGGGGGAGCCAGCTCCGCAGGCAGTTCGGAAACGATCTCGAGGCGCTGCGGCGCCGTGCGAGCCGGCGAGGCAGGCCGCGGGGATGTGGCCGCCGGTGCTGCGGCCACCTCACCCACCGACTCGGGCGCAGGCTCAGCCACCGGGGGGGCGTCCGGCGCCAACCAGATGCTCAGCGGCCCGGTCCAGGCCGCGGTGCTGGCCGCCAGCTCCGCCGGTGGCGGCAAGGCGGCAGCGGGCGGGGCCGGTGCGGGGTCAGGTTTTGCCGCCGCAGGCAGCTGGGGCGAGGCCTGGTCCAGGCCGGCCTCGGCACGGCGGGTCTGCCAGAAGAAATCCAGGCCGGGCAAGCCCTGACCCTGGCCCGCCAGGCTCAGGCTCAGCAGCAGGCCATGCACCAGCAGGGAGACCAGCAGGGCCGCGCTGCCGCGGCGACGCTGCTGCCGCTCGGGCGGGGCGGCCGTGGCCAGGGCCCAGGCGGGCAGGCTCAGGCCGGCGCTCAAGCGCCCCTCCGGACGCATGCCGTCCCACATGCCATCCCACATGCCGATTCGCGGCGCCGCAGCGCTCGCCCTGCCCTCCACTCCATGGCGCGCATTGTCCCTGTCTCAGGGCGCACACGCGCCCGGGTTCTCCCCCGCGAGCCGGGGTGGCCGGGCCAGCCGCTACCATTGCGCGACCTGCCCTCCACCACCCCTGCCATGCCCCTCAGCGCCAGCGATCTGCAAGCCGCCATTCCGCGCATCTTTGCGCCCTGGATCGTGGCCATGGACTTCGAGGTGCTGGAAGCCGGCCCCGGCGGCCGGGTGAGCCTGCGCCTGCCGGTCAAGCGCGACTATGTGCATGTGGGCGGCGTCATGTGTGGCCAGGCCGCCATGGCCGCGGCCGACACCGCCATGGTGCTGGCCATGATGGCCGAGCTGGGCGAGTTCCGGCCCATGACCACGGTGCAGCTCAACACCAGCTTTCTGCGCCCGGTCTCGGCCGATCACTGCCGGGTCGAGGCCCGGGTGCTGCGCAGCGGCAAGAGCCTGGCCTTCGGCAGCATCGATCTGCTGAACCCCGATGGCCGCCTGGCCGTGCAGGCCAGCACCACCTACGCCCTGCTCTGAGCATGGGGCTGGACTACCGCACCGCCTTCGAGCGGGCGCCCATCGGCCTGGTGCTCTCGCGCCAGCGCCTGATCGTGGACTGCAACGAGCAGCTGCTGGCCATGTTCGGCGCCAGCCGCGAGCAGCTGATCGGCCAGAGCTTTGCCGTGCTCTACCCCAGCCCGGCCGAGTTCGAGCACACCGGCCAGCGCATCGTGGCCATGCTGGACGCACAGGGCTATTACGCCGACGACCGGGTGATGCGCCGCGTGGGCAGCCAGGAGCTGTTCTGGTGCCATGTCACCGGCCGCGCCCTGGACCCCAGCGACCCGCATGCCGAGGGCATCTGGAGCTTCGAGGACCTCTCGCGCCGCCGCCAGCTCAAGGCCGAGCTGACCGCGCGCGAGCGCGAGATTGCCGCCCTGCTGATCGAGGGCCTGACCAGCAAGCTGATCGGCCGGCGCCTGGGCATCAGCCCACGCACCGTGGATGTCTACCGGGCGCGCCTGATGAAGAAGTACGAAGCCGCCACCACGCCCGAGCTGGTCAACAAGCTGCTGGCCTGAACGGATCCGGCCGCAGGCGCAGGCTCAGGACATTCCCTAGGCCGGGCGATCAACGCACAGCTCGATCCAGCGGGCGATGAGCGCCCTTTTCACTCTGAAAACCATGCCCAAAGTCACGCCTCAAGGCGTTCGACTCGGGTTTCCACTGTCCCTCGAATGCAGGGCCATCGGGCCATGCCTTTTTCTCGGGGGGCGCGCTTATGGTGAGGCTTCGCGGCATGGTGATGGGCGCGGCACGCAAGAGGCCGCAACCCGGCGGGCGGCGGTAGGTCCAGGGCGAGAACAAGCAGTACGAAGAGGCTCTCCCGGGGCATGGCGGTGGCTCGTTCACGGTGCCTGAGATCAAGGACTGCATGGTCCTGCGGGACCGTTATCTGCATCAGAGGAGCCCTGTGATGAAACGCCTGATCCCGACGCATCTGTTCAAGAAGCCCCGACTGGCTGCCGCGCTGTTGGCCGTGGCCGGCGCCCTGGCCCTGCCGGGCGCCGCCCAGGCCGGCGTGGTCTGGAGCGAGAGCGGTCCCGGCGGTGCCGGAGACCTGCTCTCCAGCGCCCAGATCACCTACGACAGCGCCTTCAAGACCCTGGACGCCATCACCGGCTCCCTGAGCAGCAGCCTGGGCATCGGTGGCAATCCGGTCTACCAGGTGGACCTCTACAAGATCCGCCTGACGGCCGCCACCTTCTCGGCACGTACCCTGGACGCGGACTTCGACACCGCGCTCTACCTCTTCGACGCGGCGGGTCACGGCGTCTATGCCAATGACGACGACGGCGCCAGCCTGCTGTCCGCGCTGCCCGCCGGCGACGCCGCCGGCCCGCTCTCGGACGGCGTCTACTACCTGGCCGTGGCCGTGGGCGGCTTCATCGCCCACGACGCCTCCAATCTGTCCAACTTCCTGGCCAGCCTCTCCTCCACCGATGTGGTGGCCGGCGACGCCAATGCCGGCCCGCTGGCCGGCTGGACCCCGGGCTTCGACAACTTCGAGGAAGCCGCGCGCAGCTACCGCATCGCCCTGACCGGCGCCACCAATGGCGAGCTGCCCGAGCCGGCCAGCCTGGGCCTGGCGCTGGCTGCCGGACTCGGCGCCCTGGCGGCCCGCCGTCAGCGCAAAGCGGCCTGAACCCAGCGCGGGCCGCGGCCGGCAAGACCCGGCCCCTCGGCTCTAGCTTCATCGCCTCCACGGAGGCCTTCAGACATCGGGAGATCTCTCACCATGAGACCCATTCCTGTCCTGCGCAGTGTCGCCCTGGTCGGCGCTGCCCTGGCGGCGCTCGGCGCCGCCTCCGCCCAGAGCCTGGTGGCCCGCAGCCCTAACATCGAGGCCCTGCCCAGCCCCATCACAAGCCAGGGCGGCTCCAAGCTGCAGCAGCAGAGCGGCACCGTGCAGGTCGCCGTGCGACTGAGCGACGTGCCCCTGGCCCTGGCCGTGGGTGCCAATGCCAAGCGCACCGGCGGCAGCATGAGCCTGGCCCAGCGCCAGGCCTATATGGCCAGTCTCAAGGCCAAGCAGGATGCGGTGATGAGCAGCATCCAGGCCCTGGGCGGCCGGGAGATCGCCCGCCTGGGCAAGGCCTACAACGCCGTGCTGATCTCGGCCGATGCGTCCAAGCTGCCACAGATCGCCAAGATTGCCGGCGTGAGTGCCGTCAAGCCCCTGATCGACCACCAGCTCTCGCTGACGAATACCGTGCCCTATGTGGGCGCCAAGGCCTTGCAGGACCTGGGTCTGAACGGCACCGGCGTGAAGATCGCGGTGCTGGACAGCGGCATCGACTACACCCACCGCAATCTGGGAGGCCCGGGCACGCCGGCCGCCTTCGCCAGCGCTGCGGGCGCGGCCGCGGGCACGGCTCCGGCCAATCTCTTCCCCAGCGCCAAGGTGATTGGCGGCTATGACTTCGTGGGCGAGAGCTGGCCGAATGGCCCCCTGCAGCCCGACCCCAATCCGATTGACGCCGGCAGCGGCGCGGGCCACGGCACCCATGTGGCCGATATCGCCGCCGGCGCCAGCCTGGACGGCCTGCACAAGGGCGTGGCGCCGGGCGCGGCGCTCTATGCCGTCAAGGTCTGCTCCAGCGTCTCCACCAGCTGCAGCGGCGTGGCCATCCTGCAGGGCCTGGAATGGGCCATGGACCCCAATGGCGATCTGGACTTCTCGGACGCCGCCGATGTGGTGAACCTCTCCCTGGGCGCCAGCTACGGCCAGCGCGAGAATCCCTCGACCGAGGCCGTGTCCAATCTGGGCCGTTTCGGCATCGTGGTGGTGGCCGCCGCCGGCAACTCCGGCGACAAGCCCTTTGTGGTGAGCTCGCCTTCCAACGCGGCCGAGGCCATCAGCGTGGCCCAGACCGCCCTGCCCGGCGATGTGGCCATTCCTCTGGTGGTGCTGCCGCCCAGCAGTCTGGCCGGCACCTACAGCAACACCGCCACCCTGCCCTGGGCCCCGGTGGGCGCGGGCTTCTCGGGCACGCTGCGCTACAGCGCCGGCCTGGCCTGCACCAGCGCCGCCACCCCGGACTTCAGCGGTGCGGTGGCCCTGATCGACCGCGGTAGCTGCAATATCAGCACCAAGGTCTTCAATGCCACGGCCAAGGGCGCCATCGGCGTGATCATCGCCAACAATGCACCGGGTGATGCGCCCTCCTTCAGCCAGGGTGCGGAGACCGGGCCGTTTGTGCCCAGCCTGGTGGTCACGCAGTCGGTGGGCAGTGCGCTCAAGACCGCGCTGGGCGGCGGCAACGCCCAGCTGGTGAGCGTGAGCCCCGCCAACGGCATCTCCATGGCGGGCAGCATGGCCTCCACCTCGGCACGCGGCCCGGGCTTCAACTACGCGGCCCTCAAGCCCGAGCTGGGCGCGCCCGGCGCCTCCACCTCGGCCGACTACGGCACGGCCACGGGCGAGAGCGCCTTCGGCGGCACCTCGGGCGCCACGCCCATGGTGGCCGGTGCGGCCGCCCTGCTGCTGCAGAAGTTCCCCACGGCCGGTGTGGCCGAGGTCAAGGCCAGGCTGATGAACTCGGCCAACACCCAGGTCGTCATCAACCCGGCCACCCAGCCCGGTGTGCTGGCGCCGATCTCTCGCATCGGCGGCGGTGAGCTGCGCGTGGATCGCGCCGCGGCCCTGAGCACCGGGGTCTGGGACGCCAGCAATCCCTTCAGCAGCGGCCTGTCCTTCGGCGCCCTCAAGGCCACCGGCACGACCACGCTGAGCAAGAAGGTGGCCGTGCGCAACTACAGCGCCAGCCCGCGCTCCTACACCATCAGCCGCAGTTTCCGCTATGCCGATGATGCGGCCAGCGGCGCCGTCACCCTGAGCGCGCCCAGCAGCATCACGGTGCCGGCCAACGGCACGGGGGCCTTCACCCTGACCCTGACCGTGGATGCCAGCAAGCTCGCGGCCTGGAATCTGGGCAATGCCGCCAACCAGGGCAATGGCGCCCTGCTGCAGGCCATGGAGTACGACGGCTACATCACCGTGGCCGACGCCAGCGAGAGCGCCACCGTGCCCTGGCACATCCTGACGCGCAAGAGCGCCAATGTGCAGGCGGCTTCCAGCCTCAGCCTGGGTGGCGCCGGCAGCGGCAATCTGACGGTGAGCAACACCGGTGCCGCGGTCTCCGGCCTGCTGGAGATCTTCGCGCTCACCGGCACCAGCCCGCAGAGCAGCACCGTGGCGCCGCCCTATGGCGGTGGTCAGGTGCTGGTGGACCTGAAGGCCGTGGGCGTGCGACCGGTGGACCTCGGTGGCGGTCAGCTGGGCGTGCAGTTCGCCGTGGCGAGCTTTGGCGAGCGGGCCCACCCGGCCTACCCCGCCGAGTTCGATGTCTATGTGGACATCAACAACGATGGCACGCCGGACTTTCTGGTCTACAACGGCGAGGCGACCGGCTTTGCCGCCACCGGCCAGACCATCGTCACGGTGGTGAACTTGAGCAACGGCACCTCGGCGGCCTACTTCTACGCCAATGCCGATCTGATGTCGGGCAATATGATCCTCACGGTGCCGGCCTCGGCCATCGGCGTGACGGCCAATCAGCCCTTCACCTTCTCGGTGGTGAGCTTCGACAACTACTTCACCGGCGATATGACCGATGCCGTGATGGGCATGAAGCACACCCTGGGAGCGCCACGCTTCAGCAGCTTGCCGGGTAACAGCCTGGGCGTGCCGGTGGGCTTCGCGGGCGCCCTGCCCGTGGGCTACAACGCCGGCAACGATGCGGCCTCGCCCTCGCAAAAGGGCCTGCTGCTGCTGCACGGTCTGGCCAAGAGCGGCCAGGAATCCACCCCGGTGCTGATCACACCCTGAGGCTACAGCCCCAACGAAAAAGCCACCCGCCCGGGTGGCTTTTTTCTTCGGCGTGAACGGCTTTCAGCGCGGGCGGTCGAAGAGCTCGAACACGCCCATGCCCGCCAGCATGGCCAGCACGAAGATGAAGGCCTTGCCCTGCAGCAGCCCCAGGGCCACCAGGCCCGGACCGGGGCAGAAGCCCGCCAGGCCCCAGCCCGCCCCGAAAGCCAGGCTGCCCAGCACCAGGCGGCGATCGATCACGCGCAGCACGGGCAGGCGCATGGGCTCGTCCAGCAGGGAGCGGGTGCGGGCACCGGCCACGCGAAAGGCCAGCAGGCCCACGCCGATGGCGCCCGCCATCACCAGGGCCAGGGAGGGATCCCAGGCACCGGCCAGGTCCAGAAAACCCAGCACCTTGGCCGGGTCGGCCATGCCGGAGACCAGCAGGCCCAGGCCGAAGACCAGGCCGGCCAGCAGGGCCGCGAGCAGATTTTTGATAGGCATGAGCCCCTCCTCAGATGACGTGACGCAGCAGATAGACGGTGACAAAGCCCGCGGCCATGAAGGCCAGCGTGGCCACCAGGGCGCGCGGCGACAGCCGGGCGAGCCCGACGACGCCATGGCCGCTGGTGCAGCCCGAGCCCATGCGCGTGCCGAAGCCGACGAGGAGGCCGGCGGCGATCAGCCAGCCGGTGCCGGCCTCGATATGAGGCTGGGGCAGCGGTGCGAACAGGCCATAGACCAGGGGCGCGCCGATCAGGCCGGCCAGAAAGGCCAGGCGCCAGGCGATATCGCCGCGCACAGGCCGCAGCAGGCCGCCCAGGATGCCGCTGATGCCGGCGATGCGGCCGTTCAGCAGCACGAAGAGCGCGGCGGCCAGGCCGATGAGGGCCCCGCCGGCCAGGGCCGACCAGGGGGTGAAGGCAGACCAGGCGATGTTCATCTCAGGCGTCTCCTTGCGGACAGTAAAGCTGGTAGAGCGTGGCCAGCAGCTGCAGCAGCTCGCGGCTGGCCACGCGGTAGAAGATGTTCTTGCCTTCGCGCCGGGTCTCGACCACGCCCTCATTGCGCAGCACCCCCAGTTGCTGCGAGAGCGTGGGCTGGCGGATGCCCAGACGCGCCTCCAGATCGGACACGCAGGCCTCGCCCTGCGAGAGCTGGCACAGCAGCAGCAGCCGGTCCTCATTGGCCAGCAGCTTGAGCGCGCTCACGGCCTGGCCCGCAGCCTGACGCAGCAAATCGACATCCAACGCGGCACTGACGGACATGGAACACCTCGGATGCCTGGCCTGGCCCTCTTGTGAGGACAGATCCCGGGCTTAACAATTTACGAAATTATATATTGTTTTATCGTGAAGTGTTGAGCCCGCCCTGCCGAGCGTGAGGAAGCGCCGGAAAGCCTCAGGGTCTAGCGCGGGCGCTGGCGCGGCGCCAGGGCCCAGATGGGGCCGCCGTCGTCGATGCGCACATGGCGGCTGTCGGCAAAGCCCGCGTCGGCCAGGGCCTGGGCCGCGGCCTGCACCGCGGCGTCGGGGCGGCCCAGGTGCTCGCGCACCGGCTCACCCAGAAAAGACAGGTACAGGGTCTGGCGCGGCATCAGCGCCGCCAGATGCGCAGGCCAGGCCTCGCCCCAACGCGCGCGCTGCCCCTCGGCCTGGCCGGGGCAGAAGAAGCGGCCCAGGCCGTCCCAGACCGGTGAGCGGCCCTGGGCATCGCGCCAGCCGGCCAGCTCCACCACCAGCAGACGCTGGGCGCTGGCCGGCTGGGCATGCCAGCGCTCCAGCAGCGCAGCCAACAGGCGCGCCAGCACGGTCGCAGGGTCCGGGCAGTCGGGCGCATGGGCCAGGTCCACCAGCTCGGCCTCGCCCGTGTGGTCATTGCCCAGCAGCAAGGTGTCCTGGCACTGGAACAGACCCAGCTCGGCCGCCGCATGCACGGCCCGGCCGATGTGGAAGCTGTAGCGCGGCAGATCCAGGCCCAGGCGCTCGCGCAGCCGGGCACAGGCCTGCGGCCGGCCCGAGGTATCGCAGAGCACCAGGGCCTGCTCGCCAGCCCCCGGAGCGGCCGGGGCCTGGCCGGCCTGGTTGCGCCAGCCGGCGCAGACGGCCAGGTCCTCGGCCTGCCAGTCGCGCAGCGTGAGACGGTTCATGCTCATGGCAGGGCCTCCGCCAGCGCATCCAGCACCGTGGCACGCACGCCCCCGCCGGGCGGCCGGCCCAGGCGCTCGAAGAGCGCATGCTCGGGCGCCAGGGCCTGCACGCCGCTGGGCAGGCGCGCCAGCAGGGCCCGGAAGTCACGCCGCTGCTCGGTGCAGACCAGATGCCAGCGCTCCTGGCCCAGGCTCAGGGCGCCGGCCTGCAGGGGCAGGCGCCGCGCCTGGCGCACGCTGCGCAGCAGCTCCAGCCGCCCCTCCACGGTGGGGCCGCCGTCGAAGATGTCGATATAGGTGTCCGCGTCAAAGCCCTCGTCCTGCAGGATGCTGAAGGGCAGCTCGCCCACCGGATGCAGCTGGCCGATGGCGAACTGCGCGGCCTCCGGCAGCAGGGGCACGTAGATGGGGGAATGCGGCATCAGGTCGGCAATGAAGGCCTTGCTGCGCCCGCCCACCAGCTTTTCCGCCTGGGCATAGTCCATATTGAAGAAGCGCCGGCCCACCGCATCCCAGAAGGGGCTGTGGCCCTGCGCGTCCACCAGGCCGGGATGCTCGGCGGCGATGCGGCTGTTGAAGCGCTCGGCAAACAGCGCGATGAAGAGCAGGCGCGCCCGCGAGAGCAGCTGGGGCGCCAGGCTGGCCTCGTAGGCCGGCTCGATGTAGAAGCTGGTGAGCAGGGTCACGCCCGTGAGGTCGTGGCACAGATGCAGGGTGTGCAGACGCTGGCTCACGCCCAGGGCCGCCGAGGCATGGACCACGAACTCATTGCGGTAGCTGTAGAAACGGTCGTGGAAGCCCGCGCTGGCGGCGATGCCGCTGGTGCCGATGACGCGGCCTGCATCCTCCAGCACGAAGAGATAGGTCTCCTCGCCGCTGGCCGCGTCCTCGCTGGCGAAGGCCTGACAGGAGCGCTCGATGCGCTCGCGCAGGCGCTCGCGGTCTTCGGGCAGGGAGCTGATGCCATCGGCCGTGGCGGCGGCAATGCGTTCCAGCGCGGGCAGATCGGCCGGCGCCACCGGGCGCAGCAGCAGGTCGTTGACGGAAGAGGCGCTCATCAGCTGGATTCTCCATGGGCGCGCCAGGCACTGGCCGGGCGCGGCAGTCCGCCGCTGCGTTCCTCGCGCGGGGTGCGGCCAAAAGCGGCCTTGTAGGCATTCGAGAAATGCGGCCCCGAGGAGAAGCCGCAGGACAGACCGATCTGCAGGATGGACTGGCCGCTTTGCTGCAGCAGGCGGCGCGCACGCTGCAGGCGCAGGTCCAGGTAGTGGCGCGAGGGCAGCGTGTCCAGATGCTGCTTGAACAGGCGCTCCAGCTGGCGCCGCGACACGCCCACCAGGCGCGCCACATCCTCGGTGGGCAGGGGTTCGGCCAGATTGGCCTCCATCAGGGCCAGGGCCTCGGTGAGCTTGGGGCTGGCATGCCCTGCCCGCTCCGGGCCGCTGCCGCGGGCCTCGCGCCCGCGCGCCTCGCCCAGGCCCAGGGCGGCGGCCAGGGCCTCGGCCACGCCTTCGCCGTGCAGGCTGGCCACCCAGGCGCAGAGCAGGTCCAGGCTGGCCAGGCCGGCGGCGCAGCTGAGCAGGGTCGAGCCGGCCTGGCTGTCGATCTCCCAGAGCTGCCGGCACCAGATGGCTTCCGGGTGGTCGCTGCGCAGGGTGTCGATCAGGGCCTCGTCGGCGGCCAGGCGCCGGCCGCCCAGCAGGCCGGCCTCGGCCAGGCCCATGCTGCCGCCGCCGATGCCGCCCAGGGTGCAGCCGCGTTCGGCCAGGCCGCGCAGCAGGGCGCGCAGGCCGGGCGCCAGCGGCGCGCTGTCCTCGCCGGCCACCACCAGAAAGGCAAACCAGTCCAGCTCATCGGCGCGCAGGGGCCGGCTGCGCAGCAGCCCCCCGCCCTCCCCCAGGCTCAGGCAGACGGGCTCGTAGCGCTGCTCGGCCTGCAGGGCATTGAGCCGCGACAGCCCCTCCAGCAGCCCCACCGCAGCCAGGGGCGAGCCGCCCGGCAGCAGCAGCAGGCCACAGCGGCGAAGGGGCAGCGCAGGGTTCACGCCGGCACTTTACTGCCAGTGCATCAGGGCCGGTGGCACCAGCAGGGCCAGGGCCACCAGCAGATAGACCGCCTGCAGCGGCAGCATCCAGCGCACCCAGCGGCCGAAGGGGATGCCGGCCAGGGCCAGCACACCGACCGTGATGCCCGAGGTGGGGATGATGGGCGTGCTCAGCTCGCCGAACTGGAAGGCCAGGATGGCGGTCTGCCGCGTCACGCCCACCAGATCGGCCAGGGGCGCCATGATGGGCATGGTCAGGGCCGCCTGGCCGGTGCCGCTGTGGATGAAGAAGTTGATCACCGACTGGATCACGAACATCTTCTGCGCCGCGAACACCGGGCTGGCCGACTGCACATAGGGCACCAGGGCATTGAGCAGGCTGTCGATGATCTGGCCGTCGCGCATCAGGATCACCGTGCCCTTGGCCAGGGCGATCACCAGGGCCGTGCCCACCAGGTCCTTGGCACCGCCCAGAAAGGCGGCCACCCAGCGCTCCGAGCCCAGGCGGGCCACCACGCCCACCAGAATGGCCATGGAGAGGAAGAGCGCGGCGATCTCCTCGATGTACCAGCCGAACTTGACCACGCCCACGATCATGCCGCCCAGGGTGGCCACAAAGAGGGCCAGCACCGCCTTGTGGGTGCGGGTCATGCCGCTGAACTGCTCGAAGGCGCTGAGGTCCAGCTGGCGGCGCTTCTCCTCGTCCTGCTCGAAGGTGGGGCTCAGGCGCGGGTCGCGCTTGATGCGGGCGGCGTACACCATCAGGAAGGCGATGGTCAGCAGCGTGAACACCGCCCAGCACAGCAAGCGATAGCCCAGGCCCGAGAACAGCGGCACCTGGGCAATGCCCTGGGCCACGCCCACATTGAAGGGGTTGAGAAAAGCGGTGGCAAAGCCGATCTGCGAGCCCACGAAGGGAATGGCCGCGCCCACCACGCTGTCGTAGCGCAGGGCCAGGGCCAGGGGGATGAAGATCAGCACAAAGGGAATGGCCTCCTCGGCCATGCCGAAGGTGGCGCCACCGATGGAGAAGAGCGTGACGAAGATGGGGATCAGGGCCACGCGCACCAGGGCCGAGCGGCTGTGGGCCCGCGCCACCGACTTGATCAGCGCATCGATGGCCTCGCTGGCCTGCAGCACCGCGAAGGTGCCGCCCACGATGAGCACGAAGCCGATGATGAGCGCAGCCTCGACGAAGCCCTTGATGGGCGCCAGCATCAGGGCCACCAGGCCCTGGGGCTTGCTGTCCACCCAGCGGAAGGAGTCGGGGTTGACCACCTTCTTGCCATGGAGCATCACGGTGTCGTACTGCCCACCGGGCACCACCCAGGTGGCCAGCGCGATCAGCGCGAGCAGGGCGAAGAGCAGCACAAAGGTATTGGGAAGACGCAGCTTCATGGGGACAGGTCTCACAGGGAAAGCAGCTTGCCGCTGCGGTAGGCCTCGGCGCCGGCGATCTTGGCCACGCGCATGCCGCGGGTGGCCCAGCGCCGCGAGACGCGGGCAAACAGGCGACCGCTGACACTGGCGCGCAGCAGGCTCACCCGGTCGTCCAGCGGATCAATCAGCTCGGCCACCACCTCGCCGGCGCTCACCTCGTCACCGGGCTGCTTGGCAAAGACCAGCAGGCCGCTGTGGGGCGCGCTCAGGGGCTCCACGCCTTCCAGCGGCGTGGGCTGGCAGCGCTCGGCCGGACGGGGCATCAGGGGCGGCCCGCTGATCAGGCCGCGGGTCTGCAAAAAGGCCAGCAAGGCCTGGGCATCGCGGGCCGCCAGGCCATGGTCGGTCTGGGTCTCGCCACGCAGCTCCACCGTGGCCGCAAAGCAGGCCAGGGGCACGGGAAAGCGGCCGGCAAAGCGCTCGGCCAGCTCCCACCACAGGCGCGAGACGGTCTCGTCAAAAGGCTCGTCGCCCGAGTCGCGGCACAGCAGCAGGGCCTCGGCGCCCAGCCAGGCGCCCAGCTCGCGGGCCGGCGCCTCCAGGGGCGTGCCGGCATACAGATGCATCACGGCCTGGTGGTCGCAGTGCAAATCCAGCACCACATCGGCATCCAGGGCCAGGCCTTGCAGCAGGCGCTTGAGCGCCTCGGTCTCGGTCTGCGGCTGCCACTGCCCCAGCAGGGCCAGGGCCTCGCGGCGGATCAGGGCCACATTGGCGGCGGCATCGGCACCCAGCTGGGCTTCCAGGCGCGGCGCCAGCGCGGCGCTGAGCGAGCGGTAGCCGCGATTGAAGTTCTGGCCGGTGGCGACATCGAAGCGACCGAAGTGCGCGCCCTGCAGGTCTTGCGCGAGGCCGATGGGATTGGCCAGGGGCAGCAGCACCACCTCGCCGATCAGACGGCCCTGGCCTTCCAGCTCCAGCAGGCGCTGGCGCAGATGCTGGGCCACCAGCATGGCCGGCACCTCGTCGGCATGCAGGGCGGCGTGGATATAGGCCTTGGGGCCGCGGCCGGGCTCGCCAAAGTGCAGGCTGCGGACATGACGTGTCGTGCCCGCGCTGGCCGCGGGCAGCGCGTGGAGTTCGGTCTTCATGGCGGAGCTCAGTGGGCGGTGGGGGCCGCGGAAGCTGCAGCGGAGGGCTGCAGGGCGCGGTAGAAAGGCTGCTGGATGCGCACCGGCTTCACGTCCAGGCCCATGCGCAGCACGGTGTAGTCCTCGCCGCCGAAGGCGCCGGTGAACCAGCCGCGGGTCTGCTGCGTCTTGTAGAGCCGGAACTCGAAGCCCAGATCGGGCTGGGCGTCGTCGGCCGCGGGCTGGCCGGCAAAGGCCAGCCCCCGGGTCTCGCTGGCCGGGCTGTCCAGCAGGGTGCCCATGGCGTTGACGACCGTGGTGTCGCCCAGCATGTCGGCGTAGAAGGGCACGGGCTTCAGATAGGGCTTGAAGTCGGGGGCCTGCGGGTTGATGGCCAGGCCCGCGGCCTTCTGGGGCGAGGGCGTGCTGCGACCGCTGTTCAGATCGTGGCGATCGCCGCGATCCAGATAGCTCAGCAGCGCGCCGCGCACATTGAAGGCGCCCAGGCCCGGCTCCTGGCTGGACTCGCCCAGATCCACCAGCAGGGCGCCCTTGGCACCGATCACCTCGATCTGCCCACGCTTGATGATGGCGGCGCTGTCCTCATCCACGCCCAGGCCCAGGCGGTAGCCCTTGGCCTGCATCAGGGGCAGGATGCGACCCACGCGGCCGCGCTTGAGGAAATGCTGGTCGATGAAGAGCTGGGGGCCGACGAAGCCCAGACCGCGATCAATCTCGCGGCCCTCGCGCAGCTGGCCCTTGAGCACGCGCAGGCTGTCCTGCGCATCGCGGAACATCACCGTGCTCATGATGGCGGCGCCCGCGCTGGTGCCGGCCACCACGCCGCCCTCGCGGTAGAGCTGCCAGATGGCCTGCAGCAGGGCGGTGGGCTGGCCGCCGGGCTGCAAGCTGTCCACGATCAGCTCCTGCGCGCCGCCGGAGAAGAAGACGCCGCGCGCCGCCTTCACCAGGGCCAGGTTCTCGGGCCGCGTCAGCTCGGTCTGCAGATCGCGGTCCTTCAGGCGCGGCGCCACCGGCACCCACTCGGCCCGCGCGCCGTGGCGCTGCAGGGCCTCGATGATCTGGCGCGCGCTGCGCTCGGGTTGGGCCGCCGCGGTGCTGAAGACCACGAAGCGCGCGCCGGCACCGCCAGCCTCGTCCACGATGCGCTGCCAGACCTCGCGGTTGTCGAACTTGAGCGCGCCGCCAATCGGAATCGCGGTCTGGGCCTGGGCGCCGGCCAGGGCCAGCGCGCCGGCCAGTGCCAGGGTGAGTCGGGCAAGAAGCTGCATGGGAGACGGTGAGGGGCTTGCGAAAAGTGGCGCGATCTTGCCCCGGTGCTCGCCGCGGCCACCAGCGGGTAAGGCCTCAGAACCGGCGCCGCTGCGCGCGCAGCGCAAGAGCATGTCGCATTCCTGCAAGCCCTGCGGCGTGGCGGTCACAGGGCTTGCACACAAGCGACTCGCACTTGCGCCAAAGCGACCGCCTCGCCAAAACCCCATCCCTGCCCGCGCGCCGCTCTTCCTAGAGTGCGTCCAAGCCGCCGGAGCCTGCCAGGCGCCGGACAGCGCCCGCCCTGCAGTCCCGATTCCTCCAACCCCGTCACTCTCATCACGAGGCCCTGCCCATGCCCAAGAACTCGCCCCTCCCGCGTGCGCCCCGCCGCCGCCTTCTGCAACTGCAAGCCCTGGCCCAGGCCGCGGCCCTGCTCGCCAGCGGCGCGGCGCTGGCCCAGGAGGGCAGCAAGCTCGAGCGCGTGGAAGTCACCGGCTCCAGCATCAAGCGCATCGAGGGCGAGACCGCCCTGCCGGTGCAGACCCTCAAGCGTGAAGACATCGAGAAGGCCGCGGTGACCACGGCCGCCGAGCTGCTGGCCAAAATCAGCGCCAGCGCCGGCAATGTGAGCGACAGCGCCTCGCTCAGCGATATCGCCGGTCAGCGCGGCTTTGCCGGCGCCAATCTGCGCGGCATCGGCGTGTCATCAACCCTGGTGCTGCTCAACGGCCGCCGCGTGGCCAATTTCGCCGCCCCCGGCAGCGCCAGCGGTGTGGACCTGAACGCGATTCCCGCCGCGGCCATCCAGCGCGTGGAAGTGCTCAAGGACGGCGCCTCGGCCATCTACGGCACCGACGCCATCTCGGGCGTGATCAACTTCATCACCCGCCAGGACTACCAGGGCGCCGACTTTTCCGCCTACCGCTCCGAGACCCAGGACGGCGGCGCCGAGAAGACCATCCTGACCGCCTCGGCCGGCCGCGGCAGCCTGGCGCGTGATGGCTACAACCTCTTCGCCGTGATGGACTACAGCAAGACCGAGGCCCTGCGCAGCAGCCAGCGCGACTGGGTGGGCTCGGTCTTCCAGCCCGAGATCAATCTGGACGTGGCCAGCTCCAACACCTTCCCGGCCAATGCCCGGCGCGTGAACGCCAGCGGCAGCGGCACCGGCGCGCGTCGCAACCCCAGCGCGCCCACCTGCAACCCGCCCGCCACCGTCTACGCGCCCGGCAGCTTTGTGGGCGCCACCGCCTGCATGTACGACTACATGCAGGACACCCAGCTCTTCCCCGCCCAGGACAAGCTCTCCCTGCTGGGCCGCGGTGAGCGGGCCCTGAATGCCGATCACAGCGTCTTTGCCGAGCTGATGCTCAGCCGCAGCGAGTCGCTCTACCGCATCTCGCCGCTGACCGTCACCAACCTCAGCTACCCCGCCGGCGGCCGCTACTACCCCACCGGCCTCTTCCCCGGCTACAGCGGCGCTCTGGCCCTGAACTACCGCCTGGAGCAGGCCGGCGGCCGAACCAATGAGGTGGAGGCCAAGACCTCGCGCGCCGTGCTGGGCGCCAAGGGTCTGCTGGCCGGCTGGGACTACAACACCGCCATCAATCTGAGCGACAGCCGCGTGACCGATGCCTATATCGACGGCTATGTGCGCACCGACGACTTCAACCGCTTCTTCCGAACCGGCGCGCTCAACCCCTTCGGCGCCTCGGACGCCGCCGCGCTGGACACGCTGAACAGCCTCAAGGTGCGCGACGACGCACGCCGCAGCAAGGGCAGCACGCGCAGCATCGATCTGCGCGCCTCGCGCGAGCTCTTCGAGATGGGCGGCGGCGCCGCAGCCCTGGCCCTGGGCGCCGAGTACCGGCGCGAGAGCATGTCCTTCCGTCCCTCGGAACTGCTGGCCAGCGGCCAGATCCGCGGCGAGGGCGCGGCCGTGGCCTTTGACGGCAACCGCAAGGTCAGCGCCGTGTTCAGCGAGCTGAACCTGCCCTTCACCCGCAACCTGGAGCTGCAGCTGGCCCTGCGCCACGACCATTACAGCGACGCCGGCAACACCACCAACCCCAAGGTGGGTGTGCGCTGGAACCCCACCCGCGCCCTGCTGCTGCGCGGCTCCTACGGCACGGGCTTCCGCGCACCCACGCTGGCCGATCTCTACACGCCCGCCCGCCTGGGCCAGACCAATGGCATCTACAACGATGCCTACTGCGAACAGGCCAAGGCCATCGACCCGGATCTGGAACCCGACTACTGCGGTCTGCAGCCCGACAAGCGCGTGGGCGGCAGCACCGGGCTCAAGCCGGAGAAGAGCAAGCAGTTCAGCGCCGGCCTGGTGTTCGAGCTCAGCCGCGACGCCTCCACCTCGCTGGACTTCTGGCGCATCGAGAAGACCAATACCATCCTCTCGCCCGAGGGCCTTTACTTCAGCGATGTGGAGCTCTACTCGCCATACATCACCCGCGGCAAGCCCCTGGTCAGCGGCCTGCCCGGCCCCATCCAGGAGATTGACGGCCGCCTGCGCAACACCGGCTCGCTCAAGACCTCCGGCCTGGACCTGGGCCTGGAGCTGCGCAATCTGCGCACGCCGCTGGGCATCTTCGGCCTGAACCTCAACGGCACCTATGTGATGGACTTCAAGACCGCCGACTTCCCCGGCGCCCCGTTCAAGAACGGCGTGGGCAGCTTCGGCGGCGACCAGGTGGTGCAGCGCTGGCGCCATACCGCGGGTCTGAACTACGACCTGGGCGACTTCAGCGCCACCCTCACCCAGACCTACTACAGCGGCTACCGCGACCAGAACCCGGGTCCGGACGGCAAGGAGCGCCGCGTCAAGGCCTACGAGCTCTGGGACCTGAGCGCCAGCTACAGCATCAGCAAGGCGCTGAAGCTGCGCGGCGGCATCAAGAACCTGCTGGACACGGCCCCGCCGGTGTCCAACCAGGTGCTGTCCTTCCTGGCCGGCTATGACCCGAGCTACACCGACCCGCGCGGCCGCACCTTCTTCGCCAGCCTGAACTACAGCCTGCGTTGAAGCCCGGCGCCCCGGGCGCCTGAAGCAAAGCCTCCGGTCCTGGCGGACCGGGGGCTTTCTGGCTTGAGGGCTTGAGGGTCAGGCCCTGCTCAGTCCTCGATCAGGCGCCGCAGCCAGTCCGGCAGCGGCGCCGAGCGCTGGGCCGGGAAGTTCATCCAGACGGTGGTGGCGCCGCCCGCGGCATGGATCAGGCCCGGCTGGTCCACGCGCTCCAGCGTGATCCAGGTGTCAAAGCTGCTGCGCCCGGGATTGGACACATAGTGGCGCGCCAGCAGCTCGCCGGGGTATTCCAGCTGCTTGTAGAAGTTGCAGAAGGCGTTGACGATGACCGGCCCCTCGCCGGCCGGATTGGGCGCCGCGCCCAGGGAGGCCAGCCAGTCCACACGCACGATTTCCAGATAGCGGAAGTAGACGGCGTTGTTGACATGGCCCATCGCGTCCATATCGCCCCAGCGCATGGGGATGCGGGTCTCGTAGACCAGCTTCTTGGCCGCGGGGATCTCGATCTTCACGCCAGCCCCAGCTCGCTGCGGATCTGGGCCAGCTGGGCCTTGAGCGTTTCCAGCTCGGCCGCCAGGCGGGCCTGCTCGGCGCGCAGCTGCAGGATCTCGTCGTCGCGCGCGGGCGCCTCGCCCGCCGCCGCCGCGGCCACCAGACCCTCGGCCGGCTCGCCGCACAGCAGATGCGCCCAGCGGCTTTCGCGCGCCCCGGGCGCGCGGGCCAGCTTCAGGGCCAGGGGCGGCTCGCGCTCGGCCAGCTCGGCCAGAAAGGCCTCGACCGAGGAGATATCGGCAAAGCGATGCAGACGCTCGCTGTTGGCACGCAGCTCGGCGGCCGTCTGCGGACCGCGCAGCATCAGGGTGGCCAGCAGGGCCTCGGCCTGACCCGGCACATTGATGCCGCGGCGGAAGTTGTGCTCGTAGCGGTCCACCCGGCTGCCGCTGACGCGGTTCACCAGGTTCATGCCGCGCAGCTCGTCCAGCGCGCGCAGCACCTCGCTCTCGCTGGCATTCATCACCGGATCGCGCGCGGTCTTCTGGTTGCAACCCAGGGTCAGGGCATTGACCGAGAGCGGATAGCTGTCCGGCACGGTGAACTGCTTTTCCACCAGCACGGCCAGCACGCGCGCTTCCAGCGCGGTCAGTACACGAATAGACATCGTTGAAGTTCTCTCGATCAGTGGTCCCGACAGGTGTCGCCAACCCAGAGGAGCCCGAGGATCCGGCTCCGCCGGGCCTGCGGGCTCGCCCCCTTGAGGGGGCGCGCGAAGCGCGTAGGGGGTGGGGTGTCCTCAGACTCCGAAGCCGTCGTCGGCCTGGATCACCGCGCCGTTGATGAAGTGACTCTCGTTGGCGCAGAGCATCAGCAAGGTGGTGTCCAGATCGCGGGGGTGTCCCACGCGCTTGCGCGGCAGCAGCTCCACCAGCTTGCGCCCCTGCTCGGTGTCCCAGTGGTGGTGGTTGATCTCGGTGTCGATGTAGCCGGGGCAGATGGCATTCACATTGATGCCGTACTTGCCCCATTCCAGGGCCATGGCACGCGTCATGTGGATGACGGCGGCCTTGCTCATGGCATAGACCCCGATACGGCTGAGCACGCGCAGGCCGGCCATGGAGGCGATGTTCACGATGCGCCCGCCGATGAAGGTGCCCGGCGCCGCGCCCTGGGCGCGCGCCAGCATGCGCTTGCCCACCTCCTGGGCCACGAAGAAGGCGCCGCGCACATTGGTGTCCATCACGAAGTCGTAGTCATCGCCGCTGACCTCGGTGAGCCGCTGCGTGGTGCTGACGCCGGAGTTGTTGATCAGGATGTCCAGGGTGCCGACCTCGGTCTCGGCATGGGCCACGGCGGCCTTGATGCTGTCCAGATCCGTCACGTCCAGGCTCACCACATGGGCGTCGCCGCCCTGGGCCTCGATCTCGGCGCGCAGGGTCTTGAGCCGCTCTTCCCGGCGTCCGGCCAGCACCACGCAAGCGCCCGCCTGGGCCAGGGTGCGGGCGAACTGGGCGCCCAGGCCGCTGGAGGCGCCGGTCACCAGGGCCACGCGGCCCGAAAGGTCGATGCTGTAGCTCATGATCTGTCGCTTTCTGGTCTTCTGACTGCTGGGCGGAAACGATAGCATGCGCCACCGGCGCGCTCTGCGTCACCGCCCCTGGTCAGAACCGAGCTCCGCCCCATGATTCTGGAAGTCGCCCCGCTGCAGATCCGCCCCGGCCAGAACGCCGCCTTCGAGGCCGCCTTCGCCCAGGCCCAGCCCCTCATTGCCGGCATGCCCGGCTATCTCTCGCACGAGCTGCGCCGCTGCCTGGAGCGCGAGCAGGAGTACCTGCTGCTGGTGCACTGGCGCACGCTGGAGGACCATGAGCGCGGCTTTCGCGGCTCGCCCCAGTACCAGGACTGGAAGGCCCTGCTGCACCATTTCTACGAGCCCTTCCCCACCGTGCTGCATTACGCGCCCCTGCCCGCGCTGAGCGGCCGCGCCGGGGCCTAGAGACCCGCATCCAGATCAAAATCGAACGGTCGTGCTATTTTCTGGCGCGCATCGGTAGAATGCGGCGCCAATTCGCGGCCCTGCGGGATGCCCGACCCAAACGCTGAGAGACAAGGAAAACACATGAGCTCCGAAGACCTGGTGGCCCAGTACGGCCCGCGCGACAGCATGGAATACGACGTGGTGGTCGTGGGTGGCGGCCCCGCCGGCCTGGCCACCGCCATCCGCATCAAGCAGCTGGCCGCCGAGAAGGGCCAGGAGATCTCGGTGGTGGTGCTGGAGAAGGGCTCCGAGCCCGGCGCCCACATCCTCTCCGGCGCGGTGATGGACCCGCGGGCCCTGAGCGAGCTCTTCCCCAACTGGAAGGAGCTGGGCGCGCCCCTGCACCAGGCCGTCACCGGCGACGACATCCTCTTCCTCTCCGAGACCGGCGCCACCCGCACGCCGGACGCCCTGGTGCCGCGCAATCTGCACAACGAGGGCTGCTACGTCATCTCCCTGTCCAATGTGGTGAAGTGGCTGGCTCAGCAGGCCGAGAACCTGGGCGTGGAAATCTTCCCGGGCTTTGCCGCGGCCGAGGTGCTCTATGACGAGCAGGGTCGCGTCAAGGGCGTGGCCACCGGCAATATGGGCATCGGCAAGGACGGCCAGCCGCACGAGGGTTTCCAGCTGGGCATGGAGCTGCTGGGCAAATACACCGTGTTCGCCGAGGGCGCGCGCGGCCATCTGGGCAAGCAGCTGATCGCCAAATACAACCTGGCCGCCGGCAAGGACCCACAGAGCTACGCCATCGGCATCAAGGAGCTGTGGGAGATCCCGGCCGAGAAGGCCAAGCCCGGCCTGGTGGTGCACACCGCCGGCTGGCCCATGACGGACGACACCTTCGGCGGCGGCTTCCTCTACCACCTGGAGGGCAACAAGGTCACGCTGGGCTTTGTGATCGGTCTGGACTACCAGAACCCCTATATGAGCCCCTTCGAGGAAATGCAGCGCTGGAAGACGCACCCGTCCATCCGCGCCCATATCGAAGGCGGCAAGCGCATCGGCTACGGCGCGCGCGCCATCAACAATGGCACGCCCCAGGCCCTGCCCAAGACCGTGTTCCCGGGCGGCGCCCTGATCGGCTGCGATGCCGGCTACCTGAACGCCGCGCGCATCAAGGGCAGCCATGCCGCCATCAAGAGCGGCATGCTCTGCGCCGAAGCCATCGTGCCGGCCCTGGCCGAAGGCCGCGCCCAGGACGAGCTGGCCGCCTACCCCGCCGCCTTTGAAGCCAGCTGGCTGAATGAAGAGCTGCAGCAGACCCGCAACTTCAAGCTCTGGTTCAAGAAGGGCAAGCTGGTGGGCCAGCTGATGACGGGCATCGAGCAATGGCTGCTGCCCAAGCTGGGCGTGCAAAGCCCGCCCTGGACCCTGCATGCCACGCACCCGGACCATGTCTGCCTTGAGCCGGCAGCCAAGCACCAGCGGATCGACTATCCCAAGCCCGATGGCGTCCTGACCTTCGATCGTCTGTCCTCGGTGTTCCTGTCGAACACCAACCACGAGGAAGACCAGCCGATCCATCTGCAGGTGAAGAACCCGGAACTGCAGAAGACGTCGGAACTCGACGTCTATGCCGGTCCGTCGACGCGCTACTGTCCGGCGGGCGTCTACGAATGGGTGGAGAAGGACGGCAAGGACGTCTTCGTGATCAACGCGCAGAACTGCGTGCACTGCAAGACCTGCGACATCAAGGACCCCAACCAGAACATCAACTGGGTCACCCCCGAAGGTGGGGGCGGCCCGAACTACGCCGGCATGTAAAGTCGCAAGCGCTGAAGCCCTCGCCACAGCCCGCCCGCAAGGCGGGCTTTTTCTTTGCCTCGTCCGCTCCATGTCCATGCCAACGCGCTTCTCCGCCGCACGTGCGCGCATCACCTTTTCCCTGATCCGTCCGCTGGCCCGTCTATGCCTTGTGCTCGGCGCAACCCTGCCACTGGCACCAACGGCACTGCAGGCCCAGGCCCTGAGCTTTGATGAGGTCTACGGCATGCCCGACTTCAGCCAGGCCCAGCTCTCACCCAGCGGCCGCTACCTGGGCGTGCTGGTGCCCGGCAACTCACGCAGCCAGCTGGCCGTGATGGATATGGAGACGAGAGCTTTCGTCTCGCGCATCCAGGTGCCCGGCGCCGACATCGGCACCTGGCAGTGGATGAGCGAAGACAAGCTGCTCTTCAGCCTTGCCCAGCTGGGGCAAAGCCATCGCAACCGCAGCCATGTAGGCGGTCTCTACGTCGTAGGCCGCGACGGCCAGGAGCAGCGCCGCCTCTTCCAGAGCGCCGGCGAGTGGTTCGCCGCCGGCGCCCGCCGCTGGCTGTTCATGCAGCCCCTGCAGACCGTGGCCAGCAGCGAGCGCGAGCTCATCGTGCTGGCCAACGATGTGGACGAGCACAGCGTGGACCTCTACCGCCTGGACGTGCAGACCGGGCGCCGCGTGCGCCTCAGCGAGGGGCGGCCCGCCCGCGTGAAGCATTGGGTGCTGGACGCGCAGTTGCGCCCCCGCGTGGCAATTGCCGGGGACGATACAGGGCTGGAGCAGATCGTGCACTACCGCCCGGCCGGCGCCACGGCCGAGGCGCCACTAGGCCCCTGGCAGGAACTATGGCGCAGCCGACCCAGCCGCGGCGAGGACGTGCGCCTGCCGCTGAGCGTGGAGGCCGATGGCCGCCTGCTGGTGGCCAGCAACGCCGGGCGCGACACCGTGGCGGTGCGTGCCTACGACCCCGCGCAGCAGCGCTGGGACGAGGTGCTGGTGGAACATCCTAGCTTCGATGTGGCCGTGAACGCCCTGGGCGAACCGGCCGGCACGCTGCTACGGCATGAGGCCGATGGCGAGCTGCTGGGCTTCGAGCTGGAGGCCGAGCGGCCGCTGGCACTGTGGATGGACGAGCGCCGCCAGGCCCTGCAGCGCCTGGTGGATCAGGCCCTGCCCGGCCGCATCAACCGCCTGCAGTTCTCGGCCGGTCCGCGTGCCCTGGTGCGCTCGCATGCCGACAGGCAGCCCGCGCGCTGGTATCTGCTGGACACCCGCGACGGCCGCATGCAGCTCTTGCTGCAAAGCCGTCCGGGCCTGAACCCCCAGCGCCTGCCCAGCACCGAGGTGCTGGCCCTGCGCAGCCGCGACGGCCTGCCCCTGAACAGCCTGCTGCTGCGCCCGCCCCAGGCCAAGCCGGGTCAGGCCTTGCCCGGCATCGTGCTGGTGCACGGCGGCCCCTGGGCGCGCGGCGCGCTCTGGGGCGACGAGCAGGGCGATATGGATCTGGCCAACTGGCTGGCTTCGCGCGGTTATGCGGTGCTGCTGCCCAATTTCCGCGGCAGCACCGGCCAGGGCCGGGCTCTGCTGCAGGCAGGCCGTGGCCAGTTCGGCCTGCGCATGCAGGAGGATCTGGAGGACGTGCTGCAGGCCGTGCTGGCCCGCGGTGATCTGGACCCGCAGCGCCTGTGCATCAGCGGCGCCAGCTACGGTGGCTATGCGGCCCTGATGGCCGCCGCCCGCGAGCCCGAGCGCTACCGCTGCGTGGCCGCCGGCATGCCGGTGACGGATCTGCCGGCCCTGCTGGAATCGGGCTGGAGCGACCTCTCGCGCCGCGAGGACGCCAAGGCCTTCTGGACCGAGATGGTGGGCGACCCCGCCCACCAGCGCCGCGAGCTGGCGGCCGTATCGCCGGTGAACCTGGCGCCGCGCATCCAGGCCCGGGTCATGCTCTATGCCGGCGTGGACGATGGCCGCACGCCGCTGGAGCAGGCCGAGGGCATGCGCCGCGCCTTGCAGCGCGCAGGCCAGGAGCCGCTGTGGCTGGCCAAGTACGGTGAGGGCCACGGCTACCGGCTCAGCGGCAATCTGCAGGTGCTGCTCCAGCAGCTGGAGGACTTCTTCGCCCAGGCGCTGCGTCCCGGGCGCTAGAGGCTCAGGTCGTAGCGGATCATGCCGCGGTGCTCGGCCACCTGGTCGTAAAGCGCCCGGGCGCGCTGGTTCTCCACATGGGTGGTCCAGTAGTAGCGCGAGCAGCCGCGCTCGCGAGCGGCCTGGGCCACCGCCAGGATCAGGGCGCGCGCCAGGCCGCGGCCGCGCTGGGCCTCGTCCACGAAGAGATCCTGCAGATAGCAGGCCTCGCCGGTCCAGATGCTGGTGTGGAAGAGGTAGTGGGCGATGCCCAGCACCTCGCCCTCCAGGCAGGCGGCAAGACCTGTCACCTCCTGGCCCGCCAGCAGGCGCTGCCAGCTGGCCTCATAGACCTGCGGCTCATGCTCGGTGCGGTAAAAAGCCTTGTAGCCACGCGCCAGGCGCTCCCAGGCCGCACGATCGTCGGGCTGCAGGGGGCGGATCAGGATGGGGGTCATCGGCTTCATGCTCACAGCCCCAGGTTCCGCATCCAGCCCGCCAGATCGCGCTCGCGCGGCGTGCCGGCCTCCAGCTGCTCGCGCAGGCGCCGGCGCTCCAGCGCGCTGCGGTTCTGGCTGAGCTTGGCCTTGAAGTCCCAGCCCAGCACATGCAGGCGCAGGCCCACGATGGCCCCCAGCAGCTTGTGCTGGAAGTCCTCGGGCAGACCACGCCACTGCGCGGCATAGCCCGGCTCGTGGCGGGCGATCAGACGCTTGAGCAAGGCGTCCTTGGCCGCGGGCTCGTCGATCAGCTCGGCGCGCACGCGCAGGTGCAGGGCCAGGTAGTTCCAGGTGGGCACATTGCGCTCATGCTCGTAGTGCCGCGGCGAGACATAGGCATCGGGGCCGCTGAAGACCAGCAGCTGCTCGGGCTGATCGGCCAGCCAGGCCGACTGCGGATTGGCCCGCGCCAGGTGGCCGTCCAGCCACCAGTGCTCGCCCTCGGCGCCCCAGAACAGGGGCAGATGGCTGGCGAAGCTGGCGCCCTGCGGGTCGCGGCCCAGCAGCAGGCCCAGGGGCTGCTCCTCGATCAGGCGGCGCGCGTGGGCCAGATCCTCGAGCTTGAAGTGACTTGGCAGGTACATGGTGACGGCAGCTGTCCTCGGCTGTGGTGTTCGCCTCGAACTCTAGGGCCGCGCTTGGTACGATGAAAGTTCCAATTCTGGAAATATTGAGGGAGCCAATTCCATGGAACCCATGCTCGCGCTGGATCCGGCCGGCATGCGCCTGCAGGCCGAGGGCCCCGGTCTGGCCGTGCAGATCCACGCCCAGCTCAAGGCCCGCATCCTGGCCGGCGAGCTGCCGGCGGCCCTGCGCCTGCCCACCTCGCGCGAGCTGGCCCGGCAGCTGGGCGTCTCGCGCAACACGGTGCTGCGGGCCTATGAACAGCTGCTGGCCGAGGGCTTTCTGCAGGCCAGGGTGGGCGACGGCAGCTATGTGGCGCCGCTGCCTCCCAGCCCCCATGCGCCGCAGCCCTCGCTCGAGCGCCGTGCCGATGCGAGCGCCCTGCCCGCTTCGCCGCTGTGGCAGCGCCTGGACCAGGACTTCAGACCGGCCCAGGTGCTGCCGAGCCCGCCGCGCGCCTTCCGCCACGGCGTGCCGGCCCTGGACCTGTTCCCGCACGCGGTCTGGGCGCGGCTGCAGGCGCGCTTCTGGCGCCAGTCCCGCCAGCAGCCCCTGGGCTATAGCGATGCCGCTGGACTTCCGCGCCTGCGCGAGGCCATTGCCGCTTATCTGCGCCACGCGCGCGGCCTGCCCTGCACGGCCGAGCAGGTGGTGGTGACCAGCGGCTCGCAGCAGGCGATTGCCATGAGCGCCCTGGCCCTGCTGGGGCCGGGCGAGCGCGCGGCCATGGAGATGCCCGGCTACCGCGCCGCCGCCGCAGCCCTGGCCCTGGCGGGCACGCCGGTGCTGCGCGTGCCGGTGGATGAACAGGGTTTGCAGGTGGCCGCGCTGGAGGCCCTGGGGCCCTGCCGCCTGCTGCACCTCACGCCCTCGCATCAGTTCCCCACCGGGGCGGTGATGGAAGCCCGCCGCCGCCTGGAGCTGCTGGCCTGGGCACGGCGCCAGCAGGCCTGGCTGCTGGAGGACGACTACGACGGCGAGTACCGCTACAGCGGCGTGCCCCTGGCCCCACTGGCGGCGCTGGACACCGAGGGCCGCACGCTCTACGCCGGCACCTTCTCCAAGCTGCTCTTCCCGGGGCTGCGCCTGGGCTATCTGGTGCTGCCGCCGGCCCTGGCCCCAGCCTTTGCGCGCCTGCGCTGGGCCCTGGACCGGCATGCCTCGGTGGCGGACCAGGCGGTGCTGGCCGACTTCATCGAGCAGGGCGAGTTCCTGCGCCATGTGCGCCGGGTGCGGCGCGCCGCGGCCCAGCGCCGCGAGGCCCTGCTGCAGGCCTGGCAGCGGCATTTCGGCAGCGCGGGGGAACTGGCCCTGAGCGCACCCCAGGCGGGTCTGCACGCCCTGCTGCCGCTGGACGGCCCCGCCCGGGAGCAAGACCTGGCCCTGCGCGCCGAGGCCGCCGGCCTCGAAGTGGGCCGGCTGCGCCAGGTGGGCCAGGTGCCCGAGGCCAGCGCGCGGGCAGGCCTGCTGCTGGGCTTTGCGGCCGTGACGCCCGCCGCCATCACGGCGGCGGTGGCCACGCTGGCGCGGGTGTGGAACAGCGGCCGCCCGGCCTAGAAAGCGCCGGGCAGAAAAAAGGCCTCTCGCGAGGCCTTTGGCGAGGGGCTTAGAAGCTGTACTCGGCACCCAGCTTGAGGGTGCGCGGGCGCAGCTTGTAGCCGTCACGCAGATTGACCGGGTTGTCGGCACCGGTCAGGTTGTTGATGTTGAGCGAGAGGCGCAGGTTCTTGAAGCCGCTGTAGGCCACGCTCACATCGGTGCGCAGATCCGAATCGACGAAGCAAGGCACATCCACCGGCTTGAGGCGCTTGAGGCAGGCGGCCTCGCTCCAGTCCTTCTGCTCCACCTCGTCGCCATAGAGCTTGGTGGCCGAGCTGATGGTCAGGCGCAGACCGGCGCTCCAGGCCTCGCGCGACCAGTTGGCCGAGAGCACGGACTTCAGGCGCGGCTTGTTGCGCAGGCCCACCTGGTTGGGACGCCAGCGGCCGGCTTCCATGTCCCAGGGGCGGTAGCTCAGGGCATAGGTGGTGGCCAGACCCAGGGTCAGGCTGCCGAACTCGGGGTTGCCCACGCGGCCCTTCACATCCAGGTCGATGCCCGAGCTCAGGGTCTTGCCCAGGTTCTCGTAGCTCAGCAGCAGGGAGCTGACCTGACCGGCGCCCCAGGCGAAATTGGCACCGGGCTGCAGCTGGTTGGCGCGGGCGGCCAGGCGCTGGTCCTGGGCGCTGATCTCGCCGCGCGAGATGGCGCCTTCGTAGCCCGGCTTGCCCTCGCGGCCCAGCACATAGGAGACGTCGCGGAAACCGATCTCGTCCCGGCGCTCGATCCGGTAATAGTCCATGGCCAGGGAGAGCGAGCGGCTGGGCTCGAACACAAAGCCCAGGGTCAGGCTGCGCGAGGTCTCGGGCTTGAGCTGCGGGTTGGCCGAGATCATGGCCGGCATGCCGGCCAGGCAGCCCGAGTTGAAGGCCGTGGCGGCATCGCTCACGTCCTGGGCGGTGCCGGTCTTCAGCACATTGCTGATGTCGGTGGCGGTCTCGCAGCGACGCGGGTCAACCATGCGGTTGAAGAAGCCGGTCACGCCCACATCGCCCAGGGTCTCGGGGATGTTGGGCGCACGGAAGCCGCCGGCCACGGTGCCGCGCAGCAGCAGCTGGGGCGAGACCTCGTAGCGCAGGCCCAGCTTGGGCGAGACATGGGCCTTGAAGCCCGTGGCCTTGTCCAGGCGCAGCGCGCCATTGAGCTCCAGGCGCTTGAGCACAGGAGCGTTCAGCTCCAGGAAGGCGGCGTCGAGATTGCGCTTGCCGTCCACCAGCAAGGCGCCGCGGCCGATGATCTCGGCACGCATCACGTTATCGCTGGAGCGGATGCTCACGGCCTCCTGGCGATGCTCGGCGCCCAGGGCGAAGGACAGCGGGCCACCGGCCAGCTCCATCAGCTCGCCGCTGAGCTTGGCGTCGATGAAGTTCTGGTGGTTGCGGCCGCTGGTGCCGTTGCGCGGGAACAGGCGCTCCAGCAGCTCGGGGCTGTTGGGGCCGCCCAGCTTGTACTCGCCCGACTGCACGGCGGACACGATGTCGCGATGCGCCCAGCGGCTGTACTTGTCGGCCTTGGCACCCACGCGGCCCAGGGCCACTTCCCAGTCCATGTCACGGTACACGCCCTTGAGGCCGGTCAGCACCCGGTACTGGTCGGCCTCGGAGGGCGCGCCCCACATGGCGCTGTCGTCCAGGAAGCGGTAGTTGATGCCCACGGGGCTGCCGTCATTGGGCCGGCCGTTGAACTGGGCCGGATAGGCGGCGTCGCCCAGGCGCCACTCGGGCGGATTCACCAGCTGGGTCTTCTTGTTGTAGCCGTCGTACCAGCGCCAGGGCTGGCCGGCCGCGATGGTGAAGGGCAGGCTGCGGTACTCGGTCTTGGTCTTGGAGTAGGACAGCTCGGCAAAACCCTCCAGCGTGTCGCTGAGCTTCAGGCGTGCGGCGCTGAAGAGGTTGAGGCGCTCGGCCGGGTCCGAGACCGGGTTCAGGCCGTTGATATCGGCCACGCACAGGCCCTGGCTGTTGAGCGTCTTGCAGCCGGGCATGGCCGCGAACTCGGTGCCGGCCTTGCCACTGCGCACATAGTTGCCGGGGAAGGCATAGACACTGGGATCGCCAAAGGCGTTGGCCACATAGGCCTTGTGCCAGGCCGGATAATCGCCCTTCACATCGGCCACCGTGAAGCCCTGGCGCTTGTAGAGCTCCACATTGCTGAAGACGTTGAAGCGGTCCTTGTCCAGATCGCCCCAGCCGCCCACCAGGCTCAGCGTGTGCTGGCCGCCCGCGCTGGGATCGGTGTTGAAGGTCTTGCTCGCGCTCAGGCCCAGGCCCTGGTAGCCGCGGCGCGTGATGATGTTGATCACGCCGGCCATGGCGTCGGAGCCGTAGATGGCGGAGGCGCCGTCCTTCAGGGTCTCGATGCGCTCGATGGCGTCGGCCGGGATCGAATCCACATTGACGAACATCTCCTGCGCACCATCGGCCAGGCCAAAGGCCGCCACGCGGCGGCCGTTGAGCAGCACCAGGGTGGCGCCCTTGCCCAGGCCGCGCATGGACACGCCGGAGGCGCCGGCGGCAAAACCGGTGGAGCCGCCATCGTCGCGCAGCTCGTTGCCATAGCTGCCGGTCAGGGTGTCCAGCACCTGGCGCACGGTGCTGGCACCGGTCTGGCGGATGTCTTCACGGCTGATCACCTGCACGGGCGACGCGGTCTCACTGGCCAGGCGCTTGATGTTGGAGCCGGTGATTTCAACGCGCTGCAACTGCTGTGGCGTGCCGGGCTCCTGGGCCTGAAGGTTGGCGCAGCACAGGGCGGCAGCCAGGGCGCCCACGGTGGGCAGGGTTCGGGGGGCGATGCGGGAGAGGGGGTACTTCAAGATCTCAAACTTCCAGATTCACGTCGCTGCGCGTGCCCGGCCCACAAAGCAGGACCGGCCGGGGTGGCGCGCAGGATCACAGAGCACCCGCTATCAGGTGCCTTCGCTGCAGGCGAGGTCACGTGCACGCACGGGCTGATCTTGTGGATCTGGCCTCGCGGGCGGGTCCCGTCGCCACCAGGGCGCTGCAGGATAGGGTGCGCAGTCTACAGAAACAATTCCTTCACACCCGAGCAATGCAAGTAGAACAAACGCGAGTTCGTCTTGCTTTTGCAACAAAGCAGGAAATCGGAGTGAGGTGGGCGTTCGGCGGCGACGAATGCGCCGGGAGCGCTGTCGCGAGCGAGGGTCAGGTCTTGCGCCTGAACAGGAAGCGGAGCAGCAAGGGTTCGCAGCGAGACTGGAGCTCGGCAGCAAGCCCAATGAAAAACGCCGCGCAATTTTCATTGCGCGGCGTTTCCATGTTTTGCTGGCGGAGAAGAAGGGATTCGAACCCTCGATACCGTTTCCGGTATACTCCCTTAGCAGGGGAGCGCCTTCGACCACTCGGCCACCTCTCCAGCAGAGCCTCGCATTCTATACCAAGATTTTGAGGCCCCAAGCAAAATTCATTGAAAATTTTCAGGCGGCCTGTTCCTGGTCCAGGTCGAAGGCCTTGTGCAGGGCGCGCACGGCCAGCTCCATGTACTTCTCGTCGATCACGACCGAGGTCTTGATCTCGCTGGTGGAGATCATCTGGATATTGATGCCCTCCTCGCTCAGCGCGCGGAACATCTTGGAGGCCACGCCCACATGCGAGCGCATGCCGATACCCACGATGGACACCTTGCAGATGCGCTGGTCGCCCACCACCTTGGCGGCCTGCACGGCCGGGCCCACGGTCTTCTCCAGCAGCTCGATGGCGCGCGCATAGTCATTGCGGTGCACGGTGAAGCTGAAGTCGGTCTTGCCGTCCTGCGAGACGTTCTGGATGATCACGTCCACATCGATATTGGCATCGGCCACCGGGCCCAGGATCTGGAACGCGATGCCCGGCTTGTCCGGCACGCCCAGCAGGGTCACCTTGGCTTCGTCACGGTTGAAGGCGATGCCCGACACGACGGCTTGTTCCATTTTTTCGTCCTCTTCAAAACTGATCAGGGTGCCGGACTTGGCTTCCTCGTTGATATCGATGTCCCAGGGCGTGAAGCTGGACAGCACGCGCAGCGGCACACGGTACTTGCCTGCGAACTCCACCGAGCGGATCTGCAGGATCTTGGAACCCAGCGAGGCCATCTCCAGCATCTCTTCGAAACTGATGGTGTGCAGGCGGCGCGCCTCGGGCACGATGCGCGGGTCGGTGGTGTAGACGCCGTCCACATCGGTGTAGATCAGGCACTCGTCGGCCTTCATCGCCGCGGCGATGGCCACGGCCGAGGTGTCGGAGCCGCCACGGCCCAGGGTCGTGATGTTCTGGTCCTCGTCCACGCCCTGGAAGCCGGCGATCACCACCACCCGGCCTGCGCTCAGGTCGGCGCGCACCTTGGCGTCGTCGATGCTCTCGATGCGGGCCTTGGTGTGGGAGGAATCGGTCTGCACGGGCACCTGCCAGCCGGTGTAGCTGACCGCCTCCAGACCTTCGGCCTGCAGCGCAATGGCCAGCAGACCCACCGAGACCTGCTCACCGGTGGCGGCAATCATGTCCAGTTCGCGCATCAGCTCGGGCGTGCTCGCGCCGGCCGGCGACAGCTCCTTGGCCAGGCCCAGCAGGCGATTGGTTTCGCCGCTCATGGCCGAGGGCACGACCACCATCTGATGCCCGGCACGCGCCCATTTGGCGACACGCTTGGCGACGTTGCGGATACGGTCGGTCGATCCCATCGAGGTGCCGCCGTACTTGTGAACTATCAAGGCCATGGGGAGTCTTCAACGCGGGAGTCGGGGCCCGGAATCGGGCAGTTTGCGCCGCTTTTCGCAGCCCAAGATTCTAGCTGCCGCGCTGCAGCAAAACTGACATGGACGTTACAGAGCGGGCACAGAATCGGCCTGCCAGCGCAGCTTCAGCCCCGGCGCACCGGCTTCGGCCCAGGCGCGCGCATCCGCCCCCAGCCCCGGCACCCAGAGCAGGCGATCGCCCGCAAAGAGCAGCGGACCGCTGCGCTGCCAGGCCGGCACGGCCGCCGCCTGAAAGCATTTCTTGAGGCTGCGGGGCAGGCCGCGCGGCTGGGCCTGGAACTGCTCGCCACCCTGGCGCGGCCGCGCCTGCACCGCCTGCAGCAGCGGGGCGGGCAAGCCGGCCTCACCCTCACCGGCTGCTTCCACCCACCATCCGCCGCCGGCCTGCGGCAGGGCGTGAAAGCCGGGACGGCTGAGGTCCAGCGGGCCGAACTCGGCCAGGGGATCGCGCGCGGCTGCGGCCCCCAGACAAAGCCTTCCCCGGTAAAGCCGCAGCTCGCCCGCTCCGCAAGGCCAGGCGCCCACGCGACGCCCGGGCAGTTCGGCCAGCAGGCGTTGCACCAGGCTGGCCAGCGCGGCCTGACCGAGGGTCTGCCGCAACCAGGCCCGCAGGGCATTGCTGGCGCGCGCGGGCGAAAGCCCGAGCAGCCCAACCACATCCAGGCCCTCATCCGAGCACAGCGGGGGCAGGTCTTGCGCCGCCAGCTCGCGCTGCAGCGCCAGCGCCTGCTGGGCCCATTGGGCGGACTGGCTCAGCGCAGCCTCGGCCCCGGGAAAAGCGGCGCTCAGACCCGGCCAGACCTGCAGACGCAGGCGGTTGCGGGCGTAGCGTACGTCGCCATTGCTGTCGTCATCGATGAAACTCAGGCCCTGCTCGGCCAGATAGGCTTCGATGGCTTCGCGCGGCTGGTCCAGCCAGGGCCGGGCCCAGACCAGGCCTTGCTCGCGCGTCTGCAGGACCGGCATGGCCGCCAGGCCCGCCGCGCCGGCGCCGCGCAAGGCCTGCAGCAGCCAGGTCTCGGCCTGATCACGGCGATGCTGGGCCAGCAGGAGCACAGAGGCCCCGCCCTGCCCGGCCATCTCGCAGAGCGCGCGGTAGCGTCCCTCGCGGGCCCAGGCCTCGATGCTCTGGCCGGCGGCCGGAGCCCCGGCTAGACGACGGCAATGAAAGCTCAGTGGCAGGCCCTGGGCGGCCCAGGCCCGGCACTGCGATTCGCAATGCGCCAGCCAGGCATCGGCGTGGGCGCTCAGACCGTGGTGCACATGCAGGGCGAGCACACGCAGGCCCAGGGCTTGGGCCCGACGCGCGCTCAGGTGCAGCAGGGCGGTGGAATCGCGGCCGCCGCTGTAGGCGACGGCGAAGACGCCGGCATGGGGCGCCGGCGCATCGGGCAACACCGGCGTATCAGCGGCTCTTGGTGTCCGAGAAGCGGCCATAGGCCTGCAGGCGCTCGTAGCGACGCTCCAGCAGTTCCTTGGGCTTGAGATCGCTGACCTGGCGCAGCGCGTCATTGAGCGCGCGCTTCAGGTAGGAGGCCATGGCCTTCTGGTCGCGGTGGGCGCCGCCCACCGGCTCGTTGACGATCTTGTCCACCAGGCCCATGGCCTTGAGGCGGTGGGCGGTGATGCCCAGGGCCTCGGCGGCCTCGGGGGCGCGCTCGCTGGTCTTCCAGAGGATGGAGGCGCAGCCTTCCGGCGAGATCACCGAGTAGGCCGAGAACTGCAGCATCAGCACCTGGTCGGCCACGCCGATGGCCAGGGCACCGCCGGAGCCGCCCTCGCCGATGACGGTGGCGATGATGGGCACTTCCAGCTGAGCCATCTCGAAGATATTGCGGCCGATGGCCTCGGACTGGCCACGCTCCTCGGCACCGATGCCGGGATAGGCACCCATGGTGTCGATGAAGGTGAAGACCGGCAGGCCGAACTTCTCGGCCAGCTTCAGCAGGCGCAGGGCCTTGCGATAGCCCTCGGGGCGCGGCATGCCGAAGTTGCGCAGGGTGCGCTCCTTGGCATCAGCACCGCGCTGGTGGCCGATCACCATGCAGGCCTGGCCGTTGAAACGGGCCAGACCGCCGACGATGGCGGCATCATCCGCGTAGTGGCGGTCGCCGTGCAGCTCCTGGAACTCGGTGAAGACCTCGGCGCAATAGTCCAGGGTCTGGGGACGCTGCGGGTGGCGGGCGATCTGGTAGACCTGCCAGGGCGCCACATTGGCGTAGATGTCCTTGGTGAGCTGCTGGCTCTTCTTGGAGAGGCGGTCGATCTCTTCGGAGATGTCGACGGCCGACTCGCTCTGCACATAGCGCAGCTCTTCGATCTTGGTTTCGAGCTCGGCAATGGGCTGCTCGAATTCGAGAAAGTGTTTCTTGCTCATCCTGCTTGGTTCTTTCAGCGATGAAGGGCTCTTGCACCTGTTGGGCGCCGGGCCTGCCTAGTCAAATTCCACGGGCAGCGGATCGAGGCTGCGCCAAATGTACCATGTGGCCACCGAGCGATAGGGGGCCCAGGCCTCGCCCAGCTCGCGGGCCTCGGCGCGCGACACGGGCTCGCCGGAGAAGTAATGTTCGCTGATGCCCTTGATCAGACCGGCATCGTCCAGCGGCAGCACATTGGGCCGCATCAGGTGGAAGATCAGGAACATCTCGGCCGTCCAGCGACCGATGCCGCGAATGGCCACCAGCTCTTCGATGATGGCTTCGTCGTCCATTTGCGTCCATTGACGCACATGCACCTGACCATCCTCGAAATGCTGGGCCAGATCGCGCAGATAGTCCACCTTGCGGGCCGAGAGGCCGGCGCCACGCAGGCTCTCCGGCGCCAGACCCAGCACGGCCGCGGGCTGCACCCGGGTGGTGGGGCCGGGCAGCAGGGCCGCGAACTTGTCCCATACCGACTGGGCGGACTTGACCGAGATCTGCTGGCCCACGATGGAGCGGGCCAGGGTGGTGAAGGCATCGCCACGCGCCTGCAGCCGGGCTTCGCCGAACTGCGGGATCAGCTTCTTCATGACGCGGTCGCGCTTGGCCAGATGGCGGCACGCCTCGTCCCAATAGTCCGGGGTCACCCCCGCTGCAGCGCGTCCCACCTCAGGCCTTCACCCAGCTCGTGCCCTGCGCCGTGTCCTTCAGCACAATGCCCTCCGCCAGCAACTCCTGGCGGATGCGATCGGCCTCGGCAAAGTCGCGCGCGGCCTTGGCCGCGGCACGCGCGTCGATGCGCGCCTGGATGTTGGCCTCGTCCACACCGCTGCCGCCCTGCAGATAGGCGCGCGGCGTCAGCTGCAGCACGCCCAGGCAGGCGCCCAGGCTCTTGAGCAGGCGGGCCGCGTCCAGGGAGCCGCTGCGGTTGATCTCGCTGGCCAGCTCGAACAGCGAGGCCAGGGCGGCCGGCACATTGAAGTCGTCGTCCATCGCGGCCTTGAAGGCCGCGGCCTGGGGATGGGCCCAGTCGATGGCCCCCGCCTCCACCTCGCCCACCGCGTCCAGCGCGGTGTAGAGGCGGCGCAGAGCGCCACGGGCGTCTTCCAGATGGGCGTCGCTGAAATTGAAGGGGCTGCGGTAATGCGTGCGCAGCATGAAGTAGCGCAGGGTCTCGCCATCGAACTTCTTCAGCACATCCTGGATGGTGAAGAAGTTGCCCAGGCTCTTGGACATCTTCTCGTTGTCCACGTTCAGGAAGCCGTTGTGCACCCAGAAGTTCACAAAGGGCTGGCCCAGCGCGCCTTCGCTCTGGGCGATCTCGTTCTCATGATGCGGGAAGATGAGATCGAGCCCGCCGCCATGGATGTCGAAGACCTCGCCGAGATAGGCGGCCGACATGGCCGAGCACTCGATATGCCAGCCCGGACGGCCTGGGCCGAATTCGCTGGCGTACTTGGCGTCCTCGGGCTCGCTGGGCTTGGCCGCCTTCCAGAGCACGAAGTCCAGGGGATCGAGCTTGCCGTCGTCCACGGCCACGCGCTCGCCGGCGCGCAGATCGTCCAGCGACTTGCCGGAGAGCTTGCCGTAGCCGGGGAACTTGCGCACCGCGTAGTTCACATCGCCATTGCTGGCGCGGTAGGCCAGGCCCTTGCCTTCCAGCGTGCCGATCATCTGCAGCATCTGGGGCACGTACTCGGTGGCGCGCGGCTCATGCGTGGGACGCTCCACGCCCAGGGCGCCGATGTCGCGGTGCATGGCGGCGATCATCTCGTCGGTGAGCTCGCGGATGCTGATGCCGCGCTCCACGGCGCGCTTGATGATCTTGTCGTCGATGTCCGTGATGTTGCGGACATAGGTGACGCGGTAGCCCGAGGCCTTGAGCCAGCGCTGCACCACGTCGAAAGCCATCATCATCCGCGCATGCCCCACATGACACAGGTCGTAGATGGTCATGCCGCAGACATACATGCGGACATGGCCAGGCTCGATGGGGGCAAAAGGCTCGACCGCTCGGGTCAGCGTGTTGTAGATGCGCAGGGTGGAGGACATGAGGTGATGATGCCAGCTTCTGCCCCGGCGGCTTCGGCCGTCAGGCCCCGCATCCCGAGGTCGGGGCGCGGGCAGGGTCGAAGGCAGGCAGGCCGGGCTGCGGCCCCGTAGAATCAGCCCGCCAGTATACCGGCTCACCCGCCGGCTCCCATGATCCGCCCTGCCCGGCCGCCCGAAGCGCCTCACCATTCAGCGCCCTCCCCTATGCACAAGCCCGCCCTGATCGCCCTGCTGCTCGCCGCCACCCTCATCGGCACCGCCGCAGCCGCGGAACTCGACCAGGCCCAGGCCCTGTGGCTGCAGGGCAAGCGCAGCGAGGCCATGGGCCTGCTGCGCCAGGCACTGAACCTCAAGCCCAACGACGCCCGGCTGCGCTTCAGCCTGGCCGTCATGCAGATGGAGCAAGGCCAGACCCGCGAGGCCGAAGCCGCCCTGCAGGGCCTGACCCAGGACTTTCCGGACCTGGCCGACCCCTTCAACAATCTGGCCGTGATCTACGCCGGCCGCGGCGAGCTGGAGCAGGCCCAGCGGGCCCTGGAGCAGGCGGTGCGCCTGCAGCCCGAGCACGCCCAGGCCCAGGAGAATCTGGGCGATGTGCTGCTGCGCCTGGCCGCCCGCGCCTATGGCCAGGCCCTGCGCCACAGCAGCGGCGACACCGCGCCCTTGCAGCTCAAGCTGCGCCGGGCCGAGGCCCTGGTGGCCGAGTCCGTACCCGCTGCGCGGCGCTGAGCGACAATCCACCCGGTTCGCGGCGCAGGCCCTGGCGCCCGAGCCCTGATCCTTTCAACCGCATCGGGCCGCCAGCCGGCCCTCGTGATCGACCGCCCATGCGCATCCTGACCCCTCTCGTCCTTGCCCTGTCCCTGGCCGCGGCACCTGCCCTGGCCCAGACCGTCAAGCTCAGCACCAGCGAGGGCGATATCCGCATCGAGCTGGACGCCGAGAAGGCGCCCAAGAGCGTGGACAACTTCATCAAGTACGTGAAGGCCGGCCATTACAACGGCACCATCTTTCACCGCGTGATCGAGAACTTCATGATCCAGGGTGGCGGTTTCACGCCCAAGATGGAGCAGAAGCCCACTCGCGCGCCCATCCCCCTGGAAGCCGGCAACGGCCTGAACAATGTGCGCGGCAGCATCGCCATGGCGCGCACCGGGGACCCGAACTCGGCCACCGCCCAGTTCTTCATCAACACCGTCGACAACCCCTTCCTCGACGCCGCCAATGCGCGCGACGGCCGCGGCTACGCCGTGTTCGGTCGCGTGATCGAGGGCATGGAAGTGGTCGACAAGATCCGTAACAAGCCCACGGGCAATGCCGGGATGCATCAGAACCTCCCGCTGGAGCCCGTGACCATCAACAAGGCCATTGTGGAGCCCAAGAAATGACGACTAAGACTGTTGAACTGCATACCAACCACGGCCTGATCCGTGTCGAACTCGACGCGGCGAAGGCCCCCGTGACCGTGGAGAACTTCCTCGCCTATGTGCGCAAGGGCCACTACAACGGCACCGTGTTCCACCGCGTGATCAAGGGCTTCATGGTCCAGGGCGGCGGCTTCGAAGTGGGCATGAACCAGAAGCCCACCGACGCCACCATCCAGAACGAGGCCAACAACGGCCTGAAGAACGACAAGTACACCCTGGCCATGGCGCGCACCAATGCGCCCCACTCCGCCTCGGCCCAGTTCTTCATCAACACCGTGGACAACGGCTTCCTGAACTTCAAGAGCGAAAGCCCATCGGGCTGGGGCTATGCCGTGTTCGGCAAGGTGGTGGCCGGCACCGATGTGGTGGACGCGATCGAGAAGGTCAAGACCGGCCGCAAGGGCTTCCATGACGACGTGCCGCTGGAAGACGTCGTGATCGAGAAGGCGGTTGAAGTCTGAGGAACTGAAGGCGCCGCCGTCCTGGCGCGCCATTGACTTCCTCTCCGACCTCCATCTGGCGCCGGAGCTGCCGGCGACGCTGGACGCGCTGCGCCAGCACCTGCGCCAGAGCCCGGCGGATGCCTTCTTCCTGCTGGGCGATATCTTCGAAGTCTGGATCGGCGACGACGCGCGCTTCGACGCCTTCGAGGCCGGGTGTCTGGCCCTGCTGAACACGGTTGGGAAACCGCTGTTCTTCATGGCCGGCAACCGCGACTTCCTGCTTGGCCCCGCCATGGCGCGGGACGCCGGCCTGACCCTGCTGCCCGACCCCTGCGTGCTCGAGGCCTTCGGCCACCGCCTGCTGCTCATCCATGGCGACGCGCTGTGCCTGGCCGACACCGGCTACCAGCGCTTTCGCGCCCAGGTGCGCGGCGCCGCCTGGCAGCAGGACTTCCTGGCCAAGCCCCTGGCGGAGCGCCGCGCCATCGCACGCGGGCTGCGCGACGCCAGCCGGGCTGCCCAGCGCGAGATGGCGCAGGAGGATTGGGCCGATGTGGACCACGACGCGGCCCGCGAGGCCCTGCAGCGCCACCGGTGCCAGGTCTTGCTGCACGGTCACACCCACCGGCCGGCCGTGCATGAGCTGGGCCAGGGGCTGCAGCGCTGGGTGCTGTCTGACTGGGAGCTGGACCATCAGCCGCCGCGTGCCGACGTGATCCGGCTGGACGCCGATGGGCTGCGGCGCATGGCGCCGGCCGGCCAGGCAGGCAGCCCACGCTGATGCTGAGCCGACTCCTGGACGCCTGGCAGCGCCGGCGCGAAGCCCGCGTGCTGCGCGAGCGCGCCATTCCCGAGCCGCTGTGGCAGCTGACGCTGGCGCGCTACCCCTTCATTGCCCGGCGCGGCGCCGCCGATCTGGCCGAGCTGCGCCGCCTGTGCTCGCTCTTCCTGGCCGAGAAGGAGTTCCACGGCGTGGGCGGCTTCGAAGTCACGGACGAAGTGGCCCTGGCCGTGGCCGCCCAGGCCTGCCTGCCGGTGCTGCGCCTGGGCCTGGCCGCCTACGCCGGCTTTGTGGGCATCGTGATGCATGCCGACGAGGTGCTGGCCCAGCGCGAGGTGATGGACGAGAACGGCGTGGTGCACCGCTACGAGGAGCAGCTCGCTGGCGAGGCCATGGAGGGTGGCCCCCTGATGCTGGCCTGGGGCCCCATGCAGGCCGGCGTTGATCCCACGCAGGGGCTGGACAGCGTCTACAACGTGGTGATCCACGAGTTCGCCCATGTGCTGGACATGGCCGATGGCACGGCCGACGGCGTGCCCCTGCTGCCCAGCCTCGCCGCCCGTGAGCGCTGGTTGGCGGTGCTGGAGCACGAGTGGGCCTGGTTCTGCGAGCAGGTGGATGCGGGCTACGCCACCCTGATCGACCCCTACGGTGCCGAGGCCCTGGAAGAGTTTTTCGCGGTGGCGGTGGAGGCCTTCTTCGTGGCGCCGGCCGAGCTGCGCCTGGAACAGCCGCCGCTCTACACCCTGCTGGCCGAGTTCTTCCGGCAGGATCCGGCGCAGGACTGAAGCCCCAAAAAAACAAAGAGGCCCCGCGGGGCCTCTTCTTCATGGTCGGCTTGAGATCGATCAGCCCGCCGTGGCCGGCTCGGCCTTGGGCTTGTTGTCCTTCTTGCCCGGGGCGGGCTGGATGTCCAACAGCACCTCGCCGGCCTCGTCCACATCCACCGTCAGGCGGCCGCCATCGACCAGGCGGCCGAAGAGCAGCTCGTCGGCCAGGGCGCGGCGGATGGTGTCCTGGATCAAGCGCTGCATGGGGCGCGCGCCCATCAGCGGATCGAAGCCCTTCTTGGCCAGATGCTTGCGCAGCGCGTCGGTGAAGGAGACCTCCACCTTCTTCTCCGCCAGCTGGCTTTCCAGCTGCAGCAGGAATTTGTCGACCACACGCAGGATGATTTCCTCGTCCAGCGCACGGAAGGACACGATCGCATCGAGGCGGTTGCGGAATTCCGGCGTGAACAGGCGGTTGATCGCCTCCATGTCCTCGCCTTCACGCTTGGACGAGCCGAAGCCGATGGCGGCCTTGGCCATGTCCGATGCGCCCGCATTGGTCGTCATGATCAGGATGACGTTGCGGAAGTCGATCTTCTTGCCGTTATGGTCGGTCAGCGAGCCATGGTCCATGACCTGCAACAGGATGTTGTAGAGGTCGGGATGCGCCTTCTCGATCTCGTCGAGCAGCAGCACGCAGTGCGGATGCTGGTCGACGCCATCGGTCAGAAGACCGCCCTGGTCGAAGCCGACATAGCCGGGAGGTGCACCGAGCAGACGCGAGACCGTGTGCCGCTCCATGTATTCCGACATGTCGAAGCGCAGCAGTTCGACGCCGAGGGAGCTGGCAAGCTGCTTGGCGACTTCCGTCTTGCCGACGCCGGTGGGGCCGGAGAAGAGGTAGCAGCCGATCGGCTTGTTCGGCTCGCGAAGGCCGGCGCGCGACAGCTTGATCGCCGAGGCCAGCGCCTCGATGGCAAGATCCTGGCCATAGACCACGCTCTTGAGGTCGCGGTCCAGGCTCTTGAGCTTGCCGCGGTCGTCGCTGGAGACGCTGGCCGGCGGAATGCGCGCAATCTTGGCCACGATGTCCTCGACCTCGTTGCGCGTGATGGTCTTCTTCTGCTTGCTCTTGGGCAGGATGCGCTGGGCCGCGCCGGTCTCGTCGATCACGTCGATCGCCTTGTCCGGCAGCTTGCGGTCGTTGATGTAGCGCGCCGACAGTTCCACCGCCGTCTTGATCGCCTCGTTGGAGTATTTCAGCTTGTGATACTCTTCGAAGTAGGGCTTGAGGCCCTTCATGATCTCGATCGTATCGTCGATGGTCGGCTCGTTCACGTCGATCTTCTGGAAGCGGCGCACGAGCGCCCGGTCCTTCTCGAAGAACTGGCGGTATTCCTTGTAGGTCGTCGAGCCGATGCAGCGGATCGCGCCGGAGGAAAGCGCCGGCTTCAAGAGGTTCGATGCATCCATCGCGCCGCCGGACGTGGCGCCGGCGCCGATGACGGTATGGATCTCGTCGATGAACAGCACGGCGCCCGGATAGTCTTCCAGTTCCTTGACGACCTGCTTCAGGCGCTCCTCGAAATCACCGCGATAGCGCGTGCCGGCGAGCAGCGTGCCCATGTCGAGCGAGAAGATGGTCGCATCCGCGAGCGCTTCCGGCACCTTGCCTTCGACGATGCGCTTGGCGAGGCCCTCGGCGATGGCGGTCTTGCCGACGCCCGGGTCGCCCACATAGAGCGGGTTGTTCTTGGAGCGGCGGCACAGGACCTGGATCGTGCGGTTGACTTCGGCATGGCGGCCGATCAGCGGGTCGATCTTGCCGTTCTTGGCCTTCTCGTTGAGGTTCTGGGTGAACTGCTCCAGGGGGAGCCCTTGCCGCCGCCCTGGCCTTCGCCCTCTTCGCGCTCGGCCTCGTTGCCGCCGTTGCCTTCCTGGCCCTTGCCGGAGCCCTGGGGCTCGGGCGGCTCGCTCTTCTTGATGCCGTGAGCGATGTAGTTCACCACGTCCAGGCGCGTCACGCCCTGCTGGTGCAGGTAGTAGACGGCGTGCGAGTCCTTCTCGCCGAAGATGGCCACCAGCACATTCGCGCCGGTCACTTCCTTCTTGCCCGAGCCGGTGGACTGCACATGCATGATGGCGCGCTGGATCACGCGCTGGAAACCCAGCGTGGGCTGGGTGTCCACCTCTTCGGTGCCGCCCACCGTGGGCGTGTTTTCCTTGATGAACTGCGCCAGACTCTTGCGCAGATCATCGATATTGGCGGAGCAGGCCCGCAGGACCTCAGCCGCCGAGGGGTTGTCCAGCAGCGCCATCAGCAGGTGTTCCACGGTGATGAACTCGTGGCGCTGCTGGCGTGCCTCGACAAACGCCATGTGCAGGCTGACTTCAAGCTCTTGCGCAATCATGCGGCCTCCATAATGCACTGCAGGGGGTGTCCGGCGCGCCTTGCCGCGGCCAGCACCAACTCGACCTTGGTGGCCGCGACGTCCTTGGTGAAAACACCGCAGACCCCACGACCTTCGTGATGGATTTTCAGCATGATTTGGGTTGCCGTATCCAGGTCATGACGAAAATATTCCTGTAGGACCATGACGACGAATTCCATGGGGGTGAAATCGTCGTTGAGCATCAGCACCTGGTACAGGCGGGGCGGCTCCGTCTTCTGCGGCACCCGTTCCAGGACGGTCGTGCCTTCACCCTCTTCGCGCCCCGGCTGAGCGGGCGGCTTGGAGGGTGGCGCGGGCGGCTGTTCGGGAAAATCAGGCATGGTCCGATTCTATAGATGGGGTGCCGGACCGGCTCTGCAAGAGGACATTGCGAACCGCCCGCCGCACACCCCCGTACAACTACTCTCCGGGGAGGTCCTGAATTGACAGTGCCGACAGCCGGCTTTGAGAATCCGCGCCGGAGTAAAAACACCGGGATGGAGACGGCTATGGCTGTGGGTACTGTGAAATGGTTCAACGACGCCAAGGGCTTCGGCTTTATTGAACCAGAAATGGGCGGGGAGGATGTGTTCGCACATTTCTCCGCCATCCAGATGGAGGGTTTTCGCACGCTTCGCCAAGGCGGCCGGGTGAGTTTTGATCTGATCCAGGGCCCCAAAGGCCAGCTGGCTCAGAACATCACCCCGCTGGAGGACAGCGTGAACGTCGAGCTGGAACGCAGCGCGGCCTGAGCGCAGACCCTCTCGCGCTCTTCAGACAGCGCCCAGGAAGACCCGCCGCGGCGGGTCTTTTTCATGGCGCGCCAGCCCGGCCTCAACGCGACTTGCGCTGAGGCGCGGTCGCGGCACCGGCCAGCCCGCGAAAGGTGGTGGCGGTGACCCAGTCCACGATCTGCGCATCGCTGTGCTGGCCGCCAGCCTTGAGCAGGCCAACCACGGGATCGCAGGCCCGGGCAAACAGGGTGTAGAGCACCAGCTCGGGCGGCAGACCCGGATCGATATCGGCGCTGCCCTGGGCCGCCAGAATCCATTCGCCCAGCCGGTCGCTGAGCTCCAGCAGGCGGTTCATATAGTCGCGGTGCTCCTTGAGAGCCGCCACCAGGCGCGAATTCTGCGCCGGCAGGCTGGGCATCTCACCCGCCAGCTGGGTGCGCAGGGTCCAGCGCACCAGATCTTGCAGTTGCCCTAGGGCCGAGACCTCAGGCAGCCGCTGGGCCTGCTCCTGCACCTGCTGCAGGGCCCGCTCCAGCACCTTCACCATGGCGGCAGCTGCCAACTCTTCCTTGGACGTGAAGTGCTTGTACAGACTGGCCTTGGACAGGCCGGCTTCCGCCGCCACCTCGTCCACCGTCATCAGCTCATAGCCCTTGCTGGCCAGCAGGCGGTTCACCGCCCCAACGATGGCGTCCTCGCGGACGCGTTGCACCTGCTCTTTGAAAGACACGCGACTCATGGCCCGAAGTGTAGCAACCCAGACAGGAAAGTTCAAAATTTATACTTGACGACTCAAATGTGAACTGACTAGTATTTCTCAAAACCAACAAGTTCATCCGGAGTCATCACGTGGATCGCATCGCCGTCATCGGTTCCGGCATCGCCGGCCTCGCCGCCGCCCGCAGCCTCAGCCAGACCCTGGGGCCTGAGCGTGTGAGCCTGTTTGAGGCCGACGGCCGCCCAGGCGGCCATGCCCACACCGTGGACATCACCCTGGACGGCGTGCGCCATGGCGTGGACACCGGCTTTCTGGTCTTCAACGACCGCACCTACCCGCGCCTGATCCAGCTCTTCAAGGAGCTGGGGGTGGAGCCCACCGACGCCGACATGTCCTTCTCCGTCCAGGCCCCCGGCCTGGAATGGTGCGGCAGCGATCTCAACAGCGTCTTCGCCCAGCGCAGCAATCTGCTGCGCCCCGGCTTCTGGCGCATGCTCGGCGAGATCCTGCGCTTCAACCGCCTGTGCACCGAGCTGGCCCAGCGCGACGAAGACCGCGCCCTGGCCGAGCCCGTGGGCCGCTTCCTGGACCGCCACGGCTTCGGCGCCCGCTTCCGCGAGGGCTATCTGCTGCCCATGGTCGCCTGCATCTGGTCCTGCCCCACGGGCCAGATGCTGGACTTCCCCATCGCCACCCTGATCCGCTTCTGCCACAACCACGGCCTGCTCAGCATCAGCGATCGGCCGCAGTGGCGCAGCCTGCGCGGCGGCTCGCGCGAGTATGTGCGCCGCATCATGGCCGAGCTGGCCGATGTGCGCCTGGGCCAGCCGGTGCATGGCGTGCGGCGCGACGCGGCCGGCGCCACGGTGCTCACCGGGCGCGGCGTGGAGCATTTCTCCCAGGTGGTGATGGCCTGCCACAGCGACCAGGCCCTGCGCCTGCTGGGCGAGGACGCCACGGCCGACGAGGCCCGCCTGCTCGGCGCCATCCGCTACCAGCCCAACCGCGCGGTGCTGCACACCGACGAAAGCCTGTTGCCGCGCCGCCGCCTGGCCTGGGCCGCCTGGAACTATGAATCGTCCCTGCCGCCCGGCCGCGCCGGCGCTGGGCCGCGCGAGGCCGGTTCCGTCTGCCTGCACTACCTGCTCAACCGCCTGCAGGTGCTGCCCTGGCAGCAGCCCGTCATCGTCTCGCTCAACCCCTTGCGCGAGCCCGCGCCGGAGCGCGTGCTGGCCGAGTTCGACTACGCCCACCCTATCTTCGACTTGGCCGCCATCCAGGCCCAGGGCCAGCTGGATCAGATCCAGGGCCGGCGCCACACCTGGTTCTGCGGCGCCTGGACCGGCTATGGCTTCCATGAAGACGGCCTGGCCTCGGGCCAGAACGTGGCCGCCGCCCTGAGCCGCCACCACGCCGCGCTGGAGCTGGCTGCATGAGCTTCGCTTCTGCCCCGCCGGCACGCGCCCTGCTGGGCTTTGGCCAGGTCTGGCACAAGCGCCTGCGCCCGGCCGTCCACGAGTTCCGGCACCGCAGCTATTTCCTGATGCTGCCCCTGCGCCGTCTGCGTGAGCAGCCCGAGCCCTGGCTGCGCCGCAACCGCTGGGGCCTGCTGAGCTTCGCCGACCGCGACCATGGCGAGGGTGGCCCCGACGCCCTGGCCTGGTTCGAGCAGCTGCTGGCCCGCGAGGGCATCCACGACGCCGATGGCGAGATCTGGCTGCAGACCTATCCGCGCATCCTGGGCCACACCTTCAAGCCGGTGAGCTTCTGGTGGGCCCTGCGCGCCGATGGCTCGCCCGCGGCCCTCCTGGCCGAGGTGAACAACACCTTTGGCGACCGCCACTGCTATCTGCTCAGCGGCCCGGACCTGCGCCTGGGCGCCGAGCTCAGCGCCGGCAAGGTGCTGCATGTCTCGCCCTTCTGCGCGCTGGAGGGCCGCTACCGCTTTCGCTTCCAGCTGCAGCGCGAGGCCGCCGCCAGCCCGCCCCGCCACGCCCTGGTGCGCGTGGACCATGACGATGCCCAGGGCCCGCTGCTGCAGACCAGCCTGGGCGGCGCCCTGCACCCGCTGACCGGCCGCAGCCTGATGCAGGCCTTCTTCGGCATGCCCCTGCTCACCGTGGGCGTCGTGCTGCGCATTCACTGGCACGCGCTGCGCCTGTGGCTCAAGCGCGTGCCCTTCCATCGCCGCCCAGCGGCCCCCGAGAACTTCCTGAGCCGATGAATACCACCACCGCCAGCACCCTCTCCCTTCCCTCGACGCTGCCCGCCAGCGCGCGGCGCGTGCTGAGCCTGCTTGGCCGCCTGAGCCAGGGTCAGCTCGAGCTGAGCCTGCCCGACGGTCAGCAGCTCAGCCTGGGCCGCGGCCCCCTGCGCGCCGCCCTGCAGTTGCGCGACTGGCGCGTCTTCAGCATGGCGCTCAAGAGCGGGGACATCGGCTTTGCCGAGGCCTATATCCAGGGCCTGTGGGACAGCCCCGACCTCGCAGCCCTGCTCAAGCTGCTGCTGGCCGAGCGCGAGGCCCTGGAGCGCGTGGTCTATGGCGCCTGGTGGGGGCGCCTGGTCTATCTGCTGCGCCATGCCCTGAACCGCAACACCCGCCGCGGCAGCGCGCGCAATATCCACGCCCATTACGACCTGGGCAATGCCTTCTACGCCGAGTGGCTGGACCCCAGCATGAGCTACTCCAGCGCCTGGTTCGAGGGCCGGCTGGAAGGTGATCTGCAGCAGGCCCAGCAGGCCAAGATCCGCCGCGCCCTGGACGAGGCCGGCGTGCAGGCCGGCAGCCGCGTGCTGGAGCTGGGCTGTGGCTGGGGCAGCCTGGCCATGACGGCGGCGCGCGACTATGGCGCCCAGGTCACCGGCATCACGCTCTCGCACGAGCAACTGGCCTGGGGCCGCGAACGCGTGGCCCAGGCCGGCCTGCAGTCCCAGGTGGACCTGCGCCTGCAGGACTACCGCGAGCTGGGCGAGGCCCGCCCCGCCCCGCAGTTCGACGCCATCGTCTCCATCGAGATGTTCGAGGCGGTGGGCGAAAAATACTGGCCGGCCTATTTCTCCAAGCTGCACGAATGTCTGAAACCGGGCGGGCGCGCCGGCCTGCAGATCATCACCATCCGCGACAGCCTGTTCGAGCGCTATGTGCGCTCCACCGACTTCATCCAGCAGTACATCTTCCCGGGCGGCCTGCTGCCCAGCGTCTCGGCCTTCGAGGCCCAGGCCCAGCGCCACGGCCTGGCCGTGGAGCGCCAGCTGGCCTTCGGCCGCGACTATGCCGAGACGCTCAAGCGCTGGCACCAGCGCTTCAACGAGCGCGAGGCCGTGCTGCGCGAGCAGGGCTTCGACGAGCGCTTCATGCGCACCTGGCGCTTTTACCTGGCCTACTGCGAGGCCGGCTTCGCCCAGGGCGATACCGATGTGGTGCAGTTCACCCTGCGCCGCCCGCTGGACGCGGCATGAAGCGCCGCGCCCTGCTCCTGCTGGCCGCCGGCCTGCCCGCCCTGAACCTGCGGGCTCAGACCGCGCCGCCGCCCGAGGTCAGCCAGGCCCTGCCCGAGGCGCGCCTGGTGGGCGCGGGCGAGTTCCGCTACTTCGGCTTCCAGGTCTATGAGGCACGGCTCTGGGCCCCGCCTGGTCCCCTGGGCAGCGACTATCTGCGCCAGCCCCTGGCCCTGGAGCTGCGCTACTCGCGCAGCCTCAAGGGCGAGGCGATTGCCGAGCGCTCGGTCGAGGAGATGCGCCGCGCCGGCCCGCTGGACGAGGGCCGCGCCAGCGAGTGGCTGGCCCTGATGCGCCGCGCCTTCCCGGATGTGAGCGCGGGCGAGCGCCTGACCGGCCTGTCCGAACCCTCGGGCCGCGTGCGCTTTCTGCACAACGGCCGTCCCACCGCCGAGACGCAGGACGCCGAGTTCGCCCGCCGCTTCTTCGGCATCTGGCTGGCCCCCAGCACCAGTGCCCCGGCCCTGCGCCGCCAGCTGCTGGGCCCGGAGCTGCGCGCGTGAACACCCCCGCGGCCCTGCCTGCACACGCCGGCCTGGCCTATGGCGCCCTGGGCCTGCCCCTGGCCTTCCTGGCCCTGCCGCTCTACGTGAGCCTGCCCCAGCACTATGCCCAGCAGCATGGCGTGCCCCTGGCTTTGCTGGGCCTGGTGCTGCTGCTCACCCGCTCGGCCGATGCCTTGCTAGACCCCCTGATCGGCCAGGGGGTGGACCGGCTCTTCGGTCGCTCCCTGGGCGCCGTGCGCGGCCTGGCCCTGCTGGCCGGCCTGCTGCTGGGCCTGGGCTTTGCCGCCCTCTTCTTCCCGCCCTGGCGCGACTACGCGGCCGCTCCCGCGCCCCTGCTGAGCTGGCTGGTGGCCAGCCTGGTCTTCACCTACCTGGCCTTCAGCGCCCTGAGCGTGCTGCACCAGGCCTGGGGCACCCGCCTGGGCGGCGATGCGCCCCAGCGCGCCCGCGTGGTGGCCTGGCGCGAGGGCTGTGGCCTGGTGGGCGTGCTGCTGGCCAGCGTGCTGCCCAGCCTGCTGGGCCTCGCCTGGAGCACGGGCGTGCTGCTGCTCAGCCTGGCCCTGGGCCTGGCCCTGCTGCTGCGCGCTGCGCCGCGCCCTCCCGCCACCGCCGCAGCCGCCGAGCTGCATGCCGCCTGGCGTGCCCCGCTGCGCAACAAGCCCTTCCGCGGCCTGCTGGCCGTCTTCATGGCCAATGGCATTGCCAGCGCCGTGCCGGCCACCCTGCTGATCTTCTTTGTGCAGGACCGGCTGCAGGACACCGAAGGCCTGCCGCTCTACCTCTCGGCCTACTTCCTGGCCGCCGCGCTCTCGGTGCCGCTGTGGCTGCGCCTGGTCGCGCGCCTGGGCCTGAGCCGGGGCTGGCTGCTGGGCATGGGCCTGGCCGTGCTGGCCTTTGCGGGCGCCCTGGCCCTGCCGCCGGGCGCGCGCGGCGGCTTTCTCGCCGTCTGCCTGGCCAGCGGCGTGGCCCTGGGCGCCGATCTGGCCCTGCCTGGCGCCCTGCTGACCGGTCTGGTGCAGCGGGCCGGCCACAGCGCGCTGTCCGGCGCCTACGCTGGCTGGTGGACGGCCGCCAGCAAGCTCAATCTGGGCCTGGCCGCCGGCGCGGCTCTGCCCCTGCTGGCCCTGGCCGGCTACACCCCCGGCGCCCGCGCCCCCGAGGCCCTGCAGGCCCTGGGCCTGGCCTATGTGGCCCTGCCCTGCGCCCTCAAGCTGCTGGCCGTCGCCCTGCTGTGGCACTGGGCGCGCGGCCCGGGCGCCGAACCCTGACCACCGCTTGCCCCAAGAGACCACCATGCCCACACCCACCCGACGCCAACTCCTGCTGCTCGGCGGCGGTGCCGCTGCCGGCGCCCTGCTCAGCGGCTGCTCCAGCGGCCCCAGCCTGGCCGACCACCGCGGCCAGACCCCCGTCTTCGACCTGCGCCGCTTCTTCGACGGCCGGGTGCTGGCCCACGGCATCGTGAGCGAGCGCGGCGGCCGGGTCGCGCGGCGCCTCTATGCCACGCTGGACTGCAGCTGGCAGGGCGATCGCGGCACGCTGGACGAGAACTTCCTCTTTGACGACGGCGAGCGCCAGCGCCGCGTCTGGCGCCTGCAGCGCCTGGGCGAAAACCGCTACAGCGGCCGCGCCGACGATGTGGTGGGCGAGGCCCTGGGCGAATCGGTGGGGCCGGCCTTCAACTGGCGCTACACCCTGCAGGTGCCGGTGCGCGGCAGCGTCTACGACATCGATTTCGACGACTGGATGTACCTGATCGACGAGAGCACGGTGCTCAACCGCGCCAGCATGAGCAAGTTCGGCGTGCAGGTGGGCGAGGTGCTGATCTCGCTGCGCCGCGCCTGAGACCCCAGAAAGCGAACAGCTCCCCATGTCTGCCAATCCCAAGCTGCAGGACTGGCGCGGTCGCGTCGTCTGGATCATCGGTGCCTCCTCGGGCATCGGTCGGGCCACGGCCGCGCGGCTGCACCAGCAGGGCGCCCAGGTCCTGGTCTCGGCCCGCTCGGCCGAGGCCCTGGCGCAGTTCTGCCAGACCCATGCAGGCGCCGAGGCCCTGCCCCTGGACGTGTCCGATCCCGACAGCCTGCAGCAGGCCTGGACCCGGCTGATGGCGCGCGCCGGTCAGGTGGATCTGGTGCTGTACTGCGCCGGGCACTACGAGGCCCTGGATGTGGCGCACTACCGGCTGGAGCCCATGCTGCGCCATCTGGAGATCAACTATGTAGGCGCCCTGCGCGTGCTGGAGCCCCTGCTGCCCCAGCTGCTACGCCAGGGCCATGGCCATCTGAGCCTGGTGGCCAGCGTGGCGGGCTACCGCGGCCTGCCCCAGGCCCTGGCCTACGGGCCCAGCAAGGCGGCCATGCAGCACCTGGCCGAGATCCTCTTCCTGGAGCTGCAGCCGCGCGGCATCGGCGTGTCGGTGATCAATCCCGGCTTTGTGGAAACCCCGCTCACGGCACAGAACCGCTTTCGCATGCCGGCCCTGATCTCGCCCGAGGAGGCCGCCGAGCACATCCTGCGCGGCTGGGCCCGGGGCCGCTTCGACATCCACTTCCCGCGCCGCTTCACCAACTGGCTGAAGCTGCTACAACTGCTGCCGCACCGCCTCTATGTGGGCGCCGTGCGCCGCACTACGGGGCTTTGATCCATTCACCCAATGCCCGACACGAGCCCCGCCTTGGACCCATTGAGCTGCAAGGATCCGCGCCTGACGCGCCTGATCGCCATCTACGAAACCCTGGCCCCCAACACCCTGGGCGCGCTGGAAACCCTGTTCGCGCCCCAGGCCCGTTTCGTCGACCCCTTCAATGAGGTGATCGGCCCGGCCGCCATCCGCCGGGTCTTCGAGCATATGTTCGAGACCGTGGATGCGCCCCGCTTCGAGGTGCTGGACGCCGCCCTGGGCGCCGGCGGCGGTGCCTTCCTGCTGTGGAACTTCCACTTCCGCTCGCGCGACAAACAGGGCACGCCACGCTGCATCCAGGGCACCAGCCATCTGCGCTTTGACGAGCAGGGCCGCGTGCTGGTGCATCAGGACCACTGGGACCCGGCGCGCCAGCTCTACGAGAGCGTGCCCCTGCTGGGCAGCCTGATGCGTCGCCTGCGCCTGCACCTGTCTGCACGCTGAAGCCGGCCTGAAGCCGACAGCCCTACCCCCCGCGGCTGCGGGGGGTGTGCGCCCTGCGTTCGCGGGTGGCGTGGCCGGGAGCGGCTCTCTACAGTGGAGGCGAGCCAGGAGTACCCCCATGAGCGCCATCGCCCCCACCCGCCCCGCCACCCTGATCGGCAGCCTGAGCGAACGTCTGCGGGCCGCCAGCCAAGTGCTGCGCCCGCAGGCCGGCATCGAGGGCCTGGAGGTGAGCGACTCCTGCTGGGAGGAATGGGACGCCCTGGCCCGCGAGACCGAGCAGCGCCAGCGCGAGGTCCAGCAGGCGGCCCTGATGCGCGGCAGCGAGTGGTACCGCGGCCGCAAGATCTGAACCGCGCCCCTCCCCGCCCCAACAAAACAAAACCCGCGGGCCGGCCGGCCGCGCGGGTTTTTTTCATGGGCGGCCGGATTGCCGGGCGCTCAGTCTTCCATGCAATCGATCATGACCTGGCCGAAGCCCGAGCAGGAGACCTGGGTGGCGCCGTCCAGCAGGCGGGCGAAGTCATAGGTCACCTTCTTGGACAGGATGGCCTTCTCCATGGCGCGGATGATGAGGTCGGCCGCCGCCGTCCAGCCCATATGGCGCAGCATCATCTCGGCCGAGAGGATCTCGCTGCCGGGGTTCACATAGTCCTTGCCGGCGTACTTGGGCGCGGTGCCATGCGTGGCCTCGAACATGGCCACCGAGTCGCTCAGATTGGCGCCCGGGGCGATGCCGATGCCGCCCACCTGGGCCGCCAGCGCGTCGGAGATGTAGTCGCCATTGAGGTTCAGGGTGGCGATCACCGAGTACTCGGCGGGGCGCATCAGGATCTGCTGCAGGAAGGCATCGGCGATGCTGTCCTTGACCACGATGTCGCGGCCCGTGCGCGGGTTCTTGAGCTTGACCCAGGGGCCGCCGTCGATCAGCTCGGCGCCGAACTCCTTCTGCGCCAGGGCATAGCCCCAGTCGCGGAAGGCGCCCTCGGTGTACTTCATGATGTTGCCCTTGTGGACCAGGGTCACGCTGGGCTTGTCATTGTCGATGGCGTACTGGATGGCCTTGCGCACCAGGCGCTCGGTGCCCTCGCGCGAGACCGGCTTCAGGCCCAGGCCCGAGGTCTCGGGGAAGCGGATCTTCTTGACGCCGAACTCGCTCTGCAGGAAGGCGATCAGCTTCCTGGCCTTGTCGCTCTCGGCCTCGAACTCGATGCCGGCATAGATGTCTTCCGAGTTCTCGCGGAAGATCACCATATCGGTCTTCTCCGGCTGCTTCAGCGGCGAGGGCACGCCCTTGAAATAGCGCACCGGGCGCAGGCAGACATAGAGGTCCAGCTCCTGGCGCAGGGCCACATTGAGCGAGCGGATGCCGCCGCCCACCGGCGTGGTCAGCGGGCCCTTGATCGAGACCACATAGTCCCGCAGCACTTGCAGGGTCTCTTCCGGCAGCCAGACGTCCGGACCGTAGACGCGGGTGGACTTCTCGCCCGCGTAGATCTCCATCCAGTGGATCTGCTTGGCGCCGCCATAGGCCTTGGCCACGGCCGCATCCACCACCTTGATCATCACCGGCGTGATGTCCAGGCCGGTGCCATCACCCTCGATGAAGGGAATGATGGGCTGGTCGGGCACGTTCAGCGAGAAGTCGTCGTTGACGGTGATCTTCTGCCCGCCTGCGGGCACCTGGATGTGTTGGTACATGGGTAGGCTTCTGACGCGCGGGGCGTGCTGTGGAACAAGGTCGCGGCGATTCTATGCCAGGGCCTGAGTCTTATATAAGTCTTGGGGACGTGCGCCCTGTTCATCGGGGCGCGTCATGCACCGCGGGCCTAGCTGCACCAGGCGGCCACCTGGGCCCAGACCCCATGGCCCAGAGCCCAGAGCGAGGCCGCCGCCAGGCTCAGGCCGGCCAGGCGCACGGCCCAGGCGCTGCCGCCCTGGCCGAAGAGCCGGGCCAGCAGCATGGGGCCCAGCACCAGACCCAGGCCCGAGGCGGCGGCAAAGGCCGTCATCACCGCCGCGCCCTGCAGCGGGCCGGAGGCCAGGGCCGCCACCACCAGGGCCGATTGCAGCAGGCCGCAGGGCCAGGCCAGCCACGCCAGGCCGCCCAAGCCGGCACGCGCGCTGGCCGCGGGGGGGCGCTGATCACCGCCTGACCCGCCCCCAGGCCGGCCACGGAGACGCGCAGCACACGCTCGCTGCGCGCCCCGAGGTTCTCCAGCCAGGCCGGCTGGCGCCCACGCCACAGCAGGAAGAGGCCCAGGCCCAGGGCGGCCATATGCAGCATCACCCACAGGGGCCGCAGCAGGGCGCTGGCCTGGCCCAGCTGGGCGGCCCAGCCCACGCTGGCCGCGGCCAGGGCGCCGCCCAGGGCATAGCTCAGCACACGGGCCAGATGAAAGCTCCAGGCCGGCCCTGCCCCACCCCGGCTCAGGCCGGCACAGGCCGCGCCGCACATGGCGGTGCAGTGCGGCGCGCCGGCCAGGCCCATGAGCAGGGCCGAGGTGACAAGGGCTCCATCCATGCGCTGAGTGAAGGTGGTGGGGGGGCTCAGATGATCTTGGAGAACTGGGCGCGGGTGCGGTCGGCCTGCAGATAGCGGTCGAACACCATGGCCACCGCGCGCACAAAGTACCAGCCCAGGGCCGTGACCTCGATTGCGTCGGCACTCAGCTGCACCATACCGGCCTCCTGCAGGGGCCGCAACTGCTCCAGCTCGGTACGGAAATAGTCCGGCACCTTGATCAGATGCGCCAGCTCGATGGACTCGAACTCCACCCGGCCCTGGCACATCAGGGCCATGATCATGGCGCGGCGCACCAGATCGTCGCGGTTGAGTGCCAGGCCGCGGGTGATGGGCAGCTGGCCCTGGCGCAGCAGGTCGTAGTACTCGTCCAGGGTCTTGGCGTTCTGGCTGTAGGTCACGCCCACCCGGCCGATGGCCGAGACGCCCAGGCCGATCAGATCGCAGTCCGCCTGGGTGCTGTAGCCCTGGAAGTTGCGGTGCAGGCGGCCCTGGCGCTTGGCCACCGAGAGTGCATCGGTGGGCAGGGCGAAGTGGTCCATGCCGATATAGGTGTAGCCCTGGGCCAGGAAGCCGCTGATGGCGCCCGAGAGCATGGCCAGCTTGTCGCCGGCCACCGGCAGCTGGGCGATGTCGATGCGGCGCTGCGGCTTGAAGCGCTGCGGCAGATGCGCATAGCCGTAGAGCGCGATGCGGTCGGGCCGCAGCTGGGCCACCTGGGCGATGGTGCGCTGGAAGGAGGCGGCGGTCTGCAGGGGCAGACCGTAGATCAGATCCACATTGATGGACTCGTAGCCCAGGGTGCGCGCATCGCGCATCAGGGCCTCCACGTCCTCGTAGCTCTGCTGGCGGTGCACCGCCTTCTGCACCGCGGGGTCGAAGTCCTGCACGCCGAAGGACAGGCGGTTGAAGCCCAGATCGCGCAGATGGCGCAGGCGCTCGGTGGTGACGGTGCGCGGATCCACCTCGATGGAGATCTCGGCCCCGGGCGCCAGGCGGAAGCGCTGCTGGATGTCCTGCATCAGCTGGGCCAGTTCCTCATCGCTGAGGAAGGTGGGCGAGCCGCCGCCGAAGTGCAGCTGCGAGACCCCGGGCGCACGGCCCAGCTGCTGCAGGGTCAGGTCCATCTCGGTGCGCAGGGCCTGCAGATACTCGGTGGCCCGCTCATGGTGGCGGGTGATGACCTTGTTGCAGGCGCAGTAGTAGCACACCGACTCGCAGAAGGGGATGTGCACATACAGCGACAGCGGCGCGCCGCCGCCCACCAGGGCCCCGCTGGCGCGCTGGGCCAGGGCCTGCTCGTACTGCTGGACGGTGAAGGCCTCGACAAAGCGGTCGGCCGTCGGGTAGGAGGTGTAGCGCGGCCCCGCGATGTCGTAGCGACGCAGCAGGTCTTCGCTGATGGCGGGCGGTGTGAGGCATGCAGGCATGGATGCACTGTGCCAAGCCTGGCTGGCCGGCCCTTGATGCACGTCAAGCTTCATGCGCAGGCCCGGATCAACAATGGCCAGCATCTTGAGGAGCATCATGTCCACCACCACGCAAGCCATGTCCTGCCCGGGCCAGAACGCCACCGCTGGCGAGTGCCCCGGCCGGGCCCTGCCGCGCGCCCACGACGCGGGCGCCGTCAAGATCGAACCCTTCAAGGTTGCCTGCTCCAGCTGCAATCTGCGCGAGCTCTGCCTGCCCGTGGGTCTGTCCAAGAATGACCTGGACCAGCTCGACACCCTGGTGGCCACGCGCCGCAGCGTCTCGCGCGGCGACACCCTGTTCCGCGCCGGCGATGCCTTCCAATCGCTCTATGCGGTGCGCACCGGTTTCTTCAAGACCTGCGTCTCGGCCGAGGACGGCCGCGACCAGGTCACCGGCTTCCAGATGGCCGGCGAGCTGCTGGGGCTGGACGGCATCAGCAATGACCGCCACAGCTGCGACGCCGTGGCGCTCGAGGACTCCCAGGTCTGCGTGATTCCCTACGGCCAGCTCGAAGAGCTCTCGCGCGAGTTCACCGATCTGCAGCACCAGTTCCACAAGATCATGAGCCGCGAGATCGTGCGCGACCATGGCGTGATGCTGCTGCTGGGCAGCATGCGCGCCGAGGAGCGCCTGGCCGCCTTTTTGCTGAACCTGACCCAGCGCCTGCAGGCGCGCGGCTTCTCGGCCTCCAGCCTGGTGCTGCGCATGACGCGCGAGGAGATCGGCAGCTATCTGGGCCTGAAGCTCGAAACCGTGAGCCGCACCTTCTCCAAGTTCCAGGAAGAAGGCCTGCTGGAAGTGAAGCAGCGCCAGATCCGCATCCTGGACCAGGCCGGTCTGCAGGCCCTGATCAACAGCAGCAGCTGCTGACACCCGCAGGCCTCGTCACCGAGGTCCGCCGAAGCGAAGAACCCCGTTCCCGCATCCTGCCCCAGGCCGGGTGGGCGAACGGGGTTTTGCTTTGCGCGCGCCGCAGCGCGGCGTTCAGTCCTCCGCCAGCAGCAGGCTCAGGCCCGAGGCCAGAGCCGTGACGGCCCAGAAGGCCAGGAAGGCCAGGCTGTAGACCGCCAGCGGCGAGAGGCCGGCATGGCTCAGGCGCGCGTCCAGCAGCTCGGGGTCCAGCAGGCTGAAGACCAGGCCTTCCAGCACCGCGGCCATCAGAAACGAGGGCCAGAGCGCGGCCATCAGGCGGCGCGAGCGCCGCGTGACCGGCAGGGAGCTCGCGGCGTCCATGGCCTAGCGGCCGCCGGTGGCGGCGTGGTTGCGGGCCTTGAGCGCTGGCGTCTCGGACTGGATCTGGCGCACATCCGCGGCCGTGTCGTCGCGCGACTCGATCACCGGATCGGGATGGGTCAGGGCCAGCATCAGGGTGGCGAAGGAGGCGATGACCACGGCCAGCGGGCCGCCCACCACCAGCCACATCATGCCGAAGCGCCACCAGGGGCGCGGGGCGGTTTCGGGCACTGCAGGCGCGGTGGCGGTGTTCATGCGGGCTCTCCTTGCGGGGCGGTTGAGGGATGGGCGGGCCGCTTCAGCGCGGCACCACAAAGGTGGACTTCTCGCTCAGCGCGCGCTCGGCGTCCTCGTCGGAGGCCAGGCGGCGGATCTGGAAGTGGATGGGATGGGCGCCGGCACCGCTGCGCGCCGCGCCTTCGGGCGGCAGGCGCAGCGACACCGAGACCCAGCGGGCTTCGGCCGGCGCCAGGGTGGCGTCCACCGGGCGGCTCAGGGCCAGACCCGGCAGGCCCTCGACCGTCACCTCGTAGCGCTGCGGGCGCTCGGTGGCGTTCATCAGCTGCAGGCGGTAGACGTTCTCGATCACGCCGTCCTCGATCTGGCGGGCCAGGGATGCGCGGTCGCGCACCACGTCCACCTTGAAGGGCATGCGCAGGGCCAGGCTGGCCACCATGGCCGCGGAGAGCAGCAGCAGGATGCTGCCGTAGATCAGCACGCGCGGGCGCAGCACGCGGCGCCAGCGCTGCACGCCGGTGAGATGCTGCTCCAGGCCGTTCTCGGTGTCGTAGCGGATCAGGCCCCGGGGATAGCTCATCTTGTCCATCACCTCGTCGCAGACGTCGATGCAGGCGGCGCAGCCGATGCACTCGTACTGCAGGCCCTTGCGGATGTCGATGCCGGTGGGGCAGACCTGCACGCACAGGGTGCAGTCGATGCAGGAACCCAGACCCAGGGTCTTGGGATCGGCCTTCTTGGAGCGCGAGCCGCGGGGCTCGCCGCGCTCGGTGTCGTAGCTGATGATCAGGGTGTCGCGGTCGAACATCGCGCTCTGGAAGCGCGCATAGGGGCACATGTACTTGCACACCTGCTCGCGCATATAGCCGGCATTGCCGTAGGTGGCGAAGCCGTAGAACAGCACCCAGAACCACTCCCAGGGCCCCAGGCCCAGGCGGGCCACCTCGGCCGCCAGCACCTTGATGGGCGTGAAGTAGCCCACGAAGGTGAAGCCGGTCCACAGGCCGATGGCGATCCAGGCGATCTGCTTGCCGCTCTTGCGCCAAAGCTTGTTGAGGTTCCAGGGGCCGGCGTCGAGCTTCATGCGCGCCACGCGGTCGCCTTCGAACTTCTGCTCCACCCACATGAAGATCTCGGTGTAGACCGTCTGCGGGCAGGCATAGCCGCACCACAGACGCCCCGCCACCGCGGTGAAGAAGAACAGCGCATAGGCCGAGAGCATCAGCAGCGCCGTCAGGTAGATGAAGTCCTGCGGGTACAGGACCATGCCGAAGATGTAGAAACGGCGCGTGCCCAGGTCGAAGAGCACGGCCTGGCGCGCGTTCCAGTCCAGCCAGGGCAGGCCGTAGAACAGCAGCTGCGTGGCCCAGACCAGCACCCAGCGCCAGGCGGCGAACCAGCCGCGCACGCTGCGCGGATAGATCTTCTTCTGGGCCTCGTAGAGCGACACCATCTCCACCGCCCCGCCCTCCTCGGGCGTGGCGGGGCTGATGGGAATCACCTTGGCGGCTTGGCTGGTACTGCTGCTACTGCTGCTCATGTCGACCCGGCGCGTACGCCCTCCCTGAACTTGGCTTCCTGGCGTTCTACCGCGTCTTGGTGACCACGGCCATCATGCGCTCACTGCGTCTTGGCGCCGGTGTTGGACAGACTCCACACATAGGCACCCAGCACGCGGATCTGCTCGGGGCTCAGACGCTCGCCATGGGCGGGCATCTGGTTGGTCTTGCCGTTGTTGATCATCGCGATCACGGCATCCTCACCCCAGCCATGCAGCCAGATCTTGTCGGTCAGGTTCGGCGCACCCAGGGCCTGGTTGCCCTTGCCGTCGGCACCATGGCAGGCCGCGCAGGCACCGAACTTGGCCTTGCCCAGCTGGGCGGCGACGGAGTTGTGCGGGCTGCCCGAGAGGCTCAGCACATAGTTGGCCAGATTGCGCACATCCTCGGGGCCACCCACGGCCGCGGCCATCGGAGGCATCTGGCCGATGCGGCCCTTGGTGATGGTCTCGACGATGGTGTCGTGCGAGCCACCGTAGAGCCAGTCGCCATCGGTCAGATTGGGAAAGCCCTTGCTGCCCTTGGCATCCTCGCCATGGCAGGCCGCGCAGTTGTCGGCGAACAGGCGCTCGCCAATGCCCATGGCCTGGGTGTTGCCGGCCAGCTGTTCCACCGGCATGCCGGCGTACTTGGCATAGACCTCGCTCAGCGCGGCGCGGGCCTTCTCCTGCTCGGCCTGGTACTGGCCGGTGCTGCTCCACTTGAGCGAGCCCTCGGCACTGCCCAGGCCCGGATACAGGGCCAGGTAGGCGCCTGCGAAGACCACGGTGAGCACGAACAGGCCCATCCACCAGCGCGGCAGCGGGTTGTTGAGTTCACGCAGGTCCTCGTCCCAGGTGTGACCGGTGGTGTTGTCGCCGGCCATGACCTTGCGCCGCGAGGCGATGATCAGCAGCACGACGCAGAACACCAGGCCCAGGATCGTGGCCGCGGCCACGAAGACGGACCAGCCGTTGGAAATGAAATCACTGCTCATTGTTCGCTCCCGCCTTGCTCCTCACGCAGGGGCAAGGCCGCCAGTTCGTCGAAGGCGCGCTTGTCGCGCCGGCTGCTGTAGACCCAGGCCACGATGCCTGCAAACATCATCAGCAGCAGCACCGTGACGGCGCTTCTCAGATCATTGATATCCATTGCGAGCTCCTTGCCGCTCACTTGAGCGATGTGCCCATGACCTGCAGATAGGCGATCACTGCCTCCAGCTCGGTCTTGCCCTTGACGGCCTCGGCCGCACCGGCCACCTCGGCGTCGCTGTAAGGCACGCCCAGGGTGCGCAGGGCCTTCAGCTTGGGCGCCATCTCCTCGGGCTTGAGGGCCGAGCTGGCCAGCCAGGGGTAGGCGGGCATGTTCGACTCGGGCACCAGATCACGCGGATTGATCAGGTGGATGCGGTGCCATTCGTCGCTGTACTTGCCGCCGAGGCGGGCAAGGTCCGGGCCGGTGCGCTTCGAGCCCCAGAGCATGGGGTGGTCGTATTTCGATTCGACAGCCAGCGAATAGGGGCCGTAGCGCTCCACCTCGTCGCGCAGGGTGCGGATCATCTGAGAGTGGCAGGCATAGCAGCCCTCGCGGATGTAGAGGTTGCGGCCGGCGAGCTCCAGCGGCGTGTAGGGCTTGAGCCCGGGCGCCGGCTGGGTGGTGGAGCGCTGGAAGAACAGCGGCACGATCTCGACCACGCCGCCGACCAGCACGGTCAGCAGCACCAGCACGATCATCAGGAAGTTGCTGGTTTCGATCTTCTCGTGGCCGCCCACGGGCTTGCTTGTCGATGCCATTTCTTGTTCCTCCTCAGGCGTGGGCGACAACAGCGGGCACGGGCACCGGCTGATAGCGACCTACACGGGCCGTCATCACCACGTTCCAGGCCATCACGCACATGCCACCCAGGTACAGCAGGCCGCCGCACAGACGGATCACATAGAACGGGTAGGTCGCCTTCACGCTCTCAACAAAGCTGTAGACCAGGGTGCCGTCCGGGTTGGTGGCACGCCACATCAGGCCCTGCATCACACCGGCGATCCACATCGCGGCGATGTAGAGCACGATGCCCAGGGTCGCGATCCAGAAGTGCAGCTCGATGGCGCGCTTGGAGTACATCTCGGTGCGGCCATACATGCGCGGGATCAGGTGATACAGCGCGCCGAAGGTGATGAGGCCGTTCCAGCCGAGCGCGCCCGAATGCACGTGGCCGATGGTCCAGTCCGTATAGTGGCTGAGCGAGTTGACCGACTTGATCGACATCATCGGGCCCTCGAAGGTCGCCATGCCGTAGAAGGCGACGGCCATGACCATCATGCGCACGATCGGGTCGGTACGGATCTTGTCCCAGGCGCCCGAAAGCGTCATCAGGCCGTTGATCATGCCGCCCCAGGAGGGCATCCACAGCATGACCGAGAAGACCATGCCGAGCGTCTGCGCCCAGTCGGGCAGCGCCGTATAGTGCAGGTGGTGCGGACCGGCCCAGATATACATGAAGATCAGGGCCCAGAAGTGGATGATCGACAGGCGGTAGGAATAGACCGGACGGTTCACCTGCTTCGGGATGAAGTAGTACATCATGCCGAGGAAGCCGGCCGTCAGGAAGAAGCCCACGGCATTGTGGCCGTACCACCATTGCGTCAGCGCATCCTGCACGCCCGAGAAGGCCGAGTAGCTCTTGAACAGGCTCACGGGAATCGCGGCGCTGTTGACCAGATGCAGCAGGGCCACGGCGATGATGAAGGCGCCGAAGAACCAGTTGGCCACATAGATGTGGCGCACCTTGCGGATGCCCACGGTACCGAAGAAGACCACGGCATAGCTGACCCACACCAGGGTGATCAGGATGTCGATGGGCCATTCCAGCTCGGCGTATTCCTTGCCGCTGGTGATGCCCAGCGGCAGGGTCGCCACCGCGGACAGGATCACGAGCTGCCAACCCCAGAAGGTGATCCAGGCCAGGCCGGGCGCGAACAGCCGGGTCTGACAGGTGCGCTGCACGACGTAGAAGGACGTGGCGATCAGCGCGTTGCCGCCGAAGGCGAAGATCACGGCCGAGGTGTGCAGCGGGCGCGTGCGACCGAAGTTCAGCCAGGGCTCGATGTTGAGATCGGGGAAAGCGAGCTGGGCCGCGACGAAGACGCCGACCAGGAAGCCGACGACGCCCCAGAACACGGTGGCCAGTGCAAACGCACGGACTACCCCGTCCTCATATACGGGCCCTGTACGCCCGCTTGCCCCACTCGTCATCGTGACGCTCCTTTGATGATGCTCGGGAAAATTCTCAGCGTCGGCCCACCAACGGGGCTTGATCGCCATCAACCGGGGGCGTTTCCCCCTTGCTTTCATCGTCGAAGATACGTTCGCCCTCACGTTCCAGGTCTTCCAGCTGGCCGCTGTTCAGCGCCCAGCCGAACACCCCGACGATGCCCAGGACCAGCACCACGGACAGCGGCACCAGCAGGTAGAGGATCTCCATGAAGGCTTCTTCTTTCTTCCGTCAGCCGCGCTGCTGCAGACGCAGCGCGTTCAAGACCACGAACAGCGAGCTCAGGGCCATGCCCATGCCCGCCGCCCAGGGCGGCAACAGGCCGGCCAGGGCCAGGGGGATGCAGGCGGCGTTGTAGACCGCCGCCCAGCCCAGGTTCTGGCGGATCACGCGCCGGGTGCGCAGGGCCAGCGCGCGCAGCCGCGCCAGATCGGCCAGGCGGCCCGAGAGCAGCACCCCGTCGGCCTGGCTGCGCGCCAGCAGCGCCCCCTGCCCCATGGCCAGACTGGCATCGGCGCGCGCCAGCACCGGCGCATCGTTCACCCCGTCGCCCAGCATCAGCACCTTGTGGCCGGCGGCCTGCAGGCGGGCCACCTCGGCCAGCTTGTCCTCGGGGCTGGCGCCGCCCAGGGCGCGCTGCACCCCGGCGCGCTCGGCCAGGGCCTGCACCCGCGCCGGGCTGTCACCCGAAAGCAGCAGGGTATTGAGACCCAGAGCATGCAGGCGGGCCACGGCCTCGGCCGCATCGGCGCGCAGGCGCTCGCCGAAGACCAGGGTCAGGCGTTGCCCGCCGTCCGCGGGGCCGAAGGCGAGCTGCGCCTCGGCATCCAGCCCCTCGCCACCCAGCCATGCCAGCGAACCCAGACGCCAGAGCCGGCCAGCGCCGTCGCGGGCCTGCAAGCCGCGGCCGGGCAGCTCTTCCACATCCTGCCAGCCGGCGTCCGTGGCCAGCCCGGGCACGGCCTGCACCAGGGCGCGGGCAAACACATGCTGGGACAGGGCCGCCAGGGCTGCGGCCCGGGGCAGCCAGTCGGCCGGGCCGCTGCTGCGCAGCAGGCCCATGCCCTCCTCGCTGAGGGTGCCGGTCTTGTCCAGCACCACGGTATCCACCTTGGCCATGGTTTCCAGCAGTTCCAGCCGGGCCAGCAGCACGCCACGCCGCGCCAGATGCCCGGCCGCGGCCAGCCAGGCCGAGGGCGCCGCCAGGGACAGGGCACAGGGGCAGGTGACGATGAGCACCGAGACGGCCACCCAGACCGCCCGCTCCGGCGCGATCTGGCTCCAGACCACCGCCCCGCCGGCCGCCAGCAGCAGCACCGCCCACAGGAAGGGACCGGCCACGCGCTCGGCCAGCAGCTGGGCGGCGGGGCGGCGCTCCAGGGCCTCGCGCATCAGGCGCACGATGGCCTCGTAGCGCGTGTCGGCGCCCACGCGCTCCACACGCACCAGCACCGGCGCCCCCAGATTCAGGCTGCCCGCCACCACCGCATCACCCACCTGCTTGGGCACGGGGGCCGATTCGCCGGAGAGCAGGGCCTCGTCCGCCGCCGTGCTGCCCTGCTCCACCCGACCATCGGCCGCAAAGGCCGCACCCAGGGGCACGCGCAGCAGATCACCGGCACGCAGGCGGCTGGGCAGCACGCGCTCGCTGTGACCGCTCTGCACATCCAGCACCCGCTCCACCAGATCGGGCAGGCGCGAGACCGCGCTTTCCAGCTCCTGCGCCACGCGGTGGCGCGCCCGCAGCTCCAGCCAGCGCCCGGCCAGCAGAAAGCTCACGAACATGGTGAGGGAATCGAAATAGACCTCGTGGCCGAAAGGCCCGCTGGGATCAAAAGTGGCGCCGCTGCTGGCGATGAAGGTCACCGCAATGCCCAGGGCCACCGGCACGTCCATGCCCAGGCGGCGCTGGCGCAGCTGGGCCCAGGCCGCGGCGAAGAAGGGGCCGGCCGAGAACAGCAGCACCGGCAGGGACAGCACCCAGGAGCCCCAGTTCAGGAGCTGGCGCAGGTCCGCGCCGAGCTCGCCGGGCGCCGCCACATAGGAGGGCCAGGCCAGCATCATGACCTGCATCATCATGAAGGCCGCCACAAAGAGGCGCCAGACCGCCCGGCGCTGCTCGCGCTCGCGCAGCTCGCGTGCGCTGGCGGCCAGATCGGGCTCGGCCCCGTAGCCGGCGCGGCGCACCCGCGCCAGCAGCTCGCTCAAACGCGCCTGGCGCGGATCCCAGCGCAGCTGCAGGCGCTCGGCCGCGGCATGGACCCGGGCCGAGATCACGCCCGGCTGCCCCTCCAGGGCACGCTCGATGATGCCGGCACAGGCGGCACAGTGCAGGCCCGAGAGGCGCAGCTGGGACAGGGCTTCGCCCTCCCCCCGCCATTCAGTGAAGCCGGCCTGGGCCTCGCGCTCATCCAGGGCCGGGGCGTCGTCATGGGTGAGGATTGCGCTGCTCATCATGGGCTTCTTGCTCGGCCCATAATCTAGGGACCACCCCGATCCCGCGACATGATCTATATCAAGACACTGATCTCGGCCACCCTGGCCGCCCTGCTCAGCGCCTCGGCCCTCGCCCAGAGCGGCCCCCAGCAGCTGCCCGCCATCCAGCTCAGCGCCGGCATGCACCTGATCCAGGCTGAAGTGGCCGAGACCCAGGAGCAGCGCGCCACCGGCCTGATGCACCGCAAGAGCATGCCCGTGAATGCCGGCATGCTCTTCGTCTTCGAGCAGCCGGGCGTGCAGTGCTTCTGGATGAAGAACACCCTGCTGCCCCTGTCCATCGCCTTCGTGGCCGACGACGGCAGCATCGTCAACATCGCCGATATGCAGGCTATGAGCGAAGCCTCGCACTGCTCGGCCGAGCCGGTGCGCTTTGCGCTGGAGATGAACCAGGGCTGGTTCGCCAAGCGCGCCATCAAGGCGGGTGCCCGACTGCAGGGCGGCCCCTGGAAATGACAAGGGCCGGCGACAAGCCGGCCCCCCGTGAAATGTGACCGGCGACAAGCCGGCCCCATGAAAAAGGCCGGCTCACGCCGGCCTTGTGCTTGCTGGCCCTCAGGGCGCAGCGATCAGCCGAAGTTGGCTTCGGCGAACTGCCAGTTCACCAGATTGCCCAGGAAGGTCTCGACAAACTTCTGGCGCAGATTGCGGTAGTCGATGTAGTAGGAGTGTTCCCACACGTCGACGGTCAGCAGGGCCGTGTCAGCGGTGGTCAGCGGGGTGCCGGCGGCGCCGGTGTTGACGATGTCCACCGAACCGTCGGCCTTCTTCACCAGCCAGGTCCAGCCGGAACCGAAGTTGCCCACGGCGCTCTTGACGAAGGCTTCCTTGAAGGCCTCGTAGCTGCCCCACTTGGCGTTGATGGCCTCGGCCAGCTTGCCGCTGGGCGCGCCGCCGCCATTGGGCTTCATGCAGTTCCAGAAGAAGGTGTGGTTCCAGATCTGGGCGGCGTTGTTGTAGATGCCGCCGCTGGAGGTCTTGACGATCTCCTCCAGGGTCTTGCTCTCGAACTCGGTGCCCTTTTGCAGATTGTTCAGGTTCACCACATAGGCGTTGTGGTGCTTGCCGTGGTGGAACTCGAGCGTTTCCTTGCTGTAGTGCGGTGCCAGGGCATCGATGGCGTAAGGCAGCGGCGGCAGGGTATGTTCCATATCAACTCCTCTTGAATCGTTTGGGTGGATGATCTCGGTCCGGCGGCCATTGTAGGCAGCTCGCCTATGACCCCACGCGGGTGCCGAGAACCTCGAGGCTGGCCTCGCCATCCGCCAGCACCGCATTGACCTGCTGTCCAGGCTGCAGCTGGCTCACCGAGGCCAGCGCACGGCCCTGGCCATCGTCCAGCCAGGCATAGCCCCGCGCCAGCACGCGCTTGGGGTCCAGGGCCTGCAGCCGCGCCTGCAGGCCGGCCAACAGCAGATCCTGCCGGGCGATCAGCGCCCCGCTGGCGCGCTGGTGGCGCTGGGCCAGCTGAGCCAGCGTCTGCTGCTGGCGTTCCACGCGCCGTGGCAAGGCCTGACCCCAGCGCTGCTCCAGCAGGGCCAGGCGGCGGCGCTGCTGGGCCAGGGCGACGCTGGGCCGGGCCAGCAGCAGGCCGGCGCGGTCCAGGCGCTGGGCGGCCTGGTCCAGGCGCTGGTCCATGCGGCGCTGCAGGGCGCGGGCCAGGGCCCCCAGCCGATCCAGCTCCACCGCGCGGGCCGGCGCCGCCAGCTCGGCCGCGGCCGTGGGCGTGGGCGCGCGCAGATCGGCCGCCAGATCGCACAGGGTCATATCGGTCTCATGGCCCACACCGCAGACCAGGGGCAGGGCCGAGCCGGCCACGGCCCGCACCACCCGCTCGTCATTGAAGGCCCAGAGGTCTTCCAGCGAGCCGCCGCCGCGGCACAGCAGCAGCAGATCCAGCCCGTCCTCGGCGGCGCGGGCATTGGCCAGGTGCAGGGCGCGCACCAGGGCCGGCGGCGCCTCGGGCCCCTGGACGGGGCTGGGGTAGACCACGACCTCCACCTGGGGCGCGCGGCGGCGCAGGGCGGTCAGCACATCGTGCAGGGCCGCGCCGGCGGTGGAGGTGATCACGCCGATGCGGCGCGGAAAGCGCGGCAAGGCCCGCTTCACCGAGGCATCGAACAGGCCCTCGGCCTCCAGCTTGGCCTTGAGGCGCAGGAACTGCTCATACAGCGCCCCGGCCCCGGCGCGGCGCATGCTTTCCACGATGAACTGCAGCTCGCCGCGCGGCTCGTACAGGGCCAGGCGCCCGCGCAGCTCCACCAGCTGGCCGTCGCCGGGCGTGAAATCCAGATAGCCGCCAGCCCGCCTGAACATGGCGCAGCGCAGCAGGCCGGCCTCGCCCTCGGCGTCCTTGAGGCTGAAGTAGCTGTGGCCGCTGGCGGCGCGGGTGAAGCCCGAGATCTCGCCCTGCACGGTGCAGACGGCAAAGCGGGCATTGAGCGCATCCGAGACAGCGCGCAACAGACCCGCCACCCCCCAGACCACCCGTGGCGATGCGGCTTTCCAGGGCTCAACCATGCGCAAACCCAGTATTGGCGCGGGTCGAGAACTCCACAGCCGCGCCAGATGGGGCCTGGCGGCCTATTCGACCCGTCACGGTCACGTCACACGCGCATAAACGCTTGTTTTTCAAGAGCTTTTTCCTGCTTAAAAACTAGGCAATCTAAGCCGGCGCCCGATTTCACGGGCTCGGCGGCATGGCCGCAACAGCTTGCCCACAAAGTTATCCACAGGCTCGGTGGATTGTGAAGCGGCCCCGGGCAAGACCTGACCCGAGTCGGATCGCCGCGGCCCGGCTTGGGGCCATAATCGCGCGCAGCTTTACCGGGCGCGTCCGCCATTGGCGGGCCGTCGCAGACCAAAGGGATAGACGCCTTGTTTTCGATCATACAAGCGGCCGGCTGGCCGATCTGGCCGCTCCTGCTGTGCTCCGTGGTGGCCCTGGCCCTGATCATCGAACGTTTCGCCAGCCTGCGCGGCGCCAAGATCGCCCCGCCCACCCTGCTGGACGAGGTGATCTCGGTCACCAACCAGCAGCTGCCCAGCGCCGAGGTGGTGAACAAGCTGGCCGACAACTCCCTGCTGGGCCAGGTGCTGGCCGCCGGCCTGCGCGCCGTGATCGCCGAGCCCCGCCTGCCCGACGCCCGCCTGCGCCAGACCTTCGAGCTGGCCGGCCGCGCCGCCATCCACAAGCTGGAGCGCTACCTCAACACCCTGGGCACCATTGCCACGGCCGCGCCCCTGCTGGGCCTGCTGGGCACGGTGGTGGGCATGATCGAGATCTTCGGCAGCCAGAGCCCCACCGGCGGCAACCCCACCCAGCTGGCGCATGGCATCTCCATCGCCCTGTACAACACCGCCTTCGGCCTGATCGTGGCCATCCCCTCACTGATGTGCTATCGCTACTTCCGCGGCCGGGTGGAAGCCTATGTGCTGGAGATGGAGCAGGCCAGCGAGCGCTTCATGGCGCACCTCACGCGCTTCACCCAGCAGGCCACCGCCCAGGCCCAGATGCAGGCGCAGGCCCAGGCCTCGCGCACCGGCCTGCGCTGAAGCGCGGCCCCGCTCACCGTTCGCGAGGTTCCAGCGATGAAGTTCCGCCAGCGTCCCCATGAGGAACCGGAGATCAACCTCATCCCCTTCATCGATGTGCTGCTGGTGGTGCTCATCTTCCTGATGCTGTCTACCACCTACAGCAAGTTCACCGAGCTGCAGGTCACCCTGCCCAGCGCCGACGCGGAAGCCATGAAGGACCGCCCGCGCGAGGTGCTGGTGGCTGTCTCGGCCGATGGCCGCTATATGGTCAACCGCGAGCTGGTGGACGGGCGCGCGCCCGAGCTGCTGGCCGCGGCCCTGCGCCAGGCCTCGGGCGGCAATGCCGAGGCCATGGTCATCGTCTCGGCCGACGCCGCCGCGGCCCACCAGTCGGTGGTCAATGTGATGGATGCGGCGCGGCGCGCCGGGCTCTCGCGCCTGACCTTCGCGGCCCAGACCCAGGGCCGATGAGCGCCGACAGCAGCGCCCCGGCCGAGCGCCTGCAGCGCGCCTGGCGCGAGGGCGGTGCGCTGGCCCAGCTGCTGCGGCCCCTGGGTGCACTCTACGGCCTGCTCAGCCGCGCCCATGCCGCGCTCTACCGCTGGGGCTGGCGCCGCACCGAGCCCCTGCCCGTGCCCGTCATCGTGGTGGGCAACTGGATCGTGGGCGGCGCCGGCAAGACGCCCACCACCCTGGCCCTGCTGCAGCTGCTGCGCGAGCAGGGCATCTCAGCCGGCGTGGTCTCGCGCGGCTATGGCCGCGACGAAAGCCTGACAGGCCCGGTCCATCTGGTGCGGCGCGAAAGCCGTGCGCGCGAGGCCGGGGACGAACCCCTGCTCATCCATCTGCGCAGCGGCGCTCCGGTGGCCGTGGGCCGCGACCGCGTGGCCGCCGCGCGTGCCCTGCTGGCCGCCCACCCTGGGCTTCAGCTGCTGATCAGCGACGACGGCCTGCAGCACTGGCGCCTGCCGCGCGCACTTTCCGTGCTGGTCTTTGACGAACGCGGCCTGGGCAATGGCCGCCTGCTGCCGGCCGGCCCGCTGCGCCAGAATCGCCCGCTCTCCAGCGAGCCCCAGATCGTGCTCTACAACGCGCCCGCCCCCAGCACGCCCCTGCCCGGCCATCTGGGCCGGCGTCGCCTGGCCGGGGCCGTGCGCCTGCAGGACTGGTGGCAGGGCCAGGCGGCCAGCCCGCAGGCTTTGCAGGCCCTGCGCGGGCGCGAGCTGCTGGCGGCCGCCGGCCTGGCCCAGCCGCAGCGCTTTTTCGGCATGCTGCGCGAGCAGGGCCTGCAGATCCGCGAGCTGGCGCTGAGCGACCACCACGACTTCGCCACCCTGCCCTGGCCCGCCGACACGCCCGAGCTGCTGATCACGGAAAAGGATGCGGTCAAGCTGGACCCGGCCCGCCTGGGCGCCACCCAGGCCTGGGTGGTGGCGCTAGACTTCAGGCCCGATGAATCCTTTGAGCGCGCGCTGCTGGCCCAGCTGCCGCGCCTCGACAAGAAGAAGTAAGCCATCATGGATAACCGACTGCTGGAAATGCTGGTCTGCCCCATCTGCAAGGGCCCGCTGGAGCTGCAGCGCCAGGCCCAGGAAGCCGAGCTGATCTGCCATGCAGACCGCCTGGCCTTCCCGGTGCGCGACGGCATCCCGGTGATGCTGGAGAACGAAGCCCGCGTGATCGATCCCGCCGGCAGCCCGAGCAGCCCTGTCCCACTGCGCAGCGAATGAGCTTCAGCGTCATCATCCCGGCACGCCTGGCCTCCACCCGCCTGCCCGACAAGCCCCTGGCCGATATCCACGGCCTGCCCATGATCGTGCGCGTGGCCCGCCGCGCCGCGCTCTCGCAGGCGCGTCAGGTGGTGGTGGCGACCGATGCGCCCGAGGTGCAGGCCGCGTGTGCCGCCCACGGCGTGCGGGCGCTCCTGACGCGGGCTGATCATGTCTCGGGCAGCGACCGCCTGGCCGAGGCCTGCGAACAGCTGGGCCTGGACGGCCGCGAGCTGGTGGTGAATGTGCAGGGCGACGAGCCCCTGATCGCCCCGACCATGATCGATGCCTGCGCTGCCCTGCTGAGCCAGCGCGAGGACTGCGTGATGGCCACCGTGGGCCATGCGCTGGACGAGGCCGCCGAGTTCGCCAACCCCAATGTGGTGAAGCTGGTGGCGGATGCCCGCGGCACGGCGCTGTACTTCTCGCGCGCCCCCATTCCCTGGTGGCGCGACGCACCGGCCAGCGCCCCGGGCTTCCAGCCCGGCGCGGTACTGCGCCATGTGGGTCTGTATGCCTATCACGCCGGCTTTCTGCGCCGTTTCCCCGGCCTGGCGGTGAGCCCGCTGGAGCAGATCGAGTCGCTGGAGCAGCTGCGCGTGCTCTGGCATGGCGAGCGCATCGCCGTGCATGTGAGCGCCGAGAAGCCCGGCCCCGGCGTGGACACGCCCGAGGATCTGGCCCGGGTACGCACCCTGATCCAACCCTGATCCCGGCTGGGCCTGGGCCTGGGCGTAGGCATATGCCAGGCTCTCACCCCCGGGTTACACCCGCGTGACAACAGCGGCCGGCGTCAGCCGGCCGTAGGCCCCGCCATGCTATCCTCGCCCGCAGTTTGCGAGGGCGTCGGCGAGAGACGGGGCCCTTCTTTTTGAAATCGAGGAGACCCCGTGCGACTGATTCTTCTGGGCGCCCCCGGCGCCGGCAAAGGCACACAAGCTGCCTTCATCTGCCAGAAATTCGGCATCCCCCAGATCTCGACCGGCGACATGCTGCGCGCCGCCATCAAGGCCGGCACCGAGATGGGCCTGGCCGCCAAGAAGGTGATGGACGCCGGCGCCCTGGTGAGCGACGACATCATCATCGGCCTGGTCAAGGAACGCATTGCCCAGCCCGACTGCGCCAAGGGCTTTCTGTTCGACGGCTTCCCGCGCACCATCCCTCAGGCTGATGCGATGAAGGCCGCCGGCGTGAAGCTGGACTTCGTGCTGGAGATCGATGTGCCCGACAGCGCCATCGTCGAGCGCATGAGCGGTCGCCGCGTGCACGTGGCCTCGGGCCGCACCTACCACGTCAAGTTCAATCCGCCCAAGGTGGAAGGCAAGGACGACGCCACTGGCGAAGAGCTGATCCAGCGCGACGACGACAAGGAAGAGACCGTCAAGAAGCGCCTGGAGGTCTACCAGGCCCAGACCCGCCCCCTGGTGGACTACTACGCCAGCTGGGCCGCCACGGGCGATGCCCAGGCGCCGCAGTACCGCCGCATCGAGGGCATCGGTTCGGTGGACGAGATCACCGCACGCGCCCTGGCCGCGCTGGGCTGAGGCGACGCCACTCAGCAAAACCCGTATGGGCCGCCTTCCGGCGGCCTTTTCTTTGGGCCACAATTGACGTTTACGTCAACGTAACTCAGACAGAGCTAGTAAGGAGACAGCGATGGAGATCGCAGGCAAGGTATTCATCGTCACCGGCGGCGCGTCCGGCCTGGGCGAAGGCACGGCCCGCATGCTGGCCCGCGAAGGCGCCAAGGTGGTGATCGCCGATCTGCAGGTGGAGCGCGGCGAGGCCCTGGCGGCCGAGCTGGGCGGCGCCTTCGTCAAGGCCGATGTGAGCCAGGAGGCCGATGGCCAGGCCGTGGTGGCCAAGGCCGTCTCGCTGGGCAAGCTGATGGGTCTGGTGAACTGCGCCGGCATCGCGCCGGCCGCCAAGACCGTGGGCAAGGACGGCGCCCACGCGCTGGCCCTGTTCGCCAAGGTCATCAACGTCAATCTGGTGGGCAGCTTCAATATGATCCGCCTGGCCGCCGAGGCCATGAGCAAGAACGAGCCCGAGGCCACCGGCGAGCGCGGCGTGCTGATCTCCACCGCCTCCGTGGCGGCCTATGACGGCCAGATCGGCCAGGCGGCCTATGCCGCCTCCAAGGGCGGCGTGGTGGGCATGACCCTGCCCATCGCCCGCGACCTGGCGCGCAACGGCATCCGCAATATGACCATCGCCCCCGGCATCTTCGGCACGCCCATGCTCTTCGGCATGCCGCAGGAGGTGCAGGACGCGCTGGCCGCCAACGTGCCCTTCCCGTCCCGCCTGGGCAAGCCCGAGGACTATGCCAAGCTGGTGCACCAGATCGTCACCAACGACATGCTCAATGGCGAGGTGATCCGCCTGGACGGCGCGATCCGTCTGGCGCCGAAGTAAGCACCTTGCTCGCCAAATGAAAAAGGCCTCCCGCGGGAGGCCTTTTGCTTTCACGCGCAGCCCGCAGGCTGCTGCATGATCACTTCTTGGAACGGGCGTGGATGGCCCACAGGCGAGCCAGCTCGCCGGAACCGTCGGTGCCCTTGACGCCACGCCAGGCCTGCTGGGCCTTGGCGGCATCGCCCGCGGTGAACAGGGCCAGGCCCTGGTAGTACTTGGCGTCGTCCGCGCGCTTGAAGTTGGCCTTGGTGATGCCGGCGTCCACCAGCTTCAGGCCACCGGCCTTGTCGCCTGCAAAGACCTGAGCCAGGCCCAGCTTGACCAGCTCGTCGCCCGACTTCGAGTCGTTGGCGGCCTTCTCAGCCTCGGCATAGCCAGCCTTGCCTTCGGCGATCTTCTTGACCATCAGGTCCAGCAGACGCTTGTGGCGTGCACCCTCGGCGCCCTGGCCCAGGATGTTGGCGGCCAGGCCCTGCTCCACCACGGTCTTGCCTTCGGCCGGGAAACCGGCCTGGGCGGCCAGCTGGGCCATCTCCATATAGTCATCGGCCGTCTTCATATTGCCGGTGACCAGCTTGAGGCGGTAGACGTCCAGGTTGAAGCGGGGCGAGAAGCCCTTCTTCTGCGGCAGGCCGCCCAGAATCTGCGCCCACAGCTCCTTGCGGGGGTAGTAGTTCAGCAGCTTCTCGGTGGCCAGGGCCTCGGTGGCGGCGTCGTTCTTCTTCTGGGCCGCATAGAGCAGCAGGTTCAGCTTGTCCTGGCTGGGGGCCTTGCCGGCCTTCTCTTCGGCCTGCACCTCGGCCAGCGTGTCCTTGAGCACGGCGGTCATGTCGCCGGACTTGAACTGGGCCTGCTGCTGCACGGTCTTCATGGTGGCGCTGCTGCCGCCGGCCGCGAAGTACTTGTTGGCCCATTCCAGGGCCTTGGGTGCGTTGTTGGCGCGCAGATAGGTGCCGGCAATGGCTTCCATGTACTGCAGCTGCTGGGGCGCACCCAGGCGGCCCTTGAGCACATCAAAGGCACGGGCCATGGAGTCGGGATCATTCGCGCCCATGGCGGCCGAGAAGCGCGTGCCCTCGATGGCATTGTTCTCGGCGGGGGTGCGACCACCCACGGCCTCGGCGTCACGCAGCTTGGCCAGGGCCTCCTTGTGCTTGCCGGCCTTGATCAGGGCGGCGGCGTCCTTCAGGTGCTTGCCCACCTCGGGGCGCACGCTTTCCTGGGCCTGAGCCTGGGGGAAGCCGATCTGGCCCTGCGGGCCCATGCCCAGCATCAGGGCGGCGGCGCCGACGGCGGCGCCGGCCAGAGTCTTGAGTTTCATTGCGGTGTTACTCCTCACGAAGAAAAAACGCGCCGCCCTTGCGGACAGCGCGTTCCATCAATCACTCGGTCATCAGTTGATGAACTGCTCGTTGCCGACCATGCCCATCTTCTTGACACCCAGTCGCTGTGCGGCGGCCATCACGGCGGCCACGGAACCGTAGTCCACCAGCTTGTTGGGCTTGATGTGCACTTCGGACTGGTCCGGTTCGGCGGCGACTTCGGCCAGCTTGGCCTCGACCGCTGCGTGGCTGGCCAGCGCAACGCCGTCCCAGCTGACCGTGCCGTCGAAGTCGATGAAGACTTCATGCACGATCGGCTCCTTGGTCGGCGGCGGCGGGTTGCCGGCCGGCATGTCCAGGTTCACCGAGTGCAGCTGGATGGGGATGGTGATGATCAGCATCACCAGCAGCACCAGCATCACGTCGATCAGCGGCGTCGTATTGACGTCCAGCATCACGTCCGGTTCACCATCACCCGACGAGCTACCTACGTTCATTCCCATGTTCTAGCTCCTCGCGTGCATCAGCCGCCACGAGCCGGCGGCTCGGTGACGAAACTGATCTTCAGGATGCCGGCGCGCTGGCACGCCACCATGACCTTGCCCACGGACTCGTAGCGCGCCTTGTCGTCACCGCGAATGTGAACCTCCGGTTGGGGGTTCAGCACCGAGATTTTCTTCAGACGCTCCACCAGTGCCTCGCTGTCCGGCACCAGGGCGGTATTCCAGTAGACGTCACCGTCCTTGGTCACCGACAGCTCGATGTTCTCCGGCTTGGTGACGCGGATGACGTTGGTCTCCTTGGGGAGAGACACCGCCACCGACTGCGTCACCACCGGAACGGTGATGAGGAAGATGATCAGAAGGACCAACATCACGTCCACGAGGGGCGTGGTGTTGATCGCTGAGACCACCTCATCCTCGCCGGAAGACGATCCGACGTTCATTCCCATGATGAGGCTCCAGAGAGTCCGACGATCAGCGCTTGACGGCGCGGTTGCCCATCAGCACGCCGTGCAGATCGGCAGCGAAGGCACGCACCTGGCCCATCACGGCCTTGTTGCGGTTGACCAGCCAGTTGTAGCCCAGCACGGCCGGCACGGCCACGCCCAGACCCAGAGCCGTCATGATCAGCGCGGCGCCCACGGGGCCGGCCACCTTGTCGATCGAAGCCTGGCCGGCGACGCCGATGGCGGTCAGGGCCTGCAGAATGCCCCACACGGTACCGAACAGGCCGATGAAGGGCGAGGTCGAGCCGACGGTGGCCAGGAAGCCCAGGCCCGATTGCAGGCGGCTGTTGACTTCGCTCACGGCACGCTCGATGTTCATCGTGACCCAGGTGCTGTGGTCGATGTTCTCGGTCAGGGCGCCTTCATGGTGCTCGGAAGCTTCCACGGCCGACTCGGCGATGTAGCGGAAGGCACCGGTTTCCTTCAGGCTCTTGACGCCTTCGGAGATGCTGGCCTTCTTGAAGAAGGTGGCACGCACCGACTTGGCTTCCTGGCCCAGCTTGTGGGTGTCCCACAGGCGGACGAACAGGATGTACCAGGAACCCATGGACATGATGGCCAGCATCACCAGCACGGCCTGGTCCACGGCGTGGCCGTGGGTCACCAGGGCCTTCAGGCCGTAGGGATTGTCGGCCGGCTTGGCGGGAGCAGCGTCGGCGGGGGCGGCAGCGGGTGCAGCGACTTCAGCGGCAGGAGCGGCCGAGGCGGCGTCGGCGGCCTGGGCGGTGACGGTCAGGGGAGCCACGGCCAGAGTCGCGGCAAATGCGATTGCGGCGAACAGGCCGGAGATGCGAGAGATCATGGAGTCAACTCCTACGTAGAGAGATCGAGAGAGATCGGAACTCAGGTTAGAAACAGGGAGCGGGCTTGTGGCCCACCCCCGGTAGAGGGTTTGGTGTTCTGGCGCTTACTCGATGCGGAACTGGAATTCCTGCTCGAACACGTGGTCGCCGGGGCACTCGTAGGTGTCCTTCAGCGTGTCGGTGATCGCCTGCACCAGCGCGCGCTGGGCACGACGGTCCACACCGCCACGCAGCGAGGCGATTTCCACACCCACCACGCGGCCGGACTTGACGGTTGCCGTGGCGCGGTAGAGGGCCTCACCGCTCCAGTTCACCGCCGGCACCTCGGGCTTGCCCATCTTGGTGCAAACCATGCCGGCCGTGATCTTGGCGGGCTTGGCGGCCGGGGCCACCGGAGCCGGTGCGGGCGGCGGGGTCGGCGCCACGTCGCGCGTCGGCGGCGGGGTGTTGCTCACCGGTGCCTGGATCGCGTTGGGCGGCGGCGGTGCGGTGACCTGCACTTCCGGCGGCGGCACGAAGGGCGGCGGAGGCGCCTTCATGTCCGGCGGCGGCGGCACGACCTTCTCGGGCGGCGGCGGCGGCTTGACCTTCTCCTCCACGACCTTGACGTCAATGGGACCGGTCACCTTTTCGATGGCCTTGTGAACCAGGCCTTCGGCCAGCGCCCAGATGAGCACCACGTGAACCAGGATCACGATGCCGATTCCCGTGAAGCGGGACGCCCCTTGCTTCTCCTGCGCAAAGTTCATGCGCGCTCCTTCATCAAACTGCGAAACTCTTCCATCGGTGCTTTTGGATGATCAGCGCCGTGTCACCGCGCCACCGGCGGCACGCCTAAATGCCGTCGCTGCGGCGGTAACGCCCAGGGCACCGTGAAGGTGCAAGGGTCGGGTTTGTATCACAACAAAAAACGAGCCTGAAGCGCACGATCCCCGGGTCAAGGGGCATGCGCCGTGGCCAAACAGTCCAGGCACGGCGAGAACGAACATTCACAAAAAAAGTGCCCGACGGCTCCAGGACCGCGGGCGACCCAGTTCAAACCAGCGCTGTAACATGATTACAACAGCCAACTCGAACAGGGCAAGATCTTAAACCAAGCTGACGACCCCTATCTTGGGGCTTACCCCAGCAAGACCGCTTGTGCGCATATCGCATTTTCATTCGATTACAAGGGGTGGTCCTGCCACTCGCGGGCATTCTTCAATGGGACACAGCTGATGCAGGCATGCGACATCCTTGTGCGGATTTCGTCACCCGATTACATCCAGCTACGGTCAAGCCTGCTGATTCACCCCGCCGCAAAAACAAGACCAGTTTAATACCGATATGAACGCTGGTTTCATGCCGGCTGGCGCATAGATGCGGGCAATCGGGGCACGGCGGCCAGCAGGCTACGGGTATATGCCTCTTGCGGCGAACCCAGCACGGCCTCGGTGCTGCCGGCCTCCACGATGCGACCGGACTGCATCACGGCCACCTCGTCGGCGATGTACTCGACCACGCCGATGTTATGGGTGATGAACAGATAGGAAAGGCCGCGCTGATCGGCAAGATCGCGGATCAGCTTGAGGATCTGCGCCTGCACCGACACGTCGAGCGCCGTCGTCGGCTCGTCGGCGACGATCAGGCGCGGCTCCACCGCCAGAGCGCGGGCGATCGCAATACGCTGGCGCTGCCCCCCTGAGAACTCGTGCGGGTAGCGCTCCAGCGCATCGCGCCGCAGGCCCACCTGATCCACCAGCTTCTCCAGCAGGGCGCGGCGAGCGTCCGCGTCCAGCTCGGGCCGCAGGGCCACCAGCCCCTCCTCCAGCAGTTCCAGCACACGCAGGCGCGGGTTCAGCGAGGCGAAGGGATCCTGGAAGATCATCTGCACCTGGCGGCGTGCCTCGCGCAGGGCCTCGCCCTCCAGCGTGAACAGGTCGCGCCCCTCCAGCAAGGCCTGACCCTCGATCAGGGCCTGGCGGCGCAGCAGCTGCACGATGGCCTTGCCCGAGGTGGTCTTGCCACAGCCCGATTCGCCGACCAGGGCCAGGGTCTGGCCGGCCCGCAAGCTGTAGGACACGCCCTTGACCGCCTCGAAATAGCGTGCCGCGCCACCCAGCAGGCCACGCTTGAGGGCGAAGCGCACCTTCAGATCGCGCACCTGCAGCAGCGGCTGCTCGGCCAGGGCCACGCTGGAGCGCTCGGGCAGGATGCGGATGTCCGCCTCGGCCGATGCAACCGCAGTCGCCCGCTCGGCAAATTCCTCGGGGCGACTGTAGAGCCGGCAGCGCACCGAGCGAGCGCCCTCCAGCACCTGCAGCTCGGGGGGCTGCTGGGCACAGCCGGCCACTGCGCGGTCGCAGCGCGGGGCGAAGCGGCAGCCCTCGAAGTCCAGCCACAGGGGCGGCACCGTGCCGGCAATCGCTGCCAGGGGCTCGCCGCGCTTGGCCGAGTCCGGCAAGGCCTTGAGCAGCAGGCGTGCATAGGGGTGCTTGGGCGCGGCAAAGAAATCCTCGGCCTGCGCCACCTCGATGATCTGCCCCGCATACATCAGGGCCACGCGGTGAGCCATGCCGGCCACCACGGCCAGGTCGTGCGTGATCAGCAGCACGCCCAGGCTGCGCTCGCGCTGCAGGTCCTTGAGCAGGTCCAGGATCTGCGCCTGGATGGTCACGTCCAGGGCCGTGGTGGGCTCGTCGGCGATCAGGTAGTCGGGCTCGGCCGCCAGGGTCATCGCGATCATCACGCGCTGCTTCTGGCCGCCCGAGAGACGGAAGGGGTACTCGTCGATGCGGCGCTCGGGCTCGGGAATGCCCACGCGGCGCAGCCAGTCGATGGCCTTGGCCCGCGCCGCCGCACCGCGCAGGGCGGTGTGGGTCTCGATGGCCTCGACGATCTGCTCGCCCACCTTCATCACCGGATTCAGGCTGGTGGAGGGCTCCTGGAAGATCATGCCGATGCGCCCGCCGCGCACCTGGCGCATCTGCGCCTCGGGCAGGCCGAACACATCCTGCTCATCCAGCAGCAGGGCGCCACCGGTGATGCGGCCGTTGTCGGGCAGCAGGCGCATCAGGGCCAGGGCCGTCATGCTCTTGCCGCAGCCGGACTCGCCCACCAGGGCAAAGGTCTCGCCGCGCGCCAGGCTCAGCTGCATGCCGTCGATGGCGCGCACCAGGCCGGCATCGGCGTCCAGCGCCACCTTGAGTTTGTCGATCTTCAGCATGGCGGTCTTCAGGTCTTGGCGATGGGCTTGAGCACGCGCGGGCGCAGGCTGCGGGCGCGCGGATCAAAGGCGTCGCGCACGCCGTCGGCAAAGAGGTTGGCGGCCAGCACCAGGGTGACCATGAAACCGAAGGCGGCGGCAAAGCTCCACCACACCACGGGCTCGCGCGACATCTCCGAACGGGCCAGATTGATCATGCCGCCGAAGCTGTTCATGCTCGGGTCCACGCCCACGCCCACATAGGTGAGCACGGCCTCATAGAGAATGAGTTCGGAGAAGCTCAGCACCACCGTGATCAGCACCAGATGCATCACGTTCGGCACGATGTGGCGGGCCATGATGCGCGCGTCGCTCACACCGAAGGCCGTGGCGGCCTGCACATAGTCCAGCTCGCGCAGCTTGAGCGTCTCGCCGCGCACCAGGCGGCACAGGCCGGCCCAGCCAGTCACGCCCAGGATCACGCAGAGCAGGAACATCTTCAGGTCCGAGCGCTCAGCGCCGGTCTCGAAGAGGCCCGGGTTCTTGTCCAGGAAGACCTGAACCATCAGCACGCAGGCCGCGATCAGCAGCACATTGGGCACCGAGCTGAGCGTGGTGTAGACGTACTGGATCACTTCATCCACCCAGCCCTTGAAGTAGCCGGCCAGGATGCCCAGCACCAGGGCCAACGGCAATGTCGCTAGGGTGGAGATGGCGCCGATCACAAAGGCCGTGCGCACGCTCTTGAGCGCCTGGTAGAGCACGTCGTTGCCGGTGCGGTCGGTGCCGAACACATGGTAGTGGTTCATCAGGGCCAGCACCGGCCCGCACAGCAGCAGGGTCACCGTCAGCGTGATCCAGAGCGCGCGCAGCGGGTAGTGCGTGCGGTCGGCCAGCAGATCACGCAGGGCCTGGCCCAGGCCGCCATGGCTGCGCGCCAGGCCGGCGGCAAAGCCCAGCAGGGCCAGGCCGCCCAGAGCGGCGCCGCCCAGCAGGCCCAGCAGAGCACGCTGCCCCACATCACCCGCCCACTGCTGCAGCGGCTCGCTCAGATGCGCGCCGCCGAAGGCCAGGCGCGGATAGTCGCGCTGGGGCTGGCCCGCGGCATCGGTGAAGCTCTCCTTGTTCAGGCCCTGGTAGGCCAGGGGCGCGGAGTAGCTGACCTCGCGCATGGCGATCTGGCGCGCCAGCACCAGGTCCAGCACCGACTCCGTGCGGGTGTCGTAGAAGACCTGGGCGCCGGGCTCGGCCGGCAGGGCGCGGCGGAAATGCACGCTGTCCAGCGCCGTCACCAGCAGAAAAAGCAGCAGCACCAAGCCGGCCGAGGCCGCGGCCGGGTCGCGCAGCACGCGCTCCCAGGTCACACGCAGATTGGGCCGGGCGCGCAGGCGCAGCACATAGGCTAGCAGCGCGGCAAACATCAGCCACAGCGCCACATCGGTCCACAGCAGAACGAACTTGAATCCCATGATGATCCTCTTGGGCCGCGTCGGGGCTCAGGCGAGCCGCACGCGCGGATCGACAAAGGTGTAGGCGATGTCGATCACGATATTGGTGGCGATGTAGAGCACGGCGCCCAGGAAGACCATGGTGCGCACGATGGCGAAGTCCTGGCCCGAGATGGCCTCGATCACGAAGGCGCCCAGACCCGGGATGCCGAAGAAGCTCTCGAACACCAGGGAGCCCAGGAAGACATAGGGCAGATAGGCGCCCGCGCTGGTGATGATGGGAATCAGGGCATTGCGCAGCACATGGCGGAACAGCACGATCTGCTCGGACAGGCCCTTGGCCCGCGCGGTGCGCACATAGTCCTTGCCCACCTCTTCCAGGAACATGGCGCGGTACAGGCGCGCCTCGCCGCCCAGGCGCGAGAGCAGGGACAGGGCGATGGGCAGGGCCAGGAACTTAATCGCGTCCAGGCCCGCCGCGTAGCCGTTGATGGGCACCAGCTTGAGCACGCGCGAGAAGAAATACTGGCCCACGATGATGTAAAACAGGCTGGAGATCGAGAGCATCAGCACGCACAGCACCACGCCCCAGAAGTCGATGCGTGAGTTGCGGAAGAAGACCAGCAGCAGGGCGAAGGCCGTGCTCACGATCACCTGCAGCACGAAGAGCGGCACCGCCAGCTGCAGGCTCACCCCCATGCGGGTCTTGATCTCGTGGCCGATGTTCACGGCCTGACGCGCATCCGAGCGGCCAAAGTCCAGCATCATCAGCGAGACCGAGCGCTCCCAGAGGATGGTCTTGGTCACCTTCTGGGCGCCGGCCTCGGCCTCGTTCCAGTACAGCGGCTTGTCATAGCCGCGCTCGACCTTCCACTTCTCGATCTGCTCCTGGGTGACGCGCTTGCCGCCGATGTTCAGGCGCGCCATATCGTCGGGCGTGTTGACCGAGAAGAAGAGGAAGAAGGTGAAGAGATTCACCCCGATCAGGATCAGCACGCCGTAGCCGAGCCGGCGGATCATGTAGTTCAGCATGGTGCGGTCTCAGGCGGCGCTTTGGCCGGTACGTGCGGTGTCATAGCCCTTGGCCGTGGCCAGCTCGCGGGCGCGGAAGGAGCGTCGCGTGGCCCAGATGATGGCGAGGGCGCCCGCCAGCAGCAGGCCCAGCGGCCACCAGATGGGGCGGTTCCACTCGGCCTGCTTGGCCGCGCGCTGCTGCGGGTCGATGCGGTAGTAGCGCGCCATGTCACGGATCATGATGCCGGGCTTGCCGTTGTGCACCCAGGGCTGGAAGGCCAGGCCCACATAGGGCCAGTAGCCCCAGGCCCAGGGCGCGTCTTCGCGAGCGATCTGCACCATCTGGTCGATCACCTTCTGCTTCTCCGGCCCGTCCTCCAGGGTCTGCATGCGGCGGTAGAGGCGGTCGTACTCGGCGTTCTCGTAGTTGGCGGTGTTCTCGCCCTCGTGCTTGGACTTGCTATTGGGTCCGTAGAGCAGGAAGAGGAAGTTCTCGGCGTCGGGATAGTCGGCCAGCCAGCCCCACCAGAAGATCTGGTGCTTGCCCTTGTGCACCTTGTCCTGGAACTGGTTGTAGTCGGTGGCGCGGATCTCCAGCTGGATGTCCAGCTTGGCGAACTGCTTGACCATCCAGTCCAGCTCGGCCTTGGTCTCGGGCGTCGGCGCGCGCTGGTAGTCATAGCTCAGCACCAGGGGCTTGCCGGTCTGGGCGTCGCGGCCGTCCGGATAGCCGGCCTCGGCCAGCAGCTTTTTCGCGTCCTCGATGGGGCGGCGAACCACCTTGCCCTCCACCAGATGGTGGGTCACGGGGTTGAAATTGCCGGGCTCGTCCTCGCGCGAACCGAAGACGCCGGGCGGCACCGGGCCATGCGCGGCCACGCCACCCTTGCTGCGGAAGATGCGGCCATAGCCCTCCTCCCAGTCGATGGCGATGGACAGGGCCTGGCGCAGCTTGCGGTTCTTGCGCTGCTGCTCGGGCGTGTCACCCTTGCCCACCACCGGGTCCATCCAGTTGAAGCCCAGGTACCAGCTGTTGATATCGGTCGCCATGGGGAACTTGAAGCCCTTGGCCTGGTAGGCGGCCTTGACCTCATCGGAGTCGTCCATATCGACCTGGAAGTCCACGCCCCACTCGGGCCGTTCGATCTCGGGCACATCCAGATAGCCCTGCTTGAACAGCTCCTTGCGCGGCACCTTCTCCTTGACGATGGTGGAGACGATGGTGTCGGCGAAGGGCATGGTCTTGCCGCAGTCATCCAGCAGGCCGGCCTGGCGGTCGGCGTCCGAGCCTTCGCAGGGATAGGGCTCGCCGCGGTAATTGGGGTTGCGCTTCATCACATGGCGCCGGTCCTGCACGTACTCGGTCATCATGTAGGGGCCTGTGCCGATGGGCCACTGATTCAGCGACATGCTGTTCTCGGCCATGCCGGGCTGGGCGTAGAAGGCATCGGCCTCCCAGGGCAGCGGCGCGATGAAGGTCATGGCCATCCAGTACTGCCACTGCGGATACTTGCCCTTGATGCGCACGCGCAAGGTGTATTTGTCCAGGGCCTGGGCGCCTTCCAGCGGCCACTGGCGGAAGTCAAGGAAGGGCTTGTCGCGGATGGACTCCGGCAGGTCCTTGAGCAGCTTGGCGTTCTCCTCGCGGACCCGTTGCCCATACTCCTTGAGCCCCAGCACGTATTCCGAGAACACGGCATAGACCGGCGCCTCGATACGCGGCGTGGCGTGGCGCTTGATGGCGTAGACATAGTCCTCGGCCACCATCTCGCGCGTGCCCTGCACCGGGAAGTCCCAGGGCGAACGCTTGTCGCCCAGCTGTTCGCGCGTCAGGTGGTGGTAGAGGTAGTTGCCCTTCTCGTCCACCGCCAGGGCCGGGTGCGGCTGGTACTTGATGCCCTGCTTGATCGGGATGTCATAGACCGACTGCGCGATCTGCTCGGCCGGCGCATCGTCCGGCAGGCGCTGGCCGTTCTTGTCCAGGTAGTAGGGGCGCACCACCTTCTCGGCCACCTTGGGCACCAGCTGGTAGGGCCGCTTCAGGTAGTGGTAGGCGTAGAGCGGCTCGTAGATCTGGTAGGTGTAGACCGACTCCGGATTGCTGTAGGAGGCGGTCGGGTCCAGATAGCGCGGAGAGCGCTCGTCGAAGGAGTTGTAGATGGTGTTGGACTTGGCCGCACCTTGCTCATAGGGGCTGTTGTTGCAGCCGCTGAGCACCAGCATGGCCGTGGCGGCCAGCGCCAGGCCCATGCCGCGCAGCACGGCGAATCGGGGATGCCCTTGCATGCGAACCAATCCTCTTCTTCGAGAACGCGGGCGCAGGCGGCAAGCTCCGGGGGTTGGAGCATCGACGGGCACCCATGAAAAACAACGAGCCCCCCGGACGTCGCGACTGGTGGCCGCGGGCTCAGGGGGCAAGGGTCGCCATCATAAGGGCTTTGCGGGCGCATTTTGCCCGCGGCTGCAGCCTACGGGTTTTACCGGGGGCTGCGCTTGCTCTTGGCGGACGCGGCCGCTGCGGCCGGCGCGTGATCGCAGTGCTCGTCGCAATCGTGATGGTGGTGGTGCGCCGGGTCTGGCCCCCAGATCATCAGGGCGTCGCGGCCCTGCACCACCAGATCCACCTTGGCACCCACCGGCAGGCAGACCTTGGTGGGCACATGGCCGAAGGGCAGGCCTGTCAGGATGGGCAGACCCGGGCAGCGCTCGCGCACCGCGGCGATGGCGCTCTTGAGCGTGTAGCCGCGGTCCAGCGGCGACTTCTTCCAGGCGCTGAACTCGCCCAGCACCACGGCCTTCTGCGCCTGCAGCACGCCGGCCTGGGCTAGCTGCAGCAGCATGCGCTCCACGCGGTAGGGGTGCTCGTTCACGTCTTCCAGAAAGAGGATGCCGCCCTTGATCTTGGGGAAGTGCGGCGTGCCCAGCAGGGAGTTCAGCACGCAGAGATTGCCGCCCCAGAGCGTGCCGCGCGCCTGCAGGCCGTCGAAGCCCGCCTCGGTGCGAAAGCCCACGGCCTCCAGCAGGCCCTGCATGGCCTCCACAAAGCAGTCGCGGGTGATCTCGTCCACGCCGCCCTCGGCCTCCTCGCGACCGAAGTCGTCGCAGGCCAGGGGCCCGGCCCACAGGCCGAAGGCCTCGGCGCTGCGCAGCTTGGTATGGGCCAGCAGGCCCAGATGCAGGGAGGTCAGATCGCTGTGACCCACCCAGCGCGTGCCGCGCTCCACGGCGCGCGCCAGCAAGGCCCAGTCGATCTGGTCCAGCAGGCGGGTCAGGCCGTAGCCGCCCCGGCTGGCCAGGGCCACCGAGGGCGCGGCCTCGGCCACGCGGTGCAGGGCCGCCAGGCGCGTGGCGTCATCGCCCGCGAAGCGCTGATGGCGGGCCAGCGCGTCGGCATCGATCTCGACCTCGAAGCCGAGCTGACCCAGGCGCTTGGCGGCGCGCTTGAGAGGCTGGCTCTTGGCCAGCACGCCGGCGGGGGTGTAGAGGGTCAGGGAGCTCATGGTTGATCGGGGTCCAGGTGGATGGCGTCGCCGGTGGGAATGGGGGTATCAGCCGCGCAGGCCTGGGCCGCCAGGCGACGCTGGCGGGCGGCGGCGCGGCGCTCGGCAAAGAACTCGCGCAGCAGTCGCGCCGAGGGCTCGGCCAGCACGCCGCCGACGATATGGGTGTGGTGGTTGAGCTGCTTCTGCCCGAAGAGATCGAGCACCGAGCCCGCCACCCCGGTCTTGGGATCGGGCGCGGCAAAGACCACGCGCTTGAGCCGCGCATGCATCATGGCCATGGCGCACATGGCGCAGGGCTCCAGGGTCACGAAGAGCTCGCACTCCGGCAGGCGGTAGTTGCCCAGCAGGGAGGCCGCGTGGCGCAGGGCCACGATCTCGGCATGGGCCGTGGGGTCGTGCGTGGTGATGGGCCGGTTGTAGCCGGTGGCGATCACCTGGCCGGCCCGCATGATGACGGCGCCCACCGGCACCTCACCCACCAGCAAGGCGTTGTGCGCCTGGTCCAGGGCCAGACGCATGGCGTACTCGTCGGCGGGGTTGGGGCTCAGGTTTTGCATGAGGCCGGGCAGTGTAGCAAGCGGCGGGCCGCTATCCTTGCGCCCGTATGCAAGACGCCCTGTTTCCCGAGGAGCTGCTGGCCCCGGCCGCTGCGCCCGAGCCCGCGCCGGCCCCGCCCGGCCTGAAAGTGAGGCCGCAGCCCGTGGACGAGGCCCAGCGCGCCCTGGCCGCCGCCCTGCCCCGCGAGATCCATCTGGGCGGTTCCTCCTGGAGCTATCCCGGCTGGGCCGGCCTGGTCTGGGACAAGGCCTACGCCGAGAGCCTGCTCTCGCGCCACGGCCTGGCCGCCTATGCCCAGCAGCCCCTGCATCGCGGCGTGAGCCTGGACCGCGGCTTCTACCGTCCCTTGAGCGCCAGCCAGTACGAGCGCTACGCGGCCCAGGTGCCGGCGGACTTCCGCTTCACCGTCAAGGCGCCTAGCCTGGTGGCCGATGCCCAGGTGCGCGCCGAGGGCAGCGGCCGCGGCCAGCAGCTCAACCCCGTCTTCCTCGACCCCACCCTGGCCCTGCAGGAGTTCGTGCAGCCGGCGCTCGAGGGCCTGGGCCCCAAGATCGGCGCCCTGGTCTTCCAGCTCAGCCCGCTCACGCCCCAGATGCTGGCGCGCATGCCCGAGCAGCTGGAGCGCCTGCGCCGCCTGCTGCGCGCCCTGCCCGATCTGCGCAGCGCCACGCCCGAGGGCGTGATCGCCGTGGAGGTGCGCGACCCCGAATGGCTCACGCCGGACTTTGCCGCCGTGCTGCGCGAGGCCGGCGCCACCTACTGCCTGGGCTTGCACCCCAAGCTGCCGCCCCTGACCCAGCAGCTGCCCCTGCTGCGCGCGCTCTGGCCCGGCCCCCTGGTCTGCCGCTGGAACCTCAACCGTCTGCACGGCCCCTATGGCTATGAGGACGCGGGCCGCAAGTACGGCGACTTCGACCGCATGCTGGACCCCGACCCCGATACCCGTGAGGCCCTGGCCCGGGTGATACGCGGCACGGCCGGCGCCGGCCACAAGGCCTATATCAGCATCAGCAACCATGCCGAGGGCTGCGCGCCCTTGAGCGTGCGTGCGCTGGCCGAAGCCTTGCGGGCGTAGGCTCTGCCACAATCCACGGCCTGAATCCCCAGCCCGAGCTTCCGCCACCATGCCTCGCCGCCCCTCGCCCATTGACGCCTGCCCTGCTCTCGCAGCGGCCCGTCGTGCGCCCGCGGCCTGCGCCGGGCGGCCCAGCCACGCCGCCAGCCTGAGCGGTGTCACGGCCGTGCTTTCCGCCGCCGTGCGGGCGGCACGCTCCGGCCACCTGGCCTGAGCCGGCGCCACCCGCACGGCCTGTGCGGAGCGACCGGGGCCTGAGCTGACTGTTTCCTGATCCATTGCGCGCTGGCAGCTGCCGGCGCCGGGCCGACCCGGTCGCGTGTTCTGAGCTCACGCCCATTCCGAGGATTCGACCGTCATGGAACTCACGAAGAATTTCGTCAAGGCCAAGCGCCCCTGCGCCGAAGGCCTGCGCTGGTATCTGCGGCACCGCCAGCGCCCCGACAGCAGCAGCGACTACCAGGCCCTGCTGGACGCCCTGGTGCAGCAGGGCCGCGTCGACGACGCCTGCTGGCTGCTGGCGCAGTTCGGCCCCACCGACGCCCTGCTGCAGCTCGACGGCCTGGAGGCCGAGGCCCTGGTCTTTGCCGGCAGCCTGCGCGTGCGCGGCCCGCTGCGGGTGGCGGGCCGCTTGCATTGCGGCGCCAGCCTGCAGGCCGACGCCGGCCTGCAGGTGGGCGGCGATCTGCAGGTGGGCGCCGCCCTGCGCAGCGGGGCCGCCATCGTCTGCGGCGCCAGCCTCACGGCGGGCGGCGACATCCGCGCCGACTGGGGCATGGCCGTGGCCGGCTCCCTGCAGGGCGGCGGCGAGCTGCGCGCCGGCTGGGATCTGGAGCTGGGCGGCGCGCTGCAGCTGGCCGGCCCGCTGCGCACCGGCGGCGCCCTGAGCGTGGCGGGCCGGCTGGACTGCGAGCGCGGCCTCTGGGTCGGTGGCGAGCTGCGCTGCGGCGCCGATCTGCGGGTGGCCCAGGGCATCGAGGTCGGCCAGGCCCTGCACGGCGGCGGCCATGTGCAGGCCGGCTGGGGCATACGCGCCCGCGAGGGCATACGGGCCGCCGGCGCCATCAAGGCCGGCGAGTGCCTGCTGACCGAGGGGCCGCTGGAGGCCGGCCCGGGCTATGGCATCTATGCCGGCCTGGACGTGCGCACCGAGGCCTGGCCCAGCAGCGCCCGCGTGCGTGCTTGCGCGCGGCCCGCGGCCCTGCGCAGCGGCTTCTGGAGCCCCGGGGGCCGAGCCATGAGCGCGGCCGCCGACCGCCTGCCCGCACCCCGCCCCCTGACCCTGCGCACCGACGTTCAGCTCCCGCCCGAGGAGCTGGAGCGCGAGCTGGACGCCCTGCAGGCGCGGCTGCAGCGCCCCGGCGACCCGCTGCACGGCCTGCCCGGCCGCGACTTCGGCCCGCCCGATCTGCTGCTGCGCCAGCGCATGGCCGATGGCGAGCTCTACCTCTATGTGGAGGACATCGCCCGTCAGCGCCTGGCGGGCTACACGGTGTTCAACCGCCTGGTGGAGCTGGACCGCCGGGCCGACCGGCACCTGCGCGCGCCGCACTCGCGCTACCGCGCGGCCTACCAGCGCCGCGGCCTGGCGGGCGCGCTCTACCGCTGGGCCTTGCGCGAGTCGGGCTGGTGCCTGATCAGCGGCGCGCGCCAGTCCGAGGGCGCCCATGCCCTGTGGCTGGCGCTGAGCCGCGAGCACGACTGGGGCTATGTGGATCTGCGTCACAAGCGCCTGCAGGCCCTGGGCCGGACGCTGGACGGGCCACAGCAGCGCGAGGACCTGCACACGCGCTGCCTGCTGCTGGGCCGGGGCTGGAGCTGGGCCGGCCTGGCCCGGCACGCCGGCCTGCACCTGCCCGCGGCCGGCCGCTGAGGCTTCTTCAGGGTGCTGCGTCCGAGGCGCGGCGCTGGGCCTGCTCCAGGCTGTCCTGCACCTGGCGGCCCAGGGCTGCCGGATCAGGCGCAGCAGGCACGGCGGGCGCCGAGGCGGCGGATGGCTGCGCCCTGGGCAGGGCCTGCTGCATCTGCTTCTTGCTCATCAGCAGCACGATGGTGAGCACGACCACCAGACCCAGAATGCTCAGCGCGGCTCTCATCTTGAAATCCTCTCGATGCTCAGGAAGGCGAGGCTCAAGTCTAGAGCCCTCGCCCCGGCCATGAAAAAGGCGCGCGAGCCCTTGCGGGTTCGCGCGCCTGGTTCAAGCGCCCAGCGCCGCGGCGGCGCTGTTCAGGCTCAGCCGCGCAGGGCGGCCAGCGCGGCGTTGAAGGTCTTGGAGGGACGCATCACGGCGGCCAGCTTGGCGCTGTCGGGCTGGTAGTAGCCGCCGATGTCCACCGGCTTGCCCTGCACCTCGGCCAGCTCCTTGACGATGGTCTGCTCGTTCTCCGTCAGGGCCTTGGCCAGGGGGGCGAAGTGCTTGGCCAGCTCGGCATCCTCGGTCTGGGCGGCCAGTTCCTGGGCCCAGTACAGGGCCAGGTAGAACTGGCTGCCGCGGTTGTCCAGCTCGCCGGTCTTGGGGCTGGGACCCTTGCGGTTGTCCAGCAGCTTGCCGGTGGCCGCGTCCAGGGTCTTGGCCAGCACCTTGGCCTTGGGGTTGTTGTTCTTCAGGCCCAGGTCTTCCAGGCTCACGGCCAGGGCCAGGAACTCACCCAGCGAATCCCAGCGCAGGTGGTTCTCTTCCACCAGCTGCTGCACATGCTTGGGGGCCGAGCCGCCCGCACCGGTCTCGTACATGCCGCCGCCGGCCATCAGGGGCACGATGGACAGCATCTTGGCCGAGGTGCCCAGTTCCATGATGGGGAACAGGTCGGTCAGGTAGTCGCGCAGGATGTTGCCGGTGGCGCTGATGGTGTCCATGCCGCGGATCACGCGCTCCAGCGTGTAGCGCATGGCGCGCACCTGGCTCATGATCTGGATGTCCAGGCCGGTGGTGTTGTGCTCGTGCAGGTACATCTTGACCTTGGTGATCAGCTGCGCCTCGTGCGGGCGGTACTGGTCCAGCCAGAAGACGACCGGCATGCCGGAGTTGCGGGCGCGGTTGACGGCCAGCTTGACCCAGTCGCGGATGGCGGCGTCCTTGACCTGGCACATGCGCCAGATGTCGCCCTGCTCCACGTCCTGGCTCATCAGCACTTCGCCGGTTTCCAGGTCGGTGATGTTGGCCACGCCGTCTTCGGGGATCTCGAAGGTCTTGTCGTGCGAGCCGTATTCCTCGGCCTGCTGGGCCATCAGGCCGACGTTGGGCACCGTGCCCATGGTCTTGGGATCGAAGGCGCCGTGCCACTTGCAGAAGTTGATCATCTCCTGGTAGATGCGGGCGAAGGTCGACTCGGGCATCACGGCCTTCACGTCCTTCAGGCGGCCATCGGCGCCATACATCTTGCCGCCGGCGCGGATCATCGCGGGCATGGAGGCGTCGACGATGATGTCGTTGGGCGAGTGGAAGTTGGTGATGCCCTTGGCCGAGTCCACCATGGCCAGCTCGGGGCGGTGCTCGTGGCAGGCGTGCAGGTCGCGCTTGATCTCTTCTTGCTTGGCGCTGGGCAGGGTAGCGATCTTGTTGTAGAGATCGACCATGCCGTTGTTCACGTTCACGCCCAGCTCGTCAAAGAGCTTGCCGTGCTTCTCGAAGGCTTCCTTGTAGAAGATCTTCACGCAGTGGCCGAACACGATGGGGTGCGAGACCTTCATCATGGTGGCCTTGACGTGCAGCGAGAACATCACGCCGGTCTTGTGCGCGTCCTCGATCTCCTTTTCATAGAAGGCCAGCAGGGCCTTCTTGCTCATGAACATGGAGTCGATGATCTCGCGGTCCTGCAGCGCGACCTTGGGCTTGAGCACGATGGTCTTGCCGCTCTTGGTCAGCAGTTCCATCTTGACGGTGCGGGCGCGGTCCAGGGTCATGGACTTTTCGCCGTGATAGAAGTCGCCGGCGTGCATGTGCGAGACATGCGAGCGCGAGGCCTGGCTCCACTCGGCCATGCTGTGCGGGTTCTTGCGGGCGTATTCCTTGACGGCCTTGGGCGCGCGGCGGTCGGAGTTGCCTTCGCGCAGCACCGGGTTCACGGCCGAGCCGATGCACTTGTTGTAGCGGGCGCGGATGTCCTTCTGCTCATCGGTCTCCGGCTTCTCGGGGAAGTCGGGGATCTTGTAGCCCTTGTCCTGCAGTTCCTTGATGGCCGCCTTGAGCTGGGCCACCGAGGCGCTGATATTGGGCAGCTTGATGATGTTGGCGTGCGGCTTGAGCGTCAGCTTGCCCAGCTCGGCCAGGTTGTCCGACACGCGCTGCTCTTCGCTCAGGTAGTCGGCAAAGGCGCCCAGGATGCGGCCAGCCACCGAGATGTCGCTGGTGCCCACCTTGATGCCGGCCGGCTCGGCGAAGGTTTGCATGATGGGCAGGAAGCCCGCCGTGGCCAGCAGAGGGGCCTCGTCGGTGAGCGTGTAGATGATGTCGGGCTGCTGGGTGCTCATGGTTCTTGTCCTGGTGTGGAGCCCGCCGCATCAGGCAGTCGGGCACATGAAAGACAGGCCGCGGCCGGGACACCCCGGGGCGCGACACTGCGGCGCATTTTCCTGCAATTCACATCCACGATGTGAAAACCGTCAAATTTATTGCGCGTCGCCCCGCCCCGGGTGGGCGCCCAGCGACAAGGCGGCCGCCAGCGGCGCCAGCAGGCGCGCTCGCAGGGCCAGCACGCCGGCCAGCAGGAGACTGCCGGCCGCCAGGGCCATGAACCAGACCAGCACGGCCATCGACGCATGATCGGCCTGCAGGCAGGCGACGAGCGACAGGCCCAGGCCCAGGGCGCCGATCAGGCGCAGGCGGCGAGCCAGGCCGACCGGCAACGCGGCCTGGCCCCGCACCTGTTCCCAATGGGATTCCAGACTCAGGGCCAGGCTGATCAGGCCGAGCTGGGCGGCCAGCAAGGCCAGCAGCAGCCATAGCGCAGCACTGCTTTGAGACTCAACCATGGGCCACCTCCGCCAGGCCGGCGCTCTCTTGCACCACGGGCTCGGCCGCGCGCTCGCGCTGCGCCAGCTTGCGCGCGGCCACAGCGGCCAGGGCCGCGCTGGCCAGCAGCACCAGGTCTACGCCCGCCACCGGCCAGTAGCCGGCGGACAGGGTCTTGAACGGATGATCGCCGGTGCTCCAGGCGTTCAAGAGCACGGCGGCCAGGGCCAGGGCGGCCACGGCCCAGCACTGCTCGCGCCAGGCCGGCGCCAGGCGCGCCGCGCGCACCGGCGCCGTGCGCCACAGCGCATGCAGCAGGGCCACGCCCCAGGCACTCCAGAAAAGGCGCTCTTCCCACAGGCCGCGCTCGGCCAGCTCCACCGGCAGCAGGCGGTTGCCCACCAGCATGGCGGCGGTGGCGATCAGCATGCCGGTGACGCTCGTCACCGCCAGCGCGTCCACCCAGCGCGCGCCGCCGCGACCCTGCTTGGCATGCTGGCGCTTGCGCTTCTCCACGAAGAACAGAAAGCCGGTGGCAATGCAGGCACAGCCCGCCAGGCCGCCGATGAAATAGAAGACCCGCAGCAGCCAGTGCTTGAAATGCTGCAGATGGAGGCCGGTGATGAACTCGTTGATGCCGCGCACCGTGGACACGGGCTCGTCCTCGCGGATCAGCTCGCCGCTGGGTCCCTTGAAATGGATGCCCTGGCCGGTGAGCGCGATGCGGTCGGTGCCGGCGCGGTAGACGCTGACCGTGGCATTCGCGTCGCCCACATGGTGGATCACCAGCATGCCCACCTCGCCCGCCATGCCGCGCTCGGCCCAGCGCGCCTTGGCGCGCGCCACCATGGCGTCCACCGAGGCCAGCGGCGCCGGCACGCCTGCCGCATGCTCGGGCAGGCCGGTGCGCTGGGCCTCGGCCCGCTCAAAGGCCTTGGCCTGGGGCTTGAGCACCGTGGTGGAGAGCGGGAAATAGAGGCCCGCAAAGATGATCAGGCCCGAGAGCGCGAACATGAAGTGAAAGGGCAGCGCCACCACGCCGGTGAGGTTGTGCAGGTCCAGCACGCTGCGCTGCAACTGCTTGCGCGGGCGGAAGGTGAAGAACTCGCGAAAGATCTTGCGGTGCATCACCAGGCCGGTCACCAGGGCCGCCAGCATGCTCAGCGCGGCCAGGGCCACGATCCAGTAGCCCAGGTCCATCCAGTGCAGATGCAGGCCGTAGTGCATGGGATAGAAGAACTGGCTGCCCAGCTTGAGCGCCGTCTCGGGCAGGGCCTGGCCGCTGCGCGGGTCCAGGGTCAGCACGCCGTAGACATGGTCGTTGTCCGGGTCCTTGGGGTTCGGCAGTTCAAAGCCCGACCACATCTGCAGCACCGGGTCGCGGTGCGTGGTGTAGGCGCCCCACTCGTGCAGGGGCAGGGTCTCGGGCAGCGGCCCCTCGTTGCGCGCCTGGGCGTCGGCGCGCGCCACCGCATCGAGCTGGATGCCGCGGAACGCCGGCTCCAGCATCTTGTCAAACGAGGGCATGGGCTGCGGCTCGAAGCGCGTGGCGGGAATCGCCCAGCGGTCGATCTCGCGGTCATAGACCGAGAGCGAGCCGAAGAAGAAGCAGGCCATCAGCACAAAGCCCAGCACCAGGCCGAACCAGGTGTGGACCCAGGTCATGGACAGACGGAAGTTCTTGAACATGCGCGCGCCCTCCCCTTCAGGCCTGACGGCTCAGCGCCCAGGCCAGGCCGCTCATCAAGGCCCCGCCTCCGAGCAGCCAAGCCCAGACCTGCACCAGGCTGCGCGCCGCAAAGGCCCACAGAAAGCTGCCCAGAAAGACCAGAAAGGCCAGCAGATAGCCCAGGGTCTGCGCATCGCCATAAGGCAGGCCGGCCGCCATCAGCAGCAGCACACCCAGGCTCAGCAAGCCCCAGACAAAGACCCAGGAGCCCAGCAGGCTGGCCGCCACCCGCGCAGCGATATGCCAGCGGCCGCGTTGAAGAGGGACAGACGCGCTCATGGGCTGCTCATCTCATATAAATGCGAATAGTTTGCATTCTATGAGCTGACGCATGCCGGGCAAACCACGAGCACGGCGCGCCGCGCCGGAGCTGTGCGCCTGGCATACAAAAAGGTCGTTCTGCGTCACCACCCCACGGCCGCTGATCGCCTGGTACAGCGCGATCGGCGTGCCATACAAGGGGTGCAGCGAGGCCACCAACTCGCCCAGTTGCAAAGCTTGCTCCGTGCTGAGCTTGCTCGCTTGGCTGATGGCGACCAGATTGCCTGCCGCCTCCAGCGCACTCATCTGGCGGTCAATGCGCCTGAAGTCCTGCTCGGTACACCGAGTCCCACACTCGTTCATGAGTCGGGCGTTCTCTTGACTGACGCTTCGGCGCACCTGTGCAAACGGACTGTGACTGACGTAGTTGTAAGCCGTTTGCGGCAATGCAGCACTCACACCGGCGCTACCACCTGCCGCAGCACCCACCGCAACGCCAACGAGCTGCGTTGCCACCTGCCGCACCTCTTCGGGCAAGTTGAGCTTGGCAATCTCCTCCCCCACCACCGGGATCACTGTGGCGCTCGCTGCGGCTCGCAGCGCGCCACCGACACCGCCAGTCAGCGCGCCCAGCGCCGTGTACAGGCCGTTGCGATAAATGCCGCCCTCATCCCATTTCTTGGCTTCGTCTTCATTCCCCTGGCGCCGCAGATCAATCGCTCTCTGGTCCGCCGTTTTGGCGGCCACCGGGATGATCTGCTTGCCGAACTCGCTGGTGACGGCCACCTGCGCGTTCACCTCCTGACGCACCTTGTCTTTGTCGAAGATGGGCTTGAGTCCCGTCTGCGCATCCCCGGTACGTGCGGCGGTATTGCCCGCCACGCCGCTGATGCCCGCGGTGCTCGTTGAGCTGGCGCTGCCGTGGTCTGCACCGATGCCGGCGCCGCTGAGCTGCGCCCCCTTTCCTGGCTGAGTGCCTGCACCCACCCCCACGCTCACGCTCTTGGCCTCGTAGCTCGCGCTGTTCTGCAGGTCGGCCGTGCTCCCAGCTCTATGCCCCGGTCACGCTCACTGATCGTTGTAGCCCCAGTTATCCTCGTCCATCGGGGGCGCCAGCTTGTCCGCAGGGTAGCTGCGCAAGCCTTCCAGCACTACAGGCAGGTCGCGCTTCATCGCTTCGTACTCTTCATGCGGCAACTGGTACGCCTTTTGGTACCGCTCCAGATCGAAATTCTCCAAGATCGCCAAAGCCACCGGGTAGAAGTTGACCGGAATGTGGTCCCAGTACAGGGCGCGTTTGGAGATAGCAAGCCAGCGATAAGGCAGATCAGGCTTCAATGTCCCGTACTCCTGCCAAGCTTCATTCATGACCCACCAGAGGCGTCCGTTGCGGTAATCAGCGTCGCCCTCATCCCAGTTCTCTTGTTGGTACGGGTAGTCGTAGAGGTCAGAGTAATACTTCAGCAAGGCAAGGTATACCGGCTTGCATTCAGCAAACTCGTACACCTTGTCCGATGTAAGTTCTTCAAGGGATGTGTTCGGGAAGAGCATGTCAACGCCCCTTCTTTTGAGCAGGAGGCTTCGGCAAGTCTGGTGATGCCGGCCAGCGTGCTTCGTTTTTACTTGGAACCTTGCCAGTGGTTGGACCAGATCCCGTAAAGACAGTGATCTCACCATTGTTGTGATACAGCCGCACCTCCACATTGGGATACAACTGCGTGAACTGCCGCTTGATCACATCGGTGCAGCTGTCGCACGGCGGCCTCTCCGTGAACAAGTTGATGCGGCCCTGCACCTGCGGATTGGATTTGTGCTGCTGCGCAAAGTTCTCCAAGATCTTGTACTCCGTGTCGACTTCGCGCGGTAGACCTTTCGGATCAGGTAATGGCTTGAGGATGCGCTGCTCAGGTGGCGGCAGGCTCACAAACCCGTCTTTCACGGTCTGCGGATCATTGCCAATCCGAGAGTGTGCCTGCACCCGTGTGCTGCCTTCACCGTAAACGTTGATCTCTGCTGCCGCCGCGTTGCCGATGGGTTTACCGCTATTGGCGTCCACCATGTCTGGCAGCTGTTGGCGCACCGCATCCGTTTGTCCCTTGAGCTCTTGCCATTTGCTCGCATGGTAGTTGCTGCCGTCTCGGCTTGCTTGGTTCTCCAGCTTGGCCGCGGCCTGCGCCGCCGCCAGCGCATCAGCTTCAGCCTGCGACACCACTTTGGCCGCCACCACCTCATCCAGAGTCTGGCCCCATGCTTTGGCGCCAGCTGCAATGACGGGAACCGCAGCAACCGCGACACCAGTCGCAGCAGCCCCGATGACAGCATCCCTGCCCGTCTTGCCCGCATTGATCTTGCCATCGTCGATGTATTGATCTTTGGCGCTGATCGTGCCGCTCACCGTGCCGCCGAGCAATGCGTTGGCAACAATGCCCTCCGCCACCAAGGGTGCAGCTGCTGCGCCTACAGCGATCGTGGTGACCCCCTTGGCTGTCTGCTTGTTGAGTGCCGCGTCATAGGCCCTGACTCGCGCCTGATCCTCCGGGCTGAGCCCGAATCGCGCCACGTTGTCGCCGTTCTGGCAGCTAGCCGCCGGGCAGTCGGCCACAGGGATGAGGAAGCTCTGACCATTGGCGGAGCGCATCTCGTAGCGCAGGCCATTTGCAGCCACGCCGCTCGCCGACACCGGAGGCATCGCCGGCGCAGGCGCGAAGGCGGTGTACGGTGAAGCGCTGCCACCCGTGTTGGCGCGGATGTAGGCCGCCAAACCAGGATCAATCGGGTTGGCACCGAGTTGAGAGCCGTCGCGGTTCACCTGGACCAAGGTCTTGCCGTCGTACGTCGTGAATACGGCACCTTTGTCGTAGCTAGCCTCGGGCTTGTTGGAGTCCACCTGCATGCCGGTCACGATGCTCTCGCTGAGCACCGAGTTGCCGCTGTTGCGCATGGCGTCCTCAATCTGCTGCACCGTATACCTGCCCCCACTCTTGCGAGCCAGCTCCGCAGCCTTTCGGCGCTCATCCGGATGCAACTGCCGATTGTTCATATCGGCATTGAAGGCCGTGGCCGCACCCGCTGTGCTGCCGCCGCTGGCTGCGGCGCCTATCGTGGCCGCCGTGGCTCCGCCGGCCAGACCGGAGATGAGGTTCGCGGCGCTGTCGCCCAGCCCCGCGTCCTTGAGCGCCGTCTTCAGGCCCGCTTGCAACTCCTCGAGCTTGGACGCTGCCACGCTCGCCGCACCTGCGCCCACCGCGCCCTGTACCCCGCCCGTGAGCCCGCCCACCAGCACATGCAGGGCCACCCGGTTCTTGCCGCCTTCTTCCCAGGCGGCCATGCCGTCCTTATCGCCCGACTCCTTGGCCTTGTCGTACTGCTGCTTGGCGTAGTCCCCCACCGCCTTACTCGCCTGCTTGCCAAACTCGCTGGTGATGGCCACCTGCGCATTCACCTCCTGGCGCGCTTTGTCCTTGTCGAAGATCGGCTTGAGCCCCGCTTCCTTGTCTCCCGTGCGTGCACCCAGGTCGCCCGCCACCCCCGAGATGCCCGCCGTGCTCGTGCTGCTGGCACTGCCGCTGTCCGAGCCGATGCCCACCCCCGAGAGTCCCGCGCTGAGGCTTTTGCCCGGCGCCGGAGTACCTGCCGCCACCCCCACGCTCGCACTCTGCGCGCTGTAACTGGCTGAGTTCTGCAGGTCGGTCGTGGTCGTGCCCTGCTTGGCCTCGTAGCGGTTCCTGCCCTGGTCGATCGCCGCCTGCGTGCTGGTGATCTGAGCGCCGATCAGCTCGGTCTTGCCGGCCACCTGCACATCAAAGCCCCCATCACCCGCCCGGATCGCGCTCTGCTCGCCCACGCTCAGGTAGTCGCTGTTGATCTTGGTCTGGCCCGCGCTCACGCTGCCGCCGGGCGACGGGCCCACGGTCAAGGAGCCACCGACCTGCTTGCTTTTCTCTCGGTACTGGCTCTTGTCCTGCAGGCTCTCGATGGTGAGATTGCCGCCCACCTGGGCAATGACCCGCTCACCCTTGACCACCCCGCCCTTGATGGTGGTGTCGCCGCCGCTCTCCAGCGTGACCTGGCTGCCGCTAATCTGGCTGTTGCTGTAGGTGGTGCCGTTGCCTGCGCCCTGACCGGTGCCCCGGCTGGCGCTCACCGTCACGCCGGCATTGAGCCCGCCTGCGCCCAGGTTGATGCCCACGCCCACGCTGCCGCTCTTGGAGCTCTGGCTATTGCTCTCCTGCGTGGTGTTCTGCGCCGCCAGGATGTTGATCTGGTCCTCGGCCTGGAGCCGGGTCTTGCCAGCGGCTTGCACCGTGCTGCCGCGCAGCGTCAGGTCGCTGTCTGCCCCACCGCCCGTGGCGCGGATGCTGATGTCGCCGCCGGCCGTGACGCTGCTGCCCCGCGCCAGGTCCGCGCTGCTGCTTTGCTGGCTCTGGCTGCGGCTGGAGCCCAGGGTGAAGCTCAGGCCGATGCCGCCGGCCTTGTCGGCGGCGTTGCCTTCGGTCATGACCGACGAGCCGTCCGGGTTCTTCTGGCCCGTCGGCACCTGGCCCTGGCCGGCCGCCTTGATCTGGCTGCTGGCCGTTTGCAGCGCGCTGAGCACGGGGCTGGTCACGGCTACCGTGAGCCCGTAGCCCCTCAATTACTGGCAAAAAACCGACTCAGCCAACCTCTCTTGGGCTCCTCGCGCACAGGGTGAGTACTCGGGCCGTCTGGTCTCAGCAAGTTGCCGGGGTAGTGCTCATGTCCCAGACAAAGGCGGTCATCAGCGCTATGTACTCGGCTTCGTCGCTGCGATAGTCCCCCAAAACGCGCCGGCCGGTCAGGGCACGGACTTGCTCACAAATCAGCTTTCGCTCGTAGAAACCGTCGCCCAGTTAGGCGCTTTTGTGTGTGTGTGGGCACAATTGATGGCCTGCTCACCGACTAAAGATCCTGGAAATACCTGGCAGTCGCCAGGACTATTTGCTTGGGAAGTCGGCCAATGTGTAGCCGTGCGCAGCGAGCGTTTGGGTAACAAAATCCGGATCAAACTTCGCCAGCAGATGCACGCAGTCGGCTATTTTCCAGTGGTGCTTCTCTGGCACCTTGATAATGGCTTGCAGATGCGCCTTGAGGGCGGGGATGTATTCGGTAAACCCTTTGATCTCCAACAAATAGAAGAGGGAATTTATCGCAAATGGCATTGAACTCGACAAATTAATAATGTGGGTAACGGGTTTGAATATTTCTTCGCGGGCATGTTGTCCAGCTTCCACACTTATATCCGCCTTTCTAGCGCGATACCCATCAAGCGCATCCAATGCAAATCGGTAAGTGTCGTCGTAGCTGCGCAGATGATGCGGATACCAACCCTCATCCTGGGGAGGATCTCTCAACACGAATCGACGCATGTACTCAAAGCCTTCTTCGTTGCCCCAACTACAAAGAATCAATGCAGCCCTAAAGGCCACTTGCGGATCGTCACCTTGGATCAAGCTCAGTAGTTTCGGTATGCGATCAACGGGAAAGTCCTGCTCATCCAATGCGCATAAATCCTCGGTGTAGTCGACCCCCGGGGGTAGGGTATAAAGGATGTCGCGTAAGTCTTTGTTCATGATGATTTATCCAGATTAGCTACCCGGCTTACTCGGTCCACTAGGTGTACTTGGCGTCGTTGGCAACTTAGGCAACGGCACGATGGGCGTAACTAGTCCGGCCGGTGGCGTGAGATACGGAGCAGGCACGCAGACTTTGATGAGGCACTCACCATCACGCTTTCCGAAGTCAAGTGTTTCTTGTGCCCGTTTTAACTCTCTTAGATTGTTGTCGCTGGGATTCGCATCAAACCTCTTCTGAGCTGCGTCCACTTTCACCTGAAGCTCCTTAACCAACTGCTGGTTGGTGACGATCTTGATGTCTTGGCTCACAGTACCCGCGTTGATGTCTCGCTGTAAGTCTCGCGCGTTGATCGTGGTCTGTTGCGAACCATAAAGCTTGGGACCACCAAGCGCCGGATCCACGGCATTGACATCGGTTGTCGAAATCCAGGGCGTGTTAGCCGGATCACTACCCCTCACGTGCGTTGTAGCGCTCGCCGTCCCGTTGGGATTGGCCGCCACAAGGTTGCCGTTTTCATCGGTGTGGGCCTTAGGGTTTCCTTTGTAGTTGACGGCTGAAGAGAAGTCGTTGTCATTGCGCGTGACGGTATTGGGAACCTGTATGGGCGCATTATTGTTGACATATTGCTGCGCATCGTCGGCACGGGCGTTGAGTTCGACTCTTGCCTTTACCGCTGCCCGCGCACTGGCCTCAGCTTCGGCTGTCAGGCGACCGATGTTGGCTACATCATCCAGAGCCTGTCCATAGGCCTTGACCCCGCCTAAAACCGCGGGAGCGGCAACCAGCATGGCAGCGGTTGCACCCGCAGCAATGCCTGCGTCCTTGAGCGTTTGAGCCGTATCGACCTGCCTCTTGTCAATGAATTGGTCTTTGGCACTGATGGCTCCGCCTGCAGCCCCACCGAGCAACATGTTGGCCACAAGTCCACTGCCTGCCATAGGTGCTGTGGCAGCCACCAGGCCAATGGTTGAGACATCCTTGAGCGATTGCTTCTCCATGGCAGCTTGGTAGGCATCTACACGCTTTTGGTCTTCGGGGCTGAGCCCGTGGCGAGCGATGTTGTCACCGTTCTGGCAACTGACCGCTGGGCAGTTCGCAACAGGCACGCTGAAGGACTGACCGTTGACGGACCGCATTTCGTAGCGCTGGCCGTTGCTGGCCACGCCTCCATCTGGCATTGCCGGGATAGGCGCAAAGGCCGTGTACGGCGAGCCGCCGCCACCGGTATTGCTGCGAATGAAGGCAGCCAGGCCGGGGTCGACGGTTCCCAGGGCCCTGCCGTCCCGGTTAGCTTGCACAAGCTTCTTGCCGTCGTAGCTTGTGAAGGCCGCACCCGTGTCATAGATCTGGCCTGGCTTGTTCGGATCAACCAGCATTCCAGCCGTGACGTTCTCGTCGAGATCGCTGTTGCCGCTATTGCGCATGGCGTCTTCGATCTGCTGCACGGTGTATTTGCCACCGCTCTTCTTGGCGAGTTGCTGGGCAAGTTGGCGTTCAGGGGGATGCAACTGCCGATTGTTCATATCGGCATTGAAGGCCGTGGCCGCACCCGCTGTGCTGCCTCCGCTGGCGGCTGCGCCTATCGTGGCTGCCGTGGCTCCGCCGGCCAGACCGGAGATGAGGTTCGCGGCGCTGTCGCCCAGCCCAGCGTCCTTGAGCGCGGACTGCAGGCCGGATTGCAGTGCGTCGATGGAGGGCGCTGCCACGCTCGCCGCGCCTGCACCCACCGCCCCCTGCACCCCGCCCGTGAGCCCGCCCACCAGCACATGCAGGGCCACCCGGTTCTTGCCGCCCTCTTCCCAGGCGGCCATGCCGTCCTTATCGCCCGCCTCCTTGGCCTTGTCGTGCTGCTGCTTGGCGTAGTCCCCCACCGCCTTGCTCGCCTGCTTGCCAAACTCGCTGGTGATGGCCACCTGCGCATTCACCTCCTGGCGCGCTTTGTCCTTGTCGAAGATCGGCTTGAGCCCCGCTTCCTTGTCTCCCGTGCGTGCACCCAGGTCGCCCGCCACCCCCGAGATGCCCGCCGTGCTCGTGCTGCTGGCACTGCCGCTGTCCGAGCCGATGCCCACCCCCGAGAGTCCCGCGCTGAGGCTTTTGCCCGGCGCCGGAGTACCTGCCGCCACCCCCACGCTCGCACTCTGCGCGCTGTAACTGGCTGAGTTCTGCAGGTCGGTCGTGGTCGTGCCCTGCTTGGCCTCGTAGCGGTTCCTGCCCTGGTCGATCGCCGCCTGCGTGCTGGTGATCTGAGCGCCGGTCAGCTCGGTCTTGCCCTGCACGCTGACGTTGAAACCCCCATCCCCCGCCCCGATCGCGCTCTGCTCGCCCACGCTCAGGTAGTCGCTGTTGATCTTGGTCTGGCCTGCGCTCAGGCTGCCGCCGGGCGAGGGGCCGATGGTGACCGAGCCGCCCACCTGCTGGCTCTTCTCTCGGTACTGGCTCTTGTCCTGCAGGCTCTCGATGTTCAGGTTGCCGCCGACCTGGGCAATGAGCCGCTCACCCTGGACCACACCGCCCTTGATGGTGGTGTCGCCGCCGCTCTCCAGCGTGACCTGGCTGCCGCTAATCTGGCTGTTGCTGTAGGTGCTGCCGTTGCCCGCGCCTTGGCCCGTGCCCCGGCTGGCGCTCACCGTCACCCCGGCATTGAGCCCACCCGCGCCCAGGTTGATGCCCACGCCCACGCTGCCGCTCTTGGAGCTCTGGCTATTGCTTTCCTGTGTGGTGTTCTGCGCGGCCAGGATGTTGATCTGGTCCTCGGCCTGGAGCCGGGTCTTGCCAGCAGCCTGCACCGTGCTGCCGCGCACTGAGCACCGGGCTGGTCACGGCCACCGTGAGCCTATAGCGCTTCAATTATTGGCGACGAGCCAGCTCAGCAGACCTTTCAACCACCTGCCGCGCATTGCCAGCGCCGCGATGGAAACGCATCAAATAATACATCACACCGGATCTTCAAACTCGGCCCAAGCGTAACGCTTACCGTCTTTTTCGATGACGCGCGGCGGCGATATATGTGCACCACGAATGGTATTGTAGAAAGGCGCAGAAACCTCGGCATATGCTGCAGGCAACCAACCTTCGCCCAGTTCCCTGGAATGAGGCCTGAACCCCTTGTACGGCAAAGGCAACGTGCCTTGCAGCGCAGCATCCACCAGAGGCAGATCCTGCTTCAAGAAACCAAACGGATCGTTCTGTGGGTCGAGTGTCATCAGCCAAGCCTTGAACACCCGGGAAACTCGTTGAAGCTTAACTGAATCAATCTCACTCCAACCCCAGGTTTCATCATCAAGCTGAACCAGTTTGCGCATCTGAAGTCCTCATTTTCTGGTGGTGATGCTGCCTGTCTTGACAGGCACAGTGAATTGCGAGCGATCTAGCACCAGCGATTGGGTGGCGCCACCAGTTGTATTGGGTACACCATTGACTGTAGTTGGTGCAATCTTGCTTTCGAACACCACGGCACCTTGCTTGGGCACAATCTGATAAACATCGTAGTTATTGACCTGCATGCCAGGGGGCAAACCCAGCTGCTTAGGCAGGGTCGTCGGATTCTGCAGCAGCCTTTGCAATTCACTTTCACGCATCCAGTAGCCGGTTGATGCACTCGGGGCACCGCCACTCGGCACCACCTTAACCAGCTTGTCGGTCACATCCAGTGGGGTCGCTACCGGCAATGTCTTGCCTGAGTTGATAAACGACTCCACCGCATCCAATGCCTGCTGGCGCGACATGCCGCTGCGCTCCAAAACCCCCACCATCTGCACCCCCTCGGGGAATGTCAGCGGATCTCGTGTCAAGCCCTGTGTTGCAAACTGCCCGTCAACGCCGGGCGACACCGTTTTTCCAGCAGCGGGAATGTAATCACTGACCGAAGACTTGCTGGAACTGACAACAACGCGGGCAGCGCCTCCGCTCAACCCTTCCGCAGCCGCCAATGCCTTGGGAATCAACTTGCCCGCCAGCGTCGTCAGCCCCAGCTTGGCAGCATCGACGCCCGCGTCCTTTAGTGGATCACGTTCTCCTGGGTAGTTTTTCGCACTGAATGAATCCAGCACGCGCTGGCCTTCAGTTGATTGATATGGGCCAAGCAAGGCACTACTGCCTTGTTGCGCCTGCTGGCTCGACTCGTATGCGATGTAGCCCCCCACCGGCACGGCTGCACAGCTGACCCCAGCGCTGGGGAGGCATCCAATGGCGCCGCCCGCGACAATTACCCCACCCCCCACCATGCCAACAGTACCTGTGACCAGGTTCACTGCACCGCCGGTGCGGGTTATCGTCTCGCCACGCCTTGTCAGGGCGTCTCGCGTTGGGTCCAGGACAGGTTGGTATACAAATTGCCCTGTGGCCTGCAGCATTTGCAGTTCAGTCTTGTTGGACTGACCTTCAGTCTGCATGGCAGCCAGTCTGGCGTACTGCGGGTCGTCTTTCGGCACGCCTTCAGCACAGCGCACCAAGGCGCACGCCGCCGCATCCAGTCGCTCTTGCTCCTGCTTGGTCTTGCCCTCTTTGAGGGCCGCCAGCTTCTGAGCCTCGGTGAAATGCAACTGCCGATTGTTCATATCGGCATTGAAGGCCGTGGCCGCACCCGCTGTGCTGCCGCCGCTGGCTGCGGCGCCTATCGTGGCTGCCGTGGCTCCGCCGGCCAGACCGGAGATGAGGTTGGCAGCGCTGTCGCCCAGCCCCGCGTCCTTGAGCGCCGTCTTCAGGCCCGCTTGCAGCGCTTCGAGCTTGGGCGCTGCCGCGCTCGCCGCGCCTGCACCCAGCGCCCCCTGCACCCCGCCCGTGAGCCCGCCCACCAGCACATGCAGGGCCACCCGGTTCTTGCCGCCCTCTTCCCAGGCGGCCATGCCGTCCTTATCGCCCGCCTCCTTGGCCTTGTCGTACTGCTGCTTGGCGTAGTCCCCCACCGCCTTGCTCGCCTGCTTGCCAAACTCGCTGGTGATGGCCACCTGCGCGTTCACCTCCTGGCGCGCTTTGTCCTTATCGAAGATCGGCTTGAGCCCCGCTTCCTTGTCTCCCGTGCGTGCACCCAGGTCGCCCGCCACACCCGAGATGCCCGCCGTGCTCGTTGAGCTGGCACTGCCACTGTCCGAGCCCAGGCCCACGCCCGAGAGCCCGGCACTGAGGCTTTTGCCCGGCGCCGGAGTACCTGCCGCTACCCCCACGCTCGCACTCTGAGCGCTATAACTGGCCGAGTTCTGCAGGTCGGTCGTGCTCGTGCCCTGCTGGGCCTCGTAGCGGTTCCTGCCCTGGTCGATCGCCGCCTGCGTGCTGGTGATCTGAGCGCCGGTCAGCTCGGTCTTGCCCTGCACGCTGACGTTGAAGCCACCGTCCCCTGCCCGGATCGCGCTCTGCTCGCCCACGCTCAGGTAGTCGCTGTTGATCCGGGTACCCCCGACGTTCACGCTACCGCCCGGCGACGGGCCCGCGGTCAAGGAGCCACCGACCTGCTTGCTTTTCTCTCGGTACTGGCTCTTGTCCTGCAGGCTCTCGATGGTGAGTTTGCCGCCCACCTGGGCCATGACCCGCTCACCCTGGACCACCCCGCCCTTGATCGTGGTGTCGCCTCCGCTTTCCAGCGTGACCTGGCTGCCCGCGATCTGGCTGTTGCTGTAGGTGCTGCCGTTGCCCGCGCCCTGGCCGGTGCCCCGGCTGGCGCTGACCGTCACGCCGGCATTGAGCCCGCCCGCGCCCAGGTTGATGCCCACGCCCACGCTGCCGCTCTTGGAGCTCTGGCTATTGCTTTCCTGGGTGAGGTTCTGCGCGGCCAGGATGTTGATCTGGTCCTCAGCCTGGAGCCGGGTCTTGCCCCCGGCCTGCACCGTGCTGCCGCGCACCGTCAGGTCGCTGTCTGAGCCACCGCCCGTGGCGCGGATGCTGATGTCGCCACCGGCCGTGACGCTGCTGCCCCGCGCCAGGTCCGCGCTGCTGCTTTGCTGGCTCTGGCTGCGGCTGGAGCCCAGGGTGAAGCTCAGGCCGATGCCGCCGGCCTTGTCGGCGGCGTTGCCGTCGGTCATGACCGACGAGCCGTCCGGGTTCTTCTGGCCCGTCGGCACCTGGCCTTGGCCGCCCTTCACCGCATCCACCGCCTGCTTGGCATTCATCGCCACATTGGCCGCAGCCAGGGCCTTGACGCGCGAGTCGCTGCTCTGGCCGGCCGCCTTGATCTGGCTGCTCGCGCTTTGCACCGCGCTGAGCACCGGGCTGGTCACAGCCACCGTGAGCCCGCTTTGCTTGAACTGGGTCTGCGTGCTCTGGCTGCCGGTTTCTCGGGCTTCCACGATGTCCACCGTTTTGGCCTGGATGCTGATGTCGCCACCGGGCGCTGACACCTCGCTGCCGCGCTGCACATAGCCTTGGCCGGCCGTGAGCGTGACATTGCCGGCAATGGCCCCCACGGTGGAGGCGGCTGCCGTGGTCTGGGTGCTGCGGGTGTCGGTGCTGAGCTGCTGCTTGCCAAAGCTCACGCCCAGGCCGCCGCTGCTGAACATGCCGCTTTTCTGGGTCTGGCTGAAGTCGCTGCTGCTTTGCGTGTTCTGGGCGGCTTCGATCTTGAGGTCGCGCCCGGCATTGATGGTCAGATCCTGATCCGCCACCACGTTGGAACCCACAATCCGCGTGTCTCCGCCGCTGCGGATGGCCACGCTCTGCCCGCCCAGCTCGCTGGCCTGGGCGGTGCTGGCTTCGCTGCTGCTGCGCGTGGTGGTGGTTTTCTTGCTGAAGGTGCCACGGGAGGTGACTTGTCGCCCCTGGGCCAGGGTGTCCGTCCGCTCGCCAGATTCAATGAGCACATTGGCGCCGGCGCCCACGGTGAGCGCGCCCTGGGCGTTGACCTGAGCGGCCCGCAGGTTCACATCCTGGCCAGCCCGGATGTCCACGGCACCGGCGCCCTGGATGCTGCCGCCCAGCTCGGCCTGGCTGCTCTGGCGCAGGTAGTTCGTCGCGCTCCAGTTGAGGTCCTGGCTCACGCCCACCTGCACGGTGCCGAGCTGGACGCTGCCGCCCGCGTCCAGCTGGGTGAGCCCGGTGCCAGCGTTGCTCAGCTGGGCGGCCGTCAGCTGGATGTCACCGCCCGCGCTGGCCAGCAGCACGCCCGCCGGACCACTCACGTAGAGGCCGGCGACGCGGTCCACGCCCTGGCGGGCGAAGCTGTTGGCGCCCGTCTGCGTCTGGGCACTGTGGGTGGTGGTGCTCAGGTTCAGATCACCCCCGGCCGCCAGCGACATACCGCTGTGCGCCCGCACCTGGCCGCCGATGATGTTGATGTCCTGGCTCGCGGACAGCAAGGCCACATCGCCCTGGATGAGGCCGCTGTTGTCTATATTGCGGGCCTTGATGTCCACCAGCTTGCGGCCCGCGATGGTGCCGCTGTTGTTCGCGTCGCCGCTGAGCGCCATCCGCACTTCGTTGGCGCTGATGACGGCGCCACCGGCAAAGAGTTGGCCGTTGTTGGCCAGGTCGCCGGCTTTGGGCGCCAGGTAAACCTGGGGCACCAGGGCGGTGGTGGTGCTGCCGTCGGGCAGTGTGGCGGCCTGCATCATCTCAAAACCGCCGTCCCGGCGCTTTAGATGGGTGCGGTGGACAGTTCGACGGGACAGCCCCTTGCGGCACGTCCTACTTGTTCGGGAAGTCCGCTAAGGTCTTGCCGCAGGCAGCAAGGGTGGACTCCACAAACTCGGGGTCGAATTTCATCAGCAGATGCGCACAGTCGGCGATCTTCCAATGGTGCATGGTCGGGTTTTGAATGATGGCTTTTAGATGCTCTTTGAGGGCGGGAATATATTCAGTGAAGCCTCGCCTTGAAACTAAATAAAAGAAATAGTCGATAGCAAACGGCATCGTGTTTGAAAGCTCGAAAATTCTGGCAATAGGTTCGTAAATTTTTCTTCGAGCCAATCCCCCCTCTGCTTCACTACGAGTCGCCAACCTTGCCCAATAGTCTTGAAATGACAGCATGGCAATTCGATAGGTATCATCATAGTTTCGCAAACGATGCGGATACCATCCTTCTTCCATAGGCGGTTCACGCATCACGAACGAACGTAAATATTCAAACCCCCGCTCGTCACCCCAACTGCACAACACCAGGGCAGCCCTGAAGGCAGGATATCCGTCGTCCGCTTCCATCAGCGCCAACAGCTTGGGAATGCGCTCGGCCGGGATGTCGGCCTCCTCCAAATCAGTCAACTCCTCTGTGTACTCAATGCCGGGTGGCAAGGTGAACAGCAAGTCTCGCAGGTCTTTGTCCATGATCGTCATCCCACATTAACTACCCGGCTTGATGGGAGTGGACGGTGGCGTGGTCGATGGCATCGGCGATGGAGTGGTGGGGAGCTTCGGTGTTTTGGGCACGGGTACGATGGGCGGGACAGGCCCGGCGGGAGGGGTGAAGTATGGCGCGGGGATGCCCCCCCCTTAATGAGGCATTCACCGTCGCGTCGCGCATTGTCCAGGTCTTTTATAGTTCTCTCAAGTTCTCTTTCATTTGCCGGGGATGGATTTGCATCAAACTTCGCCTGCGCACTATCAACCTTAGCCTGCAAATTCTGCACCAATTTCTGATTGGTCACGATCTGGATATCTTGGCTGGCGACTCCTGAGTTGATATCGCGCTGCAAATCGCGGGCACTCACCGTGGTTTGTTGCGAGCCGTAGTATTTCGGCGTTTCGGTGGCGGCATTGGCGTCGGTGGTTGAGATGTAGGGCGTGTTGCCGGGGTTGCTGCCGCGCACATGGGCAGTAGTGCTACCGGTGTCCGAGCCGATGTCCGAGCCGATGCCCACCCCCGAGAGTCCCGCGCTGAGGCTTTTGCCCGGCGCCGGAGTACCTGCCGCCACCCCCACGCTCGCACTCTGAGCGCTGTAGCGAGCGCTGTTCTGCAAGTCCGTCACAGTGGTGCCGCCCTGCGCCTCGTAGCGGTTCTTGCCCTGGTCGATCGCCGCCTGCGTGCTGGTGATCTGAGCGCCGGTCAGCTCGGTCTTGCCAGCCACCCGCACTCAAAGCCCCCATCCCCCGCCCTGATCGCGCTCTGCTCGCCCACGCTCAGGTAGTCGCTGTTGATCCGGGTGGCGCCCAGGGTGAAGCTCAGGCCGACGCCGCCGGCTTCGCTCTGCTGGAATCAATAGGGAACCAGGAAGCAGCCGTCCGTGAGTTCTCCCGTTTCACAATTCAGGATGTAAAAGCTCTCGGGCGGAGCATCCTTGGTTCCTACCAAAAATCCAAACTGAACAATGGGCGTTTCAAGGAGGTCACCGGGTGGGCTGTAGCTGTACTTGCCGGGCTTTCGGGTGATGTGACGAGTGAAGTGCCGCTCAATGATCAGGCTCCGGTTGCGTTCGGCACCACCCTCGAAATGCACCTGACAGCGCAAGCTGCCGTCCGCATTGAAGATGGCCGCGTTGTGGGGACGAGGAAACATGTCCTCACCTTGCGCGTTCAGGTATTGCCCGGGCTCAAAAATGGCCACCACTCCGGTGTGATCCGGCGTTCGGTAGGCAATGCCACAAAAAGGCAGCGTGACGCGGGTGCCATCGGTGAGGATGAGGAACGATTCAACCGCTCCCTTTGGGGGCTCCAGATTTCGCCGATCTAGAGAAGCCTGAATGGCATCTACCAGGCTTCCATCCACGATCCACTCTGCTCTTCTTCCGTGCGCGCCCTGATACAGCGTTCCGACTTGTTCAATGAGCAAACTCACTTCAGCTTCCTCGCATTCGAAAGGTTGATCTGGTACAGCTCAGGGTTTGTGCGTGGAGACTTTGAATCACCCCGGATTCAGTATTGGGAATTTGCTTAGTCGCAGCCATATCCTCGCGGGTCACGTACTCACGTATGCACTTCCGATAAAAGTCTTCGTGGTCAGGCACTTTCGCAATGCGCCCCAACACACTTTTGTAGGAAGGCCATTTTGGGTTCACACCCATGCGTTCACACTGGTTCATTTGTTGGGCCATGCTTCCACCTTGAATTCTGCGAAACCTGTGGTGCCGGGGGCTGGCAGGCCTCGCTTCAGGTCTTGGGTACACGCTTCACGCAGCGCAGCGTCATGCGTTCTGCTGAGTTCGAAGAACTCCTTTCTGACCTGCGCGCACTCGGCCTCGCTCTTGCAAGCGCTCAATCGCTTCTCGTTGGTGATCACTAAGCCGCCATCGCCCGCTACTGCAGGACATCACTGCAGCCACAACAACAAAAAAGCCCGCATAGACGCGGGCTTTGGTTGGCTCAATGCCTGGGGATAGTGGCTCGCGCCAGGTGCGTCATCATTCCCACTCGATGGTCGCCGGCGGCTTGGAGCTCACGTCATAGGTCACGCGGTTGATGCCGCGCACCTCGTTGATGATGCGGCCCGAGGTGCGCTTGAGCAGGCTGTAGGGCAGCTCGGCCCAGTCGGCGGTCATGAAGTCGCTGGTCTGCACGGCGCGCAGGGCCACCACATAGTCGTAAGTGCGACCGTCGCCCATCACGCCCACGCTCTTGACCGGCAGGAAGACGGTGAAGGCCTGGCTGGTGAGTTCGTACCAGGTCTTGCCCGTGGCTTCGTCGCGGGTGTTGCGCAGCTCCTCGATGAAGATGGCGTCGGCACGGCGAAGCAGGTCGGCGTAGTCCTTCTTGACCTCGCCCAGGATGCGCACGCCCAGGCCCGGGCCCGGGAAGGGATGGCGGTAGACCATCTCGGGCGGCAGGCCCAGGGCCACGCCCAGCTCGCGCACCTCGTCCTTGAAGAGCTCGCGCAGCGGCTCCAAGAGCTTCAGGCCCAGCTGCTCGGGTAGGCCGCCCACATTGTGGTGGCTCTTGATGGTGGTGGCCTTCTTGGTCTTGGTGCCACCGCTCTCCACCACATCGGGGTAGATGGTGCCCTGGGCCAGGAAGGTGGCGCCCTTGTGCCCTTGGCCACTTGCCTTGAGCTTCTCGGCCTCCGCCTTGAACACATCGACGAAGAGGCCGCCGATGATCTTGCGCTTCTTCTCGGGGTCGCTCACGCCGGCCAGCTGACCCAGGAACAGCTCCTCGGCCTGCACGCGGATCACCTTGGCGTGCAGCTTGCCTTCGAACATGTCCATGACCATATCGCCTTCGTTCAGGCGCAGGAGGCCGTGGTCCACGAAGACGCAGGTGAGCTGGTCGCCGATGGCGCGATGGATCAGGGCCGCGGCCACGCTGGAGTCCACGCCGCCGGACAGGCCCAGGATCACCTCCTCGTCGCCCACCTGCTCGCGGATCTTGGCGACGGCTTCCTCGATGTAGTCGCCCATGATCCAGTCGCCCTTGCAGCCGGCGATCTCACGCACGAAGCGGGTGAGCATGGCCTGGCCCTGTACGGTGTGCGTGACCTCGGGGTGGAACTGCACGGCGTAGTAGCCCTTGTCTTCATTGGCCATGCCGGCGATGGGGCAGCTGGGCGTGGACGCCATCAGCTTGAAGCCCGGCGGCAGGGCCGTGACCTTGTCGCCATGGCTCATCCAGACCTTGAGCATGCCGTGGCCTTCGGCCGTGGCGAAGTCCTGGATGCCGTCCAGCAGCTTCGTGTGGCCATGGGCGCGCACCTCGGCGTAGCCGAACTCGCGGGTGTCGCTCCAGCTCACCTCGCCGCCCAGCTGCACGGCCATGGTCTGCATGCCGTAGCAGATGCCCAGCACCGGCACGCCGGCATCCCACACGGCCTGGGGCGCGCGCAGCTCATGGTCCTCGTAGGTGGAGGCGTGGCTGCCCGAGAGGATGATGGCCTTGGGCGCGAAGGCGCGGATGAAGTCGTCGCTGACGTCGTTGGGATGGATCTCGCAGTAGACATGCGACTCGCGCACGCGACGCGCGATCAGCTGCGTCACCTGGGAGCCGAAGTCGAGGATCAGGACTTTGTCGTGTTGCATAAAAAGATCCAATCAAGAAGCCCGGGCCAGCGGCACCGGGTTGGCCTGGCGACCGAAATGACGCCAGGCAAAGAAGAGGGAAGCGGTCTGCAGCAGAGCGCAGAAATAGAAGGGCGCGCCGATGCGCCAGTCACCGCGCGGCAGCTCGGCCACCAGGTACATCAGGCCCATGCCCAGCACTGGCGCCAGCACCGCCATCACGCTGTTGAGCGAGGAGACGGCACCCATGGTCTGGCCTTGGGTCTTGGCGTCGGCGGCATTGGACACCAGGCTCTGCATCGCGGTGGAGGCCGCGAAGCCCAGGATGTTGAAGGCGATGATGGCGTACATCATCCAGCCCTCGGTGGCCGCGCCCCAGACGAAATTCGTGATCACGCTGGAGGCCAGGCCCCAGACCACCAGGCGCTGCGGGCTGAAGCGCTTGAGCAGGCGCGGCAGCAGGAAACCCTGCACCAGCACCGCCATGGCGCCCACGGCAAAGAGCGAGAGCCCGTTCTCCTTGGGGCCCCAGCCGAACTTGATGCCGGTGTAGATCACCCAGGTGGTGTGCACCATCAGCTGAGCCAGGCCGGAGAGCCCGATCACGAAGACCAGGCTGCCCACGCCCTTGAGCGCGGAGAGCTTCTTCAGCGCGCTCACGGGGTTGGCGCTCTTCCACTCGAAGGGGCGGCGATGCTCGGCCGGCAGGGACTCGGGCAGCACGAAGAAGCCGTAGAGCCAGTTCAGCAGGGCCAGGCCGCCGGCCACGTAGAAGGGCAGATGCAGGTCGATATCGCCCAGCAGGCCGCCCATCACCGGACCCAGGATGAAGCCCATGCCGAAGGCCGCACCCAGCATGCCGAAGCGCTTGGCGCGCTCGGCCGGCGGAGTGATGTCGGCCACATAGGCATTGGCCACGGCCGCATTGGCCTGCATGGCGCCCGAGAACAGGCGCACCACGATCAGCATCCACAGCGCGGTGGCCGAGGCCGTGACCAGAAAGCTCAGGGCCAGGCCCGAGAAGCCGATCAGCAGCACCGGGCGGCGCCCGAAGCGGTCGGACAGCGCCCCCAGGATGGGCGAGCCAAAGAAGTTGGCAATGCCGAAGGCAAAGCTCACCGCCAGATAGGCCAAGGTGTGCTCGGCCGGAGTCTTGGCAAAAGTGCCCACCAGCGGCGGCAGCACCGGGATGATCAGGCCGATCGAGATCATGTCGATCAGCACGGCGACCAGGATGAAGGACATGGCGGCCTTGCGGCCGCCATGCTTCGTTGCCGGGTCGGTGGGGGGCACCGGCTCAGTCAAGGGCCATCACTCCAGGCGGTAGTTGGGCGCTTCCTTGGTGATCTGCACGTCGTGCACATGGCTCTCGCGGATGCCCGCGGCCGTGATCTCGACGAACTCGGCGCGCTCATGCATCTCGGCGATGCTGGCGCAGCCGCAGTAGCCCATGGAGGCCTTGAGGCCGCCGGCCAGCTGGTGCAGCACGCCCGAGACCGGGCCCTTGTAGGGCACCTGGCCCTCGATGCCCTCCGGCACCAGCTTCAGCGTGTCGCGCACTTCCGCCTGGAAGTAGCGGTCGGCCGAGCCGCGGGCCATGGCGCCGACGGAGCCCATGCCGCGATAGGCCTTGAAGGAGCGGCCCTGGTAGAGGAACACTTCGCCCGGGCTTTCATCCGTACCGGCGAGCAGCGAGCCGACCATGACGGCCGAGGCGCCGGCGGCGATGGCCTTGGCAAGGTCACCGGAGAACTTGATGCCGCCATCGGCGATGACCGGAATGCCGGCGGCCTGCGCCGCCTCGACCGAGGACATGATGGCCGCAAGTTGCGGAACGCCGACGCCCGCGACGATGCGCGTGGTGCAGATCGAGCCCGGGCCGATACCGACCTTGACCGCATCCGCGCCCGCTTCCGCCAGGGCCAGGGCGGCCGCGCCGGTGGCGATATTGCCGCCGATCACGTCCACCTGCGGGTAGTTCTTCTTGACCCAGCGCACGCGCTCGATCACGCCGGCGCTATGGCCATGCGCGGTGTCCACCACCAGGGCGTCGACACCGGCACGCACCAGCAGCTCGACGCGCTCCTCGGTGCCCTCGCCCACGCCGACCGCAGCGCCCACGCGCAGCTTGCCGTGCGCATCACGCGCGGCGTTGGGGAAGTTGGTCTGCTTGGTGATGTCCTTGACGGTCATCAGGCCGCGCAGCTCGAAGGCGTCGTTGACCACCAGCACGCGCTCCAGCTTGTGCTTGTGCATCAGGGCCTTGCCCTCTTCCAGGGAGGCGCCTTCCTTGACCGTGATCAGGCGCTCGGCTGGGGTCATGATCTGGCTGACCGGCGCGTCGTTGCGGGTCTCGAAACGCAGATCGCGGCCGGTGACGATGCCCACGACCTTCTGGCCCTGCAGCACCGGGAAGCCGGAGATGCCGTGCTGGTCGCTCAAGGCCTTGACCTGGCGCACCGTGGTGTCGGGGGTAATCGTGATCGGGTCGCGCAGCACGCCCGACTCGTAGCGCTTGACGCGTGCCACCTCGGCGGCCTGCTGGGCCGGCGTCAGGTTCTTGTGCACGATGCCGATGCCGCCTTCCTGGGCGATCGCAATCGCCAGCCGTGCTTCGGTCACGGTATCCATCGCGGCGGAAACCAGGGGCAGGTTCAGCCGGATATTGCGGGTGAATTGGGTGGCAAGGCTGGTGTCGCGGGGCAACACCTGGGAGAAGGCAGGCACCAGCAACACGTCGTCGAAGGTGAGTGCTTTTCCGAGAAGGCGCATGAGAAAGCTCCAGACGCAAAGCGGCATTATACGGAATGAGCGACCGCCCTCCGGCTGCCGCCACATTTGCGCAAAGTCTGAAGCCCGCCGCGTGGAATGCGCCACGCCCGGCACATCTTGTCACCACGGGGCTGGCTACACTTGACGATTCCTCCCGAGAACGCCGTCCCATGCGCCGTCAACACCCTCACCGCAAGCCCTTGTTCCAGGCCCTGATGCCTCTGGGTCTGAGCGCCCTGCTGCTGCTCATGGCCGGCCCGGCCCTGGCTCAGTGGAAGTGGCGCGATGCGGCCGGCAAGGTGCAGTACAGCGATCTGCCGCCGCCCGCCGGCGTGGCGGAGAAGGACATCCTCCAGCGCCCGCCGGGCCAGCGCCAGCCGGTGATCATCCGCCCCATCGGGCAGGAAGCGGCCACGCCTTCCGCCGCCCCGGCCCCCGCGTCCCAGGCCTCGGCGCCCAGCCGCGCCGATCTGGAGCGCCAGGCCAAGGCCAAGCAGGAGCAGGAGCAGCAGGCCCGCAAGCAGAAGGAAGAGGAGCGCCGCGTGGCCGAACAACGCGCCGAGAACTGCAAGCGCGCCAGCAGCCATCTGCGCATGCTGGAAGACGGCGTGCGCATTTCGCGCCGCAACGAGGCGGGCGAGACCGAGTATCTGGATGAACGCCAGCGCGCCGAGGAAATGCAGCGCACCCGCGCCGTGATCAGCAGCGACTGCCGCTGAGCGCCTGAAGCACGGCCCTCAGATCGCCCCGGCCTTGGGGCGGTGGCGCGAGACGATGCGCCGACCCGTGGCGCGATAGCGCTGGCGCCGCGCCTCCTTGGGATCCACCGTCAGCGGGCGGTACAGCTCGATGCGATCGCGCTCGCGCAGCGGCGTGTCCAGCGGCCGCACCCGGCCCCAGATGCCGATGCGAAAGCCCCCCAGATCCACGCCGGCCAGGGCCTCGCAAGCCCGCAGAGCCTGACCCAGGGTGCAGCCCGCGGCCAGGTCCAGCCATTGGTGACGCACATCACCGGCGGCCGGGCTCCAGACCAGCTCCACCCGCAGGCGCGCCGGCTCAGCGGGGGCCATAGACGACCTCGGCCCGCTGCACGAAGCGGTCCACAAAGGTGTTGGCAATGCGGTCGAAGACGGGGCTCACCACCGCCTCCAGCGCGCGGCTGGAGAAGGCGTAGCGCAGCTCGAACTCGATCTTGCAGGCCTTGTCGGCCTCCGAGCTCGCGCCCGGCTTGTTCAGGGGGATGAACTGCCAGACCCCGTCCAGCTGCGAGAAGGGGCCGTCCACCAGGGCCATCTCCACCCGGCTGTCGGCCACATGGGTGTTGCGGGTGGTGAAGGCATGGTGCACGCCGGCGTAGGCCAGGGCCAGGCGAGCGGTGATGCCGTCCTCGCGCTGCTCCAGCAGCTCCGCCTTCTCGCACCAGGGCAGGAATTCGGGATAGTGACTGATGCCGGTGACCAGCTGGTACATCTCCTGCGGGGAGTACCACAGCAGCACGGACTTCCTAACGTGTTTCATGGCGCTTCTTACAATGCTCGGATTGTATTGGGCGTCCGCGCCCCAAAATGTCATCCATGTCCATCGCAGAAAACCGCCGCGCCCGATTCGAGTACCACATAGAGGAGCAGTACGAGGTCGGCGTCGTGCTCGAGGGCTGGGAGATCAAGGCCATACGCGCCGGCCAAGTCCAGCTCACCGACGGCTACGTGATGATCAAGAACGGCGAGCTCTTCCTGATCGGCTGCCGCATCAACGCCCTGCGCAGCGCCTCCACCCATGTGAACCCGCAGGCTGATCGGACCAAGAAGCTGCTGCTCAAGAAGGACGAGATCCGCCGCCTGGTGGGCAAGGTGGAGCAGCGCGGCTTCACGCTCGTGCCGCTGAACCTGCACTACAAGGGCGGCCTGGTGAAGGCCGACATCGCCCTGGCCAAGGGCAAGAGCCAGCACGACAAACGCGAGACCGAGAAGAAGCGCGACTGGGAACGCGAGAAGGGCCAGCTGATGCGCCACAAGGTGAGCGGCAACGGCAAGCCCGGCCGCGACTGAAAAAGAGAGTCACCATGCAAGCCGACACCTACCGCCACATCCCCCGCGCGCAGTTGCCGGCCCTGCTGGCCGCCGCGCCCAAGGCCGAGCTGCATCTGCACATCGAGGGCACGCTGGAGCCCGAGCTGATGTTCGCCCTGGCCCGTCGCAACGGCATCACCCTGCCCTACCCCGATGTGGAGGCGCTGCGCCGCGCCTACGACTTCAGCGATCTGCAGAGCTTTCTGGACCTCTACTACGCCGGGGCCGGCGTGCTGCAGACGGCGCAGGACTTCGAGGACATGGCCTACGCCTACTTCGAGCGCGCCGCGGCCGACCACATCCGCCGCAGCGAGATCTTCTTCGACCCACAGACCCACACCCACCGCGGCATCACCCTGGCCACCGTGATGGCCGGCCTGGAGGCCGCTGTTGCCCGCGCCGAACGCGAGCTGGGCCTGAGCATCGCCCTCATCCCAAACTTTCTGCGCCACCTCAGCGAGGAGGACGCGCTGCAGACCCTGGACGCCCTGCTGCCCTACCGCGAGCGCCTGCTGGGCGTGGGGCTGGACAGCGGTGAACGCGGCAATCCGCCCGAGAAGTTCGCGCGCGTCTTCGAGCGCGCCCGGGCCCTGGGTCTGCGCATCGTGGCCCATGCCGGCGAGGAAGGCCCGCCCGCCTATATCTGGGGCGCGCTGCAGACCCTGGGCGCCGAGCGCATTGACCACGGCGTGCGCTGCCTGGAAGACCCGGCCCTGGTGGAGGAACTGCGCCGACGCGCCGTGCCGCTCACGGTTTGCCCGCTGTCCAATCTGCGCCTGTGCGTGGTGCCGGACCTGGCGCAGCACCCCCTGCCCGCCCTGCTGGAGGCCGGGCTCAAGGTGATGCTCAACTCGGACGACCCGGCCTACTTCGGCGGCTATCTGGGCGCCAATCTGGACCAGTGCTTCGACGCCCTGCCCCAGCTTGACGCCGGCCACGCCTACACCCTGCTGCGCAACAGCTTCGAGGCCAGCTTCGCCAGCCCCGAGCAGCAAGCCGGCTGGATCGCCGAGCTGGACGCGGTGTTCGCGCGCTTCAGCGCGGACGCAGCGCGCTGAGCGCCTGGTTCAGCGAGGGCGCAGGACGCTGAGCGCCTGCGCCAGGTCGGCGCGCAGATCGGCCTCGGCCTCCAGGCCGATGGCGAAACGCACGATGCGTTCGGCCGGATAGGGCAGGCCCAGATTGCGGCTGCGTCGCATGTCGTAGGGCACGGCCAGGCTCATGGGCCCGGCCCAGGAGTAGCCGATGCCGAAGAGCTGCAGTGCGTCCACAAAGGCATCCACCTCGGCCGGCCCATACTCGGGTTGGAACACCACGCTGAACAGGCAGGCCGCGCCCCCGGCGCTGAGGGCCTGCCAGTGCTCATGGCCGGGCGAGCCCGGCAGGGCCGGGTGCAGCACCCGCGCCACCTCGGGCCGCTGAGCCATCCACGCCGCCAGGGCCCGGGTGCAGGCATCCTGGGCGCGGTAGCGCAGTTCCAGGCTGGGCAGGCCGCGCAGCACCAGTTCCACATCGTTCTGGCCCAGGCCATAGCCCAGGTGCTCATGCGCATGGTTGAGCTGCTCGTGCAGGGCCGCGTCGCGGGTGACGACCGAACCCATCAGCACATCGGCCCCGCCCGAGGGGTACTTGGTCAGGGCCTGCATGGAAATGTCCACGCCCAGGCCCGGCGCCAGCTCGAAGGGATTGAAGGCCACCCCCGCGCCCCAGGTGTTGTCCAGGGCGCAGACGATGCCGCGCTCGCGGCAGGCCTGCACCAGGGCCACCAGATCCGGGAACTCGAGCGTGATGGAACCGGCGGCCTCCAGCCAGACCAGGCGGGTCTTCTCGCTCAGCCGGGCCTTGAAGCCCGCCACGTCCAGCGGGTCGTAGACCTGGTGCGTGATGCCGAAGCGCGGCAGCCAGGACTCGGTGAGATAGCGGTTCTGGCCGTAGACGTTGTCGGGCACCAGCACCTCGTCGCCCGGGCGCAGCAAGGCCATGGAGACCAGGGTCACGGCGGCCAGGCCGCTGGGCGCGAGCAGGCAGTGCGTGCCCCCTTCCAGGCTGGCGATGCGCGCGGCCAGGGTGTAGCTGGTGGGCGTGCCGTGCAGGCCGTAGCGGTAGCTCAGGCCGTCACGCGGCCGGGGCTTGTGCAGATCGGCGGTGTTCTTGAACAGCACGGTGGAGGCCTTGTAGACCCCCACCGGCACGGCCTCCCAGCCCTCGGGGGCGCGGTAGGCATGGTGGATCTGCTCGGTGGCAATGGCACGCTGGCGGCTCAAGATCGGTCCTCGCTCGACAAAGAAAAAGGCGGGCCCGGGGCCCGCCTCGATTCTCCGCGATTGCCGCGCCTCAGATGGGCATGGCCACCAGATCGTGCCCCTCGGCCGCGACGATGCGCGCACGCGTGAACTCGCCCACCTTGAGCGTCTTGCTGGCCTTCTCGGGCGGCAGCAGGCGCACGGTGCCGTCGATCTCGGGCGCGTCGGCATAGCTGCGACCCAGGCCGCCCTTGCGGCCCAGGGCCGGGGCGGAGTCCACCAGCACCTGCATGGTGGCGCCGATGCGCTCGCGCAGCTTGGCGGCCGAGACCCGCTCGGCCACTTCCATGAACTGGGCGCGGCGCGCCTCGCGCACGGCCTCGTCCACGGCGCCGGGGAGCTCGTTGGCGGTGGCGCCCTCCACGGGAGAGTAGGCAAAGCAGCCTGCACGGTCGATGCGAGCCTCCTGCATGAAGTCCAGCAGGTACTGGAACTCGGCTTCCGTCTCGCCGGGGAAGCCGGCGATGAAGGTGGAGCGGATCACGATCTCGGGGCAGATCTCGCGCCAGCGCTGGATGCGCTCCAGGTTCTTCTCGCCATTGGCCGGGCGCTTCATGCGCTTGAGCACATCGGGGTGGGCATGCTGCAAGGGCACGTCCAGATAGGGCAGGATCAGACCCTCGGCCATCAGGGGCAGGATCTCGTCCACATGCGGATAGGGGTAGACGTAGTGCAGGCGCACCCAGGCGCCATGAGCCTTGGCCAGCTCGCCCAGACGGGCCACCAGGTCGAAGAGCTTGGTCTTGACCGGCGTGCCGTCCCAGAAGCCGGTGCGGTACTTCACGTCCACGCCATAGGCGCTGGTGTCCTGGCTGATGACCAGCAGCTCCTTGACGCCGGCCTCGAACAGGGCGCGGGCCTCGTTGAGCACATCGCCGATGGGTCGCGAGACCAGATCGCCGCGCATGCTGGGGATGATGCAGAAGCTGCAGCGGTGGTTGCAGCCCTCGCTGATCTTCAGATAAGCGTAGTGCTTGGGCGTGAGCTTGATGCCCTGGGCCGGCACCAGGTCCACAAAGGGGTCGTGGGGCTTGGGCACATGGGTGTGCACCGCATCCATCACCTCCTGGGTGGCGTGCGGGCCGGTCACGGCCAGCACGCTGGGATGCACCTCGCGGATCAGGTTGTCGCCGCCGGCCTGGCCGGCCTTGGCGCCCAGGCAGCCGGTCACGATGACCTTGCCATTCTCGGCCAGGGCCTCGCCGATGGTGTCCAGACTCTCCTTGACCGCGTCGTCGATGAAGCCGCAGGTGTTGACGATCACCAGATCCGCACCGGCAAAGGTCTTGGAGGTCTCATAGCCCTCGGCCCGCAGCTGGGTGAGGATGAGCTCGGAGTCGGTCAGGGCCTTGGGGCATCCTAAGGATACGAATCCTATACTCGGCGCGCGCTTCTTTTCGGGGGCGATTTCAGTGCTCATAGGGGGTGTTCTTTGACTGGGCTTGTTTACAGCTACACGCGCTTTTCTGATCCGCGCCAGGCCTCGGGGCACAGCGCCGAGCGGCAGGCCGCTTACGCGGCGCGGTGGGCTCAGGAGCATGGGCTCAAGCTGGACGAGCAGCTGACGATGCGCGATGAGGGCCTGTCGGCCTACCACCAGCGCCACGTCACATCGGGCGCCCTGGGCGTGTTCCTGGCCGCCGTGGAAGGGGGACAAGTACCGCCTGGCTCTGTGCTGGTGGTTGAAGGGCTGGACCGACTGTCGCGCGCCGAGCCGCTGCAGGCCCAGGCTCAACTGGCCTCGATTGTAAATGCGGGCATCACGGTCGTGACAGCCAGCGATGGCAAGGCCTACAGCCGCGAGCGGCTGAAAGCCAACCCCATGGACCTGGTCTACAGCCTGCTGGTGATGATCCGCGCCCACGAGGAGAGCGACACCAAGAGCAAGCGCGTGACCGCCTCCATCGTGAAGCTGTGCAAGGCCTGGCAGGCTGGCACCTACCGGGGCAAGATCCGGCAGGGCAGAGACCCCAAATGGCTGGTGGAGACGGAGGACGGCTGGGAGCTGCACCCCGAGCGAGCCGAGGCGGTGCGGGCGGCCGTGCAGATGTACATGCGAGGCCTGAGCGGCCAGCTGATCGTGCAGCGCCTGGCGGCCGCGGGCATGACCCTCACGGGCGATGCCATGACCTCGCAGCACCTCTACCGCCAGCTCAAGAACCCGGCGCTGATTGGCAAGCGAGTGCTGAGCGTGGGCGGCGAGGAGTTCGAGCTGGAGGGCTACTACCCGGCCGTGATCACGGATGCCGAATGGCAGGACCTGACGGCCGTGTCAGGCGACCGCGGCCGCCGCGGCGGCAAGAGCTTGATCCCTCATGTAGTGACCGGCCTTGGCATCACCTATTGCGGCTACTGCGGCCGCGCCATGGCCGGCCAGAACCTGTTTCACAAGCTGAAGGACCGCGCGAACCGCCTCAGCGACGGGTACAGACGTCTGCTCTGTGCCGGCCTGAGCTACGGCAATGGCCGCTGCCAGCACCCTCGCTCGCGAAGCGTTGCCCCGCTGGAGCGGGCGCTGATGAGCTACTGCTCGGACATTCTGAACCTGCAGAAGCTCTATGGGGGCGACCGCGCGACGCCACTGCGCGCTCAGCTGGCCAAGCGCCGCAGCGAGCTGGCTGAGATAGACGCCCAGCTCGACCGCCTGATGAGCGCCATGCTGGCCACCGCCGCCAGCGAGACGCCGGCGGTCTTTGCGCGGAAGGCTCGCGAGCTGGAGAAGCAGCGGGAGCAGCTGCAGGGCGAGATCCAGACACTGGAGAGCCAGATCAGCGGCCTGGCCAGGAAGGAGATCGAGGGCGCGGATGGCCGATGGCGCGCCCTGGCCAAGGGCGTGGAGGAGCTGGACGAGGATGCGCGGCACCAGGCGCGCCAGCTGGTGGCCGACACCTTCGAGCGGATCGTGGTCTATGCAAGCGGCTTCCGGCCCGCCGATGGCCTGGACGTGATTGACGTGGTGCTTGTGGCCAAGGGCGGCGTGTCACGCTCCATCCGCATCGACCCCACAGGCAGCTGGATCGCCGGCGACGAGGTGGAATCAATGGAGCGATGACGGCCGCCTGGACGGGTCGAAGATACTGTATATATTTACAGTATCATGCATGCCATTGGCGGACACGGCCGCCCCGAAGACCTGCTCAAACCCTGCTGGACCTGCCACTGGTTCGGCTACATGCACTCGGCCGATAGCTCGTTTTGCGTGAACCCGGCGAGCTGCTGCAACCGCAGCCAGGCACCGCGGGGCTGCTCGCAATGGATGCGAGAAACCGGCACGGATGACATCGACCCCACGGCCTGGCGGCCCCGGCCAATCAACCCCAGCTCAGCGCTTGCCCAGCAGTGCCTTGATGAGCGGCTGCGCTTGGAGAAGATCTACGCCCACGGGGAGCGAGCTTATCTCCTCATCCGGCGCGATGTGGTCTGGGGCATCTACGTCACGGTGACGGACCGCAGCGGCCTGCTGGGCGTGATGGCGGGCTCTGCGCTTCCGCACCATCTTGCGGCCGCCATGGAGATCGTAGAGCGGCTGGGTGTGAACGCCGCCATTCGAGCCGGGAGGCTGTAGCGCTGCAATAGTTCACGCCCAGGAGGAGGGTGCCGCCCCTGATCGAGGGGGTGAGCGCACCACCGGATCGCAGGCGGCCGATAGACTGGGGCCAGGGAGTGATAGAACAATGGCACACACAATGCCGCCGGATCAGCACAAGATTCGCGCGCTGGAGGGCCTGCGAGGCCTCATGGCCTGGTGGGTTGTACTCGGGCACCTGACTCTGGCCGCAGGCTGGCGCCTGCCGCTGATTCGGCGCAGCACGCTGGCCGTCGACGTGTTCATCGTGCTGTCGGGCTTCGTGATCGCGCTGCTCGTTGCACAGCGGCGGGAGGCCTACCGGCCCTACATCACCCGCCGCGCCTTCCGCATCTTTCCGCTCTACCTGGCGGTGCTGGCCGTATCGACCGTGATGCTGCCGCTGGCCCTGCAGGCGTGGCTCAATGCGCCCTTCCCCACCCTGACCAATGGCAACCGGCTGATGCTGGCCCAGACGGCCACGCAGAACCTGCCAGCGCATGTGCTGGTGCACATCCCCCTGCTGCAGGGCTTGGTGCCTCCCGGGCTCCTGCCGGGCGCTGCCTGGACGCTGGTGGGCCAGGCGTGGAGCGTGTCCCTTGAATGGCAGTTCTACCTGGTGGCTCCGCTGATGGTGTGGGGCCTGGCCACGCCACGCCGAGCGGTGGCCGCCGTCGCCGTGATGGCTCTGGCCGCCTTCAGCAGCCGCGGCCTCACGCAGGGCTATCTGGGCTCCTACATCTGGCACTTCGGCCTGGGCATTGCCACCTACTCGCTGGTGACAAACCCCGAGGCCAGGCGCTTCTATGGGCCCCTGGCGCTCTTCTTTGGCGCTGCAGCGCTCTATCGTGGCGGGGCCTGGCAGCTCCTGCCGCTCGGGCTCTGGGTGGCTGCAGCGACCTGCGCCGCTGGGGTTCGCTGGGTGCGGCCGCTCAGTAGCTTCCTGAGCCGCCCCGCCCTGGTTCGCATGGGTGAGCTGTCGTACTCGACCTATCTGGTCCACATGATCCCGATGACCCTCGCGGTGTACGTGCTGAACCAGCTGGACCTCAGTCAGCTGACCTACACGCTCCTGCTGCTGGGCACCGCCATCCCCGCGACCTACGGCCTGTCGGTGCTCACGTTCCGCTGGATCGAGAAGCCCGGCATGGCATGGGGCGCAGCGATGGCCGGCCGGCACCCACCGCCGGCACTTACTGCGACGGCCAGGCCCTGACCAAGGCGCGGTGGCGGGCCCGGCACTCTGCCGCGGCGGCCTCGCGCTGGTAGACCACCTCCAGCAGCTCGCCGAGGGTGGCCCCCTCCTCTTCCGGCCAGGCAGGCCCAGGCCAGCAGGGCGTGGCCAGCTCGGCCGGCGGCGGGCTACTCTGGCCGCGCGTCGGCGCCGACGTGCTGCAGGCGCTCAATGACGCCAGCAGGCACAGGCAGAGTGGCCAGATCCAGCTCGGCGCCGGCAGGGCATGAAATCGGGGCATGTAGGGCCTCTCGGAAGTCGGGCAGGGATTGGGCCGCGGCGGCGCGCAGGCGAGCCGCCTGGGCGGCATAGACCGCCGCCTCATGGTTCTGCCGGCGGGCTTCCTGGGCTGCCAGCGTGACCACCGCGCGCTCACGCTGCAGCTCTGCGGCATCCCAGCGCGCCTGGACGCGGCCGGCGCCGAGCCACCAGCCCAGGCAGGCTGCTGCGGCCGCAACGGCCGCGCACAGGCGCAGGTCCATGGTCAGCCCGCCGGCGTGACGAGGCTGGCGCTGACCGACACCGAAGCGCCGCTCAGCTGCACCAGGTCGCTGCCGCTCCACTGGCCGGAGACGTAGCCGCTGATGTTGATGTGCACCTCCTTGCTGGCGTCATCGGGCAGCAGGCCGACGAAGGCCTCGGCCGCGGCCTGGGCTTGCTGGCGATCAGCGGCGTGCACGGGCTGCTGCTGCACCACTTCGTCCAGCTTGGCGGCGAGGACAGCGAGGGCCAGCGCCTTGGTGGCGCCGCGAACGTTGAAGGAATAGGACATGGTCTACCTTTCGGAAATGAGCGGTGCGCTGCACCGCGGGTTGGGAAATCGAGAGCCGGGGCTGGCCAGGGGCTAGCGGATCTCCAGCTCGAAGGGGATGCCGGCGCCCCACGCGTGGAGCAGCTGGAGCGCGTCGCCGCTTTTCAGGCCCGCTTTCTGATCGCTGTCGCGGCGATTGCGCAGAACACCCACGGCCATGGCCGGTGCGATGCAGCCGAGCAGGTCGGTGTCGTAGCCCTTGTCGACATTGCCGCCGAAGTTCGCGGCGTGGATCAGGATGTTGGAGCGCCCAGGCACATCCCGAACTTCATAGACCCGGCCAAAGCGCGGGCTCTTGACCTGCTCGCAGCGGTACACGGCAGGCGGGATGCAGCTCTTGCCCGTGAGGTTGTTGCGCCAGGGCAGCTCGACGCTGTGGACCTGGTGCTCGCCAAAGCTCAGGCGGCCGAAGGTGCCCAGGTCCGAGCTGGGGCCGCGCACGAGGGTGGCGCGGCGGATGGTGGGGGTATCAGGCATTCAGCCCTCCTTGATGCGGGTGCGAACGACGAGGACCGCGAAACCGGCTGCGACGCACACATCGCGCAGGCCTGGCGGGGGAAGATTGAAGACGGGACCGATGAGCGCGCCGCCGGCGCCGATGGCCAGCAGCAGCCAGGCCAGGGCCTTGAGCCACTCGGCCCAGCGCTCGCGGGTGCTGAGGCCAGGGCGCCGCGGCCGCGTGCGCTCCAGCTTGTTGAGCGCTTCGGCCATCACCACCAGGCCGGCCAGCCAGTGCAAGGCGAGGAGCAGCTCGGCGCTCATGCCCCACCCCGCTCGCCGTCCTGAACCGAGGCGCCCCAGTACTTGGCCAGCAGCTTGACCAGCAGCTTCTGAGCGCCGGCGCCGACCAGGAAGGCCATGCTCAGCAGCAGGCTCTCAGGCACGGCCGCGAGCAGCAGGGCCAGGGGCGTCATGTAGCCCGCGGTGATGCTGGAGGCGCAGGCCACCGCCATGCGCCGCATCGAGGTGCGCACCAGGTGCTGCCAGGTGTCACCCAGCCCCGGCACGGTGTCCAGCAGGATGATGGCCACCAGCGAGCCGGCAAAGCCCGCAATCAGCAGATCTGCGCGCAGGCCGAGCGAGATGCCCAGCAGCGTGACAGGCGGTACTGCACTGGCGGCCGCGACCAGCGTGGCCGTGGCGGTGGAGGTGGGTTCGGGCATGGGTGATGGCTTGGTGGAGGGCTATCAGAAGTCGCCTTCGGCCGAGAGGTGCAGCGCGCTGCTGCCGCCGGCGCGGGCCTTGGGGATGAGGGACAGGCGCAGCGCGGCAGCGCCCTGCCCTGGCAGCGGCAGGCGCAGGCTGGGCACCACGAGGGGCGACACGGCGGCGCCGCGGTAGCCGGTGATGACGCCGGCACTCAGGGCCCAGCGCTGGTCGCGGGTCTCCCAGGTGTGCGCCAGGTAGAGGCTGGCGCGGCGCTCGCTGTTGCGCAGCAGGCCCAGGGTGAGGCCATCGGGCGCGCGGGCGTAGACGCCCACGGTGGCCGCCTCATAGCCGCCGCGGGCGTGGGCGCTGGCCAGGTGGGCGCCGAGCCGCCAAGGCTCCGCCCTCGCGCTGGCCGAGGTGGCGAGCACGATGCACAGGATCAGATGCTTCATGGTGTGGGAGGTGTGGGCCAGGTGATGGCCGTGGGGAAGCCCGGCTGCTCGGGCACGTCGGCCAGGGCCTGCATGTAGTCGGCCCAGGCCTGAGGGATGGGCTCGCCCAGGCGGTAGTACTTGAGCGAAACGGACACCGTGGCGTCCATGCGCCGGTCACGCTCGGCACGGGCGGCCCGGGCCAGCGCGGCGGTGGTGGGCGTGGCCACCCAGGCCCAGGCCTGAGCGCTCCAGCTGTAGGTGGCCCATTCGGTGTCGGCCGGTGCGGGCGGCTGGTAGGGCGTGAGCTGACCGTCGACCAAGGCCCACTGCCGGGATGGGTCGAGCCCGACCGGCACTTCGGTCGCCTCCTCGCCCGGCAGCACGGGCGCAACGCCCTGGCCCCATCGCGTGATGCGGCCGCCCTCGCCCGGCAGGTAGGTGGCCGGGATCATCAACGCTTGGTCTTCTTCCATGCCCATTCCCCTCGGCTGCTCCAGGCGGTGCAGCGCGGTTGATTGATCCCGCTGTCGTCGTAACTCCTAATGCGGTACACCAGCTGGAAGTTCCAGGTGCCGGCGCCGGGCTGGAGCTGCATGGAGTGACGGATGGGGATGCGCGTATCGAGGCCGACGCCAGCGCTGATGGTCGATGAGTAGCTGTGCGCGCCCGACTCGGCACCGGACACGGTGACCCAGGCATCGACGGTGAAGTGGCTGAGCCAGCCCATGTCGCCCACAGGCATGACCTGGCCCTGGTCGTGGAAGCCGTTGATGTCGAAGTTGAGGACATCCTCGGCGTTCAGGGTCAGCGTGGGCCCGATGAGGAAGCCCAGAACGGCCACTGAACCACCGGGGAAGCCCGGCGAAGTGCTAACGGGAACGGTGACACCGCCGTTGTCGGTGATGGCGCCGTTGGCCACGTTGTCGGTCTGGATGGCGCCCCAGCCAACCACCTCCTGCAGGCGCACGTCCTGGGCAGCCTGCTCTGCCGCCGAGCTGCCCGCGGAGTACTGGAACCACACTCCGATCCGGCAATAGGCCACATTGGAGGGAATCGGGCGCGGAGTGTTCTTGCCGAAAACTTGGCCGTACTGCCGCCAGGTGGAGTCCCCAGCCACGGTGGCTCCAAAGGTGTAGCCTGAATATGTGCCCCCCCAGCCCCCAGTACCGACTCGGTTACCAGACAGGTCGAACATATCGACGATCAGGTAGTTGTTGCGGTTGTTGCCAACGCCAGCCCCCAAGTTCGACGTGAGCGCATAGCGCCGGTTCGGGTCCAGGGGAATGGTTTCGGCCGACCAGGCAATCTGGTCAACGCCGGCAACGCAGGTCAGGAAGCTCGTGCCCACGGCCCCTGGCCAGGTTGTGCCGGTCCGCATTTGCACCCCGCCAGACAGCACCCAAGCGGTGGGGTCATCGCAGGCCGGGTTGCGGTTGAGCGCGCCGCCAGCCGTGACCAGCGCGCGGTTGTCCACATTGATGGAGGCCGAGGCCCAGGGGCCCACGTTGCCGGAAAAGTCCACATCGGCGATCCACACGGTGGTGGGACCGAGGTAGGGGCTAGTGATGAGGAAGCCGTCGCGGTCCACCACAGCCCGATCAGACGGCACGGCCGCGGCCTCGGTCGTGCCGATCTTGACGATTGAGCCCGCCCAGTCTGGCTCTGCGCTGCGTGTGCGGCGGCCGCGCAGCGCGCCGGGAATGACCTGCAGGCTGAAGCCCTGCACGGCCGCGGGCGGCTGGGTCTTGCCCACCACCACATGCACGGCCGGCAGGCTCCACTTTCCGCCTACCAGGCGGTTGCGGCAGCGGGCGATGACGGCATAAGCGCGGCGGTCCTGCACCTGGTCGAAATAGGCCTGGGTGTCGCTGCCGGGCACGGCCAGGGTGATCCAGGTGGCGGGGTCGGTGCCGGCCAGGCCGCAGCGCAGCTCGATGCCGGCGGCGTGGTTGAGCACGGCCTCGTTCTGCACGGCCGGCCACTTGACGCACAGGCGGCTGATGACCGAGCCGTCGGCACGCTTGAGCAGATGCTCGGTGCCGCTCTCCAGCGTGAGCGCGCCCAGCTCGGGCACGCTGAAGGGGTTGGGCAGCGCGTTGTTGGGCAGCGCGTCCTCGCGGCGGAACTCGGCGTCGGGGTCGTAGATGCTGGCGGGGTTGGCCTTCCAGGTGGTGAGCACCAGGGCCTTGCTCAGGTCCAGCCGCCAGCTCACGAGCTTGAAGGGCTGGCCGGTGAGGCCCAGCCCGGGGATGTTGAGCGACCAGGTCTCGAAGAGCTTGCACTGCAGGCCCAGGAGCTTGAGCGGCAGGGTGTAGGTGGCGGCGGCCCGGGGCTGGCGCAGGTGCACGCCGGCGATATGGGCGGCGTGGTCGGCATCGCTCACGCCGAGGTAGCGTTCCTCGCGGGGCTCCTCGGCGCCGTCGAGCGCGATATAGGCCTCGGCCGCCACGCGCGGCATGGGGGCCTCGACGTAGGCCTTGGCGGCGTCGGCAATGATGGGCGTGATGACGTTCACGCGGTCTTGCAGCGGGGCATCGCTCACGGCTTCGATGGCGGCCTGGTCGGAGATCCAGTCGGAGGTGATGGTGCCGCTGGGGGCGCGCCAGACACCGGCGTCGATGGTGAGGCGCCCGCCCGGCCAGGCGTAGGCGCCGGCCATGGTCTGGCAGATCTCGTCCAGGGCCTGCATGGGGTCGCCGTCGGTGCCCAGGGCCAGGTTGCAGGTGTAGAGCGGCCGGGTGGTGGTGGTGGTGGCGCCCTCCTGGTTGCGCGAGGTGAAGGCATGCAGCACATCGCACTCGTTGGCGCGGGCGGTGAAGTCGTCGCGCCAGATCTCGTCGGGCCCGAGGCCGCCACCGTTGAGGTACATGCTCCAGTCGGCGGCGATGAGGGCCGGGTTCTCGGTCCAGCGCACGGCATCGACGCCCTGGCTCAGCGTGGCCAGGCCCACACGCACGGTGAGGTCCAGCGTCTCGCCGTTGTTCACCACGAACATGAGCTGACTCTCCACCATGGTGACGGCCGGGTCGGTGAGCGCCAGCGAGACGCTGCTGCGCGAGCGGCTCAGGGCCGTGGCGGTGTTGAAGGTGGCCAGGTCCAGCGACGCGGTCACGCGGTGCACCTGATCGTAGGTGGCGCTGAACCCACGCAGCGTCAGCTGAGGGAGGAACACACCGGCCGCGCCGGCGATGCGCCGGCAGTACACGCCGGCGTGCCAGGTCTGGCCCGGCGCCGCGGCGGGCCGGTTGGCGAAGGCGGCGAAGCTGAGGTAGGCGAAGTGCGAGGCGCCGCTGGCAGAGCCCTGGATGCGCACGTCGATATAGCGCTGGCCCGCTTCCACGCCCGAGCCCACCACTGCGGCCGTGACGGCGCCCGAGGTGGTCCAGAGCTGCAGGCCGGTGCCGGGCAGGCCGCCGGTGGCGCCGTCGTAGTGGGGGTTGCTCAGGCGGTTGAGGCGCCAGTCGTAGACCTTGGCGCCGCGGAAGACGGCCGTGACGGGATTGGGCGGGCCGTTGGCAAAGGCCTCCTGGTCGTAGAACAGGTCCACGCGCAGGCAGGCCATGCCGGCGAAGCGGTGCTTGCCGGGGATGATGAGGTCAGGCATGTCCGCGGCGAGCGAGTTGCTGAGGTCCTGGCCGTCGCCGCCGTTGTAGAGGCGCACCTGGGCGCGCTGGTAGTCCTTGGGCTGCACGCTCACCACGCGCTTGAGCGTGCCGAGGAAGGCGGCATCGCTCACGGTGACAGTGCTGCCGCTCACCGTGGCCGGGATGACCTGATCGCCGCTGGACGTCTCGGCCACCACCTTGACCGAGCCGTCCGCCGGCACATAGGGCAGCGTGATGCTGTTGCTGCCGGCGGGGATGGTGACGGGTGTTTGCAGCGCGTTGTCGGCCCGGTTCCAGGGGGCGTTGAGCACGCGGCCGTTGGCATCCAGCGAGACCGGCACGTCGTTGAACATGACTTGTTCGATGCCGTCGATCTCGTGGCCACACAGGGCCACCACCCAGGTGTAGTAGCTCTTCTTGGGGCCCCAGGTGGCTTTGAACAGGACCCCGTCGACATTGCGCACGCGCCCATAGCAGCGGCTGCGCGCGCGGTCCACCGTGGCGGTCATGACCAGGCGGTCCTTGAGGCTGTCGTTGTAGGCGTCGCGGGCCTTGCGCTCGGCGCGGCGCTGCTGGTACTGGCTGATGCCGTAGCTGATGGCCGTCATGATGGCCGTGCCCACGGTGATGACCTCGGCCGCCACCAGCGCGGCAGCGATGAAGACCGGCGGCATTACGCGCACCTCCAGGCCTGGGTGATGAGCGCGGCCGCCACCCGCTGCAGGCCCTGCTCACCCGGGCCGGCCCACTGGGCGCCCAGGCAGAGCATGAGCGTGGGGCGCTCCTCGGCGAGCATGAGGCCCACGTCGCCGGGCTGGGCCAGGCTGGGCAGGATCTCGGCGCCGAAGCGCTGGCGGGCCAGGCCGGGCACGCCACCTAGGGGCTTGAGCAGGCGGGCGGCGCCGGCGGCGCTGCGATAGCGGCCGCGCAGGTCGGCCACGGGATCGTGGCCGGTGAGGGCCACGCAGGCGTCGGCCACGAAGAGGCCGCAGTCGTGCTCGCCCCACACGAAGGGGCGGGCCTCGCGCTCGGCCAGCAGCGCGGCCAGGCGGGACTGCCAGTCGCGCAAGCGGGGGCGGGCCGGGGCCTGCAGGGGGTCGGGAGAGGTGGTGCTCATTTGCGGAAGTACTCGGCAGAGGGCCACACGTCCTGGGCCTGGCTTTGCTTGACCAGGTATTCGAGGCAGGCGTCGCCCGGGTAGAGGCGGCGCTGGTCGGCGTCGGTGTAGCGCAGGGGCTTGGGGCGGGCGTAGCCGATGGCGCGGTGCTCGGCCGTGAGGTTGACGGCCGCGGTGTCGGGGCCGTAGGTCACGGGCTTGGTGTCGATGCGGCCGGTCCACAGCAGCAGGGGCGGCTGCAGCAGCTGCTGGTTGCCCGGGTGCAGGAGCCCCAGGTAGAGCAGCAGGGGCTTGCCCTGGGTGGGCGTGGCCAGGGCCAGGCCGAGCTGCTCATTGGGCACGGCAGGCAGGGTGAGCTGCAGCTGCTGGATCTCGCCGGACTGCTCGCTGACCACGCCCACGCGCATGGTCTCCACGCCGATCCAGGTCTTGCCATCGGCCTCGATGGACACGGCGGCGGTGCACGAGTAGACCGGCACCTCCAGCTGCAGCTCCACGAAGAAGACCACGCCCACGGCCTGGCCCAGCTGGGCCTTGGACAGCGGGGTGAGTTCACGGGCGCCGCTCATGTCACCACACCTCGACCAGCTCGACGGTCATGCCCGCAGCGGCGCCGGGGCGCAGGCTGAGGCTGCTGCTGGGTGTGGGCAGGTTGACCAGGAAGGTGGGCTTGTCCCACACCACGGGGGTGCCGGCGGGGATGGCCTTGCGCGCGCGATGGACGAGCTGCACGGTGATGACGCCGGCGATGTCGCCACAGTGCTGAAAGTTCATGAACACCTGATCGCCCACGCCGAACAGGTCGCCCGCGCGCAGGGTGCCGGAGCCGGCGATCTGCAGGCTGAGCGCGCCGCGCTCCACGGGCGCGGCCAGCGTGGGCAGGCCGCGCAGGGTGCCGCGGGGAATGCTGCGGGTGAAGGCGCGCATGCGCACGCGCTCGATGCCACCCGCGATGCGCGCGAAGAAGGCCTGGGCCTCGGCCGCGTTGGCCTGGCGGCGCTCGGGCAGCGTGAGCGTCCAGGCGAAGCGCTCGGCGGCGAACTCGACGCCCTCCACGGCGCCGGTGAAGGGGCTGCGGCTCTGGATGGCGGCCTTGAGGCTGCGCCACTCCATGTTTTGCGGAATGAGGGACTCGGGGTAGTTGTGCGTGGCCATGGGCGCGCTCAGTTGCGGAAGGCGGAGCCGGGGCGGCGCATGGCCTGGAAGACAGAGGCCTTCGTGCGCTCCTCAATCACCGGGATGAGCTGGGCCAGCTCGGCAGGACTGACCCCGGCTTGGATGGGGAAGGAAAAATAGAACTTCGGCGAGCCCCCGCCGCCGGCCGAGGCCACGCCCAGCTTGCCGTCGGCCCCGCGGCGCAGGGGCATGATGGCCTCGGGCCCCGCCTCGCCCAGCACGCCCAGGCGGCTGCCGCCGTAGCCGAAAAGGGTGGCGCGGTCGAACACGTCGCCGGCGGCAAAGGCCTTGATGGGGCCTGCGGCGTCGAAGGCGCCGCCCCTGGCCCAGAAGGGGCTCTCGGGCATGATCCAGTCGAGGAGCGAGCCCAGGCCCTTGCCGGCCAGGCCGCCCAGCTCGCCGGTCTTGCCAAAGTCGCCGAGCAGGTACTTGCCGAGCTGGGCACCCAGGGCCTCGGCAGCCATGCGCTTGAGCAGGTTGGCCCAGAGGTCGAGGATGCCGTCGAACTTGCCGTCCAGGGTCTGCAGCAGGGTGTCGCCCAGGGCGTCCTGGATGTTGCGGGCGGCTTGCTTGGTGAACTCGTCGACCGCATCCACCTTCTCCTTGGTGATGCCGGCGATGCCGTTGACGATCTTCTCCAGCTCATCGTCGGTGAACTTCTCGCCTGCCTGGATGCGAGCCTCCAGCCGCTCGGTCTGCAGGCGCTTGAGCGCGTCACCGCTGCGGCCGGACCAGCGGTCCAGCGCTTCGTCCAGCTGCTTGGTGGCGGCGGCTTGCTTGTCGAGATAGTCCTTGATGCCCTTCTGGATCTCCTCCTCGTCACGCAGGGCCTTGAGCTTGTCGGCCAGGCCCAGCACCAGCTCGCGCACCTGAGGGATCTCGCCCGTGGTGCCCAGCTCGCGCAGCAGGTTGAGGGCCTTCTGCTGCTCGGTGAGTTCCACGGCCTGGTCGAGCGCGCGCTGCTGCTCGGCCACGTAGCGGCCCAGGGCCAGGGCGGCCTCGTCGGGCTTGGGGTCCTTGGCCTTCTTCTCCTTCTCCAGCTTGCCGTACTCACCCACCACCGGCTTGTCCTCGCCAAGGTTGAGCGGGGTGATCTGGCCACGGCCGCCGCCCTCGCGGGCCTGGCGCTGGCGCAGCACACGCTCGCGGGCCTCCAGCAGGCGCAGCTGCTCGCGCAGGTTCTTCAGGTCTTCATCGGCCGCAGCCTCGCCGAGGAACCAGCCGCCGCGCATGTTCTGGGTGGTCGCGATCTCTTTCTTGACCGCCGCGATCTCTTGCGCGGTGGCGGTGAGGTTCTCGTTGAGGGTCTTGGTGGGGTTGACGTTGAGGCCCTGGTCCAGCAACGCGTCGATGAAGCTGCCGTACTCGCGGCGCGCGTCGCCGAACTGCTTGATCAGCTCGGTGAGCCAGGGCAGCAGGTTGTTGGCAATGGCGCGGCCGGTCTCGGCCGAGTGCTTCTGGAACTCGAAGAGCTGCTTATTGAAGGCCTCAGCGGCTTCAGCCTGGGCGCGGGTGGTCTTGCCGTTGAGCTCGCCGGCCTCGGCCAAGTCCTTGAGGAAGGGTGCAGCTTCGCGCACGCTCTTGCCGAAGAGGTCTTGCACCAGGCGGGCCTTGTTGCCGTCGTCGGCGAAGCCGGCCAGGGCGACGGCGGTGCGGCGCAAGGCCTCGGCCGGATCCAGGCGCTGCAGCTCGGCGGCCTGCAGGCCGATGGCCTTGAGGGCCTCGGCCTGGGCGCTGCCGGGCTTGGCGTCGGCCAACACGCCGTTGAACTTGACCAGGATGCCGGTGATGGTGTCGAACTGGGTGCCCACGGACTTCCCGATGGACTCCAGCGCGCTGAGGTTCTCGATGCTGGCGCCGGTGGCGTCGGCCGCGTCGTTGAGGGCGTCCAGGGCGTCAGCTTGCTCACGCAGCCAGCCCATGGCCGACACGCCAGCAAAGGCGCCCGCAATGGTGCCCGCCACGCCGGTGACGGTGGCGCCGACACGGGCCCAGGCGGCACGCTGCTGCTCGGCGTTCTTCTCGGCCAGGCGGGCGGCGCGGTCGAGGCCCTGCTCGAACTTGGCGAGCCGGGCTTCGAGGTCGATGGAGAGGGTGGCGATGGCCATGGCGGTCTAGTCCTCGTCTTGCTCGATCTGGGCCTTGTCAGGGGCGCGGTGGTTGAGGATGGTTTCCAGGCGCAGGACCAGGCCTTCCACATCGCGCACGCCCAGCAGGTCCACCCAGAGCGGGAGGGCCTGCCAGTCGATGCCGCCCAGGCCGTTGGACAGGGCGTTGAAGATGCGGATGGCCTGGTGGTCTAGCTGCGTGGGTTGGGCTTCTTCGGGCTCGCCCTCCCCGCGGTCGATGCCTTGCTGGGCGTCGAGGAGGGCATTGAGTTTTTTCGGAGGCCCTCGCGCTGCTCCAGATAGCTCTGCACCTGGGCGCTGAGGTGGGCCAGGCAGGCCTCCAGCTCGGCCACGTTGTCGGCCAGGCGCAGGCGCAGGACTTCGAGGTCGAAGTCCAGCGGGTCGCTGGCGCCCACGGCGTCGCCCAGGAAGGTGGCCTCGGTGAAGCCGCGCCAGGCCACGGCGTGGTCGCACACCAGGTCCACGATGCGGCGCGAGCGGTCGGGGCCGTGCAGGCCGGCGAAGCGCCCGAAGTCGGTTTCGGCGGGGCGGCGCAGCAGCAGGCCCCGGGCCGGCTGGCCCGGGGTGGCTTCGGGCAGATCGCACCAGGTCTCGCGCTGGGCGAGGATGCGGGCCGCCAGGCTGGGGCCCTGGGCGTGTTGGGCGGCCATGATCAGGGGGCGCCCTTGATGATGAAGCCCTTGACCGACACGGTGAACTGCCCGGTACCGATCTGGTTGAGCGCCACGCTCTCGCCCGGCAGGCTGGGCGTGCCGCGGAAGACACGCACCGCGCCGCTCTTGAAGGTGACGCGGAACACCAGCGGGGTCTGGTTGATGGCAGCGTCCTCGATCAGCGCGGCGGCCTCGTCGGGCACGTCTTGCGAGCGAATGTCGATGGTGACGGTCTGCGCGGCCAGCAGCCCGTTTTCTTGCTGCGCGATGTCGTCTTCCAGGCCGGTGCTGTCCAGCGGCGAGGCGGCACCGCCGCCCGAGCTGATGTTGGTGGCCTTGAGCACCGTGGCCCAGGCGGTGATGGGCACCAGCTCGGTGGTGCCGCTGAAGGCGGGGTAACCGCTGGTGTTGATGCCCTCCAGCGTGACGTTGTCGGCGGCGACCGGGTTCAGGCGCACGGCCTGGCCTTCGAGCTGCACCATACCCTCGACGCTGCGCAGGTAGCCGATGCTCTTGGCCTGCAGCAGGTGCCCGGCAGAGCTGGCCACTGGGGGCTTGGCCTGGGTGATGGCGGAGATTGCTTTGGCGGGGCCTTCGGTCTTGCCGACCTCCAGGCGCACGCCGCGGCCAATGATCAAACCCATGATGGGCTCCTTTCTGTGGTCAAGAAAAAGCCCGCCTTGCGGGCGGGCTGGTGGCTGAGTGCAGACGCCTGCACGGCGCTGCGCTGGGGCTCAGGGTTCGGTCAACACGTCCACGACGAGCACGCAGACCTTGTTGAGCAGATCGGGGTCCACGCCGTCGGGCTGGCCGCGCTCGGGGGGAAGGTCTGCCGCGTCGAGCGCGAGCAGGGCTTGCTCCATGAGGTTGACGGCCTGCACGCGGTCTTCACCCCAGCACTCGACCTCGAAGGTCTCGGTGATGAGGTTGACGGCGCCGGAGAGGTCCGGGGTCCGGCTGAAGTCGCTGCGCTTGACGACGACGAAGGGGTAGCGGTCGGCGGCCTCGGCGTAGTCCACCCGGATGCGGGTGCCGACCAGGGCCGCCAGGCCGGGATGGGCCGCCAGGGCGGCTATGACAAGGGCGTGGGAGGCCATGGGCGTTCACTCGTTGGCTTGGCGGTCCACGATGCGCTGCACCGCGGGCCCCAGGGTTTGTTCAATGCGACGCAGGGCGTCGGCCAGGCGCTGCGCGGCGCCCTGCAGGAAGCCGATAGCAGGCAGCGGCCCCACCGCGCGCCGCGCCCGGCGCGCCCGGAGGCCACGCAGGCCGGCCGCCTTGTTGCGGGCCACACCGCCGCGGGCGGCCTGGCCCGCCCTGCCCTCGCGACCGAACTCCAGCCAGCGCCAGTAGAAGGGATCATTGGGGCTGTTGGCGCCGCGCTTGAGCGGCTTGACGTTGACGAACACGCCCACATCCCCGGCCCGCCGGGCCTGCTTGCTGGTGCGCACGCGGATGGCGTCGCGCACCGTGCCGGGCTTGCGGCGCGGGTCGGGCTTCTGCAGCACCGGGGCGCGGCGCCGGGCTTCGTCGCGCACCAGGCGGGCACCCGCGGCCAGGGCGTTGCGCAGGGCCTGGCGGCGCAGCTTGTCGGGCAGGGCCATAAGCTGCGCGCGCAGCTCGGCCAGGCCGTTGACCTGGACGGTGATCTCAGAGTTGGCGGCCATCGGCGGCTCCGGTGACGGCCGAGATCTCCAGCCACTCGCGGCCACCGTCCACGGGCACCACGGCGACGATCTCGTAGGGCTGGCCACGCCAGAGGAAGCGCATGTCGGGCGTCACCCAGTCGCGCCAGCGCACGATCACGATCACGTCGAGCGTGGCCTGCACGGCGCCAGCCTGCAGGCGCTCAGCCCCGCGGACGGGCTGCACGGCGGCGAACACGGGCTGGCCCCGGTTGCGCCAGGCGCCGGATCGCTCGCGCAGGGCGTTCTCGCCGGGCGTGCGCTCCTGGAACTGCACCTGGGTGTTGAGCTGCCCGGCGCTGTGGATGCGGAAGGTGGCCATAGTCAGCTGTAGGTCAGTTCGCGGTCCAGCAGGCGCTCGAACATGGGGTTGGCTGCGATGGACCTGCTGGCGAGCGCTTCGGGGTTGCGAAGCCAGGCGGTGGCATGCGCCAGGATGAAGAGCTTGACGCATCCCGGCACGGTGGGCACGGCGCCGGTGACCACAGGGCCGGCCCGGAAGTCGATGCGAACACGAGGCCCGATGGGCCGTGGCGCCAGCTCGGGCCAGCGCCCGTCGATGGGCAGGACGCCCGTGCCGTTGCCACCGATGCCGCTGGGTCCGAACGCATAGCGTGCGGGGTCCAGCGCTACCCAGCTGCCGCCCGACCAGGTGCTGATGGTGCACCCCCATGCGTTCATCACAGGGAAGACTTGGCGCGCGCTGGGCCAGTCGGCCAGCTCGTGGCGGACTACCGCCGAGCGGTACAGGCGGCCGGTGAGGTGCTCGGCTTCCTCGCGGGCTGCGGTGATCAGCAGGGCCAGCTGCGCATCGAGCGGCGATGGGTCCAGGTCCATGCGGGCCGCTACCTTGGCCTCGCTGATGGTGACCGGCTCAGGGCCGAGGTAGGGCCACTCCACCACGGGCTCCACCACCTGCAGCTGGCCCGAGGCCTGGAAGCCGTCCATGCCGGTCTCGCGCACCAGCAGCGCGCCAGTGATGGCGCCCGGCTGCGATACGAGTGCGCCCGTGGCGACGAAGGTGTCACCGCCCGACTCCCGCACTGCGAGCGAGCCCTGGATCGCGCTGGACACCGGGCCGAGGGTGATCGTCGCCGTGGTGGTGCCCAGATCCTCGCCATCGACATAGAGGCGATAGGAAACCGGGTAGACGCCGTTGGCGGTGCCGGCTGGGATGTCGAAACTGCCATCCTCGAAGAACACGGCACCCGCCGGGGCTCCGCCCAGGATCAGCGCGCGGAACTCCTTGGCGTCGTCACCCGCCCCGTCCACGTCGTTATAGAGGATGCCGGCGCCGTTCTGGCCGGCTGCGGTATTGGCACGGATCACAGACCCGAGCACGCCGAGCCCGCGAGCGCCCACAACGCAGGCGCCTGCAATCATCGGGGAGGTATCGACAAGGCAGCTCATGGCATCAGGCCGCGGTGAGGGTTTCCATGCCCTCGGCGCCGGTATCGGTGCGGCGCCAGACGACACGGTAGGAAGCTCCGGCAGACAGGGCGCCGTCGCTGAACGAGACCACGCCGGCGGCGCTGCTGGTCAGCCCGGTGCGCTTGAGGACCAGGGCGCCGGTGGCAAGGCTGTACACCATGGCCTCGAAAGGCGCACTGGCGTGCTTGCCAACGAGCTTGCCCACGTTGCGCAGCAGCTCCGAGCTCGTGATGGTGCCGGCGGTGGTGCTGGCGGTGTAGGTGAGCGATGGCGCGGCCGCGTAGCCGTTCGCGTCGGCGACAGAGATCGTCTTGGCGCCGGTGCTGGCTGCGGTGTAGGTGACGGTGGCCGTGGGCTGAGCCGCGGTGAGTGTGACGCTGGCTGGCGCAAAGATCCCGCCGGCGCCAGCATCGGAAGGGGTCACCAGGTGGGAGCCGTTGACCGTGCCATTGGCGCCTACCGTGAATGGGGTACTGGGCGTGCCGACCTGGCCACCGGTGGGGCCGGTGAGCGTCAGAGCCGTGGCGGGTGCCGCGGCTGTGGTGAAGCTGGCGCCGTTGGCCACGTTGGACTTGTTGCCGGCAGGGTCGACATGGACCAGGTGCGGGTAGTAGACCGTGCTGGGCAGCAGGCCGGCCACATTGACCGTTTGCACGCCTGCCGCCGCCACAGCCTGCGAGCTGCCGGCCAGCACTGCGGCCTCGGTGGCGGTGGCGCTGGTATTGACCAGGCAGTACAGGGTGCCGCCGGCCTCATTGGTGGTGGCGTTGATGGTGGCGGTGTTGGCACCGGTGGCCGTGCCGCTGGGGGCCGTGAGCACGGGAGGGGTGGTGTCGCCTGCGGTGACCAGGAAGCCCCGTATGTCATTGACCGCGGCCACGGCCTGGGCGTTGGTCAGCAGACTGTCGAAGGCATGGATGTCGAGCGTGTCGACGGTCTCGCCCGTGGCCGCGGTGAGGCGCAGGGTGTCCAGCGCGCCCGAGCCGAAGGTGAAGGCACCGCTGAGCGCCACGTCTGGGTCGGTGCCCACGCGGCTGGGATTGGTGTACCAGACATCGAGCAGGTCGGTGGTGCCGAAATTGGCCCGGAGCACCACCGTGAGGATCTCGCCCTCGGTGTAGTTTCGGGCCGCGTGGTTGAGCCCGCTGACCATGGAGCCGCCGGCAATGGCACCCGCGCGGATGGGTGAGGCCGAGGCACCACCGGAGCCGGCATTGCCGATCAGCAGGCCTGTGCTGACGTCTGTACCGAACAGGCACCAGCGTGTGAAAGCAGCCTGGCGGCCCAGCACGCGGAAGCGGTAGACCAGGGTCTTGGGGGCGCCATCGCCATAGAGGCCTTGGCCGCTGAGCGCGCCATTCTCGGCATAGCCGGCGATCAGGCGCCAGAGCTTGCCGTAGGTAGGGTCGTCATAGATCGCCACCGAGCCACCGGTGAGCGTGAGCACGGCGCCGGTGATGGCATCCGTGGGCGCGGACTGGCCGGCCTGCGCCATCAGGCTGAAGATGAGGGCCATTGACGTTTACTCCAGAGGGAGGAACCAGGGCTTGGCATTCGCGGCGTGAAACCGGAACAGCCCCTTGAGCTTCTTGCTGTAGAAGAACTTGCTCCACCAGCCCAGGCCACTCATGTTCCCGGGCGGGGTGCCGACAGTGGCGAGGGTCTCGGCCGTCCAGGTGCCGGTCTCCGGGTTGCTGGCCGGCGGTCGGAGCAGGTAAACCGCACCACTGGCCTCCATGGGATGCACCACCAGGCCCAGGCCCGGCACCCAGTCGAGGCCCATGGCGGCCACCAGGGCCACCGGCAGCGCGGGCACCACGGGGATGGAGACGGCGCCGGTGTCCGGGTGCACGACACGCAGGGGGTCAGAGCCGCTGCCGATGTGGATGATGCGGTCCAGGTCGCTCGCGTAGAAGGCGGCGGCGTTGGAGCTGTTGACGACGGCGGCGGGTGTCAGCAGGTCGCTGGCCCAGCTGTCCACATCGATGCGGATCATGCGCGAGCTGCCAGGCATGGCGATGTAGATCTTGCGGCGCACCGGGTCGTAGCAGGACCCACAGCCCGAGGAGGTGGAGCTGTAGGTGAGCGTGTTGACCTGGGTCCATTCCCAGCTGGTCTCGTCGAGCACCAGCGTGCGCTTGGAGTCGGCCGCGCTCGTGAAGCAGCCGCCTTGCACAGACAGCACCGGCCCCTTTCCGGGCACATAGACGTGCTTGCGGTAGGAGTGGATGGCGCGCGGGCGGCCGTCGGCGTAGTTGCCGGTGGTCTCCTTGCCATCGTCCAGCAGGAAGCTGGCGCCCTGGGGCGTGCTGCCCGCCGGGAGGCCGCCGGCGATCAGCGGCAGCGAGCCCGAGGGCGCTCGCTTCATCGACCACATGGGCACGTCGGCGGCGGCCGTGAACACATAGGGTTCATTGGCACCGCCGTCGGAGTGGCCCTCGCTGAGCGGCAGCAGGACTCGGCCGGTGGCATCGTCGTAGCAGGTGCCGCAGTAGGCGATCAGGGCGGCGTTGTTGTTGGCGTAGTTGGTGTTGCCGCTGGCGGTGCGGCGCCACGGCGCCCGGGCCGGGTAGTTCGGGTTGTAGGCTGGGTCATTGGACGGGTCCACGTCCGACAGCAGATTGCCGGCGGGCACTTCCATCCAGTTCAGGACGGCGCGTGCCTCCCGCCAGGCGGGCATGCCGCTCGCGCCCGAGAAACGGCCGCCCCTGACCGAGGCACCGCTGGCCGCGGTGTAGGTGTCAGCGCGTGGAGTTGCCATGTCAGGCGGCGTGCCGGATGGCAGCGCCGTTGATGTCTAGGGCCTGGTCAACAGCCGCCGTGGCGCTCACCAGGTTGATATCAAAGGTGGGGCCGACGCCGGCAGTGAGCTCGTCCACGCGCACAACACCATCGCCATCCACGATCCGAGCGGCGGCGGCCACACCAGCAGGGCCGGTGGCGTCGCTCTTGGGAAAGCCGGCGAGGGTGAGCGTGTCGCCTGAGACCGTGCCGCAGGGATCGTTGAGCACCAGCTCACGCAGCACGGTGGCCATGCCGGCCGTGCCGATCTGGAGCCGGCCCGGCGCGGCGGCCGCGTCGATCATGTCGCGCACGGCGGTCATTCGAGCAGTCTTGGTGGGAAGGTCGTAGCGCATGGGCGAGGGTCCTGGTGGCTGTTACAGGATCGAAATTGAAGAGGGCGCCGTATGGACGGCGCCCTCGTGCGGCGGGTGGACCGGGTCAGTTCGGCGGGTTGGGCGTGGGCTTCAGCTGCGGGTGACCAAGCAGTGCCACCGCAGCCACAGGCGCCGCGGCAGAGTTGCCGGACGGCGTGACGGTCAGCCGGGTGTAGCGCTTGTTGCCGATGTAGCCCAGCTTGCGGGTCTTGCCGTCGTCGGCAAAGTTGAAGCCAGCCAGCAGCTCGGTGCCGAGCAGGTACTTGTCATCGACAGCGACCGCATCGGACAGGTTGGCCGCGTCACCCTCCTCCAGGAGCACAGTGAACTGCGCATCGGGGTCGGCCAGCGTGCCCAGCGCGATGATGTAGGTCACAGACTCAAAGCCCTGCCGGTCAATGACCGCGCCGACCTGAGCGGTGTTGTCGCCCACGACCACAGGCGCCAGGGCCAAAACGGGGTGGATGTGGTTGAGAAGGTCTTTCATGAGGATCTCCAGATGAGCAGATGTCCTGGAAGGCCGGCACATGCCGGCCCTCCAGATCAGGCCTTGAACTGCAGCGCTTTGTAGGCCTCGAAGTTGGTCACGCCACCACCGACACGCCGGCTGAAGTGAAACTTCGTCGTCCCCTTCTTGGTGACCGAATCGCGGATGACCGCAATGCCGCGACGATCCACGATGGTGTAGGCCCGCTTGAAGTTGCCGTAGGCAATGCCCAGAGCGTCGGCGGCCAGCGTGGGCATGAAGTCGTCAACATTCACCACAGCGCCCAGGAGGCGCCCGCCGAAGCCAGACGCCGGATCGGGATTCCAGAGGTAGTACTGGCCGCTGCCATCCTTCATCTGGCGCACACGCCCCAGCGTCGAGTCAGCCATGAGCCAGCTGGCGCCGTTGCGATAGCCCTGCTTGAGCGCATGCTGCAGGGTGATCAGCACATCCCCGGGGTTGGCGGCAGCGAAGTCGCCGTCCACACCGGTCTTGAGCACCCCGACCTTGCCCCAGGACCAGTTGCTGTTCTGCACGATGGGGTAAGCCAGCAGCCCGCGCGCCTTCTTGATGCCGTTACCCAGCAGGAAGGCACCGCCCTCGATCTCGCCGAAGGTGATGCCAGCCTCATCGCTCAGATCAGCCTCCAGGTCGTACTCGCTGTCTTCCAGCATGTCGTTGGTCACCCAGGGCTCCGCATACATGCGATGCGGCACGATCTCGATCTCTTCGAAGCGAGCGCCCTGGCCTTCCTGCGAGTCTTCCTGCTCGCCCACCCATCCGCCGGAGATGCCGCGCGTCTTGACCATCTTCTTGTAGCTTGCGCCGCCGATGGTGCGAACGTTGGCCAGGCCGCGGAAGCTGGACTCGGCGCGGGCGACACGGTCGATCTCGCGGTCCATCTCGACGCCGACCAGGAAGCCGCCGTCCGGATCGCTGCCGGTGTTCATGGCCTTGCGCTCCAGATCGTGCAGGCCTTCGTCGTCTCCCTTGCGCAGATAGGCCGACAGGGCATCCTTGTGCTCCAGCTGCTCGGACGTGAACTTGCTTTCCGCGCCCCCTTGGCCTGCGCCGGGACGCTGCGCCTTCTTGAGAATTTCAGCGATCTCGGCGCTGAGCTTGTTCAGGTCGGTGTTGATGGAGTCGACCTTGCCGACCAGCTCGGCCGGGGCGTAGCCCTTCTTCTCCAGGGCCGCCAGACGTGCGTCATTGGCGGCCTTGAACTCGTGCCAGGCCTGCCCCTGCTTCTCGATCAGGTCCTTGATCTTCTTGAAGCCAGGGCCGGCATCGTCATCGCCACCGCCCCCTTCGCTCTTGCGCTCCATCAGCGCGACAGGGCCTGCGGCGAGGAACAAGCCAGAGGCCTGCGGGATAACGGCCGTCATCAGGTCGGCCAGCGGCATATCGTGAGGCACGCCGACAAAGGCCAGGGCCAGCGCGCCGAAGAGCGCGACCAGCAGCATGGCCATGGGGATTCGAGATTTCATGGTAGGTTCCTTCAAACTGACAAGGTGGTGAGGTTGCGCTCGAGCAGCGCGGCGAGTTCATCGAGCTGGCCAACATCCCGTTGGGCAGACAGCGAGCTGAAGCCGTCGGCCACGATGGCCTTGGCTTCCGACTGAGAGAAGCCCACGTCCCGTAGGGCCTTCTCCGCGAGACGGATCGTGAGTGCGTCTTGCTTGACGCCCTGCACCCGTGCCTTCGTGTTCGCCGGGAAGGTGACAGGAGAGATCTCCATCAGCTTCACCTCCTCCAGCGTGCGGCGCGGCTCGTCGGGAGCCGACCGGTTTTTCCATCGAACGGGGATATACCCGATGCTCAGACCGTTGATCGCAGGCCGGGGCTTCATCCCCATCAGCGTGTACATCTCGATGCCGCGAACGGTGGGAGCCAGCTTCCCCTTGAGGTAGAGGCCGGTGTCGTCCTCCTCCATGTCGGTCCAGACGCCGATAGGAGTCATATCGTCGGCTGTCATGCCCCAGCCCCCGTGCTGCAGCAGCATGTAGGGCCATTGACCAGAGGCCTTCGCTTCTCGAATCGTCGCCTTGAACGCTCCCTTGGCAATCACATCGCCGTAGCTATCCACGTTGCCGAAGACGGCCCCGTAGCCTTCAAACAGCATCTCCTTCTCATCCGCGCCCTGAGTAGCCTTGAGCTCGCGGAGGTTGCACTCCATTCGGGCCAGATCGCCGGCGCGCTTGACCTGGAAAGGGAGGCCGCAGACGTCTGCACGACGCGAGGAACGTTGAATGCGGGGATAGCTCATGTCGATGCTCCTGTGGGTTCGCCACTGCCGCTGCCGTCGTCTGACGACTCGTAGCCGGCGCGCATGTTGATGGGGACGAGCGGCTTGTCGCCGCCAGGCAAGGGGTTGAGCTCCAGCCACTCGCGTGCTTCGTTGGGCACGATGATCCCGAACTGAACCAGGCGGGTCAGGAACTCAGCCTTGTCCTTCAGGGCCGCATGCAGCAGTGCGGCGATGACGAACTTCGAATAGATGCCATCGGCTCGATCCTCGTCCGTCAACAGCCGAACATCGATGGACTGCTGGAGTCGCTCAAACCACGGTGCCAGATCGTTGACGATGTGGGCGAGGAACATCTGCTCGGAGCTTCCGTAGGCCATGCCCTTGTCGAACTGGAAGACCATGATCGGCATGCAGCCAAGCCCGCGGCAGATCTCCTCCACCTGAAATCGCCTCGTCTCGAGATGCTGGTTGTCAACGCCGCTGCGGCTCAGGCCCTGCCACTTGGCGCTGCGATCCAGGACCATGGGGAGGCCGCCATTCACCCCGGTGTAGTTCTCCTTGATGAACTCGCGCAGTTCTTTGTGCTGCTTCTCGCCCAGAGTGCCCTCAACGCTATAGACACCGGTCGGCATTACCCCGTTCCGGTGAATGTTGGCGTGCTGCTCCTCCAGGGCCATGGCAAGACCGATGGCCTCGCGCGCCATGCGAACCGCCTCCACGGCCTCATAGCCATTCCAGCTCGGTCCCCGCACATGCCAGATAACGTCCGCAGGAAAGTCACGGACTTTGCCAGTGGGGAACTGGACACGGTAGATCAGAGAGTCGTCAGGCTGTCGAATGACAGTGACCATTCCCGGCTCGAAGGGGATCAGTTCCGCGATCTGACCTCGAACTCGATTGATGTAGCTGAAGTGCCCCTTCGCGAGCATCGCGTGGAAGATGATCGTCTCGCGATACTCGAAACTGGTCTGCCACTCGTTAGGGCGCCGATGCAGCAGGAAGAAGAGAGGATGGTCCCGCGCCGGTGACTTGCTTCCGTTGGCGTCCTCGCGATAGAGCTTCAGAGGCACCTTGGCCACACCGTTGGCGATAGCGCGCACGCAGGCGAAGACCGTTGTAACCTCCAGCGCCGTCTTGGGCGTGACCCGTTTGCCTGACTTTGAGTTCCGGGTGCCAAGCAGGGCCTTCAGCAGGGCCATCGGGCCGTCTGCAACGTCCGATCCATCCGACTTGCGGGAGAAGGGCCAGAGCTTCACACGGACTCCCGGATTGCAGCGGTGAAAGCGTTCATGACTTCTCCCAGAAGGATTGCGCTTCAGGCGAAGCAGCCAGGGCTCGACTACCGGCCATGCAGCCGGCAACCGTGCCATCGATCCGCCCATTCGGGCGTGTCTTCCGCTTGTCGGGGCGGTAGTTCCCGTTGCTATCAAAGAGCATCGATGTGTTGTCGATGCAGTAGCGAAGGACCGGGTTGCCCCCGTGCCGCAGCCGGCCCGCGTAGACAAGCGTTTCGATCAGCTTCGCCCCTGGATACATGCCTCCCGTGTTTTGAGGCACCTCGACCATCTGCACCTCGGCCGCCAGCATGTCGTTGGCCACCTCAAGGGCGTTCCATCGGTCAAAACCCAGCTCAGCCAGGTCGTACTCGCGCTTCGCGTCGAGGATCGCTCGCCGGACGTCTTGATAGTCGTGGACTGCGCCCGGCACGATCCGTATCCACCCTTTATCGGCCCACTTCCTGTAGGGGGCGGCATCGTCCTTCTCTTTCTCGGCGATCGTCTCGGATGTGCACCAGAACTCGCACAGCACGAACCAGTCACCATCAGGGTCTTCCGGCGGGAAGATCAGGAAAAAGGCGATCAGGTCGCGGATCGCGGCCAGGTCAAGCCCGCCAAAGCACTTGCGCCCGCGCAGCATCTCCCTGTCGAAGGGCTTGCCGCAGGCATCCCAGCGGAGCATGTCAAGCCAGCCATCCGGCGCGCCGCACCAGATGTTGAGGTCCTTGGTCTTGAAGTTGACCAGGGCACTGGGCAGGGCCGCCGCCTTGCGCGCCATGCCACGCATGTACTCCAGCGTCTTGCTGCGCCCAAGCCCCGGATTGGCCTTGATCCAGTTGCGCTCATCCAGCGGATCGTCACCCGGGTCCAGGGTGTAGATGTAGCCGAAGAAGCTGTCGTCCTTGCGCCGCCCCTCCAGGATCGAGATGACGTAGTTGCGGACGTCTGTACAGATCCCATCCAGCACGAAGCCGGCGGTAGTGATGGCCGAGAGCACCGGCTGCAGGCGCGCGCCCATGGCCGTCTCCATCACGTCCCAAACGTCTCGCTGCTTAGCGGCGTGCAGCTCGTCGTAGATGGTCGCGTGAGGGTTCAGGCCGTCGAGGTTCTCGGCGTTGGCCGGCAGCGGGCGAAAAACGCTGCTGTCATTGCCAAGCTCGATGCGCTCCTGGTTGAGGCCCTCCATCACCCGCAGGCTGCGCGCCATGCCAGGCGAGAACCGCCGCCAGCGCTTCACGTTGGTGAAGGCCGGCTTGAACACCGTCATGGCCTGCTCGCGCGTGGTGGCCACCGCGTAGACCTCGGCGCCCACCTCGCCGTCCATCATGAAGAGGTAGACGGCTTGCGGCGCTTTCCAGGTGCTCTTGCCGTTCTTGCGCGCGACCTCTTCGTAACCGCGGCTGAAGCGGCGCAGATGATCGCTCTGCCTGCGCCAGCCGTAAAAGACCGCGGTCCAGAACTTCTGCCACGGGTCGAGCAGGATCGGCTTGTTGGCGAGCGGGCCCTTCGTGTGGACGAAGAACCGCTCGATGAAGCTGATCACATGCCAGGCGCATTCGGGCGAGAAGTACAGGCCTCGCGCGGCGCAGGTGCGCAGGTCCTCGTAGTGCCGGAGCACCGCCAGGAAGGTGTAGCGCCCGACGAGGATCTCGCCTCGCAGTACTGGAAGACCGTACGCCTCGTCCCACTCCTCCAGGCGTGGGGGTGTTAGTTTGGCAAGCCTCGATTTGGTGACGCGGTGGCGTGCTGGACCAGGTCGGCGAACAGATCGTCCTGCCCCGCGCCCGCTCCGGTCTCCTTGCGCACTCGCGCCAGAGACGGAATGGTCAGACATGCCTTGGGTAGCCATTGGCCCAGCTCCATCTTCAGCCGCTTCTCGTCCTCGGCCCAGGGCGTGGGGCTGTGCCATCCGGACTGCGCCTTCTGAGTACGGCCCTCGGTCTCACAGCGCTGCAGCGCGTCCAGCCACTGCTTGTAGGTGCGCACGATGATCGCGATGGGCATGCCGGCCGTGACATGCTCGATGCCGGCCTCGCGAAGCCGCAGGCAGATGTAGTCGTAGACCGCGCGCTCATCCGCGCTCAGGTCCAGCAGCGGCGGCGGCTCGGGCGAGTCGACCACCTGCTTGCCGAGGCCAGGCCGGTCACTCACCGCCAGCTGGCCCATCTTGTCGGTGAGGTCGCTCACCTAAGTCCCCAGGGGCTCAACCCCCCGGGGGGTAGTTTTTACCGGCGTGAAAACTTCGACTAACCGGTCGGTCCGGGCCGAGGCGGCGGTGAACATTTCGCCCCCCCTCCCCTGCTCGCGGGCGGCAGGGCCGTGCGAGAAGGGGGCGCCGAGGGCCTGGGCGGGGCCTGCAGCAGCCTCGGGCGAGGCCGGAGACCACGGGGGCACATCAGCACCAGCGGCGCGCAGGCGGTCGATTGCGGTCTTAGCCGCGTGGCAGTCACGGTTGATCCATTGCAGATTCGACCGGTCATCGACGCCGGCCAGCGTGCCGTGCACGCGCTTCCACTCGCCCTTGCTGACACGGTGGTCGCAGTGATGCCCCTCGTGCACAACGCCCACAGCCAGGCAGGGCTGGCACAGGCCAGCCGCATCGACGCGCACCTGTTCGCGCAGTCGGTCCCACTCGACGCCATAGCCCCGCTTGTGGCGAGAGCCACGGCGCGAGTCAGCAAAGCTGCCGTCCTTGACCTTGTGCTTGGGGCAGCGGTTGCTGCCATCGCGCACGGTCACAGAGCAGACCTTGCAGGGCTTGGGTGCAGCTGGTGGCATGGTGGGGCATCCAGAAAGAGAAACGCCCGGTGGGGATGGGGCCACCGGGCGCTACCGCTTAGCGAGCGCACTGATCAGCGGGGGACACCGTTGCTCAGCGTGCCCGAAATCTAACGGTTTAGTCTATGGAGTAAAACTCCCCGGAGGTCTCCCTGCCTCAACGATGCTCTCGACCCGAGCCCGCTCACGGCGGGCCCTATCGTCCAGCGCATTGAAGTGGTCAGCCAGCAGCTTGTGAGCCCGGCCAATGCGGGCGTGCATGGTGGCCTTGGCACAGCACAAGCGGCGCAGGTGATCGCCCTCACCACCCGGCCCGGTGTAGACCTCCAACACCGTGGCCTTCAGCTCGCTGGGTAGCCTCGCCACCGCATCATCGGTATCGGAGGCCTCCACGTCGTTGATCGGAATGCGCGCCTCAACATAGCCATCGCGGCCCGAACTGGCGCTGGCCAGGTTCACGCTGGAATAGCCCAAGCCACCACACGAGCGCCCCAGCTTCCACCGCGCCCAGTTCAGGAGCCGGTGCTCTATCCATTCAATCCTTGCCATAGGCCTCCTGCGTGCGGCGCTGGGTCGCGTTGTAGTGGCGGGTCTCAGGCAGCGGCGGGCCCGGGTGCTGCAGGGGCGGCTCGCTCAGGGTGAGCTGGTGGCCCTGCAGGAAGAGCAGCGCCGCATTGGGGAACATGCGCAGCAGCTCCTTCATGGTCGGATCCTTCAGCAGCTCCACAGAGGGCGTGCCCACCGCCACCGAGTTCTCCCTGGCATAGAAGAAGCCCGGCTCATCCAACAGCACGCCGCGGCGCCAGCATTCGTTGATCACATCGCCCCGCCCCTTCGCTCGCTCGCGCTTGAGCGTGTCCACCACCCGGGGCATGTGCTGGGCCATCCAGAGCCAGCTCTCCTTTCTTGTCTTGTCCATCCTGTCCATCTCTTTCTATTGAGGTGTGAAGCTGATGAAGCCCAGGCGCGCGTCCCTGCCCGCGAGCGCCCCTGCCCGCCCTTGATTCGTCAGTGCAGACGTCAGGACGAAGCTCCGCCCAGAGCACTGAGGCCAGGCCCTGAACAAAGGGCCAGCGCTCTGCGCCAGAACGTGGACAACGTGGACAGCGGGGCTCCAGGCGCGCCTGGTCGCATGCGCACTACATGGCGGCCCAGGCCTGGACGCCCCCGACCTTTTCCGCGGCGCAGCGCGATCTCTGGTCAGAACGGGGCGGCATCTTCGGCCTCCTCGGTGTTGAGGCCCTGCGCGGGGCCATCGTCATCTCGCGCCGGCGCATCGCTGCGCGCGGGCGGACTCTTGCGGCGCTCATCGGCGGGCCGCTCATACATCCACGGGCGGTAGCCGTCGTCATCGGCGCCCTGGCGCCGCAGCTCCCAGCCCAGCCGCCCCATCACCGAGGCGGCCTGCTTCACCACCACGGCCGTTTGCTTCTCGGCCGAGTAGCCAATGCTGGCAAGCAGCTCCGTCATGGCCACGCGCTTCAGCGTGGTGCCGACGCGCAGATTGCCGCGCTGCTCCTGCTTGTCGTCATACAGGTAGGCCTTGATCAGCGACTCGATGGAGCTCTCCACCATGCGCTTTTGCTGCTGCGGGTCGAAGAGCCGCTTCTGCTCAGCCAGCGTGGGGTGGAAGCGGTGGCCCGCATCCAGGTGATGCAGGGCCTCAGCCAGTAGCTGCTCGCGGTTGTCACGCAGCCAGGCGATATCGGCCGGCTTCGTGAGGCGCACGGGCCAGAACCGCCGATTGCCCGTGGAGTCGGTCAGGTAGTGGTCCTCGTTCGTGGTGCCCACGAACACGACCTGGCGCGGATAGTCCCGCGGCCGCCGGTCAAAGGTGGCGCGGAAACGGTCCTTGGCCGAGGCGATGAACAGCTTGACCAGCTTCACGTCGGCCTTGCTCATGCTGTCCAGCTCGCCCCACTCATAGACGTGGATGCCCTGGATGTTCTGGTAGCTGTCTTTCTCGCCCAGCTGCAGGCCCGTGTCGGCGTAGTAGTCGCCACCCAGCACGCGGGCGATGGTGCTCTTGCCCCAGCCCTGCGGCCCCTCGAAGATCAGCATGCTGTCGAATTTGGTGCCAGGACCGCGCACGATCTCGCCGCGCTCCCGCTTCTCGTCCAGCACCCGAGCGCACATAGCCATCAAGAACCAAGCGCCAGCGCGGGATAGGTAGTCCTGCAGCTCCGCGTCGATCTCCTCCTCCTCGCGGCACACCTGGCGCAGCCAGTTGCCCACGCGCTTGACACCATCCCAGCGCCCCCGCAGCGCCTGGATCTGCTCCCGCACCGGATGGAACTTGTGCCGCTTCGCCACCATCAGCACCGCCTCCTCGAGCGTGCCGCGAGGCAGCGGCGGCAGGTACAGGGCGCGGCTGAGCCAATGGCCCATCTCCAGCTCATCCTCCTCCTGCCACACGCCCGCATCGGTGCCCCAGGGCGTGGCCTTGAGCTTGATCACGTTGTTGGAGAACTCGTCAAAGGCGATCACGCCCTTGGCCTCCAGCGCGCCATCCAGCCAGGTGCCGTTCTCCAGGCGCATGCCATCCAGGGCCAGCACCGCGTTCTCCCGGCACGGCTTCACCGCGCCGCTGCTCATGCAGATGAGCTTGCGGCGCCAGGTGATCGCCTCCTCACCCTCCTCCGCGGCAGCGGAAGCATCGGCCGGCACCGCCTTGGCGCGCGCCTCGTCGTTGGGCGAGATGAACTCTCGCGCGCCACGCAAGAAGGCCCGCACCTGCTCAGCCGACCAGCCCGAGGCGATGGCATCCGCCACATCCCAGCCATCGGCCACATCGCCCGGCTTCGGGATCTTGCACAAGCTCACCTTGCAGCCGTGCTTGGCCTGCAGCTCGGTGCCGATCTTCACCATGGCCTGCATGCCCGGCTGCTTGTGCTCGGGCAGCAGCGGCATGTCGGCCTTGGTGTGCCCCAGGGCCTCGCGCTCCTTGGTGAGCCGCTCCCGCTGCGCATCGCAGTCCGGCCACATGATCACCACGCGCCCGGCCAGCCAAGACCAGTCCGCCATCGCCCAGCTCTTGCAGCCACCTGGCCAGCTCACGAAGTCGAACTCATGCCCCAGCAACTCATGGCCGGCCTGGGCGCACTTTTCGCCCTCCACCAGCACCACGGGCAGGCTCTTGTCCTCGCTCAGCAGGGTGGCTGGCACATACAGCGGCCGCGGCGCGTCCCACTGCTTCCAGTGCCAGCGCATATTGCCGGCGCCGTCATCCAGCCCCACGCACCAGGTGCGCGGCAGGGTGTCCTTGACCAGCTCGCCCTCGCTGTTCACCCGCTCGAAGCGGGCCACATGGCCATACAGCTGGCCGTTGTAGCGGTATTCCCAGGTTCGCACCGCATCCAGCTCTACCCAGGGCGCCTCGGGCTTGCTCTTGTCCTTGTAGCCGAAGCGAAAGCCCGGCTTGGGCGCGTGCGGCGGCACGGGCACCACGGCCCGCCATTTGTCCTGCCGCTTCTTGGGCTGCGGCTCAGGCCGGGCTGGCGCGGCCTCCTCATCACCCCCAGGCAATGGCTGCGCCGGCGCAGGTGCAGACGCCTGCACAGCACGGCCGCCGCGCTCCTCGGTGTGGTCACGCCAGCCCAGCTCATCCATCAAGGACTTGGCGGCCTCCAGCTGGCTCAAGTTGTGCAGCCGCGCGTAGAGGCTGGTCAGGTCGCCGCCCTTGTCATCCGGGGCGCCGTTGTCGATCCACTGGCCGGTGGACATATTGACGTTCGCGCTCTCACCCGGCGACCCGTCAAAGTCCCCCACGTACCAGCGCCCGTTGCGCTCCTCGCCATGAGGCAGCCAGCGCTCCAGCAGGCTCTCCACCCGCTGCAGCAGCGCGTGGTTGAGCGCTGCAAAGTCGATAGGCCTATACGCCATGCGCCCCTCCAGCCGGGGCGGTGTCCCATCCGTTCCGCATGTGTTTGAACCTTGTTCTTGTTCTGCTGCCGTCTACCGCGGCAGGCTCACACCGACCAGGTGCTCTGCAGGGCCAGGCCTGGGGCCAAGCGCTCCCGGCCCCCATCCACCAGCTGCGCCGGCGCATAGGCCGCGAGCGGACGGCAGGAATGCGGCAGGCGGACCTCCCCGACCCTCGCCAGCTCGCCGGCCTTGGCCAGGTTCTTCCAGGCCGTTACCACCGCCTGGCGGCCGAAACGCCGAGGCTCCAGCTCAGCCAGCACATCCAGGAAGGTCACGCCGTGGCCGGCACGGCCCTGGGCCAGCTCCCAGGCCTTGGCCTTCACGGCCATGCGGATCTCGCCGGCCGGCCTCATACCTCACCCCTCGGTCGGCGGGCCTCGTGCAAGGCCGCAGCGTGGCCGCGCATCGCCTGCATCGCGGCAATGGCAGACTGCAGCTCCGCGTCGATGCGCTGCAGCTCATTGGCCGTCACCTCGTTATCGGCATGAGCGTCTGACCAGGCCGACACAAACTCGCCGAACTCGCGCACGGCGCCCGTGACCAGGGCCATCGCTTGGTCGGGCTCCAACTCACCCGGGCACTTCAGCAGCACATAGCCCAGCGCCTCGGCCTCCACCAGCAGGCCGCCGTGATTGCCCGTCTCGCGCTGCAGAGCGATCACCTCCTCGGGGCTGAAGAACTGGCGCGAGTCGTTGGGGTTGGCCTTGTGGCGCAGGGTGGTGGGGCTCATGCCAAGCAGCGAGGCCAGCACCTGGGTTCCCAGGGGATAGCCGTCAATGGCGCGCTGCAGCGCCCGGGTCTTGTCCATCAGCAAGCTCCTCGGATTGCGTCGAAGCAGATCGGGGCGCTCGCTGCTTTGCCTGCAGCCCGGCCAACGCCGAGACTGCAGGCATGCCACAGCAACGCAGCACCCCCCGTGGGAAGAAAAAGCCCCGCCGCCCCGCCGGTGCGCCATGGCACTGGAGAAGGAGGAGACAGACGCGCCCAGGTGGTTCAAGTCCGGGCGCAAGCGCGCCAGCGGTTGGGCGGCGGCGGGGTGGAAACTGATACGGGGTGGGCGCCCATCCCTGGCTATGCTGGTGGTCCCTACAACGACCAGCCCAAGGAGGGCGCCCATGAGCGAACTGGAAGAACTGCAGCAAGAGGTTGCGGAACTGCGAGAAGCCGTGCGGCTTCTCATTGCCGTGGTGCCGACCGTGGTCGCCATAACCCCCGACGCCGCCGAAGCCACCAAGGCGCTTGCGGCCGCCCTGCAGGACGCGGAACGAGCCAAGCCTCGCAGCGACACCTTCTGGGAACTCGCCAGCGGCGTCATGAAGATGCTTTCGTCGAAGGCGCTGCAGCTGCATCCAGAAGACGAAGAGCTTCGGCATATTCACCATGGCGTGCGCCAGGCGCCGCACTGAGACGGGCTGACGTCGGCACATCGAGCTGGAGCAGCACACCGGTCCACACGATGCCGCCCGCGCGGCGCGGCAACGCCATGACGGCGCGCTTGATAGCGGGAAGGTCAGGCTGCATCGCAGGCCTCCTCGGGGGCTGTGGTGGGGACGGGTGGCGCGCCGGGCGTGCCGATCAGCTCGGGCCAGATGAGGTGCCACTCGTCCGGACAAAGATCCCAGCAGCGGACCTCGTAGCCAGTAGCACGCTCAATGGCCGGGACGTAACGAGGTCTGACTGGCTTCGCGCCCGCAGCAACCTGGGAGAGATAGCCAGGCTGCACTCGCCGGCCGACAGCACCACTGACAGCCTCCGCAAGGCGCGAAAGCCGGCCACGCTTTTCTTTGAGGTAGGCAGCGAATTGCATGCCGCCGACTTTACCCGTGGGTATATGCAAATTCAATACCCCGGGCAAATTTACCTGTGGGTATCCTTTAACCATGGTCCCAGAAGCTCTCAAGAAACGCCGCCAAGATCGACTTACACAGTTGCTTGGCGAGCACCAGAACAAGCAGACACTTCTAGCCGCAGCCCTGGGCAAGAACGTCAGCCAGGTCAATCACTGGCTAAGCGGTCACAAGCCCATATCGGAACAGTCCGCGCTTCACATCGAGCGGAAGCTCGGCAAGCCGGTTGGCTGGCTGAGCGCGAATGAAGACGGGAGCACGCCGGACTTGCCTGGGGGCACACCCCAAACTTGGCCGCTTCCTGGTATCAGCCCGCAGCAACTGCTCGCGCTTGATCGCACCGACCTGGATCTCATCGCCGGCCAGGTTCGCTTGCTGTTGCGCAACCTCACTGCCCACCACGAGGACCGGACGATATGGCGTGAAGCGGCACTGGCCGTCGCAGCCGACGCCGATCTCAAGATCGCCAAGGAGCTCGGCACGGGCAAGAAGCCGACCCTGCGGGCCGGTACATTCACCCAGTTCTGCCTTGCAGTTGACGAGCATGTTGCTAAGCGGAACACCGCCAAGCACGCAGCAGGCCCGGAAACCCAGCGAAGCAAAGCGGGCTCAACTGATGCACATTGAGATCAACGACCCCAAGCACTGCACATTCGTTGCTCAACAGCCCGGCAACCTGACGCCACCTCGCGCCGACCAAGCGCGGCAATGCCGACAGTGCGGGCGAGCGACGTGGTCGCATACCGCTGCATGCATGTGGTGCGGACACCACCGCTGGGCAAGGGCCTATCTGTTGGGCGGCACCGGGATAGCCCTAGCCGTCTGCGCCCTGGCCTTGTGGCGCTTCATGTAAGGCCGGTAGCATCCGGCCACCATGGATTACCAAGCCGTCCTTGAGCTGGGCCTCTCGCCCGACCTGGCCACACTGACCCAGCGCACCTCCGCGCTAGCTGAGTCGATGGGGTTCGGCTTGTGCTCCGGCGTGCTGATCCGCGGCCGCTTCGGCAGCGCCAATGCCAGCATGCGCGCCTTTGGCAACCCGCCGGCCGGCTACGAAGACACCGTGGCTTCCCTGCCAGAGGGCTTGCGCGACCCGCTCCTGGGCGCGCTGCTGGCCCGGCCCGGCTGTGTTGCCTACGACCAAGCCTTCTACGCGAGCCAGGGTGCTGGCGACCTGTGGGAGGCGCAGGCCCCGTTCGGCTTTCAACAGGGCCTGGCTGTCGCACTGCACCAGCCCAGCCATGCCGAGGCCTTTCTGTTGGGCTTGGACGGCCCGGACGAGCTGCCCGGCGGCAACGCCCGCCTGCTGCTCCAGGGCCAGCTGCAGGTCGTTGCAATGCACGCGCAGGCGGCGATGGAGCGCATCACCGGCACGCCAGCGCCCGTGGACCTCACCCAACCCGAGCGCAACGCGCTCAAGCTGGCCGGCGCCACCGTGGTTCGCCACCGCGGCAAGCTCAGCGCGATCAGCCAGCTCGGGGCAGACCCGGCGCTTCTGAGTGCAGCCAGCAAACTGGGCGCGCGGACAGCGCACGCTGTTGCGCTGCGGGCTATCGATGGCGGTCTATTACACCCCTAACCCGCTGTACGTAAATCTGACAGGGTTGACAGTTCCAGAGAACTGATTCACCGGCGATAGTGGCTCCTGGTCGACGTGACCAGAACCTTCAACAGGAGCCACTATGTCCTTCTTCGCCGCCTTCCTCGAAGTCTTCAGCCTGCCCCGTACTGGCGGCGGCTGGTAAGCAGCGCCCCCACAAGCCATCCACGGCGCAGCGCCATCACGGCGGCCGCCATGGAGGTTTCAGCGCCCAGCCGCACTCTGCAGCGCTGGGCGTGCTTCTCGAAGGTGCGCGGACTGATGCCCAGCACCGCCGCCCCCTCCTTCGAGGAGCAGCCCTCAATCAGCAGCGCCAGCACCTCGCGCTCCCGATCAGATAGCGGGCTCACCATCGGCGCAACGCGCGCCAGCACATCTCCCAGCGCCGATGCCACCATGCAGGCCAGGCCAGCCCGGCCCATCAGGACGGCGGGCTCGATGTGCTCCCCCTCAGCACCCAGCAGCAGCACCAGCGACACCTCGCCGTGTGGGCTGGCCACGCCCAGGCCGAGCTGCAGATCTGGGTGAGGTAGCTGCCCCGGCGCCAGCAGCACAGGGATCGGGCGACTCACCAGCTGGGACACCACCGGCTGCGCGACGATCGCGTCGAGATCCACCGCACCGGCGAGGTTGTGCTCCAGCTGCAGCACCGCCTGACCCGCGGCCAGGTATCGCACCAGCACAAAGGCCGGCAAGCCCAGGGCCGACACCACCTCCTTGAGGATCGAGACTGCCTCATCGCTCGTGCTCACCGCGGCGAAGCGCGGAAGCGCCGCCATGGCCAGCCCCTCGTCCACTGTTGTTCGTTGCGTGTTTCTTACAGTTGTGCCATTTCCCATGGCGCCGGAGACTACCCGAAATCAATTCCAAGCCATGGGCATCCCGCCCTTGATTTGGGTGGTACCAACCAGCGCACCCGCGCCGAGAACTGCCAGGGAACTTCAATGACGGAAAACGACGACGTGGGCCAGACAGCGGCCCGCCTGATAGAGCGAATCGCCAACAACGCCAAGAGCAGCGAGGCGCCCGGCCGGAGGCAGGAAAGCGGCCTGAGGATCGTCATCAACCGGGCTGAGCACTGCACATTCATACTGGGCGGCGAGCCCAGCCGAACGCATCCGCCACAATCTGAGAGCTAAAGCACCAGCCGCCCCCGGGCGGTTTTTTCTCGCCCGCGTTTTTACCTGCGGGTATTGCTTTGTGTTTTACCCTCGGGTATCTTTCGCCTCACTCAACCCGGAGGCGACCATGCAAACCCCGCTTTCCCCCACACGCGCCAACCGCGTCCCGCGTCTGCCGGCGCACACCCCGAGCCTGTGCAGACGCCTGTACTTGCGCTGTGCCCTCTTCAAGGCGCGCATGCACCTGCAGGCCCTGGCCCGCCGCAAGGAGCAACTGCAACACGACATGGCCCTCGACCAGGCCGCGCTGCTTGTGCACCGCCTGCAGTACACCAAGAGCCCCGTGCTGCAGGCCCGCATGGCCGCCGAACAGCAGGAGTTTGCCGAGCTGTCGGCCCTGGTGGGCCTGGCTCGCGCCGATGTGAAGCGCCTGGAGACCGAGCTGGACGCACAGCGGGGTGAGGCATGAGCCGCGGTCGCTACACCCCGCTCCAGTTGCATGTCATGGCCAAGGTCTTCAACCAGGCCGAGCGGCAAGGAGACCCGCGCGCTCAGTTGCTTGTCCTGATGGTTTCGGTCAGGACAGGACTGTCGACTGCACAGGTGCGCGCCGAGATCGCCCAACTCGCTGCAACGGGCTACTGACCATGGGCGCCCCGGAACTTTTCAACGACGACCCGGCCACGATCCGCGCTGGCCGGCACATCACGCTGGCCCTGCAGGGCTCGCTTCTGCGAGACGCCTGCGCCTGGGAGAGCGAGGGCGGCGCCGTGCTGCTGGAGGTCATCCTGGCCCAGGCCCTGCCCGGCCACCCCAACGCCGTGCCCATCGTGGCCACCTTCCGCTACGAGGGCACAAGCCGCGCCCTGGACCTGCAGGCCGCCCGCAGCAAGGCCGCCGGCCTGCGCCGCGGCGATCCCGTGACCGTGGTCGGGCTGGACATCCAGCCCGGCACCCGCTCCAAGCAGCCCGTGCTCCGGCTGCTCCACACCTTTGCCATCACACACAGCGAGCACCTGCCCGGCCCGGCCCTCACGCCGCCGGCGCATCTGTGCGGACGGCAAGCCGCCCCCAGCGGCCAGGAGGCCGCCCACCATGCGTAACCCCCACACTCCCCAGGCGCCGAGCTGCCCGCCCGGCCGCATCGGCAGCTACCTGGTGCTGCAGGAGCGCCACGAGGTGCTCTTCCGCGACGACACCGTGATCGGCCTGCACCAGGTGACGGATCAGCAGGGCGTGCCCCAGCTCTTCCTGCGCTGCTTTCTGTACGACGAGCTGCACGCCATGCTGATCGACCTGCGCCACCTGCGGCACAGCCTGGCCAGCGAGCTGCCCTGCTGCCCCGCCCGCGATGTGCAGGGCCTGGTGATGATGACCCTGCGCCTGGCCTACGCCGGCGCCGACGAGTTCCGCGCCGCGGCTCTGGCCGTGGTGCGCCACGCCGCCCTGCTGCCCGACCCCGAGCCGGTACAGCGCTCGCTGCAGTTCTTCAGCAGCTCGGGCCCGGTGGACTTTCTGGGCCCCGAGAACGGCGACCGCCGCTTCTGGCCCGCAACCCTGCCAAAGCGTGAAAGGAGCTACGCATGAGCCTGTTACCCGCCGCCTACCCCTCCAAGGGATCGCTGGCCTTTCGCGTGTGCGAGTGGTTCCGGATCAACCGCGACGAGGGCCTGACCGAGGCCGATGTGGCCAAGAAGTTCGACGTCAATCTCTCCACGGTGGCCGCGCTCCTCAACAGCGCCATGAAGGGCAACTGGCTCAAGCGCGAGCGCGTGCCCTATGCCCGGGAGCCGGTCTACACCCCCGGCCGCGCGCTGCAGGCGCTCATGGATCTGGCCGGCATGCCCACACCGCAGGACACCTCGGTACAGGCGCAGGTGGCCACGGCGCACGCCCTCACGGGCGGCGAGATCCAGGCGGTGGTCGCCAAGCTGGCCAAGAAGCCCGCCCGCCAGCGCACCACGACCGACCCGCTGGAAAGCATGCCGCTCGACGTGCGCCGCGGCATGCCCACACCGGGCCGCGGCGGCATGCGCCCATTCCGCATGAACTACGTGCGCCTGTTCCAGGTGCTGACCGAGCCTGACCTGAGCGTGGACTTCCCCATCGCTCACATGGCCAACGTGCGGCGCGCCGCCTGCGACCAACAGCGCGCCAACAAGGGCCTGCGCTTCGCCATCGGCGTGGCGCACGACAACCACGAGAAGGGGCGCATCAAGCGCCTCGCCTGAACCCGCAAGGAGCCACCATGGATAAGATCGAATCCCTGCCGCTGAGCGCCCTGCGCGAAAGCCCCTTCAACCCCCGCCAGTCCTACCCGCAGGCCAAGCTCGAGGAGCTCGCGGAGAGCATCAAGGCACAGGGCGTCATGCAGCCCATCGTGGCGCGCCCCCTCCCGGGCGAGCAGGGCGACCTGATCCAGGCCTACGAGATCGTGTTCGGCCACCGCCGCTTTCGCGCGGCGTCCATCGCAGGCCTGGAGTTCATTCCCGCCATCGTGCGCGAGATGGACAACCGCCAAGCCTCCATCGCCCAGCTGCACGAGAACGACAAGCGCGAGGATGTGAAGGCCTACGAGGAGGCCGATACCTTCGCCCGGCTGATGCGGGAGTTCGGCATGTCGGCCGACGACATCGCTGCCGAGATCAAGAAGAGCCGCAGCTATGTCTATGCCCGCCTGAAGTTGTCCCGCAGTGCCCCCGAGGTGCGGCACGCGGTCAACGAGCTGGGCCTGGCGCCTGAGATCGCGCTCTATCTCTCCCGACTGACCACCCACGACGAGCAGCGCGCCAAGCTCAAGGACCTGCGCGACTACCACCGCGAAAAGCCCAACGGCCCGCCCTGCTGGATCAGCGTGGCCCTGGCCGATGAGCGCATCAAGGCGGGCTTCATACGCATCGCCGACGCTGGCTTCGACACCACCGACGCCACGCTGTGCCAGGGTGCAGGCGCCTGCACAAACTGCCCCCGCCTGAGCGGCAATAGCCCTGACCTGGCAGCACTGCCTCCCGACCTCTGCCTGGATCGGGGCTGCTATAAGCTCAAGACCGAAGCCCACGAGCGCCGCCGCGCTGACGCCATCCGGGCCAGCGCGGCGGTGATCGTGGAGGGTGACGAAGCCAAGCAGCGCTGGACGTACTCCTGGCGCACGCCGGAAGGGCTGATCAGCCTGGACGAGGAGATTCGCGCGAGCAAGGGCGATGACGCCGACGACGACGAGCAGGACGAACAATCACCCCCCACCCTGCAGACGCTGCTCGCCGGCCTGGGCGAGGCCGCCCCGCAAGCCACTTACATCGCAGCGCCGGGCAGCGGCCGACTGGAGGGATTCCTGTCCGTCGATGACGCCAACAAAGTCATGGAGCTCGCGGGCGCGGCCCACCGCTTTGAGCCCCAACCCACGGCCGAGGCGCGGCGGGAGGCTCACCTGCTCAGCATCCAGCAGGAGCGCGAGGCAGAAATGGCGGACTGGACCGCCGAGGAGCGGCTCGCGGTGTCGGACAGCTGGACGCCCATTCGCGATGCAGTGCTGGCTCGCTTCCTGACTGCACCGCGGACCGTGCAAGAGATGCGCATGGCGCTGTGGCGTGAGATTGATCTGTCCGGCGACTGCGACTTCGGCCTGATCGGCAAGCTGGTCGGCCTGGCCGCCCTGCAGGAGGCCGCAGAGGACGCCGCCGACGGCGGCACGCTGGACCTGTGCACCTGGACCATGGACTGGATCAACACCACCGCGACCCCGGACCAGCTGGCCGCGTTGCTGGTCGGCCCGGCCCTGGTTGAAAAGCTCATGCCTGGCCGCGCACCAGACCGCGAGCGGGCTGGCGAGCTTCTCGCGCTGGCACGAGCCTACGGCGTGAACCCGGCCGACTACCTCCCGAAGCCAGTGCAGGCCGATCTGATCGAAGATGCTGCCCCGCTGGAGCCCTCCTCCCCCTTGATTCTGCTGCGCAAGCGCAGGGGAAGAAGGCGGGCAAGCCTGCGGCTCGCTATGTCAACGCCGCGACCGGCGAAACCTGGTCCGGCCGAGGCCTGCAACCCGCCTGGCTGAAGAAGGCCATACGGGAAGGCGCGCGCCTGGAGGACTTCGACACCACCGCCCCTACCCCATCCCCTGCTGCGCAAGCGCAGGTGGAGGGCGGCGAAGAGAAGACCCTGCCGGCCTGGCCGTTCCCGCGGCCGAAAGAGGCGAAGAAGGCCAAGCAGCCCGCCGGCTCTGCCGGCGAAAAAGTGAAGGTGGAAGCCGGCGGCCTCGCGGCCGCCGGCGGTGCCCCTGCGGCGGCTGAGGCTGGCGAGGAGGCTGTGGCATGAGCACGGGCCCCTTCATCCGAGATCTGCGCATCGTGGGCGTCTCGCGCGTGGCTGACGCGCCCTGGGCCCTGCTGGTATCCCTGGACGGCACGCCCAGCGATGGCGATATCCGCCGACTGCACGAGCTGCTGGCCAGCCCGCTGTGCTTCCGCGTTGACCGCGAGCGCGACCTGGTGCACATCGGCGGCATCCAGTACAGCGGCGAGCTGTTCCGCGAGTTCGGCTTCAAGGCCGCCGTGGGCCAGCTGCTGCGCATCGAGGAGCGCCAGCGCGGAGTGCTGAGCGTGAGCCGGGCCCAGGCGCCCGCGCAGGCCACGCTGCTGCAGGCCCTGCGCTTCTATGCCCGCCGCAAGCACCTGGTCATCGACAAGGAGCACCAGGAGATGGACCAGGTGAGCGGCGAGCCTGCCAACTGGCTTTGCAGCCACCGCGAGGGCGACACCACCATGCTGGAGGACGGCAGCATTGCCCGCATGGCCCTACGTGGTGAGCAGGTTCACTGGGGCGACCTGGGCGAGGCCTCGGCGCCGCAGCCGCTGGACGATGAGGCCTACGTCTCCCGGATCTCGACCGCCGGGCCCGACTTCGAGTTCTGGTGGGCCGAGCACATGCCCAGCGCCACGCAGAGCGCGGCGTGGGCGGCGTGGGTGGCCGCAGCGCCGGCCGCGCCACAGGCTGAGCAGCAGCAAGCGCAAGGAGCCCACTCATGATCGGCACTCAACCCGTTGGCGCCATCGAGGGCGTCGTGATCAGCGCGGTATCGCATGAGGGCCTCACGGTGACGGTGGACGGCAAGCGCGCCAGGCTGGCCATCGTGACCGACGACGGCCATGTGATCGCCGCCGGTGACCAGGTGGCCCGCGAGGCCGAGGCCGTGGCCGTCAACAGCTACCGGCAAACGCTGCAGGGAAAGGGCTTCCTGCGGGTGCTGAGCCGGCCCATCGACGCCAAGCAATGACGACTTTCCATCCCCTCCGCGAGCCCATGAAAGCAGCAGCCCAACAAAAAACGCCCATCAGGGCGTCTTTGCTGGCTCTTGGGCCTGGTCGATTTTGTGTGCCAGCCAGTCGCTGCCCAGGCGCTTCAGCTTCTCCCAGCGCGCGTCCGTCAGGCGTACGCTGCGGGGCTTGGTCGCATCTTCTGGCGCGAGGCGCGGGCCACCAGTTCCGGGCGGGCGGCCCCGGCGCTTGGGTTGCTCCGGGGCGTTCATCAGTAGTCGCCATCAGGCTGCGGATCAACAGCCTCCAACTGCTGGCTGTAGATGCGGGCGTTGTGCTCGTTCGTCTCGCGGGTGGGGTTCAGCGCGATCTTTTCGAGCTCACGAGCCAAGCGGCGCTCGGTCGTCATCAGTTCCATCACATCGCGCACCGCGGCGGCGTGCTCGGGGTTCGCCTTTGCGATTGCGGTCAGCAGGACGAACGCCTCGTTATGGGTAACTTGGTTCGCCTTGCTCTCCAACACTTCACGCCAGTTGCTCATCTGTATCTCCCTGTTGCTGGCCAGCACCGCGCTGTCCATGGAGATAAATGTATTACGGAATAAATCAGGATGCAATGATTATTTTGTAACACGTACAAAATCTGAGCATCCCTGATTTCCCATCCCCTGCCGACACATACGAAAAAGCCCGCAACAGCGGGCTTTTCTATGCACGGGAGCGGGTTATATGCTGTGGCTCACGCGCAGCCCAGGCTCACAAAGCCGATCTTGGGAGCGGGCTTGGCGCCGGCGGCGGTGTCGTAAGTCGTTGATTCCATTTGAGTTCCGCCGGCAGGCCTGGCTGAAGAGCTGGGCCGGTATTGTAAGCCAGGGCCTCGCACTGGCGCAGGCCCTGGCGGCAGCGCGAACTCAGACCGGGCTGCCGGCGCGCAGCGCGTCCAGCTGGGCGCGCAGGCTGGCCACCTCGGCCGCCAGGTTGTCACGCGCGGTGGTGGCCCCCACCAGCTCCATCTCGGCGGCCAGGCGAGCGTCGGACTCGCTGGCCGCGCCGGCCAGCTGGTTCTCCAGCTGGCGGCGCAGCTCGGCGATCTGGGCGTCCTTGCCCTGGATGGCGAGCTGGTCCTTGGCCTTGCCCACCAGGGCCTCGGAGGCGATGTCGCGGGCGTGGCGCAGCTCCATGGTCAGGCGCTCGATGGCGGCCTCGCGCTCGGCCAGCAGGGCCTGAGCACGCTCGCGCTCCTCGGCCTGGGCGGCCAGACGCTCGGCCTGCGAGAGCCGCTCGGCGTCGCCCTCTTCCTGCAGGGCCAGCAGGGAGGCCAGATCGGCCTCGGCATCGGCCAGCCCGCTGCGCAGGCCCTGGGCCACGGCTTCCACGCGAGCCTGCACCCAGGCCTCCAGGGCGGAGGCCAGGGCCGGGGGCAAGGCGGTGTCGGGCGCGGCCTCGGGCGGCCGCTGGGCGGCGCGCCAGCGGCCCAGGTGCTGGTGCAGGGCCTGGGCCGAGACCGCCCCCAGCCGCGCGCGCAAGGCACCCACGCTCGGGAGCACGCCATCGTCCTGCAGCTCATGGGCGGCCGCCGCCACCTGCTCGTATGTGATCTCTGCCATCTCAGTCTTCCTGCGCCTCAGGGCGCCTGTGCATCTACGGCAAGGGCGACCGGACCATGGCGCGGCTTTAATGCAGCGCAGCGGCAGCGTGAAAAAAGCCCTCCGAAGAGGGCTTGGCTGGGTCAGCGCGGCGCGGTGGCCGCGGGCTCAGGGCTTCTTGGCCGGCGGGAAGCCGGGCATGCCCGGCATGCCGGGGAACAGGGCGCCGGCCGTCTTCATCTGCTCCTGCATCTGCTCGAACAGCTGCTTGCTCTGCTCCATATAGCCACCCATCAGGTTCTGCATGACGGGCGCCTGGCCGGTCATGAACTGGGTCCAGGCCTCGGGGCTGAAGGCCAGACCCTTGCTCTGCTCGGCAAACTGGCTCTGCAGATCGGTGAAGGCCTGCATATTCTTCTCGAGGTAGGCGCCCATCACGCCCTGCATGGCATGGCCATAGAAGCGGATGATCTGCGAGAGCGCCGCGGTGGAGAACATGGGCACGCCGCCCGTCTCCTCCTCCAGGATGATCTGCAGCAGGATGGAGCGGGTCAGGTCCTCGCCGCTCTTGGCATCGCGCACCTCGAAGTCCTGCGCCTCCAGCACCATGGTCTTCACATCGGCCAGGGTGATGTAGCTGCTGGTCTTGGTGTCGTAGAGGCGGCGGTTGGGGTATTTCTTGAGCACGCGCACGCCGGAAGGCTCGGCGCCGGCCTCCGCGGCCTTGCTGCTGCTGGACTTGCCGCTGCGGGCAGTGGCCATGGAAACTCCTTCGAACTCGGCTGAAAACTGGCTTCGATTCTAGAAGCCGTGCCCCTGCATTCCGGAGGGGTTTTCCCCGGCGCCAGCGCGCCTGTGCGAAAGCGCCGCTTCCCGCCCACGCCAGGCGTCGGCGGGCCAGAAAAAAGGCGGCCCGCAGGCCGCCTTCCTTCACATCAGCGAAACGGGTTGGGGCTCAGCGCACCACGGCCAGTTGTTCGCGGTTGCCGCCCTTGTAGGTGAACAGGGTCAGGGCGCCGTTCTTGATGTCGCCCTTGTTGTCGAAGGCGATGGTGCCGGTCACACCCTTGTAGCCCTCGGTCTTGGCCAGCACCGGCAGGTATTTGGCCGGCTCGGCGGAACCGGCCTTGACCATGGCGGCCACCAGCACGTTCACGGCGTCGTACACATAGGGAGCGTAGATCTGCACGTCCACCTTGTACTTGGCCTTGAACTTGGTCTTGAACTCTTCCAGCGACTTCTTGGACTCACCCTCGACGCCACCGGCCTCGGCGCAGACCACCTGGTTGTCGCCCATGGTGCCGGCGGAGAGCTTGGGCAGCTCGCCGGTGCAGATGCCGTCGCCGCCCATGAACTTGGCTTCGATGCCCAGCTGCTTCATCTGGCGCAGCATGGGGCCGGCCACCGCGTCCATGCCGCCAAAGAAGACCACATCGGGCTTCTTGGCCTTCAGGGAGGTCAGGATGGCGGTGAAGTCCGTGGCCTTGTCATTGGTGAACTCGCGGCCGACGACCTTGCCGCCGGAGGCCTTGACGCCCTTCTCGAACTCGTCGGCCACGCCCTGACCGTAGGCGGTGCGATCGTCGATCACGGCGATGCTCTTGCCCTTGAGGGTGCTGACGGCGTACTTGCCCAGGGTGCCACCCAGGTGCACGTCATCGGCCACCACGCGGAAGGTGGTCTTGTAGCCGTTGCGGGTGAATTTGGGGTTGGTGGCCGAGGGGCTGATCTGGGGAATGCCGGCGTCGCTGTAGACCTTGGAGGCCGGGATCGAGGTGCCGGAGTTCAGGTGGCCCACCACGCCGTTGACCTTGGCGTCGGCCAGCTTCTGAGCGGCGGCCGTGCCCTGCTTCGGATCGCCGGCATCGTCTTCGGCCAGCAGCTCGAACTTGGCCTTCTTGCCACCGATGCTCACGCCCTTGGCGTTCAGCTCCTCGATGGCCAGACGGGCGCCCAGCTCATTGTCCTTGCCCAGGTGGGCGATCGCACCGCTGGTCGGGCCCACATGGCCGATCTTCACCACCAGTTCCTGCGCCATCGCCCCACTGCCCAGGGCCAGCAGCAGCAGGGAAACGCTCGTCTTCAAAGCAGGTTTCATCATGGAAAGTCGCTCGATACAGTTTGTGTAGGTGCCAAAACGACGAGCCGCATCAAGGCGGAGTGGACGCGCGGGGTTCGTCCCTCATCGAGCCGGCGGAATTCCCGCTCGCTCTCTCTCTCGAAAACTTGGGGGCTTCGGCTCTCACTCGCCCAGGTAGGCTGCACGCACCTTGGGGTCGTTGAGCAGGGTCTTGCCCTCGCCGGTCATGGTGATCAGGCCGGACTCCATCACATAGCCGCGGTTGGCCAGCTGCAGCGCGCGGCTGGCGTTCTGCTCCACCAGCAGCACGGTCACGCCCTGGCTGTGGATGTCGTTCACCACCTCGAAGATCTTGTCCACCATGATGGGCGACAGACCCATGCTGGGCTCGTCCAGGAGAAGCAGTTTGGGACGCGCCATCAGCGCGCGGCCGATGGCCAGCATCTGCTGCTCGCCGCCCGACATGGTGCCGCCGCGCTGGGACTGACGTTCCTTGAGGCGCGGGAAGATGCCGAAGATGCGCTCGATATCGGCCTCGATCTGGGCCTGGTCGTCGCGGATGTAGGCGCCCATCAAGAGGTTCTCGGTGATGGTCATGCGCGTGAAGGTGCCGCGGCCTTCCGGCACCATCACCAGGCCCTGCTTGACCAGGTCCCAGGCGCCCTGGCCCTTGAGCGGCTTGCCCATGAAGTGGATCTCGCCGGCGGCCACCGGCTGCAGGCCGGTCACGGCCTTGAGCGTGGTGGTCTTGCCCGCGCCGTTGGCGCCGATCAGGCTGACCAGCTCGCCGCGGCGCACCTCGAAGTCCACGCCCTTGACGGCCTGGATGCCGCCGTAGGCCACTTTCAGCCCGCTGACCTTGAGCAGGATCTCTTTGTTGTCTGCCATTGCTATGTCTTCCTGTTCAGTGGGCGGCCTGGCCGGCGCCGAGGTAGGCCTCGATCACCTTGGCATTGCTCTGCACCTGGGCGGGCGTGCCCTCAGCGATCTGCTTGCCGTAGTCCAGCACCGTGACCCGGTCGCACAGGCCCATCACCAGCTTCACATCGTGTTCGATCAAGAGGATGGTGCGGCCGTCCTTGCGGATGCGGTCGATCAGCTCGCGCAGCACCACCTTCTCGGTGGCGTTCATGCCCGCGGCCGGCTCGTCCAGCGCGATCAGCTTGGGGTCGGTGGCCAGGGCGCGCGCGATCTCCAGGCGGCGCTGGTCGCCATAGCTCAGGGTGCGGGCCTTGTACTCGGCGTACTTGCCGATGCCCACATAGTCCAGCAGCTCCTGGGCTCTTTGCGCGATCTCGGCCTCTTCCTGCTTGAAGCCGGGGCTGCGGAAGATGGCGCCCAGCAGACCCGATTGGGTGCGCACATGGCGGCCCACCATCACGTTCTCCAGCGCCGTCATCTCGGCGAAGAGCCGGATGTTCTGGAAGGTGCGGGCGATACCGGCCTTGGCCACCTGGTGCACGGCCTGCGGGGTGTAGGGCTCACCGCCCAGCTCGAAGCTGCCGCCATCCGGGGTGTAGAGACCGGTGATGACGTTAAAGAAGGTGGTCTTGCCCGCGCCGTTGGGGCCGATCAGGCCGTAGACCTGGCCGGCCTTGATCTCGATGCCCACGTCCGAGAGGGCTTGCAGGCCGCCGAAGCGCTTGGACACGCCCTTGACGCTCAGCACGGTCGCGGCGCTATTGCTATTGCTGCTCATGGTGTTGTGTTCTCCTGTGACCTTGCCGGGTTCATGCCTGCTTGGCGGGCGCGGCCTTGCCGTGCTCGCGCGCCGGCCACAGCCCGCGGGGGCGCAGCAGCATCACGGTGATCATGGCCAGGGCCACCAGCAGCTGGCGCAGGATGGCCGAGTCCAGGCGTCCGCCCGTCATCTCCTGCAGCGGGCCGGCCACATAGCGCAGCACCTCGGGCAGGGCCGCCAGCAGCAGGGCCCCCAGGATCACGCCCGGGATGTGGCCGATGCCGCCCAGCACCACCATGGCCACGATCATGATGGACTCCTGCAGGCTGAAGGACTCGGGGGACACAAAGCCCTGGAAGGCGGCGAACATGCTGCCCGCCACGCCGCCGAAGGTGGCGCCCATGCCGAAGGCCAGCAGCTTCATATTGCGGGTGTTGATGCCCATGGCCTTGGCGGCGATCTCATCCTCGCGAATGGCCATCCAGGCGCGGCCGATGCGGCTGTTTTCCAGGCGGAAGCAGATCAGCACCGAGAACACCACCAGGGCCAGGAAGAGGTAGTAGTACAGCGTGACCGAGGGGAAGGTGTAGCCGAAGAACTCGTGGCTCTTGCCCAGGTCGAAGCCCCAGAAGTGGATGCCGTCGATCTGGCCGATGCCGCGCGGGCCGTTGGTGATGTTCAGCGGGTATTCCATATTGTTCAGGAACACCCGGATGATCTCGCCGAAGCCCAGGGTCACGATGGCCAGGTAGTCGCCGCGCAGCTTGAGCGTGGGCGCGCCCAGCACCATGCCGAAGAAGCCCGCCAGCGCCGCCCCCAGCGGGATCACCAGCCACAGCGGCGAGTGCATGCCGTCGGGGAAGGCGGCGGCGATGTTCTCGAAATTCTCCAGCAGGTGCGGGCTGGCCAGCAGGCCGAACATATAGGCGCCCACCGCGTAGAAGGCCACATAGCCCAGGTCCAGCAGGCCGGCATAGCCCACCACGATGTTCAGTCCCAGGGCCAGCATCACATAGAGCAGGGCCAGGTCGATGATGCGCACCGGCCCGTTGCCGAACTGCTGCGCAAACAGCGGCAGCACCAGCAGGCCCAGGGCCGCCAGCACGAACACGATCAGTTTGTTCTTTTGCATGGATAACTCCTCAGCGATGGCCTTGCGGCCATTTGCATTCCCCAGCGAACACCGCAGCGCCGGCTTTGCCGGGCTGCTGGTGTTGCCCCCTCGAGGGGGCGCGCGCAGCGCGCAGGGGGTGGTTCATATCAGGCGCGGTCGGCCACGCGCTCGCCCAGCAAGCCCGAGGGACGCAGGGTCAGCACCAGGATCAGCGCGATGAAGGCGAAGATGTCGGCGTAGTGGCTGCCCAGCACGCCGCCGGTCAGCTCACCCAGATAGCCCGCGCCGATGGCCTCGATCAGGCCCAGCAGGATGCCGCCCACCATGGCGCCGGCCAGATTGCCGATGCCGCCCAGCACCGCCGCCGTGAAGGCCTTCAGGCCCGGCAGGAAGCCCATGGAGTGCTGCACCGTGCCGTAGTTGGCCGCCCACATGATGCCGGCCACCGCGGCCAGGGCCGCACCGATCACGAAGGTGGCCGAGATCACGAAGTCCGGCTTCACGCCCATCAGACCCGCCACACGCGGGTTTTCGGCGGTGGCCCGCATTGCGCGGCCCAGCTTGGTGTAGTTCACCAGATAGATCAGGCCGGCCAGCACCATCACCGTCACGCCCAGGATCAGGCACTGCGTCACCGTGATCACCGGGCCGCCCAGGTCGATGGGCGTGGTGGGCAGCAGCAGCGGGAAGGGCTTGGGATTGGGCTTCCAGACGATCATGGCCAGGGTCTGCAGCAGCAGGCTCATGCCCATGGCCGTGATCAGCGGGGCCAGTCGCGGCGCATTGCGCAGCGGCCGGTAGGCCACCTTTTCCACCGTGAAGTTCAGCACCGTGCAGACCACGATGGCACAGGCCAGCGCGATCAGCAGCAGGGCCCAGCCCGGCAGCCCCACGCCCTCCAGCGCCGTCACCACCGTCCATCCCACCAAGGCCCCGACCATCAGGATCTCGCCATGCGCGAAATTGATCAGGTTGATGATGCCGTACACCATCGTGTACCCCAAGGCCACCAAGGCATACATGCTCCCGAGCACGAGGCCGTTGATGATTTGCTGGAAAAAGATCTCCATAGAGTCCCTTTAGTTTGATGACGGTCACCCCGCCTGCTGAGGGACTATCTGCAATCCATATGCCACAAATGAATTTCCGCGGGTATTCACTGAGGTTTGAGCCTGCGCAAGACCCGCCAGGCCCCGCTTTGCTGCGCGTTTCACCAGACTGACACCCGAACGCACCAGGCAGGCCCGCCCGGGAGGGCGGAAATCCGCACTCACACCCGGAATCGCGGTGCGGTTTTCCGCCTCGGGGTAAAAACCCGGTCCGGCCGCACTCGAGGCCCACCGCGCTGCGGCACACTGCGCGGCATTGCACCCACGCCCCATGTTCGATCGCGATTCCTTCCTGCTGCTGCGGGAGCGCCTGGCCCGGCGCCTGGCCCGTCCCAGCTTCTTCATCTATGCCACGGCAGCCCTGATGCTGCTGGGCTGGGTGCTGGGACAGCGCCTGAGCCAGGGCGCCGGGCTCTCGCATCTGGAGGCTCTGGCCAATGAGCGGCTGGAGCTCTACGCCTCGAATCTGGAGGCGGAGCTGGGGCGGCACAGCTATCTGCCCAGCCTGCTGGCCATCGACGAGTCCCTGCAGGCCCTGCTGCGCGCGCCGCAAGACCCGACCCTGCGCCAGCGCGCCACCCAGACCCTGGCGCGGGTGAATGTGCGCGCCGGCACCATGCAGATCCTGGTGGCCGATGGCGAGGCCCGGGTGCTGGCCGCCAGCGACGCCAGCCCGGCGCCCAAGCGCCTGCGCGAGGCCATCGAGGCCGATGTGCGTCATTTTTTTGCCACCGAGCCCGGCGGCCAGGGCACCGACTTCTACCTGCTGCAGCCGGTGCGCCAGCAGGAGCGCCTGCTGGGTGTCATCGTGGTGCGCCTGAGCCTGGCGCCGCTGGAGGCCACCTGGGTGGACCTGGGTCTGCGCACCCAGGGCGAGCGACTGCTGGTGGCCGACGAGCAGGATGTGATCATCATGAGCTCGGTGCCCTACTGGAAGTACTTCGTGCTGGGCCAGGCCGAGGAAGACCGGCGCCAGGCCCTGCGCGCCAGCGGGCGCTACCCCAGTTCGCCCTTCACCAGCGTGGGCGTGGCCCAGCGCCTGCTCTCGGGCGCCACGGCCAGCCTGGTGCGGGTGCCGCCGCTGGAGGACAAGCCGCGCCTGATCGAAGGCCCCCTGCTGCTGGCCCAGGAGCGCCCCATGGTGCCCCTGGGCCTGCGCATGGTGGCACTCTCCGACCCCACCGAGGTCTGGCGCCAGGCCCGCAATGCCGGCTGGAGCGGCGCGGCCTTCGGCGCCTGCCTGGGCCTGCTGGCCCTCTACCTGGCCTCGCGGCGGCGCGCCCTGCGCCAGCTCTTCCAGGCCAAGGCCGAGCTGCAGCAGGCCCACGGCCAGCTGGAGCGGGTGGTGGACATGCGCACCGCCGAGCTGCTCAATGCCAATGCCGAGCTCAAGCGTCAGATCGCCCAGCGCCTGCAGGCCGAAGACGAGCTGGTGCAGGCCGGCAAGCTGGCGGTGCTGGGCCAGATGTCGGCCGGCATCTCGCACGAGGTGAACCAGCCGCTCACGGCCCTGCGCGCCCTGGCCCGCAACTCCCAGCTGCTGCTGGAGGGCGGGCGCCACCAGGCCGTGGCGGAGAACCTGCGCATCATGGACGAGATGGTGGAGCGCATGGGCCAGATCACGCGCCAGCTCAAGAGCTTTGCGCGCCGCAACGAGCTGATCACGGCCCCCGTCTCCCTGCTCGACTCGGTGCACGCGGCCCTGCTGCTGGTGCAGCACCGGCTGCGCGAGGAAGACGTTGACCTGCAGCTGGAGGTGGCGGCCGGCCTGCGCGTGCACTGCGAGGCCAACCGCCTGCAGCAGGTGCTGGTGAATCTGGTGGGCAATGCGCTGGACGCCATGAAGGGCGAGCCGGTGCGCGTACTCAGCATCGGCGCCCTGCCCCAGGGGCAGGAGCGGGTGCTGGTGCGCGTGAGCGACAGCGGCAGCGGCCTGAAAGACAGCCAGCTCGCCCGCCTCTTCGAACCCTTCTTCACCACCAAGCCGGCCGGCGAAGGCCTGGGCCTGGGCCTGGTGATCTCATCGAAAATCGTGCACGAGTTCGGCGGTACGCTGCGCGCCGTGCCACAGACCCAGGGCATGGTCTTCGAATTCGACCTGGCCGTCGTGACCTGGGATGCCGTAGAGGAAGCAACACAGCATGTTTGAGGGATACAGCATCGTCTTCGTGGAAGACGATCTGCCGGTACGCGTCAGCCTGACCCAGACCCTGGAGCTGGCCGGCCTGAGTGTCATACCCTGCCGCTCGGCCGAGGAGGCCCTGCCGCATATCAGCGCCGGTGCACAGATCATCGTGATCACCGATGTGCGCCTGCCCGGCATGGACGGCCGCGCGCTGCAGGCCCATGTGCAGTCGGTGGACGCCGCCATTCCGGTGATCCTGATCACGGCGCACGGCGATGTGGCCATGGCTGTGCAGGCCATGCGCGATGGCGCCTACGACTTCATCGAGAAGCCCTTCGCGCCCGAGCGCCTGATCGACACGGCCAAGCGCGCACTCGACACCCGCCTGCTGCGCTGCGCCGCCGAGGAGCTGCGCGCCCAGCTGCAGCGCGCCAACGGCATCGAGGCCGCCCTGCTGGGCAACTCGCCCGCCATGCAGCAGCTGCGGCGCCAGATCCTGAACCTGGCCGGCACCTCGGCCGATGTGATGATCCTGGGCGAGACCGGCACCGGCAAGGAGCTGGTGGCGCGCTGCCTGCACGACCAGAGCGCGCGGCGCGACCGCAACTTCGTGGCCATCAACTGCGGCGGCCTGCCCGAGGCCCTGTTCGAGAGCGAGCTCTTCGGCCATGAGCAGGGCTCCTTCACCTCGGCCGCCAAGCGCCGCTACGGCAAGTTCGAGCATGGCCGCGGCGGCACGATCCTGCTGGACGAGATCGGCTCCATGCCTTTCGACTTGCAGGCCAAATTCCTGCGCGTGCTGCAGGAGCGGCGTCTGGAGCGCCTGGGCTCCAACGAGGAGCTGCCCATCAATGTGCGCTTCGTGGCCGCGAGCAAGGCCGATCTGCGCGAGCTGGGCGAGCAGGGCAAGTTCCGCAGCGACCTCTACTACCGGCTCAATGTGGCCACCCTGCGCATCCCGCCGCTGCGCGAGCGGCGCGAGGACATCCCCCTGCTCTTCCAGCATTTCGTGACCCAGGCCTGCGCCCGCTATGAGCGCGCGGCGCCCGAGCTCAGCCCCGAGGGCCTGCGCGAGCTGATGGCGCATGACTGGCCGGGCAATGTGCGCGAGATCCGCAACGCGGCCGACCGCTTTGTGCTGGCCCTGGACAATCTGGACAGCAGCGCCCTGCTGCGGGATGTGCCGCCGCTGAACCTGGCCCGCCAGATGGATGTGGTGGAGAAGGCCCTGATCGAGCAGGCTCTGCGCCGCACCCAGGGCAAGGTGCCCGCAGCCATGGAGCTGCTGGGCATCGCCAAGAAGACGCTCTACGACAAGCTGCACCGCCACGCCATCGACATCGACAGCTTCCGCTGAAGCTCAGCGGTAGAAGGCCGGATCGGGCGTGTCGGTCGGGTTGGCGATCACGCGCTTGAAGGCCTCGCTCATGGGCATGCGCAGATTGATGCCCTTGGGCGGGATGGGCGACTCGAACCAGCGCTTGTAGATCTGATGGATCTCTCCGCTGCGGTACAGACCGGCCAACACCTCGTCCACCATGCGCTTGAAATCGGGGTCCTCGCGGTTGAGGCCGATGCCATAGGGTTCCACCGTCAGCGCGCGGTCCGAGACCACGAAGTCCTCGCCGCCGGGCACCTGGGCCAGCAGGCTGCGCAGGAGCACATCGTCCATCATGAAGGCGCGCGCGCGCCCGATCTGCAGCAGGTGGAAGGCCTCGGGATCGTCCAGGCCCGCGATGATGCGTATGCCCAGGTCCTGCTGCTCGTTCACCGCATGCAGATGCTGGATGCTGGTCGTACCGATAGTGGAAGCCACCGGCTTGCCACGCAGGTCCGAGAAGGTCTGGAAGCCGTCCGTGCGCCGCGACATCAGCTTGGTCTCGGTCACGAAGGTGGTGATGGAGAAGGACTGGCTGCGTGCGCGCTCGGCGGTATTGGTGGTGATGCCGCACTCCATGTCCAGCGTGCCATTGGCCACCAGGGGCATGCGGGTGGCCGAGCCCACGGCGATGCGCTTGGTCTCCAGCTCGGGCAGCTTGAGCCGCACTTTCAGCGCCGCGATCACGCGGTCGCAGAGCTCGATGGAATAGCCGATGGGCTTGAGCTTGCCGTCCAGATAGGAAAAGGGCAGCGAGGCCGGCCGGTAGCCGATCACCACCACGCCCGTGGCCTTGATGCGCGCCAGCGAGGGGCCGTCCGCCGCCGCGGCCGGCGCCAGGCCCAGGGCCGTCAGCGACAGCGCAGCAAGAGCATGGCGAATGGGCTTGAGCATCGGCAAGGGGCAGCAGCGGCGAAATGGCGAAGACCGCGCATTGTTCCCGCAGCGCCCGGCTTGCCGCATGCGCGTCTTCACCGATGGGCAGGCGCCGATTCCGCCCGCACAGCTCGTGCAGCCCGAGAGAGGGTGGCCCGCGCCGCGCCTGGTGCTTCCCCCGGGGGGCCGTCCCGCTTACGTCCGAAACGCTCGACGCGCAGCCGGGCCATAGCGTACCAGCTGCGCAGCCCTACACCGACCTTGCGAGCGCACAAAGCAAAAAGCCCGGGGCGAAGGCCGCCGGGCTTTGCTGAGGTATGGGTGTCTACCGTATTTGGTAGGCGCGATTGGATTCGAACCAACGACCCCCACCATGTCAAGGTGGTGCTCTAACCAACTGAGCTACGCGCCTGGAATTCTTGGTGCTGCCGAAGCGCTTGCGCGTTTCGTCCAGTGCAGCTGCTCTTCAAAGCTGTCCAAACCCGCGAACCTTGTTCAGCAGATCTGGTAGGCGCGATTGGATTCGAACCAACGACCCCCACCATGTCAAGGTGGTGCTCTAACCAACTGAGCTACGCGCCTGAAGAGCTCGCTAGTATAGCGCGAATTTCGGCCGGCTCAAAACTGGCTGTTCCCTCTCGGCAGATTTTCACGCGAAGCTGCTAGCGGCGCCGCGCGCCCCGCACGCCGTTGATCTGGGCCAGACTGCGCAAGACCTGGGCCAGGCGGGCCGAATCACTGACTTCCACGGTGAAGCTCATCCAGGCCGTGTCGCCCTTGGCCAGGCGCGGCGCAGCCTTGTGGCCGGCCTTGTGCGACTGGGTGTTCACCGCCGTGACGTTCATCTTTTCCTTGGCGAAGACTTCCAGGATGTCGCGCAGCAGGCCCTGGCGGTCATTGCTCTCCACCACCACGTCCACCGGATAGACGGCGCCCTTCTCCGGGCTCTCGCCCCAGGCCACGGCGATCACGCGTTCCGGCGCGCTGCGCACCATCTCGCGGAAATTGCTGCAGTCCACACGGTGGATGGCCACACCCTTGCCGCGGGTCACATAGCCACCGATGGCGTCGGGCGGCGCGGGGCGGCAGCAACGCGCCAGGCTGGTGAGCAGGGAGTCCACCCCCACCACCAGCACCCCGCCGCGGGTGCCGGCCGTGCTGGCGGCAGCGCTGCGGGTGCGGCGCTGGGCCAACAGCTCGTCCTCGTCGGCCTCGGGCACGGGCGGGCGCAGCAGGGTCTCGATATTGCGCAGCGAATACTCGTCCTTGCCCACCACCTCGAAGAGCGCGTCCGCGCTCTTGAAGCCCAGGCGCGCGGCCAGGTCCTCCAGCTTGGTGGCCGTCTTGCCTTCGCGCTGCAGCAGCTTCTCCACCAGCTCGCGGCCCTTGGCAATGGTCTGGGCCTGCACCTGGGCATTGAACCAGGCGCGCACCTTGGCACGCGCCCGCTGGCTCTGCAGATAGCCCAGCTCGGCGTTGATCCAGTCCAGCGAGGGGCCGCCCTCCTTGAGCGCGATCACCTCCACGGTCTGGCCGTTCTGGAGCCGGGTGTTGAGCGGCACCATCTGGCCGTCCACCTTGGCGCCGCGGCAGCGGTGGCCCAGATCGGTGTGCACGGTATAGGCGAAGTCGATGGGCGTGGCGTCCTTGCACAGCTCCACCACCGTGGCCTGCGGGGTGAAGACATAGATGCGGTCATCGAAGACGGCGCTTTCGCTCCCGCCCTCCCCGCCATGCTCCACGAACTCGCGCTCCCAGGCCAGCAGCTGGCGCAGCACGGCCTTGCGGGCCGCGGCCACCTGCTCCTCGAAATCGCCCGCGGCGACCACGCCGGCATAGCCGCGCGCACCCGCTTCCTTGTAGGCCCAGTGCGCGGCCACGCCGTGCTCGGCATGCTCGTGCATGGCGCGGGTGCGGATCTGCACCTCCATGGTCCGGCCGTCGGGGCCGATCACCACGGTGTGCAGGCTCTGGTAGCCATTGGGCTTGGGCCGGGCGATGTAGTCGTCAAACTCGCCGGAGACCGGGGTGTAGAGCTCGTGCAGACGGCTCAGGCAGGCATAGCAGTCGGCCACCTCGGGCACGATCACGCGCAGGGCGCGCAGATCGAAGACCTGGTCCAGGGCCAGGCTCTTGCCCTGCATCTTCTTCCAGATGCTGTAAAGATGCTTGGGCCGGCCCTGCACCTCGGCCTGCAGGCCGTGGGCGCGCAGATCGCTCTCCAGCGCGGCGCGCGCCGCCTCCACATGCTGCTCGCGCTCCAGGCGCTTCTCATGCAGGCCGCGGGCCAGCTCCTTGTAGGCCTCGGGCTTCAGAAAGCGGAAGGACAGGTCCTCCAGCTCCCACTTGATCTGCCAGATGCCCAGGCGGTTGGCCAGGGGCGCGAAGACCTGCTGCGATTCCGCCGCAATGGCACGCGGGCAGGCGGTCTTGCTGGCGGCGAAATAGCGCAGGGTCTGCAGGCGCGAGGCCAGGCGCAGCAGCACCACGCGCAGATCGCGCGAGAAGGCCAGCAGCATCTTGCGCACCCGCTCGGTCTGCTGCTGGCGCTGCTCGGCGGCATCCTTGCCGCCGCCCTCGGACAGCAGGGCCTCGCCCTCGCGCGCCGCGCGCTGGATCTGCACCAGCTTGCGGGTGTGCGTGACCAGGCTGGCATAGCTCTCGCCAAAGGCCTTGGCCACGATCTCCTCGGGCTTGTTCAGATAGTCGCCGGCATAGACCAGGTAGGAGGCGGCCTGCATGGCCGGCGCCGCGCCGATGCCACCCAGGATGGCGGCCACACCATCGGCATGGGCCAGCGCATCCTCGCCGGTGTCCAGGGCCTGGCCGAACAGCAGGGGCTCGGCAAAAGCCCGCGCCCGCGCCACCTGGCCGGCACCGCCGTCCTGCAGATCCTTGTCGGCCAGGGCCACGATGGCGGCGGCCTGCTCGCCCGGGGTGGGCAATCCTGTCTTCATCGGAACAACAAACGAACTACTTCAAGAAATGGCGCACGAGCTCGATCTGCTCGGGCGCGACCAGGGTGGGCGCATGGCCCACGCCGGGCAGCTCTTCCAGCACGGCGCGCGGGCCGCGCTGGGTCATGGCCTCGGCGGTGGCGCGCGAGAGCAGGTCGGACTGGGCCCCGCGCAGCAGCAGGGTCGGACAGCGCAGCGCCTCGTAGGCCCGCCACAGCGCCGCCTCGCCGGCCGCGGCCAGCTCGGGCGTCAGCGCGGCAAAGGGTGCGGCAATCGCCGGGTCATAGTGCAGACGCACGCCGCCCTGGGGCGCCGGCCGGAACATGGGGCGCGAGAGCGCCAGCCACTCGGCCTCGCTGTGCGGGCCGAAGCCCGTGGAGATCTCGCGCAGATGGGCCGCGCCCTCGGCCAGATCGGCGAACTGCATGCGCCGGCCCAGATAGCTGCCGATGCGCTGCAGGGCCGCGTACTCGATGGCCGGCCCCACATCGTTGAGCACCAGGCGGGCGATGGGGCTGCCCGGCAGCGACGCCAGGCCCAGGCCGATCAGGCCGCCCATGGAGGTGCCGACCCAATCCACCTGCGCCACATCCAGGCGGGCCAGCAGGCTCACCATGTCCGAGACATAGACCGGCACCTGGTAGAGCGCCGGGTCGGGCCGCCAGTCGGACTCGCCGCGGCCCATCACATCCGGGCAGATCACGCGGTAGCGCTCGCTCAGCGCACGCGCGAGGGCGTCGAAATCGCGGCCCTGGCGCGAGAGCCCGTGCACGCAGACCAGCACCCGCGGGTTGCCGCGCTCGCCCCACTCCCAGTAGGCCATGCGATGCAGGCCTGCCGGGCTGAGACATTGCACATGGTGGAGGCGAGGTTCCGACATTGTTTTGTATCCTTGGCACCCATCCTAACAACCCTCGGGGGTTTTCATGTCCTTGAAAGGCAAGACCGCCCTGGTCACCGGTTCCACCAGCGGCATCGGTCTGGGCATTGCGCTGTCGCTGGCCCGCCAGGGCGCGAACATCGTGCTGAATGGCTTTGGCGACGCCGAGGGCCCCAAGGCCGAGGTGGCCGCTGCGGCGCCAGGCATCCGGGTCGGCTACCACGGGGCGGACATGAGCAAGCCCGCCGAGATCGAGGCCATGATGGCCTATGTGGCCCAGGAATTCGGTGGCTGCGACATCCTGGTCAACAACGCCGGCATCCAGCATGTGGCGCCGGTGGACCAGTTCCCCACCGAGCGCTGGGACGCCATCATCGCCATCAACCTCAGCTCAGCCTTCCACACCACCCGTCTGGCCCTGCCCAGCATGAAGGCGCGCGGCTGGGGTCGGGTCTTGAACATCGCCTCGGTGCACGGCCTGGTGGCCTCGGCCGAGAAGTCGGCCTATGTGGCTGCCAAGCACGGCATCGTGGGCCTGACCAAGGCCGTGGCCCTGGAAACCGCCACCACGGGCGTGACCGTCAACGCCATCTGCCCGGGCTGGGTGCTCACGCCCCTGGTGCAGAAGCAGGTGGACGCCCGCGCGGCGGCCGGTGGCCTCAGCAACGAGGAAGCCAAGAAGCAGCTGCTGGCCGAGAAGCAGCCCTCGCTGCAGTTCACCACGCCCGAGCAGCTGGGCGAGCTGGCCGTCTTCCTGTGCTCCGAAGCCGCCAGCAATGTGCGCGGCCAGTCCTGGGCCCTGGACGGCGGCTGGACGGCGCAGTAAAGCGACGGCGCCCAGGCGCAAGACCTGCCCCCGTCCCGAGTCGGGCGGGAAAAGAAAAGAAAAAGGCGGCCCGCGGGCCGCCTTTTGTCTTGCCAGACCCAGGCCTAGGCTTACTTGCTCATCAGCACCACGCCATTGACGTTGACGCTCACGGTCTCCTTGCCGGCTTCCACCGGCAGGGCCTCGTCCATGACGGCCGCCGCCTTCATGCGCATCATGGGCGCGGCCATGGGCATCGGGCCGCCGCCCTCGGAGGTGTTCACGCTCACCTCGCCGATCTGGTAGCCGCTGAAACCGAACTGGCGGGCGTAGTCCGCGGCGCGGGCCTTGTAGCGGCTGATGGCCTGGCTCACCACCTCGGCCTCCACCTTCTCGCGCGCCTCGCGCGAGAGGCTGTAGCCCACGCGGGCGATGTTCAGGGTGTTGATGCGACCGGTCAGCTGGGCAATGGTGGCCGTGTCCTTGCCCTGCACCAGCAGCTCGGCGCTGCCCTGCCAGCCATTGATGCCGCCCTTGGCCGCATAGCGCGGGTAGAGCGCGAAGTTGCCGGTCTGCACCTCCACCTCGCCGGGCTTGGCCACCTTGCGGGCTTCGGCCAGGGCCGCGTCCAGGGCCTGCTTGAGCTGGCGCTGCACGGTGGCGGCGTCGCTGCCGTCGCGCGTGGTGGAGAAGACCACGGCCAGGGTGTCGCGCGTCACCTCCTGCGAGGCGGTGGCACTCAGATTGAGCGCGTCCTTGCGCGGCGCGGTCTGCGCCTGGGCGCTGCCGACGACGCCGGCCAGGGCCAGGGTCAGAGCCAGGGTGGCGGGGGTGGCATGGATTCGCTTCATCGGGTTCTCCCTTATTCCAAAAGCAAAGCGTTCGAGCTTAGCGCACGAGGTCGCCGTGCCGTTGACCTCGAAACATCCATTCACAAACCCGGCGGCCAAACTTGTAACAGACGCGGAAAGCCCTGCAAAAATCACCGCTGTTACAGATTCAGCAGTCCCAACGGAGTCGCCATGAACAATCCCAGCACCACCCGCCCCAACCGCATCCTGGTGGTAGACGACGATGCGCGCATCCGCGATCTGCTGCGCCGCTACCTGACCCAGGAGGGCTTCGAGGTGCTGCTGGCGGAGGACGGCAAGGCCCTGAACAAGCAGCTCACCCGCGAGACCGTGGACCTGATGGTGCTGGACCTGATGCTGCCGGGCGAGGACGGCCTGTCCATCTGCCGCCGCCTGCGCGCTGCCAATGACAACACCCCCATCATCATGCTCACCGCCAAGGTCGAGGAGGTGGATCGCATCGTGGGCCTGGAGGTGGGCGCCGACGACTACCTGGCCAAGCCCTTCAACCCGCGCGAGCTGCTGGCCCGCATCAATGCCGTGCTGCGTCGCCGCCCGCCCATGGAGGCGCCGGGCGCGCCCTCCAAGGAGCCGATGACCGTGAGCTTCGGCCCCTTCGAGTTCGACCTCTCGCTGCGCCGCCTGACCAAGAACGGCGAGCCCCTGCCCCTGACCACGGGCGAGTTCTCCATGCTCAAGGCCCTGGTGCGCCATCCGCGCCAGCCGCTCTCGCGCGACAAGCTGGCCCAGCTGGCCCGCGGCCGCGAGTTCGAGCCCTTCGACCGCAGCCTGGACGTGCAGATCTCGCGCCTGCGCAAGCTGCTGGAGGCCGACCCGGCCCAGCCCCGCTTCATCCAGACGGTCTGGGGCGTGGGCTATGTCTTCGTGCCTGACGACGCCGCCTGATGTCGCGTCCGCAGCTGGCGCTGAACCTGTTCTGGCGCACCTTCGCCCTGCTGGCCTTGCTGCTGGTGGGCGCCGTGCTGGCCTGGCAACAGACCTTCAAGGCGCTGGAGGCGGAGCCGCGCGCCCTGGAGTCGGCCCAGCAGCTGGCCGGCTTGGTGAACCTCAGCCGGGCCGCCCTGGCCAATGCCGACGCCATCGGCCGGGTGGCCGTGATCAGCTCCCTGGCCAGCGGCGAGGCGGTGCAGGTGCGCGTGGCCGAGGCCCACGACCGCTGGCAGCCCTATGACGATGATTCCTTCTCGCGTCGCCTGGCCACCGAGCTGCGCAGCCGCCTGGGCCCGGACACCGTGGTGGCGCGCCGGGTCAACAGCGAGTCGGGCCTGTGGGTGCGCTTCAGCATCGAGCGCGACGCCTTCTGGCTGCACACCAGCCCGGCCCCTCTGAGCATCTCCAGCGCCAGCGCCAACTGGTGGTGGATCGCCATCGCCCTGGTGGCCACGGTGCTGGGCTCGGCCACCATCGCCCGCCTGATCAACCAGCCCCTGCGCGAGCTGGCCGAGGCCGCCGGCCGCATCCGCGAAGGCGAGTACGACTCGCGCCTGGACGAGAGCACCCTCACCAGCGAGATCCGCGAGGTGAATATGGGCTTCAACCGCATGGCCCGCGAGCTGGCCAAGATGGAAGAAGACCGCACCGTGATGCTGGCCGGCATCAGCCACGATCTGCGCACCCCGCTGGCGCGCCTGCGCCTGGAGGTGGAGATGAGCGTGAGCGACGAGCTGGCGCGGCAGTACATGGCCCAGGACATCGACCAGCTCGACGCCATCATCAACAAGTTCATGGACTACGCGCGGCCCAGCGAGCTGCAGCTGCAGGCCCTGAACCTGGCCGAACTGGTGGAGCGCGAGGCCCAGGTCTTCCGCGACCCCAGCCAGCTGCGCATCAGCTGCCAGCTGCCGCCCCAGCTGCGGGTCTGGGCCGATGAGACCGAGCTGGGCCGGGTGCTACTGAACATCTTCGAGAACGCGCGCCGCTACGGCCACGCGCCCGATGAGGCCGCCTGGGTGGAGGTGAGCGCCGAGACCCAGGGCCCCTGGGTGACGCTGCGCCTGCGCGACCATGGCCCGGGCGTGCCCAGCGACAAGCTCTCGCGCCTGACCACGCCCTTCTTCCGCGGCGATGCCGCCCGCACCGCTGCCACCGGCGCCGGCCTGGGCCTGGCCATCGTGGAGAAGTCGGTGCAGCGCATCGGCGGCCAGCTGCAGATCGGCAATGCCGAGGGCGGCGGCTTTCTCACTGCCATCCGGCTGCAGAAGGCCAGCTAGGGCTTCGGTCCCACCCCCTACGCGCTGCGCGCCCCCCTCAAGGGGACGGTACCGGCCGACCGGCCAAGCCGGATCGACGGTGCCCTGCTCGAGAAGGCTGAGGGCTACAGAGTCTCCAGCAGCACGACGGCGCGGGCCTCGATGGCCCGGCCCTCGCCCACGGGGCCCATCTTCTCGGCCGTCTTGGCCTTCACATTGATCTGCTCGGGCGCAATGCCCAGCACCTCGGCCAGGCGCGCGCGCATGGCCGGGATGTGCGGGGCCATCTTGGGCGCCTGGGCAATGATGGTGCTGTCCAGATTGCCGATCTGCCAGCCGGCCTCGCGCACGCGGCGGTAGGCCTCGGCCAGCAGCACCATGGAGTCCGCACCCTTGAACTCGGCCGCGGTGTCGGGGAAGAGCTTGCCGATATCGCCCAGCGCGGCCGCGCCCAGCAGGGCGTCGGTGATGGCATGCGCCAGGGCGTCGGCGTCGGAGTGGCCCAGCAGGCCATGGGTATGCGGAATGGTGACGCCGCCCAGGATCAGGGGGCGTTCGGTGACCAGGGCGTGGGTGTCCCAGCCTTCGCCGATGCGGAACATAATGCGGGCCATTTTGGGCGGCTCATAAACAAAGGACGGTGAGCTTAGCGCCTCGCGCGGCCCTTGGTCACAGCTCCTGTAAATAACCCGACCCAGATGCCCGTGCCGGCCCTGCTCCCTCGCGCATTGTCGCTGCTGCTGATGCTGCTTCTCGCGCCCGCGCTCACCTGTGCCCAGAGCGCGCAGGCCCAGCAGGCCATGCAGACACCGGAAGCGCCCGCCATGGACGCGGGCACTCCCGGCGCGGCGCGCCCGCGCGTGGGCCTGGTGCTCTCGGGCGGTGGCGCGCGGGGGCTGGCCCATGTCGGCGTGCTGCGCGCGCTGGAGCAGATGCGGGTGCCGGTGGACCTGATCGTGGGCACCAGCATGGGCGCCCTGGTGGGCGGCGCCTATGCGGCCGGCCGCGAGGTGGTGGACCTGGAGCAGTTCGTGCGCACGGCCGACTGGGAGGCCATCCTGGCCGACCGGCCCGACCGCCGCAGCCTGAGCTTCAGCCGCCGCGAGGAAGACACCCTGGTGGCCTCGCGCCTGGACATGAGCCTGCAGCGCAGCGGCGTGGCCCTGCCGCCGGCGGCCGCGGGCAATAGCGCGCTGGAGCGGGCCCTGGAGCAGCTGGTGACGCCGGCCAGCGCCGAGCTGCCGGCTGGTGGCCAGCCCCTGCCCTTTCGCGCCCTGGCCACCGACCTGGTGAGCGGCGAGCTGCGCCAGCTGGACGAGGAACCGCTCTTCCTGGCCCTGCGCGCCTCCATGGCCGTGCCGGGCGTGTTTGCGCCGGTGCGGGTGCAGGGCCGCTTGCTGGTGGACGGCGGCCTGGTGCGCAATCTGGGCGTGGATGTGGCCCGCCAGATGGGGGCCGAGATCATCATCGCGGTCAATGTGGGCTCGCCCCTGCTGGAGGAGCGCGATCTGCGCAGCGCCCTGGGCGTGGCCAACCAGATGCTGCAGATCCTCACCGGCCAGAACGTGGCCCGCTCGCTGCGCGAGCTGCGGCCCGACGATGTGCTGATCGATCCCCAGCTCGACGAGCTGAGCTTCATGGACTTCCGCCAGCGCATCGACGCGATTGCCGTGGGCGAGCGCGCCACCCTGGCCGTGGCCAGCCGCCTCGAAGCGCTGGCGCTGTCCGAGGCCGACTATCAGCGCCACCAGCAGGCCCGTCGCCGCCCCGCCGCCCCGCCGCAATGGGCCCAGGCCCTGCCCCTGGGGGAGCTGCGCATCGAGGGCACACGGCGCACCAAGCCCGAGGCCCTGCGCGCCGAGCTGGCCCGACTGGAAGGCCTGGAGCCCGGCGTGCCGGTCACGCCCGGCCAGGTCGAACGCGCCGCCACCGCCCTGCAAGGACGTGGCGATTTCGAGCGGGTGGACACCCGCATCAGCGACGAGGGCGACAAGCGCAACGTGACCCTGCAGCTCACCGAGGCCGACTGGGCCCTGAGCCGCCTGCGCCTGGGCGTGGAGGTCTACAGCAATTTCGACGACGCCAGCCGCTTCTCCCTGGTGGCCATGCACACCCTGAGCTGGCTCAATGCCTGGGGCGGCGAGCTGCGCACCCTGGCCCGCCTGGGCAGCAACCGCGACCTCAGCACCGAGCTGATCCAGCCCCTGGGGCCGGGCTCGCCCTGGTATGCGGCGCCGCAGTTCTCCAGCAGCGGCGAGGGCTCGGATGTGTACGACGGCAATGGCCTGCGCACCGGCCGGGTGAGCTATTACCAGAGCGTCTCCGCCCTCTACCTGGGCCGCCGCCTGGGCAGCTGGGGCGATGTGCGCCTGGGCTATGCCCATGTCACGGCGCGCGCGCGCGCCGTGCTGCCCCAGCCGCCCGATGGCAGCGACCAGCGTCTGCGGGCCCAGGGTCTGGCGGCCGAGCTGCGGGTGGACACGCTGGACTCCGTCAGCTTCCCCAGCCGCGGCCAGCTGCTGAACCTGGGCGTGCAGCATCTGCGCAGCGAAGACGGCCTCAGCGAAACCAATCTGGGGCTGCAGGCCCTGGGCGCCTATCGCTGGCACGACTGGGCAGGCCACCTCTACGTGGAATACAACCGCAGCCAGCGCGGCGTGGGCGGCAGCCTGGGCGGCTTTCTGCGGCTCTCGGGCACGCCCGACCAGTCGCTCAGCGGGCAGCAGGCCATGCTCAGCCGCCTGGTGATGGCGCGGCGCATCGGCACCCTGCCCCTGGGTCTGGGCCAGGCCGTGCGCCTGGGCTTCTCGCTGGAAGCCGGCCTGGTGGGCGCACGCGAGCAGCGCTTCATGCCTGGCGATGTGCGCCTGGCCGGCAGCGGCTTTGTGGCGGTGGACACCCGCTTCGGCCCGGTCTATCTGGCCCTGGGCCACACCAAGGGCGGCGCCTCGTCCTTCTACCTCTACCTGGGCCGCCTGAGCTACTGAGCTAGAGCTTGCGCCGCATGGCCGTGAAGGCGGCGAACTCCCAGGAGCGCAGGCCCAGCAGCAGGGTGTAGCCATCGCGCTGATCGGCGGGGCGGCGCTGGTCGTCCTGGTGCAGACGGGCCAGCTCGGCGGTGAGCTGCTGGATGCGCTGCACCAGGGCCTGGGCGCTGGGTTCGGAGAGCCGGCCGTGCACGCACAGCAGGGTCTCGCCCGCGCCGTCGAAGCGGCCGGAGAAATAGTCGTCCACCACATGCTGGCGCATCAGCTGCTGCACCGGCCCGTCAGGCTGCCAGCGGAAGGCGCGCGAGACGCGCAGGCGGTAGCGGTTCAGGGGCTTGAGCTCGATCAGGCCCAGGCGGTCCAGCTTGGTCAGGCAGGCCACGCACTCGGCCTCGCTGATCTGATAGGTCTCCAGGATCTGCTCGAAGCTCCAGTGGCCCAGGCAGCACACGGCCACCATCAGCAGGCGCGGATCGGCCACCAGGGCGCTCTCCTGGGCCAGGGTGAGCCGGTCGGCACGGGGCACGGCATCCGCCGCCTGGCGCAGCACATCCTCCAGGGCCACGCCGATGGCCTCGCAGACCTGGGCCAGGCGCGACAGGCTCATATCCCCCTGCGAGAACATGCGCTTGATGCTGGACTCGCTCAGGTCCAGCCGGGCGCCCAGCGCCTTGTAGGTCAGATCGGCCGCTCGCATCTCGCTGCGCAGCACCCGAAGCAGCGATTCCGGACTGCTCATTGCCCCTCCCTGGATGGCATCAGGTAGCGCCTGGCGCTACATCAAGGGCCGAACTATGCCACCTGCGCGAAGGCGCTGGCATGAAGGCCGGACGGCGCTGACACTGCGCTCCGTCGTGAGCCAGCAGGCCACGCCTCAACGAAGTTCTAGGAGAGAGTCAAAGATGTTCCCGCAACTGTTCAGCAAGACCCGCGCTTCCCTGATGGCCCTGATCGCCCTGGGCGCCGCGGGAGCTGCCAGCGCCGCTCCGGTGGCCCAGCAAGGCGAGTCCAACTATGTCGGCGGCAGCCTGGGTCTGTACAAGAAGTACGACCTCAACTGCGACACCGGCGTAAAGTGCGACAAGACCCCGTCCACCGCCGGCAAGATCTACGGCGGCCATATGTTCGACGAGCGCTACGGCGTGGAAGCCATGGCCTTCGGCATGAAGAGCGGCGTGGGCAGCATCAAGGACAAGGCCGGCGCCTCGGTGCCCGGCTCGGTGAACCTGCGCGGCCTGGGTGTGAGCGGTGTGGCCGCCTTCGGCGAAGGCCCCTTCACCTTCAAGGGCCGCCTGGGCGTGGCCTACACCAAGGGTAAGTCCAACAACTACAGCACCGGCACCAGCGAGAGCAAGAGCAGCCTGCAGCCCCTGATCGGCGCCGGCGTGAGCTACGCCCTGAGCAAGGAAGTCTCGCTCAATGCCGATTGGGACCGCGTCTCCGGCAAGTACAACGGCAATGCCAAGACCCACGCGAACATGGTCTCGGTGGGCCTGAGCTACAAGTTCTGATCACCCCCATAGGACGACCCTGACTTGTCCTCGGCCTTCGGGCCTTCACACGCCCCGCGGCCTGGCCCCGGGGCGTTTTTTATGGCCGGCGCGGCTCAGTGCCGCGTCACCACCAGGGGCGCGCCATGGGTCACGATCAGGGTGTGCTCGAACTGGGCCGAGAGATTGCCCTTGACGCCGGCCAGGGTCCAGCCGTCGCCGGTCTCCTCCACCATGCTGCTCTTGGTGGAGAGGAAGGGCTCGATGGTGATGACCATGCCGGCCGTGAGCACGCGGGTGTCGCGCGGGTCGTAGTAGCCGGGGATGTACTCGGGCTCCTCATGCAGGGAGCGGCCCACGCCGTGGCTGCACAGGTTCTCGATGATCTTGAAGCGGTGCGCCTTGGCCACGCGCTCGATGGCGTGGCCGATGCGGTTCAGGCGCGCGCCGTGTCGCACCTCCTTGAGCGCCTGCTCCAGCGCGTAGCGCGCGGCAAACACCAGCTGGGTCTTGGTGGGTGTGCTGGGCGGCACGATGCGGGTGCCGCCGGTGTCGGCGAAGTAGCCGTCCAGCTCGGCCGAGACATCGATGTTCACCACATCGCCCTTGGCGATCACGCGCGCGCCGGGGATGCCGTGTGCGGCCTCCTCGTTGATGCTGATGCAGGTGGCACCGGGGAAGTTGTAGCTGGTGGCCGGTGCCGAACAGGCGCCGAACTCGGCCAGCCAGCGCGCCCCCATCTCGTCCAACTCGCCGGTGCTCATGCCCGGCCGGATCGAATCCAGCATGCGGTTCAGCACCGTGGACACGGCATGGCCGGCGGCCTTCAGGCCGGCGATATCGGCATCACTCTCGATCGTCATTCACGACTCCTCAACAGGCGCTCCGCCAGGGCGAAATCCGCCGGCCAGGTCACCTTGAAATTTTCCATGGGCGCTTCCACCAGCAGGGGGCTGTGGCCCAGGGCCTCGATGGCGCTGGCCTCGTCGGTCACGCCCTCGGTGCCGGCCGCAAGTGCCGGCTGCAAGAGACCCAGGCGGAACATCTGCGGCGTCTGCGCAGCCCACTTGCCCGTCCGGTCCACCGTGGCCACCACGCGGCTGGCGCTGGCGTGCTTGAGCGTGTCGGCCACCGGCAGGGCCAGCAGGCCGCCCACCTCGTCCTCGGCACAGGCCGCGATCAGCCGGCTCACCCACTCGGGCCGCAGCAGGCAGCGCGCCGCGTCATGCACCAGCACCCAGTCATGCGCCTGGGCGCCGCGCGCCTGCAGCTCGCGCAGACCCGCGCTCACGCTGTCGGCGCGCGTGGCGCCACCGCTGCGCGCCACCCAGGCCGGATCGAAGCCGGGCACGGCGGCCTCGAACTGATCATCCTCGGGCGAGATCACCACCAGGGTGCCGGCAAGACCTGGCACTCGAGCCAGGGCCTCCAGGGTATGGGCCAGCATGGGTCGGCCGGCCAGGTTCACATACTGCTTGGGGATGGCGGCGCCGGAGCGCGCGCCCACGCCGGCCGCCGGCACCAGGGCGTAGCAGCGCGGCACCAGGCCCACTGCATAGCTCGTATCACTTGTCATGCCGGCATTCTCGCCCAGCCGGCGCGCGGGCCTACATCAGCACGAAGTCCACCGGCTGCAGCGGTGCCGGCAGCTCGGTTTCGCCCAGGGCCTGGCGCAGATCGATCTCGATGCTGCGGCAGATCGCCTCCAGGGGCAAGTCATTGGCCTCGGTGCCAAAGGGCTCCTCGATCTCGTCACCCAGGGCGTCCAGGCCGAAAAAGGTGTAAGCCACGATCCCCACCACGAAGGGCGTCATGAAACCGATGGAGTCCACCAGGCCGAAGGGCAGGATGAAGCAGAACAGATAGGCCGTGCGGTGCAGCAGCAGCGTATAGGAAAACGGCAGGGGCGAACTCTTGATGCGCTCGCAGCCGGCCGCCGAGGCGGTCAGGGCCGAGAGCGTGGCGTCGATGCTGGCGGCGCGCACGCTGTCGAGCTGGCCGGCGCGGCGGCAGTCGTTCAGGTCCGTGCCCATCTGCATCATCAGGGCCGCGGCCACATTGCGCTGGCCGGCCAGGGCCTGCCAGTCCGCCGGGCGCAGCAGGGGCTGCAGGCCCTCACGCGCATCGGGCGCGCCGCGCAGCTGCTGCTTGAGCGCCTGGCAGAAGGCCACGGCGCGCAGCACCATGCGCACCCGTACGTCCTCCAGATCGCGGGCACTGGCGGGCGGTGCTGGCAGGTCCACCAGGCTCAGCATCTGGCGCGCCAGATTGCGCCCGCGCAGCAGCAGATCGCCCCAGAGCTTGCGTGCCTCCCACCAGCGTTCGTAGCAGGCGCTGTTGCGAAAGCTCAGAAAGATGGAGAGGGCGATGCCGATCAGCGTGAAGGGGATGGTGGTGACGATGATCTTCTGGTGGAAGAGCGGCGCCCCGTGGGTCCAGGTCACCAGCAGGGCCACCAGCACATTGGCCAGCAGGGCCCAGCGGATCTGCTTGAGGATGGAGCCTCGCAGCAGAAAGAAGAGCTTGAGGCCCGAGGGCCGCTCCCGCACGATCATGGCCGCGGCACCCGCATATCACCCTCGCGCAGATAGCGCGTGTGCCAGGCAAAGGCCTCGTCCAGCAGATGCGGCGTGTGCTGGCCCGGCGCGCCGCGGCGGGCGCGCTCGAAGTAGTCGCGCAGCGCATCCCGGTAGTCGGGGTGGGCGCAGCGCTCGATCAGCAGGGTGGCACGCTCCTTGGGGCTGAGCCCGCGCAGATCGGCCAGGCCCTGCTCGGTGACGATGATCTGCACATCGTGCTCGGTGTGGTCCACATGCGAGGCCATGGGCACCAGGCAGGAGATCTTGCCGTCCTTGGCCGTGGAGGGCGTCATGAAGATGGACAGATAGGCATTGCGGGCGAAGTCGCCCGAGCCGCCGATGCCGTTCATGATGCTGGAGCCCATCACATGGGTGGAGTTGACGTTGCCGTAGAGATCGCACTCGATCATCGCGTTCATCGCGATCAGACCCAGGCGGCGGATCAGCTCGGGGTGGTTGCTGATCTCCTGGGGCCGCAGCACGATGCGATCGCGGTAGAAGTCGATGTCGCGCTCGAAGCGATCCCAGGCCGCGGGGCTAAGCGAGAGCGCGGTGGCCGAGGCCTGGGCCAGCTTGCCGCTGGCCAGCATGTCCAGCATGCCGTCCTGCAGCACCTCGGTATAGGCTTGCAGCTGCTCGAAGGGGCCGGCGTTCAGGCCGGCCAGCACCGCATTGGCGATATTGCCCACGCCCGACTGCAGGGGCAGCAGTCGCGGCGAGAGCCGGCCGCGCTTCACCTCGTGCTGCAGGAACTCGAGGATGTGGCCGGCAATCGCGTTGGACACCGCATCGGGCTCGGCGAACTTGCTGTTGCGGTCGCCCTGGGCGGTTTCCACCACCGCGATCACCTTGGACGGATCGCAGCGCAGATAGGGCTCGCCGATGCGCTGCTCGGCCCGCGTCATGGGGATGGGCTGGCGATCGGGCGGCAGGGCCGTGCCGTAGTAGATGTCGTGCATGCCGGCCAGGCCCTCGGGCATGCGGCCGTTGACCTCGAGGATGATCTTGTCCGCCTGGTCCAGCCAGGTCTTGTTGTTGCCGATGGAGGTGGACGGAATCAGGCGGCCGTCGGGCAGGATGCCCGCCACCTCGATCACCGCCACGTCCAGCTTGCCGAAAAAGCCGAACCAGACGTACTGGGCCACATGGCTGAGGTGGATGTCGGTGTACTCCATCTCGCCGGCATTGATGCGCGCCCGGCCCGTGGGGTCGGACTGGTAGGGCATGCGCAGCTCCACCCCATTGACCTTGGCCAGGGCGCCGTCCAGCTCGGGCGCGGTGGAGGCGCCGGTCCACAGGCCGATGCGGAAACCCTGGCCCTGGGCATGGGCGGCGGCAATGCGCGCGGCCAGGGCCTGGGGCACGGCCTTGGGATAGCCGGCGCCGGTGAAGCCGCTCATGCCCACATGGGCGCCCGGGGGGATCAGGGCCGCGGCGGCCTCGGCGGACATCAGGCGCTGGCGCAGTCCTTCATGCTGGATACGAGAGATCGCCATCGGCGCGGGCTCCTTGCTCTTGCTGGCTTGCGGGACAATCGAGGTCACAGCGGACCAAGCCGCGCAGCATAAACGAACCCTAGGGTTTCCACCGAGCGACCCGATTCATGGCTCGCACCGCCGCCCCACTTCCCTCACGTCCATGCAGATTTCCGAGATCCAGCGCCGCCTCGCCGAGCTGGGCGCCAATCCGGCTCACCGCGACCGCGTGCTGCGCCACTGGGTGCAGGCCATACCGCTGAGCCAGGGCCGGCGCGCGCTGGAGCATTACCTGCCCCTGGCCGTGCGCGAGGCCCTGCCCGCCCTGATGGCCGAGCTGGCCGCCCTGGCGCGCCTGCGCTCCCAGCATCCGGGCGAGGACGGCTCGGCCCGCCTGCTGGTGGACCTGGCGGACGGCCAGATGGTGGAGAGCGTGCTGCTGCTGCGCGACGGGCTGTGCGTCTCCAGCCAGCTGGGTTGCGCCGTGGGCTGCAGCTTCTGCATGACCGGGCGCGACGGCCTGCTGCGCCAGCTCACCGGCGGCGAGATCGTGGCCCAGGTGGCCCTGGCCCGCACGCTGCGGCCGGTGAAGAAGGTGGTCTTCATGGGCATGGGCGAGCCCTCGCACAACCTGGACAACGTGCTAGCCGCCATCGAGCTGCTGGGCACGGTGGGCAATATCGGGCACAAGAACCTGGTCTTCTCCACCGTGGGCGACCCGCGGGCCTTCGAGCGGCTGGGCGCGGGCCCGGTCAAGCCGGCCCTGGCCCTGTCCCTGCACACCAGCAAGCCCGCGCTGCGCGAAGCCCTGCTGCCGCGGGCGCCGCGGCTCACGCCGGCCGAGCTGGTGGAGGCCGGCGAGCGCTATGCCCGCGCCAGCGGCTACCCCGTGCAGTACCAATGGACCCTGCTGGACGGCATCAACGACGGTGAGGACGAGCTGGACGGCATCGTGGCCCTGCTCAAGGGCAAGTACGGGGTGCTGAACATGATTCCCTACAACAGCGTGCCCGAGCTGCCCTATGTGCGGCCCAGCTGGGACAAGGCCCGTGAGATCGCCCGCCGCCTGCACCAGCGCGGCGTGCTGACCAAGCTGCGCGACTCCGCCGGCCAGGATGTGGACGGCGGTTGCGGCCAGCTGCGGGCCCGCGCCGAGCAGGGCCGGCGCCGCGGTCCGGGCCGCCAGATCCCCATTCAGGCCGCGGCCGCGGACGCCGGGCCAAAGCCTCAGTAAAATCGGCGCCCCTTTGCCACCCAGATTGCGGCCGCGATGTCCAACCCCGCCCACGACGAGAGCCTGAAACCCAACAACTTCCTGCGCGCCATCATCGAGCGCGATCTGGAGGGGCAGGTACAGGGCCAGGGCCTGCTGCAGGGAGAGCGCCGCTTTGCCGGCAGCCCGGGCGACGCCGCCCACCACGCCGCCGGTCCGCTGGACCCGGCCAAGATCCGCACCCGCTTCCCGCCCGAGCCCAATGGCTATCTGCACATCGGCCATGCCAAGAGCATCTGCCTGAACTTCGGCCTGGCGCGCGACTACGGCGGCGTCTGCCATCTGCGCTTCGACGACACCAACCCCGAGAAGGAAGAGCAGGAGTATGTGGACGCCATCAAGGAGATGGTGGCCTGGCTGGGCTGGGACTGGGAAGCCAACGGCACCTCCCACCTCTTCTACGCCAGCAACTACTTCGACTTCATGTACCGCGCGGCCGAGCACCTGATCTCGGCGGGCCTGGCCTATGTGGACGAGCAGACGCCCGAGCAGATGCGCGCCAACCGCGGCGACTTCAGCACGCCCGGCACCAACAGCCCCTTCCGTGATCGCTCGCCCGAGCAGCACCTGGCGCGCTTTCGCGAGATGCGCGACGGCCTGCACCCGGACGGCGCCATGGTGCTGCGCGCCAAGATCGATATGGCCTCGCCCAATATCAATCTGCGCGACCCCACCCTCTACCGCATCCGCCGCGCCACCCACCACAACACCGGCGACCAGTGGTGCATCTATCCGATGTACACCTATGCGCATCCCATCGAGGACGCGCTGGAGCGCATCACCCACTCGATCTGCACCCTGGAGTTCGAGGACCAGCGCCCCTTCTACGACTGGCTGCTGGACAAGCTGGCCGAGGGCGGCCTGCTGGCCCGCCCCCTGCCCCACCAGTACGAGTTCGGCCGCCTCAACCTCAGCTATGTGGTGACCAGCAAGCGCAAGCTGCGCCAGCTGGTGGAGGAAGGCCATGTGAGCGGCTGGGACGACCCGCGCATGCCCACCCTGGTCGGCATGCGTCGCCGCGGCTACACGCCCGAGAGCATCCGCGCCATGGTGGACGGCTCCGGCACCACCAAGACCAATAGCTGGCTGGACTACTCGGTGCTGGACGGTTGCCTGCGCGCCGATCTGGAGGGCAAGGCCGCACGCGCCAGCGTGGTGCTGGACCCGCTCAAGCTCAAGCTCACGAACTATGCCGAGGTCTTCGGCAGCCTGGAGCACCGCGAGCCCCTGGGCGCGCCGGCCCACCCGCACCTGCCCGAGCTGGGCCAGCGCGTCTTCAGCTTCGGCCCCGAGTTGTGGATCGAGCGCGAAGACTTCATGGAAGTGCCCACCAAGGGCTACCACCGCCTCTACCCCGGCAACAAGACGCGCCTGAAGTACGGCTACGTCATCGAGTGCACGGGCTGCGAGAAGGACGAGGCCGGCAACATCACGGCCGTGCTGGCCAGCGTGGTGCCCGACACCAAGAGCGGCACGCCCGGCGCGGATGCGGTCAAGGTCAAGGGCGTGATCACCTGGGTGGGCGCGCACGAGGCCGTGGCCGCCGAGGTGCGGCTCTACGACCGGCTCTTCACCGTGCCCCAGCCCGGTGCCAGCGAGGCCGACTTCCTCAGCGAGATCAACCCCAGCAGCTGCAAGACCGTGCAGGCCTGGCTGGAGCCCTCGCTGGCGGCGGTGGCGGCCGAGAGCCGCTTCCAGTTCGAGCGCCATGGCTACTTCATCGCCGACCGCAAGGACCACAGCGCCGCCAAGCCGGTGTTCAACAAGATCACCGGCCTGAAGGACGGCTGGGGCGCCAAGTAAGCCGCGCGCCTCAGCCCATGGCCCGCCGCCCCGAGACCGCACAGCAGGCGCAACAGCAGGCGCAGCGGCGCCTGCAGATGGCCGACATCGCCCGCCTGGCGGGCGTGTCGGTCTCCACGGTCTCGCGGGCTCTGAACGGCAGCCCCCTGGTCAATGCCGAGACCCGTGAGCGCGTGGCCGAGTTGGCGCGCTCGCTGAACTACGCCATCAATCTGGGCGCGCAGAACCTGCGCCTGCAGAAGAACCGCACGGTGGCCGTGGTCGTACCCTATGAGGCCGGCTCGCGCCAGCACATCTCCGACCCCTTCTTCCTGTCCATCGTCGGCGCCATTGCCGATGCCCTGACCGATCTGGGCATGGACATGCTGCTCTCGCGCGTGGACGCCGAGCACCTGGACCAGGCCGCCCAGGTGCTGGACTCGGGCAAGGCCGCCGGCCTGCTGGTGATCGGCCAGTGGCGCCACCACGACCAGCTCAATGCCCTGGCCGCGCGCCGCCTGCCCGTGGTGGTCTGGGGCGCGCAGCTGCCCCAGCAGCTCTACTGCAGCGTGGGCGGTGACAACCGTCTGGGTGGCCGCCTCGCGGCCCAGCATCTGCTGGGCCTGGGCCGGCGCCGCATCGCCTTTCTGGGCGACGCCGCCCTGCCCGAGGTGCTGCACCGGCGCGAGGGCTTCTGGGAGGCCCTGCGCGAGGCCGGCCTCAAGCCCGAGCCCGCGCTGGAGCTGGCCGCGCCCTTCGAGGTGGGCGCCGCCCAGCAGCAGATCCAGGACTTCATGCGCCAGCATCCCGAGCTCGACGCCGTGCTGGCCTGCTCGGACCTGCTGGCCCTGCAGGCCATCCAGGCCCTGCGCGCCCTGGACCGGCGCGTGCCGCAGGACGTGGCCGTCACCGGCTACGACGATATGCCCCTGGCCGCCTACTGCGACCCGCCCCTGAGCAGCGTGCACCAGCCGGTGGCCGAGGCCGGGGCCGAGCTGGTGCGCGCCCTGCTGCAGCTGATGGACGGCCACAGCGTGCCGCCCCTGACCCTGCCCGTGCACCTGGTCGCACGCGCCAGCGCGCCGGCCCGCTGAGCCCCTCCCGGACAGGCCCGACAGGCGCCTGAGTCCGCGGCAAGGCGCGGACCGCTGCGCTCCGCCGCCGTGATTGCAATCATTTGCAATTCAAACACCGGCCAAAAAGCAAGAAACGCCTTTCCATCGAATGAAATTCGAATGAATCCGTGATTACCCTGTTTTGCAATCGATTGCAAAACAGAGCGACGCACCGCAAAATGGCGAGACGCGCACAAACTGGTGCACGTTGCCCCGCAAGCTGGCCGCAGAGCCGGGCGCACCGGGGACTGGCAGCACACGAGAACAACCCGCATCGGAGACAAGACCATGCAATTTCGCCCCTCCCCGCTGATGCTCGCTCTGGCCCTGGCCTTCGGCGCCCCCTTCTCTCAGGCCCAAGCCCAGGACACCGAGCGCGGCAGCCAGCCCGCGCTCAGCAGCGACAGCCTCAAGCTCGACCAGGTGCTGCTCACCGGCACCTCCACCAAGACCACGCGCATGAAGCAGAGCCTCTCGGTCAGCGCGATGGACAACGAGCAGATCGCCCGCAGCGGCGCCACCAATGCGGCCGAGCTGCTGCGCGCCGTGCCCGGCGTGCGTGCCGAATCCTCCGGCGGCGAGGGCAATGCCAATATCACCGTGCGCGGCGTGCCCCTGTCGGCCGGCGGCTCGCGCTATGTGCAGCTCCAGGAAGACGGCCTGCCCCTGCTGCTCTTCGGGGACATCGCCTTCGGCACCGCCGACCAGTTCCTGCGCGCCGACGGCAGCGTGGAGCGCCTGGAAGTGGTGCGCGGCGGCTCAGCCTCCACCCTGGCCAGCAACTCGCCCGGCGGCCTGGTCAACTTCATCAGCCGCACCGGCGCCGAGCCCGGCGGCAGCATGAGCCTGACGGCCGGCCTGGACGAGCGCCTGTGGCGCGTAGACGCAGCCTATGGCGGCAAGCTGGGCCCCGACACCAGCTTCCACATTGCCGGCTTCCAGCGCCGCGGCGAGGGCGGTCGCCCCACCGGCGAGACCCTGGAGCGCGGCGGCCAGATCAAGGCCAATCTGACCCAGAAGTTCGACGGCGGCTATCTGCGCCTGCACCTCAAGGCCCTGGACGATCGCACGCCCTCGCTGATGCCCGTGCCCGTCACCGTGAGCCAGGGCCAGATCCAGACCCTGCCCGGCGTGGACCCGCGCACCGCCTTCTTCATCGGCCAGAACTTCGGCAGCGATCCCTTCTTCAACCGCGGTGGCGCGACCGAATCCACCAATCCCCGCGATGGCCTGCGCGTGCGCAGCCATGCCATCGGCCTGGAGGGCGCCTACCAGATCACGCCCGATCTGAGCGTGGAGAACCGCTTCCGCAAGGCCAGCAACAGTGGCCGCTTCATGGCCCTCTTCCCCGCCGACAACGGCAAGAACGGCACGCAGAGCTATTTCACCGGCACCCTGTTCAACACCTCGCTGGACAGCCTGGACAATCTCTTCAACGACCTCAAACTCAGCCAGCGCTTCAAGCTGGCCGAGGGCAACGCCACCCTGGTGGGCGGCCTCTTCTACGGCCGCCAGACCGTGGCCCAGACCTGGTTCTGGAACCAGTACAACCTCAGCTTCAAGGGCAATCAGTTGCTGGACGCCACGGGCCAGCCCGGCACGGCGCCCGTGAGCGCCGGCTGGGACACCTGGGGGGGCTGCTGCACGCGAACCTTCGATGTGGACTACACCCAGACCTCGCCCTACGCCGCCCTGAACTGGGAGCGGGGCGCCCTGAGCCTGGACCTGAGCCTGCGCCGAGACCGCCAGAGCGCCGAGGGCCAGACCCTGGCCGGCGACGCCACCGCCCGCCGCTGGGACCCGGCCAGCCTCAAGCGCGTGGACTACAAGGTGACCCACACCTCCTACTCGGCCGGCGCCAACTACGCGCTCAACAAGGATCTGGCCCTGTTCGGCCGCGTGAGCAATGGCGTGGCCTTCAGCGCCGACCGCCTTCTCTACGGCAATCCGCTGGACGGCTCGGTGCCCATCGCCATCAACGAGATCGACCAGACCGAGCTGGGCCTGAAGTGGCGCAATGCGCAGGGCCTGAGCCTCTTTGCCACCTTCTTCGATGCGCGCACCCGCGAGAGCAATTACGAGCTGACCACCCGCCAGTTCACCGCCAACACCTACCGCGCCCGCGGCCTGGAGCTGGAAGGCGCCTATGCCTGGGGTGCGCTGCGTCTCAACGCCGGCGCCACCTGGACCCATGCCCGCATCAAGGAAGCCAATGACCCCAGCGTGGTGGGCAAGACGCCGCGCCGCCAGGCCCGCTTCACCTGGCAGCTGGCGCCCAGCTACAGCTGGGGCGATCTGGAGTTCGGCGCCAGCCTGATCGGCTCGGGCAAGTCCTACGGCGATGATGCCAACACCATCACCATGAAGAGCTACACCGTGGTCAACGCCTTCGCCAACTACCAGATCAACGACAAGACCCAGCTCTCGCTCTCGGCCAACAACCTCTTCAACACCCTGGCCTATACCGAGATCGAGGGCGACGGCCACGCCGCCCGCGCCCTCAACGGCCGCACCGTGCGTCTGGCCCTCAAGCGCGAGTTCTGATGTCCATGCGCAAGGAGCTGCGCCCGGCCCCGGCCGGGCCCGTGCTGATCCTGGGCGAGGCCCTGGTGGACGAGTTTGCCGAAGGCCCCGTGGCCGGTGGCGCGCCCTTCAATGTGGCGCGCTCGCTCGCGGCCCTGGGCGGCGCGCCCCGCCTGGCCAGCCGCCTCAACCCCGAGGACGCGGCCGGGCGCTGCGTGCTGCAGAGCCTGCGCCGCTTCGGCCTGGACGAGCGCGGCCTGCAGCTCGATCTCGCGCACGCCACCGGCCGCGTCAGCGTGCTGGAAGACGGCCCTGGTCAGCACCGCTTCGTGATCCACGCCAATGCGGCCTGGGACTTTCTGGACGCCGCCCCCCTGCGCGCCCTGGCCGAAGCCGAGCCGCCGGCCCTGGTCTATTTCGGCAGCCTGGCCCAGCGCCAGAGCGGCTCGCGCGCCGCCATCCAGGCCCTGCTGGACCTGGCCGGCGAGCGCGGCTGGCGCCGCTATCTGGACCTGAACCTGCGCCCCGGCAGCGACCAGCCCGAGCTGGCCCGCGCCTGCCTGGCCCGCGCCGAATGGCTCAAGGTGAATGAAGACGAGCTGCTGCAGCTGCTGCGCTGGTTCGCGCCCCAGGCCCTGGCGGGCCTGGCCGTGGACGGCCCGGCCGAGGCCCTGGCCGCAGCCGTGGGCACGCTGATGCAGGGCTTTGCCGGCCTGCAGCGCCTGGTGCTCACGCGCGGCCCGCTGGGCTATGCGGCCTTTGCGGCACCGGCGCAAGCCCAGGCTGCAGCCGGGCTGCTGGCCAGCGGCCCTGCCCGAACCCTGGACCATCTGGTGGACACCGTGGGCGCCGGAGACGCCTTCAGCGCCATGCTGCTGGCCGCCCTGCTGCGCGGCCACGACTGGCCGCAGGCCCTGAGCCTGGCCAATGGCATGGCCGCCGCCATGTGTGGCGAGCGCGGCCCCGTGCCCGCCGAACTGGATCGCTTCTACGCGCCCTGGCGCGCCGCCCTGGAGCCAGCCGCATGAGCAGCCCCGAAGCCCTGAAACCCAGGCTCAGCCTGATGCAGATCGTGAACATGAATGTCGGCTTCTTCGGCATCCAGTTCAGCTTCGGCCTGCAGCAAAGCAATATGAGCCCGATCTACGCCTACCTGGGCGCCGAGGGCAAGGACCTGCCCCTGCTCTGGCTGGCCGGGCCCATGACCGGCCTGCTGGTCCAGCCCCTGGTGGGCGCCTTCAGCGACCGCACGCTCAGCCGCTGGGGCCGGCGCACGCCCTACTTCCTGATCGGCGCCATCCTGTGCAGCCTGGGCCTGCTGCTGATGCCCTACAGCCCCACGCTGTGGTTCGCCGCCGGCCTGCTGTGGATCCTGGACGCGGCCAACAACACCACGATGGAGCCCTACCGCGCCTACGTCAGCGACCGCCTGCGCCGCGAGCAGCACTCGCTGGGCTTCCTGACCCAGAGCGCCTTCACCGGCCTGGCCCAGACCCTGGCCTATCTCTCGCCCAGCCTGCTGGTCTGGCTGGGCATGAACAAGGACGCGGTGGGCGACAACCACATCCCCCAGGTCACGCTGGCCGCCTTCATGATCGGCGCCCTGCTCTCCTTCAGCACGGTCTGGTGGAGCGTGCGCCGCGTGCCCGAGCTGCCCCTGAGCCCCGCGGAGCGGGCCCAGATCCAGGCCCAGCCGCACGGCCTGGGCGCGGCCCTGCGCGAGATCGTCCAGGCCCTGCGCGAGATGCCGCCCACCATGCGCCAGCTGGCATGGATGAGCCTGTTCCAGTGGTACGGGATGATGTGCTACTGGATCTACATCGTGCCCTGCCTGGCGCGCACCGTCTTCGGCACCAGCGATGCCCAGTCCGCCGGCTTTCGCGAGGCCAGCCTGCTCAACGGCCAGATCGGCGGCTTCTACAACTTCGTGGCCTTTCTCGCCGCCTTCGCCATGGTGCCCGTGGTGCGGCGCCTGGGCCCCAAGCGCGTGCATGCCGCCTGCCTGCTGGCCGCGGCCGTAGGGCTCTGGGCCCTCCCGACCCTGCGTGATCCGGCCTGGCTCTTCCTGCCCATGCTGGGCCTGGGCCTGGCCTGGGCCAGCATCATGGGCAACCCCTATGTGCTGCTGGCCGGCAGCATCCCGCCGGAGCGCGCGGGCGTCTACATGGGCATCTTCAATATGTTCATCGTGATCCCCATGCTGATCCAGATGCTCACCCTGCCCCTGTTCTACGACAGCCTGCTGGGCGGCCAGCCCGAGCAGGTGATCCGCCTGGCCGGCGCCCTGCTGGCCGCCGCGGCCGTGGCCGTGCTCTTCGTCAAGAGCCGCCCGGCCGATGCCCCCTCTGCCATCAAGACCGCCCCATGAAAAACCAGGTTCAGCTCATCACCTACGTCGACCGCCTGGGCGGCGGCACTCTGCGCCAGCTGCAGGCCCTGCTGGGCGATGCCGGCCCGCTGGGCGGCCTGTTCGGCGGCGTACACCTGCTGCCCTTCTTCTACCCGATCGATGGCGCGGACGCGGGCTTCGACCCCATCGACCACACCCAGGTCGACCCGCGCCTGGGCGACTGGGGCGACATCCATGCCCTGGGCCGCCAGGTCGACCTGATGGCCGATGTGATCGTCAACCACATCTCGGCCGACTCGCCCCAGTTTCAGGACTATTCGGAGAAGGGCGAGGCCTCGCGCTACCACGGCCTCTTCCTGACCCTGGACGCGGTCTTCCCGAACGGCGTGAACGAGCAGCAGCTGCTGGCCGTCTACCGCCCGCGGCCGGGCCTGCCCCTGCGCTACACCCTGCTGAAGAACGGCAGCAAGCGCATCCTCTGGACCACCTTCACGCCGCAGCAGCTGGACATCGACGTCCACCACCCCGAGGGCCGGGCCTATCTGGACGGCATCCTGCAGCGCTTTGCCGACAGCGGCATCCGCATGATCCGGCTGGACGCTGCCGGCTACGCCATCAAGAAGGCCGGTCACTCCTGCTTCATGATGCCGGAGACCTTCGCCTTCATCGCCGAGTTCAGCGCGCGGGCGCGCGCGCTGGGCATCGAGGTGCTGGTCGAGATCCACAGCTACTACCAGCGCCAGATCGAGATCGCCCGCCAGGTGGACTGGGTCTACGACTTCGCCCTGCCACCGCTGGCCCTGCACGCCCTCTTCTTCGGCACGGCCGAGCCACTCAAGCGCTGGATCGCGATCCGGCCGCGCAATGCGCTGACCGTGCTGGACACGCATGACGGCATCGGCATCATCGACATCGGCGCCGACCCGGCCGACCGCGCCGGCTCACCCGGCCTGGTGCCGCCTCAGGAACTGGACGCGCTGGTGGAGCGCATCCACGCCGCCAGCGGCGGCCAGAGCCGCCAGGCCACCGGCGCCGCGGCCTCCAACCTGGACCTCTACCAGGTCAACTGCACCTTCTACGACGCCCTGGGCGGCGACGCGCGCCGCTACCTGCTGGCCCGCGCCCTGCAGTTCTTCCTGCCGGGCGTGCCCCAGGTCTATTACGTGGGCCTGCTGGCCGGCCACAACGATATGGACCTGCTGGCGCGCAGCCAGGTCGGCCGCGACATCAACCGCCACCACTACACGCCCGCCGAGATCGAGCAGGCCCTGCAGCGCCCCGTGGTGCGCCAGCTGCTGGACCTGATCCGCCTGCGCAATGCCCACCCGGCCTTCCAGGGCGAGTTCACCGTGCTGGACACGCCGGTCCAGGCCCTGAGCCTGCGCTGGCGCCAGGGCGAGCACGAGGCCGCCCTGGACATCGACTTCGCCAGCCTGGCCCACCGGCTGAGCTTCAGCCGCCCCGGTCAGGCAGCCCTGGAGCTGCGCCTGGGCGAGTGATGCCGCAGGGCGCCGAGGCGGCTCAGCCCGCCTCGTCCAGCGCCGCCAGATCGGCCATGCGCCGCACCTTGACCTTGCGGCCCTTGAGCTTGCCGTTGGACAGGCGCTTGACCACCTCGCGTGCCAGCTCGCGCTTCACGGCCACATAGCTGTGGAAATCGGTGATGGCGATCTTGCCGATGTCGGCGGCCTGGAAGCCCGCCTCGCCGGTGAGCGCGCCCAGGATGTCGCCGGGGCGGATCTTGTCCTTGCGGCCACCCAGGATCTGCAGGGTGTCCATGGCCGGCTGCAGCGGGGCGCCGCCCTCGGCGGGCGTCAGCGTGTCCAGGCCCTGCCACTGGAACTCGCGGCCCAGCAGCTGCTCGATGCGGCCCACGCGGCCCATCTCGTCCAGGCTGGCCAGGCTGAGGGCCAGGCCTTGCGCGCCGGCCCGACCGGTGCGGCCAATGCGGTGCACATGGGCCTCGGCGTCGGCGCTCATGTCCACATTGATCACGCATTCCAGCTGCGCGATGTCCAGGCCCCGCGCCGCCACATCGGTGGCCACCAGCACCGAGCAACTGCCGTTGGCAAACTGGATCAGCACCTGATCGCGCTCGCGCTGCTCCAGATCACCATGCAGGGCCAGGGCCACAAAGCCCTGGGCCGTCAGCACATCCACCAGATCGCGGCACTGCTGCTTGGTATTGCAGAAGGCGATGGTGCTGGCCGGACGGAAATGCAGCAGCAGGCTGGAGACCGCGTGCAGACGCTCGCCCTCGCCCACCTCGAAGGCCAGCTGACGGATCTGGGCCGGGGCCTGCGCGCCGCCCTCGGCCCCACCGGCCTGCACCTTGACCTCGGCCGGCTCGCGCATGAAGCGCTGGGCCAGATCGGCAATGCCGGCCGGGTAGGTGGCCGAGAACAAGAGGGTCTGGCGCTCCTTGGGGCAGCGCTTGGCCACCTGCACGATGTCGTCGACAAAGCCCATGTCCAGCATGCGATCGGCCTCGTCCAGCACCAAGGTCTTGATGCGGCCCAGGCCCAGGGTGCCGCGCTCCAGATGGTCCAGCAGGCGGCCGGGCGTGCCCACCACGATGTGGGCGCCGTAGGCCAGGCTCTCGGCCTGGGGCCGCAGCGGCGAGCCACCGCACAGCGTGAGCACCTTGATATTGTCGGCCGCGCGCGCCAGGCGGCGGATCTCCTGGGTCACCTGCTCGGCCAGCTCGCGCGTGGGGCAGAGCACCAGGGCCTGCACCTCCATGACCCCGGCGTCCAGGCGATGCAGCAGCGATAGCGCGAAGGCGGCGGTCTTGCCGCTGCCGGTCTGGGCCTGGGCGATCAGATCGCGGCCCTGCAGCGCCAGCGGCAGCGAGGCCGCCTGGATGGGCGTCATCTGCGCATAGCCGAGCTGGGCGAGATTGGCCTGCAGGGCCGGGCTCAGCGGCAGATCGGCAAAGGGACGGGCGGAGGACGGCGCGGTATCTTTCATCCGCGGATTATCCCCGCCACGGACTTTCAGGCCTCGCAGGCACACAGCCGCGGTGCGGCATAGTCCCGCCCCACGACGGCGCGGGCATAGAGATAGTTCTCCCGCGCCCGCTCGCTGAGCTCATCCAGCGGCACGCGCCCGCGCTCATCACAGGGAAAGGCCAGGGCCCGGCCGGCGTCGAACAGGGACTGGAAGCGCAGTTCGTAGCGCGAGGCGGGATGAGGGGGCGACGACGGGCGGGGTGCGAGTTCCATGCGGGGCTCCTCGGGCGGCGGGCGGATGAAGCCAGACTAGGCGAGCGCCGCAAGCGCGCCCGTGCAAAGGTCTCACCCCGGCCCGGTGGCCCCCGTGGCTGTGGGGCCGAGCGCGCAGGATGTCACGCCGCGCTCAGCCGCCCGCGCGCTTGACCTTGTGGCCCGCGGCCGCGAGCCGCGTCATCAGCGTGTCCACATGGTCGCCCTGCACCTCGATCACCCCGTCCTTGACCGTGCCGCCCGAGCCGCAGGCGGCCTTGAGCTGCTTGGCCAGGGCGTTCAGGGCCTCATCGTCCAGATCCAGGCCCCGCACCAGGGTGACGCCCTTGCCCTTGCGGCCCTTGGTTTCGCGGCTGACGCGCACGATGCCGTCGCCCGCGGGGCGGGCCCGGGCCTGCTGCCTGCACTGGCACTGGGCCTGGGGCCGGCCGCAGTCGGGGCAGGCGCGGCCCGTTTCGGTGGAATAGACCAGGCGGCTGTTGGCATTGCTCATGGGCGGCATTTGAACTCAAGGCGGAGCCGCCTAGGGTAGGCCGCAGTCCGGCGCGCCGTATCGCGCTGCTAGAGTGGTTTGCAAGAACAAGCACCGCCACGGAGACAAGCCATGTCCATGGACCGTAGAAGCCTGCTGATCGCTGCCGGCGCCCTGCCTCTGGGCGCCCTCGGCCCCTTGCCCGCCCTGGCGCAGGCGCTGGAGAAGCCCAAGCTCACCATCGCGGTGGGCGGCAAGAACCTGCTGTATTACCTGCCCCTGACCATTGCCGAGACCCAGGGCTTCTTCAAGGCCGAGGGGCTGGACGTGACGATTGCCGACTTTGCCGGCGGCTCGCGCGCCCTGCAGGCCCTGGTGGGCGGCAGCGCCGACATCGTCTCCGGCGCCTTCGAGCACACCATCAATATGCAGCTCAAGGGTCAGCGCCTGCGCGCCTTTGCCCTGCAGGGCCGGGCGCCCCAGATCGTGCTGGGCGTGAACCCCAAGACCCTGCCCAATTTCAAGTCGGTGGCCGACCTCAAGGGCAAGAAGCTGGGCGTCACCGCGCCGGGCTCCTCCACCAATGTGCTGGCCAACTTCGTGCTGGCCAAGGCCGGGCTCAAGCCGGGCGATGTGTCCATCATCGGCGTGGGCGCCGGCAGCGGCGCGGTGGCCGCCATGCGCGCCGGCCAGATCGATGCGATCAGCAATCTCGATCCGGTGATCACCCTGCTGGCCCGCTCGGGCGACCTGAAGATCGTCTCCGACACCCGACTGGTGGCCGAGGCCGACAAGGTCTTCGGCGGCCCCATGCCGGCCGGCTGCCTCTACACCGCGCAGAGCTTCATCGACAAGCATCCCGCCACGGTGCAGGCCGTGACCAATGCCCTGGTGCGCGCCGACAAATGGATACAGCAGGCCGGGCCCAGCGACATCATCAAGGCCGTGCCCGAAAGCTATCTGCTGGGCGACCGCGCCGTCTATGTGGACGCCTTCCTGGCCGCCAAGGGCGCGCTCTCGCCGGACGGCAGCTTCCCGGAGGCCGGCGCCGAGACCGCGCGCCGCGCCCTGGCCAGCATCGACAAGGACGTGGCCGAGGCCAAGGCCCTGGACCTCAAGGCCGTCTGGACCAATGACTTCGTGAAGAAGGCCAATGCCAAGTACCGCTGAGCGCCCGCCCGCCCTGGCGCTGGACGGCGTCAGCTGCACCTTCGTCTCGCGGGACGATCCGGGCCAGCGCTACACCGCGGTGCGCGATGTGAGCCTCGCTGTGGGCGCGGGCGAATTCGTCTCGGTCGTGGGACCCACGGGCTGCGGCAAGAGCACCTTGCTGAATGTGGCGGCCGGCCTGCTGGAGCCCAGCAGCGGCACGGTGCAGGTCTTCGGCCAGGCGCTGAGCGGCCTCAATGCCCGCGCCGGCTATATGTTCCAGGCCGAGAGCCTGATGCCCTGGCGCACCGCGCTGCAGAACGTGATGGCCGGTCTGGAATTCCGCGGCGCCGCCGATGCCCGCGCCCAGGCCGAGGACTGGCTCAAGCGCGTGGGCCTGGGCGGCTTTGGCGACCGCTACCCCCACCAGCTCTCCGGCGGCATGCGCAAGCGCGTGAGCCTGGCCCAGACCCTGGTGCTGGACCCCGACATCATCCTGATGGACGAGCCCTTCTCGGCCCTGGACATCCAGACCCGCCAGCTGATGGAGAACGAGGTGCTGGCCCTGTGGGCGAGCAAGAAGAAGGCCGTGCTCTTCATCACGCATGACCTGGACGAAGCCATCGCCATGAGCGACCGCGTGGTCTGCCTGTCCGCCGGCCCGGCGGCCCGGCCCATCGGCGAGTTCCGCATCGACCTGGAGCGGCCGCGCGATGTGGCCGAGGTGCGCAACACCCCGCGCTTCATCGAGCTGCACCAGGCCATCTGGGGCGTGCTGCGCGAGGAAGTGCTCAAGGGCTACCAGCAGCAGCTGGCGGCTTGAATCCGACCATGTGGAAATTCATACAACCCCGTCCCGGCAATCTGCGCGCCTGGCAGCTGGGCCTGCTGCTGGCGGTGTTCGGGCTCTGGCATCTGCTCACCACGCCGGGCCTGATCCCGCCCTTCATGTTCGAGAACGAGCAGCAGGCGGCCTTCTTCTTCGGCGAGCCGCTCAAGATCTTCGGCCGCATCTGGAACTGGTTCTTCGCCAACGCCGACATCTACGAACATCTCTGGGTGACGCTGCTGGAGACGGTGCTGGCCTTTGGCATCGGCACCACGCTGGGCCTGGGCGCGGGCCTGTGGCTGGGGCTCTCGCCCCTGGCCGCCGCCATCTGCGACCCGTACATCAAGGCCCTGAACTCCATGCCTCGCGTGATCCTGGCGCCCATCTTCGCGGTCTGGTTCGGGCTGGGCATCGCCAGCAAGGTGGCCCTGGGTGTGACCCTGGTGTTCTTCATCGTCTTCTTCAATGTCTACCAGGGCGTGAAGGAGGTCAGCCCCGTGGTGCTGGCCAACGCGCGCATGCTGGGGGCCAGCCCGCGCCAGCTGCTGCGCCATGTCTACCTGCCCAGCGCCACCAGCTGGGTCTTCAGCTCCCTGCACACCAGCGTGGGCCTGGCCTTTGTGGGCGCGGTGGTGGGTGAGTACCTGGGCTCCTCGCGCGGCGTGGGCTATCTGATCCTGCAGGCCGAGGGCGCTTTCGACATCAATACCGTGATGGCCGGCATCCTGGTGCTCACCGCCTTTGCCCTGGTGCTGGACGCCGCCGTGGGGCGGCTGGAGCGGCGGCTGATGAAGTGGCAGCCGCGCCAGAGCCAGACCGAAAAACTCTGAGCCCCCTGGCCGGCCGACACCGGCGCTCGCTATGCTGCGCGCCATGTCCGCCCAGACCGCTGCATTGACGCCCGACGTCCCACCCAAGCCGCCCAGCTTCAGCCAAGCCCTGCGCTTCTGGCTAAAGCTGGGCTGCATCAGCTTTGGCGGCCCGGCCGGCCAGATCGCGCTGATGCATGAGGAGCTGGTGCAGCGCCGGCGCTGGATCGGCGAGGGCCGGTTCCTGCATGCGCTGAACTACTGCATGCTGCTGCCGGGGCCGGAAGCGCAGCAGCTCGCCGTCTATATCGGCTGGCTGATGCACCGGACGCGCGGCGGCCTCGTCGCCGGGGCGCTCTTCGTGCTGCCCTCGCTGCTGCTGCTGATCGGTCTGTCCTGGGCCTATATGGCCTGGGGCCAGACCCCGCTGGTGGCGGGCCTGTTCTACGGCATCAAGGCCGCCGTCACCGCCATCGTGCTGCAGGCGGCCTGGCGACTGGGCAGCCGCGTGCTCGGTCGCAGCCCCTGGCTCTGGGGCCTGGCGGCCGGAGCCTTTCTCGCCCTCTTCGCCCTGCAGCTGCCCTTTCCCCTGATCATCGCCACAGCCGCCCTGCTGGGCTGGCTGGGCCGCCAGCGCATCGCCGCCGTTGCGGGCCACCCGGCCGCCAGCGCCGACGCCGCGCATCGCGCCGCCGTGATCGATGACGACACGCCCCCACCGCCGCATGCCCGCTTCAGGCCCGCCCGCCTGGGCCTGCAGCTGCTGGTGGCCACCCTGCTCTGGGGCCTGCCCCTGCTCGCCCTCTGGAGCCTGCCCCTGCTGCCGGCCCTGGGCCTGTTCTTCAGCCAGGCCGCCCTGCTCACCTTTGGCGGCGCCTATGCGGTGCTGCCCTATGTGTTCCAGGGCGCGGTGCATCAGCAGGGCTGGCTCAGCGCCGGCCAGATGATGGACGGCCTGGCCCTGGGCGAAACCACGCCGGGCCCGCTGATCATGGTGCTGGCCTTTGTGGGCTTTGTGGCCGGCTGGCAAGACCCGGCCCTGCTCGCGGCCCTGCAGGCCGCCCCCTGGGTGGCGGGCACGCTGGCGGCCTGCGTGGTGAGCTGGTTCACCTTCCTGCCCTCCTTTGTCTTCATCCTGGCCGGCGGCCCCCTGGTGGAGTCCACCCACGGCGACCTGCGCCTGAGCGGGCCGCTGACGGCCATCAGCGCCGCCGTGGTGGGCGTGATCCTGAACCTGGCCCTGTTCTTTGCCTACCACCTGCTGTGGCCGCAGGGCTTTGGCGGCGGCTTCGAGGCGCCGGCGGCCTTGCTCGCCCTGGGCGCGGCCCTGGCCCTGATCCGGGCCCGGCGCGGGGTGGTGGAGGTCTTGTTGCTCTGCGCCCTGCTGGGCCTGGGCCTCAAGACCTGGCTGCCCGGCCTTTGAATGCCCTGGCCTGAGGAGAAGCACCATGGCCCAGCCCCTGCGTGAAGCCCTCAAGCGCGAGTTCTATCCCTTTGTGGAAGCCCGGGGCTTTGTGCGGCAGCGCGCCACCCACCCGCTCTTCACCGAGTTCCGCCGCCAGCAGGACGGCATGGTCCAGACCTTCGAGATCCAGTGGGACAAGTACCAGCGGCCACGCTTCGTGCTGAACTTCCAGCGCGCCGAGGGCATGCAGGTGCCCAGCCGCACGGCAAGAGGCCGCCTGCAGCGCCGCCGCGGTGGCGCGCTGGCCTGCTGGTTCGGCCTGCACAAACCCTGGCTGGCGGTGCTGCGCAGCGGCCGCCTGCATTACCGGCCCGAAGAGGTGGTGCAGGAGCTGATGCGCTGCTTTCCCGAGCTGGAAGCCTGGTGGCTGCGCGGTGAGGAAGGGCCTCACCTGTATGGCGTCGCGCTGCCCGCTCAGGCCAGCAGGGCGAGCGACTCACTGTCCTGAAGCGCGGGCGCACCGACCGGCGGCAGGGGCTCGCCGCCGAACAGGCCGCGCTCCAGCGCCAGCGGATCATTGACCGTGCGCAGGCGCTGGTAGGCCTCCTCGGCCTCGGGATAGCGGCGACGCAGATAGTGCAGCCACTGCTTGAGCCGGCCGGCCTGGTGGCGCGGCGCCACGTTCTGCCGCACCTGGGCCCAGAAGCCTTGCATCAGGGGCAGCAGGGCCGCCCAGGCCAGGGCCGGCGCCGCCGGGCTGGCGATCGCCAGGGCCAGACCCGGATCGGCCACCATGCCGCGGCCCAGCATCAGGTGCTCGCAGCCGGACTCGGCGCGGGCGCGCTGGGCGTCCTCGACGGTCCAGATCTCGCCATTGGCCACCACCGGGATGGCCAGGGCCGCGCGCAGCGGGGCGATGCGGTCCCAGAAGGCGGGCGGCTTGTAGCCCTGGGCCTTGGTGCGGCCGTGCACCACCAGCTCGCTGGCGCCCGCACCGGCAATGGCCAGGGCGCAGTCCAGGCTGCGCGACTCGCACTCATAGCCCAGGCGCATCTTGGCCGAGACGGGGATGTGGACCGGCACGGCCCGCCGCACCGCGGCCACGATCTCGTGGATCAGCTCGGGCTCGTCCAGCAGCACGGCGCCGCCGCGGTGGCGGTTCACGCATTTGGCCGGGCAGCCGAAGTTCAGGTCTATGCCCTCGGGCGCCAGCGTGGCCAGGCGGGCCGCGTTCTCGGCCAGGCAGACGGGGTCGGACCCCAGCAGCTGGGCGCGCACGGGCACGCCCGCGGCCGTGCGGCTGCCCCGGCGCAGCTCCGGCACGATGCGGGTGAAGACCCGCGCCGGCAGCAGCTGGTCGGTGATGCGTATGAATTCGGACACACAGCGATCAATGCCGCCCACCTGGGTCAGCACATCGCGCAGCATATGGTCCAGCAGGCCCTCCATGGGCGCCAGCAAAATCATGGGAGGCGACAATCCTCTTTCAGCGAGGGGCGAGAGCATAGCCGAAGCATCCACAGCCGCTGTGGACAAGTCGGTGCAAGGCCTGCGCAGAATGCACGCAAGTGCTTGCCGGCAAAGGCCTTTGTTTGCTCTGCCCAAGATTTAAGCAGCGCGCAGAAAGGCAGATATGCAACTGATCGTCGCGGCCCTCACCATCGCAGCCCTGGTGCTGTGGGGCCTTTTCAACCCGAGCGGCATGGGCGCCTTCTTCGACGGCGCCCTGGCCCAGCTGACGCGCAAGCTGGGCTGGCTCTATCTGTGGGTGGTGCTGGGCCTGGTGCTGGCCAGCCTGGTCCTGGCCTTCGGCCGCACCGGGCGCCTGCGCCTGGGCGGCGAGGACGAGGAGCCCGCCTTCTCCCTGGGCGCCTGGTTCTCCATGCTCTTTGCCGCGGGCATGGGCATCGGCCTGGTGTTCTGGGGCGTGGCCGAGCCCATCTCCCACTACATCAACCCGCCGCCGGGCGTGGCCCCGCGCACGCCCGAGGCGGCCAATGCCGCCATGCGCTACAGCTTCTTCCACTGGGGCCTGCACCCCTGGGCGGTGTACAGCATGGTGGGCCTGGCCATCGCCTTCTTCCAGTTCAGGCGCGACAAGCCGGCCCTGATCAGCTCGGTCACCGCCACCCTGCCCTGGCGCTGGGCGCCGCGCCTGGGCCCGCTGGTGGACACCCTGGCCCTGGTGGCCACTGCCTTTGGCGTGGCCGCCTCCCTGGGCGTGGGCGCCCTGCAGATCAATGCCGGCCTGGCGCGGCTCTTCGACGTGCCGGTGAGCCTGGGCGCCCAGCTCTCCATCATCGCGGTGACCACGGCCCTGTTCCTGATCTCGGCCATCAGCGGGGTGGAGCGCGGGGTGAAATGGCTCTCCAGCGCCAATCTGCTGCTGGCAGCCGGCCTGGCCCTGCTGGTCTTCGTGCTGGGGCCCACGGTGGCCATCATCGACAACCTGAGCAATGCCCTGGGCAGCTACCTCAGCGAGCTGCTGCGCATGAGCCTGCGCATGACGCCCTTCCGCGAGAGCGCCTGGGTCAGCGACTGGACCATCTTCTACTGGGCCTGGTGGATCAGCTGGTCGCCCTTTGTGGGCGTGTTCATCGCGCGCGTCTCGCGCGGCCGCACCATCAAGGAGTTCGTGCTGGGCACGGTGCTGGCACCCACCATGGCGGCAGCCCTGTGGTTCGCCATCTTCGGCGGCACCGCCCTGCATATGCAGATCTTCGGCGGCCTGCCGATTGCCGACGCGGTGAGCCGCGATGTGGCCACGGCCATGTTCGCAGTCTTCGACGCCCTGCCCGGCAGCACCTGGCTGAGCCTGGCGGCCACGGTGCTGGTGCTGGTCTTCTTCGTCACCTCGGGCGACTCGGCCACCCTGGTGCTGGCCACCATGAGCAGCGGCGGCCGCGCCGATCCGCCCGCGCCGCTCAAGCTGCTCTGGGGCTTGCTGGTGGCCGCCATTGCCGCCAGCCTGCTGGGCGTGGGCGGGGTCAAGGCCCTGCAGACCGCCACCATCGTCTTCGCCCTGCCCTTCACCGGGGTGCTGGTGCTGCTGGCCCTGGCCCTGTGGCGGGCCGCCCAGCAGGACGAGAAGGCGCTGACGCGGGAGGAAAAGCGGCTGCAGGCGCGCATGCGGCATCTGCTGCCGCCGGAGGAGCGATGAGCGCTCGATAGCCCACCAAGGGTCAGGTCTTGACTCCAGCAACGCCGGGCAGCGCCAAGGCGTTTAGACTGCCCAACTACAAGCAGGGAGAACAGACATGACCGGAAAGTACGATGACATCACCGAAACGATTTTCCAGCAGACAAAGGCCGAGCTGGTATCGCTGATGATCATCAACGGCGAGCGCGGCTCCGGCCTGTCCGTCACAAGCCCCGCCGGCGAGCATGATTCGGCAGAGCGCCGGGCTAAGCTGGCCATGGCCCTGCGCATGACGGCCGACATGCTCGAGGGCATGGACGCGGCGCGCAACTAGGCTGAGCCAGCTCAGGGCAAGAGAGCCCTGCGCATCCTTCCCATCACCCGGCATGCCACGCATAGGTGCCCCTGACCCTCTCTGGTTCTGGCGCCGACACCGAGGTGTCCGTGCGGTCCGGCAGATCCGGGTCAGAGGCGTTCCGAGTCTAGGGTGAAGTGAGGTCTGCGGTTGCAGACCTCAGGCTTGCTCCACGGCACCCAGCTCCCGCTGCGTCAGCCACAGCCGCAGGTCGAACTCCAGCTGGCCGTAGCGCGGCTCCATATGCTCGCAGAGCTGGTAGAAGGCCTTGTTGTGCTCCAGCTCGCGGATATGGGCCAGCTCGTGGACCACGATCATGCGCAGGAAGTCGGCCGGCGCCTCCTTGAAGAGCGTGGCCACGCGGATCTCACGGCGGGTCTTGAGCTTGGCGCCCTGCACGGTCTGGGCCCGCGTGTGGGTGCCCAGGGCATGCTGGATGACCTTGAGCTTGGCGTCGAAGCAGACCTTGTTGAGCGGCTCGGCATTGCGCATGAAGCGCTGCTTGAGGGCCTGGGTGTAATCGAACAAGGCCTTGTCGCTGCGCACCTCATGCGCCTCGGGATAGCGCTCGGCCAGATAGGGGCCCAGGCGACCCGCCTCGATCAGGCCCTGCACCTGGGCCTGCAGCGCGGCGGGATAGCCGGCCAGGTACTTCAGCACAGGCTGCATGCTCAGGCCGCGGTCGGCGCGTAATGCTCGGCCACCCAGCGCTCGAAGCGCTCGCACAGCACGGCCTCGCCCTCGCGGCTGTCGGCCAGGACTTCGCTGCCATGCACGATGCGGATCTGCGCGTCCAGGCTGTCCAGGCCCGCCTGGGCCGGGCGCTGGGCGGCGGCAGCCATGGCCGCCTGGGCTCGGGCCCAGGCTTCCTCCACGGTCTCGTTGCAGGCCTCGGCCAGATAGCGGGCGTTGAAGCCCTCGCCGGTGAGGCGGCGCAGGGTGGCATCGTGATCGATGCTGTTGCCGGGCCCCCAGTAATGCTCGGCCAGGGCCGGGCCGATGGCGGGGTTGTCGCAGAGATAGCCCTGCTCGCGCAGGAAGTGGGCGCGGGTCTGGTAGACCGCCATATGGGCCAGCAGATAGCCCTGGTAGGAGGCGGCGGACTCCTGGTTCAGCAGATGCGGCACGGCCAGCAGGGGCCGCGGCCCGGCGGCCAGGCCCTGCACGCGCTGCTCGGTGGCGCGGGCCAGGGCCTGCACCGCGGCGGGCGTGAGCTCGGCCTCATCCAGCGCATACAGCGCGGCCTCGAAGTAAGGCACGACCGCGATGGCGCGCTCATCAAAGGCGCGCATGGGCTGCTGGCTGGCGATGCGCTCGCGGATCAGCGCGTCGGGCATGGGCTCGCCCGCCGCATTCAGGGCATAGCGCTTGAGCCAGTCGGCGTCGCCCAGCAGGCTGTCGCAGAACATGGACTGGGTCTCGGCATAGGCCATGGAGGTCGGCGCGAACTCCTGCGAGAAGCAGGGCGCGTTCTGCGTCACATTGGCGAAATGCGCGGCATGGCCGCCCTCGTGGAACAAGGTGTTGATGGCGCGCAGGCCGCTGCCCACCTGGTCGGGCTTGGCCTCGGCGGTGAAATTGATCTGGCCGGGCACCCAGCGGCCCTCGGCGTCAAAGAAGGCCGGCACCGGGCCGTGGCAGAAGCCGTTCTGGTACTTGCCCTGGCGCTCCAGCAGATCCAGCTGCAGGGTGGCGCCACGGTAGCTGATGCCCAGGCGACGGAAGCTCTCGATCCAGCGCCGCAGGGCCGGGCCGAAGGGCATGTAGGCATCCATGCGCCGCACCACATCGCCGCCGCTGAAGTAGCGCAGATTCCAGGGCTCCAGGGCCTGGCGGCCATGCTGCTGCACCAGGGTCTCCAGCGTGCGCTGCTGGGCGGCCTCGGTGCGGGCCAGGAAGTCGTCCAGCACCTCGAAAAGCTGGGCCGGGCTCATGCCCTCGTTCTTGCGCAGCTTGTAGTCGAAGTAGTTCTCGTAGCCCTGGGCGCGCGCCAGGCGGTTGCGCAGGCGCACCAGGTCCAGGAAACCGTTCTCCAGCACCCAGCGCTCCACCTCGCCGTAGGCCTCGAAGGAACTGCGGCGGCCGGCCTCGCTGGGGTTGGTGGCCATATTGGTGGCCAGCATGCTGAGGCTGGCCACCTCGCGCTCGCCGCGCTCATTGAAGTGCGTGGGGGCGAGCTGCTTCTTGGCGGCGAACAGCGCGGCCTCGGCCGCGATCAGCTCGCGCATCAGGGCCCGGGCCTCGGGCTTTTCCAGGATGTGGGACTCGAACAGCGCCTGCCAGCCGCGCAGGCCGTGGCGCAGGGCGGCGGCGGCGTCACCCGGCTCGGTCTCCACCGCGGCCAGCTGGGCGCGGGTGTGGGCCAGGCGCTGGGGGTCGGCGATGAAGTCCTTGTAGCGCGCCTCGGCCGCGGCGAAGCCGGCATGGTCCTCGCTGGTGCCCATATAGGTGGACCAGAACAGGTCCTCCTTGGCCTTGTGCACCGCGAGGTACTCGCGGTTGAGCTGGTCGAAGAACTGCTGGGCGGTGGCGAGGGGGGCATTCATGCCCGGCAGTTTATGCCGGGCCGCCCCGCCGCCCGCGGCCCAGCACCTCGGGCGTGGTCACGCCCATGGACACATAGAGGCTGGTCAGGCCTTCCACCCCCATCTCGGCCGGCCGCACCCAATCGGTGGGCAGGTAGAGCAGGCCGCCGCCCACCGGCACCGGCGCGGTGGGCACGATCACGGCCACATAGTCCACGCCGTCAATCGTCACCGGCTCGGGGCTGGAGAGCAGGCCCAGCACCAGGGCCCCGCCCTCGGGCTTGACCCCGCCGAAATGGCACCAGACCGGCGCCATGGCGCGCACGCCCGCCTCGTCGCGCTTGGACATCATCTCCACCATGCGGCGCAGCAGCTCGTAGACCGTGCCCACCACCGGGATGCGCGCGATCAGGCGCTCCAGCCAGGCGCGCAGCCGGGTCTGCAGCTGGGCCTCCACCAGCAGGCCCAGCAGATAGACCCCCAGCACGACCAGGGCCAGGCCCAGCAGATAGGCCAGGCGGGCCGAGTCGGTCAGCTGCAGGCCCAGGCGCCCCAGCAGGGACCCGAGCCAGCTGCCCGGGCCGATGAACTGCAGCAGCAGGGTCACGACCCAGCCCAGCAGGGCCAGGGTGGCCACCAGGGGCAGCAGGGTCAGGGAGCCGGTGACAAAGGTGCGCAGCAGATGGCGGCGCGCCGAGGCGGCGATGGGGGCGACGGGCGTCATGACGGGCGGGAAGATGAAGGGAGAAGCACGGGTGAAAGCGGGCATCATGCCAGCATGCACACCGAGTCCGAGCCCCGCTTCCAGATCGAGATCGCGCCCCAGGGCTGGCGCTTCGACTGCCCGCCCGGCCAGACCCTGCTGCTGGCGGCCCTGGCCGCCGGCTACCGCCTGCCCCATTCCTGCCGCAACGGCACCTGCCGCGCCTGCATGGCACCCCTGCTGCAGGGACGGGTGGACTACCGCGTCGAATGGCCGGGGCTCTCGGCCGAGGAGAAGGCCGAGGGCTGGATACTGCCCTGCGTGGCCTGCCCCCGCGAGGGGCCCTTGCGGCTCCAGGCACCGCTGGCCCAGGACTTGAACACGACCTGAACCCGGCCTGATCCCGGCCCGATCCGCCCGGCTTTGTCACGCGCCGGGCCAATCCCGGACAGAGTTCACACAAGCGCCGTCTTGCCCCCGTTTTTGTCACGATTGCACAGGGGGCGGCTGGTGCAGCATCCGGCATCCCAAGAAATTCGGACTCCCCATGCTGTTCCAACTCAATACCTGGCGCCTGCGCACCCGCGTGCTCTCCGGCTTTGCCCTCGTGATCCTGCTGATGATGGTGGCCTCGGCCGTCGGCATCGTGCGGGTGTCCATGCTCAACCAGCGCATCACCCAGCTGGTGGAGATGGACATGCGCGCCCTGGAGCTCTCGCGCCAGTGGGCCGGCCTGAGCGAGGGCAGCATCCAGCGCCGCATCGTCTCCATGGCGGTGGACGACGAAGGCTTTGTGAAGGCCTTCACCCGCCGCTCCAAGGAAGTGTCGGAGCGCATCGACAAAGTGCAGGCCGAGCTGGACCAGATCAGCAAGTCGCCCGAGGCCGACCGCCTGAGCGATGTGATCGGCGAGGCGCGCAAGAAGTACCAGGCCTCGCGCGAGGACCTGATGAAGCGCAAGAAGGCCGGCGAGAACATCCAGAGCCGCGTGGCCGATGAGCTGATTCCGGCCATGGAAGCCTATCTGCAGACCATCGACCGCTACGCCGATTACACCCGCGAGGTGCTGCAGACCGCGCGTCGCGAGGCCGAGGCCGAGGCCCAGACCACGCGCAGCCTGGTGCTGGGCCTGATGCTGCTGGCCACGGCGCTGGGCGTGTTCATCGCCATCGCCATCACCCGCTCGGTCACGGCCCCGCTGGCCGAGGCCCAGGCCCTGACCCAGGCCATCGCCAGCGGCGACCTGAGCGCCCGCACGGCGGCCGAGGGCAGCGACGAGCTGGCCGAGCTGCACCGCAGCCTGCAGCAGATGCAGCAGAGCCTGGCCGGCACCATCACCGGCGTGCGCGGTGCGGCCGAGCAGGTGCGCCTGGCCTCGGCCGAGATCGCCACCGGCAATATGGACCTGTCCAACCGCACCGAGCAGGCCGCCAGCAGCCTGGAACAGACCGGCGCGGCCATGGCCCAGCTGGGTGACGGCGTGAAGCTCAATGCTGATGCCGCCCGCGAGGCCGACCAGCTGGCCAAGACGGCGTCGGACGTGGCCGGCCGCGGCGGCGCCATGGTGGAGCAGGTGGTCAGCACCATGAGCGAGATCCAGCAGTCCTCCAACAAGATCGCCGACATCATCGGCGTGATCGACGGCATTGCCTTCCAGACCAATATCCTGGCCCTGAACGCCGCGGTGGAAGCCGCGCGGGCCGGCGAGCAGGGCCGCGGCTTCGCGGTCGTGGCCGGCGAGGTGCGGGCCCTGGCCCAGCGCAGCGCCCAGGCCGCGCGCGAGATCAAGGCCCTGATCTCCGCCTCGGTGGAGCGCGTGGAAGGCGGCAGCCGCCTGGTGGCCGACACCGGCAGCACCATGCGCGAGGTGGTGGACAGCGTGCAGCGCGTGACCCGCATCATTGGCGAGATCTCCAGCTCCAGCGCCAGCCAGGCGCTGACGCTCTCGGAGATCGGCCAGGCCATGCAGCAGCTGGACCAGATGACCCAGCAGAACGCCGCCCTGGTCGAGGAATCGGCCGCCGCGGCCGCCAGCCTGAAGGAACAGTCGGCCCAGCTGGTCGAGGCCGTGGCGGGCTTCCGCCTGTCCTGACGACCCAGGGGCGCAAGCGGCGATCTATCCCCGCCGGCTGTGGACAAGTCCGTGCACAGCCAGCGGATCAGCGCCGCAAGTGATTGATTTCGCTGCGATTGATCTGGATTGCCCGAAAAAAGGGCAGAGCTTTGGGACAATCGGGGTTCAGGCAGGTCGCGCCAGCGGCCCGCATCTCCCCACTCCCGGTCCCATGCATCGCACCATCTTCACGACGCCCGGCGTCAACACCCTGCTGCGCGCCTTCTCGCGCGGCTTTCTCAAACTCCGCGGCTGGAAGCTCGACGGCGCCCTGCCGCCGGGCCAGCCCAAATGCGTGCTGATTGCCGCGCCCCACACCAGCAACTGGGATCTGCCCTACACGCTGATGGTGGCCTTCGCCCTGCGCCTGAACATCTACTGGATGGGCAAGCAGCAGATCTTCCGCTGGCCCTTCGGTGCGGTGATGCGCTGGCTGGGTGGCATCGCGGTCAACCGCGAGCAATCGAGCAATCTGGTGGCAGCCTCGGCCGCGGCCCTGGTGGCGGCGGACGGCCCGGTGCAGCTGATCGTGCCGCCCGAGGGCACACGCAGCAAGACGCGCTACTGGAAGACCGGCTTCTACTGGATCGCCCACACGGCCCAGGTGCCCATCGTGATGGCCTATATGGACTACGAGCGCAAGCTCAGCGGTCTGGGCCCGGTGTTCAGGCCCACCGGCGATGTGGAAGCCGATATGCGCGAGATCAAGACCTTCTACGCCCAGTTCAAGGGCAAGAACTGGCGCCAGTTCGACCATGAGTGAAGCGTCCACCCAGCCCAAGGATCCGCTGCAGGGCAAGACCCTGGAGATGATCGTCACCGAGCTGGCCGACTATTTCGGCTGGCAGGAGCTGGGGCAGCGCATCGCGATCCGCTGCTTTCAGAGCGATCCCAGCGTGGCCTCCAGCCTCAAGTTTCTGCGCAAGACGCCCTGGGCGCGCGCCAAGGTGGAGAGCCTCTACCTCTTCATGCTGCGGGAGCAGGCACGCCGCGGCGGGCCGCGGCGGCTGAATCGGCTGGATAGCCTGTAGGGACCGGAGGGTCAGGCCTTGCCCGGTTCCGGCAGCTCGATCTTGACCTCGAGCACCTCGAGGTTGCCTTCGCGCTCCATATGGACCTTGATGTCGTCCGGGTTGATGGACACGTACTTGGAGATCACGGCCACCAGCTCGCGCTGCAGCTGCGGCAGGTAGTCGGGGCTGGAGCTGCGGCCATTGCGCTCATGCGCCAGGATCAGCTGCAGGCGCTCCTTGGCCACCGTGGCCGTGTTCTTTTTCTCGCCGAGGAAGAAGGACAGGAAACCCATCTGACTCACTCCCTCACTTGCCGCCGAACAGGCGCTTGAAGAAACCGGGCTTGACCGCCTCGATGAAGCGCATGGGCTTGTCCTCGCCCAGGAAGCGCGCCACCACATCGGCATAGGCCTCGGCCACATCGCTGCCCTTCATGTGGATGGCGGGCAGGCCCTGGTTGGAGGCCTGCAGCACGGTCTCGCTCTCGGGGATCACGCCGATCAGCTGGGTGCGCAGGATCTCGTGGATGTCCTCCAGCGAGAGCATCTGGCCGCCTTCCACGCGGTTGGGGTTGTAGCGCGTGATCAGCAGATGCTCCTTGACGGGCTCCTTGCCTTCGATGGCGCGCTTGGTCTTGCTGTTGAGCATGCCCAGGATGCGGTCAGAGTCGCGCACCGAGGAGACTTCCGGGTTGGTGACGACGATGGCGATGTCGGCATGGCGCATGGCAAGCGTCGCGCCGCGCTCGATGCCGGCGGGGCTGTCGCAGATCACCCAGTCGAAGGCGTTCTTCAGGGCCGCGATGACCTTTTCGACACCTTCCGGCGTCAGATTGTCCTTGTCGCGGGTCTGAGAGGCCGGCAGCAGGTAGAGCGTCTCGACGCGCTTGTCGCGGATCAGCGCCTGCGTGAGCTTGGCTTCTCCCTGGATGACGTTGACGAGGTCGTAGACGACCCGGCGCTCGGCACCCATGACGAGGTCGAGATTGCGCAGGCCGACGTCGAAGTCGATCACGCAGGTCTTGTAGCCGCGCATCGCGAGGCCCGTGGCGAAGCTGGCGCTGGTGGTGGTCTTGCCCACCCCGCCCTTGCCGGAAGTCACGACAACGATCTTGCTCATCGATTCAGGTCCTTAGAAAAACTGGTGGCTCGCATGCTTTTGATGTCCCGCGCGACACCCGAGGATCCGGCTTTGCCGGTCCTTCGGGTGTGCCCTCTTGAGGGGGCGCGCGCAGCGCGTAGGGGGGTCATGTTTTCAACGGCTCCATGACGAGCTTCTCGCCCTCCAGGCGCACCTGGGCGGGCTTGCCCAGCACGGTGTCGGGCAGCGGGTTCTCGGTGGTGCGGTAGATGCCGGCAATCGCGATCAGCTCGGCCTCCAGGCTGGCGGCAAAGATGCGGGCCTCGGTGTTGCCACGCGCACCGGCAATGGCCTTGCCACGCAGCGGCGCGTAGACGTGGATGTGACCATCGGCAATCACCTCGGCGCCATGGCTCACCAGGGCCAGCACCACCAGGTCAGCGCCCTTGGCATACACCTGCTGGCCCGAACGCAGGGGCTTGTCGATCACCAGGGTGCGCGGCGCCTCGGCCGGCACTTCCACCGGCACCGCACGCTCCACCACCACCTCGCGCACAACCTCGCGCACCACCTCCTGCACGCGCGGCTCGGCGCGCGGGGCCGGGTCCACATCGGGTGCTTCAGCCAGACCCAGGGCCAGGGCGCGCGCCAGCAGCTCGGGGCCGGCGCCGCTCACGGCCACCGGCTGCATGCGGTAGCCGCGCAGCAGGCTCAGCAGGGCCGCCAGGTCCAGGGCCGGCTCGGCGCCCAGGCCCAGCTCGGCCTGGGCCGCGTCCGCTGCGGCCGCCGTGCTCTGCGGCAGTTGGGAAAAATCGATCAGCAGGGGTTCGCGGTCAAAGACCTCGGGCGTGTCCCCCAGGCGCTGCTGCAGTTCGGCGCCGAGCAGGCCCAGGTCGGCCGTCTTGAGCTCCAGCACCAGCAGGCCCAGCGTGGCGCTCTTGAGCTCGAAATGGTCCTGGGCACGGGCGGGCGCCTTGCCGCTTCCCGCCGTCCGTCCCTCCGCTCCCATGGCCCGATCCAGGCCCTCGGGGGCCGCTTTTAGCTGCGTCATTAGCGTCGCTGTGCTGCAAAGTGCGCGATTTTAGCGGTGCGGCGCAGCATGCCCGTTCAGCGTTGCCCCCAGGGATGGCGGTTCCACGCTGCCCAAAACTGAGGCAGGCCAAGCATGAGCATTACAAATCAATGACTTGGGATCGCTATCGAAAGGGGGTGCACAAGCTTGTCCACAGACGGCGTGGATAGCGCTGGCCCGCAGCCGGGCACGCCTCCCTAAGCGCGTGATTTTTGTGATACGGGACTTGACTTATCCCCATTTCAAGCGCAGCGAGAGCCCCCAAACCCAGGCCGGACCCGCTTGCTGCGGCGCAGCTCCGCGTTTTCCCGATTCATCGCTAAGTTGTTGATTCATATAAAACTTTGCCGGCTGCACAAAAATTAGGCAAGCCAAGGCGGGAGCCCATGCCACAAGGCTTTAGCGAGTTCGCATCCCGCTTCTCCACAAAGTTATCCACAGGAACGGTGGATAGCTGTCAGAGCCCTTGCAAATCAAAAACTTAAGCGCGTTCCTTGAGTTCCACTTGAGCTTCCGGCGCTAAGTACGACAGTTCGGTGACGGCCTGGACGCCCCAGAAGGAAGGGACAGGCCCGATCCGGACCGCCGCCGCCCCACCTTCGGGCCAGGGTGGCGAGCAGGCGCTGCCGCTCGCTCGCGCTCCGGTCGGCGCCAGCCCCTAAAATCGCCAGTCCTGCGCGGCGCCGCTCCCGGTGCCGCCGCTCTTCCCGCGACGCCCGACATGACCCGCAAGCTCTTCGTCACCACCGCCCTGCCCTACGCGAACGCCAATTTCCATATTGGCCACATCATGGAGTACACCCAGGCCGATATCTGGGTGCGCTTCCAGCGCATGATGGGCCAGGATGTGCACTTCGTCTGCGCGGACGATGCCCACGGCGCGCCGATCATGATTGCCGCCGAGAAGGCCGGCAAGACGCCGCAGCAGTTCGTGGCCGACATCGCGGCGGGCCGCAAGCAGTACCTGGACGGCTTCCACATCAGCTTTGACAACTGGCACTCCACCGATGGCGCCGAGAACCACGAGCTCTCGCAGACCATCTACAAGGCCCTGCGCGCCAATGAGCTGATCTCGGTGAAGACCATCGAGCAGTTCTTCGATCCGCAGAAGTCCATGTTCCTGCCGGACCGCTTCATCAAGGGCGAGTGCCCCAAGTGCGGCGCCAAGGACCAGTACGGCGATAGCTGCGAAGTCTGCGGCGCGGTCTACACGCCCACCGAGCTGAAGAACCCCTTCTCGGTGCTGACCGGCGCCACGCCGGTGATGAAGAGCTCGGAGCACTACTTCTTCAAGCTCAGCGACCCGCGCTGCGTCGAGTTCCTGGAGCAGTGGACCCAGACCCCGGGCCGCCTGCAGCCCGAGGTGCTGAACAAGATCAAGGAATGGTTCACCAAGGACGAGGAAGGCAATGGCGGCCTGGGCGACTGGGACATCAGCCGCGACGCGCCCTACTTCGGCATCGAGATCCCCGACGCGCCGGGCAAGTACTTCTACGTCTGGCTGGACGCGCCCATCGGCTACCTGGCTTCGCTGAAGAACTACTTCGCCAAGACCGGCCGCGACTTTGATGGCTTCATGGCCGACCCGTCCGTGGAGCAGGTGCATTTCATCGGCAAGGACATCACCTACTTCCACACCCTGTTCTGGCCGGCCATGCTGCATTTCAGCGGCCGCCGCACGCCCAACCACGTGTTCGTGCACGGCTTCCTCACTGTCAACGGCGGCGAGAAGATGAGCAAGAGCCGCGGCACCGGCCTGGACCCGCTCAAGTACCTGAACCTGGGCATGAACGCCGAGTGGCTGCGCTACTACCTGGCCGCCAAGCTCAACAGCAAGGTCGAGGACCTGGACTTCAACCCCGAGGACTTCGTCGCCCGCGTCAACAGCGATCTGGTGGGCAAGTACATCAACATCGCCTCGCGCGCCGCCGGCTTCCTGGCCAAGCGCTTCGAGGGCCGGCTCTCGGCCGATGTGGGCGTGGAAGGCAGCACCCTGCTCGACGGCCTGCGCGCACAGGCCGGCGCCATCGCCGAGCTCTACGAGACCCGCGAGTTCGGCAAGGCCCTGCGCGAGATCATGCTGCTGGCCGACCGCGTCAACGAGTATGTGGACCAGAACAAGCCCTGGGAGCTGGCCAAGCTCGAGGGCAAGGACCAGGTGCTGCAGGATGTGTGCTCGGTCTGCATCGAGGCTTTCCGCCTGCTGTCCATCTACCTCAAGCCGGTGCTGCCGGCCCTGGTGGCGCGCGTAGAAAGCTTCCTCAAGGTGGAACCCCTGCAGTTCGCCGACGCGCAGCGCACCCTGGGTGCCCACCAGATCGGCGCCTACGAGCACCTGATGCAGCGCGTGGACCCCAAGCTGCTGGAAGCCCTGTTCGAGCCGCCCGCCGCGCCCAAGGTCCTGCCTGGTGGTGAAGACCTGGCCCCCGAGATCAAGATCGACGACTTCACCAAGGTGGATCTGCGCATCGCCAAGATCCTCAAGGCCGAGCCTGTCGAGGGTTCCGACAAGCTGCTGCGCCTGACCCTGGACGTGGGCGAGGGCAAGACCCGCAATGTCTTCAGCGGCATCAAGAGCGCCTACAAGCCCGAGGATCTGGAAGGCAAGCTCACGGTGATGGTGGCCAATCTGGCACCGCGCAAGATGAAGTTCGGTCTCAGCGAAGGCATGGTGCTGGCCGCCAGCCATGCCGACGAGAAGGCCCACCCCGGCATCTTCGTGCTGGAGCCCTTCCCCGGCGCCCAGCCCGGCATGCGGGTGCGCTGAAGCAGCACTAAGCGACGGGGCCGAACGCGCGATGACCGCCTTCACCCCGGCCAACCGCTGCCTGCTGATCAGCCGGCGCCGGCGCTTCATCGCCCGGCGCCACCACTGCGGACCACCCGGCCCGCTCTCCCCCCGTCGTCCCGCCACGAACCGGAGAGTCCATGGTCCCGCTGCATCCCTTTCGTCCGCGCCTGCTCGACAGCCTGCGCGACTACTCCCGCCGCCAGTTTCTCGCTGACGCCGGCGCCGGCCTCACGGTGGGCGTCGTCGCCCTGCCCCTGCCCCTGGCCCTGGCCTTTGCCATCGCCTCGGGCGTCAAGCCCGAGCAGGGCCTGGCCACGGCCATCATTGCCGGCTTCCTGATCTCGGCCCTGGGCGGCTCGAATGTGCAGATCGGCGGGCCGGCCGGCGCCTTCATCGTCATCGTCTACGGCATCGTGCAGCGCTATGGCCTGGCCAATCTGCTGATCGCCACCATGCTGGCCGGCATGCTGCTGCTGGCCCTGGGCGCGCTGCGCCTGGGGGCCCTGGTGCGCTACATCCCGGTGTCCATCGTGATCGGCTTCACCAATGGCATCGCGGTGCTGATCGCCCTGTCCCAGCTCAAGGACCTGCTGGGCCTGCACATTGCGCAGATGCCGGCCGATTTCTTCGGCCAGCTGCAGGCCCTGGGCGCCCATCTGCACCAGTTCAACCCGCTGGCGTTGCTGATGGGCCTGGCCTGCGCGGCCCTGGTGCTGCTGTGGCCGCGCCTGCCGGCGCGCCTCCAGCCCCTGCCCCCCACCCTGGTGGCCCTGGTGGCCGCGGGTCTGGCGGCCTGGGGCCTGCAGCTGCCGCTGGAGACCATAGGCAGCCGCTTCGGTGGCATCCCAGCCGGCCTGCCGGACTTTGCCTGGCCGGCGCTGGAATGGCAGAGCGTGCAGCGCCTCGTCATCCCCACCCTCACCATCGCCCTGCTGGGCGCCATCGAGTCCCTGCTCTGCGCCCGCGTGGCCGACCAGATGAGCGAGGGCCTGCCGCGCCACGACCCCAACCAGGAGCTGATGGCCCAGGGCGTGGCCAATATGGTGGCGCCGCTGTTTGGCGGCCTTCCCGCCACCGGCACCATCGCCCGCACCGTGACCAATGTGCGGGCCGGCGCCGCCACGCCGGTGGCGGGCATGGTGCATGCTGCCACCTTGCTGCTCATCGTGCTGGTGGCCGCCCCCCTGGCCAGCGCCGTGCCCCTGGCAGCCCTGGCCGGCATCCTGCTGGTGGTGGCCCTGCGCATGGGCGAGTGGCATGAGTTCGCACGCCTGCGCCAGTTCAACGCGCCTTACCGCACCATCCTGCTGGGTACATTTGTGCTGACCGTGGTCTTCGACCTGACGGTGGCCGTGGAGGTGGGCCTGGTGCTGGCCTGCCTCTTCTTCATCTACCGCATGAGCACCCTGTTCCGCGCCGAGCCCCTGGACGACGCGACCGGGCTCCCGCCCGGCGCCCGAGTCCTGAAGCTCTATGGCTCGCTCTTCTTCGGCGCCGTGGGCAAGGTGGAGGGCCTGGCCGAGCAGCTGCCGGCCGACTGCCGCGAGCTGCTGCTGGACATGCAGCTGCTGGTGTCCATGGACAGCTCGGGGCTGGACGCCCTGGCCCAGCTGCAGCGCGCCCTGGCCCGCCAGGGCCGGCGGCTCACGCTCTGCGGCCTCAATCCCCAGCCCGCCAGCCTGATCGAGCGCGGCGGCCTGGCGCTCGCGCTGGGCGAGGACGGCATTCATGCCGATCTGGCCGCCTGGCGGCAGGCCCGAGCCGGTGCCGCCCTGTAAAATCCCGGGATTCGAGTCGCAAGACTCTCTAGCTGACGACCACCATGCCTTTGTTCTGGAAGCCCTACAAGTCCGACGTCACGAACTTCATCGATGAGCTGAAGGCCAAGAAGCCCACGCTGGAAGCCGAGCAGCGCGCCGGCCGCGCCCTGCTGTGGGACAAGCCGGTGGACCGCCAGAACCAGGCCGACTTCCGCGCCGCCCGCGTGGCCCAGCAGGCCTACGTCTACCAGACCAAGAGCGACTAAGCCCCGGGCCTTGCGGACCTGCCCAGCGGACCCCACCGCGTGAGCGATCCCGCCCTGCTGGCGCCCGAGCTGCCTCCCGAGTCCGGTGAGGCGGCTGCCGTGCTGCCGCACACCGTGGACGGCGTGGCCGTGGCCCGCCTCTACGGCGAGCCGCTCTTCACCCTGCCCCAGGACCTCTACATCCCGCCCGAGGCGCTGGAGGTGTTTCTGGAGGCCTTCCAGGGCCCGCTGGACCTGCTGCTCTATCTGATCCGGCGGCAGAACTTCAACATCCTGGACATCCCGCTGGCGGACGTGACCCGCCAGTACCTCAGCTATGTGGAGCAGATCCGCTCCACCAATCTCGAGCTGGCCAGCGAGTACCTGCTGATGGCGGCCATGCTGATCGAGATCAAGTCGCGCATGCTGCTGCCGCCCAAGAAGACCGAGGACGGCAGCGAGCCCGAGGATCCGCGCGCCGAGCTGGTGCGCCGCCTGCTGGAGTATGAGCAGATCAAGCTGGCCGCCGCGCGCCTGGATGCCCTGCCCGTGCTGGGCCGCGACTTTCTGCGGGCCCAGATCCATATCGAGCAGTCGCTCACGCCGCGCTTCCCCGATGTGGAGGTGGATGATCTGCGCCAGGCCTGGCTGGACATCCTCAAGCGCGCCAATCTCAAGCAGCACCACAAGATCAGCCGGGAACAACTCTCGGTGCGGGAGCACATGAGCATCGTGCTGCGCCGCCTGCAGGGCCAGCGCTTCGCGCTCTTCGAAGACCTGTTCGAGGTGGACCGCGGCCCCCAGGTCCTGGTGGTGACCTTCATCGCCATGCTGGAGCTGGCGCGCGAGCGCCTGCTCGAGATCACCCAGGCCGAGGCCTTCGCCCCCATCTACGTGCGCCTGGCCTACGCGCCCAGCTGAGCCGCAGCCTCCCCCCCCCCTCAAAGGGCAAAGCCCGAGGAACCGGCCGGTGCCTCGGGCTTTTTGCTTGCGGGAACTCGGGCGCTCAGGCCGGCGAGCGCCAGGTGGAGAACTGCGCGTCCGGCTGGCGCTGCAGCATCTGGCCCACGGCCAGCACGGCCTGGGTGCGCGAGCTCACGCCCAGGGCCTTGAGCACCGCGGCCACATGGTCCTTGATGGTCTCCACCGACACGCCCAGCTCGCGGGCGATGATCTTGTTGGGCTTGCCTTGCAGCAGCAGGGCCAGCACATCGGTCTGGCGCGGGGTCAGGGACAGGCCGTCCAGGCTGCCCGGGGTCTGGAAGCCCGGCGCGCTGGCCGCCTGCTGGATCTGCTGCAGGCGCGGATTGCCGCCCACGGTGGGCACCGGCTCCGGCGGCACCTCATGCCCCAGGCTCATGGGCGGCACATAGATGCCGCCCGACATCACCAGCTTGAGCGCCTGGGACAGCATCTCGGTGCTGCTGCGCTTGGGCACAAAACCCATGGCGCCCTGGTCGATGGCGCGGATCACATCGCTGGCGCGGTCCGAGGCCGAAATCACCACCACGGGCAGGGCCGGGTAAGCGGCGCGGAACTCGTCCAGCACATCGAAGCCACTGGCATCGCCCAGCTGCAGATCCAGCAGCACCAGGTCGAAATCCTCTTGTTCCTTGAGGGTGCGGCGCGCGGCGGCGGCACTGTCCGCACCGATCACCTGGACGTTGTCGCCCAGGCCTTCGATGACGGTCTGCAGGGCCGACAGGATCAGCGGGTGATCATCAATGAGCAGTACTTTCATGCTCGGCCCTTCTTGTCTTGTGATGAAGCGAAATGCGCGGTTCTGTGCATGGTTACCGGGGCGGATCATAGAAGAGCGCTTCGCCCGCCGGCACACCCCTCATGGGTGATATCCAGCGAAAAATGTTCGAAATGCAAACTCTGATACTTCTATCCCGAGCCGACCAGCAGGCTCAGCGATAGCGCCGCGTCAGGGATTCGGCCACGCAGACCGGCTTGTCGCCGCCCTCGCGCTCCACCGTCACCTCCACCGTCAGCTGGGCCCCGCCCTCCAGCGGCTCATAGGCCAGCAGGCGAAAGCGCCCGCGCAGCCGGCTGCCCGCGGGCACCGGGGCGGGAAAGCGCACCCGGTTCAGGCCGTAGTTCAGGCCCATGCGGGTCTGGGTGATGGCGAAGCCGCTCTCGAAGAAGGCCGGCAGCAGGCTCAGGGTCAGAAAGCCGTGGGCGATGGTGGCGCCATAAGGGCCGGCCGCGGCGCGCTCGGCGTCCAGATGGATCCACTGCCGGTCTTCGGTGGCCTCGGCAAAGCGCGTGATACGCGCCTGGTCCACCAGCAGCCAGTCGCTGCAGCCGATCTCCTGCCCCACCAGGGGGATGAGCTCTTCCAGGCGTTCAAAGCTTCGCATGTTCTCCCTAAGCATCCAGCCAGGCCAGCAGGGACTGCCACTGCGCCAGATCGCGCTCGACACGCCCCGGGGCCACGTCCCACAGCGTCAGACCGCGGGCCGCGAGTTGCACATAGTTCTGGGTGTCGCGCAGCAGACCCAGCACCGGCACGTCCAGGCCCTGCACGAACTGCTGCAGCTGCTGCGACGACAAGGTGCCCTCCCGGGCGCGCATGCCCACCAAGGCCAGGGCCGGGCCGCGCCCGCTCTGACCGCGCAGATCTTGCAGGCTCTGCAGAAAGCTGTATGTCGCCTGGATGTCAAACAGGCTGGGTTGCAGGGGAATCAGCAGGCGGTCGGCCAGGGCAACGCCGGCCTCCAGGCGCTTGCCATGCAGGCCGGCCGGCGTGTCCAGCACCACATGACTCACGCCCTTGGGCGGCTTGGCCAGGGTCTTGCCCTCGGCCTTGCTGAGCTCCCAGCTCTGTATCGGCGGCAGGCCCGGCGCGCGCTGCGCCAGCCACTGGCGCGAGGACTGCTGCACATCCAGGTCGCCCAGCATCACGGCGTGGCCCTGGCGGGCCAGATAGCCGGCGATATTGGTGGCCAGGGTGGACTTGCCGACCCCGCCCTTGGGATTGGCGACCATGATCACGGGCATGCTGGAGCCTCCTCGTTGTGCTAGCGGTCTGCTCTAAAGCGCCGCCATGGTAGCCGGGCCCGCAGCGGTTACGCTAGCGCCCATGGCCGACATCCTCCTCCTGTGTGCCCACCCCGATCTGGCCCAGTCCCACATCAGTCAGCAACTGCTGCAGGCGGCCCGCGCCGCCTCCCACGGCCCCGGCCATCTGCAGACCCGCGACCTCTATGCCCTCTATCCCGACTACCACATCGATGTGGAGGCCGAGCAGCAGGCCCTGGCCCAGGCGCGCCTGCTGATCTGGCTGCACCCGCTGCACTGGTACGGCATGCCCGCCCTGCTCAAGCTCTGGGTGGACGAGGTGCTGGGCTTCGGCTGGGCCTATGGGCCCGGGGGTCAGGCCTTGCAGGGCAAGGACCTCTGGCTGCTGAGCTCCACCGGCGGCAGCGCCGCCTCCTACACACCCGCCGGCCATAACGAACACAGCCTGGACGCCTTCCTGCTGCCCCAGGCCCAGACGGCCCGCCTGTGCGGCATGCGCTGGCTGCCGCCCTGGGTGCTGCATGGCGCCCACCGCGCCAGCGAGGCCGAGGTGCAGCAGCATGTGCGCGGCTTCATCGAGCGCCTGCGCAGCTACCCCGCCTGGTGCCCGCCCGCCCCCCGTGGCGACACCCCCGAGGTGCCGCTGGATGCGCGCCCGCCCCTCTTCAGCCCCGTGGGGAGCTTGTGATGGAAGCGCACGGCAATCCCCTGCACCTGCCCCTGGTCTTCCTGGCCGCGGCGGTGCTGGCCGTGCCCCTGGCACGCGCCCTGCGTCTGGGCTCCATCCTGGGCTATCTGGTGGCCGGGGTGCTGATCGGCCCGGCCGTGCTGGGCCTGGTGAACAAGCCCGACACCATCCTGGAGCTGGCCGAGTTCGGCGTGGTGCTGATGATGTTCCTGGTGGGCCTGGAGCTGGAGCCGCGCCGGCTCTGGTCCATGCGCCGCGCCGTGTTCGGCTGGGGCAGCCTGCAGCTGCTGGGCTCGGCCGCCCTGCTGATGGGCCTGGCCCTGCTGCTGAACCAGCCCTGGCGCCTGGCCCTCGTGGTGAGCCTGGGCCTGGCCATGTCCTCCACCGCGGTGGCCCTGGCGGTGCTGGCAGAGCGCAATCTGGGGCCCACCACGGCCGGCCAGAGCGTGCTCAGTGTGGCCCTGCTGCAGGACATCGCGGCGATTCCCGTGCTCTCCCTGATTCCCCTGGTGGCGCTCAGCGATGCCGCGAGCACCGGCGGCGGCACGACCGGCGTGCTCAAGGCCCTGGGCGCCATGCTGGCCATCGGCCTGGCCGGGCGCCTGGCCCTGGGCCCGCTGCTGCGCTGGATCGCGCGCAGCCGCACGCCCGAGATCTTCACCGCCGCCGCCCTGCTCCTGGTGCTGGGCACGGCCAGCCTGATGCATGCGGTGGGGCTGTCGGCCGCCCTGGGCGCGTTCCTGGCCGGCGTGCTGCTGGCCGATTCCTCCTACCGCCACGAGTTGCAGGCCGATGTCGAGCCTTTCCGCGGTATCCTGCTCGGCCTGTTCTTCATGGCCGTGGGCATGGGGCTGGACCTGCGGGTGCTGGTGGAGCAACCCCTGCTGGTGCTGGGCCTGCTGCTGGCCCTGCTGGGCTGCAAGGCCGCCCTGCTGAGCCTGATGGCGCGCTGGATGAAGATACCGGGGCCCGAGCGGCCGGTCTTCGTGCTGCTGTTGGCCCAGGGGGGCGAGTTCGGCTTCGTGGTCTTCCAGCTGGCCCAGCAGGCCGGCCTGATCACGGCCGGCCAGAACTCGGCCCTGGTGGCGGCCGTGGCGCTGTCCCTGGCCTGCACCCCCGCCCTGCTGCTGGCCAGCGACCGCCTGCTGGCCTCCCAGCTGGCGCGCCGCAGTGCGCCCGAGGAGGCCCAGCTGCGCAATCCGCAGCAGGCGCCCATCATCATCGCGGGCTTCGGCCGCTACGGCCAGATCGTGGGTCGCCTGCTCTTTGCCAACGGCTTCGAGGCCACGGTGCTGGACCATGATGCCGAGGCCGTGGCCCTGCTGCGGCGCTTTGGCTGGCGGGTCTTCTTTGGTGACGCCACGCGCCTGGACCTGCTGCGCACCGCCGGGGCCGAACAGGCGCGCATCCTGGTGATCGCAGTGGACGATGTGGGCCACAGCCTGGAGATCGCCAGCCTAGCGCGCGAACACTTCCCGCAGCTGCAGGTCGTGGCCCGGGCCCGCAATCTGCAGCATTACTTCGATCTGCGCGAGCGCGGCGTCAGCCTGATCGAGCGCGAGACCCTGGACTCGGCCCTGATGAGCGCGCGCAGCGTGCTGGAGCTGCTGGGCCTGCAGCCGCACGAGGCGCGCAAGCTGGCCTGGCGCTTCCGCCACCACAGCCTGGAGCAGATCGAGCGCCTGATCCACCACCGCCACGATCCGGCCAAGGTCTTCGAGATCACGCGCAACGGCCGCCAGCAGCTGGAGGAGCTGCTGGCCCAGGAGCGCCAGGCGCGACGCCGCGCCCCGCATTCCTGGAACAGCCCGGCGGCCACGCCCCCCGGCGAGACGGGCGGCCCGGCGGGGTCTTGAGCACAGCCGGCGGCGCGCGCAGGGCGGGGCTGCGACAATCGGGCCATGTTCGCCCCCTCCCAAATCGAGGTGCGCCGCTTCTTCTGCGCCACCTACCGCAAGCTGCGTGATGGCAGCCCCCTGATCCCCATGGAAGCCCTGGCCGCCCGCTGGATTGACGAGCATCCGGAGTACCACGCCGAGCTGGCCGACGAGGAGGCCGCGGTCAACGCCGTCTACACGGTGGAGGAAGGCCGCACCAATCCCTTTCTGCACCTGTCCATGCACCTGACCATCAGCGAGCAGCACTCCATCGACCAGCCCACGGGCATCCGTCAGGCCCTGGACCTGCTGGCCGCCCGGCGCAACTCGGCCCATGAGGCCCAGCATGCGGCCATGGATTGCCTGGGCGAGATGATCTGGGCCTCGCAGCGCAGCGGCCTGCCGCCCGACGGCCACGCCTATCTGGACTGCGTGCGCCGCAAGGCCACCAGCTGACGACGCAAGAAAGACAGACGCAAAAAAGCCACCCGAGGGTGGCTTTGTTGCAGGGAGAGGAACGGGGAATCAGGCCTGGTAGGACCCGCCGCCCAGGCTCTTGCGCTCGCTCTTGCCCAGGGCGGAATACAGGCCCGTGGCCTCGCCGGGCATCAGCACATCGATGGCGCGGTCCAGGGCCGCGGTAGCCCGGGCCAGGGACTCGCGCTGAGCGGCCACGCGGCCGCCGGCCTGGACCAGGCGGTTGCGCAGGCTGGGGGGCACCTGGCCGGCCCGGGCCGCTTCGCTGAACATGGCGATGGCCTCGGCCAGGGCCTGATGCAGGGCGCTGGCATGCAGCTCGATGGCCTGGCTGTCACGACGCAGCAAGGCCTCGCCCAGCAGGTTCAGGCAGCTTTCCACGGCCAGCAGCGGCTGCTCCAGGGCCTGGCCCAGGGCCGCGTCGGGCGCTTGATTCGTGTCGATGGGGGGCAAGGCGTGCATAACGGTATCCGCCGCAGGCGTTGATCTCGTTCGGCTGATGGGAGGTTCTGGGGCTCAGTCCGGCAGGGCCGGTGCTGTGACTCAGTGCGGCGCGGCGCGCGACAGCATTTCTTGCGCGTTGGCGATCAGCTTGTCGGCGATCGCGTCGGCATTGATGCTGAAACGCCCTTCGGAGATGGCTTGCGAGATGCGGCCCACCTTCTCGGCGTCGAAGCTGCCGTCGCCCGGCACACCGGACAGCATGGCGTTGGCCGTGCTGGACAGATTGATCTGGGCGCTGGCCTCGGGGCCCTTGCCGGCGGCCGTGCTGGCAGCCGGCTTGGCGCCTGGGCGGGCAGCGTCGGCGGCACCGTTGGTCCCGACTGGCGTCGAGGCCATCTTTTCGGGGCTGTTACCGATTTTCATGTTGATCTCCAAAGCTCGGGCCGGTCCGAAAACCGTCCAGGTTGCTCGGTGTATCGACCCGTTGCGCCGGGACTTTAGACAATTCCACGGAAGTGAGGGGGTTCACAGGAACACCTCCACCCGGCGCTCGCCCACGGCGCGCCCCGTGACGGTGCGTCCGTTCTCAAAGCGAACACGCACCTCCTGGCCTTCCAGACCGGGCTCCAGGGCCTGGGCCTCGCCACTGATGGCATAACCCGGCCCGCTGGCCAGCACCTGCACCCGCTCGCCCACGGCAAACCAGCGCCGGGCCTTGAGATCGGTGCTGCGCACCGCCTCGCCGGGCGTCAGGGGGTGCTGCAGGCTGCGCCCTTCCAGGGCGGCAATCTCCATGAAGACCTGGCCGCCCTCACCGGCGATATCGACCTCGGCGGTCTGCAGCAGCTCGGGCGCCAGCACCGTGCCCGCCGGCAAAGCCTGGGCCGCCACCACGGCGCGGGCATGCACCAGCACGCGCACCGGCAGGGTCACATTCCAGCGGGCCGCGCCGCTGCCGGCCTGGGCGCCGTCCAGGCAGCGCAGGCCGATGCGGGTCTTGCCCCACATGCGCAGGCCGGGCGGCAGATAGGGCTGGACCTGGCGGCAGGGGGCCAGGCGCAGGCGGGCATCAAGCTGGCCCAGCTGCACCTCCACCCTCGCCCCGTCCGGCGCGCCGGCCCGGGCGCCGGAGAGCGCCAGCTGCTGCACATGGCTCAGCAGCTCGGGCGCCAGCACCTGGGCCTGCTGGGCCTGGGCAGCCAGCCCCCCACCGGTCAGCAGCAGCGCCAGGGCAAGCCGGGCGCGCCGCGGACTCGGTCGGCGGTGCTGCGGGGCACCGGCGGGAGCTTGGGCGTTTTGATCCATGGCAGCCACTTTAGGGCCCGGCGCCTGTTTCTTTAGGGCCGAAATGCGCAGCAAAGCCCACGCTTTTCCCGCTCATGTTTTCCGACCTGCCCAACACAATCCCATTCAATCGCCAAGCTGCCACCGCTGTACGGAGGGCTCGCACCATGATCAACCGACTGACCGATGCACTGAATTTCCAGGCACAGGCCCTGAGCCTGCGCTCGGAGCGCCAGCGCCAGCTCGCCAGCAATATTGCCAATGCCGACACCCCGGGCTACCAGGCCCGGGACATGGACTTTGCACGGGCGCTGCGCGAAGCCACGGGCACGGCGGCCGTTCCCGGTGCGCTCAACACCACCAGCGCCGGCCATATGGCGCCCCTGGCCGGCGCCCGCGGCGACAGCGAGAAGCTCTACTCCACCGCCGCCCAGACCAATCTGGACAGCAATTCGGTGGACATGGACCGCGAGCGCGCCAACTTCGTGGACAACACCGTCAAGTACGAGGCCACGCTGCGTTTCATCAATGGCAGCGTGCGCACCACGCTGGACGCGATGAAGTCGCATAACGCGGCCTGATCGGCCTGATTTCATCCAGGAGCCCGCGCCATGTCCATGTTCCAGATCTTTGGCATCTCCGGCAGCGCCGTCAGCGCCCAGAGCCAGCGCCTGAATGTGGTGGCCAGCAATCTGGCCAATGCCGACACCGTGGCCGGCCCCGACGGCCAGGCCTACAAGGCGCGCCAGACCGTGTTCCAGACCGCCCTCCTGGGTGCGGGCAACAACCTGGGCACCGCCGGCGTGCGGGTCTCGCAGATCACCGAAGACCAGAGCCCGGGCCGCCGCGTGCACGACCCCAAGCATCCGCAGGCCGATGCCGAAGGCTATGTCACCTACAGCAACGTCAACAGCGTGGAGGAGATGGTCAACATGATCTCGGCCTCGCGCTCCTACCAGAACAACGTCGAGGTCATGAGCACGGCAAAGAACCTGCTGCTCAAGACCTTGCAGATGGGCCAGTCCTGAGCGGACAGCTGAAGCGGAGTCACAAGCATGGACGTCACCAGCCTCAACCAGACCCTGAGCAATGGCAAGGGCACGGCCGTCAGCAAGAACGCGGTGGACACCCAGGACCGTTTTCTCAAGCTGCTGGTCGCGCAGATGCAGAACCAGGACCCGATGAACCCACTGGACAACGCCCAGGTCACCAGCCAGATGGCCCAGATCCAGACCGTCTCGGGCATCAGCACCCTGAGCAAGAGCATCGAGTCCCTCGGCTCGCAGTTCACCCAGATGCAGGCCCTGCAAAGCGTGGCCCTGGTGGGCCGCGATGTGACCCTGGCCGGCAACAACCTGGTGCTCAGCGACGTCAACGGCACCAAGACGGGCAAGGGCGCCTACGACCTGGCCGGCGCCGCCGACCGGGTGCGCCTGGAGGTGCTCAGCCCCTCCGGCTCCGTGATCGACACCAAGGAGCTCGGCGCCCAGAGCGCCGGCCTGCAGAAGTTCGAGTGGCCGGCCGACAAGGCCGTGGGCTACGACAACCTCAAGTTCCGCGTGGTCGCCACCCGCTCCGGCAAGGACGTGGCCACCACCGCCTACGCCACCGACAAGGTGGTGGCCATCAACACCAACGGCGCACGCTTCCAGGTCAAGCTGGCCGGCATGGGCATGGTCGACTACAGCGCCGTCAAGCTGATCGACTGAGGCCCGCCCCTTTCCCGTTCAAGGAATCACCATGAGCTTCCAACAAGGTCTCTCCGGTCTCAATGCCTCCAGCAAGAACCTGGAAGTCATCGGCAACAACGTGGCCAACGCCAACACCTTCGGCGTCAAGGCCTCGCGCGCCGAGTTTGCCGATATGTATGCCACGGCCCTGAACGGCGCCGGCACCAACAATGTGGGCATTGGCACCACCCTGCAGGCGGTGGCCCAGCAGTTCACGCAGGGCAATATCACCACCACCGAGAACCCCATGGACATGGCCATCAACGGCGCGGGCTTCTTCCAGCTCAGCGACGGCAAGAGCCCCACCATGTACACGCGCAACGGCCAGTTCAAGGTGGACCGCACCGGCTACATCGTCAACAACGACGGCCTGCAGCTGCTGGGCTACCCGGCCGACGGCACGGGCGTGATCCAGCCCGGTCTGGCCCAGCCCCTGCAACTGCCCACCAAGGGCATCGACCCCAAGGTCAGCGCCAATATCAAGATGGAGTTCAATCTGGACTCCCGCGCCAAGCCCACCGCCCCCAAGGACGCCGCGGGCACCGAGATCACCGGCATCACGCTCAACAACCCGGCGACCTACAACAACGCCACCTCGATGACGGTGTTTGACGCCAAGGGCCAGCCCGTGGCCCTGACCCTGTACTTCCAGCGCGCCGCCACCCGCGACGCCGCCGGCAACACGGTCTACAACGTCTATGCCACGGCCAACGGCACCCCGGTCAAGGTCGACGCCGCTGGCAACCCCATCGCGCTGGACGCCAACAACAACCCCACCACGCCCTACACGCAGATGACCTTCCTGCCCCAGGGCGGCAAGCCGGTCTCGCCCAGCACCAAGCTGAACCTGCAGGTGCCCCCGGGCGTGAATGCGGCGGGCGCGCCCACCCTGGGCATTCCCATCGACCAGACCGTCACCACCACCCCTGGCATCGCCTTCGACATCCTGGGCGCCACCGAGAACGGCTCCACCTTCGCCGTGACCGACCTCAGCCAGGACGGCTACGCCCCCGGCCAGCTCAGCGGCATCGTGGTGGAGTCCAACGGCATCGTCACCGCCCGCTACTCCAACGGCGAGTCCAAGCCCGCCGGCCAGGTGGAGCTGGCCACCTTCCGCAACCCGCAGGGCCTGCAGCCCCTGGGTGGCAATGTCTGGGCCCGCACCTTCACCTCGGGCGACCCGGTGGTGGGCACGCCCACCGACGGTAATATGGGCAAGCTGCAGGCCGGCGCCCTGGAAGAGTCGAACATCGACCTGACCGCCGAGCTGGTGAATATGGTGACCGCCCAGCGCGTCTACCAGGCCAATGCCCAGACCATCAAGACCCAGGACCAGGTGCTGCAGACCCTGGTGAACCTGCGCTGACGCAGGCCGCGACTGACGGAGGCTCCAGATGGACCGCATGATCTACCTGTCCATGGCCGGCGCGAAGGCGGCCATGCAGCGCCAGGACGTGCTGTCCCACAACCTGGCCAATGTCTCCACCAATGGCTTCCGCGCCGAGCTGCAGGCCTTCCGGGCCGTGCCGGTGCGCGGCGACGGCGCCACCACCCGCGCCTACGCCCTGGAAACCACCATCGGCTACAACGACGCCCCCGGCGTGATCAACGCCACCGGCCGCAATCTGGACGTGGCCATGCAGGGCAATGCCTGGCTCGCCGTGCAGGGGCTGGACGGCACCGAGGCCTACACCCGCGCCGGCGCCCTGGACGTGAATGCCGAGGGCCTGCTGGTGCTGCGCAACGGCCTGCAGGTGCTGGGCGATGGCGGCCCCATCAATGTGCCGCCCGACAGCACGCTGCAGATCGGCAGCGACGGCACCCTCACCGCCAAGCTGCCCACCGGCAATCCGGTCAACGTCGGCCGGCTCAAGCTGGTCACGCCCGAGGCCAAGATGACCCGCGGCGAGGACGGCCTGTTCCGTGCCGCCGATGGTGACCTGCCGGCCGATCCCGCCGCCCGGCTGCAGGACGGGGCGCTGGAAGGCAGCAATGTCAGCGCCGTGGAGACCATGGTCAGCATGATCGCTGCCGCCCGCCAGTTCGAACAGCAGATGAAGCTGCTGCAGATCGCTCAGACCCAGGGCCAGCAGTCCGCCAAGCTGCTGGGCACCACCTAAGGATTGCCGCCATGATTCGCTCGCTCTGGATTGCCAAGACCGGCATGGAAGCCCAGCAGACCCAGCTGGACACCATCTCCCACAACCTCTCCAACGTGGCCACCAATGGCTACAAGCGCTCGCACGCGGTGTTCGAGGATCTGATCTACCAGAACCTGCGCCAGACCGGCGCCAACACCACCGAGCAGACCCAGCTGCCCACCGGCCTGCAGGTGGGCCTGGGCGTGCGCGCCGTGGCCACCTCGCGCATCTTCAGCCAGGGCAATCTGCAGCAGACCACCAACAATCTGGACCTGGCGATCAAGGGCAATGGCTTCTTCCAGATCCAGCAGCCCGACGGCACCACGGCCTACACCCGCGACGGCAGCTTCCAGCTGGACGCCAACGGCCAGATCGTCACCAACAACGGCTACACCCTGCTGCCCGGCATCACCGTGCCGGCCAATGCCCAGAGCCTGACGGTGGGCGCCGACGGCACGGTCACCGTCACCGTGCCCGGCAATGCCCAGCCGCAGAACCTCGGGCAGATCCAGCTGGCCAACTTCATCAATCCGGCCGGCCTGGAGCCGCGCGGCCAGAACCTGTTCACCGAGACGGCCTCCTCCGGCGCCCCCAACGCCGGCGCCCCCAATGCCAACGGCATGGGTGCCCTGCAGCAGGGCTTTGTCGAAACCTCCAACGTCAATGTGGTGGAGGAGCTGGTGCAGATGATCCAGACCCAGCGCGCCTACGAGCTCAACTCCAAGGCCGTGCAGACCTCGGACCAGATGCTGCAAAAGCTCGCCCAGATTTGAGGAGCCCCGCCATGAGCCGCCGCCCTAGCCTGATCCTGCTGACCCTGGCCGCCGCCCTGGGCGGCTGCGCCACGGTGGTGCCGCCCACGCCGCGCGTGGACCTGGAAACCACCCCGGTGGTGCAGCTCCCCCTGCAGCCCAATGCCGGCCCCGTCAACGGCGCCATCTACCAGCAGGTCAGCTACCGGCCGCTGTTCGAAGACCACCGCGCCCGCATGGTGGGCGACACGGTGACCATCCAGATCGTCGAGCGCATCAGCGCCACCCAGAGCTCCAGCAGTGCGCTGGACCGCAAGGGCAGCCTGAGCGGCAGCATCACCGCCCTGCCCGGCATCGCGCCCAATTCCTTCGGCCGCGCCAGCGTGGGTGCCAGTTCCACCTCGGCCAATGCCGGCAAGGGCAGCAACCAGAACACCAACGAGTTCAACGGCACCATCACCGCCGTCGTGACCGCGGTGCTGCCCAACGGCCACCTGATGCTCACCGGCGAGAAGCAGATCGGCGTGAACAGCAATGTGGATGTGCTGCGCTTCTCCGGCCAGGTGGACCCGCGCGCCATCCAGCAGGGCAATACCGTCTCTTCCGCCCAGATCGCCAATGTGCGGGTGGAGCAGCGCGGCCGCGGCCCGCAGGAACAAGCCCATCAAATAGGCTGGTTGTCCCGCTTCTTTTTGAGTCTTTCGCCCACTTAAGTTTGCCCAGAATCGGTTGCACGAGACCTACCGTGCAACCGCCATGCCCACCCGAATCCCCCTCCTGCCAAAGCCGCTGTCCGGGCTTGCCACTGCGGCATTGAGCGGGCTGGCCCTGTGCCTCGCGCTGGCCGCCCTGCCGGCCCAGGCCACCCGTATCAAGGAAGTTGCCGCCGTCGCCGGCGTGCGCTCCAACCCCCTCACCGGCTACGGCCTGGTGGTCGGCCTCGACGGCACCGGCGACCAGACCACCCAGGCCCCCTTCACCGGCCAGAGCCTGGCCGCCATGCTGCAGCAATTTGGCGTGGTCCTGCCACCGGGCGTCACCATGCAGCCGCGCAATATCGCCGCGGTCATGGTCACCACCCAGCTGCCCGCCTTTGCCCAGCCCGGTCAGCCCCTGGACGTGGTCGTGTCCTCCATGGGCAATTCCAAGAGCCTGCGCGGCGGCACCCTGATCGCCACCCCGCTGCGCGGCGCCGACGGCCAGGTCTACGCCATCGCCCAGGGCAATCTGGTCGTGGGCGGGGCCGGGGCCTCGGCCGGCGGCTCCAAGGTGCAGATCAACCACCTGAGCGCCGGCCGCATCCCCGGCGGCGCCATGGTGGAGCGCAGCGTGCCCACCGCCCTGCAGATGGGCGACAGCATCCAGCTCGACCTCAACGCCGCCGACTTCAACACCGCCCGCGCCGTGGCCGCCGCCATCAACCGCGCCAAGGGCCCCGGCACCGCCCAGGCCCTGGATGGCCGCGTGGTGCGGGTGCGTGCGCCCAGCAACCCGGACGATCGGGTCAGCTTCCTGGCCGATATGGAGAACCTGCCGCTGGAGCTGGCCGTGCCGGCCGCCCGCGTGGTCATCAATGCCCGCACCGGCTCGGTGGTGATGAACCAGGCCGTGACCCTGGCGCCCTGCGCCGTGGCGCATGGCAATCTCTCGGTCACCATCAGCACCAACCCCGTCATCAGCCAGCCCAATGCGCTCTCGGGCGGTCAGACCGTGGTGGCGGAAAAGAGCGATATCTCCGTCAAGCAGGAGCCCGGTGCCTTGATCAATATGCCGGCCGGCACCAAGCTGGCCGATGTGGTCAAGGCCCTCAATGCCATGGGCGCCACCCCGCAGGATCTGCTGGCCATCCTGCAGGCCATGAAGAGTGCCGGCGCCATCATGGCCGAGCTGGAGGTGATCTGATGAGCAGCCTGCGCAACACCCTGAGTGCCCCCACCGGCACCGACACCCGCTCCATCGAAGCGCTGCGCGCAGCCGCTGCCCGCGACCCCAAATCCAGCATCAAGGAAACGGCCCGCCAGTTCGAGTCCCTCTTCATGCAGGAGGTGATGAAGAGCATGCGCGCCTCCACCCTGTCTTCGGGCATGCTGGAGAACTCGGCCACCCAGCTGGGCACCGAGATGCTGGACACCCAGTTCGCCGGCAAGATGACCGGCCTGCCCGGCGGCCTGTCCGAGGCCATCGCCCGCCAGCTGCAGCGCCAGATGGGTGTGAGCGACAAGAGCACGGCCGACGCCGCCAAGACCCTGCAGCCCCTGCCCGCCCTGGCCAAGAAGAACGTGGCCCCACATGTGCAGAGCTTCATCCAGAAGCACGACGACGCGGCCCGCGCCGCCCAGGCCCAGACCGGCATCCCGGCCAGCTTCATGATCGCCCAGGCCGCCCATGAGTCGGGCTGGGGCCGGCGCGAGATCACGGCCAAGGACGGCACGCCCTCGCACAATATCTTCGGCATCAAGGCCACGCCCAACTGGACCGGCAAGGTGGCCGAGGTCACCACCACGGAGTATGTGGACGGTAAGCCGCAGAAGGTGGTGGCCAAGTTCCGCGCCTACGACAGCTATGCCGATGCCTTCAAGGACTACGCGCGCCTGATCGGCAGCAACGATCGCTACCGCGATGTGGTGGCCAAGGCCCAGGCCGGCGGCGGCGCCGAGACCTTTGCGCAAGGCCTGCAGAAGGCCGGCTACGCCACCGATCCCGAATACGCCAGCAAGCTGGCCAAGGTCATCAACACCACGGTGCGCGTGCAGCGCGCCCTGGCCTGAGGCCGACTGAACCCACCAGGAGGAAGGACGCAGCATGGGAACCTCGGCACTGCTATCGCTGGGCATGAAGGCCATGTTCGCCAACCAGGCGGCCCTGCAGACCATTGGCCAGAACATTGCCAACGCCAACACCCCGGGCTACTCGCGCCAGCTGGTCAACCTGACCACGCCGGAAGGCCAGTTCACCGGGGCGGGCTACTTCGGCAAGGGCGTCAATGTGCAGACCGTGACCCGGGCGCACAACGAGTTCCTGACCAAGGAAGCGGCCAGCTCCAAGTCCCTGGCCTTCATGGACTCCACCCGCTACTCCCTGCTGCAGCAGCTGGAGAAGGTCTTCCCCACCGGCGCGGACGGCCTGGGCCAGGCCGCCAACCAGTTCTTCAACGCCATGGTGGACGTCACCAGCCGCCCGGCCGACCCCTCGGCTCGCCAGGTCGCCCTGGGCCGTGCCCAGGAGCTGGCGGCACGCTTTTCCAATGCCGGGGCCCAGCTGGCCGATCTGCAGTCCGGTGTGGTGAGCGATCTGAAGGCCGATATCGACGTAGTCAACCAGCTCTCCCAGCAGATCGCCGCGGCCAACGACCAGGTGGCCCGCGCCATCGGCACCGGCCACTCGCCCAATGACCTGCTGGACCAGCGCGACCAGCTGATCTCGCGCCTGAGCCAGTATGTGCAGGTCACCACCCTGCCCGCCTCCGACGGTTCGGTGGGCGTTTTCATCGGGGGCGGCCAGCGTCTGGTGCTGGGCAATCAGGCCCAGACCCTCTCCGCCACGCCCGACCCCTACGACAGCAATCGCGTGCAGCTGAGCATCTCCGAGGCCAATGGCTCGCGGGTGCTGGACGAGAGCGTGCTCAGCGGCGGCTCCATCAGCGCCCTGCTGGCCTATCAGAACAAGGACCTGCAGGACGCCCGCAATCTCATGGGCCAGATGGCCATGGCCGTGGCCATGAAGGTCAACAGCCAGCAGGCGCTGGGGCTGGACCTCTCCAACCCGCCCGGTGCGGGCGCCCCCATCTTCGCCGTGGGCAGCCCGCGCACCCTGCCCGCCATCACCAACACCCGCGACGCGGCCGGCGCCTACGCCACCACGCTGGATATCCAGATCACCGATCCCACCCGCGTGCCGGCCAGCAGCTTCCTGCTGCGCGCCGACCCCACGGGCACGCCCGGCCAGTACGAGCTGACCGCACGCCCTGACGGCAAGCCCGAGGTGCTGACCCCGGCCGACATCGAGAAGCGCTATGGCGTGCGCATCACCGAGTCGGGCGCTCCCATGCAGCCGGGCGACAGCTTTGTGGTGGAGCCGGTGGCCATGGCCGCGGGCGGCATGCGCCGGGTCCTGGACAACACCAACGGTCTGGCGGCGGCGGCCCCCGTCACGGCCACCGTCCCCCTCACCAACACCGGCACCATGACGGTGGACTCGCTCTACGCCGTCAACAAGAACCTGGACCTGAGCAAGGTCCCCATGAGCGTGCAGTTCGGCGCGGTGAACCCGGCGGACAACAGCATCGCCTACTCCATCACCATGTCGGACGGCAGCGTGGTCAATGGCAACTGGAAGTCCGGCTCCACCATCGGCAACGAGCCCCTGGCCGGCATCGACCTGGGCTTCGAGCTGCGCCTGAACGGCGTGCCGCGCGCGGGCGACACCGTCAATATCGACCCCACCAAGTTCCCGGCGGCCAACAACTCCAATGCCAAGGCCTTCCTGAACCTGCAGAAGGAAAGCTATGTGGGCCGCGTGCTGCAGGCCGATGGCAGCCTGAGCAAGGGCGCCACCATCACCGACGCCTACGCGGCCGCCATGAGCGATGTCGGCTCCCGGGTGCAGGGCTCGAAATACCTCTCAGGCGTCTCGGCCGGCGTGGCCAGCGATGCCGAGCAGGTGCGCTCCGGCCAGGCCGGCGTCAACCTGGACGAGGAAGCCGCCCGGCTGATGCAGTTCCAGCAGGGCTACCAGGCCGCGGCCAAGGTGCTGCAGGCCGGCCAGAAAATCTTCGACGAGCTGCTCGCGCTCGCACAGAGGTAAGCACCATCATGCGTATCGCCACCTCCAATATGTTCGACACCAGCATCTCGACGCTGCAGCGCAGGCAGCAGCAGATGCAGGACAGTCAGCAGCGCCTGACCTCGGGCAAGCGCATCCAGCAGGCCAGCGACGACCCCACCGGCGCCTCCCGCGCCGAGCGCTCGCTCTCGGCCATCGGCCGCATCGACGCCAATCAGCGCGCCCTGGAAGCCAGCCGCAACAGCATGACGCTCACCGAGAGCGCGCTGGGCGACGCCAACGAGATCATGCAGCAGATCCGCGAGTCCATGGTCGCGGCCGGCAACGCCAGCTACACCGACACCGAACGCAAGGGCCTGGCCGACAAGATCGCCGGCCTGCGCAACCAGCTGCTGGCCATCGCCAACCGCCCGGACGGCGGCGGCGGCTTTCTGTTCGGGGGCCAGGGCTCGGCCGATCCCCCGTTCCTGGACCAGCCCGGCGGTGTGAGCTATACCGGCGTGCCCGGCCAGATCGCCACCGGCAATGTGGACGACTTCCCGCTCACCGTGGACGGGCGGGCGGTCTGGGAACAGGCGCGCAGCGGCAACGGCACCTTCGTGACCGAGCCCCAGCCCAATGCCCTGACCGGCGCGCCGGGCAAGAGCTGGATCGACGCCGGGCGCGTCATCAACCCCAGCCTGCTCACCGGCAACAGCTACCAGGTGCAGGTGAGCGGCACCGGCGCGGGCGCGACCTACACGGTCACCAACACCAGCACCGGCGCCGTGGTGGCAACGGCCCCCTTCGCCTCGGGCAAGTCCATCGAGTTCGAGGGCATGGCCGTCACCCTGTCCGGCACGGCCGAAGACGGTGACCAGTTCACCATCGCCCCTTCCACGCCTGGACTCAAGGTCTTCGAGGTGCTGGACCGCGCCGTGAGCGAACTGCGCACACCGCTGCGCAGCGGTGTGCAGATCGCCCAGAGCAACTCCGGCCGGGTGCGCGATATGGACGCGGTGATCGCCAATATGCAGAGCGCCCGCAGCCAGGTCGGCGAGCGCATGAACAACCTGGATGGCACCGAGTCGCGCATGGCCGACCTCAAGCTCTACAACCAGAGTGAGCAATCTGCCGCAGAGGATCTCGATATGGTGCAGGGCATTTCCGAGTTTCAGAACCAGCAATCGGGCTACGATGCAGCTCTGAAGACCTATGCCATGGTGCAGCGCATGTCGCTGTTCCAATACATCAATTCATGAGCTCGACCACCAGCACGCACCCCATCCTCGGCCAACTGGCTCTGGGCTTCGCGCCCATGATCGACCCGCAGCGTCAGGTCGTGGCCACCCGCCTGACCGTGATGCCGCTGCGCCCCGACGCGCGCCTGGCCGCCGCCGATCTCAATGCCTTCGTGGCCGAGGTCTGGCCCGCAGGCAGCGCCGTCCTGAGCGTGCTCCACGAGCAGCTGCTGGGCGACCTGCTGGCCGAGCCGCCCGCCCCCCACATCATGCTGGAGGTGCCGGCCTTCCTGGCCGCTGCACATGCCGAGTCCCTGCAGGCCCTGCGCAAGGCCGGCCACACCCTGCTGCTCAAGGGCCGGCCCAGCCAGGCCCTGGAGCCCGAGCTGCAAGCCTGCTTCAAGTACCAGGCCCAGGAGCTGGACGAAGACCGCCAGCAGCCCCTGCCCGCCGGCCCGGCCAAGCTGATCACGGGTCTGCGTGGTGCCGAGGCCGTGGACGAGGCCTTCCAGCGTGGTGCCGCCGCGGTGCTGGGCTGGCCGGTGGCCGACGAGCCCTTCGAACCCGCCCCCGGCGCTGCGCGCAGCGAGATCCAGGCCGATCTGCAGGTCATCGTGCAGTTGATGAGCCAGGTCGACCAGGGCGAGGACATCGACAAGCTCGAAGCCACGCTCAAGCGCGACCCCAGCCTGGCCTTCAAGCTGCTGCGCTATATGAATTCGGCGGCCTTCGGCCTCTCGGTCGAGGTGTCCTCCTTCCGTCACGCCATCATGCTGCTGGGCATGGCCCGCCTCAAGCGCTGGCTGGCCCTGCTGCTGACCACGGCCAGCAAGGACCACGCCCTGCGTCCCGTCATGTTCGGCGCCCTGCGCCGCGGCCTGATGATGGAAGAGCTGGCCCAGAGCATGGACGACCGCGAGATGCGCGACGAGATGTTCATCTGCGGCCTGTTCTCCCTGCTGGACCATATGCTCAAGCAGCCCTTCGGCAAGCTGCTGCAGTCCATCCCGGTGCCCGAGCGGGTGCGCCAGGCCCTGGTGGAGAACACCGGGCCCTACCGCCCCTATCTGGATCTGGTGCGCGCCATCGAGGCCGAGTCCGGCTTTGACTACCGCGCCGCCGCCGAGCAGCTGATGCTGGGCGCCGAAGAGATCAACCACGCGATGCTGCGCGCGCTGGCCAAGGCCGGGCAGCTCGAGTAAAACCGCTCGCTACACTGGGCGCAATGCCCAAGTCGCCCGCTCAGCTGCCCCTGCTGTCCTCCGACCTGACTGCCCTGCACGGCCTGCTGGCCCTGCTGGGTGATCCGGTCTGGTTGCTCGACGAGGGGCTCAAGCTGCTGGAAGCCAACCCCGCCGCTCAGGCCTTGCTGCCCGCCCAGCAGGGTCAGGCCTTGCCGCAAGCCAGCCTGCGCGACTGGCTGCGCCTGGCCAGTGCGGCCCTGACCGAGGAACGCCGCCCGCCCGCCGCGCCGCCGCTCTCGGTGCCCGGCGCTGCCCGGCTGCGCCTGCATCTGCTGGCCCTGGACAACGGGGGCGGCGATGGCGCGCGCTGGCTGCTGCATGCCGGTGCGCCGGGCGCTGCCGCCCGCCAGGAGGCTCCCAGCGCACCGGCCGATGCCGCCGACTGGCTGCAGCTCTTTGCCGAAGCCGCCCAGCCCGTGTGCCTGCTGGACGGCCAACTGCGCCTGCAGGGCGCCAACCGCGCCTTTGCCGAGCTGTGCGGCCGTGAGGCCGCCGCCCTGCGCGAGCTGCCCCTGGCCGAGCTGGTGAGCCCGGCCGAACGGAGCGCTCTGCGCGTTGGCCGGCCCAGCCGTGCCCTGGCCAAATCGCTCAGCCGCAGCCTGCAGCCGCCGGAGGAGCTGCATCTGCTGGACGCCGAGGGCCGCGAGCACCCCATGCGCCTGACCCTGCAGGCCGTGGGCACCGATCTGCATCTGTGCCTGCTGCAGGACCGCACGCCCGAGCAGAGCGCGCGCCTGCAGGCCGAGCGCGCCCAGGCCGAGGTGGAGCAGTGGCTGGCCCTGAATCCCCTGCCCATGGTGCTGTTCGACGACAGCGGCCTGATCCTGCGCGCCAACCCCGCCTTCGCGGCCCTCAGCGTGGCCCCCCCGGCCAGCCTGCACGAGGCCGGCGCCGAGCTGCAGAGCCTGCTGGCCTGGGACGCCGCCGCCGGCCGGCCGCAGGAAGCCTTGCGCAGCCTCGCGGACGGCGCTTCCCTGCCGCCCACCCAGGCGGCCCTGATCGACGCCGCCGGGCGCCAGCGCTGGCTGGCCGGCCGCCTGCAGCGCCTGGCGGGTCAGCGCCGCTATATGGCGGTGCTGGACGACCGCAGCCTGGAACAGGAACGCGACCTGGCGCACCAGCAGCTGGACGCGCTGATGGACACCGCGGGCGTGGGCCTGGCCACCTTCCAGCAGGATGCCGGCTGGCTGCGCCCGCGCAGCAGCAGCGCGGGCAGCGGCGGCAGCGGCAAGCCCAAGAGTGCCCTGGCCGGCCTGCAGGGCGTGGGCCGCGATATGGTGGAGGCCGACTCCCTGGCCGAGTTCGAGCGGCTGCAGCGCGCGCTCAAGAACGGCGACCGGGTGGAGGTGCGCTATGCCGTGCGCCACCCCGAGCTGGGCCGGCGCTGGCTGCTGACGCGGGTGGAGCCGGGCCAGCTCGCCTCGGGCCAGCGCACCACCTCGGTCGTGACCCTGGACGTGACCGCCCAGGCCCAGGCCGAGCGCCGCAACCAGCAGCTGCTCAACGAGCTCTCCACCATCATGGACAGCTCGGGCGTGGGCATGGCCTATCTGCGCGGCCGCCAGCTGCTGCGCTGCAACGAGGGCTTCGAGCGCATGCTGGGCCTGCCGGCCCAGACCCCGGCCGGCACGCCAGTGGAGACCCTGTTCGCCGCCCTGCCCGAGCTGGCCCGGCAGGTGCAGGACGCACTGTCCGAGCTGAGCAGCGCGCCGGATTTCGAGGCCGAGTTCATCGAGGTGGGCAGCGAGGGCGAGGCGCCGCGCTGGCTCTCGCTGAGCCTGCGCAAGGTGCAGGGCCCGGTGGACGAGGTCGTGGCCGTGATCAGCGACATCAGCCGGCTCAAGGCCCAGCAGGCCCAGCTGGAAGCCCTGGTGCAGGACCGCGAGCTGATGTTCAACCTCTCGGACGTGGGCATGGCCATCCTGCGCCAGGGCAAGGTGGCACGCGCCAACGAGGCCCTGGCCGCCATGAGCGGCTACCGCCTCGGCGAGCTCAACGGCCTGGAGCATCGCGAGCTCTTTGACTCGCAGTTCGAGTACGAGCGCCTGCACCCCCAGATGCGGCAGTCCCTGGCCGCCCATGGTCAGTGGAAGGGCGAGCGGCGCCTGCGCCGGCGCGATGGCTCGAGCCTGTGGACCCAGGTCAGCAAACGCGTGATGCGCCCCGGCGCGCCCGAGGAAGGCGTGATCGCCACCTATGTGAATGTGGACGACCGCTGGCGCGCCCAGCAGTCCCTGATGCTGCAGACCGAGCGCGAGCGCGCGGTGCTGGACTCGGTGCTGGTGGGCATCGTCACCGTGGGCCGCGGCGGCATCGAATGGATGAACCGCTCCGCGCGGCGCATGTTCGGCGGCGATCTCAGCGCCTTCGCCGGCAAGCCCATGAGCGTGGTGGCCACGCCCGACCCCGAGCATCCCTTCCGCCAGACGCACTACCTGGACGAGCTGACCGAGGGCCAGGCCGAGACCTTCGAGTGCCGGCTGATGGCGCGCGACGGGCGCGAGTTCTGGGTGGTGGGCAATGCGGTGGTCACGGGTCTGGAGGAGTCGGGCCGCCAGCTCACCTATGCCCTGCTGGACATCGAGCGCCGCCGCCTGGCCGAGGCCCAGACCCAGCAGGCCCAGGCCTCGCTGCAGCGCATCATCGAGGCCGCGCCCCTGGCCATCACACTGCACGACGCCAGGACCCTGGCGGTGGAACAGATCAACCAGGCCGCGGCCGATCTGGCGGGCCGGACCGAGGCCGAGCTGATCGGCGCCAGCCCCGAGCAGCTTTTCGGCGCCGAGCACGGCCCCCTGATCCGCAACGATATGGAAACCGCCCTGCTCAGCACCGAGGTGACGCAGCGCGAGTACCGCCTGAATCTGCGTGGCCAGACCCGGGTCTGGGACGCGCGCCTGCTGCACCTGGCCCCGGTGCTGGACCCGGCCGACCCCGAGGCCCCCAGCGAGCCCGAACAGCTGCTGCTGGTGGCCAGCGATGTGACCGAGCAGCGCGCGGCCGAAGAGGCGCGCCTGGCCGCCGCCATCGCCCAGCGCGAGCTGCTGGTGCGCGAGGTGCATCACCGCATCAAGAACAATCTGCAGGGCGTGGCCGGCCTGCTGCAGCAGATCGCGGCACGCCGCCCCGAGGTGGCCGGCGTGATCAGCGAGGCCGTGGGCCAGGTCCAGGCCATCGCCCAGGTCTACGGCCTGCAGGTCGGGGCCTCCACCACCTTGCGCGTGCGCAAGGTGGTGGAGGCCATCATCGGCTCGGTGCAGCGCATCTTCGGCCAGCCCATCGCGCTGGAGATCGAGGGCCCGCAGAGCGAGCTGGTGCATCGATGGGCCCTGCCCGAGGCGGAGTCCATCCCCATCGCGCTCACGCTCAACGAGCTGCTGAGCAATGCCTTCAAGCACGGTGGCGGCCAGGCGCCGCGCTGTGCCCTGATCTGCGGCGACAACCATGTGGCCCTGCGCATCAGCAATGCCGGCAGCCTGCCCGAGGGCTTCCAGCTCAGCCGCGTGCCGGGCGGCGTCTCGGGCCTGGGCCTGGTGCGCGCCCTGCTGCCGCGGCGCAGCGCCATCCTCAGCCTGGAGCAGCAAGAGGCTCAGGTGGTCTGCCTGTTGGAACTGTTACCGCCCAGCGTCAACCTGCTCGCCCCGCTGTGAGTTACAAGTCGTGGGAAAATCGCGCTTCATAAGCGTGGCGCGGGCAGGGAGCACTCCTGGTGAGCACAAAAGGCAAGATTCTCGTCGTCGATGATGACCGGCTGGTCCTGGCCACCCTGACCCATGGTCTGGCCCAGGCCGGCTAATGAGGTGCTGGACGCCGACAATGGCGACGACGCCATCCTGCTCGCCCGCGAGCACCGGCCCGAGCTGGCCCTGCTGGACATCCGCATGGAGGGCATGAGCGGCTTCGATGTCGCGGCCTATCTGCGCGAGTACCTGCAGGTGCCCTTCATGTTCCTCTCGGCCTTTGCCGACGAGGCCACGGTGGCCAAGGTCAAGGAGCTGGGTGCGGTGGCCTATCTGGTCAAGCCCCTGGACATCCATCAGATCGTGCCGGCCGTGGAGGCCGCCTTCGCCAAGCGCAGCGAGCGCGCGCCCGCCCCGCCGCGTCCGGCGCCGGGTGAGGCCGCGGTGCTGGAGCAGCTGGTGCCCCTGGCCGTGGGCGTGCTGATGCATCGCTACTCGCTGTCGCGCCAGGAAGCCCTGGGCCGCCTGAACAAGCTGGCCGATACCGAGGGCCGCCCCCTGGCCGAAGCCGCCCAGCGCCTGGTCGAGGCGGTGGAACTGCTGGCCCTGCCGGGTCGCTGAAGCCCCTGCCGGGCCGCCCGGCGCTCAGCCGAGCGTGAAGAAGAAGCGGGCGCCCTGCCCCACTTCCGACTCGGCCCAGACCTCGCCGCCATGGCGGTGCACGATGCGCCGCACCGAGGCCAGGCCCACGCCCGTGCCCTGGAAATCGCTGGCGCTGTGCAGGCGCTGGAAGACGCCGAAAAGGCGCTCGGCGAAGCGCATGTCAAAGCCCGCCCCGTTGTCGCTCACCACATAGACCGCCTGGCCGCTGAGCACCTGACGCTCGAAGCGGATTTCGGTCACGGGGTTCTTGCCGCTGTACTTCCAGGCATTGCCCAGCAGGTTCTCCAGCACCATGCGCAGCAGGGTCGGGTCGCCCTGCACGATCAGCTCGGGCTGGATCCAGACCTCGGCCTCGCGCTGCGGCGCATGGCGGCGCAGCTCCTCCATCACCAGGCCCGCCAGCTGGGAGAGGTTCACGCTCTGGTGCTGCAGGGGCTGGGAGGACAGCTGGGTCAGGGACAGCAGCGCATCGATCATGCTGTTCATGCGCGTGGCCGCGCTCATGACCCGGTCCAGATGGTCGTTGCCGATGCGGTCCAGCAGGCGGCCGTAGTCTTCCTTGAGGATGCGGGCAAAGCCCTCCACCACACGCAGCGGCGCCCGCAGATCGTGCGAGACCGTGTAGCTGAAGGACTCCTGCTCGGCCCGCGCCACCTCGGCCGCCTCCACCGCCAGCGTGGCGGGCACGGTGTCGGGCGCCCCCTGGGGCCACAGGCTCAGCAGGCTCAGGCCGCCCGAACCCGGCAGCGCGCTCAGGCACAGCCACCAGGGGCCGCAGGCCACGCCTTGCGAGGCCGTGGGCGCGCCCACGCTCTCGCGCACCTCCACCGGCAGGCCGTCCAGGCAGGCGCGCCAGGGCTCGCCGCGCAGCTGCTCGGGCGCGCGGCCCATCAGCTGGGCCGCGGCCGCATTCAGGTCCAGCAAACGCGGATGGCTGCCGCCGATCTCGGCCACCAGCCAGGCGGGGCCGGGCAAGGCCTGCACCCAGCCCAGCTCACGCGGCAGGGCCGCGGGCGGCGGTGGCGCAACAGCGGCAGCAGCGGCCGACGAACGCAGGCCGGCCGCCTGCTGGCCCGCGGGCGCTCGGTCCACCGGACGGGCCGAACCCAGATAGCCCTGGAAACGGCCAAAGCCATCCAGACAGACCTGGCCGCGCAGCAGCCAGCGGCCGGAAAACTGAGCGGCAGCGCCGCCTTCCACGGCGGCCTCCACCAGCACATCGGTAAAGGGCGCCTGCTCCTGCAGGCGCTGCAACAACTGACCCTGGTCGCCGTCCACCAGGCGGAAGCGTTCCCACAGGGTCTGGGTGGCGGCCAGGCCCACCCAGGTGGAGGCCGGCGCGGCCTGCGGGGCCTGCCAGCGCACGAGATGGTGCTGGGCATCGGTGCGCCATTGCCAGTCGCTTTGCAGCTGGCTCAGCAGCTGCACCTGGTTGCGCGCCTCGCGCAGCGATTCGCCCAGGCGCTGGCGGGTCAGGCGCACGCCCACATGCCAGGCCAGACCGGCCACGCCCAGCATCAGCAGGCCCAGCCCCAGGCCGGCCAGCAGCACGCCCGCAGCGCCCGCGTTCTCGGGCCACAGCAGCGCGGCCAGGACCAGCAGCAGCACCAGCACGGCCGCCCCCATCCATGGCCAGCGACGTGAGGCGAGACTGGCTTCGCTGAGGCTGTTCATGCGGGGCATTGTATGTAGGAGAAATGCCTCGACGGCACAGGTCCACGCCACCGGGCTCAAGTCCGGCACGCGACGGCCGATAGAGCCTGGATGAAAGCCAGGATGGCGTGCACATGAAGCCCAGCGAGGCACGGGAGGACGAGACCGGCGACAGCGCCGGACAGGCCGCGGCCGCGCCAGCGGCCTCGGATCTGCTCGCCCTGAGCGAGGAGCTGCCCCTGGCCCTGCTGGTGATCGACAGCGCCCAGGGCCGCCTGCTGCACATCAACCGCGAGACCGAGCGCCTGCTGGGCCAGCGCCGTGCCCTGCTGCTGGGCCGCGCCGCCGCCGAGGTGCTGCCGCCCGCCCTGGCCGCCCTGTGCCTGCCGCCGCGCTGGCGGGCGCTGGAGGGCGCGCGCCATGCCGCCCGCGAAGCCCTGTGGCTGCCCACGCCCCTGGGCCCGCGCTGGATGCAGCTGCAGCGCAGCCTCATCCCCTGGGGCGGGCTGCGCCGGCCGGCCGGCGTGCTGAGCCTCAGCGACGGCAGCGCCCAGCGCCAGCTGGAGCGTGCCCTGCAGGAGAGCGACACCCGCTTCCGCGAGGTGACCGAGGCGGTGAGCGAATGCCTCTTCGTCACCACGCCGGACTGGGACCGGCTGCACTTCAGCTCGCCCCTGCTGCTGGATCTGCTGGGCCTGAGCACCCTGGACTTGGCCCAGGGTCCGCGCCAGTTCGAGACACGCATACACCCCGAGGACCGGGCGCTCTACGCGCGCCGCCTGGGCGCTCAGGCCCGCGGCGAGGCCAGCGATCTGGTGCTGCGCATCCAGCACCCGGCCAAGGGCCTGCGCTGGATGCGCCTGCGCTGCCGCCCCCAGCCCCACCCCAGCGGCCAGACTTTGGTGTACGGCATCCTGGCCGACATCACGGAGGAGCATCAGCGCCACCGCGAGCTGGCCCAGGCCCGCGACCAGGCCGAGGCGGCCAGCCAGGCCAAGAGCGAGTTCGTGGCCAATATGAGCCACGAGATCCGCACCCCGCTCAACGGCATGCTGGGCATGACCGAGCTGCTGCTGGGCACGCCGCTGTCCAGCGCCCAGCGCGGCTATGCCGAGGCCGCCTACCGCTCGGCCCAGGATCTGCTGGGCCTGGTGGACGAGGTGCTGGACTTCGCCAGCGCCCAGGCCGGACGCCTGCACCTCGAACCCAATGACTACGACCCCGCGGCCCTGGCCCGCCAGTGCCTGGACGGCCTGCAGCCCCGTGCGCAGGCCAAGGGCCTGGCCCTGCAGCTGAGCCTGGCCCCCGAGCTGCCCACCCAGGCCTGGGGCGACGCCCGACGCATCCGCCAGATCCTGATGGAGCTGCTGGTCAATGCCCTCAAGTTCACCGAGCGGGGCGAGGTGCGCCTGAACCTGGAGGCCCGCGACCATGGCCTGCACTGGCGGGTCAGCGACACCGGCATGGGCATGCCCCCCGAGGCCCTGCCCCGGCTCTTCCAGCCCTTTACCCAGGGCAATGCCAGCCTGTCGCGCCGGCACGACGGCGCCGGCCTGGGTCTGGCCCTGGCCCGGGAGCTGGCACTGCGGATGGGCGGACAGCTGCTGGCCCACAGCCAGCCGGGCCAGGGCTCCAGCTTCACGCTCAGCCTGCCGCTGGAGCCGGACACTCCACATAAGTCCGGCTTGACGGCGACGCAGGCCGGCTGGATCCTGATCGTGGAGGACAACCCGGTGAATCAGCAGGTCAGCGCGGAGATGCTGGACCGGCTGGGCTACCGGACGAGGGTGTGCGCCGACGCCGCCAGCGGCCTGCGGGCCCTGTGCGAGCAGCGCTTCGATCTGGTGATGATGGACATCCACATGCCGGGCATGGACGGCATGCAGGCGCTGTCGCTGTTTCGTCGCGGGCCCAGCGCCGAGCTTCCCTTCCTCTGTGGCGCCACCACGCCGGTGCTCGCCGTCACGGCCAATGCCCTGGACGGCGACGAGCAGCGGCTGCGGCGCCACGGATTTGATGACTATTTGCCCAAACCATTTCGCCTCGGCCAGCTCCAGGACATGCTCGCGCGTCATATCCACGTTGACAATACGCCCCCGTGCAACGATGGGCGAGCAGATACGGCCGAAAATCTGCCGCCGACCGATGGAATTCCTATGTCTGCCCAGTCCACCCCTCCCGCCCCACCGGCGCCGCGGCTCGAACCCGAGGCGATCGCCCGCCTGCGCGAGCTCGACCCGGGCGGCGCCAACCAGCTGCTGGAGCGCGTGGTGGCGGCCTACCTCAAGTCCCTGGACCGCCTGCTGCCTGACCTGGCCCAGGCCCGGGCCGGCGGGGAGCAGGGCTTGGATCTGGCCGCGATCCGGCATGTGGCCCACACCCTAAAATCATCGTCCGCCAGCCTGGGCGCCCTGAAACTCTCGCAGCGTTGTGCCGAAATCGAGACGATGGCACGCCAGGGGCAGACGGAAGGTTTGGACATCCTGCTGGACGGCATGCATGATGAGGTCGCGCAGGTGCGCGAGGCCCTGAAAGAGCTTTTGGCAACTCCCTGATGACAGCAGCAAGCCCCACTCTGGACAGCGATCTGCCCGAGCAGCCCCGTGTGCTGCTGGTGGATGACGACGAGGTCAATCTGCTGTTGACCGCGATCGCGCTGCGCGAGCGCGGCTTCGACATCACCGAAGCCACCGGCGGCGAGCAGGCCCTGCGCATGATGGCCGAGTGGAGCCCGGACGTGATCGTGCTGGACGCGATGATGCCGGAGCTCGACGGCTTCGACACCTGCACCCGGCTGCGCAGCATTCCCGGCTTCGAGTCCACCCCGGTGCTCATGCTCACCGGCCTGGATGACGAGGCCTCGATCAACCGCGCCTACCAGGTGGGCGCCACCGACTTCTTCGTCAAGTCGCCGCAGTGGAGCCTGCTGGCCGGGCGTCTGCGCTACCTGCTGCGCAGCTCGCGCACCCGCATCGAGCTGGAGCGCAGCAAGGCCCGCCTGGCGCGCGCGCAAGACCTGGCCCGCATGGGCAGCTTCGAGTGGCACCGCGGCACCGGCGGCTTCACGCTGGCGGCCGAGGCCCTGCGCGTGTTCGGCCTGGGCAACCACGAGGCCCTGGACTTCATCGGCGCCATGCGCATGGTGCCGCGCGAGGAGCGCAAGCTCTTCCTGCACCTGCTGCGCGACGTGATCGCCCACAACTCGGTGCTGGTGACCGATCTCTCCGTCACCCTGCTGGACGGCCGCCAGCGCGTGATCCATATCGAGGCCGAGCCCGAGTTCAACGAGCACGGCAATGCCAGCGGCTACACCGGCGTGCTGCAGGACGTGACCGACCGCCGCATGGCCGAGGACCGCATCCGCCAACTGGCCAATTTCGACGCCCTCACCGGCCTGCCCAACCGCCGCCAGCTGATCTGGCGCACCGAGCGCGCCATCGAGCAGGCGCGCCGCATGGGCCACGAGGTGGCCCTGCTCCTCATCGACCTCGACCGCTTCAAGGACATCAACGACACGCTCGGCCATGCCGCCGGCGACGAGGTGCTGATCGAGGTGGGGCGGCGCCTGCGCGGCTGCGTGCGCCACTCCGACCAGGTGATCGAGGGCATGCTCGAATCGGTGGGCGGCCGCTCCCACCGCACCCTGGAGGCCGTGGGCCGCCTGGGCGGCGACGAGTTCGTGGCCCTGCTGCCCGAGGTGGCCGACGAGCGCGACGCCGAGCGCGTGGCCCAGCGCGTGCTGGAAGCCCTGCGCGAACCCATCTTCATCGCCGGCCAGGAGTGCTTTGTCACCGCCAGCGTGGGCATTGCCATCTACCCGCGCGACGGCAGCACCGTGGCCGATCTGCTGCGCAACTCCGACGTGGCCATGTACGCCGTCAAGGGCCAGGGCCGCAATGCCTCGGCCCTGTACAGCCCGCAGCTCTCGGGCCGCGGCCGCGAGAACCTGGAGCTGGAAAGCGCCCTGCACAAGGCCATCGAGCGCGGCGAGCTGGTGCTGCACTACCAGCCCAAGATCGATGTGCGCGGCGCCCGCATGGTGGGCGCCGAGGCCCTGATGCGCTGGCAGCGCGGCAACACCCTGGTGCCGCCGGGCGACTTCATTCCCCTGGCCGAGGAAACCGGCCTGATCGTGCCGCTCTCGGAATGGGCGCTGCGCGAGGCGGCCCGCCAGGCCAAGGTCTGGCAGCTGAACTTCGGCTTCTCGGACTCCATCGCCGTCAACCTGCCCAACCGCCTGTTCGAGCGCTCCGACCTGGTGGAGCACATCCACCAGTGCGTCAGCGCCTATGGCGTGCCGCACCGCGCCATCCAGCTGGAGATCACCGAGACCGGCCTGATGAAGGACCTGCAGAACGTGATCCCCTCCCTGCACCGCCTCAACGAGGTGGGCGTGGAGATCTCGATCGACGACTTCGGCACCGGCTACTCCTCCCTGGCCTATCTCACCACCCTGCCCATCTCCGAAGTCAAGATCGACCGCAGCTTTGTGCGCGATCTGGGCATCACGCCGCAGAGCTCGGCCGTGGTCACGGCCATCATCGCCCTGGCCCGCTCCCTGGGCCTGCGTGTGGTGGCCGAGGGCGTGGAGACCCTGCGCCAGATGGAAGTGCTGCACCGCCTGGGCTGCTCGGTCATGCAGGGCTTTCTGTTCAGCAAGCCCCTGCCGCCGGACGATCTGGAGCGCTGGATCGCCCAGACCGTGCTGCCGCGCAAGGCCCCCTGGATCGCCCAGGCCAGCGCCGACCCCGGCGCCCCGCCCCTGCCCGCCATACGCCCCAGCGGCATGCTGCGCTAAGCTGCCCCGATGGACGACACACGCCGCCCCCCCACGAGCCGGCTGGGACTGCCGCCGGCCCAGGTGGCCAAGGCCGCCCTGCGCCGCCTGGCCCTCTCCAAGCAGGAACCCACGCCCGAGAACTACGCCGCCGCCTATGCGGCCGAGTCCGGCGGCGCGGCGCCCGCCCCCGCCGCCAGTGGCGCCAGCGAGACCCTGCCCGAGCGCGCCCAGCAGCTGCTGCAACGCCTGATGTCCCTGGGCATTGGCGATGGCCAGACCCGGCTGGAGATCGGCGGCCTGGTGCGCGAGGCGCGCTGGGACGAGGCCCTGCGCCGCGTGGAGCGCCTGCAGGCCAGCGAAGGCCCCAGCGTGCAGGCCGAGGCCATGGCCAGCACGCTGGAGCGCCTGGTGCGCGGCCTGGAGCGCGGCGGCCGGCAATGGACCGTGGCGCGCAAGAAAGACGGGCTGCAGCGCGTGCTCTCCAGCAACCGCAGCGACCCGCAGCGCCTGCTCAGCCGCCTGCGCCAGCTGCTGCAAAACTGGGACAGCGACGTGGCCGACGCCAGCGTCGACACCCAGTTCGACGCCGATGAGTCGGGCGGCACGCCCAGCCAGTTCTTCACCGACAGCGAATTCGCCTCCGACCTGGACCAGGAGGCCGCGCCCGCCAGCGCGGCGGCACCGCTCGGCGCTGCCGCCGGCCCCGGCGGCGGCCTGCCCAGCCTCTCCACCCTGGGCACCGACCCCAGCCTGCCGCACTGGCTGCGCATCGAGACCAGCCTGGAAGGCACGGTGGAGCACGCCCTGCGCGCCCCCGACGGCAATGCCGACGGCGTGGCCGGCCAGCTGCTGGCCGAGCTGCAGGCCGCCCAGGCCGAGGCCCTGGCCCGTGGCGCCGATGCCCCGCGGGCCGAGGCCTTCGAAGCCCTGAGCCAGCGCGCCCGCCATCTGCTGGACCATCGCCAGCATCTCTTTGGCGAGCTGGGCGAGCTCTGCCGCGAGCTCAGCGCCAGCCTGGTGGACCTCTCGGAGGACGACTCCTGGGCCCGTGGCCAGTGCGAGGCCATGAGCAACACCCTGGACCAGGGCCTCTCCGCCCGGGGCGTGCGTTCGGTCAGCGAGCTGCTGCACAACACCCGCGATCGCCAGCGCAGCCTGCGTGAGGAACGCAGCCGCGCCCGCGACTCGCTCAAGTCCCTGATCCACAAGATGCTGGCCGAGCTGGGCGAGCTGGGCCAGCACACCGACCGCTTCCAGAGCAGCGTGGGCCGCTATGCCGAAGTCATCGAGCAGGCCGACTCCCTGGAAAGCCTGGCCGGCGTGGTGCGCGAGATGGTGGAGGAAAGCCGCAGCGTCCAGGCCCTGGTGCGCCAGACCCAGGAACGCCTGAGCGCCGAGCATGAGAAGGCCAGCGCGCTCAGTGAGCGGGTCCAGAACCTGGAGGGCGAGCTCAAGCGCCTCTCCGACGAGGTGCAGACCGACCAGCTCACCCAGATCGCCAACCGCCGCGGCCTGATTGCCGCCTTCGGCATTGAGCAGGCCAAGCAGGAGCGCGACGACAGCGCCCTGGCCCTGGCCCTGCTGGACATCGACAACTTCAAGAAGCTCAACGACACCCTGGGACATGCCGCGGGCGACGAGGCCCTGAAGTCACTGGCCAGCCAGGTCTCGGCCCTGCTGCGCCCCGGCGACATGATGGCCCGCTACGGCGGCGAGGAGTTCGTGCTCATGCTGCCCCGCACCCCGCTGGACGAAGCCCAGCAGGTGCTCACCCGGCTGCAGCGCGCCCTGACCAAGGCCCTGTTCATGCACGAGGGCAAGGACGTGTTCGTCACCTTCTCCGCCGGCGTGACGCTCTACCGCCCCGGCGAAACCCTGGAAGCCGCCCTGGACCGCGCCGACGTGGCGCTGTATGAGGCCAAGCACACGGGGAAGAACAAGGCGTGCGTGGCGCCGTGAGGGTGTGGGGGGGCGGAGAGGTGGCTGCAGGCGGCTCGCCGTCAGTGGCGAGTGACGGCTCTTGGCTCTTTGGTGGTTTTCAAAAGTCGCGCGCAATCGCGCTTGTGACCGAGCCGCCAAGGCGTGCATGGAACTGCGCACAGCCCAGCCACCGACACTGAGCCCATGCGTGCAGACCAGGGCGACGGCCACGATGGTCACTGAGGTCGCCCCCTCCCAGGTGCGATTGACGAGCCCAGCGTCTTTGCCTCCAATCCCCCCTCTGGACGGCAAGCCTTCGGCCAGAGACGCGACAAATGAGCTCTGCGACCTCACCGACGGCATGCCGGATTTGTCAGCTGTTCATGCTGCACGAATCAACAGTCCACCAACAAGAAATCAAGCAATGGCGCGGCCTGCGGGCTGGTGAGGTGTCCGATGTTATGCAGACAGGCTCCGGTGTTATCCAGCAGAACTGTCGCCCTACAACCTAGTTATGCGTCGTAAATGAAGCTCCTTGCCGCAGCCTTCGCAGTAGTCGCGTGTGCCAGCCATGGCGCAACTACAGAGCCCGCATTCGCAAATCCCAGCGCGGCAGCACAGCGGGCACTGCCCAAGTTCCTGGCCGCCGTGCAGGAGAAGCCAGATTGGGCTTCGAGATTTCGCGTCTACGTTGAGCTTGGTACGGGCGCGAACAAGGAGCACTTCTGGCTCAATGACTTTCGGAAGGAGCCCAATGGGTACTCCGGCCTAGTCTCTGCGGTTCCACGCGTGGCAGAAGACTTCCGTTTGGGCCAGCGAGTTCCAGTAAGGCCAGAACAGATCCTCGACTGGACGTACGAGCATCCAAAGACCCGAAGAATTTCCGGTCATTTCTTTCTCTGCGCCGAATGGGCTGGCCTACCGATGGAGCAGGCGAACGAACAGAAAGAGTATTGGGGAGTGCTTTGTGACGCTCAACCGCAATAGCGGCCTGAGGCATAACCTTTCATTGCAGCCGACCTGCGCCAGCTTCGCTGGCTGGTCGGCTGAATTCAGTCGTTAAAGCGCTTGGACGTATGACGCCGAAAGAACTCATCGACGCTGCGATTGCTCCGCTCTCTTCGGCCCTGCGCCAGGGCGGCTTCAGGAAGGCTGGGCGCCGCTTTCATAAGGACATTGGCGAGGCTCGCGTATTCCTCGAAGTCCAGGCGAGTCAATGGAACCGTGACGAGAGCGCGAAATTCACTATCAACCTTGCCGTCTACGCTCCGGAGATTCTTCGCAGAATCGGGCGGGAGGTCGGGCAGCCTCCCAAGTCGGAGGTCGGCTGCACTTGGCACGAGCGCATTGGATTTTTGACGCCGGCAAGGCTCGACCTCTGGTGGCAATTGGACGGTGAGGAGTCCATCGAGGATGTTTCCAATCTGGTTCTCGACACGGTTCATCGCTACGGGGTCCCTTGGCTTGAGGCCGCGGCATCCTATGAAGGCTTTTGCGAAGTCTTGTCGAAGTCGGTTGGCATCCCCGCCGCCGATATGCTTTGGTCGCTTGGTCTTCGCGAGGAAGCTGTTGGCTGCGTCAGACGCATGCCGCAGAACACATCGGGTCGCGCGCAAGCTGCCGCTGAATGGTTTCAGTCCCATGAGCACGCGCTCTCTCAAGAAACACCCTGAAGGAAGTGAACTTTCATGACTCCGCGTTATGAAGGCAGGTTGTTTCTTCGGAACGATTTGCGGCGCAGATGGGCCGATTACTTCGCTAACCCTGCGATTGATCGGACCGCCAAGGTCTGGCCTCGCTGCGACACCTCGTCATTCTTGCCTTCGCTCGGCCAGCCCTTGGCTGCCGCTCATCTGGATCGTTGGCGAGCTTCATTGACCCTTCCACGCGGTCAAGCCAATCTCTAGCTCGAAACAGGCCCCCCTGAGGTGCATCCATGGAGTACGACAACGAGAAATTGCAGGCCGCAGTGCTCGCGCTGCTCGGAGCATTCGAGTTCGACAACGGCCGTGCCTGGAAGCGATACGACTTCTCGGTGATGGAAGGTCTCCACAGGCAAGGACTGATCACGGACCCACGAGGGCACCGAGAGTCAGTGCACTTGACCGAAGCAGGGCGACTGAGGGCCAAGGCTTTGGCCGCGCAGTTCTTTGGCGTTGGATCGGCTCCGTAGCGAGTCTCGATGTCAGCCTTGCGGCCCCCCAGATGTCTGTTCCCGCCGCGAAACAGCCCCCCGCCTCAGAAATTAAACGCCAGCCGCAGCCCGCCCCAATGGCGGCCGTTGACGGTGATCGGCGCGGAAATGTCCTTCATCAGCACGAACTGGCCGCCGCCCATGTCGCGGCGATAGGTCTGCAGCAGGAAGGGCTCCGCATTGCGGCCCGCCGCCAGGCCCACGCGGTCGTTGAAGATGCGGCGGTTGCGGCAGTTGGCGGTGTTCCAGGCAGGATCGCCCGGCCGCTGCGGCTCGGAGAATTTGCGGTTGTGCGTCGGCAGATAGCCGTTGCGGTCCACGGCGATGCAATACACCACCTTGTCGCTCAGGCTCAGCAGGCGTTCCTGCACGGCGGGGAAGAGCCGGTCGGCGAGTTCGCAGAAGGGGGCCAGGTGTTGCTGGGGCTGGGTGCCGGCCATGGGCTGGTAGCGCTCGTCAAAGAGCTGGTCCAGGCGGATCTGACCGGCCTGCACGGCCTGCTCCAGCAGGGCCGCGATCTCGGCCGCGGCTTGCTGGGCACCGCGGATGTAGAGCGAGTCGTCCACCTCCACGCCACTTTCGGCGATCTGCTCGATCAGCTCTTCCGAGAGGCGCAGGAACTTGTCGCTCACGCCAAAGGCGGTGGCCAGGCCGCGCATGGCCTGCCCCACCTCGCGCTCCAGCTCGGCGGCGCGCTCGTTGAGGCTGGCCGTGGTGTTGCGGGTCTGCTCGGCGGAGGCGGAGATGCGCTCCACGTCCTGCTCCACCGCGGCAAAGGCGGCGTGGATGCTGCTGCTGTTGCGCGGCTCGCCGGCCGAGCCCTCCTCGCTGAGCAGCTCGCGGCTGAAGCTGTCCACCCGGGCATCGAGCGCGGCCACCCGGCCCACGATGGCCTTGGAGGAGGCCTCCACCTTGGCGGCCAAGTCCTTGACGGCATCGGCCACCACGCCGAAGCCGCGGCCGGCCTCGCCGGCGCGCTTGGCCTCGACCGAGGCGTTGAAGGCGACCAGCCGGGTCTGCAGCGCGATCTGGGTGATTTCGCCTGCGGCGGCCGAGACCTCGCGCAGGGTGGCCACGATGCCGCCCACCTCGGTGCCCACGCCGGCCAGGGCGTGGCGGGCGCGGCCCACGGCCTCGCGGGTGAGCTGGGTGGCTTCGCCGATATGGGTCTGGGCGCGCTGCACCTCGCCGAGCTGGCTGGCCAGGGCCTGCATGGCCTGGCCTTGGGCCGCGACGATCTTCTGCGTGTCTTCCAGCACGCCGCGCACCTCGGCCGCGTCGCGCCCCAGGGTGGAGACGGAACGCGAAAGGCGCCGCACCACGTCGAGCCCGGCGGGCGAGTCAGCGGTCTTGGGCGCCGGATCCAACGACGTCTCGCGTCGCTTCCAGTTGAGCATGTCTGTCCCCTCCGGCCGCCAGGCGTGAAGGGGCGGCTCTTTATGGTCTACCAGTCGCGCAGCTTAACGCGCAGCCTTGCAATAGACTGACTGTGGAGCTGGCAGACGCGGGATTCGGTCACTTTCAACACGGCAGCGATCTCCTTGAGATTCATGTCGTGCTCGTAGTACATGCTCATCACGAACTGCTCGCGCTCGGGCAGGTTCTTGATCGCATCCACCAGGGCCTGGCGCATGCGATGGTCCTGCAGCAGGGCCGCGGGGTTGCTGGCCTCGTCGGCCACATGGCGGTCGAGGTAGTCCTCGTCGCCCTCGTCGCCGCTCATGTCTTCGAGGTGCACGAGCTGGGTGCCGCGCACCTTGCCCAGCAGCTCCTGGTACTCGCCCAGGCTGATGCCCATCTGGGCGGCGATCTCGCTTTCCTGCGGGGCGCGGCCGAGCTTTTGCTCCAGCTTGTGCACCGCGGCCTCGATCTCGCGCTGCTGACGGCGGGTGCCGCGGCTCATCCAGTCGCCGCCGCGCAGCTCGTCGAGCATGGCGCCGCGGATGCGCTGGGTGGCAAAGGTCTCGAACTGCACGCCCTGGCCCACATCGAAGCGCGAGAGCGCGTCGGTCAGGCCGATCAGGCCCACCTGGATCAGGTCATCGATTTCAACATTGGCCGGCAGTTTGGCAATCATCTGGTGGGCCAGGCGGCGCACCAGGGGGCTGTACTGCTTGATCAGGGAGGAGTTGTCGAGGCGACCTTTGGCGGTGTACATCATCGGCTCCGGCGAATCAGACAGCGGTGGCGGCACGCTCGGGGCGGCCGCGCAGCATCGGGCGGATCATGGGGCGCAGCGGCATGGCATCGGCGGCCGGCTCCAGCAGCGCGCCGGGGGGCGCGGCCAGCAGCAGCTCGCGGGCCAGGTGGCGCAGCTCGGCGGGCATGGGGGCGCTGGCGGGCTGGCGCGGGTCCAGGCAGGCCCAGTCGCGCAGCACGGCGCCGAGGAAACCATCGGCGCAGGAACTGATCTGCTGGGCAATGCGCTCGGCCAGGCGCAGCTGCGGCGGGCAGGCCAGCAGCAGGCTGTAGACCATCAGGCCGGCGCGCTGGGCCAGCCACTTCATGCCGGCATAGGCATGGGTGACGCTTTGCGGATCGGTATCGGCCAGCAGCACGGGGCGCAGCTCGCGGCGGGCCACCATGCGGGCCAGCTCGGCGGCGCTGGCGTGCAGCAGCACCACATCGGCGTGGGGCGCGGCCTCGGCCACCTTCTCCAGGAACTCCGCGGCCGAGCCGTGGGCGTTGATATGGCGCATGGGCAGGCCGCGCGCGGCCAGGTAGGACACCTGGGGCGAGAGCCGCTCCACACAGGCCGAGAGGTCCACCACCGCCAGTTCAGAGGGCGCGGGCGAGAGCTCGCCGGCATCCACCACCAGGGTGTGCAGGCCCAGCTCGGCGAAAGCCGCGCACAGGCCCTCCAGCAGCGCCCCGCCATTGACCACATGCGGGTTGCTCAGCACCGGGATGAAGCGCTGTCGCGAGGCCGCGAAGAGGCGGCGCAGGCCGTCGGCCTGGTCTTGCTGGGGGCGGTAGAGGTCGCGCATCGTCAGAACTCTCTGGCTGTGCTCAGTAGATGCCCAGGGCCGAAGGCTGGGCCGCACCGGCGGCGAGCGCGGGGCCGCCGGCAAAGATCAGGTTCACATCGTTGGCGTCCATGCGCCAGGCCGGGGTGGCGGCGCTGCGCAGGGCGCGCTGCACCAGGGCCGGGGCCGAGAGGCGGTGCCAGTCTTCGGGCACGCGCTGGCCGTTGGTCACGCCCAGCACCTTGAGCTTGTGGCGGATCAGGGTGTCCAGGGCCGGGGCCAGCTTGACGGCTTCGTCGATCTTGGAGAGCACCACGCCGTGGCACTCGTGGGCGCGCCAGGCCATGGCCACGTCCTCGATGGTCTCGCCCTGCTGGGCGGCGTTGAGCACCAGGATCTTGCGCAGGGCCGGGTGCTTGAGCATGTCCAGCAGCTCGGCGGTGCGGGTGTCGCGCTGGGCCATGCCGGCGGTGTCGATCAGCACCATCTTCTTGCCGGAGAGCAACTCCAGCAGGTCGTCCAGCGAGGCGCGGTCGTGCGCGGTGTGCACCGGCACGCCCAGGATGCGGCCATAGGCGCGCAGCTGTTCGTGGGCGCCAACGCGGTAGGCGTCCAGCGTGATCAGGCCCAGCTGACCGGCGCCGTGGCGGGTGGCGAAGGCAGCGGCGATCTTGGCCGTGGTGGTGGTCTTGCCCACGCCGGTGGAGCCGATCAGGGCGAACACGCCGCCCTGCTCGTCCAGGGTCGGGCCTTCGTCGGTGATCAGGTTGCGGGCCAGCACATTGGCGGCCCAGCTGCCTTCGTCGGCGGCCTGGGTCTTGAAGTCCACCGGCAGGCCTTCGGCCAGCTTGCGCACCAGGGCGGGCGAGAAGCCGGCGTCCAGCAGCTTCTGGGTGAGCTTGGCCTGGGCGGGCTGGCGCTGCAGCTTTTCCATAAAGGCCAGGGCACCGAATCGCTCCTCGATCAGGCCCTTCATGGAGCGCAGCTCGTTCATCATGTCCTGCTGCTCGCGGCGGCCCAGGGCGGGGTCCACGGCGAGATCGGGCATGGCGGGCGCGCTGACGCGGATCTCGTCGCGCAGCACGGGCGGATTGCGGCGCGGGGCGGGCGGCTCGGGCTGGCGCTGCGGGGCCGGCACCTCGGTGCGGCGCGGGGCCATGGCGGCCAGGGCCGACTGGGCGCGCTGGCGGCGTGCGGCCTGCAGGGAGGCCACGCCTTCGGGCGTCTCGGGCTGGGCCGCAGCCGGCGGGGCCGGCGGCAGCTCGAAGCTGGGTTCGGTGCGGCCGCTGAGCTCGGCCTGGCGGCGCTTGAGCATGCGCTCGCGCACATAGTCCTGGAAAGACAGGGTGCTCATGGCCAGGGTCTGCACATCCTCCTGCACGGCCGGCTCGCCAAAGCTCACCGGGGCCTGGCGGGCGGCGCGGGCCGTGAGGGAGTTGTCGGCCGGACGGGCGGCCACGCGGCTGGGGCCGGCCACCTTGGGCGCGCTGGCGGCCACCTTCTCGATCTGGGACATGCCCTCGGGGGCCATGGCCAGCACTTCCACGCCTTCGGCGCAGGGGCGGTTGGAGAGCACGACGGCATCGTCACCGAAGGCCTGGCGCACCAGGGCCAGGGCCTCGCGGCTGCTGCGGGCGGTAAAGCGCTTCACGTTCATGCCGTGCCTCCAATCACCGAGCCGATGCGGATGGTGTGGGTTTCAGGGATCTCGCTATGACCCAGCACCTTCAGGCGCGGGGCGGCACGGCGCAGCAGGCGGGCCATGGGCGCGCGGATCAGGTCGGGCACCAGCAGGCAGGCCGGCACGCCGCGGTCTTCCTGGGCCTGGCTCTGCTCGGCAGCGCTGCGGGCCAGGGTGTCGGCCACGCCGGGGTCCAGGGCGGCGCCATGGGGGGAATTCAGGGCCTGGGTCACCAGGCGCTCCAGCTCGGGCTCCAGGGCGATCACATCCAGCTCCTTCACGGGGCCGTAGATCTGCTGGACGATGGCCGGGGCGATGTGCACGCGGATGCGGCGGGCCAGCTCGGCCGGATCGGTGACGGTGGCGGCGTTCTCGGCGATGGATTCCACCACCGAGCGCATATCGCGGATGTGCACGCCCTCCTCCAGCAGGAACTGGAGCACTCGTTGCAGTGTGGCGATGCCGATCATCTTGGGAATCACGTCTTCGATCAGTTGCGGAGCCTGCTTGGTGATGTGGTCCACCAGCTGTTGCGTCTCCACGCGACCCAACAACTTGGCCGCGTGAACTTGCATCAAGTGTGAGAGATGGGTGGCAATCACGGTCGAGCAATCAACGACCGTAAATCCCGCCATTTGCGCCATATCGCGCTGGCGGTCCTCGATCCACACCGCCGGCAGTCCGAAGGCGGGATCGGTGGTCTGGGTGCCGATCAGGCGCTGGGTGGCGTGGCCGGGGTTGATGGCCAGCCACATGCCGGGGAAGGCCTCGGCCTCGCCGATGACGGCGCCACGCAGGGTCAGGCGGTACTGGCTGGGGCGCAGCTCCAGGTTGTCGCGGATATGGACGGCGGGCGGCAAAAAGCCCACTTCCTGCGCGAATTTGCGCCGCACCCCCTTGATGCGGCTGAGCAGATCGCCCTCGCGGTTCTTGTCCACCAGGGTGATCAGGCGGTAGCCCACTTCCAGGCCCAGGGTGTCCACGGGCACCAGATCGTCCCAGCTGGCCTCGGCATTGGGCTCGGGGGCGCCGGCGGCCGGGGTGTTGGGCTTGGCCTTGGCGGCGGCCTCGGCCTGCTCGCGCTGGCGCAGCCACCAGGCCAGATAGCCCAGGCCGGACGCGATCAGCAGGAAGACCAGATTGGGCATGCCCGGGATCAGGCCCAGGGCGCCCACCACGCCGGCCGTGATGGCCATGGACTTGGCGGAGCCGAAGACCTGGCGGCCGATCATGGTGCCGATGTCCTTGTCCTTGCCCACGCGCGAGACCACCATGGCGGCGGCCACCGAGATCAGCAGGGCCGGCACCTGGGCCACCAGGGCGTCACCCACGGCCAGCAGGATGTAGGAGTTGGCGGCCTGGCCGGCGGACAGCCCGTGCTGGGCCACGCCGATGATGAAGCCGCCCACGATATTGATCACCAGGATCAGGATGCCGGCGACGGCGTCGCCGCGCACGAACTTGCTGGCACCGTCCATGGAGCCGAAGAAGTCGGCTTCGTCGCTGAGCTCGGCGCGGCGGCGCTTGGCCTCGGCCTCATTGATCAGGCCGGCGTTCAGATCGGCGTCCACCGCCATCTGCTTGCCGGGCATGGCGTCCAGGGTGAAGCGCGCGCCGACCTCGGCGATACGCTCCGCACCCTTGGTGACCACGATGAAGTTGATCACCACCAGGATGGCGAACACGATCAGGCCCACGGCGAAGTTGCCGCCGATCAGGAAGTGGCCGAAGGCCTCGATCACCTTGCCCGCGGCGCCGGTGCCGGTATGGCCTTCCAGCAGCACCACCCGGGTGGAGGCCACATTCAGCGACAGGCGCATCAGGGTGGTGAGCAGCAGCACGGTCGGGAAGGCCGCAAAGTCCAGCGGCCGCACCATATGGGCGGCCACCATCATCACCATCACCGCCAGCGCGATATTGACGGTGAAGAGCAGGTCCAGCACGAAGGGCGGCAGGGGCAGCACCATCATGGACAGCACCAGCAGAACCCCGATGGGCGCGCCCAGGGCGCCCAGCACGGCGGCACGCGGACCCAGGAGGGTCTGCAGCTTGGCGATCAGGGGATTCATGCCTCATCCTCCGGGGCGGCGGTCTTGTTGTGCGGGTCGAGTTCGGGCGGCACATTGGCGTCGGGCACGAACTGCGGCGTGGGCACGCCACGCTGGGTCAGGGCAGCCTTGAGCTGGTAGACATAGGCCAGCACCTGGGCCACGGCGGCGAACAGGGCGGCCGGGATCTCGCGGTCCAGCTCGGCATGGGCATAGAGGGCGCGCGCCAGCATGGGCGACTGCAGCACCGGCACCTTGGATTCCTTGGCCAGGTCGCGGATCTTCATGGCCAGCAGGTCGGCCCCCTTGGCCACCACCTTGGGCGCGCCCATGCTGCCCTCCTCGTACTTGAGGGCCACGGCATAGTGGGTGGGGTTCATGACCACCAGATCGGCGGTGGGCACGGCGGCCAGCATGCGGCGCTTGGCCATCTCGCGCATCTTGGCCTTGATCTTGGCCTTGACCTCGAGATTGCCCTCGATCTCCTTCATCTCCTGCTTCATTTCCTCGCGCGACATGCGCAGGCGGCGCATATAGAGCTGGTACTGAAGCGGCACGTCGATCAGGGCGAACACGGCCAGCGCGATGCCCAGCAGGGCCAGGCCGCTCATCAGCTGCTGGCCGGCATAGGCCAGGGCGGCGGGCAGGGGCACGGACATGATGCCCACATAGGCGGCGATGCGGTCCTTGAGCACCATGGCGCCGATGGCGCCCAGCACCAGGGCCAGCAGGCAGGCCTTGAGCGCCTGGCCCAGATGGGCCCACTGGAAGAGGCGACCGAAGCCGGTGAGCGGATTGATGTTCGAGAACTTGGGCGCCAGCGGCTTGAAGGTCCAGTTCCAGCCCCCCAGGGCCAGGCTGGACAGCACGGCCACGGCCATCAGCAAGAGGCCCACGCCCAGGCTCACCATCAGGCCGCGCCCGGCCAGGTCGATCAGGCGCGTGGTCATGATGCCTGGGGTGGCCAGCACCTGGGCATCAAAGCGCAGGCTGCTCGCCAGCATCTTCTGCAGCCAGTCCACGGCCGTGGGGCTCAGGGTGGCCAGCAGGGTGCCGGCAGCGGCCATCAGGGCGAAATGGCCCAGGTCACGCGAACGCGGCAGCTGGCCCTCGGCCCGAGATCTCTCGATCTTCTTGGCCGAGGCCGGTAAGTTCCTGTCTTGTGCGTCTTGGTCGGCCATGGCAGAGGTCACGCCCAGCTGGGGGCGCTGCCATTGTTGGCCGAGGGGGCCGCCGACTTAAGCCGGATAAGGCGGGCAAATCGGGCCGTGATCCGGCCCCAGAAACGACAAACCCGCCTCCCGGCGGGTTTTGTTCCAGGCGCCGGGGCTCAGAAGCCCAGGCTGGCCAGCAGGTCGTCGACCTCGCCCTGGTTGGTCACCACATCGGTGCGGCCCTCGGCGTTGACCACCGGCCCCTGCAGGATGGTGGGGTCCACCTTCTCGCGCTGCTCCGGCGGCACGACCTGCACCAGCAGCTTCACCAGGCTGTCTTCCAGGTCATTGGCCAGGGTCACGACCTTGGCCACCACCTGGCCGGTCAGGTCGTGGAAGTCCTGGGCCATCATGATGTCGGTCAGGTGCTGGTCGATCTGGGCGGTCGATTTCTCGACATCCTTGACGAAGTTGAACACCGCGCCGCTGGCCACCGCCTTGACCGGGTCGGCCATGATGGCCTTGGCCATCTCGTTGGTGGCGCTGGAGATGTGGGCGTGCTCGGCCTTGGCCTGGTCGACCGAGTTCAGCACCTTGTTGGCGGCTTCGGCGGTCTTGTTGGCGATATAGGTCAGGCGGCTGCGGGCGTCGGGCAGACCGTCGGTGGCCGTCTGCAGCTTGGGCATCACACCCAGTTGCTGCATGGTGTCGTGCAGCACGCGGGTGATGGTGCCCAGCTGCTGGAAGACCTCGGGCGAGACGGTCAGCGGCTCGCTGCTATTGCCCAGATTGTTGAAGGTTTGTTCGGCTTGCATGGTCACGCTCCGATCAGGCTGCAGCAGCCAGCTTCTGCATGATCTTCTGGACCTTTTCTTCCAGCGTGGCCTTGGTGAAAGGCTTGACGATGTAGCCGGCGGCGCCGGTCTGGGCGGCCAGCACGATGTCTTCCTTGCGAGCCTCGGCCGTCACCATCAGCACCGGCAGGTGCTTGAGGTTGGGATCGTCCTTGATGGCCTTGAGCAGCTCGAAGCCCGTCATATTGGGCATGTTGATGTCGCTGACCACGAAGTCGAACTTGGCGTTCTTGAGCATGTTCAGCGCTTCCACGCCGTCCTCGGCCTCTTCCACGTTGTTGTAGCCGATCTCCTTGAGCAGACCACGCACGATGCGGCGCATGGTCGAGAAGTCGTCAACAACCAGGAATTTCATTTCAGTGCTCATGGCAGGTCCTCGCAGATCTAGAGCTTGTTATCGGCGCGTTGTTCAGGGGCTTGAGGCCGATTTGGCGGGCGTTTGTCCCGCTGTTTCGGCCTCCTCTTCCGGTGGCAGGTTCTTCAGCACGGCATCCACGGCATCGCGATTCATCACGATGATGCTGATGCGGCGATTGAGCGGGCTTTCGGGCTGTTTCTCGTCCAGGAGCTTGCTCGAAGCCAGGCCCTGGACCCGCAGCACGCGGGCCTCGGGCAGGCCGCCGACCACCAGTTCACGCCGCGAGGCGTTGGCCCGGTCGGCCGAAAGCTCCCAGTTGCTGTATCCACGATCCCCGGTCGAGAACGCTTGGGCATCAGTATGGCCCTCCAGCGTGAGCCTATTGGGCACTTCCGTCAAGACCGCGCCGAGTTCGCGCAGGAGTTCACGCATATAAGGCTTCACCACCGCGCTGCCGCTGTCAAACATGGGGCGGCTGTTCTCGTCCACGATCTGGATGCGCAGGCCCTCGCGCGTCATGTCCAGGCGGATCTGGCCACCCAGGGCCGCCAGGCGCGGGTTCTCGCCCAGCACATCTTCCACCTTCTGCTTGAGCTGCTCCAGGCGGCTCTTCTCCGCGCGGCGCTGCTCCTCCTTGAGGGCGCGCAGGTTCACGGTATGGCGCTGGGTTTCCACATCGCCGGCCTTGACCTGGCCGGCCTGGCGGGTCAGGTCCTGGCCGCCGCCCTTGATCACATGGGAGGCATCGCCTGCGCCGCTGCCGCCGAACATGGCCACCTTCATGGGCGAGGCGAAGTAGTCGGCAATGCCCTTCTTGTCGCCCTCGGTGGTGGAACCCAGCAGCCACATCAGCAGGAAGAAGGCCATCATGGCCGTCACGAAGTCGGCATAGGCAATCTTCCAGGCGCCGCCATGGGCCGCATGGCCGCCCTTCTTCACCCGCTTGATGATGATGGGCTGGAGTTTCTTGGCGTCACCAGCCATGGCGGGACTCCAGGCGACCGAGGCTCATGTGCGAGGGCGCCCCCTCAGGAGGCACCATGCGGTTGGCGGGAATGAAGCGCGGGCACTGCATCACTTCTTCTTCACATGGCCTTCCAGCTCGGCGAAGGTGGGGCGCTCCGTAGAGTACAGCACCTTGCGCCCGAACTCGATGGCCACCTGGGGCGCATAGCCCTGCATGGAGGCCAGCAAGGTGGTCTTGATGCACTGCAGCTCCTTGCCGTCCTCGTCCACCTTGGACTCCAGCAGGCCGGCCAGGGGCTCGGCAAAGGCGTAGGCCAGCAGAATGCCCAGGAAGGTACCGACCAGGGCGGAGCCGATCATGCCGCCCAGCACGGCCGGGGGCTGGCCCACCGAGCCCATGGTATTCACCACGCCCAGCACGGCAGCCACGATACCGAAGGCGGGCAGGCCGCCGGCCAGGCGCTGGATGGCCTGCACGGCCATAAAGGCTTCGTGGTGGTGGGTGTCGATCTCGGCGTCCATCAGGGACTCGATCTCGTGGGCGTTCAGATTGCCCGAGACCATCATGCGCAGGTAATCGGTGATGAACTCGGCCACATGGTGGTCATTGCCCACCGTGGGGTACTTCTGGAACAGGGCCGAGCTGTGGGGATCTTCCACGTCCTTCTCGATGGACATCAGGCCCTCCTTGCGGGCCTTCTGCAGGATGTCGTAGAGCAGGGCCAGCAGGTCCATATAGCGGGCCTTGGTGTACTTGCCGCCCTTGAAGCAGGTGCCCAGGCCCTTCATCGTGGCCTTCATCACCTTGGGCGGATTGGTGGCAATCATGCCGCCAATGGCTGCGCCGAAGATGGTGGTCATCTCGAAGGGCAGCGCATGCAGCACGACGCCGATATTGCCGCCGTGCGCGATGAACACGCCAAAGATACAGGCCAGGGCGAGAACCCAACCGATCAGGACAAACATGCTGCTTTCCGTTGTGGGGCGGGCGTGGCGGCGGACGGCGTGCAGCGCCCTCCCCTCCTCATCCCGCGAGACATCTTGCTAGCCATATCGGCGCCAAGTGATCCGGCTTGAGTATGTCTGCAGCGACGTGGGCGGCATCAGCGCAAGACGGGGGCGAAACGGGCGCATTTGCCAGGGGCTCGAGCTGGGGTGGCCCTCAGCGCCAGCGATAGACCCAGACCCGGTGCCGGCCGGCCGCCAGCTCGCCCTGGGGCGCCAGGCCCTCGAGGGCGAAGTCCAGGCTCACCAGCCAGGCGCCGGGCCGCAGCTCGGCGCGCGCCTTGGCCAGGGCCTGGGCCATGGATTCGGGGCGCTGGAACAGATAGACCATCTGAAAGGGCGACCAGTCCTGGGCCCACATGTCCCCGCGCGCCACCTGGGCCCAGGGGCAGCGCCAGGCCGCCAGCCGCGCCAGCAGCGGGCTCCACTCGATGCCGCTCAGACGCGCCTCGGGGTAAGCCCGGCGCAGCGCCCGCAGGCCATGGCCCAGGCCGCAGCCGGCATCCAGCACCGACGCCCCGGCGGGCAGGGGCGCCAGGGCGGGCAGACCGTCCAGCGCGCCGGGCGGCGTGGGGAAGAGCGGCGCATCGCGCCAGGTCTGCTGGGGATAGGCCAGCAGCAGCAGACCCAGGGGCAGCAGCCAGGCCCAGGCCGGCAGGGCCGCACCCAGGCCGCTGGCCAGCAGGGAGAGCGGAAAACCCGCAGCCACCATCAGGCGGCGCCAGCGCCGCGACTGCAGCAGGCTCAAACCCAAACCGGCAGCAGCCGCCAGCGCCAGGGCCGGCAAGCCGCCCAGACGAGGCAGCAGAACAAGAAAAAGGCCCCAGACCAGGCCCCAGCTCAGCAGGGCGGGCAGGGGCCAGATCAGCCAGGCGCGCATCCGGCTCGTGTGACGGCAGCCGCCGCTCAGTGCATCTGGATGGCGCCGGCGGCGCGACCCTTGCCGGCACGCGCCGGCGGGTTGCACAGGCCGCAGACATAGTGGCGCGCAATCTCGTGCGGATGCGTCACGAAGTGACCGCCGCACTTGCTGCACTTGGTCATGGTCAGCATGCCGTTGTCGATGAACTTCACCAGGCGCCAGGCCCGCGTCACGCTCAAGAGCTGCTCCAGACCCTGGGCCTGCGTCTGCTCCTGATAGAGCTGGTAGGCCTTGATCACCGTGTCGATCTCGTCCAGCTCCGCTGCCTTGTTCAGGTACTCGTGGATGTTCAGGAAGAGGCTGGCGTGGATATTGGGCTGCCAGGTCATGAACCAGTCCGTCGAGAAGGGCAGCTGCCCCTTGCTCGGGCTCTTGCCCGACACTTCCTTATAGAGGCGCAGCAGCCGCTCGTAGCTCAGCTCCGTCTCCGACTCCAGCACCTGCAGGCGCGCGCCCAGGTGGATCAGCGTCACCGCACGTTCGATCTGGCGGGCTTCGGACAGGATGCTCTTTTGACGCATGGTGGGCTCTCTGTGTGAATCGGAGAAAGTCTTTGCGGGGCCAGCGCCGGGCCGCTCCCAAGCGGCCCCGCCGTCGCGAGTCGCAGACTCGCACCCCCTCGGGGGGTGGTCACGCGTACCCGCGTGACCGGGGGTCAACAGTTCAGGCGGCTTCTTGGTGGCGGCCGGCCATCAGGATCGAAGCGTGCAGGCGGGAGACCTGGTCGTTGGCCGCGGTCTTGCCGTGGCTGGTCAGCAGGCCCCACACCAGGTCGTCATCCATGCGGAAGCGGCACAGCAGGGTGTTGCCCGAGGCAATCTTCATCATCTGCGCCGGGCTCAGCGTGCTGATCAGGGTCGCAGTCTCTTCCGACACGCCCAGGCGGTACAGCGCCTGCTCCCGGTCCGCACGGATCAGGCTCTGGGCCAGCATCAGATAGGACAGATTGGCTTCGCGAATCTCGGCGAGGATCTGGTCTGCATTCATGGTGGCGCTCCTGTGTATGGCTTTGCGTTTCGGCTTGCTACGCATTGTGAAGATCCGAACAAGACCGAAACATCAGGCCAAATCCGTGCTTCCCGTCTCCCGCGCTGACCCGGCTTGTCAGGTTTCTTCCTACACGCCTGCTGACGTTTGTCGGATGCACCCCGGCGAAACCGTGTCGGATCTCACGATCCGGCCACCCTGCCCTGTCAGACACCCCGAGCCCGACACTTGCCCTACAAACAACAAGGGCCGCGCTCTCGCGCGGCCCCGGTTTGGCTGTGGTGCGGCGGCTCAGGCCGGCATGGGATAGGCCTGGCGCAGGGCCTGGGCCTCGCCCTCGCGGCCGGTGGCCTCCATCAACAGAGCCAGGTTGTAGGCCGCCAGATGGCTGCCGCGGCCGGCCACGGCACCGGTCAGCTCGGGACGCTCCCCCAGCAGCAGGCAGCGGCGCCAGGCATCCTCGATCAGGGGCACCAGGGCCTCGGCCTGCGCCGGAGTGTCGGCGGCGAAGTCCAGCAGCAGATCACCCAGGGCAAAGAAGAAGTCGGGGGACTCGCCGCAGCGCTGCAGCTCGGGCTCGGCCAGGGCCAAGCCCTCTGGATGGCGCTTCAGTGATTTGAGGGCGAAGAGCCGGCGCGGCACAAGGTCCAGCCACCAGCCCCCCTCAGGATGAGGCAGCTCCGCGGCGCGCGCAAAGGCGGCCTCGGCGGCGGCATAGTCTTCATAGACGCTGTGATCCTTGCCCAGCTGGTACCAGAGGTAGGCGTCCTCGGGTCGGGCGGCCAGGTCCCGCTCGAGCAGGCGAGCGTTGCGGCCGCGCTTGGTGTGCAGGCGCTCGGGCAGATAGCCGTCATGCCCGATGCGGATCGCCAGGGCGCGCAGGGGCAGCTCATGCTGGGGCTGTTCGTGGATGCGGCCGGCGTAGCGCACGGCGCCGGGCAGCACGCGACTCAAGCGGCTGTGGGCGACGCCTCCCTCGAACTGCTGTCCAGGGCCAGGGTGCCCACAAAGTCGGGCGGCTGCTGGCGCAGTGCAGCCAGGGCGGGGCCGCCCTCGATCAGCCACTCGTCGGCGTCCAGCACCAGATGCCAGTCGGCCGCGGCCAGGTCGAGGGCGCGGTTGCGGGCGGCGGAGAAGTCCTCACACCACGCGAAGTGGGCCACGCGGGCGCCGCAGGCAGCAGCCAGGGCGGGCGTGGCGTCGCGCGAGCCGGTGTCCAGCACCAGCATCTCGTCCACCCAGGGGGCGACGCTGCGCAAGAGGCGCTCGATATGGGCCGCCTCGTCGCGGGCGATCACCACCAGGGCCAGGCGGGCCATGGGAGGACGCCGCCGCTCAGTGCATCTGGATGGCGCCGGCGGCGCGACCCTTGCCGGCACGCGCCGGCGGGTTGCACAGGCCGCAGACATAGTGGCGCGCAATCTCGTGCGGATGCGTCACGAAGTGACCGCCGCACTTGCTGCACTTGGTCATGGTCAGCATGCCGTTGTCGATGAACTTCACCAGGCGCCAGGCCCGCGTCACGCTCAAGAGCTGCTCCAGACCCTGGGCCTGCGTCTGCTCCTGATAGAGCTGGTAGGCCTTGATCACCGTGTCGATCTCGTCCAGCTCCGCTGCCTTGTTCAGGTACTCGTGGATGTTCAGGAAGAGGCTGGCGTGGATATTGGGCTGCCAGGTCATGAACCAGTCCGTCGAGAAGGGCAGCTGCCCCTTGCTCGGGCTCTTGCCCGACACTTCCTTATAGAGGCGCAGCAGCCGCTCGTAGCTCAGCTCCGTCTCCGACTCCAGCACCTGCAGGCGCGCGCCCAGGTGGATCAGCGTCACCGCACGTTCGATCTGGCGGGCTTCGGACAGGATGCTCTTTTGACGCATGGTGGGCTCTCTGTGTGAATCGGAGAAAGTCTTTGCGGGGCCAGCGCCGGGCCGCTCCCAAGCGGCCCCGCCGTCGCGAGTCGCAGACTCGCACCCCCTCGGGGGGTGGTCACGCGTACCCGCGTGACCGGGGGTCAACAGTTCAGGCGGCTTCTTGGTGGCGGCCGGCCATCAGGATCGAAGCGTGCAGGCGGGAGACCTGGTCGTTGGCCGCGGTCTTGCCGTGGCTGGTCAGCAGGCCCCACACCAGGTCGTCATCCATGCGGAAGCGGCACAGCAGGGTGTTGCCCGAGGCAATCTTCATCATCTGCGCCGGGCTCAGCGTGCTGATCAGGGTCGCAGTCTCTTCCGACACGCCCAGGCGGTACAGCGCCTGCTCCCGGTCCGCACGGATCAGGCTCTGGGCCAGCATCAGATAGGACAGATTGGCTTCGCGAATCTCGGCGAGGATCTGGTCTGCATTCATGGTGGCGCTCCTGTGTATGGCTTTGCGTTTCGGCTTGCTACGCATTGTGAAGATCCGAACAAGACCGAAACATCAGGCCAAATCGGTGCGCACTGTCTCCCTGGCCGGCCATGGCCTGTCAGGAAAATTCCTACAAATCGGCCTGGGCCTGCCATCCGGCCTCCTCGGCCGACCCGCCCCCGGCTGGCGCTAAAGCCGGCTCTAAGGCCGGCTTATCCGGCCTTGGCCTGCGAGGGCCGCGTCCTATAGTGCCGCCACAGCCCCACTAGGACGCCGCATGATTCCACGCATCCTGCACATCATCTGGGTCGGTGACGAATCCAAGCGTCCCGACAACTGCATCGCCACCTGGTGCGAGCACAACCCGGACTGGGAGGTGCGGGTCTGGGGCAACCAGGATCTGGCCGAGTTCGGCTGGATCAATGCGCGCCATATGCGCGAGATGGCCGGCCGCGAGCTCAATGGCGTGGCCGATCTGATGCGCTGGGAAATCCTCTACCAGCAGGGCGGCTTTGTGGTGGACGCCGACAGCATCTGCCGACGCCCCCTGGCGCCCTGGCTCTTCGAGGGCGAGGCTTTCGCCTGCTGGGAGAACGAGCTGGCGCGCCCCGGCCTGATTGCCGCGGGCTATGTGGCCTCGGTGCCCGAGAACCCCTTCTTCGGCCAGCTCATCATCGATCTGCAGAACACCGAGACCGTGGTGGACCGCATGGCCTGGCAGAGCGTGGGCCCGCAGTTCCTCACCGAGGCGCACCGCCGCCACAACTACACGGGCCTGACCCTCTGGCCCAGCCACTTCTTCATCCCGCGCCACTTCACCGGCCTGGAATACAGCGGCCAGGGCACGGTGTTTGCCGACCAGGAATGGGCCAGCACCCGCCGCACCTACGACCAGCTCTACAAGCGGAAGGTCGCATGAGCACCGAGAACAGCTTCGACGAGATCTGCTCCCCGCTGGAGCGCGCGCACCCGCCCTTCTTCGTGCAGAAACAGTATGTGGGCGACGATCTCAAGGGTCGCTCGCGGGTGGAGGTCTTCCGCCAGATCTGCGCGGGCAAGCGCGTGCTGCATGTGGGCTGCGTGGACTGGCCCATCACCGATCTGCAGCGCTCCCTGCACCTGCAGCTGGACGACTGCTGCACGCTGGACGGCTTTGACATCCACCCCGAGGCCTTCGAGATCATGCAGCCCCATGTGCGCGGCCGCCTGTTCTCGGACTGGAGCCAGGTGCAGGGGCCCTACGACCTGGTGCTGGTGCCCGAGGTGCTGGAGCATGTGCCCGATGTGCAGGGCTTTCTGCGCCAGCTCGATGCGGTGGGCGCCAGCCAGTATGTGATCACCGTGCCCGACGCCTACAGCTGCTTCGCCGGCCACTTTGACTATTCCAAGGGCGTGCAGACTTTTGTGGAGGTGGTGCACCCCGACCACAACTGCTGGTACACGCCCTACACCCTGGCCAATGTGCTGCGCAAGTACACGCCCTGGAGCCTGCAGGGCATGTGGTTCTTCAACCGCATCTCCCTGTTGGCCGTGGCCACGCGCAGCCCGGCCTAGCGCCCAGCCATGGCCCTCAAGCCCCACGCCGCCTCCGCCCTCGCCCTGCCCCAGCTGCTGCAGCGCGCCCAGGCCCTGCTGAGCGAGAAGCGCTGGCAGCCCGCGGCCGAGCTGCTGCGCCAGGCCCTGGCCCTGCGCCCGCAGGACGGCGGACTCTGGCTGACCCTGGCCCGCGCCCTGCGCCAGGCCGGAGACTTCTCGCCCTGCCTGACGGCGGCCGAGCAGGCGCTGGCCCATGCGGCCTCGCCCGAGCTGGCCTCGCAATCGGCTCAGGTGGGCGCCCTGGCCGCCATGGCCCTGGATGATTTCCCCGGGGTCCTGCGCTTCGCCGAGCGCGTGCCGCCGGCCGAGCGACCGCTGGAGCTGCTCAAACAGCTGGGCGCGGCCTACAACCGCCTGGGCCAGTCGCCAGCGGCCGTCGAGCCGCTGATGCAGGCCCTGACGCTCAAGATCGACGACCGCGACGCCTATATGGAACTGGGCTTCGCGCTCTATGCGATGAAGCTGCATGACGAGGCGGCCGAATGCTTCCGCACCCTGGCCGTGCTCTACCCCGAACATCTGGGCGCCCAGGCCTATCTGATCCAGCTGGAACAGCATGCCGCGCGCTGGGAGGGCTGGGAGGCGCGCCTGCAGCAGATGCTGGACACCCAGCACCGCATCTGGGCCAGCGGCGAGAGCCAGTTCAGCGTGCCCTTCTCCCTGGTGGCCCAACCCCATCACCCGGCCCAGATGCTGGAGGCGGCAGCTCTGATCTCGCGCCATCTCTGCCGCGCCATCCGCCCCCTGCCCGCGCCGCCGCGGCGCCCGGCGGGCCGGCGCCTGCACATCGCCTATCTCTCCAACGACTTCCAGGCCCATGCCACGGCCACCCTGATCACCGAGGTGCTGGAGCGGCACGACCGCAGCCGCTTCGAGATCAGCCTGCTCTCCCACAGCCCGGCCGACGGCTCGGCCCTGCGCGAGCGCCTGCTGCAGGCCTGTGACCGCTTCGAGGAGATCGGTGCCCTGGACCTGCCGGGCACGGCCCGGCGCGTGCGCGAGCTGGGCGTGGACATCCTGGTGGATCTCAAGGGCCATACCGCCGGCAGCCGCCTGGCCGCCCTGGCCTACCGGCCGGCGCCGGTGCAGGTGAGCTGGCTGGGCTTCCCGGGCACCACCGGCATGCCGGGCGTGGACTATCTGATCGGCGACCCCGTCGTCACCCCGCTGGACCATGCCCCTTTCTACAGCGAGTGCATCGCCCAGATGCCGCACTGCTACCAGCCCAACGACGGGCAGCGCGAGCGCCCCGTGGCCCCGCCCCGCGCCGAGCTGGGCCTGCCCGAGCAGGCCCTGGTGCTGCTGAGCGCCAACCAGGTCTACAAGCTCAACCCGCCGCTCTTCGACGCCTGGGCGCGCATCCTGCATGCGGTGCCCGAAGCCGTGCTTTGGCAGCTGGGCGGAGCCGAGCAGGCCAACGAGCGCCTGCGGGCCGAGATCGCCGCGCGCGGCATCGCACCCGAGCGCCTGATCCTGATGCCCAAGCAGCCCCTGGGCCCGCATCTGCGTCGCCTCGCGGCCGCCGATCTGGCCCTGGACAGCTGGCCGTGCAATGGCCACACCACCACCAGCGATGCACTCTGGGCCGGCGTGCCCGTGATCAGCCAGCGCTGCGAGCCTTTCGCCGGCCGGGTCTCGGCCAGCCTGCTGCAGGCCGCCGGCCTGCCTGAGCTGGTCTGTGCGGATGCTGAAGCCTATGTGGACCTGGCCATCGCCCTGGCCCGCGACGCTGGACGCCGTGCCGAGCTCAAGACCCGCCTGCTGCAGGCCCGCGACCAGGCGCCGCTCTACGACGCCGCCGCCTTCGCCCGCGATCTGGAAGCCCTGTACGAACGCATGTGGGCCCGCCACACGGCCGGCCAGCCACCGGCCGCCCTGCCCGCCTGAGCGCACGCGCGGACGCTCCCGCGCGCCACCCCCACCCATAAAGAAAGCCGACCAGCGCACGCTCGGAAGCGCCGCGGATCGGCTTGTCCCTGTTCGAAGCCCAAGCCGCCTGGCGGCTCGGGGCGCCCCGCTCAGGGCTGCGGCTTGCGCTCCAGGGCGAAAAGACGGGCCAGCTCGGTGCGGGCCACGGGCTCCAGGCAGGGCGCTTCGTCACGCAGACTGCTCAGGGACGCGCCCTCGCTCAGCAGATCGGTGAGCGTCATGCGCGCGGTCTGCAGCTCGCCCAGGCCCGACTGGGCAAAGGCCAGGGTGTAGAGGCTGGGGCCATGGCCGGGACGCTGGACCAGGGCCTGGCTGGCATAGGCCACGGCCTGTTGCAGCTCGCCGGTGGCCAGCAGCAGGGCTGCCATATCGCTGAGCAGCTCATGGCTCATGGGCTCCTGCTCCAGCGCCTGCTGCAGCACACCCAGACCCAGGCCGACCCGCCCGCACTGCACCTCGGCAAAGGCGGCATTGCGCGCCTGGGCCAGGAGCAGGGACGCCTCGGCAGCGATCTCGACCGCAGCGACAGGCATCTTGCCGGGCGCGGACATCGGAAGACGTGGGTTCATAGAGTTCTCCATGGCATCGGACTTGAGGCTCGCGATGCCGATGGCCGTGAAAAAAGCACGCAACATCGACCGCGATGCAGCGAACTTTAGGGAGGCAGCCGCCGCACGGTCCTTTGAAAAGCGGGGTCAAGCCGCAATTCCTCGGCGGATGCACTGTGCGCACGGGGCCGAAATCAAACACAGGGCCGGCACCGGCAAGCCGCCGGACTGACGCCCTGTTTCAGCTACCCACACAAGGAACGCTTCCCGACCCAGACAGCCATCACAGCAGCCCGGCCCTGCCGGAATCGACAAACAAGACGATTCCGACAGCGCTTATCAAACGATCAAGCCTCTTGACAAACAGCGCTCAAGTTTCCACTTGCGCTGTCCGATAGCCATTCCAACGGGTCTGGAAACAGACGCGTGGTCCGGTGAGGAGGCCACAGATTGATCGTCCAACGAGGGGCGCAAGCTGCATGGTTGACTGCCGCCGGGCGAGTCAGCGCCGAGGCAACTCGGCCTTTCTCAGGGTGGAGCGCTTCGGCGCCACTGCCCAAGCACGTCGCGGCACTTAGCCGGGAGTTCTTGTAGCTGAAATAGGAGAGCGCATCATGCCCGCCATCATCAACACCAATATCAATTCGCTGAACGCCCAGCGCAACACCAACTCGGCGCAACTGTCCCTGTCCACCTCCATGCAGCGCCTGTCCTCGGGCATGCGTGTGAACTCGGCCAAGGACGACTCCGCCGGCCTGGCCATTGCCGAGCGCATGCAGGCTCAGGTCCGCGGCATGAACGTCGCGGTGCGCAACGCCAATGACGGCATCTCGCTGGCCCAGACCGCTGAAGGCGCGATGGGCAAGGTGAGCGACTCGCTGCAGCGCATGCGTGAGCTGGCCGTGCAGTCCCGCAACGCCACCAACACCTCGGCCGACAAGACCTCGCTGGACAAGGAGTTCGGCGAACTGGCCAAGGAAATCCAGCGCGTGCTGGGCGGCACCACCTTCAACGGCCGCACCATCCTGGCTGGCGCGGATGCAGGCACCCAGACCTTCCAGGTCGGCGCCAACACCAGCACCAACGACGTGGTGGACGTGGTCACGACCGATATGACGGCCAACAGCGACATCAAGGCCGTGGCGGGCGATGACAACCAAGGCGCCAACCGCGCCGTCATCACCGGCGACACCGCCGCGCTGAAGACCGTGATCGACAATATCGACAAGGCCATCAACACCGTCAACGGTGAGCGCGCCACCCTGGGTGCTTCGCAGAACCGCTTCGACGCGGTGATCTCCAATCTGCAGGTCTCGGTGGAAAACCAGAGCGCCGCACGCAGCCGGATCATGGATGCAGACTACGCCTCGGAGACGGCCAGCCTGAGCCGAGCGCAGATCCTGCAGCAGGCCGGCAACGCGATGATCGCCCAGGCCAATCAGATGCCGCAGCAAGTGCTGTCGCTTCTTCGATGACCCTGGGCCAGCCGAGCTGGCCCTGACGAGCTCAAGCATTCAGGCGGAGACAACAGGCCCGCCAGCTCAAGCACCTTAGGCGCCGCCCACCCGGGCGGCGCTTTCAAGGCCTTTTTGAGAAGGATGGTCTCAAGTCAATCCAGGTGTCGTCGATAACTCACCCAACGGGTCCGAGTAATCACAGGACTGCGTGGTCCGGTCAACCGGCGCCGTGTGGCACAGGGCTGCATGGCAGGGATGTCGGACGGTTATCGAACCGAAAGAACCGGACAACGCGGCAACCGCCGCGCGTTCTCTGATAGACACCGAAAGGATTGAGCCATGCCCGCTGTTATCAATACCAACATCGCTTCCCTGAACGCCCAGCGCAACAGCGCCACGTCGCAGCTGTCGATGACTTCGTCCATGCAGCGCCTGTCCTCGGGTCTGCGCGTCAATTCCTCCAAGGATGACGCGGCCGGCTTGGCCATCGCCGAGCGCATGCAGGCCCAGGTGCGGGGCATGAATGTGGCCATCCGTAATGCCAACGACGGCATCTCCCTGGCCCAGACCGCGGAAGGCGGCATGGCCAAGGTGGGCGACGCGCTGCAGCGCATGCGTGAGCTGGCCGTGCAGGCCCGCAACGCCACCAACACCACCGAAGACAAGACCTCGCTGGACAAGGAGTTCGGCGAGCTGGCCAAGGAAATCCAGCGCGTGCTGGGTGGCACCACCTTCAACGGCAAGACGATCCTGGCCGGCACGGATGCCGGCACACAGACCTTCCAGGTGGGCGCCAACACGACAGCCAATGACGTGGTGGACGTGGTTACCACCGACATGACCACCAACACCGACATCAAGGCCGTGGCCGGGGACGACAACCAGGGCACCAACCGCGCGGTGATCACCGGCGACGCCAATGCACTGAAGACCGTGATCGACAACATCGACAAGGCGATCAACCTGGTCAGCGGTGAGCGCGCCACCCTGGGTGCGGCACAGAATCGCTTCGATGCCGTGATCTCGAACCTGCAGGTCTCGGTGGAGAACCAGAGCGCGGCACGAAGCCGGATCATGGATGCCGACTTCGCCAGCGAAACGGCCAACCTCAGCCGAGCGCAGATCCTGCAGCAGGCGGGCACGGCCATGGTCTCCCAGGCCAACCAGGCTCCGCAGCAAGTGCTGCGTCTGCTCCAGTAAGAGCGGCCCGGCCCGCGGCCGACGCCCCGCCCCAAGGCGGGGCTTTCCAGCTCGGTTTTGGACGTTGTTTAGCCCCTTAATCGGGCTTTAGAAAGCGCAAGGCACTCGCAGAATTCGTTCCATCGGGCATGTGAAAGCATGCCCAACCCCGGACCCAGGTCCGGCCCGGATTGCAGGCAAGACCTGCCCCCGGGCTCCGGCCTGAAACTGACACGAACATTGGGTTCAGGCCGGGGGAACGTAAAACTGCAGGAGTGCTGAAAATGCCCCAGACCATCAATACCAATATTGCCTCGCTGAATGCGCAGCGCAATCTGAATTCGTCGCAGTCCTCCCTGGGCGTCTCGATGCAGCGGCTCTCGTCCGGCCTACGCGTGAACTCGTCCAAGGACGATGCGGCCGGTCTGGCGATTGCCGAGCGCATGAATGCGCAGGTGCGCGGCATGAATGTGGCGATCCGCAACGCCAACGACGGCATCTCCCTGGCCCAGACCGCCGAAGGCGCGCTGGGCAAGGTGGGCGACACCCTACAACGCATGCGGGAACTGGCGGTCCAGGCCCGCAATGCCACCAACACCAGCGCCGACCGACTCTCACTCGGCCAGGAATTCCGCGAGTTGGCCAATGAAATCAGCCGCGTGATTGGCGGCACGACTTTCAACGGCAAGACCATCCTGGCGGGCGCCGATGCCGGCACACAGACCTTCCAGGTCGGCCCCAACACCACGCCCAACGACACCATCGATGTGCTGACGGTGGATATGACGGTGCAGCCCACCATCGTGGCCGTGACGGACCCGGCCCAATCCACCATCAGCGACACATCGGATCCGACCTCGCTGAAGACCGTGATCGACAATATCGACGCGGCCATCAACACCGTCAGCTCCCAGCGCGCCGTGCTGGGCGCCTCGCAGAACCGCTTCGAGGCCGTGATCGCCAACCTGCAGATCTCGGTGGAAAACCAGAGTGCCGCCCGCAGCCGCATCATGGATGCCGACTACGCCAGCGAGACCTCCAACCTCAGTCGAGCGCAGATCTTGCAGCAGGCCGGCAATGCCATGGTGGCCCAGGCCAACCAGCTGCCGCAGCAGGTGCTCTCGCTGCTGCGCGGCGGCTGATCCGGCCGCCCGTTTCACCGCATCATGTCGCTGGCCGGCCCGCAATCGCTGCGCGCCGGCCTTCAGTTCTTGAAGAATCGGCCGATAGAGCCGACATCCTCCCCCTTCTGACGGGGCATAGGGAGTTTTTCCATGGCATCCATCACGCAACTCGGTATTGGTAGCAATACCAGCTATGAGTCCCTGATCAAGGGGCTGATCAACGCCGAGCGCACGCCGATCGACCAACTGCAAAAGCGCACCGAGGGTCTGCAGACCAAGATTTCCGCCTATGGCAAGCTCCAGAGCGCCCTCTCCGCCCTGCGCGACGCCGCCGCCAAGCTCACCAATCCGGATTCCTGGGCCGCCAGCGTGGCCAGCTCCACCGATGCGGCCAGCGTGCAGGTGACGGCCGGCACCACCAGCAATACCGCAGGCACCACCACGGTTTCGGTCGGCAAGCTGGCCACCTCGCAGTCCGTCTCCAGCAAGCCGCTGCCGGTGGCCCCCGGCACGGTGGGCACGGGCAGCATCACCATTGAGCTGGGCAAGTGGAATGCCGATCAGAGCAGCTTCGCACCCAAGAGCGGCGCCACCGCTGTCACCATCGATATCGCCCCCGGCGAGGACCAGCTCACCCAGATCCGTGACAAGATCAATTCGGCCAAGGCCGGCGTGGTGGCCTCCATCGTCAACGACGCCTCGGGCGCACGCCTGGTGATGCGCTCCACCGAGACCGGCGAAAGCAATGGCTTCCGGGTCTCGGTCAATGACGCCGATGGCGGCAATGCCGATGACCAGGGTCTCTCGGCCCTGGCTTTCGACCCCAGCGCCGGCCTGGTCTCCATGACCCAGAGCCAGGCTGCCGGCAATGCCCAGGCCACGCTGAACGGCCTGCCCATCGTCTCCGAAAGCAACCAGCTCAAGGACGCCATCGATGGCCTGAACATCACCCTGCTCAAGCCCACCACGGCCGACGTCACCCTGACCCTGGCCCAGGACAAGGAGACGCTGAAGAAGACCGTGAACGAGTTCGCCTCGGCCTACAACAGCCTGATGTCCATGGTGCGCGACCAGACCAAGTACGACGCCAGCACCAAGACCGCGGGCACCCTGCAGGGCGACTCCACCGTGGTGGGCGTGCAGAGCGAGCTGCGCAGCATGATGTCCGGCGCCACCACCCTGGGCGGCAGCCTGGGCTCCCGCCTGGCCGATATCGGCCTGGACCCCAGCTCCGACGGCACGCTCAAGATCAATGCCACCAAGCTGGACAAGGCCCTGGGCAATCTCAGCGACCTGAAGAACTTCTTCATGGGGCTGGACAGCGGCAACGAAGAGAACAACGGCTTCGCCCAGCGCGTGCGCAGCTTTGCCGACAACGCCCTGAGCTTCGACGGCCGCCTCACCAGCCGCACCCAGGGCCTGCGCGACAACGTGACCCGCAATGGCAAGCAGCAGGACGCCATGGAGCAGCGCCTGGCCGACCGCGAAAAGCTGCTGCGCGCCCAGTACACGGCCCTGGACAAGACCATGGGCAAGATGAACAACCTGTCCACCTATGTGTCGCAGCAGATGAGGCTGCTGGGCTGAGCATCTGGGCGCACAGCGCCCACCCTCGCCACCCGAACACGCCCGGCCCCGTCCGGGCGTTCGTATTTCTCAACAATGCGACACATATGCGCGAGCCCAAGGCTCAAGTTCCGCGCCCCGAGGCCGAAGAAACAAACAACAAGGCCCCAACGGAACCAAGACTATGTACGGCAACGCATCCCCCTTTGCATCGCGCGCCCACCGCGGCAGCGCCATGTACAGCAAGGTGGGTCTGGAAACCGATGTGCTCAATGCCACGCCGCACCGTCTGGTGGAACTGCTCTTCGACGGTCTGAACGACGCCATGAGCCAGGCCCGCGGCGCCATCGCCGCCGGCAATCTGGAACTCAAGAGCCGCTCCCTCACCCGTGCGGTGCGCATCCTGGACGAGGGCCTCAAAGCGGCCCTCAATATGGACAGCGGCCAGCTGGCCGCCGATCTGCGTGATCTCTACGCCTATATGTGCATGCGCCTGACCCAGGCCAATCTGCACGGCGACAGCGCCGCCATCGAGGAGTGCCAGCAGCTGCTGGCCCCGGTGCGCGAGGCCTGGGCCAGCATCGGCGGCGAGGTCGGTCAAGCCAACAAGCCCCAACGCGTCGCCGCCTGAGAACCGGCACCTTCAACTCCACATGATTCATCCGCGGACCACGCCCATGAACACCCATCTCCTGAGTTATTACGAAGCCATCGAGCAAGCCAGCGCCGACATGCTCAGCGCCGCCCGCTCGGGCAACTGGGACGAAGTGGTCAAGCTCGAAGGTGCTTGCGTGCTGCTGATCTCCCAGCTCAAGCACGCCGCCTCTCGCGACCAGCTGGCCCCCGAGGAGGCCAAGCTCAAGACCCGCATCATGCAGCGCATCCTGCTCAATGATGCCGAGATCCGACACCTGGCCGAACCCTGGCTGGAAGACCTGGACCGCGTCCTGGCCGGCAAGAGCAAAATGGTGCACTGACACCAGCAAGGCCCGGCCCCTGCCGGGCTTTTTCACAGATGAGCCCACAAGAAGCCACCGAGCAGCGCCCCGACGATTTCCGCGTTGACGCCGACCCCGAGATCGAGGCCTGGCTGCGCCAGCTGCTGAGCCAGCAGGTGACGCTGCAGCTCAGCACGCCCGAGGGCCTGAGCTATGGCACCCGCTTGTGGAATCTGGACCCCGAGCGTCACGCCCTGAATCTGGAGGCGCAAGGTCATGCGGGTCAGCTGCAGGCCCTGATCGACAGCCCCGAGGTCATGGCCGTGGCCTATCTGGACCAGATCCGGCTGGAGTTCGAGCTGGGTCCCCTGGTGCTGGTGCAGGGGCCGGCCATGGACACCTTGCGTGCCCCCTGGCCCCAGCAGCTCTACCGCTTTCAGCGCCGCCAGGCCTTCCGCGTCCAGCCTCTGGGCGCACCACGCGTGCTGCTGCAGCACCCCGATCACCCCGATATGGCGCTGCAGCTGCGCGTGCTGGACCTCAGCGTGACCGGCCTGGCCCTGCAGCTGCCGCCCGGCCTGCCCCGCCCCAGCGCCGGCCAGGTGCTGGCCGAGGTGCGGGTGGAGCTGGAGCGCGACAACTATTTCAATTGCGAGCTGCGCGTGCAGCATGTGAGCGAGGCCGATGCCGGCCCGCGCCTGGGCTGCGCCTTCGGCCGGCTGCCCCAGGGCGCGGAGCGCGCCCTGCAGCTCTACATCGACCAGACGCAAAAGCGCCAGCGCCTGCTGCGCAAATCCTGACCGAGGGCTTGGACCGCGCGACACGCGGGGATCCGGCTCCGCCGGGCCCTCGCGTGTGCCCCCGTGAGGGGGCGGAGCGTGGACACAAAGAGTCCCTGCGGACTCTTTGTGCCTCGCGACGGCCACAGCCTCCGGCTTTGGCGGCCGCAGGCCGTAGGGGGTGGAGGAACCTTAGACCTGCATATTCATGATCTCGGAATAGGCCGAGACCAGGCGGTTGCGCACCTGCAGGGTGGCCTGGAAACCGATCTGCGCCTTCTGCATGGCGATCATGGTGTCTTCCAGGCTGACATTGGGATTGTCCAGCTGCACCTCGCGCTGCAGCCGGCTGGCCTCGGTCTGAGACTGGCTGACGCTCTTCATCGCCTGGGTCATGGCGTCGCCAAAGCTGCCCGTGCCCTTGACCGGCTTGGTCAGGGGCTGGCCATTGGCCGCCAGGCCGGCGCGGGCGGCGGCCTGGGCGAAGTCGAAGGGTCTGAGCTTGAGGTCCATGGCGGTGTCTGCCTTGGACTGAATCCTAAGCAAGGACGGCCGCGCCGATGGGAGGAACTGCGCTCGGTTCATCGGCCTGTTCCCGGCTTTCTTGAGGGGGGCTTTCCGAATAATGAAGGCCAAGGGGAGAGCTCCGCGCTCCCCCGTGTGAAACCGCACAGAAAACACCCGGCCTCATGGACAACGCCCTCGCCACTCCCGCCCCCACCGCCCTGGTGGAGCCGGCCCAAGCCGCCCAGCCGGCCGGCTTTGCCGCGCGTCTGGCGGCCCTGCCCCTGCGCAGCAAGCTGGGTCTGGGCCTGGGTCTGGCCACCCTGGCCGGCGTGGTGCTGGCCATCACCCTCTACTCCTCCCAGGGCGACTATCGCCCGGTCTTCACCGGCCTGTCCGACAAGGATGGCGGCGCCGTCATCGCCCAGCTGGCCCAGATGAACGTGCCCTACCGCCACGAGCCGGGCGGCACCATCCTGGTTCCGGCCGCCCAGGTCTACGACGTGCGCATGAAGCTGGCCTCGGCCGGCCTGCCCAAGGGCAGCACCGTGGGCTTCGAGCTGATGGACAAGACCTCCATCGGCCAGACCCAGTTCAACGAACGCCTGAACTTCCAGCGCGCGCTGGAGGGCGAGCTGACCCGCACCATCACCGCCCTGGCCGATGTGCAGGACGCCCGCGTGCACCTGGCCATGCCGCAGCAGAACGGCTTCTTCCGCGAGCAGCAGAAGCCCAGCGCCTCGGTCATGCTGACCCTGCGCGGCGGCCGCGCGCTGGACCGCGCCCAGGTGGCCGGCATCGTGCACCTGGTCTCGGCCTCGGTGCCCGAGCTCAGCCCCAAGGCCGTGTCGGTGCTGGACAGCACCGGCGCCCTGCTCTCCAACAACAACGACAACCAGAACGGCCTGGACAGCCAGCAGCTGCAGTACAAGCAGCAGGTCGAGGCCAATCTGCACAAGCGCATCTACGAGCTGCTGGAGCCGGTGGTGGGTCGCGACAATCTGCGTGCCACCGTCACCGCCGACCTCGACTTCTCCCAGATCGAGTCCACCGCCGAGGAATACAAGCCCAACCAGGGCGCCAATGCCCAGGCCTCGGTGCGCAGCCAGCAGAGCCAGGAAGCGATCAACGCCAACCCGCAGCTGCCCACCGGCGTGCCCGGAGCCGCCACCAACCAGCCGCCCGTGCCGGCCACCGCGCCCATCAACGGCCAGGCCCAGGCCCTGCAGCCCGCCCAAGGCGGTGCCGGCGGCCAGCAGAGCACCCGCCGCGAGAACGTCACCAACTACGAGCTGGACAAGACCGTGCGCGTCACCCGCAATGCGGTGGGCACGGTCCGGCGCCTGAATGCCGCGGTGGTGGTCAACCACCGCAGCGCCACCGACGCCAAGGGCAAGACCACCAGCCAGCCGGTCTCGGCCGAGGAGCTCACCAAGCTGACCGAGCTGGTGCGCGAGGCCCTGGGCTACAGCCAGGACCGTGGCGACTCCATCAAGGTGATCTCCGCGCCCTTCGTGCTGGACAAGCCCACCGAGGTGGACGTGCCGCTGTGGAAGCAGCCCTGGCTGATCGATCTGCTGCGCTCCGCCGCCGTGCCCCTGGCCCTGGTGCTGGTGGCCCTGATCGCGGTCTTCGGCCTGGTGCGTCCGGCCATCCGCGCCGCCCGTCCGCCCGAGCCCGACCCGGCCGCAGCGGCAGCCGAGGCCGAAGCCGGCAAGCAGCTCGACGCCGTGGTGGATGACGCCCACGAGCTGCCCGGCGGCCTGCCCGCCCTGGAGGCCCCGGCCTCCAACGACAAGCTCGAGCGGGCCCGCCAGCTGGCGCGTGAGAACCCGGTGGCCGTGGCCAACATCATGCGCAGCTGGATCCACGGCGAAGACGAGGCCTGAGGCAGGACGGAACACAGACCATGGACGATCAAGGCGTAGAAGACGCAGCCATCCTGCTGATGTCGCTGGGCGAAGAGGAGGCCTCCGAGGTCTTCAAGCATCTGCAGCCCAAGGAGGTGCAGCGCCTGGGCGAGACCATTGCCAAGCTCAAGGTGATCCCGCGCGAGCGCGTGGAAGCGGTGCTGACCCGCTTCGACGCGGTGGCCGAGACCCAGAGCATGCTGGTCAACGACACCGACGAATACGTGCGCAATGTGCTGCGCAAGGCCCTGGGCGACGACAAGGCCAATCTGCTGCTGGACCGCATCCTGCAAGGCGGCGATGTCTCCAGCATCGAGAGCCTGAAGTGGATGGACGCGGCCTCGGTGGCCGAGCTGCTGCGCAACGAACACCCGCAGATCATCGCCGCCATCCTGGCCCACCTGGACTTCGACCAGACCTCCTCGGTGCTCAAGGTCTTCACCGAACGCCAGCGCAACGAGGTGCTGATCCGCATCGCCACGCTGGACGGCATCCAGCCCATGGCGCTCAAGGACCTCAACGAGGTGATGAGCCAGGTGCTGGCCGGCGGCGAGCGCATGAAGAAGTCCAACCTCGGCGGCGTCAAGACCGCGGCCGAGATCATCAACATGATGGGCTCCTCGGTCGAGGCCTCGGTGCTGGACTACATCCGCGAGGCCGACACCGACCTGGCCCAGAAGATCATGGACAACATGTTCACCTTCGACGATCTGGAGAAGATCGACGACCGCGGCATCCAGGCCGTGCTCAAGGAGGTGCAGAGCGAATCCCTGGTCGTGGCCCTCAAGGGCGCCGGCCCCGAGCTGCGCGAGAAGGTCTTCCGCAATATGTCCAGCCGCGCGGCCGAGACCCTGCGCGAGGACCTGGAGTCGCGCGGCCCGGTGCGCCTGTCCGAGGTGGAGGCCGAGCAGAAGGAAATGCTCAAGATCGTGCGTCGTCTGGTGGACGAAGGCACCATCATGCTGGCCGGCGGCGGCGACGACCAGTTCCTGTAAGCAGCCCACACGCTCACCATGCCTCCGCGCCAACCGCCCCCCCGTCAGGTTCCCCCGCCCGAGCGCCGCTCCGGCGACGAGCGCCGCGGCGCCTACAGCCGCATCATCCCGCGTGAGGAGCTCTCGGGCTTCTCGGCCTGGACCCCCGGTGCGCTCGAGGGCGCGCCCGAGGCCCGCCGTCCGCCCGTCTACGCCCCCGCGCCGCCGGCCCCGCCGCCCGCGGCCGCCCCGGCACCCGAACCCGAACCGCAGCTGGACGAGCTGCTGCACAGCGCCCGCCAGGCCGGCTACCAGGACGGCTACCGCGACGGCATGGCCGCGCTGGACGCCTTCAAGAAGAGCTTTGCCCAGCAGATGAGCGCCCAGATCGGCCAGCTGGTGCAGAGCTTCGACGCCGAGTTCCGCGAGATGGAAGAGCAGATGGCCCAGGCCCTGGCCGCCATGGCCACCGAGCTGGCCCGCCAGGTGGTGCGCAGCGAGCTGAGCCAGCGCCCCGAGCTGATCGCCCATGTGGCGCATGACGCGGTCGAGGCCCTGCAGCTCTCGGCCCGCCATGTGCGCGTGCGCGTCAACCCCGAGGACCTGCCCCTGGTGCTGGAGGGCGCCGGCGAGGAGATGAAGGCCCGCGAGGCCCAGATCATCCCCGATGCCGAAGTGGCCCGCGGCGGCTGCAAGGTCGACTCCGACATCGGCAGCGTGGACGCCACCCTGCCCGCACGCTGGCTGCAGATCAGCGCCGCCATGGGCCAGCAGTCGCTGTGGGAAGACCGCCGCGCAGGCGAGGTCCCGGCTGCCGATATTGGCGAAGGCCGTTGAGCATGGACGCCCCCTACAGCCCCACCCCGCCGCTGGCCGCCGGCCGCCAGGAGCGCTGGACCCGCTATCTGGACGATCTGCAGTCCTTCGCCGCCACGCCCGTGCCCCTGGAGCCCCAGGGCAAGCTGGTGCGCGTGGCCGGTCTGGTGCTGGAAGCCACCGGCGTCAAGGTGCCGGTGGGCTCGGTCTGCGAGATCCATCCGCCGCGCCTGGGCAACAGCTCGCGCCGCGGCAGCGCCCCGGTCAAGGCCGAGGTGGTGGGCTTCTCGGGTGACCGCGCCTTCCTGATGCCCACCGACGAGGTGCAGGGTCTCTCCAGCGGCGCCCTGGTGCTGCCGCGCTTCACCCCGCCGCGCGCGCCCCAGCTGGGCAAGCCCCAGCACCCCTGGCGCCGCGACGAAGACCGCGGCCTGCACCTGCCCATGGGCAGCGGCCTGCTGGGCCGCGTGGTGGACCCGCACGGTCACCCGCTGGACCGCCGCGGCCCGCTGGACCTGGTGCATGACGAGCCCATGATCCGCCGCCCTATCAACGCCATGGACCGCGATCCGGTGCGCACCCCGCTGGACACCGGCGTGCGCTCCATCAACGCCATGCTCACCGTGGGCCGCGGCCAGCGTCTGGGCCTGTTCGCCGGCACCGGCGTGGGCAAGTCGGTGCTGCTGGGCATGATGGCGCGCTACACCCAGGCCGATGTGATCGTGGTGGGCCTGATCGGCGAGCGCGGCCGCGAGGTCAAGGAATTCATCGAGGACATCCTGGGCGAGGAAGGCCTGGCCCGCTCCGTGGTGGTGGCCGCGCCGGCGGACGCCCCGCCCCTGGTGCGCATGCAGGGCGCCACCTATGCCACGGCCATCGCCGAGCATTTCCGCGACCAGGGCTTGCATGTGCTGCTGCTGATGGACTCGCTCACCCGCTACGCCATGGCCCAGCGCGAGATCGCGCTGGCCATCGGCGAGCCGCCGGCCACCAAGGGCTATCCGCCCAGCTGCTTCGCCAAGCTGCCCCAGCTGGTGGAGCGCAGCGGCAACGGCCTGGCCGGCGAAGGCTCGATCACCGCCTTCTACACCGTGCTGAGCGAGGGCGACGACCAGCAGGACCCGATTGCCGACGCCGCCCGCGGCATCCTGGACGGCCATATCGTGCTCTCGCGCGAGCTGGCCGAGGCCGGCCACTATCCCGCCATCGACATCGAGCGCTCGATCTCGCGCGTGATGAGCAATGTGGCGCCCCAGGCCCATCTGGAGGCGGCCCGCCGCTTCCGCCAGCTGCTGGCCAAGTACAACAAGGCGCGCGACCTGATCCAGCTCGGCGCCTACCAGAGCGGTCACGACCACGAGCTCGACCTCGCCGTGCGCCTGCACCCCGACATGATCCGCCTGCTTCAGCAGGACATGCACAGCCCCGCCGGCCTGGACGAGAGCGTCGGCCAGCTCGAGATGGTGGTCAATCAGCCGTGAAAACGGCCGATAAGCCAGATACGGAGAGCCTTTCATGAGCACCCAAGCCCTGAACATCCTGCTGGAGCGCGCCGAAGCCGAGCGCGACGACGCCCTGGCCAAGCTGCAGGAACTGCAGCGCCAGGCCGAGGCCGCCCAGGCCCAGGCCCAGCAGCTGGGCCAGTACCGCAGCGACTACCAGCAGCGCTGGACCCAGCAGTTCGCGCGCCAGACCACGATAGACATCGTGGGCCATTACCAGAATTTCGGTCAGCGCCTGGACCAGGCCATCGCCCAGCAAGGTGCGGTGAGCCAGTTCGCCCAGCAGCGCGTGGAGCGCGCCCGCGAGGCCCTGCGCGACCTGGAGCTGCGTGTGGCCTCGGTGCGCAAGCTGATCGAGCGCCGCCAGGGCGAGCTGCGCCGCAGCGCCCAGCGCCGCGAGCAGAAGGCCACCGACGAGCAGGCCGCCCGCGCCGCGCTCTCTCAGATGAACCCCTTTGTGCGCCTGAGCGCCTGAGCCCGGGAGCCCCGCCATGACGCCTCTGACCAGCTCCCTGCTCGCCGGCCTGGGTGGCGCTTCGCGCGCGCCTCTGCCCGGCACAACCACCGCCTCCGAAGGTGGCGCGCCCAACTTCTCGGCCCTGCTGCGCGAGCAGGCCAAGGCCCCGGCCGCACCGCCCGCACCGCCCGCCCCAGTGCCCCAGCCGACCCCCGCCAAGGCCGCAGAGCCCGCCGCCCAGCGCGCCAGCACGCCGCGCCCCGCCGAGGGCAAGACGGCCGAGGCCCGCGCCCGCCAGAATGAGGCGGCACACAAGAAAGCCCAGTCCGGCGCACAAGGCAGCCAGGGCTCGCAGCCCGCCCCTGAGGGCCAGGCCGCCCAGCGTGCTGCGGCCGGCTCGGGCGAGGGTGATACGGCAGCCGAGACCCAGGACCGCACCCAGGCCGGCGTGGATGCAGCGGCCGACCAGGCCGCCCAGGCAGCCACCCCCGGCATCCCCACCCCGCTCACGCCCGGCCAGGTCCAGGCCTCCGTCCAGGCCCTGCTGGGCGAGACCGTGCCCACCGAGGCCGCGGCCCAGGCCGCCCTGGCGCAGGGCGCGGCCCCGGGCCAGGCCGCCCCGGCCGGCGCCGAGAGCGCAGATCCGACCGCCCGCCCGGCTGCCGCTGGCGGCACCGAAGCCCTCAAGGGCACGGGCGGACGCGGCCCCCATGAGGCGCACGGCGGCGAGGACCTGAGCACCGAGAGCGCCGCCGCTGGCCGTGCCGGCCGCGGCGAGGACGCCGGCGATGGCCGCCAACTCACCCAGACCGCCGAGAAGGACGGCGCCGCTGCGCCCAGCTTTGCCGCGCGCCTGGAGCAGGCCCAGAGCCTGCCGGCGGAGTCCCTGCGCGCCCTGCATGGCGCCCAGGGCTCGGCCGCCGCCGAGACCCAGGCCGCGCGCAACAGCCCGGCCGTGGCCCTGGCCCAGCCCCTGCACAGCAGCGAGTTCGCCCCCGAGATGGCCGCACGGGTGAGCGTGCTGGCAGCCGAGGGTGTGCAGCGCGCCGAGCTGCACCTGAACCCCGCCGAGATGGGGCCGGTGCAGGTGCAGATCGTGGTGGACGGCCAGCAGGCCCAGGTGTCCTTCATGAGCGATCAGGCCGAGACCCGTGCCGTGCTGGAACGCGGCCTGCCCGAACTCGCCAGCGCCCTGCGCGACAGCGGCCTGACCCTGAGCGGCGGCGGCGTGTTCCAGCAGCCGCGCGAGCAGCGCGACCCCTCGGCTCAGCAGCAGTCCGGCGAGGCCCAGGGCCGTGGCGCGGGCCGCGGCGAAGCCGGCGGCACTGCGGCCGGCACCGAGGCCCTGGCCGCCGCGCCCCGACCCGCAGCCCGCACGCGCGGGGTGGTGGACGTCTACGCCTGAGGAACATGGACGCTTTGAGGGGCTTTTTTGATGCATGCCCCTGGCGCCGCTTCCCAATAATAGGCAAGCATGAGGGATTGGGCCGAGCCGGGCCCGTCCACCGCTGATCAAGGAGTCTTCATGGCCACCGCTGCCGCACCCGACGCCGCTCCCGCAGGAGGGGGCAAGAAAAAACTCATCATCATCATCGTGGCCCTGGTGCTCGTGCTGGTGGTGGGCGGCGTCGCGGCCGTGCTGCTGCTCAAGAAGAAGCCCGCCGCAGAGGGCGATGGCGAGGAAGAGGCGCATGCGCCCGCCCCCGCCGCCCATGCCGCCCCCAAGCCCGGCACGCCGCCGGTCTTCGTGCCCCTGGACCCTTTCACCGTCAATCTGGCCGACAAGGACGTGGACCGCTTCGCCCAGATCGGCGTGACCCTGGAGGTGAGCGATCCCAAGTTCGCTGACCAGCTCAAGGCCTATATGCCGGCCATCCGCAGCAATATCCTGATGGTGCTGTCCTACAAGACCTCGGCCGAGCTGCTCTCGCGCGAGGGCAAGGAAAAGCTGGCGCGCGAGATCATGCGCGAGTCGGTGCGGCCCGTGGGCATCGAGATCGAGGATGAGGAAGAAGACGAGGCCACCGACGCGCCCAAGAAGAAAAAGAAAAAGCGCCGCGCCCCCGTCTACAACCCGGTCACCAACGTCCTGTTCTCCAGCTTCATCGTGCAATGAACCAGCAGATTCTTTCGCAAGACGAAGTCGATGCCCTGCTCCAAGGCATCACCGGCGAGAGCCAGAAGCTCGAGGCCGAGGAGGAGCAGGTCGGCGGCATACGCGACTACAACCTGGCGAGCCAGGAACGCATCGTGCGTGGGCGCATGCCCACGATGGAGATCATCAACGAGCGTTTCGCCCGCAATATCCGCGTCGGCCTCTTCAACTTCATCCGCAAGAGCCCCGAGGTCGCCATCGGCGGCATCAAGGTGCAGAAGTACAGCGCCTTCCTGCGCGAGATCGTGGTGCCCACGAACTTCAACATCGTCTCGGTGCGCCCGCTGCGCGGTTCGGGCCTGATCGTCTGCGACCCCACCCTGGTGTTCGCGGTGATCGACTCCCTGTTCGGCGGCATCGGCAAGTTCCACGCCCGCATCGAGGGCCGCGACTTTTCCGCCACCGAGCAGCGCGTGATCCTGCGCCTGGTGGAGGTGATCACGGCCGAGTACCAGAAGGCCTGGAAGGGCGTGTACCCGCTGGAGCTGGACTACCAGCGCTCGGAGATGCAGCCCCAGTTCGCCAATATCGCCACGCCCAGCGAGATCGTGGTCTCCACCAGCTTCACGCTGGAGATCGGCGAGACCAGCGGCACGGTGTATTTCTGCATCCCCTACTCCACGCTGGAACCGATCCGCGACGTGCTCTACTCCACCACGGTGGGCGACTCGGCCGAGCCCGACCGCCGCTGGGTGAATCTGCTCAAGCACCAGATCCAGGCCGCCGAGGTGGAGCTGGTGGCCGAGCTGGCCTCGGCCCCGGCCACGGTGGAGCAGCTGCTGGCCTTCAAGCCCGGCGACTTCATCGAGCTGGACCTGAACCCGCTGATACAAACCAAGATCGATGGAGTGCCGGTCTTCGACTGCCACTACGGCACCTCCAACGGCAAATACGCCCTCAAGATTGACAAGATGCTGACCAGTCCGGATGCGGGCTGGCTGGGAGCCCGCGATGTCACCTGACACCCCATCCCAAGAAGAACAGGACGCGATGGCGGCCGAATGGGCCGCCGCACTCGCCGAAGCCAAGCCCGCCGAGGTGGCCGAGGAGGTGCAGGCCGCGCCCGAACAGGTCGCGCCGGCCAGCTTCGCCAACTTCAGCCCCACCCCGGTCAATGCGGCGGGCAGCGACATCAATATGATCCTGGACATCCCGGTCCAGCTCACGGTTGAACTCGGCCGCACCCGCATTCCGATCAAGAACATCCTGCAGCTGGCCCAGGGCTCGGTGGTGGAGCTGGACGCCCTGGCCGGCGAGCCCATGGACGTGCTGGTCAACGGCTACCTGATCGCCCAGGGCGAGGTGGTGGTGGTGAACGACAAGTTCGGCATCCGCCTGACCGATATCGTCACGCCCTCGGAGCGCATGCGCCGGCTCTCAAAAGCCTGACCAGGGCCTGATTCGGCCGCTTTCACCGGCGATTGCCGCCCTCAAGCCCGGCCCAGAATGGCCGGGCCATGAGCAATAGCAACCTCCTGCCCCTTCTCTGGTTTGTCGCCATCCTGGCGCTGATCCCCGCCATCCTGTGGCTGCTCAAGCGCACGCCCCTGGGCGGCGCCGCCGCTCAGGGCCAGATGCGCACCGTGGCGGTGCTGCAGCTTTCCCCCAACCAGCGCCTGCTGACCGTGGAGGTGGGCCAGGGCGAGGACCGCCGCTGGCTGGTGCTGGGCGTGACCGCCCAGCAGATCAGCACCCTGCATGTGATGCCGCCCCAGGCCGAGGCCGCGCCGGGCGCGGGCTCGCCCACCCTGCCCCCGTTCGCCCAGCTGCTCAAGAGCAAGCTGCGCAAGGAGAGCGGTGATGCGTCCTGAGCTTTTGCGCCGCGCGGCCCTGGGGGCCGTGCTGCTGCTGGCCGGTGGCGCCGCCCTGGCCCAGAGCGCGCCGCCCCCCGCCACCCTGCCCCTGCTGGTGGGCCAGGGGCCTGGCGGCAGCAGCTTCTCGGTGCCCATCCAGACCCTGCTCTTCTTCACCGCCCTGGGCTTTCTGCCCGCGGTGCTGCTGATGATGACGGGCTTCACCCGCATCGTCATCGTGCTGTCCCTGATGCGCCAGGCCCTGGGCACCCAGGCCGCGCCGCCCAACCAGGTCATCATCGGGCTCTCGCTCTTCCTGACCTTCTTCGTGATGAGCCCCACGCTGGACAAGGTCTACGAGCAGGCCTGGCAGCCCTATTCGGCCGGACAGATCGGCTTTGACGAGGCGCTCAAGCGCGCCGAAGTGCCCATGCGCGGCTTCATGCTCAAGCAGACCCGCCAGTCCGATGTAGCCCTGTTCTCGCGCCTGGCCAAGCTAGAGGGCGAGGTCAAGCCCGAGGCCCTGCCCTTTCGCGTGCTGGTGCCGGCCTTCGTGACCAGCGAGCTCAAGAGCGCCTTCCAGATCGCCTTCCTGATCTTCATTCCCTTTCTGGTGATCGACATGATCGTCTCCAGCGTGCTGATGAGCCTGGGCATGATGATGCTGTCGCCGGTGCTGGTGGCCCTGCCCTTCAAGCTCATGCTCTTTGTGCTGGCCGATGGCTGGAACCTGCTGCTGGGCTCCCTGGCCGCCAGCTTCGCCCAATAGCTTTCGGAAAGAGACACGCCCATGGATGCCCAACAAGTCTTCACTTTCGGCCAGCAAGGCCTGTACATGCTGCTGATGGTGGCCGCGCCCATTCTGCTGGTGGTGCTGGCGGTCGGCGTGCTGGTCAGCGTGTTCCAGGCCGCCACCCAGATCAATGAGGCCACGCTGTCCTTCGTGCCCAAGGTGCTCGCCGCGGTGCTGGTGCTGGCCGTGGCCGGCCCCTGGATGATGACCACCCTGGTCGAGTACATCCAGCGCACCTTGCAAACCATTCCGCAGGTCGTCGGCTAAGCCGGATCGGCGGCACCCGCCACGGCCAGGACACGATGTTCAGTTTCACCGAAGCCCAGCTGCTGGAGTGGCTCACGCCGCTGCTGTGGCCGGCCATCCGGGTGCTGGCCCTGTTTGCCGGCATGCCGGTGTTCAGCCAGCGCAATGTGCCCATGCGGGTGCGCGTGGGCCTGGCGGTCTTCATCGCACTGGCGGCCCAGCCCTCGCTGCCGGCCATGCCCGTGGTGCCGCTGGACAGCCCACCCCTGCTCCTGCTGCTGCTTGCGCAGCAGCTGCTGATCGGCCTGTCCATGGGCTTTGCGGTGCGCCTGGTGTTTGCCGCGCTGGAGTTCGCGGGTGAGCTGATCGGCCTGCAGATGGGTCTGAACTTCGCCGGTTTCTTCGACCCCGCCACCGGCAGCCAGGGCACGGCCAGCGCGCGCTTCTTCGGCGCCATGGTGGCCTTTCTCTTCATCGCCATCAACGGCCACCTGCTGCTGATCCAGGCCCTGGTGCAGAGCTTCCACGCCTTCCCGGTGGGTCAGGAGCCCTTTGCCTTTCTGCGCGCAGCCCAGCCTCAGACCTGGGGCGCGGAGATCTTCCGCATCGGTCTCTGGATCGCCCTGCCCCTGATCACCATGCTGATGTTCGTGAACCTGGTGCTGGGCGTGATCTCGCGCGTGGCGCCGCAGATCAATGTGTTCTCGGTGGGCTTTCCGCTCACCGTGAGCATCGGTCTGGTGGGCATGGTGGCCACCCTGCCCCTGATGCAGACGCCCTTCATGGTGGCACTGGAGCGCCTGCTGGCCGCCTTCGGCTGAGCCGATCGGCGCTGCTGAGCGCCGCTCAGCGCCCCCCAGCGCCCCCCAGCGCCCCTCAGCGCACCTCGCGCGCGAGCTTGAGCAGCTGGGAGCTCAGGGTCAGGCCGCGGCGCCGGGCCTCGACCAGATTGATGCGAAAGCTCAGGCCATTGGGCTCCAGCACCAGGGCAATGGCCAGGCCGGCACGAAAGGCCTCGGCCCCGTCACCCACGGTCAGCACCGGCGCATCGGCCAGCTCGCGCTGCCAGCGCAGCAGCTCCGCCCGCTCCTCGAAAGCCAGCAGCAGGATCTGGCATTGCCGCGCCTGTTCGGGCGTGGTCGGCTGATGGAAGCGCACATAGGGCAGATCCAGGGGCTTGGCCGCCACCACCCGCAAGGCCTCGGGCAGCCCGCCACCGCCCACGGCGCAATAGCTGAACTCGCGCAGCGGCGGAGGGGGCCACTGGGTGTACTGCACGAAGCGGTAGACGAAGGCCGCCTTGAGCTGGTCCTCGGCATCGATGGCCCGGGCGGGGTCCGGCAGCAGCAGGAGCAGGGCCAGCAGCAGCAGGGCCGAAACCTTCATGGCAGGCTCCGGCTGTAGCTCAGCAGGGCGCTGCGGCCCTCGCGGCGCAGGGGCGGCCCCGTCGGCTCAGTGCGGTCGAAATAGCGCTTGTTGGCCAGATTGTGCAGACCCAGGGCCAGCTCGCTATGCAGGTCGGGGGTCCAGCTCAGATTGAGCTGCTGCAGCCCATAGCCCGGCAGCGGGCCGGCATTCGTCTCGCGCTGGTCCATGGCCAGCAGGCTCCAGCCCAGGCGCCAGGCCGGCGCCAGCGGCCATTGCATGCGCGCCTTGAACAGCAGCTCGGGCGAGTTGCTCAGCTCCAGGCCCTGCTGGTCGCGCAGTCGCTGCAGGTTCAGGGTGAGGCTCAGCTGCTGGCCGGCGGCCCAGCGCCGCTCCAGGCCCAGGTCCAGGCCCCAGCTGCGCGCGGTGGGTGCATTCTCGTAGCGCAGGCGCTCGCTGCTGAGCGTGATCAGGTCCTGCAGGCGTGCGTGATAGAGAGCCGCGCTGTAGCGCAGCCCCGGCCCCAGGGACTGCTCCCAGGCCAGCTCGGTGCTCCTGACCCGCTCGGCCTGGGGCGTGGGCCGGCCGTCGGCGGCATTGACCGTGAACTCGAAGAGATTGGCGGCCCGGTAGGCGCTGCCATGCTGCAGGCGCAGACTGGATTCAGGCAGGGGACGCCAGACCCAGGCCAGGCGCGGGTTCTGGGCCCGGCCACCGTAGCGCGAGTCATCGAAGCGCCAGCCCAGCACCAGCTCATGGCGCTCGCCCAGGCTCAGCTGGTTCTGCACGAAGAGGCCCAGGCGACGGTTCGCGCCACCGCTCACCTGCTGCGGCGCCTGACCGCGCACACCCACCTCCAGGCGCTGGCGCTCGTCGCGGTGCAACTCCAGGCCCAGGGTCCAGCGCTGCTGCGCCCAGGGCTGGCCGCTCAGCAGCAGCTCCAGATCGGTCCAGCGGCCCAGGGAGCGGCTGCGGTAGGCGAGACGCCGGCCCTGCTCGTCCTCAAAGGGCTGGTCACCGTGAAAGAGGCCGCGCTGCTGGTCCAGACCCAGCTGCCAGTCCCAGTCGTCGCTGAGGCGACCCTCGTAGCGCAGCGAGACATAGGCCTGGCGGCTCAGATCCCGGGTCCCGTCGATGCGGTAGGCATCGGCCATGCCCACTTCGATGGGCAGGATGCGCTCGCGCTGGGTCACGCCGGCGCGCAGGCTCAGGCCGCCCTGGCTCCAGTGGCCCAGCAGGCGCTGGACCCGCTCGCTGTTGTGAGCCAGCACCGCCGCACGGTCGCGCGGCAAGGGGTCGACCATGGGTTCCAGCCGGGACTGGGTCGATCCCCCCAGCGCCAGCCACCACTCGCCGCCGGACTCCAGGCGCTGTCCGTAGGAGGCCAGCCAGCGTCGCAGGCCGCGCTCGCCCAGCTGCAGACGTGCACGCGCGCCGGCCAGCTTGTCGGCCCGCTTGGTGATCACCTGGATCACGCCCAACATGGCGTTGTTGCCGTAAAGGGCCGAGCCCGGTCCGGGCGTGAACTCCACGCGCTCGATCAGATCCAGATCCAGGGGAAACTCGGCCCCCACCTGGGCGGCGTCGTAGATGTTCTCGTTGGCCCGCATGCCGTCGATCAGCAGCAGCACCCGCGCATTGAAGTCACCAGGCCGGCCCAGACCGCGCGCGCCCACATAGCTGAACGAGCCGTTGGAGCTGATGAAGAGGCCAGGCAGCTGGTTCAGCACATCGGTCAGATTGCGCCAGCCCTGGGCGCGGATGTCCTCGTCCGTCAGCACATAGGTCAGGGTGGGCGCCCGGTCGGCCGACTGCGCCTGACGCGCCGCCGTGCTCACCTCCGCGCGGCGCGAGAGCCCGGGCAGCCCCTGGCGCATCAGCTCCTCCAGGCTGGGCTCGGGCGCCTCGGCCTGTGCCAGCACGCCGGCGGCCGCAAGCAGGGTCAGGGCGCTGACGAGGCCGCGCTCAGCCCGCGCTCGCATCGGCCCTCCGGTAGCAGTTCTTGCCGGCGCGCTTGGCGGCATACATGGCCTCGTCGGCCCGGCGCAGCAGCTCGGCAGGATCCTGCGCATCACTCGGGCAGAAGGCCAGGCCCACGGTGGCGCCCACGGGCAGCAGCTGCCCCTGCCAGTACAGCGGTGCGCGCACCGCGGCAATCAGGCGTCCGGCCAGCTGCTCGGCCACGCCCTCGTCGGGCAGCTGGGACAGCAGCAGGGCGAATTCATCGCCGCCCAGGCGGCAGAGCTGGTCGCTGCTGCGCAGCACCGACTGCATGCGCGCCGCCACCTCGCGCAGCACCCAGTCGCCGGCCTCGTGGCCATGGCGGTCGTTGACCTGCTTGAAGTTGTCCAGGTCGATGAACATCAGGGCCGCCAGACGCCCCGGCTGCAAGGACTGGGCCACCAGCCCCTGCAGGGCCCGCTGGAAGAAGAGCCGGTTGGGCAGCTGGGTCAGGCTGTCGAAGTGAGCCAGCTGCTGCAGTTCCTGGCCGGCGGCCTGCTCCTGTCTGAGCTGCTGGTGCAGATCGGCCTGCCAGACCTCGATGCGCTCCAGCATCTCGTTGAAGCGCGCGGTCAGGCTGCCCACCTCGTCCTCGCGCCGCACGCGGCCGCGCAGACCGTAATCGCGCTCGCGCGCCACCCGCTCGGCCAGGGCCGAGAGCTCCACGATGGGCGCCAGGGCGCGGCGCTGCACGCTGCGCAGGGCCCGCGAGGCCAGGGCAATGGCCAGCAGGGTGACCAGCACCGCCAGGGCCAGGCCGCGCATCATCTCGCGCTGCAGGCTCAGCAGGCTTTCGCGCAGCAGCAGGGCGCCCAGGGTCTCGCCGCGAAAACGCACCGGCACCCAGACCCGCAGCTCGCTGCCCACATGCAGGGTCTGCGCTTCGACAGGCAGGACCGCCGGCTGGCTCACGAGGGTGGCGGTCTGGCCCTCGGCGCGCCAGACCGCGAACTCCGCGCGCTGGCGGTCCAGCAGGCGCAGCTCCAGCAGATCGGGGCGGCGCGCGAAGGCCGTCAGCTCGGCATGGGCGGCGGTCTGGTCTTCGAAGGCCAGCATGGGGGCCAGGGCATTGGCCACCAGCAAGGCGTTCTGCTGCGCCGCCAGTTCCTCTCGCGCGCTCAGGGCCCACCAGGAGGCGGCCGAGAGCAGGCTCACGGTGATCCCCAGGCTCAGTCCCAGCACCAGCAGATTCAGGCGCGTCAGCCGAGCGACCAGGGAGCGCGGCCCCGCGCCCGCCGGGGCAGCGGCAGGGGAAGAAGCGGCGGCGCTGACAGGTTTTTCCATGCCCGGACGGGCGGCTTCGCGATGCCGCCATAACAGCGTTATCGGCCGCGGGTCCGGGGCGCTGCAGGGCTTAGCTGGCCACCAGACCGTTGCGGATGGCGTAGACGGTCAGTTCGGAATTGTTGGACAGGCTCAGTTTCTCCAGGACCCGGGCGCGATAGACGCTCACGGTCTTGGGGCTCAGGGTCAGTTCCTCGGCGATGTCCGACAGTCGCTTGCCCGAGGCGATCATCACCAGGGTCTGCAGTTCGCGGTCGGAGAGCTTCTGATGGGCCTGCTCGGTGGCGGGCGCGGTGAGGCTCTCGACCAGCATCTGCGCGATCTCGGGCGTCACGTACTTGCGGCCCTGGGCCACGGTGCGCACCGCGGCCACCAGCAGCTGCGGGTCGCCGCCCTTGTTCACATAGCCGAAGGCACCGGCCTTGAGGGCCCGGATCGCGTACTGATCCTCGGGGTACATGGAGACGATCAGCACCCGGGTGCTGGCGCCCTCGTCCTTGAGCACATGCAGCACGTCCAGGCCGCTGCGGCCGGGCATATTGATGTCCAGCACCAGCACATCGCAGTCCATGCCCGGCTGGCGCATCAGGGCGCGCAGCTCGCCGTAGTCGCCGGCCTCGCCGATGACTTCGATATCGGGCACGTCCGCCAGGGTGTCGCGAATGCCACGCCGTATCAGCGCGTGGTCATCGCAGAGAATCACTTTAATCATGCACTGCCCCAGGCAGAAGGATCGTGGGTCGCGGGCGAGACGTCTTCGTCATCCAGCAGGCTGACACCGGCCTCCAGGGGCACCGAGAGGATCAGACTGGTCCCGCGCGCGCTGCTGCTCAGGTCCACCCAGCCCCCCACGGTGGCCGCCCGCTCGTGCAGGCCGCGGATGCCGAAGGAGCGGGCCTTGGCCAGATCACCGGGTGACAGGCCTTGCCCATTGTCGCTGACCTCCAGGGTGAGCACGCCGGAGTCCACGCTCAGCTCGATGTCCACCTTGGTGGCATTGGCGTGCTTGGAGACATTGGTCAGCGCTTCCTGGGCCGTGCGGTAGGCCACCAGGGGCACGCCCGGGGGCAGCTGGATCTGTTCGTGGCTGGTGCGCATGCTGGTGACGATGCCGGTGCGCCGCTCAAAGCGCATGCTCATCCACTGCACGGCGGCCACCAGGCCCTGCTCCAGGATGGCAGGGCGCAGATTGTGCATGATGCGCTGGCTGGCCTCGATGGCATTGCTCACCGTCTCCAGGGCCGACTGCACGCGCTGGCGCACCGCCGCGTCCTGGGCATGGCGGGCGATCCAGGCCAGGTCGAACTTGAGCGCGGTCAGGGAGCCGCCCACATCGTCGTGGATCTCACGCGCGATGGCGGCGCGCTCCATCTCCACGCTGGTCTGCAGATGGCCCGCCAGCTCGTGCAGGCGCTGCTTGGACTTGATCAGCTCGCGCTCGGACTCCAGGCGGGCACGCTGCGTCTCGCTGGCCTCGATGGCATGCAGCAGAGCCGGTGCCAGGCGCGCCAGATTGTTCTTGAGCAGATAGTCCGAGGCGCCGGTGCGCATGGCCGCCACCGCCGTGTCCTCCCCGATCTCGCCCGAGACCAGCACGAAGGGGATGATGCGGCGGCTCTCCTTGAGCATGTCCAGCACCACCAGGCCGGAGAAGCCCGGCAGGTTGTAGTCCGAGATGATGGCGTCCCAGGACTCGCCCAGGGCGCGGGCGACCTCGGACAGGGTATCGACCCGTTCGACCTCAAGCGCCAGGCCGGCGCGGCGCAGCTGGGCCAGTATCAGTTGGTGGTCGAGTTCCGAATCCTCGACATGCAATACGCGCAATCGGCGATCAGCGCTTGAAATCGTCATGGCACCGGAGTATGCCAAGAATGTGCAACAACTCACGGCGCCCCCCTTGCCCGGTTTTCCCGGGGCTTCGGGAAACCCCAAAATGGCGTCGCAAGTCAATCCGGAACCCGGATTTTGGTACGCGCACGACAAATACCGGAGAAAAAGGCCTGCTTCAGGCCGCTTGTCCTGTCGACATGCTTCTAAGAAATGCCGAAGATTCCATCCACGTGCGGCACAGCCCCGGAAACAGCACCCGGCACGCCCCACGCGCCAGGTGAGGACACAAAAAGCATGGAGCGACGATCGCAATGAACGAAATCCCCTCCCCTGCCGAGCCGGGCATGCTCCCCCTGCTGGCCGCGGCGGAGCTGCAGGATCACCTGATGACGGTGACCAATGATCTGGAGCGGCTGCAGCGCCTGCTGGACGACGCAGGCGAAGCCCTCTCGGGTCACTTCTTCGCCGCATCTGCCCAGGTTCAGCACCTGCTGCGCCTGAGTGCCGAGGCCGGCAGCGACGGCCAGGCCCTGCACACCATCATGGAACACATTGCCGGCGCCATCACCGCGCTGCAGTTCCAGGACATGGCCACGCAGCTGATCGCCCACACCAGCCAGCGCCTGCGCAACTGCCAAGATCAGCTGGCGCGCGACACCTTCGGTGATGACGAGGACGGCACCACGATCGTCGAGATCGCGCCGCTGCGCCCCAATCCCGTGACCCAGGACGAGATGGACGCAGGGTCCGTCGAACTGTTCTAAAGATTCTTCAAGTTCAACCGATATCAGCTTGTTATCCGGAGAGAGAGCGATGCATTCAATCCTTGCTGTGGACGATTCGGCCTCGATGCGCCAGATGGTCTCCTTCACCCTCAAGAACGCCGGGTTCAATGTGGTGGAGGCCGTGGACGGGCAGGACGCCTGGGAAAAAGCGGGCACGCGCGATTTCGATCTGGTGCTGACCGATCAGAACATGCCGCGCATGGACGGCATCAGCCTGACCAAGAAGCTGCGTGACAACCCGAAGTTCAAGACCACGCCCATCCTGATCCTGACCACCGAGTCCAGCGACCAGATGAAGCAGGCCGGTCGTGCCGCCGGTGCCACCGGCTGGCTGGTCAAGCCCTTCGATCCGGCCAAGCTGATCGAGGTGATCGGCAAAGTGATCCGCTGAAATCCGGCCCCCAACGAGGAGTGAAACGATGGGAGAGATGACCTCCGAAGGCGCAAGCCTGAGTGCCGGTATCGACCTGAGCCAGTTCTACCAGGTCTTCTTCGAAGAGGCGAACGAGAACCTCGACAACATGGAGCAGCTGCTGCTCAATGTGAATGTCGAGGCCGCCGACGATGAGGAACTGAACGCGATCTTCCGCTGCGCCCACTCGATCAAGGGTGGCGCGGCGACCTTCGGCTTCTCCGATGTGGCCGAGCTGACCCACCAGATGGAGACCCTGCTGGACAAGCTGCGCCGTCATGAGCTGCAGCCCACGTCCGCCATGGTCGACGTGCTGCTGCAGTCGGGCGACGCGCTGCGCGCCCAGCTGGGTCGACACCAGGGTTCGGGCGCCGATCCGGTCGACACCACCGATCTGCTCAACAGCATCCGCGGCCATGTCGAGGGCCGCGAGGTCAGCGCCTCCGCGCCGGCTCCCGCCCCGGCCCCCAAGCCGGCCGAGGCCCCTGCCCCGGCACCGGCCGCAGCGGCCTTCAAGACCGATGCCCGCCTGCTCGAGCTGCAGGTCGGCCCGCTGAGCGATCCCGCGCTGGCCGACAACCTGGTCGAGCTGTTCAAGGAAATCACCGACCTGGGCACCATCGAACCGCTGGATGCGGGCCAGTCCGCCGACGGCATGCGCCGCTTCAAGGTGCTGACCAGCAGCTCGGACAACGATCTGCTTGACCTCTTCACCTTCCACGTGGCCCGTGAGCAGGTCAAGCTGCTGCCCCTAGGCCCCGGCTTCGGCTTCCACGAGGGCGCTCCCGGCGCCCCGCAGGCCCAGGTCGAGGACAAGGACCCGGGCTACGGCTTCTTCGAGGACGCCCCGGGCGTGCCGCCCTCGGCCAGCACCGAGCTCAAGGCCCAGGCCGAGGCGCCCAAGCCCAGCGCGGCCGTGACCACGACGGCCGCCAAGCCCGTGGCAGCCCGCGCCGATGCCAAGCCGGCCGCGGGTGGCATGGACCAGAGCACGCTGCGCGTCTCGGTCGAGAAGGTGGACCAGCTGATCAACCTGGTGGGCGAGCTCGTCATCACCCAGGCCATGCTGGCTCAGAACAGCCGCAATCTCGACCCGGCCCTGTACCAGCAGCTCTCCTCCGGCTTGGCCGATCTGGAACGCAACACCCGAGACCTGCAGGAATCGGTGATGTCCATCCGCATGATTCCCATGTCGGTGGTCTTCAACCGTTTCCCGCGCATGCTGCGCGACCTGGCCGCCAAGCTGGGCAAGAAGGTCGAGCTGGTCACCCAGGGCGAGGCCACCGAACTGGACAAGGGCCTGGTCGAGAAGATCACCGACCCGCTGACCCACCTGGTGCGCAACAGCTGCGACCACGGCATCGAGCTGCCGGCCGACCGACTGGCCAAGGGCAAGCCCGAGCAGGGCACCATCACCCTGGTGGCCTCCCATCAGGGCGGCTCCATCGTGATCGAGGTGCGCGACGACGGCCGCGGCCTGAATCGCGAGAAGCTGATCCAGAAGGCTCGCGAGAAGGGCATCGATGCGCCCGACAGCATGAGCGACCAGGAAGTCTGGGGCCTGATCTTCGCGCCCGGCTTCTCCACCGCCGATCAGGTGACCGATGTCTCGGGCCGCGGTGTGGGCATGGACGTGGTGAAGAAGAACATCACCTCCCTGGGCGGCACGGTGGAGATCGACTCCGCCGAAGGCTATGGCATGAAGGTCTCGGTGCGTCTGCCCCTGACCCTGGCCATCATGGACGGCATGAGCGTGGGCGTGGGCGAGGAGGTCTACATCCTGCCGCTGAGCTCCGTGGTCGAGTCCTTCCAGGTGCAGTCCGGCACCATCAAGACCGTGGCCGGCACCGGCCGTGTGGTCGAGGTGCGTGACGAATACATGCCAGTCGTGGAATTGGAGCAGGTTTTCAATGTTCCGCGTTTCGACTTCGAGCATGTCAGCTCCATCATGGTGGTGGTGGAAGCCGAAGGCGGACGCGTGGCCCTGCTGGTGGACGAATTGCTCGGCCAGCAGCAGGTGGTGGTGAAGAACCTGGAAGCCAACTACCGCAAGGTGACCGATGTATCGGGCGCCACCATCATGGGCGACGGTCGCGTGGCCCTGATTCTGGACGTGGGCAGCCTGGTGCGTCGCTCGCGCCATTGACACACACCGAGCGCAGAAGATTGAGGGAATGACAATGACTATGAGCGCCTTGCTACGCCGGTTCAGCATCCGCACGCGGATGATCGGCGCCATCGCGATGGTGCTGGCACTGCTGCTGGCCGTGGGCAGCGTGGGTCTGCTGGGCATGAATTCCATGCGCGACCAGACCAAGCAGTTCGCCGAGAACTCCGTGACCGAAGCCAATCTCGTGACCCGCCTCGTCCATGCCATGGGCGAGATGCGGCGCTACGAGAAGGACATGATCATCAACTACGAGAAAGCCGAGGTCGTCAAGGACGTCCACGGCAAGTGGGATGGCACCCGCAAGGTCATCGCCGAGATCGCCAAGAAGCTCGATCACGGCGAGAGCAAGGGCGAGAAGAGCAAGATGGCTCAAGTCCTGACCCTGCTCGATGGCTATGCCACCAAGGCCCAGCCCGTGCTGGTGCAGCTGGAGTCCGGCGGCTATGACAACGCCGCCGTGGCCGACAAGCTGCTGGCCCGCGCCAAGGAAGACGTGGTCGCCGCGGAGAAGCTGATCGACGAGCTGCGCGCCTCGCTGGAGAACGACGCCACCGATGCTCAGCACAAGGCAGAGGCCACCCAGGGCCGGGTGCTCACCGCCTTCGTGGTGGTGCTGGTGCTGGCCGCCGCCGTGGTCGTGCCCCTGACCCTGCTGAACATGCACAGCATCTGCGCCCCGCTGGCGGACGCCGAGTTGCTGGCCGAGGCCATCGCCAAGGGCGATCTGACCCTGCCGGCCAAGCCGGTGGAGGGCCAGGACGAAGCCTCCCACCTGATGCGCTCCCTGCAGAATATGCAGACCTCACTGCAGAACCTGGTGGGCCAGCTGCGCACCTCGGCCGACAGCATCCGCACCGCCTCGGTGGAGATCGCCACCGGCAACCAGGATCTGTCCAGCCGCACCGAGCAGACCGCCGGCAATCTGCAGCAGACCGCCTCCTCCATGGTGCAGCTGACCGGCACGGTCAAGCAGACCGCCGATTCGGCTCGGACCGCGAACCAGCTGGCCTCCAGCGCCTTCTCGGCCGCCGCCAAGGGCGGCGAGGTGGTGGGCCAGGTCGTGGCCACCATGGACGAGATCAACACCAGCTCCAAGAAGATCAGCGACATCATCGGCACCATCGATGGCATCGCCTTCCAGACCAATATCCTGGCCCTGAACGCCGCGGTGGAAGCCGCGCGGGCGGGTGAGCAGGGTCGCGGTTTCGCGGTCGTGGCAGGCGAGGTGCGCTCCCTGGCCCAGCGCTCGGCCGAAGCCGCGCGCGAGATCAAGACCCTGATCGGCGCCAGCGTGGAGCGCGTGGAGACTGGCGCCCGCCTGGTGCAGGAAGCCGGCACCTCCATGACCGATATCGTGGCCAGCGTGCAGCGCGTGACCGACATCATTGGCGAGATCACCGCCGCCGCCAGCGAGCAAAGCGACGGCATCGGCCAGGTCAATCAGTCGGTCACCCAGCTGGATCAGATGACCCAGCAGAACGCCGCCCTGGTGGAAGAATCCGCGGCCGCGGCCGAAAGCCTGAAGGACCAGGCCGAGCGGCTGGCCCAGGCGGTGGACAAGTTCCGCATCAGCGCCAGCCAGAGCCACACGGCCAGCCTGAGCAGCAGCCCAGCAACCCCCAAGTCGCCGGCTGTCACCAAGCCCCTGAGCTCGACGGCCAGCCACACGAGCAAGCCACCTGTCGTGAGCCGCGCCCCGCTGGCGCCCAAGCCCGCGGCCCCCAGGCCAGCCCCGGCACCGGCCAAGCCGGCCGTGGTCACGGCCCAGGCCAATGACGGCGACTGGGAAACCTTCTGATGCGCATCGACAAGCGCCAGACCGCCCGCTCTTCAACCCCCTGCACAACTTCATTCCTTAGCACGAGGTAAGCCATGGAAACCATCAGCGAAGCCACCCAGTTGGTGCGTCGTGAACCCGGCGCTGGCGCCCTGGCCGTGCAGGCCCAAGGCCCTGCCGGCGGCGAGTATCTGACCTTCCGCCTGGGCAGCGAGGAATACGGCATCGACATCCTGAAGGTGCAGGAGATCCGTTCCTACGAGCCGCCCACCCGCATCGCCAACGCCCCCGAGTTCATCAAGGGCGTCGTCAATCTGCGCGGCGTGATCGTGCCCATCGTGGACCTGCGCCTCAAGCTGGGCTGCCCCAGCGCCGAGTACAACGGCTTCACTGTGGTGATCGTGCTGAACGTGCGCAACCGGGTGGTCGGTGCCGTGGTCGATTCGGTCTCCGATGTGCTGGAACTCAGCCGCGATGTGATCCGACCTGCCCCCGAGCTGAACGCCAGCGCGGTGGACACCAGCTTCATCACCGGCATCGGTGCCGTCGGCGAGCGCATGCTCATCCTGATGGATATCGAAGGGCTGATGAGCAGTGCCGACATGGGATTGATGGATTCCGTGATCGGCTGATAAGCAGACCAAGGCCCGCCCTGATCCGGCGGGCTTTTTTTGGCCCGTTGTCAAAAATTACAGCAATCGCACCATGACAACATCAAGCGCACAATCCATCGCGCGCCGGGTCTCCGTGATCGGCGTCATCGTCCTGGCCCTGGTCCTGCTGGGCATCAGCGGCGCCGTCAGCGTGCTGCTCACCAGGGTAGCCCATGAGCGGGTGCTCAGCTGGGTGGGCGACAAGGCCCAGGCCCTGGTCGACGCCATGAACGCGATGGATGACACCTCGCGCACCCTGGTGCAACGCAGCTTCGGCAGCTTCCGCCAGGAATTCGGCCCCTCCTTCACGCTCAATGAAGAGACCGGTGAACTGCGTGACTGGGGCCCCAAGCTCAACAACAACTACACCCAGGTCGACAAATTTGCCGGCAACACGGGGGGCGTGGCCACCGTGTTCGCGGCCAAGGGCGACGACTTCATCCGCATCACCACCTCGCTGAAGAACGAGAAGGGCGAGCGCGTCACTGGCACCATGATGGGCAAGCAGCACCCGGCCTATGCGGCGGTGAGCGCGGGCCAGCCCTACACCGGCCGGGCCGTGCTCTTCGGCAAGCCCTACATGAGCTATTACGAGCCGGTGAAGAACGACGCCGGCAAGATCGTGGGCCTGCTCTTCATCGGCTTCGATCTGGATGCCTTCGAGTCGGCCATCGGCAAGATGGCGGGCGAGTCCAAGTTCTTCGACACCGGCGGCATCTACCTGCTGACCGTGGGCAAGGACCTGAGTCAGGCACGCTTCGCCGCCCACCCCCAGCACAAGGGCAAGCTGGTGAGCGAAGTCTCGCCCGAGCTGCTCAAGCATCTGGGCGAGGCCACAGAGACGGGCTATATCGACGAGGTGCCGGACCTGCTGGGCAGCCAGCACAGCGATGATTTCGCCATCGTCCGCAAGAACCCCAAGACCGGGCACTGGGTCGTGGCCCAGGTCTCGCGTGGCGAGGCCATGGCCTCGCACTGGGCCACCATGGTGCCCTTCTGGCTGATGCTGGGCGGCGCCACCCTGGTGCTGGGCCTAGGCCTGGCCTGGCTGCTGCGCAACTGGGTGGCCAAGCCCTTGGGCACGCTCAACGAGGGTGTGCGCGCCATCGCCCAGGGCGACCTCAGCACCCCCATGCGCAGCGAGCGCGAGGACGAGATCGGCGCCCTGGCCCGCGAGGCCGAGAGCATGCGCCAGCGTCTGGCCGACATGATCGGTACCGTGCGTCATTCAGTGGACTCCATCGGCACCGCCAGCGCCGAGATCGCCACCGGCAACCAGGATCTCTCAAGCCGCACCGAGCAGACCGCCTCCAATCTGCAGAACACGGCCTCCTCCATGGATCAGCTGACCAATACCGTGCGCCAGACCGCCGAATCGGCGCGCACGGCCAATCAGCTGGTCAGCTCGGCCTCCAGCGCCGCGGCGCGGGGCGGCGAGGTCGTGGGCCAGGTGGTCTCGACCATGGACGAGATCAACACCAGCTCCAAGAAGATCACCAGCATCATCGGCGTCATCGACGAGATCGCCTTCCAGACCAATCTGCTTGCGCTCAACGCCGGCGTGGAAGCCGCGCGCGCGGGCGAGGCCGGCAAGGGCTTTGCGGTCGTGGCGCAGGAGGTGCGCGAGCTTGCCCAGCGTTCCGCCAAGGCGGCCAAGGAGATCAAGACACTGATCGGCGCCAGCGTCGACAAGGTCGAGACCGGCAGCCGCCTGGTGCAGGAGGCCGGCGCCTCCATGGATGAGATCGTGGCCAGCGTGCAGCGGGTCTCGGACATCATCGGCGAGATCAGCGCCGCCGCCGCCGAGCAGAGCGAAGGCATCGGCCAGGTCAACCAGTCCGTCACCCAGCTCGACCAGATGACCCAGCAGAACGCAGCCCTGGTGGAGGAATCTGCCGCCGCGGCCGAGAGCCTGCGCGAGCAGGCCCAGCGCCTGGTGCAGGCGGTGGGTGTGTTCCGCCTGGCCGCGGGCCAGGGCGAGCCGGCACCGGCGCCCAAGCCCCGCCCCCCAAGTGGATCCAGCATCAGCAAGTCCGCCCCAGGTGGCAAACCCGCCCCGGCAGCGCGCGCCACGCCCCCCAGCGTCAAGGCCGCCGCCGCGCCACGCAGTGCGCCGGCACCCAGCACGACGCCCGGTGGCAAGACGGGTGGCGGCGACGGCGATTGGGAGACCTTCTGAAGCATTTCCAGGACAGAGGCGGGGCCCAGGCGCCGCCAGGCTGAGCCGCCAGGACCAACAAGGCCGGGCCAGCCAGAACCGACAAGGCAGATGCCGGCACAAGACCGGCGCCGACGAAGAACAAGGGGGGGAGGACCGCAAGGTCCTGTCCCCTTTTTTGACTTTTTTCTCCAGGAGTCAGTGATGTTCGAATCGATCAAAATGCGCTTGATCGCCTTCTGCATGGGGGCGGTGGTGGTGGCTCTGGCCGTGGTCACGGTGGCCGACTACCTGATCGTGCGCAAGCACACCCAGGCTCAGGTCCAGTCCAGCCTGGACGCGCTGGCCTCCGCCCACGGCGCGACCGTGGCCCAATGGGTGCGCACCCAGCGCGACATCGTCCTGGCCCTGCAGCCCGTGGCCAAGCTGGACGATCCCGTGCCCATGCTGGTCCAGGCCGCCAAGTCCGGCCGCATGGACAACGCTTATGTGGGCCTGGCCAATAAGAAGGTGCACTTCTCCACCCCGCAGAACGACCTGCCGCCCGACTATGACCCGACGGCCCGCCCCTGGTACAAGCAGGCCGCCGCGGCCAACGGCCCCATCCTGACCGAGCCCTATGTGGACGCCGGCACCAAGCGTCTGGTCGTGACCTTTGCCCAGGCCGTGAAGGACGGTGGCAATACCGCGGCCGTGGTGGCGTCCGACGTCTATCTGGACGGCGTGGTCGAGACCGTCAAGTCCATCAAGCCCACCGCCTCGGGCTGGGCTTTCCTGGTCACCCGCCAGGGCAAGATCATTGCCCACCCCGACGCGAACCTGGCCATGAAGCCCAGCACGGACATGAGCGCCCAGTTCGATCCCGCCGCACTCGAGAACAGCCTCAAGCCCGGCGCCAGCTGGGTGGAGGCCAAGGTGGGCGAGCAGACCGTGCTGCTGCGCGCCGCGGCCATTGCCGACACCGACTGGGTGCTGGTCACCGCGGCCGACAAGGGCGAAGCCCTGGCCTCGCTCTCCAGTCTGATCAACACCTCCCTGATCGCCCTGGTCATCGTGGCTGCACTGGCCGGCGTGCTGGTGGCGGGTCTGGTGACCGCCATGCTGGGCGGCCTGGACAAGGTGCGCGCCGCGCTGGACGAGATCAGCGCCGGCGGCGGTGACCTGACCCAGCGCCTGCCGGCCAGCGGGCGCGACGAGATCGGCCGCATCGCCCAGTCCTTCAACACCTTTGCCGAGAAGATCCAGCACATCATGCTGGACGTGCGCAGCGCCACGGGCTCCATCACCACGGCCTCCAGCGAGATCGCGCTTGGGGCCCAGGACCTGTCCAGCCGCACCGAGCAGACCGCCTCCAATCTGCAGCAGGCGGCCTCCAGCATGGAGCAGCTCACCGGCACCGTGCGTCAGACCGCCGACGCGGCCCAGACCGCCAACCAGCTGGCCTCCAGCGCCTCCAGCGCCGCAGCCAAGGGCGGCCAGGTCGTGGGCCAGGTGGTCTCGACCATGGACGAGATCAACACCAGCTCCAAGAAGATCAACGACATCATCGGCGTGATCGACGGCATCGCCTTCCAGACCAATATCCTGGCCCTGAACGCGGCCGTGGAAGCCGCGCGGGCCGGCGAGCAGGGCCGCGGCTTCGCGGTGGTGGCCTCCGAGGTCCGCAGCCTGGCCCAGCGCAGCGCCGAGGCAGCCAAGGAGATCAAGACCCTGATCGGCGCCAGCGTCGACAAGGTCGAGACCGGCAGCCGCCTGGTGCAGGAGGCCGGCGCCTCCATGGACGAGATCGTGGCCAGCGTGCAGCGGGTCTCGGACATCATCGGCGAGATCAGCGCCGCCAGCGCCGAGCAAAGCGATGGCATCGGCCAGGTCAATGGCGCCGTGGTGCAGCTGGACCAGATGACCCAGCAGAACGCGGCCCTGGTGGAGGAATCCGCCGCCGCCGCCGAGAGCCTCAAAGACCAGGCCCACAAGCTCAACGAGGTGATCTCGGTCTTCCGCCTGGGCCATGATGCCCCGGCCTCGCACTCCGCCCCGGCGCCCCGCAAGGCCCCGGCCCCGGCACACACCCCCACATCCAGCGCCAAGCCCAGCGCGGCCCCCCGCCCTGCACCGGCGCCCAAGGCCAGTGCCGCCGCGCCCAGGCCGGCCGCCCCGCGCCCCGCGGCCGCCCCGGCCCCGAAGGCGGCCGACGGCGACTGGGAAACCTTCTAAACCCCGAGCACCCCGGCAAGAAAAAGCCGGTCCCTCGCGGGGCCGGCTTTGCTTTGTCCGGGGCACTGGGCACTGGGCCCGGGCGCTCGGCTCAGTTGTTGTCCGCCTCGCGCAAGGTGGCCATCACGGGCCGCTGCAGCACGCCGCGCAGGCTCCACCAGCCGGCGGCCTGGGCCAGCAAGGCGCCGCTCAGGGCGCTGGCCAGGGGCACCCAGAGACTGCCGCTCCACGCGAACTCGAAGACCTGACGGGCCAGCACGCTGGAGATGAGCAGGGCCACGACGCCCGCCAGAAAGCCCGCCAGCAGGCCCACGCCCAGCAGCTCGGCCCGCTGCACCTGGGCCAGCAGGCCGCGGCCCGCCCCCAGGGCGCGCATCAGCCCGAACTCGCGGGTGCGCGCCTCGCGCGTGCTGCTCACGGCGCTGAGCAGCACCACCAGGCCGGTGGCCAGGGTGAAGGCGAAGAGGAACTGCACCGCCTGTATCACCTGGTCCAGCACCTTCTGCACCTGCTCGATCTGGGTCGAGACATCGACATTGGTGATATTGGGAAAGTCATGGCCCAGGCGCTTGTCCAGCGCGCCGCCAGCCGGCGCCCGGAAGGCCGAGATATAGGTGGCCGGCAGTTCGGGCATGGCGCTGCGCGGGAAGAGCACGAAGAAGTTCACCCGCATCGAACTCCAGTCCACCTTGCGCAGGCTGCTGATGCGCCCGTCCACCGCCTGGCCGGCAATGTCGAAGCGCAGCCGGTCACCGAGCTTCAGCCCCAGCTGCTTGGCCAGGCCCTCCTCCACACTCAGGCCCTCGGGCTCGTCGGCCTGCCAGCGCCCGCCCACCAGCTCGTTGTGCTGGGGCAGCTCGGCGCTGTGGCTCAGATTGAACTCGCGCTCCACCAGGCGCTGGGCGCGCTCCTCGCCGAACTGCTTGGGCGAGACCGCCTTGTCATTGATGGCCACCAGACGGCCGCGGATCATGGGATACCAGTCGTAGCGCGCCACCCCGGCCTCGCGCAGCGCCGCCTGGAAGGGCTCGGACTGGTCCGGCTGCACATTGATCACGAAGCGGTTGGGCGCATCCGCCGGGCTGGCAGCCCGCCAGCTGCTGATCAGATCGGTGCGCAGCAGCACCAGCAGGGTCAGGGCCAGCAGGCCCACCGCCAGCGAGGACACCTGCACCACCGCAAACACCGGCCGCGCCGCCACCTGGCGCGTGGCCAGCAGCAGCCAGCGCGGCGCCCCGGTGGCCCCGCCCACCGAGAGCGGCACCAGGCGGCGCAGCAGGCGCACCGCCAGATAGGCCAGCAGGGCGAACAGGGCCAGGGCAGCGGCGAAGCCGCCGGCCGCGATCAGACCCAGCTTGATATCCGCCGAGAGCGCCACCAGGATGGCCGCAAAGCCCAGCACACCGGCCAACAGCACCGAGAGCGAGCCCGCCTTGAGCCCTCCGAGATCACGGCGGATCACGCGCAGGGCCGGCACGCTGGCCAGTTGCAGCACCGGCGGCAGGCCAAAGCCCAGCAGCAGGCTCAGCCCCAGGCCCAGGCCCAGACCCACGGGCCAGAGGCTGGGCGCGGGCAGATCCACCTCGATCAGCCCCGCCAGCAGGGCCACAAAGCCGTGGTGCAAAGCCCAGCCCAGGCCCACGCCGGCCAGGCTGGCCAGCAGGCCCACGCCGCCAAACTCCAGGGTGTAGGACCAGGCAATGCGCCGCTGCGACTGCCCCAGCACCCGCAGCATGGCGCAGTCGTCCAGATGGCGGGCCGCGAAGTCACGTGCCGCCAGGGCCACGGCCACCGCGGCCAGCAGGGCCGAGAGCATGGCCACCAGATTCAGGAACTTGCCGGCCCGATCCAGGGTCTGGCGCATCTCGGGCCGGCCGCTTTCCAGCGATTCCAGGCGCACGCCGCGGAACTCGCCGCCATCAATGCGGGCCTGGGCCTGGCGATTGAACTCACGCAGGGCCGCGCCCTGCTGCGGGCCGGCCGCCACCGCCAGGCGGTAGCTCAGGCGGCTGGCCGGCTGCACCAGGCCGGTGGCGGCCAGGTCGCCCTCGGCCAGCATCACCCGCGGCGCAAAGGCCAGGAAGCCCGCGCCCCGGTCCGGCTCGGTACGAATCACGCCGGCAATGCGCAGGCGGCTGTCGCCCAGCAGCAGGCTGTCGCCGCGGGCCAGGCCCAGGGCATCCAGCACCCCGGCATCCAGCCAGACCTCGCCGGGCGCGGGCGCCCCCACCTCGCGGCCGTCCTCCAGCAAGACCCGGCCCCGCAGCGGATAGGCCGCGCCCACCGCCTTGACCGCCACCAGGCGGCTCGCGCCGCCCTTCTCGTCCGGTGCCCGCGCCATGCTGGGAAAGCTCACCGTGTTCACCAGGCTCAGGCCCTGGGCCTGGGCCAGGGCCAGCAGGGGCGGCGGCGTCGCCTGATCACTCACCACCACCGCATCGCCGCCCAGCAGCTGGGCCGCGTCGCGGCGCAGACCCTGGTCCAGGCGGTCGGAGAGAAAACCCACGGCGCATAGCGCCGCCACGGCCAGCACCACGGCCAGCACCAGCAGGCGCAGCTCACCGGCGCGCCAATCGCGCCGCAGCTGGCGCCAGGCCAGCAGAAACACCGAGGGAGATCGTGCAAGCGTGTTCATGCGCGGACTGTAAGACAAGGCGAGCATCGCCCGCTGGCGCTCAAGAATCAGGGCCCCGGGACGATACTCGCCGAATGCCCTATCTGACCCCCAGCTACGATCCCTGGATCGTGGCCGCCTCGGTGCTGATCGCCAGCTTCGCCTCCTATGTGACCCTGGATCTGACCAAGCGGGTCCGGTTTCATGAAGGCGCGGCGGCCCTGGCCTGGTGGGCGGGCGGCTCCATCGCCATGGGCTCGGGCATCTGGTCCATGCACTTCGTGGGCATGCTGGCCTACAGCCTGCCCATCGAGCTGGGCTATCGCGAGGGCCTGACCCTGCTGTCCTGGGTGGCGGCGGTGGCCGTCTCGGCCCTGGCCCTGCACATCGCCGGCGGCGGCAGCCTCAGCCGGCTGCGCCTGGCCGGTGGCGCCCTGGCCATGGGCGCCGGCATCTGTGCCATGCACTACACCGGCATGATGGCGCTGGAGCTGGCGCCGCCCATCGTCTGGCACTGGGGCTGGGTGCTGGTCTCGGTGCTGATCGCGGTGACGGCCTCGGCTGCTGCCCTGCTGATCTTCTTCTGGCTGCGCCGGGTGGACAAGCGCCGCGCCCTGGCCTTCCAGGCCGCGGCGGCCCTGGTCATGGGCCTGGCCATCAGCGGCATGCACTACAGCGGCATGGCCGCGGCCCAGGTGCCCGAGGGGACCCTGTGCCTGAGCGCGGACGCCCTGGGGGGCGGCCAGCTCGGCGAGTTCGTGATGCTGGCCACCTTCGCCCTGCTGGCCATGACCCTGATGACCTCCAGCCTGGACGCCCGGCTGCAGACCCGCACCGCCCTGCTGGCCGCCTCCCTGCAGGACGCCAACCAGGAACTGCAGCGCCGCGCCTTTCTGGACCCTCTCACCGAGCTGCCCAACCGCCTGCTGCTGGAAGACCGGCTCCAGCATGCCCTGGCACGCGTGAGCCGCCAGACCGGCGGCCCCGGCGCCGATGAGCAGCGCGGCGCCAAGCGGCAGGCGCCGCAACGCCTGGCCCTGCTCTTCGTGGATCTGGATGGTTTCAAGCCCGTCAACGACTCCCTGGGCCATGCCGCGGGCGACAAGGTGCTCAAGGACGTGGCCCGGCGCCTGCTGGCCCTGGTGCGAGACAGCGATACCGTCGCCCGTCTGGGCGGCGACGAGTTCGTGCTGCTGCTGGAAGACGTGGCCGATGTCGCCGCCTGCGCCGCCCTGGCGCATCGCCTGGTCCAGGCCCTGGCCGAACCCGTGCTGGTGGACGGACGGCCCCAGCATGTGAGCGCCTCGGTGGGCATCGCCGTCTACCCCGAGCACGGCCCGGCCGAACGCCTGATGGCCAATGCCGATGCCGCCATGTACGCCGCTAAGCGCGCCGGCGGCAACACCTATGCGGTGTTCCAGAGCCATATGGATGCCGGCGCCGGCGAGCAGCTGGCCCTGCAGAACGATCTGCGCCAGGCCCTGCAGCAAAACCAGCTGCGCCTGCACTACCAGCCCAAGTTCGACGCCCGCCGGAACCAGCTGCGCGGCGTGGAAGCCCTGCTGCGCTGGCATCACCCCACGCTGGGCGATGTCTCGCCGGCCCAGTTCATCCCGGTGGCCGAGCGCTTCGGCCTGATCAATGCGCTGGGCAGCTGGGTGATCGAGGAAGCCTGTCGCCAGATGCGCGCCTGGCTGGACCAGGGCCTGCGCGTGCGCGTGGCCATCAATCTCTCGGTGCACCAGCTGCGCCAGCCCGATCTGGCGCCCAGGGTGGCGAAGGTGCTGGAGCGCTACCGCCTGGAGGCCTCCATGCTGCTGTGCGAGATCACCGAGTCGGTGGCCATGGAGGACATCGTCGCCACCCAGCGCACCTTCGACGAGCTGGCGCGGGTGGGCGTCTATCTCTCGATCGACGACTTCGGCACCGGTTACTCCAGCCTGGCCTATCTGCGCCAGTTGCCGGCGCGCCAGCTCAAGATCGACCGCAGCTTCATCCAGGACCTGGAAGGCAACAAGGACGCGCGCGCGGTGGTTGATGCCGTGATCAAGCTGGCCCATGCGCTGGAGCTCTCGGTGGTGGCCGAAGGCGTGGAAACCGCCGGCCAGCGCGACATCCTGCAGGCCCTGGACTGCGACGAGCTGCAAGGCTTTCTCTTCGCCCGCGCCATGCCGGCCGAGCAGCTCAGCGCCTGGGCCGCGGGCCAGCGCCCGGCGGGCGTGCCGGACTTCTCGCCCTCGGTCTTCACCGACGGCGACATCGCGCCCTGAACGCGCGGATCCGGCGCCGCGCTCAGGCTACAATTCGCGCCGACTCATGTCGACACGCGGGTGTCGTTCAATGGTAGGACTCTTGCTTCCCAAGCAAATAACGTGGGTTCGATTCCCATCACCCGCTCCAGAACTGCAAGACAAAGGGCCGCTTCATGCGGCCCTTTGCTTTGGTGGGGCGCCCCGCGGGACGCCGGCTGGCTGATCAGGCCTTCAGGCGACGGCGGCTCAGCAGACCCAGCACACCCAGACCAGCCAGCAGCAGGGCATAGCTCTCGGGCTCGGGCACCGGGGCGGCGACGGTCAGGTTGTCCAGCACGATATTGTTGCCGGCCACGCCAAAGCCGTAGATGTCGGCGCTGGCGCGCTTGAAGCCCAGGAACTGGCCCTGGTCATAGCTGTCCCACTCGGTCTTCACCGAGTAGGTGAAGCTCTCCAGGGTGTTGCCGTACTTGTCGTAGGCCAGCAGGGTCAGGCTGTTGTTGACACCGGCCAGACGGAACTGGTTCACATAGGCGCCCACGCTGGACAGGCCGGTGGCGAAGCTGAAGCCCAGCTCGCCGCGCTTGCCGGTGAAGCTGCTGGCCAGGAAACGGCCTTCCACCACGGGGCCGCTGCCGAAGCCGGTCCAGAGTCCGTTCTCGCCCAGGTCACGGTTGTTGGCGCCCACCTCGGCAAAGGGGCCGGAGGTCAGCTTGACCTCCATGCCGATCTCGGCCGTGCCCACATCGACTTCGCCGGTGGTGATCAGGCCGTCGAAGGCGTTGAAGGTGATGACCTTGCTGGGGCCGAAGCCGCTGTGGTCCTGCACGGCAGCCGCCTGGGCCGCGCCGCCCAGGGCCAGCAGGGTGAGAAGACCCAGGGTCTTGAGGCTCTTGTTCATCGTTTCACTCCTTGATGAAGATGCGGCGGGCCGCGGCGCGGCCCGCCTTTTGCGAGACTGCGATCAGCTGCCGATCAGGCCGCCGTCGTCCTTGGTGATCACCACCACGCCGGAGCGCGGACGGCCGAAGGGCAGCGGGGTCACGCCGTCGGAGGCCAGGCCCCATTGCGAAGCGGGCCAGCGCGAGATCTGCTCGGGCTGGTTGGCCGGTGCGCCCTCGCCGGGGTGCTGGATGCCCACGAAGAGCGTGCGGCCGTCCGGGCTCATGGTGATGCCGGTGACCTCGGAGTTGGGCGGCGAGGTCAGGAAGCGGCGCGTGGTGCCGGTGTTGGGGTCCACGCAGACCATGCTGTTGGCGCCGATATTGATCCAGTCGCCCTTGGCGTCACCCATCTGGTCGGTCTGCACCCAGAGGCGGCCGAAGGGATCGAACCACAGGCCGTCCGGCGCGCCGTAGTCGGCATCGCCATTGGGGCTGTCCACGATATTGCCCTTGTAGTCATTGGTGGGCTTGGCCGTCTTGCTCGTGCGGGTGTCACCGGCCTGCACAAAGAGGTCCCAGCCAAACTGGGTGGCGCGCACCGAGTCGCCGTCCTCGCGCCAGCGGATGATGTGGCCGTAGATATTGTCGGCACGCGGGTTGGCGGCATCGACGGCGGGGCGGGCCGAGCCGGCGGTGGTGCTGCCATCGGCCTTGTTGGACGAGGGCGTGGCGCTGCTGCCGCGACGGTTGTTATTGGTCAGGGTGCAGTAGATCTCGATCTTCTTGAAGCCACCGATGCGCGGACGCGCGCCGGTCCACTCGGGGCGGTCCATCATGGTGGCGCCCACGGCGTCGCCGGCCATGCGGGCCTTGATCAGGATCTTGGCCAGCACCTCGGCGTCGTTGGCGCCGGCGAAGTTCGGGTTGTCGCGCAGGGCCACGCCATCCACGCCCAGGGTGGACGGCAGCAGGGGAATCCAGCGGCCGCGCAGATCGGCGCCGAACTGGGCCACGTAAAGCGTGCCCTGGTCCAGCAGATCGCGGTTGGCAGCGCGGTTGGCCGGGTCGAACTTGGCGGCGCTCACGAACTTGTAGATGTACTCGTTGCGCTCGTCGTCGCCCATGTAGACGCCGAGGTAGCCCTCGTCGTCCACCACGTACTGGGCGCTCTCGTGCTTGAAGCGACCCAGGGCGGTGCGCTTGACCGGCACGCTCTTGGGATCGAAGGGATCGATCTCCACCACCCAGCCGAAGAGATGGGTCTCGTTGGGGTTGACCGAGACGTCGAAGCGCGGGTCCACCTCGTGCCAGCGGTAGCCATTGCCCGAGGCGTTGACGCCGTAGCGGTTGAAGAGCTTGGCGATCTCGCCGCTGCTGGGCAGGCCGGCGGTGGCACCGAAATTGCCGTTCCAGTTCTCTTCGCAGGTCAGGTAGGTGCCCCAGGGCGTCATGCCGTTGGCGCAGTTGTTGACGGTGCCGTAGGCGGTGTAGCCGTCGCTGGTGCGGCCGGCGGCAAAGCTGCCCTGCTCGCTGATCTGGTAGGCCTGGCTCTTGAGCAGGGCGTGGCCGGCGGCGGGGCCGGAGACGCGCATCAGGGTGTTGGCGGTGATGCGGCGGCCGTAGGGCGAGTTGCGCACCACGGTCCACTTGCCGTTGCGCTTGCGGGCTTCCAGCACCGACACGCCATGCGCGGCCTGCGACTTGCGAGCCTTGGCGAGGCTGAAGTTGGCTTGACCGTCCGGGTGCAGGATTTCCTCGTGGGTGTACTCGTTGTTGGCGCAGAGCAGGCCGCGGTCGGCCGCGGGCTTGCCGTCCGTACCCACGAAGGGGAAGAAGCTCATGCCGTCGGTGTGGGCGCCGTACTGGCGGGCCTGCTCGGCGGCGCTGTTGCTGGCGTCCGAGGCGAAGGCGGTGCCGCCGGCCACGATGGGGTCGCCCCAGGCCACGAAGAGCTCGGCGGTGTAGCCGGCCGGCACGGTCACGCGGTCGGCCACCGGGGCCAGGGAGGCGGGCACGCTCTGGAAGCCGATGCCCGGGAAGCCCAGGCCGGCCGGCACCGGTGCGGCCTGCACCGTGGCGCTCAGGCCCGAGAGGGTCAGGCCCCCGGCGGCGGCCAGGGCGCTGGCGCTGGCCGAGCCCTTGACGAAGAGGCGGCGGCCGCTGTCGACCTGCTCGATGACGTCGTGGATGGAAGCGTTGCCGGACGCGTTCAGCGTCACATCATTGCGCGGGTGTTTGATGCCCTTCATCTCATGTTCTCCTGCCCGAGGGGTGGGTGGTGGTGGTGGTGGTCGATGGCGAGAGGCTTTGCCAGCGCCGCCACTGTGCCCAGGCGCGGCGTCAGGGGCATGACGCGGGTTTGAGCCATTCGGGCCAGCGCGCAGCGGCTTCAGGCTGCGCGCGGCGGCTGGCGCGCAGCCGCCCCTGCCGAGCGGGCCAGGGCGCGGGCTCGCAGCGTCGCGGCACTGTCATGCACAGCCGCCAGCATGGGCGCCATCTCATGAGCCTGCCCACCCGTCCCGCCCCGCCGCCGCCCGCCGAGCGTCTCTTCATCAGCGTGGCTGCCTTCTGCGAGCCCTTGCTGGAATTCACCCTGCACAGCGCGCTGAGCCAGGCCGCCCGGCCCGAGCGCCTGGTCTTCGGCCTGGTGGAGCAGCAGTTTCCCGAGCTGCGGCCGGCGCTGGATGGCCCGCTGTTTGCCGGCCGCCTGCGTCGGGTGCAGCTGCACCCGCTGGAGGCACGCGGCCCCTGCTGGGCGCGCGCCCTGGCCATGTCGCTGCACCAGGGCGAGCCCTGGTTCTTGCAGATCGATGCGCACAGCTGCTTCGAGCCCGGCTGGGACGAACGCCTGCTGCAGTGGGGACGCGCCTGCGCGGGCCTGAACCGCAACTTCCTGATCAGCGCCTACCCCAATCCCTTTCGCATGGTGGACGGGCAGCCGCAGCTGGAGCCGGTCACGCGCGGCGTGCTGGCCCATGTGGTCAAGAGCGGCAGCCGCTTCGAGCCCGAGCACCCCACCCTGCTCTTCGAGAGCGTGCCGGTGGACTGCGAGGAGCCGGTGCGCGCCCTGCATGTGGGCGCCGGCTGTTTGTTCGGGCCCGGTCATCTGGTCGAGGCCCTGCCCTACGACCCTTTTCTCTACTTCCACGGCGAGGAGCAGGCCTATGCGCTGCGCGCCTGGACCCGGGGCTGGGATCTCTTCCACATTCCCGATCTGCCGCTCTACCACGCCTATCTGGACCCGCAGGCCCCGCCGCCGCGGCCCCTGCATTGGTCACCCGCGCTGGAAGCCCAGCGCAGCAGCCAGCCCAGCAGCAGCGCGGCCGCCCTGCAGGCCGCGGCCAAGCGGCGCCTGAGCGCCCTGCTCTGGGAAAGCGCGGACCTGGGCGTCTACGGCCTGGGCCGTGAGCGCAGCCTGGCCGACTATGCGGACTTCAGCGGCATCGACTACCGCGCGCGCCGCATTCACCCGGGCGCCTACAAGGCGCGCTTCGGCTATTGAGTGAGGCGCGGCGGGATCACTGCCCGCCGCCGCCCACGCCGCTGCCCTCCCCGGCCGGCGCCGCCGCCGCGGTCTCCACCAGGGGCTGACGCAGGGCATCGAGCCGGGCGCGCAGGGCTTCGGCATCGTCCTGGGCGCGAACCGCGCCAAAGCCCAGCAGGGGCTCGCGCTGCAGGTTCAGCTCGGCCGGGCTCTTGGCCAGCCAGCGATCCACGGCCTCCATGCCCAGGCCGTGCAGGGCCTTGTTGCGGGCCTCGGCCTGGGTCAGGGCTTGGGTCTTGTTCTCCAGCAGGGCGGTCAGCGCGGCATTGCCCTGGCGCAGCTCGGCCAGCTCGCGCTGGCGCAGGCCCAGCTGCTGCTGCAGGGCCAGCTCGCGTTCGCGGCCCGCGCTCTGCTCGCGGCTCAGGCGCTCGCCGGCCTCGGCCAGCTCGCGCCGCAGCTGCTCCAGCTGCTGCTGCAGGCCGCCCAGCTGGGCGCGCTGCTGCTGGGCCGCCCCCTGGCTGCGCTGCAGCTGCTGGGTCTGGGTCTCGCGCTCGCGCTGCCACTGGGCCTTCTCGGCCTCCAGGGCCTGCAGCTGGCCCTGGGCCGCCTGCAGCGCGGCCTGGGCGCGGCGCAGCTGGGCGCGCTCGCGGTCTTCGGCCTTGTTGCTGCCCTGGGCCTGGGCCGTGCCGGCCAGCAGGCTCAGCAGCAGGGCCGATGTCACAAGCGTCTTCATGGGGGCTCTCCTGTCGGGTGAAACGCAGAGATCAGAAACGGGCATTGAGATCCAGCTGCAGCACATCGACCTTGAGCCAGGCGCTGGACAGGGTACCGGTGGTCGTGCCGTCGCTCAGGCGCACGCGCACGCCATCGTCCAGATTGCGGCTGCTGGTCAGGCGCAGGCCCAGGCTGGTGCGGCGGTCGAAGGCGTAGTTGCCGCCGATCTGCCAGCCCTTGTAGTTGGTGCCGCCGCCACCATGCCAGCTGGTGTCGGTGAAGCCGTCGATCCAGGCATCGCGCTCGAAGCGGCGCAGGGCCACGAAGGCGTTCCACTGGCCGGCGTTCGAGAGACTGGGATGGCCGATGTTCAGGCGCAGCTGGGTGCCGGTGGTCTTCTCGGCCAGGCTGTCCAGCAGCGGGTTGCTGGTGGCGGCTCGGCGGCGGATGTCGGCCAGGTCGAAGCCGCTGTTGCGCACGTAGTCGAAGTTCAGGCCGATCTCCAGCGGGTCCAGCTGGCGCAGCACCAGGCCGGTGGTGAAGTTGATGGGGCGAAACTTGGAGGCCAGGCCCCAGACCGGGCCGCCATTGGTGCAGGGCGCCGGTGCGGCGGCATTGCCCTCGCTGCCGGGCGGGCAGAGATTGATCAGGGTATTGCCCTTGAGCCGCACATTGGCGGGGTACTGCGAGGGCAGATAGGTCTGGGTGCCCGCCACCGGGCTGCCTGCGGCCGGCGGCAGCGCGGTCTCGCGGCGGCCCTCCACATCGCGGAAGTCATACACGGCCAGGGCCGCGCGCCACTGGGTCTGGCCGTCCAGTGACCAGTCCAGGCCGGCCTGCAGGCCGCTCATCCATTTGTCGGCGCGCGAGGTGCCGAACTCCTCCAGCGGGAACAGGCCGGCATTGGCAAAGGCGTAGATGCCGCTGCCCAGATTCAGCTCGCCCTGGGCCGCCACGCCCTCCACGCCCAGGTCCTCGGGCCAGAGCAGATCGCTGCCGTAGAAGGGCTTGTCCATGCGGCCGGCCAGCAGGCGCAGATTGTGGCGGGGCTCCCAGCGGATGTAGGCGCGGTCCAGGGTCATGGCGGCGCGGTTGAAATGGCTGCCCAGGGTCTGGGAGGCCGAGCTCGGGCCGCTGCTAGAGCCGGTGCTCAGGCGCACGCCGGCCTGCACATCGTCGGAGAGCTTGGCCACCACGCCCAGGCGCGCGCGCAGGGTCATGCGGCGGCGGTCTATGCTGGTGTTCGTCAGGTCCGGCGCCCAGGCCGGCGAGTCGCGCTGCACGCGGTAGCACTCGGCCGGCACGCTGCCGCCCACGCTGTAGCAGGGATCGGTGGCGCCGCCCGCGGCATAGCGCGGCGAGGCGAAGTCCTCCATCTGCCAGCGCACGCGCACATCGCCTTCCAACTGCAGGCCCTTGGTCCACTCGGGCAGGCTGCGCGGGTCGGCCCAGCGCTCCTCGCGGGCGGTGGCCAGCACCTCGTTCTTGACCTCCTCGCGGATCTGGGCGCGCAGGGTCTCGCTCACATAGGGCACGCGGATCACATTGGCCGGCGCGGCCGAGGGCGCGGGCAGGGGCGTGGCCGCCAGGGCCGCGGGCGGGGGCGCGGCCTGGGCCTGCTTGATCAGGGTGTCGGCGCGATCGCGGCTGAGCAGGCCCTGGCCCACCAGGGCCTCGATCAGGGCCAGGGTGGTGGCGCGCAGCTGCTCCAGCTCGCGGCGCTCGTCGGCATGGGCCAGGGGCGCCATCAAGGCACTGGCCAGGGCCAGGCACAGGGCGCGGCGCGCGGGAGGGAAATTGTTCTTGAAGACGGTGCTCATGATGGTGAGGACAAGAGGGATGGGATGAGCCGGCGCGCTAGCCCAGGGGCGCAGCTGCAGGCGGAACTTCATGGGCTGGGCCGCGGCGGGCGGCGGCGGCGGCAGCTTGAGCGAGCGCAGGGTCTCGTCCAGGGCGGCGTTGAGCTCGGCATCCAGGCGCGCATCGCCCGTGCTCTCCAACGCATGGCGGGCCAGCGAGCCGTCGCGCCCCACCCAGAGCCGGAACTCGGCCAGGGCCTCGGCACGATCGCTTTTGAGGTGCTTCTCCAGCGCGTCACGCAGCAGCTGGCGCGCGGTATTGGCAAAGAAGCGTTCCAGCGCACGGTCGCTGCTGGTGCCGGCCTGGGCCGAGCCGGTGCCGGGCGTGCCGCCGATGTATTCATTGCGCACCGCGCCGGCCGCGAAGGCGCTGGGGCCGTCACCGGCCGCGCCTTCCATCTTGATGGGCTCGTTGCGCGGCTGGGGCGCGTCGGCGGGCTTGGGCGGTGCGTCCGGCAGGGGCTTGGCTGCGGCTTCGGGCGGCGGCTTGAGCTCCTTGGGCGGCGGCGGGGGCGGGGGCGGTGGCTGATCGGGCAGCAGGCTGATCTTGGCCACCTGGCGCTTGGGCGCCTCGGGCCCGCCCGAGAGCTGGCGCACCCACCAGGCGGCGCCCACGACCAGGCCGCCCACCAGCAGCACCAGCAGGCTCTTGAGCGCGATCTCGCGGCCGCGCCGCGGGTTCAGGGAGTCTTCGGCCAGCTGCATGCTCAGGTCCCGATCCGCGAGGTCACCAGCGCCATGTTCAGGCCCAGCTTGTTGCACAGGTCCACCACCTGCACCACCGGCTCGTACTGGGCGCGGCCGTCACCCTTGATGGCCACGGTCATGCCGGCATCGCGCGCCTTGGCTGCGGCCAGCTCGCGCTCCAGCTCGGCCGGCGTGACCGGCGCGCCATTGAGCAGCAGCTGGCCACCGGCCATCACCTGCACGATGCGCAGCTCATGCTTCTCGGTGCTGGGCTTGTTGCTGGGCTTGGGCAGGGTGATGGACAGGCCCTGCACCGAGGCCGTGGTCATCAGGATGAAGACCACCAGCAGCACATAGGCCAGGTCCAGCATGGGCGTGACATTGATGGTGTCGTAGGGCTTGGCTTCGGTCTGGACATGCATCTCAGGCTCCCGCGCGCTTGGTGACCAGACCGATCTCGGTGATGTCCAGGGCCTTGGCCCGCTCCAGCACCTCCATCACCTTGTCGTACTGGGCCCGGGCATCGGCCTTGAGCACCACGGGCAGGGCCGGGTTGGCGGCCTTGTACTGGGCCAGGGTCTGGCTCAGCTGATCCATGGTCACCGGGTAGGCGTCCAGATAGATCGTGCCGTCCTCGGTGATGGTCACGGCCCGCACCTGGGGCTTGGCCAGGTTGTTGGCGGCCAGGGTCTGGGGCGAGTTCACCTTGACGCCCTGCACCGAGGCGGTGGTCAGGATGATGAAGGTGACCAGCAGCACATAGGCCAGGTCCAGCATGGGCGTGATGTTGATGTCGTCGTAGGGCTCGTTGCCCTGCTTGAGATCGGCGGCCATGACGCGCTCAGCGACCGTAGTCCTCGGCCACGCGGGTGATGAACTCGTCGACGAAGATCTGCATGTCCGCCGAGATGTTCTTGATGCGCGAGGCCAGGTAGTTGTAGCCAAACAGGGCCGGGATGGCCACGCCCAGGCCGGCCACCGTGGCCAGCAGGGCTGCGGCAATGCCGGGGGCGATGGCGTTGACGTTCACATCGCCCGCCGCCGCGATGGCAGCGAAGGTGATCATCACGCCCACCACCGTGCCCAGCAGACCCAGGAAGGGGCCGCCCGAGATGGCGATGGTCAGCAGCACCATCTGCGAGTTCAGCTTGTGGGACTCGCGCACCATATCGGCATCCACCGCGGCCTTGACGGCATTGAGCGAAGCGTCGCTGAGATTGCGCGTCGTGGCCGCCGCTGCGGCCTCGGCCGGCGGCTGGGTGCCAATATCGCGCTTGTTGAGCTCACGCACCCCGGCGCTGTAGAGGCGGTAGAGCGAGGACTCGCCATGCTCCTGCCCGCCCAGGTGCAGCAGCTCATGCTTGGCCGCGCGAAAGCGCTGCAGAAAGCTGCGGTTGGCGCGGTCGGCCTTGGCCACCAGCAGGGCCTTGGCCACCATCACCCAGACGGCCACCAGGAACATCAGGCCGCACAGGATGATCACGGCCCAGGCATCGGTGGTGAGGTTCTTCACCAGGATGCCCATATAGCCGTGTTCACTGCCGCCACCGGCGCTCTCGGCACTTTCCATCACGCCCTTGAGCGCGCGGCCCTCGATGCCCTGGGTGGCCACCGAGAGGGCCAGCCAGGCGGGGCTGCGCACGGCCGCCGCCAGCTGCACCTCATCGAGCAGGCCGTTCAGGCCCTCGCCCAGGCGCAGCTCGCCCTCCAGGGCGGGTGTATCCGCGGCGGCCTCGGCCACGCTGGCGCCGTTCAGATACAGCTTGGCCTGACCCTGGCCCAGGGTCAGGGCCAGGTGTTGCCAGGCGCCGGCCGCCAGCGTGCCGCCGGCCAGGCTCACGCCACCCACCCGGGCCTGCAGGCGCCCGTCCTGCAGCGCCAGGCTCAGGGCACCCTGCTGCAGCAGCACGCCATTGGCCAGGCTCTCGGGCTTGAACCACAGGCTCACGGTGAGCGCGCCGCCGGCCGCCACACGCACGGTGTCCTGCGCCGCAAAGCGCAGGGCCTGGCCGTTCAGGCGCGCGGCGCTGCCCAGCAGGCCGGCGTTCTCCACGGCCAGGGGTGCGGCACTCTTGAGCCGGCCCAGAGCGTCCTGGCCATCGGCCGCGCCCAGGTGCAGGGCGGCCAGGGTGGCGGCATCAAAGCCGCTGCCGCTGCCGGCCTCCAGCGCCGCCTTCTGATTGCCGGCGTAGACAAAGAGCTTGGTCTTGTCCGCCCCCGGGGCCACCTGGGGCAGCTGCACCCAGATCAGGGCCAGTTCGTTGACGGCGTCGAAGCGCTCCACGCGAAAGGCCAGGGGCGTCTTGTCGTCGCCGGCCAGCACGCGCAGATCGCTGCCATCGTCCTTGGCGGCCGAGAAGTCGAAGTTGCCGCTGTGCAGGCGCACGGCCAGGGGCAGGGCCTGCACCGGCTGGTCCACCTGGGCGCTCGTCGTGTCCAGCGTGAGCTGGCTGCGCTGGGGCCAGTCGGCGTTCCACCAGGCCGCCTGGGCGGCCGCGCTCAGCAGGCCGAGCGAGAGAAGAGCAATGAGTTGGCGCATGGTCTTGTGTTCTCAATCCAAAGAAACGTGTTCGTGTGTGCTCGAGGTCGGCGGCGCGCGGGACTTCAGTCCCCGCTGCTGCCAAAGCCCAGGAACTCCAGCAGCAGATTGCGGCGCGGGCGGCGCTTGCGGCTTTCGTCCTCGTCGCCGCCGCTCGCATCGCGCTTGCCGGCCTCGGTGGCTGCGGGTGTGGGTGCGGCCACGACGGGCGGCGGCGGCGGCGGCGCCGTGAGGGTGGCGCCGCTGGTGCTGCCCCCCACGGCGATGTTGTCGGCGCCGCGCACCACGGTGGCGCCCAGGAAGAGGTTGCCGGCCGACTTGATGCCCGCATCGCCGGCATTGATCTCGCCCAGCGGGGCGTAGAGGTCCAGGGCGCTCGCCTTGTCCAGCACCGCGATACCGCTGCCGCTGAAGGAGCCGCTGGTGTCCACCACCACGCGGCCCTGGGCATCCAGGCCGAAGAGCGGGGGCGGCGCGCCCATCACGGTCTTGGCGCCGCGGCCCGCGTCCAGATTGCCCAGGCCCGCCCAGAGCAGCACATCGCCCTGGGCCAGGGTGAAGACGCGCGACTGGTTGACCTCCACGCTGTCGCGCACCGCGGCCCGCACCGAGCCGCCCGCCACGCTGACGATGCCCACCTGGGCGGCCGACTTGGCCGAGCCCCCCACCAGATCGCCCACATTGATGCTGCCGCCGGGCGCCAGCAAGGTGATGGCCCCGCCCTGGGCGGTCTTGATCTGGCTGTTGGCCAGCAGCAGGCGGCCGTCGCGCTGGGCCGCCTCCGGGTAGAGGGCCTGCATGGCCTGGTAGCCGCGCAGATAGGCGCTGCGATCCCCGGCCGCTGCCGCACGGCCGGCGGCCTGCAGCTCGCCCATCAGGGTCTGCTGCATGAAGATCAGCTGCTGCTCCTGCGGCAGGCGGGCGAAATCGCGCCAGGCCGTGGCGCCATCGCGCGCCGGGCCACCCAGGCGGCTGTTGACGAAGTCGCGCAAGGTGCCGGCATGGGGCGAGACGGCCTGCAGCAGCTGGCCATAGCGCTCGCCGCCCAGCTCACGGGCCTTGGCGGCCAGGGCAGCGCCCAGGGCCTGGCCCTGCAGGGCCTCGCGCAGCTCGGCCCGGACCTCGGCCTGGGCGCCCTCGCGCGCCGCCGTGTCGGCAGGCGCCAGGCGCGGATTGCCGGGCAGGAACTCGGAGCCCGGCAGGGCCGGTCGGCTGGGGTCACGCGCGCTGCCGCCCACCCGGCCGCCGGCCACCGCCTCGCTGGCCGCGCGGCTCTGGGCCTCGGCCAGGGCCAGGGCCTGGCTCAGATAGGCCTCGCTCTCGCGGGCCAGCAAGGCCTCGCCCACCAGGGCCTGCACCTGGGCGCGCTGCTCCTCCGGACGCAAGGCCTTGAAGGCCTGGACCTGTTCCTGAGCCTTGTCGGCCCCCAGGGCTTGGCCCGTCTCGCTGATCGCCTTGAGCTGCACCGCCAGCAGGGCCGTCTGGTGCTGCAGGCCGCCGCCCAGCAGGGCAAAGCCTGCGGCCTGGGCCCGAGCCGGATCCTCGGCCTTGTAGGCCGTGATCACGGTGATGGCCGCGCCGCCGCGCGGCAGCTGGGTCGGGTTGTCCAGATTGCCGCGGCTCTCCAGGCCGATGCCGCCGCGCAGATCGGCATCGCGCCCCGCCAGGGCCAGCAGATCGCCGGGGCCGGCCAGCTTCACGCCGCTGGAGCCGCTGCCGTTGAGCAGCAGGTCACGCCCGGCCTGCAGCAGACTCAGTTCGGTGGCGCCGCGGTGCTGGATATTGACTTCGCCCAGCAGCAGGTCTTCACCAGCCTGCACACGCAGCGGCCTGGCGCTGAAGCTCTGGCTGCCCAGGTTCAGATCGCCCTCGCTGGACACCAGATGCAGGGGCTGGCGCGAGGCATTCGGGTCCTGGGTCTTGCTGCCATTCCAGTCGGCCATCAGTTCGGCCAGAGCGGCGGCGCTCAGGGGCTGCGGCGCCGCCTCCAGCGCCTCACCGGCCATCACGCGCAGACCACCCTTGAGTTGCAGCCCTTCGCCGGCCAGCAGACTCAGGGCCGTGTCGCCGGCCGGTCGCTGCGTCAACGCTTTCTCCAGCGTGATGTGCCCCTGAGGCGCGGCCATCAGCAGGCTGTCCGGCAGCAGCGCGTCACCGGCGCGATTGGCGGGCACGCCATCGGGCTGGCGTCCCGTGAGGCCGATATCACCGCCCAGGCTCAGCAGCCGGGCCTGGGCACGATCGGCCAGGCCCAGGGCGACGCCGGAAGGCGGCACACCGCTGCCCTGCTTGGCTCCGGCCAGCAGGGCCGGATTGCCCAGCCAGCCCAGCATCAGGTCGCCAGCGGCCGTTACCGTCCAGGCGGTGTCCAGATAGAAAAGTTGGGGCGCCTTCTGGCTGAGATTCTGGCCGCTGCCCTCGCCGATGCGCCCCCCCGCGCTCAGGCGGGCCTCGGCGCCACCGGCGTTGTAGAGGCCGCCCCGCACATCGCGGCCGGCGCTGGCGCTCAGGCTGCCACCGGCATACCAGACGGAGCGCGCCTCGCGGAAGTCCGGCTGCCCCGGTGTTCCCTCGGCCTTCACGCTGTAGCCGGTCAGGGGCGTGGAGGCCTCCACGTCCACCAGATCGCGCCCGGCGCGCAGGGCGATATTGCCGCCCCCGAAAGAGGCGATGCCCTGGGCGAACTGGTCATAGCGGACCCAGAAGGCCAGGCCCTTGTTGGCAGCGGTGTCATTGACCTGACGCCACCACCAATCGGACACGTACTGCACGCCGGTGCCGCCGTAGCGATAGGCCGGCAGGCCCAGCAGATCGCGACCCGCTTTCAGGTCGATGGCACCGGCATGCTCGAAGAAGGGGCCGGCGTAGCTGCCCGTCGTACTGCCATCCAGCAGCACCGGCGGCGTCAGCAGGCCCAGTCGCTGCAGATCCTGCCGGCTGAGCGCAGCGGCTGGCTCGCCGGTGGTGTAGACGCGCACCTGACCGTTGCGGCCCTGCGCATTGAGCGCCGCGCCCAGATTGATGTCGGCCGCCGCGGCCATGGCAATGCTGCCGGTGGTGCTGCGGATGAAGACGACGGGCGGCGTGCCGCTTGCCGTGGCCGCAGGCTTGCCGATGATGAGGCTGCCCGTGGCGCTCTCGCTCCCATTCACTGTCAGCGGGTCGGCGGCCGAGAGATCGGCGCCGGCCACCAGGCGGAAGGAGGCGGCCCGGCCGGCCTGGGCCACGCCATTGGCGGCAATGGCGCGCTTGTCGGTCGCGGTGCGGGCGGCGGCAAAGCCGTCGCTGAGGCTGTTGAGCACGGTCAGATCGCCGCCGGCGCGCAGGCTCAGGCGCATGGCTTCGCCCACCCGGCTGCCGCTGACCGGCACCAGATTCCACTCGCTCTCCAGGCTGAGCTTGCCGGGGCTGCGGATCTCAACACCCGGGGCCACCGAGAGCTTGGCCGCCAGGGCGGCATCGCCGCCGGCCAGCTCGGTCAGCATGCGCTGGGTGTTCACGGCCTTGCTACCGACAAAGGCCAGGTTGTCCGCCTCCACCACCGAAGGCTTGAGGATCTTGGGCGGGGGCGTGGGCACGGGAGCCGGCGTGGGCGCGGGGCTCGGGCTGGGAGCCGGCGTGGGCGCAGGCGTGGGAGCCGGTCCGGGGCCTGGCGCCGGAGTAGGAGCCGGCGTGGGCGCCGCAGTCGGCGGGCCCACGGGCGGTGCCGGCGGCTTGTTGCCTATGGTCGTGTCATTGCCATTGCCCGGAGAGGGCTGGGTGGGATCGGCCGCCGCGATGCGCACCGAAGCCAGCAGGGCCACAGGTGCCTGCCCTGCAGGCAGGCTGCTGGCCTGCATCAGGCTGGCGGCCTTGGGCCCCGTGGGGGGGGCCGGCGGCACCTTGCCCGGCGTGGTGTTGTTGCCATTGCCCGCGGAGGGCTCGGTGGGCGGCGTGGTCGGCGCGGGCGGCGTCGTGGGAGCCGGGGTCGGCGCTGGCGAACTTGTGGGGGCCTGGGTGGGGGCCGGCGTGTTCGTGGGAGCGGGTGTGCTGGTCGGCGCGGGTGTGGGCAGGGCCGTCGCCGTCTCGCTGATCAGCGTGATGTCCTCGTAGCGCCGCACCGCCTCCACCTCGATGCGGCGCACCGCCTCAAAGCTGGCGCGCAGGCGTTCCACGGCCACGCCAGTGCCGCCGCGCTGGGCGCCCGTCTCGGTCACGCCGGTGCGCGGTGCGCGCAGCAGCACCTCGCCCTCGCGTCCGCCTTCGCCACCGGGCGTGCTCAGGCGCGCGCCCTCCTCCAGGCTCAGGCGGCCGGCACTGGTCATCAGGCGGATCTCGCCGCCATCGATGGCCGGGCCGCGATTGGCGGCACGCAGCTGAGCCCCCGCGGCCAGGCGCAGATCGCCGCCCGCGGCCACGCTGATCAGCGCCCCTTGTTCGCCCTCGGCGCGCAGGCTGCCCTGCAGCAGCAAGGCGCCCTGGTCGGCCGCAATCTCCAGGCGGCGTGCAGCCAGCTCGGCGCCTGCCGGCAGGACCTGGTCGCCCTGGCGGTTGCGCACGCTGATCAGCTCGCCGAACTGCCCCCCGTCCGCGCCCAGGCGACGCGCCAGCGCGCCCAGGTCCAGGGCCTGGCGGCTGTCCAGCATCAAACTGCCCTGGCGGCCCAGCAGCTCACCCTGCAGGTCCAGCCGCCCTTGCGGCGCGGCCAGCTGGAGCTCGCCACCGGCCGCCTGCTGCGCCCCCTGGCCCGCGCCGGACACATCCAGGCGCGCGCCCGCGGCCACGCTCAGATCGCCCGTGCTGCTGACGGCCTTGAGCCGACCGCCCGGGGTGTTGACCGTCTCGCCATCGAAGACATGGGCCTGGCCCTTGAGCAGGGTCTGCGAGCCGGCCTCGAAGCGCAGCGCGCCCTGGGCCTGCAGCGCCAGCTGGCCGCTGGGCAGCTCGATCACGCCGCCCTGGCGCAGCTCGCCCGCGCTCAGGCTCAGCAGGGCCCCCTGGCCGGCAGCCGCCACGGCCTGGCCGGCCGCAGCACCGTCGCGGCGCTGCAAGGCCAGCAGGCCGGCGGCCTGCAGCTCCTGGCGCGCGCCGGTATCGGCGGCCACCCGCGGTGCCGCCAGGCTCAGCTCGCCGGCCGTCTGCAGGCCGCCCACGCCGCTGAGTCGTATCTCCTGGCGGGCCAGCAGCTCGGTGCCGGCCAGTCCCTGCAGCTGCACACGGCCGGGACCGATCTGCAGAGGGCCCTCCAGCGCCGCCAGGTTCAGCCGGCCATTGCCGGGGGCGGCCGCTGACGTGGCCGCCGCGCCGCGGTTGCGCAGCTCCAGCTGACGGGCCGCGGCGCTGGCCTGACCGCCCTCGCGCACGCCAAGCGCGGCAGCATCCAGGATCAGACGGCCCAGGCCCGCGCCGCCCAGACGGGCGCCGGCCTCGAAGAGGATCTCGCTCTGGCTGCGCAGGGCCAGGCTGTCGGCGCTCAGGAAGGGCTGCAGCTGGCGCTCGTTCAGGCGCAGCTCGCCCGGCCGGGCCGCCTCGCCCTCGCCGATCAGGATGCGGCCGGCCCCCAGCTCCAGGGCCGCCACCTGCAGGCCGGCCGAGCCGGCCAGATCGAAGCGGCCGGCCGACTCCAGCGCCAGGCTGGGGCCTGCGAGCAGGCTGTCCGCCCCCAGGCTCAACAGGCCTTGCGGCGCGCTGCCGGCCTCGCTGCGGACCAGGCTTTCAGCGCTGGCCGCGCCCAGGCGCAGGGAAGCGCCATCGCCCTTGACGCGCAGGGTGCTGGCCTGCGGCGCCTCGGCCTTGCCGCCTGCGGTGGCCGCGCGCAGCTGGGCGCCCTCGCCCACCGCGAGACTCTGGCTGGCCATGGCCATCAGCTCGCCAAAACCTTCCAAGCGGGTGCCGGCATCGATCTGCAAGCTGCGTGTCTGCACCTCGGCCAGGGCCTGGCCCTGGGCGTCCAGGCCGCGCTGAGCCCCCAGCAGCAGGCGGCCGGCACCGGAGCCGGCCAGGGTCTGGGCCGAGAGCCAGAGCGTGTCGCCCGCCAGATCGGCCGGGCGCTCGCCCATGCCCACGCGCAGGCGCTCGGCGGCGATCGCCAGGCTGCCGGCCTGACCCTTGTCGGCCGCGGCCAGGCGCAGCTGGGCGCTCAGCACGAGCTGCTGGGCGCTGAGATTGAGGTGGCCGGCATCGATGGCCGCCGCCGGGCGCGGCAGGCCCTCGCGCTGGGCCCGGCCCAGCACATAGGCATCGCCCTCCTGCACGCGGATCTCGGCGGCCTTGCGGGCCGTGGCCGAGGGCGTGATCAGGAAGGTGCTGGCGCGTGCATCGATGACGGCGCTGCCGCTGCTGGCCAGGCGGGCGCCGGCCAGCAGGGCGCCGTTGTCGCGGCGCTGCTGGGTGGCGCCGGTGACCGGCGTGTCGCCCAGGGCCTCGGGCCGCACCAGGAAGCTGCCGGGCAGCAGGGCATAGCGGGCCGGCAGCACGGCATAGCGGCCGGCTTTCAGCAGCTGCTCGCCAAAGCGCAGGTCCTGATCCAGCACCAGCTCCCGGCCGGCCGTTGCACTGAGGCCGGCCTGGGCCATATGGTTGTCCAGCGGCGCCAGGGCCGTGCCCGGCACGATGGCGAAAGCGCCGCTGCGGCCATCAAAGCTCTCGGCGAACACATCGCGCGAGCCGCCCGGGCCGGCCACGAATTCCAGGGCCTGCAGCGCACCGCCGCCCGAGAGGTCCAGGCGCGCCTGGGCCGTGCCCTCGCCCTGCAGTTCCAGGCGCGGCGCCTTGAGATCGATCTGCTTGACCGGCAAGGCCGTGAGCCCATTGGCCTGGCTGCCGTAGAACCAGGCTTCCCCGGCCACGGTGGCGCCGTAGGGCACGGTCAGGCCGGCGCCCGAGACCGAGCTCAGGCTGCGCGGGCTCAGCAGCAGGCTCTCGCTGGCCTGCAGGCTCAGACGGCCCAGGGGCGCGCGCAGCAGGCCGTCCTGCACGATCTCGCGGGCCTTGAAGCTCAGCACCGCACCGGCGGAAAGCGGCGCGGCCGGCTCGGTGGCCGAGGCGCCCTCGGGCCGCGTGATCAGCAGGCGCTGGGCGCCCGCATCCACCTCGAAGCGGCTGGCACTCGTGCCATAGACCTGGGCCGCCGCCAGCGTGAGCGCGGCATCGGCCTTGAGCGAACCGGTATTGGCCTTGGCGGGGTCGCTGAAAAGACCGGCATGCAGGCGCAGATCGCCGCCGCTGCTCAGTTGCACCTGCGAGGCCCCGCCGACCTGCAGATGGCCGAACACATCCAGCACCTGGCCGGCCTGCACGTTCAGGCTGCCCGCGCCGCCCAGGGGCAGCTCGGGGCTCTTCTCCGGCGAGAAGCTTGCACCCAGGGCCACGCTGGCGGCACTCAGCCGCGCCTGGGCGCCGTTCTGCAGCAGCAGCTGGGGGCTGTCCAGCTGCAGGCGGCGCGTGGGCGCCAGGCTCTGGCTGCCGGCCAGCACCAGGCGGTCCTGGCTGGCGAGGCTGAGGTCGGCCAGGGCGGCCGAGAACAGCTCCGTGCCCAGCTGCACCGTGCGCACGCCGCTCAGCGCGGCCGCGCGGACCTGATCCGGCGTGATGGCCTGCAAGAGCAGGCGGTGCGACGCGGGCGCTTCGGAGCTGGTCTTGCGGCCCAGGCTCACGCTCAGCAGGCCGTCGGCCCGGCCGGCGGCGCCGGCCTGCGCCACAAAGCGGCCGGCCAGCAGGCTGTCCTGCTGGGCATTGCTGAACAGGGCAAGGCTCAGGCTGCCGGCATCGCTGCTGATCAGCTGGTTCCTGCCCTCGGGGAAGACCGCGCCATTGCGGCTGGGCGCGTCCAGCCGGGCACTGGCCCCATCGGCGCGGATCTCGCTGCCGGCGGCCCATTGCAGGCTCTGCGCGTCAATCAGCACCCGGCCTCCGTCCAGCACGCGGCCGCGCCGCAGGCTGTCGCTGCCCGGTGTGGCCAGCAGGCGACCCGAGACATCGATGCTGGCGCTGGCGCCAAGATTCAGCTGCTCACCCGGATTGACCGTGGTGCCCGCGCCCTGCTTCAGGCTGACCGTGCCGCCGGCGCTCTCCAGCCGGCCGTCCAGGCGCAGATCGGCCGCGGCCGTGAGGCTCAGGCTGGCCAGCGGGTCCAGGGCGATGCGGGCGCCCTGCGCCAGCTGCAGCGAGCCCAGGCTGCTCTGCAGGTCCAGGTTCACCGGGCGGCGCAGGCTTTCGTCCTGCAGGGTCTGGGGCTTGCCCAGATCGGACAGCAGGGCGCCGCTGGCGCGGGGCTGGCCGGTGGCCGGGTCCAGGCGCAGGCGCTTCTCGTCCACGCCCTGGTTCAGCAGGCGCGGCGCGATCTGGGTGTCGCGCGCCACGGCGAGGCCCAGCTGGCCATCGATCTCGAAGCGCTCGAAGCCGCCGCGCGAGAAGAACTCGGCGCCCAGCTGCAAGCGACCGACGCCCGGCGCGCTCGGCGGCGTGCCGCCGATCTGCACCTCGGCCGCGCGCAGGCTCAAACTGCCGCCCTTGCCCAGGCTCAGGCCCAGCAGCTCGGCGCCCTCGATCTCGAAGCGCCGCGGCTGCAGATTCACCAGGCTGCTGCGCAGCTCGATGGCGCCGGCCGCACCGGCCTGCAGCTTGCCCGTGCCGGACACCGTGGCGCCACCCGACACATCCAGGCGCGCACCCTGACCCAGCACCAGGCCGGCGCCCGAATTGAGCTTGAGGCTGCCGCCCGCGGCGCTGGCCTGGGGCTGGACGCCATCGCGCTCCTGGTTCAGCAGGCGACCCGCCACATCCAGGCGCACGCCCGGCGCCACCACGATATCGCCGGGCTGGGCGCCGTCCACTTCGGGCCGGGCCACGGTCTGCACGCTGAGGCTGCCGCCCGCGCTTTGCAGATCGGCCTCCAGGCTCACACCGGCGCTGCCGCGGGCGTAGAGACTCAGGCTGGCGCGCGGCGCCAGCTGCAGGGCCTGCTGCTGGCGGATGCCGCCGTCGCTGGCCAGCACATAGCGGCCAAAGCCGGCCGCGTCCAGGCGCGCCAGGTCCAGGGCCGTGACGTCGGCACGATTGCTGGCGCCCAGCAGCAGGTCCTGCTGCACGCCGGTGGCCGCGGCGCTGGCCTGGCCCAGCTGGAAGCTGCCGCGCGCGGCCAGCTTGTCCAGGCCCGCGCGCTGGCGCTCGCCCACCAAGGTGGCGGCCTTGATCTCGCCCTCCAGCCGCGCCTGGCCGGCCAGCACGCGCAGGCTGCCGGCGGACTGGCCCTCGTCGTAGCGCTCCAGGCTCAGCGTGGGGCCGGAGACGAAGCTGCGCACCGCGCCCCAGCGGCTGAAGAAGTTGTAAGTGGCGTTGCTCAGGCCGCTGTAGCGCAGCTCGGCCGGCGCATTGTTGAGGTCGTAGAGCTGGCCGTCGGCGCCGCGCAGCTGGCTGGGCCGGGCCTGGTCGGCCAGGTAGCGCAGGCTGCCGCCCGAGAGGTTCAGGCTGGAGCCGCTGTGCGCCGCGAGCGCGCCCGCGCTTTCCAGCATCAGGCTGCCGCCCACCGAGAGCCGCTCCTGCACCGTCTTGTTCACCGCCTGGCGATAGCTCTCCAGGCTGCCCAGGATCTTGGAGTCCTGGCGGATGTCCAGCGTGACCTTGGCGCGGTAGAGCATGCCCTCCTTCTGCAGCGGCGCGTCCTTCAGGTCATTGGCGCCCAACAGCTCGGTCGTCACATAGTGGCGGGCGGCCGAGATCTCGGTGCCCTGGGTGCCGGACAGATCAATGCCCACCTTCTCGCCGAGCACGAGGCGGCTCTGATCGTCGAAGGCCGGCTTGTCCAGCTTGGGCAGGGTCAGGGCGTTGCCGTCCTGCCGCACCTCGTAGACCGGCTGGCTCTCGGCGCGCAGGCGCACCTGGGCCCCGGGCGCCACGATCTGGGCGCCGCCGGCCGCGCTGCCCTGCAGCTCGATGCTGCGGCCGCTCATCTCGATGCGCGAGGGCGTGAAGCCGGCGCTCACCGGCGTGGCGTCCTGCGAGGCCTCGGCCGTGATCTCGATGCGGCTCTTGTCGCCCAGCACCAGGCTGCCGCCCTCGGTGGCCCGCTTGCGCAGCTGGCCTTCAACGCTCTGGGCCGAGGCCTTGCCGCGCGCCAGCAGGAAGACGGAGCCGTTCTCGCTCACGCTGGTGCTGGCGCTGATGCGGCCCAGCTGATTGACCGCCAGGCCCACCAGGGTGGTGTTGCCGCGGGCGCTGAGGATCTCGCCCAGCTGCTCCACCCGGCCGGCCTCGCCGCCCACCTCCACCAGCAGGCCGCGCAGCGCCGGCACGGCGGCATTGTGCTCGGCGGCGTAGAGCTTCTCGGCCGTGGGCGCCTGCAGATAGACCTCGCTGCCGGCGGCCAGCACGGTCTGGCCCCCCGGGGTCTCGATGCGGCCGGCCTGTTTCACCTCCTCGGCGAACAGGAAGACGCGGCCGCCGTTGGGGGTGCGGATCTCGGCGCCTTGTTGCACCTCGACAAAGCCCGGGCCTTCCTGCGTCGCCGGCAGGCCCAGGGCGTCGCGGCGGAAGCTGGGCAGGGCCCCGTTGATGCTGCGGGTCAGGCCGTTGAGGAAGTCCTCGTTGTCCACATTCAGCGTGGACGCCACCAGGGCGCCCACATTCACCTGGGCACCGCTGCCAAAGAGGATGCCGTTGCCATTGAGCAGATAGACATCGCCGCCCACGATGCGCGCCGGCTGGCCGGCGGCGGTGTTGGGGTTGGGCACGGTCGCGGTCAGGGTGCCGAAGATGGCGCTGGGCGCCGCGCCCGCCTCCACCCGGTTCAGCGCCGCGCCCCCGCTGGGCAGCATGAACTCGACCTTGCTGTTGGCGCCGATGTCGAAACGCTTCCAGAGATAGATCTCGCGCGCCGCCTGCTGATCAATCACCTGATCCACGCCGCCGCGCGCATTGGGGCGCTCGCTGAGCTGGCTCTGGCCGTTGTTGGTCGTGCGCCAATTGAGCGCGGGCACCGGCACCGCGTTGATGGCGGGCGCTGCGGGCCGCACACCGGCCACCGGCACGGCCGCCAGCGAATGCAGCGGCCAGATCGCGACCAGGGCCACGACCAGGGGCCGCATCGCGCGCGCGCTGCTGTTACTGCTGATGCGCGGCGAGGTGGTGGGACGGCGGGGTGCGGCGGCGGGGGCGATCATGGCGGCGTGGACGGCAAGGGGTTCGGGAGCCGCGCCTCAGAGCTGGGCGCTCAGGCGCACATGCAGGCGGGGTTCGGTCTTGGGGCTCTGGCGCGTGGCCTTCTGCGGCCAGGCCAGGTCCAGCTCGGCGCGCAGCTTGGCGCCGGCCTGCACCCGCAGGCCCAGGCCGCTGCCCAGCAGCGGCATGCGCGAGGCCTGGTCCGGCAGCGGCCAGTGCACATAGGCCCGGCCCACATCCACAAAGGCCAGCAGGCTGAGCTCGCGCCAGAGGCTGTCCTTGGCGCCGCCCAGATTGGGGCTGCGCCATTCCAGCGAGCCCAGCAGGCCCTGGTCGCCATTGGCCTCGGATTCCAGATAGCCGCGCACCGTCTCGGCCCCGCCCAGGGCGAACTGCTCGCCCGAGACCAGGGGCTGGGTGGAGAGCTGCCAGCCCAGGCGCAGGCCCAGGCTGCCGGGCAGGCCCAGGGGGCCGAGCGAGCGGCTGCTGCGCCAGTCGCCGCGCCAGTAGGCAAAGCTGCCATCGGCCTCGAAGCGCTTGCACTCGAACTGGTCGACCGGACCGATATTGCCGGGGCAGTCCACATCGCGGCGCAGGATGCCGCGGGCGGCGAAGGTGAAGCTGGTGCTCAGCGAGCTCTGGTTCTGGCCCTGCGGGTCGAACCAGGCCCCGCTATAGGCCAGCTGCATGGGCAGGTAGCGCAGCGGCGTGGACAGGGCGCTGTTGCCGGACTGCAGGCGCTCGCGCACGTCCTTGTAGTCGCCGCCCACGCTCAGCGTGTGCAGGGACTCGGCCAGCTGCAGGCTGCGCGACCAGCGCAGGCCCAGGGTCACGCCCTTGCCGATCACCGTGGTGGCGCCCAGCGGCTCCAGCACGCTGTCGGACCAGACCAGGCTGGCCAGCAGCTGATCCTGGTGGCGCTCACCGCGGCCCAGGGGCAGGCTGTAGTTGAGCAGGGCCACCTTGGACTGCTTGGGCGACTCGGGCGCCGTGATCAGGCTCAGCGCAATGCTGTGCTCGCGCTGCCAGAGGTTGTCGTAGCGCAGATTGAGCGTGGCGCGCAGGGGCTTGGTGTCGGCCGAGTGGCGGTTGTTCAGCTCCAGGCTCACCCCGGCGGGCAGCTGGTCGGCCACCTTGAGCTCGGCCTCCACGGTGCCGGGCGTGAGGCCGGGTCGCAGCAGGGGCTGGATCTGGCGCTCCTCGCGCGAGAGGCTGGCCACCTGGCGCTGCACCTCGTTGAAATCGGGCACGCGGCCCGGCGCCAGCTGCTCCACGCGCTCGCGGATCACGCCCTGGTCGAAGTAGCGCGCGCCGGTCACGCGCAGGCGCTCCACGCGCCCCTCGGTCACGCGCAGGCGCACCAGGCCGCCGTCCACGCGCTGCTCGGGCACATCCACGAACACGGTCAGGAAGCCGGCCTGCTGGTAGCGCTTCTCCAGCGCCTCGCGGGCCGACTCCACATCCTCGATGCGGCGGCCCTCGCCCATGAAGGGCATCACGGCGCGCTCCACCTCGGCCACGGGCAGCACGCTATTGCCCTCGATCTCGAACTCTAGGATGTCAAAGCGCGGCGCCTCGGCGGCCGCCGCGGTCTGGGCATGGGCGGCCGGGCCGGCCAAGATGCCTGCAAAAGCCAGCGACAGAGAAAGGGCAAGCCTCGCGGCGCGCGAGGCCAGGGTTGTGCTCATGGCGATCAGTGTCGAGAGCCGCGGTGACGCGGCGATGGAGGCGGGATGGCCCGTTGGGGCTATGGCCAGGGCAGCGAGCTCGGCGACGCGCGCGGCCGCACCCGGGCCGCGACGGGCGGCCTCGGATTCAGGCGGGCGCAGCAGGCGGGCGCCTGCGGGGGATTGATTCAGTGTTGCCGCGCGGCGCGGCGGCGCCAGACGGCCAGCAGACCCAGCCCCAGGCCCATCAGGCCCCAGCTGGCGGGCTCGGGCACGGCGCTGACCATGCTGCCGGCGACCACGACCAGGGAGCCCTGGCGATAGCCCGCGTATTCCGCGGCCAGGGCGCTGCTGGCCGCGAAGTAGCGCGGCGGCGCCAGGCGATTCAGGGCCAGGTAGTCGGTCATGCTGATGCGCAGCCGCCCTTCGGCCGTGCTGGCCGTGGCCCCGGATTTCTCAAGGGTGTAGCTCAGCAGGAACTTGCCGGCATAGGGCGAGTTGGCATCGGTGGCCGGGTCCACATAAGTGAAGCCCCAGTAGGCGTCACCTCCCAGATTGTCGAACTCATCGACAAGCACGCTGGCAGATTGAGACGTTCCCGATCGAGTTACATAGTAAAACCAGGAGGACTGGCCAATAGCATTGCCAGCAGTGAAGCCTGTAGCTCTACCGTTCAACGTTTCGTCCCATTTGGCCAGAGTCGCCTGGGCTCCCGGCCCAAAATAGACGCCTGGATTGAGAGGCGTAGCAACGCTGCTGCCATTGACAGTCAGATCGTCCATAGGGGCAAGGTGCGTCCCTTGCTGTTGCACAAAATCGAGGAACTTTCTGCCATCGCCCGACGCCATGGTGAACTGCTGATTGTTCCAGGTGCGTAGCTTGGCCTCTGTTCCCTGCGTGAGGGTCATGAACATCCGCTTCTGCCCGACGGCGATGCCGCCGTAGTCATCGTTAGAAAGCACCACCCACCGCAGCTTGTTGCGATTGACCTGCTCCAGAAAACTGCCCCAGTTGGCATCATCGAGTGGCTTGAACCACTGCATGCCCGCATCCTGCTGGGCATTGATGAAAAACGTCTCCATGTCCAAGCCTAGATCCAGGATGTAGGACACCTTCGCCTCAGGATCGAACACAGCCAGATAGAGCTCCGCGTTGTTGAGCACTGGCTTCCCGTTGGCATAGTTCTGCGGTGCACCGGTAATGGCGCCAAACCCGGTTCCAATCGCAGCCTGGCAGTCCCAGCCCATCAAGAGCAGGGCGAGGGTGGATATGAAGTGCTTCATGGCAAAGAAACTGGCAAGCAGTGGTGAGGCGGATGGGCGATGCCCCCGACGCCGCATGACAAGGCAGATGCGGTTGCGCGGCAACATCGCTCGCGTTGCGCGCCAGGCGAATGCCGGCCCCGCCCAAACAAGAGAAAAGGTACCGGAGCCCGGGGGCTCCGGTACCTCTCAGGGCCGTTCTGTATTCACCGGCCCTTCAGCCATCACTTGGCCGCGGCCATCGGCTGGCAGCTGTTGCCGGCACGGGTCACGCGGGAGCCGAAGGCGATCTCGTTGGCCGTGCCCACGCCGTAGTCACCGGCGTAGGAGGTGGGCAGGGCGGCCACGCCGTTCTGGTTGGCGCTGCTGAGCTTGGCCAGGGAGTCCGGCAGGGCCATGCGCTCGGCCAGCTTGCTGATGAAGTTCTGCTGCTGGGTGCTCAGGCCGGCGACGAAGTCGTTCTTCCACTGCACGGTGGACTCGAAGACATAGTCGTAGCGGCCGGACTTGGCCACATCGCGCGAGGGGAAGGTGCCTTCCAGACGCACATGCTTCCAGCTGTTGGCGCCGGGCACGTTCTCGCGGGACACATGGCCGATGGCGTAGCCGCCGGCCTTCTCGGCCGCGTTCAAGCAAGAGACCACATCGCCGGTGCCCGGGCCTTCGAAGACGAAGGTGGTGCCCACGGGCATGGGGCCGGTGCCGGTGCCGCCGCCCATATTGTCGACCAGGTACTTGGCGATGCTGCGGCCGTCCACGGTCGTGTTCTTGAAGGCGGACATCTCGGCCGGCGAGGCCGAGGACGAGAAGTCATAGCCGGCCGGCAGCGCGGCAGAGTTGTTGCAAACCTGGCTCATCAGGTGGGTGTTGGCGGCGGCCTGGGTGCCCGAGCCGGCCACGCGACGGCAGAGGTTGACCTGGCTGTTCAGCTTGGCGGCATTGGCGCTCAGCAGGCGCCAGTTGGCCTCGGTGCCGGCGAAGAGGCTGCGGGCCTCGGCGTAGCCGATGCTCGGAACGCAGGGCTCGTCGCTGGAGGCGGGGGTGCAGGCGGCGCCGGCGAAGTCCTTGCGGCTGCCGAGGTTCTGCTTGGCGAACATATCGTTGTACAGCGCGGTGTTGACGGCCACGCCGAAGATGGTCTGCACCACCGGCTTGATGGTCAGCTCGCCCTGCTGGCCGGCGGACAGGCCAGCCTTGGGGTAGGCGTCGTCATCGGCATCCAGGGGGTCGGCCGGCACATTGAGGCCTTGGAAGAGCGCGGGCTCGACGTCAGAGATGCCGACCATGGGGCGGGCATTGCGGGTGCCGGAGCAGGCGGTGTAGGCGCGGTCGGCGATGGAGGTGGTGCACTTGCTCAGGTCGGCGGCATCCACGAAGGGGCGCTGGTCACCGAAGTAGACCGGGAACACGCCTTGGGCGGAACCACCGGCATCGCTCTTGAAGAAGGCGATGGGGGTGTTGGCGGGCAGGCCCACCAGGGCGCCGCCGGCGGCGGTGACGCGGCAGCTGATGGCCCAGAAGTTGCCGGCGAAGGTGAAGCCCGAGCCGGATTCGGCCACGTTGTACAGCGTGGTCGTGTTGTTGCTGGCGGAGCCGCCGCAGATGTCGTTCAGCACGACGCCGGCCACGGCGGCGCGCAGGGCCGAGGCGCCGGACATATGGATGCGCACGGTGCCGGGAGCGTCAACATTGACGGCCGGGGCCGCAAAGGCGGACGAGGAGGCGATGGCCGCAACGGCCAGGGCGATGGAACGCAGCTTCATGATGGTGAGATCCTGTGGTCAGAGCTCCGCCCGGCCACCCGGCAATCGGGCAGCATCAGGCGCAGCGGGTATGGCTAGGAGACGAAGAGCCGGCTTGGCAGACAGGCGCAAGGCCTGCCCAGGGGCCGGCTGGTGATCGATCAGCGCTTGTCGTTGGTGCGGCGACGCACCACCAGGCCCAGGGCCAGCAGGCCGCCCATCAGCATGGCGTAGGTGCTGGGCTCGGGCACGGCAGCAACGGCGGTGGCCTTCAGGACGTAGTCGGAGCCCAGGCCGAAGGTCGACGAGACACCCTGGGTGTTGGCAAAGCGCTCCACCAGCACGGAGTTGCCCTGCACGGCGCCCGAGCGGGTCAGGTAGTAGAAGTTGGATTCCTTGCCCACCTCATTGGAGTTGGAGAAGGGCGAGGTCTTGTTGTAGAACTCACCGCCAGCACCCGGAGCAGCGAAGTAGGCCTTGCCGTCGTTCAGCAGGCTGGTGACGCTGCTGGCGTTGGCATTGGCGCGCTGCTCAGGCCGGTCGTTCAGAAAGGCGACGAAACCGGAGCTCAGCGGACCGACGCCGTTGGTGAACTGCATATTGGTCCAGGTCGAGACCTTGGCCTCGTTGGCGGCGGTATTGAGCGCGGTGGTGAAGAGGCGCTTCTGGCCCACGGCCGTACCACCGAAGTCATCCACACCAAACACGACCCACTTGAGGTTGCCAACATTGGCCTGGCTCAGGAAGGAAGTCCAGTTGCTGTCGCCCTTCAGGTCCCAGCTCAGGTTGGCGGCGGCGGTATTGCCGGAGAACTGCGTCTTGAAGGCGTCAGCAAAGGTACCCAGGTCCTTGGTGTAGGACACTTGCTTGACTTCGTCGTAAACGACCAGGGCCAGTTCAGGGGCATTGCCCACTTCGATCTTGGCGAAAGCCGGCACGGCGGCGACCAGGGCCGCGGCGGCGGCGATCAGCTTCATCTTGTTCATCGTCTATTGCTCCATCAATGGTTGAGACTCGAGAGGACAGTGCCGCTGGCGGCCGCACCCTGCGCGAACGAAGGGCCATGCCTGCACTGCAGCGACGCCGCCTAAGGAGCAACCACTGGCGGTACCGCGTCAGGCTCACGGTCTTGTGCAGGACCGGGCTGTCGGGTATCGCGGCGGCCGCCGTCGGGCGGTGCGGAGCCGCTGACATCGCGACCCCGCCGGGATACAAAGAACTCAGGGAGTCGGTGCCCGGGGCCGCTGCCCCTGCACCTCTCCACTTCACGCATCTTCACAAAGCTCTGTGAAGAATTGCACGGCCGCTCGCCCTGCTCCAAAGGGAGCATGACGACGCAAACGGGCTATCAGGGCAGCGCGCTATCGCCCGACATGGGCCCCAGGAGCTGCATGCTCATGGCCCGGGCCACGGCCTGGGCGCGGTTGGCCGCGTGCAGCTTGCGCAGGATCTTGCGCACATGGTTCTTCACCGTCAGCGCGCTGATGCCCAGCACCTCACCGATCTGCTGGTTGTTCATGCCCTCGCGCAGCCAGCCCAGGATCTGGCGCTCGCGCTCGGTGATACCCGAGGGGTCCACGGCGCGCGGCGAGGGCGAGCGCGCCGGCTCGCCGAACTCACGCTCCACCGTCTGCACCCGCAGCCAGGTGGCGTGCAGATGCGGCATCAGCAGCTCCAGCATGGCGCGCTGGGCGGCGTCGCTGGCGCGGCCGCTGCTGGAGAGAATGAAGAAGCTCTCCAGCTCGCTGGGACGCTGGGGCCGGGCCACGCCGTGCACCAGCAGATCCTGATAGCCCGCCTGCTGCAAGGCCTCGCGCAGGGGCTCCAGGGCCGCCCCCTCCAGGGACGAGACTTCCAGCCGCAATGGCTTGCCGCGCTGGTCTATCCACTGGCCCTGCATCAGCTGCATCAGGGGGCCGCGGCCCTCGACCAGGGCCTCCAGCACCAGGCCCGGCAGCACCAGGCTGTTGAAGACCTCGTAGCGCAGCTCGCGGTGCTGGCGGCTGTAGGCCCCGCAGACGATCAGATGATGCGGCAGCAGCACCTGCAGATTGCTCTGGCTCCAGACAAAGAACTGGTAGCGCCGCCGCACCTCCAGCGCGGTCTCGGCCGCACGCACGATGGCTTCCATCTGCGCGGCCGCCTGTGTGGGCAGCGCAGGAGCAGCCCCCATCGCTATCGCCGTCTCGGCACTCATGCTCTGCATCGCAACTCCCTTGGCAAACACTGCACCGCGTGGGTGCTTTTGTCGGCGGGCTGGAGGGCCCGCCTCGTTCTCATGCCGCACATCAAGCGGTGGCGGCGCAGCATAGGCAGGGCGAATGACTGGTCGTTGAAGCCTTGGCGCCAGCCTAGCCCGTTCGGGCCATAAGCCCCTCCGGACTGCGCCCGCATCGCAGAGCTGTCACGCACCATTCACCGCGCGGGGCTACGGTGCGCGCCATGTCCAAGCCCACATCCAGCCCCCTGCGCGTGCGCCTGCACCGCGCGATCGCCCTGACGCTCTCCGCCACCCTGCTCTGCAGCGCACCGCAGGCGGCCCAGGCCCTCAGCCCCAATGACACGCTCTATGCCTCGCAGCAATGGTGGCTGGGCAGCGGCGAGGGCGCCGGCAATGGCGGCGTGGCCGGCTTCGCCCGCGCCTGGGACCTCAGCACCGGCGCCCCGGTGTCGGGCGCCGGGCCCATCATCGCGGTGCTGGACTCGGGCGTGCGCGACCATCCCGAGCTGCGCCCGCGCCTGGTGCTGCCGGGCTACAACTTCATCAGCAAGCCTCAGTACGCCGGCAATGGCGCGGGCCGCAACAACGACCCCACGGACCTTGGGGACGCCCTGAGCAGCGCCGAGAAGGCTGCCGACCCCAAGCTCTGGGACGGTTGCGCCGTGCAGGCCAGCAATACCTGGCACGGCAGCCTGATCGCCGGCCAGCTGGGCGCCGTGAGCAATAACGCGCTGGGCGTGGCCGGCATCAACTGGCAGGCGCGCATCCTGCCGGTTCGGGTGGCCGGCAAATGCGGCGCCGCCGCGGCCGATGTGGTGGACGGCATGCGCTGGGCCGCCGGCCTGCCGGTGGCCGGCGCGCCGCTGAACACCCAGCCCGCGCGCATCCTGGTGCTGGGCGTGGCCGGCGAGGCCTCCTGCAACCCCGCCGACCCGGACGCCAATGTGGCCGCGGCGGCACGCGCCTACATCGCCGCCATCCAGGAGTTGCGCGCCCTGGGCGTGCTGATCGTGGCCCCGGCGGGCAATATCGGTGGCGCCGTGGGCCGCCCTGCCAACTGCCCCGGCGTGCTGGCCGTGACCTCGCTGAACCGCCAGGGCTTCAAGGCCCTGGCCGCCAACTTCGGCGCCCAGGTGGCCCTGGCCGCACCGGGCGGCGATATGGCCGCGGGCAAGAGCTGTGATGCCGAGCTGGCCGATGGCGGCATCCTCTCCACCAGCTTCAAGCCCGATGGCAGCGGCGTTGAATATGCCGCCGCAGGCGGAACCAGCTTCGCCGCCCCCCAGGTGGCCGGCGCCGCCTCCCTGATGTGGGCCCTGAACCCGGGCCTGAGCCTGGCCCAGGTGGAAGCCGGCCTGCGCCTGAGCGCCCGCCCCCATGCCCAGGCCGCAGCGCTGGGCGCCTGCACGGCCGACGGCAAGGCCCGCCGCTGCAGCTGCAGCACCGAGACCTGCGGCGCCGGCATGCTGGACGCCTACGAGGCCCTGCGCTACGCCCAGGCCCCCGGCAGCTACACGGCCCCCAGCCGCCAGGCCCTGAGCCTGGGCGGCGAGGCCATCGAGGCCTGCGGGGTCAAGCAGGGCACGTTCAAGCCCACGGATCCCGCGCCCGAACCGACCCCCACCCCCACGCCGACCCCCACGCCAACGCCCGAACCCGACAGCAAGGGTGGCGGCGGGGGCAGCCAGTCCCTGCTCTGGAGCCTGGCCCTGACCCTGGCCGGCGCCCTGCTGGGCCGCCGCCGTCGCTGAAGGTTATTGAGCGCCGCGGCGCTCAGGCGCTGCGGCGCTCCAGGCTGAACTCCGCCGCCACCGCCGACATCTGGCGGGCCTGCTGGGTCATGGCCTGGGCCGCACTGGCCGACTGGCCCACCAGCACCGCGTTCTGCTGGGTCATGTGATCGATCTGGGCAATCGCCTCGGCCAGCTCATGCAGGCGTGAAGACTCCTGGTGGGCGTCGCTGGCAATGCCGCGGATCATGGCGTCCACCTGGGCCACGCCCTCGCTCATGCCCTGCAGTGCCTGGTGGGCCTGCGCAATCTGGCGCTCGCCCTGCTCCACCCGCTGGGCCGATTGTCCAATCAGGCCCTTGATCTCGCGCGCCGCCTCGGCCGAGCGCTGAGCCAGGGCCCGCACCTCGGCCGCCACCACCGCAAAGCCGCGCCCGCTCTCGCCGGCGCGCGCCGCCTCCACCGCCGCATTCAGGGCCAGGATATTGGTCTGGAAGGCGATGGAGTCGATCACGCCGGTGATCTCCGCGATGCGGCGCGAGCCCTGGCTGATGCCCTCCATGGTCTGCACAAAATCTGCCACCGAGCGCTGACCGCTGCCCGCCGTGAGGGCGGCCTCGCCGGCCAGGCGGCTGGCGGCATCGGCCGCCTCCGCCGTCTGGGCCACGGTGCGGCTGAGCTGCTCCACCGCCGCGGCCGCCTGCTGCATGCGCTGCGCCGACTGCTGGCTGCGGCTGCTCAGATCCTCGTTGCCGCTGGCAATCTCGCCGGCCGCCCGGTGGACGCGACCCGAGGCCGCCTGCAGCTGCTGCACCAGGCCGCGCAGCCGCAGCTGCATGGTGTCCACCGCCAGCAGCACGCGGCCGATCTCGTCGGGCCGCGCGGCAAGATCTGCCCCCGCGCCGCTCAGGTCGCCGGCCGCAATGCGCTCGGTCATGGCAATCGCCTGCTGCACCGGCCGCAAGGTGTTGACGATGCTGCGCCACAGCAGCCAGGCCAGGCCCATCAAACCCAGCAGCAGCAGGCCCAGGCTCAACAGGGCCTCGGCCCGCAGGCGCTCGGCCCGCTGGTCCAGGCGCTGGGCCAGGTTCTGCAGCACCTGCTCGGACAGGGCCTGCTGCAGGCTGCTCGCCTGGGCGAACGAGGCGCTCATGCGCTCCAGCGGGTAGGCCGGGTCGCGAGCCGAAGCCGCCAGGGTCTCGAGCACCATGGCCTGCTGACGTGCCGCGGCCAGGCGCACGCGCTCGTAGTCATCCGCACGCTGCGGGTCCAGACGCCGCGCCTGGGCCAGGGCTTGCAGCAGACCATGGCTGTGCTCCTCGTAGCGGGTGGCTGCGGCACTCAAGGCCGCCACATCATCCACCGCCACCGCCGCGGCCAGAGCTCCCAGCTCGGCCACCGCATCGCCCATGCGCGGCGCGCGCTGCAGACCGGCCTGTATGGGCAGCTGCAGGGCGGCGTCGGGCTCCAGCAGCAGGCCGGCGGCGAGATTCAGGCGGTCCATCAGGTCCAGCAGATCGCGCGCCAGGACCCGGTGACGGGCCAGCAAGGCGGTGGTGTCCAGGCCGCGCTGCAGCAAGGCCTGGTCCAGGGCGTTGAAGTCGCGCTCCAGGGCCTGCAGGGCGGCGCGCTCCGGCGCCGCGACCGGCGACTGGGCCAGGCTCTGCAAGGCCTGCCGAAGCTGGGCCGCGGCAGCGCGCCGCTCGGCCTCGCCCGCAGCCTGGGGCCGTGCCGCCGCCAGGCGATGGGCGCCCAGGGCGCGCAGCAGTTGCTGGGCCTGGGCATTGAGCGGCAGGGTGGCCCGCTCGGCCGCCACGCCGCGCAGGGCCTCGAAGAGGCGCCAGCCCAGGGGCACTGCGCTGAGCAGGCTCAGGCTCAGACACAGCAGGGCCACCAGGGCCAGACGCTGACGCAGACCGAGCCCCCGTGCGGGGCGCTCCGATGCGGCGGCGCTCTCTGGCATCAAGGGGCGGGTTTGGGGTGCGAATGAATTTCTCACAATCGGCAACAGACAGCTATGACGGCATCAGGCATTCTTGGGAGCCGCCATGTCGCGCCGAAGACACAGGACCGCACCCCTAGAACGGGGCGGGTCATGAGCCGTTTTCATGCGGCCGTCATACCCCTGTGCAAGACACACGCCCGCACCCGGCAATGCCCTACCATCCGGCCCATGCACCGAGCCGGAGATGCGCGATGAATCTTCCCCAAGCCCCCGACGAGGTGGCGCGCCTGCAAGAACTGCATGGCCTGGGCCTGCTGGACACGCCGCGTGATCCGGCCTTCGACGAGCTGGTTCAGCTGGCCGCGCAGATCTGTGGTGTGAAGATCGCCGCCGTCTCGCTGATCGACGCCCAGCGCCAGTGGTTCAAGGCCAGCTGCGGCCTGGATGCGCACGAGACCCCCCGCGAGCAGTCCTTCTGCGCCCACGCCATCCTGCGCCCCGATGAGCTCATGGAGGTCCGCGACGCGCATGAGGATCCACGCTTTGCCAGCAATCCCCTGGTCACGGGCGCCCCGCACATCCGCTTCTATGCCGGCGCGCCCCTGGTGAGCGCACGCGGCCATGCCCTGGGGGCCTTGTGCGTGATCGACAGCCAGCCGCGCGAACTCGGCCCCGAGCAGCGCCACGCCCTGCAGGTGCTGGCGCGCCAGGTGGGCCAGCTGATCGAGCTGCGCCGCAAGCGCCTGCAGCTGGAGCAGCAGGAGACCTTTTTGCTGACCGTGATCGAGTCCCTGCACGAGGGCGTGCTCATCCGCGACAGCCAGCGCCGCCTGGTCATGGCCAACCCGGCTGCCAGCGAGATCCTGGGCCTGCCGCTGCAGGATGACATCGGCCGGGTGCCCAGTCCCGACCCCTGCACCTGGCGCCAGATGGACGAGAGCCCGCTGCGCATGGAGGACGCGCCGGCCGAGCGCTCGCTGCGCAGCGGCGAGGCCCTGCGCGGCGTGCTCACGCGGCTGCGCCGGCCGGACGGGCAGTGGCGGGTGCTGGAACACAACACCCGGCCCTACGGCCGCGCGGGCGTCACCGAGGGGGTGGTGGTGTCCTTCCGCGACGTGACCGAGCGACTGGATACGCTCAAGCGCCTGCGTGACAGCGAGAACCGCCTGCGCGGCATCACCGACAATGTGCCGGCCCTGATCGCCTATGTGGACAAGGCCCAGCGCCTGCTCTTTGCCAACCGCACCCTGCTGGAATGGGTGGGCCGCGACGAGGCCGAGCTGAAGGACCGCCCCCTGCCCGAGGTGATGAAGCCCGCCGAGTACAGCGCGCATGCCGAGCACATCGCCGCAGCCCTGGCCGGCGAGCCGCGGCGCTTCGGCCTCTGGAGCGCCCAGGTCGACGGACAGCGCTTCATCGAGTTCAGCTATGTGCCCGAGCGCTGCGAGCAGGGCAATGTGGCGGGCTTCTTTGTGCTGGCCAGCGACCTCACCGAGCGCAAGCAGCTGGAGCTGCGCCTGGCCGCCGAGGCCCGCTTCGACGCCCTGACCGGGCTGCCCAACCGCAAGCACTTCCACGAGGCCCTGGGCCTGGCGCTCAAGCGCGCTCAGCGCCACGGCAGCCGTCTGGCCCTGGGCTTCATGGACATGGACGGCTTCAAGCGCATCAATGACCAGCACGGCCATGCCGTGGGCGATCTGGTGCTGCAGGAGTTCGGCCGGCGACTGCAGGCCGGCCTGCGCCAGACCGATTTCGTGGCCCGCCTGGCAGGCGACGAATTCACCCTGCTGCTGGAGGACGTGCAGGCCGTGCATGAGCTCGAGCCCCTGGCGGCCAAGATCCTGGAAGGGATGCGCCCCGACTTCGAGCTGCCCGACCTGCGCCTGCCGGTGCGTGCCAGCCTGGGCCTGGCCCTGGCCGAGTCCGGCGAGAGCGAGGCCGAGCTGCTGGTGCGGGCCGATCAGGCCATGTATGCGGCCAAGCAGGCCGGCAGCGGCTTTGTGATCGCTGCGCCGCCGGCGCGCGCCTGAACCGCCGCCTGAACCGGCACCTCAGGCCGGCGCCAGCAGCGCACGCGCTCGGCCCTGGGCCTTGGCCTGGTAGAGCTGGGCGTCGGCCGCGGCCAGCAGCCGGGCGCAATCGTGCCGCGCCCCCGGCACGCAGACCACCCCGCCCTGGCTGATGCTCAGGCGCCGCTGGGACAGGTCGGAGTCTTCATGCGGCGTATCGAGCGCGCCCACCGCAGCCTCCAGCTGGGCCGCCACCCGCTGCACGCCTTCCAGCTCGGTATCGGGCATGACCAGCACGAACTCCTCCCCGCCATAGCGGCAGGCAAGGTCGCCGGGCCGCTTGAGCGCACTGCGCAGGGCCACGGCCACGCCACGCAGCGCATCGTCGCCGGCCAGATGGCCGTAGTGATCGTTGTAGCGCTTGAAGAAGTCCACATCCACCAGCAGCACGCCCAGCGGCGTGCCGTTGCGCCGGGCGCGCTGGAACTCCGCCTCGAAGCGCTCGTCAAAGTAGCGCCGGTTGTGCAGGCCGGTGAGCCCGTCCACAAAGGCCAGCTCGCGCAGCAGGTCGGACTGCAGCTTGAGCGTCAGATGGGTCTTGACCCGCGCCCGCACCACGGCCGGGTTGTAAGGCTTGGTGATGAAGTCCACCGCTCCGCCCTCCAGGGCCCGGGTCTCGGCCTCGGCGTCCTGCTGGGCGGTGACGAAGATCACCGGGATATGGGCCAGCGCCTCCTCGGCCTTGAGACGGCGGCAGACCTCGAAGCCGTCCATCTCGGGCATCTGCGCGTCCAGCAGCAGCAGGTCGGGCAGCTGTTCGCGGGCCAGGGCCAGGGCATCGGCGCCCGAGGTGGCCATGAAGACCCGGCAGTCGGCGGCGAAGACCTGGTGCAAGGCCTGGATATTGAGCGGCTGGTCGTCCACCAGCAGCAGGCGCGGCGGTCGACCCAGCAGTTCCTTGAGTTCGGCGGCCAGGTCATTCATGGGTCAAGTCTCCGATCAGTTGCTGGCAGTATTGCAGAGCGCGGCGGAAATCCAGGCGCTGTACGGCATCTTCCAGATCGTCCAGCGCCAGCCCAGTGCCCGGGCCGCGGCGCAGCTGCTCCAGCGCGCCCAGGGCCGCCATATCGGACTGCCCCAGCAGGCGCGCCAGCTCACGCAGGGCCCCGGCGGCAGCGGCGGGGTCCTGCGGGGCCGCCGTCGCAGCGGCGGGCTCAGGCGTCTCGGGCGGGGTCAGGGCTTGCACGGCCGCCAGCAGGGCCGCACAGCCGCGCGCCTGCTCCTCATCCAGCGCCTGCAGCCAGGCCTCGGGCAGGCCCATGCCGCCCTGCAGCAAGGTCTCGCCCTCGCGCGCCAGGCCGGCCAGGCGCTCCGCCCCCAGGGTGGCGGCCAGGCCCTTGAAGGTGTGAAGGCTGGCGCGGGCCTCCTGGGCGCCCGCCTCCGCACCGTGCGCCAGCTGCTCGCGCAAACGAGGCACCACAGAGGCCGCCGTCTCGGCAAAGCCACGCGCCAGGCGCGCCAGCAGCTCGGTGCGGCCCATCAGGCGGCGCAGAGCGCCGGGCAGGTCCAGCCCGGCGACCTGGGCGCGCTGCAGCGGCGCCGCGCTCCAGTCCCGCGCGGGCAGCTGTGGCGCCGCGGCCGCCGGCACCGGATGGCGCCCCAGCTGGTGCCGGATCACCGCCACCAGATGCTCCAGCTCGAAGGGCTTGCCCACATGGGCGTCCATGCCCGCGGCGCGCGCAGCCAGGCGGTCCACCGCCATGGCATTGGCCGTGATGGCCACCACCGGCAGATGGGCCAGGCTCGCATCGGCGCGGATGGCGCGGGTGGCGGCATAGCCGTCCATCACCGGCATCTGCACGTCCATCAGCACCAGGTCGTAGGCCAGCGGCGCGGCACGCAGCATGTCCAGGGCCTGCTGACCATCGCCGGCCAGACTCACCAGCGCCCCCTCGTACTCCAGCAGTTCCTGGGCCACCTGCTGGTTGTTGGCGTTGTCCTCCACCACCAGCAGCGTCAGCCCCGCCAGCCGTTCGCCCGGCGCGGCGGGCGCCTCGCTGGGGGTGGCCTCCGGAGCCTCGGCGCGCGGCAGTCTGAGACTGAAGCTGAACTCGCTACCCTCACCGGGTGCACTGCGCAGCGTCAGCATGCCCCCCATGGCCTGCACCAGACGCTGGCTGATGGCCAGGCCCAGGCCCGTGCCACCGAAGCGCCGGGTGGTGGAAGCCTCCGCCTGGGTGAAGCCCGCAAAGATCTTCTGCTGATGTTCCGGCGCGATGCCGATGCCGGTGTCGCTCACCCGCAGGTTCAGCAAGACCCCCTCCGCACTCTCTCCCCCATGGCTCAGGCTCAGGCAGACCTCGCCCCGGGGCGTGAACTTGATGGCATTGCCCCCCAGGTTCACCAGCACCTGCTGCAGGCGGATGGCGTCGCCCAGCAGGCCGGGCGGCAGGGCCGGGTCCAGCTCAAGGTGCAGGGCCAGGGGCTTGTCGCCCAGATTGGCGCGCAGGATCACCTCCACATCCGCCATCAGCTGGGCCGGGGCAAAGGGCTGGGGGTCCAGCACCAGGCGGCCGGCCTCGATCTTGGAGAAGTCCAGGATGTCGTTGAGCAGGGCCAGCAGGGCGCGGGCGGCGCGCTCGGTCTTGCTGGCGTAGTCGCGCTGGCGCTCGTCCAGCGGCGTGCGGCCCAGCAGGCGCAGCATGCCCAGGATGGCGTTCATGGGCGTGCGGATTTCGTGGCTCATATTGGCCAGGAACTGGCTCTTGGCCGCGCTGGCCTGCTCGGCCGCCAGCCGGGCTTCCTGCAGCACGGCCTCGGCCTCCTTGCGCCGGGTGATGTCATAGGCCACGCCCAGATAGCCATGCAGCTGGCCGTCGGGGCCGCGCATCTCGGTCACCACCCGCAGGGCCGGGAAGCGGCTGCCGTCCTTGCGCTGGTACACGCATTCGAGCTCGCGCCCCAGCTGGCTGGGATGGATCAGGGCCTCGAAGCCGCCGATCTCCCGGCCCGTTTCGGCCGAGAGCGCGCGGCCCTGCGCCTCCAGGTCTTCGGGCGGATGCAGCAGGGCCGTGCTGTGCCGGCCCACCAGCTCCTCGGCCCGGTAGCCCAGCATGAGCTCGGCGCCGCGGTTGAAGACACGGATGCGGCGCTCGCGGTCGGTGGCCACGATCAGCACCTGGCTGGCCGCGTCCAGCACCGCCCGCAGCAGGGCAAGGGCCTGGGCCAGCTCCACCGCCGCGCGGCGCTGTTCGCTCACATCGGTATAGGTGGTCACGAAACCGCCGCCCGGCAGCGGAGCGCTGCGCATCTCCAGGATCAGGCCGCCGGGCCGGCTGCGCTCCCAGTAGTGCGGCGCCTGCATGGCGTCGCGGGCACGCTGGCGCGCAGCTTCCAGGGCCTGGGCCTCGCTGATCTCGCCATACTCGCGCCGCGCATGCATCAGGCCTGCCACCTTGTCCACGCTGACCGGCTCGCCCGTGAAGAAATCGGCCGGCAGGGCATAGAGCTGGGCCCAGCGGCTGTTGTGCAGCATCAGCTGCATCGAACCGTCGAACAAGGTCAGGCCGCAGGGCAGGTTGTCCAGCACGCTGCTGAGCACCTCGTTATTGCGCCGCATCGAGTCTTCCAGGGCGCGGCGCTGGGTGATGTCCTGCAGGATGCCGTTGATGCGCACCACGCGGTCCCCCTCCCACTCCGGCTCGCCGACCGCCCTGACCCAGATCTCACGGCCCAGGGCCGTGGTCATGCGCAGTTCCAGATCAACGTTCTCGCGCTGGCGGTAGAGGCGGCGCAGCGCCGCACGGATGGCCAGACGGCCCGGCAGGTCGTAGTACTCCAGCGCTTCCTCGAAGCCGGGCTGGTGCTGGCCGGGCACCAGATCGTGGATGCGGAAAGTCTGGTCGGTCCAGTGCAGGCGCTGGCTGCGCAGGTCCAGCTGCCAGCCGCCCACGGCGGCAATGCGCCCGCCCCGCTCCAGCACCGCCTCGCTCTCGCGCAGGGCCTGCTCCGCGGTCTTGCGCGCATCGATGTCCAGATGGATGCCGGCCACCCACAGGGGCTGGCCCTGGGCGTCGCGGCTGATCAGCTTGCCGCGCGTCTGCAGCCAGATCCAGCGCCCGTTCTTGTGGCGCAGCCTCACCTCGGCCTGGTAGGTGTCGAGCTCGCCACGCAGATGGCGCTGCAGCAGCTGCTGGGCCTGCTGCAGATCCTCGGGGTGAGCCAGGCGATCCCAGGTCTGGGCGCTCAGGGTTCCCAGCTCGCTGAGCTCATAGCCGATCATCTCGGCCCAGCGTTCATTGAAGCGCACCTCGTCGGTCTGCAGATTCAATTCCCAGGTGCCGGCGCCCGTGCCCTCGATGATGCGGCTCAGGCGCTCGCGTTCGCGCTCCAGCAGCTCGGCGCTGCGCTTGCGCTCGCTGATGTCCAGGGCAATCTCGATGAAACCGCTGAGCTGGCCCAGATCGTCATGCAGGGGCTGGAGCTCGGTTTCCACCCAGTAGAGCTGTCCGTCCTTGCGCCGGTTCAGGATCTCGACCCGGCAGCCGCGGCCCTGACGTACGGCCTCGGCCAGGGTCTGCAGGGTGGCCGGATCGGCCTGGCCGCTGCCCAGCAGCTCGCCGGGCGTGCGGCCCAGGGCCTCCTCGGCGCTGTAGCCGCTGATGCGGGTGAAGCCCTCGTTGACCCAGTCGATGCGCTGCTGCGCATCGGTGCTGAAGACGGCGTTGGCGGTGCCCCGGGCCACGCGGGCCAGGCGCTCCAGCTCGCGGGTCATGTCGCGCGCCATGCGCTCGGCCCGCTCGCGCCCCGAGGCCAGGGACCAGGCCGTCAGGCCCAGGGCCGCCGACAGCAGCAGGCCGGCCGCGGCCACCCACTGGGCGTCATGGGCCACGGCGCTGCGCTCGAAGGCCGGCAGCCCCTTGATCTGCAGGCGCAACTCGCGCCCGCCAAAGGCCAGGTGGTGCTCGGCGCTGTAGCGGCTGCCCTCCGCCTCCTCGCTCGCGTAGACGGTCACACCGCTCTCGCGCACCGCCACGGCCAGCTTGCCGTCCACCACATCCGTGAGGCCGGCAAAGATCTCGCGCGCCACCAGGGGGGCGTAGACAAAGCCGCGCAGATTGGATTCGCGCTGGGTTTCGTTCTGCGGGTCGGTGCCATGGCGGTACAGCGGCACCACCAGCAGGAAGCCGGGGCTGCGGCGCTCGTCCTGCAGCAGCACCAGATTGGCGCTCAGCCGGGTCTCGCCGCTGAGCATGGCCTGCTCCAGCACCTCGCGTCGCCGCGCGTCGAAGCCCAGGTCCAGGCCCCAGGCCGGGCGGTTGTCCGCCAGCGGCTCCACATAGCGAATGATGTAGTGCGGGTCCTGGCGGCCCAGGCGCTGGACCTCGAACTCGCGCGCACCCGGCTCACGCCGCTGGGCCGCCACAAAGGCCGACAGCTCGCCCTCGCGCACCCGCTCGATGAAGCCGAAGCCTCGCACGCCCGGGAACTCGCGCGCCATGTCGCGCGACTCCACATAGGCCCGGAACTCGCGCCCCCGCACCTCGGCGGTGGCGGCAAACATGCCGCGCGCACCGTTGAGGCCGTAGACGGGCGTCTGCAGGCGACGCTGCACCTCCCGCTCCACCCGCTCACTCAGGCGCTCGAACTCGGCCTCGGCCGCCGCCTCGGCCCCGGCCTGCAACCACAGGCTGGCGGCAATCGTCAGGGCCAGGCCACCCAGAAAGGCCAGCACGGCCGGCACCAGGGCCGGCCGGGGCCGCGGGCGCTGGGACGGGATGCTGTCCACGCCGCGGCCTCGGTGCTTACTTGTTGAGGTCGCCCAGGCAGAGGTACTTCAGTTCCACATAGTCCTCGATGCCGTGGCGTGATCCCTCACGCCCCAGGCCGGACTGCTTGACGCCGCCAAAGGGCACCTCGGCCACCGAGATCAGGCCGGTGTTGATGCCCACCATGCCGTACTCCAGGGCCTCGCCCACGCGGAAGATGCGGCCGATATCGCGGCTGTAGAAATAGCTGGCCAGGCCGAACTCGGTGGCATTGGCCAGCTGCACGGCCTCGGCCTCGGTCTTGAAGCGGAAGACCGGGGCCACGGGGCCGAAGGTCTCCTCGCGCGAGCACAGCATCTGGGGCGAGGCATCAGCCAGCAGGGTGGGCTCGTAGAAGCGCTCGCCCAGGTCCGGCAGGCGGCGTCCGCCGGTCACCAGGCGCGCGCCCAGGGCCAGGGCGTCGGCCACATGGGTCTCGACCTTGGCCACGGCCTGGTCGTCGATCAGCGGGCCCTGGCTGACGCCGGCCTCGAAGCCGTTGCCCACCTTGATGCCCGCCACCTTGGCCGCCAGTTTCTCGGCGAAGGCGTCATAGACGGCCTCCTGGACGTAGAGCCGGTTGGCGCACACGCAGGTCTGGCCGGCATTGCGGTACTTGGCGGCCAGGGCGCCCTCGACGGCCGCAGTCGAGATCGGCATCGTCGAAGACGATGAAGGGCGCGTTGCCGCCGAGCTCCAGGCTCAGCTTCTTGATGGTGGGCGCGCACTGCGCATCAGGATGCGGCCGACTTCCGTCGAGCCGGTGAAGGAGATCTTGCGCACCTTCGGATTGAAGCACAGTTCCTTGCCGATGGCCGGGCCGTCGGTGCCGAGGATGATGTTGAAGGCGCCGGCGGGCAGGCCGGCGCGCTCGGCCAGCACGGCAAGGGCGATGGCCGAGAGCGGCGTCTGCTCGGCGGGCTTCAGGACCATGGCGCAGCCGGCGGCGAAGGCCGGGCCGGCCTTGCGGGTGATCATGGCATTGGGGAAGTTCCAGGGCGTGATGGCCGCGACGACGCCGATCGGCTGCTTCATCACGAGGATGCGCTTGTCCTTCTGGTGCCCGGGCACGATGTCGCCATAGAGGCGGCGGGCTTCTTCGGCGAACCATTCGACGAAGCTGGCGCCATAGACGATTTCGCCGGTGGCTTCCGCCAGGGGCTTGCCCTGTTCCATCGTCAGGATGCGACCGAGATCGTCGGCGTGCTTGACCAGCAGCTGCTGCCAACGCAGCAGGATGGCGGCGCGCTCCTTGGCGGTCTTGGCGCGCCAGACGACAAAGGCATTGTTGGCGGCGGCAATCGCGGCCTCCACCTCGGCCTGGCCCATGCTGGCCACATCGGCCAGATGCGCGCCGGTGGCGGGGTCGTGGACGGGGAAGCTGGCGCCGTTGCGCCCGGCCACCCATTCGCCGTTGATCAGGGCCTGGGTGCGGAGCAGGCTGGCGTCCTCCAGGGCGGCCAGCGGGCTGGTCTTGCTGCTATCCATGCTGGGATCTCCTTGAGCGTGCACTCTACCGCGGCTTGAAGCCGGGCGTGGCGAAGGCCGCCCCTATAATCCAAAGCCCCGAAAAATCAAGCAGTTAGCTTGTCCTAAAGCGGAAAGCCCCGGAATGAAAGCAGCCGAGATTCGCCAGACATTTCTGAAGTTCTTCGAGTCCAAGGGTCACGAGGTCGTGTCGTCCAGCCCGCTCGTGCCGCGCAACGACCCCACCTTGATGTTCACGAACGCCGGCATGGTGCAGTTCAAGAACGTCTTCACCGGCCTGGAATCGCGTCCCTATTCCACGGCGACCACCGCGCAGAAATGCGTGCGCGCCGGCGGCAAGCACAACGACCTCGACAATGTCGGCTACACCGCCCGTCACCACACCTTCTTCGAGATGCTCGGCAACTTCTCCTTCGGCGACTACTTCAAGGAACGCGCCATCTCCTACGCCTGGGAGCTGCTGACCACCAAGTTCATGCTGCCGGCCGAGAAGCTCTGGGTCACGGTCTACGCCGAGGACGACGAGGCTTACGAGATCTGGAACAAGGTGGTGGGCGTGCCCGCCGAGCGCATCGTGCGCATCGGCGACAACAAGGGCGGCCGCTACATGTCCGACAACTTCTGGATGATGGGCGACACCGGTCCCTGCGGCCCCTGCACCGAGATCTTCTACGACCACGGCCCCGAGGTCGCCGGCGGCCCCCCGGGCAGCCCGGACGAAGACGGCGACCGCTATATCGAGATCTGGAACAACGTCTTCATGCAGTTCAATCGCACCGAAGACGGTGTGATGCACAAGCTGCCCAAGCCCAGCGTGGACACCGGCATGGGCCTGGAGCGCCTGGCCGCCGTGCTGCAGCATGTGCACAGCAACTACGAGATCGACACCTTCGTCGGCCTGCTGGCCGCGGCCAAGACCGCGGTGGACGCCGCCGCCCCGGCCGGCAATGACGCCGACAAGGACTCGCCTTCGCTGAAGGTGATTGCCGACCACATCCGCGCCTGCTCCTTCACCATCGTGGACGGCGTGATCCCCGGCAACGAGGGCCGCGGCTATGTGCTGCGCCGCATCGCCCGCCGCGCCATCCGCCACGGCTACAAGCTGGGCGCGCGCAAGCCCTTCTTCCACCAGATCGTGGCCGAGCTGGTGAACCAGATGGGCGACGCCTACCCCGAGCTGCGCCAGGCCCAGACCCGCGTGACCGAGGTGCTCAAGCAGGAAGAGGAGCGTTTCTTCCAGACCATCGCCAATGGCATGGAAATCCTGGAAGCCGCCCTGGCCCAGGGCCACAGCCAGGTAGACGGCGAGACGGCCTTCAAGCTCTACGACACCTATGGCTTCCCGCTCGACCTGACCGCCGACGTCTGCCGCGAGCGCGGCGTCACGGTGGACCAGGCCGGCTTCGAGGCCGCCATGAACCGCCAGCGCGAGCAGGCCCGCGCGGCCGGCAAGTTCAAGATGGCTGCCGGCCTGGACTACAAGGGCACGCCCACCGCCTTCCACGGCTATGAGCACCTGACGACCGAAGGCGCCACCGTCACCGCCGTCTATGTGGACGGCGCGCTCGTGGCCGAGGCCAAGGCCGGCGACGATGCCGTGGTCGTGCTGGACAACACCCCCTTCTACGCCGAGAGCGGCGGCCAGGTGGGCGATCAGGGCGAGCTGCGCAACAACACCAGCCGCTTCGTGGTGGAAGACACCCTGAAGATCCAGGCCGATGTCTTCGGCCACCATGGCCGCGTGCTGGAAGGCAGCATCAAGGCCGGCGATGTGTTCACGGCCAAGGTCAATACCGAGGCCCGCGCCAAGACCGTTCGCAACCACAGCGCCACCCACCTGATGCACAAGGCCCTGCGCGAGGTGCTGGGCGCCCATGTGCAGCAGAAGGGTTCGCTGGTGAATGCCGAGCGCACCCGCTTCGACTTCGCGCACAACGCGCCGATGACGGCTGACGAGATCAAGAAGGTCGAGGCGATCGTCAACGCCGAGATCCTGGCCAATGCCGGTGCCAAGGCCGAGGTAATGGCCCTGGACGACGCGCAGAAGAGCGGCGCGATGATGCTCTTCGGCGAGAAGTACGGCGAGACCGTGCGCGTGCTCTCCATCGGTTCTTCCAAGGAACTCTGCGGCGGCACCCACGTCAAGGCCACCGGTGATATCGGCCTGTTCAAGATCGTGGCCGAAGGCGGCGTGGCCGCCGGCGTGCGCCGCGTGGAAGCCGTGACGGGTGACAACGCCCTGGCCTATCTGCAGCAGCTGGAAAGCACGGTCAATGCCGTGGCCGGCACGCTCAAGACCGCCCCCGCCGAGCTGGAGCCCCGCATCCATGCCGTGCTGGACCAGGTCAAGGCCCTGGAGAAGGAACTGGCCGCCGCCAAGAGCAAGCTGGCCTCGGCCCAGGGCGATGAGCTGCTGAGTCAGGCCGTGGACGTCAAGGGCCTGAAGGTGCTGGCCGCCACCCTGGTGGGCGCCGATGCCAAGACCCTGCGCGAGACCATGGACAAGCTGAAGGACAAGCTGAAGACGGCGGCAATAGTGCTGGCCGCGGTGGATGGCGACAAGGTCCAGCTGGCCGCCGGCGTCACCGCCGACAGCGTGGCCAAGGTCAAGGCCGGCGAGCTGGTCAACTTTGTGGCCCAGCAGGTGGGTGGCAAGGGCGGCGGCAAGCCCGATATGGCCATGGCCGGCGGCACCGACGCCAAGGCCCTGCCCGCGGCCCTGGCCAGCGTGCAGGCCTGGGTCGGCGAACGCCTCTGAGGTCACTGAGAGCAATCACCAGCGAGGGCCCCGCACGGGCCCTTGTTTTTTTTCTGGAGCAAGGCATGAACATGAACGAGAACACCGACGGCCCGCAGGACGATCTGCCCGAGCTGGACCACGAGAACGCGGAGCGCCTCGCGGCCCTGCTGCATGTGCTGGCCGCCGCCGCCGATGAGGACGCGCCCGCCGTCACCATCGACACCCTGGACGGCTATCTGCACGCCCTGCAGGTGGGCCCCTTCGAGGCCGCGCCGGCCGATGCCATGGACGCCCTCTTCGGCGAGGACTGGCCCGCGCCCCTGGCCGAGCAGGAGCAGCTGGACGCCTTCATGGACGCCCTGCACCTGCGCTGGAACGAGATCGGCGAAAGCCTGGATCCCCAGGGCCTGATCGAAGACCCCGAGGCCATGCGGATCACCCCGCTGATCACCGAGTTCGACGAAGACACCAAGGCCGCCCTGCTGGCCCAGGGCGTGCTCAAGCCCGAGCTGCTGGAGCGCCTGCCGGCCGTCGGCCAGATGTGGGTGGAAGGCTTTATGCAGGCCGTGCAGGACGGCGAGGCCGACTGGCAGGTCTTCGAGGACGGCAGCGAGCCGGCCCAGATGCTGGACGCCATGCTGATGTCGGTGGCCGCCGTGGCCCTGCCCGAGGGTCCGCAGCGCCAGGCCTATATCGCCGAGGCCTATGACGAGGACGTGCAGGTGGACCAGCATGTGCTGATCGACGACGCCCTGTTCTCCGTGCAGGACCTGCGCCTGTTCTGGCTGCAGGAAGGCGCACCGCCGGACGAGGACGAGTCCGACGAGGCGCAGGCCTGAGCAACGCGCTCTAGAGCCGCCCCGAACAGTTCGGGGCGCCACAGCGGCAGGTCAGCCGCCCCTCGTGGTGGCTGTCGCCGTAATGGCAGGTGATCTCCTCGCCAGGCGCGATATCGCGCAGGGCATAGAACTCCACCCGCCCCTGGCGGATGCGCAGCACCGCATTGGGCCCGCAGCTGTGGTTGATATTGCGCAGGGGCTCGGGAGAGTCGGTCGCATCCACCGCCCGGGTCTCCGAGACCTCCACGATATGCACCCGCGCCCGCCCCTTGGCGCGGCGTCGCGCCTCGCGCACCGAGATGGACTCGCCGCGCATCTCGCCGATCTTGCGCCGCGCGGGAATGGTCTCCTCGGCAAACACGCCCAGGCCGTCGATGCGGCTGGGCCCGGCCCGCAGCGCGAAACGCAGGGCCGGCTGGGGCTGGCCGCGCGCGGCGGCGGGCGCTGCCGCGTCGGGCGGGGGGCACGGGAAGGTCGAGGGCGGTCAGGCGAGGCATAGGCCGCGATTTTCGCCCCGCTTGACGCTCGCGCGCCAGGGCCCCCATACTGGGGCCATGTCTTGCCAGCTCGCCGCCCAGTTTAGCCATGCCCATGGCCACCAGCAGCTATCCATGCTGCGGGTGCTGTGTGCGCGGGAGCCAGGCAGCGGCGCTCCCCGACGCCGGTAGACGGATCCCGGATCCTCACCCAGCCCCCTCCCCTCGAACAGCCCGCTGCCCCCAGCGGGCTTTTTGTTTTGTGTTCCCGGTCCCCCATTCCCAAGGAGCGAAGACGATGCACACAGCCCCCACCGACCTCGAGATCCGCCGCAGCCAGGTAGGTGACGCCGCCGCCATGGCCCAGCTGATGAGTCACCCCGAGGTGCTGCCGGGCCTGCTGCAGATGCCTTATGGCAGTGAGGAGCAGTGGAAGCAGCGCCTCACAGACAATCTGGCGCCGGCCCGCAGCCAGGATCTGCAGCTGGTGGCCTTGCTGGATGGCCGGGTGGTGGGCAGCGCGGGCCTGATGCTGGCCAATCCCTCACCCAGGCGCCGCCATGTGATGCATATGGGCATCGCCGTGCTGCCCGAGGCCCAGGGCCGCGGCGTGGGCGCTGCCCTGATGAGCGCCCTGCTGGACTATGCGGACCACTGGGCCCATGTGCTGCGGGTGGAGCTGGGCGTGTTCGTGGACAACGAGCGCGCCATCCGGCTCTACCAGCGCCACGGCTTCGAGATCGAGGGCCGCCAGCGCGCCTACGCCCTGGTGAATGGCCGCTATGTGGACAGCTACTGCATGGCGCGCCTGCACCCGCGGCCGCCGCAGTGGCCGGGGCCGGCCGCAGCGGCCTGAGCCCTCGCCTACAGTGCCCGCGGCTGGCTGCGGCGCTGGGCGGCGTATTGGCGGTCTTCCTGCACGCCGTCCTCGCTGCGCCGCCCCTCCACCAGCACCCGCGGCAGCTTCTCCACCGGACGGCTGGCCGCGGCCTGAACGGCGGGATCGGCCGCCGGGCTGCGCTGGCCCGTGATCACCAGACGCGCCAGCTTCACCACCTCGCTGGCCTGGGCCGGCGCGGCCGGCAGGCCCAGGGCCGCACACAGCAGCAGGCCCGCGGCCAGGCCGGGGGCGAGGGTCTGGCGCTGACGGCGGAGGGACGGCTTCATGGTGGCGAACTCCTGGGCACCCATCGGGACGATGGCATGCCCGGAGTATCGAAAGCCCGGCCGCGGGCCGCCATGCCCGCGCGACGAACTGCGCCCTGGCCGGATCGAGCGGCGGCTGCCGGGGACGAAGCCGGCGCCGCCGCGGCGGCTCAGCCGTAGTGCAGCTCGCCCGCCTTGCCCCAGAACACCCGGTAGGCAAAGGCCGTGTAGGCCAGGATCACCGGCACGCTGATCGCACAGCCCACCAGGATGAAGCGCAGCGAGGCCGGCGCGGCGGCGGCCTCCCAGGCCGTCATGCGGTCCACCATCACATAGGGATAGAGGCTGTAAGCCAGGCCGAAGAAGCCCAGCACCATCACCGCCACCGTCAGCGCAAAGGGCAGCCAGCACAGCTTGCCCAGCACGCGGCTGGAGTTGAGCTGGGCGCGCAGCACCAGCAGGGCCAGGCCGCACATCAGCGGGATGGGCGCCAGGGCGATCAGGCCCGGCATCTGGAACCAGCGCTCGCGCACCGTGGGGCTGACCCAGGGCGTGGCCACCGAGATCAGGGCCAGGCCCAGCACCACGGCCGGCCAGGCCTGCTTGGCCCGCGCCAGGGCCAGGCTCTGCAGCGCGCCCTCGGTCTTCATCAGCAGCCAGCCCGCGCCCAGCAGGGCATAGGCCGCCGCCAGGGCCAGGGCGATGGCGGCGGCAAAGAGGTCGAAGGCCCAGCCGCTCTGCAGCCCCGTGATATAGCGCCCCAGCATCCAGCCCTGGGCCAGGGCCGCCAGGAGCGAGCCGGCCATGAAGGCACGGTTCCACAGCGGCTTCCACTGCGCGTCCACCTTGACCCGGAAGTCGAAGGCCACGCCGCGCAGAATCAGGCCCAGCAGCATCAGGCACACCGGCAGGTAGAGCGCATTGAGGATCAGACCCTGGGCTTTGGGAAAGGCAATCAGCAAGGTGCCCACGCCCAGCACCAGCCAGGTCTCGTTGGCATCCCAGAAGGGGCCGATGGAGGCCACCATGCGGTCCTTGTGCGCATCGCTGGCGCCCACCATCAGCAGGCCCACGCCCAGGTCATAGCCGTCCAGCACCACATAAATCAGCATGGCCAGGCCCATCAGGCCCAAAAAGATCAGGGGCATGGCATGGTCGAGGTTCGTCATGCGTGACTCCCGGCGTTCAGGGCGGGCCGTGCCACCGCCGCGCTGCCGTACTCCGCGGCGGGCTGCTCGGCCAGGCGCTTGACCACCGCCACATAGGCCAGCAGCAGGGCCAGATACAGGCTCAGATAGCCGGCCAGGCTGGCGGCGATGGTGCTGCCGGGCGTGGTGGAGGCCACCTCGGCGGTGCGCAGCAGACCGTAGACGATGAAGGGCTGGCGGCCGATCTCGGTCACATACCAGCCGGCCAGGGTGGCGCCCCAGCCCGAGAAGCTCATCAGGGCCAGGCCCCAGAGCCAGGGCCGCGGCAGCGCCAGGGCGCCGCGGCGGCGCAGCAGCCACAGCCCGCCCCAGCTGAAGACCAGCATCAGCATGCCCAGGCCCACCATCAGGCGAAAGCCGTAGAACAGCGGCGCCACCGGCGGATGCGCCGCGGAACTCGTCCAGGCCGCGGATCTCGCCCTCGGCCTCGTGGGTGAGGATCAGGCTGGCCAGCTTGGGGATGCCCAGGGCGTGGTCATTGCGGCGCTCGGCCTCATTGGGCACCGCGAAGAGCAGCAGGGGCGCGCCGCGCTCGGTCTGCCACACGCCCTCCATCGCCGCAATCTTGGCCGGCTGGTGCTTGAGCGTGTTCAGGCCGTGCAGATCGCCCACCAGGATCTGCAGCGGGATCAGCGCAGCCGCGAGGACCAGGCCCAGGCGCAGCACCGGCGCGGTATGCGCCTGCACCCGCCCCTTGAGCAGCTGCCAGGCGCTCACCCCGGCCAGGAAGAAGGCCACCGTCAGGCCCGAGGCCAGCAGCTTGTGCGTGAGCCGGTAGGGCAGCGAGGGGTTGAAAATCACGGCCCACCAGCTCAGGGCGTGGAACTCGCCGTTGATGATCTCGTGGCCCTGGGGCGTCTGCATCCAGGAGTTCAGGCTCAGGATCCAGAAGGCGCTGAGCGTTGTGCCGAAGGCCACCAGGAAGGTGGCCCACAGATGCACCCGCTCGCTGACCCGGCCCTGGCCGAAGAGCATCACGCCCAGAAAGCCCGCCTCCAGGAAGAAGGCGGTGAGCACCTCGTAGCCCAGCAGGGGGCCGGCGATATTGCCGGCCCGCTCCATGAAGCCCGGCCAGTTGGTACCGAACTGGAAGCTCATGGTGATGCCGCTCACCACGCCCAGCGCAAAGCTCAGCGCGAAGACCTTGGTCCAGAAGCGGTAGGCCGTGAGCCAGTGCGCCTGGCCGCTGCGCAGCCAGCGCCAGCGCATGAAGAGCAGCACCCAGCCCAGGGCGATGGTGATGGTGGGAAAGAGGATGTGGAAACTGATGTTCGCCGCGAACTGCAGCCGGGCCAGCATCAGCGCGTCCATGAGCGCCGCTCCCGCACGGTGGCAACATCCGCGGCAGCGGGACTCGAAAAGGTGGCCCAGGCCGGGCAACTCATCTGCACGTACAACTCCTTGCGCTGACTCAATGTCCCGCCATTCTTCGCAAGCCGGGGCCTATGCGCGATTGGACAAATTGCCTTTGGACAAACTGTCCTGGGTCAATTTGCCGCAGGCGCGCGGGCTCCGCCCTGCCATAAAGCAGCGCCGGGGCCCGCGCCATAATTGCCGCCCAGCCCCCAACAAAGCGCCGCAGCCATGAGCACCAGCCCCCGCATCGACCGCCCCGAATTCGCCGCCCTCACCCCCGGTGTGAGCGAAGCCCTGATGGCCCTGGGCAAGGCCCTCAAGGCCTCGGGCCTGGCCGATGACCTGATCGAGCTGATCAAGCTGCGCGCCTCCCAGCTCAATGGCTGCGCCTTCTGCCTGCAGTTCCATCTGAATGTGGCGCGCCAGCTGGGCATGGACGCGCCGCGCCTGGACCTGCTGGCCACCTGGCGCGAGGCCCCCGTGTACAGCGAGCGCGAACGCATCGCCCTTGAATGGACCGAGGCCCTGACCCTGGCCCCGCAAGGCGGCGCGGACGACGCGCTCTACGCCCGCGCCCTGGCCGAATTCGGCCCGGCCGGCCTGAGCTATCTGACCGTGGCCGTGGCCAATATCAATGCCTGGAACCGCATCGCCATGGCACTGCGCTTCAACCCGCCCATCCCCAAGGCGGCCTGAACCCATGGGCGCCACGCCGCCCCTGGTGCTGCAGACCGAGCGCCTGCTGCTGCGCGCGCCCTCGGTGGCGCTGACGGCCACGGTGCGCGACTATCTGCAGCGCAACCAGGCGCATTTCGCACCCTGGGACCCGCCCTACCCGCCCGACTTCCTGGAGCCCCATGCCGTCGCCCAGCGCCTGGAGCAGGGTGAGGCGGCCTTCGCGGCCGGCACGGTCTGGCGCTACTGGTTCAGCCTGCTGGAGGCCCCGGAGCGCGTCATCGGCCAGGCCCAGCTCAGCCAGCCCTCGCGCGGGCCCTTCCAGAACGTGATCCTGGGCTACACCCTGGACCAGGCGGCCCAGGGGCGCGGCCTGATGAACGAAGCCCTGCGCGCCGTGCTGGACCTGGCCTTCGGCCCGGTGCTGCGGCTGCACCGCGTGCAGGCCGCGGTGCGCCCCGACAACGCGCGCAGCCGCGCGGTGCTGAAGGCCCTGGGCTTTGAGCAGGAAGGCCTGTCGCGGCGCTATCTGTTCATCGACGGCGCTTGGCGCGATCACGAGGTCTGGGCCCGGATCAACCCCGGCTGGCCCGACGATCTGCCGCCCGCCGGCTGAGCGGGTGCACGCTCAGAGCGGATAGACCGCGGGCGGGGTCTGCCCCGCCAGCGCGGCCAGCAGATTGCTCACCGCCAGCTCGGCCATGCGGTAGCGGGTCTCGTGCGTGGCAGAGCCGATATGCGGCAAGGGCGTGACCTTGGGATGGCTGCGCAGCGGCGAATCCAGCGGCAGGGGCTCGGTGGCAAACACGTCCAGGCCCACGGCGCGCAGATGGCCACTGTCCAGCGCCGCCAGCAGGGCGTCCTCCTGCACGATGGCGCCGCGGGCGCCGTTCACGAAGATGGCGCCCGGCTTCATCAGCGCGAACTCGCGCGCGCCCATCAGGCCGCGCGTCTCGTCCGAGAGCGGCAGGGTCAGGGCCACGATATCGCTGCTGGCCAGCACCTCGTCCAGGCTGCCATGGCTGGCCCAGGCCTCAAGACCCGGCACTTCCACCGGTCGGCGGCTGTAGTAACGCACCGGCATATGAAAGCCCAGGGCGGCACGCCGGGCCAGGGCCTGGCCGATGCGGCCATAGCCCAGGATGCCCAGGGTCTTGCCCTGTACATCCCAGCCAAAGAGCTCGGGGCCGATATTGCGGGTCCAGTGGCCCTCGCGCACCAGATTGCTCAGCTCCACCAGGCGCCGGCTGCTGGCCATGATGAGGGCGAAGATCGTGTCGGCCGTGGTCTCGGTCAGCACGCCGGGCGTGTGGCAGAGCATGATGCCGCGGGCCTTGAGATCGGCCAGCGCGTAGTTGTCCACGCCCACCGAGATGCTGGAGATGACCTTGAGCCTGGGCGCCAGGGCCGCGTCGATCTTGACGCTGGCACCGATCAGGCCCTCGGCCTCGCCCAGGGCTGCGTCGAAAGCCGCGCGCTGCGCCGGCTGGCGCGGGTCGGCCACCTGCACGGCGTGTTCGGCCTGCAGGCGCGCCAGCTGATCGGGCGGCAGCTCGCGAAAGACCAGGACCCGGGCCATCTCAGAGCCCCGCCTCGGCCAGCTGTGCACGCGTGGGCAGGCCCTCGGTATCGCCCAGCACCTGCACGGCGCGGGCGCCGATCCAGCAGCCGCGGCGCACGGCCTCGGGCACGCTGCGGCCTTCCAGCAGGGCGCTGATCACGCCGGCCGCGAAGCCGTCGCCCGCGCCCACGGTATCCACCACCTGCGCCACCGGGAAGCCGGGCACCCGGCCGCAGCCGGCGCTCTCGCTGTCGTAATAGGCGCCCTCGGCGCCCAGCTTCACGACGACCAGCCTGGCGCCCAGCTCGCGGTAGAAGCGCGCGATGGCCACGGGGTCCTCGGAGCCCATCAGGATCTTGCCCTCCTCGATGCCGGGCAGCACCCAATCGGCCTTGGCGGCAAGGGCATTGATGCCCGCCACCATGCGCTCGCGGCTGGGCCAGAGGCTGGGGCGCAGATTGGGGTCGAAGGAGATGCTGCGGCAGGCGGCGCGCATCAGCGCCATGCTGCGCTCGGCGGCGGCATAGGTCCCCTCGTTGAGCGCCGGGAACACGCCGGTGGCATGCAGATGGCGCGCGGCCGTGAGCCAGGGGGCGTCGATGTCTTCGGCGCGCAGCTGGCTGGCGGCCGAGCCCTTGCGGTGGTACTCGATGGGCGGGTCGCTGCCATCCAGCACCTTGCCCTTGAAGAGAAAGCCGGTGCGCTGGGCGGGGTCGCTCACCACATGCGAGCAGTCGATGCCCTCGGCCTGCATGGCGGCCAGCAGATAGCGGCCCAGCGAATCGGTGCCCAGGCGCGAGACCCAGGCCACGCCAAAGCCCAGGCGGGCCAGGCCGATGGCCACATTGGTCTCGGCGCCGGCGGTGCGCTTGAGAAAGCGCTCCACCTGCTCCAGCGGACCGGCCTGTTCGGCCACCAGCATCATCATGGCCTCGCCGAAGGTGACCACGTCCAGGGGGGCGTTGTTGCTTGCGCTCATGCGATCTCTCGGGTCTGTTTCAGCAGGGCCAGCTCGGCCCGGGTCACGGCCACCAGGTCCTCGCCCTGCAGGGGATATTCGATGGCCCAGGGCTGGCCGGCCGGCAGGGCGCGCAGCACGGCGCGCCAGGGTGCGGCGGACTCGGCCAGGGGCACGGCCACCCAGCGGTCCGGGCGGCGGAACACGCCCTTGGTGTGGATGTAGCGCACCTGGGGGCCCAGGGCCTGGGCGGCGCCCAGCGGGCACTCGCCCAGCCAGTGCCAGTTACCCATGTCAAAGACCAGACCCAGGTCCAGGCCCGCATCGCAGGCCTCGGCCGCGAAGCGCTGCAGCGCCGCCAGGGTGCCGGCCTTGAGGGTCTGGTCGTTCTCGATCAGCAGCTCCACGCTCGGCGTCTCGGCCAGGCGGCGGCGCAGATCGTGCAGGCTGTGGCGCGAGTGCTGCGGATCGAAACCGCCTATGGACATCTTGAGCCGGCGCGCGCCCAGGCGCTGTGCGCGCGCCAGGCCCTGCTCCAGGGCCGCGTGGTCCAGCAGGCCGTCGTCGGGATGCCAGAGCGGCGCGGGCTCGGAGTACACGGCCACGCAGCCGGTGGCGGCCAGGGCGGGCAGCTCGGCCTCGGGGTCCAGCAGCAGCTCGGCGCGCACCTCCACACCGTCGGCGCCGGCCTCGCGGGCCAGCTGGGTGTAGTGCAGCTGACCGAGGCGGCGCACCTCGCTGGCGCCGAAGGCGGCCAGCGAGATCAGCAGGGGCGCGGCCTCAGCCATGGTGCTGGGCCGAGCTCAGGATCTGGCCCAGGAACTGGCGCGTCTTCTCATGGCGCGGCGCGGCAAAGAACTCGGCCGGCGAGTTCTGTTCGACGATCTGGCCCTGGTCCATGAAGATGACGCGGTTGGCGACCTGGCGGGCAAAGCCCATTTCGTGCGTCACGCACAGCATGGTCATGCCTTCCTCGGCCAGCGACACCATGGTGTCGAGCACTTCCTTGACCATTTCCGGGTCGAGCGCCGAGGTCGGCTCGTCGAACAGCATGATCTTCGGCTTCATGCACAGCGAGCGGGCGATCGCCACGCGCTGCTGCTGGCCGCCCGAGAGCTGGCCGGGATATTTGTGCGCCTGCTCGGGGATCTTGACGCGCTTGAGATAGTGCATCGCCACTTCCTCGGCGTCCTTCTTCGGCATCTTGCGCACCCAGATCGGCGCGAGCGTGCAGTTTTCCAGGATCGTCAGATGCGGGAAGAGGTTGAAGTGCTGGAACACCATGCCGACTTCGCGGCGCACTTCGTCGATCTTCTTCAGGTCGTTGGTCAGCTCGATGCCGTCGACGACGATCTGGCCCTTCTGGTGCTCCTCGAGGCGGTTGATGCAGCGGATCATCGTCGACTTGCCGGAGCCCGACGGACCGGCGATGACGATGCGCTCGCCCTTCATGACCTTCAGATTGACGTCGCGCAGCACGTGGAATTCGCCGTACCACTTGTTGACACCTTCGATGCGGATGATGGGCGCCGGGGCGCCGCTTGTGCTGCTCATGCGCGGCCCCTGTCCTTACTGGCTCAGACTCGGGAAGTCGGTGCCCAGCCACTTCTTGTAGTAGGCGTTGAGCTCGCTGGCGCGGTGCTTGTCCACAAAGGCATTGACGGCCTTGAGCAGCTCCTCCTGGCCCGGACGCAGGGCGATGCCCATCTCCTGCTGGCGCAGCACGAACTTGTTCTCGAAGGCATTGCCGGCGCGCTGGGCGATCTGGGCCGCCACCGTGGTGGAGCAGCCGATGGCGTCCACCTGGCCCGACATCAGGGCCTGCATGGCCGAGGCGTCGTCGTCGAAGCGGCGGATCTCCGTGCCGGCCGGGGCGGCGGCGGTGAGCGAGATGTCCTGGGTGGACGCGCGGGCCACGCCGATGCGGAAGCTCTTCAGATCAGCTGCGCTCTTGATGGCGGCCTTGCTGCTGCCGTAGACCACGATGGTGGCGGCCGCATAGGGCTTGGAGAACTGCACCTGCTTGGCGCGCTCCGGCGTGACGGCCAGGGAGGCCACCAGCAGGTCCACCTTGTTGGTCAGCAGGAAGGGGATGCGGTTGGGACCGGTGACCGGCACGATGTTCACCTTCAGGCCCAGCTCCTTGGCCAGCAGCTTGGCCACGTCGGCGTCGTAGCCGTCGGGCTGGTTGGCGCTGTTGAGCGTGCCGTAGGGCGGAAAGTCCACCAGCATGCCCACGGTGAGCTCGCCCTTCTTCTTCAGATCGGCCAGGGACTGGGCTTGCGCGCTCAGCGCCACAGCACCCAGGCTCAGGGCGGCCAGGGCCGAAACCAGCAGACGGCGGGTCGGGGAGGTGGTGATGGTCTTCATCGTCGTTGTCTCCGTGGATGGAAGCAGGAAGGGAGGAGAGAGAAGCAATCGGCTCAGCGCGCCAGGGCCGCGGCGCGGCGGCGCTCCATGCGGGCGGCAAGCAGGGACAGCGGCCAGCACAGCACGAAATAGATGGCCGCCACCACGCTGAACACCAGCAGGGGCTGGAAGGTGGCGTTGTTGATGATCTGGCCGGCGCGGGTGATCTCGGTGAAGCCGATGATGGCGGCCAGCGAGGTGCCCTTGATGATCTGCACCAGATAGCCCACGGTGGGCGGCAGGGCGATCTTGAAGGCCTGGGGCAGGATCACATCGCGCATGCGGGCCACATAGCTCAGGCTCAGGGCCTCGGCCGCCTCCCACTGCCCGCGTGGTATGGCCTGGATGCAGCCGCGCCAGATCTCGCCCAGGAAGGCGCCGCTATTGAGGACCAGGGCGATGCCGGCGGCCACCCAGGGATTGATGTCAAAGCCGAGCATCGGCAGGCCGAAGAACATCAGGAAGAGCTGCATGAGCAGCGGCGTGCCCTGGAAGATCTGGATGAAGACGCCGGCCGCGCGCTGGGCCAGGCCGTTCTCGGACACGCGGGCCAGGGCCACCAGCAGGCCCACCAGGGCGCCGCCGATGAAAGCGATCAGGGAGAGCGCCACAGTCCACTTGGCGGCTTCCAGGATGAAGAGGAACTCGGGGAATCCAAAGCTGCGCATGGTGTGTTGCCCTTCCCTCAGCGACGGTCGGGGTAGTTGAGCGTGCGCGCGTAGATCACGCGAAACAGGCCCGAGAAGCCCAGGGCCAGCACCAGATAGATCAGGGCCACCACGATGTAGATCTCGAAGCTGCGGAAGGTCTGCGACTGCAGATTGGCGGCCACCGAGGTCAGGTCATCGGCCGAGATCACCGAGACCACGGCCGAGCTCAGCATCAGCAGGATGAACTGGCTGGTGAGCGCCGGGTAGATAGCCTTGAGCGCGGGTTTGAGGATGACGAAGCGGAAGATCTCGTGGCGCTTGAGGTTGAGCGCCAGGCCGGCCTCGATCTGGCCCTTGGGAATGGACTCGATGCCGGCGCGGATGATCTCGGTGGCATAGGCCCCCAGGTTCACCACCATGGCCACCAGGGCCGCGGTGTGTGCGCTCCAGCGCAGGCCCAGGGCGGGCAGCCCGAAGAAGATGAAGAAGAGCTGCACGAGGAAGGGCGTGTTGCGGATCAGCTCGATATAGGCATTGATCACCCAGCGCAGCGGCGCCGGCCCCGAGGTCTTGCCCCAGGCGCAGACGATGGCCAGCACCAGGCCGAACACCATGGCCAGCAAGGAGAGCTCGATGGTGATCCAGGTGCCTTTGAGCAGCTGGGGCCAGGCCTCGAAGACGGGGCCGAACTGGAAGTCGTAGTTCACAACGCTTGTCGTCCGTTATCTGCGGTGGTTTCGCGCGGTTTCGCACCACCTCTACGCCCAGTTTATGAAACCGGTTTCAGTTCAAATACAAGGGTTTTCCCTTGAATTTCATGTCTTGTGCGCAGAGGAGCCGCGCACGATCAGCCGGCCCGGCAGCAGGATCTGGCGCGCCGGCAAGGCCTGGCCCTCCAGGCGCTCGAGCAGGCAGCGTGCGGCCAGACGGCCCAGATCGTTGGTGGGCTGGGCAATGGTGCTCAGGCCCGGCCCCACATAGGGCGCCCACTCGGTCTCGTCGAAGCCCACGAAGTCCAGCTCGCGGCCGAACTGCCAGCCCAGGCGCTCCAGGGCCGCGGCCAGGCGCAGGGTCACCACCGCATTGCTGGCCAGCACGCCCAGGCGCTTGCGGCTGCCGGCGCGGCGCCGGGCCTGCTGCAGCGCATCGGCCAGGGTCTCGATATCGCCCTCCCCCGCACTCTCGCAGACCTGGCCGGCGCAGTTGCCTGCGCCCGCGGCCAGGTAGTTGCCAAAGGCCTGGGCCCGTTCCAAGCGCGAGCTCACACCCGCACAGGGCTCGCTCAGAAAGAGCAGCTCGCGGCAGCCGCCGGCGCGCAGATGCTCCAGCGCGGCCTGCACCGAGCCGGCGTTGTCCACCGAGACGAAATCGGCCTGCATGCCGGCGTGGCGCCTGTCCACCAGGACCACGGGCTTGTCCAGCTTGGCCGCGGCGGCCACCGCGGCCGGGTCTCGACCCAGGGTGTTGAGGATGAAGCCCTCCACCTGGTAGGAGGCCAGGGCCTCGATGGCCTCCCGCTCGCGGCTGCCGTCATTACCCAAGTTGAAAAGCATGACCAGATAGCCCGCCTCCTGGCAGGCCTGCTCGGCCCCGCGCAGCACGGCCACCGAGAAGGGATTGGTCACATCGGCCACCACCAGACCGATCAGGCGCGAGCGTCCGCGCTTGAGCGCCTGCGCCATGGGGCTGGGGCTGTAGCCCAGCTCGGCCACGGCCGCCTGCACCCGCGCGGCAATGTCTTTGGTGAGCAGCTCGCCGCGGTTGAGAAAGCGCGAGACCGTGGCCTTGGACACGCCGGCCACCCGGGCCACATCGGCAATGGTGGCGCGGCCGGCAGCGGGCGTGGCCACGGGCGTGGACGGGGCGGCGGACGCGGTGGCGGCCGGTGTGCGCTTGGCGGCGGCCGCGCGACGGGGGGTGCTGGGCATGCAGTACAGTCCTCGATTCAGGGAGAACCCTGAAACCAGTTTCAGTTGTTTCAGCGGCAATATAGCCGCTCGTGAGGCCTGCTTGAAGTTTGATGCCCTGCTCTTCGACTGCGATGGCGTGCTGGTGGACAGCGAACACATCACCACCGCCGTGCTGCGTGACATGCTGGCCGAGGCCGGCTGGGTGATGACGGCCCAGGAATGCCTGGACACTTTTCTGGGCAAGGCGGTGCTCGACCAGTCGGCCCTGATCGCCGAGCGCACCGGCCAGGCCGTGACGCCGGAGTGGCTGGACGGCTTCCGCCGCCGCCGCGATGTGCGGCTGGCGGCCGAGGTGCGCGCCATCCCGGGCGTGGCGACGGCCCTGCAGACCCTGCACGCACATTACGGCAGCCGCATGGCCTGTGCCTCGGGCGCGGACCGCGGCAAGATCGAGCTGCAGCTGGGCCAGACCGGGCTCAGCACCTTCTTCAGCTCGGAGCGCATCTACAGCGGCTACGAGCAGGCGCAGAACAAGCCCGCCCCCGACGTCTATCTGGCGGCGGCCCGCGGCCTGGGCGTGCAGGCCCCGCGCTGCGCGGTGATCGAGGACTCGCCCACCGGCGTGCGCGCCGGCGCGGCCGCGGGCGCCCTGGTGCTGGGCTATGCGCCGCTGGGTCAGGACGAGGCCCTGCTGGCTGCCGGCGCCACGCGCGTGTTCCGCCATATGGACGAGCTGCCCGCCCTGCTGCTGGGCTGAACCCGCTGCCACCGTCATCGCCGGTTAGCATGCCGGCATGGGTATCGAGATCGAACGCAAATTCCTGGTGTGCGGCCAGGGCTGGCGCCAGGGACAGGCGCAGCGCTACAGCCAGGGCTATCTGAACCGCGCCGCCGATCGCACGGTGCGCGTGCGCATCGCCGGCGAGCAGGCCTTTCTGACCATCAAGGGACGCAGCCAGGGCGCGAGCCGGCTGGAGTTCGAATACCCCGTGCCCCTGGCCGATGCCCAGGCCCTGCTGCAGCTCTGCGAGGGCCCGCTGATCGAGAAGACCCGCTACACCCTGGAGCAGGACGGCCTGCGCTGGGAGGTGGACGAGTTCCACGGCGAGAACGCCGGCCTGGTGCTGGCCGAGGTGGAACTGGCCAGCGAAGACCAGGCCATCACCCGCCCGGACTGGCTGGGCGAGGAAGTCACCGGCGACGAGCGTTACTACAACAGCCGCCTGAGCGAGCAGCCCTTCGGCCGCTGGGCGCGCTAGAGGCCGCGCCGGCTCAGTCCAGCCGCACCCAGCGCAGCTCCAGCAGGCCGTTGGGCCATTGCACGGCCTGCACCTGGGGTTTCATCACCCAGCTGTGCTTGATGCGGTAGAGCGGCAGCAGGGGCAGGTCTTGCTGCATCAGCTGCAGGGCCTCGCCCACGCGGCGGCGGCGCTGGGCCAGATCGGGCTCGGCGGCGATGGCATCGATGATCTCGTCCAGACGGGGGTTGCTGTAACGCCCGGCATTGAAGGCCCCGCTCACCCGCGCGTCATAGGTCCGCACCAGGGCATTGAGCACATTCCAGGCGTCCACGCCGGGCGACCAGCCGTATTCCAGCAGGCTGCCCGTGGCCTGGCTCGGCTTGGGAAAGAAGCTGCTGCTGGGCAGGGCGCTGAAGTTGGCGCGTATGCCCACCTTCTGCAGCATGGCCGCCATGGCCTGGCAGGCGGCTTGCCGGTAGGACACATTCACGCAGTCGAAAGCCACCGAGAAGCCCTGCGGATAGCCGGCCTCGGCCAGCAGGCGCCGCGCCAGCGCGGGGTCGTAGGACAGGCGCTTGTCCAGCTCGGGCAGGGCCCCATCCACCAGGGACGAGAGATGGGCGCCCGTGGGCACGGCCTGGCCGCGCAGCACCTGGCGCACGATCAGGTCCATGTCCAGGGCGTGATAGACGGCGCGGCGCACGCGCAGGTCCTTGAAGGGATTGCGGCCCTTGATATCGCTGCCCGGCAGCTCATCGCGGTGCTGGTCGAAGGCCAGGTACTGGGTGCCGATGTCGGCCGTCTCCATCAGCTTGAGGCTGCCCTCCTGGCGCAAGCGCCCCACGTCCTGGAAGGGCGGGTCGATCACGAAGTCCACCTGACCCGAGCGCAGGGCCGCCAGGCGAGTGGCATCGGACTGGATCACCTGGTAGTGGACCTCGTCCAGATTGCCGCGGTGGCCGGCGCGGCCCCACCAGTCGGGGTGAGCCTGCAGCTGGGTCTGCACATCGGCCTCGTAGCGCCTGAGCATGAAGGGGCCGGTGCCCATGGCCTGGCGCACGGCCGGCGTCTCCTGCTTGGCGTTGTAGTCCTGCGGCCTGGTCACACCCAGCTTCTCGCTCCAGGCCTTGCTCATCATCGCGATCAGCCAGAACTTCTCGGGCAGCAGTGCATCGGGCGCGGCCAGCAGCACGTCCACGGTGAGCGCGTCCACCTTGCGCGCCCCCAGCACGCCGCGCAGCTGGGTGGCGCGCTGCGACTCGCGCTGCAGGGCCCGCTCGATGGAGAAGACCACATCGTCGGCCGTGAAGGCGCTGCCGTCGTGGAACTTCACGCCCGGGCGCAGCTTGAAGCGCCAGGTCCTGGCATCCTGCTGCGCCCAGGACAGGGCCAGCGAGGGCGCAAGGCGGAACTGCTCGTCGCGGTTGACCAGGCCCTCGTAGATCTGCGTCACCACCCGCGAGTGGTAGAGCAGGGTCAGGGCATGCGGGTCCATGGTCTGCGGGTCGAAGGCGCTGGCAAAGCGCAGCAGCTTCTGCGCCTGGGCGCCCAGGGCGGTGCCACCCAGGGCCAGCAAGAGCATCAGGACGCGGGCAGGCCGCCGGTGGATCGTGAACATGCGCATCGGGCCGCTCCCCTGCCCTTTCAAACGGGCTTGTGGCCGGCAGTATGCGCGCCGCGCCGGCTCAGCGAACCTGCTTCAAACCCGCACCCCGCACCTCGAAGCGCACGCTCTGCAAGACCTGGCCCCGCGGATCCAGCAGCTGCAGCTGGTGGCGCCCGGGCCAGGGCGCCCAGCTCAGGCGCGAGCCCTGCCCCAGGCGCCGGCCATTGAGCATCCAGGTGCCGGCCTGGCCCTCGAAGAGCAGGCGCTGGGCGGCAGGCGGGATGTCCGGGTCGAGCGCGTAGATGGTGCCGTCCACCGGGTTGGCAATGCCCGCCAGCACCGGCGCGCGGGTCTGGGCGCCGGCGCGCATCACGGCCTGCTCGGTGCCGCGCACAAACCACTCCGGCCGCCCCGGCTCACCCACGCCCTCGAAGCGCACCGGCAGGCGCAGCACGCCCGGCGGCGCTTGAGGCGCGCGGGCCGGCCGGCCCTCGTGCAGGGCCGCCATCAGCGTGGCCCAGACGGGCGCGGCGCCGCTCACGCCGCTCACGCCATGCATGGGCTCGCCGCTGGCATTGCCCACCCAGACGCCCACGGTGTAGCGGTCGCTGAAGCCCAGGCACCAGTTGTCGCGCAGGTCCTTGCTGGTGCCGGTCTTGACCGCCGCCCAGCCGCGCGTGGCCAGATCGCTGCCCAGGCCGAAGGTCAGCGCGCGCGCGCTGTTGTCGGCCAGCATGTCCGCCACGATGAAGACGCTGCCCGCCTCGCCCACGCGCCGCGCCGGCATGCGCGCGCCCAGGGGCCGCAGCTCGCCGCCATTGGCCAGGGCGCGGTAGGCATTGGTGAGCGCGGCCAGGCTGATGTCGGGGCTGCCCAGGGCCAGGGAGTCGCCGTAGTAGCCGCCGGTCTCGCTGAGCTGCAGGCCCCAGGCGTTCAGGCGCTGGAAGAGCGCGTCCGCGCCCAGCATGGCGCCCACGCGCACCGCCGGCACGTTCAGGCTGTTGCCCAGGGCCGCACGGGTGCTGACCCAGCCGCGGAAGTCGCGGTCGTAGTTCTGCGGCAGATAGAGGCCGTGGCCGGTGGCGATCTGGGCGGGGGAATCATCCAGCAGGCTGGCGGCCGTGATCAGGCGCTTCTCCAGCGCCAGCTGGTAGACAAAGGGCTTGAGCGTGGAGCCGGGCTGGCGCCGCGCCAGCACGCCGTCCACCTGGGCCGCGCTGGAGAGCTCACCGCCGCTGGAGCCCACCCAGGCCAGCACCTCGCCGCTGGCGTTGTCCAGCACCAGCACCGCGCCGTCTTCCACCTGGCGGCCGGACAGCTCGCCCAGCTGGCGCTTGAGCGTGTTCACCGCCAGGCGCTGCAGGCGCGCGTCCAGGCTGCTGCGCTGGGCGGCCGGGCCCTCGACACGCAAGACCTGGCGCGCATAGTGCGGCGCCAGCTGCTCGCCCAGGGGCATGCCGGCGCGCCGCGCCAGGGCGGCCGACAACTGCGCTTCGGCCCCCGCGCAGCCCAGGCCCTGCTCCTTGAGCACGGCACAGGCGCGCTGCGCCACCTGGGCGGGCCGCGCATTGGGCGCGCGCAGCAGGGCCGCGGCCAGAGCTGCCTCCTGGGCGTCCAGTCCGGCCGGCAGCTTGCCGAACAGCACCTGGGACAGAGCCTGTATGCCCACCAGCTCGCCGCGGAAGGGCACACGGTTGAGATAGGCCTCCAGGATCTGGGCCTTGCTCCAGCGCGCCTCCAGCTGCTTGGCCACCACCACCTGGCCCAGCTTCTGCGCCAGACTGCGACCGCCCGTGGGCCGGCTCAGGTCCTCGTCGATCAGGCCCGCCAGCTGCATGGTCAGCGTGGAGGCGCCGCGGGTGCGCTGGTTCCAGAGATTGCCCCAGGCACTGGCCGCCACCGCGCTCCAGTCCACGCCGCTGTGCTCGTAGAAACGCCGGTCCTCGCTCAGCAGCAGCGCCTGCAGCAGGGCCGGCGACATCTGCTCCAGCGGCACCCAGGCCAGGGTGCGATGGGTCTTGTCCAGGCGCAGGGTCTGCAAGGGCTCGCCGCGCCGGTCGAGCAGGGTGAAATCGGAGACGCGGTGAGTTGCACGGACTTCGGCGAAGCTGGGCAGTGCATTGGCCGTAGCGCTGGCCGCGAGCAGCAAACCGACGCAAACCACTCCCCGCAGGCCCCGATGCAACGATAGCCAAGAGTAGGGGGTGGGGGGCGTAGCGAAGTAAAGGGGGAGGAGCGGGCGCAGCCCGATCCGGAGGACATGAGCGAAGCTCCCCACCCCCTGCTCTTGGCGAAGAGCCCTCAGCTGGCGAAACATCGGGCGACGGAGCCGGGCGCCAGGGCGCACTACTGCGCTCATGTCCTCCGGCCGTGGCCTGCGGCCACGCCCTCCCCCTTGACTTCGCTTCGCAGTACGCCCTGCCGCCCGGCTCCCGGTGGCAGCGGTGTGCCGCGCCGAATTCTTGTCACGGCGCCACCTCCAGCGCCGCATTCGGCAGCTCGCCAAAACTGTCCGGCGCGTACATGGCCTCGGCCCGGGTGGGCGGGAGCTGGAAGCTGCCAGGGTTGTTCAGGCGCAGGGTGTACTCGATCACATGCTTGCCGCGCGGCAGGTACTGGTAGTAGCCGCGCCAGGCCTCGAAGCTGCGCTCCTCGTAGGCCAGCCAGGCGCTGCCCTCGCGCTGCTCATCGCGCGTGGCCAGGGCCGAGTCGCCGCCCAGGCCCGAGCCCAGGATGGCGGCGCCACCCGGCACGGGGTCGGACAGCACCACCCAGCTCATATCGCTCTGGGCTTCCAGCTCCAGGCGCACGCGCAGCACATCGCCGCGGCTCCAGCGGTCCTTGGCCTTGCGCTCCACGGCCTGGATGCTCTTGCTCAGGCGATAGCCCGAGACCAGGGGCGCCTTCAGCGGCAGGGCCGCCAGGCTCTGCACCGTGACCCAGGGCTTGCCTGCGCCCTGCTGCTCCAGGCTCAGGCTGCCCTGGGCCTGGGCGGGCCAGGGCAGGCGCAGCGCACCGCCCTCGGGCTGGCGGGCCCAGTCCAGGGTCTGGGGCGCGCGCCCGTCCACGCTGGCCACGCTGCGGCCCGCAGGCTTGACCGCCTCGAAGCGCGCGGCGAACTTCTGCAGCGCCAGCACGCCCCAGAGATTGGCCGTGGTCGTGCCCCAGGCGCCCAGCTTCTGGCGGCCCAGCGCGCCGCTCACCAGGCGCGGCAGTTCCTCCTTCCAGCCCGGCAGGTCCAGCACGGCCAGGATCAGGCGCGAGGCATTGGCGTCGGGCCCGTCCATCAGCCACCACCAGGCATCGCCCTCCTCGGTGCTGAACTTCAGCGTGCTGCCGGCATAGCTCAGGCGGCTGCGCAGCTGGGCCTCGGCCTCGGCAATGCGCTTCTCTCGCTCGGGGGCGTCGCTCAGGCGGCGGTGGATCTGCAGCCAGTCGATCAGGGCCGCCGTGGGCCAGGTCGTGACATTGCGCGCATCCACCGTGGCCAGCAGGCGGGCGCTGGCGCGGCCATAACGCGAGAGCGCCTCCAGCGCGGCCAGGCGCCGCACCTCGGTGTCGGGCCGCGGCGACCAGAAGCGGCGCTGCAGCCGACCTTCCACAAAGGCGCTCAAGCCGCCGAGCATGGCTTCGCGCGCGGCCTCGGGCAGGGGCTGGCCGGCCTCATGCGCCGCCGCCAGCAGATGGGCGGTGAGACGGTCGCTGCCCTGGGGCGCCTGATCGGGGCGCGGCGGGAAGTAGTTGGCCAGGCCATCGCTGTCCAGATAGCTGGGCAGGCGGTTCATCAGGCTCTGCCATTGCGCCCGGTCGCCCAGGCCCAGGGCCTTGGCGCTGAGCTGCTCCAGGCAGCTGTAGGGGTATTGCTCGAAGAAGCGCCGCAGCCCCGGCAGCGCGCCGGTGAGGCTGGGCTGCAGGCTCACGGCCAGGCCGCCGCGCTGCGGCAGGGCGTCGGCGGGCGCGGCCACCGGCAGGCTCAGGCGACCGTCCAGCTGGCTGAGGCTGGCCTGCAGCACCCGCACCGGCACGGCCGGCTGCACCAGCTGCGTGACCTTCATGCGGTCGCGCGCCTTGGCGCCGCCCTGCTCCTGCACCTCGGCCTCCCAGACCAGGCTCAGGGCATTGGCGGGCACGCTCACCGTCCACTGCAGCTCGCGCGCGGCGCCGGGCGCCAGGGTCAGGTCTTGCGGCGGCAGGCTCAGGGGCTGGCGCTTGAGATCGGGCTCGCTCGCGCTGTCGGACGCGCCGCTCAGCTGGGCCGTGCCGGCCAGGCTGGCGCGCAGCTTCATCTCGCGCGACGTGGTGTTGCGCAGGGTGAGCAGGGCCTGGAACTGATCGCCCTCGCGCACCAGGGGCGGCAGGCCGGAGAGCAGCTGCAGGTCCTGGCTCACGCGGATGCTGGTCTGGCCGGTGCCGAAGGCCTGCACGCCGGCATCGGCCACGGCCACCAGGCGGAAGCCCGTGAGCGAATCGTTCAGCGGCACCTCCACCCGCGCCTCGCCCTGGGCGTCCACGCGCACGCGCGGCTGCCAGGTGAGCAAGGTGTCGAAGAGCTCGCGCGTGCCGCCACGCCCGCCACCGCCGCCCGCGGCCACCGCCTTGCGGCCATAGTGGCGCCGGCCAATGATCTCGCTTTGCGCGCTGGCGGTTTCCACGCCCCAGGGACGGGGCTGCAGCATGGCGCCCAGCAGATTCCAGCTCTCGTTGCCGCGCAGGGCCAGCAGGCCCTCGTCCACGGCGGCGAAGGCGATCTCGGCGCCCGGCACGGGGCGACCATCCTGGCTGACCTTGATCAGGGCCTGGGCCTTCTGGCGCACGCCGTACTGGGGCTTGTCGGGCGTGACCGAGACCTCCAGGCGGTGGCGCTGCAGGCCCACCTGCAAGGCGGCCACGCCCAGCTTGAAGGAGGGCTTGGCCAGATCCACCATGGCCGTGGGCGCCTGGTAGTCGCGGCCGGCGCGCCAGTCGGACCACCACTGGCGCGGCGCACGCCAGCCCCAGGTGAAGAAGCTGTACCAGGGCACATCGCGGATGCGTCCGCGCAGCACCAGGGCCGAGACATAGATATTGGGCGACCAGTCGCGCTCGATCTTGAGCGAGACCGTGGGGTCGTCGCCGCGTACCGTGAGCACGCGCGTGTCCATGATGCCCTCGCGCTCGATGCTCAGCAGCACCGTGGCCTCGCGGTAGGGCATGCGCAGCTGCAGGCGGGCGGTCTCGCCGGGCTCGTAGGCGCGCTTCTCGGGCAGCAGGTCGATGCGGTCGTCGTTGTCCTGTGCGAACCAGAGCTCGCCCTGGCGCGTGACCCAGACGCTGGTGGCCGATTCCACCGTGCGGCCCTCGGCATCCTTGGCGCTGGCGATCAGCTCCACCTGGCCGGCGTTCTCCAGCCTGGCCTCGCAAGTCAGCAGGCCCTGGGCATCGCTGCTGCCGCTGCAGACCTCGCCCAGCTCCTTGAGCTCCACCCGGTTGTCATAGGCATAGAAGCCGCCCACCATGCGCTTGCGCGTGGACAGGGTCTGGGCCAGGCGCGCACGCACCACCACCTTCTGGCCGGCCATGGGCTTGCCCTCCAGATTGAGGGCCACCACCTTGAAGCCCACCTGGCCGCGGCTGCTGGCCCAGGAGGCCGCCCGCAGGCCCAGGGCCAGGCGCGCCGGCCACAGCGGCAGCAGCACGGAACGGGTCTGGCGCTCGCCATTGGGATCGTTGAAGCTGAACTCGGTCAGCAGCTCGCTGGGCTGCTGCAGGGCCGGCAGGCCCTTGAGCGTGAGCGTGGCCGCGCCCTGGCCGTCGGTGGCTAGGGCCAGTTTGTCGGCCACCAGCTTGCCGCCGCTGGCGGGCGCGCTGCCCTCCTCGCCCTCCCCGCCCATCTCGCCGCCGGCCTCGGCGGCCAGGCTGCGCGGGTCGCGCGGGGGCTGGAACTGGAAGTCCTCATAGCCGGCGAAGTTGAGCCCGCGCGGCCGCAGCAGGGCCGAGACCGAGAGCGGGGTCTGGGCCATGCCGCCGCCCGAGAGGTAGCTGAGCTGGGCGCCGATCTTGAGCTCCGTGGGCGCCACCAGGGGGCCCTTGGGCGGGCTCAGCCGCGCCTCCACCAGGGGCACGCGGAACTCCTCCACCCGGAACTCGCCGCTGTCCCAGCGCCGCTGCTGCGCGCCCTGGCCGCGCTCCAGCATGATGCGGTAGCTGCCCAGCTTGGCCGCGGGCGGAATGGCCCACTGGCTCAGCGCCGTGCCCTGGGCATTCCAGTCCAGAGACTCGGTCACGGTGATCTCCTGGCCGCTGCCCTCATGCAGCAGGCGCACGCGCTCGGGCCGGCCGCCTTCCTTGGCCAGGCGCAGGCCCTGGCCCGTCTCCTCGCGGAAGAAATGCTTCATCGACAGGGTCTCGCCCGCGCGCAGCAGGCTGCGGTCCAGCACGCTGTGGGCGCGGCTGTCGGGCTGGGCGCCGCGGGCCGTGGGATGGTTGAAGCGCCAGGACTCGATGCCGCGGTTCCAGCTGCTGAACACAAACGCCATATCGCGCGCGCCGCCGGGCGCGGCGGCACGGGCCGTGACGAAGAAGCCGTACTCGCCCTCGCAGCGCTGGCCCGGCCCGCTGGGCAGGCTCAGGGCCTCGGGCACCAGGGCACGGCCCTGCTCATCGGTGCGGCCGGCCCACAGGCGCTTGCCACGGCAGTCGTTCACCGCCACCTCGGCGCCGGGCACGGGGCGGCCGCGGTCCAGGCTGGTGACCCAGATGAGGCTGTTCTCGCGCCCCCACTTGAAGTGCACGCCCAGATTGGTGACCAGCACGCCGGTGCGCACATACATGGGCTGGGCCTTGTCCAGCAGGGCCTGGCCCAGGCGGCGCGAGGCGATCTCCACCACGTGGTAGCCGGGGCTGGCAATGGGCAGGCCCAGCACCTCGAAGGGCCGTGGCGGGGCGCCGGCCGGCGTGGCCAGGCTGGGCAGGGCCAGGTCTTGCACGCCCGATTCGCGCGCCAGCATGGACAGCTCGCGCGTGTGCACATAGCGCTCCACGCGACGCTGGCGGCGCTGGCCATTGGGCCCCTCGTCCTCCACCAGCTCGGTCCACTGGCTTTGCGGCAGGCCCAGCTCGCGCGCCGGCAGCTGGCTCTCGTGCCAGCGCTTGAGGCGCAGATAGGCGGCCAGGATCTCGGCATCGCTGTCCAGGCGCTTGATCTGCACCCGGCCGGCACTGGCCTTCTGGCCGGCCAGATCCTCCTGGGTGTGGCGCAGGGTCACGGGCAGCAGGGCCGGCCCGGGCGCATCGCGCTCGGTGGGCAGCTCGATCACGCCAAAGGGCGCGGCCGCGAACTTGGCCAGCGGCGGCGCGCCGCCGGTGCTGATCTTGAGCGGGAAGCTGGCGGCATTGGCCAGGGCGCGGCCGCTCTGGTCCTTGAGCCCGGAGGGCAGCTCGATCTGGTAGGCCGCGTTCTCGGCCAGGGGCGTGGGAAAGCGCAGCTCGGAGAGCTCGGTGGACTTGTCGTCCTTGTCCACCACCGGGGCCAGGGCCGCGCCGCCCTCGGCGGGCTTGAGGCGCACGGCCAGGGCCTGCTCGCGCGGCACCGGCTCGGAGAAGCGCAACACCACCGGCCGGATCGGCAGGCAGGGCGCGCCGGCGCGTTCGCGCTCGCAGCTGAATTCGGCCGTGAGCGGTTCACGCACCTCGTAGTCGAAGCGCTGCTCGGCACGGGTGAGCAGCTGCGCATTCAGGGCCGAGGCAATACCTGGCCCCCAGACCAGGCGCAGCTTGGCCTTGGGCGGCAGCGGGCGCTGGCAGCTGACGAGCAGCTGCTGGGCCTGCTGGGCCTTGGGCACGCGGCGGGCCTTGAGCAGGGCCTCGCGCGGCGCCCCCTCGATCACGCGCAGGGGCAGGCGTTCGCCGATGCCCTGCACCTCGCACCAGGCGCCGCGCGCCAGGCTCTCGGCCCTGATGGGGCCGCTGAGCTGGAGCAAGAAAGCCTGGTCTTCCTCGATGCGGCTGCCGGGCCAGGGCTCCACCTGGAGCACGGCCGGCGCCGCAGTGCTGAAGCTGAACTCGCGCGGGCCGCTGAGCTCGCCCTGCAGGGGCTTGAAACCGGCCTTGAGCTGGATGCGGCAGCGGCTGCCCGCGGGCAGGGGCTGGGCCAGATCGAACAGCCACTCGCTGGCCTGGGACCAGCGGCCATCGCCCTTGGGCGCGGGCAGGCCTTCGCAGCTGAGCTCGGCCGGGGCCGGCAGGCGCGGGTCGCCCTGGGGCACGACGGGCTCGGAAAAGCGCAGGCGCAGCTGACGCACCTCGCGCACCTCGCCCTGCGGACTCACGCTGCTCACACTCACCGCCGCCGCCGGCGCCGCCAGGGCCAGGCTGCCCAGCAGGCCCAGGAGCACCTGCAGCGACCGCAGCGACCGCACACGGGCGTGTGGGCGCTGCAAGACCTGACCCCGGGTGGCGCGCAGAGCGCACCGACCCGACATCAGACGCAGGAAAGCAAGGGTTTTTTCGACTTGTTGCATGGGACTCCCCGGCCGGCGTTTTTCAATCTGCCGGGGAGTCTAGGTCAGGGGCGCGGGCCTGGGTGCGCCCTGCGCGCCCCCTTTGGAGGGGGCTGGCTTTTGGAGGCCTTCTCAGCGTGCGCTGACGCTGGCGGCCTGCACACCTTCGACGAACCAGTCCATGCTCGCAATCTCGGCATCGCCCAGCACGCCGCGGGCCTGGCGCTCGCGGCCCTGGTTGTCCACCAGCCGGCCCGAGAAGGGACTGAAGCGGCCGGCGACGATGTCCTGGCGGCGCTGCTCGATCAGCTGGCGCGTGGCCTTGGGCAGATCGGGGCGCAGGGCGCTGAGCTCGATCATGCCGCTGGCCAGGCCGCCCCAGACGGGCTGGGGCTTCCACTGGCCCTGCTGCACGGCCTGGATGCGCTGGGTGTAGTAGCGGCCCCAGTGGTGGGTGACGGCGGCGAGCTGGGCCTTGGGCGCGAAGCGGCGCATATCGCTGGTGTAGGCGATCAGGCGCACGCCCTTCTCTTCCGCCACCTGGGGCACGGCGGGCGAGGCGCTGTGGTTGGTCAGTACATCGGCGCCCTGGTTCACCAGGGTCAGCGCGGCCTCGCGCTCGCGGGCGGGGTCGTACCAGTTGTTGAGCCAGAGCACGCGCACCTGGGCCTTGGGATTGGCCGCGCGCATGCCCAGCGCGAAGGCGTTGATGCCCTGCACCACCTCGGGCAGGGAAAAGCCCGCCACATAGCCGGCCACGCCGCTCTTGCTGCTCTTGCCAGCCAGCAGGCCGGCGAGGTAGCGGCCCTCGTAGAAGCGGGCGTTGTAGGTGTTGAGATTGGGGGCGGTCTTGTAGCCGCCCGCATGCTCGATGCGCAGCTGCGGGAAGTCCGCGGCCACGCGCAGGGCCGGCTCCAGATAGCCGAAGCTGGTGGCAAAGATGAGCTGGTAGCCCTGCTGGGCCAGGTCGCGCATCACGCGCTCGGCATCGGCGCCCTCGGCCACGCTCTCCACGGCCGTGGTCTGCAGGCCCGGCAGGGCCTGTTCGGCGGCGCGGCGGCCCTGCTCGTGCTGGTAGGTCCAGCCGGCCTCGCCCACAGGGCTCACGTAGACAAAGGCTGTCTTGGGCAGCGCGGGGGCCGCCTGGGCCGCGCTGCCCAGGGCCAGCAGCAGACCGGCGGCGCCCAGCAGGGTGCGGCGGGTGCTGGCAGATGCAGCCGGGTGTTCGGCCAGGCGCTCAGCGGGGTGGGCACCAGCGGTGCAGAAGGCCACGGCCAGGGCCGGCAGCCTGCGTATTTTAGAAGTGACGCTCTTCATCAGGACTCCACAAAGACAAGGCGGGCCAGAAAGCCCGCCGGAGCCCTATTGTGACCGGGGCGGCCTGCGCCCGGCGCGCCACGGCCTCAGGCGTAGTCGAAAAATACCGTCTCGCTCTGGGGCTCGCCCTGCAGGCGGATGTCCCAGCGGTAGTGGCCGGGCGCTTCGGGCACCGGCTGGGCCAGCAGGCTGGGGCGACGGGCCACGGGCACCTGGTTCAGCAGGGACGAGGCGGCCAGCCCGGCATCATCGGCCGCGAACACGGCGCTGAAGCGGTGCAAGAGCAGGCCGCGTGCAAACACGGTGATCAGGGCCAGGGGCTCGCCCGGCACGGCACTCGGGCTGAACCAGAGCGTGAAGCCGCCCTCGCCGTCCGTGGGCATGCGGCGAAAGCCGGGCAAGGGGTAGCCCGCCTGCAGCTCCAGCGCCTGGGCCAGGGGCGTCCAGGCCTCGATCCAGCCGTCGTCGATGGGGCGGCCCTGCCCGTCCAGCAAGCGGCCCTGCAGACAGAGCGTGGCGCTGGGTGGGCGGGCCGCGGGGCCGTGCACGGCCCAGGCCCAGGCCTCGTGCGGAAAGGGGCCGATGGTCTGGGAGCTGGTGAGCCCGGGCATCCCGGTGTTCGTCTCGGTGTTCTGCATGGCGTGATCTTCGGGGGGCCGCTCAGAGGCCGAAGGGCGTGGCGGCGCGGCCGCGCAGCACGATGTCAAACACATAGCCCAGCATCTCGCCGCCCACGGTCTCGTCCAGACTGAAACGGGCGATCAGGCGCTGGCGCGCGGCGGCGTCGGGAATGCCCTGGAAGATGGGGTCGACCTCGAAGAGCGGGTCGGCGGGAAAGTACATCTGCGTGACCAGGCGCTGGGCATGCACATTGCCGAAAAGCGAGAAGTGGATATGGGCCGGGCGCCAGGCCTTGTCGTGATTGCCCCAGGGATAGGGGCCTGGCTTGATGGTGATGAAGCGGTAGCGGCCCGCCTCGTCCGTCATCAGCTTGCCCAGGCCGTAGAAGTTGGGGTCCAGCGGCGCCTCGTGCTGGTCCTTCTTGTGCCAGTAGCGGCCGGCGGCATTGCACTGCCAGACCTCGATCAGGCTGTGGCGCACCGGGCGCCCGTCCTCGTCCAGCACCCGGCCGCAGACCACGATCTTCTCGCCCAGGGGCGCGGCCTGGCCCTGGCGGGTCAGGTCGGCCTCGCGCGATAGCACAAGCCCAGGCGGGATCTGCAAGCCCCCGGACACTGCCGCAGGCAGGTGCACCCGCAAGGCGGGCTGGGAGGGGCCGCGCGTCTGGGTGGACTTGTAGGGCGGGTGGACAAGGCGGGGGTAGACACCCTCGGGCACGGGCTCGAAGCGCAGCGCCTGAGGATGGGGGGATGGGGGCGAAGGCTGGTCGGACATGGCGGTCTCTCACTCCCTTGTGCTGCCCAGGCCGGTATCAGAGCGGCAGGCCCACATAGTTTTCGGCCAGCATGGCGCGGCCATGCTCGGACTCCAGCAGATAGGCCAGCTCGGCCCGCTGCAGTTGCTGATCGAAAGACGAATGCTGCGGAAAGCGGTGCAGCAGGCTGGTCATCCACCAGGAGAAGCGCTCCGCCTTCCAGATGCGGCGCAGGCAACGCTCGGAATAATGATCCAGTCCCAGGCTACTGCCCTGGCTGTAGAACTCGCTAAAGCCCTGCCAGAGATAGGCCACGTCAGAGGCCGCCAGATTCAAGCCCTTGGCCCCGGTGGGTGGCACGATGTGGGCCGCGTCGCCGGCCAGGAAAAGGCGGCCGTGGCGCATGGGCTCGGCCACAAAGCTGCGCAGGGGCGCAATGCTTTTCTCAAGCGCCGGACCGGTATGCAGCCGTGCCGCCACCTCGGCCGGCAGGCGACGCGCCAGCTCGGCCCAGAAGGCCTCGTCAGACCAGTGTTCCAGGGGCTCGCCGGCCGGCACCTGCAGGTAGTAGCGGCTGCGCGTGGGGCTGCGCTGGCTGCACAGGGCAAAACCACGCTCATGCCGGACATAGATCAGCTCCGGCGCCACCGGCGGCACATCGGCCAGCAGGCCCAGCCAGCCAAAGGGGTAGACCTTCTCATGGCAACGCAGGCGCTCAGGTGCGATGCTGGCCCGGCAGACGCCGTGAAAGCCGTCGCAGCCGGCGATGAAGTCGCCGCGCAACTCATGGACCCGGCCCTGGTGCGTAAAGCGCAGTCCGGGGCGCTCGCTGTCAGGATCCAGCAGTTGCACCGATTCGGCCTCGTAGACCGTAGGCAGGCCTTGTTGCTCGCGCGCCTGCATCAGGTCGCGGGTCAGCTCGGTCTGGCCGTAGACCGTGACCTGGCGGCCGGTGAGTGCCTGCAGATCGATGCGATGCAGTTCGCCGTCCGCGCAGAATTCAAAACCCGCGTGCAACAGGCCCTCGCGATGCAGGCGTTCGCCCACACCCGCCTGCTCCAGCAGACCGACCGTGCCCGGCTCCAGCACGCCCGCCCGTATGCGCGAGAGCACATGGGCCGCGCTGCGCTGTTCCACGATCACGGCCTCCACGCCGGAGCTCGCCAACAACTGCCCCAGCAGAAGACCCGCCGGCCCCGCGCCCACAATCAAGACCTGGGTCCGGGCCGGCAAGACGGGCGGAAGCTCGGTTGACGTGAAGGCTGGAGCGAGCGCATTTGCCATGCGTCAAGCCTAGGCCGCCTCGGGATGGGCCTCAATGGACGCGAACCGCCTGGATTTGCACAATCCGAACATTCCGACTCGGAGAAACCCGCGTGGACTCCCCGCTGCCCACCTACTCCATCTACGGCGAGCACGGCCGCAGTCGCGGCCTGGACTGCCTGCACTGCGAGTCCATCGCAGAGCGCAGCACGCTGCAGAATTGGAACATCGCAGCCCACAGGCACGGCTCGCTGTTCCAGCTCTTCTGGATCAGACGAGGGGCCTGCCAAGCGAGTATTGACGGCCAAAGCTACCAGCTGGATGGGCCCGCACTGATGCTCCTGCCACCGGGCTGCGTGCATGGTTTCCGCTTCGAGGCCGGCATCGAAGGTCAGGTCATCACGGTACTGGCCCAGCACCTGCAGATGCTGCTGCGTGAGCAAGCCAGCCTGAGCCAGCTGCTGATGACGCCGAGCGCCGGCAAACTATCAGTGCCTGCTGGCGCGATTCAGAAGCAGATTGAGCAGGCCCTGCTCAGCCTGGAGCGGGAATTCCGGGATACCGGTGCCCCCTGGCGGACCGCAGGCATCGATGCCGCCCTGCTGGCCCTGCTGGTCTGTATCGGCCGAGCGCTGAGTTTGATGCGATGCGAGCATTCCCACACAGCCGCCGACATGATCACGCCGGCACTCCCCAGAGCCCGCATCCACATCCAGCGCTACAAAGAGCTGCTGGAGCGGAACTACCGCCGTCAACCCACCCTCTCGGAGTTCGCAGGCGAGCTGGGCATCACCAGCACCCAGCTCAACCGGGTCTGCCGCGAAGTGCTGGACTGCACGGCGCTGCAACTCCTGCAGGCGCGCGTGCTGCTAGAAGCGCAACGCGAACTGGCCTACACCCGCTTGAGCATCAAGCAGATTGCCGATGGCCTGGGTTTCAGCGACGCAGCCTATTTCAGCCGCTTCTATCAACGTCGCACCGGACAAACGCCCAGCGCCTGGCGGCGCTTGGCTGCAAGCGTTTCGGCCCCCGATGCGTCCCCATCATTCACCTGAAGCCCACAAAGACAAAACCCCTCGCAGCGAAGCTGAGAGGGGTTTTGAGGGGTAAATAGCCTGACGATGACCTACTTTCACACGGGAACCCGCACTATCATCGGCGCGGAGTCGTTTCACTGTCCTGTTCGGGATGGGAAGGAGTGGGACCAACTCGCTATGGTCGTCAGGCTTGACTTGTTGGCCTGCTGTTGCTTTGAACAGCAAACCCAATTCGTAGAGTTGCATTGTAGCCTTGAGCTACAAGCGTGAATCAGCTTTGATTTGATTGCGTCTTCAAACTTCGTTGAAGGAAGAACGGCTTAACGTGTGATCCTCGTCCTCTGACGTGCCACCTTGCTAGGTGTCGCACTGTCAAAGTTATAGGGTCAAGCCAATCGAGCTATTAGTACCGGTAAGCTTCACACATTGCTGCGCTTCCACACCCGGCCTATCAACGTGGTCGTCTTCCACGGCTCTCAAGGGAATACTCGTTTTCAGGTGGGTTTCCCGCTTAGATGCCTTCAGCGGTTATCCCTTCCATATATAGCTACCCTGCTATGCCCTTGGCAGGACAACAGGTCCACCAGAGATATGTCCATCCCGGTCCTCTCGTACTAGGGACAGATCCTGTCAATATTCCTACACCCACGGCAGATAGGGACCGAACTGTCTCACGACGTTCTGAACCCAGCTCACGTACCGCTTTAATTGGCGAACAGCCAAACCCTTGGGACCTGCTCCAGCCCCAGGATGCGATGAGCCGACATCGAGGTGCCAAACAACCCCGTCGATATGGACTCTTGGGGGTCATCAGCCTGTTATCCCCGGCGTACCTTTTATCCGTTGAGCGATGGCCCTTCCACGCGGGACCACCGGATCACTATGACCGACTTTCGTCTCTGCTCGACTTGTCAGTCTCGCAGTCAGGCGGGCTTATGCCATTGCACTCGACGACCGATTTCCGACCGGTCTGAGCCCACCATCGCGCGCCTCCGTTACTCTTTCGGAGGCGACCGCCCCAGTCAAACTACCCACCATACACTGTCCCGGACCCGGATGACGGGCCGCGGTTAGACATCCATGACGATAAGGGTGGTATTTCAAGGATGGCTCCACGCAAACTGGCGTCCGCGCTTCAAAGCCTACCACCTATCCTACACATGCCGACACGAATGCCAGTGTAAAGCTATAGTAAAGGTGCACGGGGTCTTTCCGTCTAACCGCAGGAACCCCGCATCTTCACGGGGAATTCAATTTCACTGAGTCTCTGCTGGAGACAGCGGGGAAGTCGTTACGCCATTCGTGCAGGTCGGAACTTACCCGACAAGGAATTTCGCTACCTTAGGACCGTTATAGTTACGGCCGCCGTTTACTGGGGCTTCGATTCAAAGCTTGCACCTCTCCTCTTAACCTTCCAGCACCGGGCAGGCGTCAGACCCTATACGTCGTCTTGCGACTTCGCAGAGCCCTGTGTTTTTGATAAACAGTCGCTACCCCCTGGTCTGTGCCACCCCACACCACTTGCGTAGCATGGGGTCACGCTTCTTCCGAAGTTACGCGTGCAATTTGCCGAGTTCCTTCAGCAGAGTTCTCTCAAGCGCCTTGGTATGCTCTACCTGACCACCTGTGTCGGTTTCGGGTACGGTCTATACGGTGGAGCTATTTCCTGGAACCGCTTCCCCGCCCAGACAATCCAATAAGTCTGAACAAGTTACGCAATCCGTCACTACCACCAGGCCCACGAATATTAACGTGGTTCCCATCGACTACGCGTGTCCGCCTCGTCTTAGGGGCCGGCTAACCCTGCTCAGATTAACTTTAAGCAGGAACCCTTGGTCTTTCGGCGAGAGGGTCTCTCACCCTCTTTATCGTTACTCATGTCAACATTCGCACTTCCGATACCTCCAGAGGCCCTCACGGGTCCTCCTTCGCAGGCTTACGGAACGCTCCGCTACCACTGGACTTGCGTCCAATCCTCAGCTTCGGTGCATGGCTTTAGCCCCGTTACATTTTCGGCGCAAAGACCCTTATTTAGACCAGTGAGCTGTTACGCTTTCTTTAAATGATGGCTGCTTCTAAGCCAACATCCTGGTTGTTTTGGGATCCTCACATCCTTTCCCACTTAGCCATGACTTGGGGACCTTAGCTGGAGGTCAGGGTTGTTGCCCTTTTCACGACGGACGTTAGCACCCGCCGTGTGTCTGCCGACTAGTACTCCTGGGTATTCGGAGTTTGGTTAGGATCAGTAAGACGGTGAGTCCCCATAGCCCATCCAGTGCTCTACCCCCCAGGGTATTCGGTCGACGCTCTACCTAAATAGATTTCGCGGAGAACCAGCTATCTCCGAGTTTGATTGGCCTTTCACCCCTAGCCACAAGTCATCCCAATCTATTGCAACAGATGCGGGTTCGGTCCTCCAGTTGGTGTTACCCAACCTTCAACCTGCTCATGGCTAGATCACTCGGTTTCGGGTCTAATGCAACAAACTAAACGCCCTGTTCAGACTCGCTTTCGCTGCGCCTACACCTATCGGCTTAAGCTTGCTTGTTACACTAAGTCGTTGACCCATTATACAAAAGGTACGCCGTCAGCCTTGCGGCCTCCGACTGCTTGTAGGCAACCGGTTTCAGGTTCTATTTCACTCCCCTTGTCGGGGTGCTTTTCACCTTTCCCTCACGGTACTTGTTCGCTATCGGTCATGCACGAGTACTTAGGCTTGGAGAGTGGTCTCCCCATGTTCAGACAGGATTTCACGTGTCCCGCCTTACTCAAGGCGATGCCTGTTCTACGTGTCTCATACGGGGCTATCACCCGCTGAGGCCGGACTTTCCATTCCGTTCCGATATTCAGCATTGCCACTGGCCTGGTCCGCGTTCGCTCGCCACTACTTGCGGAGTCTCGGTTGATGTCCTTTCCTGCAGGTACTTAGATGTTTCAGTTCACCCGGTTCGCCACAATGACCTATGTATTCAGTCAGAGTTACCGCTTGCGCGGTGGGTTTCCCCATTCGGAAATCTCCGGATCAAAGCTAATTTGCCAGCTCCCCGAAGCTTATCGCAGGCTATCACGTCCTTCGTCGCCTGTAATCGCCAAGGCATCCACCACATGCACTTAGTCACTTGACCCTATAACTTTGACATCGCTGACTGCAATGTCGTCAAGGACTCAGTTCGATCTTGTATTCATCGAACTGTTTTTGAGTATTACGCGTTTCGCCGTTCTTCATTACTCTCAACTTGTTAGCTG